>NZ_CAET01000086.1 GCF_000285535.1 Bacillus timonensis | reverse complement strand
TTTTTTGTGTGCCAGGCATGTTCATTAACTTGGCGGTGAGAGTCCGCTATGGGCGTTGGGATATGCGAACCATTAGCCAAGGGCAAGGGTGTCCGTGGCGACGCGGAATCTGAAGGAAGCCCTAGGCAAATCCTCGGTCTGAGGTACACGAATCACATTTGAGGTTTACGTTTCAGGACGAGTTTGCAAAACAAAACAAAGTCCAAAATATCCCCAGATGAACCGTAAATAAATGTGGCAGATATATGAGGAGAAAGTGAATGAACTTACCCTGGGAGGTCTCTTGATATCCTGGAAAGGAACCTACTTAGTGATAAGTAGCTGAATCAAGAGAAGTCAGCCGATGTCGTAGTATCAACCTTACGGTTGAGAAGGACGGAACGAAAGGAGAGACCATGTTAGACTACTTTACAAAGGAACGAAGACACAGCCAATCGTAAGACTGCATTAGAGCTAGAAGGGCGGAAACCGACGAACTCTATTGTAGAGTGGAGTTCTCTTTGTGCAAAATCAAGAACATGGGAACGATATGGAATATAATAACGAATTAATTGACAGAATTATAAGTCGAGAGAACATGAATCGAGCCTTTCAGAAGGTAAAGAGAAACAAAGGAGCAGCAGGAGTCGATGAGAAAGATATAGAAGCTACTCGCCTTCATTTGAAAGAACACGGACAAGAAATCATTCGACTTATACGGGATGGGCAATACAAACCTCGAGCAGTTAGAAGAGTAGAAATCCCAAAACCTAACGGTGGTAAGCGTAATTTAGGAATCCCTACGGTAACCGATCGAGTTATCCAGCAGGCAATTATTCAGGTGCTGACCCCAATTTTTGAGAAACAATTTAGCACTCATAGCTATGGATTTAGGCCTAATAAAAGTGCTCATCAGGCTATTGAACAAGCTAGATTATACATCGAAGATGGGTACCGGTATGTTGTAGATATGGACCTAGAAAGATTCTTTGATAAAGTACAACACGATAAATTAATGTCTATTGTAGCTAAGACAATTACTGATAAACCGACACTAAAACTTATACGTCGGTACTTACAAGCAGGAGTCTTGGAAAATGGTGTTGTGTCTGTAAATAAAGAAGGTACTCCACAAGGAGGACCACTTAGTCCACTACTTAGCAATATTATCTTAAATGAGTTGGATAAAGAACTTGAAAAACGAGAGCATAAATTTGTCCGTTACGCCGATGACTGCAACATATACGTGAAAAGTCAAAAAGCTGGTGAACGAGTTAAAAGCGGAATTACCGACTTCATAGAAAAGAAGCTAAAACTCAAGGTGAATGAAGAGAAAAGTGCGGTGGGAAAGCCGATAGCACGTATATTCTTAGGGATGAGTTTTTACCGAAGTAAGGGGAAAGTTAGGGTTTACGTGCCAAAGAAATCTAAACAAAGGTTTGAAGGTAAGCTAAAGAAATTTACAAACCGCAATTGGGGAGTAAGTATGGAATATCGGATTCAAAAGATAAACCAACTAATTCAAGGGTGGGGGAACTATTTCAAAATCGCTGATATAAAGAGATATACATATCTATTAGACGCACATATCAGAAGAAGATTGAGAGCCTGCCGATGGAAAGAATGGAAGAAAACGAGAACAAAATACCGAAACCTAAAGAAACTTGGCATCTACTCAAGTACTGCTTGGAAATGTGCAAACTCCCGAAAGGGATATTGGAGAACGTCTAATAATCCTGTCTTGGATTCAGCTATGAATAAAGAATACTGGCTGAAACAAGGACTAAAACAATTGAATCAAATTATTACATAAACTTTCGAACCGCCGTATACCGAACGGTACGTACGGTGGTGTGAGAGGTCGGCGCGGTAACGCGCCTCCTACTCGATT
>NZ_CAET01000087.1 GCF_000285535.1 Bacillus timonensis | reverse complement strand
GAGGCTGGGACAAAACCCTCCTCTGAAATGAAAAAGCCTGTGAAATTTTACCGCGAGTAAAATTTCACAGGCTTTGATTATTTTTAAATAAAAAATAAGGACATTCTTTGTTAAAATTAAGTTACCACACAAAATCCAAACAGAAAGAAGTGTCCTTATGTTTAAAGATTATAACATGAATCAATTAATTTTGCCTTTAGATTTAGAAGTGAAATTACAAGAGAATGATATTGCCTTCCATGTACATCACTTAGTTGAAAGTATTCCACTTGAAGCACTCGAACCATTTCTTCGAAATGAGGGGTGCCCAGCTTATCATCCACGCATGATGTTAAAAATCATCTTATGTGCTTATTCGCAGTCTGTCTTTTCTGGCCGAAAAATCGAAGCTCTTTTAAAAGATAGTATCCGTATGATGTGGATTTCTCAAGGTTATGAACCAAGCTATCGCACCATTAATCGTTTCCGTGTTCAACCTGAAGTAATAGAACTGATTCGACAATGTTTCGTGCAATTCCGTTGCCAACTTGTACAAGAGAAATTAATTGATCAAGAAGCTATTTTCATTGATGGTACAAAAATAGAGGCGAATGCGAACAAATTTACATTCGTGTGGAAAAAGGCGGTTGAGAAATATCACAAGAGCTTAATTGAAAAATCAAATCAACTGTACAACGAGTTACTTGAAAAAGAAATTTTACCTGAAATTGAACGAGAAAGTAATGAACAATTAACTCTTGAAGAACTCGACCAAATGGTCGAAAAAGTAGATGAAGTCATTGGTGAATATGACCAAAAAATTGAAGCATCATCGAGCGTAGAAGAAAGAAAAGCATTAAGAAGTGAACGAAAGTATCCGAAGCAAGTGCGTAAGCAGTTGACTGATTATATTGTAAGGAAACAGAAATATCAACGAGACTTTGAAATCTTTGGCACACGTAATAGTTATTCAAAAACAGACCATGATGCAACATTCATGCGAATGAAAGATGATTATATGAAAAATGGTCAATTGAAAGCCGGTTATAATGTACAAATCGCAACAGAAGGTCAATACGCGCTTGCCTATAGTTTATTTTCAAATCCGACAGATACACGCACTTTAATTCCATTTCTAGATCAAATCGAGAAATTTTATTTCGAATTACCGAAACATATTGTGGCAGATGCAGGTTATGGAAGTGAACAAAATTATGATGATATCCTTTCTAAGCGTAAGCGAGAAGCTCTAATCACGTATAATATGTATTTGAAAGAACAAAAGAAAAAACATAAACAAAACGAGTTTAACCCAGACAACTGGCAGTATGATGAAGAAAAAGATACATACACTTGTCCAAATCACAGACGACTTCCATTTAATTATCAATCTGTGCGTAAAGATAAAACAGGCTTCAAACGGGAATTTAAAGTCTATGAATGTGAAGACTGTTCTGGTTGCCCATTCCGTTCATCATGTACAAAAGCTAAAGAAGGTAATAATCGAAAGTTAATGGTGAACGAGAAGTGGGAACATCAAAAAGAATATGTGAGAGCGAAGCTTTCAGAAGAGAAAACGAGTGCCATCTATCGAAAACGCAAAATCGATGTGGAACCAGTTTTTGGATTCTTGAAGGCCAATTTGCGTTTCACTCGATTTTCTGTTCGTGGAAAATCGAAGGTTGAGAACGAAATGGGTCTTGCATTAATGGCCGTAAATTTAAGAAAATTCACGGCCAACAGATAGGTTTGTGAAAGAATTTATAGCAAAAAATAGACAAAGGAGAATTTGAGTGAATTCAAATTCTCCTTTGTCACTATTTGAAGCTAGTTATGTCCCAGCCTCTTTTAC
>NZ_CAET01000088.1 GCF_000285535.1 Bacillus timonensis | reverse complement strand
AGGCTGTTTTCGTATAGATTGTTGCTTTCTTGACCATCTTAGTAGAAGGTTGATATAATACGGTCTCAGGAGGCATTCAACTATGTGGATAGACATCTATAAAGAGTTCAGCGAACTAACAGCATCAGAAAAATTAAAGCTATTTAATGCAATGAAGGAAGATTTATTTCCAGACGAACCTAATAAAATATCCGAGTTACTAAACAGCATTCGTGAATCACGTTTTGCATCTGGATTAGGTTGTGTTCATTGCGGTAGCACATCAGTCAAACGAAATGGCAAATATCGTTCAAGACAACGCTATCTGTGCAACGATTGTGGAAAGTCTTTTAATGATATGACTAATACACCGTTTTCAGGTTCTCGTTATCCTGAGAAGTGGTTAAAATATATCGAAATGATGGTCGAAGGATATACACTTCCAAAAATCGCTGAACGATTAGAGATTCACCTATCTACTGCATTTTATTGGAGACATAAAATCTTGAATGCATTAGGAAGCAACGGTTTTAACCAATTACAAGGTATCGTTGAAAGTGACGAGACATTCTTTCGTGAGTCAATGAAAGGTCGGGAAATTACTCATAGAAAGGCAAAGAAACGTGGGGAAAAAGATGAAAAAAGAGGGATTTCAAAACTCAAAATTGCCGTTGTAGTAGCACAAGACAGGAACGGAAGCGTAGTTGCTCGTAAAGCAGGAACAGGTCGTGTGAAGGCAGAAGAAATCGATGCTGTGATTGGTGAATACATTCACCCGTCTGCTTTGCTATGCACTGATACAGCTACTAACTACAAGAAGTTTGCTAAAAAGAAGAAACTACAACACGAAACGGTGAATGAACGCCAAAAAGAGCGAGTGAAGAAAGGGATATATCATATACAACACGTTAATAACTTTCACCATCGTTTAAAAGATTGGATGGAACGATTCCAAGGTGTTGCGACTAAATACTTAGACAACTACCTTTACTGGTTCCGTTGGCTTGAATTAGGTAAGAGTTTAGCATTTGAAAAACGAGTAGAGCAAATGCTTATTTCATCTTGTCGAAATTCTGTTGTTACAACTGTTGAAATGATAAGAAGAACATAAAAAGGCTCAGTTATTGTAACGGGTTCTGTTTTGAGGTACAAACTCAAAATAGACGGATTAAAGAACTTCGTTAATTGAAGAAGGAATTCAGGAAAATTTGTAGAATTAGATATATTTACTCAAAGGAGGAAGCAAATGGAAACTATTGCCCAGATTTCTTATAAAGTAAATGAATCAATAAAAGCCGAAGAACTCTCAAATGTATTCAGAACGTCAGGAATTAAAAGACCTTCTGATGATTTGAAGCGACTTCAACGAATGATTGAACATTCTAATGTTCTGATTACCGCTTGGGATAATGACCAACTAATTGGTGTTGCCAGGGCTATTACCGATTATTGTTATTGTTGTTATCTATCGGATTTAGCTGTAAATAAGAATTATCAACATAAAGGCATAGGTAAAGAACTGGTTAGATTACTACAAGGACATATTGGTGAAGAAGTTGCCTTACTTCTACTGTCGTCGCCTATTGCGATGGAATACTATCCTAAAATTGGTTTTGAAAAAATAGAAAATGGCTTCAAAATTCCCAGAAAAAAATAGAAACCTTGGAGTGGCATTTAAGTCACTTCTTTTTTTATCCCTTATTGTGTTAACCTGTTTAATTTGTTTAGTGCATTTTTTCACGAATACTATTTTCGTTACATTTTAAAAAGCAACAATCTTTTAGAAAACAGCCT
>NZ_CAET01000090.1 GCF_000285535.1 Bacillus timonensis | reverse complement strand
TTTAAGTATGAAGTAGTAACAGCTTATAAAAACGCATATTTTTCAGTTAATGAACTCATTAAGAGATATCAAATACCTAAAGTTACCTTATATAATTGGGTAGAAATATTTGATAAGGATGGAGTAAAAGGATTTGAAGCCTCTAGTACGTGGAAGCCTTATTCTAAAGAGTTAAAAGAAGCAGCTGTGCGGGATTACTTATCGGGGGAATATTCCCAATATGAGCTTGTTCGAAAATATGGAATTTCAAGTAGAAGTACCCTACGGAAATGGATTAACAAGTATAATAGTCATATAGAATTAAAGGATACGTCTAAGGGAAGGACGAGCTATATGACTAAAGGGAGAAAAACTACTTGGGTTGAACGGATAGAAATAGTAATGGATTGTTTAGGTAACGGAAAAGATTTTAAGAAAACAGCTGAAGCATATGATGTATCTTATCAACAGGTATATCAATGGGTTAGGAAGTATGAAAACGGCGGAGATGAAGCGCTTAAAGACAATCGTGGAAGGAAGAAAGAAGAAACTGGATTAGCTCCAGAAGATAAAATAAAGCTTCAGATGAAAAGGCTAGAAAGAGAAAATGAACGGCTACGTGCGGAGAACTTATTCTTAAAAAAGTTAGAGGAGATCGAAAGGAGGCGAAAATAAGCCAAATCCGATTCGAGGACAAGTATATCGCTATTCAAGAACTTCATAAGAAAGAAAGTCTAAGTATTCTCTTGCTTTGCGAAATCGCTGGTATTACACGAGCAGCTTACTATAAGTGGCTAAAGCGTACACCTTCCGCTAGAGAACTTCAGAATGAAGAAATTATTCAAGAGATGAAAGCTATTCATGAAAAAGTGGAAGGCATCTATGGTTATCGTAGAATGATGATGACCATCAATCGAAAACTTGGACAAAAATTCAACCACAAACGTTATTATAGACTGATGAAAGTGGCCGGAATACAGTCTGTAATTCGCCAAAAGAAGAAACGATATAAACACTCTACCCCTCAACATGTGGCAGAAAACGTATTAAACCGTGAATTTTCTGCAGAAAAACCAAATGAGAAATGGGTAACAGATGTAACAGAATTTAAATATGGTTTGTCAAAGAAAGCTTATTTAAGCGCCATTAGAGATCTGTATGATGGATCAATTGTTAGTTATGTTTTAGGCCATTCCAATAATAATAATCTTGTATTTAAAACTCTTGATAAAGCCACAAAGCTACTGGAAAAGGACCAACATCCACTTCTTCATAGTGACCGTGGGTTCCAATACACTTCTCGTGGCTTCAAACGCAAAATAGATAAAGCAGAGATAAAACAAAGCATGTCACGAGTTGGTAGATGTATAGATAATGGGCCAATGGAATCCTTTTGGGGAACACTTAAATGCGAGAAGTATTATTTACATAAATATGAGACATTTGAAGAATTGTCTAAGGCAATTGACGAGTATATATATTTCTATAATCACAATAGATATCAAAAACGACTAAACGGCCTCAGCCCTGTAGAATATAGAGCTAAAGCCGCTTAGGTCAATTTTTATTATTTCCACTGTCTACTTGACAGGGGGCAGTTCA
>NZ_CAET01000091.1 GCF_000285535.1 Bacillus timonensis | reverse complement strand
AACTGTGACCCGAATAATGGACAATTCTAAAAAAGGGACATTATTCGGGTTTTCTCATTTTAATGAAATAAAAACCCGTTTATAATTAAATTAACGATTATGGACGGAGGATATTTATGAATATAAAGGGTTTCACAGAAGAAGAAATAAAAGAATTAATGGAGAATCCTAATGTAACCAATGTAACCCCTAAAGGTATTACTTATTCACCTGAGTTTAAAGTAAAAGCAGTTCTTTCTTATATTGGGGGGAATTCTCCTGCGGAGATTTTTAGAGAGAATGGCTTTTCACATGATTTAGTTGGTGGAGGTATTCCTAGAAAGAGATTGTTTCAATGGCGGAAAATATATGAAGAAAAAGGCGAGCTTGGTTTACTTTTCAATAAAAGAGGATCTGGAAGAAAAAAATCCAATGATTCTCAAGAATTATCTGTTGAGGAAAAACTAAAGAGGGCGGAAGCTCGCATCAAGCTATTGGAAGCTGAAAATGATTTCTTAAAAAAGCTAGAGGAACTCGAAAGGCAGGCGATGAAGAAAAAACATCACTGACTCCATCTCAAAAATTTGAACTTATTAAACTTACTATAGAAAAAAACGATTTAAAGAGATTAGTAAGCTATTTATGTAAGATAGCCGGAGTTAGTAAAAGCGGATATTATGCTTGGTTAAAGGCGTTCGATAAACGAAAAGAACGTGAGGATAAGGATAAAGAGGATGTTCAATTAATACGTTTTATTTTTGAAAAACATCATCAAAAAGCTGGCGCTCTTCAGATTAAAATGTATTTAGAGAACGATTATGATGTTGTCATGAATCATAAGAAAATAAGAAGGTTAATGCGCAAATTTTATTTAATTACGCTAGTAAGAAGGGCAAGACCTTATAAAGATATAGCGAAAGCTACAAAGGAACATCGCACATTCCCTAACCTATTAGAACGCAAGTTTGACCAAAAGGAACCAGGTAAAGTTTTATTAACTGATATTACCTACCTGTATTACTCTAATGGGCAAAAAGCTTATTTATCCTGTGTTAAAGATGGAAGTACGAAAGAAATTGTTGCTTACCATGTATCTACTTCATTGAAAATGGAAATAGTTTATAGAACTTTAGACGAATTAAAGCGCAATATGGGGAACAAGATCCATCAGAAAGCAATTATCCATTCGGATCAAGGTGTACATTATACTAATCCGAAATTCCAAAATAAAGTTAAGAAATTAAAACTTACCCAATCAATGTCAAGGAGAGGTAACTGTTGGGATAATGCCCCAATGGAATCTTTTTTTGGCCATTTGAAGGATGAAGTGGACTATAAATCTTGTAAGACATTTGATGAATTAAAGCAAGTAATCAATAATTATATCGAAGATTATAATACCAAACGATATCAATGGGATTTAAATAAGATGACTCCGGTTCAGTACCGGAATCATCTGTTAGCTGCTTGAGTCCCTTTTTAAAACTGTCTAAAATTGGGGGCACAGTTCAC
>NZ_CAET01000092.1 GCF_000285535.1 Bacillus timonensis | reverse complement strand
TGACCCCCCGACCCACTTCAATACATAATTAATTACTGGAGCCTAAATCCTTCTTCATACAGATAGTCTTCTGCTTCATCATAGGAGCCGAATGCTTCTTCTAAGTTTAAGCCTGAGTATACGTTCCACCAGTCATCCTCGAATACAAGTAACAGGGTTTGACCCCCATCATTCACCCATCGTTCTTCTTGACCATCACCAATTATGGCGTTTTCCTTTGCAAGTGGAGAATTCGCTGAGAGGGATTGAATCGACTCTTTCACGATTTTTCTTAATTCAGCTTCAGAAAAATCTCGAATGTTTACAAATCCCTTTTCATCCACCTCATAGTTTTGAAGGTTTCCCGCATATACAAAACCATTTCCATTTGGATGAAGATGCTGTACGACAATCTTTTTTTCAAAGACACTGTCATTATAATGAAAGTTTACTCTTCCTAAAGAGACATTTTTGCGTTGCAACTCAGAGAATGATTCAATGATCCTGAGTTTTTCTTCGAACGATAACATGTGTTTGTCCTCATTTCTATTATTGTATAATTTCCTTAACGCGACCAACTTGTCCATCCTCTAACCGAACCTTAATTCCATGAGGGTGAAAACTAGACTTTGTTAAAATATCTTTGACGATACCTTTTGTCAGTATACCAGTTCGTTGGTCTTTCTTTAACACGATTTGCACGTGAATCCCTGGTGATATGTCTGCACGATTTTGCCCATTCATTCCATAAACCCTTCCCTTAATGTATTTGTTTATTTAGTTTACCTCACATTCACAAATTTATCTTCAAAAAGAAAAACAGATAACTCGAAGGTTATCTGTTTAAAATAACTGTATCGGATGCATGGATGAATCTAATGCTTTAAATTCATAGCCTTGTTTTTTTAAATAGTCTAATAGCTTTGGCAAATGTTCAAGTGTTTCTGGTCGTTCGTGCAACAAAATGACAATCGGCTCATTGACACGATTAAGTTTATTCAATTGATCAATTACACTATCTACATACCGGTTATCTCGAAACTGCCAATCACGGCTATCAATATTCCAATCCCACATCTTATAGCCTGCCGTCTCGACAGCAGCTTTATAACCGTCTGTCATATATGGAGAACTGCCAAACGGA
>NZ_CAET01000093.1 GCF_000285535.1 Bacillus timonensis | reverse complement strand
TATTGGATTGAATCTTCAAACCCTTCTTCAAGTATAGAAATCGCACTCTTAATTTTGGGGTTCTCAATATGTCGCGAAATGAACTCATCTTTAAATACCCTAGCCTCGTCTACAGAAATTGTTTGATAAATACGTCGAAGTTCATTTTTTAACTCACTTACTCCTTTTTTAGGGAGCTTATTAATAATATTGCGTTTAAAATGAACCGTGCATCTTTGCCAAGAAGTCCCGATGAACTCACGTTCTATTGCTTTTTTTAATCCGGCGTGTGCATCGGAAATAACGAGCTTAGGAGACTGAAGTCCACGAGACTTTAGATCTTGGAAGAAGCCTTGCCAGGCTTCAAAACTTTCTACATGGTCTACCTTTAATCCAATAATTTCTCGCTTCTTATTCTCATTCATTCCTGTCATGAGATAAACTGCTTTTGATACAACTTTATCGTGTTCACGGACTTTAATATACATCGCATCAGCATATAGGTACGGAAAATAATGAACATTAAGGGGACGATTAGCCCACTTCTTAACAATTGGATCGAGTTTTTCGGTTAAGGAAGAAACAAAAGATTTAGACACACTCTCCCCACACAGCTGTTCCACTATATTTGTAACTTTTCGTGTAGATACACCATTTACCACCATTTCCATCATGGAGAGCACTAGGGCCTGATCAACTCTAGAAAACTTCTCAAAAATCGAAGGAGAGAAGTGTCCTTCTCTTGTACGAGGAACCCGTAGCTTGATTCTTCCTATACTAAGTATCAGTTCACGTTCATAATATCCATTACGATAATCAAGGCGTTCTGAAGAACGCTCATAGGCAGCTGCACGTAAATAATTATCACGTTCCTTTTCCATGAATTCATTTAGCACCAATACGATGGATGACTTTACAACCACATCAATATTAGAATTCATCACTGATTCTTTTAAAACATCAACATCTAGGTTAAACTGTATTTGAGTCATTTTTATTCCTCTTCTCTTTGTTTTTCTTGGTCGTTAAACATTGTAGACAAAAAGGAATAAAATGACTCTTTTCTTTTTACACAATTATATGGACTTAATC
>NZ_CAET01000094.1 GCF_000285535.1 Bacillus timonensis | reverse complement strand
CAAAGAACTCTTGGTGGAGCCTAGCGGGATCGAACCGCTGACCTCCTGCGTGCAAAGCAGGCGCTCTCCCAGCTGAGCTAAGGCCCCAAATATTTAAATGGTCGGGAAGACAGGATTCGAACCTGCGACCCCTTGGTCCCAAACCAAGTGCTCTACCAAGCTGAGCTACTTCCCGTAATGGCGCGCCCGAAAGGAGTCGAACCCATAGCCTTCTGATCCGTAGTCAGACGCTCTATCCAATTGAGCTACGGGCGCATTATTATTAAAGTGGTGCCGAGGACCGGAATCGAACCGGTACGGTAGTCACCTACCGCAGGATTTTAAGTCCTGTGCGTCTGCCAGTTCCGCCACCCCGGCATTTTTAAGTTACCTCTGGAGCGGAAGACGGGATTCGAACCCGCGACCCCCACCTTGGCAAGGTGGTGTTCTACCACTGAACTACTTCCGCATAATGCGGGTGAAGGGACTCGAACCCCCACGTCAAAGACACTAGATCCTAAGTCTAGCGCGTCTGCCAATTCCGCCACACCCGCATATTTAGTTTAAATGGTGAGCCATGAAGGACTCGAACCTTCGACCCTCTGATTAAAAGTCAGATGCTCTACCAACTGAGCTAATGGCTCGTACATTAAATGTGAGTATTAAAATGGTGGAGGATGACGGGATCGAACCGCCGACCCCCTGCTTGTAAGGCAGGTGCTCTCCCAGCTGAGCTAATCCTCCATTGCCTAGCGACGTCCTACTCTCACAGGGACAAAGTCCCAACTACCATCGGCGCTGAGAAGCTTAACTTCCGTGTTCGGTATGGGAACGGGTGTGACCTTCTCGCCATCGTCACTAGACTATTGAAACAACATTTCTTATTATAATCTCTTTTCGAGATTAATCAATAGGAAATTCA
>NZ_CAET01000095.1 GCF_000285535.1 Bacillus timonensis | reverse complement strand
CTTAAATGAACCGGAAAAGTTTCAATTACACATCTCTAGTACTAATGCGCTTGAAAGATTAAACCAAGAAATTAGAAGACGAGAAAGAGTTATTCGAATTTTTCCTAACACACAGTCAGCCTTCCGTCTTATTGGGGCTTTACTAATGGAGAACGAACAACTTCAACTGAATAAGAAAAGATATATTAACCAAGGGTAATCGCGCGGAGCGAAAATTTGTGGTATTTGGAAGGGGTACCCCTTCCAAATACCACAAATATACAAACAAACTAAATATGGTTGGAACACTGTAGATAAATTTTACACAAAACTAAGGACTTGACTTAAATTTTTACATTTGTAGACCTCTTTCTGACGTTTGGGGTATACCATTTATTGTTTCTCGGCTGCGTGATATATCGATTAAGCTGTTTTCGGTATATCATTTATTGTTTCTCGATTTGGCGATATACCGTTTATGTCTTTTCCGGTATACCATTTATTATTTCTCAATTTACCGATATATCAATACAGTTCCTTATAGAACTCTTTTTATTAAACAAATCACATAATAGCCACGATTACTGAATTATTCTTTTAAATAC
>NZ_CAET01000096.1 GCF_000285535.1 Bacillus timonensis | reverse complement strand
ACGCAAATATCAACCGGGAGACGCAAATCCGGTGGTGAAAAGACGCAAATATCAACTGGAAGACGCAAATCTGATGGGAAAGACGCAAATATCATCTGGGAGACGCAAATCTGGTGAAAATGACGCAAATATCAACCGGAAGACGCAAATCCGGAGGAAAAGACGCAAATATCATCCGGGAGACGCAAATCTGATGGGAAAGACGCAAATATCATCCGGGAGACGCAAATCCGATGGGAAAGACGCAAATATCATCTGGGAGACGCAAATCCGATGGAACAGACGCAAATATCATCTGGGAGACGCAAATCCGATGGAAAAGACGCAAATATCAACTGGAAGACGCAAATCCGGTGAAAGTGACGCAAATATCAACCGGGAGACGCAAATCCGGTGGTGAAGACGCAAATATCATCCGGAAGACGCAAATCTGATGGGAAAGACGCAAATATCATCTGGGAGACGCAAATCTGGTGAAAATGACGCAAATATCAACCGGGAG
>NZ_CAET01000097.1 GCF_000285535.1 Bacillus timonensis | reverse complement strand
TGTATCCTCTTCATTACTCCCATGAAGGGGATTTTGTAGCTTTCATTCGTGGTGTATCCTCTTCATTACTCCCATGAAGGGGATTTCGTAGCTTTCATTCGTGGTGTATCCTCTTCATAGCTCTCATGAAAGGGACTTCGTCGATTTCATTCATGGCGAATCCCCTTCATAGCTCTCATGAAAGGGACTTCGTCGATTTCATTCATGGCGAATCCTCTTCATAGCTCTCATGAAGGGGATTTTGTAGCTTTCACTCGGGCGGAGTCCTCTTCATTACTCCCATGGAGGGGTTTTGGCAGCTTTCATTCGTGGTGTATCCTCTTCATTACTCCCATGAAGGGGATTTCGTAGCTTTCATTCGTGGTGTATCCTCTTCATAGCTCTCATGAAAGGGACTTCGTCGATTTCATTCATGGCGAATCCTCTTCATTACTCCCATGAAGGGGATTTT
>NZ_CAET01000098.1 GCF_000285535.1 Bacillus timonensis | reverse complement strand
ACGCAAATATCAACCGGGAGACGCAAATCCGATGGAAAAGACGCAAATATCAACCGGGAGACGCAAATCCGGTGGTGAAGACGCAAATATCAACCGGAAGACGCAAATCCGGTGAAAATGACGCAAATATCATCCGGGAAACGCAAATCCGGAGGAAAAGACGCAAATATCATCCGGGGGACGCAAATCCGGAGGAACAGACGCAAATATCAACTGGAAGACGCAAATCCGGAGGAACAGACGCAAATATCATCTGGGAGACGCAAATCCGGAGGAACAGACGCAAATCTGCCCCGAATCGACGCAAATCCGGAGGAACAGACGCAAATATCATCCGGGAGACGCAAATCTGATGGGAAAGACGCAAATATCATCTGGGAGACGCAAATCCGATGGAAAAGACGC
>NZ_CAET01000099.1 GCF_000285535.1 Bacillus timonensis | reverse complement strand
TTTTTTATCTACCAATAAGGAAGCCATTACGACTGTCATTTCGGCACGTATTTTAAGAAATGCACCTCAAATCGGAACGGTTTGCAAGTGTAGGAATTCGTTTTTTCTTAGTGTGTTTTCGCAAACTTTGTTGCCTATTTACCCTTGGATTTCGCTGTTTGCAGACGCTTTCTGCAGGCGTGTCTTGAGCTGATATACCGGCTTTGCCGATTGCGGCGGTGATATTCCATTTATGCCGTTTTCGGTATACCATTTATCGTTTCACAGCTTAGCGATATTCCGTTTATCCCGTTTTCGATATATCTTTTATCGTTGCTCGGCTTCGTGATATACCATTTATGCCGTTTTCGGTATACCATTTATCGTTGCTCGGCTTCGTAATATACCGTTT
>NZ_CAET01000100.1 GCF_000285535.1 Bacillus timonensis | reverse complement strand
AGTGCTTCAGCCTCTGAGATTTTAGCAGGTGCATTAAAAGAAGCAGGCGGTTATGACCTAGTCGGTGAAAAGACATTTGGTAAAGGAACCGTTCAACAAGCAAGAGACATGGGTGACGGAAGTAACTTGAAGCTAACGATGTTCAAGTGGTTAACGCCAGACGGAAACTGGATTCATAAAAAAGGAATCAAGCCGACCGTCAAGGTGAAACAACCTGAATACTTCTACGCAAACCCAAGGTGGCCAAGGTGGCTATTCTCCATTTGGACAGAGTCAGAACCCTAATAAAATCAAGGACCTACAAGAGTTGATCAAGATCCATTTGCAAATGATGGACAACCTATCGATATTTCAGATGATGATTC
>NZ_CAET01000101.1 GCF_000285535.1 Bacillus timonensis | reverse complement strand
ATTTTTGCGTCTGCGCCCTCGGATTTGCATCTTTATCTCGTTTTTTGCATCTGTGCCCAATGATTTGCGTCGATATTCTAATTTTTGCGTCTGCGTCCAAGGATTTGCGTCATTATCCCAATTTTTGCGTCTGTGCCCACGAATTTGCGTCGAAATCCCAATTTTTGCGTCTGCATTCATGGATTTGCGTCCAAATTCTATTTTTTGCGTCGGCGCCCATGGATTTGCGTCGAAATCCTATTTTTTGCGTCTGCCGTCCACGGATTTGCGTCGAAATCCCAATTTTTGCGTCTGCGTCCACGGATTTGCGTCGAAATCCTTATTTTTGCGTCTGCCGCCCACGGATTTGCGTCACTTTCTCGATTT
>NZ_CAET01000102.1 GCF_000285535.1 Bacillus timonensis | reverse complement strand
CCGACGCAAAAATCGAGAAAGTGACGAAAATCCAAGGGCGGCAGACGCAAAAAATAGGATTTCGATGCAAATCCGTGGACGCAGACGCAGAAATTGAGATTTCGACGCAAATCTGTGGGAGCAAACGCAAAAATTGGGATGATGACGCAAATCCATGAGCGGCAGACGCAAAAATAAGGATTTCGACGCAAATCCATGAATGCAGACGCAAAAATTAGAATATCGACGCAAATCCATGGGTGCAGACGCAAAAATAAGGATTTCGACGCAAATCCGTGGACGCAGACGCAAAAATTGAGAAAGTGACGCAAATCTAAGGGCGGCAGACGCAAAAAATAGAATTTCGACG
>NZ_CAET01000103.1 GCF_000285535.1 Bacillus timonensis | reverse complement strand
CGTTTAAAAGACTTTTGTTACCACAAAACCTCTCGGTTTTGACATAAAAAAAGACCAACCATATCGGCTGATCTTTTAGTTTGCCTAGCGACGTCCTACTCTCACAGGGACAAAGTCCCAACTACCATCGGCGCTGAAGAGCTTAACTTCCGTGTTCGGTATGGGAACGGGTGTGACCTCTTCGCTATCGCCACTAGACTATGTGAAGGATTCATTCCTTCAAAACTAGATAACGCTCCAACATTCATAAAGTTATTTGTCTAGCTCCGGCTCCTAGCCTCTCGAGGTCGCTTCACTTCTTCTGTCAAAGTCTATCGACTTTTCGGTCAGAAGTGCCAGCA
>NZ_CAET01000104.1 GCF_000285535.1 Bacillus timonensis | reverse complement strand
CCAAGGTTTTGCGTCTCTTTCCCGATTTTTGCGTCAATATCCGCGGATTTGCGTCAACTCCCACATTTTTGCGTCGATTTCTTCGGATTTGCGTCTTCTCCCTGATATTTGCGTCACACACCAAGGTTTTGCGTCACTTTCCCGATTTTTGCGTCAATATCCGCAGTTTTGCGTCAACTCCCACCATTTTTGCGTCACACACCAAGGTTTTGCGTCTCTTTCCCGATTTTTGCGTCAATATCCGCAGTTTTGCGTCAACTCCCTGATTTTTGCGTCGCACACCAAGGATTTGCGTCATTTTCGCGATTTTTGCGTCAATATCCGCAGTTTTGCGTCAAC
>NZ_CAET01000105.1 GCF_000285535.1 Bacillus timonensis | reverse complement strand
AGTCAAGTCCTTAGTTTTGTGTAAAATTTATCTACAGTGTTCCAACCATATTTAGTTTGTTTGTATATTTGTGGTATTTGGAAGGGGTACCCCTTCCAAATACCACAAATTTTCGCTCCGCGCGATTACCCTTGGATAATATATCTTTTCTTATTCAGTTGAAGTTGTTCGTTCTCCATTAGTAAAGCCCCAATAAGACGGAAGGCTGACTGTGTGTTAGGAAAAATTCGAATAACTCTTTCTCGTCTTCTAATTTCTTGGTTTAATCTTTCAAGCGAATTAGTACTAGAGATGTGTAATTGAAACTTTTCCGGTTCATTTAAA
>NZ_CAET01000106.1 GCF_000285535.1 Bacillus timonensis | reverse complement strand
ATTTTTGCGTCTGCGTCCCACGGATTTGCATCTTTATCCCAATTTTTGCGTCTGTGCCCACGAATTAGCGTCACTTTCTCGATTTTTGCGTCGGCGCCCATGGATTTGCGTCGAAATCCTTATTTTTGCGTCTGCGCCCATGGATTTGCGTCGAAATTCTATTTTTTGCGTCTGCTCCCACGGATTTGCGTCATTATCCCAATTTTTGCGTCTGCCGCCCTCGGATTTGCGTCGAAATCCCAATTTTTTGCGTCTGCTCCCACGGATTTGCGTCATTATCCCAATTTTTTGCGTCTGCCGCTCACGGATTTGCGTCGA
>NZ_CAET01000107.1 GCF_000285535.1 Bacillus timonensis | reverse complement strand
GTCTCCCCAGCGATTTATGCGTCGGTTTTCTCACATTTGCGTCTGCTCGGCGAGTTTTGCGTCGATTTTCTCATATTTGCGTCTCTCCAGCGATTTTTGCGTCGGTTTTCTCACATTTGCGTCTCCCCAACGATTTTTGCGTCGATTTTCCCACATTTGCGTCTCCACAGAGTTTTTTGCGTCGGTTTTCTCATATTTGCGTCTCCCCAGCGATTTATGCGTCTACTTTCCCGGATTTGCGTCTCCACAGAGTTTTTTGCGTCTACTTTCCCGGATTTGCGTCTCCTCAGCGATTTTTGCGTC
>NZ_CAET01000108.1 GCF_000285535.1 Bacillus timonensis | reverse complement strand
AAGTCCATTTTACCAAATAATGATACCAAAGGAATCATAACTGATTGAAATGGAATTAACATAGCTGCGATAAAAAGGAAGAAAACCAGACCACTGACTTTTCCTTTGCGACGATTTAAAGCATATGCTGCCATTGAAGAAAATAGAATAATGACCGCCACTCCTAATACTGAAGAGATGTTGCTTAAAGCACAAGGTACAAAACAAGAATAAAGAAATTGGACGTTCATAAATGGGCTTAGCTACTTAAGTGGCTAAGCTTTTTATTTTGCAAAAAAAAGAGTGCCTTGG
>NZ_CAET01000109.1 GCF_000285535.1 Bacillus timonensis | reverse complement strand
TTCGCCTGCTGCCTTAATAATTTCCGGCAAATAATACGAAGTAACCGGCTGCATGATTCCTAGTAAAATGAAGACAAGCGGGATCCATAGGATTTTAAAGAATATATGGCACAACCTGATATAGATGGTGCTCTAGTTGGTGGAGCAAGTCTTGATGCTTCTTCTTTTGTAAAGCTATTGGAGGCACAGAAGTAATGAGTAAATCACCAGTTGCACTTATCATTTTAGACGGATTCGCATTTCGCGATGAAGTAAAAGGAAACGCAGTAGCGCAAGCAAAT
>NZ_CAET01000110.1 GCF_000285535.1 Bacillus timonensis | reverse complement strand
TTTGCAAATTCAACAAGTGTCTTTCCTGATAGGACTGCATCAACTGCAGACTGAAAAGCTTTTCCACCACCAATTGCTCCGTCTGGATGTCCATGAACACGGCCACCTAAAATTCAGTTGTAAGCCATGCTTTTGCGATTTCACGGGCTAGTCCAGGACCGATGACACGCTCACCCATCGCAAGCATATTGCTGTTGTTATGCTCACGCGTAGCCTTTGCACTGAATACATCATGACAAAGCGCACAACGAATGCCATGAACCTTGTTCGCAGCAAT
>NZ_CAET01000111.1 GCF_000285535.1 Bacillus timonensis | reverse complement strand
AAAATAACTGATTTCTATCAATTAAGATATCATCAGTAAAATTGGTGGAGCCTAGCGGGATCGAACCGCTGACCTCCTGCGTGCAAAGCAGGCGCTCTCCCAGCTGAGCTAAGGCCCCAAAAGGATATTTAAGATGAATGGTGGGCCTAAATGGACTCGAACCATCGACCTCACGCTTATCAGGCGTGCGCTCTAACCAGCTGAGCTATAGGCCCATTCATATATTTTACTTTGAGAACAATCAGTTCTCTCAAAACTAAACATAATACAG
>NZ_CAET01000112.1 GCF_000285535.1 Bacillus timonensis | reverse complement strand
GGAAGAAAATAGAGCAAATGTAACCCAAGCCCCGAAAATGGCCACCAAAAGTGAAATCAGCAACAACATCGTCGAATAGGAAAGATTGGCCTCCATTCGCATCGATCGCATGCTTAAATAATGCATGCTAAAAATTCCGAGACCCATTAATAAACTACTAATCGCCACTGATTTTGTTTGTAAAAATGCTGATTACCTCGTTTCAGTACTACCTAGCACCAATGAAACGAAATATATTCTAAACGATACCCATTTTGATTTAATGAAAA
>NZ_CAET01000113.1 GCF_000285535.1 Bacillus timonensis | reverse complement strand
AAACCTCATTCTTTTTCCTCTTCATAAGCTCCGTGAAGGGGAAACATAACGAAAATCTCACTCCTTTTCCTCTTCATTAGCCTCGTGAAGAGGAAACGTAATCAAAATCTCATTCTTTTTCCTCTTCATAAGCTCCGTGAAGGGGAAACATAACCAAAATCTCACTCCTTTTCCTCTTTATAAGCCTCGTGAAGAGGAATTGTATCCAAAACCTCATTCTTTTTCCTCTTCATAAGCTCCGTGAAGGGGAAACATAACCAAAATCTC
>NZ_CAET01000114.1 GCF_000285535.1 Bacillus timonensis | reverse complement strand
ACTTCGAGTTATGAAGGGGATTGTGAGGGAAATTTGATGTGATTTTCCTCAACATCGGGGGTATAAAGGACTTTCCGATGTCAATCTCACGTGCTCCAGTCCATCATCGAGGCTATGAAGGACTTTCCGATGGGGAATCTCAGGCGCTCTTCAGTCCTTCATCGGGGTTATGAAGGACTTTTCGATGGGAATCTCGCGTGCTTCAGTCCTACTTCGAGTTATGAAGGGAATTGTGAGGGAAAATTGATGTGATTTTCCTCTTCATC
>NZ_CAET01000115.1 GCF_000285535.1 Bacillus timonensis | reverse complement strand
CATGAATTTTCTGGAGGAATGAGGCAGCGTGTAATGATTGCAATCGCTCTTGCTTGCAGGCCAAAGCTTTTAATTGCTGATGAACCTACTACTGCACTTGATGTAACCATTCAAGCACAAATTTTACAGCTAATGAAGGACTTGCGAGAGAAGACAAATACTTCGATTATCTTAATTTAATTTATCTTGAATTCAAGATAATTTTATAACAATATCCGATGATTGTCAATTCCATGAAGGGTGTGATATTTAGATTAGCTGTCAT
>NZ_CAET01000116.1 GCF_000285535.1 Bacillus timonensis | reverse complement strand
TTATTAAGTTCTCTTTTACTTAGTGAAGGAATTGCAATGATGATATTAGCCACATTTTTTTCTCTTACTACCTCCTCGATACTTTCTATTCCTCCTAACACGGGAATGCCTAAAATATCGAGATTTTGTTTTTCACATTATCATCTATGAATCCTATAGGTATTAGTTCAGATTCATTGTTATTTTAATTTGTCTCACAATCATTGTGCCTGCAGCACCTGCCCCCGATAATGAGTGTTCGTTTTCGATGATCGTTCTTTTT
>NZ_CAET01000117.1 GCF_000285535.1 Bacillus timonensis | reverse complement strand
AGGAAAGCGGGACGAATATAAGCTTGTAATCCTCTTCAAAGCCTGTATGAAGAGGAAAGCGGGAGGAATTGAAGCCAGTAATCCTCTTCATAGCCTAGATGAAGAGGAAAGTGGGAGGAATTGAAGCCTCTAATCCTCTTCATAGCCTAGATGAAGAGGAAAGTGGGACGAATTGGAGCCTGTAATCCTCTTCAAAGCCTAGATGAAGAGGAAAGTGGGACGAACATAAGCCAGTAATCCTCTTCATAGCCTAGA
>NZ_CAET01000118.1 GCF_000285535.1 Bacillus timonensis | reverse complement strand
TGTGCGACGCAAATATCAGGGAGAAGACGCAAATCCGAAGAAATCGACGCAAAAATGTGGGAGTTGACGCAAATCTGCGGATATCGACGCAAAAATGTGGGAGTTGACGCAAATCCGTGGATATTGACGCAAAAGTCGGGAAAGTGGCGCAAAACCTTGGTGTGCGACGCAAATATCAGGGAGAAGACGCAAAACCGAAGAAATCGACGCAAAAATCAGGGAGTTGGCGCAAAACCCAAGAAATCGAT
>NZ_CAET01000119.1 GCF_000285535.1 Bacillus timonensis | reverse complement strand
TATGAAGAACTTTTGCATCTTTATTATCTGTGTAATATAAGAACTGTTCGATTTGGTGACTTCCGATATCGCAAAGGATGCCTCCATATTGTTCTTTGTTAAGGAACCAGTCCGGGCGACTATCAGCATTCAAGCGATGTGGGCCAAAACCTGTTACTTGAATAACCCTGCCAATTGCTCCTTGCTTTATTAAATCTCCAGCAAAAACGGCAGCTTCAACATGAAGTCTTTCAC
>NZ_CAET01000120.1 GCF_000285535.1 Bacillus timonensis | reverse complement strand
CAAAGAACTTTTTGACCCGCTGTTTATCAGCGACTTTTATAATATATCACTTTCAAAAGTCTATGTCAACAACTTTTATAAGTGATTATTTTTTTAAGACGCCGTGTCAGCGACCTACTTAATATACCAAGTTTACGGCCCACCGTCAACTAGTTTTTTTCTGGAATATTTGACCATATTCGCTATACCTATACAAAACACGACATATACCTTCCATACTGCAGCTACATTAAGAC
>NZ_CAET01000121.1 GCF_000285535.1 Bacillus timonensis | reverse complement strand
ATACAAGAGAAGCACGTTCCAATCTACCATGCGCTTTGTGCAATGTTAGAGGAGGAATATTTTCTAAGATGACTATATTAGTTGGAATTGATATTGGTGGAACAAAGTGTGCTGTTTCTATCGGAACCGTGCCCCCAATTTTAGACAGCTTTAAAAAGGGACTCAAGCAGCTAACAGATGATTCCGGTACTGAACCGGAGTCATCTTATTTAAATCCCATTGATATCGTTTGGT
>NZ_CAET01000122.1 GCF_000285535.1 Bacillus timonensis | reverse complement strand
CTCCGATGAAGGACTTTCACCAGCAACATCCCTCTCGTTCGGGACTTCATCGCCTCGATGAAAGGGATTCGAGCTAGTTTCATCTTCCGTTTTCCCTTTCATAAGCCCGATGAAGGGGATTCAAACAAATTTCCTCCTCCGTTTTCCCTTTCATAAGCCCGATGAAGGGGATTCAAACAAATTTCCTCCTCCGTTTTCCCTTTCATATGCCCGATGAAGGGGATTCAA
>NZ_CAET01000123.1 GCF_000285535.1 Bacillus timonensis | reverse complement strand
AAGAGAATGTTGAATTAATCTCTAAGTAAAATAAGGGAGTAATTCAAATGATTACGTACAATCTACTAAAAGGAAAAAAAGTCCAGCTGGTAAGAATTAAGGACGAAGACGTACCGACGATTCTAAATTGGTATGAAGATCAGGAGTTTCTAAGAAATTTGGACACATTGCCCGCTTTTCCAAAACACCCTTCTGATTTTAAGGAATGGG
>NZ_CAET01000124.1 GCF_000285535.1 Bacillus timonensis | reverse complement strand
GCGTCGTAGCTGGCGGATTTGCGTCTGTTTTTGTTTTTGCGCCGCAGCCGGCGGATTTGCGTCTGTTTTTAGTTTTTGCGTTGCGGCCCGCGGATTTGCGTCTGCATTTCATTTTTGCGTCGTAGCCGGCGGATTTGCGTCTATATTTCTTTTTTTGCGTCGTAGCCGGCGGATTTGCGTCTGCATTTCATTTTTTT
>NZ_CAET01000125.1 GCF_000285535.1 Bacillus timonensis | reverse complement strand
AGCTTCGATAAACTTCGAATTTCTTCGTCACCTCATTCGTCGACATCCTCACGTACCTTTAAGTACGTTCCGGTGTCTCCTCAATCGGTTCCTTGAACTTCTCGCTTCTCGTACGCCTAAAAAGTTTAAAGAACTTTTACTACTTTAATGAATGTTTTGTTACGTTATCTAGTTTTCAAGGAACGAGGCTACTGATTT
>NZ_CAET01000126.1 GCF_000285535.1 Bacillus timonensis | reverse complement strand
GTGGTCCCCCCTGGTTTCACCACACATGAGTCCAAAATACAACGTCCAACTGGACCCCTTTTGGGAAAAATTTGTGAATTATCGGAGTTATGAAAGAGAAAACGAAAGAGGAAACCTGTTTAATCCCCTTCATCGGGCTTATGAAAGGGAAAACGGAGGAGGAAATTTGTATGAATCCCCTTCATCGGGCTTAT
>NZ_CAET01000127.1 GCF_000285535.1 Bacillus timonensis | reverse complement strand
CTCGCCGAGCAGACGCAAATGTGAGAAAACCGACGCATAAATCGCTGGGGAGACGCAAATGTGAGAAAACCGACGCAAAAATCGCCGAGGAGACGCAAATGTGAGAAAACCGACGCAAAAATCGCTGGAGAGACGCAAATGTGAGAAAACTGACGCAAAAATCGCCGAGGAGACGCAAATGTGAGAAAATAGA
>NZ_CAET01000128.1 GCF_000285535.1 Bacillus timonensis | reverse complement strand
GACAAAGTCAGTACTGACTTTGTCTACATGAATTTTTAAGGATATCTAAATTTTAACTCAAGTCCCAGACTGTCTTGAAAGCGCTTGTCAGACAAGGCGCGCAGCTGAGTGAAGACGCGAATAGAAGTTGCCTTCATGAGCGGACGAGAGAGGCAAGCAACGCAGTATGCGAGCGTTTGTCAACAGTCTG
>NZ_CAET01000129.1 GCF_000285535.1 Bacillus timonensis | reverse complement strand
AAACGCTCGCATACTGCGTTGCTTGCCTCGCTCGTCCGCTCATGAAGGCAACTTCTATTCGCGTCTTCGCTCAGCTGCGCGCCTTGTCTGACAAGCGCTTTCAAGACAGTCTGGGACTTGAGTTAAAATTTAGATATCCTTAAAAATTCGTGTAGACAAAGTCAACACTGACTTTGTCTACACTCTG
>NZ_CAET01000130.1 GCF_000285535.1 Bacillus timonensis | reverse complement strand
GGCTACGATAAGCTTCGAATTTCTTCGTCACCTCATTCGTCGACATCCTCACGTACCTTTAAGTACGCTCCGGTGTCTCCTCAATCGGTTCCTTGAACTTCTCGCTTCTCGCACACCTAAAAGTTTAAAGAACTTTTACTACTTTAATGAATGTTTTGTTACGTTATCTAGTTTTCAAGGAAC
>NZ_CAET01000131.1 GCF_000285535.1 Bacillus timonensis | reverse complement strand
CTACTTCGCGCTTTCCTCTTCATCCGCACTATGAAGAGGATTTCCACCTTAGTTTCTTCTCACTTTCCTCTTCATCGACACTATGAAGAGGATTCCATGCTTAGTTCCTTCGCGTTTTCCTCTTCATCCACGCTATGTAGTGGATTTCCACCTTAGTTTCTTCTCACTTTCCTC
>NZ_CAET01000132.1 GCF_000285535.1 Bacillus timonensis | reverse complement strand
CGTAAGTCAAAGCCCATACTACCAAATGCAAATAAGGCAACTGGCGCTCCGTAATTCCCGCTATTCGGAAAAACACTACCAAGTTGTAAAGCAGACATATGCGGCCGATCTGCCTTTACTATCTTTCCAATTAAAAAAGTAACGCCAATCAATAGAACAGCAAGAAGG
>NZ_CAET01000133.1 GCF_000285535.1 Bacillus timonensis | reverse complement strand
ACCTCCTATAAAAACAACGGTTCCTACCATATAACCGTAAAGATTCAAGTCAACATGTGTAAACATTCTAGTTCCGATAAATGATAAAATAGCCAGCCCTAGCACAGATAAAAACATGGACTTGGCAAATTTTGATGCAAATGCATTATGATAAGCTGGTGTCTGCTT
>NZ_CAET01000134.1 GCF_000285535.1 Bacillus timonensis | reverse complement strand
GTATTGTGGTCAGTTTTGAGAGTGCTTTTTGTACTTTCAAATGTCGATTTTTGCATTATGCAAAAATCATTTGCGCTTGCGTCTACAAGATGAATCGAAGATGATTGATTCCTCAGCGCAAGGCAGCATGATGATAGCTCACTGATGATTAATCACGATGTGATTG
>NZ_CAET01000135.1 GCF_000285535.1 Bacillus timonensis | reverse complement strand
GGCAAATTAAAGATCAGCCAATATGGTTGGTCTTTTTTATGTCAAAACCGAGAGGTTTTGTGGTAACAAAATTCTTTCAAACGAAGACTATATACTAAAGTGTTGGGTTTCGAGGAGCGAAGAGTTCAAGGAAGCAAGGGAGCGACAACCGGAATGTACTG
>NZ_CAET01000136.1 GCF_000285535.1 Bacillus timonensis | reverse complement strand
GCGTTAGCAGTATATCAAGCCACAGCAAGTCTGCAGGCGATATATCGAATAGCACGTATGCAGTATATCAAGTCTCAGCAAAATCGGTAGGCGATATACCGAATAGCGCGTTAGCAGTATATCAATCCACATGAAATCGGCAGGCGATATACCGAATAGC
>NZ_CAET01000137.1 GCF_000285535.1 Bacillus timonensis | reverse complement strand
CGAATCCTCTTCATAGCTCTCATGAAAGGGACTTCGTCGATTTCATTCATGGCGAATCCCCTTCATAGCTCTCATGAAGGGGATTTTGTAGCTTTCATCCGTGGTGTATCCTCTTCATAGCTCTCATGAAGGGGATTTTGTAGCTTTCATT
>NZ_CAET01000138.1 GCF_000285535.1 Bacillus timonensis | reverse complement strand
AAAAAGTCGAAAAGCGAAGGCGACTGTACAGCCTCGAAAAGTGCTGGAACTTCTGACGGGAAAGTCGTAGACTTTGACAGAAGAAGTGAAGAAACCTCGAGAGGCTAGGAGCTGTAGCTAGACAATAGAAG
>NZ_CAET01000139.1 GCF_000285535.1 Bacillus timonensis | reverse complement strand
TTTAAACGAAGATTATGTACTTAAGAGTTGGGTTTCGAGGAGCGAAGAGTTCAAGGAAGCAAGGGAGCGACAACCGGAATGTACTGTGTACATGAGGATTGGAGGGAGCGTAGCTGACGCAGAAATCTGA
>NZ_CAET01000140.1 GCF_000285535.1 Bacillus timonensis | reverse complement strand
TCTTGCTAATGAAGAGGATGTCCTGCTAGATTCTCGCCGCTTTTCCCCTTCATCTTGCTTATGAAGAGGAGTTCTATCGGGATTTGGAGTTCATTTCCCTTTCATCTTGCTAATGAAGAGGATG
>NZ_CAET01000141.1 GCF_000285535.1 Bacillus timonensis | reverse complement strand
CCCCGATGAAGGACTTTCACCAACAACAGACCTCTCATTCGGGTCTTCATCGCCTCGATGAAAGGGATTCGAGCTAGTTTCATCTTCCGTTTTCCCTTTCATAAGCCCGATGAAGGGGATTCAT
>NZ_CAET01000142.1 GCF_000285535.1 Bacillus timonensis | reverse complement strand
CCTGCTGAAATCGCTGAATTAGTTCTATTTCTTTGCTCTGATAAATCTTCATAATTTGTTTCTTTTGGTCCCTTTTTTTGAAAGACAGCTGAAGTTGCATTTGCAATCGCAACCGCCCT
>NZ_CAET01000143.1 GCF_000285535.1 Bacillus timonensis | reverse complement strand
AAAAGCAAAAGCAGCTGCAGCGGCAAAGGCCAAGGCTGCAGCGTTAGCGAAGCAAAAGGCGGCAGAAGCAGCATCCGGAGAAACAACAGGAGATGATGATAAGGCAACGGC
>NZ_CAET01000144.1 GCF_000285535.1 Bacillus timonensis | reverse complement strand
CATCCTCTTCATAAGCAAGATGAAGGGGAAAAGCGGCTAGAATCTAGGACGAACTCCTCTTCATAAGCAAGATGAAGGGGAAAAGCGCCGAGAATCTAGGACGAAC
>NZ_CAET01000145.1 GCF_000285535.1 Bacillus timonensis | reverse complement strand
GAGACGTTTGGGTACGAAGAAGAATATCCTCAGTAATATAAAAAGAATCCTGCATATCCCTTGCTGGGTGGTCTTTCGGTAGATTTAACGCCTCGAAATTGTAATA
>NZ_CAET01000146.1 GCF_000285535.1 Bacillus timonensis | reverse complement strand
TCTTCATGGAGTTGATGAAGAGGAAAAGGAGCAAAGTCGAAGCCCCCGAATCCTCTTCATGGAGTTGATGAAGAGGAAAATAAGCGAGGCCGAAGCCCCGAATCC
>NZ_HE610995.1 GCF_000285535.1 Bacillus timonensis | reverse complement strand
GATATAGGTTAAGTTATGAAGGGCGCACGGTGAATGCCTTGGCACTAGGAGCCGATGAAGGACGGTACTAACACCGATATGCTTCGGGGAGCTGTAAGTAAGCTTTGATCCGAAGATTTCCGAATGGGGAAACCCACTGCTCGTAATGGAGTAGTATCCTTGCCTGAATTCATAGGGTAAGAGAAGGTAGACCCGGGGAACTGAAACATCTTAGTACCCGGAGGAAGAGAAAGCAAACGCGATTTCCTGAGTAGCGGCGAGCGAAACGGAAGATAGCCCAAACCAAGAGGCTTGCCTCTTGGGGTTGTAGGACACTCTATACGGAGTTACAAAAGAACGGAGTAGACGAAGCGACCTGGAAAGGTCCGTCAGAGAAGGTAACAACCCTGTAGTCGAAACTTCGTTCTCTCTTGAGTGGATCCTGAGTACGGCGGGACACGAGAAATCCCGTCGGAAGCTGGGAGGACCATCTCCCAAGGCTAAATACTCCCTAGTGACCGATAGTGAACCAGTACCGTGAGGGAAAGGTGAAAAGCACCCCGGAAGGGGAGTGAAAGAGAACCTGAAACCGTGTGCCTACAAGTAGTCAAAGCACATTTATGTGTGATGGCGTGCCTTTTGTAGAATGAACCGGCGAGTTACGATCCCGTGCAAGGTTAAGTTGAAGAGACGGAGCCGCAGCGAAAGCGAGTCTGAATAGGGCGTAATAGTACGTGGTCGTAGACCCGAAACCAGGTGATCTACCCATGTCCAGGGTGAAGTTCAGGTAACACTGAATGGAGGCCCGAACCCACGCACGTTGAAAAGTGCGGGGATGAGGTGTGGGTAGCGGAGAAATTCCAATCGAACTTGGAGATAGCTGGTTCTCTCCGAAATAGCTTTAGGGCTAGCCTCGAGTTAGAGTCTTGGAGGTAGAGCACTGATTGGACTAGGGGCCCTCATCGGGTTACCGAATTCAGTCAAACTCCGAATGCCAAAGACTTGATTCTCGGGAGTCAGACTGCGAGTGATAAGATCCGTAGTCAAGAGGGAAACAGCCCAGACCACCAGCTAAGGTCCCAAAGTATACGTTAAGTGGAAAAGGATGTGGAGTTGCTTAGACAACCAGGATGTTGGCTTAGAAGCAGCCACCATTTAAAGAGTGCGTAATAGCTCACTGGTCGAGTGACTCTGCGCCGAAAATGTACCGGGGCTAAACGTATCACCGAAGCTGTGGATTGTTCTTACGAACAATGGTAGGAGAGCGTTCTAAGTGCCGTGAAGTCAGACCGAGAGGACTGGTGGAGCGCTTAGAAGTGAGAATGCCGGTATGAGTAGCGAAAGAGGGGTGAGAATCCCCTCCACCGAATGCCTAAGGTTTCCTGAGGAAGGCTCGTCCGCTCAGGGTTAGTCGGGACCTAAGCCGAGGCTGAAAAGCGTAGGCGATGGACAACAGGTTGATATTCCTGTACCACCTCTTTACCGTTTGAGCGATGGAGGGACGCAGGAGGATAGGGTAAGCGCACTGTTGGATATGTGCGTCCAAGCAGTTAGACTGGTAAGTAGGCAAATCCGCTTACCGTAAGGTTGAGCTGTGATGGCGAGGGAAATATAGTACCGAAGTTCCTGATTCCACACTGCCAAGAAAAGCTTCTAGCGAGGTAAATGGTGCCCGTACCGCAAACCGACACAGGTAGGCGAGGAGAGAATCCTAAGGTGATCGAGAGAACTCTCGTTAAGGAACTCGGCAAAATGACCCCGTAACTTCGGGAGAAGGGGTGCTTTTTAGGGTGAATAGCCCTGAAAAGCCGCAGTGAATAGGCCCAGGCGACTGTTTAGCAAAAACACAGGTCTCTGCGAAGCCGCAAGGCGAAGTATAGGGGCTGACACCTGCCCGGTGCTGGAAGGTTAAGAGGAGGGGTTAGCGCAAGCGAAGCTCTGAATCGAAGCCCCAGTAAACGGCGGCCGTAACTATAACGGTCCTAAGGTAGCGAAATTCCTTGTCAGGTAAGTTCTGACCCGCACGAAAGGTGTAACGATCTGGGCACTGTCTCAACGAGAGACTCGGTGAAATTATAGTACCTGTGAAGATGCAGGTTACCCGCGACAGGACGGAAAGACCCCGTGGAGCTTTACTGCAACCTGATATTGAATTTTGGTACAGCTTGTACAGGATAGGTAGGAGCCTTGGAAGCCGGAGCGCCAGCTTCGGTGGAGGCGTCGGTGGGATACTACCCTGGCTGTATTGAAATTCTAACCCGAAGGCCTTATCGGCCTTGGAGACAGTGTCAGGTGGGCAGTTTGACTGGGGCGGTCGCCTCCTAAAGAGTAACGGAGGCGCCCAAAGGTTCCCTCAGAATGGTTGGAAATCATTCGTAGAGTGTAAAGGCACAAGGGAGCTTGACTGCGAGACCTACAAGTCGAGCAGGGACGAAAGTCGGGCTTAGTGATCCGGTGGTTCCGCATGGAAGGGCCATCGCTCAACGGATAAAAGCTACCCCGGGGATAACAGGCTTATCTCCCCCAAGAGTCCACATCGACGGGGAGGTTTGGCACCTCGATGTCGGCTCATCGCATCCTGGGGCTGTAGTCGGTCCCAAGGGTTGGGCTGTTCGCCCATTAAAGCGGTACGCGAGCTGGGTTCAGAACGTCGTGAGACAGTTCGGTCCCTATCCGTCGTGGGCGTAGGAAATTTGAGAGGAGCTGTCCTTAGTACGAGAGGACCGGGATGGACACACCGCTGGTGTACCAGTTGTCCTGCCAAGGGCATAGCTGGGTAGCTATGTGTGGAAGGGATAAGTGCTGAAAGCATCTAAGCATGAAGCCCCCCTCAAGATGAGATTTCCCATAGTGTTAAACTAGTAAGATCCCTCGAAGATGACGAGGTTGATAGGTCAGAGGTGGAAGCATGGTGACATGTGCAGCTGACTGATACTAATCGATCGAGGAC
>NZ_HE610994.1 GCF_000285535.1 Bacillus timonensis | reverse complement strand
GTTTAAAAGAATAACTCAGTAAATCTGGCTATAATACGATTTGTATGATAAATATGGTCGATAAGAATGATAAGAACCTTAATCGAAATATCGCACAGCTGAGTAACAATATGTGGTATACCACAAAAAACATAAACGGTATACCACCAAAACCGAGAAACGATAAATGATATACCGAAAACGGCTTAATCGATATATCGCGCATCCGAGATACAATAAATGGTATACCGCAAATGACATAAACGGTATACCATCAAGCCGAGAAACGATAAATGATTTCTCGAAAACGGACTAATCGGTATATCACGCACCGGGAAACAATAAATGATATACCGCAACCACCACAAACATTAAAAGTCCCCTCTATATCCCATCAATTTTCTCCTTTAAAAATAAATAAAGCAGAAAGGGTACTTTATCTGCTGAAATCGCTAAAAACTGCCTAATAAACGGATAATCATTGCTAGAGTAGGAATGAAGCAGTTCACTCCACCATTCAGTCTCATATCTTGAAATCATACTTAGATTATATAGCAACAAGTAATGTGTCATGATTTCAGGAAAGAACGTTAGTAGTTCCCGTTCCTTTGGAAGATAGTAGGTGTTTTCATATAGATGATAAAGCAGTGGAGAACTAGAAAGTGGCAAAAGAAACTTCGCCTTATTAATTTTTAAGGAGATGAGTTCTTGTTCTTTATCCTCTGTGTCTCCGATTATCGAAGTTGAAAATGGTAGTGTGTGTTCAATAAAATCCAAAAATCTTCGTGATGTCATATGATAACTATCTAGAGCTGCATTTGGAATAGTTAATATATTCTCGTTCGAAATGGGTGTTTCTAAATATAAATTTTGTTGAAAATGCAAGGTAAATAAATTTTGTAATTCAGGCACTCTTTTGAAAAGTTGCTCCATAGTGAACTTTTCACCTTCCATTTGTTTCACATGAAACATTCGTTCAGAAAAGTGTGAAAATAATCCGTTTTTTTGTACCTTTACTTCATCATGAAAAAACTCATAGCTCTGCTTTTTTCTTTTTCTAGTTGAGACTCCATGAGCAAGCACGGAGGTTGATTCAGGGTATTGAGGATCAACCGTCAGTAGACAGGCCTTTAACAATTGAACCATTCCATAGAAAAGCAAAACTGGTTTAATGGATAATGGAGCATTTTGGGAAAGCTGGTAGTAATTTTGACCATGTTCTAGATAATAAATAAAGGGATAACTGTTTTCATAACTTTTTTGATCTGCGTCCTTCACGTCTGCCTTTTTATAGCATTGTTGAAGTAAGTGTTGTGTTGTATTTGCAGCATGAAGTGCATTAAATGATTGCCAAATAAAACGATAGTCAAACAAATTAGAAACCTCCAATTAAAAGCGAAAAAAGTGCAAAACTTAAAGTGAATGAGATAATGTAAAACTCTGAATTATTAAACTTATCGTTCGTTTCTTGACAGTAGTTTACCCAGTTGATAATCTACTAATAATATTTTGCAATCGAAGGGGGATTTATTACATGTGGGAAACAAAGTTTGCTAAAGAAGGATTAACATTTGATGATGTATTGCTCTTACCGGCTAAGTCTGAAGTATTACCTAAGGATGTAAATCTTGGAGTTGCATTAACAGAGACTCTTAAGTTAAATATTCCAATTATCAGCGCGGGTATGGACACTGTTACAGAGCATGAAATGGCAATTGCGATGGCACGCCAAGGTGGATTAGGAGTTATTCATAAGAATATGTCTATCGAACAACAGGCTGAGCAAGTTGATAAAGTAAAGCGTTCGGAAAGTGGCGTTATTACAGATCCATTTTTTCTAACTCCAAGCCATCAAGTATTTGATGCAGAGCATTTAATGGGAAAATATCGTATTTCAGGTGTCCCAATTGTAAATAATCCACAAGAACAAATCTTGGTTGGTATTATTACCAATCGTGACCTTCGTTTTATTCAAGATTATTCCATTCAAATTTCTGATGTTATGACAAAGGAAAATCTCGTGACTGCCCCTGTTGGTACGACTTTAGAACAGGCAGAAAAGATTTTACAAAAGTATAAAATTGAAAAACTTCCACTTGTGGATGAGAGTGGTGTATTAAAAGGACTCATTACGATTAAGGATATTGAAAAAGTAATTGAGTTTCCGAATTCTGCAAAGGATGCACAAGGACGTTTATTAGTAGGTGCAGCAGTTGGTGTTACGAAAGATACTATCCTTCGAGTTGCAAAACTTGTTGATGCTGGAGTCGATGCTGTTGTTGTTGATACAGCTCATGGCCATTCTGCAGGGGTTCTTGAAACTGTAAAAACAATTCGAGAAGCATATCCAAACTTAAATATTATCGCTGGTAATGTTGCAACAGCAGAAGCGACTCGCGCTCTCATTGAAGCTGGTGCTAGCGTCGTTAAAGTGGGAATAGGACCTGGTTCTATTTGTACAACGCGTGTTGTTGCAGGTGTGGGTGTTCCACAGATTACAGCCATTTATGATTGTGCAACAGAAGCAAGAAAACATGGTGTTTCAATTATTGCAGACGGCGGTATTAAATTCTCAGGAGACATCGTTAAAGCATTAGCTGCTGGAGGACACGTAGTAATGCTTGGTAGCCTACTTGCTGGTGTATCAGAAAGCCCAGGTGAAACAGAGATTTTCCAAGGACGTCGCTTCAAAGTATATCGCGGTATGGGATCTGTCGCTGCGATGGAAAAAGGAAGTAAAGACCGTTATTTCCAAGAGGATGCGAAAAAATTTGTTCCTGAAGGTATTGAAGGTCGTCTTCCATACAAAGGCCCACTTACAGATACGATTTATCAACTAATTGGTGGTATTCGTTCTGGTATGGGATATTGCGGTACAAAGAATTTAGAAGAGCTAAGAGAAAAGGCTCAATTTATTAAAATGACAGGTGCAGGATTACGTGAGAGCCATCCGCATGATGTACAGATTACAAAAGAAGCACCTAACTATTCAACCTTATAAGATAAATTTCGACAAAATAATCCATTGGTAGGATTTTTACAATCTGGTAGATAGAGTCATGCACTCTATCTATTTTTTTGGAAGCCGATATGTTAAAATGATTTTTGTGTGTAATACGAAAGTGGAGGTTTAAAACGTGAAAAAACAAACACAAAAAAGATTGATTTTAAGTATACTAGCAGTCTTTTTGCTATCGCTAATTGTGGGGCAAGTACCTCAAGTAAAGGCGGCGTCTGCTCTTGATATAAATGTAAAAAGTGCAATATTGATTGATGCAAATACAGGTAAAATCTTATATGAAAAGAATGCGGATCAGGCAGCTCCAATTGCAAGTATGGTAAAAATGATGACTGAGTACTTAGTATTGGAAGCTATTTCTGAAGGCAGGCTTTCGTGGGACCAAACTACTCAAATAAGTCAATATGCATATGATATATCTGCAAATAATAACTTTTCTGGTGTTGGTTTAAGGTTAAATCACGATTATACAGTTGAAGAACTTTATAAAGCTATGGCAATCTACTCAGATAATGCAACGACGATTACTTTAGCAGAACTACTAGCTGGTACTGAAGGTGAATTTGTTAAGCTAATGAATAAAAAGGCAGAAGAATTAGGTCTTCCAAACTATGAGTTTGTAAATAGCACAGGTTTATCAAATTCAATGCTAGGTGACAATTATCCAGAAGGTACAAGTCCTGATGGAGATAATATGCTTTCGGCAGAATCTGTTGCTTTATTAGCTTACTCACTAATCAAGAATTATCCTGAAGTATTGGAAATTTCAAGCATTCCACGAATCGACTTTTATGGGGAAAAATTAAATAACTGGAACTGGATGTTAAAACATGATCCGAAGGTGTCTCCATACCTTGCAGATTTCTATTATGAGGGTATGGATGGATTAAAAACAGGTAACACACCTGCAGCTGGTTACTGTTTCACAGGAACAGCTGAACGTGATGGAAAGAGATTAATTTCAGTTGTAATGGGTGCATCAAGTGAGCCAGAGCGTTTTAAAGAAACAAGTAAACTATTAGATTATGGTTTTAATAATTTTGAACAAATTGAAGTTTACCCAGAAGGCTATCAATCAAAGGGTAAAAAAGAATTAAAGGTTGTTAAAGGAAAAGAAAAAGAAGTAGAAATTTCAACTAAAGCACCTGTGAAATTATTAGTTAAAAAGGGTACAGATAAATCAGCATTCAAAGCAAAATATGTGTATGACAAAAAGGTAGTTTCTAAGGACAAAGAAATAACTGCACCATTTAAAAAGGGAACAAAGGTTGGTAACATGGTTGTTTCCTATGATGGAGATGATTTAGGATATATTACATCAAATGGTGACGATAAATTACAAGTTCCACTTGTGACAGATACAGGTGTAGAAAAGACAAACTGGTTCGTTCTCATGATGAGAGGAATTGGTGGATTCTTTGGTGATATTTGGTCAAGTGTTGCAAATACAGTAAAAGGTTGGTTTTAATAAAACCATGTAGCCTGCTTCTATTAATAGAGGCAGGCTTTTTAAAATTTTTCCATCCGGTACTATTTTGGTATAATTACTAGGAAATAAGAAAATTCTGCGTTAAAATAGTAGTAAGATAAAATTTTTAATTGGCATTTACTATCTATCAAAATATGGTATGATAATGCCTATAAATTGCTAACTTTCATGTAGGAGGAATCGTAATGGCGAATACAGGTACAGATCGAGTAAAACGAGGAATGGCTGAAATGCAAAAGGGCGGCGTTATTATGGATGTTGTCAATGCAGAACAAGCTAAAATAGCAGAGGAAGCAGGTGCTGTAGCGGTCATGGCATTAGAGCGAGTGCCAGCTGATATACGTGCTGCAGGTGGAGTTGCTAGAATGGCAGATCCAACAATAGTTGAGCAAGTAATGAATGCTGTTACAATTCCAGTTATGGCAAAGGCTCGTATTGGACATATTGTAGAGGCTAGAGTATTAGAGGCTCTAGGTGTTGACTATATTGATGAGAGTGAAGTACTAACTCCTGCAGACGAGGAGTTCCATTTAAATAAGCGTGAATACACTGTTCCGTTTGTATGTGGATGCCGTGATTTAGGTGAAGCGACTCGCCGAATTGCAGAAGGTGCATCTATGCTTCGTACTAAGGGTGAGCCTGGAACTGGTAATATTGTAGAAGCTGTAAGACATATGAGAAAAGTGAATGCTCAAATTCGTAAGGTTGTTGGCATGAGTGAAGATGAGCTTATGACTGAAGCGAAAAATTTAGGTGCTCCATATGAACTATTACTTCAAATTAAACAAGAAGGTCGCCTACCGGTTGTTAACTTTGCTGCAGGTGGTGTAGCAACACCAGCAGATGCAGCGTTAATGATGCAACTTGGAGCAGACGGAGTATTTGTAGGTTCTGGTATCTTTAAATCAGATAACCCTGCAAAATTTGCTCGTGCAATTGTAGAAGCAACTACTCATTATCAAGATTATGAATTAATTGCCCAACTATCTAAAGGTTTAGGAAATGCCATGAAAGGTATTGAAATTTCATCATTATTACCAGAACAACGCATGCAAGAACGAGGCTGGTAAGTAAGAGGGTGTTCAGACATGGTTAAAATCGGAGTATTAGGCCTGCAAGGTGCAGTTAGAGAACATATTCGTTCAATTGAAGCTTCTGGAGCAGAAGCAGTCATCGTAAAAAAAGTCGAACAGCTTGATGAAATTGACGGACTGATTATCCCTGGTGGGGAAAGCACAACAATGCGTCGCTTAATTGATAAATATAGTTTCATGGAACCCCTTCGTTCATTTGCTAAACAAGGGAAGCCGATGTTTGGAACATGTGCAGGGTTAATCCTTCTTGCAAAGAATCTTGTTGACTATAAGGAGCCACATCTTGGTCTTATGGATGTATCGGTTGAGCGAAACTCATTTGGCCGTCAACGTGAGAGCTTTGAAGCTGAGCTAATGATTCCAGGAATCGCTGAGGACTTTGTTGGTGTCTTTATTCGCGCGCCACATATTGTAGAAGCAGGAGAAAATGTTGAAATTCTTGCAAAACATGATGGTAGAATTGTTGCAGCACGTGAAGGTCAATTTTTAGGCTGTTCCTTCCATCCAGAATTAACGGATGACCATCGTTTTACAAAGTATTTTGTGAAAATGGTGGAAGAGTCAAAAGTGAAAAACCTTGTATAAACGGTTAAAACATGGTAAAACTTATTATAAATAAAAAAGTAAATCTATGATAGGAACTAGTAACTAGTCATTTTTCTTTAGAGAGTCGGTGGTTGGTGGAAACCGATGAAAAAGACTTGTGAATCCATCCTTGAGTGAAATACTGAAGCATGCACTTTTAGTAGGTATTTTCGGTGAATCCGTTATCTTTTTCAAGAGGAGGATACATGTATCCTCAACTAGGGTGGTAACGCGGGTTAACTCTCGTCCCTTTTTTAGGGGACGGGAGTTTTTTATTTGCGTAACTGTCGTTAAGCGGCAAATTTCTTCGTTAGCTTGGTTCTCTGGTCCTCACGTAGATTAAACTACGCTCCAGTCCCCGAACCTGCGCCGCCTTGAAACTCTTACTTCTAGGGATGGACTACACTTGTTGCTGCTAACTACATAGATATTAGGAGGTTTTAGTGATGTTAGATATTAAATTTTTACGAAGTCATTTTGATGAGGTAAAGGAAAAACTTAAGTTTCGTGGTGAGGACTTAACAGACCTTGGGCGATTTGAGGAATTGGACAAAACACGCCGTGATCTCATTGCAAAAACAGAAGAGCTCAAAAGCCGAAGAAATGAGGTATCTGGTCAAATTGCAATTCTAAAAAGAGAGAAAAAGGATGCCGAGTCTCTTATTTTAGAAATGCGTGAAGTTGGAGATAAAATTAAGGAATTGGATACAGAATTACGGAGTGTAGAAGAACAACTAGAACATCTTATGTTATCTATACCAAATATACCTCATGAAAGTGTACCTATTGGTGAGTCTGAAGATGATAATGTTGAAATTCGCAAGTGGGGTGAGCTCCCTGAGTTTGGTTTTGAACCGAAGCCTCATTGGGAAGTTGCTGATCAACTTGAGATTTTAGACTTTGAACGTGCAGGAAAAGTAACTGGAAGTCGTTTTGTATTTTATAAGGGGCTTGGGGCAAGACTTGAAAGAGCATTATTTAATTTTATGTTAGACCTTCATGTAGAGGAACATGGGTATGAGGAAGTAATCCCTCCATATTTAGTGAATCGCACAAGTATGACAGGTACTGGCCAGCTTCCAAAGTTTGAAGAGGATGCCTTCTTAATTGAAAGTGAAGATTATTTTTTAATTCCAACTGCAGAGGTTCCAATAACAAATCTTCATCGTGATGAGATTTTAAGTGGTGAACAACTACCAATTAACTACGCAGCATTTAGTGCTTGTTTCCGTTCAGAAGCAGGTTCTGCTGGAAGAGATACAAGAGGCCTAATTCGTCAGCATCAGTTTAATAAAGTTGAATTAGTAAAATTTGTGAAGCCAGAAGATTCTTATGCCGAATTAGAAAAATTAACAGGTAATGCTGAAAAAGTGCTTCAATTATTAGGTCTTCCATATCGTGTATTAAACATGTGTAGTGCTGATTTAGGCTTTACTGCCGCAAAGAAGTATGACATTGAAGTATGGCTTCCAAGCTATGGAACGTACCGTGAAATTTCTTCTTGTAGTAATTTTGAGTCATTCCAGGCAAGGCGAGCAAATATTCGCTTCCGTCGTGATAGAGACTCTAAGCCTGAACATGTTCATACATTAAATGGCTCTGGACTTGCAATTGGTCGGACTGTTGCTGCCATCCTAGAAAATTACCAACAAGAAGATGGGACAGTCTTGATTCCTGAAGTGCTTCGTCCATATATGAGAAATAAGGAAGTTATTGGTCCGAAATAAGCAAAAAAAAGGAGGTTAGGATTTATAATAATCCTAACCTCAATAAAAATTAAAAATAATGTTGACAACCAAATTCATTCTATGGTATATTAATTTTTGTCGATACGGAGGAATACCCAAGTCCGGCTGAAGGGATCGGTCTTGAAAACCGACAGGGGTGTTAAAGCCCGCGGGGGTTCGAATCCCTCTTCCTCCGCCATAATTAAAAATAATACTAGCGCATAAAGTATTGGAGATGAGCTCGTTACTATTTATAGTAACGAGCTTTTTACTTTTTATATATAAACATGTAAAAAAAGGAACCCCTTTTGAGAGATTTACTCAAAAGGGGTATTTTTAGCTTTTTAAAAGCTCGGTTTGTCGGATGAAAGTTGAAATCTTTTCAACAACCGGTTCAATGGAACCTTTATCTTGTACAATATCATAATCATTGATGTTTAATCGAAGCACTGGGCATGCATTGAAATTATTAATCCATTTTTCATAACGGCCATGCATTTCTTCCCAATAAGATATAGGGGTTTGCTGCTCCATTGGTCTTCCACGTTCCTGAATGCGACTGATAATATCATCAAGGCTACCTTCTAGATAAATTAATAAAGTCGGATGAGGAAAATACGGTGTCATCACCATTGCATCAAAAAGGTTAGTATAAGTCTCATAGTCAACAGGTGCCATTGTTCCTTTTTCATAATGCATTCTTGCGAAAATACCAGTATCCTCATAGATTGATCGGTCTTGGATAAACCCACCGCCATATTCAAAAATCTTCTTTTGCTCTTTGAAACGCTCTGCAAGGAAATAGATTTGAAGATGGAAGCTCCATCTTTCAAAGTCAGCATAAAACCGGTCTAAATATGGATTTGTGTCAACTTTTTCAAAGGAGGTTCTAAATCCTAGTGCATCAGCAAGAGTTTTTGTCATGGTGGATTTCCCTACACCAACTGTTCCGGCAACGGTAATTACTGCATTACTTGGGATATCATATTTATTACGCAAGTTCATTATGTCTAACTCCTTTTTCAAGAATGATGTCTTCTATTTCTGATAGGATTTTGTGTAAGTGTTCTTTGTTCTGAACAAAATCAAACTGGTCTCCATTAAAACGAATCACAGGAATATCTGGGTGGGATTTTTCAAATTGTGCCATTGATTGCTCATAATCCATACTTAATTGACTAAGATATGCAGGATCAATATTTTTTTCAATGTCCCTACCGCGCATTTCAATCCGATCTAATAAGGTATCCAGGCTTGCATGTAAATAAACTACAACATTTGGAACAGGCATGTCCGCCGTTAAAATATCATAAATTTGCAGGTATTTTTGAAACTGATGAGCTTTTAATGTACGCTCAGCAAAAATAAGGTTTTTGAATATATGATAATCCGCAACAACGGGTTGGTCTTTTTCTAGGTAAAATTGGTTAATGTCCTCAAGTTGCTTATATCGGTTGCAAAGGAAAAACATTTCTGTTTGAAAGCTCCATTCATCGATATTGGTATAAAATTTTCCTAAGAATGGATTTTCATCTACAATCTCTTTTAATAAGGCAAATTCAAAACGTTCTGATATGGCCTTAGCGAGTGAAGTCTTTCCAACACCGATTGGACCCTCTACTGTAATAAAAGGAATCCTACTACCCATCTTGTGTCCTCCTTACTATCCATAAAATACACAGATAAGCATTATTTTATCATAGGAAGGAGTATGATTGTTAGGTATTGTCGAAAAAACGACCTGGCAAAAATTGAGGGGAATTTAATGAAGACTTTTAATAATTGCCAAGGAAATGAGTTTTTTCTTTCTAGGTAATGGGAGTAAATAAAAAGGAACCCGAATAATCGAGTTCCAATGAAACGTTTTTATCGTTTAACAACTTCAAAGTTATTTGTAATTAACAGCCAGTTCTGAGGGAAAGGAAGACCTAACTTCCAGTAGCTTATCCCCCTTAGATTGAGTTCCTTAATTAAATCAAACTTCGCTTGAATACTTCTTGCATCTTCAAACCAGACTTTATGTTGTTTTCCTGCTGAGTCCGTATAATCAAAATGAGGGGCCTGGGCCTTTGTATCATATTGAATTGGAACATTATTTTGTTTAGCGATTTCTATCGCTCTCTGCGGGCTGACAGCCTTAGCGTATTGACCACCTTGCACAAATGGTAGTGTCCAATCATAACCATAGAGATTTTGACCCATCATAATTTTTGATGAAGGCATTTCAGTAATCGCATATTCAAGAACCTCCCGAACAGGTCCAATCGGTGAGACCGCCATCGGTGGTCCACCGCTATACCCCCATTCGTAGGTCATGATAACAACAAAGTCGACAATTTCTCCATGAGCCTTGTAATCGTGAGCTTCATACCAATCTCCTTTTTGTTCAGCGCTTGTTTTTGGAGCGAGAGCAGTAGAGAGTAGCCAGCCTTCTTGGCTAAAACGTTGCTTAGCCTTTCGTAAAAAGTTATTATACGCTTCACGGTCTTCAGGTCTTAAAAACTCCATATCAAAATGAATATCTCGGAAACCATACTTTTTAGCTGTTGCAACAATTGTGTTTAAAAGCTTATTTTGAATGTCTTCATTATTTAGTACAAGCTTACCTAATTCATTACTAAATTGGCCATTTTCTAAATTTGCAACAACCATCATTAGTGTCACATTATTAGCTTTCGCGATGCTAGAGAAATTGTTCAACGGTGGTTCCTTTAAAGTACCGTCTCGTTGTATTTGAAAATTAAAAGGGGCTAAGTAGGTTAAGTATGGAGCTGCTTGTCGTGCACTTCTTTCAAGAGCGGGACTTACTGAAGACCCTAGTGGTTCCACATAGGCATTGATTTCAGCCTTTCGTTTTGGGCGTTCAGGAATATATATTCTAAGCCCAACCTGTAATGGTCGATTAGGTGGTATTTGATTGATTTGTGCTAATTGCTGATAATTAACCCCAAATTTATTCGCGATGGACCAAAGACTATCACCGGGCTGTACCCAATAAAATTGACCAACAATAGGAATGACCATAGCCTGACCGACCACTAGGTTATTAGGATCAGGAATTTGATTGGCACGGACAATTTCATCCACAGTCGTTCCATATGCTTGTGCGATTCCTGATATGGATTGACCCTGTCTGACAACATGAATTTGCATGTTTGACCTCCTCATTCTACAATCTAGGTAACACACCTTTATTACTCTATGAGAGAATAATGAAGATAATGCTTGGATAAGCGCCTAAATGCCTAGTAAGGAGTATATAATTTGATGAAGTCTGACGAGTTTTATATGAAATTGGCTATTGAAGAAGCAAAAAGGGCAGCAGAAATAAATGAAGTGCCTATCGGAGCGGTGCTGGTGAGTAATGACGAGGTGATTGCAACCGCTCATAATCTTCGAGAAACAGAGCAACGTTCAATTGCTCATGCAGAACTGCTTGTAATAGATGAAGCGTGTAGACGTACAGGCTCCTGGAGATTGGAGAACGCGACATTGTATGTTACCCTCGAACCATGTGCAATGTGCTCAGGCGCTATTGTATTATCTCGCGTCAATCGGGTGGTTTACGGAGCTAGTGATCCAAAGGGCGGCTGTGCAGGAACGTTGATGAACCTTTTACAGGAAAAGAGGTTTAATCATCAAGCAGAGGTACTATCAGGTGTCTGTGAGGAAGAATGCGGTCAGTTGTTAAGCTCCTTTTTTAGAGGGATTCGAGAGAGAAAGAAGAAAGAAAAAGTTAACTATATTCAGCAGAAATCAGCCACTAGTAATGAATGAAGTTAAAGCTTCTGGCGGATACTACGATTTTTCGAAGGAAGTTTTTCAAGCAGTAAGATCAATGACTAAATAAGCCGTATCCTATGACAATGTCTTTAAGAATCACTTCCTGAGAGCCTAAAAGTCATGCGCAAAAACACCTTGGTGTATATGATTATGGAACAACTTGAAAAAACTTACAGTTGGTATCGATTGATTTTTTTTGAATGAGCCGTTATACTAAGAATGTGTCACAAAGACACCAAACAATTTGGTATCAATTTTGCCGTGCTAAGCGGGGAGGTAGCGGTGCCCTGTACTCGCAATCCGCTCTAGCGAGGCCGAATCCCTTCATAGAGGGTAGTTATTGTAGGGTCTGCCTCAAGTAAGTAGTGTTGACGTCTGGGTCCTACGCAATGGGAACCCGTGAACCCTGTCAGATCCGGAAGGAAGCAGCAGTAAGCGGACTCTCCCATGTGCCGTAGGGTTGCCTGGACCGAGCTAACTGCTTGAGTAACGCCTGGGGTAACTATTCGACGGAAGGTGCACGGCAGTTATACTACATAAAACAACTCACTCATTTGAGTGGGTTTTTTATTTTTTCTGTGAATGATATAATCGCTTTGTACAGAATATTCACTTCCTGTATAATAAGAATTGGATAAAAAGAAGGAGGGGCAATATTAATGGCATATCAAGCATTATACCGTGTCTTTCGACCACAAACATTTCATGACGTGGTTGGACAAGAACATATAACCAAAACCTTGCAGAATGCCCTTCTTCAAGAAAAGTTCTCACATGCTTATCTTTTCTCGGGGCCAAGAGGAACCGGGAAAACGAGTGCTGCGAAAATTTTTGCAAAAGCGGTCAACTGTGAACATTCTCCTGTTGCTGAACCGTGTAATGAGTGTGCAGCATGTAGAGGAATTACCGATGGCTCAATTGCAGATGTGATTGAAATTGATGCTGCATCGAATAATGGAGTAGATGAAATAAGAGATATTCGCGATAAAGTGAAGTATGCTCCAAGTGTTGTAAGGTATAAAGTATATATCATCGATGAAGTACATATGCTTTCAATCGGTGCCTTTAATGCATTACTAAAAACGTTAGAGGAACCTCCAAAACATGTCATTTTTATTTTAGCAACGACGGAACCACATAAAATACCACTTACAATCATCTCAAGATGCCAGCGCTTTGATTTCCGTAGGATTACTACTCAAGCAATTGTTGGACGAATGAAGACAATCATTGCCGAACAAAACGTGTCTGTTGATGATCAAGCACTCTATGTGATTGCAAGAGCAGCCGAAGGTGGTATGCGGGATGCGTTAAGTTTGCTAGATCAAGCGATTTCGTTTAGTGACGAAAAAGTCAAGCTTGAGGATGTACTTGTTATTACAGGAGCTGTTTCGCAATCATTTTTAACCAATATAGTTAGGGCAATTCGTGACCGTGATGTTCGAACGGCCTTAAAGACATTGGATGAAATGATGGACCACGGAAAAGATCCGATGCGATTTATTGAAGACTTAATCTTCTATTACAGGGATATGCTCTTGTATCAAACAGCACCACAGTTAGAAGAAGTATTGGAGCGGGTTTTGGTAGACGAAGACTTTACAGAACTTGCAAAAAGTATATCAAACCATGAAATCTACGAAACCATTGATATTTTAAATCAGGCTCAGCAAGAGATGAAGTGGACCAATCATCCACGAATCTTTTTAGAGGTAGCACTTGTCAAACTGACACAAATAGAAAAACAACAAACACTTGAATCATTACCACAACTTGATGGCTTGATGAATAAGATAAATATGTTAGAATCTGAACTTGCATCCATTAAGGAAAAAGGTGTTACGGCCCACCCACAAGATGCAAAGCCAGCTGAAAAACGTCCACAAAAGTCATCAAGAAATGGGTACAGAACACCAGTTGGAAGAATAAATGAGGTTTTAAAAACTGCAACAAGGCAAAATCTTGATTTGTTAAAAGGAAAATGGGGCGAAATGTTAGAATATCTTCGCAGCCAGAATAAAGTATCTCATGCGGCCCTTTTAATTGAAAGTGAGCCAGTTGCTGCTTCTGATACTGCTTTTGTGTTAAAATTCAAATATGAAATCCATTGTAAAATGGCAACAGATAACCCAGAGGTAAAGGAAAATCTCGAAAACATTCTTTCTACATTAACTGGTCATAGGTTTGACATGATTGGTGTACCAGATGATGAGTGGGGTAAAATTAGAGAAGAGTTTATCCGTGGGCAACGTACCGATGACGATGAAAGGGTTGAGGAAACAGAAGACCCTCTTATTGCAGAAGCAATGAAGATTGTCGGTGCGGAACTTATTGAAATAAAAGAATAATAATAGAACTTTTTAAAGGAGGAAATGAACATGATGCGTGGTGGCGGAATGGGAAATATGCAAAAAATGATGAAGCAAATGCAAAAAATGCAAAAGGATATGGCAAAAGCACAGGAAGAGCTTGCTGAAAAGGTAGTAGAAGGTACTGCTGGTGGAGGCATGGTTACTGTAAAAGCAAATGGTCAAAAGGAAATTATAGATGTAATTATTAAAGAAGAGGTAGTAGATCCGGAAGATATCGAAATGCTACAAGACCTAGTTTTAGCAGCAACAAATGATGCTCTTAAGAAAATAGAAGACCTAACAAACGAAACAATGGGTCAATTTACAAAAGGAATGAATTTACCATTCTAATTTTATTTGGCTAAAATCCCTTTTTTAGTGGTGGGATCAAATGTAATAAGCGTATAAATTATAATAGTGGTTTCAAACTCTGACTGAATAAAGTTAAAGCCTCCGGCGGATGCCACGGTTTTTTAAAGGTAGTTTTTTGAGCTTAAAATCAAAGACACACCACATCCCATGGCAACGTCTTTGGAACCCACCTCGTGTGGGCCTAAAAAAATCGGGTGCAAATACGCCAAGGCGCATTTGAATCGGTTGAAAGGACCTAGATAGATATGCATTATCCTGAACCAATATCTAAGCTAATTGATAGCTTTATGAAATTGCCGGGTATCGGCCCGAAAACGGCCGTTCGTCTGGCTTTTTTTGTATTAAGTATGAAAGAGGATGTTGTTCTTGACTTCGCAAAAGCACTTGTTGATGCAAAGCGAAATCTCACATATTGTTCCAATTGCGGGCATATAACAGATAGAGATCCATGTTATATCTGTGAGGACGAGCGTCGTGATAGAACAATTATCTGTGTACTACAGGATCCTAAAGATGTGATTGCAATGGAAAAAATGAAGGAATACAATGGTTTATATCATGTCTTACACGGCGCGATCTCTCCAATGGATGGGATTGGCCCAGAGGATATCAAAATTCCTGAATTACTAAAAAGACTTCAAGATGACACTGTACAAGAAATCATATTAGCGACTAATCCAAACATTGAAGGGGAAGCTACAGCTATGTACATATCCCGTCTTCTAAAACCAACAGGAATAAAAGTCACAAGAATTGCACATGGACTACCTGTCGGTGGAGATTTAGAGTATGCCGACGAAGTAACCTTATCAAAGGCACTCGAAGGACGTCGGGAACTATAGGAGGTCTTTTATGCTTTTTAAAAAGAAGGGAAAGCTTCGTAATGAATTCAACCAAGAGCTCTTTCGTCAGTTAGAACTCGCAAAGAGGGATTGGATGAGACAAAAAAGCCTTATCGAAAAAAGTGTTGAACCTTCCGATGATATATTAAATGAACTTAAAGTTGCTGAAACTAAATACTTCTTTTTTTTACGAGAGGCAAAAAGGCGTAAAGTGTTTTTGTAAGAGAATCCTACCAAAAGGGGACTAGCCCCTAAGGTAGGGTTTTTTATTTTAATGTAGAACAGCAAATATAAATAGGACAAGAAGTTCTTAATCTCCTGTACTTACATAGAATAGTAGTACAAGTTGTGAGAAGGAGTGAAGTTTGATTGGAACCAAAAGTTGTTATAGCGATATTTGGAGGATTAATCGTGCTTGTACTTCTAATGGGAGCCCCTCTTAAACCTATTCGCTTAGTAGGACAAGTATTTGTTAAAATCCTCATTGGGGCCTTGTTTTTATTCTTTTTAAATGCATTTGGTGCTTCATTTGATTTACATGTACCCATTAATTTAGTCACATCTACGGTATCTGGCCTACTTGGCCTTCCGGGTTTAGCAGCACTTATAGTGATAGATTTGTTTATAGTAGGATAAAAAAACAAATGGTTATCATTTGTTTTTTATTATTTTATTACGCAGTTTTCTATTGTAAATGCGGTAAAAGAGCTAACCTAAAATTATTTTGATATAATTTGTTGACATTGTGTAATATAGGGTGTATATTTATATTCCTCACAGGGAATACCTTAATAAATAAGAAAAACAAAAAAAGTGTTGACTTATTTTTGTGAGGATGTTATATTAATAAAGTCGCTTCTGAGAGGCGGTTTAAAAGTTCTTTG
>NZ_HE610993.1 GCF_000285535.1 Bacillus timonensis | reverse complement strand
GGCTTTAATATTATCGCGGGGTGGAGCAGTCTGGTAGCTCGTCGGGCTCATAACCCGAAGGTCGTAGGTTCAAATCCTGCCCCCGCAACCAAATGGTCCCGTGGTGTAGCGGTTAACATGCCTGCCTGTCACGCAGGAGATCGCCGGTTCGATCCCGGTCGGGACCGCCATATATGTAAACACACGAAACCTATGGTTTCGTTTTTTTATTGTTAAAAAGTATAAGAATTGGGTTTACCACACATTCGATGTTGTGGTTTTTTCTATTTATGGAGATAATAGTAGAATTAACAAGGATACCATCTTTTTCAATCATATCTAGGACCGAATGAAGAATGAAGTGAGGAGCACTTCATTCGGCACTTCATCGGTGTTATAAAGTCCCGAACGGAGCGAGCAGCCCCAGGAAAAGTCGTTCATCGAGGTTATGAAGGACCGAGCGGAGCAAGCAGCCCAGGGAAAAGTCCTTCATCGGTGTTATGAAGTCCCGAACGGAGCAAGTATCCCAGGAAAAAGTCCTTCATCAAGCGTATGAAGGTCCAAGAGCCTTTGGGTACCCTAAAAAAATCTTCCATCAATATGAAAATCGACTTTATCAAACCGCACTACTTAATAAATCATTTATTTTTTGCCGATTTTGTATAAATACGGTACACTTATATTGATGTATGAATGTCCTTAGGCGTTGGTCCTAAGGCTTTTTTTCACTAATTTGTATACACATTTCTTTTTGACATAATGGGAGTGACAGTGATGGCTTTGCAGGATGAATTTCACTTTATAGACCAAATCAAACCGAAGCGAGTTTCCAGGTCAGGTTTAATTGCTGGGATTGGGGATGATGCTGCTCTTTTTCGTCCAACACAAGAAATGGAACAGATTATTTGCATGGATACAATGGTAGAGGGTGTTCATTTTACAAAGAAAACCATGGATCCTTATCAAATTGGTTACAAAGCTTTGGCTGTGAATATTAGTGATATTGCAGCAATGGGTGGAACCCCTACCTATTATTTAGTGTCTATTGCGATTCCAAAGGATTGGAATGAGCAAGAACTGTTATCTATTTACGAAGGTATGGCAATGCTAGCAGATAAGTACCATATGGATTTAATCGGTGGCGATACTGTATCAATTGCTGGAAATTTAGTTGTGACAGTTACTGTACTTGGTGAAGTTGAAAAAGGAAAACATCTTTTACGCAGTCATGCACAGCCAGGAGATATCGTTTTTGTTTCTGGGACGATTGGCGATTCTAGCGCAGGATTGAGTTTATTATTACATAATAAGAAAAATTACTCTTTTTCAGAGTCAGAGAAGACCCTTATTCAAAAACATCAGTATCCGATTCCGAGAGTTGAAATAGGGAGACTTTTGTCTACCTTTGAAAGGGTTTCTTTAAATGATATAAGTGATGGTTTAGCGAGTGAAACAAATGAAATTGCAAAGGCAAGCTGTGTTACTCTACTAATAGATGAAGATAAAATCCCATTCAGTGAGGCTATTTTGAAACAACATCAAGATCGTGCTCTTGAGTTTGCCCTATATGGTGGGGAAGATTTTGAATTGGTTGGAACTATTGCAGCTTCAGATTGGGAGATACTACAGAAACAAGCGAAAAAACATGGTTATATTCTTACGAAAGTAGGAACTGTCTCAGAAGGTGGTCCAGCTGTATTTCTAAAAAGAGACGGTGAGTTATGTAAACTCGAGATGAAAGGGTATAATCATTTTACTAAATAAGGTGGAATGTATGAAAAAATTTGAGTTTATCACAAATACACCTGATGAAACGGGGAGTTTTTCATATCGGTTGGCAGAAAAGCTAGGGCCGGGTGATGTATTAACTCTTGAGGGTGACTTAGGAGCAGGAAAAACAACTTTTACAAAAGGGCTTGCAAAAGGACTTGGTATAACAAGAACGGTAAATAGTCCAACGTTTACGATAATAAAGGAATACAAAGGTAGAATTCCTTTGTATCATATGGATGTATATCGCTTGGAACATAGTGATGAAGATTTAGGTTTTGATGAATATTTTGATGGCGAGGGTGTGACTGTTGTTGAATGGGCACATCTTATTGAAGACCGACTTCCTAAGGACAGGCTTATTATAAAAATTGAACACCAAGGGGATACGAAGCGTAAGATTACGGTGATACCAAAGGGTGAGCGGTATCAACATTTATGTGAGGAGTTATTTACCGAATGAAAGTTTTAGCTATAGATACATCTAATTATGTTTTAGGGGTCGCAATTGTAGATGAGGAAAAGGTGATTGGCGAGGTCATTACCAATTTACCAAAGAATCATTCTGTTCGTGTTATGCCTACAATTGAAAAGTTAATGAATGAATGTGGTATCAAGCCTAAGGAGCTTGAAAAAATTGTAGTAGCTATGGGGCCAGGTTCGTATACAGGAGTGAGAATCGGAGTAACAATTGCAAAAACATTAGCATGGTCATTGCAAATTCCATTGGTTGGTGTTTCAAGCTTAGAAGTGGTTGCAGCAAATGGCAGATTTTTTAATGGCTTTATATCTCCACTATTTGATGCACGTCGTGGACAAGTGTATACAGGTCTGTATCAATTTGAGGGAAAGACGCTGTCGTGTGTTGAAGAAGATAAAATTATTTTATTATCAGACTGGCTTCAGGAGCTTAAAAAGAAAGAAACACCGGTACTTTTTATTGGTAATGATATCGTTATCCACAATGAGCAAATAGAAACAGATTTAAAGGAATTTGCATATGTTGCACCATATACGGATTGGAATCCAAGACCAAGTGAATTAGCCGATTTGGGAATGAAAAAAGAGCCTGTAGATATTCATACATTTGTGCCAAATTATATACGTTTGGCAGAGGCGGAAGCAAATTGGTTAGGGAAGAGGCAGGGGTAAGAATGGAAGAGATCATCGACCAACAGATTTTGTTTCGTTTTATGACTTTAGATGATATTGACGGTGTTATGAAGGTTGAAACATCAGCATTTACGGTCCCTTGGAAGAGGGAAGCTTTTTATAACGAACTTGTTCATAATCAGTTTGCAAAATATATTGTTATGACTGATAATGGTCAGGTTATCGGGTATTGTGGAATGTGGCTAATTTTGGATGAGGCTCATATTACCAATATTGCAGTGCTCCCAGAATACAGGGGAAGAAAGCTAGGCGAAGCTTTACTAATGCAGGCGAAGCTTCTAGCAATGCAGCATCAAGCAGTTACGATGACGCTTGAGGTTAGAGTGTCCAATCATATTGCGCAAAATCTTTATAAAAAACTAGGCTTTAAACCTGGCGGAATAAGAAAAAATTACTATACAGACAATAATGAAGATGCGCTAGTAATGTGGGTGAATTTAAATGAGTGATAACCAATTAATCATGGGAATTGAAACAAGCTGTGACGAAACAGCCGTATCAATTGTACGAAATGGGCGTGAAATCCTTTCAAATGTGGTAGCATCTCAAATTGAAAGTCATAAACGCTTTGGTGGGGTTGTTCCCGAAATTGCATCAAGGCACCATGTAGAAGCTATTACACTTGTGATTGAAGAAGCATTAAAGCAGGCTGAGGTTACCTTCTCAGACATAGATGGAATTGCTGTAACAGAAGGTCCCGGTTTAGTCGGAGCCTTGTTAATTGGAGTAAATGCTGCAAAAGCAGTGGCTTTTGCCCATGATATTCCTCTTTTAGGAGTTCATCATATTGCAGGCCATATTTATGCAAATCGCTTAGTCGAGGAGCTAGAATTTCCTTTATTGGCACTGGTCGTTTCTGGAGGTCATACGGAGCTTGTTTATATGGAAGAGCATGCATCCTTTAAAGTAATTGGGGAAACGAGGGATGATGCTGCTGGTGAAGCATATGATAAGGTCGCAAGAACACTTAACCTTCCATATCCAGGCGGTCCTCATATTGATCGACTTGCACATGAGGGAACAGCGACTATTGATTTACCTAGAGCATGGCTAGAAGAGGACTCATATGATTTCAGTTTTAGTGGGTTGAAATCGGCTGTAATTAACACTCTTCATAATGCGGAGCAACGTGGGGAAACAATTGAACCTAAGAATCTAGCAGCAAGCTTTCAGGAAAGTGTCATTGATGTGTTAGTGACGAAAACAGTGAAAGCTGTAAAAGAATATAAAGTTAAACAGGTTTTATTGGCAGGTGGAGTTGCCGCAAATAAAGGTCTACGTGCAGCCTTAGAACATGCATTTTCAGAAATGCCTAATGTGAAGCTTATTATTCCGCCCCTTTCATTGTGTACAGACAATGCGGCGATGATTGCAGCAGTTGGAAGTGTACTTTATGAAAAAGGGAAACGGTCATCATATGCATTGAATGCAAATCCTGGATTAGATATTGAAATGTAACATTGCATTTGATAGGAAGAAAGTCCTCTTTTGAAGAAGAGGGCTTTTTTTGTTGATAAATAATCCACAAAGTCACAGACTTTGTGGAAAACTAATAGAAACTACTGAAATAACTAATATGCATTTGTGGACATTTTATGTGGATAACCCTGTTGATGAATGTGGATAATGTGGATAAGTCGGTGCATAACTCATTAATTTGTGGAAAATAAATAAGATATCCCCATTCTAAAAATTTTTAGATGGGGATATCTTATTTTGTGGATAGGTGAAAAGGTATGGGCTGTTAGTATCCACTAATTTCATGAAGGGATTCCCATTCCTCCATCAGTGCTTCTAATTTTGTTGTACATTTTTCATTTTCATCATTAATTCGCTGAACTTCCTCGTGGTTTTGGTAGACCTCAGGATCACATAGAAGTTGCTCATTTTCCTCGAGTTTTTCTTCAAGCGACGATACCTCAAGTTCAATTTCTTCAATTCTGCGTTTTCTTTGGCGTTCTTGCTTTTTTAGTTCTTTTTCTTGTTCATAGGATGTTTTTTCTTGGACTACTTCTCGTTTATCAACCTTTTTGTCTTGCATTTCTAGTTTAGCGAGTTCTTCCATTTCGAACTTCTTTTCGAGGTAGTAGTCATAATCACCAAGGTATTCTGTAAGTCCATCTGGGGATAACTCAAAAACTTTTGTAGCAATGCGGTTGATAAAATATCGGTCATGGGATACGAAAAGAATGGTCCCAGGATAATCAATTAAAGCATTTTCAAGTACTTCCTTGCTATCCAGATCTAAGTGGTTGGTAGGCTCGTCAAGAATGAGGAAATTTGATTTTTCCATCATGAGCTTAGCAAGGGCAAGTCTCGCTTTTTCTCCACCACTCAGGGTCGATACTGTTTTTAACACATCGTCCCCTGAAAATAAGAAATTGCCAAGAACAGTACGAATTTCTTTTTCAGTTTTAAGAGGATATTCATCCCATAATTCATTTAATACTCGTTTATTTGAGGTAAGGTCTGCTTGTTGTTGGTCATAGTAACCAATGGTCACGTGTGAACCAAACCGAATTGTTCCATGCACATGTTCGAGCTTGTCAATTATTGCTTTTAACAGGGTGGACTTCCCAATCCCGTTTGGACCAACTAAAGCTATACTGTCTTCACGGAAAATAGTAAAATTGACATTTTTAATAATTGGTTTGTCTTTTTCATACGAAACGGAGATGTCTTTTGCACTTAGAACATCATTACCGCTTTGTCTGTCTATTTCGAATCGGAAGGAAGCTGATTTTTCGTCACCTAATGGTCTGTCCATTATTTCCATTCGATCAAGCTGTTTTCGTCTACTTTGAGCACGCTTTGTGGTTGAAGCTCTAACAAGATTTTTAGCGATGAAATCTTTTAGCTTTTCTACTTCTTCCTGTTGTTTTTCATATTTTTTCAGTTCAATCTCATAGTTTTCAGCTTTTAGTTTTAAGTAATTGCTGTAGTTTCCGACAAAGCGTGTACTTGTGTGTCTTGAAATTTCGTAGACTTGATTGACGACTTTATCTAGGAAGTAACGATCATGAGAAACGATTAAAAGGGCGCCAGGATAACCTTGTAAATATTGTTCAAGCCATGTGAGTGTGCTAATATCAAGGTGGTTAGTCGGCTCGTCCAAGATTAATAAATCAGGCTTTGTTAGTAAAAGTTTACATAGTGCAAGTCGTGTCTTTTGGCCACCACTTAAGCTGGATATTTTTGTGTTGTAATCTTCTTCCGTGAAATTAAAACCATGTAAAATGGATCGAATATCGGCTTCATATTGGTAGCCGCCTTTTTCCTTAAAATCAACTTGGAGCTGATCATATTCTTCGAGTAGTTTTTGATAAACGGCTGGGTTTTCAAAAAGGGAAGGCTCCCCCATTTTGATTTCAAGGTTTCGAAGATCTTTTTCAAGTTTTTGTAATGGCTTAAATACAGTCAGCATTTCCTCCCAAATGGTAAGAGTGGATTCAAGTCCCGTGTCTTGTGCAAGATAATCAACAGTGACGCTTTTAGGTTTAATGATTTCACCGCCATCATGAGACATTTGGCCAGCAATTATTTTTAATAGTGTTGATTTTCCAGCGCCGTTTCGGCCAACAATGGCGATTCGGTCACGCGTTTGTACTTCTAGTTTTATATTCGATAAAATAAGATCAGCAGCAAAATACTTTTTGAGCTGATTTACTTGTAGTAAAATCATGCTAATTCACCTCTTGTTTCTACCAACAGTGTATCTTATATTATCTAAATAGAGCAACTGCAATGATAATGTTCACATACGTTTCAAAGACAGATGTGGTAAAATAGTGTATAGTTCTAGTGGAGGATTAGATAAATGACATCATTTACCCATTTTAATGAGCAGGGTCGCGCTAAGATGGTCGACATTACGGACAAGGCAGATACTGTCCGTACTGCAATTGCAAAATCAAGTATTACTGTAAATAAAATCATTTATGAGCAAATAATAAATAATAAGATACGTAAGGGTGATGTCCTAGCCGTCTCACAGGTTGCAGGCATTATGGCAGCCAAAAAAACGTCGGACTTAATCCCAATGTGTCATCCGTTGGCATTGAAGGGTGTCGATATTTCATTTAGTTGGACGGTAGGAGATGAATATATTCTACACATTACTGTTTCAGTGAAGACGAAGGGTAGCACAGGAGTTGAAATGGAAGCACTTACTGCTGCATCCGTTTGCGCGTTAACAGTGTATGATATGTGTAAAGCGGTTGATAAAGGTATGGTTATTGGGCCAACCTATTTAGCCGAAAAGACAGGTGGAAAGAACGGAGATTTTAAAAGGGAATAATCAGGCAAGTAGTGGGGGAATAAAACATGAATCATGAACAATCAAAAATACCACAAGCAACTGCCAAAAGGCTACCACTCTATTATCGCTTTTTGAAAAATTTGCATGCCTCAGGAAAGCAAAGGGTATCATCATCAGAATTAAGTGATGCAGTAAAGGTTGATTCAGCCACGATAAGGCGAGACTTTTCTTATTTTGGAGCATTGGGAAAAAAAGGGTATGGCTATAATGTAAATTATTTATTATCCTTTTTTAGTAAGACACTTGATCAGGATGAGTTAACGAAAGTTACATTAATTGGTGTCGGTAATTTAGGCACTGCGTTTTTACATTATAATTTTTCGAAAAATAATAATACAAAAATTGAGCTTGCGTTTGATGTGGATTATAATAAGGTAGGTACTAGTGTTGGTGGAGTTATGGTACATCATTTAGATGACCTTGAAAAAGAATTGCCGGATGATGTTACGGTTGCCATTTTGACGGTACCGGTTGGGGCAGCCCAGTCAATTACTGACCGCCTCATCAATAAAGGAATTAAAGGGATTCTTAATTTTACACCAGCAAGAATCAATGTGCCTGAACATATTCGTGTTCACCATATTGACTTGGCTGTTGAGTTACAAGCACTTGTTTATTTTTTAAAGCATTATTCAAATGAAGAATAGAAAAAACAAATATGTAGGGAGGTGACTTACCGTGGGAAGTCTTGGATTCGGTAGTATTTTATTGATTGTATTTGCAGCATTATTGATTTTTGGACCTAAGAAGTTACCTCAGTTAGGAAAAGCAGCAGGTAATACATTGCGAGAATTCAAAAACGCAACAAAAGGTTTAGCAGATGATGACGATGATGATGTAAAGAAGAACGAAACTCAAGATGTGAAGTAATGATAGGATGAGTCACATGAACGAAAAAGAAATGTCCGTCTATGATCATATTGGAGAGTTACGAAAACGACTGATATATGTGGTCGTTTTCTTCTTCATTGTTGCATTAGGAAGCTTTTTTCTTGCGGAGCCGGTAATTGTGTACTTGCAAAATGCAGAGGAAGCCAAAGAACTGACAATGAATGCTTTCCGTATGACAGATCCAATTAAAATTTATATGAATTTTGCCTTTATTATTGCACTGGTTATCTCTTCACCCTTTTTACTGTATCAACTTTGGGCCTTCATTAGTCCAGGGTTGTATGAGAAGGAAAGAAAGGTAACTTTGAGTTATATTCCGATTTCAGTCTTTTTGTTTTTACTGGGAGTATCTTTCTCCTACTTTATTTTATTTCCATTTGTTGTGAATTTTATGACGCGGCTAGCTGTGAGCCTTGATATTAATCAAGTAATTGGAATCAATGAATATTTTCAATTCTTGCTGCAGCTTACTTTACCGTTTGGCTTTTTGTTTCAACTGCCAGTTGTTGTGATGTTCTTAACAAGACTTGGAATTGTTACACCGATGTTTTTATCGAAAATAAGAAAGTATGCATATTTTATTCTATTAGTAATAGGAGGATTAATCACACCTCCTGAGATAATCTCGCATTTAATGGTTACCGTACCATTATTCGGATTATATGAAATCAGTATTCTCGTATCGAGAAGTGCCTACAGAAAAGTACTAAAAGCCGAAATGATGGCAGCGAATGGCATGGAATAAACAAAATGCTAAAAAACTAGCCAATAAAAAATAACCTCCAAATATGAGGTTATTTTTTGTTTTTGTAATTTTTCTTATTTTAGTGTGTAGGGCAAACATTCGGATTGCCACACCAAAGTCAAAGGTTGCGACAAGTGCTAGAAGAATGGTGGAAAAGTTCCAGATTGTCTCAGTCGCACTACCAATCGCAATATAGGTAAACAGAGTCCCCATTAATGCGTATATGATGCCCATTGCAAAAGGTGAAGTTCTTCGCATAAATTAAAAGCCTCCAATAAATGTCTGTTGCAGCTTCTCGGCTTGCTTCATAATCCTTTCTATATCATCTGCAAAAATTGTTTGAACCACTACTACAAAAGTATTCATCGCAACATGTGCAAAAATCGGAACAATAATCCGTTTTGTCCGTACATAAAGGAATGCAAAGGTAAAGCCCATTGCTGTATAAATTAAGATATGAGTGAAATCCATATGTACAACGGCAAAGATTAACGAACTAATCAAGCCAGAGATGAAAAAGTTAAACTTTTTATAAAGGGAACCAAAAATAATTTGGCGGAAAATGATTTCCTCAAGGATGGGACCAATAATCGAAACAACGATTACAAGCAATGGTAATGATTTAACCAAGGCCAAGATTTGTTGTGTATTCTCAGAACCAGCCTCAATACCAAAAACATGGATTTCGATGTTTGCAGCAATGACTTGAGCTGTCATAGCCATAAATACACCTGCAATCGCCCACCCAACTGCTTCACCTTTGGAAGAACGTTGAAGATTCTCATGACGTTCCTTAATATCTTGTCGTAATAAAAAGAGAACAATCGGAAGTGCGGCCACAAAACTAATAACAGTCCAAAGTGCAATAATCATATTTTTTGCAGTATTCGGGTCTAAGTTATCGCCAACTCCTACATACAACAAAAGTGGGATACCGAGAATGCCGGAGAACTGCATGATGATATACGTTAAAATAACATACCAATATCGAGCTTTCATGAAAATCTCCTTTTTGTGGATTGAATAATTTTAGCTATTGTCCACCCTTAGTATTGTAACATATATTCATATCTCTCCATTAGTATAATGCAAATCGAAAATTTCATTGATAGAATTTAAATTGCTGGTTTATTTTTCCTGGTTATAACATAGGATAGATAGGTGGGCTTACGATTACAGGAAAAATAGAATTTTTTTATAAATTTCTATATCAAATTACTTGCAAAAAAGAGTGAGATTATTTAATATAATAATTGTGTTAGCACTCAGGTGGTTTGAGTGCTAATAATAAGACGAAACTAATAATTAAAATTATTTGAGGAGGTTGTTTCACTTGTTAAAGCCATTAGGTGATCGCGTTGTTATTGAACTAGTTGAATCAGAGGAAAAAACTGCAAGCGGGATTGTATTACCAGATTCTGCAAAGGAAAAGCCTCAAGAAGGTAAAGTAGTTGCTGTTGGTACAGGCCGTGTACTAGACAGTGGTGAAAAAGTAGCTTTAGAGGTTGCGGTTGGTGATCGCATTATCTTCTCAAAATATGCTGGTACTGAAGTGAAATACGAAGGTACTGAATACTTAATTTTACGTGAAAGCGACATTTTAGCTGTTATTGGTTAATAGAATGCAGCATTTTATATCATAAGATTTCATTAATTTTTTGAGGAGGGCTTAAGAATGGCAAAAGAAATTAAATTTAGTGAAGATGCTCGTCGCGCTATGCTTCGTGGTGTTGATGCATTAGCAAACGCTGTTAAAGTAACATTAGGACCAAAAGGACGTAACGTGGTTCTTGAGAAAAAATTCGGTTCACCACTTATCACAAATGACGGTGTAACAATTGCAAAAGAAATCGAACTAGAAGATGCATTCGAAAACATGGGTGCAAAACTAGTTGCTGAAGTTGCTAGCAAAACAAACGATGTAGCTGGTGACGGTACTACTACTGCAACTGTTCTTGCTCAAGCAATGATTCGTGAAGGCTTAAAGAACGTTACAGCTGGTGCGAACCCAATGGTAGTTCGTAGAGGTATTGAAAAAGCTGTAACTACAGCTGTTGAAGAGTTAAAAGCTATTTCAAAACCAATTGAAGGAAAAGAGTCTATCGCACAAGTTGCTGCTATTTCTTCAGATGACAAAGAAGTTGGCCAATTGATTGCTGAAGCTATGGAGCGCGTTGGTAACGACGGTGTTATTACGATTGAAGAATCTAAAGGCTTCTCTACTGAACTAGAAGTAGTAGAAGGTATGCAATTTGACCGTGGATATGCATCTCCATACATGGTAACTGATTCTGATAAAATGGAAGCAGTTCTTGACAATCCATATGTTTTAATTACTGATAAAAAGATTTCTAGCATTCAAGAAATCCTACCAGTATTAGAGCAAGTTGTTCAACAAGGCAAGCCATTATTACTAATCGCTGAAGATGTTGAAGGTGAAGCACTTGCAACTCTAGTAGTAAACAAGCTTCGTGGTACATTCAATGCAGTAGCTGTTAAAGCTCCTGGATTTGGTGACCGCCGTAAAGCAATGCTAGAAGATATCGCAATCCTAACTGGTGGTCAAGTAATCACTGAAGATTTAGGTTTAGACCTTAAATCTGCTGACATTACTCAATTAGGTCGCGCTTCTAAGATTGTCGTAACAAAAGAAAATACTACAATTGTTGAAGGTGCTGGCGAATCTGACAAGATTGCATCTCGCGTTAACAATATCCGTGTTCAAATGGAAGAAACTACTTCTGAATTTGACAAAGAAAAATTACAAGAGCGCCTAGCTAAATTAGCTGGGGGAGTTGCAGTCATCAAAGTTGGTGCTGCTACTGAAACAGAATTAAAAGAACGCAAACTTCGTATTGAAGATGCTCTTAACGCAACTCGTGCAGCAGTTGAAGAAGGTATCGTTTCAGGTGGTGGTACAGCACTTGTGAACGTATATAACAAAGTAGCTGCAATTGAATTAGCTGGAGACGAAGCAACTGGTGTAAACATCGTTCTTCGTGCATTAGAAGAGCCAGTACGTCAAATCGCTCACAACGCTGGTCTTGAAGGATCTGTAGTTGTTGAACGCTTGAAAAACGAAGAAATTGGTGTTGGCTTCAACGCAGCAACTGGTGAGTGGGTAAACATGATTGACGCTGGTATCGTTGACCCAACTAAGGTAACTCGTTCTGCACTTCAAAACGCAGCATCTGTATCAGCTATGTTCTTAACAACTGAAGCAGTAATTGCTGACCTACCAGAAAAAGATGCTCCTGCAATGCCTGACATGGGCGGCATGGGTGGAATGGGCGGCATGATGTAATAATGCCCTCAAACCTTGATATATAAGGTTAAGGCCAATATTTTTTACAAAGGCTTCTCAAAAGTTGACTAAACTTTTGAGAAGCCTTTTTTAGCATGGAGATTCTATCTTGAGTATGATCTACCGGCCATAGGCCCTACTAAACAAACTTTTCATTTGGTGAGCACGACTTGCTTGGAGAAATTAATTAATCAATCGTTACGGAATGAAAGTATATCATCTTTTTCTTTATACATACTAAGAAACAGAGATTCTGTATGTTTGAAAGGAGATATGTAATGGTTCAATCTTTAAAAGGAAAAATTGCATACATTACTGGTGCGGGTAAAGGAATTGGTAAGGCGGTTGCAATTGCCTTGGCAAAAGAAGGGGTGCATATTGGTTTACTTGCAAGAACTGAGAAGAACTTAAAGGAAGTAGCAAGAGAAGCGGAAAAGTTAGGAGTAAAAGCTGCTTATGCACCAGTTGATGTTTCTATACAAAATGAGGTAGAACTAGCGGTTCAGAAAATAACTTCTGAATTAGGAACAGCTGATATTTTGATAAATAATGCGGGGATTGGCAAATTTGACACCCTTTTGGATATGGATCCAACAGAGTGGAAAAGAATTATCGATGTAAATCTAATGGGACTGTATTATGTGACACGGACAGTTCTTCCTCAACTTATTGAAAAAAATGGCGGGGATATTATTAATATTTCTTCAACGAATGGGCTAGGGGGTGCTGCTACAGCAAGTGCATACAGTGCATCAAAATTTGGAGTGATTGGTTTAACGGAATCACTTGCACAAGAGGTGCGACGAAATAATATCCGAGTGACCGCCTTAACTCCAAGTACTGTAGCAACTGAATTAGCAACAGACTTAAAGCTCATCACTGAAAACAATGATGAAAAATACATGCAGCCAGAAGACATTGCAGAATTCATCGTTTCTCAATTAAGCCTACCTCCACGTATTTACGTGAAAACGGCTAGTTTAATCGCAACCAATCCATTTTAACTGTTCTGAGGTATCTGTTTTAGGTACCTCTGTTTTAGTATTTGTTTTTACTCACCTATTTTAATGAAATGCTAAATCCCATTAATATTATAATGAATGCGTGGTCTATATCTACCTACTTTAGCTAGATCCACTCCACTTAATCCATACCGCAACTTCACCTTTCTCATCAAAATTCCCTCAAACTCGACAGTATTCAGCGATTATCCGCCATATTATAGCGGAATATGAGAAAGTTAAACTATGAAGTCGATATCGAAGAAAGAAGCGTCGACGAGGTAGTCAAAGAATACTTAACGGAAACCGGATTAATCGAGAGCTAAGGTGCCTGTAAAATTCTCAGATCTGAGAGAATCCGGCTATCCAGGCCTATGTACAAAAAGAGGAAGCATCGGTATTTATGTATGACAAATTGGGTTGACCCAAAGTGATTTCAAACGAAACATATGGATTAAAGAACCCTGGAATTACCGAAAGTATGCAGGAAACGAAACTGCTTAAAATAATTCTGATAAAATGAAACAAAAGTTGCTTGAAAATTACTAATCATTCATTATATACTTGGTTTGTATAATGGATAAACAAAGAAAAAGGAAACATGAAACATAAAGTCTAATCATGTTTCGATAGAATATGGAGGGGTAGAATGAAAAAGGTAGTTGTAACAGGTGGTAGTGGATTGCTTGGTCCAGCGGTAATAAAAGAATTTTTAAATCATGATTATGAAGTTATTAATGCAGATATTAAATATCCAAAAGAAGCTCTATGCAGAACGGTCATAACAGATTTAACGAATCTGGGTGAAGTGTATGGTGTATTAACAGGTGCTGATGCAGTTGTCCATCTTGCAGCTATTCCGGTAGCATACTCACATCCTAATGAAGTGACCTTTCATAATAATGTCATGTCCACTTATAACATTTTAGAAGCTGCAGGGAATTTAGGAATTAAAAAAGCAGTGATATCTTCCAGTGAGTCTTCATATGGTATTTGTTTTTCAAAGCAAAATCTAAACCCTCAATACGTACCAATAGATGAGAATCATCCTCAATTGCCGGAAGAAAGCTATGGTTTATCTAAGATTGTAAATGAAAAAACAGCTGATATGATCTACCGTAGAACGGGGATGCAGGTAGTATCATTTCGTTTAGGAAATGTTATTTCACCTGAAATGTATAAGAATTTCCCTGGATTCATCCATAACCCTGAACAAAGGAAGACTATATTGTGGAGCTATATTGATACCCGAGATGCAGCGACTGCTTATCGTTTAGCCGTTGAGGCGGAGGGGCTGGGTTCTGTTACGCTTAATATTGGTGCGGATGAAACAAGTATGGATATTGAAAGTAGACAACTAATGAAAATATGTTTCCCAGATGTGAAAGATTTTAGAAAAGATATAACTGGCTTTGATCCTTTGTTAAATAATGAAAAAGCTAAGAAGCTCCTAAACTGGCAACCCATTCATAAATGGAGAAATTATGTGAACGTATAATTTCGATGGTATAACACTTTTTTATAAGGAGAGATACACAATATGGGTAGTTTACAAGATACAATTACATTACATAACGGTGTAAAAATGCCATGTGTAGGTTTTGGCGTTTTTAAAGTTAAAGATGGAGAGGAAGTTGTGAATTCAGTAAAAGCCGCTCTTGAAAATGGATACAGAAGTATTGATACTGCGGCCATTTACGGAAATGAAGAAGGAGTCGGCAGAGCGATTGCTGAGTCAAATGTTCCTAGGGAAGAATTATTTATCACCACGAAAGTTTGGAACGCAAATCACGGCTATGAATCTACTCTTTCAGCTTTTGATAGTAGTATGGAAAAGCTGGGTATTGACTATTTAGACCTTTATTTAATTCATTGGCCTCTTCCTTCTGAAGGTAAATATATAGAAACATGGAAAGCGCTTGAAAAGCTGTATAAGGATGGACGTGTTCGTGCGATTGGTGTAAGCAATTTTAAAATCCATCACCTAGAAGACATCATAGCAAACTGTGATATCATACCGATGGTTAATCAGGTAGAATATCATCCGCGCTTTAATCAACGAGAATTACATCGTTTTTGTAAAATGCATGGCATTCAGCTTGAAGCATGGTCTCCATTAATGCAAGGAGGCCTGCTTGATGAACCGATTTTGGTTGATATTGCAAAAAAACACAATAAATCGACTGCCCAAATCATTATCCGCTGGGATATACAAACAGGAGTCGTCACAATTCCAAAGTCAGTAAAGCCTCACCGTATTGCCGAAAATGCTAATGTTTTTGATTTTGAACTTTCACAAGAGGATATGGAGAAAATTAATGCCCTAAATCAGGACCAACGTATGTTTGCAGATCCAGATCATTTTGATAAGGTGTAGGAACATTTGAGATTTAGCATGTAAAATCATTTTTAAACACTCTAGCAAGAATAAAAGAAGCTTCTCAGTAGTCACTAGACTTTTGAGAAGCTTCTTTTTTACTTAATAAAAACCGAACCTATTTCGCTATTCTTAAATAGCTCTAGTAACTCTTTTGGGTGATACACAATGTGATTGGGTTTAAAAGGACCCTTAGGTATTTTTCTGTTACGATGATTCATCCAGATGGCGTGCCAGCCTGCTTGCTTGGCTCCTACGATATCATTAGCAAAGGAATCGCCAATATAGACAGTTTTTTCTTTCTTTAATTGAAGTTTTGTTTCAAGAATAGTAAAGGCTTCACGTGTTGGCTTAGAATAGCCGATGGATCCAGAAATAAATAGATGCTCTGCAGGAATCCATCTAGTTAAGTCCAATTGCTTTATCTTCATTGCTTGATGCCCTTCAGAGCCATTTGTTAGGATGGCAAGTTGTTTGTTTTGCTGATACAGTAAGTCAAATAATTCTACCACTTCATCAAATAAGGTAATTTTTTGTTGTTCCTCAACATATGCCTCTTGAAAATCTAGTGCCATTTTTGTAGTAACCGCAATGCTAAGCTCATCACATGCATCTGTAATTCTACATATGTGCATTTCTTCCACTGATAGTTCACCATTTACAGTTTTATCAAATAGCGCATCACTATGTTTTCTACTCACTTTATAAAAGGTTTCTAACTCATCCTCTGTAAACGATTTTTCAAAGATTCTTGTACATGTATTTTTAAAGGTTAATGCCTGATCATATAACGTGTCATCCACATCAAAAATAATCGTATCCATACTATCACCTCCATATCTATCATACTTATAAAACTAAAAACCGTACAGATTCAAACTCCATTGCTCCTAATCATTATGGCTACTTCCTTGGCCAACATCATCATTCAAGCGTCGCACACAGCATTAAAGAAAAAGCAGGTTCCCGATAGGGGAACCTGCTTTTATTACGTAACGGATGCCCGATATTCATTAGGTGTAATGCCTACTACTTTTTTGAATACCTTCCGAAAGTATTTGTCATCTTGATAACCAATCATATTGGCAACTTCATAAATCTTTAAGTTACTGTTTTTCAAAAAATATTTAGCTTTATCCATACGGATTTTGACAACATAATCAGAAATATTAACGTTAAATTCCTGTTTAAACTTCCTTGAGATATACTCCCTGCTGATGTAAAAGTGGTCGGAAATCTCTTGCAGTTTAACATCCCTGTCAAAGTTTTCTTGCAGGTATTTAGCTATATCATAAATTACGTTGGTCGTTTTTTTCGGTGTATATTTTTTAATCCTTCTTAAAAAAAGGGAAATCTCACGTTTTATTCTTTTCTTATAATGATTCAAATTAAAGACGCCATTTTCGTCAAAATACAAATAAACACTCTTTTCTAAGTCATCTGGTCCGTTAACAGGAAGATGGTATTGCTCCCGCCAGAGATTGCTGATTACTTGGTAGTCATTTTCCAAATGCAAGAGCTGCTTGAAAGATAAATAAGAATTTTTTGTAAGATCATTTTCGATTTGGTGAATTAATTCCTCGAAGGCTTCTATTTTACCTGCTTTCACAGCAAGTTCGATTGCAGAAGAGTAGGCTATTAAACTCTTTAATTCATGCTCAACATAACTTGCTTTTGTATAGACCTTGTTATCTCTTTGTTCCAATATATTACGGCTTAGTAAAATCTCTTTCGCGTCACGATAAGAATCGATTAAGTCTGAACGGCTCCCTACTAGTCTTCCTATCGCCATTGAACAAGAAATATTCATGTTATCCCTTAAATCCAAATAAATTCTGTTTAAAAGTGCTTCTATTTCCTCAAAGTTATTCCAAAGAATAAGCACTATTTCTCCTTTACTCGATAAATAGCGAAAAGCGATGCCCGATTCTTTTTCAGACAAAATCCCATTTACTAATTCCAGGGCGGTAAGGTAGGCTAAATTTTGGTTATTCTCAAACAGCTTAATCGTTTTTCCTTGCAACCAAGCCAAGACAACTCTATATTGATTGGATGGATGAAACCCAAATGGCTTATAATATTCATCCTCTTCTGTTTCATTATTTAAAAGCTGAGTTAGCTTCTGGTCTCGATAAAATGGTTTCATATCATTGATCAATTGACGGTTTGTATCCTTATTCTTCCGGTCTTCATCTTCTCTTTTCCACTCATTTACAGCTTTCTCAAGTGTATGATTTAACACATCAGGGTCTACAGGCTTTAATAGATAATCTAAACTACCAAAGTGGATGGCTTTTCTCATATAGTGGTAATCATCGTATCCTGTAACTACTACCGTCTTACTCTCAGGATGGTTAACATGAATCCATTCTAATAATTGGGTTCCATCCTTCTTGGGCATTTTCATATCAGAAAAGATAATTTCTGGTTTTAATTTTTGGATCAATTGGATAGCTTGTTCTCCATTTTCCGCCTCGTAAATTTCATTGATTCCATTCACTTCCCACGCTCCAAGCAGCTTTATTCCCTCTCGGACATGCTTTTCATCATCGACAATTAGTACTCTCATGACTGTTCCACCCCTTTTGGCATGGTCTTTGGAATTTCAATTGTTACGATAAAGCCGTTTTCATTTGGGCTTGAAACCAGTAATTTTGCTTGATGGTCATAATAAATTTGCAAACGATCAAATATATTTTTTAATCCAATCGTTTCTCTCATCTGATTCTCTTTCGTAAATCGTTGGTAAAGACCTTGGCGAATATTCTGGAGATGTTCCTCATTTACGCCCATCCCATTATCTTTTATTTGAATACAAACCATATCATCACTCTGTAGAAAAGCATCCATTTGAATAGTGCACTTGTGTATCTGCTGATCAAATCCATGTTTGAAACAATTTTCAACTATCGGCTGAAGGATCATTTTTGGTACCAATACATTCTGTACTTCCTTTTGGATATTTAGCTCAAACTGAAATTGTTCTTCAAACCGCTGTTTTTGCAGGTGTAAATAGGATTCTACATGAGACACTTCGGATGAGAAAGGGACTATATCTTCTTTCACATTCATGCTGTATCGCATAATAGTAGACAATGATGTCAATAACCTGTATACAGGAACTGCATTCGATTTGAGCGCTAATGTTCCAATCGACTGGAGCGCATTATACAAAAAATGCGGATTAATTTGTGATCTCAGTACACGAAGTTCTGATGCTTTATTTTCAATTTCCAACTTATACTTTTTCTCGATTAATTTATCGATCCTATCAATCATCGATTTGAAATGCCTTCCCAATAGTCCAATTTCGTCGTTCCCTAGTGAATCGAAGTCTGCTTCAAAATTTCCCTTTTCAACTTTTTTCATATTTTCAATTAATATTTTAATAGGTCTTGTAGTCTTGAAGGAAACAACAATCGTTGCTAACAGCACAACCAATAAAGTTACAATTCCAATCACAATATTAATCCATACGGTTTCTCTAGCGCTTTGATAGAGAGCATCAAATGGAATTCTTTTTACGATATACCATTTCTGATAGGGTGCAGGAAATTGATCATAAACAATGACTCCTGAAAATTGCTTATCCTTCCACTTTAGACTTTTTTGTTCCTCTGGCTCTTTTTTTACCTGACTAAACCACGTTTCATTATTTTTCGTTCCGATTTTTTCTTCATCTGAAGAGTAAATGATGATGTTGTTTTCATCCATGATATAAAAATCTTCTTTGTCGACTGTATATAATCGGCTAGCGATTACTTTAACTTTTGAAAGATTAATATCAAGCGATAAAAAACCTAATATGTCATTCGATGGTATATCTCTAATTGATGTGTGAAAACTTATCACATTCCGTTTTTCTGAATCAGGTATGAATGACATCCCATTATAGCTGTATATTTCATGGGGTGGCTCAATCACCGAGAAAAGATCCTTATTTCGATCTAATTTAGCATAATAGGGGTGTGATAGAATGTCCTCGTATTTTCCCCTTCCACTGATACTTGAATGATAATTTGTAAAGGAGTCCTTTTCCTTATCAATATATAAATGCATTTGTTCAATTTCAGGCCGGGAATTAAATATATAGGCCATTGCTCTTCTTACCTCTTCTTGGTTATTGCTTAAATTTTCCGATATTCCATCTCTCATTACACTCATAAAGGGGGTGTAACGATAGAGTAGTGTAGAAAGCTCAGCCACAGACTCTAAATAGTTTGTTAGTTCTTTTTCACCATTTTCTATTAGAGTGTGATTCGTCGAAACAAACTGGGTATTGAGTGACTTTGTTGTTTGGAAATAAGTGATAGCAATAGCTGAACCAAAAGGCAGAATTGTCACGATCATTAAGAAAAAGATTAGTTTTTTTCGTATACCCCATTTCATATGCTAACAAGCCTTTCCTATTTATCAAAAATTTCAATTCATTTTAGCACTATAATAACATGCCCTCAACATAACAGTTCAATATTTTACACCCTACTCGTCAATGTAAGCCGTTTCATAAAATTTTATATTCATTAAAATGAAGATATAGGAGGTGCAATGAGATTGAGTAGTCAAACAAATACAGAAAAAATAGATGTGGGAACCTTTAAAGAACAAAAAGATGTTAAAGCGGCCAGAACTGTTTCTGCTAATAAGAAGAAACTTAAAGAAGTGGGAATGTTTTCTCTTTTCGTTGGTCCAGTATTCCTTGCATTCACCATCATTGTTCTAATTCCTTTTTTTACAGGGGTCTACTATGCCTTTACTGATTGGAACGGGGTAACCGGAAACGTAAAGTGGGTGGGGCTGGATAACTTTAAATATATTTTTACACAAGATACTGACTTTAAAGATTCCTTCCTCTTAACAACCAAATATACGGTTGTTGCTATCCTATTAACGAACATCATTGGCTTTGGACTGGCACTGTTAGTCACACAAAAGTTAAAAACGAGAAATATTTTACGTACCGTTTTCTTTATGCCAAATTTAATTGGAGGAATTTTACTAGGGTTTATCTGGCAATTCATTTTTATTAAAGGATTTGCCTCAATTGGTGAGTTAACTGGAATTCCTTTTTTCAATTTACCATGGCTGGGAGATGCTAGTACTGGATTTTGGGGTCTTGTGATTGTAAGCGTTTGGCAAGGAGCGGGCTATATTATGATTATTTATGTAGCTGCATTGCAAAATGTCCCACAAGAATTAATAGAGGCGGCTAAAATCGACGGAGCGAATAAATGGCAGATACTTCGCAATATTACAATGCCAATGGTTGCACCAGCTGTTACCATCTGCTTATTTTTAACAACAGCTTCATCATTTAAAATCTTTGATGCCAATCTTTCACTCACGAATGGTGGACCATTTAAATCAACTGAAATGTTAGCGCTTAATATTTATACGGAGGCTTTTGTCAATAACCGCTATGGTATTGGGGAAGCTAAAGCATTAATTTTCTTCATCGTTGTAGCAGCAATTACAATACTTCAAGTTACAATTACGAAGAAAAGGGAGGTTGAATCGTAATGGGAAGGTATGCAGGTAAATCATTTATTACTGAGATCTTTGGGATCCTGCTTGGAATCATCTTTTTAATTCCATTCTATTATGTGGTGTCAAACTCCTTAAAGACATTTTCTGAGATTTTAACGAATACATCGGCATTACCTAAAGTGCTACAGTTTCAAAACTATGTAGAAGCATTTGAAAAGTTGAATTATGTAAAGGTGTTTTCAAATTCATTAATTATTACGGTTGCGAGTAACCTGGTTCTAGTTATTTTTTGTTCAATGGCGGCTTACATGCTAGTTCGGACAAAAAAGAAAATAAGCAATATCCTTTTTATGACATTTGTAGCAGCCATGATTATACCTTTTCAATCAATCATGATCCCGCTTATAAAGACAACTAGTAGTTTAGGTCTGTTAAATAGTATATGGGGCCTTGTTATTATGTATCTTGGCTTTGGATCGGGTATGACAATTTTCTTATATCATGGTTTCATTAAAGGTATTCCTGTAGAGCTTGAAGAAGCTGCTATTATTGATGGATGCACACGTATTGGTGTCTTCTTTAGAATTGTTTTCCCACTCTTGAAACCGATTACGGTTACAGTAATTATTCTTAACAGCCTATGGATCTGGAATGACTATTTATTACCATCACTTGTTCTTCAAGATCCAGAATTAAGGACAATCCCATTAGCAACTTTCTTCTTCTTTGGACAATATACAAAACAATGGGATTTGGCACTATCGGCGTTAGTAATGGGAATTCTCCCGTTGTTACTCTTCTTTTTTGCAATGCAAAAGCACATTATTAAAGGAATTACAAGCGGCGCAATTAAATAGTTTTGAATGAACATGCAACAGACTCTATAAAATATAAATCAATCGGAGGGACTTTATATGCGTTTTAAAAAATCATCGTTAGTTGCAGGCGTTTTATCTGCCACACTTCTTTTAGGTGCATGTGGAACTAATGACACATCAGAAAAAAGTAATGGCGGTAGTGGTGATGGCAAAGTTGTTGTTGATATCTTCCAGTTTAAACCTGAAATTGCCGATCAGTTTAAAGCATTAACTGATATATATACTGAAGAACATCCTAATGTGACATTTAACATTCAAACGGTTGGTGGTGGTGCTGATTATGGTGCGGCACTTAAAGCACAATTTGCCTCTAACGACCAGCCGGATATTTTCAATAACGGCGGTTACCAAGAAGCAATCACATGGCAAGATAAATTAGAAGATTTATCAGATCAGCCATGGGTAAAAGATGCTTATCCAAGTGCATTAGAACCAATGACAGTAGACGGAAAACTCTATGGTCAGCCGGTAAACCTAGAAGGTTATGGATATATTTATAATAAAGATCTATTTGAAAAAGCGGGTATTACAGATATCCCCAAAACTTTATCTGAGTTAGAAACAGTTAGTAAAAAACTTAAAGATGCTGGAATTACGCCTTTTTCAAATGGATATGCTGAATCATTTGTAATTGGCCAGCACTTATTAAACTTAGCATTTGCCCAACAAGAAGATCCAGATACATTTATTCAAGGACTTCACGAGGGGAAAGCGACAATTGAGGGTAATGAAAAATTTGATCAAGTTCTTGATTTATTAGATTTAACTGTAAAGTATGGGAACAAAAATCCATTAACAACTGACTATAATACACAGGTAACACTATTTGCGACTGGTGAAGCAGCGATGATGCAACAAGGTAACTGGACACAGCCAATGATTGATAAGATTACACCTGACATGAACATTGGCTTTATCCCAATGCCAATCAATGATGATGAAGCAGTGAACGATAAGCTACAAATTGGTGTACCTAGTAACTGGGTAGTCAACAAAAATGCACCATCTGCAGACAAAGAAGCAGCCAAAGATTTCTTAAATTGGTTGGTATCATCTGAAGAAGGTAAAAAGGCATTAGTTGAAGAATTTAAATTTATTCCTGCTTTTAAAAATATCCCAGTTGAGGGCAAAGGTATTGGAATATTAGGTGAGGAAATTGTTAAGTACTCTAACGAAGGCAAGACTCTTTCTTGGAACTGGTTCAAATGGCCTGAGGGCTCAATACCAGAGTTTGGTGCATCTTTACAAGGATATGTTGGAGGACAACTAGATAGAGATGAACTTTCTAAAGCTTTAGATGAAACATGGGTTAAATTAAAGAGATAATCGAAAAGAATTAATAAATGGAAAAACCGGACGATTTCGTCCGGTTTTACTAAAAAAGAATGTAAGGGATAGTTGTCCTTTTTATTTTTATTTCGGAGGTATGAAAGATGGAACGTACTTGGTGGAAAGAAAGTGTTGTATATCAAATTTATCCAAGAAGCTTTATGGATAGTAACAACGATGGTATCGGTGATTTAAAAGGAATAACTTCAAAATTAGACTATCTTAAAGAGCTTGGCATTGATGTGATTTGGCTATCCCCTATTTATCAATCTCCAAATGATGATAATGGCTATGATATCTCTGATTATCAAGCAATTATGAGTGAGTTTGGTTCTATGGAAGATTTTGACGAACTTCTTGAGGAAGCTCATAAACGTGGTATAAAAATCATGATGGATTTAGTAGTGAACCATTCCTCAGATGAACATCAATGGTTCTTGGAATCAAAGTCTTCAAAAGATAATTCCAAACGAGATTATTATATTTGGAAAAAAGGACAGGATGGAAAGGAACCGACCAACTGGGAGTCTATCTTTAGTGGCTCTGTTTGGGAATATGATGAAACGACAGAAGAGTATTATTTACATTTATTCAGTAAAAAACAGCCGGACTTAAATTGGGAAAATCCTAAAGTTCGAAAAGAAGTATATGATTTAATGACTTGGTGGCTTGATAAAGGAATTGATGGCTTCCGAATGGATGTCATCAATATGATTTCAAAAGACCAAAGCTATCCCGATGGAGAAGTGTTAGAAGGCAAGAAGTATGCTGATGGTGGTTCATATTTTCTAAATGGACCGAGAATTCATGAATTTTTACAAGAAATGAATCAGGAAGTTTTGTCAAAGTATGACATTATAACTGTTGGCGAAACACCAGGAGTAACTACTGATGAAGCAAAGATGTATACAGGTTCCAAACGCAATGAACTCAATATGGTGTTCCAATTCGAGCATATGACTGTCGGCAATGGTCCTGATGGAAAATGGGATCGTCAACCATGGAAGCTTACAGAATTAAAAAGTATACTATCTCATTGGCAGGTTGAATTAGAAGAGGATGGGTGGAACAGCTTGTACTGGGACAACCATGACCAACCAAGGGTTGTTTCTCGTTTTGGCAACGATTCAGATGAGTATCGAGAAATTTCTGCAAAAATGCTCGCAACCTGCCTACACATGATGAAAGGTACACCTTATATCTATCAAGGTGAAGAACTAGGAATGACAAATGTTGAATTCCCATCCATTTCTCAATACAAGGACATAGAAACGTTAAATGCGTACGAAGACTATGTTACTGGAAATAGGATGAGTGAAGATGAGTTTATGGAAGCTGTTTATTATATCGGGAGAGATAACGCACGTACACCATTCCAATGGGATGAGAGTGAAAATGCTGGTTTCACAAAAGGAACACCTTGGATTGAGGTCAATCCTAACTTTAAACAGATTAATGCACAAGCACAGGTAGAAGACGTTAACTCCGTGTTTCATTATTATAAAAAGTTAATTCAACTCCGGAAGAATAACTCTGTCATTGTCTATGGGAATTTTGAGGAACTAATGAAAGACGACGAATCTATCTATGCTTATACAAGAACACTTAATGATGAAAAGCTTCTTGTAATTTGTAATTTTACCCAAGAACAAGTTGATTTTAAACTTCCATCCGATTTAAATGATACAAATAAACAACTGCTCATTAGTAATTATGACGTAAATGAAAATGAGAGTATTGAACATTTCTCATTAAGACCATATGAAACACGTGTATATAAAATATAGAACCGTTAAATAAGAAAAAACATACCTAGGTGATGGAAAATGTCAACTTTGTTTTCAATAGGCGAATTGTTAATTGATTTTATTCCTCTTCAAAAAGGAAAAGCATTAAAGGACGTTTTTGGGTTCGAGCGTGCTCCTGGAGGTGCCCCTGCCAATGTTGCAGCAACCGTTGCGAAGTACGGAGGTAGAGCATCAATGATTACAAAATTAGGGAATGATCCCTTCGGAGACTTCCTTTTGGAACAGTTAGAAAATGTCGGAGTCCTGACAGATAAGGTTTTTAGAAGTACTGAAGCAAATACAGGATTGGCTTTTGTCTCATTGCAAGATAATGGGGAAAGGGACTTTACTTTTTATAGAAATCCTTCTGCGGATTTATTACTTACTGAGGGAGAGATTGATGAAAAGTGGTTTTCAGAAGGAGATATTCTTCATTTTTGCTCGGTTGATTTAGTAGAAAGTCCAATGAAGCAGGCACATGTTAAGGCTATAGAATTTGCAAAGTCTAAAGGGGCAATCATTAGCTTTGATCCAAATGTGCGTCTTCCTCTTTGGGACGAACCGAAAGAATGTCGTAACACCATTTTATCATTTATGCCAATGGCACATATCGTAAAGATTTCTGAAGAGGAACTGGATTTTTTAACCGGTACAATAAATGTGGAAGAAGCGATTGACTGTTTGTTTGTTGGTGATGTGAAAGCTATTATCCTTACAAAAGGAGAAGGTGGAGCTGACCTCTTTGTAAGGAATAAAAAATATGTATCCACAGGTTACAAGGTTAAAGTTTACGATACGACCGGAGCCGGAGACGCTTTTGTTGGCGGTTTGTTGTATCAGTTGCTTGATAAGAATACAACCCAGCAAAATTTGGAGGAAATTCTTGAAGATAATCATAGACAAATCTTGGCATTTGCAAATGCAAGCGGGGCACTAACCACGACCGGAAAAGGAGCTATTTCCTCACTTCCGAATAAAATGGATATTAATCTTTTAATCTCGAGCCAATAAACGTAGACCTTAGTCTCTGATTTTCGTGAATGTAAGAGAGTGATAGATATTAAATATTATTTGAGAAGAAGGTAGATTAGAATGAAGGCATTAGTGTTAACGGGAACAGAACAAATGAATTTGTCTGAACTGATGATTCCAGAGCCAATTCCGAATGAGGTAATGATTAAGGTGAAAAATTGCGGCATTTGTGGCACTGACGTCCATATTTACCATGGTGATCCTGGTTCAGCGGAAGTAACTCCTCCTGTCGTATTAGGCCATGAATTATCAGGCGAGGTTGTAGCAATTGGTGAGCATGTTACGAATTTTAAAGTTGGAGACAGAGTAGCAGTGGATCCCAATATCTATTGCGGAAAATGTAAATATTGCCGAAGTGGTAAAGTCCATCTGTGTTCACATTTATCAGCAGTGGGAGTTACAAGAAATGGCGGCATGGAAGAATATGTTTTAGTCCCAGAGGCTAACTGTTATCAACTTCCAGATTCAATGAGCTATGAACAGGGAGCCATGGTGGAGCCTTTGAGCTGTGTGTTGCATGGTTTCAAGCAGCTTACCATTCGGCCGAATGACCGTGTCTTAATTGTTGGAGGCGGCTTTATTGGAATGTTATTCTTGCAAGTTATACGGAATCACACATTCGGATCAATTGTTGTAAACGAAATTAATCAAGCAAAGCATGAAGTACTAAAACAATTGGGTGCCACAGAAGTTGTTTCTGAAATTAATTCTACGCTATACAATCAATTCGATATTGTGATTGAATGTGTCGGAAAAAGAATTACCATTGAAAATGCAGTGAAATGTGCAGATAAAGGGGCGCAATTACTTTTGTTTGGTGTCCCAAGTCCAAATGAAGTCGTTGAAATTACTCCATATGATATTTTTAACAAGGAGTTAACTATCTCAGGATCTTTCATCAATCCATTCACCTTAGATGAAGCGATACAATTGTTGAATAAAGGGATAGTGGATATTGAACCGTTGATTAGTCACAGAATTAAACTGGAAGAGGTTCAAAGTGTCCTGGAAAACTATCCGAAATTAGGGATTACGAAAGCATTAATTACTTTATAATTTCAGACTCATCCAACGTGCATAATATTGTAATAAATACTTTAACAAAATTAAAAGAAGCTACTCATTAGTCATAGACTTTTGAGAAGCTTCTTTTCTATTCATCAATCTATTATTATCAGTAAAAGTTCACGTCAATTGTAAAACATTAATGTGAAAGTAGGATAATCGATAAATGACAGTAAATCGTGCCCATGATAAATGGCTCTTGTCACAATATACAGCTTATAATAATGTAAAAATGACATAATGTGACAACCTTTTGGAAGATAATTGAACCAAAATATAGATATAAAAATGTTTTTTAGGAATGGTGAAGAAAAATGCTATATATGTGGCATATAGAGAAGATTATTGAAACTACGTTACTAGAACTCAAACTAAATATTAATGTTGAATCAAGCGATAAACTCCCTGCACCGTTGAGTTATAATGTATCAACAAATACAATAAAGTTTAATTACTTACAAATTAATGGGTATAACTCTAAAATAAATTTTAAAGTTAAAGAAACAGATGATAATTTTGTAAAGCTTATTCTTTATCGTCAGCTTGGTTATTATTTAGAATATAGGAAAAATACACGAGTTTTAAAGACCCTCATTTATGGCGAAGAAAAAGAAAAGCAACAGCTTTTAGCAGAAATAGAAGAAAATGCTTGGGAATACGGGAGAACACTGGTACCTGAATATCTATTAAATGCATATGATCAAGTACGTGAATTGGATAAACTTCTGTTAAGAGATTAAAAAAATGATAGGAATCTTTATCATTGGAGACAATCCGGTCCTTTTTTGTATCATATCGCCCGGCGATATAACACTTGCAAATAAATCTAAAAACCTTCATATTAGATAGGAGGGAGGTGCGATATGAGACGCGATATACAACCAAATGAACGAGCTTTCACAACTAAGGAAGTGGCAGAAGTAGTGGGGATTGCAACACCCACTGTCCGAAAGTATGGTCAAATTTTAGAGCAGAATGGGTATGAGTTTTTAAAGGATGGCGATCGGCGTATTTTTGTTCAATCTGACATCGAAGTGCTTATAGCGTTACGCGATACAGACAAGTCTCTAGACGATACAGCTAAAGACCTTGTGGAAGAACAAAAAGAAAAATTAGAAGAATCTAATGAAACGAAGATTGCGTTAACCAATACATATGAAAATTTACCACAAGATCCTAACCAATTAAAAGAGGTCTTAATGTTCTTAGCTAATGAACTTGCAGCCACACGTGAAATGAATGTCCAACTGACAAACGATATGGTAGAGCTTAAAACGAAGGTATCTCGCCTTCAGCAAGATCATCATATTATAAGTTCTACTATTGGGAATTCAGCGCAAAAAACGAATGCTAAAATTGAAAAATTAACTGAACAACAGAAGAACCATTATGAAACATTGCTTCAACAAGAAAAACAAAAATCTGAACTTTTGCAAAAAGAAATACAAATTATGCGGGACGAACAGAAAAAAGAATGGAATTCACAAAATGATTTCAATAAACGTTTAGAAGAAGCGATACATAAGCCTAAAGAAAAATGGGGAGGAATCTTCTCGATATTCCGAAAATAGGTGTCTGTTTGGACATTTTATGTGTTACTGAATATCGCTGGGCGATATACTTTACGAACTAACCAGCAATGTGTAAAGTGAGATTTCACTGTTAAGCAATATGTCTCAGTTTAATAGAAAGGTTGACCTTGTCCAGTAGCTAGTATTTAGTGCTCAATAGGAAGGGTGGGCAACTATTTTTATGATTCGTATCGCCAGGCGATATGCTTTGGAATTTTAAATCTTCTAACCTTTTATCAAAAGAAGGTCTGATATGGGACATAATATACATCTGATGAATGGGCCATTCTTTTCCTATGAGTGGGAATGTAGCTCCTACTATTTCAAAAGTAAAGCAACAAAGCAATCCACGTATCTATGTAGAATCTGATATCGGAGCTTATAGCGTTACGCGATACGGGCGCATTCTTAGATGTTATATTAAAAGGTCTTTTGTGTTTTTAAACATAGAAAGATAAGAATGAACCATTGAACAGAGATTCCGATACTTGAACATTAGAAAATTACCCTCGCCCCAATAAATCTCACCATTTTTCAATTTTCAACAAATTCCCGGGAAATATCTAAAAATTTTGAGCAGATATCGACAAATAAATTAGAATGAAATATTGAGATATAGAGTTTAGTAGAGAATTAAGACTGATGATTGTCTAAATGTGGTTCTATATTAATAGAAGCTAACTGTTAAGGTAATTACGTTTCTGATAAGTCCTGATAGAAAAAGAGAAATAACAACAAAAGAGGTGACAACATGAAAGGTCGGACACATTTAACAATTGGATTAGGAATAGGAGCAGTGGCCGCTATTAGTCAACCACTTGAAATGATGCCTATCACTTTAGTTGCATCAGGGGTGGCTTCCCTTGCTCCTGATTTGGATGGGAATAATCTATTAAATAAACGTGTAACGAAAACGGCTAAATTAATCAAAAAAGGTGGAATATTTGCGGGTCTGACATTAATAGTCCTGTCTTTGATTACATTCTTTTTTGATTTAAATCTCTTATCTTTCCTAGATGAAAAATGGTTTAGTCAACAAAATATACTTCTGCTTTTTGGGTGGGGAGCTGTTATAATAGGACTTTCCCTGAAGAGTCAGGAAACGTTGAAAAATATTCTGATGAGCATGTTAAGTTTATTCCTAATCTATTATGCAGTAACAAATGAATTGTGGTGGTTGGTGATGTTTTCCTTATATCTAGGGGGAGCGGGGTGGTTTGCCCACCGAGGGCCAACTCATACGATTTGGGCTCTAATTTATTGGTGGTATATGTCACATCTGCTAGAAGCTAGCACCGACGTAGATGGTTTGGCTCTTGTTTCCACGATAGCTTATCTCTCACATATAGTAGGAGATATGCTAACGAAAAAAGGAGTGAAATTTCTATATCCACTTATCAATAAAGTATTTCGAATCCGTTTTTAAAGCCAAATAGATGAAATAAAATGAAGGATTCGATATACTAGAAGTATAAGTAATTCTAATATTTCATAGACTGTTTTTCCTACAAAAACTAATGTCTAAGAAATGAAACTTATGGAAAGGTGGAAATAAAATGAGTACGCTATTAGCAGAAGAAAGAAAAACTTTCAAAAAATCTATCTTGAAAAAGTGGAGAAGTGAAGGGAAAATCCCTGCAATTGTTTATGGAAGGAATAGCAAAACTGAATCTTTATTAATTAACAATTCCGATTTAAGAAGTGTCATTAAAGATGTGGGAAGAAATGGGATTTTCTCAGTAACTGTTAATGGGAAATCAAAGAATGTTATTTTAAGGGATTACCAAAACGACCCTATAAAAAAAGAAATTCTCCATGTCGATTTTCTACAAGTCGATAAAGATACTGAAATTGATACAAAGGTTAATGTGATTTTAAAGGGAACTTCCATTGGTGAGAAAGCTGGAGGAGTTGCAAAACAATTTGTTTACGAATTGGATCTAACAGCAAAAGCGAAAGACATCCCTGATTACATTGAAATTGACATCACTGAATTTGAAATTGGGCATTCTGTTCGAATCGCAGATATTAAAAAAGAATATAGTAACTGCACGATTAAACATGAAGATGATGAAACAATAGTGATGATTGATTACGTGAAAGCTCAAACAAATGAAGAGGAAGATATAAGTGAAGTTGAAGTTTCGGGTGTCTAATCCTAGCAATCTAACCTGGTAAGTTGAAAATAGGAAATAGACAGACCCAAAACTGAGGCACTTAGCATCCAAATATCTCATGCTTAAGTTTTTTGCCGTTTATTAGTGTATACAAAATGAATGATGACATCAATACTTTTGTAGAAAAAAATAAGTTTTTCAATTAGTCTATAGGAGAAGTACTTTTTGTTCTTCTCCTATAGACTTTTTTTGTGAAGTGTTTTGCTAGCTGCAAAGCAGGACAGTATTCTCATAGGAATCCCCTTATCTATAAAGGAGTAAATCATGCTACGGCCGATTCGAAAAATCTATCAGTTTATTGTTGATAAACCAATAAAAAAATCAGGAATAGTAAATCATCGGTACCAGGTTTTAGAAATGATTGGATCTGGAAGTTATGGAATGGTATATCTTTGTCGAGATCTTCTAACGAGGGAAGATAGAATCCTCAAGCAACTACGTCCTAGCAGGCGTAAAGCTATGAATGAAATTAAGCTATTTCATGATGAGGTATCTGTCATGGGAAACCTAAAGCATCATCGCATGCCCGTTTTCTATGAGGCATTTTCCGAAAGTGGCCATTATTTTTACGTAATGAGCTACATTAAGGGGGTAAACCTAGAGGATGAAATTTTTCAAAATAAGAAGACATTTAATGAGAAAGAGTCTTTATTATTTGTTGCTAAATTAATTCAAGTAGTTGATTACCTTCATAAAAAGGATATTTACCATCTTGATTTACGAATACCAAACATTTTATTAAAAAACAATGAGCCATATTTAATCGATTTTGGCTTGGCAAAACAAGAAAAACCAAATCAATCCAATGAAAATGATCGTAAAGAGTTGAAGCTTCAGGACTATTACGATATAGGCGATATTCTTTTATATTTACTTTATACGACGTATTCTTCTAAAACGAAAAAAGCCCTCCCGTGGACAGAAGAACTTTCGTTAAGGCAGGAAACCGTTTTATTAGTAAAAAAACTTCTAAGAATGGAGAAACCGTATTCCTCGATTGATGGTATCTTGTACGATCTTTATGTTGCAGTTAAAGCTCTAGAGGAAAGTGAGTGACTGGTTTTAACTGCTACTTCCCCAGCTTCTTCGTTTATAGCGTTTACTACCGCTCAGTGGATTATATTTATGTCCTCTGCTACTGCTTCCTCCGTAGTAACGATGCCTTTTTTTGCTACTGCTTCCACCATAGTAACGGCGCCTTCTACTACTGCTCCCTCGTGCGATATTCCGTAGTTGTCTTTTAATTTTATCAAACATGTTTTCGCCTCTTTTCGTATATACATTTTAGTTCATTCTAACATACATCGATTTTAGCTGTTATTTTACGCATTATTTCTTCTAGGAATAATTATTAAAGTGCGGCAGTATGTTATCACGAGAGACCTTACCGTGTAGCTATAATTATATTTAGAGCAGTGGCTATTGTTATAAGGTGCAAGTAAAGAAGGGGTGATTATGTTTGAAGATTTTACAATATAATCTTTTAGATGGCTGTAAAACACTTGACCGCTACGAGCCATTCCTAAAATGGTTATCTGTTCAAGACTATGATGTAGTTGGATTTAATGAGTTAAATGACTGGACAGAGGTAGAGTTCCAGCGAGAAATGGATAACTGCGGGTATCCCTTTACCTGTTTATTTCAGATGGATTCGAGCCCATATTTTATTGGTGTTGCAGCAAAGTCTCCAATTACACTAATCAACAAACTGGAAGACAGCCCATTCTACCATGGTATGTTGCATGTGAAAGTTCACCATATAAACTTTTTGGTTACTCATCTTTGTCCGTTTGAATCTGTAAAACGTGAAAAAGAAGCCGAAGCAATTGTTAAGTACATACATCCATTTCAAGAACCAGTTATTGTTATGGGAGACTTCAATACCTTTTCCCCACTCGATCAAGATTTTTATGAACTAGATAAAATACTAGCTAGGGAACGCAAAGTGATGCAGCATATCCAAAATGGAAAAATTAACTACCGCCCTATGGAAATATTATTGGAAGCAGGATTACATGATATTAACGACGAGGAAAAGCTTGATTTTTCTATGCCAACCGAGATCTCAAACAGCAAAGATCCATTTTATTCAAGGCTAGATTATGTGCTAGTGAATGATTATCTTCTTAAAAAAAATCCTACCGCAAAGGTTTTAAGAAATACGGAAGTAGCTAAACTATCAGATCATTATCCAATTGAATGTGAGCTAGATGATTACCTTTATTAGGGCGTAAGGTGTTGAGATGTGAGCTTCAACCCCTGTTCTTTAGTATCGTTTCTGGTCTAATAAGGTTTTTATCATCTTTTCCATATGATCAAGCCGCTCAATAATGGGTTGTAACGCTTCCTCTAGTTGTACCCGTAATCGATCTGCTTTTTCATTTTCCATGAGTTCATCCTCCAGTTTATCTAGTATTGGTAATTCAGGCCTCTTTTGTATAGGATATGTTACAATGAGGATAGATAATCAATTCTCGATTGCTAAAAATGATAGGAAAAATGAGGGCGAGGGGATTAGGGAAATGAACACAGTTTTTACATATATAGTGACCCTAATTGCGATAGGGATTTCAGTGTTTATTTCACTATTTTTCAAGGCTGAATTGGAGAGGATGTTTCGTGAAAAAACGAGTGTAATTGCTTTTCATATATGTAATATACTCATTGTCTTAATGGTATCATTTGCGTTTTCTGTAGTTTTTTCCGTTTATATATTTGAGAAGGAATTAAACTTGTTGCTGCAAATGTTAATTAATATGCTTATCGTTTTGCCGATTTACTTTGTTGGGAATATCATTTTTGAGAAAAATAAGTTCAAATTCCGTAAATACAGGCCAACTGTTGATGGGAAAGTGCTTGTTATCAATGAAAAATTTTTACAGAAGAAAAAAAGGTAAATCTAATAATAATAATGACCAAAACCAGATTCTCTAAACGAAATCTGGTTTTTTTATATGCACAAAATTCAAGAATGACAGTGTACATGTCAATATGTTGGAACTAAATACGGTACTTAGGTACTATGCTGTTACTACATATAGCGTATTTTGGCGAAAAAACAGAAAATTTCTTCATATTTTGAGGATATTCGAGGATACGGGAGTATCTTTGAAGGATAAACCATTTTGCCCCCCTCAGGTTGTGAAACCGCAAAATATGCTAGTTTATCATGAGATATGCTGGATTATCACGTTTGTCCTCGTTTTATTATTCCTCTATACTTTTAATGTACCCCGAAAAGGTACTGCTGCTTTTCAACTAAAAAACTGAACCCTCCTAGAACAATAGTTCAAAAGATGTATCCTCTAAACTTTTGAAAAATGTACTTTATCTATCTCCGCATTTTTCATCGGACAGAATAACCTAATTGTTACCTTTCTATTAATCCATTAACTAATGCAATCCTTGTAAAGGGTAGGGAGAAATGAATTAGCGTCAAAAAAATGAATGGTTATTCATATTATACTTAGTAAATCAATAGGTTTACTTTTAATTTAAAATTAAAAATAGAAAAAAGGGGAGAATGTATGATGAAAAGAAAACTATTTACATTATTATCAGTTTTGCTACTAGCCTTAGTTGGATGTAGTAGTGAAGGGTCTTCAGGAGATGGAGAGCCAGAAAAATTAGATAAAATTGTGCTTGCTGATGCTGGTTGGGATAGTATTCGCTTCCATAACAGTATAGCGCAAAGAATCCTTGAAGAAGGATTTGGATATGAAACAGAGGTTACGGTAGGGTCCACTCCTGCAACATTAGAGGGTCTACGTCAAGGTGACATCAATGTCTATATGGAAGTATGGACTGATAATGTCAAAGAACTGTACACAGAAATGATAGATGCTGGAGATATTGAAACCGTGTCTACAAACTTTAATGACAATAGTCAAGGGTTATATGTACCGACATATGTGATTGAAGGGGACAAAGAAAGAGGAATTGAGCCGTTAGCTCCGGATTTAAAATCGGTTGAGGACTTAAAAAAATACCCTGAGGTTTTCCCGGATCCAGAGGATTCAAGCAAGGGACGTATTGTTGGTGCCCCAACTGGTTGGGCAGTCAACGAAACAATGACGGCGAAATTTGAAACTTATGGACTTGGTGAAACATTTACCTATATTAGCCCAGGTTCGGATTCAAGTGCTGTCGCAACACTTGTTGATGCATATGAAAAAGGCGAAGGTTGGGTTGGCTACTATTGGTCTCCAACATGGGTAACTGCAAAATATGATCTTACTCTTTTAGAAGAACCAGAATATAACGAAGAACAATGGAACAAAGATTTTGGAACGGCATTTCCACCAAATGATGTGGTTGTAGCTGTGCATAAGGACATGCCTGAACAAGCACCAGAGGTTGTGGAGTTTCTAAAAAATTATAAAACTAGTAACGATTTAACTGAAGAAGCACTTAACTATATGAATGAAAATGAGGCTTCTGCTGAAGAGGCTGCTGAGTGGTGGATGAAGCAGCATGAAGACATTTGGACTTCTTGGGTTCCAGAAGATATAGCAGAGAAAGTAAAAACATCATTAGAATAAGAAAGTTCTAAGCCCCGCTGATTATCGGTGACAAGTATAAGACAAGCGCTGACAGAGGTGTTCTATCCTTCAGAAGCAATTGGCTTATTACCATAGCCGTAGGCGCCAGGGGCAAAATTGAGTGAAACATACGTAGTAGTTGGTAACTTGCCAACTACTACAGATTTTTGTCAAAAAAGGTGAGGTGAACGGTTACATCATGTAACCTGCTTATGGGTAGTTTTCCAGATATACGATGGGATTTTCTAGGAGAATATGTAGAAAAGTTTATTAAATGGTTAGATACAACGTTCGAAGGATTCTTTGATTTTATACATCTTATCTCCTCTCAAACAATCAATGGAATCGACAGTTTCTTTAGCTTCATTCCTTGGTGGCTCTTCTTAGTAATTATTTTCCTATTAGGTTGGCGTTTTAAATCTATTTTTTCCGGTGTCTTATATGCATTTTTCATTTTCTTAATTGGAACGTTTGGATTATGGGATGTATTGATGATTACCATTGCGATTGTTTTAACATCTGTGGTCATCTCTCTTGTCATTGGGATACCAGTAGGGGTGTGGATGGCCTTTAGTAAAGGATTTTCGGTTATTATGAGGCCAATCTTAGATGCGATGCAAACAATGCCAAGTTTCGTTTATTTAATTCCGGCGATTTTCTTTTTCAGTCTAGGAAATGTTTCAGCCGTGTTTGCAACTCTAATCTATGCATTGCCACCGGTTATTCGGTTGACTGAGCTTGCGATACGAAATGTGGATGAAGATGTCATTGAATCTGCACAATCATTTGGTTCATCCAGATGGCAAATGCTAACAAAGGTGCAATTGCCACAGGCACTTCCAACCATCATGGCGGGTGTAAACCAAACAACAATGATGGCTCTTGCGATGGTTGTTATTGCGTCAATGGTAGGTGCGAAGGGACTTGGCGAGCAGGTTCTAATTGCGATTAACCGTATTGATATGGCACTCGGATTTGAAGCGGGAATCAGTATCGTGTTTCTAGCTATCATTATTGACCGTGTGACATCAGGAGTAGCAAATTCCTTCCAGAAACACAGGGGGGCTAAATAATGGAAACGAAAATTAAAATCGAAAACGTCTCAAAAATATTTGGTTCAAAACCAAAGTCAATCATTCCAATGGTCGAAAAAGGAATGAGTAAAAAAGAAATATTAGAAAAAACAAATCATACTGTTGGTGTGTACAAAGCATCAATGGAAATTAAAAAAGGTGAAATTTTTGTCATCATGGGGCTTTCCGGAAGTGGTAAGTCTACCTTGATTCGGTGCTTTAATTTATTAAATAAACCAACATCTGGATCCATCTATGTAGATGGGGAAGATGTAGTTCGCTATAATTCATCACAGTTGAAGAAATTCAGACAAGATAAAATTGCGATGGTGTTTCAACACTTTGGTTTATTTAGTCATCGAACTGTTTTAGCTAATGTGGAATATGGCCTTGAAATTAAAAATGTTACAAAAGAAGAACGTAGGAAAATTGCATTGAAAAATATCGAAAGTGTTGGGTTAAAAGGATATGAGGATAAATATCCAGGAGAGCTCTCTGGTGGAATGCAGCAGCGGGTTGGACTTGCTCGAGCACTTGCAAACGATCCTGATATCCTCCTTATGGATGAACCTTTTAGTGCGCTTGATCCACTCATTCGTAGAGAAATGCAGCTGGAACTGTTGGAGTTGCAGGACAAGCTCCAGAAAACGATTATCTTTATTACACACGACATCAATGAAGCTTTTAAACTAGGAGATCGTGTTGCTGTCATGAAGGACGGGGTAGTCGAACAAATTGGGACACCTGAAGAAATTATAGAAACACCTGCCAATGACTATATCTCAGAGTTTATTAAAGATATCGACCGCTCTAAAGTGTTACAGGCAGAGCATGTCATGATTAAATCGAGTGCTTTGGTAACACTAAAGGATGGATTGCAGGTTGCTGTCAAAGAAATGCAGAAGAACGGGATATCAAGTGTGTTTGTTGTAAACAAACATCGACAGCTACAAGGAATTGTTACCATTGACGATTGCATCGATGGAATCAAAGAAAAGAAGACTCTGACTGATGTAATTCGGGATGATATTTTTACAGTTTCAAAAGATGAATACATTCAAGACATCATACCAAAGGCATTGGAGACAAAGTTTCCATTAGCAGTAGTTGAAGAGGATCAGCGACTGTTAGGAATCATCCTCCGTGTTCATGTTCTATCAAGTCTTGTTTAAAAAATACGTATAGAATTGGTTTTGGCTCAGATTGTAAGAATCTGAGCCATTTTTTTTCAGAAAATCCTGAGAGAGTCTTTCAAGAATACCTTGTCTTCAGCAACTATCGGAATGTGCTTGTTGAAAGTTAGAAGTGTCTATATTCGCTTTAATATTTAGTGGGCGGATAGTATAATAGTTACATATATTGTAAGACGATACGAGGCTTTAGGGGGATGGGAAATGACACAGCTTGATTCGTTGCATCCAGTTTTAGGAAGAGTTATAGAAAACATTGAAAAAGTAATGATTGGAAAAAGAGATGTAGCCACACTGAGTTTGGTTGCATTACTAGCAGAAGGACATGTTTTATTAGAGGATGTACCAGGTGTAGGGAAGACAATGATGGTGCGTTCCCTTGCTAAATCAGTGAGTGCGGATTTCAAGCGGATTCAGTTTACGCCAGACTTATTACCGTCAGATGTAACTGGAACGTCAATCTATAATCCAAAAGAGCTTCAATTTGAGTTTAGACCGGGTCCGATTATCGGTCATATTGTGCTTGCGGACGAAATTAACCGGACTTCTCCGAAGACACAATCCGCTCTGCTTGAGGGGATGGAAGAAAGCAGTATCACAGTTGATGGCGTAACTAGGGCCTTACCGAAGCCTTTCTTTGTTATGGCTACCCAAAATCCGATTGAATATGAAGGAACATATCCACTTCCAGAGGCACAGCTTGATCGTTTCCTATTAAAAATGAAAATGGGGTACCCATCCGTACATGAGGAAATTGAAGTTTTAAATAGAGCGGAAAAGTCTAAGCCAATTGAACAATTAGAAGCAGTAATTTCCCTTGAAGAACTAATTACTCTTCAAAATGAAGCAAAAGAAGTCTATGTTGACCAAACGATTAAAGAATATATTGTAGATGTAGTGAGTCGAACTAGAGAGCATAACTCTATTTATTTAGGAGCAAGTCCACGTGGTTCAATCGCATTAATGAAAGCTGCACAGGCATATGCTTTGATTCACGGACGGGATTTTGTGATTCCGGATGATATTCAATATCTTGCACCATATGTACTTCCGCATCGAATCATTTTAAAATCTGAGGCAAGATTTGATGGAATGACAACTGAAAAAATAGTGGAGAAAATCATTGAAAGAACACCTATCCCTGTGCAAAGGTCGTTGAACCGTTGATGAGGAGGCTATTTCGCAAGCTAAAGGAAACGGGGAAACTCGTCAACATCTTTCTTCTCATTGTTGCAACATTTGTATATGCAATGTTTCAGGGAGGATTCGTAAGCTGGTTTCTTTTTTATAGTTTTATCCCGTTCGGCTTATATTCTTTTGTTCTATCTATCTATCCTCTTAAAGATTTTCAGCTTGTGCGCCACATTACGCATACGGAATATGTGGCAGGGGAAAAGCTCGAAGCAACAATTGGGATTAACCGAAAGATTCCTTTTCCACTGATGTATTTGATTGTTGAGGAGCTTCTTCCGGCACAATTAAAAAAATACGAGCAATCGAAGCAATCAAAGGTGATTCTTTTCCCTTGGTTTAAACGAGAAATGACCTATAAATATGAGTTTGATTCTATTCCTCGAGGTGAGCATCTATTAGAGGGAATTCGAATTAAGACAGGAGATTTGTTCGGACTCATTGAAAAAGAAACCATTGTATCTGTACGTGACCAGTTTTTAGTATATCCACAGTACGTAGATATGGTTTATAGACAACAGGAAAGTCGATTTGAACAAGGGATGGCTTCATCAAACGTGAGGCTGCAGCGGGATACTGCGATTGCGATTGGTGTTAGGGAATATACACCTGGTGACCGTTTTTCATGGATTGATTGGAAGGCGTCTGCAAGAAGAAATGATATTATGACGAAAGAATTCGAGCAGCAGCAAAGCCATGATGTTGTGTTATTCATGGATCGCACAACCTCAGATCATTTCGAGCAGGTCGTTAATTTTACAGCGTCCATAACGAAAGCTATTTTGCGAAAAGGAGCACAGGTTTCATTTTTTTCAATTGGGGAAGACCAAACAATCTTTCCTTTAAAAAGTGGTGAATCCCAGCAACAAGTCATCTATCATCATTTAGCTAAGGTAAAAGACGATAGTTCTATTCTATTTTCACAAATTGTTGAATCAGAGATCAAAAAAATCTATCAACCTGTTACTTTCATACTTATTACAAGTGAATTAAGTCAAGATACGATACATGTAGTGGGAAGATTTACGATGCGAAACGCTGATTTGCAGATTTTCGTTGTAAAAGAAAAAGGCACTCGAATGACAACAGAAGAAATGAATGTTCTTGGGGCAGTCAGAAAGCACAATGTATTTGTAAAAGTTGTCTATGAAGGACAGTTTTCGGAAGTATTTTATGAGGTGAATATCCATGAAGCCTAAAATACAAGTTCAACGCAATATTCGAAACCTACTACTGAATATCTTTGGCTTTTTGCTACTTTGGGAATGGCTTAGACCATTAAAAATCGTGACGGATACACAGGAGACGTCTGAGTTTGTTATTTTTATCGGTGTTTGCTTTCTTTTTCTGTTTTTACGAGTCCCGTTTGTGTATGGTGCACTTATTAAGGTGTTCCTAATTTTCTATATGATCAACTCACTCTATTTTCAACAAGGTTTTTTTGATGCAAGGTGGGTTAATGGATTTGTAGCAGATTTTCTAAAAAATATCGGGCTCATGTTCCAAGCGAATTGGTATGGAATGACGCCAATCTTTCGTACACTACTCTTTTGTATTTTGCTTTGGCTAATGAGTTATTTACTTCATTATTGGTTTACTTTTCAAAAAAGAATTCTCTTGTTTTTTGTTTTGACCATTATATATATCACGGTAATCGATACATTCAGTCCATATAATGCAAAAATCGCGATAATGCGGACGGTATTCATTGGCTTTTTTATGCTAGGGATTTTGCAGTTTGAGCGTTTAAAAGATAAAGAACTCTCAAAACATGCGAACATCGGGAAAAAATGGGCGATTCCCTTAGCTATTTTTATTATATTTTCTACATTCATTGGCTATGTTTCACCGAAAGCAGCTCCACAATGGCCGGATCCCGTTCCATTTTTAAAGGGATATGGGCAAGAAAATACGAACGGCTCCATTAATGGAGTAAAGAAAATTGGGTATGGAACGAATGACCAAAACCTTGGTGGGCCTTTTATTGCGGATGATACTGTTGTGTTTGCGGCGAAGACAGAGAAACGCCATTATTGGCGCGTTGAATCCAAGGATACCTATACCGGAAAAGGTTGGAAATTATCAGGTGATGCGGAACAAGAAACCTTTAACGCGGAAAATACAGTGTTGAATTGGTATGAGTCAAAAACAGAGGTTGAGGAATTTGAAACTGAAATTCAAATGGACCTTACCTATTCTCATATTGTGTATCCATTAGGTTTGACTTCCGTTGAGGTGGACCCAGATATCCATTTTCGTGTAAACCCCTTATCGGAAAAAATTTCAACATTCAGGGGCGATGATGAGGTCAAATTGGATACTTATACCATGAACTTTGAGTATCCAAAATACCATATTAACCACTTAAAAGAAGTTACAGGAGCGGGTGGCTTGGAGCAGAACGCTCTTTTCAAAGAAAGATACACCCAATTGCCTGTTGACATACCGAAACGTGTAAAAGAGCTTGCGGTCGAAATCACGAGTTCTGAAACGAACCGGTACGATAAAGTAAAGGCAGTTGAAAGCTACTTCCAAACTAACGGTTTTGTGTATGAAACGCAAAATGTGGCAATTCCGTCGGCAGATCAAGACTATGTTGACCAGTTCTTGTTTGATACAAAAATGGGATATTGTGATAACTTTTCAACTTCAATGGTTGTTTTATTACGTGCGGCCGATATACCAGCCAGATGGGTAAAAGGGTATACCGAGGGCCAACGTGTGGCCTTAAATTCGTATGAAATCACGAATAATAATGCGCACTCTTGGGTCGAAGTATATTTTCCAGAGTTCGGTTGGGTCCCATTTGAACCAACCAAAGGATTTAGTAATTCGAATTTGTTTTCCTATGATTTAACTAGTACTAGTAATCAAAATAATCAAACTTCACAAACAACACCTGAGGAAACCCTTGAGGAAGAAAAGGTGCAAGAAACAGTCGCTACGCCAATTTCAAAAGAAAAAGGCAGCAGCATTTTCGAAGAGATAGCAGATTTTTTCTCTTGGAAATATGTATTGATTATTCTATTAAGTATTTTCTTGATTGTTTATATCCTATTTAAAACTCGGCATAAATGGATTCCTAATCTTTATATTTTGCGATATAAAAATAACAAAGATGAAGATGCGTATTTTAAAGCGTATAATGCATTATTAAAGCAGTTGTCTCGTGTGGGCTTCCCAAGAAGGGAAGGTCAAACCTTAAGAGACTACTCTTTACAGGTTGATAAATTTTACAGAGGACATGACATGGAGCAATTAACCCTAAGTTACGAGCGTGCTCTATACCGAAAAGACAATGCCAATGCTGAATGGGAAAAATCTGTTGAATTATGGGAAAATTTAATTAAAAAGATATCATCTTGACCAATAAGTACCTGATTGATAGAATAAAAACACAATTTTAATAGAAGTTATGAGTTAACCCTTCGTATATCCTCGATAATATGGATCGAAAGTTTCTACCAGACCACCGTAAATGGTTTGACTATGAAGGCAGCTATTCTATTTTGGTACGTGAACTAGAATTCTGCCTTTTTATTTAGGTAGGATTCTAGTTTTTTTTATTTCGACAAGATATATTTCATGTATATTATCTGATGGTTATATTACAAAATAAAACGAGGTGATTTTGTGAATAACGTTCAAGAAATGATCGTTGTTTTAGATTTCGGTAGCCAATACAATCAATTAATTACTCGCAGAATTCGTGAGTTTGGGGTATATAGTGAACTCCATCCACACACTTTGACGGTTGAAGAGATTAAAGCGATGCAGCCGAAGGGAATTATTTTATCTGGTGGACCAAATAGTGTGTACGATGAAAACTCATTTAGATGTGATGAGAAAATTTTCGATTTAGGTATTCCTGTATTAGGAATTTGCTACGGAATGCAGCTCATGACACAGCACTATGGTGGTCGAGTAGAAAAAGCACATAACCGTGAGTATGGAAAAGCAACCATCACTGTTCAAAATGAATCTGCTCTATTTACTAACCTTCCTAATGAACAAGTGGTATGGATGAGCCACGGAGATTTAGTTGTTGAAACACCAGCAGGATTTACGGTTGATGCTGTAAGCTCATCTTGTCCAATTTCGGCGATGAGTGATAAAGACCGTCAACTATATGGTGTTCAATTCCACCCTGAGGTTCGCCATTCTGTATATGGAAATGATTTACTTAAAAACTTTGTATTCGGTGCATGTGGATGCACTGAAAGTTGGTCAATGGAAAACTTTATTGAAATTGAAATGGAAAAAATCCGTCAAACGGTTGGCAATAAAAAAGTTCTTTGCGCACTTAGCGGTGGTGTAGATTCTTCAGTTGTCGCTGTTTTAATCCACAAAGCTATTGGAGATCAATTAACATGTATGTTTGTTGACCATGGCCTCTTACGGAAAGGAGAAGCTGAAAGCGTGATGAAGACATTCAGTGAAGGCTTCCATATGAATGTCATTAAAATTGATGCGAAGGAACGCTTCTTAACTAAATTAGAAGGCGTAAGTGACCCAGAACAAAAACGTAAAATCATTGGTAATGAGTTTATTTATGTGTTTGATGATGAAGCGGCTAAGCTTGAAGGTATCGATTATCTTGCACAAGGGACTCTTTACACAGACATCATTGAAAGTGGTACAGCTACTGCACAAACGATCAAATCACATCACAATGTTGGTGGACTTCCAGAAGATATGCAGTTTAAATTAATTGAACCACTTAACACACTGTTTAAAGATGAGGTTCGTGCACTAGGAACAGAACTCGGTATTCCAGATGAAATCGTATGGCGCCAACCATTCCCAGGACCTGGCTTAGGTATCCGGGTACTTGGAGCGATTACTGAGGATAAATTAGAGATTGTTCGTGAATCAGACTATATTCTACGTGAAGAAGTTAGAAAAGCAGGTCTAGAGCGCGAGATTTGGCAGTACTTTACGGTTCTTCCTGATATCCGTAGTGTAGGTGTAATGGGAGATGCAAGAACGTATGACTACACAATTGGAATTCGTGCTGTTACGTCGATTGATGGAATGACATCAGACTGGGCTCGTATTCCTTGGGATGTTCTTGAAATTATCTCAACTAGAATTGTAAATGAAGTAAGTCATGTAAACCGAGTTGTCTATGATATTACGAGCAAGCCACCTGCAACAATCGAATGGGAATAATATAAATATACGAACGATAGTGAAGAAAAATATACCAATGTTCGTTTTTAGGTTGACTCTCTAGGTACATTGTCATATAATGAAATCAAAATTAAGATTTTGTTGAAATACGTCGTATAATCTTGGGGATATGGCCCAAAAGTTTCTACCAAGCTACCGTAAACTGGCTTGACTACGAGGTATAACGGATAATGAAGAGAGTCTATTAACTACGATTCTCCTTTTCTATCGTTAACCTTGCAGTCAAGCGCTTCAGATATTCTGGAGCGCTTTTTATGTGTTTGATAACTATGTTCAAACCAAAGTCTCTTTTGTACGACGATATGGATCAAAGGGAGAGGGAATTATTTTATGAAAAAGTATTTTCAATTCGATGAGCTTGGAACTACTTATAGACGAGAAATTATTGGTGGGATAACAACATTCTTATCTATGGCATATATTTTATTTGTTAATCCATCCATTTTATCATTAAGCGATGTACCGGATTTACCGGCAGAATTAAGAATGGATGCTAACGCCGTTTTCGTTGCAACTGCACTTGCAGCAGCACTTGGAACATTTATTATGGGTGTCGTTGCGAAATACCCTGTAGCTTTAGCTCCTGGTATGGGACTAAACGCATTCTTCGCTTATTCAGTTGTACTAGGAATGGGTATTGCGTGGCAAACCGCCTTATCTGGAGTATTAGTTTCAGGGATTGTATTAGTTTTACTAACGTTAACACGTATCCGTGAAAAGATTATCGATGCCATTCCACAAAACCTAAAATTAGCGGTTGGTGCAGGAATTGGATTGTTCATCACATTTGTTGGACTTAAAAATGCAGGAATTGTAATTGGAGATCCAGCTACTTTAGTAGCTCTAGGCGATTTAACAAACGGAAACACATTGCTCGCTATCTTCGGTGTTGTTATTACAGTAATCTTAATGGTACGTAACATTAATGGAGCCGTTTTTGTTGGTATGGTCATCACAGCTATTGTTGGGATGGTTACTAATTTAATTGATGAGCCAGACAAAATTGTAAGTCACGTACCGAGTCTAGCACCAACATTCGGAGCGGCATTTACACATTTCGGAGATGTTTTTACAACGGATATGCTAGTTGTTATCCTTACATTTATGTTTGTAGACTTCTTTGATACAGCAGGAACACTAGTCGGTGTTGCGAACCAAGCAGGGATCATGAAAAACAACAAACTCCCACGTGCAGGAAGAGCATTAGTTTCGGATTCAACAGGTACAGTTATTGGAGCTATTCTAGGAACTTCCTCAACTACGTCATATGTTGAATCAACTGCAGGAGTTGCAGCAGGAGCAAGATCTGGATTTGCATCAGTGGTAACAGCTATATTATTCGTATTAGCATTATTCTTCTCTCCTTTATTAGGGGTTGTAACACCAGCCGTTACTTCACCAGCACTAATCATTGTTGGGGTCTTAATGGTTGCTACTCTAGGTGATATTGAATGGAAAAAATTCGAAATTGCGGTACCAGCATTTCTAACAATCGTAACAATGCCTTTAACATATAGTATTGCAACAGGAATTGCGATTGGCTTCATCTTTTATCCAATTACTATGATGGTAAAAGGAAAAGCAAAAGAAATTCACCCAATCATGTACGGATTATTTGTTATCTTTATTTTATATTTTATCTTCTTAGCCTAATAATTGAGCACCAGATTTTATATCTGGTGTA
>NZ_HE610992.1 GCF_000285535.1 Bacillus timonensis | reverse complement strand
CAAAGAACTTTTTAATGTTTTATTATCGTTGCTCTCTCGAAGCAACTTTATAATAATATCATTATTTTTTTTGGAAGTCAATAACTTTTTTATCTTTTTTTATTTCGTTGCCACATCTCAGCGACAGGTATTTAATATACCACCTTATAACTTCGATGGCAAGACTTTTTGATAAAAAAATTATACTAGAAAAGTTTTTTAACACTACATAAAAAAAACAGAGTGGAATTCACTCTGTTTTTTAAATTATTTATGACGCATTTGTGGGAATAGCAATACGTCTCTTATAGATGGAGAATTTGTTAATAGCATTACAAGTCTATCCACGCCGATTCCTAACCCGCCTGTTGGTGGTAAACCGTATTCTAATGCTTCAACGAAATCTTCGTCCATCATGTGAGCCTCGTCATTTCCTTGCTCTCTTTCTTTAAGTTGTGCTTCAAATCTTTGACGTTGATCAATTGGGTCGTTTAATTCAGTGAATGCATTAGCATGTTCTCTTCCGACAATGAACAATTCAAAGCGATCTGTGAATCTAGGATCTTCCGGATTCTTTTTCGCGAGCGGTGAGATTTCTACTGGATGTCCATAGATGAAAGTCGGCTGAATAAGCTTATCCTCAATTTTTTGTTCAAAGAACTCGTTAACGATATGTCCGTATTGCATATTATCGTTAATTTCGACATTATGCTCTTTTGCAAGTTGTCTTGCTTCTTCTAAACTCATTTCTTTCCAGAAATCTGCTCCAACATACTCTTTAATTGCATCTACCATGTGGAGTCGTTTCCACTCTGGTTTTAACTCGATTTCGTCATCACCGTAAGTTATAGTTGTAGTTCCAAGCACTTCTTGAGCAATATGAGCAATCAAATTCTCTGTTAAGCTCATAATATCTTTATAGTCAGCATAAGCTTCATACAATTCAATCATTGTAAATTCAGGGTTATGTCTTGTTGAGACACCTTCATTACGGAATACTCTACCTATTTCATATACCTTTTCTAAACCACCTACGATTAGACGCTTAAGGTGTAGTTCAATCGCAATACGCATGTATAATGGGATATCTAAGGCATTATGGTGAGTAATGAACGGGCGTGCAGACGCACCACCAGGGATTGAATGCATCATAGGCGTTTCTACCTCTAAGTAGCCATGATCATCCAAATAGCGTCTCATCGCTCTGATAATTTTACTTCTTGTAATAAAGGTCTCTTTACTTTCAGGACTCATGATCAAGTCTAGATAACGTTGACGATAACGCTGTTCTACATCTTTTAATCCGTGGAACTTATCTGGTAGTGGACGTAATGCTTTTGATAAAAGTTCAAATGAAGTAACTTTTATAGAAAGCTCTCCTACTTTTGTTTTAAAAACAGTACCTGATACACCGACAATATCCCCTAAGTCAGCCATATTGAATACTTCATACTGTTCTTCTCCAACTGCATCAAGGCGTACATATAACTGAATTTGTCCAGTTAAGTCCTGTATATGGGTAAATCCAGCTTTCCCTTTACCACGTTTAGTCATAATACGTCCAGCAATGGTTACACTGATTTCCTTTTCATCCAACTGTTCTTTTGTAAATGCATCATACAAATCAATTAGCTCGCGTGTGCTATGTGTTCTCTCGAATCTCTTACCGAAAGGGTCTACTCCCATTTCACGCAATGTATGTAACTTTTCTCTTCTTACAATCAATTGGTCATTTAATTCCTCGTGATTCATTTTATCCACTCCTATTTTGTCACCAAATCTATAAAAAACGAATACTTATATCTTGTCCTATTCCAATATAAACGTAAAGCAGAAAAACTGCCAGCAATTAACTGGCAGTAGGTTACTTACGGGTATTATAGTGTAGTGAACTATTGATGTCAAACAACCTTCGCGCTGTTTTCTGCCTTTTTTTCCATTTCTTCTACGAAATTTTGTAAGTGTGTCACTAATTCATTTCGTGTATTACTTTCGTTGATCTCATTACGAATCTTTGCGTTGCCACGAATTCCTTTTAGGTACCATGCTGCATGTTTTCTGAATTCCCTTACCGCAATATGTTCATTCTTTAGGTTAATTAAACGATCCAAATGAAGTATAGACACATCTATTTTTTCTCTCACACTTGGTTCTTCGATTAGTTCACCAGATTCTAAATATTTGACTGTTTGATAAATCATCCATGGATTTCCTAGGGCTGCACGACCAATCATTACACCATCACAGCCGGTTTCATCAAGCATACGTCTGGCATCTTGTGGTGTTTTAATATCACCGTTTCCGATGACAGGAATATTTACAGATTGTTTTACCTGTTTAATTATATCCCAATTGGCTTGGCCTTCGTACATTTGCACACGTGTTCTTCCATGCAGGGCCACAGCTTGACCACCTGCACGTTCAACTGCTTGGGCATTTTGAATGGCAAAAATATGGTCTTCATCCCAGCCCATACGCATTTTTACAGTAACAGGCTTGTCTACTGCGTCAACTACAGCAGAGACCATTTCATAAATTTTGTTTGGGTCTAATAGCCATTTTGCACCTGCATCACATTTTGTAATTTTCGGTACTGGGCATCCCATATTAATATCAATAATATCAGCAGTCGTATTTTTGTCGACAAATTTTGCTGCTTCAACTAAAGTTTCTTTTTCTCCCCCAAAAATTTGAAGGCTTAGTGGTTTTTCTCGTTCATCTATATAGAGCATTCCCATTGTTCTTGCGTTTTTGAATAGGATTGCTTTATCACTTACCATTTCCGCGCAAACTAAACCCGCGCCAAATTCCTTAACCGTCAAACGGAACGCAGAGTTACACACCCCAGCCATCGGTGCAAGAACAACTTGGTTCTTCATTTCGATATCGCCTATCTTTAGCATGGTAACCCTCCTTCTTATTTCAATTTCTATCACTTAATCTACTTTTTTGGAATTAAGTCATCAAGTGGTACTTTTAGTATTTCTGCGACCTCTTGCAAAAATATTTTGCTAGGTACCCGTGTTCCCCTCTCTACTTCCCCAACAAGGGAAACCGATACCCCAAGGTCTTTTGCTAAACCCTCTTGAGTATACCCTTTTAATTTTCGAAAAGCACGAATACGTCTTCCCCACTTCTCCGCTTCCATAAACGCACACCTTCTCTGTCTTGTAATTCATCTAGTAGTAAGGATACTGGTTTCGGTACTGTTGGAATTTCAAGACCCTGGTCTATCTCAGCCAACGGTACCAAAACAAATGCCCGCTCTGTCATTCGGGGATGAGGAACAATAAGACGATCTGTTTCAATATTCTCGTGATTATAGAGCAAAATGTCAAGGTCTAGTGTTCTTGGACCCCATCTTATTTTCCTTTCCCTTCCAGATTGAAGCTCAATTGTCTGTAAAACCTGCAGTAAATCAACTGGTGATAAATTAGTTTTTACTTTAATTACCATATTTAAAAATTGGTTTTGATCTTCATATCCAACAGGATCTGTTTCATAAATAGAAGAAAAATCAGTAATCAAGACTTTTTCATCTTGAATAGCTTTTAACGCGGAGCACAAATAGTGTTCACGGTTCCCCAAATTTGTTCCTAAAGCGATATAAGCTGTATTATTCATGAAATCCGACTCCTTGTTATCTCCACTGCTACAGATTGGAGATGTCCAGGAATTGGCGGATCGGGTTTTATCACTTTTATCGTACAGCAGGTGACCAAGGAAAAATGCTTCAAAATTTCTGCTGCCATTTTTTCAGCAACTGCTTCCAATAGTTTATAAGGTTCGCCCTCAACAATTGCTTTACATAGATTGTAAAGTTCTCCGTAGTGAACTGAATAATCCAGATTATCAGTTTCCCCTGCTTGTTTGACATCCACTTCCACCATGAGGTCAACAAAAAATCGTTGTCCTAGCTTGGTTTCTTCTTGGAACACACCATGGTATCCGTAAAACTGCATCTGGTTAACAAAAATTTTATCCATTATTAAGCTTCTCCTTTACCAACAAGGACATCCATCATTTTAGCGAGTCTCGCGTTAACTTTAACATTGTGAACTCGAACGATATCACAGCCTTTTTGAATCCCAAGGCAGGTTGTTGCACCTGTTGCTTCATCTCGCTCCTGTGGCGGCAAGTCAAAGATGTGGCCAATAAAAGATTTTCTTGAAGTTCCAAGCAATATTGGATATCCCAGTTCTGAAAAACGATCTAGATGACGGATTGTTTCAATATTATCCTCAAGGGTTTTAGCAAAACCGACTCCTGGGTCTAAGATAATATTCTCATCTTTTACACCAGCATTTTTTGCAATTTCAATGCTTTCTTTCAAATCAATCAACATATCATCGATAAGATTCTTATAATTTTTGTTATATCTATTATGCATTAGGATAATAGGGACATTATAAGTGGCTGCAACACCTGCCATATTTGGGTCTGCTTTCGCACCCCAAATATCGTTTATGATATGCGCTCCTGCTTCAATCGCTTGCCTTGCTACCTCAGACTTATAGGTATCAATTGAAATTGGTACGTGAACTTCCTTTACCAAATCCTTGATGATTGGGACAACTCTTGCAATCTCTTCTTCATCAGTGATTCTTTCATGTCCCGGTCTCGTTGATTCACCACCAATGTCTATAATATCGGCTCCATCATCAACCATTTTTTTAGCGTGTCGAATAGCCGTATCCAGGTCTAAATAGGAGCCGCCATCTGAGAATGAGTCCGGTGTAATATTTAAAATTCCCATAATCATTGTCTTTTTTGTAAAATCTAATTGATACGGACCACATTTTATCGATGGTCTTCTTGTTCTGTTTTGGCCCATTTTCAAATCTCCTTTGTTCTGCATTTCATTTCATGTCCGATACTACTCATTTATGTACCGAAATAGGCTTATGTTAATAACCCTGCTTCACTTTATTTCCAATGAATTGTTTAATAACATTATTAATTAATTGTTTACCTGCTGTCGTCATAATGGATTCCGGATGGAATTGAACTCCTTCGATAGGATATTCCTTATGACGGATTGCCATAATTTCACCTTCAGCTGTTTCAGCCGATATTTCAAAACACTCTGGTAGTGTTTCTTTCTTTACGAGTAGTGAATGATAACGCGTAGCAGTAAATGGCTGTTCTAGTCCTAAAAAAATAGTTTTGCCATCATGTTTGATTTCAGATGTTTTCCCATGCATTAGCCTTTGTGCTTTGATTACATCTCCACCAAACGCTTGTGCAATAGATTGATGACCAAGACAAACACCAAAGATAGGTATACGTCCAGCAAAATATGAAATTGCCTCTAGACTAATTCCAGCCTCATTCGGTGTACAAGGTCCTGGTGAAATCATAATTAAATCCGGGTTTAATTCATCAATTTTCCGAACTGTGATTTCGTCGTTTCGCTTAACGACAATTTCTTCTCCTATTTCTCCCACATATTGCACTAAATTGAATGTAAACGAATCATAATTATCAATCATTACGATCATACTAGCTCACCTCATACTATAATTTTTTAAACTCTACTTCACTCAGCTCATAGCTTACATCTCTAGATCGTCTATTTTTATATTTTACATGAATTACTGGTACTGGTACACCTTCAATTAAAAAAAGAGTCTTATCCTAAAGGATAGACTCTTTTGATTTCAAGCAAACAAAAGTTACTATTATTGCTCGTCAAATTGATAAAGAACAGTACTTAAGTAACGCTCACCATTATCTGGGACAACCGCGAGAACCTTTTTGCCTTTACCTAATTTTTTCGCAACTTGTAGTGCTGCAAAGATAGCTGCACCTGAAGAAATTCCTACAAGGAATCCTTCTTCTTGACCTGTACGGCGTGCATACTCAATTGCTTCTTCATTTTTAACTGTAAATACTTCATCATAAACTTCTGTGTTTAGTACATTTGGTACGAAATTTGCACCTAAACCTTGAATTTTATGTGGTCCAGGTTTTCCACCAGAAAGAATCGGTGAATCAGCTGGTTCAACAGCTACAATTTTTATATTTGGATAGTTTTCTTTTAAAACAGGGCCAGCTCCAGTGATTGTTCCACCAGTACCAATACCTGCAACAAACGCGTCTAATTGGTCACCCATTTGCTCTACAATCTCTTTTCCTGTTGTTAAACGGTGAACTTCAGGATTAGCTGGATTATTGAATTGTTGTGGCATGAAATAGCCATGTTCTTTAACAAGTTCTTCGGCTTTATTAACGGCACCTTTCATCCCTTCAGAACCCGGTGTTAAAACTAGCTCTGCACCGTATGCACGTAATAAATTACGACGCTCCAAACTCATTGTATCTGGCATTACTAGGATTGCTTTATAACCTTTAGCTGCAGCAACCATCGCTAATCCGATACCAGTGTTTCCACTAGTAGGCTCAATGATTGTGTCACCTGGTTTTAATTGTCCGCTTTTCTCTGCTGCTTCAATCATTGCTAAAGCAATTCTGTCCTTTACACTGCTACCAGGGTTAAAGAATTCAAGCTTTACATAAACATCTGCACTATCTTCATCAACTAATTGATTTAGCCTTACAACTGGTGTTTGACCGATTAATTCATAGATTGAATTTGCTACTCTTGTCATGATTCCACCCTCAATCCCTACTATTTTTATTGGTTTTATCTACAATTTAACAATTCTTAATGTAAAAGTCAACGAATTTACCTGTAGTTAACTGTGAATTTTTTCTGTCATATTGCGTGTTTACGTAAGTACGTATCACTTTTTTAATAGGCTTTGAACCTCTTACTTTTTTTCAAAGAACCATTCTACACCAAGTTCTTTCCAGAATGGTTCAACAGAGATAGTTCCATTCATTTGATCTATGGCAATCTGACGCTTGATTTGATCTTTAACATCGTCATATGAATAGGTCACAGCATCAATTACTTCATGGAGAATAATGACCGCATATCCATTATCTACTTGAATCGGCTCACTCCACTCATTTGGTTTTAGCTTTTCAGCAACCTTTAGATAATTTTCAGGTGCATATCCATTATCCTCATTAACAAATCCAAGTTCTCCACCCCGATTTGCAGAAAACTCATCAATTGATTTCTCCATCGCAAGCGCCGAGAAGCTTGATCCGTTTCCTAATTCTTCTCTCACTTGGTCAGCCGCTTCTTTTGACTTAACAACAATATGAGAAATGTGATATGACTTTGGAATTTCATATAAATGTTTGTTTTCCTTATAAAAACGTTTCATATCTTCTTCAGGAATAACAGCATCCTTCGTTAAAAGTTCTTCTAATAAGATGCTTAACTCAATTTGCTCTTTCCAGTGCTCATCATTGATCTTCTCATGATCAATCGTATTATACATTGTCTTAATTAATGTTAATTCGCGGTCAACAGAGTCGTCAGTTAAAGCAATGTCATACTTTTTGGCCATTTGACGAACGACTTCTTCATCAATCATTTCCTCTAAAATTTGTTTCCCATATCTGTCCTCAAGTTCATTTAACCATTGTTGTCTTGTAATGGTTGCTTTCCCAATTGTCGCAACAACTTCTTCTTCGCCACTTGCGACTACAGGTTTAGTAACCTCAACCGTCTTTTCTCCAGTTTTATTAGTTGCAAAGTACGCAACCGACACACCGTTTGTAAGAATCAGTACAACAATAATCGACCACAATACCTTTTTATTCATTTTCCCATCTCCCACTACCTTACTTTGCTTGGTTTTTTAATTCTATTAACTCTTCTTTAGAAAAATGATATTTTTCGTTACAAAAATGGCATTGTGCTTCCGCTTTTCCGTCTTCCTCAATCATTGCCTCTATTTCATCAGTCCCCAGGCTAATAATCGCACTTTCAATTCGTTCTCTTGAACATGGACAAACAAAGGAAACCGGCATTTTTTCAAGGATTTTAAGATTGTCCTTACCGACGATTTCCCCCAAAATATCCTCAGGAGTAAGACCTTTTTCGATCATTTTTGAAATTGGCGGGATTTCTTGAAGTCTTTTTTCAATTTGTCCGATTGTGTCCTCATCCGTACCCGGCATAAGCTGGATTAGGAATCCACCCGCAGCTAAAATGGAGTTATCTGGGTTCACTAAAACCCCTACCCCAACGGATGATGGGGTTTGTTCAGAAGAAACGAGATAATAGGTAAAATCTTCTCCAAGCTCTCCTGATACAATCGGAACTTGACCGGAGAATTGATCCCTCATTCCAATATCTTTTACAATCGTTAAGGTACCGTCTGTTCCAACAGCTCGTCTTACATCAAGTTTGCCGTGTTCATTTAAATCAAAATGAGTTTGTGGGTTTGTCACATATCCTCTTACCTCACCTTTTGCATTGGTGTCGACAAGGATAATTCCGATTGGTCCGCCACCCTCAACTTTAATAGTAAGTTTGTCTTCACCCTTTAGGGTAGCTCCTAACATTACCCCTGCTGTCATTGTTCTACCAAGTGCCGCAGAAGCAGTAGGCCATGTATAATGACGTCTTTGTGCCTCGGCAACCGTTTCTGTAGAATTTATCGCATATGCTCGAACCTGACCATTATACGCTAACGCTTTAATTAAATAATCACTCATTTCAGTTCTCCTTTTCGTGTTATCGCCTGATGTTCAAACCCTTTTGTTTCTGTGTTACGTTTATAGATGAGTTGTAATCCCTTTAAGGTCAAAAATGGGTCAACTTCATCAATAGCTTTGGACTCCGTCGCAATTAGCGACGCTAGTCCACCGGTGGCAATTACCTTAGGCTTTTCAACTGCTTGTGCTTTGATACGGGCAACTATACCTTCAACTTGACCAACGTAACCAAATAAAATACCAGCCTGCATAGCACTTACTGTGTTTCTCCCAATTACACCGTCAGGACGTGCTATTTCAATTCTTGGCAACTTTGCAGCCCTTGAATACAAAGCTTCAGTTGAAATCGCAATACCAGGTGCAATCGCCCCTCCTATGTATTGACTTTTCTCATTTATGTAGCAGTATGTTGTGGCTGTACCAAAATCAACAATGATAAGCGGGCTTCCGTATATATGAATTCCCGCAACAGCATTGACAATCCGGTCAGCTCCAACTTCCTTTGGGTTATCGTATTTAATATTTAAGCCTGTCTTAATTCCCGGCCCCACGACCAAAGGTTTGATACCAAAATACTTAAGACACATTCGTTCCAGAGCAAACATTATCGGTGGAACGACAGAGGACATAATAATCCCATTGATATCGTTGAATGTTAATCCTTCATGTTCTAATAACGATTTTATAACGAGCCCATACTCATCTTCTGTTTTGTTTCGGCTGGTTTCAATCCTCCAATGATGTTTTAAGTCATCATTTTCAAATACCCCTAGAACCATATTTGTGTTTCCAACATCAAAAACAAAAATCATGAAGTACCCCCAACTTCCTAATCAACTTTACTCAGAAGAGGCTCATCCCCGGGTGAATAAAGTTCCTTAATGGAAACATCATACCACACCTAGTTTTTATTATTCCACAATTTAATGTTTACATGAAAAAGGTTTCATGATTACAAAAAAGGCGCCTACATTCGCGTGTAGACACCTTTTTCTTTACTCATCTTTATTCTTATTTTCGCTATCAGTTACTTCCTCTTCTTTTTTAGAGTTAATTGTAACTTTTACATCGTCTTTCGGTTTTTCTGCACTTTCAGAAGCTACTGGTCGATCAGGCAATTTTCCTTCTTCGAACAAGCTCTTAATTTGGGCAGCATCTAACGTTTCAATCTCAAGTAATGTTTCAGCGATAAGCTTAAGTTTATCTTGATTTTCTGTAAGAATTTGTCTCGCTTTCTCATAGCTTTCTTTAATAAAGCGTTGAATCTCGAGATCAATTTCGTGTGCAATTGCATCACTGTAGTTTTGCTCATTATGGATGTCGCGTCCTAAGAACACTTGACCACCTTGTGCTTGACCGAATTGAAGTGGACCTAATTTTTCACTCATTCCATATTCGGTTACCATTTTTCGAGCAATGCCTGTAGCACGTTGGAAGTCATTGTGAGCACCAGTACTTACTTCTCCAAATGTAATTTCCTCGGCTACACGGCCACCTAATAGACCAGTAATTTTATCTAGCAATTCTGGTTTTGTCATGAAGTAACGGTCTTCTTTTGGAAGCATTACCGCATAACCACCAGCTTGACCACGAGGGACAATAGTTACCTTATGAACCATATCAGCTTCATCAAGCACCATTCCAATTACAGTATGTCCGGCTTCATGGAATGCCACGATATTGCGTTCCTTTTTCGAAATAACACGATTCTTTTTCGCAGGACCTGCGATTACACGGTCTGATGCTTCATCTAAATCAGTCATATCGATTTTCTTCTTGTTTTGGCGAGCTGCAACAAGCGCAGCTTCATTTAATAAGTTTTCTAAGTCAGCACCAGAGAAACCTGGTGTTCTTGCTGCAATTGCTTTTAAGTCAACTGACTCATCAAGAGGCTTGTTACGTGCGTGAACTCGTAATACCGCTTCTCTTCCTTTAACATCTGGGCGATCAACTGTAATTTGACGGTCGAAACGTCCAGGACGTAAAAGGGCTGGATCTAGAATATCTGGACGGTTTGTTGCTGCAACGATGATAATCCCTTCATTTGCACCGAATCCGTCCATCTCAACTAGCAATTGGTTTAGGGTTTGTTCACGCTCATCGTGACCGCCCCCAAGACCTGCACCACGTTGACGACCAACAGCATCAATTTCATCTATAAAAATGATACAAGGCGCATTTTTCTTCGCGTTTTCAAATAAGTCACGTACACGTGAAGCACCGACCCCAACAAACATTTCTACGAAGTCAGAACCACTTATAGAGAAAAATGGAACTCCTGCTTCACCAGCACACGCACGGGCAAGCAAAGTTTTACCTGTACCTGGAGGTCCAACAAGAAGGATTCCTTTTGGTATTCTTGCACCTAACTCAGCAAATTTGCGTGGGTCTTTTAGGAACTCTACAACTTCAATAAGCTCTTGTTTTTCTTCATCTGCACCGGCAACATCTTTAAATTTAACCTTTTTCTTTTCTTCGCTATATAACTTTGCTTTACTCTTACCAAAGTTCATAACCCTACTTCCGCCACCTTGAGCTTGGTTAAGTAGGAAGAAGAATAAAATAAAGATAATAACAAATGGAATAATCGAGGTAAAGAAGGTTACCCAACCACTTGTTTCTTTTGCCTTTAGTACATCTACGTCAGCTGTTTTTGCAGCTTCATAAATCCGATCAACTTCTTTTTGACTACCTATGATATTTGTGACAAAAAATTTATCCTTATCATAGCTTTTTAACTGGCCTCTTACTTCAAAGACGCCTCTTTCGGGTTGTACCGTAATATTTTTTACATCCCCAGCTTCGAGATGTTCAACAAACTTGCCATATTTCATCACTTCCGGCTGGCCGTTGGCTCCTTGGAAGAAACTTACCACACCGATAATGACTAAAAATATGAGTAAATAGAATATGACGTTTCTAAAAATCCGATTCATCCCTTACCTCCTCCCACGGTGAACAAACTATAGTAAATAGTATCATAGATAATAATTGCTATTCAAATCATATACGTTTAACCTTCGAATAGGTTTCAAAAAAGTACAACAGGAAATCTATTCTGAATAAACTTCAGGTTTTAATACACCGATGTACGGTAAATTGCGATATTTCTCAGCATAGTCTAAACCATACCCAACAACAAACTCATCAGGGACAATAAATCCAACATAGTCTGCGTTAATATCGGCTTTTCTTCCAGTAGGCTTATCCAATAGTGTGACAATTTTAATGGATTTTGCTTTTCGATAACGGAATAATTCAACGATATAGCTTAGCGTAAGGCCACTATCGATAATATCCTCAATTACAAGGATATCCCTTCCTTCTACAGATGTGTCCAAGTCCTTGATAATTTTAACCTCTCCAGAAGAAACTGTTGAGTTACCATAACTTGATACATCCATAAAATCCATTTCCAAGTATGTATCCACTCTTTTTAACAAATCGCCCATAAAAGGCATTGCGCCTTTTAAAATTCCAATAGCTAAAGGAAATTTATCCTTATAGTCTTCTGTTAAAGTATTGCCTAATTCTTTAATTTTTTGCTGAATTTCTTCCTCACTAAATAGTACCTTCTCGATATCCTGCTTCATGCTTTTAAAGCCCCCTAAATCATTGCGTGTATTGTAGTACGATATAGTTTGATTTTGTTTTACTTGTTGCTTCATATGATGACTTTTTTAATCCTGGAAGCCACAAGACCTCTCCTTGTTCATCCTCTACAATCGGCCAAAGGTCACGCCGGTGAAGGGGAATTTTTTCATCAATGAAAATATCCTTCACTTTTTTCGATCCATTCATTCCTTTTACTGTCATTTTATCTCCCACTTTTCTAGTCCGGACAAAAATTGGCAAATGAATGGTATCTGGATCGATGACAAAACAATCATTTCCGACCAATGCTTGAGGATAATCCTTCCTTATCTGACTCTTTATCTCACTACCATCTTCAAGTTTGTATAGCCCGGGTGTATCAATACGAAATCGATAGGGGCTTGGCTTTTCCTTACAATCCTTATAAGTATATGTACAACTATCATAAGATTTCACAATTCGTAGACCCGCTGGAAAATGCAATTCTCCTGATGGATGATTACTTTCCAAAAAGGTTATCAAATTGTCAATATGTACGGCAGAAAGAGAATGAGGAAGCTCTTTGTAGAGATAGTTTAATATTAGTTGAATCCCTCTTCTTTGTAAAGATTTTGGCATTGCCAGAAAGGGGGATATTTCAATCTCTATATCGTTTTCTCCATTCCTTTTCATTACTTTATTCATTTTTTCAATTGTTAATTCATCTAAAACTTGATTATCTTCTGTAATGTACTGATTAAATCGCAAAAAATGTTCATGAACTGCTGGGTTTTCCTGTTTTAAAAAAGGAAGAACATGATGTCTAAATCGGTTTCTTGTATAGTCGTCTCTGTCATTGGATGGATCACGTTTTGGAACAAGACTCAATTCAAGACAATATTTTTCAATATCAGCTTTCGTAACTGCTAAAAAAGGTCGAATGATGGAACCGCATGAAAAGGGACGTTTTACCTGCATACCGGCATAGCCGATTCCCTTACTGCCACGGACTAAACGCATTAAAATAGTTTCAATTTGGTCATCTCCGTGGTGGCCAAGTGCTAAATATTCAGCTTTATACTTCCGCATAACGTCAGCAAAAAAATCATATCTCACTTCCCTTGCAGCTACTTGGGAGCTTATACTGTGTTCCTTTTTATAGGATGTCACATCAACTTGGATTGATTCAAAAGGAATCTGATATGATTCGCAAAATTCTCTTACATATAATAAATCCTCTTCTGATTCTTTCCCTCTAAACATATGGTCAACATGTGCAGCAATAAGTGTTGATTCCTTCTGTTGGTGAAATAAATAGTGAAGCAGAGCAAGGGAATCCGGACCTCCGGATACCCCTACTATTATTGTTGAGCCTTCTTTAATTAATTCATGTTTTTGAATAAACTGGTTTACCTTTTCAATCATTATTGGACCAATCCTTTTTACTTATCTAAAACGATAATTTTATCGTATCACTTTCCGGTTTATTTTTACAGAATTTGTCCATATAGATAAAGCAAATATCCAAGCGACACAAATAGGAGCAATAGTACTGTTTCAAGAACGCCACCTTTTTGTTTCTTCGGCTTTGGTTGTCTATTTGCTCTTGAAAAATTGGGACGAGATTTTGCTGTTCCGGTCTTAGTTTGTTGTTTTCTTGCTGTACGTGTTTTTTGTATAGTAGATTGATCTTTTTTTGCCTGGCTTAATTTCATGACTAAATCTCTACGCATTTCAGCCGCACGTTGATACTTCCCATCAATCGCTTGATAAAGCACCGAGTCAATTTTTCGTAAGGAATCCGTATTTGCAATGATTGATTTTAATTGTTTCACTGGCTCGTTTGTTCGGGTAAATCGATTTGGATATGCTACATTAATTAAAATCATCGCAACTGCAAATAAATCATAAGAGGCTTCTGCCTTTCTTGAACCTGCACCCCAATAGCCCCGATCAAAAAATTCAGTGAATTCCTTTATTGCCCTTCCCTGTATAGTCGTTCCGCCAACATCGATACAGCGTATCTTTGGAGGATTCCCACTAACAAGTAAATTATCAGGTTTTAAGTCTCCAAATACCCAGCCTTCCTGATGGAGCCGGTCCAAATCCGACAACAATTGCAAACAAAGAATCCCTGTCCACTCTTTTCCTCTTTTTTCAATAAAAGATAAAAAGCTTTCTCCACGAATGTATTCCATCACATAAAAGGAGATTGGACTTGCGACCCCCGGCCTAATCCAATCATCCACATCGATAAAAGAAGGCCCAAGGGCAGAGCCTTGAACCTTAGAAAAGTGTTTCAGCACATTTACTTCTGAAGTAATTGTCACGCCATTCCCGCTAATTTTTATAGCCACAGGACCGCTCATACTCTCTGCCAAATACACAATACCATTGGCACCTTGTCCTAAAGGTCTTACTACGCGATATGATTTTTTATGCCATTTTCCAGTAATGACAGTACCCGGGGAAACATTACATGCCTGACTCTTCGTAGTATTGTTCATCATCACGAGACAACAAACTCCTTAATGATCTTTTTTTCTTGAAGTAGGTAAGTGCTTCACGTATCGCCGGACCTGTTGGTGTGATTCCGCCTGTAGTAAGCTTTGGAAAAATACTAGATAAAGATTCTAATCTCGGGGTCCAATCTAATACTCTTTCTACTTCAACCTTTTTCCCTGGAAATACAAATACGGAAAATTGGTTATCTCCCATTCTCGCATTTAGGCTAATTGAGAGATCGAGCAAGGCCTCCTTTACAGTAGGTAATTTATGCTTCATACTCGCACTCGTATCGACTAAAACTAGAACCTCTAAATCAACGGTTTCACCAAGCTCATCTACAACTTCCATCACTTCTCCGCGTTTTTCTGGCGGGAGGTCTTCCATTGATGTCTTTGCTCCAAGAATCTGTTGCAGCTCTTTGTTGACCACTCCCTGAAGGGTTTGTGTCATAGCTTGCTTGGTCACCATTTGGACAGTTTGTGATAATTGAGTCGAATAGACAATTTGACTCACACCACCACCGGCTGAAGCCATTCCTTCTATTTCCTGCATTCCTTGTTCATCAATTGTATCTTGCTCAACTACACCAATGACATTAATCGTAACACCTTGCTCTCTAGCAAGTGCTGCCATTGCAATCGGATCTTCCCCTTGGTTTGAACAACCATCCGTAATTAATAGAATTTGCTTCAATGTGCCTTTTTGCACGTTTCATCCCCTCCTACTTAAGTTAGTAACAGGATGGACGAATTAGTAGATTTTTAAACCTCACTGATTTGTCAGATAGCTTTCCTTTTTGTCTTTTGATAACCGTAAGCAGGGATGGCTGCCCATTTCGGCGTATTATGTTTAATCTTTGTCACAACAACGGTCATATCATCTTCAATTTGCCCAGATCTTGTGCGTATTACCTCCTCCATTAACAAATCAGCAATCTCTTGAGGATCATTTGTTTGGATTTCCTTTATTTTTCGCTTCATCCACATATCATAGTTTTCAACATGCTTGGGGCCTTCGAAAATACCATCACTCATCATGATCAAAATATCGCCAGCTTTCAATTGCTCGTCGACTACCTCTACTTCAAAGTCCTCAATAATGCCCATCGGTAGATTACTTGCCTGTATCTTACTTATTTTATCTCCTCTCTTAATATAGCTTGGGGTAGAGCCAATTTTTAAGAACTTTGCACTTGCATCTTGAAGATCAATAACTGCTAAGTCCAGTGTTGAAAATATCTCATCTGTCGTTCGTAATGAAAGAATCGAGTTAACCGATTTAATAGCAACCTTCTCCTCAATGCCAGATTGGAGAATTTTCTTTAAAAGCTCTAAGGTTTCATTGCTTTCATAATGGGCACGCTCCCCATTTCCCATACCATCACTAATCGCAACTGCATGCTTTCCAACACCTAATTCAATCGTTGAAAAGCTATCACCTGACACAAGTCCGCCGCCCTTAGCAGCATGTGCAACACCCGTATCGATGACATAGGCTTTTGCTGAACCTAGTGTTACATGGCAATACCCATTTGGATAAGCAGAGCATTCTTCATTTTTAACAAGAATTGTCTCTTCAAGAATATCCGACAGCATTGGTGCAATTAATTTTTCACACTCCCCACTTCCATTACAATATGGAATACTGATTTCAATATCGACATTTCCTTGCTCTACACTATAAATTTCCACATGTCCAATTTGAATTCCAAACGACTGCAATGCATCTAGTATTTGTTCTTCCAATACATGATGATTCTCACCTTCACGTTGAATTTCCTTTGCAAAATCACTCATTACTTGAGAAACACCTAATAATTGGTCAGCTACTAGTTTTCTACTCTCCTTTACTTGTTTCTTTAGCTTTTGATTTGCTTGATAATATGTAAGCTCTTGTTCTATAGCATCAATTACCTTTTTAGAGCGTACACAATGTTTGTCCCAATCTCTCGTAAGCTTATGATTATAAACGAGAGAATTTGAATCACTTTCATGCATAATATCTATCATATAATCATATGTTTTATTAAAGTTCTTGGACCAACAGGCCTCCTTTTTAAAACAAGATTGACAAGTCTTTTCCGTTACATTGCTTAAAAACAGATCAATTTCTCGGTCTTTATCATCATCATCAACGGGATATCCGTATTCGGAAAAACTATTTGCCAATGCTTCAAACACCGTCGAAAACTGTGAGACACGATTGGCCGTAACATCACGAATTTTACGAAGATATTGCTGTTGTTCTGTACTATGTTCAGGCGTACCTGGAATGTTTTTTGCTATTTTGCTTATTAAAACCTTTGGTGTCAGTAAAAATAGAAGAATCGCTACTCCCGATTCATATAAAGTAGGAATAATTTGACTGGCTCCTTCTCCATAAAGGCCAATTAAAAGTGTTCCAACAATTAGTCCAAGTGCCACCCCCGCTTTTTTCCCTTCTTTTAATAGACCTCCTAGTAAACCCGAAAAAGCGAGAAGACTCATTTGGTACAAGCTAGTTACATTGGCAAGACTTAGAATCAAACCAGTCACAACCCCTACAGTTGACCCAATAGTTGCTCCTGCTACGAATGCAAACAAGAGGACAACATATCTTGAAAGGATATTTGAAATGGACATCTCATATACGAGCCAGCCCATTGTCCCTGTTAACACAGAGGCAATTAATATAATTAAACAAATAACTTCTTCTGTTTTAAAGGATTGTCTCCTTCGTTTCTCTGTTAACAATGGTACACTTTGAAGGAAAATCAAAGTTAATATAAAGGCTAATCCTGACCCTACTCCAACCATCACTCCATCGTGAATTGTGATAGATCCTTGTGTGACATAAAGAATTGCTACTTTTGCTAAGGCTGATGAGATGAGTACAAGGGTAGGTAGTACCTTAAGTAAATCGACTTTAAATCTTTGAAGAACTTTATAAATTACTAGAAACAAGGCAATAGATAGAAAAGTAAATACGGTTACATCGGCCGATAGAGTAAACGACCCTGCAATAACAGCTACCATCGCAAGCCCCGCTTTGCCTTTTTTCATCATAAAGACACTTGCGAAAAATGGTAATGCAAAGGGTGTTAATTCATTTAGGATTAGGGCTCGTCCTAATAAAAACCCGACAACTCCTAGTAAAAGCCCTTTTAGTAGAAATAGGTTTTCAAGTTTAGCTTGAAAACGCTGAAACCATTTGGACACTGTATCCTGAGTTTTTTCAATAGCTACCTCTGTAATAGGCCCACTCAGATTCCTTTCTATTCTTTCCATTTATAAACACTCCCCGTATTTAATAGTTGTTTGTAATTATACAGTTGCAGGGATTCATATTTTGTCAAAACAACAAGAGCGAAAAGAAAAAACATTCGACTGCTTGTCTAGTTTTCCAACAAAATAAATGTCATATGACAAATTTTAAGAGTGGGATTTGGTAGGTTTGCAAAGTTTTTCATAGATTTTGTGTACATATTGTGCGAATTTTTGTATTTTTCCCCTTCAATACAAAATATATTGACGAACGAATAGACAGAAGGTATTATATTACTTGTGCTTACTTACTAGAGTTTGAGACAAAGATTGTCGAACATAGTAATTTGCTTATTTATGTGTACGATCGAAACTAAATTTTTTCCTAAACATGGCGGTGTAGCTCAGCTGGCTAGAGCGTACGGTTCATACCCGTGAGGTCGGGGGTTCGATCCCCTCCGCCGCTACCATAAAATTTTGGCCCGTTGGTCAAGCGGTTAAGACACCGCCCTTTCACGGCGGTAACACGGGTTCGAATCCCGTACGGGTCATACGAAACAGTGCGAATTTCTTCGCACTGTTTTTTTATTTTCAAAAGCACAAAAAAAGCACCCACTAATTGGGTGCTTTACATATATATTTAAGCTACAGCAGCAGGTTATCCTCTTCTCGCTCCACGCCCACCACGTTTTGACTCGGTGTTACGCTTTAAGGAAGATAGACGATCTTCACTGTCCTTCAAAAAGCGATTCATTTTTTGTTCAAAGCTTTCAGTTTTGTTGTGATTACGTTGGTCGTTTCTGTTATTATTACGTGGACCATTGTGTCGCGGACGTTGTGGTTGTTGAGTTTCTTTTGCTTTTTTTATGGACAAACCAATCTTTCCATCTTTCTCAACATTAATTACCTTGACCTCTACCTGGTCTCCAACCTTTAAATGCTCATTAATATCTTTTACATAATTGTCCGCAACTTCACTAATATGGACAAGACCAGTTGAGCCCTCTGGCAGCTCTACAAACGCTCCGAAATTCGTAATTCCTGTTACCTTCCCTTGAACCTTGCTGCCTACTTCAATTGACATAAAAAAAATGCTCCTCCTTAAATTTGAACAAAATCATTTTACTATATTATACATAATATAAAATTCAAGTGTCAATAAGACTAAGACCCATCCCCAACTTTAAAAATGATTTCGCCTTCCTTAGATAGAAAATAATCCCTGCGTATAATTTTTTCAATATACTCATCACTGTTAAGTTTTACGACTTCCTCTTCAAGAAGTACCTGCTCATCTTTTAGCGAAGTGAGCTGTTCCTGTAGTTTTTCCTTTTCGCTTACCTTCTCATCCATCGTCTTATGTTGTGACACAACCATTGATACAAGACCATAAGTAATGATTGCAGCTAAAATTGAAAAAGCAATCAGTCTTCTGACTAGGCCTTTTCGCTTAACTTGGAGAGCTTGTTCTTGCTCTTTATATTTTTCCATATAGGTTGATTGTAATTGTGTTACATTTTTCTTTCCAACTGCACTCATTGTAGAGAATGCCTCCTATTGTTTCCTTATCTTCTTCCACCATTTTATCAATATAGGTTTGATATTCTCTACTTTTTTCAAAAATCCTGCACACTTTTGAAAAATCTTTTCTACATTTTTCGTAAAGGTGGATGGTAACAACCTCCAAATCATGATTCCAATCCATTTTATTGGGGCAAAACAAATTTTAAGTATCATCCAACAGATTTTTAGAAGAATTCTCCCAATAACCAATAGCACATTCAAGATTCCTAAAAGAATCACAATCAAAAGCTGATACAGCATTTTAATTGGTCGAACGATGAGGAGTTCACCTGTTCGAAGTAAAAATTCATAGATACGGATAATTGCTTGAATCATATGTTCTAGTGCTCTAACATAAATGGTCTTGAATAAGCTCTGATAAGCAGCAAATCCACATAGTATGGCGATAAACACATAGAACCGTAATTCACCCTCATTTACCAATAAAAGCGTATAAAAGAACAACAGGCCTTGTACAATCCAAAAAAGGATATCATTGATAAAAACAAAGAAGTACTTTCGTCTCGAACGCTTTAAAAAACGTTGATATGTGTCAAGAGAAGCTCCTAGCCAACCCCCCATGCAAATCATTGCAAGTAATGTATAAAACTGGGTTGAGAGGGTCATCTAAATAACTTGCTAAAGAACCCTTTAGCCTTCTCCGTCGAATGGTCGTCCAAATAGCTGATGTCATAAACTCTTCCCTTGATCGATACAACGCCTTTTTCCACATCTAGGTTTTTCATTTGTAAGTTTTGGCCACGAATTGCTAGGAAACCCATAACAGTTTCAAGTAAAAACTCTTCATTGTCAAAGCTTTCTACTTGTTTAACCCCTGTTATGTCAAGAAGCTTTCTACTTCTCATGATTACATCATGCTCATGTACGGTTCCTTTATTGGATGTCGTTCCATCATAGTATTGGTTCATATTTTTTCCCCCACATTCATACTTGAATGGTCAAAGTAACCCCATTCTTTTAATAGTAAAATGTATGAGAATATGGCGGAGTTTAGAACAAGCCTTCACTGATTATCAAATATTACGCTTCTACTTTTTCCTCTTTCACGATGGAATATAACTTGTTTGCATCTTCTTTTTTCGTTGCATCTTGGAGATCTTCAATCTTCACTGTTACTATTTTCTGACCAAATCGAATTGTTAACTCATCACCTATTTTTACATTACTGCTCGCCTTTGCAGCAACCCCGTTAATGAGAATTCTCCCTTGGTCTGCAACCTCTTTGGCTAAAGTACGTCTTTTAATTAACCGTGAGACCTTTAAAAATTTATCCAAACGCATGTGTTTATCACCTCTTTCAATCAAATGCAAACTAAAATAAAGTTATAATCCGCTTTGTTTTGCTTTCTCCCAGATTTCATCAAGCTGCTCAAGAGTTTGTTCTTCTATCTTTAACCCTTGCTTTTTTACTTCATCCTCGATAAATTTGAAACGTCTCGCAAACTTTTGATTCGTCATCGCAAGCGCTTCTTCTGGGTCAAACTTGTAAAATCTTGCTATGTTGGCTAAAGCAAATAGGATGTCACCATACTCTTGTATTGCTTCTCTCTTTTGTTTATTCCCCACTGCTTCCTTGTATTCCTGTATTTCCTCAAAAACCTTGTCCCACATTGGTTCGACAGCGTCCCAATCAAATCCTACTTTTGCCGCCTTCTTTTGATACTCAACAGCCTTCATTAAACCAGGTAACCCTTTAGTCACATCATCCAAAATAGATTTCTCTTGAACAGTACCGCCTTTTTCTAATCGTTTGATTTGCTCCCAATTGGTTACAACTTCTTCCGCGGTATCTGCAGTGACTTCTCCAAATACATGAGGATGTCTCCGAATCATTTTTTCAGATATTCCACGAATAACCTCATCGATGGAAAACATTCCTTCATCCTCACCAATTTGGGCATGAAGGAGAATTTGCAGTAGTACATCCCCTAATTCCTCTACTAGATGATCGTCATCCTGACTGTCGATTGCGTCAAGAACCTCATATGCTTCCTCTAACAAATACTTTTTTAAGGATTGATGGGTTTGCTTTTGATCCCATGGGCAGCCACCAGGACCACGCAATGCCGCAATAATTCTTCGAAACGTACGAAAATCATGATAAAGAAGTTCTTCTTCTTTTACAGGAGGAACATAGACGCTTGTAAGATTATTCACTTCAACCCCACGATCCAATTCGTATAGAGGGACTTTCGTGATTTTCTCGTCTTTACTACCTGCTGCGGTAACAATATATACTTCATACTCATCAGGCAATTGTTCCATTAACGTTAGCTTCACATTAGATGCAATGTACCCGTCGTACACCTGACAAATAATAATATGCTGAGAAAGCTGCAGTTCATCCTTTTCAAGGGATAAAGCATCAAGGAATTGAAATCCTTCAATAGGGTCAATTTTTAAAGATGCTAATAATGGGTCTATAAAGCTCTGACCACCCTCAACCTGTACCCGTAGGTTTTCATCTTCGAGCAAAAGCTGCGTTGTTTTTTCTGCAACCATTGGATGACCTGGTACTGCGTAGACAATATCTTTTGTTTTTGCTTCCACTTTTAAGGTCTCAACAATTTCATCATATACTGCCTCAAATTGATCATGCTTTTCATAAATGGCATCAAAAGATTGATAGGTCATTCCTTCGGCTTCTAATTCTTTAATTACAGGATGTTCCTTCGTCCTTAGAAAAAGATGCTCAGTATCTAAAAGTTTACGATAGATGCCCATAGGGAGCTGTGATAGGTCACCCGCACCTAATCCTATAATAGTTATCATACGTTCTTTCCTCCTTTTAGTAACCTAATTAAAAATGTCCCTTTTGACCCTATTGGAATTTCTGAGAGCTCTTCTTCGGAAAAAATGCTCCCTCTTACAATAAAAAATAGATACATAAACCCTCCGATGACAACAGAAGTCAATGCTTCAAAACTTGCAAACATACGACTTTCTCCTGCAATTGGAAATAAGTGATGCAACCCCCTTGAGTAGCCAAAAATGATGAGCCCCATGGCAACCGTTGCCAAAGTGACACGATAGATAAACGTCCAGTTTCCTAGAATCCCACGTAGCTTACTTTTCAAAATAAAAATTTGGAGACCGGTTATCGCCCCAAACGCAATCAAAGTGGCTACAGCTGCCCCAACTGTTTGATATTCAGGAATCAGCAACAAGTTTAAAATCCACTTTATGAGCATTCCAGTAATTACCACAACAGCTGGTAAAATCGGATGCCCTAGTCCTTGTAAAATAGCGGTTATGCTTTGGGATAATGTTGTAAATAAAATTGAAAAACCAATAATCATTAAAACGTTTGTTCCAAGGTCATTTCGAAAAAGCATGATATTTGTAGGCTCTAATACACATGCAAGACCTACAGCTGCGCCAAGTCCTACGACAACACTCAGCCGAAATGTTAAATCGACCTTTTGCCGAATATAAGCCATATCATTTCGTGCTTTAGCACTTGCAATTAATGGAACAAGCGATAAGGCCAGTGATGTTGCCACTACAGTTCCGAGCTGAAGCAAAGGCTGTCCCCTGTCATAGACTCCCTTTACCTGCTTTGCTACTTGTTCCTCTACTCCCCCTGAAAGTAATAACGAGAATACAGTGAAGGAATCGACTAACTGAAAAAGAATAAGTAAGAGTGCACTGATGCAAATCGTCATCCCTTGAGTAAATAGAATTTTAATGATTTCCTTTGTTTTTATCGAGGCATTTTGAAAAATTCGTCTTGGAAAGGATTTTCTCCTTTTCAACAGGAAAAACAATAATACGGAAATGGCTGCAAAGCCACCTGTAATTGAACCAAATATTGCACCCGCTCCTGCTTCATATGCCCCATAGCCATAGTCCAATAAAATAAAGGACATGAGCAAAATGGTGATGACCCGAATCAGTTGTTCTGTTACTTGGGAAATTGCAGTTGGTACCATATTTTTATAGCCTTGGAAATAGCCACGAAATACAGATATAAATGGCAAGAGCAAAAACGAAAATGAAATCACTCTTATCAGGGTTGACAGTTCCTTATCTCCCATCCATCCTGCAATTATTTCAGCACCCCAATACAAAAAACTAAAGATGACAATCCCCATTCCTACTAATGCAAGTAGGGTGATATATAGAATTTTCATTGCAGATGCTTCATCATCTTGTTCCAGTTTTTCAGCCAAAAGTTTTGAAATAATGACTGGAAACCCGTATGTGGAAAAAACAAGAACAATTCCGTAAATCGGATACGCCTGTTGATATATGTAAAAGCCAATATCCCCTGCAATGTTTTGATAGGGGATCCGGTAGCCTGCACTAAGTATCTTGGTAATCAAACCGGCAATGGTAAGGACAAATGCGCCTTCCCAGATACGCTTTGACTGCTCTGCGGATTGGACGTTCATCGCCCATCTCCTTCCTAAACAAATGCGTCTTTTCGTATTTCGACTTCTGCCGAATAAGCTATATAATTTCCAGTGTATTATAACATACTTCACTCATAATAACTTTTATAGGGGAGTGAATTCTTACCTAACGGAAGAAAAGGTAGCTATAATAGCTACCTTTTCCATGTCTAGCTCCAGCGCGCCAAGGCCCTAGGTCATAAGTCAAATCACTCCAGAAATCAGGATTTCCCGCACATGTTCGTCTTATGCTTGTAGGTCTGGTCAAGGCGCATCGCTTTTCTCGATTACTGTTCCATTTGTCGTGCGAGGAACCCCGCTGCAGTTTCTACTGCTTTTTGTTCCACTTCACCAAGTGCTTTTTCTTTTGATAAAATCACAACTGCGCCAATTGGGTCTCCATTTGCAATGATAGGACCAATTGTATATGATGAGATTGTTTCATCAGCGCCCTCTGCAATGGATACTTGACGTTCTTCTGTTTCCAAAATAGACGTTCGATCCTCCATCGATTTCTCAATTAGTTCGCTTATGTTTTTATTTAAGTATTCTTTTTTGGAGCCCCCTGCAACCGCGATAAATGCATCACGGTCACAAATAAGTACTTGATGTCCTAAGCTATCAAAAAGTGCCTCTGCATATTCCTTTGCAAAATCGCTAAGTTCACTAATTGGAGAATACTTCTTTAAAATAACCTCTCCATCACGATCAACAAAAATCTCTAATGGGTCTCCCTCTCTAATACGTAACGTTCTACGGATTTCTTTCGGGATGACTACTCGACCTAAATCATCAATTCGACGAACAATTCCAGTTGCCTTCATTCTTATGCTGCCTCACTTTCATCTGATGATTAAAGAATAGTGGTGATTGATGAGATGTTCAAAATTTGCGGTAAAAATGACACTTCGAAATTTCTTCGTTGGCTTGCTGTTGCGTTGCTCACGTATTTACTGCATACGCTCTGGTACTCAAAGCTGCGCCGCCTCGAACTTCTCGGTCCTTTTCATCCTCATTTTGAACATACACATAATGTACAATTTGTCTAGATTTGAATAAATCACCATTTGTTGTTGAGTTTAGTATCTTACACCAACAAAGTTCTATTCACGATGATTGTGATTTTTCGTTAGAGGTAAAAATAACCATACAACAGAACTATTTGCCCCCACGACTTTGGTTCTATTCCTTAGAACTTTCTATCCACCTTTTATAGTAATCGAGAACTTCTGCCAAATAAATTAGACCGCATTCACATTTTCTTTTTTGACACCTTGTAATCCTTGCACCATATCATGGACAATACCTAACCATTGGTTTACTTCTAGACCTTTTGTTTGGATGACAATTTTTAATTTACTTCCTTCCATTCCAAGACTAATCATTCGTCCGAATGTATTCCCTAACTTAAATATCTTCTCGCCATTAATTTTGCTACTTTCCTCTTCCGATAAAAGAATTGTAACTTCTTGCTTAGCCTGTTTTATGGAGATAACTCCTTCAGCTAAAGCATAAACCTTAATTTTAGCAATCTTGAATAAGTAATTAACCTCTTCCGGATATTCACCAAAACGGTCAATCATTTCCTCTTGTAGCTCTTCTATATCTTCCATAGTTGTAATGCCTCTGAAACGCTTATACATATCAATTTTTTGACGTCCATCTGCTATATAGGCATCCGGAATATATGCATCTACTTCTACATCGATTTCCACATTTACTTGTTTTACAGCTGCCGTATCTCCCATACGTTCTTCGATTGCTTCTTTCAGCATTTGAGAATAAAGGTCAAATCCAACAGAATCAATAAACCCGTGCTGCTGTGCTCCTAAAATATTTCCTGCTCCACGAATCGATAAGTCACGCATTGCAATTTTGAAGCCTGAACCAAGTTCTGTAAATTCCTTAATTGCTTGAAGTCGTTTCTCCGCTACTTCGTTTAGGACCTTATCTTTGCGATAAGTAAAATACGCATACGCTACACGATTAGAGCGCCCTACACGACCTCTTAACTGATAAAGTTGTGAAAGTCCCATGCGGTCAGCATCCTGGACAATCAAGGTATTTACATTCGGAATATCAACACCTGTTTCGATAATAGTTGTTGTAACCAGGACATCGTATTGACCATCAAGGAAATTTAAAATGACTGATTCTAGTTCATTTTCGGACATTTTTCCGTGGGCATACGCAATCCTTGCATCTGGAACAAGCATTGAAATTTCTTCTGCCTTTCTTTCAATGTCCTCAACTCGGTTATATAAAAAGTACACTTGGCCGTCTCTTGCCATTTCTCGTTCAATTGCTTCTCTTATTAGCTCACCGTTATATTCAACAACATAAGTTTGAACCGGAAAACGATTTTCAGGTGGTGTTTCAATAACGGACAAATCGCGAACTCCGAGCATGGACATATGAAGTGTCCGTGGGATAGGAGTTGCTGTCAATGTGAGTACATCTATATTTGCTTTTAATTGCTTAATTTTTTCCTTATGTGTAACACCAAAACGCTGTTCTTCATCAATAATTAAAAGTCCCAAATCTTTATACGTAATATCTTTGGATAGTAGACGATGTGTTCCTACAACCATATCGATAGTACCGGATTTTAACCCTTTCATTACTTCCGTTTGTTGTTTCTTCGAACGGAAACGACTTAATAGTCCTATTGAAATCGGGAATTCTTGGAATCTCTCACGGATTGTCTCATAATGCTGCTGTGCTAAAATCGTAGTTGGAACTAAGATTGCAACCTGTTTTCCGTCCATAATTGCCTTGAATGCAGCACGAATTGCAACCTCCGTCTTCCCGTAACCCACATCCCCACAAAGAAGACGATCCATTGGTCGTTCACGTTCCATATCCTTTTTAATTTCTTGAATAGACCGTAACTGATCCTCTGTTTCCTGATAAGGGAATAAGGCCTCAAACTCTCTTTGCATTTCTCCATCAGGAGAGAATGCAAATCCCTTACTCGCCTCACGTTCAGCGTATAGCTTAATTAAATCATCTGCGATATCTTGAACGGATGATTCAACTTTCTTCTTGACACGTTTCCAGTCTGTTCCACCTAATTTGTAAATTTTCGGTTCTTTACCTTCTGACCCCACATACTTTTGCACCTGTTCAATTTGGTCTACAGGTACATAAAGCTTATCATCGCCCTGATAGCGAATATGCAAATAATCCTTATGAATTCCATTGATTTCTAATGTTTCAATTCCTAAGTACTTCCCGATTCCATGATTCACGTGAACAACATGATCGCCAACCTGTAACTCGGAGTAACTTTTAATTCGCTCTGCATTCGAAAGCTTTTGCTTTCGTTTTGTTTTTTGCATTTTTTTCTTAAAAAGCTCTTCCTCTGTTATCACCGCAATACGTTGTAATGGCAGTTCAAAGCCATCCTGTAGATCACCAAGCATGATTTGCGCTTTTCCTAGCAAAATATCTCCGTCACTCTTACTAGCAAATGCATTGATCTCATAGTCCGACAAGACCTGTTCCAGTTTTTTTACACGTTCTTCATTTGAACCGAGAAAAATGACAGAGTAATTTCCTTTTTGCCATCGTTCAAGCTCTGCTTTTAGAACATGCATTTGGCCGTGAAAATTTTGCATCTGTTTGCACGACATATTTAAAATATTCTGTGGGCTTGTATGTGGTACATGCCGTAAGAATAAGGAAAGGTAGATTAACGGATAACGCGTTCTTTGAAGGAGCTTTGCGAACTGATGAGACAAGGTAATATTATGGATAATCTCACCTTGAGATAGCAGACTTGTAACCCATTCAGCTTCTTCCTTATCAAGACTCTCTGCCATCTCCTGAACTCTACTAATTTCATCTAATAGAACGAGTCCATTATCAGGCAAATAGTCTAGTAAACTAGCAGGCTGGTCATAAACAAGGGATAGATATTTAAACATTTGCTGTATACTTTGCCCGCTTTTTAATTGTTCAAGTTCATAAGAAATGTTCTCTAAAAGCAATTCTTTTGCTTTTTCATCCTTAACCTTTTTTAGGCTTTTGGCTAAGCCTTCCTCTAATTTACTAGCACCTTTTTCAAAATGTGTTGGCGTTAATAAAATTTCAGTCGCAGGTCCAACTACAATTGAGTTGATTTTTCCTTGTGATCGTTGGTCCTCTAGTGAGAAGGTACGTATAGAATCGACTTCTGTATCAAACAATTCAATCCGTACTGGATTTTCCACTGTTAAGGGGTAAATATCGAGAATCCCCCCTCGTAGACTATATTCTCCAGGCGCTGATACCATCGACACTCGTTCATAGCCCATCCCAACTAGTTTTTCTAATGTACTTGACACTTCAATATCATGTCCAACCGTGAACGTAAGTTGGCTTTCGTTCCATAGTTTCTTTGGTGGCAGAATTCTCTTTAATCCCGCAATAGGAGCTACAATGACACCCTTTGATTGGTGACTCCAATAATTAAGCGCTTCTAATCGTTGCCCTTTTAACTCTGGGCTTGCAATTCCTATTTCTGAAGCAATTAATTCATTCACTGGATAAAGGAATACCTCGTCTTCTTCTAAAAGCCCATTTAAATCCTCATATATTTTCTGTGCCTGGTACAAATTATGAGTAACGACTAATATGGGTCTTTTGGTTTGTCTATATAGAGCTGCCGCAAATACAGTGCGAGCTGAGCCGGATAAACCTGCAACTAACTGTTCACGTAAGCCTTCATCTATTCCATTTATAATTGATTTTAATTCATCATTGTTTCCCACATACTGTTGTAGTCCGTAAAGCAACTCAGGTTACCCCCTCTCTAAGTACTTGGCAACAAATTCAGTTGCGTTCATACCTATTCAATGTTGTCCTAGTCTAATTGATTTCCTATATCTCATAAAAATAGATTTATATCTATTTTACATAAATAGAAAAATGCTTTGGTTGTACAGGCCAAAGCTTTTTTTCTTATTGAATAAATGATTCAAATTGATGATAATCAGGATTTCGTTGCAATGCCTCCTGACAATCCTCACATATTGTCTTCACATGAATATCGCCGTTTGATTGATAGGAAATCATCTCTTGTCTTTCTTCATCTGTTAATTGATGAAATCCTAGACTTTCACTATGTAGAGACAAGTTATCAATGCTACCAACTTTCACACCACAATGACGACAATGGTAGTGTAGTGACATAAGAATCCTCCTCATGATTACGTTCCAACGTTTACACTTTCTAGTATAAACCGCGAGGAGATTCTTTATTCACAGCCACCTTAATCAATATGCGCGTTCGCGCAGTTGCGCCCAGTTTTTTGACCCACAGATTGTTGCGCATTTTAGTCTTTAATCTTCCTGCTCGATAAATCACCTTAGAAATATCGTGGCTTCCGCCGGAGACTATATCTTTATGCAGAGGGACTGAGCTCCGACTGATTATAGCTAATCATATTACATTACTTTGCATTAAATTCGTTCATTACCTGTAAAAATGGTGCTGATACCCATTTTTCTGCCGCTACAGCTGAGTTTTGAACTGCACTTTTTATATCCTGTACCTCTTCTGCTTGAAAACGCCCAAGAACATAGTCTGCTATTTTCATGCCATTTGTCGGGCGACTGATTCCAATTCGAATACGCTTAAATTCTTGAGTGCCCAAATGGTGAATAATTGATTTCATTCCGTTATGCCCACCTGCACTTCCTTTTTCACGAAGCCTAATTTTTCCTACAGGTAAATCAAGTTCGTCATATACAACAAGGATATCTTCTACTAGAATATCATAATAATCCATGAGGGGCCTGATACTTTCTCCCGATAAATTCATATATGTAAGTGGTTTTAAAAGTAGAACTTTCTCCCCATTCACGATACCCTGTCCATATACTCCGTTAAACTTTGCTTTGTCCAAAGGGATATGTAATTGCTCAGAAAGCTCATCAATCACTTTAAACCCGACATTATGTCTTGTTTCTTCATACTGCCTACCTGGATTCCCTAACCCAACTATTAACTTCATTTTACTTCCCCCATTTACGAATAAACAATAGTGCAACGCATACTTTGCGCTAGATGTGGCAAAAGGACGTAACCATTTTGGTTACGTCCAACCTATTAGTCTTCGTCCGTTCATTCAGCAGATTCATTTGTTTCTCTGCCTTCCAGGTTTTCAGGCTCACCAGGCTCTTGTTCTTCACCTGTACTAATCTCTTCTTCCTGTCGTGGTGCAAGAACAGATGCCACAACCTGTGAAGTATCCTGGTTAATTGTATATTTGCCCTTTGTATCTATATCTTCCAACTTGATTGTCTCTCCAACCTGTAACTGTGAGACATCAACATCAATTACCTGTGGAATTTCAGACGGAAGAGCAGAGATGGATATCTGATGGATAGACTGTTGTAGTACTCCTCCATCCTTCACACCAGCTGCTTCCCCAACTAAATTTATTGTTACGTCGACTGTAACTTCTGAAGACATATTTACAATCTGAAAATCCGCATGAATTATTTCACTTTTAATTGGATCTGTTTGAATTTCATGCAGCATAACTGAATGCTCATTATTATCTAAAGCTAGCTTAATAATCCCATTTCTACCGGTGGTTCGAATTGTTTTTAAGAAGTCTGCACTATTCACGTAAATAGGCTTACTTTGATTCGGACCATTTAAGACTGCAGGAATATTTCCCGCTTGTCTAATTTTCGTTAATGTTGAATGTTTATCCTTTACTCGTTCTGTCGCTTCTAAAACTGCAGACATGATATACACCATCCTTGGAAGATTTAGTCATATTACTAAAATTCCCCTAAAGATGGTGAAGTAAACCTTATTTTTAAAAAGATAGTGTCTACGTTGTCTAGCTCCAGGCGCCATCGGCTCGAGGTCATAAGTCACTCGCTTTTGAAGGTAAAAAGCACCTTCTGTCAGCGCTCGCCTTATGCTTGTTGCCGATAGACGGGCGCCTTGCGCTTTTCTTATTAATCAAAGAGCGTGCTGACAGATTGTTGCTCGTGAACACGGATAATGGCTTCACCGATAAGTGGAGCTACAGAAAGTTCTTTGATTTTATCAATCTTTTTTTCTTCTGGTAAAAGAATGGTATTGGTTACAACTAGTTCTTTGATTTTTGAATTTTGAATACGTTCGATTGCCGGACCTGATAACACAGGGTGTGTACAGCACGCATATACCTCAGAAGCGCCATTTTCAACAAGAGCATTTGCAGCTAATGTAATGGTTCCTGCTGTGTCAATGATGTCATCAATGAGAATCGCAGTTTTTCCTTCGATATTACCAACAATGTTCATAACCTCAGCCACATTTGGTCTCGGACGACGTTTATCAATAATTGCGATTGGAGCCTTTAAACGATCCGCCATTTTACGTGTACGTGTAACCCCACCATGGTCTGGAGATACAATGACAATATCTTCAAGATTTTTACTTTTGAAATAATCGGATAAAATCGGAACACCCATTAGGTGGTCAATTAAGATATCAAAAAAGCCCTGAATTTGCGGTGCATGAAGATCTAATGTAATAACGCGGTCCGCTCCAGCTGTTTCCAGCAGATTCGCAATAAGCTTTGCAGTGATTGGCTCACGTGCACGTGCTTTGCGGTCCTGTCTTGCATACCCATAATAGGGCATTACAATATTTATGGTCTTTGCCGAAGCACGTCTTAGTGCATCAATCATGATTAATACTTCCATGATATGCTCATTTACTGGTGCACTCGTTGATTGTATAACGAAAACGTCACATCCACGAATACTTTCTTCAATGTTAATTTGAATTTCTCCATCGCTAAAACGTGTTACAGAGCATTTCCCAAGCTCTACACCTACGGACTTTGCAATTTCTTCTGCCAAAGGCGCATTCGAATTTAACGAAAATACCTTTAAACTTGAGTCACGGTATTCATTAGGCATGATCTTACCCAACCTCCATTAGGAATTTTTCTTTTGATTCAGACGTTCTACATAATCCTCTTTATTTACTTGACGCGCCCTAGCAATGGCAAGAGCGTTGCCTGGTACTTCGCTAGTAATCGTTGAGCCTGCTGCAACATATGCTCCTTTTCCAACTGTAACTGGAGCCACTAAATTTGAATTGCACCCAATAAATGCATTGTCTTCAATTTTTGTTAAAAATTTATTTTTTCCATCATAGTTTACGGTAATAGATCCACATCCGATGTTTACATTTGTTCCGACCTCTGCATCCCCAATATAACTTAAGTGAGATGCTTTACTTCCTTCTCCGAAAACGGCCTTCTTCAACTCTACAAAGTTTCCAACCTTCACCTTATCACTAATTTGTGAAGCAGGACGGATATGAGCAAATGGGCCGATTGCTACATCGTTTCCAATACTACTATCATGTGCAACTGAATGGCGGATTACTGTTCTCTCGCCAATTTTACAGTCCTTGATTTCTGAATTTGGACCAATCTCACATTCAGCACCAATTTCAACATCACCAATGAGCACTGTTCCAGGGTGTAAAACAGTGTCCGAACCGATTTTGGCATCTGGTGAAATATACGTATTATCAGGATCAATAATTGTAACACCATTCATCATGTGCTGTTTATTAATTCTTTGTTTCATTAATTTTTCTGCCTGTGATAATGCATAACGATCATTTACCCCAAGAGTTTCATCAAAAGACGCAGTCTGGAATGCTGATACAATTTCACCTTTATTTTTCAAGATTTCAATTACGTCAGGAAGGTAGTACTCCCCTTGAACATTATCATTTGATACATTTGAAAGTGCCTCAAATAATGCTTCGTTATCAAAGCAATATGTACCCGTATTAATTTCGGTAATGGTACGTTCTTCTTCTGTTGCATCTTTATGTTCGACTATACGTTCAACATGTCCTTGCCCATTGCGAACAATTCTTCCGTACCCTGTTGGATCCGCAGCCACAGCCGTTAGGATGGTTGCTTTTGCCCCAGCACGTTCATGTTGTTCTAATAAGGCTGCCATTGTTTCTGATGTGATAAGTGGAGTATCACCACAAACAACCAAAGTTACTCCCTTTTCGTTTGCTAAGTGGTTAGCTGCCTGCATAACGGCATGCGCTGTCCCTAACTGTTCTTCTTGAAGGGCGTATTGACTTCTATCTCCAATTTGTGCTTTTACTTTTTCCGCTCCATGTCCAACTATTGTCACAAGCTTCTGTAGGGATAGACTTGAAAGTTGATCCACTACATGCTGAACCATTGGTTTTCCACATACAGGGTGTAGAACCTTATAAAGCTTTGATTTCATACGTGTTCCTTGCCCTGCAGCTAAAATCACGCCATATCGATTTGTCATGTTTAGGCCTCCATATAATTCGCCTCGACGAAATTGCGCCCGGTTTTTTTCATGCTTGTTCAAAAAAATCTTCTTTAAAAACCTGTGGCATCGCCTGAAGCTTTGACTTTTTCAATCGAGTTTTCAAGCACGATTAAGTTAAAGTTAAACCTTAATATCCACTCTGAATATATCTTAAAAATTGACCATTTTCAAGAAAACTAGTGAAAGTACACGATTTTTTTGGTTGGAAAATTTTTTTGGGGAAAATTTTGAGGATAGAAAAGAGTGCTTGGCTTGCGACTAATTAGGTAAATTTTAGAGCTACTGAAATGAATAATAAGAAAAAGAGCCTATTAGGATGTAGGCTCTTTGATGCTATAAATGTTTATTTTAAGATGCTCCCGCTTCTTCAAACTCAACCTCTACTTCACCTAAACGGTGATACTCAGCTAGTACTGCATCTTGGATTTTCCCACGCGTACTTGAGTTAATTGGATGAGCGATGTCACGAAACTCACCATCTGGAGTACGTTTGCTTGGCATTGCAACAAATAAACCATTGTTGCCATCAATTACACGAATGTCATGAACAACAAATTCATGATCTAACGTAATCGATGCAATCGCTCTCATTCTACCTTCAGTATTAACGCGGCGTAATCTAACGTCTGTAACTTCCATTCTGTTCACCACCTTTTTTACTATATAAAAACTTAGTAGTTATTCATATTCAACGGAAAATCGTAAACTCCTGCTAAATATTAAATAATTTTTTAAAAAGATTCATACTTTTTTGTGAATGAACAGAATAGTCGTGAAATTCCCTCTTATTTTACTAACGCGATTACCTCAATCTCAACCAAAACGTCTTTAGGAAGTCTTGCAACTTCTACAGTTGAGCGTGCAGGCTTGTGTCCTGCAAAAAATTCCCCATAGATTTCATTTAACTCTGCAAAATCATCCATGTTTTTAATAAATACAGTTGCTTTAACAACCGTATCTAATGATGCACCAGCTTCAGTCAAAACAGCTTGAAGGTTTTTAAAGACCTGTTCAGTCTGTTCTTTAATTCCTCCGCTTACTAATTCACCAGTCGGTGTTAATGGAATTTGTCCTGAACTAAAAAACATATTGTTTACAACGATACCTTGTGAATATGGACCAATTGCTGCTGGCGCTTGATTTGTTTGAACTTGTTTCATTCTGTTTCCCCCATCTCATCTTCAAATTTAACTTGCTTTAGGTACGATTCATAATTACCTACAGTCACTTTAATTTGTTTTTCTTTCACGTCAACATCTGTAAGCTTTACTAAGGATATGTATTCATCTACAAGTCGTTCTTCTACCCCTTCGGATTCAACTAGGACACCAATCCCTTTTACATTTGCATTAAATTCTTCAAGGATACTAACCATTCCCTTAACCGTTCCGCCCGCTTTCATAAAATCATCGATGATTAGGACATTGGAACCTTCCTTCAAACTTCTTTTTGCTAATACCATCGTCTGAATCCGCTTTGTCGACCCGGAGACATAATTAATACTTACAGTAGAGCCTTCAGTAACCCGATTGCCATGCCTTACAATTACTACTGGTACATCAAGATAAGAAGCTACCGCGTATGCCAACGGGATTCCTTTTGTTGCTACGGTCATGACAACATCAATATCGTAATTTGAATAAATAGAAGCAAAAATTTTCCCGATTTTATTTACAATTCTCGGATCTCCAAGTATATCGGTTAAATATAAATATCCACCTGGAAGAAGCCTATCTGGGTTTGCTATTACCTCACAAAGTTCCTCGACAACTTCACTAGCTTCTTCTTCCCCCACCATCGGAATAAATTTCACACCCCCAGCAGCTCCTGCCACTGTCATTAATGTTCCGATTCCCTGCTGTTCAAAGGTTTGCTTAATAATGCCCAAATCCTCGCTAATTGAGGATTTAGCAGAATCATATTTTTCAGCAAAATAGGAAAGAGATACAAGGTGCTGTGGGTGTAAAAGCAAGTGATTTGTCATATCAACCAGTCTACTACTCCGTCTAAATTTCATGACTTGCCTCCAAAACCGAATATTTTATAGTTAATATACCACCAATGTACGTATTCATTCAACTGTATTTCGTTCACCAAGCAATCTTACAGCATATACCTGATCACAAAAGCCCCGTAATCCATTATAAATACGCTGCATTCTTGATTCTCTTTGAACAAGTCCAAAAACAGTAGGACCACTTCCGCTCATCAATACCGCATCTGCACCAAACCTTCTCATTTGGTCTTTTATATGCGCCACTTCTGGGTGGAGTTTTAAGGTTACGTCTTCTAATACATTTCCGACTCGATTGCAAATCCCATCAAAATTCTTGGTTTCAATTGCCTGAATCATCCCATCTACGTCTGGGTGATTAATTTGATTAATAGCAAGATTTCGATACACATCTGCTGTTGAAACACCTATTGTTGGTTTTGCCAAAATAACCCAGCAATGTGGAGGCGCGGGTAACTCTGTAATGATTTCACCTCTACCTGTTGCTAGAGCCGTCCCACCATACACACAAAAAGACACATCTGAGCCAATTTCTGCGCCAAGCGTTGCCAACTCGTCCAGACTAAGCCCGAGGCCCCAAAATTTATTTAACCCTCTTAGCGTAGCTGCTGCATCACTGCTGCCTCCCGCTAGCCCTGCAGCCACTGGGATTGACTTTGTAATCGAAATGACAACACCCTTTTGTACACCATACCGTTTTTTCAGTAAATTGGCTGCTTGGTAGGCTAAGTTGCGACTGTCATCCGGTACAAAGCGATTATGAGAAACGACCTTTATTTCATCCCCCTCATAATCGGATAATTCAAGCCTGTCCGACAGATCAATGGTTGTCATAATCATCCGCACCTCATGATAACCATCTTGGCGTTTATGCAACACATCAAGTGCCAAATTAATCTTTGCCGGGGCCTTAACTAATAATTTCATGAAAACACCTGCTTTAAACGTAAATTCAATATTGACATTGTACCACAAAGTAAACAACTCAAAAACAGTGATGTCATGGCGTCTAGACTGTTTTTTATGTAAACCGTTCTTGATGACCTTACTCTATTATAAAGAAAGCCGAAGCAAATCTGCTTCGGCGTCGTAGTTCAAAGAAACTGTTTTGATTTGTTTATCCTTTATTGGCAAGCTGTTGTTGTCCAATTTCTATTGCACGTTTTACCATATTTCCTGCATCACGTGCTCGTATGGCACCCCAACCTTCATTTTTTACGGTATCGTAAAAACCAAGTTCTCTTGCTAACTCTTCTTTAAAGGCTTCTGACATGATACCTCGACGTCTTCCCAATAATGACAACCCCTTTCTTACCTACGACTACCTTAGTATTTGTAAAAGAAGGGTTCGTTATAGTAACAATTTTAGGTACATAATGTGGGTCACAAAGACATTACACAATATGTGGTGTTTTTGGTCTTTGGAATTACGTTAAAAAAATCACCATTTTATAGTTGTCCCCAAAAGGGTAACTTTATGTATTGTTTACAATCTATATGAATAATATACTTTCTTCAATTTTTAAATATGAATTACACTTTTTAGACAAAATAAAAAGCAGCAAACACAAATGTTTACTGCCCACTTATAGCAATATTCCCAGATGTCTCATCAAAGAACGTTAATTGAACGGTTTCTGTAAGGATATCAGCGTAGCTATATGAAACTCGCTCAAAGGAATTCTCATCTTGGTCTAATTCAATCACAAATACAGATGGGTAGGTTTCAGCAAGCACTCCAGAGCGCTCAATTGTTTTTCTACGACCACCATTTGCCTTTAGAGTAAGTCGCTTACCTAAATTCGTATCTAAAGACTTTTTAATATCAAGCAAAGTTTTTCCCATTTCACTCCACCTCACTTATCTCAGTATACCAAAAAATCATTCCGACGTCAAGCAAAACTAAAATTATAACAATGATACAAAATACTTGTCAATAAATTTTTTCCTACAAATTTCTCACGACACAACCAATAGTATGTTCTAAAGTGTGGCAATTATGTATATAAATTAAGATTTCCTATAATCGACAAAGTTTTTATTTATCTCTATATGTAATAAAATACCAAAGGGACCCCTAGCGATAAACGTTAGAGATCCTCATTTTCCTCATCAACCAGGCTTTGATATGGCATACCGGTACGTAGTACACCTTTTGTTTCAATTCCACCGAGTCCTTTTTCACCTGTTAACGTATTACGAAGAACATCCCATACATTGATTCTTTCATCAAATGGCGTAAAACTAATCTTCGCCACGATATATACCGGATCTAGTGCGTGTATATTCACTCGAGATGGAGAACTCGCATAATTTGCTCCTGCTCGGATTAAAGACTCGAAATGGGATTGACAGGCGCCTGCAAAGATAACAAGCTGATCTAAATGCGGGAATCTTTTTCTTGCTTGTCGAACTGTTTGAGCAAAATGACGAGAGTGCCGATATGCTTTAAGTTCAGTCACTTTCCCCTTTGATTTTGAATATGCATCATGACCTGTAATAACAAGTATGTCAGGTCTATATTTATCAAGTAACTCATCAATTCTTTCAGGCATTTCCTTCTCATGACAATAGACTCCATAAACAGGCACACCTATTTTTTCATATAAAGTAAGGCATTTTTTTAAGAAATTTGGGTCCCCATCTATATGCAGGACTCTTCCAGGGATTTGAAAAAATTCCGCATTATTTGTATAACCACCGGTTGCATAATATTCACTTTTCTGTCTGATTAGTTGATAATCTTGTCGAAATAACCGGTAGGAGTGATCCACCTTTTCTCGATCTGTTCTTTGTCTCTTCAGTCTTTCATTTTCATCGATTAAAACTAAGTCATCATATGGAGCATCTGCAATTAACCTTACATCCTCACCATATAAATAAACCGTATTGTTATATGTTATTTCAATTACCTTGAACAATAAATCAAACTGATGTGATTTACGTGCAACAATATCGCCAACTTTTATATCCATCCTCACCCACTCCAACTTTGAGGTATTTCTGTTAATGGTACATGGTCAAAAAGCCTTGCGGGGTCATTATCACCAGACTTTTTGGCCATCCGCTAAAGATGCCTACTTGTTAGCCTATGCTGCATATACTAAATAGGTGAGAAGAAAGGAAAACTAACCTTATAGATAGAAAAAAAGACCTACTATTCAGCAGGTCTTTTGGTCATAATTTTATATAAGTTGTCACTTAAACGCCCAAATTCCTCTATTGATAATGTTTCACCACGTCGTTTTGGGTCAATATTCGAAGCGGCTAAACATCCCTCTATTGCTTCCTTACTCTCCTTGCCATTTGGCAAATTGGAGGTCAAGTTATTTAAGATAGTCTTCCTCCTTTGCCCAAAAGAAGCACGAACAACATCAAAAAAGAAAGATTCATTTTCAACCTTTACAGCTGGTTCCTTTCTTTTTAGCAGACGAATTACTGCTGAGTCTACATTTGGTTGAGGAACAAATACAGTCTTTGGCACCGTCATGACTATCTCAGCTGTTGTATAGTATTGAATAGCAATTGACAATGATCCATAATCCTTTGTACCTGGAAGAGCTGAAATCCTGTCAGCAACCTCCTTTTGCAGCATCACAACAATACCCCTTAATGGGAGTTTTTCCGTTAACAACTTCATAATGATTGGCGTCGTTACATAATAAGGAAGATTAGCTACAACCATGATATCGTTTATTCCTTGCAATTTTCCCCCTATAACAGATTGTACATCCGCTTTTAATACATCCTCATGAATAACCTCAACATTTGGATATGGAGATAAGGTATCTGCCAAAATTGGTAAAAGACGACCATCAATTTCAAATGCAACGACCTTTTTTGCCCGTTTAGCAAGTTGTTCAGTTAACGCACCAATTCCTGGTCCAATTTCAATTGCACCTGTTTCATCCGTTACTTCAGCATGGTCAACAATGCGATGTAAGATATTTGTATCTATTAAAAAATTCTGTCCTAAACTTTTCTTAAAAGAAAATCCGTGCTTTTCTAGAATTGCTCTCGTTCTTATTGGTGTGGCTATATCTTTAATCACTTTGCCTTTCCCCCTGTACTACTTTTTCAACTGCCTCTTCGAACGACTCTTTCGTAATCTGGAACATTTGCAGACGCTTATAAAGCTGTTTTCCGTTAGTATAACCAATTTTTAAAAGGACGCCTAGCTTTTCCCTTCGTTCCTTTGCCTTACGCCCACCAATCAATCCTGCGTCCACAAGAGCGTCAAATTCGATTTCAGAGTGAAAGTCCTCTAGTTCCTGTTTTACATCCTCTAAGGCCTTTCTAATGGCCTCTGGGCTAGCGTGTTCGACACCTACCTTTTTTCCCGACTTCGCTATTGCCTCATTTTTTGGTAAAAAGGCATGCTTACAACCTGGAACAGCTTTTGCAACAATTTTACGAATTCGCTCACCCGGATAGTCTGGGTCAGTAAAGACAATGACACCTCTCACCTTATGAGCATGTTTGATGGTTTCTAAGACTTCTTTATTTACAGCTGAACCGTTTGTCTCAATCGTATCTGCATCGACTGCTCTTTTAATCGCGACGGTATCATCTTTACCTTCCACAACAATTATTTCTTTTATTTTCATTTTTTTTGAAACCTTTCTTGAATTATTTCGTCTAACAATATAGATACAAATATTACATAATTATAACAAAAAAGACATAGACATAAAAAGAAATGCGGAAGCGCCTTGATAGCGGAACATCGACTAACTACTGCCACGTCCTGTGGCAAACGTCGATGTCAGCACTTCCTGTGCAAGTCCGACAAGCATAAGAAAAGTCAGCGAGAAGGATGCAGTTTATCCTTCTTGACGGATTGGCTTATGACCTCGAGGAGCTAGGCGCTGAAGCTAGACATAAAAAAACAGAGGAAATTCCTCTGTTAGTAGCAAGTTAATTTAAAATTTGGATTTTAACCTTTCGTTGACCCCAACGATAGGCTTGTGATTTTTCCGAGAAAAAGACATCAATCCTATAGCCCTTAATATCAGTTCCCTTGTCAGCAGCTACTGCATAGCCATACCCTTCGACATACACTTTTGTGCCTAGTGGAATGATACTCGGATCAACCGCAATTACCTTAGCATTTGGATTTGAACGAAGATTAATTCCTGTCGCAGTTGTTCCTGAACAACCACTACAATAAGCAGTATAAGCTGTAGAAGATACGTAGAATTCCTTTGCAACATTTCCTGTACCACGGGAAACCTGTTGAACAATTTCACGAGTACCCACTGCTACAATCTTATCCGTGCTATCCTTTAAGGTTTCGGTCTTGATCAGATCTCTTGATACTTCTTTTCCATTTTCAAGAACAACTTCATAGTGTTTTGCAACTTTCCCTTCTTGACCAGGGGTTACAACTTTTTCTTTACCTTTATTAATGCTGTTGTCTTTTTTACGAACAACCGCAAAGGCAACAGATTCTTCCACTACATCGGTGACTTTTTCTACTCGTACAACATTAACGACACTATTTGCTGTAATCTGTTCTTCCATTCCTGGTTCTACGCGATCCAATTCATTTAGTGTAACATTTTGACCTTTTAAAAAGTCAGCGACAGTAGTCGAAGTGGACCAAACTTTCTTTTCAGTACCGCCGTCATTTATCGTAAGTTGAAATGCCTTTTCAACTTCTACTTTCATGTCTTCCTTTAACTTTGTATCTAAACTAGGATTGACTTTATCATGCTCCGTTACTTCTACCTTTGCATCTTTGAAAAGATCTGCTACGGTTTTGACTGTTGTCCAAACCTTTTTCGATTGGTTATCAACTACAAGTTCAACCGGAATGGCCTCTTGCCACTTCACTTTCATATTGTCCTTGATTGCCGTATCCATAGATGGTGAAAGTTCGTCATGTTTTGAGACATCAATTTCTAAATCCTGTAGAACTTCAGCAACCGTGTTTGCGTGCGTCCTTATAACTTGCTCATTACCATTTAATGATAGTGTAACTGTATCCTTGGTGGTTTCATATGTAGCATACCCTGTACCGGCACCTACTAAGACTATAAAACTACTTATCGAGACTAGTAATTTCTTTTTGTGTTTTGGCTCGGAAAACAGTTTTTTCATGTTTTTAAGCAAATGAAAAACGCCTCCTTCTCTCAGTGGATTATATAAAGGATAATATATTCTGTCAACCCCACCCCTTTTTTCACTCACCGTTGTAAAATATTATGCAAGAAGAGTTTTTAAAAAGAAAGAATTAGTTGTCGACAAAGATATATATGAGACAAAGGAGACATGTAGAACTTTTTCTAATCAACTTATGGTTGGACAAGCTACCCTACTTTTTGACAAAATTTGCTATCATTTTATGCCGAAAAATCGCTTCGCATTGTCGGATGTTTTTTGTGCAATTTCTTCAAAAGAGACCCCTTTTAATTCTGCAATTTGCTCTGCTACATATTTCACATAGCTTGGCTCATTTCGTTTTCCTCGATAAGGATGTGGTGTTAAGTAAGGGCAATCTGTTTCAATTAGAAGGCGATCAAGTGGTATTTCGGCTGCTACTTCCTTTGGCTTTTTCGCATTTTTGAAGGTAACAGGACCTCCAAATGAGATATAAAAGTTCATATCCATACATTGTTTTGCTACTTCTACACTACCTGTAAAGCAGTGCATGATTCCGCCTACTTCACTCGCATTCTCTTCTTGCAGAATTTCGATGATATCCGCAGTTGCCTCTCGATTATGAATAATAATAGGTAGCTTTACTTTCTTAGCTAAGGCAATTTGCTTTCGAAAGACTTCCTTTTGTATATCTTTTGGAGACTTGTCCCAATAGTAATCTAGACCCATTTCTCCCAATGCTACTACTTTCGGATGTGCACTTAACTCCTCAATCCACTTGAGATCTTCATCTGTCATATCAATCGCATCAACTGGATGCCAACCGACTGTTGCATAGATAAACTCATATTGATTTGCTAACTCAATCGCTCTTGTAATCGTTTCGTGGTCAAAACCAACAACAACAATTCTTTCTACGCCTTCACTTAGTGCTCTTTCGATTACTTCTTCTAAATCATCTTGATACTGGATTGCATTTAAATGTGCATGTGTATCAATTAACATCGTAAAAACTCCTTTATTTTTGAATTTTTCGTATGTAAAAAGGACAGATGACTCTGTCCTTTTCGTGTCTAGCTCGGTACAACCGGCTCTCTGATTTAAGCCAATTGCTTTGGAAGGAAAAAGCACCTTCTGTCAACGCTCTTCTTATGCTTGTCGTCAAAAGCTAAGCGTGCTTAGCGCTTTTCTTGTTATTTTACTTTAGCACCATTTGGTAGACTTTGATCAATCGTAGCGACTGATAACTTTCCGTCAACAGAGCCTGCTAAAATCATCCCTTGTGATAGCTCACCACGAAGTTTTACAGGTTTAAGGTTCGTTACACAAATCACCTTTTTACCTACTAGTTCTTCTGGAGTGTAATACTGAGCAATACCAGAAACAACCTGGCGCTTTTCAAAGCCTAAATCTAATTGAAGTTTTAAAAGTTTATCAGCTTTCTTCACAGGCTCTACTTGGAGAACCTCTGCAACTCGAAGCTCAACCTTCATAAAATCATCAATAGTGATTTCATCTGCTGTTTCTACTTCTTTTACAGGTTCTTCTTTTTTCGTACCACCCTGCATTTTACCTTTAATATACTCAACTTCATCAGCGAGTTCTAAACGAGGAAAAATTGGCTCACCCTTTGAAACTTGAATTCCTTCTTGTTTCATTCCAAATTCAGTAAGGCTTTCCCATGTTTTCAATGCATCCTCTTTCATGCCAAGCTGTTCAAAAATTTCTCCTGGCGTTTTAATTAAAAATGGTTTAAGCATAACGGCTGCATAACGAAGAGATTCTGCTAAGTGACTCATGATAGAGCCTAGTTCATTCTTTTTCGCTTCATCTTTTGCAACAACCCATGGTTGCGTTTCATCAATGTATTTATTTGTGCGACTAATAAACTGCCATAGAGCTGTAAGTGCAACAGAAAACTCCATTTTTTCCATTGCCGCTTCATATTTTGCAACAGTTTCCACCGCAAAGTTCGCTAGCTGAGTATCATACTCTGAATGATTTCCTTGATACGTTGGAACTGTACCATCAAAATAACGGCCAATCATTGCAACAGTACGGTTAAGTAAGTTACCTAAATCATTCGCCAAATCAAAGTTGATTCTTTCAACAAACCCTTCAGGTGTAAAGACTCCATCAGCACCAAAAGGAACCTCGCGTAATAGATAGTAGCGAAGAGAGTCAAGTCCATAACGGTCAATTAATGTTACTGGGTCAACGACATTACCTTTTGATTTTGACATTTTGCCATCCTTCATTAACAACCACCCATGGGCAAATACCTTCTTCGGTAGTGGTAAGTCTAATGCCATCAGCATAATTGGCCAATAGATTGTATGGAATCGAACAATTTCCTTTCCGACTAAATGAACATCAGCTGGCCAATATTTTTGGTATTTAGTATCATCTTCTGTACCGTAACCTAAAGCCGTTATATAGTTTGATAGCGCATCAATCCATACATAAATAACATGCTTTGGATCGCCAGGTACCTTTATTCCCCAATCAAAAGTTGTTCTTGATACAGCCAAATCCTCAAGTCCTGGCTTAATGAAGTTATTAATCATTTCATTTTTGCGGGACTCAGGTTGGATGAACTCAGGATTCTCCTCATAATATTGAAGCAGACGATCGACATACTTACTCATTTTAAAGAAATAAGACTCTTCTTTTACTTTTTCAACTGGACGCCCACAGTCAGGGCAATTTCCATCCACTAATTGTCTTTCTGTAAAGAATGACTCACAAGGTGTGCAATACCAGCCTTCATATTGGTCAAGGTAAATGTCTCCTTGCTTTACGAGTTGGTCGAAGATTTTTTCGACAACTTTTTTATGACGATCTTCCGTAGTACGGATAAAATCGTCATAGGAGATTTCAAGCTTGTTCCATAATTCCTGAATTCCAGAGACAATCTCATCAACATATGCTTGTGGAGTAACACCTTTTTCAGCTGCTGAACGTTGAATTTTTTGACCATGCTCGTCAGTTCCTGTTAAAAACATTACATCATATCCACGTAGTCTTTTATATCGCGCCATAGCATCCGCTGCTACAGTTGTATATGCGTGTCCTATATGTAATTTCCCGCTTGGATAATAAATGGGAGTGGTTAAATAAAATGTTTTATTTTCTTGAGCCATTGGTAAACCTCCTCTTTAGTACTCCGAATAAGACATTACTATTCATCTATTCCTATTATATCTTCAAAATATACCTAAAGCACGAGAAAAGCGCAAGCGCCTGTTAGGCATACTTTTGGTAGAGTTAGCAAAAAGAAATATCAATTTCCATACTTATATGGATATGTACGCTAAACAAAAATGAAACACTTCGACAAAGCAAACAATATATTTCATTTTTCGACAAACGAAACATAAAATTGTAGAATTTTGTCGAATTTAATTTACCATTTTTCTTTCTATTATGGTACAGTATTTTTTCCAAAAATAGCAGTTTCATAATGTGAAAAGTCCTGTAAAACCGTACTGTTATAAGACAATCCGTTCCATTTTTATACATATTTTATAAGAATTGTAGTAAAAACGATTGACGTTAAATGGAAATCTTGATATTATTATCTAGAAATCAATTTGTCGAAAATTGACGATAGAGAGAGATAAATAAATATAAATATTGAGAGGAGAAAAAAGCAATGAAATCTACAGGTATTGTTCGTAAAGTTGATGAATTAGGTCGTGTTGTTATCCCTATCGAACTTCGTCGTACATTAGACATCGCTGAAAAAGATGCTCTAGAAATTTATGTTGACGACGATAAAATCATTTTAAAGAAATACAAGCCAAATATGACTTGTCAAATTACTGGTGAAATTTCTGATGACAATTTCACTCTTGCTAATGGTAAAATTGTTCTTAGCCGTGAAGGTGCTGAACAAATCCTAAAAGAACTTCAGGAAAACCTTTCAGTTGTAAAATAATAAATAACCAAAAAGCTTCTCGATTAAGAGAAGCTTTTTTTATTACAAAACGTGATATTCTTGATAAATTTCTCTTTTATGTCGATTTCGATCCTTTGCAACTTGTTTAATTGCCTCTTTAGTTGTCATTAACTGAATCTCAACATAATGGTTTACATGCTGTTCAACTGATAGCTCTTCCCACCAAGTGTCTGAACTTTCTTCTTCACTTTGCAGGGCTCCTTCAACAACAAGGCAAAACTCACCACGAACCGTATCCTCTTCTGTCCAAGTAAGTATTTCATCCAAATCTCCACGAATAAATTCTTCAAACTTCTTTGTTAATTCCCGTGAAACAGTCATTTTACGATTTCCTAGGATTTCTCTCATTAATTTCAATGTTTCTTTTAAACGATGTGGAGCCTCATAAAACAGCATTGTTGCTTGAATATGTACGAGACTTTCAAGCTGCTTTCTCTTTTCCTTCTTATTTCTGTCCAAAAACCCGTAAAAGTAAAAGGGCTGTGTTTCTAAACCAGAAGCAATTAATGAGGTTAAGGCAGCATTAGCACCTGGTAGTGGAACAACATACATTTTTTCCTGAACAGCTTCTACAACTAATTCATAACCTGGGTCGGAAATGGTCGGCATTCCTGCATCACTGACAAGGGCAACATCCTTTCCCTCCCGCAACAATGAAAGAATTTTGTCCCCACTCACTTTTTTATTATGTTCATGATAACTAATAACTGGGGTATCAATTTCAAAATAATTACAAAGCTTCTTGGTTTGCCTTGTATCCTCTGCTGCAATAAAGGCAGATTCCTTCATAACCTTAATTGCCCGAAATGTCATATCTTCCAAATTTCCAATCGGTGTTGGAACAAGATATAAAGTGCCATATTCATAATTTGGTTGAAAGCTCTTTTGCTGCCACATACCGCTCCCCACTTTCCATTGCAAGTAAGCGTTCCTTCTCAGGCCGCTTTAATTGTTTAAACCTATATTCTGCACGCATTGCTTCCTCTTTTGTTTCAAATTCCTGGGCAAATAATAATGTAATTGGACCTCTTCCTCTTGTATATTTGGCCCCTTTTCCTTCATTATGCTTTTTCAAACGTTCACCAACATCGGTTGTATAACCTGCATAGAAGGTTCCATCCTTACATTCCACTACATAAAAAAAATGCTTATTCCTCTCCATAAAGAATCGTCCTTATCTCTTTTGTATACTCGTTATTTTCATCATATACATATAATGGAGGCAAAACTTTTAAATCTGCATTTCCGTGTTTGATTCCCTCTACCAAAATCGTATTTGCTTCTTTCCCAAGCCTTGGATGGACAAATTGTAATCGCTTCGGCTCTATTCGATATTGTCTCATTAATGTAAGTATATCCATTAATCGACCAGGTCGATGAACATAAGCAACCTTTCCACCTTGCTTTACCAACTGACTACTAACCCGAATGACATCCTCTAATGTGCAAAAAATCTCGTGACGGGCAATCGCAAGATGCTCATTTTTATTTATTACATCCGTCTTTGGTGCTGGAAAATAGGGTGGGTTACATGTCACAACGTCGTATTTTCCAAGGCCCAGCTTTTCAGGCATGTCCTTGATATCCCCATGAATAATGGAAAGCTGATTTGAAAGCTGATTGTATTCAAAACTTCTTTTTGCCATATTATAAATACGTTCTTGAATTTCAACACCAGTAATCATAGCTTTTGATCTTCTGCTTAATAATAATGGAATGACACCATTTCCTGTACATAAATCAATCATTTTTCCTTTTTGAATTGGCACATGCACAAATCTTGCTAATAGCACTGTATCTAAAGAAAAAGCAAAGACAGATGGACTTTGAATAATTCTTAAGTTTTCTGCCAATAAATGATCTAGTCTTTCATCATCATGTAATTGAACCATTGCATTATTTTTCCTTCCTTACGATTATCTATGTACCATTATAAGGCTTTTCCTTAAGAAGATGCTCAAAAAGTCGTTCGAAAATGACGATCAAATTTCTTCGTTGGCTTGCTTCTCCGATCCTTACATATTAACAGCATACGCTCTGGTACCCAAAGCTGCGCCGACTTAAAGTCTCGACGCACAGGATGTGCTAGTGTCGACAATACATGTGGCCGTGACGTTTTTGTTGACGCGGTCCTTTTTACCCTCCTTTTTGAAAAGCACTTAAAAGATGAAAAAGTCCTCTCCAATTTGGAAAGGACCTATTTCTTATTTAAAAAGGAAAGACAAAATAAACAATCGCCTTCGGTACGAATGCTTCCATAATGAACATTACAGATATGAAAGCCCTCTTGATATAGTCTTGCTAAATTATCATAACCTTCACCAATGTCAACTTGCCTTGCTTCTTGTATCGCTTTATCCGCTTTTTCTTCTTTTCTCTTTGAAATGGATTGATCGAGTCGACGACGTAAAAGGTCATTCTCCATTTTCAGATTGTGACTCTCTTCAAGTAATTGTCCAAGATGTTCTTTCAATTCTCCTAGTTGAGTATATAGATTACCAATTTGAGTCTCCATACTACTAACAGATTCAAAAATATCTTTTTTATCCACACGTTCCACCTCGTCATTCTGTGGCTTGAATCGAAATCGCTCCCTCTTTCAGTAGTTCCTCCCACGTATATTCGACTACACGTTCACGACCAACTAATTCTAATTGAAGTACACGCTCTAAAATATTGAGTCCGACAACCTTTGCTTTTCCACTTGTTGTTTCAATCATTTCACCAAGGTCTGGAAGCTGTTCTTTTGCACTTTCATATTCATCGTTCTCGTATTTTAGACAGCACATTAATCGTCCGCATAAACCTGATATTTTAGTAGGGTTTAATGAAAGGTTCTGATCTTTTGCCATCTTGATTGAAACCGGCTCAAAGTCACCTAGGAAGGTAGAGCAACATAGCATTCTTCCACAAGGACCAATTCCACCTAGCATCTTGGCTTCATCACGTACACCAATTTGTCTTAATTCAATTCTTGTACGGAAGATTGCCGCTAGATCTTTAACCAACTCGCGGAAATCAACTCGTCCATCAGCAGTAAAGTAGAAAATCACTTTATTTCGATCAAATGTATATTCTACATCAACAAGCTTCATATCAAGACTATGTTCAACAACTTTTTCCTGGCAAACATCATACGCTTCTTTAGCTGCATGTTTATTTTCTTCAACAATTAATCTATCCTTTGAATCCGCAATGCGGATAACCTTCTTCAATGGAAGTACAATATCATTTTCATCGACTTGCTTTTTATTTATAACTACTTTACCAAATTCAATTCCTCTGACAGTTTCAACAATGACATATTCCCCGTCAGGAATTGTAAATCCATTTGGATCAAAGTAATAAATTTTACCCGCTTTTTTAAAGCGTACACCAACTACATCATACAAGCTTATATCCCTCCTGTAACTTTATTACCAATTGTTCCATTAATAAATGTGGGTTCATGTTGGTGTATAGACGACGCTTCGCCTCTAGTACCGATGTTATTTGATCACTTACACGTCTTGTTGACGTCTTAAGTGCATGTTGTTTAAAGCTAGTAATCTGGTCATGAAAAATAAGTTTCTCCTCATCACCTAGTTGTATATATAATAAATCCTTAAAAATAAGCAATAATATATCTAAACCAAAGCTAAGCTGCTCTTTCTCTTTAAAATGAGGCAACCATTGGTCCTGTAGAAAAAAGAAAGCATGAGTCGGCCTTGTATTGATTACTTCATATAATTGTAACACTATTGAACGGGACTGTCCAAACCAAGCGTCCACGCTTAATTCGCGGGCCTCTTCTAAATTATTGGTTGTATGAGCAACAAGTGAGGCTATAGTAGGAGATATTCCCTCTTCAATGAGCCGCTCAGAAATAACCTTTGGCGCAAGTGGCTGAAATGATAAAACCTGACACCTTGATAAGATTGTATTCAAGATTCGATGAATTTGCTCGGTTAACAAAATGGCCACTGTTTGACTTGCCGGTTCTTCCAAAAATTTTAACAAACTGTTCGCAGCATTTGTTGTCATCTTATCAGCATGATTTATCAAGTAGACTTTTCGACTTGATTCTACGCCAGTTTTGGAAAATTCCTCTTGCAACGCTTGAATTTGCCACTTTTTAATGGATTGTCCATCAGGCTCAATAAAATGGACATCGGGATGGTTACCCGATGAAATCCTTCGGCAATTCGTGCACTCATTGCAAGGTTTATACCCTTCAGGATGTAGACAGAAAAGACTTTTGGCCAAAAGAAGGCCTACTTCCTTTTTACCAGTCCCTCGGCTCCCCTCAAATAAATAAGCATGGGCCACTCTATTCTTCTTGAGACTATTTTCAACCATTTTCAATACAAGTGGTTGATATTCTTGAAGTTGTTCCCATGTTTTTTCCATCATACATCACTCTTTCAAATCACGTATACAAGTTGATTAATAAACCTTTTATTAAACCCACTTTTCCTAGTATATCGATTGACCCCTTTTCTTGGTCAACCATTTCTTGAGTTAAAACCAAAAGCTCCTTGTCAATTTTCTCAACAAGTTTATGTGTTCTCCCTTGACCACTAAAGTTCCAACTGTGGGACTCTTTCACATCCATCCCGAACTCCACAGCCTCATGGATGAAACGTTTTACAAGAGATTTATATGAAGCTAGGTCTTGAAAAGTTTGAGAGCGAGAGAGTCGTTCTCCCGCCATGTCAATTTGGGAAAGCAACTTCGTTAATTGTTCCAACTGAAGCTTATTTTCTTCCTGAAAGACAATTTTACTAAAAGTCAGATTTCCCGATTGTTTATTAGATTGATTTGGATGATTCTTATCTATATTTACACGAAAATCCTGATTTATTTTCATGAGAGTTTAATACACCTACTTAAAATTGATGGAACTCGTCAATCGGCAATACAAACACCGTGGCTCCACCCACTTCTACCTTAACAGGGAATGGAACAAAAGAATCTGCATTTCCACCCATTGGTGAAACTGGGGCAATCATTTGCTCTCGATGTTTGCAATTATCTTTAATAATGTCTAATAATTTATTCACACGGATGTCCTCTGTCCCAATAAGAAACGTTGTATTACCCGATTTTAGAAAACCACCTGTTGTAGCAAGTTTTGTTGCTCTAAAATTATGATCGACTAATGCTTGTGACAAACGGCTACTATCTTTATCCTGCACTACTGCAACGACTAGCTTCATCGTTTTGCCTCCCTTTATTTTATCACTTTTATGTCTTTCTTCATATTACGAAATTTGGTAACTAAATGTGCGAATGTCCCATTGTATACGTTCAAAAAGGAGGATGAAAAGGACCGAGAAGTTCGAGGCGGCGAAGTTTTGAGTATCGGATCGTATGTGTTAATACGTGAGTAACGCAAAAGCAAGCCAACGAAGAAATTCGATATGTCATTTTCACCGGACTTTTTGAACATCCTTTAATAGTTGTCTTTATTCTATAACAATTATAACCAGAACGAAAACAAAAACCTCAAAAATCATCAGACTTTTGAGGTTTTTGTATAATCATTTGTTATTGAGATGTTTTTCAATAATATTAAGTGCTTCCTTTGTGACATCTTCAATTGAATTATCTGCTTGAATGGAATGAAATCGATTTTTAAAACGATCTGCAACCTTTAAATAACCTTCATACACCTTTTGGTGAAAAGAAAGATTCTCGAGATCCAGACGGTTTACTTCTCTTTCATCATTCTTTCCAATTCTTGTTAACCCTTTTTCAGGCTGGATATCAAAGAATAAAGTTAAGGATGGCATTAATCCATTAATGGCAAATTCATTAATGGAAAACACTTCATCAATACCAAGACCCCGTGCATAGCCCTGGTATGCTAGTGAGCTATCAATAAATCGGTCACACAGAACTATTTTTCCTTCTTCTAATGCTGGAATAACCTTCTCTACTAGATGTTGGCGGCGAGAAGCAGCATATAGAAGTGCCTCTGTCCGTCCATCCATTTTTATATTATTTTTATCTAAAATAACAGAACGTATTTGTTCTGCAATATCAATTCCACCAGGTTCTCTTGTGGAAATAACATCATACCCTTTTTTTGAAAGTTCTTCCTGAAGGATACCTAAAACGGTTGTCTTCCCTGCACCCTCAGGTCCTTCAAATGTTATAAAATAACCTGTCAATTCTATTCAAACCCCTTACATATCTAATATGTTAATATATTTTCCTTTCATATCTCCGCCTTGGAAATGTGCACCTGCCTCAATATATGTAGTTAGTATTTTAACGTGTTGTTCAGTAACACGTTCACCTTCCATAAGAACAGGAATCCCAGGAGGATAAGGTATAATCATTTCTCCGGAAATGTTCCCAATCGCGTCACGAAAAGAAACAACCTTTTTATTGTACCTTTTAATTTCATTATAGCAAAGGTCAAGGGTGGAAATTGCCTCGGCTCCACTATGCAATTCAATAAAATTCCTTTTAGTTGGCTTGTACTTTTTGACTGCATTTTTTATCAATAATAATGCTTCATCTGCATTAAATGTTTCTGATAAAGGCAACACAAGTAAGACATTGTTTGGATCAGCCATTTCCGTAAATAGACCCTCATTTTCAAAGGCACGTTGCAGTTGGTATCCATTTAACTCACATTGTGGTTGAATTGTAACCTTCAAAAAATCTGTTTGAATAGCTTGATTTGTTGACGTTACAATTTTTAATTGTGGTATTTTTTTGACTCTTTCAGTAAACACATTCATTTTTTCAATGATTTGATTTGAACCCCTCTCTTTCACCGATGCAAGATAATGTCTTGCGAGATCTAACGATACCATAATCGGATATGAAGGGCTGCTTGATTGCAATATTTGAAGATATGACTCAACGTCTTCAGGTTTAATAAATGTACTATTAATATGTAAAAATGAGCCCATTGTCATGGCAGGAAGTGTCTTATGTGCCGAATGCACCACAATATCAGCGCCTAAGGATATAGCCGAAGAAGGAAAACCTTCTAGTAGAAAATGCGCCCCATGTGCTTCATCAATAAGTACTGCTGCCCCATTTTCATGCGCATAAGCAATTATCTGGGAAAGTTCAGTCTGGTTCACCATACCATAATAGTTAGGGCTAGTTAAAATTACAGCTTTAATATTTTGATACGAACTAAATGCTTCTTTTACTGTTTTAAAAGAAACAAACGAAGCAACCTTTACTTCCTCCTCATATGTTGGATGAAGAAAAACAGGACGAGCACCGGCCATTTTTAGTCCATTTAGAATCGACTTATGCGAATTTCGTTGTACAAGGACCGTATCTTGTGATGAACAAGCTGCAAGAATCATTGCCAAGTTCCCCCCTGTCGAACCATTCACTAAAAAATAGCTTTTTTGCACCCCATATAAATTTGCTAATAATCGTTCACTTTCTAAAATTGCCCCTTCAGGATGATGAAGATCATCCAATCCAGTTAGTTCAGTTGCATCAATTTCTAATACATTATGAAAATAAGAATAACCCTTGCTAGAGAATACTTGTCCATATTTATGCCCCGGCACATGCATCGATTGAGGTTGTGATTTCGCATGATAATCCAATGCATCAAACAATGGCGTTCGGTGTTGATCCATCATTACATATCCCTTCTAATCTACTTTCTCTTATTATAAAACAAAAAAAGGGACCTATACTACAGGTCCGAAACATGAACTTGAGATTGCACCTAACGCGAATGCAATTCAAGTTGTTTGAAACTATGAAAATATCTCTGGACTAGAAACCTTTTTAAGTCGATCTAAATAAAATTGATACTTGGGATCATTTGTTTCAGTACGGATGATGTCTTGCTCACAATCCAAACAAATGAATCTTGTATAAAGGTGTATGCCTCTTTTTTTCTCTTGCTCACATATAATACACGTTTCCCCATATTGATTTCTATTGATGAGTGAACTCACTGCCTCCACCTCCATACACATATTTTGTCCGGATGTATCAAAATGTATACACAATTATAAAAATAATGAACAGTTTCAATTTAGTTTATTTAGTAATCTATGTAGTTTGGAAGCTAGTTTGTGTATGTCTTAGGTTAAAAAATTTATAAATATCTTTTAAATGCACATAGTACAGTCATAGGCTAGGTTGGCGGTAGGACCGAGTGTTTTGTGATATACGGTTTGTAATTTAGGCTTTATTGGTTTGTTGTATCCTTTTGTTATTTTAGAACCTCTTTTTGACGTTTGCTCGCCTATACTTCCCTATTATTTACATTTACTGACTTCTTTACGTCGTTTTCGTGTCTGCTTTTACCTAATATTTTACATCTTCGGACCTCTTTTTGACATTTGAGTGTCCGCATTTACCTAATTTTTTACATTTAGGGACCTCTTTCTAGGATTTGCGATAACCGATTAAGCTGTACTCGGTATTCCATTTATCGTTTCTCGGCTCCGCGATATATCGATTAAGCTGTTTTCGAGATATCATTTATTGTTTCTCGGTTTGACGATATACCGTTTATGTCATTTGCTGTATATCATTTATCGTTTTTCGGTTTACCGATATATCAATAAATGTACTAATAGAATCCTTTTTATTAAACAAATCACATAATAGCCAGGATTACTGAATTATTTATTTAAGCACAAAAAAAGACCAACCATATCGGCTGATCTTTTAGTTTGCCTAGCGACGTCCTACTCTTACAGGGACAAAGTCCCAACTACCATCGGCG
>NZ_HE610991.1:68786-73310 GCF_000285535.1 Bacillus timonensis | reverse complement strand
CAAAGAACTTTTTTGAAGCACCTCTCGTTGAGGCGACTTTATTAATGTAACATGCCAACTATTTAAAGTCAACATTTTTTTAAAACTTTTTTTCGAAATATCGTTATCGTCAGCGACGACGTTTATTAATATATCATCATCTAAATCGTGTGTCAACACTCTATTTTAAAACCATGAATTATATTAAAAAGAGGACCATATCTAGATATTATACAATCCTCCTTTCTTACATATCCTCAGTTATCCTTTTTTACTATTAATTTTTTTGAACGAATATACCTACTGCATTCCGTAGGATCGGCAATTCTTTTAAACAAACGAAATAAGATTTGATATCTTTCCTCCATTGCTCTTTTTACGATATGATCGATCCTTGCGTCTTCCACATCAAATAGTATTTCGTCCATCTCTCTTTTTAGAAGATATTCTAATTCTTTCACTTCTATCTGATCAACTAACAATCCAATCATAGTTTCACCTCATGTATGTTGTAATTCTAATTATTACCAGAATTAGTTATTTTATGATTTGATTTTTTAATAAAGGTTTACACATAAAATTGGATGACAAGCATATTATTTAGACAGAAGATGCTTTGGACAAGGAGGATAAAAATGAATTTTTTCTACATCCTGAGTAGCAAGAGAATTAAACAAACATTAATCATTCTTTTCGCTTCTTTATTTACAGCCAGTATTTTTTACATAGAAAAGGGCAATATTGCTCCTGTTTTTTCAACTGAGAACGGACCACGCGTTATTTATACAGGAGATAAGAGCGAAAAGACCGTTGCACTAACTTTTAATATTAGTTGGGGAGATACAAAGGCACTACCTATAATTGACACATTAAAAAATGAAGGAGTAAAAAATGCAACGTTTTTCCTCTCCGCTTCATGGGCTGAGCGACACCCCCAAATTGTTGAACGCATCGTAAAAGATGGTCATCAAATTGGCATAAAAGGATATGATTATAAAAACTATACAGAATTAGAAGATGCACAAATTAAAAAGGATATTTTCAAGGCCCAGGATGTATTTAAGAAAATGGGCGTAAAAACTGTTTCATTTTTTAGAACACCTGATGGGAATTTTGATTCAAGAGTTGTAAAAATACTAGACTCTCTTGGTTTCACCCTTATCCACTGGAGCATCGATTCAAATGATTGGAACAATCCTGGAGTAGATAAAATAACAAATAATGTTTTACATAAAGTAAAAGGTGGAGATATCATTTTGTTCCACGCATCAGATTCGGCTAAGCAAACTGCAGATGCACTACCTGGGGTATTAAAAGGAATCAAAGGGAAAGGTTTTTCATTTGTGACAGTCAGTGACATGCTAAATAATGCAGATGTAAAAAGTGAAGTTGTCGAATAAAAAAAGCTGATCCTTATGGTCAGCTTTTTTGGTTTGTTATTTTCGGCAAAATTAATAATTGATAGGCATTACAAATCAAAATTGGATAAATCATTAAATAAAGCCAGCTCTCATCGTTAACTCGAATTGCAGGCATCCATTCAATGACAGATACAACAAACATAAAAAAGACGGCTGGTATAAATGCCTTGCTATTTGTTTGTTTACTCTTAAAGTATGCAATGATTAAAGCAAAGACTAAAAGTAAGATTGGTACCCAAATATAGGACGAGATACTTTCACTTCCGGTTGCAAATACCTTAAAGCGAAAATAAATTAAATCAAATAAAACAAATGCAATTACCACAATCTGCGCAGGGCTCCATACACCCTTGAATAATCCTAGCCCAAACCGGTGAACGGTTAGATAGGCAAAGAAGCCCATTTGGCTAATAATACTAAAAATAAATCCAGCACCAATGAACCAAAATACTACAAGAAGTATTTCAACGAAATCAGCTGCTAAAAATAATTCTTTATATTCACTCCATTTAATGGCAAACCCAAAAATAATTGTGCTAATCGCGCCAACTAGTAAGGTTGATAGAAAAAACCTTACCCAATTTCGACTTTTCAAGACATAATCCCCTCGCTCTTTTTATTCACCATATGATTGTACCAAAACGTAGGGGATGAATGCCAGTTTCTCACCATGCATTCAATGAATATTTTTTAACAAAAAAAGCATATTAACAAATAAGGATCCCTTATGAAAGGAGCTTTAAAATGAGAAAACGGATGTTGCTCCTCCTCATTTTTAGTTTTCTATTGGCAATAGTGGGGTGTGCCCCAGCAAATATTGAACAAAATCGAATGGATTATGAAGAAACCAAAAAGATGGTTGTCGATATATTGAAAACTGACGATGGCAAAAAAGCAATTGAAGAACTCATGCGTGATGAAAAGATTAAACAGCACCTCGTCATGGACCAAATAGTTGTAAAAGATGCCATCCGGGAAACCCTTACCTCTGACAACGGGGTTGAATTTTGGAAAAAGACATTCGAAGATACAAAGTTTGTAGAAGATTTTGCAAAAAGCATGCAAACAGAACACGAAAAGCTCATAAAAGACTTAATGAAGGATCCCGACTATCAAAAAATGATGATGGATATTTTCAAAAACCCTGAAATGGAAGAACAGTTCATGGACGTTCTTAAAAGTCAGGAGTTTAGAAAACATCTTCAAACGGTAATCAGTGAGACACTTGAAAGTCCGTTATATAAAGCGAAGATTGAAGATATTCTAATTAAAGCTGCAGAAGAAATGCAAAAACAGGAAAAAGCGAAAAAAGATGAAGGCGAAGGAAGCGGTAATAGCTAATCCTTCAATAGAAGAAAGACCCCCGACACTAGTATCGGAGGGTCTTCTTTTAGATTGAATCAATTACTCGTTGCGCAATTTCATTATAGATTTTTCCAGTTGGATGGTCTTCCTCATAAACAGATGGAGCAAAATCATCATCATTCCAGTCAGGTTGCCCTAACGGAATTTTACCTAGTAAAGACGTTTGTAACTCATCAGCCAGTTTCTCTCCGCCACCTTTACCAAATACATATTCCTTCTCACCTGTTACCTTGCTTTCAAAATAAGACATGTTCTCAATGACACCTAAAATTTCGTGCTCAGTTCGAAGCGCCATGGCACCCGCTCTTGCTGCTACGAATGCAGCTGTTGGATGTGGAGTTGTCACAATAATTTCCTTACAATGTGGTAGCATAGTGTGTACATCAAGCGCCACATCTCCAGTTCCTGGTGGTAAGTCTAGGACTAAATAATCCAAGTCTCCCCACTCTACCTCATTAAAAAAGTTATTTAACATTTTCCCTAGCATTGGTCCACGCCAAATAACCGGTGAATTGTCTTCTACAAAGAAGCCCATTGAAATCACTTTTACCCCTTTTCTTTCTACAGGTACAATTTTCTCGCCACGAACGACAGGGCGTTTTGTGATTCCCATCATGTCGGGAACACTGAATCCATAAATATCAGCATCGATAATTCCAACTTTTTTTCCTAGTCTTGCTAAAGAAATGGCTAAGTTTACAGAAACTGTTGATTTACCAACGCCACCCTTACCACTTGCAACAGCAATAAAGGTTGTCTGATTCACAGGAGATAATAAAGGAGCTGATTCCCCAGATGATTCAGTCTTAAACTTCGCTAGTTCTTCTGGTGATAAATCAGTAAAACGTAAACCTACAGACTCTGCTCCCGCTTGTTTAAGAGCATTTACAATAGTAGTCTGAAGCTGAAGCTGTTCTCCCGTACCAGTCTTTGATAAGGCAATTTTTACACTAACATGTTTCTTTTCTTCTTTTATTTTAATCTCTTGTACGGCATTCGTTTCCTCGAATGTTCTATGTAAGAATGGATCTTGCAATTGATTTAAGGTTTCTTTTACTTGCTGTTCAGTTAACATAAAAACACCACCTAATTCTGTATTCGGTTTCAATCCACCCCCATTATACCATACCTGTCCTAAATTACAGTGTGAAGAGTGTCATAGCTACCATGATTTTGTGTTGTTATTCCAGGATTTTGTGTCGCTTCAGCGTTTTTTTCTTTGAAATCCCCATATTTGCGTCGAAATCCCAATTTTTGCACCTCATTCTGAAGATTTGCGTCGAAATTAAGATATTTGCGTCTCGTTCCGAAGATTTGCGTCATTTCTCAAATTTTTGCATCTCAATCTGAGGTTTTGCGTCGAAATCAAGATTTTTGCGTCTCGCTCCGAAGATTTGCGTCATTTCTCAGATTTTTGCGTCTCGTTCTGAAGATTTGCGTCATAACTCAGATTTTTGCGTCTCATTCTGTGGATTTGCGTCGAAATTAAGATATTTGCGTCTCGTTCCGAAGATTTGCGTCATAACTCAGATATTTGCATCTTGCTCCGAAGATTTGCGTCATAACTCGGATTTTTGCATCTCGCTCCGAAGATTTGCGTCATAACTCGGATTTTTGCGTCTCATTCTGAGGTTTTGCGTCGAAATTAAGATATTTGCGTCTCGCTCCGAAGATTTACGTCATTTCTCAGATTTTTGCGTCTCAACCTGAAGATTTGCGTCATAACTCGGATTTTTGCGTCTCATTCTGAGGATTTGCG
>NZ_HE610991.1:0-68368 GCF_000285535.1 Bacillus timonensis | reverse complement strand
TTTTTGCGTCTCATTCTGAGGATTTGCGTCGAAATTAAGATATTTGCGTCTCGTTCCGAAGATTTGCATCATTTCTCAGATTTTTGCATCTCAATCTGAGGTTTTGCGTCTCACTCAAGATTTTTGCGTCTCATTCTGAGGATTTGCGTCGAAATTAAGATTTTTGCGTCTCGTTCCGAAGATTTGCGTCATAACTCGGATTTATGCATCTCGCTCCGAAGCGTCCATTTCAAATTTTTGCATCAGCTAAACTCATCATAAAAATAACCCACCTCATTCAGGTGGGTTAGATTCATTCGAAAAATAACGGTTAATGCCGGTATAAATGGAGGCAGCAACCTTGTCCTGATATTTTTCTTGTACGAGTAAAGCCTTTTCATCTGGATTTGAGAGGAATCCCACTTCTACAAGAGCACCTGGCTTTTTCGCGCTTTTTAATAAATATACGCCATTGATTGCTTTTGCTTGTCGTGTTGTATTACCAAGGTTGTTTCGAAGCTCATCTTGAATAAATTTGGCAACTTCTTCATTCTCTTTGAAGGTGCTGAAATAAAAGGTTTGTGCCCCTCTCCATCTAGGTGACGGGATGGCATTTAAATGTATACTTATAAATAAATCCGCATCTGATTCATTAATGATTTGAACACGTTTCTTTAAATCCTCGGTTTTCCGTCGGCTGTAGCCCCTCGTTCCATCAGGTGCTAAATCTATATCCTCTTCCCGTAGCATCTGCACAAAAGCACCTTGCTGTTGTAAATAATCGCGGAGTTTATAGGATATTTCGAGGGCGATGTCCTTTTCCTGGATGTCGCCGCTTTGGGCTCCCCCGTCAGGTCCACCATGACCAGGGTCAATGATAATAAACTTCCCTGATAAGGGTAAGCTCCACGGGTCCCAAACATCTTTATCCATAAATCGAAATTGTATAATTAAAAATAAAACAATAGCACCTAGAAGGATACCAATAATTTTTAGTTTCTTATTCATCATTTCCCTCCTGCATGTCCCTACATTAACTATATGGGACAAGGAGAGTATATATGATTAAAAATTCTAATGCAATTTTAGCCGGTATCTTTTTTCACCCTTCTGGAATCCTTCTGTCCACCAATAGGTGACATAGTGCTCACAAGCATAGTAAAGTGACTCATTTACAAAGCCGTGGTCACCAATATGTCCCCAATAACAAATAAACTCATATAACGCATCAATCAGGTTTTTCTCGAATCTGTAACATCTCATTCTCACTTCTTCAACAGATTCTCCATAATAACCAAATTTGCTATATTTAGCTCCTAGTAGATATGCCTCAATTGCAACATCAAGGCAGCCTTCTTCAATTGCACTTCCAAGTATAGAATCCATTCTAAAGAAACTACTAAATGAATCCATAACGTTCTTTTTTAATTCCTCTAATGAGAGCTCACGAAGCATTTTCCGTTCATACTTAATCTGCTTCTCTTTCCGTTTTTCCTTGAAGGTTGTAATAACATTCATAAAATAAACCCCCTTTGTCAAATAGTTTCCTACTGCATCTCCGTAAACATGCGCAAAACACAAACTACCTTAACTTCCAAATTAAACTATGCATACACTCGAAAAGAAGAACGGGCATCCTCTGCTTTTCGTCGACAAGCGTAAGACAAGCACTGACAAATGAGGCATTTTTCCTTCCGAAGCGATTGGATTATGACCTCTAGCCGATGGCGCCTGGATCTAGCCACAAACAAAAAGTCACTCAATCGAATAATAAAGGGTTCCGATTTCGGGTGCTTTATTAATAAATGACATGAACAATGACGTGTGAATTGGCACACTTCATTGTTCATATTTGCTAAGGTTCTTAAACAATACCTTCGTTTTTGACATACAATTGACACTCATTTGGATGATAGACAAAAAGCGTTGAACAATGAAAAAAGCGAGTCAAAATTTCTGTCAATTGCAATGCAGTTTCGAGGACTTACCTTATAGGTTGTGGGAACTGACTAAGCACCCAGGCAGGTGATAGACGGAAAAATTCCTCTTAATCAGTAAAAGACACTGAAAATAGCCTTAATAGACGGCGAGACTCCGCTTATTGACCATACAAATGTGAAAAAGTAGGGCTTTCGCTTTGGATAACTTGGAAATTTCCATTTATTTAGGTCTAAACGCCTCCATTCTGAATTTAAACGAAAAACCCCCGCTTATGTATTTTCAGCAGTTCACCATTAACGGCAAGACAACTCACCAACTACTGGGACATGTTTAATGGACAATTATGATACCCAGCCAACTGTCCTTATTTTAAGAAAAGCAACTCAAAAAAAAACGAAAAGCCCTCAATCTAATGATTGAGAGCCTTTATCTCTATACATCCGATGTCTTAATACTATTCGAAGTCTCGCGAATTGAACGTTCTTTGTGTTTCCCGACTAACCTAGCTACCTGCCAACCAATAACCATATGAACTACTCCCATTATAAGAAATAATAAATAATCCCCAATCGGTTCTGGAAGTAAAAGATCCACGACCAACCACATTCCTGCCGATGATGCACCTATAAAAGCACCTAGCATTGATTTTTGGATTCGACTCATTTTCCATCCATCCCTTCACATTTGTTTCTATTCTTACATTCATCATATGTGGGCGAAATGCTCGAAATAACTTGAAATTTGACGGATGGTTGTCCCAAGTCAAGATAAAGTGCGTGGGTACAATTGTTTTTTACTTGTGATGATACTAACTTTGAAATCTCATCCAAAAGTCGTAGATAAGTTCCAGCTTTTTTACGAAGATGGATTTTTCAAGAATCAGTATGCTTAAATCAACAACAACAAAAGGAGAGATACCCATGCTGAAAAACAAAGTTGTCATGATTACTGGAGCGTCAAAAGGTTTAGGTAGAGCTTTGACATTGGCTTTTGCCAAGGAAGGTGCAAGGCTCGCAATCTGCGCAAGGACAAAAGATGAATTACTAAAGGTAAGGGATGAGGCTGAAAATTTAGGGGCAAAGGTACTTGCGGTGACCGCAGATGTTTCCCTATCAAAAGATGTCGATCGGTTTGTTGCAATTACGGAAGAGGCATATGGTCACATTGATGTTTTGATAAATAATGCTTCCATATTAGGCCCGAGCCCAATGCCCCTGCTTCTCGATTTCCCAGAGGAAGACTTTGCTGAGGTACTGAGAGTCAATGCGTTATCAACTTTTCTAGTTACACGAAGGGTTTGTCTTGGGATGTTAGAGCGCAAACAAGGGGCAATCATCAATGTTACATCTGAAGCTGGGCATGTTGGATTTGCAGGTTGGGGAGCATACGGTGTTTCGAAATTCGCTGTAGAAGGCATCACCCTTACATGGGCGGATGAATTAAGTGAGACCGGTATTCGGGTAAATATGGTAGACCCTGGTGAAATGGACACAGAGATGCACCAACTGGCCGTCCCAAATTGTGATTATCCATTAGCAAAACCTGAAGAAGTCGTGGACATCTTTTTATATCTAGCATCTGACCGGGCAAAAGGCATTAATGGCAAGCGATTTTCAGCTCAGTCAGAGGAGGCGTAGGAAATGGTAGCGAAAGCTTTGGACTTTTATCTTCCAAACGAACTGAATGCTTCCCTCCCCCCTGAAAAGCGTGGCATCAGAAGAGATCATGTTCGAATGATGGTTCTTGATCGGTCTAATGGTAAACCTGAGCATGACCTTTTCTTTCATTTACCACATTATTTGCAACCAGGAGACCTTGTTATTTTAAATAACAGCCGGACCATACCAGCAGTTTTACAAGCAAAGTATTTTAGTAATGCGGTTCAAATAGCAGCCAACGTCGAAGTTCGACTGGCCAGACGCCTTACGGAGGATACATGGGAAGCACTCGTTGTTCAACCTCATGTAAAGATTGGCGGTACACTCATCTTTTCACCTGAACTTTCGGCAGTAGTAACTAGTGTAAAGGAGAATTCGCCATTACTCATTTTGAAATTTACGAAAAAAGGGACTGACCTTTTAAATATCATCTATACCCTCGGGGAGCCGATTCGTTATGAATATATTCATCACCCATGGGAGTTGGAGTATTATCAAACAGTTTTCGCAAGCCATCCGGGTTCAGTTGAAATGCCCTCAGCTGGAAGAGCATTTAGCTGGGAGCTGTTGTTTACATTAATGCAAAAAAGAGTGCAGATTGATTTTATTCAACTTCATACCGGACTTAGCTATTTACTTGATGACAGGTGGCATCAAACGCCAGAAGAGAATGAGGAAGAATACCATATTCCTTTGCAAACCATGCAAAAAATCCATGAGACGAAAGCAGCTGGAAAAAGGGTTATTGCGGTTGGAACAACAGTAGTTCGAGCACTGGAGACTGCTGCTACGTCTGGAATCCTTTCAGGAGTAACAAATTTATATATCAATCATCATTTCCCTTTAAAAGTGGCTGATGGGATCATTACTGGATTTCATGAACCCAAAGCTAGCCATCTAGATATGCTTTCTGCCTTTATTTCAGAGCAGCATCTGCTTCATGCTTACACACAAGCCATTGATGCGGGATATTTGTGGCATGAATTCGGGGATATGAATCTAATTATTTGATTGGGGGATTACTTTGAAATTTCATCATTATGGTCTCGAAGTGAATAATCTTGAGGATTCTGTTACTTTTTATAAAAATCATTTAGGCTTTAAAGAAGAAAAACGTTTAAGATTTATGGCTGAAGAAGTTGTGTTTTTAACTCTTGGCAGTTTTAGATTAGAGTTAATATCGAGTAATCGATTAAATACCCATATATGCTTTGAAGTAATCAATCTTAATATGGCGATGACCCAACTTATGGGCTTTCAAAAAATCGAAGGCCCTTATAAACTCGACAATGGATGGCAAACAGTCTTTTATGAAGGACCTAACCAAGAAATCGTAGAACTACTGCATATTACGAACACCTGAAAGTATAATTGCTACGAAAAGTGAAGTCTGAAAATTATAAATAAGCTATAATGAAAGCAGATACTTTATGGCGGAGGAAATTCAATGTCAGATGACAAATATCAAAAAATCAGCATATTAAAGGAAATTGCTGAGCTTCTCAACGAAGGAACAGACACAAAGAACGTATTGAGAGTTGTCTTGAAAAAACTTCTCCAAGTAACAGGGCTACAAACTGGTTGGATTTTTTTGATTGATAACGATGGCATGCATCAACTTGCTGCTGACGAAGCCCTACCACCTGCATTAGCCAATGACCAAAAGCGACGGATGTGTCACGGCAAGTGTTGGTGTGTAAATAAGTACAACAATCTGCAACTTACTAAAGCAACAAATATTATAGAGTGTAAGCGAATCGAGGATGCGCTTGATGAGGATGCCGGAGAAACATGTGGTCTAACTCATCACGCGACAGTCCCGCTTCGTGCAGGACAGGAACGATTCGGGATATTGAATGTCGGCGCTCCCAATAAAACACATTTTGAAAAAAACGAACTCGATTTACTTGAAGCTGTAGCCTATCAAATTGGAACCGCATTGAAAAGAATCAAACTAACCCAACGTGAACAAGAGACAGCACTTGTTACTGAACGTAATCGTTTGGCGCGGGATCTTCATGATTCTGTTAATCAACTCCTATTTTCTTTAAGTCTTACTGCAAGAGCTGGAGTTGAAATGACAGAAAGCACCGAAGTCAAACAAACGTTTACCTATATACAAGATATGGCTCAAGAGGCACTTGGAGAAATGAGAGCATTAATCTGGCAACTGCGTCCGGAAGGGCTCGAAAACGGACTCATTAGTGCCCTACGAAGCTATGCTGAAATGCTAGGTCTATCCATCCATACAAAACTAACTGGCGCAGCTAGCCTCCCCGGAAAAGTAGAGGAAGCATTATGGCGCATTGGGCAGGAGGCTCTAGCCAATTGTAAAAAGCATTCACAGACAACTGAGGTCTTATTATGTTTCCAAGCTTCTGAAGGTGGTGTAAATATGACCATTAAAGATAAGGGATGCGGCTTTCACTATGAAGAAAATCTCGAAATACCTTCGTTGGGATTACGAAATATGAAAAAAAGGACAGAAGCATTAAAAGGGACTTTTTATTTACAAAGCAGCCCGGGGTTTGGGACAGAAATAGGCGTCCGTATCCCATTTTAGGAGGGAGACATGCAATGAGTATTAAGATATTAGTAGTTGACGATCACCATGTCGTCAGGAGAGGTCTCGTTTTTTTCCTTCGTACACAAACAGATATTGAGATTGTCGGTGAAGCGGCAAATGGAAAAGAGGCCATTACACAAGCAAAGTTGGTAAACCCAGATTTAATTCTCATGGACTTGGTAATGCCCGAAATGGATGGCATTGAAGCAACAAGAATCATTAAAAAGGAAAAACCTGAAATAAAAATTATGATGCTAACCAGCTTTTCTGATCAAGACCACGTCATTCCTGCCCTAGAAGCAGGAGCGTCTGGGTACCAATTAAAGGACATTGAGCCCGATGACCTTGTCATCTCGATTAACAGAATCATGGGCGGTGAAAACCAACTCCACCCAAAGGCAACCTCTCACCTACTGGCGAACCTTTCCAATAATCGAAACCAGAAGAAAAATTCACTAGAGGAATTAACCAATAGAGAGCTAGACGTGTTAAAGGAAATTGCCAAAGGAAAAAGCAATAAAGAAATCGCAAGTTCCTTATTCATTACCGAAAAAACAGTCAAAACTCATGTATCAAACTTACTCGCTAAGCTCGAATTGACTGACCGAACACAAGCAGCACTTTATGCAGTAAAGAATAAACTGGTTGACTAAAACGGATGTAGGAGGGATACTCCGTCCGTTTTGGCAATAAAAAACCCTCAACCAATTAGTTGAGAGTCTTCGACTGACCAAGGTATTCCCTTTTAATTGACAGGACCATTTTCACCATTTCTTCAAGCGTGGGTTGCCCTTCAATTCTTCAAGCGTGGGTTGCCCTTCAATTCTTCAATCGTTTGTGCCCCGATTCCGAACATCGACATCTGAAGTTCCATTTCCCGGACCTTCATCACTTCCAGTACATCTTCAACGCACTGTGTCGCTTCTTTCAGAATGGACCTTCCGAAACCAACCAAGTCAGCCCCTAACGCAATCGCCTTAGCACCGTCTAGTCCTGTCTGCATTCCCCCACTAGCAATTAGTGGCTGGTTTTCAATTTCTCCCCGAACCAATTGAATTGATTCAGCAGTTGGAATTCCCCACTCACTGAATGCCTCTGCAGCAACACGTTTAATCTGATCTTCAACTCGAAACTTTTCCACTTGGCTCCAGGAAGTGCCTCCTGCTCCCGCAACATCAATAAAGGTAACACCAGCCTTAACTAGCTTCTTTGCAGTTTGACCATCGATTCCCCATCCTACTTCCTTAACTCCGACTGGGACTTCTAGGGTGCTGCATAGTTGTTCAATTTTCTCTAATAACCCTTTAAAATTCGTATCTCCCCTATCCTGTAGCACTTCCTGAATACTATTTAAATGAAGAACGAGCATATCCGCTTCGGTCATCTCAATAATTTTCCTACATTCCTCGATACCATATCCGTAGTTAAATTGAACGGCGCCCAAGTTTGCAATAAGTGGTACACTCGGTGCATACTTTCTCATCAGAAAAGAAGAAAAGTGTCCATCACTATCGAGCAGTGCACGTGTGGAACCAAGCGCAAGTGCCCAGCCCCTTTCTTCTGCTGCAATAGCCAAATTTCGATTTATCGTCTCTGCAAGAGCAGTCCCACCCGTCATGGAACTAATGAGAAATGGTGTTTTGCATTGAAAGCCAAGGAAGTTCGTTTCAATAGAGATATCATCAAAATCAATCTCAGGAAGTGCATTGTGGAGAAACCTATAAGACTCCAATCCTGTTGAGATTGAATCACCCGTTACTTTTTCATTTAAGGTAATTTGAATATGTTGTGATTTTCTTTGTTCGATTGTATTGGCCATCAGCAACACCTGCCCTTATCATCATAATTCGTTAAAGATACGCCTCTAACTCCCGTTAAATTCGAACGACGCTGTTTCATTGATTCTGATTAACAAGAAATTAATTAGTCTGAACTTCGTCAACCGTTTGTTCAACCTCTGCACGTGTTATTTTTTCACGTCCCTCTTTCATCGCCTTTAATGTTTTGTGGGCTAGGGCAAGCGGCAGACGGCAAAATAATAAAATACTTTTCTTACTTAGTGACTTCATATATTCATCAGCTTTCGCTAGGTTTTCTTCTGCATATTCAAACAACTCTGCTCGGCTCCATCCATCTGGCACAAAGCTTACACCACGTTCATCGAAATCTTCCTTCTGATTGCGTAAAATGTTTACAGCCTGAAGCCCACGTCCGTACCCGATAGCAAGTTCCCGATCTGTTTTTTCATCTCCATAGTGTTCCCATAAGTCCGAAAGCAGTACGCCAACAAGTCCTGCAACATAATATGTATACTCATCCAAATCTTCACGCGTTTGAATATTCCAGTTGACTTTCGCCCATTTCGCCATTCCAAGGGCCATCTCACTAGCTGCATCCATGATGATTGATAGTGTGTCTTTTGGACAAGCTTGTAGCCATTCTTGTAATCGAAGTGTAACTTCTGGCATTTGATCTTTTTTCAATCCAAGTATTCTTATATATTCTTCGTTATCGAATGGTTTTTTAAATAAGTCACTTATTTGCATTAGCATTGTAGATTTTACATCATTGTCCAATTCTTCATGATCTTCTATTTCATCAATTGCTCGAAAAACCAGATAAGCAGAAGCAACTGAATACTTTAACTCCTTTTGCAAGAACGTAATCGGTATGTAAAATGTACGACTCGTCTCTTTTAACATACGCATTGCCTCTTTAGGAAATCCACTCATCATTCTTTACCTCCTTATGTTACCTATCTCTACTTTTCAAAGAAAGTGTTTCTAAAAAGTATTTTGTCAGATATTCCATTCTAATAGTACTTATCCTTTAAACTCCAGTATACATTACATTTTAACGAATAAGTGAATGAAAGAACTTCCAAATGATAAGTACTTTTTTATTTGTTTTTTAGGTAAAAAAAAGACCCCCAACCAATTTGGTTGAGAGCCTTTGATAACCCCAAATTTTAGAATTGAGGTGCCAACGAGTGCCTAAGATCTACTTTTCTCTGGTCTATTTTTTCACAACATCTTTACCAGACTTAAAAAACTTACTTTTACCTAACCCAAATGTTAATCCAACGGTAAAGATGAATGTGATTGCCATCCCTGTGAAATAGAAACCCCAATGTTCTGGATAAACAGAAAGGAATGATAAAACTCCTCCCACTCCAACAGAGGTAGCTTTCACCCCTTGTGCCGCTAAATATGCACTTCCAATTGCACTACCTACCATAACAGCTATGAAAGGATATCTAAATCGAAGGTTGATTCCGTAAATAGCTGGTTCGGTAACGCCGAGCCATGCGGATAATGTTGCAGTAAGTGATACACTTTTTAATTTTTGGTTTTGCTTCAAAATAAAGAACATCGTCAACGCAGCAGCACCTTGGGCAAGTGTAACTGTTTCGCCAATTGGCCATAATGTAACGTAGCCAAGTGTACCGGCCATTTGAAGATTTACCCCTAAGAATATGTGGTGCATGCCCGTAATAACAAGTGGACCTGAAATAAATCCATACACGCCCCCTGCAAACGCAGGTGATAATTCAAATAGATAGAGAATACCATTCGTAATCCAATTTGAACCTGTCATCGTAATTGGCCCGATAACTCCGAATGTTAAAAGACCAGCGATGACTAATGCGAGCGGTGCCACAAAAATCATTTGTAAATTATCTGGAATTAAGCGTTTCAAACGTTTCTCAAACCAAACTAAAATCCAAGTAGCAAAAATAACAGGAAGAACTTGTCCTTGATATCCTATTTTGGCAATGTCCCAACCAAATAGATTCCAGTACTCCACTTCACTTGGATTTTCTGCATAGGCATAAGCTGACATTAATGAAGGGTGTACTAATAATAGCCCCAACACAATCCCTAATAACGGGCTACCTCCAAATTTCCTAGCAGCCGACCACGCGATGAGCACAGGTAAGAATGTAAATGCCGTATTAGCAATGACATTAATGAACTCCGCAAACCCCGTCCAGCCCGCATGCACATCTAACACGGATTTTTGGTCATAGAAAATACCAGGGTTTGCAAGCATATTATTTAATCCCAAGAGAAGACCTGCAGCAACAATTGCTGGAAGAATCGGAATAAAGATGTCTGCCAAGACCCGGACAACTCTCTGAATGATATTTCCCTTTTCAGCAGTTATCTGCTTCATTTCATCCTTACTTACCTCTACTGCACCTGTCTGATTTACAAACTCATTGTAAACTTTCTCTACAAGCCCAGGACCAATGATAATTTGAAACTGGCCATTTACTGAAAACGTCCCTTTCACCAGTTCATTTTCTTCTAACGCCTCTTTATTGACTTGGCTTTCATCTTCTAATACTAAACGTAGCCTTGTCACGCAGTGAGTTGCATTAGTGACGTTTTTAGATCCACCGATATTTTTTATAATATTGGATACTTGATCTTTAATAGCCATGCGCTAACCTCCATTTATCGAATCGCTTACACAAATTTCTAACTTGTTTAAACAAGTTAATTATAGTACAGTAGATTTTGTTGTCAATATAAATTTAAAAGAGGAGTGTTCACTTTGGATATACGGGTCACACCTATGAGTCATTTCGGTTCTTACATGGCAGTCACATACCAAGAGAGCCAAACCCCTGAGAAAAATGGGCTTTATATAAATTCAGTAAGGGGAAAGTCCAAACATCATCAAAATGCTCTTAAAGTCATCCCAACAATTAATGGGACTCCTGTTGAATACACCTATGAAGCTGATGAATGTAAGATTGTCCTGACATTTGATGGAGGAAACATCTATTTATGCTTTGAAGATGCTGAAAGGATTTTTATACAAGGTCGTGGGGAAAATGTTGGTCTAACACTAGACACTCAACCAATTTTCAACTTTGAATATAACTATCTCCTAGGGAATGCTGGTGAAGAGTATTGCATTGTTAACAGCTACAAAAATCTGACTAAATACATGATCTTTGCACCACAAGGATCCGTTTTCCTTCAACAAAACGTATTTATGGATACGACAGGAAGCACAAACAAAGCCGATAACATATCAAGCATTCAAATCACATCAACCAAAGAGTCAAATGAATTCTTATGTGTCATTGAAGACATTGCTACGAACGGAGCAGTTCCTGAAATAAGAGAGTATAAATTTGAAGATGCACTAAACAAGAGTACAAATCATTTTTTGAGATTCTTATCTAAGCACCCTATTGTTCCAGAGAGATATCAACAAACACTAAGAGAAGCTGCTTATTTAAACTGGACATGTATCGTGAATGAACAAGGGTTGTTGAAAAGAAAAGCCATGTATATGTCAAATGCAAATTTCCCAGGTGTTTGGAGTTGGGATAATGCCTTCAATGCATTAGCACTCGCTGGTGTCGATGATGGACTTGCATGGGATCAAATTCAAGTCTTATTCGATTATCAGGACGACAAAGGCCAAATTCCAGGTTCTATAAGCGACTCGACCATCCGCTGGAATTTCTCCAAGCCTCCTGTACAAGGATTATTTGTGCTAAAGATGATGGAAAAAATGACGTTGACTACTGAACAATTAGAAACGATATTTACTCAAATCCAAAGACATGTGGAATTTTATCTACAATACAAAGATTTCAATGGCGACGGAATTTGTGAATACCATCACGGTAATGATTCTGGACAGGACAACAGTACAGTGTTCAGAAATGCAAACATCATTGACTCACCAGACCTAACTGCTTTTTTGATTAAATCAATGGATATGCTAGCTGTTGTAGCTGAAAAACTTGATAGAGACCAAGATAAGAAATATTGGGAAGAACAATCCGCACAATATACACAGAAGTTTTGTGACTATTTCCTTGTTGAGGACCTGCCAATAGCTCGATTTACAAGAGACGGTAAAATAATTGACAGTCAAGGAATCTTGCCTTTAATTTCAATCATCTTGGCAAACAAACTTCCTGAAGCGGCTAAAAAGAACATCATCAATGTTCTAAAGAGTGAAAGGTATTTAACAAAGTGGGGAATCGCGTCAGAAGCCATAGACAGTCCTTTTTATGAGGAAGATGCCTACTGGAGAGGACCGATTTGGGCTCCTACCACTCTCCTCTTTGTAGAGGCATTTGAAGAGTGTGGGGAACAAGAATTAGCAAATGAAATAACAGAGAAGTTTCTTGAACTATGTAAAAATGGGGGATTTGCAGAGAACTTCCATGCTGAAACAGGAAGAGGTTTACGAGACCTTGCTCATACGTGGACGTCTAGCGTATTTATTCACTTAGCATCAAAACTGGCTAAATAACAAAAAGTGTGCGAGAGCTTCATCTCGTACACTTTTTTTACTTTCGTTGTGTTTGGTCAAAGAATACAAAGTTACTTGGAGTATGCCTTGATAAAGTAAATTCAAACATCACACCATCTGCATTAAAAATATGACTAGTAACAACGACGACACTATTAAATCCATCTAATTTTAAATATTTCTCATCCATGTCGTTTGTTCTTTCTACCACCATTTTTCGCTGGGCAGTGACCGCTCGTTGGTCCAGCTCTTTATCTAGGAATTCGTAAATTGAATCCTCTGCTATCTCCAACGTTAATCCTTTTGCAATATCTTTCCTAAAATAATTGTAGTCCATAATGACCGGATTTCCTTCTAAATAACGGACACGCTTTAGGTGAAACACTTCAACCCCAATTGGAAACCTCGTATGCTCGTGAAGGTTTTGATCTACCACCAATTCCTCAAAGACGATGACCTCGGTCCGATGCTTCTTATTGTTTCGAGTCGCAAACTCCTTAAATGTTTCCGTCTCACCAAACATATATTCATTCTTTCTAAAGTCCTGATAAATAACGCGCACACCTTTCCCATGTTTGGTTTGCACATACCCATCGTCCACAAGATTTCCGATTGCTCTTCGTAAGGTATTCCTTGAACAGTCATATATTTTAACTAATGTATTCTCTGAAGGAATGAATTGTTGATACTGGTAAACATTCTGCTCAATTTTCTTTTTTAAATCTTCATATATTTTTTCGTACTTTGTATTTGACATGCCAGCCTCCTATGCCCAACATAGTTTCTATAGAAAATAAAAACATAGGTTTTAAGTCACTTTTCTTTATGGTCCCCTTCAATACTTACATTGCCTGAGCATTCAACTTCAACTATCATACTATCTTCTCATTTATCCGCATTTCAAGTATATCATTAAAACTTATACATCCGTTTTCTTTCCCCAAAAATTTCATTATTTCATTTTTTGGCAAACAAAAACAGGCTATCTCATCATGGATGAAATAGCCTGTAATTTTATTACTAAGATTAACGTTTTGAGAACTGAGGTGCACGACGAGCGCCTTTAAGACCGTATTTTTTACGTTCTTTCATACGAGGATCACGAGTTAATAGTCCAGCTGATTTTAAAGTTGGACGGAACTCAGGATCAGCTTGTAGTAAAGCACGAGCGATACCATGACGGATAGCGCCAGCTTGACCAGTGTATCCTCCGCCATTAACGTTAACAAGAACGTCATAATTACCTAAAGTTTCAGTCGCATTTAGAGGTTGTTTTACAACTTCTCTTAATGCTTCGAATGGAATATAGTCTGCAATGTCACGACCGTTGATTACAATGCGTCCGTCGCCAGGAACTAAACGTACACGTGCAACAGAGCTTTTACGACGACCAGTGCCATAATATTGTACCTGTGCCAAATTAATACCCTCCTTAATAATTAACCGCGAAGTTCGTAAACTTCAGGTTGTTGTGCTTGATGTGGATGTTCGCTTCCAGCGTAAACGTGCAATTTCTTGATCATTTGACGACCAAGTGAACCTTTTGGAAGCATTCCTTTAACTGCAAGTTCAAGCATTTTTGTTGGATAGTTTGTGCGCATTTCTAATGCAGTTCTAGACTTTAATCCGCCTGGGAATTGACTATGACGGTAGTAAATCTTATCGTTTAATTTATTACCTGTTAATTCGATTTTTTCAGCGTTGATAATGATAACATTGTCACCAGTGTCAACATGTGGTGTAAAAGTTGGTTTGTGTTTTCCACGAAGTAATGTTGCAACTTCAGTTGATAAACGACCTAAAGTTTTGCCCGCAGCATCTACAACATACCATTTGCGTTCTATATTACTAGCATTAGCCATAAATGTTGTACGCATGAGTTTCCCTCCTAATTTCACTAACGTTTCATATTGTATTTAATCACGATTAAAGTTCCGGGGCTTTAACGTGGGGTTTAAATATCATACCTAAAATATAATATAACTTTCAGGGTGTAATGTCAAGGAAATGTTACACCAGGATTAGTTGTTATAATAATTTTTATCCTTCCATTCCTCATAAAACACCTGCCATAGGCACAAACCCTGGCCTGGCGCGGTCTTTCCTGCTAATGATCTATCCTTCCCAGACAGGATATTCTCAATCATCCTAGCCTCTCTTTGGCCGCTTCCAACTTCTAGTAAAGTCCCTACTAAAATTCGCACCATATTATATAAAAATCCATTTCCAACAAACGAAAAAATCAGCTCATCTTCATGTTTTTCAATTTTTATTTGGTAAATAGTACGAACCTTATCTTGCACTTCGGTCTTTGAAGCACAAAAACTTGTAAAATCATAGGTACCTATCAGATAGTCTGAAGCTTCCCTCATTGCAGCAAGATTAAGTGGATATGGATAATAATACGTATAATGACGCTTAAAAACGCAAGGTTCTTTGCTGACTAATAACCGATATCGGTACTCTTTCGCCTTTACATCGAAACGCGCGTGAAAGTCTAGAGCAACCATTTCTACCGAACGAACGGAAATGTCATTCGGGAGCAGTGAATTTAAGGCCCGTTTCCAACCCTCAACAGGAATAGATATTCGGGAATCAAAATGGATGACCTGTCCGAGTGCATGAACTTTTGCATCCGTTCGACCTGATGCAACAATACTCACTGGTTCCCCTTTATGCATTTTCTGTAAAGCAGTCTCAAATTCCGATTGTACTGTTCGTTTATTCGGTTGTACCTGATACCCTGAAAAATGAGTACCATCATACGAAATAATGCATTTATAGCGATTCATTTTTTACCTCATTATCCACGTAATAAAAATAATACAGCTGCGGTTACAAAGAGTAGTACAAGCATAAGTGTATCAATGGCACGCCACTGTAAAACACGAAGCTTGGTCCGCCCTTCTCCACCTCGGTATCCTCTTGCTTCCATAGCAATTGCAAGCTCCTCAGCACGTTTAAACGAGCTTATAAACAAAGGAATTAATAAAGGAACGACCGCTTTCATACGGTCCTTAATCGGGCCACTCGTAAATTCGACCCCCCGGGCAGCCTGTGCCTTCATGATTTTCTCTGTTTCTTGCATCAATGTCGGGATAAATCGAAGTGAAATTGACATCATTAGTGCAAGCTCATGTGTAGGTAGACCCATTTTTTTAAATGGTGCTAATAAACTCTCCATGCCATCTGTAATTTCAATTGGTGTACTTGTTAATGTTAATATTGTCGTCATAATTATTAAATATAATAGCCGCAATGATATAAAAATCCCTTGTGTTACGCCACCCTCATAAATTTGAAGCCAACCAAAGTCAACTAATAGGTTACCTTCTTTCGTCAGAAAGATATGAAGGATAAATGTGAAAAGTATGACCCATAGAATGGGTTTTAGTCCCGAAAGAATGTAGCGTAATTGAACCTTTGTTAGGAATACAATCACTAAAGTGTAGATTCCTAATAATGCATAGGTTAGAACAGAGTTTGCTAAAAAAACAATAAAAACATAACAGAAAATTAAAAGCAATTTTGCTCTTGGGTCCATTTTATGAATCGGAGAGTTCCCTGGGATATAACGTCCGATAATGATGTTCATAACCCGACCCCCTCACCTTTAAGGGCATTTCCTACATACTTCACAATTTCATCTACTGATAAACTAGCAGAACGAGGAATCTTAATTCCTAACTTTCTTTCGAGCAACCCTTTTAATCTAACAGCCTCAGGAACATCTAGCCCTAAATGGAGAACCTGTTCAGGGTTAGAAAAAATCTCAACTGGATCACCTTGAAATTTAATTGTCCCTTTTTCCATAACGAGAATTTGATCTGCATATCGGGAGGCATCCTCCATACTATGAGTTACAAGAATTGTTGTAAGTCCTCGTTCTTTATGAAGTTTATAGAACATCTCCATAATTTCAAAACGTCCCCTTGGATCCAAACCTGCAGTAGGCTCGTCCAAAACTAATACGTTTGGATTCATTGCCAAGATTCCAGCAATCGCAACCCGTCTCATTTGACCTCCACTTAAATCAAAAGGAGATTTCGATAAATATTCTTCTGAAAGGCCAACCATGCTAATAGCCTGTCTGGCTCTTTCCTTTGCTTCTTCCAATGAAACACCAAAATTCAATGGTCCAAAACATATATCTTTCTCAACTGTCTCTTCAAACAATTGGTGCTCTGGAAATTGAAAGACAACCCCTACATTCTTTCGGAGTGGCTTTAGATTTTTTTGCTTTTGTTTTGAGCTAATTGTACGATCTCCAATGGTAATGGAACCTGAGGTTGGCTGTAGGAGACCATTTAAATGCTGTAGAATTGTTGATTTTCCAGAACCGGTATGTCCAATAATAGCAGTGTAAGAACCAGATTTTATTTTTGCATTGACGTCAAATAAGGCAAGCCTTTCAAATGGAGAACGAATTTGGTAGCGGTGCTCTAGTTTTTCGATTGTAATGTCCATAACTCATCCACCAAACCTTCTTCTGTTATATGATTCTTTGAAAGAGGAACCCCGATTGCTCGTAGTTTTTTAGATACTTTTACAGAAAAAGGTAAATCCAAACCAATTTCTACAAGCTTTTCATCTAAAGCAAAGATTTCTTCAGGTTTTCCTTCCGCAAATAATTGTCCCTGATTCATCACAATGATTCGATCTGCCCTTGCTGCTTCCTCTAAATCATGTGTAATTGACATCACCGTGATTTGACTCTCATTCTTGATTTCCCTTATCGTTTCTAAGACCTCTGTGCGCCCTATAGGGTCCAACATCGAGGTTGCCTCATCTAGTATGATTAAATCAGGCTGTACGGCTAAAACACCTGCAATTGCAACTCTCTGCTTTTGCCCACCAGAAAGTTGATGTGGTTCATACTCAAGAAAGTCCTTCATTTTTACCATATCGATGACTCTATCAATCCTAGATACCATCGTTTCCCGAGGAATGCCGTTGTTTTCCATTCCAAAGGCAATATCGTCCTTAACAGTCGTACCTACAAATTGATTATCTGGATTCTGAAACACCATACCAATTTTCCTACGAATGTCCCATATCGAATTTTCATTTAGTTGGATACCTTCAATGGTTACGGTTCCTGTTTGAGGCAATAGTAAACCGTTTAGTATTTTAGCTAACGTAGATTTTCCTGAGCCATTATGTCCTACAATTGCTAGCCATTCTCCTTTTTGAACAGAGAATGAAAGATTTTCTAAAGCAAACCTTGTATTTTCCGTGTATTTATAACTTATCTGATCAACGACTAAAAGGGCTTCACTCATTCTCATTCCCCCCACTAATTACGTTATTTCCATAGAAATAATACTATTCTCGTCTCAACTTAATCAAATACGTACTGACGTATTTGCCGCCTAGATTTTTTTCGAGTTCGCTCGAAAAGTTTCATTTTAAAATCCACGACGCTCTCCGAAGGTATTAACCTTATACAGCAGGTTAATACCAAATTATTCGTTCCTTCCTCATCTGTCAAGGGAATAAGAACGGCTCATTCAACAATCAGGAGTGGTGTTATTACAATGTGTGTTTTCTAATAGGAGAGTAAAAAATTATTTATCGATAATTCTATCTTTTTTGAAAGATAATAAATGTAAAATAAAAAGGGCTTAGACCAGTTTATAAAACTGTCCCGCCCTTATTAATGAAAAATTATACTAATTCAATGATAACCATTGGTGCACCGTCACCACGACGAGGTCCAAGTTTCATGATACGAGTGTATCCACCTTGACGCTCTTCATAACGAGTAGCGATGTCACTGAATAATTTTTGAAGCGCATCTTGACCAGACTCTTCGTTTGCTACTTCATTACGGATGTATGCAGCAGCTTGACGACGAGCATGTAAGTCACCACGCTTACCTAATGTAATCATTTTTTCTACAACTGATTTTAATTCCTTCGCACGAGCTTCAGTTGTTTCAATACGCTCGTTGATGATTAAGTCAGTAGTAAGGTCACGTAATAACGCCTTACGTTGCGCGCTTGTACGTCCTAATTTTTGGTATGACATGAGGTATTCCCTCCTTTGTTGAATTATTATGAAAGACAAAGCATTAGATAACTAGGCTCTTGTAACAAGTATGACTGTACGTGTTGTGAAAGATGCCTCTAATTCGCATAATTCAAAATGAGTCAGTCATCTTTACGTAAGCCTAAACCAAGCTCTTCTAGTTTAGCCTTAACTTCTTCTAAAGATTTACGACCAAGGTTTCGTACCTTCATCATATCTTCTTCAGTCTTATGAGCAAGCTCTTGAACCGTATTGATTCCTGCTCTCTTTAAGCAGTTATATGAACGAACAGAGAGATCCAATTCTTCAATTGTCATCTCGAGGACTTTCTCTTTTTGATCCTCTTCTTTTTCAACCATAATTTCTGCATTTTGAGCTTCATCTGTTAATCCCACAAAAATATTTAAATGTTCTGTTAGGATTTTCGCACCCAGTGCAATCGCTTCTTTTGGACCAGTACTGCCGTCTGTCCAAACATCCAAAGTCAGTTTGTCAAAGTTCGCGACCTGTCCAACACGTGTTTTTTCCACTTGGTAATTAACACGTGAAACTGGTGTATAGATGGAGTCAATCGGAATTACACCGATTGGTCGATCTTCACGCTTGTTTGCATCAGCTGGAGTATATCCTCGTCCGCGCTTTGCAGTTAATCTCACACGAAAATGTGCATCCTTAGCAAGTGTTGCAATGTGTAAATCTGGATTTAAGATTTCAACATCACTGTCATGTGTAATGTCGGAAGCTTTTACCGGACCTTCACCTTGAACATCAATCTCAAGCGTCTTCTCTTCATCAGAGTAGATTTTGAGAGCTAGTTTCTTCACATTTAAGATAATAGATGTTACATCTTCGACGACGCCTTCGATTGTTGAGAACTCATGCAGTACCCCATCTATTTGAATAGACGTAACAGCGGCACCAGGGAGAGAAGATAATAGGATACGACGTAAGGAGTTACCCAAAGTAGTTCCATATCCACGCTCAAGTGGCTCGACGACGAATTTACCATATTTGGCATCTTCGCTGATTTCAACCGTTTCGATTTTTGGTTTTTCAATTTCGATCATTTATAAACCCTCCTTCAAAACGTCGAAACCTCGGCTAGACCATGATCAACTACGTCTAACCGAAATTCCCAATAGTTAAGTTCCCTATCTGTGCACAACAACTCGATTCATTCTGTAAAGAACTTATAAAGAAAACATGGCATTTTGTAAGTATTACCTCACTCACGCCTTTGTTACACTTATAAGATAAGAAAGCAAACTTTCTTACACAGTAAAAAAGTTTAACAAAACCCATTAATCCATTATAGCCATGGATAAAAAATCTTATACAGAAAAAGATCAAATACGTCTTGTCGTATTTAAACGTATGTTACACACGACGACGTTTTGGTGGGCGACAACCGTTATGTGGTACTGGAGTAACATCTTTAATAGCTGTAACTTCAAGACCAGCAGCTTGAAGAGCACGAATTGCAGCTTCACGTCCTGCACCAGGGCCTTTTACAGTTACTTCAAGAGTTCTCATACCATGTTCCATTGATGCCTTAGCAGCTGTTTCTGCAGCCATTTGTGCAGCAAATGGAGTAGATTTACGTGAACCTCTGAATCCAAGCGCACCAGCACTTGACCAAGAAATAGCATTTCCGTGTGCATCTGTAATTGTTACGATCGTATTGTTGAATGTTGAACGGATGTGTGCAACACCAGATTCAATATTCTTTTTTACACGACGTTTACGAGTATTCGTTTTACGTGCCATTTATCCATTACCTCCCTTACTATTTCTTTTTGTTTGCTACAGTACGACGAGGTCCTTTACGTGTACGAGCATTATTTTTAGTATTTTGACCTCTTACAGGTAATCCACGACGATGACGTAGACCACGGTAAGAACCAATTTCGATTAAACGTTTGATGTTAAGTGAAACTTCACGACGAAGGTCACCTTCTACTTTATAACGGTCAACGATATCACGAATTTTATTTAGTTCGTCTTCAGTAAGATCACGAACTCGTGTATCTTCAGAAACACCAGCTTCTGCTAAGATTTTTTGTGCAGTTGGACGTCCGATTCCAAAAATATATGTTAATGATATCACTACACGTTTTTCACGCGGAATATCAACACCAGCAATACGTGCCATTTAGACGTACACCTCCTTATTAATTAGCCTTGTTTTTGTTTATGTTTTGGGTTTTCACAAATTACCATTACTTTACCTTTTCTACGAATTACTTTGCACTTTTCGCAGATAGGTTTTACTGATGGTCTCACTTTCATTTTTCAAACCTCCTTGATAGTTCGGAGCGCATTTATTTAAAACGGTACGTAATCCTACCGCGAGTCAAGTCATAAGGTGATAATTCAACCGTAACCTTGTCTCCAGGTAAAATACGAATAAAGTGCATGCGAATTTTACCAGAAACATGGGCCAAAACAGTATGACCATTCTCTAATTCAACTTTAAACATTGCATTAGGTAATGTTTCAGCAACAGTACCTTCAACTTCAATTACATCGTCTTTCGCCATTGGAATGTTCTCCCTTCTTCAAATCAGTAACTTGCTCATTGACAAACTTCGATACAAATTCAGGACTAAGTCTCGTTTGCCATGGACCAGTTTCTTAATACTGCTCTGAACTTCCGGAGATACGTAATCAAAAATTAGATGAATGTTATTCTAATGAATAGGGTTTGTGCCTTACAATTTTGTTAAGATCTCATACCCTGTTTCTGTAATAGCAATCGTATGTTCAAAATGCGCACACGTTTTGCCATCGACTGTTACAACAGTCCAGTTATCTGCTAACGTCTTCACGTATCGACTACCTGCATTTACCATCGGTTCAACGGCAAGTACCATTCCTGGTTTTAAACGTGGTCCTTTATCAGGCGGACCAAAATGTGGAATTTGCGGATCCTCATGTAATTCTTTGCCTACACCGTGACCAACATATTCCCGAACGATCGAGAAACCATTTGTCTCGACATAAACTTGGATTGCATGAGAGATATTTGAAAGACGCACACCAGGCTTTGCTTCTTTTAATCCTTCATAAAGGGATTTTTCAGTCACTTCAAGAAGGCTTTGATTTTCTTCATGCATTGTACCTACCGGATAAGTCCATGCTGAATCACCATGATAGCCATTATACTTAGCACCAATATCAATGCTTATAATATCTCCATCTTGTAAGACACGATTACCTGGCATACCATGTACCAGCTCTTCATTAACAGAAGTACAGATACTACCGCGAAAACCATTATACCCTTTAAAAGAAGGAATTGCATCATATCCACGAATAAACTTTTCAGCAATTGTATCCAGTTCTTTCGTTGAAATCCCTGGATTAATATATTTTTGTAATTCTTGGTGTGTCAACGCAACGATTTTGCCAGCCTCGCGCATAACTTCAATCTCTCTTGGTGTCTTGCAAATGATCATTTACTTTAATCCCCCAAGGAGCTCCTCTACATCACCAAAAACTTTGTTAATTTCTTGTTGTCCATCAATATTGCGAAGATAGCCCTTTTCTTGATAAAAGTCAAGAAGAGGTTTAGATTGCTCGATATTAACCTGAAGACGAGTTCCAACAGTTTCCGCATTATCATCCGCACGTTGATATAATTCTCCACCACACTTATCGCATGTCCCTTCCTGACTAGGTGGGTTAAATACTAAGTGGTAAGTAGAACCACAGTCCTTACAAATTCGACGACCTGTTAATCTTTCGAGTAAGATTTCAGAATCAACTTCAATGTTAATTACATAGTCGATTTTTTTACCGAGATCAGTAAGGATTGCTTCAAGTGCTTCTGCTTGTGGAACGGTACGTGGAAATCCATCAAGTAAAAATCCTTTGTTGCAATCATTCTTGCTTAATCGTTCACGGACAATTCCGATCGTAACTTCATCAGGAACAAGCTCACCTTTATCCATAAAAGATTTCGCCTGAAGTCCTAGTTCTGTTCCATCTTTAATTGCAGCACGGAACATATCTCCTGTAGAGATATGAGGGATATTGTACTTTTCTACGATTTTTTCAGCTTGAGTACCTTTACCAGCACCCGGAAGCCCCATTAATACTAAGTTCAAGTGATTTGCCCCCTCAGCCTCTTATCTAGAGGTACTGGGAAATCAAATTCCCAGACCTATTTGATAAATCCTTTATAATGACGTTTTACAAGCTGACTTTCAAGTTGCTTCATTGTCTCAAGTGCAACACCGACAACGATAAGCAAACTAGTTCCACCAATTTGTGCAGACTGCGGTAAATTCGCAAACTTTATAAAGAATACAGGAAGAACTGAAATAGCTGCTAAGAAAAGAGAACCAACAAAAGTTAATCGATACAGAATTTTTGTTACATATTCTTGCGTATTTCTTCCTGGGCGAATCCCTGGAATGTAGCCGCCTTGCTTCTTCAAATTATCTGCCATTTGCTCAGGATTAACTTGAACAAATGTATAGAAATATGTGAACGCAATGATTAGCGCGATATAAATGATCATCCCAACCGGTTGAGTATAATCAAAATATTTTTGTATCCATTCAGTTACCGCATTAGGACCAAAAAACGATGCAATCGTTGGTGGTGTGATAATGAAGGAAACCGCAAAAATTACAGGAATAACACCAGCCGCATTTACTTTTAATGGTAAATGAGTGGAGTGACCTCCAACCGGGCTATTAGCAGCTAACCGCTTTGCATATTGAATTGGAATTTTACGTAAAGCTTGTTGTATAAAAATTACACCTACGACAACAGCTATTACAGCAACTAGCAGTAAAACAACAGTAATGATGCGTAAGAATAATTGTTCTCCCACATCTTCAAATTGTTGAATATAGATTTGATTTACAGCTGTAGGAATACCGGCAACAATACCAGCGAAAATGATAATTGATATTCCATTTCCAACGCCTTTCGCTGTAATCTGTTCACCTAACCACATTAGGAATGCAGTACCAGCAGTTAACACAACAGCGATTAATAAATACGTTCCGATGCTTGGATTCTCAATCAACATTCCGTTTGACATATTGTTAAAACCGTATGACATACCTAATGCCTGGATAAAGCCAAGTACAATCGTTCCATAGCGAGTAAATTGTGCTAACTTACGACGTCCAACTTCTCCTTGCTTGGACCATTCCGTAAATTTAGGAACAACGTCCATTTGCAACAATTGAATGATAATTGAAGCAGTAATATAAGGCATGATTCCCATCGCAAGTATGGAGAAGTTAAACAAAGCCCCACCACCAAATGTATTTAAAAGGCCGAACGCGGTATTGCTATCTGTCGCTTTTAAAACGTCGGCATTTACATTTGGTACTGGAATAAAGGTGCCGATTCGAAATACTACTAACATAAGTAAGGTGAATATAATTTTGTTTCTTATATCACCAACGCGCATAAAATTGGAGATTGTTTGAAACATTAAATCACCTCAGTTTTTCCGCCAGCAGCTTCAATCGCTTGTTGTGCAGTAGAGGAGAATTTGTGAGCTTTAACTGTTAGCTTTTTGTCAAGAGTACCTTTACCAAGGATCTTAACTCCAGCATTAAGTTTACTTACAACACCAGTTTCAATTAAAAGTTCTGGTGTTACTTCTGTTCCGTCTTCAAAACGATTCAATGTCTCAAGGTTAACAATTGCAAAATCTTTGCGATTGATGTTTGTGAAACCACGTTTTGGTAAACGTTGGAATAAAGGCATTTGACCACCTTCAAATCCAGGACGAACACCGCCACCAGAACGTGAATTTTGACCTTTATGACCTCTACCAGCAGTTTTACCATTACCTGAACCAGTTCCACGTCCTACACGATTACGAGTTTTACGTGATCCTTCAGTCGCTTGTAATTCATGAAGTTTCATTTGGGCACCTCCTTATTTCAAAAAAAAGTTCAATTATTGTTCTTTAACCGTAACTAGGTGAGCAACTTTATTAATCATACCGCGAATCGCAGCATTATCATCATGAACAACAGTTTGATGTAATTTTTTCAATCCAAGAGTACGAACAGTTACACGTTGGTCTTCAGGACGTCCAATGACACTGCGAGTGAGGGTGATTTCTAATTTCTTTGACATATTGTTTTCCCTCCTATCCTAACAGTTCTTCTACTGATTTACCACGTAACTTAGCTACTTCTTCAGCACGCTTTAATTGACTTAAACCTTCGATTGTAGCACGTATCATATTTACTGGAGTGTTCGTTCCTAATGATTTAGAAAGGATATCACCGATACCAGCAAGTTCTAATACCGCACGAACAGGTCCACCAGCGATAACTCCAGTACCTTCAGATGCAGGTTTTAGTAAAACTTCACCTGCTCCAAATTGACCAATTACTTGGTGTGGAATGGATGTTCCAACCATCGGTACAGAAATAAGGTTCTTTTTAGCATCTTCAATTGCTTTACGAATTGCATCTGGAACTTCTTGTGCTTTACCAGTTCCAAATCCAACATGTCCGTTCTTATCACCAACTACTACTAATGCTGCAAAGCGGAAACGACGTCCACCTTTTACAACCTTAGCAACACGGTTAACGGTAACTACGCGTTCTTCAAGTTCTAATTTATTTGGATCAATGCGACGCATCTATAATGTCCCTCCTTTTTTATTAAAATTGTAATCCAGCTTCACGAGCAGCCTCTGCTAGTGCTTTAACACGTCCGTGATATAAGTAACCTCCGCGGTCAAATACAACCTCTTTGATTCCTTTTTCGATTCCACGTTTTGCAACTAGTTCGCCAACTTTTGTTGCTGCATCTACGTTACCAGAACCTTCAACAGAAAGCTCTTTATCTAATGTAGAAGCACTTGCGATTGTTACAGAGTTTACATCATCGATTAATTGAGCGTAAATGTGTTTGTTTGAACGGAACACATTTAGGCGAGGACGAGTAGCAGTTCCTGAAACACGAGAACGAACACGAGCATGTCTTTTTCTACGAACTGCATTTTTATCCTGTTTCGTAATCATTTACGTCTCTCCTTTCTTTTACCTAAAAAGGCTTACTTCGCAGTTTTACCTTCCTTACGACGAACAAATTCACCTTCGTAGCGAATACCTTTTCCTTTATAAGGCTCAGGCGGACGTACACCACGAATATTAGCAGCTAATGCCCCAACACGTTCTTTGTCGATGCCTTTTACAACAATCTTAGTGTTAGATGGTACATCGATTTCAACGCCAGTTTCTGGAACGATTTCTACTGGATGAGAATATCCAACGTTTAATACAAGTTTGTTTCCAGCTTTTTGAGCACGGTAACCGACCCCGATTAGCTCTAAGCCTCTTTCAAAACCTTTGGATACACCTTCAACCATGTTTCCAAGTAAACTACGAGTTGTACCGTGAAGAGCACGGTGATCTTTATTATCAGTTGGACGAGCAACGTTAATCACGTTCTCTTCAACATTGATTTGCATATCAGGATGGAAAGTACGAGTTAATTCGCCTTTTGGTCCTTTTACAGTAACAGTATTACCGTTAAAAGTTACAGTAACACCAGATGGTATTTCGATTGGTTTTTTACCAATACGTGACATGTACTACACCTCCATTCTTATCAAGCTATTACCAAACGTAAGCTAATACTTCTCCGCCGGCTTGCTTTTGACGAGCTTCTTTATCAGTTAATACACCTTGTGAAGTTGAAACGATCGCGATTCCTAGACCGTTTAATACACGAGGTACTTCATTAGATTTTGCATATACGCGTAGACCAGGCTTACTAATACGCTTAAGACCTGTAATAACACGTTCATTGTTTGCACCGTATTTTAAGAAGATACGGATAATACCTTGTTTGTCATCCTCAATAAATTCTACGTCACGAACGAAACCTTCACGCTTTAAAATTTCAGCGATTTCCCTTTTGATATTAGATGCAGGGATTTCAAGTTTTTCATGACGTACCATGTTCGCATTACGGATGCGAGTAAGCATATCTGCAATTGGATCTGTCATCACCATAGTATTTTTACCTCCTTCCCAATTCGGGGTTTACCAACTTGCTTTTTTTACACCAGGAATTTGACCCTTATAAGCTAGTTCACGGAAACAAATACGGCATAATTTGAATTTACGTAATACAGAGTGTGGACGGCCACAACGTTCGCAACGTGTGTACTCTTGTACTTTAAATTTTTGTGTGCGTTTTTGTTTCGCAATCATTGATTTTTTAGCCACGATTTCGCCTCCTTTACTTTTGGAACGGCATACCGAACGCTGTTAATAACTCACGAGCTTCTTCGTCAGTATTTGCAGTAGTTACGATAACGATATCCATACCACGAACTTTACTTACTTTATCGTAATCAATTTCAGGGAAAATTAATTGTTCTTTTACACCTAAAGTGTAGTTACCACGGCCATCAAATGATTTCTTTGATACCCCACGGAAGTCACGTACACGTGGTAGTGAAATAGAAACAAGCTTATCTAAGAATTGATACATACGCTCGCCGCGTAAAGTAACTTTCGCCCCAATAGGCATTCCTTCACGAAGACGGAATCCAGCGATTGATTTCTTAGCTCTAGTTACAACTGGCTTTTGACCACTAAGAGCAGCTAATTCCTCTACTGCGTTGTCTAATACTTTAGAGTTTTGAACTGCGTCACCAACACCCATGTTGATCACGATTTTTTCTACTTGTGGAACCTGCATAACAGACTTATAGTTAAACTTGCTCATTAGAGCAGGTGTAATTTCGTTTTGAAATTTTTCTTTTAGGCGGTTCATGTAAGTACCTCCTTTCTTTATTTACTATTTATCTAAAACTTCACCAGATTTTTTTGCTACACGTACCTTTTTGCCATTTTCTTCTTTGTAACCAACACGTGTTGGAGTACCAGATTTAGGATCTAATGGCATTACATTTGATACATGAATAGGTGCCTCTTGGCTAATGATTCCACCTTGTGGATTCGCTTGAGACGGTTTTGAGTGTTTCTTAACGATATTAACGCCTTCGACAAGAACACGGTCTTTCTTAGGATAGCTCTCAAGGATTACACCTTGTTTACCTTTATCTTTACCTGAAATAACCTGTACCTTGTCACCTTTTTTTACATGCATCTATTTCGCACCTCCTTAAAGGCCAATCGATTTCGAATTATAATACTTCTGGAGCTAATGAAACAATTTTCATAAAGTTATTATCACGTAATTCACGTGCTACAGGTCCGAAGATACGAGTTCCACGTGGACTCTTGTCATCACGGATAATAACGCAGGCATTTTCATCAAAGCGGATGTAAGTTCCGTCATTACGACGAACACCACGCTTCGTACGTACTACAACAGCTTTAACAACATCACCTTTTTTAACAACGCCACCAGGTGTTGCGTTTTTCACTGTACATACGATAACATCACCGATATTTGCTGTTTTACGACCAGAGCCACCTAAAACTTTAATAGTTAGCACTTCACGTGCTCCAGAGTTGTCAGCAACTTTCAAACGAGTTTCTTGTTGAATCATTCATGAAACCTCCCTTCGGATTATTGATTGATCCGAACAAAATATAATTAGATAATAACCGCTTTTTCTACTACTTCAACAAGACGGAAGCGTTTTGTAGCAGATAATGGGCGAGTCTCCATAATTTTAACGATGTCGCCAGTTTTTGCAACATTGTTTTCGTCATGCGCTTTAAATTTCTTTGAATACTTTACGCGTTTCCCGTAAAGAGAATGTTTCTTATAGGTTTCTACAAGAACAGTGACTGTTTTATCCATTTTGTCAGATACAACACGTCCAGTGTAGACTTTGCGTTGGTTGCGTTCACTCACTATCGTAGACCTCCTTCCTGGTTATCGATTATTTACGACCGATTTCTCTTTCGCGGACTACTGTTTTCATACGAGCGATTGATTTACGAACTTCACGAATACGTGCAGTATTCTCAAGTTGACCAGTAGCTAATTGAAAGCGAAGGTTAAATAATTCTTCTTTTAATGATTTTACTTTTTGTTCAATTTCGGCAGTGGTAAGGTCACGGATTTCATTAGCTTTCATTTGATTCACCACCAATTTCTTCACGTTTTACGAACTTAGTTTTAACTGGTAGTTTATGTGATGCTAGGCGTAGAGCTTCACGAGCGATCTCTTCTGATACACCAGCGATTTCAAACATAACTTTTCCAGGTTTAACAACAGCTACCCATCCTTCAGGAGCACCTTTACCGGAACCCATACGTACCTCTAAAGGTTTTGCTGTATATGGCTTAGATGGGAAAATTTTAATCCAAACTTTACCGCCACGTTTCATATAACGTGTCATAGCAATACGAGCAGCCTCGATTTGACGGTTAGTAATCCATGAAGCTTCTTGAGCTTGTAAACCGTACTCACCGAAGTGTACTTCAGTACCACCTTTTGCTTGACCACGCATTTTTCCACGGTGTTCTCTGCGGTATTTCACACGTTTTGGTAATAACATATTATTTTCCTCCTTCCTCAGTTTTCTTCTTCGTAGGAAGGACCTCTCCACGATAGATCCAAACTTTTACACCAATTTTTCCGTAAGTTGTGTCAGCTTCAGCAGTACCGTAATCGATATCTGCACGAAGTGTGTGAAGTGGAACTGTTCCTTCACTATAGTGTTCTGCACGAGCAATATCAGCTCCGCCTAAACGACCAGAAGTTTGTGTTTTAATACCTTGAGCACCTGCACGCATTGCACGTTGGATAGCTTGCTTTTGTGCACGACGGAATGAAACACGGTTTTCTAATTGACGAGCAATATTTTCGGCTACTAGAGTTGCATCGATATCAGCTCTTTTGATTTCAAGGATATTGATGTGTACTCTCTTACCTGTTAATTGGTTTAAAGCTTTACGAAGTGCTTCAACTTCTGTACCACCTTTACCAATTACCATACCTGGTTTAGCAGTATGGACAGTAACGTTAATACGGTTAGCCGCACGTTCAATCTCAACTTTAGATACAGAAGCATCACTTAAACGTTTTGCGATGTATTCGCGAACTTTAAGGTCTTCGTGTAATAAATCTGCATAGTCTTTACCTGCGTACCATTTTGATTCCCAATCACGGATAATCCCAACTCGCAGTCCGACTGGATTAACTTTTTGACCCACTACTTATCCCTCCTTCTTTTCTGATACCACGATTGTAATGTGGCTAGTGCGCTTGTTAATTTGGCTTGCACGTCCCATAGCTCTTGGACGGAATCTCTTTAATGTTGGACCTTCATTTACATATGCTTCAGTAATAACTAGGTTATTTGCGTCCATTTCGTAGTTATGCTCTGCATTCGCAATCGCAGAATTTAATACTTTTTCTACAACTGGAGAAGCAGCTTTAGGTGTATGACGTAGGATTGCGATTGCTTCACCTACTTGCTTGCCTCGAATTAAATCTGCTACTAATCGAACTTTACGAGGAGCAATACGAACTGTTCTCGCAACAGCTTTAGCTTGCATAGATAATCCTCCTCTCATTAACGTCTTGTTTTCTTATCGTCACTTGCGTGGCCTTTGTAAGTACGTGTTGGTGCAAATTCACCAAGTTTGTGACCTACCATATCTTCAGTAACATAGACTGGTACATGTTTACGACCATCATATACCGCAATTGTATGACCGATGAACTGAGGGAAAATCGTAGAACGACGAGACCAAGTTTTGATTACTTGTTTCTTCTCTGATCCATTTTGATTTTCAACCTTTTTCAATAAGTGGTCATCTACAAAAGGTCCTTTTTTTAAGCTACGTCCCATGAGTGAACCTCCCTTCGTGATTGACCTACGGTTCCGATGAACCGTAGCACAATCCCGTTATTTTTTACGACGACGTACGATAAATTTATCTGATTTATTTTTCTTCTTACGTGTTTTAGCACCAAGAGTTGGTTTGCCCCATGGAGTCATTGGAGACTTACGTCCGATAGGAGCTTTACCTTCACCACCACCATGTGGGTGATCATTAGGGTTCATTACAGATCCACGAACTGTTGGGCGCTTGCCTAACCAACGTGAACGACCTGCTTTACCGATGTTAACTAGTTCATGTTGCTCATTACCTACTTGACCAACAGTAGCACGGCAAGTAGCAAGAATCATACGAACCTCACCAGAGTTTAAACGAACTAGAACATATTTTCCTTCTTTACCAAGTACTTGAGCAGAAGTACCAGCTGAACGAATTAATTGTCCACCTTTACCAGGCTTTAATTCAATGTTGTGTACTACTGTACCTACTGGAATATTTACTAATGGAAGTGCGTTACCTACTTTAATATCGGCTTCAGGTCCTGAAAATACCTCCATACCTACTTTAAGGTTTTTCGGAGCAAGAATGTAACGTTTCTCTCCATCTGCATAGTTAATTAATGCAATGTTTGCTGAACGGTTTGGATCATACTCGATTGTAGCAACGCGTCCTGGTATACCATCTTTATCACGTTTAAAGTCGATTACACGGTATTGACGCTTGTGACCGCCACCTTGATGACGTACAGTTAATTTACCTTGGTTATTACGACCACCTTTTTTGTGTATAGGCGCTAGTAATGATTTTTCTGGTCTGTCAGTAGTGATTTCAGCGAAATCTAAAGTTGTCATACCACGACGACCATTAGAGGTTGGTTTGTAATGTTTAATCGCCATCTCTATTTCCCTCCTTCTCTATAAAATTAAACTTCAAAGAATTCGATTTCTTTGCTATCTGCAGTTAGTTTTACGATTGCTTTTCTGCGACGATTTGTATATCCACTGTAACGTCCTACACGCTTGAACTTACCTTTGTAGTTCATGATGTTAACTTTTTCAACCTTCACACCGAAAATCTGCTCAATAGCATCCTTAACTTCAGTTTTATTAGATTTCACGTCAACTTCAAATGTGTATTTTTTTTCAGCCATTAGGTCTGATGAACGTTCAGTAATAACAGGGCTCTTAATAATATCACGAGGATCTTTCATTATGCGAGCACCTCCTCTACTTTTTCCACCGCAGCTTTAGTAATCACAAGCTTATCATGGTTAAGAACATCAAGAACACTTACTCCATTAGCAGCAACGACTGTTACTCCAGGAATATTACGAGCTGAAAGTTCAACTGCTTCATTTATGTCGGCAGTTACGATTAACGCTTTGCGATCTACGTTTAATCCTTTCAGTACCGCAACCATATCTTTTGTTTTAGGAGTTTCTAATACTAGATTGTCTAATACTAGAATGTTTTCTTCTAATACCTTAGTAGATAATGCTGATTTGATTGCTAAACGGCGTACTTTTTTAGGTAATTTATAGCTATAGCTTCTTGGAGTTGGACCAAATACTGTTCCACCGCCACGCCATTGTGGTGAACGAATAGAACCTTGACGAGCACGACCAGTACCCTTTTGACGCCATGGTTTACGTCCTCCGCCTGCTACTTCAGAACGAATTTTTGTTTTGTGAGTTCCTTGACGTAAGGAAGCTCTTTGCATGATTACTGCATCGAATAATACTTGTTGGTTTGGTTCAATACCGAAAACAGAATCGTTTAATTCGATTTCTCCAACAGATGAACCTGTTTGGTTATACAATGATACTTTAGGCATTCAAATGTCCTCCTTTCCTAGTAAATTATTTCGCTTTAACAGCACTTTTTACTGTAACAACAGATTTTCTCGCACCAGGTACATTACCTTTTACTAGAAGAAGATTACGTTCTGTATCTACTTTTACGATTTCTAAGTTTTGTACTGTGATACGCTCTCCACCCATACGACCAGGTAGAAGTTTGTTTTTAAATACGCGGTTTGGAGCTACAGGTCCCATAGAACCAGGACGTCGGTGATAACGAGAACCGTGAGCCATAGGTCCGCGAGATTGTCCGTGGCGCTTAATTGCACCTTGGAATCCTTTACCTTTTGAAATTCCTGTTACATCTACAATATCTCCCTCAGCGAAGATATCAACTTTGACTTCCTGACCAACTTCAAACTCATCTAAGTTAACTTCGCGTAATTCGCGAACGAAGCGCTTAGGTGCAGTGTTTGCTTTTGCAGCATGACCCTTTTCAGGTTTGTTTGATAGCTTTTCTCTCTTGTCTTCAAAACCAATTTGAACAGCTTCATATCCATCAGTTTCAACTGATTTCTTCTGAAGAACTACGTTCGCACCAGCTTCAATTACAGTTACAGGAATAAGCTCACCGTTACCTACGAATACTTGAGTCATACCAATTTTTCTTCCTAAGATTCCTTTGGTCATTAGTCACACCTCCTATTATATTTACAATTTATTTCATTTTAAAATTAAAGTTTGATTTCAATGTCAACACCAGATGGTAAGTCTAAACGCATTAAAGAATCAACGGTTTGTGGTGTTGGATTAATGATGTCGATTAAGCGTTTATGCGTACGCATTTCGAATTGTTCACGAGAGTCTTTATACTTGTGAACAGCACGAAGAATCGTATAAACAGACTTCTCAGTTGGAAGTGGAATTGGACCAGATACTGCTGCCCCAGATCTTTTAGCTGTCTCAACGATTTTCTCTGCAGATTGATCAAGAATTCTGTGATCATATGCTTTTAAACGAATACGAATTTTTTGTTTTGCCATTATTTTCCCTCCTTTTTCGCCTACTTTTAAAATAGACTCTCTCCGTGGAAATTTCCTTACACTCGCCATGGCAAAGCGGCCGGGTGTATCAGCAACCTTCCACATCATCGCAGTCAAAGACCAACATTGTCTATTATATAGAAAACAAATACGAAATGCAACATAATTCTTCGTATTATGCATGTCTTTCGCACTTTTTTCATTATACACACCATTAATAGACATTTCAACAAAAGACCCAAACTATTTTTACGTTAGATTTTGGAAATCGGTGAATGCAAACATTCTTTCAGTTGCTTCTATTATCGATTGAAAGTATTTGTAAAAAAAACAGGCGGGAATACCCCACCTGTTTTTAAAACATATTGTTGTAATTACTCAGTAATTGTAGCAACAACGCCAGCGCCTACTGTACGTCCACCTTCACGAATTGAGAACTTAGTTCCGTCTTCGATCGCAACTGGAGCGATTAGTTCAACAGTCATTTCGATGTTGTCACCAGGCATAACCATTTCAACACCTTCAGGAAGTTGAATGATTCCAGTTACATCAGTTGTACGGAAGTAGAACTGTGGGCGGTAGTTTGAGAAGAATGGAGTGTGACGTCCACCTTCTTCTTTTGATAATACGTAAACTTCAGCTTTGAACTTTGTGTGTGGCTTGATTGTACCTGGCTTAGCAAGTACTTGTCCACGTTGTACTTCTTCACGAGAAACCCCACGAAGAAGTGCACCGATGTTGTCACCAGCTTCAGCATAGTCAAGAAGCTTACGGAACATTTCAACACCTGTTACAGTTGTTGATTTTGGCTCTTCAGTTAAACCGATGATTTCAATTACGTCACCAACTTTAACTTGTCCACGCTCAACACGACCTGTAGCAACTGTACCACGACCAGTGATTGAGAATACATCCTCAACTGGCATCATGAATGGCTTTTCAGTGTCACGTTCTGGAGTTGGAACGTACTCATCAACAGCAGCCATTAATTCAAGAATTTTTTCTTCCCACTCAGCTTCACCTTCTAAAGCTTTAAGAGCAGAACCTTTGATTACAGGAATATCGTCACCAGGGAAATCATATTCAGATAGAAGGTCACGTACTTCCATTTCTACTAATTCAAGTAATTCTTCATCGTCTACCATGTCACATTTGTTCATGAATACAACTAGGTAAGGTACACCTACTTGACGAGAAAGAAGAATGTGCTCACGAGTTTGTGGCATTGGGCCATCAGCAGCGGATACCACTAGGATACCACCATCCATTTGAGCAGCACCAGTGATCATGTTCTTAACGTAGTCAGCGTGTCCTGGGCAGTCAACGTGTGCATAGTGACGGTTGTCTGTTTCATATTCAACGTGTGCAGTTGAAATTGTAATTCCACGCTCACGCTCTTCTGGAGCACCATCGATTTGGTCATAAGCCATTGCAGTACCTTTTCCGCTTCTTTTAGCAAGAACAGAAGTGATAGCAGCTGTTAAAGTAGTTTTACCATGGTCAACGTGTCCAATTGTACCAATATTAGCATGTGGTTTCGAACGGTCAAATTTCTCTTTTCCCATTTGAAAAGCCTCCTTAAGTATTTGTTATTTTTATAGTAAGTATGATATCCCAAAAGTGGAGATGTCCCCACTTTCAAGGCCTACATAAGTAGTTATACTTGATGTAAAGGTGAAAATCAATTATTCACCTTTATTTTTTTTGATAATTTCTTCAGAAATTGATTTTGGTACTTCTTCGTAGTGATCAAAGTGCATTGTGAATACTCCACGACCTTGAGTGTTAGAACGTAATGAAGTAGCATAACCAAACATTTCTGATAGTGGAACCATCGCACGTACTACTTGCGCATTACCACGAGCTTCCATACCTTCAACTCGTCCACGACGAGAAGTAATACCACCCATAATGTCACCCATGTATTCTTCAGGAATAACAACTTCAACCTTCATTACAGGCTCAAGGATAACTGGTTGACATTTTGATGCAGCGTTCTTAAGTGCCATAGAAGCAGCAATTTTAAACGCCATTTCACTTGAGTCAACATCATGGTAAGAACCATCATAAAGCTTAGCTTTAATGTCAACTAACGGGAATCCAGCTAGAACCCCTCTATCAAGAGCATCTTCTAGACCACTTTGTACTGCAGGGATATATTCACGTGGAACTACCCCACCAACAATTGCGTTTTCAAATTCGAAACCTTTACCTTCTTCGTTTGGTGAGAATTCAATCCAAACGTGTCCGTATTGTCCGCGTCCACCAGATTGTCGAGCAAACTTACCTTCAACCTGTGCAGATTGACGGAATGTTTCACGGTAAGCAACTTGTGGAGCACCAACATTTGCTTCTACTTTGAATTCACGCTTCATGCGGTCTACTAGAATGTCTAAGTGTAACTCACCCATACCAGCAATGATAACTTGACCTGTTTCTTGGTCAGTATGCGCTCTGAATGTTGGGTCTTCTTCTTGTAGCTTTTGTAAAGCTGTAGTCATTTTATCTTGGTCAGCTTTTGACTTCGGCTCAACTGAAAGTTGAATAACCGGCTCTGGGAATGTCATGGATTCAAGAATTACTAGGTCTTTTTCATCACATAATGTATCACCAGTTGTTGTATCTTTTAATCCTACAGCAGCTGCGATGTCACCTGCATAAACCGTTGAGATTTCTTCACGGTGGTTCGCGTGCATTTGAAGGATACGTCCGATACGTTCGCGCTTTCCTTTAGTTGAGTTCTGTACGTAAGAACCAGAATTTAAAGTACCTGAATATACACGGAAGAATGTTAATTTACCAACATAAGGATCAGTCATTACTTTAAACGCAAGAGCTGAGAATGGCTCGCTATCGTCGGAATGACGTTCAACTTCTTCTCCTGTATCAGGAAGATGACCTTGAATTGACGCAACGTCTGTTGGCGCTGGAAGATAATCGATTACAGCATCTAGCATCTTTTGAACACCTTTGTTCTTAAATGCTGTACCACACATTACTGGGTAGAATTCTACATTAAGTGTTGCAGTACGAATTGCCTTTTTCAATTCCTCGTTGGAGATTTCTTCTCCACCAAGGTATCTTTCCATCAAATCTTCGTCTAATTCCGCTACAGCTTCAACAAGCTTTTCACGGTATTCATTTGCTTGGTCTTGAAATTCTTCAGGAATTTCTCCAACTTCGATTTCAGTACCTAAGTCATTACCATAGAATGTAGCGTTCATTTCAACAAGGTCAATAATACCTCTGAACTGATCTTCTGCACCGATTGGTAATTGAATTGGGTGTGCATTCGCTTGTAGACGATCGTGAAGTGTCTTAACAGAATATAAGAAGTCCGCACCGATCTTGTCCATTTTGTTTACGAATACAGCACGTGGTACACCGTAAGTTGTAGCTTGTCGCCAAACTGTTTCAGTTTGTGGCTCAACACCTGATTGTGCGTCAAGAACTGTTACAGCACCATCAAGTACACGGAGTGAACGCTCAACCTCTACTGTGAAGTCTACGTGTCCTGGAGTGTCGATGATGTTAACGCGGTGACCCTTCCATTGCGCAGTAGTTGCAGCAGATGTAATTGTGATACCACGCTCTTGTTCTTGCTCCATCCAGTCCATTTGAGATGCACCTTCGTGAGTTTCACCGATTTTATGAATTTTACCAGTGTAATAAAGGATACGCTCGGTAGTTGTTGTTTTACCAGCATCGATGTGGGCCATGATACCAATATTACGAGTCTTTTCTAAGGAGAACTCTCTTGCCATTTGGGTCTTTCTCCTTCCTATGTTAAGTATAATTTTTATTGTAGTAAATGCTCTGTTAATCTACTTAACAGAGCTGTTTAATTTTATAGCAATACCGTAAACCATAACTTAATTCAGCAAAAAGCTGAATCAAGTTATTACCAACGATAGTGAGCAAACGCTTTGTTTGCTTCTGCCATTTTGTGTGTATCTTCACGTTTCTTAACTGATGCACCAGAGTTGTTAGCTGCATCAAGGATTTCGTTAGCTAAACGCTCTTCCATTGTTTTTTCACCACGAAGACGAGCGTAATTTACTAACCAACGTAAACCTAGAGTAGTACGACGGTCAGGGCGAACTTCTACAGGAACTTGATAGTTTGCACCACCTACACGACGTGCTCTTACTTCTAGGACAGGCATGATGTTTTTAAGTGCTTGTTCGAACACTTCCATTGCATCCTTACCTGAACGTTGTTGAACTAAATCAAACGCATTATATAGAATTGCTTGTGACTTACCTCTTTTTCCATCAACCATCATTTTGTTGATTAAACGAGTTACAAGCTTTGAATTATAAATTGGATCTGGTAATACATCTCTTTTAGCAACAGGTCCTTTACGAGGCATTGATATTTCCTCCTTTCAGTCTTAAATATGTTAGTCTATTATTTCTTAGCTGCTTTTGGTCTCTTAGTACCATATTTAGAACGACCTTGCATACGATTATTAACACCGGCAGTATCTAATGCACCGCGCACGATGTGATAACGTACCCCTGGTAAGTCCTTAACACGTCCACCACGAATTAGTACAACACTGTGCTCTTGTAAGTTGTGACCAATTCCTGGGATGTAAGCAGTAACCTCAATTCCGTTTGTTAAACGTACACGAGCATACTTACGTAGTGCTGAGTTCGGCTTCTTCGGAGTCATTGTACCAACACGAGTACAAACACCACGCTTTTGAGGTGAAGTAGTGTTAGTTTGTGACTTTTTGAAGCTGTTATAACCTTTATTTAACGCAGGAGAGTCTGATTTTTGAACTTTAGTTTCGCGACCCTTACGAATTAATTGGTTAATTGTAGGCATTATTTGTTTCCTCCCTTCTACTTTCGTCAAGACCACATATCCAGGTGGTTCATTTTTTTACAAAAAACAAAGTCTTTGTAGAATCTTTTCTCCACAAAAACAGTTTTCAATTAATTATCGCTACAGTAGAAGCTCCTACTTCAATTCCGCAAGCTTTGCCAAGCTTCTTCATTGAGTCCACCTTTGATATTGGAATTTTGCGTTCTTCAGCTAAATGTAACACTTTGTTGATTACACGCCGATCGGCATCTGATGCCACAACTACTTCCAATACTATATCGGTTTGTATAGCCTTTACCGTTTGCTTTGTACCTATAATAATCTTCTTTGCCTGTGATACTTTTTCATAAGACATATAAAATATCCTCCAAAGTAACAGGTTTAAGGAGCACCTTAGATATATTAACACCCTAAGAGAAGGATGTCAACTACGCTAAATAAAATTATTTGCTCGTAGTAGACATCCAATATCTTAGATTTGCTCTTCTAACCTTTATTCAACACCAACTGTATCTTCTTGTTGCTCTACAACTACCGGTTCTGCTCGACGGTAACGAGTCATACCTGTACCAGCAGGAACAAGCTTACCAATAATTACATTTTCTTTTAATCCTAGTAACTCATCACGTTTTCCTTTAATTGCAGCATCTGTAAGGACACGTGTAGTTTCCTGGAATGATGCAGCAGATAGGAATGAATCAGTTTCAAGTGATGCTTTCGTAATTCCTAGAAGAACTGGTCTACCAGTAGCAGGTGCTTTACCTTCTAGTAAAACCTTCGTGTTTGCGTCAGTGAACTGATGTATATCAAGTAGTGAACCTGGTAATACATCTGTTTCACCTGCATCGGTTACTCTCACTTTACGAAGCATTTGTCTAACCATTACTTCAACGTGTTTATCACCGATTTCAACACCCTGCATACGATATACTTTTTGTACTTCTTTCAAGAGGTATTCTTGAACAGCAGTAGTATTTGTTACCTTTAATAATTCTTTTGGATCAACAGAACCTTCTGTTAATACCTGACCACTTTCAACCTGTTGGCCCTCAGCAACCTTCAAACGAGCACCGTATGGCGCGGTATAAGAACGAGATTCTACTTCGCCCTGGATCACAATTTCTTGCTGTCTATCTTTTACCTCATTGATTGATGTTACAACACCATTGATTTCAGTAATGACGGCTTGACCTTTTGGATTTCTCGCTTCAAATAGCTCTTGAATACGAGGTAAACCTTGCGTGATGTCGTCTCCTGCAACCCCACCAGTATGGAACGTACGCATTGTAAGCTGTGTTCCCGGTTCACCGATTGATTGAGCAGCAATGATACCAACCGCTTCTCCAACTTCAACCTCTGATCCTGTTGCAAGGTTTCGGCCATAACATTTTTTACATACGCCATGGCGTGTATTACATGTAAACGCAGAACGAATTGTAACCTCTTCTACACCTGCGTTGACAATAGTGTTTGCGATATCTTCAGTAATTAATTCGTTTTCCCCTACTAACACTTCGTTTGTTTCAGGGTGTACAACTTTCTTTCTTGCGTAACGGCCATTTAAACGCTCTTCAAGAGGTTCAATAATTTCAGTTCCCTCTCTCAATGAGCTTACAAGCAAGCCGCGATCTGTACCACAGTCATCTTCACGTACAATTACGTCTTGGGCAACATCAACTAGACGTCTTGTTAAGTAACCAGAGTCAGCTGTCTTAAGCGCCGTATCCGCAAGACCTTTACGTGCACCGTGAGTTGAAATAAAGTACTCTAATACTGTTAAACCTTCACGGAAACTTGATTTAATCGGAAGTTCAATAATACGACCTGCCGGGTTCGCCATAAGTCCACGCATACCAGCTAACTGTGTAAAGTTAGATGCGTTACCACGGGCACCAGAGTCACTCATCATGAAGATTGGGTTACGCTTATCAAGTGAAGCCATTAGCTTACCTTGAATTGTGTCCTTCGCAGCACTCCAAATGGAGATAACACGGTCATAACGCTCATCTTCCGTAATTAAACCACGTCTAAATTGTTTTAAAACATTGTCAACCTTTGCTTGTGCTTGCGCTAAAATCTCTTCTTTTTCGGCTAATACCACAATGTCAGCTACACCAACAGTAATACCAGCTTTTGTTGAATGTTTAAATCCAAGATCTTTCATGCGGTCAAGCATTTTTGAGGTTTCTGTAATTTTAAAACGTTTGAAAACCTCAGCAATAATGTTACCGAGTATTTTCTTCTTGAACGGATCTATTTGTTCTTGACTTTGAATAATTTCTTTTACGTTCGCACCCTTAGGTATGAAATACTTTTCAGGTGTTTTCTCTTCTAGGTTTGTTTTTGTAGGTTCATTAATAAATGGGAATGATTTAGGAAGAATCTCATTAAAAATTAACTTACCTACTGTTGTCATTAGCAACATATTGTTTTGTTCTTCTGTAAATGTTGGGTTCTTTAATGAACCAGCATCCACAGCAACCCTTGTATGAAGGTGTACATATCCATTTTGATAAGCAAGAACCGCTTCGTTTGTATCCTTAAATACCATTCCTTCACCGACTGCTCCAGGACGTTCCATAGTTAGGTAATAGTTACCTAATACCATATCCTGAGATGGTGTAACAACTGGTTTACCATCTTTCGGGTTAAGAATGTTTTGTGCCGCCAACATCAATAGTCTTGCTTCAGCTTGTGCTTCTGAAGAAAGTGGTACGTGGACCGCCATTTGGTCACCGTCGAAGTCTGCGTTATACGCAGTACAAACAAGTGGGTGTAAGCGGATTGCACGACCTTCAACCAATGTTGGTTCAAACGCTTGGATTCCTAAACGGTGCAATGTAGGGGCACGGTTTAAGAGAACCGGATGCTCTTTAATAACAGACTCGAGCACATCCCAAACCTCTGGTTGTACACGTTCAATTTTACGTTTAGCACTCTTTATGTTATGAGCAAGTCCTTTTTCTACTAGCTCCTTCATAACAAAAGGCTTGAATAATTCCAATGCCATTTCCTTTGGTAAACCACATTGGTACATCTTAAGGTTTGGACCTACTACGATAACGGAACGACCGGAGTAGTCAACACGTTTACCTAATAGGTTTTGACGGAAACGACCTTGTTTACCTTTTAGCATATGTGAAAGTGATTTTAATGGACGGTTACCAGGACCTGTTACCGGTCTTCCACGGCGACCATTATCAATCAACGCATCAACTGCTTCTTGGAGCATACGTTTTTCGTTTTGTACGATAATACTTGGAGCTCCTAAGTCTAAAAGTCGTTTTAAACGATTGTTACGGTTGATTACACGACGATATAAATCGTTTAAATCGGAAGTTGCAAAACGACCACCATCAAGCTGCACCATTGGACGTAGTTCAGGAGGAATGACTGGAAGTACGTCAAGAATCATCCATGAAGGCTCGTTGCCTGAATTACGGAACGCTTCCAGTACCTCAAGTCGCTTAATTGCACGAGTTCTTCTTTGTCCTTGAGAAGTTTTTAATTCTTCTTTAAGGCCATCCACTTCTTTTTCAAGATCAATGTCAAGCAGAAGCTTTTTAATTGCTTCAGCCCCCATTGCTGCATGGAATGTATTGCCGTATTTTTCACGGTATGCACGATATTCTTTTTCAGAAAGCAATTGTTTTTTATCTAAAGGAGTATCTCCAGTTTCTGTTACAACATAAGAAGCAAAATAAATAACTTCTTCAAGTGCCCTAGGTGACATGTCTAAAACAAGTCCCATTCGGCTTGGAATTCCTTTAAAGTACCAAATATGTGATACAGGTGCTGCAAGTTCGATGTGTCCCATACGCTCACGACGAACTTTTGCACGAGTAACCTCAACGCCGCATCGGTCACAAACGACACCTTTGTAGCGAACACGTTTGTATTTTCCACAGTGACATTCCCAGTCCTTCTGAGGACCGAAGATTCGTTCACAGAATAACCCATCTTTTTCTGGTTTTAATGTACGATAGTTGATTGTTTCTGGCTTTTTTACTTCACCGAAAGACCATGAACGAATCTTGTCGGGTGAAGCGAGACCAATGCTCATGTATTCAAAATTATTAACATCTAGCAAGGGGCCTACCTCCCTTTTGATCTACAGGATTACCCTAATTGACCTTTGCTTTTTATGACTGTTAATTGATCAAATGCGCCATGGCGTATTTGTGCCCGTTTTTTTCGAGCAAGTTCAAAAAATTTCCTTTGAAAAATCGTGGCATCCGCCGGAGCTTAACCTTATTCAGTAAGAATACTCTTTTTGCATTCACCTCCACTTATAAAAGTTGGAGGTGAATGCTGAATAAAGTTATTCCTTTACAACTGCGTTCTTTTCTAGTTCTGAATCTAATGGTTGGTCAGCATCAAGAGATATTCCCTCTGATTGACTTGCTTCTTCCTCATCTTCTAGATCACGCATTTCAATCTCTTCTTCATCACCAGAAAGAATTTTCACATCTAACCCTAATGATTGAAGCTCTTTTATCAATACTTTAAATGATTCAGGGACACCTGGTTCAGGTACATTTTCACCCTTCACAATTGCCTCATATGTCTTCACACGACCAACAACATCGTCTGATTTAACCGTAAGGATTTCTTGTAGCGTATATGCAGCACCATAAGCTTCAAGCGCCCAAACTTCCATCTCACCAAAGCGTTGCCCACCAAACTGAGCTTTACCACCAAGTGGTTGCTGAGTAACAAGAGAGTAAGGACCAGTTGAACGAGCATGAAGTTTATCGTCAACCATATGAGCTAACTTAATCATATACATGACACCAACAGATACGCGATTATCAAACGGCTCACCCGTTCTTCCATCGTATAATACTGTTTTTGCGTCACGAGCCATACCGGCTTCTTCTATCGTATCCCAAACATCATTTTCTGTTGCTCCATCGAATACTGGTGTTGCAACATGAATGCCAAGTTGTCTAGCAGCCATACCTAAGTGTAGCTCTAACACCTGACCGATGTTCATACGAGAAGGCACCCCAAGTGGGTTTAACATAATATCAATTGGTGTTCCATCTGGAAGGAATGGCATATCTTCTTCCGGAAGAATTCTTGAAATTACCCCTTTGTTTCCGTGACGACCCGCCATCTTATCGCCTTCGTGAATTTTACGTTTTTGAACGAGATAAACACGAACTAGCTGATTTACACCCGGTGGTAATTCATCTCCGTCTTCGCGGTTAAATACCTTCACATCAAGAACAATTCCTTCTCCACCATGTGGTACACGAAGAGAAGTATCACGAACTTCACGTGCCTTTTCACCAAAGATTGCATGTAAAAGACGTTCTTCTGCCGTTAGCTCGGTTACCCCTTTAGGTGTTACCTTACCAACTAGTAGATCACCATCTTTTACCTCTGCACCGATACGGATAATTCCACGTTCGTCAAGATTACGTAACGCATCTTCCCCGACGTTTGGAATATCACGCGTGATTTCTTCAGGTCCTAATTTTGTATCACGAGATTCTGATTCATATTCTTCAATATGAATTGAAGTGTACACATCATCTTTTACAAGTCTTTCACTCATGATAATGGCATCTTCATAGTTGTACCCATCCCAAGTCATGAAACCAACAAGGACGTTACGTCCTAATGCTAGTTCACCCTTTTCCATAGATGGACCGTCTGCAAGAATTTCTCCTTTTACAACTTCGTCGCCTTCTGTAACAATCGGGCGTTGGTTATAGCATGTTCCTTGGTTAGAACGAACAAATTTAAGAAGACGGTATTTGTCAAGGTCACCTTTCACCTTTTGACCATCTACTTCTGCGTATCGTCGTACCCAGATTTGTTTTGCTTCAACACGCTCAACAATACCAGGGTGCTTACAGATTACAGCAGCACCTGAGTCCTTACCAGAGACATATTCCATACCTGTACCAACGAGCGGCGCTTCCGGTTGCATTAGCGGAACAGCTTGACGTTGCATGTTCGCACCCATTAACGCGCGGTTTGAGTCGTCATTTTCTAAGAACGGAATACATGCTGTTGCTGCAGATACAACTTGTTTTGGCGATACGTCCATGTAGTCAATTCGATCACGGTGAACAACTGTGTTTTCACCCTTGAAACGAGCAACTACATCTTCATCTATAAATGCACCTTCATCACTTAAACGAGAATTCGCCTGAGCGGTAACATAGTTATCCTCTTCGTCCGCTGTTAAATAATCGATACGGTCTGTTACTTTACCGGTCTCAGGATCAACTCTTCGATATGGAGTTTCAATAAACCCAAATCGATTCACTTTTGCATAGGATGATAACGAGTTGATTAGTCCGATATTTGGACCTTCCGGAGTTTCAATCGGACACATACGACCATAGTGAGAATAGTGAACGTCACGCACTTCAAATCCAGCACGTTCCCGTGTTAGTCCACCAGGCCCTAATGCTGATAGTCTTCGTTTATGTGTTAATTCTGCTAATGGATTTGTTTGGTCCATGAACTGTGAAAGCTGTGAGCTACCAAAGAACTCTTTAATAGACGCAATCACTGGACGAATATTGATAAGTTGCTGTGGAGTAATGGTATTCGTATCTTGAATTGACATTCTCTCACGAACAACACGTTCCATTCTAGACAATCCTATACGGAATTGGTTTTGCAAAAGCTCACCAACAGAACGTAAACGACGGTTACCTAAATGGTCAATATCATCTGTATCTCCAACCTGATGTAATAAGTTAAAGAAATAGCTAATTGAAGAAAGAATATCTGCTTGAGTAATATTCTTAACACCTTCTTCAATATAAGCATTACCTATGACATTGATAATTTGTTCACCATCTGGATCATTTGGAGCGTAAATTTTAATAGATTGAAGTGTAATTTCTTCATCTATTACACCGCTTGTTGGTTGAAGCGTTTTAAAACCGATACCATTCTCTAAATATGGAATGATACGATCTAGCGTTCTACGGTCAAGAAGAGTATCTTTTTCAACGATAATCTCACCTGTTTCAGGATCAACAAGCGTCTCCGCTAAACGCTGATTAAACAAACGGTTTTTAATATGAAGTTTTTTGTTAATCTTGTAGCGACCTACACTAGCTAGGTCGTAACGCTTTGGATCAAAAAAGCGTGATTCTAATAAACTTTTTGCATTTTCTACTGTCGGTGGTTCACCCGGACGTAGACGCTCATATATTTCTAGTAATGCTTTTTCAGTGCTTTCTGTATTGTCCTTCTCAAGAGTGTTACGTAAATATTCGTTTTCACCAAATAAATCGATGATTTCTTGATCAGAGCCAAACCCAAGCGCGCGCAAAAGAACCGTTACCGGTAATTTACGCGTACGATCGATACGAACGTACACAACATCCTTCGCATCTGTTTCATACTCTAACCATGCACCACGGTTTGGTATTACCGTTGCAGTAAAGCCGCGTTTTCCATTCTTATCAACTTTACCACTGAAATAGACACTTGGCGAACGAACCAACTGAGAAACAATAACACGTTCTGCACCATTAATTACGAACGTACCTGTTTCTGTCATGAGCGGGAAGTCACCCATGAATACATCTTGATCTTTTACTTCACCAGTTTCTTTATTGATCAAACGCACTTTTACTCGAAGTGGCGCTGAATAAGTAACGTCTCTCTCTTTTGATTCCTCAACAGAATACTTTGGCTCACCTAAACTGTAATCAATGAACTCTAGAGATAGGTTACCTGTAAAATCTTCGATCGGGGAAATATCTTGGAACATCTCCCTTAGACCCTCATCAAGAAACCACTGATAAGAAGAGGTTTGAATCTCAATAAGATTTGGTAATTCTAAAACTTCACTAATACGAGCATAACTTCTTCGTTGGCGGTGTCGTCCATACTGAACTAGTTGACCTATCAACTCATTCACCCCTCATATCCAGCGTTATTAATCTTGCTAATTTATAAAGACTTACTAATTATTAAAGTATACTCTTACAACTTCAATAACAAGTAAGGATGTAAACCGCAAATCAAAATGATAGGACACATAATGCAGCCTATCAATTTCTCAATTCTACGACTTATTTAGCCTACCATTCACCCGTTTACGTTGTCTTTTGATGTGCTTTTTGAGCTTTTCGCAAAAGCTATAAACCATCATTTTTATAGACAAAAAGAAAAAGGGTTTCTACTAAGAAAACCACAATTTCCAATAAACGAACTATTGATTTTATTAGTTTTTCCATACATACTATATTTATACATATATTTAATTTTTTAGTTATACATGGAAAAATTACATATCGGCATTATATAATGCTACCACACAGAAAAAGGCCAGTCAAGATATTTTTCATTTTGTCAAGTCATATTTTATGTGAACTACAAACTCCGGATAGCTCTAATGATATGGTATCCTTTTTTTCTTTCGACGATTTCGACTTCTTCAAATACTTTTTCAAGCTTCTCGATTGCAGATGGAGCTCCCTGTTTCTTTTGGATCACAACCCAAAGCTCTCCACCAGGTAACAAATAACGATAACTTTCTTCTAAAATATGATGAACAACTTTTTTTCCAGCACGAATTGGTGGATTAGAAAGAATTGCAGCAAATCCTTGTTTCTTTACATTTGTAAACAAATCACTTTGATGAATTTCTACATTTGTAATTTTATTTGTTTCTGCGTTTTTTTTCGCGAGTTCAACCGCTCGCTCATTCACATCAATCATTTCCACAAAACGTTCATTATGTATTTTTGCTAGCGCAAGTCCAATCGGCCCATAACCACAGCCAACATCTAAAAACGGGCCAGCCACTTCTGGAGCCTTAAACTCCTCCACCAGTAAGCGCGTTCCAAAATCAACTTCGTTTTTTGAAAAAACTCCACTATCACTTGTAAAGGAAAATGAATTCCCTTTTAATACAAACGACCATATTTTTTGATTACTTGCCACAGTGGGTTTACTAGTATAATAATGTTCGGCCATTTATATATCTCCCAACATAAGAGTATATGAACAGTATACCCGTTTCATTCCATATTGATAAAAAAAAGCTCGCTATTAAGCGAGCTTTTTTTACGTTAATCAATTATTACTTAACTTCTACGCCAGCTCCAACTTCTTCAAGTTTAGCTTTAACTTCTTCAGCTTCCTCTTTAGAAACGCCTTCTTTGATTGCTTTTGGAGTGTTGTCAACAAGTTCTTTAGCTTCTTTTAAGCCAAGACCAGTGATTTCACGTACAACTTTGATAACTTTGATTTTTTGTGCACCAGCGTCTGCTAATACAACATCAAATTCAGTTTGCTCAGCAGCAGCTTCAGCAGCGCCACCAGCAGCTACAGCTACAGGAGCAGCAGCAGTTACACCAAATTCTTCTTCAATTGCTTTTACTAGGTCATTTAGTTCTAAAACAGTCATATTTTTAACTGCTTCAATGATTTGTTCTTTAGTCATTAGAAAATCCTCCTTAAATAATTATCCTATTTGTAATTCGAATTGTAACATTGTCTTACGATTAAGCGCCTTGCTCTTCTTTTTGCTCTGCAACTGCTTTAGTAGCAAGTGCAAGATTACGAATTGGAGCTTGAAGTACGCTAAGCAACATAGAAAGTAAACCTTCGCGTGATGGTAGATCAGCAAGAGCTTTAACTTCCTCAAGAGTTGCGATGTTTCCTTCGATAACGCCTGCTTTGATTTCTAATGCTTCATGCTTTTTCGCAAAGTCATTAAGAATTTTAGCAGGAGCAACTACATCTTCATTACTGAAAGCAATTGCGTTTGGTCCTGTTAATGCATCATTTAAACCAGCAAGCTCAGCTTGTTCTGCAGCACGGCGAGTTAATGTGTTTTTATACACTTTAAAATCAATGCCTGCCTCACGAAGCTGCTTACGTAGTTCTGTTACTTCTGCAACAGATAGACCGCGATAGTCTACAACTACAGTTGATTTACTTGCACGGAATTTGTCTGCAATTTCAGTTACGATTTGTTTCTTTTGTTCTACTGCATGACTCATTCTTCTACACCTCCTGTGAGTAATTTCAGACACTTGAAACCGTTCGGTGTTAGAGTGCGTTCGAAATGAACACTGTCTAGATTAAAAAACCTCTATGTCTTGTAGACATAGAGGTAGTATGATCAAGTTTATATACTACACCTCGGTAGGAAATTAAGCTAATAATAGCACCTACTGTCTACGGTACAAATGCTATTCATTTGTTAACAACAAAACTTATTATATGAAATGCTTTCGCAAAAGTCAATATCCACTATTTTCTAATTAGAAGCTAGAAGCGTCAACTTTTACGCCAGGTCCCATTGTAGATGAAACAGCAACGTTCTTCATGTAAGTACCTTTTGCTGCAGATGGCTTAACCTTTAGCATAGTTTCATAAATTGTAGTAAAGTTCTCAATTAGTTTTTCATCATCAAATGAAATTTTACCAATTGGAACATGGATGTTTGAAGACTTATCAATGCGGTATTCAACTTTACCAGCTTTGATTTCGTTGATTGCTTTCGTTACATCAAAAGTAACAGTTCCTGTTTTAGGGTTTGGCATTAAACCTTTAGGCCCTAACACACGACCAAGTTTACCAACTTCACCCATCATGTCAGGAGTAGCTACGATTACATCAAAATCAAACCAACCTTGGTTGATTTTGTTGATATATTCGCTATCACCAACAAAGTCAGCTCCAGCAGCTTCTGCTTCTTTTGCTTTTTCGCCTTTAGCGAAAACTAATACACGTTGAGTTTTACCAGTACCATTTGGTAGAACAACTGCACCACGGATTTGTTGGTCAGCTTTCTTAGGGTCAACTCCTAAACGGAATGCAACTTCAACAGTAGCATCAAATTTAGCTGTGTTTGTTTTCTTTACTAGTTCAATTGCTTCTGCAACTGAGTAAGCTTTTGTACGATCTACTAACTTAGCAGCTTCAACGTACTTTTTACCTCTTTTTGCCATTATAATTTCCTCCTCAATTGTGGTTTTAACGGAATAACCTCCCACGCCAAGCGAAACAGCACGTTTTTTACGTGCTGACGCTAGACAGAACAAAGGTTGCGAACGAAAGAAATGAGATGTTCCATCCGCAACCCCTTGAAACTTGTAACATAAGATTAGTCTTCGATAACAATTCCCATGCTACGAGCAGTACCTTCAACCATACGCATTGCAGATTCAACATTTGCTGCATTTAAATCAGGCATTTTTGTTTCTGCAATCTCGCGTACTTTATCACGCTTAACTGTTGCAACTTTATTACGGTTTGGTTCACCAGAACCAGACTCAATACCAGCTGCTTTCTTTAAAAGAACTGCAGCAGGAGGAGTTTTTGTAATAAATGTAAATGAACGATCTTCATAAACTGTGATTACAACAGGAATAATTAAACCAGCTTGTTCTGCTGTACGAGCATTGAACTCCTTACAGAATCCCATGATATTAACACCTGCTTGACCTAATGCCGGTCCAACTGGTGGTGCTGGGTTTGCTTTACCCGCTGGAATTTGTAATTTAACCTCTTTAATTACTTTTTTAGCCACGAGACACACCTCCTTAAAGTCCGTGATGTGGTAATAGGGGTTCACCCTCCCACTCATCTATTCTTTATAAATCAATAAAGAACGTTTTAGCATAGCTAGTCTCTAATTATAGAGACATACTGACCTATGCAATATTACCACTTTTCAATTGCAATATCAAGTTTTTCTTAAACTTTTTTGTCTGGCCCTAGCTCCTAGCCTTTCGAGGTCATAAGACAACCCACTCCAGAAATCAAGATTTCCTGCGCGATTCGTCTTATGCTTGTTAGGGCTGTGCAGGAGCTTTTAGCATTTCACTCTAGATTTTTTCAATTTGTGTAAAGTCTAACTCCACTGGGGTTTCACGACCAAACATATTGACAAGAACTTTGACCTTTTGCTTATCCACATCAAGATCTTCAATGGCACCTGTAAAGTTTGTAAACGGACCTTCTTTCACACGAACTGTTTCTTTTAATTCAAAGTCAACTTCCATTGGTCTTTGATCCATTCCCATTCTCTTAAGGATGAATGTTACTTCTTCTGGTAATAGAGGCGTTGGTTTTGAACCCGAGCCAGATGAGCCAACAAAACCTGTTACTCCAGGTGTGTTGCGTACTACATACCAAGAATCGTCAGTCATAATTAATTCAACCAAAACATAACCAGGGAATACTTTCTTCTTAATAATTTTCTTTTTCCCGTTCTTAATATCTGTTTCTTCATCTTCTGGTACGACCACGCGGAAGATTTTATCTTGCATGCCCATTGTTTCAACACGCTTTTCTAAATTTGTTTTTACTTTATTTTCATACCCTGAATACGTATGAACAACATACCAATTCTTTTCCATAAGTTAGGACTACTTGTCCTTCCCTCCCTTTGCGAGATCATTTACCTTACTACTAGTTTGTAGAGGCTGCCAATTATTTATGTTGGTTAACTCGGCTTGACGTTATTTTTTTGCAATTAAAAAAACCCGTACCCGGGCTTTTTCGTAAACTTCATTTATTCTCTATCCATCATTATACCATGAGAGTACAGTGTTTATTCAAGTACCAAACGAATTAATTCCGAAATTCCTAAGTCAACAACTGCAAAAAATACGGATACAAAGATTACTGTTGTTAATGTAACAATTGTATAGCGAGTTAGTTCCTTTTTCTTCGGCCAGCTTGTTTTCTTCATTTCTCGAGCTACTTCACGAAAAAACTTGGTTATGCGTTTCATCCATGTAACCTCCAACTTTATCAAAGACAATCTGCGATCTATTTCGTTTCACGATGGTTCGTGTGGGAATTGCAAGTTTTACAAAACTTCTTCATTTCAAGTCGTTCAGCTGAAGTACTATTCTTCATGGTGGAATAATTTCGACTACCACATTCCACACAGGCTAAAATTACCTTTTTTCGCATTTTGTCACCTACCAGGTAAAATGCTGCTTGCATCTTTATTTATAAAAAGTCTCAATTTCCTTAAAAATGTAACACAAGCTTGATTTATATGTCAATACTAGCTACCAACTGTAAATAATGGGTTAAAGTGGTTTCGTTATAATTTAATCTCCTGAATTTCAAGATACCGTTCCAATTTTCGCTTCACTCGCTGGAGGGCATTATCAATTGATTTCACATGTCGGTTTAAATCCTCAGAAATCTCTTGATAGGACCTTCCGTCTAAATATAAGGATAATACCTTTCGTTCCAAATCACTCAGGAGTTCTGCCATCTTTAATTCAATGTCATCAAACTTTTCCCGATTGATGATTAATTCTTCAGGATCCAATATCTTCGCTCCTGAAATAACATCCATTAATGTACGGTCAGATTCCTCATCATATATCGGCTTGTCCAACGAAACATAAGAGTTTAAAGGAATGTGTTTTTGTCGCGTTGCCGTTTTAATCGCAGTAATAATTTGACGTGTAATACAAAGTTCTGCAAACGCTTTAAAAGAGGAAAGCTTGTCCTCTTTAAAATCACGAATTGCCTTGTATAGTCCAATCATACCTTCTTGAACAATATCTTCACGGTCTGCACCGATTAGAAAATAAGATCTGGCTTTTGCACGCACAAAATTTCTATACTTATTGATTAAATAGTCCAATGCCTCACTTTCGCCAGCATGGACCAATTCCACGACTTCCTCATCCTCTAGTCGGTCATAATATAACCTGTTGCCATAATCATCGAAGCTTGAACTCACACCGATCCCTCCGACCTACCTTAGAAGTTGTTTATCACCAAAACTTGCCATCACAAATAAATAGATAATGTTCATAAAATTCTTTATCTAGAAATATTATACAGGAGTACTTTTCCAAGCGTCAACCGCTCATCGCTGTCCCCTGCGCCATTTTTCAAATATTTCTGCAATTTCGTCAGAAAGTGGAATTCTTGATACACTCTTTTCTTGATAAGTTGACTTGACATCTTTTTGAATTCCCGACTCAACCACTTCCATCTCAGTTAATAATTCTCTGGCAGATTTTCGTAAGGCTCCTTGTCCGAAAATCTGCCACTGCTCGGTAAAATCTGATGTTGCAACATGGATTTGTGTTTTAATATTATTTAACTGTTGTGCTAGCTTTTCAATTCGTTCATCAGCCGTTTCATTTTCACGTGTAAAAATGACTTCGACCTTTCGATTCTTCGTTTTAGATTCAATTCCCGGTACGAGGTGCGCATCAAATACGACAATTACTTTATATCCTGTATACGCCTGATATTCAGCCATCTTTTCGATCAATAAATCACGCGCTGCCGAAAAGTCATTTGTCTTTAGATGACGTAGTTCTGGCCAAGCACCTATAATGTTGTAGCCATCTACCAGCAGGATATCCATTTGTTTTACTCTCCTAACGGATTCCGCTTACGGTAAACCTCATACATAAGTAGACTAGCGGCAACAGAAGCATTCAAGGAGGTTACTTTCCCTTTCATTGGTAGACGTAGAAGAAAATCGCATTTTTCCTTGACAAGGCGCCCCATACCTTTTCCCTCACTACCAATTACTAAACCTATTGGCATTTTACCATCGATGTTTCGATAATCCTCTTTTCCCTTCGCGTCTGTTCCAACAATCCAAACGCCACGGTCCTTTAATTCATCAATTGTTCTCGCCAGGTTTGTTACCCGTGCAACTGGTATATATTCAATCGCTCCTGTAGAAGCCTTTGCTACAGTTGCTGTTAAACCAACTGCTCTTCGCTTTGGAATAATAACCCCATGTGCCCCAACTGCATCAGCTGTACGAAGAATCGAACCAAGATTGTGTGGGTCCTCTAATTCATCTAATAGGATGATAAACGGCGCTTCCTCTCGCTTTTGTGCTACCGCAAAAATATCATCAACCTCTGCATACTCATAGGCTGCTACTTGAGCTACTACTCCTTGGTGGTTCCCTTCAACCATTTGGTCAATTTTCTTTTTCGGAACAAATTGGACCAATACATTGCCTTCTTTTGCAAGAGACGTTATCTGGTTCATCTGTCCTTTGTTAGAACCTTCTGCAATCCAAATTTTATTTACATCCCGCTCTGATTTTAATGCTTCAATAACGGGGTTCTTTCCAATAATATAATCACTAGCCATTTACTTTTCCTCCTTTCTTAGGATTCGATAATTCGAAATACCTCTTCAATAATTGAATGGATTCTGTCTGTATTATTTTGTAAAAAATGAAAGCCAAGTAAAGCTTCAAACGCAGTACTATATCGGTATGTCTGGACATCTGTATTTTTAGGAACTGTTCCACTTTTTGCATTACGTCCCCGTCTAATTACCGCTTGTTCTTCTTCTGTAAAAAACTCTTCATCTAGCATCTGATGAATGACAGCGGACTGTGCTTTCGCAGAAACATAGTGTTTGGCTTGATTATGGAGTTGATTTGGTCTAACACTCCCCTTTTGCAACAGGTAATGCCGTACATACATTTCGTACACGGCATCACCCATATAGGCAAGTGCAAGACTATTTAATTGATGGCTATCAATTTGTTTGTCAGTTAAAAACTTCATCGATTATCCTCTTTTCCATCTAGTACCTTGAGGAGTATCTTCAAGAATAATATTCATTGCTTTTAATTGGTCACGAATTTGATCAGATAAAGCAAAGTCACGATTTTTTCGAGCCTGGTTACGTTTTGCAATTAGATCTTCGATTTCCTCATCTAGTAATTGTTCATCCTCAAGTCTAAGTCCAAGCGTACTAAATAACACTTCAAATTCTTGTAAAAAGGCTTCAATCACTTTTTCTGACGTATTTTTTTCCTGAAGATAATAGTTCGCTTGTTTAGATAACTCGAACAAGACAGAAATAGCATTTGCTGTATTAAAATCATCGTCCATTGCTTCAATAAAATCATTTCGAAAAGCTGTTATTTTTTCTAGCCAAGCACTGTCGTCGTTTGTTAAATTCGTACTGCTTTGAAGACGATGCTTCAAGTTCGAATAGGAAGTACGTAATCGTTCTAAAGCATTTTTTGTACTTTCAAGTAGCTCAAGGCTATAGTTAATTGGATGACGATAATGAACAGATAGCATGAAAAAGCGTAATACCTGTGGATCAACGTCTTTCATGATATCGTGGACTAATACAAAGTTTCCAAGAGATTTCGACATTTTTTCATTGTCGATATTAATATAGCCATTGTGCATCCAGTAGTTTGCGAATGTCTTACCATTTACAGCCTCTGATTGAGCAATTTCATTTTCATGGTGTGGGAATGCTAAGTCTTGACCACCTGCATGAATATCAATTGTATCGCCCAAGTATCTTTTCGCCATCGCGGAGCACTCAATATGCCAACCAGGGCGACCTTCGCCCCATGGACTTTCCCAATAAATCTCACCGGGCTTTGCACTCTTCCATAGTACGAAGTCTAGAGCATCCTGTTTCTTATCCCCTACTTCAATTCTCGCACCCACACGAAGTTCATCTATGGATTGGTGTGATAGCTTTCCATATTCCTTGAATTCTCTTGTTCGATAATAAACATCACCTTCAGATTCATAAGCAAACCCTTTATCAATAAGAGCTTGAATAAAATCAATGATTATCTCCATGTTTTCTGTAACCCTTGGGTGAACATCTGCTTTTTTGCAGCCTAATGCAGATACGTCCTCAAAATAGGCATTAATAAAACGATCTGCAATAGTTGGTACATCTTCTCCAAGTTCATTTGCTGCTTTAATTAATTTATCATCTACATCTGTAAAGTTAGAAACATAATTGACGTCATAGCCTCTAAATTCAAAGTAGCGACGGACTGTGTCAAACACAATCGCAGGTCGTGCATTTCCAATATGGATATAGTTATACACGGTCGGACCGCACACATACATTTTTACTTTATTTTCTTCAAGTGGTATAAACTCTTCCTTCTTACGAGTCAATGTATTATAAATGTGAATGGGCATTTTCCTTTGCTCCTTCCTTTAGTTGAATTTCCTCTTTTAAGCTCTTGATTTCTTCCTCTAATTCTTTAATTTTATCTAAAATCGGATCCGGCAAATCCCGGTGATTTAAATCTTTACTATTTCTAATTTTAACACCATCTTGAATGACGACTCTACCAGGAATCCCAACAACGGTTGAATTTGGAGGAACATCTTGCAAAACAACTGAACCCGCTCCTACCTTTGAATTTTCTCCAATTGTTATTGATCCTAAAACTTTTGCTCCCGTTGCAATAAGGGCATTGTCCTTAATTGTAGGATGTCGCTTTCCTTTTTCCTTTCCTGTTCCACCGAGTGTAACGCCTTGGAACACTGTCACATTATCTCCTATTTCACACGTCTCGCCGATTACAACACCCATTCCATGATCTATAAAAAAACGACGGCCAATCTGAGCCCCTGGGTGTATTTCAATCCCCGTAAAAAAACGACTTAGTTGGGAAATGACTCTAGCTAAGAAAAATAGCTTTCGTCTATATAGAAAATGTGCAAAACGGTGAGCCCAAATTGCATGTAATCCTGAAGAGGTAATCATCACCTCAAAATGGTTTCGGGCTGCAGGGTCCTGTTCAAACACAACTTCGATATCCTCTTTCATTCGCTTAAACATCAACAACCCTCCTTGTAAAAAGCGACATAAAAAAAGCGCCCCTGTGTATTAAACACAGAGACGCTTTACTGGCGCGGTTCCACTCTGTTTAGGTAATATAGCTTCCATTACCCCAACTTGACCTCGTAACGGTGAGACGCCGCATCTATCTACTACAGAATTAAGAACTGGTTCGATAAAAGACTCAAAGGTGCATTTCAATAAGCATTTCCCATAAACCACTTTCAGCCGGTGATGGTTCTCTCTGTTTGGATTTGCTTTAAAAGCAAATCCGTTAATGTAAATTACTTATTTACTCTCCTTATCAACACTTTTTCATATATATTTTATTATCATTACTATATTACATTTTCAGCAAGATGTTAACTAATTAAACTGTTTAAGCGAGAAATAATTTTTTCTTTCCCTAATAAATGAATCGCCTGTGGCAAATCAGGACCATGAAGTTGACCTGTTGCGGCCGCACGAATTGGCATGAAAAGATTTTTCCCTTTTTGGCCAGTTCCTTTTTGAACAGCTTTAATGGCAGCTTTAATTTCATCTGCTTCAAATGTTTCAAGGTTTTCAACTTCTTGTAAAAATGCCTTTAATACCTCTGGCACCGTTTCACCAGCAAGTACTTCCTTCGCATCCTCTTCAAGTTCTAATTCATCCTTAAAGAATAACCCTGTAAGTTCCACAATCTCTGCACCATAGCTCATCTTTTCCTGATGAAGTGCAATCAGGTCCTGTGCCCATTGCTTGTCAGACTCACTTAATGGCTCACTCAATTTACCTGCTTTCACTAAGTGTGGCAATGAGAGTTGAACTAAGCGATCAATATCAACATTTTTCATATATTGATTGTTCATCCACGTAAGTTTTTGAGTATCAAATACAGCCGGTGATTTTGAAAGACGTGCCGGGTCAAAAATCTCAATAAACTCTTCTTTCGTATGGAGTTCCTTTTCTCCTCCTGGAGACCAACCTAAAAGAGTTATGAAATTAAATAAGGCTTCAGGAAGATAACCGAGCTCTTCATATTGCTCGATAAATTGAATGATAGACTCATCACGCTTACTTAGCTTCTTATGATTTTCATTCACGATTAGCGTCATATGTCCAAAAGTCGGAATAGCCCAATTTAGTGCCTCATATACCACCATCTGCTTTGGTGTATTGGAAATATGGTCTTCCCCACGTAACACGTGTGAAATTTCCATTAGATGATCATCGATAACTACTGCGAAATTATAAGTTGGTGTACCATCTTTTTTCACAATAACAAAATCACCCATGCCTTCAGATTCAAAGGAGATTTCACCTTTTACCATATCTTGAAACGTGTATACCTTTCCTTCAGGAATCACAATTCGAATACTAGGCTGTTTTCCTTCTTTTTCTAAAGACTCTTGTTGGTCTTTTGTTAAGTGACGACATTTCCCTGAATAGTGAGGCGTCTCGCCTCTTGCAATTTGCTCTTCACGTTCTTTTTCAAGTTCTTCTTCCGTACAATAGCATTTATAAGCGTGTCCTTTTTCAAGAAGCTCAATATAATATTTTTCATAAATCTCATTACGTTCCGATTGGCGGTATGGCCCGAACCCACCACCAACATCTGGCCCTTCATCCCAATCAATGCCGAGCCATTTTAAATACTTCAGCTGGCTTTCCTCGCCACCCTCAATATTCCGCTTTTTATCTGTATCTTCAATACGGATAATGAATTTTCCATTTTGGTTTCTTGCATATAGATAATTAAATAAAGCCGTTCTTGCGTTTCCAATATGTAAATGTCCTGTTGGACTTGGTGCATAGCGCACACGTACGTTATCTGACATGTATGTACCCTCCGTTACGACCTAAGTATCATTGATATTTTAACACACTTTGATCACTGTCAATGAATTAATGTTCTGCCTTCAGCAATAATACCGTTGCTTGTGCAGCAATTCCCTCGCCACGACCAGCAAAACCCAATTTTTCTGTTGTAGTTGCTTTGACGTTAATTTGGGAAGTATCTGCTTCTAGTAGCTCAGCAATACGTTCTTTGATTTGATTAATATATGGAGCCATTTTAGGTTTTTGAGCAATAATCGTGCAGTCAATATTTCCTAATTTATAGCCTTTTTTCTTTACCAATTCCCATACATGCTGTTGGAGTTTTGCAGAGTCTGCATCCTTAAAATTAGGATCTGTATCTGGGAAGTGTTTACCTATATCTCCTTCACCGATTGCTCCAAGACACGCATCTGATACTGTATGAAGAAGTACATCTGCATCAGAATGCCCTAATAATCCTTTTTCATATGGAATGGTAATTCCACCTATAATTAACGGACGTCCTTCAACTAATTGATGAACATCAAAACCTTGTCCAATACGAAACACAGCTTTTCCCCCTTTTAAAATCGTCTAGTTCTAGCGCCTAGCCCCTCTCTGATCTAGCCATTCCGACTAGAAGGATAAAAGGCATCCTACTGTTCGAATTTTCTAATGCTTGTCAGACTTGCGTAGGAAGTGCTGACATCGACGTTTGCCACAGGAAGTGGCGGTAGTTAGTCGATGTTCCTCTTTAAAGGCGCTTGCACTTTTGTTATTAGCTTGTCCAGTTTTGTAGAATCGCTTCAGCAAAAACTAAGTCATCAGGTGTGGTTAATTTCAAATTCAAGTAATCGCCTTTAACAATATAAACTTGTTTTGGGATTCTTTCAACGAGACTCGCTTCATCAGTCCCGAGAAAACCTTCTTTTCTAGCCAATTCATGCGCTTCTTGCAAGATAGAAACATGAAAAGCTTGTGGGGTTTGAATGGCCCACAAGCTAGAACGTTCAACTGTTTCTTCCACATATAAATCACTGGAGGCGCGTTTGATTGTATCCTTTACAGGGACTGCTAGTACAGCCGCTCCCTTTTCTGCTGCCACATTAACTAACTCATGCACATGCTCTTTTTTTAGAAAAGGTCTGGCGCCATCATGAACTAACACAATATCTGTTTTCTTCACTTCTTGTAAACCATTGTAAACACTGTATTGGCGCTCACTTCCACCTTGTACTAAAGAAATAACCTTTTGAATGTTATATGTATGCAGCAATTCTTCAAAGATAAGCTGTTCATCCTTGTTTATCACTAAAATAATTCCTGAACACATCGGATCCTGCTCAAAAACACGTAATGTATGGATAATTACCGGTTTTTGATGTAACTCGATGAATTGTTTATTTTTTCCTGCGTTCATTCTTTTTCCTTGTCCTGCTGCAGGAATTACAACCTGATAATTCACCCCGTAACGCCCCTATCAATCATAAAATCAAATACGCCTTGACGTATTTGCGCCCAGATTTTTTCGAGCAAGCTCAAAAAGTTTCCTTTGAAAATCTGTGGCATCCACCGGAGGCAATAACTTTATTCAATTAGGTTTGAACCACAACTATATTATATACCCAATTAAATTTACCTCACATTTGAAGACTTGGTACTTTCGTTGAATAAAGTTATAGTGCCTTTTCAAGTAATTTTGGTTTCGCAAAAATCATTCGTCCCGCTGAAGTTTGTAGTACACTCGTCACTAATACATCAATGCGTTTTCCGATATAATCGCGACCTTCCTCAACTACAATCATTGTGCCATCATCTAAATAAGCAACACCTTGATTATGTTCTTTGCCATCTTTAATGACTTGAACACTCAATTCTTCACCTGGCAACACAACCGGTTTCACGGCATTTGCAAGGTCATTTATATTTAGCACTGCCACATTTTGTAGCTCACAAACCTTGTTTAAGTTAAAATCATTTGTTACAACTACACCCGTTGTCAATTTCGCGAGTTTTACTAACTTACTATCAACCTCTTGAATATCATCAAAGTCACCCTCATAAATATCTACCTTGATTGATAATTCCTTTTGAATTCGATTTAAAATGTCTAATCCTCGTCTACCACGATTACGCTTTAAAACATCAGAAGAATCCGCAATATGCTGAAGCTCCTCTAGCACAAATCGAGGAATCACAATGGTTCCCTCTAAGAATCCTGTTTGGCATATATCAGCGATACGTCCATCAATAATTACACTCGTATCTAAAATTTTTAATTTTTTTGCTTGTTGGTCAGCTTCTTCTTCCTCTATGCCCTTTTTCTTACCTGCACGGTTAATAGAGAATAAGTTCACAAGTTCGTCCCGCTTTTTAAAACCTACTTGAAATCCTAAATATCCTAAAAGCAGGGTAATGAAAATAGGAAGCACTGTATTTACTACAGAAAACGAAATACGGTCTAATGGAATTACGATTAAAAATGCAACGATTAAACCCGAGATCAACCCTAAGCTTCCAAATAAAACATCTGTAACAGGAGCTTTGATTAATGACTCTTCAAGCCATTTGATAAGACCTACGATATAATCTACTAACCAAAAAGTAACAATAAATAATATAATAGCACCTAAAATCGCAAGCGTATATGAGTTATTTAGATATGGAATATTGTCGACATTTAACAGCTTTAATAAATCCGGTAGATATACAATTCCAAGCATACCTCCGACAATTAGAAAAAATAGCTGTACAATACGTTTTAACATTCCTTCACCTCCTCCTATTCATTATAATCACTTTATTACAATTGAAACCTACAATAAATAGCTTTTTTTAAAATGTAAACAGAATGACATAGACGTGTAAAACGTTACTCATATATTATTTTTTAATCCTGTTAAAATTATAACTGCTACATTAAAATATTTATTTTATTTGCGTAATCCTTGTATCGGAATGTCCAAGGTAACCTTTATACTATACGAATAAAGGAACAAGAATGTTTCACTTTATTTTACTATTTTCCTAGTGTATGTTGAATAGCTTGGCTAATATCACTTACACCAATTACTTCGATTCCCTTTGGAGTTGTCCAGCCACCAATATTTCGCTCAGGAAGAATTACCCGCTTAAATCCTAGTTTTGCTGCTTCCTGAACTCTCTGCTCAATTCTGGAAACTCGTCTTATCTCACCCGTTAAACCAACTTCTCCAATAATGATATCTGCTGGATTTGTCGGCTGATCCCTAAAACTTGAAGCGATACTTAATGCTACCGCTAAATCAATCGCTGGTTCATCTAGTTTTACTCCTCCAGCAACCTTTAAATAAGCATCTTGATTTTGCAATAGAAACCCTGCTCTTTTTTCTAATACTGCCATTAGAAGTGATACACGATTGTGGTCAATTCCCGTGGCCATTCGACGCGGATTTCCGAAGCTTGAAGGCGATATCAATGCCTGGATTTCAACAAGGACTGGTCGTGTCCCCTCCATTGAGGCAACAACCGTAGAGCCTGCTGCACCTGCAGAACGTTCCTCAAGGAAAATCTCAGAAGGATTCGCGACCTCTTCAAGACCTGTTTCTTTCATTTCAAAAATACCCATTTCATTTGTTGAACCAAATCGGTTTTTCACCGCACGTAAAATACGATACGTATGATGACGTTCCCCTTCAAAGTAAAGAACAGTATCCACCATATGTTCTAATAAACGAGGCCCTGCAATATTTCCCTCTTTCGTAACATGACCGACGATAAAAATAGCAATCCCATTTGTTTTAGCAATTCGCATTAACTCTGCGGTACATTCACGCACCTGCGAAACACTACCAGGAGCAGAAGCAATCTCTGAGTGATAAATTGTCTGAATGGAATCAATAACAACAAAGGATGGATTAAGCTCGGTAATTGTCTGGGAAATAAATTCAAGGTCAGTCTCAGCTAACACAAATAATTGATCTGATGAAACACCGAGACGGTCGGAACGTAGTTTTGTTTGTTTAACCGATTCTTCTCCGGAAATATATAACACTTTGTTTTGTTTAGCTAATTGAGAGGATACTTGTAGCAATAAGGTAGATTTCCCTATACCTGGGTCACCACCAATAAGGACCAGTGAACCCTTTACAATACCGCCGCCAAGTACGCGATTAAATTCCTTGTTTGTTGTATACATTCTAGGTTCATTTACTGATTCGATTGAAGTGATTGGTGAAGGCTTGCGTTGGACTGTGGGACTCGAATGAGCAAAAGCACCTTTTCTTCCTGGTTTTTGTAAAATTTCCTCGACTAACGTATTCCACGCATTACATCCAGGACATTTTCCCATCCACTTTGGTGATTCATACCCACAGGATTGACAGGTGAATTTTGTCTTTGTTTTTGCCATTGTCGTTTAATCCTTTCTTTATTAGAAAAGCAAAAGGCACGCGCGGCTTTAGGTCGACAAGCACAAGATAAGCGTTGCCTGAAGGCACTTTTTACCTTCCGAAGCAATTGCTTATGAACTCGAGCCGATGGTGCCTAGAGCTAGTCATTGTCTAAAAAAAGAGGTATACACGAATTACTTGTAATGTATACCTCTTTTTACATACTTTTATTTCACTGTTTCTTCAACTTCATTCGTTTGAATCACGAATTCACCGTTTTTAAAGTCCATTACAATTTTCTTTCCTTTTTCTATATTACCTCGTAATAGTTCTTCGGACAAACGGTCTTCAATTTGTTTTTGGATGGCACGGCGTAAAGGACGCGCTCCATAATCTGGGTCATACCCTTCTTCAGCAATTTGATCTTTTGCCGCTTCTGTTAGTTCGAGTTCGAAGTCTTGCTCCTTCAAACGTTTTGTTAATTGGTCTGCCATAAGAGTGACGATTTCTTTCAAATGCTTCTTCTCTAGTGAGTGGAAGACTATGATTTCATCAATACGGTTTAGGAACTCAGGACGGAATGCCTTCTTCAGCTCTTCCATTACTTTATCCTTCATATTTCGATAGTCTTGCTTCTCATCCTCCATTGCAAAGCCAACATATTTATTTCGCTTCAATGTGCTAGCTCCAACGTTTGAAGTCATAATTAAAATTGTATTTCTGAAATCAACCGTACGACCCTTAGAGTCTGTCAAACGTCCATCCTCAAGAACTTGAAGTAAAATATTGAACACATCTGGATGTGCTTTTTCAATTTCATCTAGCAGGATAACTGAATAAGGCTTCCGGCGAACCTTTTCTGTTAATTGGCCACCTTCTTCATAGCCTACATACCCTGGGGGTGAACCTACTAATCTTGATGTAGAGTGTTTCTCCATGTATTCTGACATATCAACACGAATCATCGCATCTTCATCACCAAAAATAGATTCAGCTAAGGCACGGGCTAACTCTGTTTTCCCAACCCCTGTTGGTCCTAGGAAAATAAATGAACCTGTTGGGCGCTTTGGATCCTTTAAGCCAGCACGAGAACGTCTTACCGCCTTGGATACAGCCTTCACTGCCTCTTCCTGGCCGATTACACGTGAATGAAGGATTTCTTCCATATTTAGTAATTTATCAGCTTCCGTCTGTGCTAGTTTGGATACAGGGACTCCCGTCCAGCTTGATACGACCATTGCGATATCATCTACTGTAACCTCGGAATTTTCCTGACCTTGTTTTTCCTTCCAATTTTTCTTTGTTTCTTCTAATTGCTCGCGAAGGCGTTGTTCTGAATCCCGTAGTGATGCCGCTTTTTCAAATTCTTGGCTTTGAACTGCTGCATCCTTTTCCTTGCGAACCTCTTCAAGTTTTTGCTCAAGCTCCTTTAAATTCGGTGGAGCTGTATATGATCGAAGACGAACCTTTGAACCAGCCTCATCAATCAAGTCAATTGCCTTATCTGGTAAAAAGCGGTCTGAAATATAACGGTCTGAAAGTTTAACAGCTTGAATGATAGACTCGTCAGAGATTGATACTCTATGGTGTGCTTCATAGCGATCACGCAATCCTTTTAAGATTAAAATAGATTCCTCAACAGTCGGTTCATCCACTTGGATTGGTTGGAAACGACGCTCTAAGGCAGCATCCTTTTCAATATATTTTCTATATTCATCTAATGTTGTTGCACCAATACATTGTAATTCGCCACGAGCGAGTGATGGTTTTAAGATATTGGATGCATCAATTGCTCCTTCTGCCCCACCAGCACCAATTAACGTATGAAGTTCATCAATGAATAAAATAATATTACCCGCTTGGCGAATTTCATCCATTACCTTTTTCAAACGGTCCTCAAATTCTCCACGGTATTTTGTACCAGCAACAACAGTACCCATATCAAGTGTCATTACACGCTTATCCCGTAGTGTTTCCGGAACCTCATTGTTTACAATTTGTTGAGCTAAACCTTCCGCAATTGCCGTTTTACCCACCCCGGGCTCTCCGATTAAAACTGGGTTATTCTTCGTACGACGACTAAGCACTTCAATTACACGTTGAATTTCTTTACTACGTCCAATCACTGGATCTAGGCTTCCTTCTCTGGCAATAGCAGTTAAATCACGTGCTAAACTATCAAGTGTTGGTGTATTGGCATTAGCAGAACCTCCACCATGATGCCCTGATGATGACTCATTGCTTCCCAAAAGTTGCAGAACCTGCTGACGAGCTTTATTTAGGCTTACTCCAAGATTGTTTAGTACTCTTGCAGCGACACCTTCACCCTCACGAATTAGTCCAAGTAGGATATGTTCTGTTCCGACATAGGAATGACCAAGCTTACGAGCTTCATCCATTGATAACTCGATTACCTTTTTAGCGCGTGGTGTATAATGAATTGTTTGTGAACCTTCTTGACCTCGGCCAATTAAAGCCTCGACCTCTTTTTGAATTTTTTCAGGTCCTAATCCTAACGCAAGCAAAGCCTTTGCAGCTATTCCTTCGCCCTCTCGTATAAGACCTAATAATACATGTTCAGTTCCAATATTGTTATGTCCCAATCGTACAGCTTCCTCTTGAGCCAAGGCTAACACCTTTTGTGCACGCTCAGTAAATCTGCCAAACATCATAACCCATCACCCTCCATGTCAGTAGTCTTATTATTTTCTAGCTTCAATCTTTCACGTATAATAGACGCCCTTCTAACGTCCCTTTCATTTGGCCTTAATCCCCCACCAGCATAAACTTGCAAAAATCCAGGTTGTGTTAAAGTCATGAGTTCATTAAGGATACTTCTTGATATATTTTTAATATAGCCAAGATCAATACCTAATCGGACATCTGATAAACACTTAGCTGCTTCCTTCGATTCAATGATCCTACTATTAGCTAAAACTCCATAGGAACGGAACACGCGATCCTCCAACTGAATCTTCGAGGTTTTCACAAGTGCTTCTCGTGCAGAACGTTCTTGTGAAATTAGCTGCGCAACTACACTCTTTAAATCTTCGACAATGTCTTCTTCTGTCTTTCCTAGTGTTATTTGATTTGAAATTTGAAAAATATTACCTAACGCCTCGCTGCCTTCACCGTAAATCCCTCTGACAACCAGGCCAAGTTGATTGATTGCTGGGATGATGCGGCTCATTTGGTGTGTGAGGATAAGCGCAGGTAGGTGCATCATCACTGAAGCACGTAATCCAGTCCCTACATTCGTTGGGCAACTTGTTAAATACCCTCGTGTTTCATCGAATGCGTAATCTACATGATCTTCAATCCAATCATCTAAATTATTTGCAACTTGCAAAGCCTCGGATAATTGTAACCCCGGGAATAAACATTGTATTCGGATATGATCTTCTTCATTAATCATAATGCTAACTTCTTCATTTTCAGATAAGAGACAGGCCCCAAACGGAGAATCTTCCGCTAAATGTGGGCTTATTAAATGTTTTTCAACAAGCACCCTTTTTTCAACTGGCTGAAGCTCCATCATTTTGAGTAACTCAAGTTCCCCGATTGAAGGGAAACTCTTTTCTGAAAACCCATTTTGGAAAACATCCACAATTCGCTGGGCTTCTTCATTTGAATAGACCGTAGAAAAGGGGACATTTTTCAAGTTACGAGCAAGTCTGACTCTTGAACTTAAGACAATGTCGGAATCCGGACCTTCTTGACTCATCCAAGCACTTAAAGCTTGATTGATAAAACGTTCAAGTGACATCGCTTAAACCTCCCCTCCTTTGTAACCACTCAGCTTTTTCTCTAAAGCTCTTACGTGGTCACGAACATCTGCAGCCTTTTCAAATTCTTCTAATGAAATATATTCCTGCATCTTTTGCTTTAGTTGCTCAATCTCTTTCCGGATATGGAATGACCCACCAATTCGCTTTGGAATTTTCCCTTTATGATGTGTATTACCACTATGCAGACGTTTTAAGATTGGGGTAAGCTGTTTTTCAAAGGTTGGATAGCAATTAGAGCAGCCAAATCGCCCCACCTTTGCAAATTGTTGAAAAGTCATTTTACAGTTTGGACATTGTAAAACTTCATTTTGTTGAAATGCGTTTGGCTTCGAACCTGCAATTGGCTCAAATTGAAGAAGTCCTGCTAATAAGTTATCAATTGAAAAGCCAGATGTGCCTGGAAACATAAACATCTCACCTTTTTCTTGAGCACAATGTTCACAAATATGAAACTCTGTTTTTTCACCATTTACGATTTTTGTAAAATGTAATGTCGCAGGACGTTGATTGCATTCTTGGCATATCATAGTAACACCTTCCTACTTAATCAAATGCGCCTTAGCATACTAGCGCCGTTTTCTTTCAGCTAACTCTTGAGAGAAATCGTGACCTCCGCCAGAGACTTAACTTTAAGTAGCATGGATACACTCTACTAAATAAAGTTAACCTATTATCTATACATTAGGGATGCAAGCATTGCCTTTAACATTCGCGCCCTTAATTCATCCCGATGCGGAAGTTCAATAAACAAGACAGAACGGTCGATTACACTCATCATAATCTTCGCCTCTCTATTCGAGATAACGTCCTCCTCAACCAAACGCAAAATAACGTCCTCTGCACTTGTTTGAGAAATTCGTTTATCAATAAGGCGAACAAGTTGATTAATCAGCTGAGAATCATCATTTGATTTCACCCTCATAATCCGAATGTAGCCTCCACCACCTCGTTTACTTTCAACCAGATAACCTCTCTCTAACGTAAACCTTGTATTTATCACATAGTTAATTTGAGACGGGACACATTCAAATTTATCGGCAATCTCACTTCTTTTTATTTCAACAATAGCTCGATCACTTGTATCAAGAACACTTTTTAGATAATGTTCAATGATATCAGATATATTCCTCATTATGACCACACCTCACCTTGACTTTGACTATATTTGACTATAACTATAATATAAAATGACCGCTCTAATTTTTCAACTATTTCACATTGTTAAATTGAAAATAGGCAATCATTTACAAGGTCATTTACTATCCTATACTTTCCAAATTAGTTACTCCTCTAAACACCAATTTAAAAAATTTTTTGTACCATCTCTTGTTTTGACATCTCTTCATATAGTCGCAAGCGTTCCTTTTTACTAGCCACTTCAACATCAATCGTATACTGACAATTATTATTCATTTTATCCTTGGAATACTTAATATTAAAATCCCTTACTCGAAATCCATTATCTTTGAATAACTCTAAGATTGAAGAAAATGATGAAAGATCATCATTAATTATGATATGCACAATTCTTCGTTTTCTAGATTTAAAAAAGAATTCTTCAAATCGATTAAGAAAAATCAGGCTAAGTAAAACTACAATTGTTGTTAAAATGGCGGGAGCATACATACCTAAACCAATAATTAAACCCAGTCCTGCAACTACCCAAATGGAAGCTGCCGTTGTTAACCCCCGTACTGTTGCGTCCCTTACGAGAATGGTTCCAGCACCTAAAAACCCAATCCCACTAATCACATATGAAGGAATCCGCGCAGGATCAAAACGGACATTTGTACTCATCTCTAGATAAGGTTGAAACCCATATATAGACATCAGCATCATTAAACAAGAACCGACACCGACCAGTAAATGTGTACGGAATCCAGCAGGGTGTTTATGTACCTCTCTCTCCAAACCAACTAGCCCACATAATAATGCCGCCAAAAAAATTCGAACGGACATTGTTAGAAATTCTTGAGTTTGGAACGATGCAAAAAATTGCGTCAACTCACATCCCCCCCTGTTCTTATATCTAAATCCCTTTTTATAAATATTCGATAGGTCATTTAAAATCCCCTTTAATATAAAAGAAAAATTACAAGTGTTTTATCATTATACGGTTTGCCCCAAAATTTATGATGTATCAGGCCCCACTTTTTTAAAATAGTATTTCAGTCTTAGTAACCTAAGACATTTTTATCATGAACATTCTGCTATAAAATATAAATCCCTTTAATTGGGTAAAATTTAACAGCTGTATATGTATGTAGAGAATGGTAGGGATTATACATTGAAATGCATTGTGGTAACAAAAAAGACCTACCAGATTGAGATTGGGTGGGTCTTTGAGTTGCCTAGCAAATTTGTTGAGGTTTTAGGCTGTGGTGGTGGTGGGACTGGGTATATTGTGTTATACGATTACGGATCGTAATTTGGCCTTTATTGGTTTGTTGTATCCTAGTTTTTAATTTTTGAGTTTATTTTGGTGTTTGCGTGTCTGCGTTTTCGGACCTCTTTCTGACATTTGCTTGTCCGCATTTACCTAATATTTTACATTTACAGACCTCTTTCTGGCGTTTGCGGTATACCATTTATTGTTTATCGGCTGCGCGATATATCGATTAAGCTGTTTTCAGTATATCATTTATCGTTTCTCGGCTGCGCGATATATCGATTAAGCTGTTTTCAGTATATCATTTATCGTTTCTGGGCTTGGCGGTATACCGATTAAGCTGTTTTCGAGATATCATTTAATGTTTCTCGGCTTGGCGATATACCGTTTATGTCATTTGCTGTATATCATTTATCGTTTTTCGGTTTACCGATATATCAATAAATGTACTAATAGAATCCTTTTTATTAAACAAATCACATAATAGCCAGGGTTACTGAATGATTCATTTAAACACAAAAAAAGACCAACCATATCTG
>NZ_HE610990.1 GCF_000285535.1 Bacillus timonensis | reverse complement strand
GGCAATTATTCCGCAGTAGCTCAGTGGTAGAGCTATCGGCTGTTAACCGATCGGTCGTAGGTTCGAATCCTACCTGCGGAGCCATTGCTTCCATAGCTCAGCTGGTAGAGCACTTCCATGGTAAGGAAGAGGTCAGCGGTTCGAGCCCGCTTGGAAGCTTACGAAAAAGACAAATTACGAGATGGCCCGTTGGTCAAGCGGTTAAGACACCGCCCTTTCACGGCGGTAACACGGGTTCGAATCCCGTACGGGTCACCATTTAACTTACTTTACGTAGGAGGATTAGCTCAGCTGGGAGAGCACCTGCCTTACAAGCAGGGGGTCGGCGGTTCGATCCCGTCATCCTCCACCATTTAAGTCAAAGAATGTTGCTTAAGACTTTAATGCCGGTTTAGCTCAATTGGTAGAGCAACTGACTTGTAATCAGTAGGTTGGGGGTTCAAGTCCTCTAGCCGGCACCACCTTAATTTAATGATGGAGGGGTAGCGAAGTGGCTAAACGCGGCGGACTGTAAATCCGCTCCCTCAGGGTTCGGCGGTTCGAATCCGTCCCCCTCCACCATCTACATAGTAGAAGCCTTTATTCTTTCTTTTGGACAAGTTCACGAGGTTGAAATAGGCTATTTTTATGGGAATTGTACATTTAATTAGTAAAGTTACACATAATTTGCCGTTAGTTGTGCAACATAATAGGGTAACAACAAAATAAATTCCGTAATCAAGTAAAACTCGATATGAAGATTAATCATTGGGCTATAGCCAAGCGGTAAGGCAACGGACTTTGACTCCGTCATTCGTAGGTTCGAATCCTGCTAGCCCAGCCATTTTCGAGCCATTAGCTCAGTTGGTAGAGCATCTGACTTTTAATCAGAGGGTCGAAGGTTCGAGTCCTTCATGGCTCATCTCTTGCGGAAGTAGTTCAGTGGTAGAACACCACCTTGCCAAGGTGGGGGTCGCGGGTTCGAATCCCGTCTTCCGCTCCATGAACTACTTCTTTTTTATATTCGGGGCCTTAGCTCAGCTGGGAGAGCGCCTGCTTTGCACGCAGGAGGTCAGCGGTTCGATCCCGCTAGGCTCCACCAATTGCATATGAACGTAACAATAAACCAGTTGGTTTATTTTTTTTGTATAAATCCGCAGTTTTAAAGCTTCTATCCTATCTCAGACTGCATATATATACATGTTTTTGTCGAGTTGAGTCATTCTATAAAAAGTAGGAAAATAGGGGTATATGGGAGAAGGAGGTTCGTTTATTCATGAAGAAGGATATTTCCATAATTGGTGTACCAATGGACTTAGGCCAAATGCGTAGAGGTGTAGATATGGGGCCAAGTGCCATTCGATATGCGGGTGTTGTTGAACGATTAGAAAGACTTGACTATGATATAGATGATTTAGGTGATATTGAAATAACACGTCCCACTCGTGAAGAAGTGGCAAACGATGAAAATTTAAAAAACCTTGAGAAAGTATCTGAAGCTAGTGAGAAGCTAGCGACGACAGTGGATACGGTGATACAAAACGGAAGATTTCCACTTGTTTTAGGTGGTGACCATAGTATTGCGATTGGAACACTCGCCGGTGTGGCTAAGCACTATCAAAATTTAGGTGTTATCTGGTATGATGCTCATGGTGATTTAAACACAGCGGATACTTCACCAACAGGAAATATACATGGTATGCCACTTGCAGCTAGTCTTGGACTTGGTCATAAAAGATTAACAAATATTGCTGGCTATAGTCCAAAAATAAAACCAGAAAATATCGTAATCATTGGTGCAAGAGCACTCGACGATGGCGAAAAGGAATTAATTAAAAAATTAGGTATTAAAGTATATACGATGCACGAAGTTGATCGCTTAGGTATGACAAAAGTTATGGAAGAAACCATTGCCTATCTTCGGGATCGAACAGATGGTGTCCATTTATCATTAGATTTAGACGGCTTAGATCCACATGATGCACCGGGTGTGGGGACTCCAGTTCTTGGTGGTATCAGTTACCGTGAGAGCCATTTAGCAATGGAAATGTTAGAGGAATCCAAATTAATAACTTCTGCTGAATTCGTAGAGGTAAATCCAATTTTAGACGACAAAAATAAAACAGCTTCCGTAGCAGTTGCATTAATGGGATCATTATTTGGAGAAAAACTTTTATAAAAAATAAGCAGTATCTCGGTAAAAATAGAGGTACTGTTTTTTTTATTTTAAAGATTTGATTTCCTACCCCATAACCCACCCAAAATTTGTTAAAATGAAAATTATGGAGAAAGTGAAACCTTTTTAAAGGTCGTTCGTAAATAATGATACCCGCAGTGGCGGAGGTATACAAAATGGAGACTATCATCAAAAACAGAATTAGGCAGATTAAAAATGGAGATCAGAATGCATTTGCGGAGATAGTAGAATTTTACAAAGACAAGGTTTTTCAAATATGCTATCGTATGCTTGGGAATCGACATGAGGCAGAGGATATTGCACAGGAAGCCTTTATTCGAGCATATGTGAATATTCACAGCTATGATTTGAATAAAAAGTTCTCAACATGGCTATATCGAATAGCAACGAATTTGTCGATTGACCGCATTCGAAAGAAAAAGCCTGACTACTACTTAGATGCTGAGCTTGCGGGCTCAGATGGACTAACTATGTATTCACAGGTAGCCGCAGATGTCGCATTGCCAGAGGACGAGCTAGAGACAATGGAGCTTCAAGAATTAATCCAAGCGGAAATACTGAAGCTTCCGGATAAGTATCGTTCTGTTATTGTTTTAAAATACATCGAAGAGTTTTCACTAAAAGAAATTGGTGAAATTCTTGACTTGCCAGTTGGCACAGTTAAAACAAGGATTCACAGAGGCCGAGAAGCTTTACGAAACCAGCTTCGACATGTATAGGGGTGAGAAAGAATGTACTGTTCAGAAAACAACATAATTCAACTTATGCACAATTACCTAGATGAGGATATTTCTGAAGAGGAAGAGAAGCTACTACGTGAGCATTTGCAAACATGCGAATCCTGTAATCAACATTTTCATGAACTAAAGAAAACCATTGCTTTAGTTCAAAGTACTTCTCATATTTCTGCACCTAATGATTTCACATTAAATGTCATGCAAAATTTACCGAAGGAAAAACGCACTGTAAGCTTTAAACGTTGGTTCAGAGCCCATCCGATGCTGACAGCTGCCTCACTCTTCCTTTTATTAATGGTAGGAAGTCTTTTTTCAGTTTGGAATGAAAATGAGCAATTCTCTGTTTCCAAACAACCAAATTTGATTGTTGAAAACAATACTGTGATTGTTCCTGAAGGTGAAACGGTTAAGGGTGATGTTGTCGTTCAAAATGGTAAAATTGTGATTGAAGGAGCTGTAGATGGAGATGTCACTGTGATTAATGGTGAGAAATATCTAGCTTCAGCTGGAGATGTTACAGGGGAAATCAAAGAAGTCAATCAAATGTTTGAGTGGCTTTGGTACCATATAAAAAAATTGGAACAGATGCAATCCATGTTTTTGATAATGAAGAATAGGCCATCGAACACGGTGGCCTTTTTCTTCGTTAAAATTAAGCTCATCCTTCTACCAATTTGTAATCGGAACGTGAAAGTTATATGATATAATATTATAGCTAACTATGTGTTTTTGGATTATTTCATAGAGGAAGTGTGAGAATGTCATTTAATGAACTCCCATTACTAGGTTACCTCGGCATTTTTCTAGATGTTCTCCTTGTCTGGTATGTAATATATAAAATATTATCCCTTATACGCGGAACGAAAGCTGTTCAGTTATTAAAGGGAATTATTGTTATCGTTTTTATCCGCTTATTAAGTAGCCTGTTAGAATTACATACGCTGTTTTGGTTAGTAGACCAGGTGATGGATTGGGGATTTTTAGCGATTATCGTTATATTTCAGCCTGAATTACGAAGGGCATTGGAACAGCTTGGTCGTGGAAAAATATTTTCAAGAAGTGGTACTGACGAAGAAGACCAGCAGATAAAATTAATTGAAGCCATAACAAAAGCAACAGATTATATGGCAAAACGCCGTATCGGCGCACTCATCTCGATTGAACGACAAACGGGGATGGGGGATTATGTGGAAACAGGGATTCCGCTAAATTCAGCTATCTCATCTGAGCTATTAATTAATATTTTTATTCCAAATACTCCTCTACATGATGGAGCCGTGATTATCCAAAAAAACCAGGTAGCAGCTGCCGCTTGTTATTTACCACTTTCAGAGAGTCCATTTATTTCAAAGGAATTAGGAACTCGTCACCGGGCAGCACTTGGGATTAGTGAGGTAACAGACAGCATTACCATTATTGTATCAGAAGAAACAGGAAGTGTGTCCTTAACAAAAAACGGCGAACTACACCGTGATTTGAAACCTGATGCATTTCGAGATTTACTAAACCAAGAACTAAAGACAAACGATAGTATTACCTCTCATTCACTATGGCAATGGAGGGGGAAAAAGAATGGATAAATTAATTGATAACCGTTGGGTTACACGGATTATTGCGTTGTTAATTGCGTTGCTCTTATTCGCCTCTGTCAGCTTTGAGAATCAACCGTCTTCCAAGAGTCCTGCAGGCATACCGTTGTTTTCAAATTATTCGGAAACGTTAACTGAGATTCCAGTGAATACGTACTATGATGATCAAAATTTAGTTGTATCAGGGGTTCCTCAATATGTAAATGTAACAATTGAAGGTCCGTCCGGTGTTACGAAAAGGGAAGGCCTTCAAAAAGAAATAGAAGTTTATGCAGACCTTACTCAGTTATCGGTTGGTACTCATAAGGTAAAACTACAGTATCGAAATATATCTGAAAAAATTAAAGTGAAAATTGATCCTGCTGAAATTACGGTCGTTATTCAGGAAAAAGTGACCAAGGAATTCCCAGTTGAAGTCGACTTTGTTAACCGGGACCAGGTAGCAGAAGGATATACAATAGAACAACCAGTTGCTGCACCTCGGGTTGTAAAAATAACCGGGGCCTTAGAGGAAATCGAAAGAATCGCTTTAGTAAAAGCGGTTGTCGACCTTAAGGGGGTTACGGAAACTTTTACACAGGAATCACGAGTAGCTGTTTATGATAAAAATCAAAATGTCTTGTCGGTGAGCGTTGAACCAAGCGTTGTTGAAATTACGGTTCCGATTGTGAGTCCGAATAAATCAGTATCGTTCACCCTAAAGCAAAAAGGAAAACTTGCAGATGGGTTAAGTCTAGTCAATATCACGCCAACGCCTAATCAGGTTACGATATTTGGTCCAAAAGAAGTCATCGATGCAATATCTTCTATTGAAGGTGAAATTGACCTTGATAAAATTCAGGAAGACTCCACGATAAAAGTGAAGGTTCCGATACCTAAAGGAGTTACTCAAATATCTCCTCAAGAAATAGAAGTTGCAGTTGATGTTGAAGAAGAGATTTCGGAAACCTTCTCAGATTTATCAATTAGAAGCCAAGGCTTAGAATCTGAATATGCACTTACTTTTTTAAATCCTGAAGCAGGGACTCTTAATTTAGATGTACAGGGCGCTCAAAGTGTCATAGACGGGACAAGTCCTACAAATTTTGATGTGTTTATTGATGTGACCGATCTAGGGATTGGTGAACATGATGTAGATATAGAAGTGAAGGGCCCAGATAATGTGACGTGGGCATTACCTCAAGAAAAGGCAAAGATACGAATCACCGAAATCGAAGGATAGTATCTGCAAAAGGAGAGATCATTTAAAATGGGAAAATATTTTGGTACAGATGGTGTACGTGGTGTTGCAAATAGTGAATTAACTCCAGAACTTGCATTTAAGGTAGGAAGATTTGGAGGGTATGTATTAACAAAAGATAAAGATAGACCAAAGGTAATAATCGGCCGTGACACTCGTATTTCAGGACATATGTTAGAAGGAGCTCTTGTAGCAGGGCTACTATCAATTGGTGCAGAGGTTATGCGTTTAGGTGTTATCTCTACTCCTGGTGTTGCTTATTTAACAAAGGCTTTAGGTGCAGAAGCAGGTGTCATGATTTCAGCGTCACATAATCCGGTACAAGATAATGGAATTAAGTTCTTTGGTCCAGACGGCTTCAAGCTTTCCGATGAACAAGAAAATGAAATCGAAGCACTTTTAGATTTATCTGAAGATCAGCTTCCTCGCCCAATCGGTACAGATTTAGGACAGGTGAATGACTATTTCGAAGGTGGACAGAAATATCTTCAGTTCTTAAAGCAAACAGTAGAAGAAGACTTCACGGGTATTCATGTAGCATTGGATTGCGCTCATGGTGCAACCTCTTCTTTAGCTACTCATTTGTTTGCTGACTTAGATGCAGATATTTCTACAATGGGAACATCACCAAATGGTCTTAATATTAACGATGGAGTAGGTTCTACCCATCCAGAAGCACTTTCTGCATTTTTAAAGGAAAAGGGTGCAGATGTTGGACTTGCTTTTGACGGTGACGGCGATCGTCTAATTGCAATTGATGAAAATGGAGATATCGTTGACGGTGACCAAATCATGTACATTTGTGCAAAGTATATGAAGGAACAAGGTCGCTTAAAGCATCAAACTGTTGTATCTACTGTGATGAGTAATTTAGGCTTTTATAAAGCACTAGAGGAGAACGGCATTGAAAGTGTTCAAACAGCAGTTGGGGACCGCTATGTTGTAGAAGAAATGAAAAAGAGTGGATTTATTCTAGGTGGAGAACAATCTGGCCATATCATTTTCCTTGATTACAATACTACAGGCGATGGATTATTAACAGGTCTTCAATTAGTCAATATCATGAAGGTCACAAAGAAACCTTTATCACAGCTTGCAAGTGAAATGACAAAATTCCCGCAATTATTAGTGAATGTAAAAGTTACAGATAAATATCATGTTACTGATAATCCGGTGATTAAAGAGGTTATTGAAAAAGTGGAAGCTGAGATGAATGGAAACGGCCGTATATTAGTACGTCCTTCCGGTACAGAGCCATTGGTGAGGGTAATGGCAGAAGCTCCAACAGAAGAACTATGTAAAAAATATGTAGAACGTATTGTTTCTGTGGTAAAAACAGAAATGGGAGCGGAGTAATACTTCGTGTTCTTTGTACTTCTAATACATTTTGATTAAAAATATGCAAACTTGGCACATCTTGTTCCAAGTTTGCATATTTTTTTAGTGTACATGGAAAATTTATTCCATGTTTTGATTGACGAAGTTTGATTTTCTAGTGTATTATTGTTCTTGTTCTTTTTATTTACAGGAGGAGGGATAATACGGATCATTCATTTTCATTTTTAAAGCGCCAGAACTAAACCATGAACGGAAATGGTGACATTCCAATAGGATATTGTCACGGGTTTAGTTGACGAGGAGGAGGTTTATCGAAGTTTCGGCGGATGCCTCCCGGTTGACTCCAATCACGACCGAAAAATCCTTTTAGGTAAAACAGAGGGGTGACTCTCTGCACAAACGGAAGGATATGATTGTGAAAAAATAGATAAATATATGAAAAAAGGGGCAAGTAAGCCCCGTGCTTTCTTGTTCCCTTTTTTAGGGAGGAAACTTATTTTATGTGCGGAATTGTAGGTTTTATTGGACAGAAGGACTCGAAGGAAATTTTGTTAAAGGGACTAGAAAAGCTCGAGTATCGTGGTTATGACTCAGCTGGAATTGCAGTAATGAATGATGAAGGTGTTCATGTTTTTAAAGAAAAAGGTCGTATTGCGACACTTCGTGAAGCTGTAGATCAAAGTCTATTTGCTACAGCGGGGATTGGCCATACTCGTTGGGCGACCCATGGAGTCCCAAGTAAAGTAAATGCACACCCACATCAGGCATCATCTGGAAGATTCACTCTAGTTCATAATGGAGTAATTGAAAACTATAGTCAGCTTAAAGATGAGTATTTACAAAATATTGAATTAAAGAGTGATACGGATACAGAGGTTGTTGTTCAAGTGCTCGAACAATTTGTAAACCAAGGGATTGAAGTAGAAGAAGCATTTCGTAAGACGTTAAGCCTTCTAAAAGGATCCTACGCAATTGCAATGCTTGATGAGCAAAACAACGAAACAATCTATGTAGCGAAAAACAAAAGCCCACTTCTTGTTGGTCTTGGGGAAAACTTTAATGTTGTTGCAAGTGATGCAATGGCAATGCTACAGGTAACTGACCAATATATCGAGTTAATGGATAAAGAGATTGTTATTGTTAAAAAAGAGTCTGTCACAATCAAAAATTTAGCGGGTGAAACAATTAACCGTGACCCATATACAGCAGAGCTAGATGCAAGTGATATTGAAAAGGGAACGTACCCACACTATATGCTAAAGGAAATTGATGAACAGCCATTAGTAATGAGAAAGATTGTTCAAGAATATCAAAACGATAATGGTTCGTTATCAATCGATCCTTCTATTGTCGAAGCAATGAAGGAATCAGACCGTATTTATATCATTGCTGCTGGTACTAGTTATCATGCTGGTCTTGTTGGGAAGCAATTCATTGAAAAAATGGCGCACATTCCTGTAGAGGTTCATATTTCTAGTGAATTCTCATACAATATGCCGTTATTATCTGAGAAACCACTATTCATCTTTATTTCACAAAGTGGAGAAACAGCAGACAGTCGTGCCGTGTTAGTACATGTAAAAGAAATGGGCCACAAGGCTATTACCATTACAAATGTTCCTGGCTCAACACTTTCTCGCGAAGCAGATTTCACGTTGTTGTTACACGCAGGCCCTGAAATTGCAGTTGCGTCTACAAAGGCTTATACAGCACAGTTGGCGGTTCTTGCAATCCTTGCATATGTAACTGCTGAATCAAAGGGATTAAAGGTTGGCATGGACCTTGTCAAAGAACTTGGTATCATTGCGAACAGCATGGAGGCTCTTTGTGATGATAAAGAAGTAATGGAAGCTATTGCGTGGGAGTACTTTACAACCACTCGTAACTGCTTCTTCATCGGTCGTGCGATGGACTTCTTTGTTGGATTAGAGGGTGCCTTAAAGCTAAAAGAAATCTCCTATATCCAAGCAGAAGGTTTTGCTGGGGGAGAATTAAAGCACGGAACAATTGCCTTAATCGAAGAAGGGACACCGGTTATTGCCCTTGCTACGCAAGAGCATGTTAACTTAAGCATTCGTGGAAATGTGAAAGAGGTTGTTGCACGTGGTGCACATCCATGTATTATCTCAATGAAGGGATTAGACACAGACGAAGACCGTTATGTGCTTCCAGCTGTTAACGAAATGTTAACACCACTTATCTCTGTCATTCCGTTACAGCTTATCTCTTATTATGCAGCACTACACCGTGACTGTGACGTTGATAAGCCACGTAACTTGGCGAAGAGTGTAACGGTAGAATAAGGAATAAATACAAACTCGGGCTGTGTTCACTGTCATTATTGTTAGTAATCAAACAATAATGATAGTAACTAACCTTTATAGTTGGCAACTAGATATTAATGATGGAAACTAAGAATTGGTTTTAGCATTTAAGGCTAAATTATGAATAGTGCTATGCATCTATTGCAATTTAAATAAAAGAGCCTTAAGAAAAATCGGTGAAGATAGTGAAAATACTAAAAAGACCCTGCTACCGCAGGGTCTTTTTAGTATTTTTCTATAGAGTCTCAATATAGACTCTATACCTAGACACTTACTATAGATTCTATAGAACAAACTTTATTTTATGGTGGTATTATAAGACATGATGAAAACGAGCCACGGAGAAAAAATAAGGAAGTTACAAGAAAATCAGATTAAAAACTTATACAAAACCAAATTGCAATATAGAAGAGTAATGGCTAAATTTCAAAAAAACATTTGACACTTGCTTTTTTATGTTATATTATTATCTTGAAATCAAGATAATTTAATTCAAGATATCTTTCAGGAGGTGTGAGTATGGCAAGTAAATGCACAAACCAAGCATTTTTGATTTTAATGCAAACATCAAGAGCGCTCCAAGAAAGAATTAGAGACGATATGATGAAAAACAACTTAAGCATAACTGAGTTTTCAGTACTAGAAGTACTTTTTCACAAAGGTAAGCAAACAATTCAACAGATTGGTAAGAGTGTCCTAATAACAAGTGGTTCAATGACGTATGTAATAGATAGGTTAGAACAAAAAGGATTTTTAAAGCGAAGTGCTTGTCCAGATGATCGACGTGCTATACATGTAACGTTGACTGATGCTGGAATTGAAATAATGATTACAATAATGCCTGAACATGAGGATTTTGTAGATCGGGTTTTTGATTCACTAACCTCTAGTGAGGTGGATACTCTGGTAGACTTTTTAAAAAGAGTAAAAGAAAAGGTGGAAAATTAGTTCAAAATAGTAATGATATTTTTTTTGTAATATATCTTGAGGTAAAGATACTTTAATTAAAGATTATGTATAAAAGTAGAATGGTTTTATTTTATTAGTAAAACCTGATAGTAATTAATCAAAAAACTAGAAATAGGAGTGGTACAAATGACTAAAAAGACAATGGGGATTCACCACATTACAGCAATAGTAGGTCATCCACAAGAAAATGTAGATTTCTATGCTGGAGTTTTAGGGTTACGTTTAGTAAAACAAACAGTAAATTTCGATGATCCAGGTACGTATCATCTTTATTTTGGAAATGAAGGTGGAAAACCAGGGACAATCATTACGTTTTTCCCTTGGGCAGACGCTTATCAAGGAAAAATTGGGGATGGTCAAGTAGGTGTAACTTCTTATGTTGTTCCTAAAGGAGCATTGGATTTTTGGGAATCAAGATTAGAAAAGTTTGATATTCCTTACACTAAAATCACACGATTTGGAGAAACATATTTGGAATTTGATGATCCACATGGACTTCACCTAGAAATTGTTGAGAGAGAAGAAGGCGAAATCAATACTTGGACATTCGGAGATGTAACACCTGAAGTTGCAATAAAAGGTTTTGGCGGCGCTACATTATTTTCAGCAAAGCCAGATAAAACAGCAGAAACACTCGAAAAAGTAATGGGTCTTGAAAAAGTAGATGAAGAAGGAGATTTTGTTCGTTATCGTTCTTCTGCAGATATTGGAAATATCATAGACCTAAAAGTAGTTCCAACTGGCAGAGGCCAAATGGGTGTTGGAACAGTTCACCATATCGCATGGAGAGCTAGTGATGAGAAAGACCAATTAGATTGGCAAAAATATGTTGCCCAAAATGGCTACGGAGTAACTCCAGTACAAGACAGAAATTATTTCAATGCCATTTATTTTAGAGAACATGGAGAAATCCTATTCGAAATCGCAACAGATCCTCCTGGATTCGCTCATGACGAATCACACGAAACAATGGGAGAGCAATTAATGTTACCTGTACAGTATGAACAATATAGAGAGCAGCTAGAACGTAGTTTGATTCCGATTAAAGTGAGAAAACTAGATTAATTTGTAAAGGAATGAATCCGATGCTTTCAATAGACCCTACTTCCATATCAGAAAGAGAGAATTATAAATTTCTAATAGGAAGTATTATTCCGAGGCCTATTGCTTTCGTTACAACTCTCTCTGAAGAGGGAGTCTTAAATGGAGCACCTTTTAGTTATTTTAATATTGTCTCCTCAAATCCTCCGATGATTTCATTGTCAATACAACGTACAGAGGGCAGACAGAAGGATTCTGCTAGAAATATTACAACTTTAAAGGAATTTGTAGTCCATATTGTGGATGAACAAAATGTTGAAAAAATCAATAAAACCGCTGCAAGTTTACCACCAAATCAAAGTGAGATTAAATTAGCGGGATTAACTTCAATTGAAAGTGTAAAGGTCTCTGTTCCTGGAGTGAAAGAAGCAAAGGTTCGATTGGAGTGCGTATTGGAACAATCTTTAGAATTGGGCGGAGTTAATTCTCCAGGTTGTGATTTTATCATAGGAAGAGTTGTTCAATATCATATTGAAGGTGATATCTACGCAAAAGGGAGAATTGATCCTCGAGGGTTAGCTGCCGTGAGCCGATTGGCTGGTGCCAACTATGCGAAAATCGGAGATCTATTTGAGATAGAACGACCTAAGTAGAGTTAAGGGGACAGGTACGTTGTCCCACCAATTAAGAAAAATTTGGGGGACGAGGAACCTATCCCTCTGTCACAGGGAGGGAATGAGATGCAAAGAACAGCGGGCATTCATCATATAACAGCAATGGTTAACGATGCACAAAGAAATATTGATTTTTATGCAGGTGTACTTGGGCTTAGGCTTGTAAAAAAAACTATTAATTTTGACCGCCCAGAAGTTTATCACCTCTATTTTGGGAATGAAGCTGGTGAACCAGGAACAGTCATTACCTTTTTTCCATGGCTAAAACAGCTAAAAGGTCGAATCGGATTGGGACAAGTGGGGGTAACGAGCTATTCCATACCGTCCGGTTCGTTAGAATTTTGGGAAGAACGTTTGAGTAAGTTTGGTGTTGATTTCAGATCTTCCATCCGGTTTGGTGAAAGAAACATTGCATTTAATGATCCAGATGGACTGGAGCTTGAACTAATCGAACGAAACGAAGGATCCATTAATAATTGGAGTTTTGGCGGGATAAAATCGGAGAATGCAATAAAAGGCTTTTCTGGTGCTACTTTAATTTCTGCACAACCCAATAAGACTGCAGATTTACTTGAGAATGTATTAGGTCTCACATGCATTGGTGACGAAGAAGGTTTTCTTCGATTCAAGTCCGATGCTTCACTTGGAAATATCATAGACATTAAGTTAACTCCATCTGTTAGGGGGCTTATGGGAGCAGGAACTGTTCACCATATTGCATGGAGGGCAAAGGATGAAGAAGATCTGCTTAGATGGAGAAATCTTCTTCAAGAAAAAGGGTATTACCCAACAGAAGTCCGCGATCGAAACTACTTTAAAGCTGTGTATTTTCATGAAGAGGGAGGAATCCTTTTCGAAATAGCGACCGACCCACCAGGTTTTTCGGTAGATGAGCCAACTAATGAGCTAGGTAAAAAGCTCATGCTTCCTACATGGTTAGAGTCAAAACGAGAAGAATTAGAAGAAAGCTTACCTTCTGTTGAGGTTCGCGTAGTGGAAGGAGATAAAAAATGAAGCACATATTTAATAAGGGAACAAATCCAGAAAAACCTACATTATTAATGCTTCACGGTACAGGAGGAAATGAATTAGATTTGTTACCTCTTGCAGGAAGGATTGATGATGAGGCCTCTGTTTTAAGTGTTCGAGGAAATGTTTTAGAAAATGGCATGCCACGTTTCTTCAGAAGATTGTCTGAAGGAATTTTTGATATAGAAGACCTTATATACAGAACAAAAGAATTAAATGAGTTTCTTGATGAAGCAGCTGACAAATATGAATTTAATCGCAATAACATCCTTGCAATTGGATATTCAAATGGAGCAAATATAGCAGCTAGTCTTTTATTTCACTATCAAGATGCATTAAAAGGGGCAATTCTTCATCATCCAATGGTTCCTCGCAAAGGAATTGATCTTCCTGATTTAACAGGGAAGTCCGTATTTATTGCTGCTGGTACTAATGATCCAATCTGCTCTCCGATGGAATCTGCTGAGTTGCAGTCTTTATTAGAAAAGGCAAATGCGGATGTAGAAATTCATTGGGAAAATAGAGGTCATCAGTTGACAGTAACAGAAGTAGAAGCTGCTGCACAATGGTATAAAAAATTATAATTTAAAAAATATTTTATAGGAGAAGAGAAAATGACACAAAAAAACGAAATTGGAGCACTTATTTTACGAGTTACACTGGGGATACTATTTTTTATACATGGGATAGTTAAGTTCCAAGGAGGAATTGAGAATACTTTAGGATGGTTTGAGAGTATTAATATACCCGGATTTATGGCATATGGAGTTGCTTTATTTGAAATAATTGGAGGTATAGCACTAATTATAGGATTTGCGACTAGACTAGTTTCTGTTTTAGCCGTTTTATTAATGGTTGGAGCGATTATTACTGCTAAACTTCCTGTTGGTTTATTAGGAAATGGTCAAATGGCAGGATATGAATTAGATTTAGCATTTTTAGCGATATCTGTTTATCTTGCGATTAATGGAAGTAAGTTATTTTCACTAAATCGCGTACTGTTTAATCAAAATTCAAATGATCTAAAAAGAGACGCCTAACAAAGAATGCAAATTTTAGAGAGTGGAATAATAGGAGGTGTACTAAATGGGTTTTTTATCAAAAATATTTGCTAAATCATCAGAAAAGGAGATAGGGATACATCTCTAGCTAAGAAAAAACGTTGTAGTTTTTATTGTTAAGTTAATTTTCTTCCTTATAGGTAGTAGGTGAAAATTGACAGGATGGGCTTTTTCATATATATTTATCTCGGATTCAAGATACTTAGGAGTGAGATAAATGATTCAGAGATTTTCGGCAGCATCTCGTTACTCTGTAAAAAATGATTGGTTGGAGAGCAATCTTAGTTTTTCATTTGGTGAGTACTATGATGAGGAAAATATCCAATTTGGTCCACTTCGTGTTTTTAATGATGACACAGTACAAGCAGGAAAAGGATTTGGCATACATCCACATAGGGAAGCGGAAATTGTATCGATTGTATTGCATGGTCAACTAAAGCACGAAGATAGTCTAGGAAATAGTGGGGTATTACAATTTGGGAATGTTCAGCGTATGACTGCTGGAACTGGTTTACTCCATTCCGAAATGAATCCTTCTTTAGAAGAGGAAGCAAGCTTTTTACAGCTATGGTTTAAACCTTCCAAAAAGCAATTACCCCCTTCCTATGAGGATATTTTCTATAATGTTGATTCAATGAGGAATAAGTTGTTACCAATCGTTTCTTCAACTCCAACCAATGGAGCTGCGAAGATTCATAGTGATGTTACATTATACTTATCCAAATTAGATGCAGGAGAAGGGATCTACTATCAACAAAAACAAGGAAGAAAGATGTATGTTTTTGTGATTGATGGGGAACTTGTTCTGGACAATGATGTTATCGTTGGAAAAAGAGATAGTGCACGTATAATTGAAAATAACGAACTCACTTTAAAAGCAACAAAAGAAACCTTCTTTTTATTGATAGATTTGGGTGGTGTCTGTTATGTTGTTGATTCGTCATGCGATTGGAAGCAGACTATTTTATCAAACAGATGAATATGATATTCTTCCAGAACAAGATAAGTGGGTTATGTCTATCAAAATTTCCGAAGAAAAAGCTAAAGAAATCATCAAATTTAAAGAGGAATTAAATTTATTTGATGTAGAGAAAAACCAAAAGACTTGGTATTATACATCAGCAGCAAATGTTGAGTTTAATAAGGAAAAGTCTACAATTACTATCATTGCAGACCATAAAACAGTATATCCAGTTAATTAGAATAATAACTTTTTTATCTATTTAAATTTCCAGGCTTTTCTGCTAACCGTGGGAAACGGAAAAAGATGTAGGGAAGTTGCAAATAAAATAAATTGGATGTTATTTGTTCGGCCCATTATGATATGTGTATTTATATTTTATTAATATAGTTGCGTTGATTTTAAAACAAATAAACGCTGCCTTCTTCACAAATACAATAAAAAGCTGAAAATGGTATAGGATAGGAAAAATATAAAGATTTGTTAGAAATGTTAAAAAATAGTGGTCCAGTTCATAAAACTGGACCACTTTTATATACAGGAAGCACTACATTTTGTTGTGCAAATTCGAGTTTTGCGATAGTTAACGGACCCCGCTACACTATATGCAGTCTGTTTTTTTAATGTTTATTTATAGTTACCAACAATAATGTCATTGAACAGCTGAATCCAATACGGGTTCAGCCCTTTTTCTATTATCACAAAATCACTTCAATCTTTTTTTATTAAGATTTTAATTATGATTTTTGATATGAATAATTTTTAGTTTTGAATGAAGGAAATTTAAAGGAATATAATAACGAAGGAGTTAAAGAAGAAGGTATCCAAACAAACCTCTCTGTTGGAATGGTAAGTCTTATGAAGAAGTGAATGGAACTATTAAGGAAAATTTGCGCGATTTACAATTTTTCCCTTCTTTTAAATTGAAAGTAGTAGGAGATAACATTATAAATTTGAAGGGATGGATAACAATGCGAAAGAAAATGGCTATTTTCTTTTTTGTGACACTTTTGTTCTCTACCCCATTGCACCTTCCTTTATCAGCTCAAGCTGCTGATGTAATTGAAACGGAAGAGATTGATGAATTTGTTACGGACTATATGAAACGCAACGGGCTCCCAGGTGCAGCTATTGTAGTCGTAAAAGATGGTAAATTAGTTTATGAGAAAGGCTATGGTCACGATTCTAACGGAGACCCACTGACAGCAAAGTCTAAAATGAGACTTGCTTCCGGTACAAAACCAATTACAGCATTTTCGGTTTTACAACTAGTTGATGAAGGAAAAGTAAAACTAGATGACCCTGTCGTTAATTATCTGCCAAAACGAACTATGGATGACCCTAGATGGAAACAGGTTACAGTACGACACCTATTAAGTCATACATCTGGGATACCTGATCCAATTATTGTAGCTCCAGCCGATACGTTAAAAAAAGGTGTAGAACGACTTCATGACTGGAAGCTACAATCTCAACCAGGGGAGAAATATGCTTATAGTAATGCTAACTATTGGCTTTCAGCATATTTGGTAGAGAAAGTGAGTGAGATGAATTTTACAGACTATCTACAGCAAAAGGTATTTACTCCACTTGGAATGAATGACACACTTACGACAGTAAACTCAGGAGATTATGTACGAGGGCTACCGAATGGGTATGTAACAGCATATGGAACTGCAATTCCTTGGACAGAGCTTGAAGCAATGAATATGGGTGCGGGAAGTATCATTATAACCGCATCAGATATGGGGAAATGGCTAGCTATGCATACGAACGAAGGGAAGAACGAATTAGGACAACAGTTAGTATCAAAAGAATTATTGGAAGAATCCTATTCACCACAACCTGGAAGCGAAAAATATGGGCTTGGTTGGTCGTTAAGTTCACCTAACATCAAACCAGCACGTATTTCGCATAGCGGATCAGTATCTACGTATCAAACTCAACAAGACATTGTACCTAGTAGTGGATACGCAGTTGCCGTTCTACTCAATAGTTTTACCCCTACGCTTGAACACGCATATGAGATAAGTTCAGGAATTATCCAATTAACGGAGGGAAAAGAACCTGAAGAAAAAGCTCCAGTTCCTAAAATAATTGATTTATCATTAGGTGCTATCACAATACTCTACCTTGTTTTTGGAATTAGAGGAATGACGCGAAGTAGAAAATGGGCGGATAAACGTAAGCAACATCGACCTTGGCGATTTTACCTACGGTTATTTCCACAATTGGTGCCAGTAATATTTATAGGATGGTTATTTTTTATTGTCCCGACACTACAGGATAATAGTTCTACAATAAAAGACGCATTCGGTATTTTCCCAGCTGCGATGATCTTACTAGCGATTATCTTCATTGTGGGACTGGTTCTAACTGTAATGAGAATCTATTATCGAAAAATATTAAATTATCATTGAGGATTAAGAAAAGAGCAGGCATTCGTGGACAGCAATTGATGAGGTCGAGCTGAAGGTGGCCGACAGGAACCAGGTAAGCAAATAGTTCCAGCGGGCCAGCTCAAGGGAGGTTTTGGAGATAAAGAAGGGGAGAATTCCCTTCTTTATTATTTTTATCGTGCAAGACCTCTTTCAAATGCTGCAAGATGATTCAAAGAGGCATTACGAAGTTGAGAAAAGACGGTTCGAACATCATTTGGAATAGTAAGGGAAAGAAACTTATTATACATAGAAATATTGTCTATTTCGCCCTGAACACCAGCAGCATATGCTGCTTTTATACTTTCTGGAGTTGTAACGAAATTCTGCGATATATCTTCAGGTAATGGTACTTGATAACGTTGAAAAAGTGGCAATAAAGCATCTATATGTCTCTTTTCAACTTCTTTTATTTGTGCAAAGGTCCTTATATAACCAAAACTTTTTAGTATATCATCGTATCTTGCTTGAGCGAGGTATTCATCTTGAAGGGCATATGTCAACATTTGGGGTAGAGTTAAAACGGATGCACTTAATGCCCCTTTAGCTCCGTAATTGTTAATTTGCCGATTGATGTGTGCGCTCTTAGGATTAATAAAAAAAGACAAAAACCATACAGCGTGATTTTGTTCGTCTGCAGCTGCACGCCGAAACCTTTCTTTTATAATTGGATCATTCGCTTTATCTGATATCTCTAAATAAAAATCAACAGTTTCTTGTTCATCTTTGAAGGCAAACTCTATTCCTGCGTTATAGTTATTAGGACAATTCTCATTGCTTTGATAAGATGGATTTTTTCCTGCTAAATTTGTATAGATTTTACTAAATTCTTCGAGGTGACGTATTTCATCCTTTCGTATCTCCAAAATTCTGTCCTTTTCAACGTTTGTAGGCGCCAGCTTAGCTAATTCCTTATAACACGCAATAGCACTGTACTCTCCATTAATCGCTTTTTGAATATCATTTACAAGTTGAATGTCATTTGGCATGCGATAATAATCATAATTATATGGATTAAATTGATTTAAATACATGTTTGTCCTCCTTTTATTAACAATCTATTTATTTTATGTTTCATGCTTAGGTAGCTGTGCCAGTTTAATTCGTACTATTTTGATTAAATTGCGGCAGGACGGGAACTTACATAGTATTCAATTTACTTCATTAGAAATAATAAGATTGAAAGGGGGGTTCATTTGATGTTTGATTATACTGTTGCAACGAATAAGAATATGGAAGAGGTTATAAAAAACCTAGAGGACAATTTAAAAGAGGAACAATTCGGTGTGTTATGGAATTTCGATTTGAAGGAAAAACTGCAATCAAAAGGTCTTGATTTTCAAAGAGATTTTAAAGTGCTTGAAGTATGCAATCCCCATGAAGCGTATAGAGTAATTAGTGAAAACTTAATGGCAGGTTATTTCCTACCATGTAAGATATTGGTCTATACTGATAATGAAAAGGCATGTATTGGAATGCCGAGACCGACCTCGCTCATTACGATGATGAATGATGAAAAGATACAGACTCTTGCTAAGGATATTGAAGAAAGACTAATAAGATGTATTGACAAAACTGTATAATATAAAAAGTTGGGTGTGTTTTAGAAATGCATCCACTTTTTTATTTTTAATTGTTGACATTATACCCATGTGGGTATAACATATGACTTGTGAGTTTAATCACAGTATCTTTCAAAGGTTGAATAATAATCAAGTTAAATAGGGTTGACACCTATTTTTATTTTAGTTAATTTTATACCCATGGGGGTAAATGTAAAAATAAAAAACGGAGGTTATCTACATGAATATAGATAAAGTTTTAGATGCAAAAGGGTTAGCTTGCCCAATGCCGATTGTGAAAACTAAAAAAGCTATTGATAGTCTTGAATCAGGCCAGATCTTAGAGGTACTTGCAACTGACAAAGGTGCAAAAAATGATTTAACAGCTTGGGCAGCATCTACTGGACATGAACTTGTTGAATCAAAAGAGGAAAATGGTGTTCTTTTCTTTTATATTAAAAAAGGCTAATACTCTGGAGAAAGCGGGGAGGAAAAAGAATGACTGAAAGAAAAAAACAACGATTGTATTATTTAGCGGTGATTATGACAAGGTAATGGCTGCTTATATTATTGCAAATGGTGCAGCGGCATATGATCATGAAGTGACAATTTTCCATACCTTTTGGGGATTAAATGCCTTACGTAAAGATGAAGAGATTAGGGCGGAAAAAAGCTTCATTGAAAAAATGTTTGGCAAAATGATGCCTAGAGGTGCAAATAAATTAGGACTTTCAAAAATGAATATGGCAGGTATGGGGCCAAAAATGATTAAAGATGTTATTAAAAAACACAATGCGTTGACATTACCACAGCTTATTGAAATGGCACAAGAGCAAGATATTAAGCTTGTTGCATGCACAATGACAATGGATTTGCTTGGACTTAAACAAGAGGAACTATTAGATAATGTGGAATTAGCAGGTGTTGCTGCATACTTGGCAGATGCTGAAAGTGGAAATGTGAACCTGTTCATCTAATAAATTGAGGTTAATTCCTTTTATACCAGGAGGGGTAAGCTCCTGGAGATAGAAGCATATAACCAACACAACCAAATGTTAAAAATAGATAGGAGGAAACCAAATTGAAACAACTAACAGCAAAAGAAGTTGAAACTTTACTAAATGAAGGTAAAACATTAAATATAATCGATGTTCGTGAAGTTGATGAAGTTGCGGCAGGGAAAATTCCTGGGGCTGTGAATATCCCTCTAGGATTAATCGAATTCCGCATGCATGAACTAGAAAAAGCTAAAGAATATGTGATGGTTTGCCGTTCTGGCGGTAGAAGCGGAAGAGCTTCACAATTTCTAGAAAGCCAAGGCTTAAAAGTAATTAACATGATAGGTGGTATGCTCGCTTGGGAAGGCAACGTAGAATAATTTTTTTAGTTTTTGAATACCAATATGGGTATTTCAATAAAATGTTAGCATGATTGTAAATCAGAGATAATTAAGGAAATTATGTATAGATGTCTAAGTAATGATTTTGGTTCATGACGACATGTAAAATTATGTAATTGCGGAGGTAATAAAATGGAATCAATAAAAACAAACCTTGTATTAGATGCAAAAGGCTTAGCTTGCCCAATGCCGATTGTGAAAACTAAAAAGGCAATCAATAACTTAGATAGCGGACACGTATTAGAGGTTCAAGCAACCGATAAAGGTTCAAAAGCAGATCTTAAAGCTTGGGCTGAAAGCACAGGACATCAATACCTTGGCACGATAGAAGAAGGCGATGTACTGAAACATTATATTCGTAAAGCTAGCGGTGAAGAAGCTAAAGAGCAAAAACATCCTAATGTAATATCAAATGAAGATTTAGAAGCTGCTATTTCATCTGGAAAGGATATAGTTGTTCTTGATGTTCGTGAAGCAGCAGAATATGCATTTAGCCATATTCCTAAAGCAATCTCTATTCCGCTAGGAGAACTAGACGAAAGAATGAATGAACTAAATGCAGATAAAGAAATTTATGTAGTTTGTCGCACAGGAAACCGTAGTGATTTAGCTTCACAAAAACTTACAGATAAAGGTTTCAAAAACGTAATGAATGTTGTCCCGGGAATGAGCAATTGGACAGGTAAAACAACAAGTATTACAAAATAAGAAATATAATTTTTTTAAATGAAAATATACCATAGGGGGTAATCGTAAAATGACTGTTAATGTAATGACTGCAAAAGATGTTACGAAAAAAGTGTTCAATAAAGAACCATTATTTATCTTAGACGTTCGTAACCAAAATGATTTTAACGATTGGAAAATTGAAGGTAAAAACTTTGACTATTTAAACATTCCTTACTTTGAATTACTAGACGGAGTTGAGGAAATTCTTGAAAAATTACCAAAGGAAAAGGATATCTTAGTAGTTTGTGCAAAAGAAGGATCATCTGTCATGGTAGCTGATATGCTTTCAGAAGCTGGGCTAACTGTTTCATACCTAAGAGGTGGTATGAAGGCTTGGAGTGAGCATCTAGAGCCAGTTAAAGTGGGCGACTTAAAAGATGGTGGAGAAATTTATCAATTCGTTCGTATCGGAAAAGGCTGCCTCTCTTATATGGTTGTATCAAACGGTGAAGCTGCCATTATCGATGCAACACGTATGACCGATATCTTCCTTGATTTTGCTGACAGCAAGGACGCAAAAATCACACATGTATTTGATACACACTTACACGCTGACCATATCTCAGGTGGAAGGAAAATTGCTCAACGCACAGATGCAACTTACTGGTTACCACCAAAAGATGCAACTGAAGTTACGTTTGAATACGCAGCTCTAGAAGGTGGGCAAGATGTGACAATTGGAAATACAACCATTACTATTCATGCATTGTATTCTCCAGGTCACACAATTGGTTCTACGTCTTTTATTGTGGATAAGGAGTTCCTACTTTCTGGTGACATTCTATTCATCGATTCAATCGGTAGACCTGACCTTGCTGGTTTAGCGCAGGATTGGGTAGGAGATTTAAGAGAAACTCTATATAACCGTTATCGAGAATTGTCTAATGATCTAGTGGTTTTACCAGCTCACTTCATGATTATCGACGAACTAAATGAGGATGGAAGCGTATCTGATAAACTTGGAACACTATTTGTGAAAAACCACGGTCTAAATATTAAGGACGAAGCAGAGTTTAGAAAAATCGTAACAGAAAATCTACCACCACAACCAAATGCATATCAAGAGATTCGTGAAACAAATATGGGGAAAATCTCTCCTGATGAAGAAAAACAACGTGAAATGGAAATCGGACCAAACCGTTGTGCAGTTCGCTAATTATATTTAATGGATTGGAGGAGTTGATCTCATGGATGTAGCAAAGGTATTAGATGCAAAAGGACTCGCATGTCCAATGCCAATTGTAAAAACAAAAAAAGCAATAAATGAAATCGAATCAGGCCAAGTACTTGAAGTTCATGCAACTGATAAAGGAGCAAAAAATGACCTAACAGCATGGGCAAAGTTAGGTTGTCATGAACTACTAAAGCATGAAGCAGAAAATGATGTATTAAAGTTCTGGATTAAAAAGGCGTAAACAACAATAAAGGGAACCGTGTATGGTTCCCTTTTCTCAAGAGGAGGCTAACATAAAATGGATTTTGCATTTATCATTACAATCTTTTTAATTGGTTTTATTGGTTCATATATCTCAGGAATGTTAGGGATTGGTGGTTCTATTATCAAATATCCAATGCTATTATATATTCCACCATTATTAGGATTAGCAGCTTTTAGTGCACATGAGGTATCAGGGATCAGTGCTGTTCAAGTGTTATTTGCAACAATAGGTGGTGTATGGGCCTATCGTAAAGGTGGTTATTTAAATAAAAACTTATTCTTTATATGGGGATTAGTATTTTAGTAGGTAGTTTTGTTGGTGGATTTGGGTCCAAATTTATGTCAGAGGGTGGTATTAACGTTGTCTATGGTGTATTAGCGTTAATTGCTGCTATCATGATGTTTATTCCAAAAAAAATGTAGATGATATTCCATTTGACCAAGTTACGTTTAATAAGTGGCTAGCTGCCTTACTTGCTTTAATCGTAGGACTTGGTGCTGGAATCGTTGGGGCAGCCGGCGCATTTTTACTTGTACCAATTATGCTCGTTGTCTTAAAAATACCTACTAGAATGACAATTGCATCTTCACTTGCAATCACATTTATTTCATCAATTGGTTCTACTGTTGGTAAAATCACAACAGGACAAATCGAATATGTTCCAGCGATAATTATGATTATAGCAAGCTTAATCGCTTCACCATTAGGTGCAAACGCAGGGAAAAAGATGAACACAAAGGTTTTACAGATAATCCTTGCATTCTTAATCGCTGCAACCGCAGTGAAGATTTGGTTGGATATTCTATAATATAAGATTGTATATTGAAATTAACGTCTGAAATTGTACAATTTAAACCTAAATAAAAAGGGGTGTAACAATGGCGAAACCCACTAAGAATTGTGGTAATGGTTCTTGAGGAGTTCAGACTAACAAAGACTCAAAGGTTAAGGGCATTCCGCCAATATGACCTGAGGTACTTGTCTGGCTCCTGGTAGGAGTCATTATATTGCTACAAAAAATATTTTAACGATAAATGGAGGTGGCATAACCTCCTTTTTTATATATAAAGGTTTTAGAAACAAGGTAAGTTAGTTGTTTGACAATATACCCGTATGGGTATAAAATATATCTACAGTGTTACCTCAATTTGATACTTTAAGGGGGTTGCAATGCTATTGCTTTTGTTTTTACTTTTGATACTATTTATAGTATGGGAATTATATAAGAGGTATTTCCCTGTAGTTGGTATACACTGCGATGATGAGTTAAACATAAACCTTATGGATATTGAGATTATAGATGTAAGAGACTACAATATATCATACAAAGATGTAATCGATAAGTCTATTAATATTCCTGTTGCCTATTTGGAAAGGTATTGTTACGAGATACCTGATAAAAAGGTTCATGTCGTAGCTTCGACAAGGCTTGAGAAAAATGTTGCTATTCGAATTTTAAGGCGTAAAGGATTTCAAGTGACAGGATATACTGTGAATCATTCTCGTAAATTACTTGAAAAGTTAGCAGTAAAATAGGAGAAACCATCAACCCTACCGTGAAAGGGGGCAATGCACTTGGAATACGATGATAAAATAAAGAATCGTGTGAAGCGTATAGAAGGACAATTACGCGGTATTTTACGGATGATGGAAGAAAATAAGGATTGTAAGAACGTTATTACTCAACTTTCCGCAGCACGTACAGCTATTGATCGAACAATTGGAGTGGTAGTAAGCTCTAACCTAGTTTCATGTGTACGTAATGCTGATGAAAAAGGGGAAAATACAGAGGAACTTGTAAAAGAAGCAGTTGAATTACTTGTAAAAAGTAGATAAAGGCCTAAAGGGTCTTTTTTATTATCCTAAACGGAATTAGGAAAGTTCAAAGGAAACAGACCGTACCAAAAAGGAATAAAGTTTTGTATCTAATGGAATAATTTCATTTGAAGCTGAAAAGAATTGGATTAATTCCGATTCTTTTTTTGAAGGAAAAGAAAATTCATTGTTTTTAGATAATTATCTTGAATTCGAGACAATTATCTTGACTGTGTATAAGTTAAGGCGTATTATTGGTTACGCAAAGTAACTCCGGCACTAATAGTGACTTCTGGTAACAGATATCTCCATTTTAAATGAAGGGAGACCGAATCCTTTGAATGAGAAAAAAGCGGTTGGAGAAAAAGCAATCGAATATATCGAGGATGGAATGGTAGTGGGTCTAGGAACTGGATCGACAGTGTTTTATACGATTTCAAAACTTGGAGAATGCGTTAAAAGTGGACTTTCTATTCAGGGAGTACCTACCTCAAAACAAACTGAAAAATTGGCTACGAAAGTTGGAATTCCTCTTATCTCTTTAAACAGGGTTGAACAAATTGATGTGGCCATTGATGGTGCGGATGAGGTTGATCCTGATTTAAATCTTATAAAGGGTGGCGGTGGCGCTCTTCTACGGGAAAAAATCATTGCAACTGCTGCTGAAACTTTTATTGTCGTTGCTGACCCCGAGAAAAACGTTGAAAAGTTAGGATCCTTCCCATTACCGGTTGAAGTGCTACCCTTTGGATTAAAAATGACTCAGAAAAAAATTCAAGAACTCGGTCTTACAACTCAATTAAGACAAATGCAGGGTACTCCATTTCAAACGGATAATGGTCATTATATTCTTGACTGTCATTTCCCTGATAGGACGAATCTTAAAGAATTAGAAAGAGAACTGAACCTCATTCCTGGTGTTATAGAGAATGGGTTATTTCTCGGAACAGCAGATAAATACATTACCTTAGATCGAGATAATAATAACTCTATTGTAATTAGACAGAGAAATAATGGGTAATGTTTTGCAGAGATAGAATGAATCTATCTAACTTTTTACATGTACGAGGAGGACTTAAATTGGAATCAATGACTTTTGTTTTATTTGGCTCAACAGGTGATTTAGCAAAAAGAAAGATCTTCCCTGCTTTGTACAATTTGTTTATTGATAAAAAACTACCACAACCTATATCAATAATTGGACTTGGAAGATCTGAACTCTCTCAGAGAGACTTTCAAGAAAGAGTGAAAGAATCAATCTTTTCATTCTCACGCCGCCTTGAGCATGACCCTGATGAAATGGGTGATTTTCTAGAATCATTTCGTTATATGGCCCTTGATGTTGCGAATAAAGAGGGGTATAAAACATTACTCGAGTTGGTTAAGCAACGAGAAACAGAACTGAAAGTAAAAGAAAATCGATTATTTTATCTTTCAGTCGCTCCTGAGTTTTTCGATGTGATTGCTTTAAACATAAAAGAAAGCGGGCTTGGGACTACTACTGGTTGGAAACGCCTGATGATTGAAAAACCATTTGGGCACGATCTCGAGTCAGCTCGTGAATTAAATAAAAAACTAAGCAGTGCATTTGAAGAAGAAGAAATCTATCGAATTGATCATTACCTAGGGAAATCAATGGTTCAGAACCTTGAAGCTCTCGAATTTGCAAATCCAATCTTACAATCAGTTTGGAACAAGGATAACATAGCCAATATTCAAATTACGGCGAGTGAAACAGTTGGTGTAGAAACAAGAGCGGGGTATTATGATCACGCTGGAGCAATACGGGATATGGTGCAAAATCATATGCTACAACTGTTGATGATGACAGCCATGTCTTTACCTAAGAAGATAAATGCGACTGAAATCAGGAATGAAAAGCGTAAGGTAATGGAAGCAATCCGTCCATTGAATATTGAAAATGTCCAATCGAATATCATTCGGGGACAATATGGCGCAGGAGAGAGTAATGGTAGTCAACTTATAGCGTACAAAGACGAACCAGGAGTAGACCCTTCTTCGAAAACAGATACATTTATCGCGGCACGTATATGGATTGATAATTCACTTTGGAAAGACGTCCCTTTTTACATAAGAACAGGGAAAAGAATGAAAGAAAAGTCTACTCGTATCGTCGTTGAATTTAAGAATACAGTGAATGCACATTATGAAAATACGAATCAAGAAATACAGCCCAATTTATTAATAGTTGAAATAAGTCCAAGTGAAAATGTAACTCTGCAATTAAATAGTAAAAACCCGACAAACGATGGGAATATTGAGCCTGTTAAAATGAGTCTTTCTTCTGAAACGACAGAAATTGGGGTACCAGAAGCATACGAAAGAATCATACATGATGCATTCGTTGGCGATTCAACTTTCTTTGCGCATTGGAAGGAAGTGGAGTTGTCATGGGAGTGGGTCCAACCTATTCTTGATGCATTTGAAAAAGACCTTGTTCCTTTACATGACTATCAGTCAGGTTCAAATGGTCCAAACGCATCCGATTCATTGTTAGAAGAGAATGGATTTAAATGGTGGTTAGATGAAAGAACCACTAATCAAGAAACAAAAAAATTAGTAGAAATTAAATAAGGTTATTCAAGCTATACCACAAAAATCTAGAACAGATATGTTTTACAAAAACTACAAAACTATTGGAGGAATACAACATGAAAGTCGGTTTAGTAGGATTAGGGAAAATGGGTTTAAACTTAGGACAAAATCTAATAGATAACAAACACGAGGTAGTCGCATATGATGTAAACCCAAGTGCTGTTGAAGAAATGAAGAAATATGGAGCTGCTGGGGTATCAAGCTATAAAGAACTAGTTGAATCTTTAGAGAAGCCAAGAATTATTTGGATTATGGTTCCCCAATCTGTTGTGGATTCCGTGATTGATGAAGTTGCACCATTTTTAGACAAAGACGATATTGTAATTGATGCTGGGAATTCACACTATAAGCAATCACTCGTGCGCTATAATGATCTAAAGAATATTGGAGTGCGATTTATGGATGCTGGTACTTCAGGTGGAATGGAAGGGGCACGAAATGGCGCTTGCTACATGATTGGTGGAGATCCCGAAGCTTGGGAACAAGTTGCACCTCTTTTCAAAGATACAGCTGTAGAAAATGGCTTCTTGTATGCAGGTAAAGCGGGTAGCGGGCATTTCTTAAAGATGGTTCATAATGGTATCGAGTATGCAATGATGGCTGCAATTGGAGAAGGTTTCGAAATACTCGAGAAAAGTGAATTTGATTATGATTATGAAAAAGTAGCTAAAGTTTGGAATAATGGTTCTGTTATTCGTTCTTGGCTCATGGAATTAACAGAGAATGCATTTTCAAAGGATGCGAAATTGGATGAAATTCAAGGTATCATGCATTCTTCTGGTGAGGGTAAATGGACAGTTGAAACGGCTTTAGATTTACAAACAGCTACACCAGTTATTGCGATGTCACTATTGATGCGCTACCGCTCATTAGAGAATGATACTTTTACAGGAAAAGTTGTAGCAGCATTACGAAATGAATTTGGTGGACATGCTGTCGTTAAAAAATAACGAATAAGATACACACCTAGAATAGAAGGACTTCCACTGATGGTAGTCCTTCTATACATAATTTTAAAGGAGAGATAAATATGTCAATTACGTTTGATTATTCTAACGCTCTACCATTCATGCAGAAGCATGAGGTTGAATATTTAGGTGAATTTGTAAAAGTTGCACATGAGATGCTCCACGAAAAAAAAGGACCAGGTTCTGATTTTCTTGGATGGGTTGATTTACCTTATAACTACGATAAAGAAGAATTTGCTAGAATCAAGGCAGCTGCTGAAAGGATTCGTAGCAATTCAGATGCTTTAGTTGTAATTGGGATTGGTGGTTCTTATCTTGGTGCAAGAGCTGCAATCGAAGCACTATCACATACATTTCATAACCAAATGGAAGACACAACGGAGATTTATTATGTTGGACAAAATATAAGTGCTACATATGTGTCTCACTTATTTGATGTACTTAAAGACAAAGATATTTCTGTAAACGTTATTTCAAAATCAGGAACAACAACAGAGCCCGCAATTGCTTTTCGTATTTTCCGAGATTATATGGAGAAAAAGTATGGGAAAGACGAGGCAAAAAAACGTATCTATGCTACAACAGATCGCGCAAAAGGTGCATTAAAAACACTTGCAGATGAAGAAGGATACGAAACTTTTGTTATTCCTGACGATGTCGGTGGACGATATTCTGTATTAACAGCAGTAGGGCTATTACCGATTGCTACAGCAGGTCTAGATATTGATAAAATGATGGCTGGTGCAGCAGCGGCAGCTGATAAATATAGCAGCCCTAATTTGGCTGAAAACCAAAGCTATCAGTACGCAGCAGTTCGAAATGCGCTTTATCGAAAAGGAAAATCAATTGAGCTTTTGGTTAACTTTGAACCGTCTCTCCATTATGTATCTGAATGGTGGAAACAATTATTTGGTGAGAGTGAAGGAAAAGACCAAAAGGGACTTTATCCAGCTTCTGTTGATTTCTCAACTGACCTGCATTCGATGGGACAATATGTACAGGAAGGGCGCCGGGACCTTATTGAAACAGTTGTAACTGTAAAAGAGCCTAAGCTTGATATTACGCTTGAAGAGGAAGCATCAAATTTAGATGGCTTAAATTACCTTGCTGGAAAAACAATGGACTTTGTGAATAAAAATGCAGCACAAGGCACAGTGTTGGCCCATGTAGATGGCGGAGTTCCAAACCTATCTGTTAAGCTTGATAGACTAGATGAATATACGTTTGGTGAGATGGTATACTTTTTTGAAAAAGCCTGTGGGGTTAGTGGCTTATTGATGGGAGTAAATCCATTTGATCAGCCTGGAGTCGAAGCATATAAAAAGAATATGTTTGCGTTACTAGGTAAACCTGGCTATGAAGAGGAAAGAACTAAATTGTTAGAACGTATTTCTAAGTAAAATAAATGCTAAAGGAAGAGGATACTAATACAAAGTATCCTCTTTTTCTTTCAAACAAAATACTGCTTGGTCATGACAGAAAGTATGAGCCAAGCAGTAGAACTTTTACTATAGTTATAGCCATTTATTAGCCCAATCCTCAACCGTTTTTAATGCCTTTCCCAACTCATGTCCTTTTTTAGTAAGTGAATATTCTGTTCGTACCGGACGATCCGTAATGACGTTTCGAAGAACTAATCCACAATCTTCAAGTTCTTTTATCCGTTCGTTAAGCATTCTTTTACTTAAATCAGGAATAAAGGCATGTATTTCACTAAATCGTTTTGGCCCCTCCATTAACGTATGAATGATTAACCCCATCCACTTTTTACCGATAATATGATACGATTCTTCAACTTTTGAACATACCCTTTCCTTACTTTCTTTTTCAACCATAACTAAACACCTCCTAGTAATAGTATTCATCTATATATACAAAAAGTAACAAGGTATTATAATGTATAATAAAATTATATCGTAAGTAAGCCTTTTCAAAAAGGGGATTATATGGAGGAATTTCGACAATTTAAGGAGACAAAGTCGACTATACAGTAGATTAGAATAACAACAATTAAAACTTGCTAACCTTCTAAAGTATTTGTTATTAATAGTTACTTGTTGAATTAAAGTAACCTTTGGTGTAATATTGGTTACATAAAGTAACCTTTAATAATCACTACTTAATAGATTTGAATGAAAAGGAGCGATATAAAATGACAAAAATAGTAGATGCAAAGATGATTGATACAAAGTATGGATTAGAAACGTATTTAGATATCCAAAAAAATGTTCATGTAGCGGATTTACGCATCCCGACAGGAGATAGTCCTTTTTTTGATATAAAAATAGGTATTAAATATTACCGAATGATTGATGAAAACTATTATGATAGTCAAACTAACTATTTTTGGATAAGAATCCATACAAAAATGAATACAATTTCTCTATTAGAACCAGAAGTGCAAAGTATCTTTAGTATAAAAGATGTAAATGAAAGAGTAGCAACGAAGAAATTAATTGGAGAATGGTTAATCAATACTAATGCGTTTAAGTCCTCCATAAAAAGTATAATGAAAGAAGTAAAAGCGAAAAAGATAGTAACAGAAAATGACATTCGAGAAACAATACACACCATCGAATTATTGGAAAAAACACTGGAACTGAAATCAGAGGATATTTTAAAGGCTGAAATAAAAAAAGCAAGTTAAATTATTAGCATATATGATTTATGTTAACTAATTAGATATTAAATGTACGCGACTGAAGCGATTATGCATCACATTAATGAAAATAAAGACTGGATCTATGCAGGTCCAGTTTTTCTTATTTTTGTATAGTTCAATCCCTACTCTTTAGGAACGTTTCATAGTTTTACATTAATTCTTTTTGCATTAAAACATGTGGAATTCCATCTTCCATAAATACAGGAGATGAAGTCTGATAGCCTAGTTTATGATAAAATCCCTCTGCTTGCGTTTGTCCGTGTAATTTTACCCGATTTAATCCCTTTTCTTTTGTGATTTTTTCCAATGATGTAATGATTTCTTTTCCCAGCCCGAATTTTCGGTAAGGCTTTAAAATACAAATTCTTTCTAGTTTTCCAAAACCATCAACGATTCTTAATCTTCCAGTTCCTACGGGTTCCTGATTGTAATAGACTAATATGTGTTCACATTGGTCACTAAGTGTATCAAAGTCATCAAATTCGTCTTCTAAAGACACACCTTGCTCATCCACAAATACCTCTTTTCTAATCTTAAATACTTTTTGTAAATCATTATTAGTCGTTACATTTCTTACTTCCACTTAAACTCTCCCTTTCAAGCCATATAAATAATGTTTCACTATATAGTACATACGGAAACTTTGTTGCAAATGCAACAAAAAATGATTACATTTAATATATACCACTTTTATTTCATTTACAACAATACATGCGACAAGGAGTTTATAATGAAGGACATTCTTCGTGAAATTGGGATGATAGCTAGGGCACTCGATTCTATTAGTAATCTTGAATTTAAAGAATATGAACTTACAAAAGGGCAGTATTTGTACCTGGTACGAATATGTGAAAACCCGGGTATCATTCAAGAAAAGGTTGCTGAGATGATAAAAGTAGATCGAACAACAGCAGCTCGTGCAATAAAAAAGCTTGAAATGAACGGTTTTATTGAAAAAAAGGAAGATAAACATAATAAAAAAATTAAAAGGCTCTTTCCAACAGAGAAAGGGACTACTATTTATCCATTTATAAAAAGAGAAAATGAATATTCAAATAGTGTCGCATTAGCGGGGTTTTCAGAAAAAGAAACAGAAACCATTTCTCATCTTCTCCAAAGAGTAAGAAAAAATATAGAAATTGATTGGGAATTTGTAAAAAAGGGAAACAAGCGAAATTATTGATTAAATAAGGAGTGATACATCAAAATGACGATAGAAATTAAAGAGTGCACGCTCGATGATTTAAACACGCTTCAAGAAATTAGTTACGAAACATTTAATGAGACATTTAAGGATCAGAATTCACCCGAAAATATGAGTGCCTATTTGGATAGGGCATTTAACGTAGAACAAGTAGAAAAAGAATTAACCACGACTTCTTCACAATTCTTTTTTGTGTATTTTAATCATGAAGCGGCAGGGTATTTAAAGGTGAATATCAATGATGCTCAGTCTGAAGAAATGGGAACTGATTCACTTGAAATTGAGCGAATTTATATAAAGGGCAAGTTTCAAAAAAATGGGCTTGGAAAAGTACTGTTTAATAAGGCGGTGGAAATGGCCAAGGAACATCATAAAAAGATAATCTGGCTAGGCGTTTGGGAAAAAAATGAAAAGGCAATTGCCTTTTACGAGAAAATGGGGTTTGTTCAAACGGGTTCTCATTTCTTTTATATGGGTGATGAAGAACAAACGGACTATATAATGAGTAAAACTCTCATATAAGTTTTTAGTCGGGTGCAAAACTGTTCGATTCGTTTAAACAGTGGACCTGTAAATAGATATGTAAAAAGCGTCTGGGACAAATTGTGTTCTAGACGCTTTTTATTTTACTTTTAATAAACTACGAATGAAAAGACTGTTAAGAGGGCAAGCTAATACTTTGAATACGAACGTAATTAATAATTTACATATCAACGTTCGGTTTTTATTGACTTTTTGTCCTATTTACTGATAAAATTAGTCTGCTAAAAGGAAAAAAATGTTTGCTAATACCTAACGGAGGTGCGTTTGAGAGATGTCATCAGTTGTCGTAGTTGGTTCACAGTGGGGAGACGAAGGAAAAGGAAAAATCACTGATTATTTATCGGAAAATGCCGAAGTGGTTGCAAGATATCAAGGTGGGAACAATGCTGGCCATACAATTAAATTTAATGGTGAAACGTATAAATTGCATTTAATTCCATCAGGAATCTTTTACAAGGATAAAATCTGTGTCATTGGCAATGGGATGGTCATTGATCCGAAGGCTCTCGTTCAGGAGATGGATTACTTAAAGGACAAAGGGGTTACTTTGGATAACCTTAGAATCTCAAATCGCGCCCATGTTATATTGCCTTATCATATAAAATTAGATGAAGTTGAAGAAGCGAGAAAAGGTGCAAATAAAATCGGAACCACGAAAAAAGGAATCGGGCCAGCTTATATGGACAAAGCGGCACGGATTGGAATTCGGATTGCAGACTTGCTAGATCGTGAAGTATTTGAAGAAAAATTAGCACAAAATTTAGAAGAAAAGAATCGGTTATTTGAACGGCTTTATGAGACCGAAGGCTTTAAACTTGGGGATATTCTAAATGAATATTATGAGTATGGCCAGACAATTGCAAAATATGTGTGTGATACATCTGTCGTCTTAAATGAAGCTTTGGACGGTGGCCGCCGTGTCCTTTTTGAAGGAGCACAAGGAGTCATGCTCGATATTGATCAAGGTACCTATCCATTTGTTACTTCTTCTAATCCAGTTGCAGGTGGGGTAACAATTGGTTCTGGTGTGGGTCCAAGTAAAATTACTCATATTGTTGGGGTATGTAAAGCCTATACAACAAGGGTTGGCGACGGACCATTCCCTACGGAACTTGATAATGAAATCGGCCAGCAAATACGAGAAGTCGGCCGTGAGTATGGAACAACGACAGGAAGACCACGGCGTGTTGGATGGTTTGATAGTGTTGTCGTCCGCCATGCCCGTCGAGTAAGTGGCTTGACGGATTTATCACTGAACTCAATCGATGTGTTAACAGGAATTGAAACCCTTAAAATTTGTGTGGCATATCGTTTTAAAGGGAAAGTGATGGAGGAGTTCCCTGCAAGCTTAAAAATATTGTCCCAATGTGAGCCAGTATACGAAGAGCTTCCAGGCTGGACAGAAGATATTACTTCCTGTAAAACATTAGACGAACTGCCGGAGAATGCAAGACATTATATAGAAAGAGTTTCTCAGTTAACGGGTATACCATTGTCAATTTTCTCGGTTGGTCCAGACAGAAAGCAAACAAATGTTGTCCGAAGCCCTTGGCGTCAAAATTAATATGTGAAAGGAAGACTATTTATGTAGAGCTTCCTTTTTTGATTCACTTCTTTACTGACTGGTGTTGAGATAAGTTTATAAAGTAGTTTCAATAGATTTCTAAAGTTACAGTTTGCTAGATTGGACTTCATACGATTAAAATAGATAGTAAGTTTCTTATCTTTGGAAGGAGGGAGCTGGATGCTATATTTGAATCCAGAAGAATTTTTGTTGAAACCAGCACTAGCCACGATTCATTGTGAACCAAACTGGATGTGGAAGAAACGAGATGAACCCATGCCAAATTTTGACTTGTTTTATGTTTGGAGTGGTGAAGGGACTGTAAAACTCAACAAAAAATCTTATCATGTGGGAAAAGGTCATTGCTTTTTGTTTAAACCAGGCGATGAGACTGAAGCGACACATAATCCCCAAAATCCTCTCGTATTAACGTATATTCATTTTGATATAGCGGAGACACCTAGTTTGATTCCTTCGTCACACCGTATTCTTGAAAATACGATTAGCTTTGAATCACTGTTAACCCAGTATGTCCGTTTGTTTTTGGTGAAAACATATGGTGCGGAAATTGAGGGAAAGTTAATTTTGAAGCAATTAATGATTCATTTATTAAGAGAAGAACAAGAAAAAAAGGAAGTGCTGGGTAGTACAAGTAATAGCTTATTAGAAACAATAAGGGAAATTGCTAACTATATTCAGCAACATCCTGGAGAACCGCATACGATTGAAACATTATCAGAACGTGCCAATCTTTCACAACGTTACTTCTCCCAAAAGTTTAAAGAAATCATTGGACATACGGTTAAATCTTATATCGTCTATACCCGAATAAAACGTGCAGAACATTTACTACATTTTACGGGAATGTCAGTAACGGAAACAGCAAATGCACTTGGTTATAATGATTTACACTTTTTTAGTAGACAATTTAAACAATATACTGGAAAAAACCCTTCTGAAATACGATGATAAATTTCATGTTAACACTTAAAAGGTTGCGACAGGATTTCATGAATCTTGTAGTAACCTTATTTATTTGTACTGATTATGTAGTCCTATGGTCCACTTTCTAGCCCTCCTGACAATAACTCCAAATAATTCAACAAAACATCTAAATATTAAAAAACCAAATAATGATAGTATAAAATTCAAGGAAAGAACGGTAAAGACGAACATTGTTTACCGCAGCATGTATTAATTTATGTTTTTTTATTATCTAAAAAGTGCAAATCTTCAGTCATTAACTCTAAATACTTTTTCTTCTCAAAGTATTACCATTAATCTAAGAAAAATAAACAAAAGGGGGATATGATATGCATCGAACACAGACTCAAGATAAACAAGGGATGTATAATCCTCAATTCGAACATGATGCCTGTGGAATAGCGCTGCTGGCTAATATAAATGGGAGGCAAACACACTCCATTGTCTCTCAAGCATTAGTTGCACTTGAACGGCTTGATCATCGAGGAGGGCGCGGTGCTGATAATCTGTTAGGTGATGGAGCTGGGATATTAACACAAATCCCACATCAGTTATTTCGTACTGAATGGGAAGAAGCGGGAAAACTCCTAATTGATGCGGGAAAATATGGTGTAGGAATGTTCTTCCTTCCACAACAAAAAAGCTCTAGGCAACGTTGTAAAGATATCATTGAAAATATCATCACAGAAGAGGGACTAGAATTCTTCGATTGGAGGAATGTCCCAACATTTGATAAAAATCTACATCAACAGGCAAAAGAAACCCAACCAGTGATACGCCAAATATTCGTGAAATCCCCTTATGAAATGGCAGGGGATATCAAGTTTGAAAGAAAATTATATCAAGTTCGTAGAAAAATTGAAAAGGCATTAAAAAGAGCGGAGTTCGTAAGAGATGAGCCAAATTATGTTGTCAGTTTTTCGGCGAGAACGATTATCTATAAAGGTTTATTATTACCTGAGCAGCTGAAAGATTACTATGTTGATTTAAAAAGTGAATTATATAAGTCAGCTATGGCAATGGTTCACAATCGATTTAGCACCAACACATTTCCAAGTTGGCAAAGGGCACAACCAAATCGATATGTTATGCATAATGGTGAAATCAATACAATAAACGGAAATGTGAATTGGATGAGGGCTAGAGAAGCTGCTTTCAAAACAGACTTACTAGAAGATATTGAAAGCTTGCTACCTGTTATTGACCCGGATGGCAGTGACTCAGCAATGTTTGATAATGCATTAGAATTTCTCGTTTTATCAGGATGGTCATTGCCACATGCGATGATGATGATGATTCCAGAACCATGGGAAAAAAATAAGGTAATGGATGAACAAAAAAGGGCATTTTATCAGTTTCATAGTAGCTTAATGGAGCCTTGGGACGGCCCGGCAGCAATGGCTTTTACGGATGGAAAAGTAGTTGGAGCCTGTCTTGATAGAAATGGGTTAAGACCTGCACGGGTTATTGTAACAGAAGATGATTTTATATGTGTTTCATCTGAAGTAGGGGTTGTTGATATCCCAGAAGAAAAAATCATTTGTAAAGACCGATTGAAACCTGGACAAATGATTTTAATAGACCTGGAAAATGGAAGGCTAGCTTTTGATGAAGAAATCAAACAACTGATTATTTCTGAAAGACCTTACGAAAAGCTTGTAGAAGAGAATATCGTACCATTGGAAATGATTACTAGTAGCGCAAACCGACAAATGGAATTATTAGATGAAGAAACTCTTCGCAGACAGTCAATCTTCGGCTATACAAATGAAGAATGGGAGAAAGTTTTAAAACCGATGGCCATGGATGGTACTGAACCAATTGGTTCAATGGGCTATGATGCTCCTTTGGCCGTATTATCAAATACATCTCAACTGTTATTTAATTATTTCAAGCAGAAATTTGCTCAAGTAACGAATCCGCCAATAGATGCAATTCGGGAAGAATTTGTTACTTCATTAGAAGTGATGCTAGGATCAAGCGGTAATCTACTCCAGCCTACACAAACGGAATACAAAAAGATAAGGTTGAAAACTCCCATACTAATAGAATCAGAAATGATAAAAATAAACAGTTTACAAACGAAAGACTGGACAACTGCAATTATTTCAACTTTATTCCCGATTTCTGGAAGTTTGGGGGCTGCTATAGATGATTTGATTCAGAAAGTGGAGAAAAAGGTTGAGATGGGGAGCAATATTCTCATCCTTAGTGATAGAAAGGTAAATAAGCATAATGGTGCGATTCCTTCACTGCTTGCTGTATCAGCCGTTCATCATCACTTAATTGAAACAGGCAACAGAAGCAAGGTTAGTTTAATCGTAGAATCAGGGGAACCGAGAGAAGTACACCATTTTGCAACTATGCTTGGATACGGTGCTAATGCTATATACCCTTATCTAGTTTATGAATCTCTTCCTTTGTTAGTTGAAGGTCTAACAGTTGAAGATGCATCCAGAAATTATGTGAAATCTGTCACAAAAGGAATCTTGAAGATTATGTCCAAAATGGGCATATCAACAGTCCAAAGTTATATAGGTGCTCAAATCTTCGAGGTATTGGGAATTAGTCATGCGGTGATTGATCGTTACTTTCCAAATACATCTTCGAAACTAAGTGGATTAACTTTAGAAGATATTGCAAAGGAAGTCCGTTTACGCCATGAAGCTGCATTTCAGTCGCAAGAAGTAGTCTTAAAAACGGGGTCGGATTTCCAATGGCGTTATGGAGAGGAGACACACTTATTTCAGCCGAAAACCATTCATTTATTACAGCATGCCGTTCGTACAGGGAAATATGAGATTTACAAGGAATACAGCAGTCTTTTAAACGAAGAAATCAGTCAGCAGACGACATTGCGTGGATTACTCGAATTCAATTATAAAAGGAAACCCATACCAATTGAGGAAGTTGAACCAATTGAATCAATCTTTAAAAGGTTTAAAACGGGAGCAATGTCATACGGATCGATTAGTAAAGAGGCCCATGAAGCAATCGCAATTGCGATGAATCGAATTGGCGGAAAGAGTAATAGTGGTGAAGGTGGAGAGGATTCCGAACGATTCACTCCAATGGATAACGGTGATTCAAAATGTAGCAAAATTAAGCAAGTTGCTTCTGGAAGGTTTGGGGTAACAAGTCACTATCTCGTTAATAGTGAGGAAATCCAAATTAAAATGGCCCAAGGAGCCAAACCTGGGGAAGGCGGGCAATTGGCTGGCCATAAAGTAACCCCTGATGTAGCGAAAACAAGAGGGTCAACTCCAGGAATTGAATTGATATCACCACCGCCTCATCATGATATTTACTCGATTGAGGACTTGGCACAACTTATTTATGACGTAAAAAATGCAAATCCAAAAGCGAGAATCAATGTAAAACTTGTATCAGAATCGGGTGTTGGAACGATTGCAGCAGGAGTAGCAAAGGCAAAAGCAGATGTAATTTTAATTAGTGGTTATGATGGCGGGACTGGAGCAGCTTCTCGTTCGAGTATTAAACATGCGGGTATGCCTTGGGAATTAGGGCTTGCTGAGGCTCACCAAACATTAAAGCTAAATGGATTAAGACATAAAGTCACATTGGAGACGGATGGAAAAATGATGAGTGGCCGAGATGTGGTCATAGCTGCTCTTCTTGGAGCAGAAGAATATGGATTTTCCACATTGCCACTTGTTTCTCTTGGCTGCATCATGATGAGAGTTTGTCATTTAGATACATGTCCTGTTGGAATCGCGACACAAAACCCGCTCCTTCGTAAAAATATGGTTGGCACAGCAGACGATGTGGTTCATTTGATGCAATTTTTCGCTCAAGAAATACGCGAATATATGGCGGCTTTAGGGTTTAGAACATTGGATGAAATGATTGGACGGACAGATATCTTGAAACCGGCTAAATCAAATAATTGGAAAGCTCAAAAACTTGATTTGTCACCAATTTTATATGAGCAGCCTGGTGATACTCGTCCTAAAACCGAGCAAGATCATGAATTGGCTCAAACCTTGGATAGCAAAGAACTACTGCCTCTATTTCATAAAGGTTTGAAAAATGGGCAGCCAGTTCGTACAGTGCTCCCAATTTGCAATATGAATCGTTCTGTTGGAACTCTACTAGGGAGTGCAATTTCTAGTAGATATGGAGAAAAAGGGGTAAAAGAAGATGCATTAAAGCTTCACTTTAAAGGTTCAGCAGGCCAAAGCTTTGGGGCATTTATCCCAAACGGGGTGACGTTGACATTAGAAGGAGATGCCAATGATTATGTCGGCAAAGGGTTATCTGGCGGTAAGATAACGATCTTTCCATCACCAAAATCAACCTTTTTAGCTGAACAGAACATTATAATTGGAAATACAGCATTTTATGGAGCAACCAGTGGAGAGGCATACATCCGGGGTAAAGCAGGGGAAAGATTTTGTGTGAGAAATAGTGGGGCACATGTCGTTGTCGAAGGAATTGGAGATCATGGTTGTGAGTATATGACAGGTGGAAGTGCAATTATTCTTGGCGAGGTTGGGCAAAACTTTGCTGCGGGGATGTCAGGTGGAATTGCATATGTTCTAGTCAAAGAAGTTGGAATATTCAATAAGTACTACAATCAAGAACTTGTCAACATGGAATCCTTGGAAAACAAAGAAGAAATAGATTTTGTTAAAAAGCAAATCAACCAACATTATCAGTATACAAAAAGTAAGATAGCTGAGGACATCCTGAATAGCTGGGACTCCTTCGTATCTCGATTCGTGAGAGTTATTCCAAAAGAATATAAAAGAATTCTTGCTGAATCCAAACAAAATGAACATTACCATACAGTTGAAATGTAGATTGGGGGTTAGATAGATGGGAAACATAACAGGGTTTATCGACCATCAAAGGAGTTCAGTGCGCTATCGTAACCCAATAGAAAGGGTTAAAGATTGGAATGAAATTGCTCAGCTGCCATCTGAAGATATTTTGCAAAAACAGGCTTCTCGCTGTATGGATTGCGCTGTACCCTTTTGTCAAAACGGCAGTGTGCTAGCAGGTATGACGACGGGATGTCCAATTTATAACTTAATTCCAGAATGGAATGATCTCGTTTATAAAGGGAGATGGAAGGAGGCCTACGAACGGTTAAGCCGGACGAATCCTTTTCCTGAATTTACTGGACGCGCTTGCCCAGCTCCTTGTGAAGGTGGTTGTGTTGCCTCGCTTGCCAATGATTCGGTCACCATTAAAAACATTGAACGAGCCATTATTGATAAAGCATTTGGAGAAGGATGGGTTCAACCTCAAATTCCTTTCCAACGAACAGGGAAAAAGGTAGCCATTATTGGCTCAGGACCTGCTGGACTCTCATGCGCAACCACTTTAAATCAACAAGGACACACAGTGACGGTTTACGAACGAGCTGATCGGATTGGCGGCTTGTTAACATATGGAATTCCTAAAATGAAAATTGAGCAACAAGTTGTTGATCGCAGAATTAAGTTAATGCAGGAAGAAGGAATTCAATTTATTCCTAATACGGAAGTAGGTAAACAAATCTCAATGGAACAATTGCGCTTAGAAAATGATGCGGTTGTCCTTTGTATTGGCTCTACTCGACCGCGAGACATGAAGATTCCGGGCAGGGAGTTTGAAGGCATCCACTTTGCAATGGATTACTTGCATGGAAATACGAAAAGTCTCCTTGATTCTCATTTTGCTGATGAAAATTTTATCTCAGCAGAAGGTAAAGACGTCATTGTCATTGGGGGTGGAGATACCGCGACAGACTGTGTATCTACTGCGATACGTCAAAATTGTAACAGTCTCGTTCAGTTTGATATTTATCCAGTACGACCTACTTCCCGGGCTGGCCACAACCCTTGGCCGCAGTATCCAATTATTCATAAAGTGGATACCGGACAGGAAGAGGCAGCTAGTGTATTCGGGCACGATCCGAGAGAGTTTGCTACAACATCACTTGAGTTTGTTAGTGATGAAAATGGAAATGTAGCAGGGGTCAAAAGTGCGGAGATTAAAACAGTAAAGGAAAATGGTCAAAAAATAAGAGAAGTGATACCCGGAACGGAAAAAAAGTGGCCAGCCCAATTGGTTTTACTAGCCATTGGCTTTGAGGGTCCCGAAACTAAAATGTTCAGTGATACCAATATTACGGTGGATAACCGTTCTAATATTGCAGTAAATAAGGGCACATATCACACACATGAAGAAGGTGTCTTTACTGCGGGTGATGCTCGAACAGGTGCAAGTTTGATCGTTTGGGCGATACAGGAAGGAAAAGAAGCAGCTATGGAATGCCATAATTTCATCATGAGAAAGATGGCGTAAGAGTTTGGGGGAAACAATATGTTGGAAGTTGATTATATACAAAGTCTATTTGCAGACCGAATAGGTGGATCTCAATTTGGCTTAAAAGATGAAATCTACAAATTTGAAAAAATAAAAAGAGCAAAGCGGGAAGCGATGCAAAGAAATCCCGGGAAAACCTTAATCGATCTCGGTGTCGGTGAACCTGATGCAATGGCGGATGATAGGGTAGTAGGGATTTTAGCAGAAGAAGCAAAAAAACAAGAAAATCGTTTTTATGCGGATAATGGAATACTTGAATTTAAGCAAGCTGCAGTGGCTTATATGAAAGAAGTGTTTGGGGTCGATAATCTTGATCCTGAGTCCGAGGTCAATCATGTGATTGGCTCAAAGTCAGCATTGGCCATGTTGCCAACAGCGTTTATCAATCCTGGCGATATGACAATCATGCCGTCACCTAATTATCCAGTTTTAGGAACGCATACTAAATACCTTGGTGGTGAAGTTGTTTATTTACCAATTTCCGAAGAAAACTCATTTCTTCCAAGACTAGATTCATTGTCTGATAGTGTATTGAAAAAGTCTAAGTTACTCTATTTAAACTATCCAAATAATCCAACAGGTGCAGTAGCAACCCGAGAATTTTTTGAAGAGGTTGTGGAATTCGCTAAAAACCATGAGCTAATTGTCGTTCATGATGCTGCATATGCTGCACTTGTGTTTGATGGTGAAAAGCCACTTAGTTTCTTATCTATTCCTGGGGCGAAAGAAGTAGGGATCGAATTACATTCTTTATCAAAGTCATTCAATATGACGGGATGGCGCATCGGCTTTATAGCGGGTAATGCCAAACTTGTTTCTGCATTTGCAACGGTCAAGGATAATAATGATTCGGGTCAATTTATCCCAATTCAAAAAGCTGCAGCCTATGCTTTGTCACACCCTGAAATAACGAAACAAACGGCTGAGAAATATTCGCAGCGCCATAATCGTTTATCTACTATCTTGCGAGAATGTGGATTTAACGCAAATAAACCAAAAGGCTCCTTTTTCTTATATACAAGAATTCCTAGAGCGGTAGAAAACGGTCCAGAATTTCATTCTGCAGAAGAATTTAGTCAATATTTAATCAATCAGCACTTAATTTCCACTGTTCCATGGGACGACGCAGGCCCATATGTACGATTTTCAGTTACTTTTCAAGCAAATGATTGGGAGGAGGAACAAAAAATCTTTGATGAAATAAGAGTAAGGCTATCTAGTTCCAAATTCATCTTTTAAGGGGGGGAATAACAGATGAATTTTACAAAGATGCACGGATTGGGCAATAATTATGTCATTTTTAATCAGTTGGACGATCCAAATAATGTTCTAGACGAAGAGAAATACTCTGAGCTATCAAGAAAGGTTTCCGACGTAAACTTTGGGATAGGTTCCGATGGTATCATTCTTATTTGCCCTTCTCAGATGGCTGATTTTAAAATGAGAATCTTTAATGAAGATGGTTCTGAGGCCAAGAATTGTGGAAATGGGCTACGATGTGTTGCCAAGTTCCTCTTTGATCACATGTATGCAACGCGACCACGCTTTACCATTGAAACATTGGGTGGTGTTGTCAGTGTGGAGGTCGAACTGGATCATAAACAATCTGTTCAATACGTTAGTGTGGATATGGGTGAGCCGAAGCTTTTAAAAGGAATGATTCCAATGGAAGGCGATCCATTCAATACAGCCATCAACGAACCCCATGTCTTTGGTGACGAAGAGTATCATTTGACCTGCGTCTCGATGGGCAATCCACATGCAATCATCATTGTTGACGATGTAAAGGCAGTTCCATTAGAAGAAATAGGACCTGTCATAGAGCATGCCAATCTATTCCCAGATCGCGTAAACGTAGGAATTGTTCAGATTAAAGGTTCTCAGGAGATAGATTACCGAGTATGGGAAAGAGGTTCAGGAATCACAATGGCTTGTGGTACAGGTGCTTGTGCTGCAGTAGTTGCCGCAACAATGAATCAATTCCTTGCTAAATATGAGCCAATAACGGTACATCTTCCTGGAGGGGATTTAACCATCAGGTGGGATGAACAAGGCCATGTTTGGAAAAGAGGAGAAGCTGCTTATATATGTCATGGAGAATTAGAAATGGAACATTCTGTTTTTAAATAAAAAATAGGGAGAGTTGAGATATGAATAGAGAAAAAGTAATGGAATTGGTAAAAGAGAATAATGTTCGTTTCATTCGCTTACAATTCACCGATTTATTTGGAACGATTAAAAATGTCGAAATTCCAGTAAGTCAATTAGAGAAAGCATTAGACAATAAAATGATGTTTGATGGTTCATCGATTGAGGGTTTCGTGCGAATTGAAGAATCAGATATGTATTTATACCCTGACCTAGACACATTTGTTATTTTTCCTTGGACAGCAGAAAAAGGAAAGGTAGCCCGATTCATCTGTGATATCTATCATCCAGATGGAACTCCATTTGATGGAGATCCACGTAGTAATCTAAAAAGGATTTTAAAGGAGATGGAGGAACTGGGGTTTACCGACTTCAATGTTGGACCTGAACCTGAATTTTTCTTATTCAAACTAAATGAGAAAGGGGAACCAACACTAGAATTAAATGATAACGGAGGCTATTTTGACCTAGCACCAACCGATTTAGGAGAAAACTGCAGACGTGATATTGTATTGGAACTAGAAGAAATGGGCTTTGAAATTGAGGCATCCCACCATGAAGTTGCACCGGGTCAACACGAAATTGATTTTAAATATCAATCCGCCTTAAAAGCTTGTGATGACATTCAAACATTTAAATTAGTTGTAAAAACAATCGCTCGTAAACATGGTCTGTTAGCCACGTTTATGCCAAAACCATTATTCGGTATTAATGGATCGGGGATGCACTGTAATTTAAGTTTATTTAAGGGTGGAGAGAATGCTTTTTATGATCCAAATGGGTCTCTGGAAATGAGTGATACAGCTAGGAATTTTTTAGCAGGGATATTAAAACATGCTCCAAGTTTCACTGCTGTAACAAATCCAACGGTTAATTCTTATAAAAGGTTAGTTCCAGGATATGAGGCACCGTGTTATGTAGCATGGTCAGCACGAAATAGAAGTCCACTTATTCGTATTCCAGCTTCGCGTGGCTTAAGTACTCGTGTAGAAGTTCGTAGTGTAGACCCTGCCGCAAATCCTTATCTAGCAATGGCTGTCTTACTCGCTTCAGGTTTAGATGGAGTTAAAAATAACCTAATCGCTCCAGAGCCAGTAGATCGAAATATTTATGTGATGTCTAAAGAGCAACGTGAGGAATATGGCATTATTGACCTGCCAGCTACATTGGCACAAGCCCTTGAACTATTAAAGTCAGATGAAGTTGTCACGAATGCTTTAGGTAATCATTTATTTGGACATTTCGTAGAGGCAAAAGAAATCGAATGGGATATGTTCCGTACTCAAGTCCACCCTTGGGAACGTGAGCAATACATGACTCAATATTAAGGGAAATCGCATCTTAGAAAAATCAAAAAAGGGTGAGTGATGTCTTGTGTGTGGAATAGTAGGATGGGTAGATTGGCATCAAGATTTAACACAACAGATATCTGTCATAAAAAAAATGGCAGATACCTTGTCTAAACGAGGTCCAGATGATTTAAATGTTTGGAGTTCACAGCACATTTCACTTGGGCATTCACGACTTACCGTTGTCGATCCAGTTGGCGGTGCTCAGCCAATGCAAAAGGAAAAAAACGGGCGTGTTTATAAGATGGTCTATAATGGAGAGCTTTATAATACGGAAGATATTCGGAAGGAGTTATTGAAAAGGGGGCACTCTTTTCAATCTTATTCCGATACGGAAGTGCTACTCACAGCATATATCGAGTGGGAAGAAAAGTGTGTAGAACATTTAAATGGAATATTTGCCTTTGCTGTTTGGGATCAAGGCAAAGAACAGGTCTATATTGCAAGAGATCGTCTAGGAGTGAAACCTCTGTTTTACCATCAACAAAATGGATCTCTATTATTTGGGTCAGAAATCAAGGCCATACTGGCGCACCCAAAGATAAAGGCTGAGGTCGATCAGGAGGGACTAAAAGAAATATTCGGCTTAGGTCCTTCTCGAACTCCCGGTCATGGTGTATTTCGAGGGATTCATGAACTCCGCCCAGCACATGCATGTATCTTCACGAAAAACGGTTTTAAACAATGGCGATATTGGAATGTGGAGAGTCAAAAACATCAACACTCCCTTGATGAAACAGTCGAGCGAGTTTCATTTCTAGTAAAAGATGCAATCGAACGTCAGTTAGTTGCCGATGTTCCGGTTTGTACCTTTTTATCGGGAGGAATTGATTCAAGTGCGATTAGTGCGATTGCTGCCGACTATTTTATGAAGGAAGGACGGGGACAACTACACACATATTCCATCGATTATGAACAAAACAACCAATATTTTAAAGCAAATTCTTTTCAGCCAGATGAAGACGCACCATGGATTAGGAAAATGGAACAATTTTTAAAAACAAAACATCATCCATGTGTTATTGATCATGAAAACTTAGTAGATTACTTGGATAAGGCCGTATTGATGCGAGACTTGCCTGGAATGGCTGACGTAGATTCGTCACTATTATGGTTTTGCGAACAAATTAAACAGGATTACACTGTTGCTTTATCAGGAGAATGTGCGGATGAAATTTTCGGAGGCTATCCATGGTTTTATCGGGATGATATTTTACATGCTAATGGATTTCCATGGATGAGGTCACAGGAGGAAAGGCAGCAACTATTGCTTCCACACTGGCAAAAGAAACTAAATGTAAAAGAATATGTAATGGAGCGGTATAACGAAACGATTGCTGAAGTCCCTCCGTTAGAAGGAGAAGCACCGGTTGAAGCTCGCCGACGGGAAATGTTCTATTTGAATATGATATGGTTTATGCCTACATTACTGGAACGAAAGGATCGGATGAGTATGGGGGCAAGCTTAGAAGTGCGCGTTCCATTTGCTGACCATCGCCTTGTTGAATATGTATGGAACATCCCTTGGGAAATGAAAATGCTAAATGGCCGTGAGAAGGGAATTTTACGAAAGGCGTTAGAAGGTGTCCTCCCTCATGATGTTCTCTATCGCAAAAAAAGCCCATATCCGAAAACCCATCATCCAACTTACATGAAACGAGTAAAGACGAAGTTAAATACCATTCTAACCAATCATTCTTCACCCATATTAGAAATCATTTCAAAGCAAAAAGTCAAAGATATCATCGATTCAGACGGCTCTTCTTTCAAAGTCCCTTGGTTTGGCCAGCTTATGACTGGTCCACAACTTATCGCACACCTTTCTCAAATTAACACATGGCTTGAACAATACAACATTAACATTGTAGATAACTAATAGTGTTTCAGGGGCTTGCCCCCTGTACATATAAAAAAATAAAAAGGGAGGAACAAAAAATGGATAATTTGTTTTACTTAAATAGTGTTTGGATTATGATAGGAGCTATTTTGGTCATTTTCATGCAAGGTGGATTCATCTTGTTAGAAACAGGGTCGACACGGATGAAAAATGCGGGCCATATTGCAGGAAAGACGATATTTTCTTTTGGCATTGCCTCAATCGTTTTTTGGGCAGTAGGCTACGGATTTATCTTTGGTGAAAATGGAAACTTTTTCGTGGGCATGTCAGACTTTTTCTATCCAGGTACAGAGGTGGAAGGTAGTCCATATTCAACAACTGCTTTTTTTGTATTCCAGCTCGCATTTGCAGGAATCTCGTTAGCAATTGCATTTGGCGGCTTCGCAGAAAGGGCGAAACTATCAGTGTATCTTATGTTTGCGGTGCTATTTTCAGCATTAGTATACCCAGTAATCGCTCATTGGATTTGGGGTGGTGGTTGGTTAGCAGAGCACGGGAAACAAGATTTTGCAGGATCGACAGTTGTACATTTAACCGGTGCAATGGCAGCTTTAGCAGCTACTATTCTATTAAAACCTAGAATAGGCAAGTATAACACTGATGGAACTGCCAATAATTTAAGTGGACATAATCAGGTTTATACGGCTTTAGGTGTATTAATTTTATTTATTGGTTGGTTTGGGTTCAATGCAGGCAGTACGTTAGGAGTAGAAGATGGATTCTTTGCCTTTGTTGCTCTAAATACAGCTTTAGCCGCAGCAGCTGGAGCGATTAGTGCCTTACTTATTTCATGGGTTGTATTGGGTAAATCTGATATCCCGACAATGTTGAATGGAACATTAGCTGGTCTTGTCGCTATTACAGCATCATGTGCATTCGTAGAAACATGGGCGTCAGTAGTCATCGGGTTTATCGCAGGAATCATGGTTTTCTATAGTGTTAGATTCTTTGAGAAACGAAATATAGATGATCCAATTTTCGCTCTTTCTGTTCATGGAATTGCAGGTGTATGGGGAACCTTATCAACGGGCTTTTTCGCTACCCCAGAACTAGCAACAGTAGGTCAAGCGGGACTATTTTATGGTGGAGGATTCGGGCAGCTTGGAGTTCAAGTAATGGGGATTACTGTATCCGCAGCTTATGCATTTGGTGTATCCTTTTGTCTAATACTCTTAATTAAAAAAATAGTAAATGGGCTTAGAGTAACAGAAGAACAAGAGTTGATTGGACTTGATATGAGTGAGCATGGTAGTTATGGCTATCCAGAAGCATTTTCGAAAGACTCGCAAACTGTCATATTAACCAACGTTCTATCCTCTGAGCCATTAAAAGAATAAGGAATGACAAGCGATAACATGCAAGGGTACCTTGAATCCTATCAATCGATAAAAGAATGGCGTAATGCCAATGTGTTAACACATCAAATGGGTTCTGAAAAGTTACAACTTTATCATGACTTTGTTATAAAAAATGTGTTTGAGGTTACATTGAATGAAATGAGTAAAGACTACGGCCCACCGCCTTGTACCTATACCTGGTTTGTTATGGGAAGTGCGGGTAGATGTGAACAGGCTGTCATTAGTGATCAGGATCATGGCATCATATTTGAAAAGGATAATGAGGCAACAGCTTCGTATTTTTTGGTATTTGGGCAGATGCTTAGTTCAGCTTTACGGGATGTTGGTTACCCTTTATGCGAAGGAAACGTAATGAGTTCCAATCCATTATGGTGTCAATCGTATCGAAATTGGGAAATACAACTAAAAAAGTGGATGAGAGATAATACGTGGATATCGTATCGAAATGTATTAATTTTCATGGATGCGAGAGTAGTGGTTGGTGATGAAAAAGAGATACGATTTTTAAAAGAGATTGTTTATCAAATCATTCAGGAGCAACCAACCATTTTAGAAAGATTAGTAGAAAATACGAAGTACACTGTAAAAGGGGTTGGTTTGTTTAATCAGTTTTTGACTGTCTCATCTGGTCCTTATACAGGATATATTGATTTAAAAACGACTGCTGTTTTTCCTTACGTTAACGCTATTCGTATACTTTCAATACTAGAAAAAATAGAAGCAACATCAACGATTGCTCGAATTGAAGCCCTTCGTTTACGAGAAATGTACAAGAAGATGCTGATTACTCATTATTCTAATTTTAAAAAGCTGATGCATTATCGGTTCCTACATGGTCATGCGAAAAGTTATGAGGATATGCGTTATCTTAATATAAAAGGGTTAACTAAATTAGAGAAGCTTGAAATAAAGCAGATTATAAAAGATATAGAAAAACTCCAAAGGTTTACGGATATGATGGTACAAGGGGCAATAAAACAATGAAAGATAACCCTTTGGTTCAATTTATGAAACAGTTTCATGGTAAAATTTCCTCAAATATTTATACGTCTTTGATGGGAAAAACGGATCCAAAACATCTTGCTTTTTTAAGGAACTTGGAAAAAGAACTGGAAATCGAAAAAAGTTTGTATGTCCCGTTACATGAACTAAATGTTGTCGCATTTGATTTTGAAACGACGGGCTTTTTCCCAGAACAAGGCGATCAAATTCTATCAATTGGTGCAGTGAAAGTAAAAAAGGGCGAAAAGAGTGGTAGCGATACGTTTTATTCACTTGTTCACAATAATAATAATCTTTCTCCTGATATTAAACGGTTAACAGGACTAGATGAATCAGATTTACAGGATGCTCCAGACTTGTCTGAAGTACTAATCCGCTTTTATCAGTTTGTTCAAAGTGATACCCTTATTGCACATCATGCTAGTCACGAAAAAAAGTTTCTGCAACACGCCAATTGGAAGTCGTTCAAAAAACCTTATAAACATCGAATCGTTGATACATCATTCGTGTTCAACATAGTTGTTCCAGATAATAATATTGTGAGTCTTGATGATTATTGCACATTTTCGGGGTTAGAAATTCGAAACCGACATCATGCTTTAGGTGATGCAATAATGATTGCTCAGTTGTGGCAACTTTATATTAAGGAACTTAGTAATGTAGGTTGCTACACTTTGAATGATGTCTATGAAAGACTAGCAAGACGATAAAAACCCAAGGAGTTTAGACTTATCCTTGGGTTTTACTTATGCAACTTATCTCCTATTCTCTTTTAAGAGAAGTTTTAGATTTTACAATTTGTAAAACAACTAATGAATATTTTTTTACACTATTTCCAATGGACTGACAGTAATATCGTGTTAAGATTGTATATATTTAGAATATTAATAAAATTTATACAAGAAAGGAGACGATACTGAAATAATAATGGTGAACTTCTATTAGTAGTAAGTTTTACAACAAAAACGAATAGAAAATGGCGTGTTGGATGATTTGGAAACGAAAGTGGAAAGAACCTATGAAACAGTAGTTAATCCACCATCAACTTTAAAAGGGAAGTTATCGTATATTGGCCCGGGAATCGTTGTGGCTGCAACTGGTGTAGGTGCAGGGGATTTAATTATGGCATCGATAGCAGGTGTAAATTACGGTCTAATGCTATTGTGGGCAGTTTTTGTTGGGGCAATCATAAAGTTTATTCTCAGTGAAGGGATAGGACGTATGTATCTTGCAACGGGTAAGACATTCTTACAAAGTTGGCATTCCTTAGGCTGGGTGGCTACTTCATATTTTTGGGGGTATGCCATTTTATTTGGAATCATTTATGGCGCTGCCGCTCCCACAGTTTGTGGTATGGTTTTAGCCGCATTGTTCCCTGGTACCCCTGTCTGGTTAGGAGCGATTATATCCTCCGTAGCTGGTTTTATATTAGTTTGGTTTGGTCGTTATAATTTATTAGAACGGATTATGATGGGGTTTGTTGGATTGATGTTTATTACTGTTGTTGGTTCCGCTATTATTATTTTGGCTAGTGCAAATGACGTAACATATCAAGTAATCCCATCTGTACCAAAAGGGTCATTTACGACAATACTCGGACTAATTGGCGGTGTAGGAGGTTCGATTACATTAGCTTGTTATGGATATTGGCTACAGGCAAAGGGATGGAAGGGCAAGAGTTGGATAGCAACGATGAAGGTAGATAACGGCGTAGCCTATACAGTAACAGGAATCTTTGCTGTAGCAATCATGATTATTGCAGCTGAGTTATTATTCGGTACTGGTACGACCATAAATGGAAACCAGGGTCTACTTGGACTAGCGGATGCTTATGGAAAGAGATTCGGTAATATTGCACGTTGGGTCCTACTAGTAGGATTCTATGGAGCGGTCTTTACGTCTGTTTTAGGGCCGTGGCATGGTATCTCTTATCTGTTTGCAGACTTTGTACGAATCGTACGGAATAAAGGAAAGGAAAATAACGAGTTAAATCAACCAATCTCTGAAAAAGATCCAGCTTATCGTACATATTTGACATGGATGACTTTTCCCCCAATGTTACTTCTTTTATTTAACGAGCCTGTTGCAGTTGTTTTTATTTATGGCATTCTCGGAGCAATATTTATGCCGGCGCTTTCGTTGGGCTTACTGTACTTATTAAACTCAAAACAAATTGACTCTGTTTATCGGAATAGAAAAGCTAATAATCTATTTCTAGTATTAATTATTTTACTCTTTGTATATCTAGGTGGAAGCGAACTTTTAGATATGCTATTATAAGACTGTATTTATTTTTTACTTGACATAACTATTTACGGAATAGTAAAATATATTACACAATTTAATGCTTGTTTTATTTCTATAAATATAAGATTTCTTTAGCATAGGAGTTAATCATTTTTTATTGGCTATATGAAAAAGGTAATCTATAAAAATAGAAATTTAGAGCGAAATGAAAATGATGAAAAATGCTTATAGAAACGGTAGACTATAAAAAAACCTAAAAAGGGTTAGTTTAAAAGTAAACCGACAATTTTCAGCGTTTAATGACGTATGTCCATTAAACATTGAGATTGTCGGTTTTTTTATTTTTGTTTTTAAGAAAACAGGTATTGGATACGCCAAGGCATAGTTGAGTAGAGGGGAGAGGCACATGTTATATTCATTAAACTTTGAAACGTTACATTCACTATTTTTTATACTGCTTGCACTTTCAGTTTGTAGTGCATTCATTTTCTTACACCCAAAGGTTTCGTTGAATTATGTTCGAATTCACATTGGCATCATCTCATTGCCTCCACTATTTTCGGTATTATCCCTTATTGTTAACAACGGCAGTAAGGTTGTTGGGCCGTGGCAGTTTGATTCCTTATCTTGGCTTTTAGCGACTTTTGTTCTTACAATCGGGTTAGTTGTACAGCGCTTTTCAGTTCGTTACCTGCTGGGGGATCAATCTTATCGTAAATATTTTGTGTTACTGACGCTCACAACAGTGGTAGATTCCCTTGCATGGTTTAGTGATGATCTTCGTTTGTTAGTTCTTTTCTGGGGGATTACCCTCCTTGGTTTAACCTTGCTTATCGGACTGAGAAAGGAATGGCAGGTGGCTAGAAATGCTGCGAAAATTTCTGGACAGCAATTTTTGATAAGTTGGCTTATCTTGTTATGTGCGATACTCTGGGTTACTCAAACCACAGGGCACTGGCAACTGTCCCTTGCACTTACAGAAGACAACATAACACTGCTTGGGTCATGGGAGAAAACAGGTATTAACTTACTTATTATCTTGTCCGTCATTATTCCCGCAGCACAGTGGCCTTTTCAACGTTGGTTATTAGACTCAGTTGTTGCCCCTACGCCAATTTCTGCTGTCATGCATGCAGGTATTGTTAATGCAGGAGCGATTGTATTATTTCGTTTTGCACCCATTTTTAGTGGTGATGTCGCACAAATAGTTCTACTTGTAATTTCTAGTATATCGGTATTGATTGGAACAGGTATGATGCTAGTTCAAGTTGATTACAAACGGCAATTAGTGGGCTCTACAATTGCACAGATGGGTTTCATGCTCATTCAATGTGCACTAGGTGCTTATGTAGCAGCAATTATTCATGCTGTATTACATGGATTATTTAAGGCGACTCTCTTCTTGCAAGCAGGAAGTGCGATTCATCAAAAAACGCAACAGTCCAGATCACCTCAACCACCGTCATTGTTATGGACGATAACTGGAGCAGTAGTAGGATTATTCGTGGGAGTTTGTTATTTGTTAACATCTCATGGAGAGACTTATCAGTTCATAAGTGCCTTCATTATTGGCTGGTCCGTTTTTTATGCATGGAAACAACTTATTGCTTCAGGGTATGGGTATATCGGTCGGATTGTTGGGTTCTCGCTATTCCTAGTATTAGGAGTGATATTTATCGCCCTACACGCTGCGTTTGTAAGTCTATTGCATGAAACGATTCAAACCGTAGAACAGCCACCTATACTTGCGGCGATTATCCTTCTTGTTATCTTGATAGCTGGTAGTATATTCGCAGCTTGGTCAGTTCGGCATCGGTCATCAAAAGTATATGTGGTTATGTATCTTTGGCTTGTAAAATTGAGTGAACCTCGATATGACTCGGTGGATAGCCATCCAACCTATCTAACACGATTTACTTTTAAGGGGGGAATGCATGATGAGTACCACATTAGCTAAAAATCTTTATTTGGAAAAAAATATAGAACTTGTTCACCTTGATACGAATGAATTAGTGGCATCGGCAAGTAAAGTGATAGCTCCGCTCGGACCCATTCATACGTTTGCGGCACGAAGTCCTTGGACAGGCTTAGAACAACAATCATTTGAACAAGTCGCACGTCGGCTTTCTACTGTTTGTGATGTAAATATATATCCTAGTGACTCTATGTTAGAAGACGCATGGAACCATGGCGAGATAAACCTTGAATTTTTAGAAATAGGGCTTACCAAATGGCTTGATACACAGTCTTTTGAAGTATCGCGTGAAGAAGCTGAACAATATTGCAAAGCGATTCTATTTAATGAGGCGTCCCCGAAACGATTGGCCCCCTCCGAAATAAAAAGACTTATCAAGAAAGTAAGCCAATTGAACTATCAGCTTAGAGAAAAACATCCGGTCTGCACATATAGTCAGCAATTGGAGAAGTTAGGTGACGGAAGGGTAGCCAAAGAGCTAGACTATCATCTCATTAAGTGGTGTAAATTGTTTTTAGACGAGTCACAGGATGCGTGGTCCATGCCAAATCGTGAGGAAGGTTTTTATCGTGCATGGCGAACACTCGCTACATTAGATCCTGCACTTCACGCTACAGTGAGAAGGCAGCTAAATGAATTGCCTTATGATGCTGATTTAGCATTAAAGGAAGTACTTACTAAACTAGAGATTCCTCATTTGGATTTACAGGAATATCTTGAAGCCCACTTACTTTCCTTGCCGGGATGGGCAGGTATGATGCTTTGGCGCTCACAGCAATCGCTAGAGGATAAAGATCTGCTTTTAGATTATGTCGCGGTTCGAGTTTCTATGGAGTGGGCGTTACTCCAACCATATTTACCATTTAAGGAACAGAAAAATATAGCTAAAATTGATTTAGAACCATTGATTACTACTTGTGTTACTTACAGTAGTCTGCCAATGCAGGAGTGGAATCAACTGCCCTTATCGGAACTTAAAGCCCGTTTACTGCTTGGATATCGTTTTGATAAGATAATTCGTCGGCGACTTTGGATGGAAGCATGGGAAAAAACGTATGAGCAACAATTGATGGAGAAAATGGTAAAGAAGCCGATTGAAACGGCTAAAAACACAAGTCCAATCTTGGCACAATTTGTCTTTTGTATTGATGTTCGCTCTGAGCCTTTTCGTCGTAAACTGGAAGAACAAGGTCCTTTTGAAACGTTCGGGACAGCTGGTTTTTTTGGATTGCCGATTGAAACGAAAAAGCTGTGTAGTAACCATGGTCACAAATCCTTGCCAGTTATGCAAAACCCGAAACTAAAAGTAATCGAATCTTTACCTGAATCAGAGTTGAAACTGCATAAACAACGCATTCATGCGGCCCATTCACCAGGAGGCACATTTAAGACGATGAAACATAATTTGCTTTCAAGCCTTGTATTGCCAGAAATAAGTGGCCCATGGCTAGGATTGCACACTTTGGTTCGGAGCTTTCTTCCGCGGAGTACAGATTCAGCCTTTCGCAAAGTTCGTAATAAATGGCTACGTACCTCCCAAACTAAACTCTCGCTGGACCATATGCATCAGGTTGAATCAGAGATACCAGTTGGATTTTCCGAAGAAGAGAAAGTGCATTATGTAGAGCAGGCTTTAAAGATGATGGGGCTTACCGAAAACTTTGCTCCTTTCGTTGTTATTTGTGGACATGGAAGTCGAAGCAATAATAACCCGTATGCTGCAGCTTTAGACTGTGGAGCATGTGGGGGAGCATCAGGTGAATTTAATGCAAGGGTACTCGCGGCTTTATGTAATCTTCCGACAGTAAGAAAAAGTCTTGCTGACAAGGGTATTTTTATTCCAAATGATACTGTATTTGCAGCTAGTGAGCATATCACATCACTTGATGAACTTCACTGGCTTTATGTTCCCGAACTCTCAGATGCGGCGAAAAGGGCTTTTGAACAAGTTAAACAAGTACTTCCAAAAGTGAAACATGAGGCAAACAAAGAGAGAATCAAGCAATTACCCAATATCGACTTGAGGGGTAAAGAACCAAGTTTAATAGCAAAACGTTTAGCAGATGATTGGAGTGAGGTGCGTCCTGAATGGGGGCTTGCACGTAATGCAGCCTTTATAATCGGAGAACGTGCTCTTACGAAAGACTGTAATCTCAGTGGAGAAGTTTTTCTTCATAATTATTCTTGGAAAAAGGATAAAAATGGTGATTTGCTAGCAAATATAATTGCAGGTCCTGGAACGGTTTGTCAATGGATTAACCTGCAGTACTATGCGTCTACTGTTGCTCCACATTATTATGGTAGTGGAAATAAGGCGACCCAAACTGTCACATCAGGTCTTGGAGTCATGCAGGGGAATGCTAGTGACTTATTAGCTGGGCTTCCTTGGCAATCAGTTATGAAATCAGATAAAGAAATTTACCATAAACCATTAAGGTTATTACTTGTCATCCAAGCTCCAAGAGAATATGTGGAACGGCTGCTTGGAAATGATACAATCTTTCGCCGAAAAGTCCAAAACGGATGGATTCGACTTGCATCTATTGATCCAGAAGGTCACTGGGAAAGCTGGTCTTAATCGCTTTTCCAGCACCTCCAATTTTACATATGAAAGAAGGAAAGAATCGTGTTGGAAAAGTCAAAAGGAGCAATTGAAGCGGAAATTAGTAAAGAATTAACCCATTGGGAAAAAAGTTATCTTGGGCGTGGATCAGTGTCTGTTAAGTCAGATATTTTAAGGGACATGATTATTGTTGTCTTGCGAGGTATTTTAACCCCTGCAGAATATTCACTATGTAAAGATGAACGGGGGCTACTAGCTGTTAAACAAAACCGAAATAGCTTGGTAGAATCTGGCGTTGAAGAGTTAAAGAATATTGTTTTTACTGCCACTGGCCAAGAAGTGATAAGTTTTTACACTGATATAAGTACAAAAACAGGGGAACGTGTCATTGTTTTCAAACTTTCAACAGATTTGGAGAGTCAATTATCATAGAAATATTAATCTAAACGGGGTGAATGCAATGTACTCAGACAAAAGAAAGAATGTGTTGTTTGTAGCAGCAATGGAATGCAAACCGGAATTCTTAACGAAACATGTAAACCATATAAACCCAGAGGATATAATCATCCTGCGTAGTTATGAGGGGGGAGTTTTACAACCTTTCGGCGATGTCATGAGAGATATAATCATCGCGGTCTATCATAAAAATATTGAAGAAATATTTGTTATCGCCGCTAAAAATGAGCAGCACCCTTTAGAGGATATCCTTAGCAAGTTAGCTGACAACCATGATTTTCAAGAGAAACTTCAAACATTAGATTACCTTTTTAAAAATAATATACCAGAACTGTCTGGTGCGAGTACAAGAGAATGGTTAGAAGGACATAAAACAGCCATGGACTTTGTGCAAAAAAGTGTAAATACCATCCGCAATCATCCACTAATTCCATCTGATGTAAGAGTTCACGGATTATTTATGAATAGGGAAACCGAAGAAATGTCTGAGGTAGGGGTTTTCTAATTAACTATGAAAATATAAATTTATACAAAAGAAGCAAGGGACAAAAACCCTTGCTTCTTGACGTTATCATAGTAAATACCTTTGTGAAAGTTAATCCTTCTTCAATCGCGATGCCAAACGGTTACCAGCTGATTGGAGTCCTTGGACTAAAATAATTAGCAATATAACGGTAATATACATGATGTCCACTTCATAACGGAGATGCCCGTAGCGGTAAGCAAGGTCTCCAAGTCCGCCACCACCAACTAACCCTGCCATGGCGGATGCACCAATAAGACCAATAGTTGCAATGGTTAAGCCAAGAATAATTGATGAACGGGACTCTCTTACTAGAACATGCCATATAATATGCCGAGTCTTTATTCCCATTGCCTCATAGGCTTCTAATACTCCCCGGTCTACTTCTAATAGAGCCGTTTCCATTAATCTTGCAATATATGGAGCTGTATACACAACTAATGGAACAATAACGCCTTTTACACCAATTGATGTCCCAACAATAAGCTTTGTAAAAGGAAGGATGAAAAACAATAAAATGATGAATGGGACGGAACGAATAATATTTATAAGGATGTTTACTATTTGATAAACATACTTATTAGCTAATGCCTTATCTGGTCTTGTTAAAACAAGCAATATTCCTAGTGGTAGACCAATTAGTATGGAAATCCCTAATGAAATTCCAACCATTTGGAAGGTTTGGATAGTAGCTTCCCAAAGGTCACTACCCCAAAGTTCAAGAAATTCTTCTATTCTTGCTTTCACTTTCTTTCACTCCTTCCACATGTACTTGATGTTGTTCTAAGAAAGTTAGGGCTTTTTCAATTTCCGCTAAGTCACCTTTTAAGTGAATCAATAGCTGTCCGAAGTTCTCTTCCTTTAAGCGGGTAATGCTTCCCGATAAAATATTTGGATAAACATCAAATTTCTTACTGATTAAAGCTAAAGCTGGTTCACCTGAAAATTCTCCAAAGAAGGAAAGGGTGACTACTTGGCCTGATTCGTTTAAAGTGTTCAGCATATCATCTGGAATCTTATGTGAAAATAGGCTATTAACAAATCTTTTTGTTGTATGATGTTGAGGGGATGTGAAAATCTCTCGCGTTGTTCCTTCTTCAATAACCTCTCCATTTTCCATAACAGCAACCCGGTCACATATCCGTTGAATTACATTCATTTCATGAGTAATAAGTAAAATGGTAATCCCAAGTTCTTTATTAATTTTTAATAATAAGTCTAATATTGCTTCTGTTGTATCTGGATCAAGGGCACTTGTTGCTTCATCACTTAACAGTATCTCAGGTTCATGGGCTAATGCACGTGCAATCGCTACTCTTTGCTTTTGTCCACCTGAAAGCTCAGAAGGATAGGCATTATGCTTTTCTTCGAGTCCTACAATACGTAAATATTTCGTAACCCGTGTTTCGACTTCATTTTTGCTTAAGCCAGTTAGCTTTAATGGAAGTGCAATATTTTCGTAGACTGTTGCTGTTTTCAATAGATTAAAGCCTTGGAAAATCATTCCGATTTGTCCTCGAGCTTCACGGAGTTTTCCAGTTGAGAGCTTTGTTAAATCTACATTATTCACGATTACAGACCCTGAATCAGGCTTTTCTAGAAGGTTCACACATCTGATAAGGGTACTTTTTCCCGCACCACTATAACCAATCACACCATATATCTCGCCTTTTTTTACTGAAATAGAAACATCTTTTAAAGCGTGAATCGAACCTTGTTTAGCTGTAAACGTCTTTGAGATTCCCACTAGTTCAATCATTTGTAAAACTCCCTTCTTTGCTGGTATAGCATCCTTTTTAAAGATAAAAAGGTTTGTAGTAATCATCCTACGTTAAAAACTAGTATTGCTAGTAAGGAGGACGCAGTAAAAAGGTTACCGCGTCCTCCTCTCAAAATTTCTTACCAAGATGGAACAACAGATCCGTCAAATTCTTCCTCAACGAATTTTGCTATTTCTTCACTGCGATAAATATCCGCTAATTTCGTAATAATTTCATCATCTTTATTTTCAGTTCTTACGGCAGCGTGGTTTACAAATGGAGAATCCTTAGGTTCGATAAAAATAGCATCCTTGGATGGTGTAAATCCTGCTTCAATCGCAAAGTTCGTATTAATCGCTGCAGCATCAAGTTCTTCTAGTTGACGCGCAATTTGTGCAGAGTCAAGTTCAATGAACTCATAATTATTTTTGTTTTCCTCAATATCCTTAACAGTTGAGTTAAGGCCAGTATCTGGGTTTAATTTAATCAGACCAGCTTTTTCAAATAGTAATAGTGCACGTCCGCTGTTTGTAGGGTCACTAGGTAAACCAATTTTAGCGCCATCTTTTAGCTCCGCAATATCCTTTACCTTTAATGAATAAACTCCCATTGGGAATGAAACAGTGTCAAATGATTTGACAAGGTCTAATTTTCGGTCTTCTTTAAATGCGTTGAAGTATGGCTCCGTTTGGAAGATATTTAAATCAAGCTCTCCTTCGTCTAAAGCAACATTCGGCATTACATAGTCTGTAAAGACTTTGATTTCGATATTTAGGTCTTCTTTTTCGGCAAGCTCTTTTACTTTTTCAAGGATTTGTTCGTGAGGACCTGCTGTTACCCCAATAACTAGCTTTTCATCACTATATAAACCTTCTGCTTTTTCGTCCTTTGAACCACTTGACTCATTGCTTCCACCACAAGCTGCAAGAGTCGAAATAATTAAAACAAGTATACTAGCTAACAACCACTTTTTCATGTTTTTTCCTCTTTTCGTTGTATATTCATATTTTATCAGATTTAGATTTTTTCAGATATCTGTAATATGTAGGTTTAATCAATTTTTGTGAAAGTAAGATCTTCCACGTTACGTATAGCTGATAAGAGTGCATCTTCTGAAATATTGATATCCATAAAATGGATAGACTCCTGTGGGAGTGTTGCTTTTCTTATGATTTTTTCTAAAAGAGTGTGGTTCTCCGGATTAATCGTTAAGTCTGCTAGACTTACTGGAAGCCCCCACTCATGATAATAGCTTGATAGTCTTAAAAGCTCTTGCTTTTTGTTTTCTAGTGCTAATTGGACCAGTATTCCATATGCAACTAGCTCACCGTGTAAAAAGTTTCTAGCTTCATTTGCTTCAGTGAGGCCATTATGAACGGAATGTGCACCTGCAACTCTTCCTGCCTTACCACCGAAGCCACCTACCATACCACCCGTCATAATAATGGCCTCAATTACTCTAATTAACGCATCAGAGACGATCCCTTCAGATGCAGATTGAATGGCGGTTGTGGCATCCTTTAGCAGAACATCTCTACAAATGGATGCTGAAAGCTGTGAAACCTTAAGCCACACCGGTAGTTCTTGGTTTTTGAAGAATGAAGAAATCAAAGCATCTGCTTCATAAAACTTCGCAAGTGTATCACCAATTCCAGCGCGTAAGTATTTTATTGGAGCTTTGGCAATTACAGCGGGTTCAATAAGTACTAAAGTATTGGCAAGAGGGAATTCCGTATAGTGTGTGAAAACCCCATTGTGGTCATAAAACACACTAAGAGGAGTCCATGCTGCACAAGTTGATGCAATACTTGGAATCAAAATTGATTTAATACCTGCTTTTATAGCGGAAGCCTTAGCAATGTCCAATGCTGTTCCGCCTCCAATGCCAATCACCGCATCAATTGAATTCGCTACTAACTGATCAGATATCGTTTCAACCTTCTGTAAAGTGCAGTGGCCCTTTATGAATGTAATATTTGAACTGGAGGTTTTTGCTATTGTCTCCGGCAAATAGGGGTGAACTGCATTCCAGGACTTATTACCGCAAACTATATGAACTTTTTGAACCTTGAGTTCAGATAAAAGGATTTCCAATTCCTTAAGGACGCCTTCACCAATTCTATAATGACCTGGTGCTCCTTTAACTAATGTTATAGACATCTATTCTTTCCCTCCATTCGTGTAGGTAAATGACCATAAAATAAAAATGCCTCTCATAAAGAGAGGCATGCAAATACTTTAAAAGTAGCACCTCTCTTATTTTTCAAAATACAATGTATTTTGCAGGATTTAGCACCTGTTCATGCTTAGGTTAAACATGAATGGTTGCCGGGCTTCACAGGGCCAGTCCCTCAGCCACTCTCAATAAGAGAATATTTATTAAATTTAATATTTTGATATTAAACTTGATTTAAAAGTAAGTCAATATTTTTTTATCAAAATTGTCAAATCTAGAGGGTAAAGGTAACGGAAGTACCATGTTTCTATAGTTAGCTTTTTTCTTAAATCACACGTGCAGAAATGATTCCGCTAATTTGCTTGATGTTTTTTAGTAAGCCAGGAACAATCTCGCCATTAACTTCATTATCAATGTCAATCATTGTATATGCATATTCGCCACGGCTTCTGTTCACCATGTCAGCGATATTTAACTCATAGTTAGAGATAGCAGATGTAATTTGACCAACCATGTTTGGTACGTTCTTATGGAAAGCTGTCACACGTGTTTTTCCTGTATAAGGAAGTGCTGCATTTGGAAAATTAACTGAGTTTTTAATATTTCCAGTTTGCAAATATTCTCTTGTTTGACGAGCTGCCATTATCGCACAGTTTTCTTCAGATTCATTTGTTGAAGCACCAAGGTGAGGTGTACAAATTGTATTTTTCATCTTTAACACATTTTCGTTTGGGAAGTCGGTCATGTATTTTCCAACGATTCCATCTTCAAGTGCAACGGCCATATCGATTTCGTTCACAAGTTCTCCACGAGAGAAGTTGATAATGTGAACACCTGGCTTCATAATGCTGAATGTTTCTTTGTTGAACATCCCTTTTGTATCTTTAGTTAATGGCACATGTACAGTTATATAGTCAGACTCAGCGAATAGCTGTTCAAGTGACATTGCACGCTGAACATTACGTGAAAGATTCCATGCTGTATCAACTGAGATGAATGGGTCAAATCCGATTACATCCATATCTAGATCAAGTGCATCGTTTGCAACTAGAGCTCCAATTGCACCTAAACCAATAACACCTAAAGTTTTGCCTTTAATTTCTTTTCCGACAAATTGCTTTTTGCCTTTTTCAACAAGTGCTGGTATTTCATCACCTTTGTCTTCCAGTGTTTTTGTCCATGAAATACCTGCAAAAAGATTACGGGATGTAGCCATTAAAGAAGTTAAAACCATTTCTTTTACTGCATTAGCATTTGCACCTGGCGTATTAAAAACAACAATCCCTTTTTCAGTGCACTTTTGAATTGGAATATTATTGACCCCAACACCAGCACGTGCAATTGCCTTTAAGTTATCGCCAAGCTCTAAATCATGCATATCAAAGCTACGAACCACAATAGCGTCAGGGTTCTCACTTTGATTATCGATATTAAATTGTTCACTGTTGAACACTTTTAGCCCGCTTTCAGCAATATTATTTAATGTTTTAATTGTGTTTACTTTTTTTCAACAAGTGTGCTCATCTCGTTTACCTCTCCCTTAATCATAGATTCAAAGTTGGAAAACCATATAATACGAATTTACGTAAATCTGGATCTGCTGTAGTTAAACAGAAAGAGGCAAGGGACTTTCCCTTACCTCTGCCCAGGCGAACGACTCCGACACTATATGCTCCCTCGCGGTTCTCCGCGTGCGCCAGTCACATATAGCCTTTTTTGATTTGTTAGTATGATACCAAGTTTTCTGATATATTTCAAGGTTTAATTAACTTAAATTTTTGGACGATAGACCTGTCCCACTGGCCCATTTTGTATTTGCTTTTGTGATAATTCCTAATCGGATGGAAACCACAACGGAAGTAATGCCAAGAACGGTAATCATGGTTACGACGCCACTCCACCCGAAGTTACTGTAGAATGTACCACTTGCGGTTCCACCGATACTTGATCCCGCATAATAGGAAAAAAGGTATAAGGATGCTGCTTGTGCTTTATCATGTGTTGCGATAATTCCTACCCATCCGCTGGCTATTGAATGGCCTGCAAAAAATCCATAAGTAAAAATAGCAATTCCTAAAATTTTCACCCAGAGATTTGGATGTAAAGTTAAGCAAGCTCCGATTAAAAAGATGATGAGAGATAACTGTAATATTTTTCTTTTTCCATATTTATCAGCGAGCATTCCCATCCAAGTCGAACTAAATGTTCCAACGAGATAGACGACAAATATAAAACTGACTAGTGTTTGGCTCAAAGAGTAAGGAGGGGTAATTAGTTGAAACCCAATATAGTTATATAGCGATACAAAACCTCCCATTAATAAAAAGGCAATCATAAACAAATAAATAAGACCAGGCTCTTTGAATTGGCTAAACATTGAGTGTACCAATCCTTTAATTGCAAGCTTTTGAGGCTTAAAGTTTGATGATGGTGGTAAAATGAACAAGAATACTAGACTAGAAAGAAAACTGATGACTCCGACTCCAATTAAGGCCATATGCCAGCCGAAGTGATCGGTTAGGATTCCGCTTATAATCCGACCGGCCATACCACCAATGGAATTTCCGCTAATGTACAGCCCCATAGCCATACCAAGACTTTTTGGCTCGATTTCTTCACTTAGATAGGCCATGGCTACAGCCGGTAGTCCGGCAAGAGTTATGCCTTGCAAGATTCGGCCGAGTAATAATAGGTGTAGTTTGGAGAAATAGCGGTAACGATTGCTAGAATCGATGATGATAGTAAAGATATAGTCATAATGGACTTACGTCCGAATACTTCCGATAAGGAACCTGCGATTAACATACTGATAGCCAAGGCGATTGTGGTTGTAGAGAGGCTAAGGCTTGATAAGGTAGGGGAAATCTGAAACTCCTTAGAGATTTGTGGTAATAATGGTTGTGTTCCCCAAAGGATTGCAAAGGTACTAAATCCCCCTGCAAACAAGGCGAGGTTTGCCTTTTTGAATGCTGAAGTCCCACGTCGAATATAGTTCATGATGCAAATTGCTCCCTTAATTCTAATTTATAAAATGGTAAATACGATCATAAATTGCTGCTTCCATTATACTCTTTACGTATAAAAAATACGTTTTAGTAATCATGATTCCAGTAGTCCAGTATTAGTCTAATAATATTTTAATATATCTATGAATTGATTTAAAATTTTGGAAATAAAAATTGACATTAATCAAAATATCCTGTAAATTCGTTAATAATTAGAAGAACTACATATTTATTTCCTTTATCAAGAGTAGCGGAGGGACTGGCCCGTTGAAGCTCGGCAACCGTTCACGTTTTACGTGAAAAGGTGCTAATTCCAGCAGAACATGTATGTTTTGAAAGATAAGGGGGGACGAAAGTTTTTGTAACTCATATACCTCTCTTTCTTTTGAAAGAGAGTTTTTTCGTTTTTTAACAAATTAAGGAAAGAAGGCTTTATACAATGAGTACATCAAAAGTGAAGGATGCGTACATAGAGAATATTGTAAAGGATGAATATTTTCCAGTCTCCTTTGAAGAACTAGAGCAGGAGGCGGAAAAGAAAATGTCCATTGGGGGCTTTGGGTATGTACGTTCCGGAGCAGGTCGAGAAATAACCTTACGTAAAAACCAAGAATCATTTTCCAAGTACTCCATAATACCGAGAATTTTACGAGATGTATCAAATATTGATACAAGTATCACATTGTTTGGTAAAACATATCCTTATCCGTTTTTGCTTGCCCCAGTTGGAATGTTAAAGCTTGCACATGAAGAGGCAGAATTAGCCGTATCTAAAGCTGCCGCAGCTTATCAGGTTCCATTTATCCAAAGTACGGTATCCAGCTATTCAATTGAGGACGTCAAAGTGGCATCAGGTAATAGCTCGAAATGGTTTCAACTTTATTGGTCGAACAACAAAGAGGTTTCTTTTAATATGGTAAAACGAGCTGAGGAAGCAGGTTACGAAGCAATTGTTTTGACTGTTGATACCGTTATGTTGGGCTGGAGAGAAGAAGATATGAAAAATCGTTTTTCACCATTAAAGCTGGGTGTAGGGAAAGCGAACTATGAACAGGACCCTGTATTCTTATCTTCCTTAGATAGTCAAGATCCAGAGTCTATTATTCAAGGAATCTTGGATAATATTCATCATCCTTCACTTAACTGGACTCACGTCACTGAATTAAAAGAACGAACTACCTTGCCAATTTTAGTCAAAGGCATTCTTAGTCCGGAGGATGCAAGACTTGCTATTGACAATGGTGTAGATGGAATTATTGTTTCGAACCATGGAGGCAGACAGCTTGATGGCGTGATTGCGGCTATTGACGCCTTGCCACATATTGTAGAGGAGATAAAGGGTGAAATTCCTGTTTTATTCGATAGTGGAATACGGCGTGGCTCCGATATTGTGAAGGCACTATCATTAGGAGCGGATGCAGTCTTTATTGGTAGGCCGTTTGTATATGGACTTGCAGCAGCAGGGCAAAAGGGAGTAGAGAAAGTAATTGGCAACTTTATTCAAGATACAAAGGTATCCATTGCTTTAGCTGGTGCTTCTAGTGTAAAGGATCTTTCTTCAATTCGTATAGTAAAGTCATAATAGGGTGGACTAGAAAGAAGAACATTTTAGGTAGTCGGCCTTCCGGACGAACCGGAAGGCTTTTACTAGTACTCGGACATTGAGTTTATTTTTGAGGCTTTTTTCGGCACCTAAATATTTGGCCCATACACGCGATTATTGATTGACTTTGATTCACCTTGCAGTCGTTTTGTTAATGTTTCTTTCCAATTTGTAGCGAGGTATTTACAATCAACTAATTTCGCTACGGCTTCCAAATCATCTTTCTTTTCATGCATAACTTCATTACAACGGGCAATTGTCCATTCAGGATAAGGACGCTCGATTAGCTTCATGCTATCGTGCTGTTTGACAATCCCTTCTTTGACGACACGGAAATACCATCCAGTCCGTCCGCTTTTTTGAATCTGTAATGCAAAGTCTAGTATTTTATAACGTCGTGCTGGTTTCCAACATGGTTGACGTGGTTGAGATACTTGAACCAAAGCCTCACCAACTTCATATATATCTCCAATACAAACAGTGGATTCATCAAGGCCAACAACTGAAAAGTTTTCTCCCATGGCTCCTGCTTGAATCTGATCGTTTTTCAATTCACTTTGCCATTTTTCATAATGAGTTGCTGTATAGGCAAGGACTGCTTTCTCAGGACCGCCATGATTTTTTAAATCGGCTTGGCCGTCTCCTTCTAAATTTTCTTTTCCGAGCATAATCGGATTATGGACCGGCTCTTTACATATCCCACTTGTCCATTCTTTATCCATTCGTTTTGTTGCATTTTGATTGCCCATTGTTTTGGGTTTACCAATAAATAATTGCTTTATGTAAGGTTGATTAATCATTCCACATCCCTCCCATTGTAGTTTACCACGATTTGGAAGAGGGAATCTGTTTGAAACTGGCAGATAGTAAAAAATGATAGCAATTGGTGATTTTTCCTTTTTCATTGATTTCTATTTTGGGGATAAGAATGAACTACCCCTAGGCCTCCACAAAATGCGCCAAAGCTCGACATTCCTAGAAACTTGTCCAAATCTCATATTCTATCCTTAGCTCTTGTTTAAGCGGATAATAGATGGTCTGAGGTAATTAGCTTTCTTTGGTAGCGTTTACACTAACTAATTGAATCATATGCACATGACTTTCCGAGAACCCCTTGATAATGATTTGTAAGATGTTACGATAGGGACGTTGTTAAAAAATATGAGTGAATGTTCAAAAAGGAGGATACACTTTTTGACATCTTTACAAGGGAGACATTGGATGTTATATGAAAAAACAGTAGCTTTTATAGGGGCAGGATCAATGGCAGAAGCAATGATCTCAGGAATTGTTGCAGCCGGAAAAGTTCCGCCTAATCAAATTATTGTTACCAACAGTACAAATACAGAAAGATTACAACAGCTTGAAGCAGATTATAAGATAAAGGGTTTAAAAAGCCAACATCTAAACCTACAGAATATCGATATAATAGTCCTCGCAATGAAACCTAAAGATGCAGAAATTGCATTACAGTCCATCAAAGATTCACTTCAACCGAACCAACTCGTTTTATCCGTGTTAGCGGGTATCACCACAACTTTTATGGAGCAGCATTTACCAGCGGGGCAACAGGTAATTAGGGTGATGCCGAATACATCTAGCATGATTGGAGAGTCTGCAACGGCTATTTCAGCCGGTTCTTATACAAATAATGAAAGTATGTTACTAGCAAAAGAACTACTTGAATCAATTGGCAAAGTATATGAGATTCCAGAAGAACAAATGGATATTTTTACAGGGGTTGCGGGTAGTGGTCCAGCTTATATTTATTACCTAATGGAGCATATGGAGGCAACTGTCAGAAAGGCCGGTTTACCGGAAAAAGTAACAAGAGATATTATTGCTCAAACAATTGTGGGAGCGGCGAAAATGATTCAACAACAGGGTGAGACTCCCACAACATTACGAGAAAATGTGACCTCACCAAACGGAACGACAGCTGCCGGTTTAACAGCATTAGAAAAGAATGGTGGCGGAAAGGCTATCTCACAAGCTATTAAACATGCGGCGAAGCGTTCACATGAGATAAGCTCGCAGCTTGAAGGCACTAAGGAAAAGGTTCAAGCTGTTTAACATAAAAAATACCTTTTACCGGCGATAAGCGCTTGTAAAAGTGCGTGTTCGAAGAGAGGGATGCGCCTTTTTTTGAATACCATCTAAAAGTTCGTTATCGTCCGGCAATCAAAACAAAAACAGATAAGGATTGATCGGATGCCTATAGAAAAGAGAGTTGTCATAAAGATTGGAAGTAGCTCATTAACGAGCCGTCACGGGGAAATTAGTAAGATTAAGCTAGAAAAGCTAGCGAACGAGATTGCTAAGCTAAAGGATGCGGGGCATGAGGTTGTACTTGTTTCATCAGGTGCAGTTGCTGCTGGATATAGAAAGCTAGGATGTTTGAAACGCCCTGTTTCCTTACCAGAAAAACAGGCAGCGGCTTCCATTGGCCAAGGATTATTAATCGAATCCTATTCTCACCTTTTTTTATCTCACGGATATGTGGCTTCGCAAATCTTGATTTTAAGAAGTGACTTTTTGGATGAATCAAGATATCAAAACGTTCACAACACCTTGAACGTCTTATTAGAAAGAGGGATTATTCCCATCGTGAATGAGAACGATACGCTCTCAACTGAGCGTTTGAATTTTGGTGATAATGACACATTGGCGGCAAAAGTTGCTGGATTAGTAGATGCCGACCAACTAGTCATTTTATCTGATATAGATGGTTTATATGATAAAAACCCGACTATACATGAGGATGCTACTTTAATTAATCATGTTTCTGAAATTACCAATGAAATCGAAAATGCTGCAGGTGGTTCTGGTAGTGCAGTTGGAACAGGCGGCATGAAATCAAAAATTGAAGCCGTGAAGATTGCGATGGCTTCAGGCATCTCAACCTTTTTAGGAAATGCGAATAAAGAGGATATTATTGTGGATGCCGTTGAAAAAAAGGCAACTGGCACGTATTTTACTTGTGAAAAAACAGTGACCACCCTTAATCAAAAGAAAAAATGGATTGCCTTTCACTCAGGTTCTAAAGGTGAAATTATCATAAATCCACATGCGGCGGACCGAATGGTGAAAAAAAGAAAAAGCCTACGCTTAAAGGAAATTCATCTAGTAAAAGGCAAATTTGAAAAAGGCGCAGTAGTCCGTGTAATGGACATGGAAGGGGAAGAAATTGCCCGTGGTGTGGTGAAGGTTTCTTCTTCAGGGTTGAATCAAATGCTACAGGATAAAACCGATCAAGTAATGGATTCCACAGTCATTATTGAAATGGGAGACTTTGTCTGTCATATTGATGCTCCAATATCAATTGGAGTGTAAAGGAGGAATTTGGTGACTTTAGTAAAAGACAATATAGATATTAGAGCGCAAGCGCGTGAAGCAAAAAAGGCAGCAAAACAAGTAAGTGTTTTATCAACAGAGGATAAAAACAGGGCCTTATATATTTTAGCAGAACATTTGGAAGCGGGTTATGGGTCCATTTTAGAAGCGAATAAGCTGGATTTACAAAAAGGGCAAGAAGCAGGATACACTCCTGCATTTTTGGACCGCTTAACGTTAACAAAAGAACGTGTCTTTGATTTTGCTGAGGGACTTCGGCAGGTTGCATCTCTAGAGGATCCAACTGACAAAGTCATCTCGGATTGGACATTAGAGAATGGTTTACAAGTGAAAAAGGTAACGGTCCCATTGGGTGTTATCGGGATGATCTATGAAGCTCGCCCGAACGTAACAGTTGATGCAACCGGACTTGCGTTAAAATCAGGCAATGCGATTGTTTTAAAAGGTGGTTCATCTGCCATTCATACTAATTGGGCAATTGTTGAAGCCATTCAATATGCACTTGAACATACGAAAATACCAAAGGAAGCTGTTCAATTTATCGCAAGTACGGATAGAGAGGCAACCAAGCAACTTTTTACAATGAAAGAATATATTGATGTGCTTATTCCGCGAGGGGGAGCGTCCTTAATTCAAACGGTAGTTAAAAATGCGACAGTTCCTGTACTTGAAACAGGCGTTGGAAACTGCCATGTGTATATAGATTCTAAAGCTGATGTTCATAAAGCATTGCCTATTTTAGTAAATGCAAAAACCAATCGTCCAGCTGTTTGTAATGCTGCAGAAACGGTCCTTGTACATAAGGATTGGGTGCTTGAACATAAGGATGCTCTTATAGAGACATTACAGGAACATTCAATTACCGTTCATGGGGATAAGCAGACAACTTCGATTATCCCAAATGCCATTCCAGCTGGTGAAGAGGATTGGGCGAATGAATATTTAAGCTTACACATCGCAATGAAGATTGTGGACGATGTTCATGAAGCAATTGGGCATATTGAACAATATGGGACAAAGCACTCAGAAGCGATTATCACCGAAAATCAAGACACTGCAGCTGTATTTATGAAACTCGTTGATGCCTCTGCAATCTATCATAATGCTTCTACTAGATTTACAGATGGTGGGGCACTCGGATTTGGGGCGGAGATAGGTATTTCAACTCAGAAACTACATGCTCGTGGTCCAATGGGGTTACCGGCCTTAACCACCGTAAAATTTTTAATGACAGGAAATGGTCAAATTAGATAACAATGAAAACGGCAGAACGCAAAGCGCTCTGCCGTTTTTTTATAACTTAAAATATCTTTCCAATAAATAAGCAACCCATTTACAATGCGGGTAGTTACGGATATTTTCTAGAAGACCCTTAATAATAGCTCGGCTATACGTTTGGTCAATAACCTGTTCCTTTAAAAGTAGCAATGACTCTTTCTCAATGGAATCCTCGATTTCTTTTGCCTTTTCCTCAATTAACAATACAATTTGTTCCTTCGTTACTTCACCTTGTAATTGAAATAATGATAATTCCATATGCTCTGCTTTCAGGAAAGGTAGAGACATCCCTTTTGCCAATAAATTCGTTTTTTCAACTAGGGACTGGCAAAGAAGGTCAATATCCAATGGAAGCTTTTGGTACAAAAAAAGCTCTGAATACATCCTTGTAAACCCTTTAATACAATAAAGTAAATCATATTTTGTATGCTCAACTTTTTTCCCGTAGATACGCTCGATCATCGAAAGAATTGTTGTATTAATAAGTTTGTCAAAGTAGTGCAACTTAAGGATCAGCTTTTCATTAAGAGACTGGTTATACTCCTTCATTAGAATATTGGCAAAGTCTGTATGTTGTTTAAACGATTGAAAACTTACATAGTAATACTCAAATAGAAGATTATTCTTATCTTTTTTCGTTCTGACTACGTGGTCAATGTCGGTGAAAATTTGTTCCATGAACTGATCAATTAGGGCGATGATTAATTCATCTTTTGATTTAAAAGAAAGATAAAAAGCTCCCTTTGAAATTCCGCATTGATCTGTTATTTGTTGAACAGAGGTTGCTTCGAATCCTTGCTTTGCGAAAAGCTCTAATGCTTTTTCCATGATAAGTTGTTTTTTCACCATTTCTTGTTTCTCTCCCGTTGTCTTTCATTGACAAATGACTAATTGGTCATTATTATAAATAAATGGGTTTAATAAGTCAATCTAGGGTAGGTGTAAGTGTTGAGAGGTATAGCCAATTTTGTATTAAAAAACAAACTTGCGGTTTGGTTATTAACAATCATTATAACGGTATCAGGAATATATTCAGGTACACAAATGAAGACAGAAACGATTCCAGATATATCGATTCCATTTCTAATGGTGATGGATGTATATCCAGGTGCCACTCCTGAACAGGTGATGGAAGATGTCTCGATGCCAATTGAAAAGGCGGTTGAGGGGCTTGAAGGGGTTAAATCTGTCTATTCAAATTCCTATTCCAACATGTCGAATATTCAAGTTGAATATGACTATGGTGAGGATATGGACGAGGCTAAACGTGCCCTGCAGTCTGCATTAGACGCAGTTACTTTACCAGAAAATGCACAAGAGCCTGTTATTACGGCAATTAGCATGAATATGATGCCAGTCGTGGCATTAAGTGTAAGTAGTTCAACTGAAGATATTGTGGAATTAACATCAACAGTTGAAGATGTTTTACTTCCTAAAATTGAAAAGCTTGATGGGGTCGGTTCCGCAACCATCACTGGTCAACATATTGAGGAAGTACAACTAACTTATAATAAAGAAAAAATGGCAAAGCTTGACTTAACAGAAGACACAGTTAAGGAAATGATTCAAGCTAGTGATATGGCTGTATCATTAGGTCTTTTTGAATTTAAAGAAGGTGAACAAGCGGTTTCGATTGACGGTAAATTCATGACAGCAAATGAATTGAAAGAAATGGTAATTCCCGTTACACCTTCTGAAAACAATCCCGTACCATTCGTGAAATTAGGTGATATCGCAACAATCGAAGAGGTTGGGCGTGTTCAATCTGTTTCACGTACGAACGGAAAAGACGCCATTGCGATTCAAATTGTGAAAGAGCAACAAGCAAACACAGTGGATGTTGTAAATGAAGTAAAAGATCTCATTAAAGACGAGCAGAACCGAATTGAAGGTCTTACTATTGATGTATCCCTTGACCAGGGTGAACCAATTGAAGAGTCTGTTGCAACAATGGTGGAAAAGGCACTATTTGGTGGCTTAATCGCGGTATTAATTATTCTACTTTTCTTACGAAACTTTAGATCTACAATTATTTCAATTGTATCGATACCGGTCTCTATTTTTATGGCATTATTACTGCTTAAGTGGATGGATATCACGTTAAACTTAATGACATTAGGAGCCGTTACGGTTGCGATTGGACGTGTCATTGATGACTCCATCGTAGTAGTAGAAAATATTTATCGACGAATGCATTTAAAAGAAGAAAAATTAAACGGTCGTGCATTAATTCGTGAAGCAACCATTGAAATGTTCAAGCCAATTCTTTCATCTACCTTAGTTACGGTTGCGGTTTTTGCACCACTTGTATTTGTAGGTGGAATGGTTGGAGAATTGTTTATGCCATTCGCATTAACAATGACTTTCGCTCTAGGAGCTTCATTACTAGTTGCAATCACAATTGTACCTGCACTATCACATACATTATTTAAGAAGCAGCTTTATATTGAAAAGGCAGAGGCAAAACATAAAGAAGCAGGTAAACTTGCGAACTGGTATAAAGGCATTTTAAATTGGTCACTGAACCATAAAATTATTGTGTCAGTACTTTCGATTTTGTTATTAGCGGGTAGCTTAGCGTTAACACCTTTAATCGGCTTTAGTTTTATGGGTAGTGAAGAAGAAAAGGTTATGTATTTAACCTATACACCAGGAACTGGTGAATTAAAGGATGAAACATTGGAAAATGTAGCTGAAGTTGAAGAAGAGCTATTAAAACGTGAAGATATTGATATTCTTCAAGTTTCTGTTACAGAAAGTGGAGACCCAATGGCAGCCATGATGGGAGGCGGCGGTGACGGCGCACTCATGTATCTCATTTTCGACCCTGAAATGGAGGACTTCCCAGAAGTCCGTGAAGAGATTGAAGAGTATGTATTCAACATTGGCCAATCAGGGGAGTGGAAGAGCCAGAACTTCTCTTCTATGTCGATGAGTACAAATGAAGTAAGTTATACATTATACAGTGAAGATTTAGATAAGCTTTACGACGCAGTTGATATGGTTGAAGGTGTCATGAAGGATGAAGACGGCTTGGAGGATGTTTCTTCAAGTGCGGAGGATGCGTATGTAGAGTACACATTCAATGTTGAGCAGGATGAATTATTGCAATATGGACTAACAACTGGTCAAATTGTAATGATGCTAAACCCTGATCGTTCACAAGACGTTTTAACAACTGTTGAAAAAGATGGTAATACATTAGAGGTAATTGTTCAGCAAGAAGAAGTTGCTCAGCCTAAATCAATCGATGATCTTCTAGCAACACAAGTACCAACTGCAACAGGCACGACAATGCCACTTTCTGACCTAGTAACGGTTAAGGAAGGAACAACCTTAAATACACTTGCTCGAAGCAAGGGTGAGTACTATGCGTCCGTTTCAGGAAACATAATCGGCGACGATATTTCGAAGGTCACATCCAAGGTTGGAAAAGAAATTGATGAGCTAGACCTTCCAAAAGGTGTAACATTAGGAGTTGCAGGTGTTCAAGCAGACATGGTTGAAACATTTACTCAGTTAGGTCTTGCAATGCTTGCAGCGATTGCAATTGTCTACTTCATTTTAGTTGTGACATTTGGTGAAGGAGTTGCACCATTTGCCATTCTGTTCTCACTCCCATTTGCAGTAATCGGTTCGTTTGTTGGATTACTGATTGCCGATGAGACCATTTCCGTTTCGGTAATGATGGGTCTGTTGATGTTGATTGGTATCGTTGTAACAAACGCGATTGTTCTCGTAGACCGTATCATTCATATGGAACGTGATGGAATGACAATGCGTGAGGCTGTTCTTGAAGCCGGTTCTACTCGTTTACGTCCAATCCTTATGACGGCAATTGCCACAATCGGTGCGTTAATTCCGTTATTATTTGGTGAAGGCGGCGGTGGTTTAATTTCGAAAGGGCTTGGTATTACTGTTATCGGTGGGCTTGCTAGTTCGACTTTATTAACACTTTTGGTGGTTCCAATTGTATATGAAATCTTGTCTAAAATGTTTAAGAAAGACCGTAAAAATATTCAAGAAAACTAATTGTTTATGCCCTGCAAGGTAATATTTATCTTGTAGGGCTTTTCTTTTGGGTTCGGCTTTAGCCAAGCGACATTTCTTATGTTGGTAACAAAAAGTATTTCAGAAGAAGTGTTGACCTTGACGTTGCGTAAAGGTGTAAAGTGAAGATATCAGGGGGTGAGGAGATGGAATACACGGTTCAAAGGCTTGCAAAATTAGCAGGAGTAAGTGCAAGAACACTACGTTATTATGATGAAATTGGGATTCTTAAGCCGGCAAGAGTCAATTCATCTGGTTACCGAATTTATGGCCAAGATGAAGTCAATCGTCTTCAACAAATTCTTTTTTACCGTGAACTCGGAGTCAATCTAACTGATATCAAACAAATCATAACGAATCCTGCTTTCGATGAATTCAGGGCTCTACAGGAACATCGAGAGCAGCTCCTTGATAAACGAAAGCAAATCGATTTACTGATTGCGAATGTCGAAAAAACCATTGCGCAAAAAGAAGGGAGAATGAGCATGTCTGACCAAGAGAAATTTGAAGGCTTTAAAAAGAAAGCCATTGAAGAGAACGAGAGAAAATACGGAAAAGAAATCCGCGAAAAATATGGTGAAGAAACCGTTAATCAATCAAATGAGAAATTCATGAATATGTCAAAAGAAGCTCATGATGCAGCGACTCGGTTAGGTGAAGAATTAATGGAAACCTTACGTGACGCAATGAAGGCAGGTGACCCTGCAGGCGAACTAGCGCAAAAAGCAGCTGATATGCACAAACAGTGGCTGATGTACTACTGGCCAAGTTACAGTAAAGAAGCACATGCGGGTGTTGCACAAATGTATGTCGATGACGAGAGATTCACAGCCTATTATGACAAAGAACAGCCAGGAACTGCGAAATTCTTACGAGACGCCATCCATGTGTATACGGGGAAAAAAAGCGAATAAGGAGATTAGGGGCGAGATCGTTTAGGTCTTGCCTTTTACTATTTTAGGAGAAGTTATTTGGTTTAAGGCGATGCGGATTTTTGGATGAAGGACTTTTCTTTTGTGTATGGGTCATGTTCGTGACCTCATGAGGTGGATGATGTACTTTTCGGAGCGTTTTCGTCTTGTTCGGGACTTCATAAGCAAAATGAAGGATATTTCAGGTATGCCTGATCCACGTTCGGGTCTTCAGCAAACATCAATCTGTTGAAAGGAACTACACTCTGGTGACTTTTATAATCAAAAAACATACCTACCTCAAAAATTTTGGAAAAAAAGTAATTACTACCACATTTTAACTCGTATATATTACAATAGTATGTAAGGGATTACACAGAAATGGTGGGTCAGGATTCTTGTCCCAAAACCAATCAATTAAGGGCTATAAAGGAGAGGTAGAAATGGAGAAAGTGAATCAAATTCCAGGTGCACTCATGGATTGGATTATTAAAACGTTAAACAGTGGTGTTAACCCAGAAGCAATTGTTGACGCCATGATTCGAAAAGGATATGATCCTAGACTCTCTTATACAACTCTGTTTCGAATTGTAGGAAATAAACCAATAAATACACCAGGTGTACATGCTCCATATGAATATGAACAGCCCCAAATTGCGAAGAAGGGAAGTATTTTACGTACAAGCGACCGTGAAATCAAAGTTCTCTCAAAGGTAGAAAAGCCATTTATTTTACATTTAGATTATTTTTTAAGCGAAGAGGAATGTGACCAGTTAATTGAAATGTCCAGAGAACGTCTCAAGCCTTCAACCGTCATTGATCCGAAGACTGGTGAAGAAAAAGCGGCAACCGGTCGAACTAGTAAAGGTATGTCTTTTTATCTACAAGAAAATGAGTTTATTAAAAAAGTAGAAAAACGAATTGCGGAATTAATAGAATTTCCTGTTGAAAATGGGGAAGGTCTTCAAGTTTTAAATTATGGAATTGGCGAGGAATATAAAAGCCATTTTGATTATTTCCCGCAGAGTAAGGTTGTCCCCGAAAAAGGTGGCCAGCGGGTGGGAACGTTCCTTATCTATTTAAATGACGTACCTGCAGGAGGAGAAACGGTCTTTCCTAAAGCTGGCGTATCGATTGTACCTAAGAAAGGGTCAGCTGTGTATTTTCAGTACGGTAATAGTAAGGGAGAGGTAGATCGCATGTCCCTTCATTCAAGTATTCCAGTATCTGAAGGTGAAAAGTGGGTCGCAACAAAATGGATTCGCCAGGAGAATATCTATAAGCGCTAACGTAATGCATTCAAATAGAATTGTCATGATAATCATGATATAGTAAAAATAACCGTTTTATGTAAGCTAATATCAAGAATTTTTGAAATAGCGAAAATAAATAAGAAAGTCATTGTGTAGAAAGGTGTGTGAAACATTGGATAATCAGACAAAAGTACAAACTTTTAAGGACGTCATGGGGAATTATCCGACAGGTGTAACGGTTGTAACAACAACCGATGAAAATGGAGTGCCGCTTGGGCTTACGGTAAACTCATTTGCCTCTGTTTCATTAGATCCATTGTTGATTTTATGGTCAATTGATAAGAGAGTTTCCACTTACGATATTTTTACAAAAGCTGATAAATTTGCGGTACATGTATTAGCTGGTGATCAAGGGGATATTTGTGCCCTTTTTGCGAGCAAGGGAACAGATCGCTTTGGTAACTGTGAATGGGAGATGTCTGATAATAATCTTCCAATTCTTAAGGGAACTACGGGTGTCTTACACTGCAAAACCTTTAAGACTGTTGAAGCGGGCGACCATACAATCCTTATCGGTGAAGTGGTTGAGATTGAGAATTACAGTAAGCCACCACTTCTTTATCACGACCGTAAATTCGGTAAAATTCCTGACGAATTTTATAAATAAGATCTGTGGATACCTTTCCTTTTTACTAGCGGAGAGGTATCTTTAAATTAGTACATTTTTATACAAAGCGAGTGGCTTTATGTGAAACTCATGTCTACTTTTATAGATAGTTTGCAATTACCAAATAAGGTAGCGATGAAACGGCTGAATAAACTTGAAATGAGGAATACGATCCTGTTCCTGATTTTATTATTGTTTATCGTCGCACTTCCAGTTGAAATCAATTTACTTTTGGATGATTCCTATATGGAAAGTGACATCCCTCAAAATATTTATGTTATTCAGGTCCTTCTTTTTACCCGTTTCTCATGCTATTTTTAGGAATCGCAGGAATTTCAGTTTTAGCAGGGATTGGTGTTGGAGTCAGCAAGCTTACACATCGGCAGTTGAAATTTCAATTTCTATGGAAGATGTGCGCGTTTGCGTTAACCAAACCGATAATCTTTTTTGCGGTTGCTAACTTACTAATTGGCACCCATTGGATTGTGAATACAATTGTATTTATTTTATTATTTTACACAATTTTGCGGATGATTTTTCATTATCCAAAACGAATTAAAAAATAGTTAGTGAAGGAACCGTTGTACCGGTTCCTTTTTGATTGAAATGAAACTTTTTACAAAAATAATCGTAGATACATTAAATGATTCGTACTTAATTGACTACATAAAGTGGGTGAAAAGGTGGAAGTGTTTATAGGAATCGGGATTGCGATTGCCGGTTATTTTATTGGGGATGGTTTGAAAAATTTTAAAAATCCCCAAGCGAGAGGTGTCATGGATAAACTTGAGGAAGAGGATTTATATGAACTAATAAAGGAAAAGGATATCTATTATCATATTGGGGTATCAAAAGAGGATGCAAAAGAATTAATTAAAGAGCATCCGGATATCCCGCATATTGTATTAAATGGGAATGTCTACTATCCAAAGTGTAAATTAAAACAGTGGTTGTCTAACCTAGGTGAATAATGTGGAGGTCCTTTTAGCATAAATAAAATACTAATCCTGTGAAACACTAATGCTATGCATCGTGTAAGGAGGATACAGATGGAGAAGGACATGCAATACGGTAGTGATTATAAATTTATCCCAGCAACCTCAATCGCTAGTGGGGTGGGAATCCAAGTGTTACCAGATATTTATTCCCATACCATTCAAATCGTAAACTTTATTCTAGTTGGAGAGCCTGGTTCATCCGATTATGTGATTGTGGACGCGGGAATGCCAGGTTCTTCTGAGGAAATGATTGCCGTTTGTGAGGAACGCTTTGGAACGGATAGCCGTCCGAAGGCAATTCTCTTAACACATGGACATTTCGATCATGTTGGTGCAATCGTTGAGTTAGTAGAGCACTGGGATGTACCTGTCTTCGCTCATGAATTAGAAATGCCATTTTTAACAGGGCAAAAAAGCTATCCTGAACCAGACCCGACGGTAGAAGGCGGAATGGTTGCGAAAATGTCACCGCTATTTCCGAACGAGCCAATCCAGTTAGGAAGTCATGTAGAAAAGCTGCCAGCCGATGGTACAGTTCCTCATTTGCCGGACTTTCGTTGGATTCATTCTCCTGGCCATGCGCCTGGTCATGTCTCTTTTTTTCGTGAAAAAGACCGAGCTCTTATTGTGGGGGACGCATTCGTGACTGTAAAGCAAGAGTCTCTGTATAAAGTGCTTACGCAAGAACAGGAAATCAGTGGTCCACCCCGCTATTTAACAACTGATTGGCAAGCTGCAAAAACGTCTGTTGAAACTTTGGAACAGTTAAAGCCAAGTGTTGCGGTTACAGGACATGGCTTACCGATGGCAGGGGAGCTGTTGGAACAATCCTTGGCAAAATTGGTTAGGGATTTTGACCAGATTGCAATTCCAGACTATGGTCGGTATGTAGATAAAAATATTCATTAATAAGAAACCTGGCTGTCTTAAATAGCCAGGTTTCTTGCACTAGACAAATCTCTACGAGCCATAGAATGGAAAACTAAACTATAGAGAAAAAACGATAGGGACTGTAAGCTGGTTCCGCATAGTCCAGCTTATAGCTAATTGTTTCATAAAAAAACGTGAATATAGTATATTGTAATGTAGAATGTATTGGTGAGAGAGGGGAATTTAGTGAATATCTCTTCATTATTATTAGGGTTGGTTATGGTTTTAAACATTGTTTTTGCCGTAGTTGTTATCTTTCGCGAAAGAAGAGATGCCAGTTCGACTTGGGCTTGGTTATTAGTACTTTTCTTTATACCAGTGGCGGGGTTTGTTTTATATTTAATATTAGGACGAAATTTAACACGCGACCATCTTTTTCAATGGGATGATTTAAAAAAGAGCGGGATTGAAGAGGTGTTAGAGAAGCAAAAGGAACTTCTCCGCACGCAAAAATTCCTCTTTAATAATCGGGTAACACAAGATAATCAAGACCTCATTTACATGAACCTTGTTAATGCGAATGCATTGTTTACGAAAAATAATGCAGTTGAAGTTTTTACAGATGGGCAAGAAAAATATAGACGCCTTTTCCAAGATATTGAGGCAGCACAGGAATCTATTCATTTGCAATACTATATTATAAAAAATGACAATCTGGGCCGAAAATTAATCGCACATTTAACAAGGAAGGTTAAAGAAGGCGTAACAGTTCGAGTGCTTTATGACGAGCTTGGTTCTAGGACTTTGACTAAGAGATTTTTTAAAGAATTTCGCGAAGCTGGTGGCCTAGTCGAGGTCTTCTTCCCTTCAAAACTTCGCTTTGTCAATTTACGGATGAATTTCCGAAACCATCGGAAATTGGTCATAATTGATGGGAAAGTTGGATATGTCGGTGGTTTTAATGTAGGTGATGAGTACCTGGGCTTAAATTCAAGGTTTGGGTATTGGCGTGATACACATTTGCGTATCAGAGGAACAGCTGTTGACACAATGCAGGTCCGCTTTATTTTAGACTGGAACCAAGCATCTCGTGATTTTGATATTATGTATGATCCAGAACTTTTTCCAATTGAAAATGTCAGGCTGGGCAATGTCGGGATTCAAATTGTTACAAGTGGTCCTGATACCGATTTTGAGCAGATTAAAAATGCATATATAAAAATGATCTACTCGGCAAAAAAGTCGATATATATGCAGACTCCCTATTTTATACCAGATAAAAGCTTACTGGATGCACTAAGAGTAGCGTGCCTTTCAGGGGTTGAGGTGAATATTATGATTCCTGATAAACCAGACCATCCTTTTGTTTATTGGGCAACCCTTTCACATATTGGAGAGTTACTCCCATTAGGGGCAAATGTCTATATTTATAGCAATGGCTTTATCCATTCAAAAACACTTGTTGTTGATGAGGAGATTTCATCGGTCGGTACAGCGAATATCGATGTAAGAAGTTTTAGATTGAATTTTGAAGTAAATGCCTTCTTATATGATGAAAATATTGCTAAGGAACTAACAACCAATTTTAAAGAGGACATAAAACTTTCAAAACTACTTACTTATGAGGAATATGGAAAAAGAGGCAGTAACATAAAGTTCAAAGAGTCCATTTCAAGACTGTTATCACCAATTTTATAGTTGACAAACACTCGGTGTAGCTTACAAAATTGTAATGTTCAGTAAGCTGCATCGATTTTTTTATGTTTGAAAGTAACGTATATTCTAGTTGGATACTAGAAGGGGGAGTAATCTTGAATGTAATGGAGTTAAATACGGATATTTTTTATCAAATTAATGGGTTAGGCAAGGAATTACCGTTTTTGGATATGCCGATGATGTTTATTGCAAATTACACTTTGTATTTTCTTATCCTTGCGGTTATTTTTTATTCGTTTAATAGAGGCTCACAAAACCGTGTCATGGTGTTGAGTGCATTGGCTTCCGTTGCGGTAGGAGTGTTATTTGGAAGAGTGGCTGGAATGTTTCACTCCAATAATCAGCCGTTTGCGGAACTGCCGAATGTAAATCAACTGATTGAAAAAACAGTCGATAATTCATTTCCGAGTGACCATACAATCATTTTTTTTGCCGTTTGTTACTCCTTTTTTCTGTATAAGAAACCAGGCAGATACATGTGGATGGCACTTGCTTGTATAGTAGGAATTTCCCGAATCTGGGTGGGCGTACACTATCCTGGTGATATTTTAGTAGGTGCATTACTTGCCATGCTTTCGGCCTTTTTATTGTATATCCTTGTACAAAAAATGAAATTTTCAAATCGCAAAAAGCAAGTCGAAATCCCAACAGCAAAAGAAAAAAATTATTAATAAACCGAATCGCAAGTTTGTTAAAAAGGAATCGTTTCATCTTTTGGAAAAAAACCAACCTGGTAACAATCTCAAATCATGCCTATCGAATCAAGGATAACGCAAGAATGTTCTTCATGATTACCATTGTTTCAACAGTTGCATTTTGTGCGGTAGGGACACTTGCTTCTACAAAAGTATTTACTAAACAAATGCATCTTGAATTTCCTGCAGAACTATCGTTATTTACGAAACTTAAGAAAGTCAATGATTTAAAATCAAATGTTATTATTCAAGAGGTACCTGCCCTAAGGATTTACACTATGGGGTAGGTGCCTTTTTCTATAAGATATATTCATTGAAATAAAAATGCGAAAAATATAGAATTATATAAAAATGGAGGAGTCTGAAAAAAAGATGAACACTAACAAATCTCAAACTTATAATAATGAAACATTGGTGTTACATGCAGACCAAGAATGGGCTAAAAAGGAGAAGGGTGTTTCACCAGCTATTTATTATTCAGCAACGTTTAGTGCCGAGGATTCAGCAGAGTTTGCCGAAATGGCAGGAACACCACTTCATCCGAGATACTATACACGTTATGGTAATCCGGTTCATGAGCGAGTCAATAAAATCATGGCGGATTTAGAAGGTACTGAAACAGCACTAGTTACTGGTTCTGGAATGGGGGCTATTGCGTCTACCATCTTAGCGTTAGTTTCTGCAGGCGACCATGTTATCGCACAAACAAGGCATTATATGAGTACGGCCAAAATTATGGATGAAATGTTACCAAGATTCGGTGTTGAGGTAACAGTAGTTGAACAGTCCGAAATTTCAGCGTTTGAAGAGGCAATTCGTCCAAATACAAAGCTGATTATGCTTGAAACTCCTGCTAATCCCACTTTGGTTATTACAGATCTGGAGGCTGTTGTAAAGGTAGCAAAGAAGCAGAATATTATTGTTGTAGCAGATAATACATTTGCATCACCGCTTAATCAACGACCACACGATGTTGGTGTCGATGTAGTTGTACACAGTGCAACAAAGTACCTAGGGGGGCATCATGATATAACGGCTGGTGTTATTTGTACAAGCACGAAGCTTGCGGAAAAGATTTGGGATACACATACATCGATTGGTTCAGTCCTATCACCAATGGATGCATGGTTATTGTTAAGGGGTCTAAGGACGCTCCCGTTGCGGATGGAACGTATTAATTCGAACGCATTAGCCTTAGCAGAATTTTTAGAGGAACAACCTGAAATAGAAAAAGTATATTATCCAGGACTGCCGAGTCATCCTCAGCACGAACTTGCCAAAAAACAAATGAAAGGCTTTGGTGCTGTGATTGCGTTTGCGATTAAGGGAGACTATAACGCTACTAATCGATTTGTATCCGCATTAAAACTTTCTACAAATGCTGTTAGTTTAGGTGGAGTTGATTCATTAGTTGTCCATACCGCAGCAATGTGGGAGGGGGCATTGACTGAAGAACAAATGAAAACCGCAGGCATCCCTGCCAATTTTGTCCGCTATTCTGTTGGTTTAGAGCATATTGAGGACTTGCAGGCTGATATTATTCAGGCCTTAAGGGAACTATAAAAAGTTTTTCGTAAGTGAGAAATTATTAAAAGGATGAAAAAGTAAGAAAACACCGCTCATGTTTCGAACGGTGTTTTTTGCATATTAGGTTAAAGGATTATTCTGTTTCAATAGGTTTGAAGCGGGAAGTGTAATGATTTTTCCGCCGATTTGCACATGAATGGAATCATTAAATATTGCTTTTACTATCCCTTTAAGCTGGACAGTTGAATTAACCGTGATCTCTTTTTTAGATTCGTTATTTGTAGTCAAGGCAATTCTCCTCTCAAGATAGATATTTATATAGAGGTAAAATAAAAAACATTGTAACCCATATTTATGAAAACTATACATGTAAAATATCGCTTTTACTTATTTTACCTTGATTATTTTGTCTTGTGCAAGTTCCGCGATTGTTTATTTTTCATTTTTCGGTGTTCCTCGGTAAACAGCTTCGCGAAGCTCTGTTGCATACTTATCAAAGTAGGGAAGACCCATTTCGGCTGCAATATGTAATTCCTTTTCGATGTCATATGGAAGACGAACGATTTCGATTGAAAAAGGTGCGACCTCTTTCGATTGATATTCACCGTGTAAAATTGCAAAGGTGGCTTTTGTTGTATCCAACGGGTTACCGACGCTTCCGACATTTAAAAGGGTTTGCTCTGTATCCATTGGTTCTATTAAGGCAGCATGGATGTCTCCAAATCCAATAATGTCTGGTGTTCTATCCTCTAATGGTACAATCCATTCAGACAGATCAAACATTGCTCGTTTTTCATCACTAGAATGTATCATTGGTACAACACGGTGGTGGACACTTTTTGCAGAGGCGTGGTATAACCGAATATATTTCCCACTCATATAGAAGTCATAGTGGAAGGGAAGGGTTCCTAAGTATGAAAGGCGTTCCTCACCTAGCTGATTACGGTGCCAAGTAATCCCTTCATCGGGATGTTCATTTTGAATAAAGTCATCCCAATTTCCTAAAAGCACAACCTCACACACTTCTTGAATCCGGTCAACTGCCGTAGCTGAGTTCGGCCCTTTTCCTACAAGGTCCCCAAGACAAATAATCGTCTTGATTCCACGACTTTTTATATGTTCTAGAACAGCTTCGAGTGCTGTTATATTTCCGTGAATATCGGAAATGAGCGCAATACTCATGATTCGGCCCCCTTGGTTTTAGTATATTAGTTTAATAATAAAATAGATTGAAAATTTTGTCAGTACCAAATTTGGTCAAAATTGTTAAATTGTCTTTCTATATTTGTACCATGTGTTTAGAATGAAGACAAAGGGGGCTCTGTCATGGTTCGAAAGATAGTACTATTTGTTTTCGTATGTTCGGTATGTATGTTATCTTCTTGTGTATCAAAAGAAACGAAGGTTGCTGGGGGAGTGCCTTACGGGGATCACAAAATAGAGCCAAAGGAGAATTCCATTCCAGATGCAAGATTTCCTGCAGATACTACCTGGAAAAGTGAATACCTACTTGAAATTAAAGGGGAATCCCCATTTCTAGCAAAAGAGTCTGTAATATCCATGCAAAAATGGCGTGATGAAATCATTGAATTTTCGAAAACGCAAGAAAAAGTATTTATTAATGGCCCAAATAATAAACAGGTGGCTTTAACCTTTGACGATGGGCCAGATAGTACGGTGACTTCAGCTGTGATTGGAGTTTTGGACCAATACGGGGTAAAGGGAAATTTCTTCTTTGTAGGAAGTGAAGCAGAGAAACATCCAGAGGTTGTGAAAGAGGCTTATGAAAAAGGCCATCTCGTTTTAAGTCATAGCTATCACCATGTTCAACTTGATAAGTTGGGAGAAACTGAAATTCAAAATGAAATAGAGCAGGCCGGAGATGTGCTTGAATCAATCATCGGCAAAAAGCCTGCCTTTCTAAGAACACCTTATGGGTCAACAAACGAACTAGTTGCGGACGTGGCCAAAGAAAAAAAGTACTCCATTATCCTTTGGTCAATTGACTCACTTGATTGGGCACAAAAAAGCCCGGATGTCATTTATTCCAATGTAATCTCTAATATCCGAAACGGTGATATCATTCTCATGCACACAGATTCTGATGAGTACGACACATATGAAATATTGCCAAGGGTCATTGAAGAGCTAAAGAAAAAGGGATTTGAAATTGTAGATTTAGAAACAATGCTTGGAATATCTCCAAATCAATAAAACAAGAATCGTAGGCTTCATTGAAAATGAAACCTACGATTCTTGTTATTCTCGAGCTCTGTAACCTTATCTTATCGTTACTTTCCCACTATTTACTTCAATGTTCACATCATAGGTGCCAGCACCATGCTTGCCTTGGATATTTCCTTTATCCCTTTTGGATTCATCCAGAGATAAATCATTGGAGATATAGCCGCTATTTACTTTCCCGTTTAGTGTAAAGTCGGCATCATTCGGTAAATCAATATCAAGTAGGCCAGATTTTACACTTGCATCAATGGAATCTTTAAGGTCTGAAAGGGTTGCTTTTAAACGTCCAGAGGATACATCAGCTTCTAGTTTCCCTGTATACTCATCAATCGTTACATTCCCGGAATGAACCTCAATTTCTCCACTTTCTGTTGTGAGCTTCTCAATTTTAGAATTCCCGGAAGCAACATTATGTGTAAATGTTTTTACAGAGAGGTCTTGCAATCTCATATTTCCAGAATGAACATCTGCGGAAAGCTCGTTAAGCTTCATTGGTTTACCGTCAAATTCCAAATGGCCAGAGCCCACGATAAGCGATAAATCTCGGTCATAATCTTCCGGAATAAACACGGTTAGCTTGGTATTATCAAAGAAAGGGAACCAGCGCCAGTTAAAGAATCCACGTTCATAGGTAACCTCAATCGAGTCACCGCTTTTTGATACATGAACTTTTCCTTTCCCTTTCAATTCGGCTTTTACATCATCACGATTTTCAGGGATTACAGTCGTACTAATTGATGTAAGATCGATTTCAATCTTATCAATTTTTTCCGTCACCTTGGCTGAATCTCCAGAATTACCAAAAGAAAGCCCCGGAATCCGGTAGAGGTTTGTCATCAAAAGGTAAACTCCAATAAGAATAAAAAATATCACTACTATTTTTTTCAATTTTCCAACCTGCCTTTATCATTTATTCTATCCTTATCGTAAATGAAGAATAAGAACGGTGTAACGCACCACCGATATATTTCTAGATAAGACCTAAGGCGTATGAAAGAAAAAAGCAGATTGCAATACTATACAATCTGCTTTAGCTTTGTTGATGTTTTAGGAATCTATTGTAACCCATTCCTGTGACCATTCTTGGATTTTATCCATTAGCGGTTTTAGGGCGGCCCCTTTTTCTGTTAAGGAATATTCGATACGTACTGGGGTTTCTGGGTAGACCTGCCTTTTTACAATACCTTGATTTTCCAAATCCTTGAGTCTTTCTGAAAGAACTCTTCCACTTATACCAATCGAAGACTCTATTGTACAAAAACGCTGCGGACCTGAAAGAAGTTGATAAATAACGAGGCCCGTCCAGCGTTGACCGAGTAAACTCATAGCTTTTTCAAATTTAGGACAAATTATATTTGTATCCATCGTTCCTTCACCCCTATGAATATATTATAGCGCATTGTAAGAAATAATAAACTTACTTGACATAATTCAATTACAAAAATATAATTACTTACATAAAGTAAGTTACTAATAAAATTTAGGAGGCACACGAAAATGAAATTTCAACGCCCACCATATACATTTGTTGAACTTGTAGAATTAAAGGTGACCGATTTACAACGTTCTTTAACGTTCTATCAAAACATTATTGGTTTTAAAGTATTAGAGCAATCTGGAAATAAGGCACTATTAACTGCGGATGGTAAGACACCATTATTATCAATTGAACAGCCTGCGAACATTGCGCCTAAGGAGCCGCGTCGAACTGGGCTTTATCATTTTGCGTTGCTATTACCATCCCAGGCTGATTTAGGAAAAGTACTTTTCCACTTAGTCCAAAACAATGTTCCAATTGGCGCATCAGATCATTCTGTGAGTGAGGCACTCTATTTAGATGATCCAGATGGTAATGGAATTGAAATTTATAGAGACCGTCCCGACACAGAGTGGGAATGGAATAATGGTGAGGTCAAAATGGTGACAGATCCTCTTGATGGACAAGGTGTACTTGCAGCTGCGAATGGTGAAAAATGGACTGGGCTTCCAGAGGGAACAGTTATGGGTCATATTCATATGCATGTTTCAGACATAGCAAAGACAGAAGAATATTATACAAAAGGACTTGGATTTGATGTTGTTTGCCGTTACGGTAGGATGGCATTATTTATTTCAACAGGCGGGTATCATCATCATATCGGTCTCAACACATGGAATGGTGTAGGAGCACCTGCACCTTCTGAAAATAGTGCAGGGATTAAACAATTTACACTTGTACTACCAAATGAAAATGCATTACAAACAACCGTTGAAAACCTAAAGAAACTAGGCGCATATGTCCAAGTTGAAGATGGAGTCGTGATAACAAAGGACCCATCTGCCAATAAAATAAGACTTGTTGTTGCATAGGTGTTATAAGGTGAAGTAGCTATTTCGTATAGCTACTTTTTTCTTGATAGGTACTGAAGGATTTTGTCGAATTAACAGTCTGCTAGATAACTAGTGTCACTGGAATCATTGTGGTATAATTGGAAGTGTATAGTAGACCTTTCTGTGCTTAAGGAGGGTCTACATTTTTATATTCAAATAGAGGAAGGGGAAATAAAAAATGAAGGTAGAAATGAAATTTTGCAAGGTGTTTGATGCTAGCAAGGAGGATATCTACTATGAGCCATAAGGAATATTTTGTCGAGCAGCTACGGACAATTGATACAAATTTTCAAGAATTAAAGAATCTCTATTTATCCTCCACACCCCTTAAGGAGAGAAATCCACACTTTCTTAGCTCATATATAAACGAACTTGAAAGTTTCTTAAAAGATGAAGTGGCTGAACCAATACCAATGGTTTTTATCGGAACAAAGGTAACTGTCGTGTTTGATGGGGAAGACGAGACAGAGGATTATTTTGTATGTTTACCAAAACATTCAGACCCAGATGCAGGTTGCATCTCATTTTTATCACCAGTCGGCAGACAATTGTTATTACGAAAAATAGGAGATAAAGTGTTACTGCAAACACCAGCGGGCGGTCTCCCAATTACGATTCAAAATATTACATTTGCAGGTAATTTGCTTTTACAACAATAGTGTAGAACAAAAGATAAAGCGCTTCCAGCATTTGTGCATAAAAAAGGAAGAGGAATTTTTACTTGTTATTTGCGACACTATCCGATAAAATAGCCATTATATTCAAATAGAAAAGTGATGATAGGAATCAGTAGCAGTTTATCTCCCTGTTATAGAGAGCCGGTGGTTGGTGAAAACCGGAACATAGATAAATGTGAATTACCTCCTTGAGCTTTCTTTGTGAACCCAGGTCGGTAATTAGCAAAGAACGGACGAGCCGTTATTCGAATGAGCGGAAGATATTTATCTTCAAACAAGGGTGGTACCGCGTGCAACCACGTCCCTTTTTAGGGGCGTGGTTTTTTGTGTTGTTTTTAGGGTTAGGAAGTGTCCCTCAAGGACAAGGGTTTAAAAGCTGGAGGGTACATGTAGAAATGTTTTCAAGCCGCGGTCACACGGACAAAAGCATGTTGAACGCGGGCTAAGTGTCTTTGAGCAGTTGTCTCAAAGACAAAAGCCCATCAATGCTAGAAAAAATGTCCCTGACCTAAATTTCCTAAATCGTAAATCAATATAAGAAAGACATTTTAAAATCACAAATCAGGAGGAAAGCCGAATGGAAAACTTTATCGAACAACTAACAGATCAACAAAAAGTGGAACTAGAAAGACAATTTGCTATCTATACAAACGGTATTCAAGAGGTTGTTCCTGCACACGAATTAAAACAAAAAATCGCAAAGTCTCTTGTTACCAAGAAACCATTAAAAGTAAAGCTAGGCCTTGACCCATCTGCGCCGGATGTGCACTTGGGACACACAGTTGTTTTAAATAAATTAAAACAATTCCAAGAAAACGGTCATGTGGTCCAGCTTTTAATTGGAGATTTTACAGGAAAAATTGGGGACCCAACTGGTAAATCAGTTGCGCGTAAACAGTTAACAGATGAAGAAGTGAAACACAATGCGAAAACATATTTTGAGCAATTTGGAAAAGTATTGGATACTGAGAAGGTAGAACTTCACTATAACTCGAAATGGTTATCTGCTTTAAACTTTGAAGACATTATTAACCTTGCTGCAAGCATAACTGTCGCTCGGTTACTTGAAAGAAATGATTTCTCTGAGCGTTTGGCGACAGGAAAGCCGATTTCTCTTCATGAATTTTTCTATCCACTTATGCAGGGTTATGACTCTGTAGTGTTGGAAAGCGACATTGAACTAGGAGGAAATGATCAGCATTTCAATGTCTTAATGGGACGTCATTTACAAGAACATTTTGGAAAAGAAAAACAGGTTGTCATTCTTCTTCCACTTTTAGAGGGACTAGATGGCGTTGAAAAAATGTCCAAGTCCAAAGGAAACTATATTGGTGTTGATGAAGCACCAAATGATATGTATGGGAAAACAATGTCCATCCAGGATGAAATGATGGCGAAATACTTTGATTTAGTTACTGACCTATCGTTGGAAGAAAAGAATGAAATCAAAGCAAATCTTGAAAGTGGAACTTTACACCCACGTGATGCAAAAATGCTTCTTGGAAGAACCATCGTGAGAATGTACCATGGTGAAGAAGCAGCCCAGCAGGCTGAAAATCATTTTAAAACAGTCTTCCAAAAAGGAGTAATGCCAGAGGATATCCCCGAGCTAACTTGGTCCGGAGACGCTAAAATTTCAATTATTGACTTACTTGTTCAATTGGAATTACAAAAGTCCAAAGGGGAAGCTCGAAAAATGATTCAAAACGGTGGTGTGAAGCTGAACGGCGAGAAGGTTGAGGACATCCATCTTGAGATTGAAGTGAAAGAGGGTATGATTGTTCAAGTTGGAAAACGAAAATTTGTTAAACTTAACATGTAATTAAAAAGTGAGGGCTGACATATAAATATGTCGGCCCGTTTTTGTATGAAGTGTTTTTATTTTCCTATAAACATTTGTGACCAGTAGTTTCCACTTTGTTGATGACCAACTCCAATATGAGTGAAGTTTGGATTAAGGATATTTTTACGGTGTCCTTCACTGTTCATCCAAGCGTTAACTACTGCTTCAGGAGACGTTTGTCCTTTTGCGATATTTTCACCAGCTGTTTTGTACGATACTCCGAAATCCCTCATCATATCAAATGGAGATCCATACGTTGGACTTGTATGTGAAAAGTAGTTTTTTTGTTGCATGTCATTAGCTTTCGTCTTGGCCACTTTGCTTAATCCTGCATCAGTTTTAAGGGCAGGTAAGCCATTTTTCTTACGTTGTGCATTTGTAAGATCTATTACCTGTTTTTCAAAATTACTTACACCAGCTGTCGGTGCCGGAGTAGGAGCAGGCTGCTGTGTTGCAGGTTGACGATTCTGTTCACCAGTTGTTGTATCTCCTGTTGGGTAATTCGGTGCCGGAGTAACATTGTTCGGTGCTGGAGTTACATTATTTGGCGCTGGGGCAACATTATTTGGTCCCCCTGTAAAATGATAGTTCCCATTTGGAACTACGTTTGTACCGTTTGGAGTACGGACTACAATTTTTTTATTGATGAAACGAAAATACTTTTGTTCACCTTGAGCATTTTGAACACTGGTTGTATGTGGATATCGATCACTCGATGTTGTCGTGCGATAAGGCTGATCTTGTTTTATGATATAGCCATTATTTACGTTTTCTACGTTTGCTGAACGGTTTTTATCATCTGCCGCATCGTTATTTGTATTACAGGCAGACAATAAAAGCATCGCAGAACCAAGAATTGCTACACTTGTTTTTGTAAATCTTTGCAAGTTAATTCCTCCTTTGCATGATTTGATTTACTTTTATATTTTGCTTCTTCCTTACATAAAGTATTGGTGGTAATAAAAGAGAGGACAGCTAAAATGACAGTGGTAGTAAGCAAAGTTAAACCACTACAAAAAAAGGCAGATTCAGTAAGAATCTGCCTGCAAGGTATTTAACATCCCTCAGTTTTATTAATATGAAGTGGAGGAGGAACAAGCCACCCTTTTTCTTTGTTAAGACGTAGCATTCTCGCGCCAAATTGTGCTTTTTTCAAATGGAATTGCCCATACATTGTAGCAACATCTTCCCGAATTGATTGTCCAATTAGGGTACTACAAGCAACTAAGCCTGCTGCGATATCAGCGGAAACTTTAGCTGCAATTTCAGGATCTTGAAAACGTGCACCAGGAGGTATATTTTCAAGGCACGCATTAGGTCGCTCTGGAGGTGCGGGAGGTAACCCAACCCCATTTTCTTTTAATAAGGTTTCTACCTCTTCAATCTCCAGTTTGAGGCCATTTTCAATGATGTCTTCTACGATTTTTTTTAAATCATCATCACCAGTATGATTAAGTAAGGTTTGGTACGCAGAAACCATTCCTTTTGCTGTTAATAAGTGTGTCCATACACCGAAAACTTCACCATAATGCATCGGTTCTTCTTTTGGATTACCGCTTAAAATTCCCATCATTTTCCTCCTCAATGATTGTTTTCTCACTACATCACCTTCTTTTTGAGAAGACATTTCTAGAATCTCCGGAGAAAAATGTTTTATGATAAGAATAAAATGACAGAATTGTTACAACTAAATTATACTAGAGGTAAGAAAACGTTAGAGGTGATTAATAAATGAAAATCATTGATATTTCACAGCCTTTAAGCAGCGCGACACAAGAATGGCCAAACGACACTCCATTTGAATATGCTCTAACATGGTCAATAAAGGAAGCTTCAACTGTTAATGTAGGAAAAATCACAACAAGTACACATATTGGTACTCATATTGATGCACCCTTCCATTTTGATAATGAAGGAAAAAAGGTGCATGAACTTGACCTTGATCGATACATAGGAAAAGCGAAGGTAATTGAGGTATCAGGTAAAAAGGAAATTGGAGTCGAGGATTTAAAACAATTTGATTTATCTGGTGTGAAACGGTTATTAATACGAACAAACTCTTGGAAAAATCGAAAGAAGTTTCCAACCTCTATTACAAGCTTAAAACCAGAAATTGCTTTATTTTTAGCTGAAAAAGGAATTCGCTTAATTGGGATAGACACTCCATCTGTTGATCAGTTGGATAGTAAAGATTTACAAGCTCATCATCATTTATATCAACATGGCATATATATTCTTGAAGGGATTGTCTTAGAGGGTGTGGAACTTGGTGATTATGAATTAATTGCACTCCCACTCCCAATTGAAGGTGCAGATGGAAGCCCTGTGCGAGCAGTCTTGATGAAATAATGGGAGAATGAAGAAGAATCCATTGTCATACCAATGGATTTTTTTGAACCCCTTGAAAGGGAGGGAAGACAATTAGCAGAGAACAGGAATGATATCGTTTTCATTCACAAGTTCTACTTTGAATAGGATTTCCATTTGTTTAATCTCATACATTCCATTTTCATAAACATAAAGAACTTCATACAAATCGTTATTATAGACGACTTTATCACCTTGTTTCATGGAATACCTCCTAATCAATGGCTTATCCTTAGTGTAATATATAAACATCCCTTCTTCTATACACCTTTAGTTATATTGTTGTAGATAAAAATGCTGATTTCACAAAAAATTCTCTCTACATTTTTTGTGGGGAATTCAAAAAAATTGGTATAGACAACTAAACCCCTTGGTGTTAAAATGAATTCCGGTAATAAATCTAACTATGCTTTGGTTACACTATTGTGTAAGCGTTACCTGATTTTTGAAATTATGCTTGATTATTTTGAAGTAGTTTAAAGACCAAAGAATGGAAGGAAGACAACAAATTTAAAGGAGGAAATATACAACATGATGAAGTATCTTCAAAAGCTTGGTCGTTCTCTGATGCTACCAGTTGCTGTATTACCAGCAGCAGCTATCTTGATGGGTATCGGTTATTGGATTGACCCTGATGTTTTTGTAACAGGTAATGGTAGCCCTATAGCTACTTTCTTAACGAAAGCAGGGGGAGCCATCATTGACAATATGTCACTTCTCTTTGCAGTAGGTGTTGCTTTGGGTATGTCAAAAGACAAGGATGGCTCAGCAGCACTTAGTGGATTGGTGGCCTTTTTAACAATTACAACACTACTTGGCACAAACTCTGTAGCACAGCTACAAGGAGTTGACGCAACGGCAGTAAATGCTGCATTTGGAAAAATAAATAACCAGTTTATCGGAATAATCTCCGGTATTATCGCTTCCATCATATACAATCGCTTCAGTGAGGTACAATTACCGGATGCATTGGCTTTCTTTAGTGGGAAAAGACTTGTTCCAATTTTGACATCTGTTGCAATGTTAATTGCATCTTTAGTGCTAATATTTGTATGGCCAGTCATCTATTCAGGATTAGTTGCATTTGGTGAAGCAATTGTTGGTTTAGGCGCAGTTGGTGCTGGTCTTTATGGATTCTTCAATAGATTGTTAATACCAACAGGACTTCACCATGCACTAAACTCTGTATTTTGGTTTGATGTAGCTGGAATCAATGATATTACTAATTTCTTGGGTGGTAAAGGTGAAAAAGGTGTTACAGGTAGATATCAAGCTGGTTTCTTCCCAGTTATGATGTTTGGTTTGCCAGCAGCAGCACTTGCAATGTATCACACAGCAAAAACAGCCAGAAAGAAACAAGCTGCATCCTTATTAATGGCAGCTGGATTTGCGGCATTTTTTACAGGTGTAACAGAACCACTTGAATTTGCTTTCATGTTCTTAGCACCAGGACTATATGTTGTACATGCTTTATTAACAGGTATTTCACTATTTATTGCAGCATCATTCCATTGGACTGCAGGATTTGCATTTAGTGCAGGTTTTGTTGACTTTTTCTTAAGTTTACGAAATCCAATCGCAAATCAACCTTGGATGTTGTTAGTTCAAGGACTTGTAATCGGTCTTATTTATTATGTTCTGTTCCGTTTCTTAATTCTTAAATTTAATTTGAAAACACCGGGCCGTGAAGACGAGGAAGCTGTTGAAACAACTACCCAGGCTGATGGTAAATCAAGATTCGCAGCAATGGCAGCTCAAATTTATGAAGGTTTAGGTGGAGACGAGAATGTAACATCAGTTGACAACTGCGTAACACGTTTACGTTTAGAAGTAAAAGATATGGAAAAAGTTGATCAGCAAAAAATTAAGGCAACCGGCGTTCCTGGAATCAATATTGTTGGTAAAAACAGCATTCAAGTTATAGTAGGAACAAATGTACAATTCGTTGCCGACGAGGTTCATAAAATTCGAAAAGAGTAGTAGATGAGTAAAGGGGCTATCCAATAGGGTGGCCTTCTTTTTGTATAAAAGGAAAACACAATAATTTCATTATAAGTAGGGAAAAGTAAGGGGAGAATAAGAAATACTTTAGTGGTATAGACAACTAGCTCTCGTGAAAGATATAATGAAGATAAGAAATATAAAAGGAGTCCTTACTATGATTATAACAAATCTTACTATATTTTCAGAGGATGGCATTATCGAAAAAGGATTTATTGAAATTGATGGAGATAAGATAAGGAGAGTTGGCCATGTTGCTGACTTTCAAGCAAGTGATAAAGAGGAAGTTATCGAATTTGACGATTCTTACTCATTGATACCAGGTATGATTGATCTACATATTCACGGGGCAAGCGGAGCTGACGTAATGGACGCAAGACCTGATGCATTAAAAACAATGGTAACCACGTTACCGAAAGAAGGCACTACGAGCTTTCTTGCGACTACCATGACAAAATCACAAGAGGATATAGAAAATGCAATTGGTACAATTGCTAATTTTATGCCTACACAAAATCCGGGTCATGCAGAAATTTTAGGTGCACATCTTGAAGGACCATTTTTATCTCCCAAAAGAGCAGGAGCACAACATCCGGGTAATATTATAAATCCAAACGTGGAATTGTTTAAAAAGTGGCAGGCTTTATCAGGTGACAATATTCGACTTGTTACACTAGCACCAGAGGAACCAGGAGGCTTAGAGTTAACGGCTCATTTGAAGAATACAGGTGTAGTTGCTTCCATTGGACACTCTGACGCGGTTTACGAAGAAGTTGAAGCTGCTATAGAAGCGGGAGTTACTCACGCTACACATTTATTCAATGGAATGCGCGGGATTCATCACAGGGAGCCAGGTGTAGCAGGTGCTGTTCTTTTACATGATGAAGTAAAGTGTGAGATGATCGTCGATGGTATTCACGTAGCACCAAAAATGGTGAAATTTGCATATAAGAATAAAGGAAGTGAAGGTACCATTCTTGTAACGGACTCAATGCGTGCAAAATGCCTGGTCGCAGGAATGTACGACCTCGGTGGCCAAGAGGTTATCGTAAATGAGGAAAGAGCTGTTTTAAAAGATGGAACATTGGCAGGAAGTATTTTAAAATTAAATGACGCCGTTCGAAACATGATGAAATTTGCGGATTGTTCTCTTAAGGATATAACGGAAATGACGGCCGTTAACCCGGCAAAACAAATCAATGTGTTTGACCGAAAAGGAAGCATTAAGGCTGGTAAGGATGCAGATTTAGTGATAGTAAATGATCAATTAGAGGTAATCATGACATTTTGTCGTGGAAAACTTGCATATTCCAATAGGGAGGGAAAATAGATGAAAGTTGTGGCAGTGAAGAATTTTGAAGAAATGAGCCAATTTGCAGCAGCTATGATTTCATATCAAGTAAAAGAAAAACCTAACTCGGTATTAGGACTTGCAACTGGTGGGACAGTTGTTGGAACGTATAAAGAATTAATTAAGGATCACGGGCAAAATAAGACATCTTATGAAAACATTCATACCGTGAATCTTGATGAATATCTAGGTATTGAAAAGGACCATCCAAATAGTTATCACCATTTCATGATGGATAACCTTTTTTCACATATTAATATTACAAAAGACAATATCCATATTCCAGACGGGTTAGCAACGGACTACGAAGAGGAAAGCAAAAAGTATGAGAAGGTAATTTCTGATTTAGGTGGAGTTGACCTTCAGTTGCTTGGAATTGGAGTAAATGGGCATATCGGTTTTAATGAACCTGGTACACCATTTCAATCGGTAACACATGTTGTTGAGCTTGAAGAATCAACAAGACAAGCAAATATGCGCTTTTTCAACAGCATCGAAGAAGTTCCAACACATGCAATTACAATGGGAATCTCCACAATAATGAAAAGTAAAAAAATCCTCTTGCTGGTTTCAGGGAAAACAAAGGCTGATATTCTCGAAAAAGTAATAAACAAGGATATCACTGAAAGGATTCCGGCTACTGTTTTAAAGAATCATCCTGATGTTACGATTATTGCAGACGAAGAGGCGCTTTCATTAGTGGATGATGAAAAAAAGAGGGGCTTTGATCGTGATAAAAAAGAATTCACCAGTACCTATTTACTTTCAAATTGAACAGCGTATTCGTGAAAAAATCGAAACGAAAGAGCTAAAACCTGGTGAAATGATTCCGTCCGAAAGAGAATTCGCTCAGAAATACCAAATCAGCAGGATGACTGTACGACAAGCCATTAATAATCTTGTAAATGAAGGCTATTTACAAAGAGAACGTGGAAAAGGGACTTTTGTGGCGCTGAAAAAATTCGAAAAAAATGTAAAAGGCTTAACGAGTTTCTCTGAGGATATGCGCTCTAGAGGGTTTGAGCCAGGCACGCGCGTTTTAGATTTCACGGTAATTGAAGCTGACACTTTGATCGCCACAAAACTTCAACTGGAAGAAGGTTCAAAGGTCTATGAAATTGAATGTTTGCGACTTGCTGACCAGCAGCCAATTGCGTTCGAGGTTTTTTATATGTCAGAGGATCTTGTACCTGGATTGACTAGAGAAGTAGCTGAGAATTCCATTTATCGGTTTGTGGAGGGAGAGATTGGGCTTCATATTACATCGGGAGTCCAGGAACTGGAAGCAACCACTGCTCACAAGCGGGAGGCGTCTAACTTAGGTATCAAAGTTGGAGATCCTGTGCTTTATATCCAACAAATCACCTACATAGAACATCAGCAACCACTTGAATTTGTAAAATCGTATTACAGAGCTGACCGGTATAAATATAAGGTGGAAATGGTCCGAACATAAATTAGGAGGGTAACATCATGAAACGACTTTTAGATTGTACAGCCTCGGATTTTAAGAGAATGAACGGACAAGATCTAAAGCAATCGATAAAAGCCTCGGAAGGAAGGGTCATTTTATCAGAGGTTATTGGCTCTTTTCAACCGATATACCCAGCAGTCACGAATGCAGAAATGGCATCTGCATTTGGGGCCGATTTATTAATCTTTAATTATTTTGATGTCTTTTCACCTTTCGTAGAGGGATTCCAGGCTAAAGAAGGTGAATCAATTGTTGAGAAGCTAAAGGGGCTGACAGGCAGACCAATTGGATTAAATTTAGAACCTGTTGATCCAAATGCTCAGCAGCTTGAAGCATTAAGTCAACTTCCAAAAGGCCGTTTGGCAACGGAAGAATCCTTACGTGAAGCGAAACAGCTTGGCTTTGATTTTGTTTGCCTCACTGGTAATCCAAAAACAGGTGTCACAAATAATGAAATTGTCGTAGCAATTAAGAAGGCTCGTGAAGTGTTTGGAAGTGAAGGCCTCGTTATAGCAGGGAAAATGCATGGTGCAGGTGTAGTCAACGAAACCGGAAGTGGCATTGTTTCAGAGGCGGCGTTAGAAAGCTTTGTTGAAGCAGGAGCAGATGTCATTTTAATGCCAGCACCTGGGACTATTCCAGGGATTACTCTAGAAATAACGGAGAGAAATGTCCGCTTTGTTCATTCAAAGGGAGCGTTGGTCATGCTCACTATTGGTACAAGCCAAGAAGGGGCAGATGAAGCAACAATCCGTCAAATTGCATTAACTAGTAAGATGGCAGGAGCAGATATCTACCATATTGGTGATGCGGGGTACCATGGAATTGCAATTCCTGAAAACATCATGACCTATTCAATCGCTATTCGCGGAAAGCGTCATACATATGTAAGAATGGCAGCTTCTGTTAATCGGTAAAATGTGGGTTCAAAAAGGAGGTTGAAACGGACCGAGTCGCCGCCACGGCCTTATGTCTTGTCGACACTAGAACATCCTGTGCGTCGAATTTCGAGGCAGTGCAGCTTTGAGTACAGGTGCGTATGCAGTTAATACGTGAGGAACGGAGAAGCAAACCAACGCAGAAATTCGATGTCTCAATTTGACCGACCCATTGAACATCTTTAAAAAAGGAGATGATGGTTCAAATACATTTACGTATTTGACCTCATCTCCTTTTTTTACGTCGTTTACGAAACCTCATAACCTGCAATAAAATAAACCCAATTACAGCACCAATGGTGTTTAGAATAATATCATCCACATCAAAACTTCCTAGCATGCTGAAAAGCTGAAGGACTTCAAGGGACGAAATACCAATGACAAATGCACAAAGAAAGAAAAAGAAATTTGAAAGCCTAGGGAAAAGAACCGGTAACACGATCCCAAACGGTATAAAAACACCTATATTTCCTGCAATATTGATGATCCAAATATAAAAAGGAAAATGATCATAATACGTAAAATAATTTTTGATTGTAGAAAAAGGTGTGAGATTATACCTGAATTCTTCTCCTTTTGTCCGGGAAAATGCAAAAAACATCCAATATAAAAGAAATAGTGAATAGGTGATAAACACCACACCAGCTAAAAAGCGTTTTGTAGCTTGCCCCACTTTACGATAAACCCCGATCTTTAAAAATTTTTCCTAGTCTACCATACCGCAAAAAGATAGCGATGTCACATGTGATTTTTCATTCCTTTGCTTTTTTGATTATAATAATGATAATACGCATATGAAAAGGAAGGTTGGAAATGGATACAATTACTTGGCTGCAAATAGGGGTAGGGGTTCTTTTTGTTGTTTTTATTTATGATGCAATGAGACCAGTTAGAAATCTTAAACAATTATCAGAAATCGAGTTTAAAGAAAAAATGAAAATGCCACAAAATATTGCGCTCATTGATGTACGTAATCCTTATGAATATGAAACAAATCATATTAAGGGTAGCATCAATCTACCCCTATCTAAAATAAAACGAAATAAAGTGGAATTTCCAACCGATAAGGATATTATCCTCTATTGCCAGACAGGGATACGAAGTAAGCAGGCGGCTAAAGTCTTAAGAAGAAGGCATAAGAACTTACCACTATCCCACTTGAAGGGTGGCCTATATAGTTTGAAATCACAAACCACTCTGGCACAAAAGAAAAAGTAACAATTGCAAACCGTACCCAAAAACCGTCACGTTTGACTGTACGGTTTATTATACATATAATAGAAGAATAGAAGTCTAATAGAAGGGGTGGGTTCAAAAAGGAGAATGAAAAGGACCAATAATTTCGAGGCCACGCAGCTTTGAGTACCGGAGCGTATGCGGTTAATACGTGAGGAATGGAAAAGCAAGCCAACAAAGAAATTCGATGTGTCATTTTCACTGACTTTTTGAACATCCTTTAGAAGGGGTGATGTCGTTGGGAAGTTATACCGTATTGGGGAACTAGCAAGAGAAGCAAATGTATCGAAACGTACGATTGATTATTACACACAACTTGGTATTTTAACTCCTGAACGATCTGACTCTAACTATCGGTTCTATGGTGCTGAAGCTGTGGAAACCCTTCATCTTGTTTCCCAGTACAAGGAGTTAAACATCCCCTTACTTGAAATCAAGGAAAAGGTGGAGCTATTAAAAACAACTCGTGTAGAGCAAGAGAAAGTCTTGAAATACACGCAGGATTTATCAAAGAGAATGGAGTATTTGGAAACAGAACTCAAAGAAATGAAGCCAATCTTAGATTCTCTATCAAAAGAGGAACAAAAAAATGTAATGAACAAAATGTCCACACAGAGCATGGCTCTCGCAAAATTGCTCATGGTTCTGTTTACTTGAATCAAAGAATCATATAGTTATGAAACTTACAGAATAAAAATTCATTCTTATAGAATAAAAAATCATTGTCATCAATACTTTGTATAAACAACATTTCTTTGTAATACATTTGCAAGAAATGTAAAAGTAAAAATGCAGTTCAAAATGGAGGATAAAAAGGACCGCGTTGACTAGAACGCCACGTAATGTGGCAATATCGACACTAGCAAATCCTGTGCGTCGAAGTTTCAAGGCGGCATAGCTTCCAGTACCAAAACGTATGCAGTTAATACGTGAGGAACGCAGAAGCAAGCCAACGTAGAAATTCGACGAGTCATTTTAAGCCGACTTTTTGAACAACATCTAAAAACTTACCTATTTAGGAGGTGTAATCCTTACTCGCCTATCGCGTGTAAGGAAACTATTTGGAGATATTTAATTTAGTCATGGTTGCAATTTTGATTGCGTTAACTGCCTTTTTCGTGGCGTCGGAGTTTGCGATTGTAAAAATTCGAAGTACTCGTATCGACCAACTCGTACAAGAAGGGAATAGAAACGCAATTGCTGCTAAGACTGTCATCTCAAACCTGGATGAATACCTGTCTGCGTGTCAGTTAGGTATCACAGTAACAGCTTTAGGACTCGGTTTTCTAGGAGAATCAACAGTTGAGGCTTTACTTCATCCATTATTCGGTGTGCTAAATATGCCGGCTTCATTTTCAACAGCGTTATCAATCACGTTAGCCTTTTTGGTTATCACTTTTTTACATGTTGTTGTTGGGGAGCTTGCACCGAAGACAATCGCAATTCAAAAGGCAGAAAGAATTACCTTGTTTTTTGCTAGACCATTAATCTTTTTCTATCGATTAATGTATCCATTTATTTGGGTGTTAAATGGTTCTGCGCGTTTGTTAACGGGATTATTCGGATATAAACGTATATCAGAACACGACATTGCCCATACAGAAGAGGAATTACGCCTCATTTTATCTGAAAGCTATAAAAATGGTGAAATTAACCAGTCTGAATATAAATATGTAAATAAAATCTTTGAATTTGATGATCGTGTGGCAAAAGAAGTTATGGTACCTCGTACCGAAATCATTGCCCTTGATAAAGATAACTCAGTCCAAGAAATATTGGAGATTATGACAAGTGAGAAGTATACACGTTACCCCGTAGTTGATGGGGATAAGGACCATATTATCGGATTGATTAACCTAAAGGAACTACTCACTGATGTCGTGACAGGAACGGGTGCAAACGAAAAAACAATTGAGGATTATACTAGACCAATTATCCATGTCATTGAGTCAATCCCAATTCAAGAATTATTAGCAAAAATGCAAAGAGAACGCGTTCACATGGCGATTTTAATAGATGAATATGGTGGAACTTCTGGATTGGTTACAGTTGAGGATATTATCGAAGAAATCGTTGGGGAAATCCGTGATGAATTCGATACAGATGAAAAACCAGCCATCCAAAAAATTAACGATACGACTACCATTATAGATGGTAAGGTGTTAATCGGAGAAGTCAACGATTTGTTTGGATTACAAATTGATGATACAGATGTAGATACGATTAGTGGTTGGATTTTAACGGAGCAAATTGATATCCACCCTGGTGATAAAATTCCATATGAGGATTATGAATTTAGAATTATTGAGATGGACGGTCACCATATCAAATCACTTGAAATTAAGAAAATCATCCAACAAGAACACATTTACACCATCGGCCAAAGTGCCAGCGCATTAGAATAATATTCCGAAAGCCTTGACGGTTCCTTCCGTTGAGGCTTTTTTTGCTGGGAAAAATCGGGGAGACGCAAAAAAATTAGGTGAAGACGCAAAAAATTCGGTGAAGACGCAAAAATCTTGTGGGAGACGCAAAAACCTCGGAGGAGACGCAAAAATTTTGTGGGAGACGCAAAAAATTCAGTGGAGACGCAAAAAAACCGTGGGAGACGCAAAAAATTCAGTGAGGGTGCAAAAAACCTAGATGAAGATGCAAAAATCTCGGTGGAGACGCAAAAAACCTCGGTGGAGAAGCAAAAACCTCGGTGGAAAAGCAAAAATCTTGGTGCAGACGCAAAAAATTTGTGGGAAACGCAAAAACCTCGGTGGGGACGCAAAAAATTCGGTGAGGGTGCAAAAAACCTAGATGAAGATGCAAAAATCTCGGTGGAGACGCAAAAACCCTCGGTGGAGACGCAAAAAACTCGGTGAAGACGCAAAAAATTCAATGGAGACGCAAAAATCTTGTGGGAGACGCAAAAATCTCGTGGGAGACGCAAAAATCTCGTGGGAGACGCAAAAATCTTGTGGGAAACGCAAAAAAATCAGTGGAGACGCAAAAAACTTGGTGGAGACGCAAAAACCTCGGTGAAGACGCAAAAAATTCAATGGAGACGCAAAAATCTTGTGGGAGACGCAAAAAATTTGTGGGAAACGCAAAAACCTCGGTGAAGAAGCAAAAAATTTGTGGGAAACGCAAAAACCTCGGTGGGGACGCAAAAAATTTGTGGGAAACGCAAAAACCTCGGTGGGAAACGCAAAAAAAATCAGTGGAGACGCAAAAAAACCGTGGGAGAAGCAAAAAAACTGTGAAGATGCAAAAAACTAGATGAAGACGCAAAAACCAGGTAGAGACGCAAAAACCTAGGAGAAGACGCAAAAACCTAGGAGAAGACGCAAAAACCTCGGTGGAGACGCAAAAACCTCGGTGGAGACGCAAAAACCTCGGTGAATACGCAAAAAATTCAATGGAGACGCAAAAAATTCGGAGAAGACGCAAAAATCTCAGTGGAGACGCAAAAACCTAGGAGAAGACGCAAAAAATCCAGTGGAGACGCAAAAAAACCGTGGGAGACGCAAAAAATTCGGAGAAGACGCAAAAATCTCGGTGGAGACGCAAAAATCTTGGTGCAGACGCAAAGCCCCTCGGTGGAACCGCAAAAAAAACCGTGGCAGACGCAAAAAACCTCGGTGAAGACGCAATTCCTTTTTTGAAAAATATAGGTTCAAGCCTAGACAGACACATTTCTAGACGCATGTAATAAATTATAGAAATGTTATGTAATTGTTATATAATATAAAGGTGATAATGTTAAAATAAAGGGTATATTGATTTTTTAGGAGGAAGCTTAATGAAAGTCAAACTAGGCTTGCTATACGGAGGGAAATCAGCTGAGCATAAGGTTTCCTTGCAGACAGCATTAGCTGTAATCAAAGCATTAGATCACTCAAAATATGATATTCATCCCATTTATATATCGGAAGAAGGCGAATGGATTCGCGGAAACCAATTAACGGGTCCAGTTGAGGATGTAAAGAAACTAGTATTAAAAGATGCGGGAACTCCAATTTCTCCTGTTTCTTTAAATTCGGAGCTTTTTCCAGCACAACAGTCACATCAAAATGAAGCCATTGACGTCGTTTTCCCGTTATTACATGGACCAAATGGAGAAGACGGAACAGTTCAAGGATTGCTTGAGCTTGTAAACATCCCGTATGTCGGAAATGGTGTACTTGCGTCATCCGCAGGTATGGATAAAGTGATTATGAAAAACATCTTTGGCCAAGCGGGATTGCTTCAAGCCAAATACGTTTCGTATGTTCGGAATGAATGGAAGCAAAATCCGGAAGAAGCTTACTTAAAAGTTGAGGAAAAACTAGGCTTCCCATGCTTTGTAAAACCAGCAAACCTTGGTTCAAGCGTTGGTATCAGTAAGGCTACGGACCGTGAAAGCCTTGAAAAAGCATTTGAAGAGGCATTTATGTTTGACCGTAAAATTATTATCGAAGAGGCCATCATTGGGCGTGAAATCGAAATCGGTGTCCTTGGAAACGATAATCCAAGTTGTTCGGTTGTTGGGGAAATCGTACCGAAGAAGGATTTTTATGATTATAAAGCAAAGTACGAAGATGGGGACACAGCATTGATTATCCCTGCTGATATTACAGATGAGCAATATGAATCTGTTAAAACAGAAGCAATTAAAGCATTTAAGGCTCTTGACTGCTCTGGGTTAGTTAGAGCGGACTTCTTCTTAACGAAAGAAGGAAAAGTCGTTATCAACGAAGTAAACACAATGCCTGGATTTACACCATTCAGTATGTTCCCGTTACTCTGGCAGGAAGCTGGTGTTAGTTATCCAGAGTTAATTGAAAAATTAGTTGAGCTTGCAATCGAACGACACACCGAAAAACAAACGATCAGATATACCATTTAAAAACAGGAAACACTATTCTCTATATTTGAATAGTGTTTCTTCATGAAAGGGGAGTACCTCGTGATAAAAAAGACTTTAGCCCAAATTAAAGAGATGGCGAATGGTGAAAAACTGGACTCACAACACGAAAATGTCGTGATTGAAGGGGTATCTATTGATACAAGAACTATCTCACCAGGAAATTTGTACATACCAATCATCGGTGAAACCTTTAATGGTCACCAATTTGCACAAGCTGCTATAGAAAATGGCGCAGTGGCAGTGCTCTGGGGCATTGATCAACCAGGTCCGCCACAAGATGTACCTGTTCTTTTCGTAAAGGACACACTGGAAGCTCTTCAAACTCTAGCAAAAAGCTACCGTGATAGTCTTTCTATAAAAGTCATTGGTATTACAGGAAGTAATGGGAAAACGACCACAAAAGACATGGTCGCTTCTGTACTATCAACTTCCATGCATGTCCAAAAGACAGAGGGTAATTTCAATAACCATATTGGCTTACCTCTAACCATTTTACGACTAAAAGAGGATACTCAGGTTGCTGTGCTGGAAATGGGAATGAGTGCATTTGGTGAAATTGAATTTCTCACTCTTCTAGCTCGTCCAGATGTAGCGGTGATTACGAATATTGGTGAATCTCATATGATGGACCTCGGATCACGTGAAGGAATTGCAAAAGCAAAGCTTGAGATTGTAGATGGATTATCAAAGGAAGGCTTGCTCATTTATCATGGGGACGAACCACTATTAACAGAACAAGTTAAAGGAATGGATATTCAAACAACAACCTTTGGGGAGTCTAAGCGAAATGACTTCTATCCATTAAGTATCAAACAGGAAAATGAGGGTACTTATTTTACAATTAATGAACAGGAAAATAAACGGTTTTATTTGCCTGTACTTGGTAAGCACAATGTGAATAATGCAATGGCTGCGATTGCTGTTGCTCGCCGACTTGGCTTATCCTGGGACCAAATTGAAAAAGGTCTACACCAAATTAAGATCACGAATATGAGATTAGAATTAATTGAAGGTATCAACGGAACTAAATTAATTAATGATGCTTATAATGCTAGCCCGTTATCCATGAAGGCTGCGATTAGTTTGGTTCACGATTTACAAACTTCAGGGAAAAAGATTGTCGTGTTAGGAGATATGCTTGAGCTTGGTGACCAGGAAAATGAGTATCATGAAGAAGTGGGTCGCTTTATTGAGCCTGACAAGATTGAATATGTCTTCACGTTTGGAACATTAGGTGAGCATATCGCGAGCGGTGCAAAGGAGCATTTCCCACAAGACCGAGTTTTCTCTTTCCAAGATAAACAACAATTAATTGAACAACTTAGAAACCTATTATCTGAAGGAGATATCCTTTTGGTAAAAGGATCTAGAGGAATGAAACTTGAAGAAGTTGTCTTTGCCTTCAAAAAATAAGAGAAAGCTCGGCACAAGTTTGCCGAGCTTTTTCTAGTTTATAAATGGCAGTATAATTAACATAGTTAGTAAAATTCCTAAGGAGTATGATAGTAATTCTTTCATAAAGTTTGATTTTTCAATAAATAGCTTGTCCATTTTAAATCCTCCTTAAATGCTTCTTACTTATTAGTACGTTTGAAAACAAGAAATGTTACAAAAAGATTACAATTATTTCATATTTTTTTCGAAAGGGGTCTTATTTCATGATTGGCTGTTTATTCATACATGGATTTACAGGGGCTCCCTATGAAGTTGAGCCACTTGCAGAGCATATCCGTCATACAACTGATTGGGTGGTTCGAACGCCAACTTTACCCGGTCATGGCGAGACCTTAGACTTAAAAGGAACACATTACTCAGAATGGATTGTTCATGCAGAAAGAGAGCTAATTGAGCTCCTCCATACATGTGAAAAGGTTTTTGTCATTGGTTTTTCCATGGGGGGAATTATTGCCGGCTATTTAGCAACTCGTTATCCAATAGAAAAGCTGGTTTTATTAAGTGCTGCTGCATACTATATCAATCCAAAGCAACTATTAGCAGATATCAAATTAATGCTTCGTGATGGGCTAAGAAAAACACTTCATGAAAATGAACTTTATCTTCGTTATAAAAAGAAAATCACAGACACACCATTATCTGCCACAATGGAGTTTCAAAAGTTGGTACGAAGGATTCGCCCCGAGCTTTACCAAATCAATGTCCCAACATTAATTGTGCAAGGAGAATGCGATGGTATTGTTCCGGTAAAAAGTGCGCATTATTTATATCAGGTCATTGCTTCATCTGAAAAAAAGCTCCTTTTCTTGCCATGTGCGAAGCATCATGTTTGTTACGGAGAGGACCAGGAAAGACTATTTAAAGAGGTAGATTCATTCTTACATGAAACATCAAAAGAATGTATATACTAATCATTGGAAGTTCAGCTTTATTGCATTTCTAATGGTGTAATGGTAAGATTACAAATACAGTGTTAAAAAGGGCATAGCTCATCTTACCCATTAGTGACGCCCTTTTATTAACTTTTTGGACGTGAACCCAAGGGCATTACTTCCGTTACTTCACGGAAAATGTCCTTTTTTTAAGCAGAATTCGTTTCTGGTCTACTATAAATACTAGGCAGATGCCTACCTACGTCACATAAATGATGTGATAGGTTTTGCGATCATGATGAATTAATTAAAAATCGTATTTTTCAGAGGCGAAAAGCCCAGTGTCTATACAGATTTCCCGTCTAAATAGTCAATTTTGTCATTGTACAAATAGATTAGCAAAAGGAGTATGAAAAAATTGGCAGCATTTAACGAACTAGGGATTAGTCAAGATTTAATGAAATCGATTAGTAAAATGGGGTTTGAAGAAGCAACTCCCATTCAATCTCAAACGATTCCGTTAGCACTAGAAGGGCATGATGTAATAGGTCAAGCCCAAACAGGAACAGGAAAAACAGCCGCATTTGGAATTCCACTTATTGAAAATGTAGATGTAAAAGACGAAAACATCCAAGGAATTGTCATTGCACCAACTCGTGAACTTGCGATTCAAGTATCGGAAGAACTTCATAAAATCGGTCATTTTAACCGTGTCCGTATTTTACCAATCTACGGTGGACAGGACATCTCTCGTCAAATCCGTTCACTAAAAAAACACCCTCATATCATTGTTGGTACGCCAGGTCGTGTCATCGACCACATTAACCGAAAAACACTCAAGCTTCAAAATGTAAAAACGGTCGTACTTGATGAAGCAGATGAAATGTTAAACATGGGCTTTATCGAGGATATTGAGGCAATCTTAAAGGGAGTACCTGACGAACGCCAAACTTTACTTTTCTCTGCAACAATGCCAGGACCAATTCAACGCATTGCTGAGCGTTTCATGAAAAACCCGAAAGTTGTAAAAGTAAAAACAAAAGAAATGACTGTACCGAATATTCAACAGTACTACTTAGAAGTACAAGAAAAGAAAAAATTTGATGTGTTAACTCGTTTACTAGATATCCAATCACCAGAATTAGCGATTATCTTTGGACGTACAAAACGTCGTGTTGATGAGCTTTCTGAAGCATTGACTCTTAGAGGTTATGCGGCAGAAGGAATCCACGGTGACCTTAGCCAGGCGAAACGTATCTCTGTCTTACGTAAGTTTAAAGAAGGATCTATCGAAGTATTAGTTGCAACAGACGTAGCAGCGCGTGGTCTAGATATTTCCGGTGTAACTCATGTCTACAATTTTGACATTCCGCAAGACCCAGAAAGCTATGTTCACCGAATTGGCCGTACAGGCCGTGCAGGTAAAACAGGAATGGCGATGACTTTCGTTACACCTCGTGAAATTGGTCAACTTAAAAATGTTGAAAATACAACAAAACGTAAAATGGACAAAATGAAGCCACCAACATTGGATGAGGCTTTAGAAGGTCAGCAAAAAATCACGATGGAAAAAATCGTGTCAATGATTGAGTCCAATAATTTATCGTACTATACTCGTATCGCTGAAGAGCTTTTAGAAGAACATGATTCAGTTTCTGTTGTTGCAGCTGCGATTAAGTTAATGACAAAAGAGCCAGACTCAACACCAGTTAAACTAACCGAAGAAGCACCCGTTCGTGTGAAGAGAGACAATAGAGATAACAACCGTGGTGGACGCGACCGCGGACGATATAAAGGTGGAAACCGTGATCGTGGACGCGGAAATGGTGGACGTCAAGGATCGGGCGGAAATCGTTATTCTTCAAGTGGCGGTAATCGTCGCGGAAACTTCCGTAAAAACGAACAATAATACTTAAACAGTGCACAAAAAAATGTGCACTGTTTTTTTATATGTAACAATTCGACAAAATCATTTATACTGTAAAGGTTGATATGAAAAATATTCCAACGGGGGAAAGGGTGGTAGGATGATGAGAGATATTCCAAAAAATCGGATAAGTGAGCGTGCCTTAACCGTATGGAAAACATCAGCAATCATTACATCTATGATTGGGCTGATTATTACGATTGCCGTTCTGGTCCTTACAATTATTTTTGATTGGACATATTGGATTTTTGCAGTCTTGATTGTCCTGTCAGTTATTGAATCAATAGTAACTGTATTTATTTTGCCAAGGCTTAAATGGAAGCGCTGGAGATATGAAGTACATGAGCATGAAATTGATCTTCAACGTGGAGTTTTCATTGTAAAAAGAACGATTATTCCGATGAACCGTGTCCAACACGTTGATACACAACAAGGTCCATTACTTCGCAAACATCACTTAGCAACTGTTACCATTTCAACAGCAGCAACAGTCCATGAAATACCAGCGCTTGATTTGGAGGAAGCAGATCATTTGCGTGACTCTATCTCAAGATTAGCGAGGGTGGATGATGATGATGTTTGAACCACGTCGAATGCATCCGGTTGCGGGCTTTTTAAGCTTCTTAAAGCAGTTAAAGGAAATGATTCTTCCGTTTATTTTTCTCTTTTTTGTAGGACCGGGGGATGACTTTGAAACGTATTATTTGTTAGGTGCTTGTACGGTTATTTTTTTCATGTTAGTATACGGAGTTTTACATTGGTATCGCTATACATACCGAATTGAAGATGGGGAATTGCGAATTGAATATGGTGTGTTTATCCGGAAAAAACGCTTTATCCCTATAGAGCGAATCCAAACAATCGACGTTTCTGCAGGCATTATTCAACGGATTTTTGGATTGGTTAAGCTGCAGGTAGAAACTGCAGGTGGGGGTATGCAGGCCGAAGCGATATTAACTGCTATTAAAGAAGATGAAGCCAATCAATTACGTGAATTATTAACTCGTACAAAGAATCATCAGGAAGCAGAAATGCAAACAAAACAAACGAGGTTTACCTATCAAATCACACCAAAGGAATTGCTTGTTCTCGCATCCACTTCAGGGGGGATTGGAATTGTTATCTCCGGTGTATTAGCATTTTTGAGCCAATTTGCAGAATATTTACCATTTGAAAAATTATATAATTCAATTGAAAAATATGTGAGTTTATCCATTTTGTTCTATATTATTGTTTTGATTGCCTTGTTCTTATTAATTGCATGGGTTGTTGGTATTTTAATTATGACATTACGCTATGCTAATTTTACAGTCGTAAAACGAGGTAATGAGCTTTTTATTACTAGAGGCTTAATTGAAAAAAGACAATCAACGATTCCATTAACAAGGATTCAGGCAATTCGTATTGGAGAAAACTTAATCAGGCAGCCATTGGGGTATGCAACGGTGTATATCGAAAGTGCAGGTGGCTCGATGGATAAAGGGGAAGATTTTTCAACGGTGCTGTTTCCGTTAGTGAAAAAATCAGCCATCAATGAGTTATTGCAGCACTTTGTTCCGAATTATCAGATGCATGGCATTGAGAACTATGTACCATCAAAAGCAAAGTGGAGATATATGTTTAGAGGGATGCTGCCATTTGTCATATTCGTCCCGGCCATTGTGATGCTATCGTATGTCTTTAGTTCGTGGGGGTATCTAGGTCTTCTTATGTTACCAATTGGAGTTATTCTAGGGTTTAGTCGCTATAAGGATGCAGGTTGGAAGATTGAAGATGACCAATTAACACTTCAGTACCGCTTTATTAGCAAAATAACTGTACTTCATTATAAAAAAGAATTCAATCCATGGACATGAAGCAATCCCAACTTCAACGGAAAAAAGAGCTCGGTTCAATTAAGACCTTTATTAAATCAACAATAGCCGGTAAAGGGTTTGAAGTAAAGGATTTGCACGATTCTGATTGCTGGGCCATTTGGGAATGGTATACAAAACGAAACAAGAAAAGGAATGAAGATTTTCCAATTGAAGAATAAAAAAGGAGCTAAAGACATCGCTTTAGCTCCTAACTTATTTTACAGAAAAATTCCAAGGATGACTAAGATAATAATAATGAGCCATACAATATGCTTTGGTGTAAATTGTCTAGGAATTCTCATTCGTGGTCGATATGAAGAATCTCCTGCCAACATTATCTGTGGCTGGCCAGAAGTTTTCGGTAAAACAAGCGGTGCAATTATGGCTCCGGCAAGAAAACCAAATAGATGGGCGACGATATTCACATTAGAATTAATAAATGTCATAACTAAACCAATGACTAAGATAGTAGTAATGAGTTGAGCGTTCATATGATTAATTAAATCTTTACGGAATACAACCATATATAAATAAATACCGAACAGCCCAAAGATTGCTCCAGATGAACCGACATGGGCAAATTCCAATGGTTCAATATAATAGGTTGCTAAGTTTGCAGCTACCCCGGTTAACAGATAAACAACAGTGAATTTAACCTTACCTAACATACTCTCTAGTGCAGGTCCGAACAAGACAAGTGAGAAGGAATTAAAAAGCATATGTCCAAACCCACTATGTACAAAAATCGGCGTCACAAGTCTCCAATATTCTCCCTCAGATATCAAGAAATTAAACCCAATCATTTGCTGTAAAAGAGTTGTTCCAAATGGAAGAGATAAAAAGATTAGTAACCAAAGAAAAATATGAATCCCGATTATTATTGATATAATAGGATATAATCGTAAAAATTGACGAAAGCTTTCAGTCCTTATAAACATCTTGATTCTCCTTTTAGTATTCTTCTATCGTACTATATTCTTTTAAAGAAAGCGAACTCCTTTGGGGGTCTGTACATATTATGATTGAAAGCTTTTATATAGAAGAAAGGATTTTTGAAATGATCATTGGTACCGGTATCGATATTGTCGAGCTTGAAAGAATTAAAAAAATTTTACATAGACAAAAAAAATTTGTGGATCGTATTTTAACAATTGCTGAGAAAGAGAAATTTTTTCGCTTGTCCGAGTCCCGGCAGGTTGAGTTTCTTGCCGGTCGATTTGCGGTTAAAGAAGCATATTCGAAGGCAGTTGGAACAGGAATTGGTGAGAATCTAAGCTTCTTAGATATTGAGGTTTTATCGGATGAAAACGGTAAGCCACTCCTTACAAAACCCTTGAATCATAGGGCTCATTTATCCATTACTCACAGTAAAGAATATGCCGTTGCGCAAGTAATTCTTGAAAGCTTGTCAAGCTAGTCTGCATATTACACAACTTTGCCTCATATATTTTTAGTGCGGTAGGTGAGACAAGGTGTATGAGCATGATGAACGTATGACTTTTACTTAGTTTACACGCGTTTATAGTAAAAAACTAAGAAAAGAACACTCAGAAATTGGAAGGGAGTCCTAATACGAACGAATGCGATTCCTTACCTGTTCATCACATCATAACCTTTATCTCAACAATAGTCGATATGAGGCAAAGGGGTTGAAGAAGAAATGAAGAAAAAAGTATTTTTGTTGTTGTTAGGGCTACTTATTGCCCTTGTACTTGCGGCATGTGGGGAGAAATCACAGGAAGATGTGGTTAGTGCATTAGATGAAAAGGTGCAAAAAATGACTGGCTATAAGGCAGATGCAAAGATGACACTTCAAACAGGTAATGATCCACAGGTATATGAGGTGGAAATTTGGCATAAGGAGCCAACCTTCTATCGCGTTAATTTAAAAAATGCTGAAAAAGACCAAAGCCAGATGATTTTACGTAACGAAGAGGGCGTGTTTGTTCTAACACCTGCTCTAAACAAGAGCTTCCGCTTCCAAAGCGATTGGCCAGAAAATAGTAGCCAAGCATACTTATTTGAATCATTAGTACATGATGTGAAAGAAGACCCAGAAGCGAAATTTACAGCAACAAAGAACCAATACATTTTTGAAACAAAAACAAATTACAAAAATAATAATATGCTTCCTAAGCAAGAAATTACTTTTAGTAAAAAGGATCTAGCTCCGGTATCTGTAAAGGTAATGGATCCAGATCGGAAAGTATTATTACTAGTTGAATTCAAAAAGGTAGAATTTGATGCCAGTTTTGATAAATCAGCATTTGACGTAGACAAGAATATGTCTTCTGCTACTTTAGACGAAATTCCAGTTATGGGTGAAGTTGATAAGCAACCACTTGAAGTTCTTTATCCTTCTGAGGATGCAATTGCTGGTGTGGAACTAAAAGAAGAGAAGAAAATTGAAACTGAAAATGGTACACGTGTAATCATGACATTCGGTGGGGAAAAAACCTTTACTTTGATCCAAGAAAGAGCGAGAGTTGCTGAGGTTGCTACAACAATTTCGCTAAGCGGTGAACCGGTTGACCTTGGATTCACAGTTGGTACCCTTACAGATAAATCTGTTTCCTGGACATACAATGGTGCAGAATTTATGATTGCTTCTGATGATCTGACTCAAGAAGAATTAATCTCTGTAGCTCGTACTGTACAAGGAAAATCAGTAAAGTAAACCCGAAAACAGGCTCGATAAATGAGCCTGTTTTTTTTCGTTTTCTACATATCGACAGGATTCTTTTAGCAATTATTTCAAAAACCGAAGGAAGTTGTCGGATGAGGGTGATAGAACATAGAATTTCACGAACGAAAAATGTTCTAGATAATGAATTTCTACAAATTTCTTTGGAAGACTCTGTTACATTATTTAAGCGAGACATGTCCAATATTCTTGAGGGAGGTTGGGAGTGGTACGAATATAAGCTTAAAATGCATGAAACAATCAATTCATTGGAGGGGTATGAAGTTGAAGAAACAAAAGATTTTTTCCACAGCACTTGCTTTATCATTAAGCGTTGGACTATTAGCAGGTCCAGCAATATCACCAAACGCTAACGCATCAGATGTATCCTCAAAACTAGCTTCACAAGGTTCACCAATCGACCTAGGAATTGCGAACGACGAAAAACTCATTGAAATGCTCAAGAAGAACGGAAAAATAGCAAAAAACGCTTCTCCTGCAGAAGCAGAGAAGGAATTAAAAAATTACTTACAAGCTAAAGCTGATAACGCTGGTAAAACAAAGGACAAGCTACCAAAAGGGCTTGATGCAAATCTTAAATCAGCTACGAAAGCAAATGATAATGGGTTAAAAAGTGGAAATGGAAATAAGCTTGGACAGGCTAAGAAAAATAAAGTCGATCCGGTAAAAGAAGAAAAATTTGATGGTGAGTTGCGACATGACAAGGTTCTAGTCCTTGCGATTGATTTCCCTGATTATGAAAAGAGCTCAATCACAAAAGACGAAACAGACATGTGGTATGAGGACTATACCCATGACCATTTCCAAAATATGATTTTCGGTGAAAATGGATATGACGGCCCGAACGGAGAAAAGTTAGTGTCAATGAAGCAATACTATGAACAACAATCAGGTGGAAGTTATACAGTGGATGGAACTGTAGCAGGTTGGTATACAGCAGACCATCCAGCTGCATATTATGGTGGGAATTATCCTGATCCGGAAGGCAGTGACAGTCGCCCACGTATGTTAGTGTACGAGGCATTAACAAAAGCGGGACAAGATCCAAATGTAGACTTAAGTGAATACGATGTCTGGGATCGTGACGATTACGATGGAGACGGTGTATACAATGAACCAGACGGTATCATTGACCATCTTATGGTAATCCACGCAGGTGTAGGTGAAGAAGCAGGCGGTGGCTCTCTTGGTGGCGATGCAATCTGGTCTCACCGTTGGAACCTTGGTAATTTAGTTGCAGTACCTGGAGGAACGTCAAATAGTGACCGTTTTGGCGGACTGTTAGGTGCCTACGATTATACGATTGAACCTGAAGATGGGGCTGCAGGTGTATTTGCACATGAATTTGGCCATGATTTAGGTCTTCCGGATGAATATGACACTATTTATAGTGGAGCAGGAGAAGCGATAGAATTTTGGTCATTAATGTCAGCAGGCAGCTGGGCAGGAAAGATACCTGGTACAGAACCACCAGGAATGAGCCCATTCGCGAAGCAGATGCTTCAAAACCTTCATGGTGGTAACTGGTTAAGTGGTACAACACTTGATGCAGATAAAATCACAAGTGAAGGCACAACTGTCCTTCTTGATGAGGGGGTAACAAAAGGTACAAATAATGATGCTGTACGTATTGATTTGCCAGATAAGCTAAATGTCTTAAATACTCCAGCTGAAGGATCATTTGAATATTATGGTGGTAAAGGTGATGAAGCCGACCATAAAATGTTTGCGACAGTTGATTTGACAGGAGCAGAAAAAGCGACTCTTGATTTCGATGCTTGGTATAACATCGAAAAGGATTGGGATTATGCAATGGTCCAAGTTTCAACCGATGGAGGAAACACTTGGACATCACTATCAAGTGACAGAACATCAACAACTCTTGATCCGGATGGTTACCCAGCAATCAGTGAAAACCTACCTGGTTATACTGGATCTAGTAATGGGTGGGTGCATGAAACAATTGATATAAGCAAGTATGCTAATCAAAAAATTCAATTGCAATTCCGCTCAATGACAGATTGGGCAACGAACCTTGATGGTTTCTTTGCAGATAATGTGAAGGTGACTGCAGACGGAAAAGAAGTATTTATTGACGGAGCGGAAGGAGAACCAAAATTTACACTAGAGGGCTTTGAAAAACATGATGGTAAATATACAACGAAACATTATTATTTACTAGAATGGAGATCTCATAATGGCGTCGATGAAGGCTTAAAGAATATCCGCCGTGGAGCGAGCCTAATGTCATTTGATCCAGGTTTAGTGGTTTGGTATGTCGACGAAAGCTATGACAACAACTGGACTGGTATACACCCAGGAGACGGCTTCCTCGGTGTTGTAGATGCTGATCAACACACGAATTACTGGAGTGACAAAGCAGTAGGTTCTTCTCGTTATCAGCTACACGATGCTGCATTTAGCCTTGAAAAATCAGAGAAAATGCTATTAGATTATACAGATTTATTAGGTGTCACAATGAAAGATAACTTTACACAACGTACACCTTTATTTGATGACAGTGCAGATTACAGTAACCCAGGTTTAGTTGACGCAGGACGAAATATTCCTGAATACGGTCTGAAATTCCGGGTCGTTGGCCAAAGCGACGATGGCACAGTAGGTAAGGTGTTGATTTTTAAATAAATGATTGGCAAGACCTCTTTGACCACCCAAAGGGGTCTTTGCCATGCGGTAAATTTATTGGGGGCCAAACCCCGACTGATGTCACGTTTTTTCAGTGTGATTTTTTCGAGTAGAAAGATCAAGAATAAAAACGCCACATCCTTATGGGCTAAAGAATCGGGCAGCAAATATGCTTAGGCGTATTTGAAATTTTCCTTACATATTTAATTTTTTCCATCATATGTTAAGATGGGTATGAAAAAACAACCATTGACATGGACACAACTAAGTTTAATAATCGAACTCATATAGTAGTAATCACTAGGGATTTTACACTGATTACTATTAGCCTCCGGCGGGTGCCTCGACTTTATGAAAGGAACTTTTCGAGCGTGCACGAATAAATCGGGCTTAAATACGCCAAGGCGCATACGAAATAGTCAATAAACTAAGAAGGTGTTTAATCATGGATTCTACCCATTTTTATCGTGATACGTGGGTTGAAATTGATTTAGATTGCATTTTTGAAAATGTAAAAAATATGAAAAGGTTTTTACCAGAACAAGTGGACATTATGGCGGTCGTGAAGGCAAATGCATATGGCCATGGGGACGTTGAGGTCGCAAAAACTGCACTTGAAGCGGGGGCAACTGGTCTCGCAGTTGCTTTTATAGACGAAGCAATCTCCCTACGACATGGAGGAATTAATGCCCCAATTCTTGTCCTTGGAGCATCACGCCCAACTGATGTCGCAATTGCAGCAGAACACAATATTTCACTCACTATTTATAGTCAGGAATGGCTTGATGAGGTACTAAAAAACAATCACGGCAATACTCCACTTACCCTTCATCTAAAACTTGATACAGGAATGGGCCGTCTGGGTATAAAAGAAAAAGGCGAATTACAAACAATTCTTAAGACCATCGAGGAGAATCCTCAGATTCAACTTGAAGGAGTTTTTACGCATTTTGCAACAGCAGACGAAATTAATACATCCTATTTTGACCAACAATATCAGAACTTCTTGCAAATGCTTGAGTGGATGCCAAACAAGCCGAAAATGATACATTGTGGTAATAGTGCTACTGGATACCGATTTCCGGAAAAAGTATTTAATGTTGTTCGACTTGGTATAGGGATGTATGGAATGACACCATCGCTTGAAATCAAAGACCAGCTTCCGTACCAGCTTCAACAGGCAATTTCCATCCATAGCAAGCTCGTACATGTAAAACGAATAACAAAAGGTGAGAAGATAAGCTATGGGGCAACCTTTACAGCAGATGAAGATATGTGGGTTGGAACCGTCCCTGTTGGCTATGCGGATGGATGGCTACGAAAGCTACAAAATACACATGTTTTAATTGACGGTGAACTTTGTCAAATTATTGGCCGTATCTGCATGGACCAATTTATGGTCCGTCTACCAAAGAAATTACCTGTTGACACAAAAGTTACATTAATTGGGAAGCAAAAGGACAAATTCATTAGTGTTGATGATGTAGCAAACGCCCTTGATACGATCAATTACGAGGTTACCTGTTCAATAAGTTTCCGCGTGCCACGTATTTTTTTAAGAAATAAGAGAATAATTGAAGTGAGAAATCCATTATTAAGACATTACTAGTAGAGTAATTAGTACAAAAGTTGTACACATCGGGTACAATTCATTTTTTATGTGCGAATTGGAATGAAAGTTATGGAAGTTTTGTAAAACATGTGCATAAAAACCAATTCTAATTGTCGATAATAACTAAGAATTAATGGATTAAGCTTTGCATCTAATCATAATGATGGTATTATTAAAATTGGAGTAGAATATTGGTGGCAAGTTGGTGGAGGTGTATGTTTGTGTCTGAATCCAGCGCAACAACAGAAATTCTAGTACGATTACCACAAAATCTAATTAGTGAGTTGGATGGCCTTGTGAAACAAGAAAACGGTAACCGTAATGAACTGATTTATCAAGCTACAAAAATGTATCTACGTGAGAGAAAGAAGCGTCAAATTACCGAATCTATGAGACGCGGTTACATGGAAATGGCGAAAATCAACCTTACTATTGCATCGGAGGCTTTTTTAGCTGAATCTGAGGCTGACCACACCGTAGAACGCTTAGTTAGCGGGGGGTAATCATTTGATTGTAAAACGTGGCGACGTTTATTTTGCAGACCTCTCCCCAGTTGTTGGCTCAGAGCAAGGAGGCGTTCGTCCTGTTCTTGTCATCCAAAACGATATCGGGAATCGGTTTAGTCCCACAGTCATTGTCGCAGCCATAACTGCGCAAATTCAAAAAGCGAAGCTCCCAACACATGTTGAAATCGATGCAGAGCGTTATGGATTTGAGCGCGATTCAGTTATCCTGTTAGAACAAATTCGTACAATCGATAAGCAGCGTCTAACCGATAAGATCACACATCTCGATGAAGAGATGATGGACAGAGTGGATGATGCCTTACAAATTAGTTTAGGACTCATCGATTTTTAATTCATTATTTATATGTGATTCGTTTATTAGAAGTTACCACTTGGTAGCTTCTTTTATTTTTTCGTCCATACTATATTTAAGTCGCATGCTTATTTTACAAAAACATTTTACTTTTGTAACAAATCTTATAATGTGAAGGAAATCACAACTTTTCTATCGAAGTACATAATAAGGGGCTATCCCCACAACCTTTCAAAAAATATTAAGAGAGCGGTGGAACAGAATGAAGAAGCAATCTACAAATCCGAAAAGTGGCGAAGTAGACAGGCTGGTGCAGGACTTCCATAAAACTGGCTCAAAAGAAAAGGAAAGGGAGATCATCGAGAGGTATGAAAATGTGATTAACTCAATTGCATGGAAATACTCTAAAGGCAGGGTTTTTCACGAAGATATTGTCCAAGTAGGAAAAATTGGATTGTTAGGTGCAATTAGAAGATTCGACCAAACGATTGGAAAAAGCTTTCATACATTTGCGATTCCAACCATTATCGGCGAAATCAAACATTATTTGCGTGATAAAACGTGGAGTGTACATGTTCCAAGAAGAGCAAAGGAGCTTGGAATTAAAATAAAAAAGGCAGAGGAAGAACTTACAATTGCACTGCAAAGAGAGCCAGGGGTTCATGACATTGCGAACTACCTCAATGTTGATGAAAAGGAAGTCATAGAGGTAAGGGAATTAGGACAGGCCTATTCTACCCAATCAATTGATGCACCTTTTGATGCTAATCAAGAGGGGAATACCGTACTTGACACAGTTGGTAAAAAAGAAAAAGGCTATGAAAAGGTACTGAAAAAACTAGATGTTAAGAAAGCTCTCCGCGTATTGACAATGCGAGAAAAAAGAATCCTCTACTACACATATATAAAAGAAAAGAGTCAAAGAGAAACCGGAAAAATCGTCGGGGTTTCACAAATGCATGTTTCCCGCATTCAACGCAGCGCGATAAAAAAGCTGCGTCAAGCAGTACTTGGATAAGCCAATTTTGGTAAAATAGAAAAAGGTTATAGTAGGGTTTTGAAAAAGGACCGTATCATGGAACTTTTGAAATTCCCCTAGAAGTGAAAGTAGGAGGAAAACAGTTTTGACACAGACATTGCAAGCAAACGAACTGATGGTAAAAACGATCGCAAAAGAAATCGGAATTACAACCAAGCAAGTGCATAGTGTAATTAACCTTTTAGATGAAGGAAATACCGTACCTTTTATCGCACGTTACCGAAAAGAACTAACGGGTTCTTTAGACGAGGTGCAAATTAAAGATGTTCAAGAAAAGTGGACCTATTTGCAAAACCTTGAAAATCGAAAAGAAGAGGTCATTCGCCTTATTATTGAACAAGGAAAGTTAACAGATGAGCTTCAAGCAGACATCATGAAGTCAACAAAACTCCAACAAGTTGAGGATCTATATAGACCATACAAGCAAAAACGTCGAACAAAAGCGACAGTTGCTAAAGAAAAAGGGCTGGAGCCGTTAGCAGAGTGGTTATATACTTTCCCGATGAATGTGGATGTTGAAGAATATGCAACAGGGTTTATTTCAGCTGAAAAAGAGGTTCTTACTGTTGAAGATGCCATTCAGGGTGCTAAGGATATTATTGCTGAATGGATATCTGACGATGCTACATTCCGTCAATGGATTCGAAATGAAACTTTCAAGCTAGGAACAATTGAAACAACAGTAAAAGACCAAGAAAAAGACGAAAAAAATGTCTACGAAATGTACTATGAATACAAGGAGCCAATTCATAAGGTTGTTCCTCACCGTGTATTAGCGATGAATCGTGGTGAAAAAGAGGAGATTTTACGTGTAACAATTGAAGCGCCACTAGATCGAATTTTAACCTTTTTACAACGAAAAATTGTAAAAAAGGAAAATTCACCGGTAGTGTCTTATATTTTAGAAACAATCGAGGATAGTTATAAACGCCTCATTCAGCCTTCGATTGAAAGGGAAATCCGTAAAGAATTGACTGAAAAAGCGGAAGATCGGGCAATTCATATTTTCTCAGAAAACCTTCGTAATCTGCTCTTACAGCCACCACTTAAAGGTAAAATTGTTTTAGGGGTGGACCCGGCCTATCGTACAGGCTGTAAGTTGGCGGTGGTCGACGAAACCGGGAAAGTTCTAGCTATAGATGTTATTTACCCACACCCACCAGTGAATAAAAAGAATGAAGCGGTTAAGAAAATAAAATCCATTTTACAAGAATATAAGGTTGAAATGGTAGCGATCGGGAATGGAACAGCTTCAAGAGAAACTGAGCAATTTGTGGCTGATGTTTTAAAAGAAGTCAATCAGGAAATCTTCTATATCATTGTCAATGAAGCGGGAGCAAGTGTATACTCTGCATCTGATATTGCACGTGAAGAATTTCCTGATTTACACGTTGAAGAAAGAAGTGCCGTATCCATAGCGAGAAGACTCCAGGACCCATTAGCAGAGCTTGTAAAAATTGATCCGAAATCAGTTGGTGTAGGTCAATACCAACATGACGTCTCTCAGAAAAAGCTAAATGATCAGTTAACATTCGTGGTTGAAACAGTAGTTAATAAAGTTGGTGTAAACGTGAATACCGCTTCACCGTCCTTGTTGCAATATGTAGCGGGTCTTTCAAAGGCTGTGGCTAACAATATTGTTAAAAAACGTGAAGAACAAGGAAAGTTCAAAGATAGAAGCGAATTGAAGAACATTCCACGCCTTGGTGCGAAAACCTATGAACAATGTATTGGTTTTCTGCGTATTGTAGATGGAGACGAACCATTAGACCGTACAAGCATACACCCTGAGAATTATAAAGAGGTTAAAAAACTTCTCTCTAAATTCGGCCTAACAAGTAATGACCTTGGAACGGAAAATTTAAAAGAAGCAATCTCGTCAATTGTGGCAGAAGAAATAGCTGCTGAAATGGGTATAGGAGAAATCACTATACATGATATTACAGAGGCATTAGTAAGCCCAGAACGTGATCCACGTGATGAATTAGCAAAACCGTTACTAAAAAAGGACATCCTCAAGCTTGAAGACCTTGCCAAAGGGATGGAACTCGAAGGAACTGTCCGGAATGTAGTAGATTTTGGAGCTTTTGTTGATATTGGGGTAAAACAAGATGGCTTAGTTCATATCTCGAAACTAAGTAAAAATTTTGTTAAACATCCACTAGATGTCGTGTCAGTTGGCGACGTAGTTACCGTTTGGATTGATGATGTCGATGTCAAAAAAGGAAGAGTGGCATTAACAATGCTGCCACCACAAAACTAAGAATTGAAAAACACTGCTTACGAGCAGTGTTTTTTTCTATAAAAATACCAGCATTGATTCAATAATTTAATTTGGTATCGATTTTTTTCATAATAGGCGCGTTTCATTTGGTTTTGAAGCCAAGTAGGCATAAACGAAAACCTCCTCGTATTTATACTTTTCATACCTGAAAAACCAAAAGAATGATACGATAGTGTTACTGTTACCAAACTATAGGTTTGAGTATATATAGTGTATGCACACATAGTACGTCCTGTTCGAAAAGGATAGAAAGGAAGAAAAAACGTGGAACAGTATGAGTTGCAAAAAATCGTAGAGGAAGTATCTCTCGAGTACTTTGGCAAACCGTTTCTTCATCAGGCAACCTTCAATAATCGATTACAAACAACTGGCGGAAGGTATCTGCTGAAATCTCACAATATCGAACTTAATCCGAAGTATTATCAGGAGCGTGGAATTGAAGAGTTGGTGGGAATCATAAAACACGAACTTTGTCATTACCACTTACATATTGACGGAAAGGGATACCAGCATCGTGATCGAGACTTTCGAAATCTCCTAAAAGCTGTAGATGCTCCCCGATTTTGTAAACCATTAGAATCAGTTAATAAAAGAAAAGCCTCAACACAATATTTGTATACCTGTAAAAGTTGCGGGTTAGGATATGTAAGGAAAAGAAGAATCAATACAAACCGGTATGTATGCGGAAAATGTTCAGGGAAATTAGCTGAGGTAAAAAAATATTGACACCTGTTTAATACTATGATAAATTATAAAAGTCGCCGCGAAAACGGACAGGCAAAAACAATAAAAAGATAGATGCTCTTGACAACAAGAAAGTCTGTTTTTATAATAAGTAATGTCGCTACATTATTCCGCAGTAGCTCAGTGGTAGAGCTATCGGCTGTTAACCGATCGGTCGTAGGTTCGAATCCTACCTGCGGAGCCAATGGAGAAGTACTCAAGTGGCTGAAGAGGCGCCCCTGCTAAGGGTGTAGGTCGCGTAAGCGGCGCGAGGGTTCAAATCCCTCCTTCTCCGCCAGTTTAATATGGCCCGTTGGTCAAGCGGTTAAGACACCGCCCTTTCACGGCGGTAACACGGGTTCGAATCCCGTACGGGTCATACGATCATGGGATGTAGAATTAAAAAATTCTACCTCCCATTTCTATCTCGAAAAATGGAGGATTAGCTCAGCTGGGAGAGCACCTGCCTTACAAGCAGGGGGTCGGCGGTTCGATCCCGTCATCCTCCACCATGACTTAACTTTCGTTTGTTGCTTAGTAATGTCGACGGTATTTCGCAAAAATTCTTACTGGAATTTTTCAGATTATCCTCTTGCGGAGAAGTTCTTGCAGCTTACTTAAAGTAGTATTTTCAAGAAACGAAATCATTGGGCTATAGCCAAGCGGTAAGGCAACGGACTTTGACTCCGTCATTCGTAGGTTCGAATCCTGCTAGCCCAGCCATTTTAGAGCCATTAGCTCAGTTGGTAGAGCATCTGACTTTTAATCAGAGGGTCGAAGGTTCGAGTCCTTCATGGCTCACCATTTACATTAATATATGCGGGTGTGGCGGAATTGGCAGACGCGCTAGACTTAGGATCTAGTGTCTTTGACGTGGGGGTTCGAGTCCCTTCACCCGCACCATAATTAATGTATTCGCGGTCGTGGCGGAATGGCAGACGCGCTAGGTTGAGGGCCTAGTGGGAGTTGATCCCGTGGAAGTTCGAGTCTTCTCGACCGCACCAAAAAAAGTTTTTTGAAAAAGTACTTGCAATCAAGTTTGAAAGATGTTATTATAGAAAAGTCGCTAATTTAAAACGACTTATCAATATGCGCCCGTAGCTCAATTGGATAGAGCGTCTGACTACGGATCAGAAGGCTATGGGTTCGACTCCTTTCGGGCGCGCCATATTATATCGGGAAGTAGCTCAGCTTGGTAGAGCACTTGGTTTGGGACCAAGGGGTCGCAGGTTCGAATCCTGTCTTCCCGACCAGACGGAATTTGATATATGCGGGTGTAGTTTAATGGTAAAACCTCAGCCTTCCAAGCTGATGTCGTGGGTTCGATTCCCATCACCCGCTCCAAATTAGTTCTTTG
>NZ_HE610989.1:313129-343446 GCF_000285535.1 Bacillus timonensis | reverse complement strand
TGCAAATTAAAAGATCAGCCGATATGGTTGGTCTTTTTATTGCTTAAAAATTGCAAGGTTAGGGGTAACAAAAGTCTTCCAATAAAGTGTTGGATTTCGACTAGATAAGAAGAGGTCCACAGATGGAAAAAACTAGGAAATACTAGGTAAGCAAACGTTAGAAAGAGGTCCGCAGATGGAAAAACTAGGTAATACTGAACAAGCAAATGTCAGAAAGAGGTCCTGCAATGGAAGAAACTAGGTGAAACCGGACAAGAAACGACAGAAAGAAGTCCACAAATGGAAAAGATTAGGGAAACGTGAACAAGCAAACGTCAAGAAACTCCAAAATGAAAAATAAGGTTACCATAAACCACTAAAGGGTAAATTAGAATCCGTATACCACAAACCCCCATATCCACCAACAAAAACTACCCAAAGACTGCGAACCAATTAAATCAGAAGGAAGCAAGGGAGCGACAACCGGAATGTACTATGAGACATACTGCAAACGGCATAAATGATATATCGCGAGGCTAGAAAACGATAACCGATATACCGAAGACGGCATAAACGATATATCACCAAGTTGAAAAACGATAAATGATATAACTCAAACGGTATAAAGGATATATTGGTAATTGGTGGGACATGGAGTTTCAGGTATTGCAGGATGGGAAATTTAAGTCCGCCAAAATTTCGGTATGACCAGGGTAAAAATGCCCACCTTTATGTAAGGCTTCTTTAAGCTGAAAAAAACATAAATGATTTATCGAAAAGACGTAAACCAATCTTCTCGAATGGGCACATATAATTTCGATCTTTATATAGAGACTAACAATGCTCCAAGTATTGGTAATAGAAGTGCCACAATCCAAAGTGGTAGGAAAAACTTTTTCGTCTTTTTTACCTTCTTTGATGGCAGGCTAAAATGATAAATATTCTTATGCAAACAATCCATCACAGCATGTACCATGACCGTCCCAATAAAACAATATAGAAGTAATGTAACGTAGTACGCAATGTTTTTATTCACTATAGGAAGGTTAGCAATCAATAAAAACAAAATCAGTGATAGTAGTGAAATAAATAGTAGGCTACCCAAATTTTCAAGTAATAGTCTTGGTGATTTTGCAATGGCATCCCTAACTGAGGTATCTTCTAAGACCAGAATGAATGGAGTCAGAGAGTAAAGTGCCACGATTAGAATGGTGACGATGGCTAGCGGCCAAAATATATGAAATAGAAGATAGATGAAGCCACTTATTATAAATTCAGTGATGGAAAATATCACCATTCTGTCAAAATAGTAAGGTGCAATTTTTAAAACGGAATATGTATTATCGGGTCCTTCTAAAAAGCATTTCATGGATCCAAGGTACATGCTGAATGCGTAGCTTTTTATTAGTAGGATTACAATAGTAGCTATGCTTGATAAAATCCAATGGTTTTCCTTATGAGACGTATTAATGTCATTAAGAAGTGGAATTACAAAGGGAATGTCAATGATGTGAAATGAAAACGGGACAAAGCTAAAATATACCCCTAATATTCCTATGGATGAGAGGATAACATTTACGATTAGTGGGATGATGATTAATCTTGGGTGGTAGATGGTGTGGTAAATTCCTTTTGAAATGTTCAAAATATCACCTCAGGTTATTCTTTTCACATTTTATCATATTTAAGCTATGAAAAAACCTACTCCAATGACGGAATAGGTTACTTTTTCTTTATTTTACCTGACCATTTTTTAAAGCCGCCTTGGAGCTGGTAAAGGTCTTTATAACCCTTTTTACGAAGTAATTGGGCTGCACGACCACTACGAACAGTGTTTTGGCAGTATAAGTAGACTGGTTTATCAGGTCTGATTTCTGTTAATCGTTGTTTCATCTGAGATAACGGTATATTACGTGCTCCTAGAATATGACCCCCGTCAAATTCATTCGGTTCACGGACATCGATTAATTGTGCTTTACGATATCCTTCACGAAATTGTTCTTCAGTTAAAACAGTTACTATTTTTCGTTGGTAGAAGAATGTGATAATTCCGTATGCGATGATTGCACCTAAAACAATTAAAAGTATTTCCAAAATCAATCTACTCCTTTTTCTATCTCGCCTTTTCTATTATATTCGTGTGACTTAAAAGAATCAAAGGAATTCTCTGGGGTTTTGATTTTGAAATTCAATTTTTGTTCTGATACACTAAGGAATGGCAAACTATTATTTAAACAAAGAGGGTTTCAAATGGAAAAAGAGGTATGGAGATTTATTGATTCTGGCAATTGTTCGCCTGAGTTTAATATGGCTTTAGATGAAGCTTTGCTTGATTGGAATAGTGAGGGGAAGATTCCACCAACTATACGTTTTTACGGTTGGAATCCACCGACTCTTTCAATTGGTTATTTTCAAAAAGTAGAAAGAGAAATTGATTTAGATGCTGTTAGAAAGTATGGTCTTGGATTTGTACGACGCCCGACTGGAGGTAGAGGGGTGCTACACGATCAAGAGCTTACTTATAGTGTGATTGTGTCTGAGGATCATCCTGAAATGCCACAGACCGTAACAGAGGCTTATCGTGTTATTTCCGAAGGGGTTTTACAAGGCTTTCGGAAATTGGGTCTTGATGCTTATTTTGCTGTTCCAAAAACGGCGGAAGAGCGTGAAGGGTTAAAAAACCCACGATCTGCTGTGTGCTTTGATGCACCTTCTTGGTATGAACTTGTCGTAGAAGGAAGGAAAGTTGCTGGAAGTGCTCAAACAAGACAGAAGGGTGTCATTTTACAGCACGGCTCTATTCTACTAGATATAGATGAGGATAAATTATTTAATCTCTTTAAATATCCTAGCGACCGTGTGAAGGAAAGAATGCAGCGTAATTTTAAAAATAAAGCTGTTGCTATAAATGCATTAAGGGAGAAACGAGTTACCATTGATGAAGCCAAGCAGGCTTTTAAAGAAGGTTTCGAGGAAGGGCTTAATATTGTCCTAGAGCCTTATCAATTGTCTGATGAGGAAATGAAGTATGTGTATGAAATTGCCGAAAGACGATATAAAACAGATGAATGGAATTTTAAAAGATAAACGACTTTTTTAGTCGTTTTTTACTTGGTAAAAACCATAGGACTTTGGTATTGTTAAGTTTGGTCTTTAATGAGAAAAATCAAGCGACAAAATTCTTCAAAAAAGATGAATTTATTCAGTTTACCTAGTTTTTCCTCTTATTTTCTTTATATATTATACTATTTTCAGTTTGACAAAATAGATTTTATTCATCTCAAAATCAATATGTAGTGGTGTCGAAAATTATTTTCATACTATATATTGATTATTTGTATTGTCTTTCAAATAGATATGTGATACTTTAATTTTATCACACAAAAATAAACACAATTAATTAATAGATTTAAAGGGAGATGTGGGAATGACAGTTGTGCTAGAAAAATCGAATATTAATGTTGAAAGGTTGAACCAGGATATACGCCTTTTTCCTCAAGTCCATCCAATTACGGAGGACATGAAGATAACGCATAAGGGTGTATCAAGGCTAGTAATGCTTGACCGGTATACATTTAAGGATACCGAGAAGATTACTCTTGCAGAAGGTGACTTTGTTGTTCTTACAATCAAAGAAGATCCTAAGTTCCCTGCCCGTGGTTTAGGTTTCATCGTTGACATTGATTGGGAACAGAAGACAGCACAGGTGCTTGTAGAAGAAGAATATCGTGGTGTGCTGGACAAGCCTGAGGAAGTGGAGACAGGAATTGTAAATCGTTCACTAGATGTTATTGAGAAACCACTTGAAATCTTCTATGAGCAAATTGCCAAAAGAAATGCGACTGGTTTGGCTTCCGTTGAGAAAACAGAGGAAAAACGTCAGGAGTGGTTTGAAAAGTTCTATCAAGAGCTTGTTAAATTAAACTTTATTCCAGCTGGACGTGTTCTCTACGGAGCAGGTGCGGATACAGATGTTACGTACTTTAACTGTTACGTAATGCCGTATGTTCAGGATTCTCGTGAGGGTATCTCAGAGCATCGTAAGCAGGTTATGGAAATCATGAGCCGTGGTGGCGGTGTAGGAACAAACGGTTCTACATTACGCCCACGTAACACACTAGCACGCGGTGTAAATGGTAAGTCATCTGGTTCTGTTTCATGGCTTGATGACATTGCGAAATTAACACATCTTGTTGAGCAGGGTGGGTCCCGCAGGGGAGCACAAATGATCATGTTACAATCTGATCACCCTGATATTATTGAGTTCATCATATCGAAGATGCAAAACCCTAGAATTCTTCGTTATTTAATTGAAAATACAGAAGATGCAACCATTAAAAAATACGCTCAGGAAAAGCTAAAATTCACTCCGTTTACTGAGCAAGAAGTTCAAATGTACCAAGGAATTGTGAATTATAAACAAATCCCTGGCTACGGTGGATTTAGTGATAAGATTATTAAAGATGCGGAGCAAAAGTTAGTTACCGGTGGTACCTATAGTGTCCACAATCCTGAATTCTTAACTGGAGCAAATATATCTGTTTGTATCACAAAAGATTTTATGCAAGCTGTTGAAGAAGATGGATTATACGAACTAAAATTCCCAGATGTTGAAAGTTATAATGAAGAAGAAATGAAGATTTACAATGAAGAATGGCATAAGGTTGGGGATGTACGCGAGTGGGAAAAGCTTGGTCACAAGGTACGTGTATATCGTAAGATCAAAGCTAGAGATCTCTGGAACCTAATCAATATTTGCGCAACTTATGCGGCAGAACCAGGAATTTTCTTTATTGATAATGCAAACGACATGACAAATGCACAAAGCTATGGTCAAAAAGTTGTTGCTACCAACCCATGTGGCGAGCAACCCCTTGCACCATATTCAGTTTGTAACCTTGCAGCTGTTAACTTAGCTGAAATGGTTGATAAAGAAACAAAAACGGTTAACTTTGAGAAACTAAAGCAAACTGTTGAAGTTGGAGTGAGAATGCAGGATAACGTTATTGATGCTACTCCTTACTTCTTAGAAGCTAATAAAAAACAAGCATTAGGTGAGCGCCGTGTAGGCCTAGGGGTTATGGGATTACACGATTTACTTATCTATTGTGAAACAGAATATGGTTCAGAAGAAGGAAATAAGTTAGTTGATGAAGTGTTCGAAGTAATTGCAACAACTGCTTATCGTGCTTCAATTGAACTTGCAAAAGAAAAAGGTAGCTTCCCATTCTTACAAGGTAATTCACCTGAAGATGGAAATCGTATCAGAGAAGCTTTAGTTAATACTGGATATATGCAAAAAATGCCAGAGGATATCAAAGAAGGCATTAAACAATACGGAATTCGTAACTCACACTTACTAACTGTTGCTCCTACAGGTAGCACAGGAACTATGGTTGGCGTCTCAACAGGTCTAGAACCTTATTTCTCATTCTCTTATTTCAGAAGTGGGCGCTTAGGTAAGTTTATCGAAGTTAAAGCGGATATCGTTCAAGAATATTTAGACAAACATCCGGAAGCAGATTCAAACAACCTTCCTAATTGGTTCGTTTCTGCAATGGAACTTTCACCAGAAGCACATGCTGACGTTCAATGTGTCATTCAGCGCTGGATTGATAGTTCAATCAGTAAAACAGTTAATGCACCAAAAGGCTACACTGTTTCTCAAGTAGAAGCTGTATATGAGCGCCTCTACAAAGGTGGAGCTAAAGGTGGTACGGTTTACGTTGATGGAAGCCGTGATGCTCAAGTTCTTACACTAAAAGCAGAAGAGAACACGTTTGAAGATACAGAAGTGACTACTGAAGAAGAAAAACCAAAAAATCGTGTAGTGCTAATGGATACTGTGATTGACTTACGTCAAACCGATGTAACAATTGGTTCTGAAGTAGGCGATACATGCCCAGTTTGTCGTCAAGGTACAGTAGAAGACCTTGGTGGATGTAACACATGTACAAACTGTGGTGCACAGCTTAAATGTGGATTATAATATCATCCTCGAGAAGGAATCAAATCGATTCCTTCTTTTTTATTTTCAAGATAAATCACACGTACTAATTCCCAAGCAATGCGATTACAAATGTATAAAGGCAACGATTTGATGGGAGGGGTACCATGTTAATTGATGGTGTTTTTTCAGGCGGAGGCATAAAAGGATTTGCGCTAATTGGAGCGTACCAAGCAATTGAAGCAAAGGGATTAACCTTTAAAAGGATGGCTGGAACTAGTGCTGGTTCCTTAATTGCCTCTTTGATTGCAGCGGGTTACACAAGTGCTGAAATCATCGAACTCATGGAAGAATTAGACCTCAGTGAATTTTTAGATCAGCGAAAAGCCCTCTTGCCTACACCTTTGGCTAAATGGCTTCTGTTGTATTGGCGTCTTGGTCTGTACAAAGGAGATATGCTTGAGAAATGGATTTATCAAAAGCTTCGTGCCAAAGGTGTTGTGACCTTTCAAAACCTCCCGCAAGGTCGATTACGGATTATTGCTTCAGATTTAACAAATGGAAGAATTATGGTGTTACCAGATGACTTAGAACGATATGGCATACACCCAGCATCTTTTTCAGTAGCAAAAGCTGTTCGAATGAGCTGTAGTCTTCCTTACTTTTTTGAGCCTGTCCGATTAAAAGATTATAAAGGAAATACCATTGTTGTGGATGGAGGGGTCTTATCAAACTTCCCCATTTGGTTATTTGATGAGGAAAAAAAGCTAAAAAAAAGACCTGTCCTCGGTATTAAACTTAGTGGGAATAGTCAGCAACAAAACCAAAATAAAATCAATAATGCTATCGATATGTTTGGTGCCCTCTTCGAAACCATGAAAAATGCACATGATGCGCGTTATATCTCACGTAGACATGAGAAAAACATTATTTTTATTCCAATAGAGAGTGGTTTGACGACGGAGTTTGGTGTAACAGGTGAAAAAAAACAAGAACTCATTGATTTAGGTAAAAATCGTGCCGAATTATTTTTACGCACCTGGGGTTATTAATAAAAAAGAAGAATAAATGAAAACAAAAAACTTTAATTCAGCCCTTTGCTGAATAAAGTTAAAATAATGCTCGATTCTTCTTTTTCCCTTTTTTACCCTCAATTACGGTCAAGTGTGTTGTATTTGTTTTTCGCTTTTTATGAATAGATGCTACAGTCGATCTTTTTGTCGCGCTTATTGGAGATTTCTTACCGCCTACTCCCAAAGTTTGTGATTTCCTCTTACCACTTGTTTTAAAACGCCTCCTAGATTGTTTAGCTGCGCGTAAATAAGCGGAATGTTCTTTACCTCCCATTCGTCGACTAAAAACAAATTTATATAGTAGATAGATTATACCTATGAATAGGAATATCATGCCTGCTTGCACGAGTAACGAACCTGGACGAGTGAAAAGGGTGTAGACAAATCCAAGTGCACCTAATCCTAGTAAAATCAAGACAACTATATTTGATTTACGACGATTCATGAGATACACCTCCTAAAAAGCTATACTTATATTGTATTATGACGTAATGTCGTTGTTGCCCGGATATATTAATTAAATACTTGTTATAAAAAAATAAGTAGTGCTTATTTTATATATATTCTACAAGATATGCTAATAAACCTCTATGTTAACAACATCATTTACAATAATTTTGATTTTTTATTCCGCTAAACATTTACTATTCTACCCAGCAATTTCCATTGATACACATTTTTCCACGAATCTTTTCAAAATAGATGAACTTTTTTCGGGAGGAAGGTTAAATTCAATTAGCAGATGTTTACCATTAGTGAGGATGTAACACTGTACGCGTAAAGTAACGTTTCCTGCAGATTTCGCAGATTTTGAAAGAAAGCTTTTGAGCTAAGGATGGATCAAAGACTGAGGCCGCCACGTCCTGTGGTAACGTCCTTTTGACCCACCTCGTAATGGCCTAAAAAATCTGGACGTAAAAACGCGAAAGCGTATTTGATTAAAATTCGGGACATACTAGCAAATGGAGGTGTTGACCTGTGGTAGATGCTGAAAAAAAGAATCCCGAACTTGAACAAAACAAAAAAGATAGTGAGATGTCTCTTATGGGCAAAGTTGTGGTAATTGGTTTGTTTGGGGGGATTTTTTGGAGTTTACTTTCCTATCTTTCGTATGTTTTTCATTTTACAGAACTTAGCCCAAATCTTGTTCTTAAGCCGTGGATTCTTGGTGATTGGAAAAATCGTGTATTAGGTCAGTTTATTGGAGTTTTAGTAATTGGTATCATTTCAATCGGTGTAGCACTCTTATATTATGCTTTTCTTAAAAAGTTTACGTCCATTTGGGTTGGTGCTGGATTTGGAATCGTGTTATGGCTCATTGTTTTTTATGTGTTTAATCCAATTTTTCCAGATATAAAAACCGTCGCAGAATTAGAGCGTAATACAGTTATTACTACTATATGCTTTTATATCCTATATGGTGTCTTTATTGGATACTCAATCTCATTTGAGGAAAATGAAATGAAGGACGAAAGGCGTGTCGTCTCTACAAATGAGTAGGTAAATTAGGAAAACTTATGATAGAATGTTCTTGTTCGAACATTCTATTTTAAGTGAGAGTTCAAAAAGGAGAATGAATAGGACCACGCCCGCAAAAACGCCACGGCCTGTGGTGATGCCGGGGTCTAGCACATCCTGTGCGTCGAAAGTTCGAGGCGGCGCAGCTTTGAGTACCGGAACGTATGTAACTAATACGTGAGGAACGCAAAAGCAAGCCAACGAAGAAATTCGAAGTGTCATCTTCACCTAACTTTTTGAATCCTCTATAAAGGGAGTTTTAGTTATGAAAAAAATACTCCTCATTAACGGTCCTAATTTAAACCGACTCGGGAAACGGGAACCGCATATTTATGGGAGTGTCACACTTGCAGATGTGGAGAAAGATTTGACTGAGTTTGCGAAAACGCTTAATGCGGAGCTTGATTGTTTTCAATCTAATCATGAGGGTGCGATTATTGATGCCATCCATGAAGCAGAAGGAGAATATGATGGAATTGTCATGAATCCAGCTGCTTTTACACATTACAGTTACGCAATTCGGGATGCAATCGCTGGAATAGAAGTACCTGTTGTGGAAATACATATTTCAAATATCCATACTCGTGAAGAATTTAGACACACATCCGTCATAGCTCCTGTGACGATTGGACAAATTGTTGGATTAGGTATTTACGGCTACAAACTTGCTTTACAAGCAATGTTAGAGCACTTAGGGGGGAAGGCGAAATGAGTAAATTAGAAAAATTACGGGAGAGTTTTTCAGGTTTTGGAATCGATGGTTTATTAGTTACCAATAGCTACAACAGACGGTACATAACAAACTTCACCGGTACAGCTGGGGTTGCGCTTATTTCTGAAAAGAAGGCAGTCTTTATTACTGATTTTCGATATGTAGAGCAAGCAAATGAACAAGTAAAGGAATTTGAGATTGTTCAACATTCAGGACCAATCATCGAAGAGGTTGCAAAACAAGCTGAAAAGATGGGAATTAGAAAGCTTGGATTTGAGCAAGACAACCTTTCCTATGCAACGTATACTGCTTATGATAGAGCAGTACAAGCGGAACTCGTCCCAGTTTCAGGTGCGATTGAAAAATTACGCTTGATAAAGACAGAATCAGAGATTAAGATATTAAAGGAAGCAGCGGAGATAGCTGACGCCGCCTTTACACATATTTTAAATGTGATTCGTCCTGGTATCACTGAAATTGAAGTATCAACTGAGTTAGAATTCTTTATGCGAAAGCAAGGAGCTACTTCATCCTCTTTTGACACTATTGTTGCATCTGGCTATCGCTCAGCATTACCGCATGGTGTTGCAAGTGATAAAGTGATTGAAAAAGGTGATTTTGTAACCCTTGATTACGGTGCATATTATAAAGGATATTGTTCAGATATCACACGTACTGTAGCGGTAGGAAATCCTAGTGATGACTTAAAAAATATTTATGAGGTTGTGTTAGAAGCGCAACTTCGTGGTATGGCTGGTATTAAAGCAGGAATCACAGGAAAAGAGGCAGATGATTTAACGCGTGATTATATTTCAGAAAAAGGCTACGGAGAATATTTTGGTCATTCAACTGGACATGGACTTGGTATGGAAGTTCATGAGCAGCCAGCATTATCATTTAGATCGAATGATGTGCTTGAACCAGGAATGATTGTTACCTGTGAGCCTGGAATTTACATAGCGGGATTAGGTGGCGTGAGAATTGAAGACGATGTTGTTGTTAAAAAAGATGGCAATGAATCCCTCACATTCTCAAAGAAAGAATTAATTATTCTATAGACAAATGATTGTCGTATTGAATTAGGAGGAAATAATAGATGATTTCAGTTAATGATTTTCGTACAGGTTTAACAATTGAGGTAGACGGTGGAATCTGGAGAGTAATGGATTTCCAACACGTTAAGCCAGGTAAAGGGGCTGCATTCGTACGATCTAAGCTACGTAACCTTCGTACAGGTGCCGTTCAAGAAAAAACATTCCGTGCAGGTGAAAAAGTAGCAAAAGCACAAATTGAAAATCGCAGAATGCAATATTTATATGCAAACGGTGATTCACATGTATTTATGGACAATGAGTCTTATGAGCAAATCGAGCTTCCAGCATCTGCAATTGAGTATGAGTTAAAATTCTTGAAAGAAAATATGGAAGTTCATATCATGATGTTCCAAAGCGAAACACTTGGAGTTGAACTTCCAAATACAGTTGAGCTTAAAGTTACTGAAACAGAGCCTGGTATTAAAGGAGACACAGCTTCTGGAGGTTCAAAACCAGCAACTCTTGAAACGGGTTTAATTGTACAAGTTCCTTTCTTCATCAATGAAGGAGATGTGTTAATCATCAACACAACTGAAGGATCATACGTATCACGTGCGTAATATAATATTGAAACTCTAGGACCCATCGCGTTGATGGGTTCTTTTTTTTGCCCAAAAATCTCCTAAGCATTCTACAACATTCCTTTTTCCATTTTTCTCTTCTGAATTTCCTCAAACAAGCATAGGTTGTACAAAAGAAATTTTATTGGGTGGGGACTATGATGAGACGAATGTTTTCAATGTTTGATTCAACTGTATTGACGATGGCAGGCTTACGAATACTATCGGGGTGTTTAGAAATAACGGCAGCCATTTTAATGCTAGTGTTTAATGATGTGAAAAAGGCTCTAGCTGTCAACGCATCACTGGCGATTGTGGGGCCACTTGTTTTGATTGCAACGATGTCAATCGGACTAATTGGCCTGGCGGATCAGCTTTCGTATTCAAAGCTTCTTTTTATAGGGCTAGGTGTTGGATTTATTTTATATGGAATCTTTCGATAGAAATCAGTCGAGTAGGCATATTGTGTCCAAGCCTGCATACATTGAATTATGAGAGATTATGTGAGGAGTTTACTATATGAAAGAAATAGTCGAGGTACTACCAAAATCAATCGCTAACCTAATCGAAAAGTATCCTCCAGAACGTACAGATAAGATGGAAGAAATCCGAATCAGGGTATCTAGGCAACTTGAAATTATAGAAAATGGATTACCTATCTTTCATAACTATACCGTCACAAATGAAGACGCCGTCCAGCTTTTAAATAAGCTTGGACAATACTCGATTTATACACTTGAAGAAGAATTGAAGCGTGGATATGTCACCATTCAAGGTGGGCATCGAGTCGGACTAGCTGGTAAAGTCATCACAGAAAACGGGATGGTCAAAGCCATTAGAGATGTAACGTCCTTTAATATTCGGATTGCCAAACAAAAAATTGGAGTTGCAGCTCCACTTGCACCCTATCTCTATGACACACATTGGAAAAACACAATTATTATCGGTCCGCCTCAAACCGGTAAAACGACATTGCTAAGGGATCTTGCAAGGATGATTAGCACAGGAATTCAATCAAAAAGTATCCCAGCAATGAAGGTTGGAATTGTAGACGAGCGTTCTGAGATTGCAGGATGTGTAAAAGGAGTGCCGCAAGCTTCATTAGGACCAAGGGTCGATGTCCTAGATGCGTGTCCGAAGGCAGAGGGCATGATGATGATGATTAGGTCTATGAGCCCGGATGTTTTGATAGTTGATGAGATTGGTAGAGAGGAAGACAGTCTAGCGATTATGGAAGCTGTTAATGCCGGGGTTAGTTTGATAGTGACAGCACATGGTCATCAGATTTCCGACCTTTTGAAGCGCCCTTCTTTAGAAAAAATTATTAAAGCAGGCGTTATAGAGAGATTTGTAGAGTTATCACGCACAAAAGGGCCAGGGACTGTAAAAGCTATTCTCGGTCCAAGTGGAAAGCATCTTTTATCAAAAGTGAGCGTGACATAAATGATAAAAATACTAGGTGCAGTTTTAATTATACTAGCAACAACATGGGCTGGATTCGAGGCGGCCCGCCGGTTGAGCGAGCGCCCTCGACAGCTCCGGATGCTAAAAACAGCTTTACAATCATTGGAAGCAGAAATTATGTATGGACATGTTCCTTTAATAGATGTTGCTACCCATCTTTCACGACAAATTCCAAAGCCTATTTCTTACTTTTTTGAAGGGTTTGCAAACCGACTTCAAACGGGTGAGGTAAGCGTAAAGGTTGCCTGGGATGAGAGCCTAAAAGAGATTAAAAAGTTGACTGCTTTTCACCAAGGTGAGATTGAGATACTTCAGCAGTTTGGGGAAACGCTCGGGCAACATGACAGAACCTCACAACAGAAACATATACTCCTTGCTATTACACATCTGGAACGAGAAGAAAGTGATGCAAAAGATAGACAAATGCGTTATGAAAAAATGGTGAAAAGCCTGGGCTTACTGTCTGGATTATTAATAGTCATTTTATTGATTTAGGGGGAGAAGACGAGAATGGGAGTGGATGTAAATATTATTTTTCAAATAGCCGGTGTAGGAATTGTGGTTGCCTTTCTCCATACAATCCTAGATCAGATGGGTAAAAAAGAATATGCCCAGTGGGTCACATTATTGGGGTTTATATATATTCTGTTTATGGTTGCAACAATTGTAGAGGATCTTTTTAAAAAGATTAAAGCCGTATTCCTCTTTCAAGGGTAAGGAGGGGATGAACGATTGAGATTATACAAATCGTTGGATTAGGTTTAATCGGAACCTTTCTAGCACTCATAGTAAAAGAACAAAAACCTACCTTTGCCTTTATGCTTGTTGTCTTTATCGGCTGTGTGATTTTTCTCTTCTTAGTTGGAGAAATATCGGATATCATTCGGATGCTTGAGAAGGTCGCAATAAATGCGAACGTAAACACTGTCTATGTCGAAACGATTCTTAAAATCATTGGCATTGCGTATATAGCCGAATTTGGAGCTCAAATTACAAAGGATGCAGGTCAAGGATCAATTGCCTCAAAGATTGAACTCGGAGGAAAAATTTTAATTCTAGCCATGGCAATACCAATTTTAACAGTATTAATTGAAACAATTATTGGACTTATTCCTAGTTAAATCTATAGGGTTAAAGGTTTCAAGGGGGTGGTTGGCGTGACCGGTAGCAAAGTCCTTTCTTTTCTTGGTTTATTGTTTTTCTTTTTTTCTTTACCCCAATTTGTACAAGCCTCTCCCTCACAACAAGAAATTATCGACAATCAAATTCATGAACAGGTTGAGGAACAGTTAGAAACCCTCGGCATCGATGAAATAAAACAATTTTGGGATGAAATTGTTACGGAATATGGAGGATATTTACCAGAAAGTCAAAAGGGTAGTTTACTAGAGTTCATTCGCGGCGAGAAGGAGCTTTCATTAAAGGAATGGTTGCTTGGACTCGTCAAATTCGTGTTTCATGAAGTAATTGCGAATGGAAAGCTGCTTAGTACACTAATCATGCTTACGATTTTTAGTATGTTTTTACAAACACTTCAAAATTCATTTGAGAAAAGTGCCGTAAGCAAGGTTGCGTATGCCATTGTTTACATGGTACTTATCATCATCGCCTTAAATAGCTTCCGTATTGCCATCATGTACACAGAAGAAGCCATTCAGACGATGATTAACTTTATATTAGCGCTTGTGCCATTATTACTTGCATTAGTGGCTTCATCAGGTGGAATCGCATCTGCGGCATTTTTTCATCCATTGATATTATTTTTAATGAACACCAGCGGGCTATTGATTCATTACATCGTTTTACCGCTGTTGTTTATGGCAGCATTACTGAGCATCGTGAGTACGTTAAGTGAGCAGTACAAAGTGACACAGCTTGCTCAGTTGCTCCGAAATGTGAGTATTGGAATCATTGGCGTTTTTCTGACGATCTTTCTTGGTGTTATTTCTGTCCAAGGGACTACAACTGCCGTTGCAGATGGAATAACCATTCGAACAGCAAAGTTTATTACAGGAAATTTTATTCCGGTGATTGGCCGGATGTTTACAGATGCAACAGATACAGTTATCAGTGCCTCGGTGATATTAAAAAATACAGTAGGGATATTCGGGGTAGTCATACTACTATTAATTGCCGCATTTCCAGCTATTAAGGTGCTGTCATTGGCAATTATTTATAAACTGGCAGCAGCACTCTTACAGCCACTTGGAGGGGGACCCGTCATTGCTTGCCTAGATATCATCAGCAAAAGTGTCGTTTATATTTTTGCAGCTTTAGCAATCGTATCATTGATGTTTTTCTTAAGCATAACTGTCATCATTGCAGCAGGAAATCTGACATTAATGGTTAGATAGAAAAGCGCAAGCGGAGCTGACTAGAAGGTTGTTCATTTACCTTCTCGACAGATTGGCTTGTGACCTCGAGGGGCTAGGCGATGGAGCTGACATTAAAAAAGGTCTTGGAGGTGAGGACACTGAGTTTTATAGCTGAATGGGTTACGAACATTATTTTGTTTATTTTACTTGCAACAATTGTGGACATGCTGCTGCCGAGTTCAAGTATGCAAAAATACGTGAAAATGGTAACGGGGCTTCTATTAATCTTAATCATCTTAACTCCCTTGTTCTCACTTTTTAAAACTGATTTGGACCAGGCCTTGTTAAATATGAATCTTAAACCGGTTCAGAGTGAAAAAAATCTAGAAAATTTAATAGATTTGAAGAAAAAAGAAATACAAGCCTCAAGTTCTGCATATATTTTAGAAACAATGGCTGTCCAATTGAAAACTCATGTAGAAGAGGAGTTGGTGCAAAAGAAATATGATTTAACAGTCGAGGATGTAAATGTAATCCTTTCAAGGGCAGTCGATAGTAAGGAGACTGTAACTTTGGATGACATTCAGTCAATCGAGGTGGTGTTATCAAAAGAGACTGCCGAGCCTGATGATGTCCCAGTAGTGAAACCAGTTGAAATTGATACCTCCAAACAGACTGAACCAGTGTATAAACAAGTGGATCAAACCAACGTTAAAGCAATCACAAAAACATTAGCTGAAAGATGGGAAATTGACTCAGAAAAAATCGTAGTCACTGTGGAAGGGGGGAAAGAGTCGTAGATGGGTAAGAGCAAAGGAGTCTTGGATACAATCAAAGGGATGTTCTCCGGGTCTAAAGATGATCCACCAGATAAAAAGGGAAACAAGAAAAGCCCATATTTCTTACTTTTATTAGCAGTTGGGATAGCCTTTATGTTAATTAGTAATCTATTTTCAGGTGACAAACCAACATCTTCTGTTATGCCAGCTACATCCTCAGAAGTAAGTGCAAAGGATGAGCCAACATTTGGAGGACAGAAAGATGAACTGACAACGGCAATCGCCAAATATGAGGATCGTTATGAAAACGAGCTCAAAGAAGCACTTGAAGCAATTGCTGGAGTCGAGGATGTCATTGTTTCAGTAAGTGTAGATGCTACTGAATCAAAAATACTTGAAAAAAACACCGTAACCCAAAGCCAGACCACAAATGAGGAAGACAGGGACGGTGGGAAAAGACAAGTTGAGGATATAACAACCGATGAACAAGTTGTCATCATCCGCAGCGGTGATTCGGAAACACCAATCATCTTGAAGATTGAAAAGCCTGAAATACGAAGTGTTCTAATCGTTGCTAAAGGTGTTGAGAACGCAAAAATAAAACAAATGGTAGTTGAGGCTGTTACAAAAGGTTTTGATGTACCAAATCACAAGGTAGCTGTTGTACCAAGGAAATCAAAGGGGGATTCATAAAATGTTATTAAAAAAGCAAACTGTATGGCTATTAACAATGTTAAGTCTAGTAGTTGTCTTGTCCGTCTATTATATTACAACACCTGAAAACAACAATAATAATGTTGCTGTTGAACAAGATGACCAAAAGGACAATGAAAAAGAAAATGTGGAAACATCTACTGAAAGTAAAGATGGCGCAAAAGTAACTGTTGAGGAAGATGAAGAAGGTAATGTGATTTCATCTGTATCAAGTGACGATATGTTTGCAGCTTTACGTCTTGAAATTGACGAGAGTCGTAGCAAACTAAGAAGCACTTTAGAAGCACAAACTGCATCAACGGAACTTACAGCAGATCAAAAGCTGAAGGCATACGATGATTTGAAGAAACTTGATGAAATTGAAACGAAGGAAAAAATCATTGAAATGTTAATCAAAGGAAATAACTACGAGGATGCTTTAGTTCGCGTTGAAGGTGACAAGATTAAGATTACAGTGAAGTCAAAGGAAAGCTCAAAACAACAAGCAAACGAGATTTTACGTCTTGTTCGTAGTGAATTGGGCGAACTTCAGAATGTTGCAGTAGAATTTGAGCTAACTGGTGAAAAAGAAAAGTAATAGACGAGTAAAAGTGAAAAGTGCGGCTGATATCGGCCGCACTTTTTTATTTTTTGGTAAAACAAATGAAAATATGGAAAAATACTGTTATGATTTATATCGATTACAGCACTTTTATGAAAAAATCTCTGCAATATATTGAAAAGATAGTTTTAAGTATCGTATCATGTTAGTATGAGGTACTAATACTAGCAATTAATTGCTGTTCTAAATTATTGAATATACTGAGTTAATCACAAGGAGTGTAACAAATGTTAAAAATTCAAGAGCTTCGTGAGCTAATAAAATTAGTTGATCATTCTAATATTGATGAGTTTTCATTTGAGAGTGAAGGTTCAAAAATTAAAATGAAGAAAAATAAAGAAACTACTATTCAAACAGTTGTTGAAAATCAAGCACAGCCTGCCGTGCCAGTCGTAACTGAAGTGGTTCAACCTACTGCTCAGCCTGCACAACCGCAGGCAAAACCAGCAGAGCCTGTTGCAGCAGCACCTTCAGTTGATGAAAACTTACATAAAATTGTTTCACCAATGGTCGGTACTTTTTATGCTTCTCCATCACCTGATGCGGATGTTTATGTTCAAAAAGGTGACAAAGTAAAAGAGGACTCTGTTGTATGTATCGTTGAGGCAATGAAGCTGTTTAACGAAATCGAAGCAGAGGTTACTGGAGAAATCGTTGAAATATTGGTTGAGAATGGTCAGCTAGTGGAATATGGTCAACCATTATTCCTAGTAAAAGCATAGAATCTTTTTTCATTAGTAAGGAGCGACCCACATGTTAAAAAAAATCGTAATAGCAAACCGTGGAGAAATTGCGGTTCGTATCATCCGTGCTTGTAAAGAGCTTGGAATTGAAACGGTAGCCGTATTCTCTGAGGCAGACCGTGAGTCACTTCACGTTCAATTAGCAGATGAGGCCTATTGTATTGGTCCTAAATCTTCAAAAGACAGCTACTTAAACTTTACAAATATTATTAGTGTTGCAAAGTTAACAGAGAGTGAAGGAATTCACCCAGGCTATGGCTTTTTAGCGGAAAATGCAGATTTCGCGGAACTTTGCCGTGAAGTGAATCTTACTTTCATTGGGCCAAGTCCTGAAGCCATTAACAAAATGGGTACCAAGGATGTTGCCCGAGAAACGATGAGACAAGCGGGTGTACCAATTGTGCCTGGTTCTCAAGGAATCATAAAAGATACAGGTGAAGCAATCGCACTTGCGAATGATATGGGTTATCCTGTTATTATTAAAGCCACTGCTGGAGGTGGCGGAAAAGGTATTCGTGTTGCTAAGGATGAAGAAGAATTAGTAAAGGGTATCAATATTACTCAGCAGGAAGCAGCTACTGCTTTTGGAAATCCAGGTGTGTATATTGAAAAATATATTCAAGATTTCCGCCATGTTGAGATTCAAGTATTAGCCGATAACCATGGAAATGTGATACATTTAGGAGAGAGAGATTGTTCCATTCAACGCCGTTTACAAAAACTAGTTGAGGAGACTCCTTCACCAGCTTTAAATGAAACAACAAGACAGAAAATGGGTGAAGCGGCAGTAAAGGCTGCTAAAGCTGTTGACTATTCAGGTGCGGGAACAATCGAATTTATCTATGATCATATCAATGATAAATTTTATTTCATGGAAATGAATACAAGAATACAAGTTGAGCATCCCGTCACTGAAATGGTAACCGGAGTAGATTTAATTAAAGAGCAAATTCGTGTTGCGTCCGGAGAAAAACTTTCATTAACTCAAGAAGAAGTGACATTTAATGGGTGGGCTATTGAATGCCGAATCAATGCAGAGAATCCGGAGAAGAATTTCATGCCATCCCCTGGTAGAATTGAAATGTATTTACCACCTGGTGGTTTAGGGGTAAGGATAGATTCGGCAGCCTATCCTGGCTATTCAATTCCTCCATATTATGATTCAATGATAGCAAAGCTCATCACTTATGGGGCAACTAGGGAAGAAGCAATTGCAAGAATGAAGCGAGCTCTGAGCGAATTTGTAATCGAGGGAGTGCACACTACAATTCCTTTCCACCTTAAGTTAATGAATCATGAAAAATTCGTAGGTGGAGACTTCAATACAAAATTTCTTGAATTATATGAGGTAATGAAGTAATAGATCAAATTTGAATTGGTGTATTTGCTACCGATTTTTTTAGGCCCACACGAGGTGAGTCACAAAGACGAAGACATCAGGATGTGGCGTTCTTAGTCTTTGATTTTACGCCTCGAAAAATTTCCTTTGAAAAATCGTGGCATCCGCCGGAGGCTTAATTTTATTCAGATGGGAATTGAACCCTCATTCTGAATTGATTGGCTTACACAGTTTTATCCACCACATATAGAAGTGGGGGACTGAATAAAATTATATGTAGGAGGTGCTTGCTGATGGCAGCGGAAACGAATATTTTAGAAATGGATCAAGGCAGCAACGGTCTTGGTAAGGTTGAAATTGCACCAGAGGTAATCGAAGTTATTGCTGGTATTGCTTCTTCAGAAGTTGAAGGGGTAGAAATGAGAGGTAACTTTGCTTCTGGCGTGGTTGAGAAGCTAGGGAAGAAAAATCATGGAAAAGGTGTTAAAGTTGAATTAACAGAAACGGGCATTGTTGTTGATGTATTCTGTGTCATGAACTTTGGCGTTTCCATTCCTAATGTGGCCCGTCAAATTCAAGACAATGTGCGCCAGGCTTTATTGAATATGACAGCTTTAGAAGCAGATGAAGTAAATATCCATGTGGTTGGTGTATTATTTGAATCACAAAAACCGGAAGCTCAAGTAGAAGAAGAAATGTAACATCATTGAGTAAATAGAGTCTGATGGCAAACGCTATCGGACTTTTTCTTTTTTGTTCGCTACATAAGGGTTGGTTTTTATTTTAAAATTATTTTATGATATTATCATGTTATGAATGCAACTGATAGTGGGACAAAAGTTTTACTATACATAAAGGAGAAATAAATAGTATGAAAAGACGTACAGCAAGACAGAAGGCTATGCAATCGTTATTTCAGGTTGATGTAAGCGGGTCTGACCCAAATGAAGCGATTGAAAGCGTCCTAGAAGATGAGTCATCAGATCCTTTCTTAGAACAGATTGTTTATGGGGTAATTGAACATAAAGAAGAAATTGATTCCCTGTTGCGTGAGCATCTAGAAAAATGGAATCTTGAACGACTTGCAAATGTAGACCGTTCTATTTTACGTATGGCTGTCTATGAAATGAAATATGTTGAAGAAATCCCTGTAAAGGTCAGTATTGATGAGGCTATTGAACTTGCTAAAGAGTTTGGTGATGATAGCTCAAGTCGTTTTATTAATGCCATTCTATCAAAAATAAAAGATGCATTAGTAAAGTAGAAAAATCCTGTAATCCACGGTATGAAATATTTTTTCGAAAAAGGGAGAGTTGAGAAAATGACAGCAGAGGTTATTAGTGGGAAAGAATTAGCAAAGTCAAAACGAAATGAAATTGCAGAAGAGGTCCAAAAATTATCGCAGGACGGAATTGTTCCTGGACTAGCCGTGTTATTAGTTGGGAACAATCCAGCTTCAAGATCCTATGTAAAAGGGAAAGATAAGGCTTGTAAGGAGACAGGGATTCATTCATTAATGCTAGAATACCCCGACACAATTACGGAAGAATTCTTACTTGGTGAAATTGACCGCTTAAATCAAGACCCTTCTATCCACGGTATTCTTGTTCAATTACCATTACCAAAAACGATTAGCGAAACGGCTGTAATCGAAAGAATTTCACCTGAAAAAGATGTGGACGGATTCCATCCAATTAATATTGGTCGAATGATGACTGGGCAAGATGCGTTCTTACCATGTACACCGTTCGGAATTGTTGAAATGGTGAAGTCTAAGCAAATTTTAATCGAAGGTAAGCATGTCGTAGTAGTTGGCAGAAGTAATATTGTCGGGAAACCCGTTGGACAGCTTTTCCTTAACGAGAATGCAACTGTTACATACTGCCACTCTAGAACGACAAATTTAAAGGAAATGACTCTTCAAGCAGATATCTTAATTGCGGCAGTAGGAAAGGCAAACTTTATTCCTGGAGATTATATTAAAGAGGGAGCAGTTGTGATTGATGTTGGTGTAAATCGCCTTGAAGAAACCGGTAAGCTTGTAGGTGACGTTATTTTCGACGAAGCAAAAGAAAAAGCAAGCTATATTACACCAGTACCTGGTGGAGTTGGACCGATGACTATCACAATGTTACTACACAATACCGTTCAATCCGCAAAAAAATTCGCCCGTCTTTCTAGAAAGTAGGATTTGGTTAAAATGGAACAGGATCGTTATTTAACCGTAACAGCTTTGACTAAATATATTAAGCGAAAATTTGATGCGGACCCACACCTACAAGATATTTGGGTCAAGGGGGAAATCTCAAATTTTAAAGCGCATAGTCGTGGGCACATGTATTTCACGATAAAAGACCAACATGCACGAATTCAAGCCGTGATGTTTGCTGGCTACAACCGTGATTTAAAATTCACACCCGAAAATGGGATGAAAGTGTTATTGCGCGGTGAGGTTACCGTTTTCGAATCAAACGGTAACTATCAACTTTATGTGAAAGAAATGCAGCCTGACGGAATAGGGAACCTATACTTGGCCTATGAGGAGATGAAAAAGCGCCTCGATGCAGAAGGACTTTTTTCAAACAGTTATAAAAAGCCAATTCCAAAAATCCCGCATTATATTGGGATTGTCACCTCGCCAACGGGAGCTGCGATAAGGGATATTATTACCACCATAAGACGTAGATATCCAATCGCAAAAGTAATTGTTTTTCCAGCATTAGTCCAAGGTGTGAATGCGGGGCCATCTGTAGTAAAAGCAATTGAAAAAGCGAATGAATTTGGGAAAATTGATGTGCTCATTGTTGGTCGGGGTGGTGGCTCAATAGAAGAGCTTTGGGCGTTTAATGAAGAAATTGTAGCAAGAGCCATCTTTCATTCCAAGGTACCGATTATTTCAGCTGTTGGGCATGAAACGGATGTAACAATCGCAGATTTTGTTGCGGATTTACGTGCCCCCACACCAACAGGAGCTGCTGAATTAGCGGTGCCACATATGGCTGAGTTATCCGAACGTTTATTAGTGAGACATACACGTTTATTACGAGCTATGAAGGAAAAACTGGTAAAAGATTCGAAACGATTAGATACATTGAAGAAATCCTATGCATTCCGTTTTCCAAAAAATTTATATGATCAAAAACAACAACAACTTGACCGTTTGGTAGACCGTTTAGAGAGAGAAGGAGTAATGGCTATTGCTCGGAAGCAAGACGAATTTCAAAAGCTAAGCCTTCGCTTACAGCATAATCACCCTAGTGAAATGCTTATTCGAGCAAAACAAAAGCAGGACCTTAATACGAAAATGCTTTTAAAGGAATTCACGCAAATTTTGAAACAAAAGCAATTTGTTTTTAAATCAACGGTATCAAAGTTGGAGGCACTAAGTCCGTTAAAAATTATGGATCGTGGTTATAGCCTCGTATATGATGAAGAAAGTCATTTAGTGAAAAGTGTTCAGCAAGTTGAACAGGGGAATCGAATCAAGGTAAAGCTAACGGACGGACATCTTGACTGTGAAGTTATTGAAATAGAGGAGAGACAATAAATGAGTGAAGAAAAGGTAGTATCCTTTGAGGAAGCAATGGAGAAACTTGAACAAATTGTCGAGCGTCTTGAAGAAGGGGATGTCCCTTTAGAAAAAGCCATCACTTATTTCCAAGAAGGAATGAAACTTTCAAAGCTTTGTCATGATAAGCTTCAGCATGTAGAGAAGCAAATGGAGCAAATTTTACGGGATGACGGTGAACTTGAGCCGTTTACGATTCAGGAGGAAGAATAAACGTGGGGCAATCTGAGGTAGAACAATTTTTAAGCTTTCAAAAAAATAAGATTGAAGAACAACTCCCAAAGTATATATCGAAATTATCAGCCCCGAAAATAATTAAGGATTCCATGGATTATTCCCTTGAGGCTGGTGGGAAAAGAATTCGTCCATTATTGCTCCTAGGCACGCTGCATTCATTTGGGAAAGATGAGAATATCGGGTTGTCGACTGCTTGTGCAATTGAAATGATTCACACGTATTCTCTTATACATGATGATCTTCCTAGTATGGATGATGACGATTTGCGAAGGGGAAAGCCTACCAATCATAAGGTGTTTGGAGAAGCCATTGCAGTCTTAGCTGGTGATGGACTTTTGACATATAGCTTTCAGTTGGTTTCTGAGTCCGTAGGCAATACCATATCCCCTGAAAAAAAGCTATTGCTGATTACCGAATTAGCAAAAGCTGCAGGACCTGAGGGTATGGTTGGGGGACAGGTTGCTGATATGGAAGGTGAAGGTGCAGTCCTGAATCTAGATGAACTTGAATACATTCATCGTCATAAAACTGGCAAATTACTAGCATATAGTGTAATTGCAGGAGCTATACTTGCAGATGCTACTAGTGAACAGTTAGATAAGCTAACACAGTTTGCCCATCATTTAGGGTTAGCGTTTCAAATACGAGATGATATTTTAGATATTGAAGGCACAGAACTTGTTCTAGGGAAACCGGTCGGCAGTGATACAGGTAATCATAAAAATACATATCCTGCTTTATTAACTCTTGAGGGTGCAAAGGAAAAATTAACCTTTCATATAGATGAAGCTAAGCGGTTTTTATATAGTGTTAATATGAAACATGATATACTAGACTATATGTGTAATCTAATCGCATCCAGAGATCATTAATACATTTTTGAAATGTATTTTTGCGCCAATAGTAAATGAAAGTGAGTGAATCCTTTGGATCTTCTAAGTATTAAAGACCCTAAGTTCCTTAAAAATATGTCAATAGATGAATTAAATAAATTGAGTGAGGATATCCGTCAATTTCTAATAGAAAAACTATCTAAAACCGGTGGACATATTGGTCCTAATCTTGGGGTTGTTGAATTAACAATTGCTTTGCATAGGGAATTTGATAGCCCAAAGGATAAATTTATATGGGATGTTGGACACCAATCTTATGTACATAAAATTTTGACGGGACGGGCTTGTGAATTTGATACATTGCGTCAATATAAAGGGCTATGTGGGTTTCCGAAACGGATTGAAAGTGAGCATGATGTTTGGGAAACCGGACATAGCTCAACCAGTCTTTCCGCAGCAATGGGAATGGCTGTTGCACGTGATATTAAAGGAACAAAGGAATTTGTTGTTCCCATCATTGGGGATGGTGCCTTAACAGGTGGAATGGCATTGGAAGCATTAAATCATATTGGACATGAAAAGAAAGATATGATTGTCATTTTAAATGACAATGAGATGTCAATTGCTCCGAATGTTGGGGCACTTCACAATGTTCTTGCGAGATTGCGGACTGCAGGTAAATATAACTGGGCAAAAGACGAGCTTGAACTTCTGCTTAAGAAAATCCCGGCTGTAGGTGGAAAGCTTGCTGCGACTGCTGAACGCATTAAGGACAGTCTTAAATATTTACTCGTGTCTGGCGTTTTCTTTGAGGAACTAGGGTTTACATACCTTGGTCCAATTGATGGACATAATTTTGAGGACTTATTTGAAACGTTAGAATATGCAAAGAAAACAAAAGGACCTGTATTGGTTCATGTGATAACGAAAAAAGGGAAGGGATATACTCCCGCTGAAACAGATAAAGTGGGTACATGGCATGGAACAGGTCCATACAAGATTGACACTGGAGATTTCCTTAAACCTGTAAATGCACCGCCTGCATGGAGTGCTGTCATAAGTGAAACAGTGCGAAAGCTAGCAAAAAAAGATAAGCGAATTGTCGCGATTACACCGGCTATGCCTGTAGGTTCGAAATTAGAAAAGTTTGCGAAGGAATTCCCAGACCGAATGTATGATGTTGGAATTGCCGAACAGCATGCAACTACGATGGCTGCTGGCCTTGCCACACAAAATATGAAACCATTTCTCGCGATTTATTCGACCTTTTTACAAAGAGCATATGACCAGGTTGTCCATGATGTATGTCGTCAAAATCTAAATGTGTTTATCGGTATAGATCGTTCTGGTTTAGTTGGGGCTGATGGTGAAACACATCAAGGTGTGTTTGATATTCCTTTCCTAAGACATATTCCAAACATGGTTATCATGATGCCTAAAGATGAAAATGAAGGTCAGCATATGGTGAATACGGCGATACATTATGATGACGGTCCAATAGCCTTACGATATGCAAGGGGTAATGGTCTTGGGGTCGAAATGGACGAAGAACTTTCGCTTATTCCAATTGGTTCATGGGAGATAGTTAAACCGGGTACAGATGCGGTTATACTCACATTTGGTACAACCATTCCAATGGCATTAGAAGCAGCAGAGCAACTTGAAAAAGAAGACATATCGGTTAGAGTGGTGAATGCTCGATTTATTAAACCTCTTGATAATGATATGATGCATCAAATATTAGGTTCTAATCTTCCTGTCCTAACGATTGAGGAATCCGTGTTAATGGGCGGTTTTGGAAGTGCTGTGCTTGAATTCGCGCATGATCATGGGTATCAAAATGCTCTGATTGATCGAATGGGTATTCCAGATCAATTTATCGAGCATGGAAGTGTGAATGAACTACTGCATGAGATTGGTATGACAACAGAGAATGTGGTTGATAGCATCCACAAGCTCGTACCTAAGAAGCAGAAAAGAGTGTAGGAATCATGGGTACAAAAAAAGAAAGACTGGATGTTTTACTAGTTGAGCGAGGCTTGATTGAAACAAGAGAAAAGGCAAAGCGATCTATCATGGCGGGTCTTGTTTATACAAATGAGGAACGACTCGACAAACCTGGTGAAAAGGTTGAAATAGATATTCCACTTACTGTTAAGGGAAATGTTATTCCTTATGTTAGCAGAGGTGGATTAAAGCTAGAAAAGGCCATAAAGGAATTTGATTTAAATATTAAGGATAAAATTATGATTGATGTTGGCTCCTCAACAGGTGGATTCACGGATTGTGCCCTCCAAAATGGTGTTAAACAATCATATGCCTTAGATGTTGGTTATAACCAACTTGCGTGGAAGCTTCGACAGGATGAACGTGTTATAGTGATGGAACGGACCAATTTTAGATATGTGACTCCAACAGACTTGCATAGTGGTTTGCCAGAGTTCGCGACAATCGATGTTTCATTTATCTCATTACGTTTAATTTTACCTGTTTTAAAAACGCTTCTCGTTCCAAACAGTGACGTTGTGGCTCTCGTAAAACCACAATTTGAAGCAGGGAAAGAGCAGGTTGGTAAAAAAGGAATCGTCCGTGATCCAAACATTCACGAGGCTGTTTTAACGAAAATCATCCAATTTTCCTTAAAGGAAGGGTATGATTGCATCAATTTATCATATTCACCAATCACAGGTGGAGAAGGAAATATTGAGTTTTTACTTCATTTACGGTGGAATGGTCCGGTTGAAGTGGGTAAAAACAAATTACCTGTTTCTCAACAAGAGGTTGTGAATAGCGCTCATGAAAATTTAAAGAGTGATAAATAATGAGGGGATAGCCAAAGTGCTGTCCTCTTTCTTCGTGAAGAAACATTATGACTACAAGTGTGTTGTTAAACCCAAAAACAATAAAAAAATGTACAATTCTGTCAGAATCGGCTAACATAGGAGGTAAATAATAATCGTTAAAGAGAGAGGATGTCACGATGAATAAGGGGCAAAGACATATTAAAATACGTGAAATCATCACAAGCAATGATATAGAAACACAAGATGAAATTGTCGATATTTTAAAAAGCGAAGGATACAATATTACGCAAGCAACTGTATCCCGTGACATAAAGGAACTTCATTTAGTCAAGGTACCGATGATTGATGGTCGTTATAAATATAGTTTACCTGCTGATCAACGGTTCAATCCGCTTCAAAAATTAAAGCGTTCATTAATGGATGCTTTTGTAAAAATTGATTCAGCGGGGCATATGCTTGTTATGAAAACACTACCGGGGAATGCGAACGCAATCGGTGCTCTAATCGACCATTTAGATTGGGAAGAAATTTTAGGTACTATTTGTGGGGACGACACCATCTTAATTATCTGTAAAACTCCAGAACAAACTGAAATTGTTTCAAATCGATTCCTAGACATGCTGTGATGGGGAGAGTGGAACTAGGAGGTGTAAGTATTGTTAGCAGAATTATCGATTAAGAATTTTGCCATTATTGAGTCCTTATCTGTTTCATTAGATAAAGGCTTAACTGTTCTAACTGGTGAAACAGGAGCGGGTAAGTCCATTATTATTGATGCAGTCCATTTATTGGTTGGTGGTAGAGGGTCAGCAGAATTTGTGAGATATGGGGAAGAGCGTGCGGAACTTGAAGGTTTATTTTTAATAGACAATGATAACCACCCATGTTATAAAAAAGCAGAAGAATTTGGAATCGACATTAGCGAGGGAATGATTGTACTACGAAGAGATATGTCAAAATCGGGGAAAAGCGTCTGTAGAATAAACGGGAAGCTCGTAACGATTTCGATTCTACGTGAATTTGGGAGGACCTTAATTGACATCCACGGACAGCATGAGCATCAGGATTTAATGAATCAAGAACAGCATATTCATATGCTTGACCAATATGGTGGAAATTCGCTTAAAAAAGCGTTACATGAATACAAAGAGGTTTATAAGAATTATTTACAAGTGAAACAACGCTTAAAAGGCTTTAATGAAAATGAACAAGAAATGGCTCATCGTCTTGATCTCATCCAATTTCAATTAAATGAAATTGGAAACGCGGAATTGCAGCCAAATGAAGATGTGGAACTAACGGAAGAAAAAAGAAAGATTTCAAATTACGAAAAAATTTTCAAAGCTCTTCAAAATAGTTACAACGCTTTGTATGGAGACCAAAAAGGTCTCGATTGGGTTGGGTTAGCAATGAACCATGCGGAAGATGTAATGGATATTGATAAAGAATTAAGGACTATCCATGAGACCATCTCCAATAGTTTTTACTTATTAGAGGAGATTTCATATAAGATACGTGAGCAATTAGATGAGCTAGAATATGACCCTGCACGACTTGATTTTATAGAAGGTCGATTGAATGAAATTGCACAATTAAAGCGCAAATACGGACAATCTGTTGAGGAAATTCTCGAATATGCAGCTAAAATTGAGGATGAAATTGACACCATTCAAAATCGCGAGCATCATATTGACAAGCTAAAAGAAGAACTTGAGTCAGTATTAGAAGATGTTAAGCTAGAAGCGGAAAATGTCTCAAATCTTCGAAAAAAGTTAGCAAATGAACTAATTATTAAAATCGGGCAGGAATTAAAAGACCTGTATATGGAAAAAGCAAAATTTGATATAAACTTTTTTGAGGATTCGACTATTAAATTCACTCCAAATGGGAAAGATGATATTGAATTTTATATTTCCACAAATCCGGGGGAGCCACTTAAGCCTTTAGCAAAAATTGCATCGGGTGGAGAACTATCAAGGATTATGCTTGCAATAAAAAGTATTTTTTCAAAGCATCAGGGTGTGACATCCATCATTTTTGATGAGGTTGATACGGGTGTAAGTGGACGAGTTGCTCAGGCTATCGCGGAAAAAATCTATGGAATATCTGTAGGATCACAAGTTCTTTGTATTTCTCATCTACCACAAGTTGCTGCAATGGCAGACACTCATTTATTTATTGCAAAGAAAACAGTGGAAGGAAGGACAACGACTTCGGTTACATCATTGGACGAGTCTGAGAAAATTAAGGAAATTAGCCGGATGATTTCCGGAGTGGAAATAACCGATTTAACAAAGGAACATGCAAAAGAATTGTTAAATCTTGCAAAAGAAAGCAAAGTTGCAGGACAAATGGTAAACCACTAAAATTGTTTTACTTTTCTAAGTAAAGATAAATCAGGCGCAAACAAGACAAGGTGCAATTGATTAGGTTAACTTTATACAAAGTAAACAACAATTTTTATTTGTAATGCTATCCAAAATGGGTAGCTTTTTTAATCTCTTAGTGGTTATAAATGTTGTCTTGGAAGGCCAAATTATAGAATGTAGCCATAAAAACTTTATTCATTTTATGGTGTGGGATAGGAGCGAGGAGAGTGAAAATGAAATGAAAATAGACAAAATTAGATATATAATCGGTACATTTCTCCTTGTTTCAATATTGGCTTTGGGGTTCTACAAGCCGCTTAAAGAATATTTAGAAATTCCAAAACAGCTTACTTTATTTGAAGGACAAGATTTCACAGTTCAATCCTCATTACCAGTCACTACAACTATTCATGACTCCAATGTTGCCTTTTCATCCGTCGTAGAAAAGGGACAACTCTCGGTTGCTGCTAACGAAAGCGGTAAAGGTGAGATGATGGTTGAATTAGCCGGTATTCCTGTAAAAAAAGTAAATGTTAATGTTTTATCCGATTTCAAGGTTATTCCTGGGGGTCAATCAATTGGGGTAAAACTAAATACATTAGGTGTATTGGTTGTAGGACATCATCAAATCGAAACAGAAGGGGGAAAAAAGTCCCCGGGTGAAATTGCTGGAGTAGAGGTTGGTGACATTATAAAAGAAATAAATGGGAAAAAGATTGAAAAGATGAGTGATGTTGGACCATTCGTTCAAGAGTCAGGAAAAACAGGTGAACCGTTAAACTTAATCATTGTTCGAGATAATGAGGAAATAAAAGCAAAGCTTATGCCATTAAAGGACAAAAACGATGAGGCATATCGTATTGGACTATATATCAGAGATTCAGCTGCTGGTATTGGTACAATGACCTTTTACCATCCAGAGACGAAGAAATATGGAGCATTAGGTCACGTCATCTCAGATATGGATACAAAAGAGCCTATCGTTGTATCAGACGGACAAATTGTAAAATCCACGGTTACCTCTATTGAAAAAGGAAGCAATGGTGATCCAGGTGAGAAACTTGCGCGTTTTTCAGCTGATAAAGAAATAATCGGCAATATCAAACGAAATAGTCCATTTGGTATTTTCGGTGAGCTACACAAACAAGTAAATAACGGCGTTATGGATAAGCCGCTTCCGATTGCACTTTCACATCAGGTAAAGCCAGGACCTGCTAAAATTTTAACGGTTGTTGAAGATGATAAGGTTGAGGAATTTGATATTGAAATTGTAAGTGCAGTTCCACAAAAAATTCCAGCAACAAAAGGAATGGTTGTTAAAATTACTGACAAACGACTTTTAGAAAAAACGGGTGGTATTGTTCAGGGGATGAGTGGCAGCCCAATCATTCAAGACGGAAAACTAATTGGAGCAGTTACTCATGTCTTTGTTAATGACCCAACTAGCGGATATGGTGTTCATATCGAATGGATGCTAAGCGAGGCTGGAATTGATATTTATAAAAAGGAACATAAAAAGGCGAGCTAAATGCTCGCTTCAGAGTGTAGACAAAGTCAGTGCTGACTTTGTCTACACGAATTATTAAGGATATCTAACTATTAATTCTATTCCCAGACTGTCTTGCGAACGCTTGTCAGACAAGGCGCGCAGCTGAGCGAAGACGCGAA
>NZ_HE610989.1:209479-312959 GCF_000285535.1 Bacillus timonensis | reverse complement strand
CTTCATGAGCGTACGAGGGAGGCAAGCAACGCGGTATGCGAGCGTTTGTCAACAGTCTGAGGCGAGCTAAATGCTCGCTTTTTTCTATTTGTTTGAATAAACATATCGCCAAATGATGAATGAGAATATATAATGAAACCGTATAAAGATTTTTCGACAAAACCTAAATTTCATCAAGAAATATTGACGTTTTAAGTCGAAATCTTAAGTATAATGGAGAATAATTTATTTTTCAATAAATTTTTCCTATTTTTTAAAAAAATAAAGGAATTTATATTGCATTGTCGAATTCTTTCTTTAGAATAAAGAATATATACAAATTTTCTGGATTTAAGCTTGAGGAGGAAATAGAGTGAAAAAAATTAAAGTTTGCGTGGTTGATGATAACAGAGAACTCGTTAATTTACTTGATGAATATTTATCTAGCCAAGACGATATTGAAGTCTTAGGTGTTGCATACAATGGCCAGGATTGCCTTACAATGCTTCAAGAAAAGCAGCCGGATGTTCTCGTTCTCGATATAATTATGCCTCATTTGGATGGATTAGCTGTGCTAGAAAAACTCCGTGAATCTAATCTTGAAAAACAGCCTAATGTAATCATGTTAACAGCATTTGGGCAAGAAGATGTGACGAAAAAGGCCGTCGATTTAGGTGCGGCATATTTTATTCTCAAGCCATTTGATATGGAAAACCTTGCGAGTCGAATTCGTCAAGTAAGTGGGAAAGCTACTCCTATTATTAAACGGAACTCAGCAAACTCTGTTGTTCGATCACAAACAGAAAATGGACCTAAAAATTTAGATGCGAGCATTACAAGTATTATTCACGAAATTGGAGTTCCTGCACATATTAAAGGATATCTATATTTACGTGAAGCCATTTCAATGGTATACAATGATATTGAATTATTAGGATCCATTACAAAGGTTCTTTATCCTGATATTGCAAAGAAGTTCAATACAACTGCAAGCCGGGTAGAGCGTGCAATTCGTCATGCAATCGAAGTTGCTTGGAGCCGTGGTAATATTGATTCTATTTCTAGTCTGTTTGGTTATACGGTAAGTATGTCTAAAGCAAAACCTACAAATTCCGAATTCATCGCCATGGTAGCTGATAAGCTTCGTCTTGAGCACAAAGCTTCTTGAGAGGGTAAGGAATAGTTACAATCGAAAATATCTCATCTTATAATAGAAAAACACCGTTTTCAAAGTGAAAAGGGTGTTTTTTTATGATTTGTTACTGAAATTTTCAACTGCTCTCATATTTCTTTTTCCCTATAATAAAATTACTCTATAATGGAAATATACCAAAAAAAGGAGAATATCAAGCATGAAAACAAAAATTTTTGGGCATAGGGGCTCAGCCGGAACACACCCAGAAAATACAATGATATCCTTTAAAGAGGCTGCAAGGGTTGGTGCTGAAGGTATTGAGTTAGATATTCAAATGACAAAAGATGGGGCTATTGTAGTCATCCATGATGAAACCGTTAAACGAACAACAAATGGAAAAGAGAAAGGTTGGGTTAAGGATTATACATTAAAACAAATCAAAAAAATGGATGTTAGCTACAAGTTTAAAGAGAAATATGGAAACTGCGAAATTCCGACCCTTGAGGAAGTGTTTGACTGGGCGAAGTCGAACCAGATGCTAATAAATGTTGAATTTAAAACAGGATTGGTTTCCTATAAGGGGATTGAGGAAAAAACGATTAAAATGATAACCGACTATGGACTTGAAGATCGAATCGTTATATCAAGTTTTAATCACTACAGTCTACTCAAATGCAGGCAGCTATCGAGTACAATTGAGTTGGCTATATTATATATGGAAGGCCTTTACAAACCGTGGGATTATGCAAAACGTCTTGAGGTAAATGGCATTCATCCTTATCATCAGACTATAAATAAAGAAATTGTGGAGGAGTCGAAACGAAACGATATCGTGGTTCGCCCATTTACAATAAATGATGAGAAAAAAATGAAACAACTTATCGATTTTGGTTGTACTGCTATTATCACAGATTATCCAAAAAAGGCCGTAGCTATAAGAAAATAATCCTGCTAAAAGCAGGATTATTTATTTTGCTCTCCCGTTGGAGAGCTATCATTTTGAAATTTTTCTTGAACTTTGTTTCTTTTACGGTCACGGTGGAGAATAAATCCTCCGATAAAGGAAAGACCAGCAATAAAGAAAATGAGACCAATGATAAATTGTAACATTAAGGAAGGAATTGGACTGTGCAACACACCAAAAAACATATCCCTCATAAATTTAATTCCAACCCCTGCAATAATTCCAGGTATTAAAAGCACGATTAGAGCAAGTATACGCTGCATAATTGAATTCCTTTCAAATAAGACTACCTATTATTAATTTAAGCCATTAATAAAATTTGTCAAGAAGGAGGTTTCGGGTTATTATAAAGGTGTGCATTTTTTTGCAAAAGAAACTTTAGAGGTGTGTAAAATATTGCAAAATCCTACGTTATCAATAGGGAGGTGACATTGGTTATGCAGAAGGTTATGGTAGATTTGATTTTAGATTCAACCCATGATGGAATGATTGTCATTGATATTAATAGCCAAGTCATCTTACTAAACAACAGTGCGTCTAGGATGATTGGAGTCGCGAAGGAAGATGCAGTTGGAAAGCATATATATGAATGTATTCCTGAAAGTAGATTACCTGAAATTTTAAGGACAAGGGCTGTTGAAGTAAACCAGGAATTTGTTCTGAAAAACGGACGAAAAATCATTACAACCCGAATTCCGATGATTAATGAATCGGGAATGCTATTAGGTGCATTTGCTGTATTTAAAGATATTACTGAAGTTGTAGATTTAGCTGCAGAAATCACAAATTTAAAAGAGATACAAACAATGCTTGAAGCAATCATTCAATCTTCTGATGAAGCGATCTCTGTAGTTGATGAGGATGGAAAAGGTATTTTAATAAATCGTGCGTACACTCGAATTACCGGACTTGAAAAGGAACAAGTTATCGGAAAACCTGCAAATGCGGATATTTCAGAAGGTGAAAGCATGCATATGCAGGTATTGAAAACTAGAAGACCTGTTAGAGGTGCACGGATGAAAGTCGGCCCTCATGAAAAAGATGTGATTGTTAATGTTGCTCCAGTAATTGTGGATGGAAAGCTAAAAGGTAGTGTTGGTGTCATCCATGATGTATCTGAAATTAGTCAACTTACGTCCGAATTAAATAGAGCAAGACATATCATCCGGTCACTTGAAGCGAAATATACGTTCGATGATATTATTGGTTCTTCAGAAGAAATGGAATTTGCAATCGAACAAGCAAAACTTGGTGCAAAAACACCTGCAACGGTTTTACTTAGAGGTGAATCGGGGACCGGTAAAGAATTGTTTGCCCATGCGATACATAATGAAAGTAAACGGAAATTTAATAAGTTTGTTCGTGTGAATTGCGCGGCTATTTCAGAATCACTTTTAGAAAGTGAACTATTTGGATATGAAGAGGGCGCCTTTTCGGGAGCAAAGCGTGGTGGCAAACGCGGCATCTTTGAGGAAGCGAATAATGGAAGTATATTCTTAGATGAAATTGGGGAGATGTCATTAAATACCCAAGCCAAATTACTAAGGGTTCTGCAAGAACGAGAAATTGTTCGGGTGGGTGGAACTAAGACAATTCCGATTGATGTAAGAATCATAGCTGCAACAAATGTTAATTTAGAAAAAGGAATTGGAAATGGAACTTTTAGAGAGGATCTTTATTATCGATTAAATAAAATCCCCATTTACATTCCATCTCTCCGGATGAGGAAACAAGATATTAAACCATTAGCAGGGCATCTGCTTCATAAAATTAATCAGGATTACGGACGGAATGTCGAGGGACTAACAGAAGAAGCTATCGATTATTTGTATGAATATAATTGGCCTGGTAACGTAAGGGAGCTTGAAAATGTCCTAGGCAGAGCTGTAATCTTTATGAATTATCAGGAAAGACTAATTGATGTTAAACATATTCAACCATTACATAGTACGGGTGAAAAAGCCCCTGTGAAACAAACATTATCCGAATCTGAAATTAAGGACGTCCCTTTATCAGATTTAGTGGAAAAATTCGAGGCGAAGGTAATCGCTGAAGTATTACTTTTAAATGGTGGAAATAAAACGGCAGCTGCCAAATCATTGGGGATATCACTAAGAAGCCTGTATTATAAGCTGGAAAAATATAACCTTGCAAATTAAGGCACGCAATTTCTTGCAAACTGTGCAAAAAGCTGCAGAGGAAATTTTGGGTAAAGTTAATAAAGTGAAGCGCTTACAAAATATTTTTTGTTGGCATGATTTTTGCATATTAATAAAGTGCAAAAAACAAAGGGGAATTTTGATTGAAAAGAAGGTAGCCTAATGAAACTAACAAATCTTATCAAAAATGCTACGAGAAAATCACCAGTTACCGTTGCAGTTGCAGCAGCAGAGGATGAAGAAGTACTTGAAGCAGTTGTTGAAGCTGTTGATCACAAGCTTGCCCGTTTTTTGTTGTTTGGGAATCAAGAAAAAATTGAAAAAATCCTTTCAAGAAATGGGGGCAATACAACAGAATATGAATCACTAGTTGTCGTAAATACATCTTCGGTTGAAAAAGCAGCAGTGGATGCTGTAAAAGCAGTTCATGATGGTAAAGCTGATGTTTTAATGAAAGGGAACATTCCGACATCAACTATTCTTAAAGCGGTATTGAATAAAGAATATGGACTACGAACAGGAAATGTTTTATCACACGTTGCTGTTTTTGAAGTACCTGATTATGACCGCTACGTAATTGTTACAGATGCAGCAATGAACATAGCTCCAGGGCTTCAGGAGAAGGTGCAAATCTTAAATAATGCTGTAACGGTTGCAACATCAATTGGTATACCCTTACCAAAAGTAGCACCCATTGCAGCTGTTGAAATGGTGAATCCAGCAATGCAAGCAACATTAGATGCAGCTGTTTTAACCCAAATGAATCATCGTGGGCAAATTCAAAATTGTATTGTCGATGGGCCATTAGCGCTTGATAATGCAATTTCAATCCTTGCAGCAGAACACAAAGGAATCACAAGTGCAGTGGCTGGACAGGCTGATATCTTGCTTGTTCCAACGATTGAAGTTGGAAATGCATTATATAAATCTTTAGTTTATTTTGCAAAGGCGGAAGTAGGGGCTGTGATTGGGGGAGCTCGTGCACCGATTGTCTTAACTTCCAGGGCCGATTCAGCAAAAAGTAAATTATATTCAATAGCTTTGGCAGTATGCTCTGTCAATAGATAATCAAGTTTAGTCAATCTTAGGAGGAACATACACATGGAAATCTTTAGTTATATGGAAAAATATGATTATGAGCAATTGGTATTTTGTCAGGATAAACAATCTGGATTAAAGGCGATTATCGCGATACATGATACAACCTTAGGACCAGCACTTGGTGGTACACGTATGTGGACATACGCTTCTGAAGAAGCCGCAATTGAGGATGCACTCAGACTAGCTAGAGGAATGACATACAAAAATGCGGCAGCAGGCTTAAATCTTGGAGGAGGTAAAACCGTTATTATCGGTGACCCTCGTAAAGATAAAAATGAAGAAATGTTTCGTGCATTTGGACGTTATATTCAAGGCCTAAACGGACGTTATATAACAGCTGAAGATGTAGGGACAACAGTAGCGGATATGGACATTATTCATGAAGAAACCGATTTTGTTACTGGTATCTCTCCAACATTTGGTTCATCAGGTAACCCATCACCAGTAACAGCTTTTGGAGTATACCGTGGTATGAAGGCTGCAGCAAAAGAAGCATTTGGTTCCGACTCGCTTGAAGGAAAGACTGTGGCTGTTCAAGGTGTTGGAAATGTGGCGTATACACTTTGTAAATACCTTCATGAAGAAGGAGCGAATTTAATCGTAACAGATATCAACAAGGACGCTGTTAATCGTGCCGTTAACGATTTTGGTGCAAAGGCTGTAGACCCTAATGATATTTATGGTGTGGAATGTGATATTTATGCACCTTGTGCACTTGGTGCAACAGTAAATGATGAAACAATCCCACAATTAAAAGCAAAGGTCATTGCAGGTTCAGCAAATAATCAATTAAAAGAGCCGCGTCATGGTGATATCATTCATGAATTAGGAATTGTCTATGCTCCTGACTATGTTATTAATGCTGGCGGAGTTATCAACGTTGCTGATGAACTATACGGCTACAATCAAGAGCGCGCACTTAAGAAAGTTGAGTCGCTTTATGACACAATTGAAAAGGTAATTGAAATCGCGAAAAGAGATGGAATTCCAACTTATCAGGCTGCAGATCGCTTGGCAGAAGAACGAATTGAAAAAATGAGAAGTTCTCGTAGCCAATTTTTACAAAATGGGCATCACATTTTAAGTCGCAGAAAATAGCAATAGCGTAAGGCACCAGGTTTATTGGCGACAAGCATAAGAGTAGCGCTGACAGAAGATGCATTTTACCTTCCGAAGCGATTAGCTTGGACCAAATATTCGATGTTGCCTTGAGCTAGCCATAAAAACTAGGTCAATTCGAGGGAAGGCATGGGCAAAGCTTTTCCTCCTTTTTACCTTTTAATTTGATGCAACAATCATTCAGCAAAAGAAACACTGCCTACAAGCACTGGAGGTTTCAATATTGCAGGACAAAGAATATCGAATTCTCGTTATCAATCCAGGATCAACCTCAACGAAAATTGGTGTTTATGATAATGAACGTTCTGTTTTTGAGAAGACGATTAGACATGAACGAAGAGAACTAGAAGCTTTTGAAAATATCATTGATCAATATGATTTCCGAAAAACAACGATTCTGCAAAACTTAGATAATGAAGGTATTAATATTTCAAAACTAAGTGCCGTTTGTGGTAGGGGAGGGTTATTAAAACCGATCCAAGGTGGAACCTACAAGGTAAATGATGAGATGCTTCATGATTTACGGATTGGATATGCTGGACAGCATGCTTCAAACCTCGGAGGTATTTTAGCATATGAAATTGCATCTGGGTTAAATATTCCGCCATATATAGTTGATCCCGTCGTTGTTGATGAACTTGAACCTATCGCAAGAATTTCAGGATTTCAACTGATTGAGAGAAAGAGCGTTTTTCATGCACTTAATCAAAAGGCAGTTGCGAGAAGAGTTGCGAAGAATCTAGGGAAAACCTATGAAGAATTAAATTTAATTGTCACCCATATGGGCGGTGGAATAACTGTCGGTGTCCATAAACATGGGAAGGTTGTGGATGTAAATAATGGGTTGCATGGTGACGGACCATTTAGCCCAGAGCGTGCTGGGACAGTTCCTGCAGGGGACTTAATTGATCTTTGTTTTTCTGGTCAATATTTTCGAGAAGAAATCATGAAAAAACTTGTCGGCCAAGGTGGTTTAGTCGGTTACCTTGGGACGAATAACGCTGTAGAAGTCGAAAAAATGATTGAAAAAGGGGACGAAAAAGCAAAATTAGTCTACAAGGCGATGGCATATCAAATTGCCAAAGAAATAGGAGCCGCCAGCGCAGTCCTGTCTGGACGTGTAGATGCCATCATTTTAACCGGTGGATTAGCGTATGGAAATGAATTTATATCCGAAATTTCTAACCATGTAAATTGGATTGCGGATGTCATTATCCAGCCAGGTGAAAATGAATTACGAGCATTGGCAGAAGGTGCTTTGCGTGTGCTACGAGGGGAAGAGCAGGAGAAAGAATATCCTGGAAAGCCGCTTCAAACCCCAGTTTTAAAATAGGAGCTTAATATGAAGCTAAGAAGGTGAGTAGTTATGTCAAAGGAATATGATTTAGTGATTTTAGGAGGGGGTACTGGCGGATATGTCGCTGCAATTCGTGCCTCACAACTAGGACTCAAAGTGGCAGTTGTTGAAAAGGGTAAACTTGGAGGGACTTGTTTACATGCTGGTTGTATCCCGAGTAAAGCTCTACTTAGAAGTGCAGAAGTGTTTGCAACAACGAAAAGAAGTGAGGAATTTGGTGTAATTACAAAAGATGTTACATTAGACTTTTTAAAGGTACAGGAACGGAAAAACAAAATCACCGAACAGCTTTATAAAGGTGTGCAGCATTTAATGAAACAAGGAAAAATTGATGTAATTGAAGGATATGGACGTATTTTAGGACCTTCGATATTTTCACCGATTCCTGGAACGATTTCAGTCGAAATGAACAATGGTGAGGAAAATGAAATGTTGATACCTAAAAACATAATCATTGCGACTGGATCACGACCAAAATCTTTACCAGGCCTTGTAATTGATGGGGAATATGTACTAACTTCGGATGAAGCTTTACAAATGGAAAGTCTTCCAAAGTCAATCGTAATTGTTGGCGGAGGTGTAATTGGAATTGAATGGGCATCGATGCTACACGATTTCGGTGTTGAAGTTACTGTCCTTGAATATGCTGATCGAATCCTTCCAACAGAGGATCATGAAATTTCAAAAGAAATGCAACGTTTATTAAAGAAAAAAGGTGTAAAACTTGTGACAGGTGCGAAGGTGTTACCTGAAACCCTAGAAAAGGGAGAAGGAATTACAATTCAAGCAGAGCATAAAGGTGAAACCAAATCTTTTACTGCTGAAAAGGTTCTTGTATCAGTTGGCCGACAAGCAAATGTTGAGAATATTGGACTTGAAAATACGGAAATCGTTTTAGAAAAAGGTTATATCAAGACAAATGAATTTTTCCAAACAAAAGAATCTCATATTTATGCAATTGGAGACGTAATTGGTGGACTTCAACTTGCACACGTCGCCTCCCATGAGGGGATTGTTGCAGTTGAGCATATTGCAGGTGAAAATCCTATTCAAATTGATTATTCACTCGTCTCAAAATGTGTTTATAGTAGTCCAGAGGTAGCGAGTGTTGGCTTTACCGAAGTGGAAGCGAAAGAAAAAGGCTTCACAGTTAAAGTAGGTAAGTTTTCATTCAGGGCAATTGGAAAAGCACTTGTTTTTGGTGAGTCAGATGGATTTGTAAAACTTGTTGTCGATGAAGTAACAGATGATTTACTAGGAGTTCATATGATTGGACCGCATGTAACAGATATGATTTCAGAGGCTGGTTTAGCAAGAGTGCTAGATGCGACCCCTTGGGAGGTTGCACACACCATCCATCCACATCCGACGTTATCAGAAGCAATCGGGGAGGCGGCTTTAGCTGTTGATGGAAAGGCAATCCACGCATGAACCTTTTGATTGTATCGCATTTGTTAGGATGTAAAAGATTGTCCGAATCTGCATCCATTATGATTTTATAAGGAGGTATTTATAATGTCCGAAAATCGTCATCAAGAATTAGGATTAAGTGATGAAATGGTTCTGGAAATGTATGAAACGATGCTGTTAGCTAGAAAAATTGATGAGAGAATGTGGTTATTAAACCGTGCGGGAAAAATTCCATTTGTGATTTCCTGCCAAGGGCAAGAAGCAGCGCAAGTAGGAGCGGCATTTGCCCTCGACCGTGAAAAAGATTATGTCTTGCCTTATTACCGTGATATGGGGGTTGTTCTTACATTTGGAATGACGGCAAAGGAATTAATGTTGTCTGGATTTGCAAAGGCTGAAGATCCCAACTCAGGTGGTCGTCAAATGCCAGGTCACTTTGGTCAAAAGAAGAATCGCATTGTAACGGGTTCTTCACCAGTAACAACACAGGTTCCACATGCAGTTGGTGTGGCACTTGGGGGAAGAATGGAAGGAAAGGATTTAGTTACTTTTGTTACTTTTGGAGAAGGTTCTTCTAACCAGGGCGATTTCCATGAAGGTGCGAATTTCGCAGCGGTTCATAAACTACCGGTCATCTTTATGTGCGAAAATAATAAATACGCTATTTCTGTACCATATGACAAACAAGTAGCCTGTGAAAAGATTTCCGACCGCGCCATTGGGTATGGAATGCCTGGAGTGACGGTTGATGGAAATGATCCACTTGAAGTATATAAAGCAGTTAAAGAAGCAGCAGACAGAGGTCGCCGAGGGGAAGGGCCGACCTTAGTTGAGACAATTTCGTACCGTTTAACTGCACATTCATCTGATGATGATGATCGTGCATATCGTGAGCAGGAAGAAGTTGCTGAAGCAAAGAAAAATGACCCAGTCCTCTCATTTTCGGTGTATTTGAAGGAAGTAGGGGTTCTTGATGAGGCAAAAGAAAAGGATATCGCTGATCGTATTGCAAAGCTTGTGAATGAAGCGACAGATTATGCTGAAAATGCTCCGTATGCTGAGCCAGAACATGCTCTTAAATATGTATATGCTGAACAGTAAGGGGGAAAAAGAATGCCAGTAATCTCATATATTGATGCCGTAACTATGGCAATTCGTGAAGAAATGGAACGAGATCCTAAAGTTTTTATAATGGGCGAGGACGTTGGAAAAAAAGGTGGAGTCTTTAAAGCAACAAATGGACTCTATGAAAAATTTGGTGAACAGCGCGTAATCGATACTCCATTAGCAGAATCAGCTATTGCAGGTGTTGGAATCGGTGCAGCAATGTATGGAATGAGACCAATTGCAGAAATGCAATTTGCTGATTTTATTATGCCAGCTATCAATCAAATTATCTCGGAAGCTGCTAAGGTACGATATCGATCAAACAATGATTGGAGTTGTCCTATTACAATCCGTGCTCCATATGGTGGTGGAGTGCATGGCGCACTATACCATTCACAATCTGTTGAAGCAATTTTTGCAAATCAACCTGGTTTGAAAATTGTGATGCCTTCTACCCCTTATGATGTAAAAGGGTTGCTAAAAGCTGCTATTCGTGATGAGGATCCTGTGTTATTTTTTGAACATAAACGTGCCTATCGTTTAATTAAAGGCGAAGTACCTGAGGATGACTATGTGTTGCCGATTGGGAAGGCTGATATAAAGCGTGAGGGTGACGATATTACGGTTATTACCTATGGTTTATGTGTTCATTTTGCCTTGCAGGCTGCAGAGCGACTTGCAAAAGATGGAATTCAAGCACATATCCTTGACTTACGTACAGTATATCCACTTGATAAAGAAGCAATTATTGAAGCTGCATCAAAAACAGGCAAAGTCTTGCTGTTAACTGAAGACAATAAAGAAGGAAGTATTATGAGTGAAGTTTCTGCAATCATTGCTGAAAATTGCTTATTTGATTTGGATGCACCGATTAAGCGACTTGCAGGTCCAGATGTGCCTGCTATGCCATACGCACCAACAATGGAAAAATACTTCATGGTAAATCCGGACAAAGTCGAAAAAGCAATGAGAGAACTGGCCGAATATTAATTTTATGTGTGCAGAAGTTCTATTCTGCTTTAACAGAGGAGGTTTCATGATTGGCAACTGAAAAAATAACGATGCCCCAACTCGGCGAGAGTGTTACAGAAGGTACCATTAGTAATTGGCTTGTATCAGTGGGGGACACAGTAAACAAATATGACCCATTAGCTGAAGTCATGACAGATAAAGTGAATGCTGAGGTACCTTCTTCTTTCGCGGGCACAATTAAAGAGCTAATTGCGGAAGAAGGAGAAACACTTGCAGTTGGTGAAGTGATTTGTGTAATTGAAACTGCTGGTGGCAAGTCCGAAGGGGAAGCATCTCCAAGCAATGGAAATCAAAAAACTGTAGAAACGACAACAGAGGTAGTGGAAGAGCAAAGTGATACCTCGAAAAAATCACGTTATTCACCTGCTGTCTTAAAGCTTTCACAGGAACATAATATCGACTTGTCGCAAGTAAAAGGAACAGGTGCTGGCGGAAGAATAACACGTAAGGATCTGCAAAAGCTGATTGAATCAGGTCAAATTCCGACCCCTGATCAACATGCAGACAGAGTGGCTAGTCCACCACTAGCGAGTCAGCAGACTGCTAGCACTCAAGTTAGCAAGCCAGCTCCGGCACCGAATGTACCTGTTTCCGCAGGTGATGTTGAAATACCAGTTACAGGAGTTCGAAAAGCTATCGCTGCGAACATGCTGCGGAGTAAACATGAAGCGCCACATGCTTGGACAATGGTTGAAGTGGATGCTACCAATATGGTAGCATTCAGAAATTCAATAAAAAATGAATTTAAGCAAAAGGAAGGCTTTAACCTTACATTCTTTGCATTTTTTGTAAAAGCAGTAGCCCAAGCTCTTAAGGAATTTCCACAAATTAATTCGATGTGGGCCGGTGATAAAATTATTCAGAAAAAGGATATTAATATATCAATTGCGGTTGCTACAGAAGATGCATTGTTTGTTCCTGTGATTAAGAATGCGGATGAAAAATCAATCAAGGGGATTGCACGAGAAATCTCTGATTTGGCGGCGAAAGTTCGAGCTGGAAAACTTTCAGCGGACGATATGCAAGGTGGTACCTTTACAGTGAATAATACGGGCTCATTTGGATCTGTTCAATCAATGGGAATTATTAATTATCCGCAGGCAGCTATTTTACAGGTTGAATCTATCGTACAACGACCGGTTATCATTAATGGCATGATTGCAGTTCGCGACATGGTAAATCTCTGCATGTCTCTAGACCATCGCGTATTAGACGGACTTGTTTGTGGACGTTTCCTTGCCAGAGTGAAAGAAATCATTGAGAATACTACGAAAGAAAATACATCCATTTACTAAGACATTGCTTATGCAGTGTCTTTTTTTAGTTTAAGGACTGTAATAGAAATTTGATTTCATTGCGACATCTGTTTTTATATACTAAAATTAATCTATAGTTGGAAGCGATTACGATAATAAGGGGGAAGCCTTGTGACGAAGCAGTCGAAAGAATATCAGAATATTACCTTCCCTTCCATAGACTACGAGATATGGAAACAGGAAGCTGAAAAATCATTAAAAGGAAAACCCATTGAAAAATTACACAAAAAAACGTATGAAAGTATTATCCTGAAACCGATATATACAAAAGAAGATGTCCAACATATTCCATTTCCAAAAGAAATGCCAGGAGAAGGTACCAATGTTCGTGGTTCAAAACTTACGGGTTATTTAAAGTCCCCATGGCATGTTAGTCAAGCAGTAGATATACAAACACCAAAAGAGTTTAACCTTGCAATAAAGGAAGCTCTTCAAAACGGACAGACGATGATTCACTTCACATTAGAACAAAAAGATAACCCTGGAGAGGGCCTTGCATTACATACAGAAGAGGACATAAGTATTGCGTTTGACGGTGTCTCCCTAACGACAACCCCTGTTTTAATTGATGCTCAGACCGATTTATTACCATTTTTAGCACTCATTGACTCTTATGTGAAAAAAGAGCACCTAAGCGGAACGATTGGAATGGATCCACTCTCATTATTGGTAGAAAAGGGCCAGCTACCCACAAAACCAGAAATTGCCTATGACCAATTAGCGGAGTCTATAAAATGGGCAATGAAAAATCAGCCTAAATTAAAGACAATTCTTGTAAAAGGTGACCCCTATCATAATGGTGGAGCAAATGCTGTCCAAGAAGTTGCTTATGCAGTGGGTACAGGTATTGAATATCTTAGTGAACTACTTGAAAGAGGACTGTCTGTTAATGAGATTGCTTCACAGATGACATTTTCCTTTTCAATCGGTTCAAATGTATTTATGGAAATTTCGAAACTAAGAGCTGCGAGAATTATTTGGTCAACTGTTATTGATGCGTACGGAGGGAGTGCAGATTCCTCGACAATGCATATCCATGCAAGAACATCTGCATTTACAAAAACAGTTCATGATCCGTATGTTAATATGCTGCGCTCTACAATCGAAGCTTTTTCTGCAATTGTTGGTGGAATTGATAGCCTTCATGTTTCTACTTTTGACGAACCAATTAAGAAGCCAGACTCTTTTTCAAGAAGAATTGCAAGAAACACGCAATCGATTCTTCGTGAGGAATCTTTCTTAAATAAAGTGATAGATCCTGGAGGTGGCTCATGGTATGTCGAAGCATTAACGAGCGAACTGGCAGAAAAAGCATGGGAGCTTTTAAATGAAGTCGAGTCCCAAGGTGGTATGCTAGAAGCGTTAAAAACCGGAAGTATTCAAGAAAGTATTGCAACTGTTTTAACAGAAAGACAAGAAAACGTGAACCATCGAAAGGAAAAAATTGTAGGTACTAATACGTATGCAAACATTCATGAGAAAGCAGTTGACTACATTGAACCTGCAAGTGAAAAAGAACAAGCAAATCCAGTCTTCTCAATCAAGCGGATTCCATCAGTAAGAATCTCAGAAAACTTTGAGAAACTGAGAAAAGCATCTAATTATTTTCTTCGAACTACAGGTAAGCGACCAAGGGTAGGGTTATTAAACTTAGGACCAATACCAGATCATAAACCTAGAGCAGACTTTATCTCGAGCTTCTTTGAAGCAGGTGGCTTTGAAGTATTGAAAAACGATGGATATTTGACAGTTGAAGACGCTATTACGGGTGCAAAAACTATGAATCTTACAACTTTCATATTTTGTGGGAAAGACGATTCATACAAAAAAATGGTACCAGTAATTTGTAGAGAGCTTAAAGTATCTAAACAGGACATTCGGTTTTATGTAGCTGGAAAACAAGAAAATGAACTTGAATTGCAATTAAGAAATGCTGGAATAAATGATTTTATTCATATAGGCACAGATTGTTTTACGTTCTTACAACAATTACAGCATGAAATGGGGGTGAAGCAACATGGCTAAAAGAGTTGATCTATCTAAAATTAAACTAAAAAAATCCAACATTCCAACCACTCCTGAACAATGGAGTAAAAAGGTCGAAGAGGAAATTAATCAATCTATTGATGAATTGCTTTTTGAAACCAATGAACAAATTGCAGTAAAACCATTATATACAAATGAAGATTTGGAGGGGATGACCCACCTGGATTATATGCCTGGAATTCCTCCATTCTTACGTGGACCGTATCCGACGATGTATGTCACTCGCCCTTGGACAGTCCGTCAGTATGCAGGTTTTTCAACTGCAGAGGAAAGCAATGCGTTTTATCGTCGTAATCTAGCAATGGGACAAAAAGGATTATCAGTCGCTTTTGATTTAGCCACCCATCGTGGGTATGATTCGGACCATCCGCGTGTTGTTGGTGATGTTGGTAAAGCGGGAGTTGCAGTTGATTCAATCCTAGATATGAAGATTCTATTTAACGGAATTCCACTAGATAAAATGAGTGTCTCAATGACAATGAATGGAGCCGTTCTTCCGGTTATGGCGTTTTATATAGTCACAGCCGAGGAGCAAGGTGTTCCTCCTGAGAAATTAGCGGGAACGATTCAAAATGATATTTTAAAAGAATATATGGTACGAAACACCTATATTTATCCTCCGGAAACATCAATGCGGATTATTTCTGATATTTTTGAGTATACATCGCGAAAAATGCCAAAATTCAATAGTATTAGTATTTCTGGGTACCATATGCAGGAAGCGGGTGCACCAGCTGATCTTGAATTAGCTTATACGTTAGCAGACGGTTTGGAATATGTTCGGACCGGAATTAAGAAGGGGATTGATATTGATTCATTCGCTCCTCGTTTGTCCTTTTTCTGGGCGATTGGAATGAACTACTTTATGGAGGTTGCGAAAATGAGGGCGGCGCGACTTATTTGGGCACAAATGATGAAAGCCTTTCATCCTAAAAATCCGAAGTCACTCGCATTAAGGACACACTCCCAGACTTCAGGCTGGAGTTTAACTGAACAAGATCCATATAATAATGTGATTAGAACATGTATTGAAGCATTGGCGGCTGTTTCTGGGCATACCCAATCCTTGCATACAAATGCATTAGATGAAGCAATTGCGCTCCCCACCGATTTCTCTGCCCGTATTGCTAGAAATACGCAGTTATATTTACAGGATGAAACAGGAATTTGTAATGTAATTGACCCATGGGGTGGCTCCTATTATGTAGAGAAACTTACAAAGGAACTCATGGAAAGAGCCTGGAAGCATATCGAGGAAATTGAAGCGCTAGGTGGTATGACAAAAGCTATTGAAACAGGGCTTCCAAAAATGAGGATTGAGGAGGCTGCTGCAAGAAGGCAGGCAAGAATTGATTCTGGTAAAGAAACAATAATTGGTGTAAATAAATATCGTTTACAAAAAGAGGACCCAATTGATATTTTAGATATTGATAATACAGCTGTACGGTTGAAACAAATTGAGAGACTCAATGAATTAAAAGCATCACGTGATGATCAGAAAGTACAAGAGGCTTTAGCTACCATCACAAAAGCAGTTGAATCTGGCGAAGGAAATCTGTTGGAACTAGCGGTGAATGCAGCAAGAGTACGGGCAACACTAGGAGAAATTTCGAGTGCAATCGAAAAAGCATCGCAAAGACATAAAGCTGTTATTCGTTCAATTAGTGGAATTTATAGTTCTGAGTATTCAAATGAGGAAGAGATTATGAACGTTAAGAATATGACAGATGAGTTTTTAGAGAATGAGGGAAGACGCCCGAGAATCCTGATTGCGAAAATGGGACAGGATGGACATGATCGCGGAGCAAAGGTAATTGCCACTGCCTTTGCAGACCTTGGCTTTGATGTCGACATTGGACCATTATTCCAGACACCTGAAGAAACAGCTCTTCAAGCCGTTGAAAATGATGTTCATGTGGTTGGAATGAGTTCACTCGCAGCAGGCCATAAAACATTACTACCACAGCTTATTGAAGAGCTTAGGAAACTAGGACGAGAAGATATTATTGTAATAGTTGGTGGTGTCATTCCTGCACAGGATTATGAGTACTTAAAAGAGCAAGGAGCAGCCGCCATTTTCGGACCTGGTACCGTTATACCTGTCGCTGCCCAAACAGTTATTGAAGAAATCTATCGTCGTTTAGGATATGAGGAAGAGAGCAATGAATGACAAGAAACATCGTCCTGAATGGGTGCCTGAAAATGCAACAGATGGGTTCACAACGGAAATCGTGAAGGGAAAAGAACAAAATAGCCCTGCTCGAAGCCGGAAATTTGTGAAAAAGAAAGAACGTTCAACTGAGGAGTATGTACAAGGAATAAGGAAAGGTGATCGTGCCATCCTTGCACAAGCGATAACGCTTGTCGAAAGTAATGCAAAACGACATGAAGAACAAGCACAAGCCGTTATTAATGAAATCCTTCCGCACGCAGGAAACTCCATTAGAATTGGGATCACAGGAGTGCCAGGGGCAGGGAAAAGTACATTCATAGAGAGCTTCGGTTCTTATTTATGTGAGGTGGGGCATCGCGTAGCTGTGTTAGCCGTTGATCCTAGTAGCAGTATTACTGGTGGAAGTATACTTGGTGATAAAACACGAATGGAAACACTCGCACGGAATAGGAATGCATTTATTCGTCCGTCACCATCTGGTGGTACCCTTGGTGGTGTTAACCGAAAAACAAGAGAGACGATATTACTTTGTGAGGCTGCGGGTTTTGATGTGATTTTAGTAGAGACAATCGGAGTCGGTCAAAGTGAAGTAGTTGTTAGAAGTATGGTCGATTTCTTCCTTTTGCTTGTTTTAACAGGAGCGGGGGATGAATTACAGGGGTTGAAAAAAGGAATAATGGAGCTTGCTGATGCATTATTGATAAATAAGGCAGACGGTGAAAATAAACAAAGAGCAATGGTTGCAAGGGGCGAGTATAATCGAATTCTTCATTATCTCCAACCTGCAACAAAGGGATGGTCAACCAAAGCCTATACTGCTTCGGCACTTTATCACGAAGGAATGGAAGAGATGTGGAAAATTGTCTTGCGTTTCATCGAGATAACGAAAGCATCGGGTGTTTTTTCAGAAAGAAGAAACTCCCAAACAAAGGCTTGGATTAATGCGATGATTAATGATTATCTTGAAACGAGCTTCTATAACCATCCGGCGATAAAATCACAACTACCTATATTGGAAAATAAGGTTGTCAAGGGAGATCTAACTGTAACAACGGCTGTGAAGGAGTTAATTCGGCTTTTTGAAGCATAAAAAAGAAGGAAAGTAAACGAGAATACTTTCCTTCCATCTAGGGAGTTTAGGGGTATGATCTAGATGTATTAATAGAATACCCGATTATTTCATTTTTAAACGTTAATTCAAATACCTTACATTTGAAAAAATGTGGTCTAAATTGATATTATAAAAGAAGCAAGATATTTATTTTCTCGAAGAGGAGTGTACAAAATGGAAATAGATTTCAATCTATTCATGAATGATATAGTTCAAACAGCTCGAAAAGAAATTTCAGAGGCTGGTTATCAAGAATTAAAAACACCTGAAGAGGTAGAAGAAGCACTAAGCCGTAAAGGAACAACTTTAGTTATGGTTAACTCAGTTTGTGGTTGTGCAGGCGGAATTGCAAGACCTGCTGCAGCGCATTCCATCCATTACGATAAACGACCAGATCATCTAGTCACTGTCTTTGCAGGTCAAGATAAAGCTGCTACAGAAAAAGCAAGATCCTATTTTGAAGGTTACCCACCATCTTCACCATCGTTTGCATTATTGAAAGATGGGAAAATTGTTAGAATGATTGAGCGCCATGATATAGAAGGACACGAGCCGATGGATGTAATCAACAAACTACAAGATTCCTTTGAAGAATATTGTGAAGAAGTATAAGAGGCCTACTCGGCTTCTTTTTTTTTGACCTTATTCTTAAAGCCATGCACGCGGAAAGCGAGCGACCGACCGACCGACCGACGTAAAAAATTAACGTGGTTATGCAAAGCTAATCATTTTTTAATCACTTTTATACTTTAATTGTTTATATTAGTAAAGTATTAATGTGAGTTATTGTTTTAAAATGATATATGACTTTTACCCTCAAATACCTTGGGAACAGAATAAATGGCTCTCTTTAAGAAAATAATAGAATTATTAATCAATTATTATTTTTAAAAAACATATTGTATATTTATGCAGATGTGTTAAAATACATTCTATCGAATAATTATAAGAATCGACATAGGGGGAAAACAAAATGAAAAAGTTTTTACTAGTAACATTGTTTACTATTTTATCAATAGCCTTTTTAGCTGCTTGTGGGACAAGCGATGACAAGGCAAAAGGCTCTGAGGAAGGAACAGAAACAAAAAAAGTATTAACAATGGGAACATCTGCTGACTTCCCACCATTTGAAACAATTGATGCAGCAACAGGTGAATATGTTGGATTTGATATTGATTTAGCGAATGCAATTGCTGACAAGCTCGGTTATGAACTGAAAGTTGAAAATATGGACTTCGGTGGTTTAATAAGTGCATTACAATCAGAACGTCTTGATTTTATCATTTCAGGTATGTCTGCCACGGAAGAAAGAAAGAAAAGTGTTGATTTTTCAATGGAATACCATAAATCAGGTGAAATGTTTGTTACATTGAAAGACTCTGATATTAAAGCATTTGAAGATCTAGACGGAAAAACAATCGGAGTTCAATTAGGTTCCATTCAAGAAGAAGGAGCTAAAAAAATTAAAGAAGAAACACTAAAAAATATTGAAGTCTCAGCGTTAAATAAGGCTCCAGAACTAATTCAAGAGTTAAAAGCAGGAAGAATTGATGCTGTATATTTAGATAAAACTGTTGCAGTTGGCTTCATTGAAGAGCTAGACCTAGCTGGATTCGACGACCCAACTGAGGCTTCACCAGGTATGGCAATTGCTTTTGCAAAAGGTGATGCGTTAGCAGAGGAATTTAATAAAGTTTTAGAAGAAATGAAAGAAAATGGCGAATTAGAAAAACTAGAGAAACAATGGATAGAAGAATAGAAGCATAAAATAATCTTTGGTAGAAATGAGGTGTAAGGCATGGGTTTGGATATTGATTTCTCCGGAATCGTGCCTTCAATTCCGTTTATACTAGAAGGTATCGGCATTACGGTATCCTTTGCATTAGTATCGGCAATTTTAGGTTTAATTCTTGGGACAATATTAGCGGTATTTAAAATTAGCAAGGTTTCATTTTTAAAGTGGTTTGCGGATATTTATACATCGATTTTTAGAGGAACACCACTTATCCTACAACTGGTCTTAATTTATTTTGCAGTTCCACAGCTTTTTCAATATGATATTGATAAGTTTGTAGCTGGGGTATTGGCATTCGGACTAAACTCAGGTGCGTATATTTCTGAAATTATTAGAGCGGGTATTCAAGCTGTAGATAAAGGGCAACAAGAAGCAGCAGAAGCACTTGGAATCTCGTACCGTCCAATGATGTTTGATATTATCCTACCTCAGGCGGTTAAAAATATTTTACCAGCACTTTTAAATGAATTTGTTACTTTAACTAAGGAATCTGCACTTGTAAGTACAATTGGCTTATTGGATATTATGAGACGTGCGCAAGTTGTAGGAGCGAATACATTTCGCTATTTTGAACCATTACTAATTGCTGGTCTAGTATACTGGATTATTGTAACGATCCTCACTTTCCTTGGAGGAAGACTAGAGAGGAGGCTGCGTCGTAGTGAGTAACAATCATATTAAAGTAGAAGGCCTTTATAAGTCTTTTGGCAAACTTGATGTGTTAAAAGGAATTACGACTACCTTTAAACAGGGTGAAGTTGTAGCCATCATTGGTCCTTCTGGCTCCGGAAAATCTACATTTCTAAGATGTTTAAATTTACTTGAAAAACCTACAAAAGGGCAGATTTGGGTTAGGGAAGATGAAACTACAAATCCTAAGACGAATATAACGAACGTCCGTCAGCATATTGGAATGGTGTTTCAACATTTTTATCTGTTTCCACATAAGACGGTTCTTCAAAATCTCACATATGCACCTATGAAGGTAAAAGGGATTGCAAAGAAAGATGCTGAAAGCAAGGCTATGGAATTGTTAAAACAGGTTGGCTTATCAGAGAAGGCAAATGAATATCCAAATCGCCTATCTGGTGGTCAAAAACAAAGGGTTGCGATTGCAAGAGCATTGGCAATGGAACCAGAGATTATGCTATTTGATGAACCTACTTCAGCGCTTGACCCTGAAATGGTAAAAGAAGTTCTAAATGTTATGAAGGGGTTAGCTCATACAGGCATGACAATGCTCATTGTAACGCACGAAATGGGCTTTGCTCGTGAAGTAGCGGACAAGGTACTCTTTATGGACGATGGGGTAATCGTAGAAGAAACGACGCCAAATGAATTTTTCACAAATCCAAATAGCAAACGTGCACAAGACTTTCTCGAGAAAGTTCTCTAAGCAAAAGAATGACCAGTACGGTCATTCTTTTTTTGTATAAAAAAAGTGACCACGATGGTCACTTTTTGTTGTGTTCAATTTTAGAACCACATACTTATACCTGCTAATAGGGTAGTAATTAGCATTGTAGCAATCATTAAATATACCACGACTTTTTGGGTTTTACGGGACATGTCACTACTCCCTTCTGCTTACGTATTTATTTCATATTTTACCTTGAAAACGGTAGTTGGACAACTAATAAGTAATTATTTTAAGCAAACTGAAAATACACAATTTTTGATGAGTTCATGCTACAATAGTCATATACAAAAATCAAATACGCCTTGGCGTATCTGCTTCAAGAATTTTTCGAGATTGCTGGTAAAATCTGTGGCATCTCCCGGAGGCTTACCAATATTTAATTGTCCAATCGACTATTGGTAACCGTTTACAATTTTTTTGAGCGAGCGCTCGCTTGAGGAGTGAAAACATGATAAACAAAATTGATCATATTGGAATTGCTGTTTCTTCGATTGAAAAATCCCTTCCATTCTACACTACTATTCTCAATTTACAGTTGGAAGGGATTGAAGAAGTAGATTCTGAAAAGGTAAGAGTTGCCTTTATTAAAATAGGTGAATCGAAACTAGAGTTACTTGAGCCACTTTCATCAGATAGTCCGATTGCAAAGTTTATAGAAAAACGTGGTGAGGGTATACATCACATTGCCTTAGGTACCTCATCTATCGAAGAAAGAATACGTGAAATCAAAGAAAACGGGATTCGAATGCTTGCTGATGAACCAAAGTTTGGTGCTGGTGGTGCGAAGATTGCTTTCATGCACCCAAAGTCAACTGGTAGTGTTCTATATGAACTCTGTGAGAAGCAAAGCAAGGGGGATGCGAAATAATGGTTGATATCTATGAAAAAATAAATGAACTATATGATCGTCGACGTGAAGTAGAATTAGGAGGCGGAGACGAAAAGATTGATAAACAGCATGAAAAAGGAAAATTAACTGCAAGAGAACGAATTCATTTATTGCTCGATGAAGGTACATTTGTGGAGTTAAATCCGTTTATAGAACATCGCAGTATTGATTTTGGTTTAGCAGATAAAAAAGGACCGGGTGATGGGGTTGTAACAGGCTACGGAAAGATCAATGGGAGACCAGTCTATTTATTTTCTCAGGATTTCACCGTTTTTGGTGGAGCACTAGGGGAAATGCATGCTAAAAAAATTGCGAATGTGATGGACTTAGCTGCTAAGAATGGCGCACCTTTCATTGGTTTAAATGATTCAGGTGGGGCAAGAATTCAAGAGGGAGTCGTATCACTTGATGGATATGGTCACATTTTCTATCGAAATGCAATCTATTCAGGGGTTATTCCGCAAATCTCTGTGATTATGGGACCATGTGCTGGGGGGCAGTTTATTCTCCAGCAATTACAGATTTTGTCTTTATGGTGGAAAAGACCTCTCAGATGTTTATAACCGGTCCAAAAGTGATAGAAACAGTGACAGGAGAAAAAATAAGTTCAGAAAATCTAGGTGGAGCAAACGTACATAATTCGATTAGTGGGAACGCACATTTTTCAGGTGAAACTGAAGAAGAGGTACTACAGCAGGTCCGAACTCTAATAAGTTATCTTCCGCAAAACAATGAAGAAAAGCCACCAATCCTTAAGGTTGAGGAAAACGATGATTATCGACCAGATTTAACAGATATCATCCCATTTGATGCGGTAAGGCCATATGATGTTCGAAAAGTCATTGAGCAAGTGGTTGATCAAAATTCCTTCATGGAAGTTCATAAGGAGTTTGCGAAAAATATTGTTGTCGGATTTGCGAGAGTAAAAGGTGAGGTTGTTGGGTTAGTGTGTAATCAGCCTAAATATATGGCCGGTGGGCTTGATATTGATTCATCAGATAAAGCATCTAGATTTATTCGCTTTTGTGATTCATTTAATATTCCGCTCATAACATTTGAGGATGTCACAGGTTTCTTCCCTGGTGTAAAACAGGAACATGGAGGAATTATTCGACATGGTGCGAAGATTTTATATGCATACTCAGAAGCTACGGTGCCTAAACTAACTGTCATTCTTAGAAAGGCATATGGAGGAGCATATGTTGCGCTAAACAGTAAATCAATTGGAGCTGATTTAGTATTTGCATGGCCAAATGCAGAAATTGCGGTAATGGGACCTCAGGGTGCAGCTAACATTATTTTTGCACGAGAAATCAATGAAAGTGATGACCCTGAAAGAACACGTGCTCAAAAAATTGAAGAGTATCGTGAAAAATTTGCAAATCCTTATGTAGCAGCAAGCCAAGGAATGGTAGACGATGTCATCGATCCTCGTGAAACAAGAATCAAAATCATCCAGGCCCTAGAAATGCTTCGAAATAAAAAAGAATCTCGACCTTATAAAAAGCATGGAAATATTCCATTATAGTTCGTAGAATTTGATTTTTCATGATAATATGATAGGCTAATTTCATTAACCTATTCATCTTTTGGAGGTACATAATATGATTAATCAGGAAAGACTTGTCAATGAATTTTTAGAATTGGTACAAGTAGACTCAGAAACAAAATTCGAAACAGAAATTTCAAAGGTCTTAAAAGAAAAATTCACAGCGCTAGGCGTACATGTTGTCGAGGATGACACAACAAGTCAAACTGGACATGGTGCAGGGAATTTAATATGTACCCTTGAAGGCACAAAAAATGATGTAGATACGATTTATTTTACCTCTCATATGGATACAGTTGTTCCAGGAAAGGGTATTAAGCCTTCCATTAAGGATGGTTATATCGTATCGGATGGTACAACTATTTTAGGCGCAGACGATAAAGCAGGACTTGCTGCTATGTTTGAAGCAATTCGCGTATTAAAGGAAAAAGAAATTCCACACGGTAAAATCGAATTTATTATTACAGTAGGTGAGGAGTCTGGGTTACTTGGTGCAAAAGCTTTAGACCGCTCCTTAATTACTGCGAAATATGGCTATGCACTTGATAGTGATGGCAAGGTTGGAAATATCATTGTTGCCGCACCTACACAAGCAAAGGTAAAAGCGACTATTATCGGGAAAACTGCTCATGCAGGTGTTGCTCCTGAAAAAGGTGTTTCTGCAATCACAATGGCTGCTAAAGCTATTTCTAAGATGCCATTAGGACGTATTGATGAAGAAACAACTGCCAATATTGGACGATTCGAAGGTGGTACACAAACAAATATTGTCTGCGACCATGTAGAAATTTTAGCGGAAGCACGTTCATTAGTAACAGAAAAGATGGAACAACAAGTTCAAAAAATGAAAGACGCCTTTGAATCCGTAGCTACAGCTATGGGAGGAAGAGCAGAGGTTGAAATTACAGTGATGTACCCTGGTTTTAAATTTGCTGACGGAGATCATGTTGTTGAGGTTGCAAAACGAGCAGCAGCTAGAATTGGACGACAAAGTGAACTCCAACAAAGTGGTGGAGGCAGTGATGCAAATGTCATCGCAGGACATGGCATCCCTACAGTAAACCTTGCTGTTGGTTATGAAGAGATCCATACAACAAACGAAAAAATGCCAATCGAAGAATTAGTCAAAACTGCTGAACTAGTTGTTGCGATTATTGAAGAGGTTGCAGAATAAGTTCCATTCAAAAGTGAAATTCCGGTTAGCCCGGAGTTTCATTTTTTATTGTTTCCTTTCTAAAACAGGTAAAGTATGATAGAGATAGAACATAGATTGTTTTTACTAGATAGAGGTGAAAGTATAATGGAAGACCAAAAAGTCGTTGTTTTTTCAACAAGTAATGAAGAATTTGGAATACCCGTATTAAATGTTATTTCTATAGAAAGAGCTCAGCAATTGAATGCGGTTCCGTTAATGCCTTCCTATATGTTAGGCGTTTTAACTATCCGTGAAGAACTTATTCCAATTGTAGATGCTGGGTTGATTTTATTTAATAAAACAACAAATCATACTGATAAAACTAAGATAATCGTCACAAAAACGGATACTGTATCAGTCGGATTACTTGTTGACGATGCCAAAGAAATAATTGATATCCCTACTAATCAATTAAAACAATTAAGTTTAACTTATCAGCTTTCTCCATACATAACTGGGGTTGTTACACTTGAGAACAGAATGATTACTTTATTAGACCCGTCAAAACTGTTTGATGGTTTAGAAGGATTCGATGATATTGAGGAACATATTCAAAGCCACCAATAGAATAGGTGGTTTTTTCTATGATAAACTAGTGATAATCATTCGTTAGCGGGAAGTGCAAATCATGAAAGAAATGTATCCGAAAAATGGAAGAGTTATTTTACATGTGGATATGAATAGCTTCTATGCATCCGTAGAAATGGCCTATGATCCTGCTCTACAAGGAAAGCCTTTAGCAATTGCAGGTAATGTTGAGGAGCGTAAAGGTATTATTGTCACTTGTAGCTATGAGGCTCGTGCCTTTGGAGTGAAAACGACGATGCCTTTATGGGAGGCAAAACGCAAATGCCCAAACCTTATCGTCCGTAAACCGAATTTTGAACGGTACCGTAGTGCATCACTAGCAATGTTTGATATCCTGCGTTCGTATACAGACTTGGTCGAACCTGTTTCGATTGATGAAGGCTATCTTGATATAACAGACTGTTATGAAAAGGGATCGCCGATTGAAATTGCAAGATCCATTCAAGAAACAGTAAGCAAAAAACTTCTCCTTCCTTGTAGTATCGGAATTGCCCCAAATAAGTTTCTAGCCAAAATGGGATCAGATATGAAAAAACCATTAGGAATTACTGTGTTGCGAAAGCGGGATGTACCAACCATTCTTTGGCCGATGCCTGTTGGAGAAATGCATGGCGTTGGATCAAGAACTGCTGAGAAATTAGCCACGATAAATATTCATACAATCGGTGATCTTGCCAAAGGCAATGATGTTCAATTAAAGAGTTTATTAGGAATTAATGGTGAGAGGATTAAACAGAGAGCTAATGGAATTGACAATCGACCAGTTGACCCTGATGCTATATCTGAGTTCAAAAGCATTGGGAATTCAACAACTTTACCATATGATTCTACGGATGAGGAAGAGCTTCTTGGTGTCATAAAAAGACTGTCAAACTCTGTTGGGGGACGAATAAGAAGGAAAGAAATGCTGTCAAATAATATTCAGTTAATGATTCGGTTTGCTGATCGAAAAACGGTCACAAGAAGTCGGAAACTTGAGAATCCGATTGACCAGGATGTAGAGATTTTTCAGGCTGCAAAGCACTTGTGGAAAAAACATTGGAATGGCGAACCAATCCGATTATTAGGTGTGACGGCACAAGAATTAGTTGAGAAACATGAGGCATTTAAACAACTTGATCTCTTTTCCTATGAAAAGGAAGCGAAAAAGGAACCTTTATTAAAGGTTATTGATGAATTAAAAGGGAAGTACGGAAATGAAATTGTATCAAATGGAATAAAGCTTCCTAAGGATAAAAAGCCGAGGAATAATGAACATGGAACTAGTTTCGAAAAGGATTTTTTAAGCGATTAAACCCTCATTCAACCATAACAAAGACCCCAATTCTTTTGAAAAGGGGTCTTAGTATTACTTAGTCTTCAACTGGCCACCAATGGAAACCGTCAGCTGCCAGTAATTCATCAGATGCCTTTGGACCGTTAGAGCCGGATGGATAGTTTGGAAACTCAGTAGCAATTTGGCTTTCCCAAACTTTTGAAATAGAGTCAACATAACGCCATGATAGAGCAACCTCATCCCAGTGTGCAAAGTTCGTTGTATCGCCCATCATACAGTCAAAAATAAGCTTTTCATAGGCTTCAGGAGTGTTAATACCATCAATACAGTTATTACAATAATCTAGCTTCACAGGTAATGTCATCGTATTTTGGCCAGGTCTCTTTGCATTTAAATAGAGTGTGATACCTTCATCTGGTTGGATATTAATAACAAGCAAGTTAGGATTTTGACTCTCATTTTCCTCTTTATAATACAAATCCATTGGAATGTCTTTGAATTGAACAACAATTTTAGTCGATTTTTCCTTCATTCTCTTTCCTGTACGGATGTAGAATGGAACACCCGCCCATCTGAAATTGTCAATTAAAAGTCTACCAGCAACAAATGTGGCAGTATTTGACTGAGGATCAACATTTTCTTCTTCACGGTATCCAGGGACCTGTTTTCCGTTTATTGAACCTGCATCATATTGTCCCCTAACAAAGTTCTTTTTCACACCTTCTTCGTTCAATGGACGAAGGGAACGTAATACCCTTATTTTTTCACTACGAATCTCGTCGGTATTTAATTTGATTGGTGGTTCCATGGCTAATAGGGCAACCATTTGAAGCATATGGTTTTGAACCATATCGCGGAGAGCACCTGATTTTTCATAATAACCACCACGATCTTCTACCCCTAGTACCTCACTTGATGTTACCTGGATATTTGATATGTAACGGTTATTCCAAAGTGGTTCGAATATGGCATTTGCAAAACGGATAACCTCAATATTTTGAACCATTTCCTTACCTAAATAATGATCAATTCGGTAAATTTCATCCTCTGAAAAGGCATGTCGAAGCTGTTCATTTAGTTGTTTTGCAGAAGGGAGGTTATGACCAAAAGGTTTTTCAATGACCAGTCTTGTATAACCCTCTGTTGAGGTTAATCCTTCTGATTTTAAATTAACAGCAATTGTTCCGAAAAACTCCGGAGCCATAGCTAAATAAAAAATTCTATTTCCGCCAGTGTTGTATGTAGAATCTAATTCCTCTGCAAGAACTTTTAATTCTCTATAAGAAGCTGTGTCGTTCACATTAAATGGATGGTAGTAAAAATGTTTTGAGAACTTCTCGATATCCTCTCGTTGTTCTTCAAATCTTCCTGCTACAGAATTTCTAACGTTTTGTTGGAATTCTTCGTTTTTTAATGGACGTCTTGCAACCCCAATAACGGCAAAATCTTCTGAAAGTTTACCTTTTGTATAAAGATTATAAATAGAAGGATAAAGCTTTCGATTTGCCAAATCGCCCGTGGCTCCAAAAATAATTACGATTGATTTTGGTGCTGTATTTGTCATTTTAATACCTCACTTTTTCACGCATTAGTAATATCTATTAAATTTATACTTTTTTGTTTAGTAAATCAACTAATTCGTTTGAATTTTTTAATACCTTTTTAAAGTATTCCTTAACCCAGGGATAGATATTCGAAAAACGATTTGAAGTAACGAGTGTGCTTGTCTAGTGAACAAATGGGTGAATATGATATAGTAGGTAAAGAACAAATCTAAAAAATTTCATCGAAAAAATTGGAGGATTTCTCAAGTGGAAGTCGTATTTTTAGGAACCGGTGCAGGGGTGCCTGCAAAAGAACGGAATGTCACTTCAATTGCCTTACAATTGCTTGATGAACGTAGAGCCTCGTGGTTGTTTGATTGCGGAGAGGCAACACAACATCAAATTCTATATACATCGATTAAGCCCGGAAAAATAGAAAAAGTCTTTATTACCCATTTACACGGGGACCATATCTTTGGTTTACCGGGCTTTTTAGGAAGTCGCTCATTTCAGGGGGGCAAATCCTTATTGACTGTCTATGGTCCTAAGGGTATCAAAGCATTTATTGAAACTTCATTAACGGTAAGTACGACTCATATTCGATATCCGCTTGAAGTGGTTGAAATCGAAGAGGGAGTGATTTTTGAGGATGATCAATTTTGCGTTATTGCAAAGGAACTTGATCATGGGATTCAATCGTTTGGGTATCGTATTGTTGAAAAAGATCTGCCTGGAACTTTATTGGTTGATAAATTATCTAAAGAAGGTATCAAGCCTGGCCCCATCTATCAAAAAATTAAAGAAGGTCAGACCGTCGTCCTTGAGGATGGTCGTCACTTAAATGGTAAAGAATATATTGGTGCTCCTAAAAAAGGACGTATTGCTACAATTTTAGGTGACACTCGTTATGTAAAAGAAAGTATTGAACTTGCAAAAGATGCGGATTTGTTAATTCATGAAGCAACCTTTCGTTCAAAAGAAGCAGATTTGGCTCATGATTATTTTCATTCGACAACGACACAAGCAGCTGAAGTAGCAAAATTGGCTAGTGTGAAAAATTTAATTTTGACACATATTAGTTCGAGGTATCAAGGAGATGATAGTCGGGAGCTCCTTGAAGAGGCTCAGCAGATGTTTAAACATACATATATAGCAAATGATTTCTTTAGGTTTGAAATAAAGTCAAAGTGATACCGTAAAAAGTCAACTAGATTGGAGGATACATAGCAATGAATTCAGTAATTGAAACAATCATGAATCATCGTTCGATTCGTAAATTTGAAGAGAAATTATTAACAGATGAACAAATCCGTACAATTGTGGAATGTGCCCAAGCAGCTTCAACTTCCAGCTTTATTCAGGCTTATTCCATTATTGGCATTAAGGATCCAGTGAAAAAACAAAAACTTTCTGAGATTGCTGGCAATCAAACCTATGTCGCAGAAAATGGACATTTCTTTATTTTTTGCGGTGATTTACATCGTCACAATGTGATTAGCCAATTAGAAGAGAAAGACCTATCAACCTCTTTGAAGAGTACGGAGAAGTTTATGGTTGCAACTATTGACGCTGCCTTAGCTGCTCAAAATGCTGTACTTGCTGCAGAATCGTTGGGATTAGGTGCTTGCTATATTGGTGGCTTGCGCAATAACCTAGATGAGGTTTGTGAAATTTTAAATATTCCTAAATTTGTAATTCCACTTTTCGGAATTGCTGTAGGCTACCCGTCACAAACGCCTGATAAAAAACCACGTCTGCCATTTGAACATATTTATCATGAAGAGGGATATCAACAAGATGAGGGCTTATTTAAACAAGGGTTAGCAACTTACAATGAAACCATTTCTGAATATTACACTCAACGTACAAAAGGAAAACGCACAGATACATGGACGGGTCAGATGGCAAATATGCTAGAAAATCCAAAACGAATGTATATGAAGGAATTTGTGAAAAAACAAGGATTTAATCAAGAATAACACCCTATGAGACGAAGGAGCGAAACCCATGGATATTAAAATTAATCATAAAATGATTAAAGACATGTGTGGTACCGTCTCCTTCAAAAGAGGGGACGCTTTTTATCGGACAAATAAGGTGACATTTACAGACTTTGGACCTGACAAATGTGTGGCTACAGTTAAGGGTGGAGAAGATTTTTACGTTCGTATTGAAAAAAAACCAACGGAAAGATCGAGGCTACATGTACTTGTCCGACACTTGCAAATTTCGATAAGGATTGCCAGCATATAGCGGCAGTTTTAATTGCGATACATGAACAGCAAAAGCAGGTACCAGCTGATTTCTATGAAACGAAAAACTCCAATAGTGGAAGATTAACAAATGATTTCTTGACGCTTTTTTCCGAACGTCCGATACGTTCAAGTGGTCATCAACTGCATTTTGAAAAAAGGGAAGTACTTGAGGTCCAGTTTACTTGTAAGCCTGTTAAGGTTTCAAATGAGCAGACGTTATTTGGCGTGGAAATAGAAATTGAACAGTATCAATTACAGGATATTCGAGCCTTTCTTGTGGATATAAAACGTGGGAAGCAAAGTAAGGTTTCTTCACAATTTACCTATGACCCAAAACTTCACTGTTTTTTACAGGAAGTGGATATCCTTCTCCACCAATTGAATAAAGTCATTCAAGATGAAAAGGTTTTTCTGAATATGATTCCTACATATTCGGATTTTAAAAATTCCCGTGAGCTACTGCTGATTCCACCGTCTTCCTGGGGAGGGCTTGTTCCTCAATTTTCAAAATGCCAAACCGTTTTTCTAGAAAGTAACGGTCATATTTATAAAGGACTCGAGATTGTTGGAGAACCACCGCCCCTGCATTTTTCTTTTGAAGAGGGAGAAGAGAGTGACTATCATTTAGTGATTCAAGGCTTTACGAAAACGATCATTTTAAAACCCTATCATACTGTGTTAAGTGGAGGACGCCTTTTTCAATTGGAAGAAGAGGATTGTAATCGATTATTAGAACTAAAGCAAATGCTTGCTAGTCCTGGTGCAGATTATATTCCAATTCCAAAAGAGCAGTCTCATTTTTTTCTAAAAAAAATTGTGCCCAGCCTGAAAAAGATTGGCGTTGTTCATATGTCTCAGACGATATCAAGAGAGTTTATGAAAACACCTCTTGTTGCAAAACTTTATTTGGATCGCCTGAGACATAAGCTGTTAGCAGGAATTGAATTTCACTATGAAAATATCATCATTCAACCATTAGAGAATCGCGATCCTCCAACAGGACCAATGGTAGTTAGAGATATCGAAAAAGAAGATGAAATTTTACGAATCATGGATGAAAGTGGTTTTTCTAAGACAGAGGGCGGATATTATATGCATAATGAGGAGCTCGAATATGAGTTTTTGCATCATAAAGTCCCGGAACTACAACCACTTTGTCAGATTTATGCTACAACAGCTATTCGAAATCGCATCACTCGGAAAAATGATTATCCGAAAATTAGAGTTAAAATAAAAAAAGAACGTACCAATTGGTTAGAATTTAAATTTGAAATGAAGGGAATTGCGGACACAGAGATTCGCGAAATTTTATCTGCACTTGAAGAAAGACGAAAATATTACCGTTTGAAAAATGATTCCCTCCTTTCTCTCGAAACGAGGGAAATGGAAGAAATTCAGCGGTTTTTAAAAGCTGCTCCCATTCAAGATGATGATTTTGAAACGACTTTAAATATGCCGTTGATTGAGGCGCTTCCCGTTTTAGATTCAATTGAAGATAGTCAGATATATAAAGCTGAGGCATCGTTCCGCCAATTTCTTGACTCAATTCGAAATCCTAGTAACTTGAGTACTGAAATTCCAGAGCATTTTGAATTAATTTTACGAGAATATCAAAAACATGGCTTTAAATGGATGAAGACTCTTGCAAGCTACGGATTTGGTGGCGTTCTTGCTGATGATATGGGGCTAGGAAAAACCGTCCAAAGCATTGCTTTTATTGTTTCTGAGCTTTCCAATATTCGAGAAAAAAAGCTTCCTGTTCTTATCGTCTGCCCATCTTCGTTAACATATAACTGGTTACATGAAATATTGAAATTTGCTCCTGAGCTTCAAGCAATTGTGATTGATGGCAATAAATCTGAACGGAAAGAGCTCCAAAAAGAGAGCAAAGACATGGATGTTCTTATTACTTCCTATCCGTTAGTAAGACGTGATATTAAATGGTATGAAGAAAAAACATTTCATACCGTCTTCTTCGATGAGGCACAAGCATTTAAAAATCCCGTTACCCAAACAGCCAGAGCTGTTAAAAAAATAAAAGCTGATCATCGTTTTGGTTTAACAGGAACCCCGGTTGAAAATTCAATTGAGGAGCTCTGGTCCATTTATCATGTCGTCTTTCCACAACTTTTTAAGGGCTTAAAGGAATATAGCCATCTTTCAAGGAAAGACATCGCGAGAAGGGTTCGTCCATTTTTGCTTCGTCGCGTAAAAGAAGACGTTCTTGCGGAGCTACCTGAGAAAATCGAGATACTTGAGTCATCAGAGTTACTACCTGAACAAAAGAAGCTTTATGCTGCTTATTTAGCAAAACTCCGCCATGATACATTAAAGCATCTTGATAAGGATACCATCAGAAAAAATCGAATACGAATTCTTGCCGGATTGACACGTTTAAGGCAAATTTGTTGTCATCCTGCCTTGTTTGTAGATGGTTATAAGGGAAGTTCTGCGAAATTTGAGCAACTTCTGCACATCATAGAAGAATCCAGATTGTCTGGTAGGAGAGTTTTGATTTTCTCGCAATTTACGAAAATGCTTGAATTGATTGGAAGGGAACTTTCTAATAGAGGGCATACCTTTTTTTACCTAGACGGTCAAACACCAGCAAGCGAGAGAGTGGAATTATGTCAACGTTATAATGCTGGAGAGAGGGAGCTGTTTTTAATTTCCTTAAAAGCTGGAGGGACAGGCCTAAATTTGACAGGTGCTGATACCGTTATTCTATATGATCTCTGGTGGAATCCGGCGGTTGAGGAACAGGCTGCAGACCGAGCGCATCGAATCGGTCAGAAAAAGGTTGTTCAAGTGATTAAACTCTTCTCCCGCGGCACTATTGAAGAAAAAATGAATGAACTACAAGAAAAGAAACGGAACCTCATAGAAGATATTATTGATTCTGAGGAAAAAACAATGCTTACCGAAGAGGATATCCGTGATCTTCTCATGATATAAACAAAGGCACTTTCCACGTGGAAAGTGCCTTTGATGTTAAATATATGAAAATTAAAGCCAACCGCGTTCGTATTGTTTTGGGCTTTCTATGGAAACGCCCAGTTCTTTTGCTGCTGTTCTTGGCCAATATGGATCGCGTAATAGTTCACGGGCGATGAATATTAAATCAGCACGGTTGTTTTTTAAAATTTCTTCAGCTTGAACTGCTTTTGTAAGTAATCCAACAGCGCCGGTTGGGATATTTGCTTCATTGCGAATTTTGTCCGCAAATCCAACCTGATAGCCTGGGTATGCATCAATTTTAGCCGGTACAACTGCTCCAGAGCTAACATCGATTAAGTCTACACCTTGCTCTTTCATACGTTTTGCATATTCTACATAATCAGCAGGGGTTAAACCGCCTTCCGTATAATCATTGGCTGAAACTCGAACAAATAATGGGCCGTCCCATTCTTCTTTTACTGCTTCAATCACTTCGTAAAGGAACCGGTAACGATTTTCTGCACTTCCTCCATATTCATCCTCACGTTTATTGGAAAGTGGAGATAAGAACTCATTAATTAAGTATCCGTGTGCACCGTGGATTTCAATAATATCAAAGCCAGCAACTTTTGCACGTCTTGCTCCAGCCTTGAATGCCTCAATAATTTCTTTAATCTCACTAACAGTTAGTTCTTTTGGTGTTTTATATCTTTCGTTAAATGCAAGCGCTGAAGGGGCCACAATATCTCCTTCAACTTCTGCTTTTCGACCTGCATGGGCTATTTGGATAGATGTTTTGGCTCCATGAGCTTTTATCATGTCAACAAGCTTTTTAAAACCAGGCACATGCTCATCACTCCAAATTCCTAAATCCTGTGGAGATATTCTCCCTTGTGGAGTTACAGCGGTTGCTTCTACCATGATGAGCCCCACTTGACCAACAGCGCGGCTAACATAGTGGGTATAATGCCAATCCTGAAGCATGCCATCCTCATTATGACTGGAATACATACACATTGGTGACATGACAATTCTATTTTTTAAGGTAACATTTTTAATTGTAAATGGCGAAAATAAAGCTGATCCCATGAAATTGTACCTCCTATGTATTTCGATTGTCTAGATATTATATCATACAAAAAGCATCGACTCATTCGTCGACGCTTGGTATTAATTAATTTGTTTTTCAGCTAACTTTTTACCCGTTTCTGTACTGATGAGAGCTACTTTTGACGGTACGTATTTTTGCATTTGTTTATCAAAAACATATCTTGTTTCGAAATAGGCTATCACATCATAATGGGCAATTCCGGAAATAGCTTGAATTGCTACGATTTCTTGGGGTTTCATTTTTGTTAATTTATCGAAACGGTATCCGGATGCTGGATCAATCCATGTCTCGATTTCTTGGAGTCGTTTTTGCAATTCTTCTTTATCTGGAAAATCGCTGTAACGTTCCTCTGATAATGGAATAATCGCTTCCATTGCTGTTTGTTTATCAATAAATTCAACTTGATAATCGCCAATGTATTTCATTGAAAAACGCTTTTTTGCTTCATCAAACCAACCTGATGAATTTGGGTCTGTAAAGATTTCCTCAACTTTTTTACCGGTATAGCTTAGTACATTTAACCCAGTAATGCCACCACTCCCGACAGAGCGAAAATAAAGGAGAATATCCTGTTTTCCGTTTTGGAGGATATCTGCAAACTGCATGTCTGCAAGTTGATATAGATCCTGTTTATTATGATAGGTTCCTACTTGTTCCCCGTTTATTTTTAAAGTCCATTCATTCGCGAGGTTATATTGATTTTTTCGCGCATATAATTCAATGATGTCCTTTTTTCCATCACCGTCTAAATCTACATACTCCTTTTGTACAATTGTAAAGGGGCCATACTCAACATCGGTTTGCCCGGCAAGCGTTACACTGTGAAAACCGATGAGAAGGCCTAACAATAATAAAAATCGTACCAGTTTCACAAAATCACCTCTTTGGTAGGTTAACCAAAAATTGTGAGGTATATAGGTGAAATGGAATTATTTTGTATAAAAGTTTTCCGTGTAATAGGGGTGAGACTCCGTATTGAAGGCAACCCCAACACCTAAATATTTATATTCTTTTTTTAATATGTTTTCCCGATGCCCCATTGAGTTCATCAAGCCTTCGTGAGCAAAAATACTGCTAAATTGTCCATATGCTAGATTTTCTCCAGCAATGGTAAATAAAATTTCATCTTCAAGCATCCGGTCAAATGGGGACAACCCTTGTAAATTAGTATGACTAAAATAATCGTTTTCCGCCATGTCCAAACTATGCTTTCGAGCTGTTTCCTTTACATGATTATCCCAACTAAGAACACCTAATCCATGATTAACTCTGGAAGCATTTGTTAAATCAAATAACTGATATTCAAAACCTTCCTTCAACTGGTCACTTGCATCCGTGTAAAAATCGGCCCTGTTTTGTTCAAGTGCTTCTGAAACAATTTGAATGGAAGTTACTGTGTTATTTTGATGTTTATCATAAAAAAGGGTGACATACGTATTATCTATGTGGAAAACATCATAATCCCGATCCTGTTGAAATTCATAGTAAACAAAACCTTTTTGGATTCGTGTCATGGGTTCACCAAGTAGATTAAGTGCATCTTGTTTTGGTGTCCCACGTTTGACTCCTACTGTTGAGGAAATAAGATCCTGGTTTGTATACAAGCCGACAACTTTATTTTCGGAGTCATAAGCGACCATTACAAAGTTGTGATAGTTTTCATGATACGTATACCAGTCCGTTCCATATTCGTTTAATGATGCCCTTTTTGGAGAGCCTAGCTTTGTTTCAACCTTTTGTTTGCTTTCCCCAAGCTCAATATTGTGAATGGAGAAGGCCTGTTCACTCGGTACATGTAATTCTGGTTTTTTACTACTTTTTTGGTCAATTATCGAATTTTCCGGAGCTGTATCCTCTAACGTTTGTAGCAAAGTCGTGATATATTGTATGCCTTCATTTAATTTATCTTTTATAGTTGCAAGTTCTTTAGAATCGGAAACTTTTTCGAATTCAGATGTGATAGTATTTAAAACTGATTGATTATCAGTTTTGGCTGCAAGTTTATCTAAAACTGTCCAACCAGCGTATAAGAAAAATAGAAATGAAATAAATAGAAGGAATCTCCTCATAACATATACCCCCTTCCTTGTAATACATTCTATCCAAATTTCTTCGAATCGATAAGGGATTTTAAGTCGAAATACGAAAAGGGGGGACTGGTCCCCCTTATTTCTAGGTTTTGTTTTTTCCAATCCATGTAAAATAAAGCAAAATGGAAATGAGTACAGAGAAGGCTGAGGCAATGTAGATTGAATGATACCCTAAAAGGTGAGCAATTTGACCAAAAGTTATCGCACCTATCCCAACGCCTAAATCAAAAGAAGAAAAGAAGGTTGCATTTGCCATCCCTCTTCGATGTGCGGGAGCCGTTTGCACAGCCCATGCCTGTAAAGCAGGCTGTAGGGCACCGAAACCAAGTCCATAAAGAAAAGCTGCTATGTAAAGCACAAGACTATTAGGTAACCATGCTAATAGAATCATAGCTACAACAATTGAAAAAGCTCCAGGTGCGAATATTGCTCGATGGCCCTTTGTATCATAAATTCGGCCGGCAAATGTACGGGTAATCATTAAGGCGACTGCAAATAAAAGAAAGTACCATTCAATTCCTTGGATACCCTTTTGAACAGTATATAAAGGTAAAAAAGCTGCAATTCCTCCAAATGTAACTGTGATAAAGAATAATAGAATGGAAGGAGGGAGGGCTGTCTTTTCATAAAAATCCCATTTTCTAGGGTTTTCTTGTACTGGTTCTTGCTTTTTGTAATGGATTCTAGATGATAGAATGAGTGCTACTAAACCGAGAATGGCACAAATAGAAAAGAGCTTTGTAAACGATATTGTACCAGCAAGTGTAAGACCTAAAGAGGGTCCAAAAGCAAGGGCGATATTACCAAATAGACCAAAATAGCCCATTCCTTCACCACGTCTCTTGGCAGGGATTAAGTCTGTTGCGATGGTTCCCGAGGCCGTAGTTGAAAAGCCCCAGCCGATTCCTTGAATCATTCGAAACATAAATAAAAAGAATATGCTTGAGATGAATCCATAGGAACCAACAGATAATACGAAGATGGCAAGGCCGAGTAAATAAACGAAGCGTCGTCCTTTTTTTTCTAATTGATGGCCGGCGAATGGTCTGATGAGTAGTGCGGAAAAAGTGAAAATTCCTACGACTAATCCAATGAGTTGATCATTTCCTCCAAGATGTTCAACAAAAAGTGGAATCGTGGGCAATGTCATTTGAAAGCCGAGAAAAATGAAAAAGTTTGAAATGCAAATTAGGGTAAAATCGCGGGTCCAAATTTTTTCCTTGGTCGTACATAATTGTGGTGGTGTTTCTTTAATAAGCGGTGTGCTCATAGAACCTCCCCATTATGAAATATTTCGGTTATCTAAATAATATTCTCACTTAGATTTTACCAAAAAAAGAAGTGGAATCATACCTATGTACACCACTTTTTTGGATGCGGTAAGATTCCACATGTTTTGATAAAAATCGACGTTACTTTCCTTCCGAAACGGTTTGAAGCATTGCTTCCCCAAGTTCGGCGGAGCGAATGGTAGCACGTTTGATACAGGATACAATGGCTTGTTGGTAGTTAAATTGCTCTAACACTTTTATTCCTGCCTCGGTCGTACCACCTGGACTTGTTACTTCTTTTCGTAATGTAGCTGGTTGTTTCGGTGAACTTTTTAGCATTTCTGCTGCACCAATAATCGTTTGAAGGATTAATTCTTTGGCAATTTCTTTTTCTAGACCAATATCATCTGCTGCCTTTTCCATCGCTTCAACTAAATAATATACATATGCAGGACCACTTCCTGAAAGACCTGTTACTGCATGAAGGTCTTTTTCAGCAACGGTTGTGACGATTCCAATTGTTTCAAATAATTGACGTGCAATCATAAGATGGTTTTCGTTTGCGTACATTCCAACGGCAAGCGCTGTGGCTGATTTTCCAATAGTTGCCGATGTGTTCGGCATAGCACGCACAATTGGAACTTCTTTGTTTAGTAAGTCGGTAATGGTTGTTGTCGCTACTCCAGCTAAAACTGAAATTATCAATTGGTTTTCATTCACTTCGTTTTTAATTGCTAAAACTGCTTCTGCAACGTCTTTTGGTTTTATCGCAAGGATAATGATTCCGGCATTTTTAATTGCCTCCTGTTTGTTTTGAGTAGTAGTTACTCCATAGGATTTATTTAGATTTTTTAATCGTTCCTGATTGGAGTGATTCATTACAGAAATTTGTCTGGGCAAAAAAAGCTCCTTTTGTAGCATTCCAGAAATCATTGCCTCCGCCATTGAGCCGGCTCCAACAAACACGATATTTTGTTTTATTTCCATAACTATCCCTCCGTTAATAAAAATCAAAAGACCTATTCCATCCTTAAAAAAGGACGGAATAGGTCTACTATCCGCGGTACCACCTTACTTAACATCTTCAAAATAACAAATTTTCGATGTTCCACTCGAACCCGTATCGTGGGTGGACGGTTAGGTTTTCCTAACAGCTCATAGGTAGGTTCAATCAAGAAGTGGGCTATGAGATCTTTCAGCCGATGGATCTCACTCTCTTTTCGCCATTGCATGACTTACTGGTCCTAATCATTGCCTTTACGAATTATATTGATAGTCATTATGCACTGATTTAAACGGGATGTCAAGGAATTGTTTTATTAAAATAAGCCCAATTATTTTTCCATAAGAGATAAATTATTCGAATATAATGACAAAACGAGGGTGAAAAGGTAAACTGAAAATGGATAAACTTAATGGAAATAGGACAAAGGAGATTTTTTATGAGTAAACTTACGACCACGAAGGATGTTTTTAAAATCACCTTGCCAACACCTTTTGCTGTTGGGGATGTGAATGTATATATCGTTAAGGGGGATTCCTTAACATTGATTGATGCTGGTGCAAAAACGGAGGAAGCATGGCATTCCTTTAATGAGCAACTTGCTGTGTTAGGTTATAAACCATCTGATATCGAACAAATTTTGATTACCCACCATCACCCAGACCATGTTGGACTTCTTGATTATTTTAGTAAGGAAATCCCTATTATCGGTCACCCAAAAAACCAGCCATGGATTAGTCAGGATAAACAATTTTTTGAAGATAATGAGCCATTTTATAAGGAGCTCTTTATCCAACTAGGACTTGATCCAGCATTTGTAGCATTAATTGATATGGATGAAGAGCTTGAATATTCTTGCCGTAGGTCGTTAACAACAATGGTTCAGGATGGAGATTTCATCGACGGAATGCCGGGCTTTAAGGTATTAGAGACACCTGGACATGCACAAAGTCATATTGTGCTCTATCGGGAAGAAGATGGAATGCTAATTGCAGGGGACACCCTTTTAGCAAAAATATCACCAAATCCATTGCTTGAACCACCACAATTTGGTGAAATAGCGAGACCAAGGCCTTTAATTCAGTATAACAATTCTTTAAAAAGGCTTCTAACATTAGATATTTCCAAGGTTGTAACAGGGCATGGAGATGATATTCTCAACCCACATGAGTTAATAAAAGAAAGATTTGTATCGCAAAAAGAGCGTGCCTATTATGTTTTGCAAATGATCAAGGAAAATCCTATGACTGCTTTTGAAGTATGTACGAAATTGTTCCCTAAAGTGTACTTGAAGCAACCTCTCTTTACCGTGTCTGAAACTGTTGGACAGCTTGACTTCCTAGAGGAAATAGGGGAAATTAAGATAGAAGTAGTGAATGGGCAACATATCTATCATGCAAACTAAAAATTCCCTGAGGTGAAAAAGGTCATATGAGTTCAAGACTTAAAGGAAAAACGATTGTTATTACGGGGGCTTCAAGTGGAATTGGTGAAAAAATTGCCTATCTAGTTGCAGAACAAGGGGCATCTCCCATTCTATTAGCCCGAAGCTATGAAAAGTTGGAAGAAATAGCACAGAACATTCAAGAAAAATACAATATAAACTGCTTGTTTTATAAGCTAGATGTTCGCGATACGGACAATGTAAAAGAAGTGTTCGAGGACATTTTACGAAATGTAAAAACCGTTGACGTTCTTGTTAATAATGCTGGATTTGGTGTGTTCGCAAATGTTGTGGATGCCGAGATAGAGCAGATGAAGGCAATGTTTGAGGTGAATGTTTTCGGTCTCATATCTTGTACAAAAATGGTTTTACCTACCATGATAAAGCAAAATTCAGGCCATATTATTAATATTGCGTCACAGGCTGGAAAAATCGCGACACCAAAATCAAGTGTTTATTCGGCTACAAAACATGCAGTTCTCGGGTTTACCAATAGCTTGCGAATGGAGCTTTCGAGCTCAAATATCCATGTAACGGCTGTAAATCCAGGACCAATCCGAACACGCTTTTTCGATATTGCAGATGAATCTGGTACATATGCGAAAAATGTAAATCGTTTCATGCTCGATCCAGATGCTGTTGCCAGCAAAATTGTTAATGCCATGTTAACTCCAAAACGCGAAATTAACTTACCGGGCTGGATGAATGCGGGCAGTATGTTTTATATGCTGTTTCCTCGACTTGTTGAAAAAGTAGGGGGCAAGGCGTTTTTTAAAAAATAGTAGTAACCATACTCCTTTTTGTAAGGGGTATTTTTTTGTTTACAAGGATTTGAAGCTATTTGTAACGTCATATAGATGTTGCAACCGAGCTAATCGATATATCACCACACCGCAAAACGATAAATGACACCACTCAAATAAAAAGAGTCCCTTCCGTTCATTCATCATCCATTTCTAAAAAGATTAAATGCTATTTCTCTCGGTGAAAGCTTATATTTTTATTAAACCATGTAATAACAATTTCACGGTTTGAATTGTTTTACTTTATAGGAATTTATTTCTTGACGCATGATGTAGATAATGAGTAAATAACATTAAACACATTGAATTACTATGCATTGATTAAAAAACACGAGGGAGAAGATTATATGACACAAAATGATCAAACATTAAGCCGTAAGATTCCCGTTAAATCGAATGATGATTCATCAAAAAAACCAGTAGAAATAAAAGCAGATGGCTCGTTTAATCGCCAAACTAATCGCTTTACGACACCTTTTGGAAACCAGCCTGGTGAACTGCCCGTTGAGTCTGGGCGCTACCGCTTACTATGGTCGGCTGCCTGTCCATGGGCACATCGATCTGTTATCGTTCGAAAAGTACTTGGGTTAGAGAATGCGATAAGCTTAGGAACAGTTAGTCCCCTAAGACCTAGAATTCCGCGTGTGGATTGGGAATTTTCCTTAGATGAAAAAGGAGTTGACCCCGTCTTAGATGTTCAGTATGTGAGTGAGGTCTATTTGAATGCGGACCCTGATTATACAGGTAGACCAACTGTACCGGTCATGGTTGATCTTGAAACCAAAAATGCTGTTAACAATGACTATTTTAAGCTAACCAACTATTTTGAAACAATTTGGGCTCCTTTCCATAAGGAAAGTGCTCCAGATTTATACCCAAGTGATTTGCGCGAGGAAATTGACGCTTTGAATGATGTTATTTTCCATGATGTAAACAATGGCGTGTATAAATGTGGATTCGCTCGTTCTCAGGAGGCTTACGAACAAGCTTATGATCGATTGTTTGCTAGATTAGATGAGTTAGAGGAGCGTTTGTCCGAGCATCGTTTCTTATTTGGTGATTTTATTACGGATTCTGACGTTCGATTATATACGACGTTGGTCCGCTTTGACGCTGCTTATTATTCTGCCTTTCGCACAAACCGAAATTTAATCCGTGAGTTTAAAAATCTATGGGGGTATGCACGTGACTTGTACCAAACTCCAGGTTTCGGTGAAACGACCGATTTTGATGCAATTAAGCGACATTATCACCTATCCATCACGATTGACCCTGCAAAAGGAGAGGTGAATATTCTTCCTAAAGGGCCAGAAGAGTCTGTTTGGTTATCCACCCATAACCGTGAAGAATTGAGCAATAAAAAAGAAAAGTTCTTAATTCAAGGGTAGGTGCAAACAGAACATGATAATTCGTGATGCGAAAAAGGATGAATTAGAATTTATTCGTGATCAACGAGTGAATGCTTACCTTGAGCATTCAAGGGTAATTCCAACTGATCATTGGCGAGCTCTTAAGAAGGCCATTTCTTCTGAGGCTGATTGCCAGACCGGTGTTGACCTCATTGTGTGTGAACTTGATGAAAAAATTGTAGCAAGTGTCGTCTTGTTTCCAGCTAAAACAGACGCATATGAAGGCCAGTTAGATGAACTGGACTATCCCGAAATCCGAATGCTAGCAGTTGATCCTGGGGTTCGTGGAAAGGGTGTTGCTTCAGCTTTGATTACTGAATGCATCAATCGTTCCAAAGCAAAAAATCATCGGTATATCGGACTACATACTGGTGAGTTCATGGAACAGGCTATTAAGCTTTATACAAAACACGGTTTTGAGCGTTTACCACAATATGATTTTGAGCCCGCAAATGATGGGATAAAAGTTTTGGCATTTCGTTTATCAATATAATTAGAAAAAACCAATTCGCTTTTAAAGCGTTTTGGTTTTTCTTTTATAGAAATGGGTAGATGTATTGTAAAGTACTTACGAAATCTGCTTGAACCTACCGTTACGTGAGGATGTAAAATTAGGTTGTGAAAAAACATTTTAGAAAAAAGGAGAGTCGTGATATGAAAAATGATTTTTATTCTATTGGGGAATTCTCCGAAAGAACAGGCATCTCAATCAGAACCCTACACTACTATGATGAAATTGGACTACTTACACCTGATAAGCACCCCACATCCGGTTATCGTCAATACTCGAACCAAGATTTACTTACTTTGCAAAAAATCGTTAGCTTTAAATTTTTGGGCTATAATCTAGAGCAAATTGGAGAAATAATCGAGGAGTCTAGCTTTAATCCTAGCTTTAATGAGTCTTTGCAACTTCAGAAAAAAGCCTTTGAAGAGAAAAAAGAACAAATTGAATCTGCACTAACTGCGATTAATCGGACAATTACTCTGATCGAGGAAGAGGGTGAGGTGGATAGTATTGTTCTAATGAGCCTTATCAATAGTATCCAAACAGAAAAAGAACAACGTCTTTGGCTAGACCAACATACAAAACCAGATATAGTTGAGCATCTTTATGATAAATCGGATGAAGCAAAGTTGGCCATAGACAAAGAGTTTGTTCAATTATCCAAAGAGGTAAAACGTTTATATGGAAAGCCCGCTCATGATTTAGAAGTTCAGGCTATGGTAGACAAGTACATGAAGGCTTCCTTTTCGTTTATTGGCGAGGAAACAATGCGCGCTTTAGCAGAATCAAATCTTCCCGAAATTGATGAGGATACGATTCTTGCTGAGCTTCAGAAAATGGCTCCTTCCCCCTACACTGTTGAAGAGGAAAAATGGCTCAATGAGGCCATGGAATATTATATGTCTCAACATATGGAGGACATTTGACCTCTAAGTGATTTTTTTACTGCCTATGGCCATCTTCGTAGGCAGTTTTTACATTTTTATGTTGTTAAGTATTCATAAACGATATCATTAATGATATCGTGGAGATCTGTGTCACGTTCGAGTTCTTTTTGCTTTTTTATTTTTTTAACTAATACCTTATAATCTTCTTCTGACAAAGGAATAGAATCCCTTTCATGCCCGTATTGATATAAATTATTTCGAATCAATTTACGGATGAATGCATCCTCCATAATTACACCTCATTCTTTAACTATCCTCATTATAGTACGCCTCATGAGGAAAGACCATTTGAAATTCTCCTTTAAATTTCCATTGAAATCGAACGTATATTCTCTTATCATTAAGAATATAATACGAACATACATTCTTTTGGAGATGATGTTAGATGGTGGATTACAGTCAGTTACCCGTTCAAAAGATTTTGTGCGTGGATATAAAAAGCTTCTATGCAAGCTGTGCTGCAGTATTATTAGGTCTTGATCCACTTGAGTGTTATTTAGCGGTTGTTGGAGATACGGAGCGTCAAGGAAGTGTCGTGCTCGCGGCTTCACCAAAGCTAAAGCAGGAATTTGGGATAAAAACAGGGTCAAGACTCTTTGAAATCCCCAAGGATCCGAGAATTCAAATTGTGAATCCGAAAATGGCAACCTATTTACGAATTTCAACGGAAATTACGAGACTTTTTAATCGTTATGTACCAAAAAGTGCAATACATGTATATAGCGTGGATGAAAGCTTTATAAAGATTGATGGGACTGAAAAATTATGGGGAGATGCAACGACAATTGCGCGTAAAATCAAGCAGGAGATTGAAGCTGAATATGGTTTAACTTGTGCTATTGGCATTGGCCCCAATATGTTGATGGCCAAACTTTGCTTAGATTTGGATGCAAAGAAAAGGGGAATTGCAGAATGGACTTATGACGATATCCCTGAAAAGCTATGGTCTGTTTCACCACTACGGGAAATGTGGGGAATCGGGAGAAGGGTAGAGCGAACGTTAAATGGAATGGGAATTACAACTGTTGGACAGCTTGCCCACTTTCCACTTGAACTACTTGAGAAAAAATTCGGAGTTATGGGAAATCAGCTTTATTATCATGCTTGGGGTGTTGATTTATCAGAAGTTGGTGCCCCAATTATGCAAGGTCAGATTAGCTTTGGGAAAAGCCAAATTCTTTTGCGTGACTACCCAGACCCGGAAGAAGTGAAGCACGTCATTCTTGAAATGTGTGAAGAGGTAGCGAGGCGTGCACGGCGGCATAAAAAAGCAGGGAGAACGATTAGCCTTGGAATTCATTACAGCCAAGATGAGTTTGGGGGAGGTTTTTACCGTTCAAAAACGATTGAAACGCCAACAAATATCACAATGGAAATGTATCGTGTATGTCTTGAGTTATTTGAGAAATTTTATGCGAAAAGGACAGTCCGTAAAATCTCAATTGCGCTGTCCAATATTGAGGATGATACGCAAATGCAGTTGGATTTGTTTTATCTTAACCGAGTCAAGCAACATAAGCTTGGTTATGTGATGGACGGTATCCGAGGAAAATATGGTTCAGATGCAATCCTGCGTGCCGTTTCCTATACAAATGCTGGAACATCAAGACATCGCAGCAAGCTTGTCGGCGGACATAAGGCGGAATAGAAATTAAAAGCGCAAGCACCTTGAAAGAAGAACATCGACTAACTACTGCCACGTCCTGTGGCGAACGTCGATGTCAGCACTTCCTCGAAAATGCTTTGCATTTTCTTCGTGCGATGTATATGCTCCCGAAGCCTTTCTTGTCCTGTGCAAGTCCGACAAGCGCTCGAACCCCTACGAGGAGGCTCAAAAATAAGCAAAACTCATTTTTTCGAGGGTTATGCTCTCGTAGCATTCCTTAGTGTCGCTGCTGCAGGAGCGACCACGAGGGGCTAGGTGCTGGAGCTAGACGTAAGAAAGAAGGTGATAAGGAATGATACGGGATCGCGGAGCAATAAAATGGACAGCAATGATGCTACCAGAGCATGTGAAATTACTAAGAGATTGGGCGGAAGAAGATACGTATGAGCAAAAGCCGGAACTCGATGAGCAGCAAATTGAAGAAATGAATGGTGTTCTTTGGCAGGCAATGGAGGAAGGGAGAGAATTGCTAATTACGCATTATGAGGCAAAACACCACAAACTCCTCCTTGGTACCATTCATCATTATGATGATTTACAGGGGAGACTGCATATTATCGATAAATTCGGGGAAGTACATTATATTCCTATAAACATGCTGGTCGATTTGCGTTTTTCTGAATAATTTTAGCAGGATTTTTAAGTAAGAGATAGAAGTTAAATGGTAAAAGAATAGAATGGGGTAAAAACAATGTTTGTATACCAAATTGACGAGGAACTATCCTTAAAAGTCACAGAGGCAAGCGATGCCGAGCGAATTTTTGAATTAACACAAGAGTCAAGACCGTACTTAAGAGAATGGCTACCATGGCTTGATATGACAACAAAGGTAGAGGACACAAAAGCATATATCGAATCATGCAGGAAAAGTTATGCAGAAAACAAAGGGTTACATACCGTTATTATCTATAAAAACGAAGTTGTCGGGGTAGCAAGTTTCAACGAAATCGATTGGACCAATAAAATTACTTTTATTGGCTACTGGCTTGGCCAGCAATATCAAGGAAATGGAATTATGACAAGAGTAGCAAAGGCCTTAACCGATTACGCTTTTACCCATTTAAAACTAAATCGAGTCGAAATCCGTGCAGCGGTCGAAAATCATAAAAGCAGATCTATTCCGGAAAGACTAGGCTTTGTGAATGAAGGCAGGATTCGGCAAAGCGAATGGCTTTACGATCACTATGTAGACCACATTGTATATGGCATGTTAGCAAAAGATTGGAAGACAGGAAAATGAAAAAAGGCAAACCCCAAAAGTATCAGGTTTCGATAAAGGAGAGAAACGGTACAAGTAGAGTATTAATTAGCAGACTAATGCACATAGCAATTATGTCTGCTTTTTTATTGGTAAATTAATTTTAATAATTAATCAACATTGAAATAACTGTACTTTTATCGTACCTATTTTTCTCTGACAATAGTTATTGCCACTGTAAATTTTATAAGTTACATGTACTGCTAAATTGTATGCGAAATCGATGGCTATTCTACAAAATAGAAATGAAATATATTACTAGGATTGAACAATTAATATGATAAAACATCTAAAGACAATCAACTTATAAGTATCGGGTGAATAGCCTACGGAAGGAGAGATGGTTTGTATGGAATTTAGAGGTGCAAGTGTTTATGACCAAGAGAACTTTTTTTCAAACTATATGAAAAGAAGATATAAAAAGGACAGTCCAAACAACGCTATCGAAAGCCCTATCATTTATGAACTCATGGGTGACTTTCAAAATAAAAGTATATTAGATTTAGGATGCGGTGATGCGTCGTTTGGAAAGGAATTACTTAATCAAGGTGCAGCATTTTACACAGGAATAGAAGGGTCTCAACAAATGGTTACATCTGCAAAGCTTAACATAGCCAATGAAAATGGGACGATTCATCACGAGACAATGGAATCATACTGTTACCCAACCGAAAAATATGATATTGTTACTTCTCGTTTTGCAATACACTATGTCTCAGATGTTCATTCACTGTTCCAAAATGTTCATAAAACCTTAAAGGATAATGGTAAGTTTGTGTTTAGTGTTCAACATCCCCTTACTACTTCTTCATTTTTAAGCAAACAAACAGGAGATAAACGTGGAAATTGGATAGTTGATGACTATTTTCTTGAAGGGGAAAGAAAAGAACCTTGGATTGAACAGATAGTGGTGAAATACCATCGAACAACTGAACATTATTTCAAAGCTCTAACTAAATCAGGTTTCTCAGTAATTGATTTACAGGAAGGAACACCAAAACGAGAACATTTTACGAATGACGAAGAGTTCGAAAGAAGACTTAGAATCCCAGTCGTATTGGCTTTTTCTTGTATAAAGTAGACAGTTGAATAGAAAAATAAAAAACATTGGCTTTCCAAGCATTTTTCTTTTGCCGATTTCATTTAATAACGAGGCTAATTCAACTGCTATTTTTATTACTTTTCCAGGTCTTCTCTCCCAACCCAAAACCTGCTAACCCATAAACATCCGTTTTTAACGGCTTCATATTTGTTGATGAAATGGAAAGTGTCCGCCTGGAATAGAGAGCAACATGTTCTAAACCATCCATACAAAAAGAGGCCCCTAAAAGCTAGGCTTTTGGGACACCCTCTCAGTTCTTTATACATCCTTATCCATATGAAAAAAACGGTATGTCAAAATAAGTCCAATGAAGAATAAACAAAGTGCAAAGTAAGCAGGAAGTAGGTGAATAAAAGTCGTATACCCAATGGCAAAGTGAATCCAAATTCCTGCAAAGAAAGCTGGAAGCCCACCAATTAGTAATGTCCACCAAATCCATTTATTTCCTTGTTGAAATCCCCAAAGCGATATTGTAAGCACTATTAACCCAACACTGAGGAGCGCACTCCCAAAGCCAGCACGGTCATGGGCAATTACCGAAATTAACTTATCATTAAACAAATCCAACATCTCAGGTGGCATACAAATATATAGTATGTCAGTTGGAACAAATACATTGGTAATCCCAATTAATGAAATGACGAAGCCACCTAATATAAAAGAAAATCCAAGGGAAATAAAGGCTAATTGTCCTATCAAACTTTGTTTCCAAGCCCTGTGATTACGAGTGTTAAGTGATGTGGGTGTCCCTTTAAGATATCTCGTTTTATAAAAACCAGTTAGATAGATTGGTAGTAATACGAGCCAAAAAACGAGGTGAAGCCAATCGAAATATCCGTAACCAATAAACAAGAAAATGCCTAAAAACCCAAGAATCGCAGCAAAATCAATGGCCTGCTTAGCCCAAAGAATATGTTTTCGGACACCGAAACGTGCCAAAGCCATATAGACGATGCCGCCAGAAATCATCGTACCGGCGAGAGTCAGTCGATCGTGCGCCATAAAATAGAGAATCCGTTCATTGAATAACAGGATCTCCTCTCTTTGCATTCCAAGAAATTGTTCATCGTAAGGCAAAATAGTAGTTGTCAAACCGAAGAGAACAGCAAGTAATCCTCCAATAAAAATGGACAATCCAAACAACCAATACCAAATCCATGCGTGATGAAGAATAGGCTTTGGTTCAAGTTTGTATAAAAGGGCTTCGTTGATTCGTTTTGTAAGGCCTGGGCCGGAAAAAACATAGCCGCTTGATAGCATAACAAGGTCAGCACCTGCATCAAAAAGCGTAAGAGCATCAGCTGGTTCATAGATACCACCAACCGTGGTGATAGGAAGTGTGAGCCTGTTTTCTCTTAAATAACGAATCGAATCTACTAGATCCCTTACATATCTGTCGTTTGGCAGTCCCGTTGGTTCATCAATGACAATTCCAGATAGATTAGACGTAAAGCCGTCAACTGAAAGTGCTTTTACCCTATCAACTTGAACTGATAGATATACGGGTAGGCCCGTACTTAAATGAAAATTCGGGGCAGAAGTTACAAATGCATCAACATATGGCTCTAGCCGAGAAATTAAATCCTGTTGTTCTTCCTTCGTTCCAGACAACCTTGCCCAAACGGGTTGTGTAGGCTTCCATTTCTCAAGTATTTGAATCGTTTTATCAATTCCGATTGATTCATCGTTTTCAAAAAAATTAATTTGCTGTTCTTGCCAATCCACAATTGGAAGAGAAGGATTCATTGTCGGATCCTTCGTTACTGGACCAATTTCAATAAAACCAAATCCAAGATTTGAAAAAGCTCTTGAACCAGTTAAGAGTGGGTCAACTTTTCCGGAAAGTCCAACTGGATTTGTATAGGATACGCCCTGAATTTCTTTTTTAATAAGTTCAGAAGATTCCTGTCTTCCAAGAAAATGAATGAGACGATGTCCTCCTGGGATGGAGGCGACTAGACTCATTCCTTTATGGATAAACTCACGGGATTGATAGGGAGATAGATGAGATAAAATAGGTTTAAAGAGTACATGATATGACCAATCAGGCATGTTTCATCCTCCATGATAGGCTTTTACTCGTATTGTAACACATTAATCAATCCACAAAACGAGAAAACCGAACGCATTTCACATTCGGTTTAATTAGGTTTATTCGATTGGGGCACGTACGACTGACTCGAAATGGCCTTTATGAGAACCGTCACAAAAAGGTTTATTGTTAGATCTACCGCATCTACAAAGTGAAAAGGTTTGTTTCGTTGGGAACTTGTTTCCTTCCGTATCAACTAAATCAACGTCACCTGTAATCCTTAAAGAACCATTATCATTTACTTTGATGGTAACCTTTGACATCTTTTGAACTCCTCCTTAGAATAATAGAATTACTATTGATAATAAGACAATATTTACCAAATTTCAAATTACATAGTAAAGTGTAGAGTTATTGTAATGATATGTAGAAGATTACAAGATATGATAGAATAATCATAAACGAAAGAAAAAGGAGAACAAAATGAACGTATCATTTACAGACCGTGCGATTGAAAAACTAAATACACAAATTAAAAATAAAGATAGAAAATTAAAACTGAAATATGAAACTGAGGGTTGTGGCTGTGTGGTGAGTGGGGTTACTGCGTTATGGCTAGTAGACTCTGGAGATGAGGATGATATAACCTTGCACACAAATTATCAACCTTTATTAGTCGAAAAATCGAAGATGGTGTTTTTAGATGAAACAATGACCATTGATTTTATCGAAGCGGCGAATTGCTATATGCTAAAAAGCCCAAATGAGATACTAAATCCACGTTTGCGGCTAGTAGAAGTGAGTGATGTACATGAGTTCCAAGCTTAACACAATCCGAAATATTGCCTTAGATAAAACATGGGTTTCCTTTTTACATAACAATCATCCATATAGCCTCTTGCATTGGTCAATTGCAGGAGCAAACCATGAACAAAAAGATGTGTGGCTACTTCAAGATGAAGTGACTTTTGAGGTTCAGGAGTTCGAAACAATTGAACTCGCATTAGCTTGGATTGATGAGAATTTAACGGACATTACTGATGTGCTAGGATGAGGGACTGGAAAAATCAGTCCCTTACATATTTGCCTAAAAAGTCATCAATCACTTTTTCATAAACTTCTTTGTTCTCAGCGAATGAGTATGCATGCTTGCCTTTTTCGGCAATTAGCATTTGTTTAGGCCCTTCCTTCATTTTATAAAGTTCCATCGTCATTTCTGGCAAAATATAATCATCCTTGGCACTGTGGATAAATAAAACAGGGCTTTTAATATTTTGAATGACAGAAACAGGAGAGACATCCTTAATGCTGTAGCCATCCCGAAGCTTTAAAAAGATATTAGCAAATGGAAGAACTAGTGGAGCCGGGATTTTATAATCAACTTTTAATAAATACTTCAGCTGCGCTTCAAAATCTGAAAACGGGCAATCAACAATATAGAAGTTTGCACCGTCCTCAATCATCCCCGCGTAAAGTAAGGTTGTCACAGCACCCATAGATTCTCCATGAATGCCAATCGTACTATCTTCTCCATGATTTTCTTTAACCCAAGAAACGACAGAAGCTAAATCAAACTTTTCATAATGGCCATAGCTAGTCGTTTTTCCTCCGGTTTCTCCATGGCGGCGATGATCATATAAAAGAACATTCCAATCTCGCTCTAAAAAAAGCTTCATGTATTTAATTGAATTCAGTTTGTTTTGAGTAACACCGTGGGAAATGATAATAAATCTTTTCTTCTCAGTGCCTTTAACCAGCCACCCCTTTATTGTATATCCAAATTTTGAGGGAATGGAAACATCCTCCTTTTTTAAAGACTCAACCTCGTCTAAAGTAAGGCGTCCTTCCCTTGTTTCACGTTCAAGAATTTCATCATCCGTTTTCTTCTTCATAAACATTACAATGTTTGTAAAAATCATCCCAATTGTAGCCATATAGCTTATAAGAATTCCAAGGAATATTAATATCTTTTTCATTCTTTTCATGAAGAAACGCTCCTTATAAAATACAATCGCAAACTTATGTCTCCTATATTATATCCTTTTTTTAGTCATTCTCCATAATTTTCCTACGTCTTGAGTCTTAGAAGAAGATAAATCTCTGGATCCTTATTTCGCTACCTATTAACGGATATGATTAATTTATACAAAAGTACTAAATTTTACCTATTAAAAGGAAGAGGAGATGGATTGTGAAGATTTTAAAATTTATTGTACAACGGAAAATCCTGATAACATTAATGATTTTCTTAGTAACTGTTTTTGGAAGCTACTCCCTAATGAAAGTAGACAAAGAGTTAATGCCTCCTGTGAAACTTGATGGAGCTTTTGTTGAGATTTACGCAGGTGAAATGGCAGCAATTGAAGTGGAGAGAACGATTACAACCCCTATCGAAAAGCAAATTTTAGCAATAGACGGTGTTGAGGGCGTTGAGTCAACGACAAATACCGGTAGAATTTCACTAGATCTAAGCTTTGAAGCGGGGCGAGGAGAAGAGATTTATAGGGAAGTGGAATCAGTTTTAGCATCTGCTAAATCAGAGTATCCGGGTATCACCGACATGGCATCAGGTCAGTATGGAGGCAGTCAAGGCTACGAATTTTTTATGGATGTGTCAGGAGGAGACACTGAGGAAATGTCTGCTTTTGCTAAAGAAATTTTAGAGCCAAGGTTAGAAGCATTGCCTGAGGTGAGAGATGTTTTACTAACAGGCATCGTGGAGCAAGAGGTTGCCATAAAAATAGAACGTGAAAAATTACAAGAATATCAACTTGATGTTAGTCAGGTGGTTGCAGCAGTTCAACAGTCAGACGATGAAGCTATTTTAGGAGAACTTCAAAATGATAAGGATTCACCTTCCCTTAGATGGAGCTCCAAAGTCGAAAATGTAACGGATATTGAAAATATTACTATACCTACGCAAAATGGATTGATTTTATTAAAGGATGTTGCCAGTATAACAATTCAGCCTCTTGAAAATAATTCGTATGTATGGAAGAACGGATCACAGGACTTTATACTCGTACAAATCGGGCGCGTTTCAAATGTTACACAAATTGATATGGCGAAGGCAGTACGAGCAGAAGTAAAGAAAATTCAAAACGAAAATCTCGTAAAGAACTTTGAATTAAACGAGGTTGTAGCCCAAGCTGATTATGTAAGTGAATCAATAGATGGAGTAAAAGACAATATTTTGATAGGTGGAGTCATTGCGATTGTCATTTTATTACTGTTCTTACGTAATATCAGGGCGACCTTTATTATCGGTTTATCAATTCCTTCTTCTGTTTTGTTAACCTTTACAGCGATGTGGTTATTTGATTATAGCTTTAATATGCTAACCCTATTAGGACTTGGTCTGGGAATAGGCATGATGGTAGATTCCTCTATTGTTATTTTAGAATCTATTTATAAAAAGAAGGAACTTGGATATCGAAAATTTGAAGCCGTAATTGAAGGAACTAGAGAAGTAGCTTCGGCAGTCATTGCATCTATGTTAACAACCATTGTTGTTTTTCTACCAATCGGTTTAATTGGTGGTGAGATGGGTGAATTTGTTATAATGCTGTCGGCTGTTGTGGCAATAACTCTAATAAGTTCAGTAGTAATATCGTTTACGCTCATTCCGTCTCTATCAGAAACATTTTTAAAACTTCGTAAATCAACTAAAGCGAGAAAAGATTCAATTTTTATGAAAGGCTATCGCAATATAGTGGCTTGGGCGATTAGAAAGAAAAGAAACAGCTTAGCTGTCATTACACTGTTTCTATTGATGCTAGTCGGTTCTGTATTTCTTGTAACGAAAATACCGATGACAATCATGCCAGATATGTTAAACCGCTATGCAGAAATTGCCGTAGACATAGAGCCAGGCCTATCTATTGAAGAAAAACAGAGTGTAGTGAAAGAAATAAATCAGAGACTTCAGAAGGTAGAAGATGTTGATACGAATTATGTAATGGATAATGGGGGCATGTTTTACACCATTATTAATATGACGAAGGGCGATCATATCACGGTAGAACAAAAGGTAGTAAATGAAAATATTTTAGAAACGTTACGAGATATGCAAAAGGAACATCCGATTTTGAGTGTTCAAAGTGCGATGGCAGGCGGAGGAGGGTTTCCCGTACAGGTAAATATTAAAGGTGATGGTTTTGAGCAACTTAAATCGATTTCAAACAAATTTACAGATGAACTTCAGAAAATAGATGGGATTTCTGCAATTACAAATTCCAATGAAAGAACTTCTGAAGAGCAAATCGTTGTTTTAAAAGAAAATGAAATTGAAAAGGCAGGCTTATTTCCTTCACAAATTAAACAAGTTATCGAGGAATCTTATATTCAAATGCCGGTCGGTTCGATACTAAATCATGATGAAAGCATTCCTTTAAACCTTAGTTGGACGACAATACCAGCTACAAAAGCTGACTTGCTTGATATGAATATATCCGTTAATGGTGTGGAAAAACCACTTTCAGCATTTATTGAACTTGAAAGTGTGCAAACACCAAATGAAATCATTCATTCTGACGGGGAAAGGCTTGTTATCATTTCGGCAGATATTAAAGACCGTGATCTTGGTGCTGTGAATCGTGACATTCAGAAATTAATTGATAGTTTTGAGACCCCAACCGGGTATTCTCTCTCAACAGGTGGTGATTTAGAGCAGCAACAGGAACTTATGACAGATATGATTTTTGTGTTTGCAATCTCTATTCTCCTTGTTTATATTGTAATGGCTGTTCAATTTAACCATTTTGGGCATCCACTGCTTGTAATGTCCGTCATTCCGATTACCATCATTGGTGTTATTTTAGGATTATTTATAACCCAAATGGAATTAAACCTTATGTCTGGAATGGGGATTATTATGCTAATAGGTATCGTTTTGAATAATGCGATATTGCTAATTGATAGAACAAACCAACTCAGAAAGGAAGGACATTCAGTTGAGGAAGCGCTTATTGGAGCCGGTAATGATAGGATTCGCCCCATTTTTATGACTACTTTAACAACGGTTGGGGGCATGCTTCCACTTGCCCTTGAATCCGGAGCATCCGGGAATTATCAGGCCCCAATGGCAACGGTTATTATCTCTGGACTTTCGTTTGCAACCTTTATTACATTACTGTTAATTCCTGCTGTTTACCGATTGTTTTCATTCTCTCGGTCAGCTGAAACTCGAAAAGCAAGAAATAAATCCAGAGCAAAAGCTAGCGGAAAAATTGAGGCAGTCCCTAAAATCTAAAAAAATCCCCTGGCAGTTTATTCGACTGTACCAGGGGATTTTTCTATTGCTCTGAATTTTGACGATTTGTAGGATGAATGGCTTTTTCCATTTCTTCAGCAGCCATTGTATTATTTGTCGTATCAGCATTCGTTTTTCCTTTTTGAGAACGGCCTTTGTCTCGTTTTGCCAATGGTAACAACTCCAATCCTGAGGGGATGTTTATAATTTCATGGATAGGATGTGGAGTTGTTAACCGAAATATTCCTATTTGGTAGTTTGTAACCGATAAAATTTGCTATCAATTTCTCTTGTCAGATAAGGTTTGATCACGTCAACGGCTTCAACAAGCTTTGAAAGATTGATGCCTGTTTGTATACCCATTTCTTCAAGCATATACACAACATCTTCCGTCGCAACATTACCAGTTGCACCTGGTGCAAATGGACATCCACCTAATCCACCTGCAGAAGTGTCAAATCGGTTAACTCCTGCTTGTAGGGCAGCAACTATATTTGCAAGTGCCATACCGCGAGTGTCATGAAAATGAGCAGTTAATATTGTGTTAGGCAGCTCTTTTTTTAGCTTTGAAAAAAGAGAAAAAACCTCTAGTGGATTTGCTTTTCCTATCGTATCAGCCACACTTAATTCATCAACACCGAATTGTACAAAGGTTGAGCATAGCTTTACAACCGCTTCTTCATCTACTTTTCCTTCATACGGACAATAAAATGATGTGGAAATGCAGGCCCGTACAAAATATCCTTTTTCCTTTAGTTCCTGAATAAGGGGCTGTAGTTCTTCCATACTCTCAGTGGTTGTTTTATTAATATTCTTTTTATTAAAGCTTTCACTTACCCCAACAAAAACAGCAACGGCTTTACAATTCGTTTCGTATAGTCTTTCAATTCCTATTCGATTAGGAGAAAGGACGATATTACGAGTATCATCTAAACAAGATGTAATGATTTCTTTTGCATCCTTCATCTGCGGTACCCATTTTGGCGAAACAAATGAAGTAAGCTCCATTTCTTGACAGCCTGCCATTTTTAATTTTTTTATAAATTCAATTTTAGCCTCTGTTGGGATTAAGCTTTTCTCATTTTGCAGTCCGTCTCTTGGACCTACTTCAATTATCGTAACTTGCTCAGGTAATTGCATTGACAACCCTCCAGCAAAACGTATTGTTATCTCTATTTTAGTGGAGGATTTTCTTAAAAAGCAAGAATAATAGGAATTTGGACAAAATAAGAGGTATTTCGAAAAATGCATCGAAATATACATGATATTGGATACATATAGGCTAAGTTTATTCAGGAATAAAGGAGAGATGTTGATATGAGTAATGATGTTGTGATTGTAAGCGCTGTCAGAACGGCGATTGGTAGTTTTGGAGGTAGTTTGCAATCCGTTCCAGCTCCGGAACTTGGTGCGGTTGTCATCAAAGGCGCTTTGGAAAGAGCGGGAGTAGATCCAAAGCTAGTGGACGAAGTCATTATGGGAAATGTTTTGCAGGCGGGAGTGGGACAAAATCCTGCGAGACAGGCAGCGATTAAAGCTGGACTGAGCGTGGAAACTCCGGCGATGACAATTAATAAGGTTTGTGGTTCAGGATTAAAAGCCGTGCACTTAGCGACACAGGCTATTATAGCTGGTGATGCAGAACTGATTGTCGCTGGTGGAATGGAAAATATGAGCCAAGCGCCTTATCTGTTAAAGGGAGCTCGAAATGGTTTTAAAATGGGCGACCAAAAAATGGTTGATAGCATGATTTCCGATGGGTTATGGTGTGCATTTAATGATTATCATATGGGAATTACTGCAGAAAATTTGTGTGATAAATACGAAATTACAAGGGAAGAACAGGATCGTTTTGCAGAACGTAGTCAGGAAAGAGCGATTGCGGCAATTGAGGCAGGTAAATTTAAAGATGAAATTGTGCCTGTTGAGATTCCACAACGGAAAAAAGGAAGCATTGTCTTTGATACTGATGAATACCCTAAAGCAGGCACTACTTTGGAAAGGCTTGGCAGCTTGCGCCCAGCATTTAAAAAAGATGGATCAGTTACAGCAGGTAATGCATCAGGAATAAATGATGGAGCAGCAGCATTTGTCGTCATGAGTAAGAAGAAAGCAGATGAATTAGGCATAAAAGCATTAGTCACCATTAAAGCAAATGGAAATGCCGGTGTTGACCCAAGCATAATGGGGATTGGGCCAGTTACTGCAGTGAAAAAGGCAATGGGAAAGGCAGGGTTATGTGTCAGTGATATGGACTTAATTGAAGCAAATGAAGCATTTGCTGCTCAGTCAATTGCGGTTGACCGCGAACTCCATTTTAATCATGATATTTTAAATGTGAATGGAGGCGCAATTGCTTTAGGACATCCAATTGGAGCAAGTGGTGCGAGAATTCTCGTTACTCTTATTCATGAGCTAAAACGTCGTAAAGACCGTTACGGATTAGCTACTTTATGTATTGGTGGGGGTCAAGGTGTTGCAACAATAGTTGAAAATATCGAATAATGGGGTGTGAAAATGAAACCAATATATACTTCTTTTCAAGAAGCGGTAAAGGAAATCAAGAATGGTTCCACGATTATGGTTGGTGGATTTGGATTGTGCGGTATCCCAGAAAATTTAATTTTGGCATTGGCTGAATCAGGAGTGAAGGACCTAACCGTAATCTCTAATAACTGCGGTGTTGATGATTGGGGGCTTGGCTTACTTTTACACAATAAACAAATTTCGAAAATGATTGGTTCATACGTTGGTGAAAACAAGGAGTTTGAACGCCAAGCTCTTTCAGGAGAACTTGAGGTGGAACTTGTTCCACAGGGGACATTGGCAGAAAAAATTAGAGCAGGTGGAGCTGGTATTCCTGCATTTTATACTCCTGCAGGGGTTGGAACACCAATTGCTGAAGGGAAAGAAACCCGTGAATTTAATGGAAAAGAATATTTATTGGAAGAAGCTTTTGTAGCTGATTTTAGCCTAGTTCGTGCTGAAAAGGCGGATAAAATGGGGAATTTGATCTATAACAAGACAGCCCGAAATTTTAATCCTATGATTGCGGCTGCAGGGAAGGTTACAATTGCCGAGGTTGAGGAACTTTATGAGATTGGTGAACTGGACCCCAATATGATTCATACACCTAGTATCTATGTCCAAGGATTAATTGTTGGTGAACAAAAAAAGCGGATTGAACGATTGACATTATCAAAATAGGAGGGAGAAAGCTATGACAAATTCTCGTGAAAAGATTGCGAAAAGGGCTGAAAAGGAAATCGAAAATGGCTTTTATGTAAATCTTGGCATCGGAATGCCAACCCTTGTTGCAAACTATATTTCGTCCAATAAACAAGTTGTTCTCCAATCAGAAAATGGGTTGCTTGGGATTGGGCCATATCCAACTGAAGAAAATGTTGATCCTGATTTGATTAATGCTGGAAAAGAGACTGTTACCGCAATTCCTGGTGCTGCTTATTTTGACAGTGCAGAATCGTTTGCAATGATCCGCGGCGGCCATATCAACATTGCTATCCTAGGTGGCATGGAAGTTTCAGAGACAGGTGACCTTGCAAACTGGATGATTCCAGGGAAAATGATTAAAGGAATGGGTGGAGCAATGGACCTAGTTCACGGTGCCCAGAAAATCATTGTCATTATGGATCATGTAAACAAAAGAGGGGAAGCAAAAATCTTGAAAAATTGTACTCTACCCTTAACCGGAAAGAACATTGTCAATCGGATCATTACTGATCGTGCAGTACTTGACGTTACAAAAAATGGTTTGAAATTGGTCGAGGTGGCGAAAGGATTTACTGTTGATGAAATAAAAGCTTCAACAGAGCCAGATTTGATAATCGAGGATGACATTTTAGTAGACGCATACTAGGAACACTTTAGCGAGTAACCATTGGTGGTTATTCGCTTTTTTAGTGATATAATAAAGATAGAAATGGTTACGTATGGAGGGAATACTATGGCTAAAAAGAAACAACAGAAGCCATCTGGTAAAAAGCAAAAAGATGAAAAGCTAAGTCTTGGAGATTTACTGAATGACGATATTGTATCAAAATTAAAACATACACAACAGCAGTTACAAGAAGAAGCTCAGAAGAAACAAGATGAAGAGCTTGAAAGACAAAGAGAAGAACGTAGAAAACGTGAAAAAATAAGTCATTTGAAGAGCTATTAAATGATAGCAATCTTAAATGGTCAGACTTCAAATAATTTCAAAACCCCACAGTACATTTCCAACTGTGGGGTTATATAATCCGAATTACCGATGTTGATTGTAAACAGAAGTCTTTGAAAGTTCCCTGATTTTCTTAATTTCTTCTGCTGTTAAAGGTTTTGCATTCGCAGCTTCAACATTTTTTTCAATTTGCTGAATGGAACTCGCTCCTGCGACTACTGAAGCTACAGCATCCTCAAATAAACAGTATTGAAGTGCTATTTCAGTTAATGGCCTGTTGGTAGCTACTTGTGAGGGTAAGCTAGAAATTACAGCGACAAGCTCCTCATAGGAATAATCAAGATACCCATTTTGTTTTATACTTGGGCTAGCATTCTTAATTGGTCGATTGGAGAGCAAACCTTTAGCCACTGGACCACGTGCGAGAACACTAATTTCATGCTCTTTTAAAAAAGAAAGAACTTGCTCCTCAGGGCGTCTATCCAAAATGCTATATTGCATCATTACACTTACAATGGAGGATTTCTTTACATATTCTCGTATCACATTCGGACGAATGGAAGAGATTCCATAATAACGAATCACACCTTCTTGTTTTAACTCCTCGAATGCTTCAATTGTTTCATCGATATTGTCTTCCATCGTTCCACCATGGAGTTGATAGAGGTCAATATAATCTGTTTGCAACCGTTGTAAACTATCTTTTACAGCTGCTTTAATGTATTTTTTTGATGGATCCCAGGACCATCCTTCTTTTCCCTTTTCAAACCGGTTTCCCACTTTAGTGGCAAGAATGATGTCTTGTCTTTTCTGTTTAATGGTTTTACCAACAAATTCTTCATTTAGGCCATGATCATATAAATCAGCAGTATCTAAATAATTGATTCCCAAATCCAATGCTGCATCAATTATTTGTAATGCCTTCCTTTCTTCCGTACCAATTGACATACAGCCGAGTCCTATTTTACTGACAAATAAGTCGGAAGATCCAATTCTCCTTTTTTCCATACTATCCCCTCCAAAATGTGCAATTCTATAAACATCTAGTCACATTTTATCCTTTTCATGTCTGAACCACAAATGATTTGAAGGGGAAGTAAGAGTAAATCATTTATTCTTTTGTTGTTCTTTTCCTTGATTGATCCATTCCTGGACAGTTTGATAGGAACGACGATATTCCTTAAGTTTTGTGCGAATTTCCCAAGCTTTCCCCACTAGTGTAACTCGATTCTCACCAATGACAATTTTCACCTGCAAAACCCCCCAAGGTTTTTAAACTAATAAACAAACTATGCTAAAATGTATGAAGTAATAAGATTTCGTAGAACAAGGAGCTGGCAATAATGGACCATTTACTAGAAAAGACAATTAGTAGGGAAGTTCTTTTTGAAGGAAAGGTAATTGATTTGCATATAGAAGAGGTAGAATTACCAAATGGCAATACTAGTCGACGAGAACTTATCAAACATCCGGGTGCTGTTGCTATTCTTGCATTAACCGATGATGATAAAATTGTCATGGTGCAGCAATATCGAAAAGCATTAGAGAAGGTAATTGTTGAAATCCCAGCTGGAAAGCTTGAAAAGGGAGAATCACCAGAATCTACTGCTAAACGAGAACTAGAAGAAGAAACTGGTTATGATTGTGAAACATTGACACCGCTGATTTCTTTTTATACATCACCAGGATTTGCAGATGAATTAGTTCATCTTTTTATTGCAAAAGGTTTAAAAAGAATTGAAAACCCAGCTGGTTTGGATGAGGACGAATTTGTAGATGTACTCGAAATTACATTAGATAAAGCACTTGAGTTTATAACAGAAAAGAAAATTTTTGATGCAAAAACGGCTTATGCAGTACAGTATTTACAGCTACAGAAAGCTTTAGGAGAATAAGCCAACATGAACAAATACTATGTTGACCTACATATTCATATTGGGAGAACGAACTCAGGTAGACCAGTTAAAATCACAGGAGCCAAGTCACTAACAATCGGAAATATCCTACATGAGTCCACTGAAATTAAAGGAATGGACATGATTGGTGTAATTGATTGTCATGTTCCAGAAGTCATTGGGGAGTTAGAGGATTTACTCGAACATGGAGAGGTGTACCCATATGAAGAGGGGGGACTTCGCTTTAAGAATGTAACTCTCATTTTAGGCAGTGAGCTGGAAATTTACGATGAGAACTGCAAAGGCCCCATCCACGTTTTGGCTTTTATGCCAACAATTGAAAAAATGAAGGTATTTTCAGCATGGCTTTCTGAAAGGATGAAAAATATAACCTTAAGCTCGCAAAGAATTTATGTAGACGGAAGAGAGCTACAGAAGAAGGTAAAAGAATTATCAGGAATTTTTATACCTGCCCATGTTTTTACACCTTACAAAAGCATGTATGGTCGGGGGGTACAACAATCGTTAACGGAAGTGTTTGATGCGGAATTAATGGATGGTATTGAACTTGGTTTGAGCTCGAATACAGATATGGCAGACCAGATTAAAGAATTGCATCAGCTTTCTTTTGTTTCTAATTCTGATGCGCATTCATTACCAAAAATCGCAAGAGAATATCAAATTATAAAAATGCAGGAGCCTACATTTGAAGAACTAAGACTAGCTCTTCATCAATTAGATGGCAGAGAAATTGTTGCAAATTATGGTTTAGATCCTTTGTTGGGAAAATATCATAAAACAACATGTGATAAATGTTTAACATTGATTGAGGATGTAACTACAGAGGTTTGTCCGAATTGTGGTCATAAAGGATTTGTTAAAGGAGTGTTTGACAGGTTACAGGAGTTAAAAAATACCGACCAACCGAATCTAAACCGACCGCCATACGTGCATCAGGTTCCGCTGGAATTTATTCCTGGGCTAGGACCTAAAACCTTACAAAAACTTAGGGATTATTTTAAAACTGAGATGGCAATCCTTCATGAAGTTCCTGAAGAAGAATTACTACGTGTCGTCAAAGGTTCAATTGTTGATGTTATCATCCAAGCTAGACAAGGCAAACTTCGCCTTAAATCCGGTGGTGGCGGTAAATACGGTAAAGTAGACTCCAAATAAAGGAGTCTCTTTTTTTACTACAACAAATGATTAAATTACTAGAAATAGTTTTGTTTAGTTGTCATAGAAATCTATTCGACCTCATAGAATCTATTAGAAGATTGATAGGAGGAACGATAGATGAGAAAGCAACAATCATATAAAAAAATCGTAGCTGCCCATTTTCGAGAACATTCATCCATATATTTATTTATTTCCGTACTATTCTTAATGGGAGTCATTTTTGGAGCAATTGTCGTAAACAGTCTAAACCCCATTCAAAAAGAGGATCTATTTTTCTACTTAAGTCGATTTTTCGGTGAAGTTTCTGAAGGAACCTATGCAAATTCAACCGACATGTTTAAACAAAGCTTTCTTCATAACCTTAAATATGTAGGGCTTATGTGGATTTTAGGAATTTCAATTATCGGTTTACCGATTATCTTAATCCTCTTATTCCTAAAAGGGGTTGTTGTTGGATTTACGGTGGGCTTTCTTGTCAATCAAATGGGATGGAGTGGCTTTCTCTTATCATTTGTTTCCGTACTTCCACAAAATCTATTAATCATTCCCACATTTATTGTCGTAGGTACAGTTGCAGTCGCATTCTCACTAAAAATGATTCGACAACAATTTATGAAGCGAATGAATGAACCAATTTTACAATTGCTAACACGGTATTCTCTGCTAATGATTGCTGTTAGCTTTGTGATTTTAACCGCTTCAGCTGTGGAGGCGTTTGCTTCTCCGGTTCTAATGAAAGAAATAATTGATGTGGTTAATAAATAATAATAATTATTAAATGATACTAAATACTTCTTGTTATTTATAATTATTTTATTTGGACAGCGCCCCTTCTTCTGGTATAATAATGAAGTAACGGCGAGGGAGGGAAAGTTTTACATGGAAAATCGGATCGATCGGATAAAGAAACAGTTGCATTCGTCTAGCTATAAGCTTACTCCACAGCGTGAGGCGACCGTACGGGTACTACTAGAACATGAAGAAGATCATTTAAGTGCCGAAGACGTTTACCTCCTAGTAAAAGAGAAGTCGCCAGAAATCGGCTTAGCAACTGTATATCGGACACTTGAATTACTCACCGAATTAAAGATTGTTGATAAAATAAATTTCGGAGATGGTGTATCAAGATACGATCTTCGCCAAGAAGGAGCAGCACATTTCCATCATCACCTCGTATGTATCGAATGTGGTGCAGTCGATGAAATTCAAGAGGATCTCCTCGAGGATGTAGAAGAAATCGTTGAAAAGAATTGGAATTTTATTATTAAAGACCATCGTTTAACTTTCCATGGTATTTGTCATCGTTGTCATGATAAAGTTGCAAAAGAAGAAACGAATCATCTCGAATAAACGGCCCTTTTCCTCTTGAGAAAAGGGTTTTTTCATATTCATAAACTTATAGGCTCAAGAAAGAATTCGTGAAAAATGGGTCAAGCGTGTATAAAACCATGTAAAATTGGCATATCTTCTAATATAACAATGGATTATATGGAGGATTACTAGATGAGACAGTGGTTTCGAATGGTATATGATACTTTGAAGGTTTTTGTATTGTTTACTGGATGCACGATTTTATTTTATTATGGTATTATATGGATTAATGAGGAATATCAAAATTATCACAAATATGATGAACCGGAAGGAACCTCAGTGAAGGCTACCTCGATGATTGAAGACAAGGAGGAAGGCCTGTTAGATAGATTACTGTTTTTTTACCGAAATGGGGAGTAGAGATCAGTGGAAGATCAAGTAAAGGATTATTTGCATTATTTAGTTGTTGAAAGAAGACTTGCCGCTAACACAGTGAAATCCTATGAGCGGGATCTAAAAAAATACTATCAATATATAACCAAGGTTGAAAATATTTCAACTTTTAATGATGTGAGCCGTCTACAAGTGATGCATTTCTTGAAACATTTAAAAGAGCAAGGAAATTCATCCAGGACCTTGGCAAGGCATATCGCATCAATACGGTCTTTTCATAAGTTTTTGTTTCGTGAAAAAGTGACAGACCATGATCCTACTGAACAGATTGAAACACCACAAGCGGAACGTACGCTTCCAAAGGTATTAAATATCCAAGAGGTAGAGGCTTTGTTGGATGCTCCAAAATCGAACACACCGCTTGGTATACGTGATAAAGCAATGCTTGAAATTTTGTATGCGACAGGTCTTCGGGTTAGTGAACTTATTAACTTAAACTTAGCAGATATCCATCTTTCCATGGGATTTATTAGATGTCTTGGAAAAGGTAACAAGGAACGAATAGTTCCACTTGGAAGTGTTGCAACAAAAGCATTGCAAGCTTATTTAGATCATAGTCGTAGTCAATTAGTGAAAGGAAAAAAAACAGACGCTTTCTTTGTGAACCATCATGGGAATCGCATGACAAGACAAGGTTTCTGGAAAAATTTAAAGAAAATGGCGAGTGCTGCGCATATCGAAAAGGAACTTACACCACATACTCTTCGGCACTCGTTTGCAACTCATCTCCTGGAAAATGGGGCTGACCTTCGAGCAGTTCAAGAAATGCTTGGTCATGCTGATATATCAACGACACAAATTTATACACATGTTACAAAAACACGCCTTAAGGATGTTTATAAAACTTATCATCCTCGTGCATAACATTTTTAGTAGATTGCTAGACAAATGTCTGGCTTTTTTTGTCACGTAATCTTAACATTTTTTGCTAAAACACTTCTAATCTACTTGAAAATACAAACATTCACACTTATACTCAAAGATGTCAGACTTCCGACAAGTATACATAGGTGAATTGTTGAGTAAGTTGAGGCTATAAGGGGAAAATACAGCATAGAAATCATTTGGGAGGGATATACATGTCTAATTATACATATAAACGGATTTTCCTAATTGTTATGGATTCTGTTGGAATTGGAGAAGCGCCGGATGCGAAAAAATTTGGTGATGAAGGATCAGATACTTTAGGACATATAGCAAAGGAAATGAATGGTCTACATATGCCAAATATGGCCAAGCTTGGCTTAAGTAACGTTCGCGAAATAAAAGGAATACCTGTTCAAGAACAACCCCTTGCATACTACACTAAAATGCAAGAGGCTTCTAATGGTAAAGATACGATGACTGGACATTGGGAAATCATGGGGTTACATATTGAAACGCCCTTTCAAGTATTCCCGGATGGCTTTCCCAAAGAATTATTAGATGAACTTGAAAAACGGACTGGACGTGGAATTCTAGGCAATAAGCCAGCATCAGGAACTGCTATTATTGATGAACTTGGCGAAGAACACATGAAAACTGGAAAATTGATTATTTATACGTCTGCAGATTCCGTATTGCAAATCGCTGCACATGAAGAAACAGTACCTTTAGATGAGCTCTATAAAATATGTGAAATTGCACGTGAGTTAACACTTGATGAAAAATATATGGTGGGACGAGTAATAGCGCGCCCATTTGTTGGAGACCCAGGCAATTTTACAAGAACATCAAATAGACATGACTATGCATTAAAGCCGTTTGATCGCACAGTAATGAATGAGTTAAGTGATCAAGGTTTTGATGTCATTGCAATTGGAAAAATATCAGATATCTATGATGGAGAAGGTGTTACACAAGCCCTCCGTACAAAGTCAAATATGGATGGAATGGATAAATTAGTTCAAACACTTAATATGGATTTTACAGGCTTAAGCTTTTTAAACTTAGTTGATTTTGATGCATTATTTGGACACCGTCGCGATCCTATAGGCTATGGCAAAGCTTTAGAGGAATATGATGCACGTCTACCTGAAGTATTTGAAAAACTAAACGATGACGATTTATTAATCATTACAGCTGACCATGGAAATGACCCAGTTCATACTGGAACAGATCATACACGTGAATATGTACCATTATTGGTTTATAACAAAAAAATGGCTGGCGGCAAGGAGTTGCCAGTACGAACAACCTTTGCTGACATCGGTGCAACTGTAGCTGATAATTTTAATGTTGAATTACCTAAAAATGGAAAAAGCTTTCTATCAGAGATTCATGGGGGAAAATAGGAACAAATCAATGGGACGAAAAAGGTGATTATCAAATGAGAATGGTTGATTTAATCGAGAAGAAACGTGATGGATTGGAATTAACAACTGAGGAAATTTCGTTTGTAATTGACGGTTATACAAAAGGGACTATACCTGACTATCAAATGAGCGCTTTTACAATGGCGGTTTATTTTAAGGGCATGACAAAACATGAACAAGCCGATTTTACAATGGCAATGGTCCAGTCTGGTGACACAATTGATCTTTCTGGGATTCAAGGAATCAAGGTTGACAAGCATAGCACAGGTGGTGTCGGTGATACGACAACATTGGTACTTGCGCCCCTAGTTGCATCAGTTGGTGTTCCGGTTGCAAAAATGTCAGGTAGAGGTCTTGGTCATACAGGAGGAACAATTGATAAGCTAGAGTCAGTTTCAGGGTTTCATGTTGAAATTACTAATGATGAATTCATACAGCTTGTTAATCAAAATAAAGTAGCCGTTATAGGACAGAGTGGAAATTTAACACCTGCAGATAAAAAACTGTATTCGCTTAGAGACGTCACTGCAACTGTTAATAGTATTCCATTGATCGCTAGTTCAATTATGAGTAAGAAAATCGCAGCAGGAGCAGATGCCATTGTTTTAGACGTAAAAACTGGTGCAGGCGCCTTTATGAAGGATTTGGAAGATGCAAAAGAATTGGCCAAAACAATGGTTGATATCGGGAATAATGTAGGCAGAAATACAATGGCAATTATATCAGATATGAGTCAGCCACTTGGTTTTGCGATTGGGAATGCACTTGAAGTTAAAGAGGCAATTGATACATTAAAAGGGAATGGACCTGCTGATTTAAGGGAGCTTTGCCTTGTCTTAGGAAGCCAGATGGTGCTTCTAGCAAAAAAGGCAAAATCTATTGAAGAGGCTAGAAGCTTGCTTGAAGAATCTATCCGAAATGGAAAAGCACTCGAAACCTTTAAAACCTTTTTGGCATCACAAGGCGGTGATGCTTCTGTTGTGGACTCCACGGATAAGCTACCAAAAGCAAAATATCAAATTGAACTGGAAGCCCAAACAGATGGATATATATCAGAGATGATTGCTGACTCAATCGGTACCGTGGCCATGCTTTTAGGTGCGGGAAGAGCAACGAAGGATTCCACTATTGATTTAGCGGTTGGTCTTGTTCTCCGGAAAAAAATTGGAGACAAGGTTTCAAAGGGAGAGTCTCTGGTGACGATCCATAGTAATTTTGAAGAGATTGATGAAATTAAAAAGAAACTTTTAGAAAGCATTACAATTACACAAAATGCAGTAACGGCGCCAACATTAATCATTGATAAGATTTCATAATGAACATTCCGAGGATATTTTATCCTCGGTTTTTTTATTTTATAGAAATCCTGTTCAAGAAACCGCAAACTTTTTTGTGTATAATTTTTCATTTATTGGAAAAAATGGGAGGGTATAAAGAATGGAGGGTTTGGGATGAAACGCGTATTTTTTAGTCTGTTACTATCAACAATCTTAATCTTTACTTTTAGCCCTTTCGCTTCTGCTAAGGAATCAACAGTTGATTTGGCGAGTAATGCAAAGTCCGCCATTTTAATTGAACGTGATACAGGGAAGATTCTTTACGAAAAGAACAGTGATGAAAAGCTTCCCCCAGCAAGCATGACCAAAATCATGACAATGCTGTTAATCATGGAGGCCCTTGATAAAGGTAGTATCACCTTTTCTGAGAAAGTTAGAACAAGTGAACATGCTGCATCAATGGGAGGATCACAAATATTCCTTGAGCCAGGCGAAGAAATGACAGTTGAAGAGATGTTAAAAGGTATTGCAATCGGTTCAGGCAATGATGCATCTGTTGCCATGGCGGAAAAGATAGCTGGTTCAGAAGAAGCGTTTGTTGAAATGATGAATAACAAGGTGAAGGAGTTAGGCCTTAAAAATACAGTATTTCAAAATCCAACAGGCCTTCCCGCAGAAAATCATTTTAGCTCAGCTCATGATATGGCAATCATGGCAAAGGAATTATTAAAATACGAGGAAATCACTAAATTTACGGGTAAATATGAAGATTATTTACGTCAAGACTCTGATAATAAGTTTTGGCTAGTAAATACAAATCGTCTTGTCAGATTCTATCCAGGTGTGGATGGCTTAAAAACAGGTTTTACAACAGAGGCAAAATATTGCTTAACAGCTACTGCTGAAAAAGAGGATATGCGTTTAATCTCTGTTATATTTGGAGCACCAACACCAAAGGAGAGAAATGCTCAAGTAACGAAAATGCTTGACTATGGTTTTAGTCAGTACAAGACACACCCTTTATATGAACGCAACCAGGAAGTTGCTGAAGCAAAGGTAAGTAAGGGCAGTGAAAAGAAAATAAAGCTTGTTACATCAGAACAAATATCACTGTTAACGAAAAAAGGTGAAAAAGTTGACGATGTACAAAAAGAAATTGTTGTGGATGAGAAATTAAATGCACCTATCAAAAAAGGTGACGAAATAGGCAAATTGGTAATTAAGAAGGATGGGAAAGTAGTAAGTGAAAGTCCACTTGTAGCTGGAAAAGATATCGATGCTGCTAGCTGGTGGAAACTATTTAAACGTACAATGGGATCGTTTAATAAAACTCCTTAATTTTTTAAAGGTTCGTGATGTCTAGCTCCAACGCCTAGCTAGTTTTTACCATGAAAAGGCTTTCGGCGAGTATCTTGCGTAAAGCTTTGCTTTAAACAACTCGAGTTCACAAGCCAATCTGTCAAGAAGGCCAATGAACAACCTTCTAGCCAGCTCGTCTTGTACTTGTCGCGGCTGATCAAGGAGCTTGCGCATTTCAGTGTTTTTTGCCGAATGAACACTAGTTTTGTCAACTAGAAGGATTCTTGTGTGTCAATAGCGAAAAGACTCTCTATACGATTTTAAGGAGGCATTGTAAAGTGAGTCTTGGTATTGAACTTGAGGTTAAACACAATGTGTTATGCATTCGGCTTACTGGTGAACTAGACCATCATACAGCTGAGGAATTAAGGTTAAAGGTAACAGATATAATTGAAAACAATGAAATTAATCACATCTTATTGAATCTTGAAAAGCTTACTTTTATGGATAGCTCAGGATTAGGTGTCATTTTAGGAAGATATAAGCAAATCAAAAATTTAGGCGGAGAAATGGTCGTTTGTTCCATTTCCCTGCAAATCGAACGTTTATTTGAAATGTCTGGCCTATTCAAGATCATTCGATTAGAGCGTGATGAGTCTTTTGCGCTTCAGTCATTGGGGGTGGCGTAATGAAAAACGAGATGCACCTTCAATTTTCGGCACTAAGCCAAAATGAGTCATTTGCTCGTGTAGCAGTAGCAGCATTTATTACACAACTTGATCCAACCTTAGACGAACTAACAGAAATTAAGACAGTTGTGTCTGAGGCCGTAACAAACTCAATTATTCATGGATATGAAAGTGATCCAAGTGGGATTGTTTATATTTCGTGCAAAATTGAAGACGGTACTGTGTATATCACCATTAGAGATGAAGGAATTGGAATCAACAATCTCGAGGAAGCAAGGCAGCCATTGTTTACAACAAAACCAGAGCTCGAACGATCAGGTATGGGCTTTACAATCATGGAAAATTTCATGGATGAGTTTGAAGTAGAAACAGGTTCAGCAAGAGGTACAACATTACGGCTAACAAAGCATTTATCAAAGAGTAAAGCGTTATGCAATTAAGGAGACTTGCCAATGGATGTGGAGGTCAAGAACAACAAAAGTGAAACGTATTTAAAGGACAGTGAGGTTAAGAATTTAATCAAACTTAGCCAAGAGGGACGACAAGAAGCGCGTGATTTAATCGTCCAAAAGAACATGAGGTTAGTTTGGTCTGTTGTACAACGATTTTTAAATCGAGGCTATGAACCAGATGATTTGTTTCAAATAGGCTGCATTGGACTTCTAAAGTCAGTTGATAAATTTGATTTGTCATATGATGTAAAATTTTCTACCTACGCTGTACCAATGATTATCGGTGAAATCCAGCGGTTTATAAGAGATGATGGGACGGTAAAGGTGAGTCGTTCATTAAAGGAGACTGGAAATAAAATCCGAAAAGCCAGGGATGAGTTGTCTAAGCAGTTTGGCAGGGTACCGACGATTGCTGAGATTGCAGAGTACTTGGAAATCACTCCTGAAGATGTTGTTTTAGCCCAAGAGGCAAGCCGAGCACCTTCATCGATTCATGAGACCGTCTATGAAAATGATGGGGACCCGATTACATTACTTGATCAAATAGCAGATAATAATGAAACAAAATGGTTTGATAAAATTGCGTTAAAGGAAGCAATTCGCGAGCTTGACGAGCGTGAGAGACTAATCGTTTTCCTACGCTATTACAAGGATCAGACTCAATCCGAAGTCGCGACTAGGCTTGGTATTTCTCAAGTTCAAGTATCGAGGCTTGAGAAAAAAATATTACAACAAATGAAAGACCGAATGGATGTATAATCCATTCGGTCTTTTTCGTTTTCAAAACTGTGGTAATTATTGGAGTTTGAGGTCCATTCGCATTAGATAAGTAAGATTTAACATACTACATGTATAAGGAAAACAATGTGTAGGGTGTGAGAGTGATGGAAAAATCAATTTATGTTCGAATGCGCCATCGCGTACTGGTTCAACCCAATGCAACAGTAAAAATTGGACAAATCATGCAAATAAGTGCCGAGGAAAAAGTCGCTGAGGAGATTAAAAACATTGTTATTTACCAGGTAAGCAAGAAAGATAAAAATATCGTAGTGATCGATGTCATGAAGGTCATTGATCAAATCAGGAGACGATTTCCTCAAATCGATATTCAAACGGTAGGACCTGCGCAAACGATTATTGAAGTTGCAATAAAGAAAAAAAGGTTTGCGCCTGCACTGTTTATCGCTGTTTGGTTTTTATTATTTGTTGGAGCAGCACTCACCATGATGAATTTCCATGAAGATGTTTCAATGAGGGAAGTACACCTTCGAATCTACACGATGATTACAGGTGATGTGGTTCCAAAGCCGCTACTTTTTCAAATACCATATTCTTTAGGCTTAGGCTTAGGAATGATTTTATTTTTCAATCACTTTTTCCGTAAACGTCTTAACGAAGAACCAAGTCCACTAGAAGTAGAGATGTTTAATTACCAGCAGGATTTAGATAATTATCTTATCCTTACAGAAAACAAAGAAAGTATGAAACACATCGATGACAATTAAAGTTCTACTCATTATGTTTATCGGTTTAGGAAGTGGACTAGCAGTTGGAGGAGGATTTGTTGCCTTTTTAGCTGTATTAGGAATCATTCCAAGGCTTACACAGTTAACGAAAACGATGAAATACATTCGTTACTATGAATGGGGTGTCGTACTCGGCGCTGTTTTTGGTAGCTGGTTTACTCTTAATGATCACGTTTTTTATTTATGGGATTTAATTGTACTTCCAGTAGGATTAGCAAGTGGAATATTCGTTGGGATGTTGGCTGCTGCTCTTACTGAAGTACTCAATGTATTTCCGATATTAGCAAAACGGATAGGCATTGAAAATAAAATTGTAATGTTAGTCATGGCGATTGTTTTCGGAAAAATCGTAGGTTCGTTATTCCAATGGATGTACTATGTGAAATAATTTATTTTTTGTTATTTGTATACAAGGAGTGGACAGGAAATGGCTACTAAGAAAAAAATAAAAGACGATTATAAAAATAGTATTAAAAAGTACCAGCCCAAACCAAAATACTTTCTAAATTGTCTTAAAGCATTCCTTGTTGGAGGAGCGATTTGCTGTATCGGGCAAGGAATCCAAAACTTCTATATGACCGTCTTTCATTTCTCAGAAAAAGACGTCGGTAACCCAACAGTCGCAACCCTAATCTTGATTTCAGCTATATTAACGGGATTTGGTTTATATGACAAACTCGGGCAATTCGCGGGGGCAGGGTCGGCAGTTCCTGTAACAGGATTTGCAAACTCAATGACAAGTGCAGCGATGGAATATAAAAGTGAGGGAATCGTTTTAGGGATTGCTACCAATATGTTTAAGCTAGCAGGAAGTGTTATCGTATTTGGAGCAGTTGCAGCATATGTGGTTGGGATTATTCGATATTTCTTTAATCTCACAATTTCTTGAATGAGTGCAAGGAGTGAACCTTAATGAGGTTAGTTGGAAAACAAACATGGGTATTTGAAAATCAAATCTATTTAAATTCAACAGGAACAGCTGTAGGGCCAAAAGAAAGTCTAGGTCCTTTAGGTTCAAGTTTCGATATAAAATATGATGATTTACATTGTGGAGAAGACTCTTGGGAATCTGCTGAAAGAAGACTCATGGTTGAATCCATTGATTCATGCTTGAAAAAGGTTAACTTAACAAATGACGATATTGACTTTTTTTTAGCTGGTGACTTATTAAATCAAAATGTCACAACAAACTATGCGGCTCGACATCATCAAATCCCATTGATTTGTATGTTTGGGGCTTGCTCAACTTCAATGGAGACACTTGCAGTTGGTTCAGCCCTTGTTGATGGAGGATTTGCAAATAGAATTCTTGCCTCAACGAGTAGTCATAATGCTACTGCAGAAAGACAATTTCGATATCCAACCGAATATGGGGGACAAAAACCAGATACTGCTACCTTTACAGCTACTGGTGGCGGCACAGCATTAGTGAGTAAAGAGAAGGGGCCAATTCGGATTACCTCTGCAACAATTGGAAAAGTGATTGATTTAGGAATTACAAACCCATTTGATCTCGGTTCAGCAATGGCACCAGCAGCTGCAGATACTATTACTCGACATTTTAAAGATTTAAATATCAATCCAGATGAATATGACTTAATTGCTACTGGTGACTTATCAGGTGTAGGTAGTCCAATTTTAAAAGAAATGGTAAAAGAAGAAGGATACGATTTAGGGAATAAACATAACGATTGTGGGCTGATGCTTTATCATTCAGACCAAGAAGTATTTGCAGGTGGAAGTGGATGTGCTTGTTCAGCAATTGTGACGTATGGACATATTGTAAAAGAACTCATTAGCGGAAATATTAACAAGGCATTCATTGTTGCAACAGGTGCGCTTCTCAGTCCAACAATGATTCAGCAGAAAGAAACTATTCCTACAATCGCACATGGTGTAGTTTTGGAACGTGTTTAATTTTATTCAAAATAAGTTCCCTAATTAGTGGTTATATGGTATTAGGAGTATAAAATTTAGTAAGGGTTCTAACCCCAGTTGAATAAAATTAATGCCTCCGGCGGATGCCTCGATTTTTAAAAGGAAAATTTTCGAGCAAGCTCGAAAAAAATCGGGCGCAAATACGTCAAGGCGTATTTGATAGAGGTGAGTAAGAAATGGAATATTTATACGCATTTTTAGTCGGTGGAGCAATATGTGTGGTAGGGCAGCTCTTACTTGATTTTGCAAAATTAACACCTGCTCATGTGATGAGTATTTTTGTCGTAGCAGGATCAATCTTAGATGGTTTTAATTTATACGATAACTTAATTAGGTTTGCAGGAGCGGGAGCAACGGTTCCAATTACAAGTTTTGGTCATTCACTTTTACACGGTGCGATGCAAAGTGCAGAAGAACATGGGTTTATTGGTATCGCAATGGGGATTTTTGAATTGACTTCTGCTGGAATATCTTCGGCGATATTGTTCTCTTTCTTAATTGCACTGATTTTCAGAGCGAAAGGATAGGATTTATGGATGAAACAAGGAGAAGAGTGATTCTAGTAACAGATGGGGATGAATATGCACAAAAAACATTAGAATATGTTGCCAAAGAAGTAGGGGGACGATGTATTTCCAAATCACAAGGGAACCCAACAACATTAACAGGAAAAGAAATTGTGGATTACATTCTTCAAACACCCCAAGATCCTGTATTTGTTATGTTTGATGATAGTGGTTTTTTAGGGGAAGGAAAGGGTGAGCAAGCATTAATGGATGTCGCAAGGCACCCTAAAATTGAAGTGTTAGGCGTTATTGCAGTTGCCGCGAAAACCCATCAAACAGAATGGACAAAAGTTGATATTTGTATCGATCGCGATGGTAACTTAACAGAATACGGTGTCGATAAAAGCGGAGTCACTGAATATGATATAGGTCGGATAAATGGTGATACCGTATATTGTTTAGATAAACTTGATGTTCCGATTATTGTAGGTATTGGAGATATTGGGAAAATGGCACGTAAAGATGATCGTAAAATCGGTGCACCCATTACAAGAAAGGCAGTGGATCTAATACTCGAAAGGAGTGGTTATGATCGGAAAGGAAAAGAATTCTGGGAAGACTCCAATCTCTCCTGATATAGTCAAAAACGACAAATATTTTGAATCACGTATAGGCTTAGGGACTCAAAACTTTGATGTTGGGGTTAGAAGATTTAAAATCTTAAATAAAGAAGTTCATCTCTATTTTTTAAATGGACTGTGCGACACCCAATTTATTATTCAAATTTTAGAGGAATTAATAAATATCAATGATAATGAAAGGAACTCTTATCAGGCTTTCCAAATCATTGAAAATCGTCTTATCCATCAACAAGTAAGTACAATCAAAAATTTAGATGAAGCAGTAGATACAATCTTGTCAGGTCTTATCCTCTTTTTAGTTGAAGGTGAAGATTCAGGATTAGCTGTTGATGTACGAAGTTATCCAGGAAGAACACCGCAAGAGCCGGATACTGAAAAAGTAATCCGTGGGGCTCGAGATGGATATGTAGAAAACATTATCGTGAATTGTGCATTAACAAGAAGAAGAATACGGGATGAAAGGCTCCGACATGAGATTATGCAGGTCGGCGAAAGGTCCAAGACAGATATTTGTGTCTCCTATATTCAGGATGTTGCTGACCCGAATTTAGTTGAGATTATTAAAAAGGAACTGAGCAAAATTGATGTTGATGGTCTAACAATGGCGGATAAAACAATTGAGGAATTTATCGTTCATCAAGGCTTTAATCCATATCCGTTGGTTAGATACACAGAGCGTCCTGATGTTGCAGCAACCCATTTACTTGAGGGGCATGTCATCATAATGGTCGATACGTCACCAAGTGTAATTATCACCCCTACTACGATGTTCCATCATGTACAACATGCTGAAGAATATCGTCAAGCTCCTGCAGTTGGTACATTATTAAGGTGGACGAGGTTTATTGGAATTCTCGCATCCATTTTTCTATTACCACTCTGGTTTTTATTTGTTTTAGAGCCGGATTTGATACCAAAAGCAATCGATTATATTGGCCCAAATGAAAAATCAAATATCCCTATTGTCCTTCAAATATTCCTTGCAGATATGGGAATTGAGTTTTTAAGGATGGCGGCTATACATACGCCAACACCCTTATCAACTGCAATGGGTTTAATTGCGGCCGCATTAATTGGTCAAATTGCCATTGATGTTGGGTTATTTGGACCTGAAGTGATTCTTTATGTAGCCATTGCAGCTGTGGGTACATTTGCAACGCCAAGTTATGAATTAAGTGCAGCAAATAAGATAGCCAGATTATTTCTATTAGTCCTAGTTGCGATATTTAAGGTGCCAGGATTTGTTATTGGATGCACTATCTATGTCTTGTTCTTGGCAAATATACGCTCCTTAAATACCCCATATTTATGGCCGTTTTTACCGTTTAATGCTAAAGCATTGCTACAAATTGTAATTCGGACTTCAGTACCTGGAGCAAAGTTAAGACCTAGTATAGTACACCCTCAAAAACCTTTCAAACAATAGTTGCGCCATATAAAACGTTGTGTTAATCTATTTTTCATATAGTACAGCGTTTTAGATTGAATAGGCAGCTGATGACTATATGTTATCAGTTGTCTTTTTTCTTTTTAAAAGGATGTCAAAAGCACGATACGGGTGCTTTGGATTTTAGGCTCTGATGAGTACACTTTGAAGGAACGAGGGGAATTCAATGTTTTTGCATGGAACAAGCAAAGTAAATGAAGAAAACCACTTAGAAATTGGTGGGGTCGATACAGTAGAGTTAGCAAAACAATACGGTACACCTTTATATGTGTATGATGTTGCACTTATCAGAGAACGTGCAAGAGGTTTTCGTGAAACATTTAAGCGATTAAATATCCCTGCGCAGGTTGCGTATGCAAGTAAGGCTTTTTCAACAGTTGCAATGATTCAGCTTGCAGAAGAGGAAGGATTATCATTGGATGTCGTTTCAGGTGGTGAATTATTTACTGCCTTACAAGCCGGTTTTCCGGTAGAACGTATACATTTTCATGGTAATAATAAAAGTTATGAAGAACTAGACATGGCGGTTAAAAATAACATTGGATGTATTGTTGTTGACAATTTTTATGAACTTCCTTTGTTGGAACAGGTTTGTCAAGAGAATAAATCGACGATGAAAATCTTATTACGTGTAACGCCGGGTGTTGAGGCTCATACCCATGATTATATTACAACTGGACAAGATGATTCTAAATTTGGATTTGGGCTTGAGAATGGACAGGCAGATCAAGCAGTTGAACAAGCACTTAATTCAGAATACTTAGAGTTATTAGGAATTCATTCCCACATTGGCTCACAAATTTTTGAAACCACAGGATTTTTAGTTGCTGCTAGTAAAATGTTTACAAAACTTAAGGACTGGAAGGATCGCTTCGGGTTTGCACCTAAAGTATTAAATCTTGGTGGCGGGTTTGGCATTCGTTACACAGAAGAAGATAAACCACTTCCGGCGTCAAAGTATGTAGAAGCAATTATCGGAGAAGTGAAAAAGCAAGCGGATGAACTTTCAATTGATATTCCTGAAATCTGGATTGAGCCAGGCCGATCAATTGTCGGTGATGCAGGTACAACGATTTATTCTGTTGGATCTCGCAAAGAAGTCCCGAATATTCGCCAATACCTTGCAATTGATGGGGGCATGACAGATAATATTAGACCTGCATTATATCAAGCAAAATATGAGGCTGTTTTAGCAAATCGTGTTGAAGACCCTGTTGAAGAAACAGTTTCAATTGCGGGTAAATGTTGTGAATCCGGAGATATGCTTATTTGGGACTTGCCTTTACCAAAGGCCAACTCAGAAGACTTGTTAGCAGTTTTCTGTACAGGTGCATATGGATATGCGATGGCAAATAATTATAACAGAATTCCAAGACCTGCAATCATATTTGTAGAAAATGGAGAGGCACAACTTGTCGTCCAACGTGAAAGTTATGAAGATTTAGTAAGACTTGACATTCCATTAAAATCAAAAGTTGTAGAATAAATCGAAATAAAAACCCACGAAAGTTCGTGGGTTTTTATTATGGCCATTATTTAAACAAACTCTTAATTGCGTCGATTAGGTTAACAAAGAATTCTTTAAGTTTATCTAAAAAGCTTTGTCCTTCTTCGGATTCAAGGAAATTTGTTAACTTTTCTTTTGCTAAATTTAATTGTTCCCCTACCTGATTCCAGTCAATATTGAGTTCCATTAACTTATTAAAAAGATCCATTAAACGCTGAATGTCTGCATCTGATAATGTTATACCCAAGTCATTCGCAGCATTAATGATAATTGTACGTAGTTCTTCATCGTTTTTTGGTGCATTTTTCGCAATTTCATCTTTAATTTTTGCCATTAAGGCCGCTGCATCTTCCGCGCCAATTTTTTCGCTTAATTTTGTGGTCTCAACCATTTCTTCATTGGCAACCTGTTTTACCTCTTCAGGAATGATTTTATCTGTAGAAACCTCATACGCTTTAATGATACCGGTTAATGCGGCAGTTCCTGAAACATTACCAGGCCCAGTTACAAATATTTTTGCATCTTTCACACCAGCTGTGATTAGAGCATTTGCATACATTTCCTCTGTAATCAAAGTGATATGTTTTGTAACTGTTACATCTAATCCGGAACCTTCTTCTTCAATGGTAATTGCAGCTGAAGATAGGGCTTTATTACCAATTCTAGCCTTTGGAATATAATTTCCAAGGTATTGATGCTCCTCTTCATTTGTGACAACGACTATCTGAGGGTTTTCGGGTGCATTCATTTCTTTTAAAATCGTCTCTTTTTCAGCTTCGGTTAAATCTTCACCAAGTGTAATAATCACATCTCCAGGTGCTGCGTCTGCGAAGCTAAGTGATGGAAAAATGAGTGAAAATATGAGTAAAAATGAGAGTGCAAATTTATATCTCAAAATGGTTTCCTCCTTTAATTTTTCAAAAAACGATATCATCCATCGTCCATATTATACAATATTCTTTACTAAAAATAGCTTTTTGACTTATATTTAGGAAAAACGACACCCTTTTAAATTGGATTATTCGAACCATTTATAGTAAAATGAAACACGTTCAATACATATGGACGAAAGAAAATGAGCGGAGGTTTCAAATGAAAAAAGCTAGCATTGAATTTGAAAATGGAGAAAAAATTATTATTGAGTTATATCCAAATGAAGCTCCTGGAACTGTAGCTAACTTTGAAAAACTTGCGAATGAAGGGTTTTATAACGGCCTAACATTCCACCGTGTAATTCCAGGATTCGTTGCACAAGGTGGTTGCCCACGGGGTAATGGGACTGGTGGACCAGGATATACAATAAAATGTGAAACAGAAGGAAATCCACATAAGCATGTTGCGGGAGCATTATCTATGGCACACGCTGGAAAAGATACTGGTGGAAGCCAATTTTTCATCGTGCATGAACCACAACCTCACTTAGATGGTGTACATACTGTTTTCGGACAAGTAATTGAAGGATTGGATTCAGTGTACCGTATTCATCAAGGTGACGTAATGAAGGAAGTTAAAGTTTGGGAAGAATAATTAAATTTGATTGGTGTATTTGATTAGATTTAGACACAACAAGTCTTTCTTGTTGTGTCTTTTTCTATATCCTATAATATAGCATGAGGTGAAATTAGATGGGAAAAGGAAGATGGACTGTATTTATTGTACTGCTTTTATTATCTTTAGCATGGGGAGTTATTTATTGGCTGTTTATTGTTTAACTTCATAAAAGAATGAATAATACATAATTGTATGTGAATGCATAAAGTTCGACAAAATAAGAGTACTTTATGTTATACTGTTTTAAATCGCTAATTAAATACTTTCCTTCGGGGTTAGGTGAAATTCCTTACCGACGGTGATGAACAAACCAATTGTTCTAAGCCCGTGACCCATTTTAATTTAGGCTTTTTGCTATGAAATCTTTTCATTTAAAATGGTGGACTTGGTGAGAATCCAAGGCCGACAGTTATAGTCTGGATGGGAGAAGGATGTCAGTACCGGTATGTGAAAAAAATTGCCTCATGTTACCTCTATTTGTGTTGGGCAAAAATACATATTCTGTTACTTGTTACATCTACCAAGGCCCCGGATATTATTCCGAGGTCTTTTTTGTTTTGAAATCAAGATAGAAACTCCCGAATTAGGTAAATGATAAATAGAAAGGGGCGTGGATAAAGTGAGAGATCAGGATTATATGAGTTTAGCGATAAATGTTGCAAAGGCAGGCGTTGGTCAAACTAGTCCAAATCCGGTCGTGGGGGCAGTCATTGTAAACGAAGGTCGTGTTGTGGGAATCGGAGCACATCTTAAAGCCGGGGAGCCACATGCTGAAGTACATGCCATAAGAATGGCTGGTGAAAAGGCTAAAAATGCCACCGCGTATGTAACATTAGAACCATGTAGTCATCATGGAAAAACTCCACCCTGTGCGGATTTATTAATCACCAGTAATGTAAAGCGAGTTGTCATAGCAACGACTGACCCCAATCCACTTGTTGCTGGAAAAGGCATTGCCAAACTCAAAGCGGCTGGAATCGAAGTAGAGGTTGGAGTATGTAAAGAACAAGCAGATCAATTGAATGCTGTTTTTTATCACTTTTTAGAGAAAAAACTCCCATATGTAACTTTGAAATCTGCAACAACTCTTGATGGAAAAATAGCGACAGTTACAGGTGAGAGTAAATGGATTACAGGTGAGGCTGCAAGGAATGATGTTCATTTATATCGTAGTATTCACGATGCCATACTAGTAGGTGTAAATACAGTGCTCGTGGACAACCCGAGTTTAACGACGAGATTGCCAAATGGAACAGGAAAAAATCCGATTCGCATTATCTTGGATTCAACCTTACGTACACCGTTAGATACAAATGTTGTAAATGATGGTAAGGCGGAGACGTGGATTGTTGTAACGAATAAAGTCACCCAAGAGAAAATAAATGAATTTTCCGGTAAAAAAGGTGTCCGAGTCCTACAATTACCTGAATCCAGTTTGTCTGTAACGGCTGTGCTTACACTTCTTGGGGAAGAAAGTATTTCTTCCATATTTGTTGAAGGTGGAGCTGAAGTGAACGGTAGCTTTTTGAAGGAAAAAGCGATTAACCAAGTTATCGTTTATCTTGCACCAAAGTTATTTGGTGGAAAACATGCACCGACTTCTATTGGTGGCATTGGAGTCGAATCAATTGATGATGCAGTACAATTAACAATTAAATCTGTGGAGCAGCTTGGAGAAGACATTAAAATTGTAGCACAACCGAGATAGAGGTGAAAAAATGTTTACAGGGATTGTAGAAGAAATCGGGAAGATTAAAGCAATAAATGGATCACAAGACTCGGTTGAAATGGTGATTCAAGCTAAGAAAATTCTTGGAGATGTACACCTAGGGGATAGCATTTCAGTTAATGGAGTATGTTTAACAGTGACTGAATTTACGACGGATGGGTTTACCGTTGATGTTATGCCAGAAACAGTTAAATCAACTTCATTACGTGATTTACACCGGAATGATGACGTGAATCTCGAGAGAGCCATGATAGCCAATGGTCGTTTTGGAGGGCATATTGTTTCAGGTCATGTGGATGGGATAGGAAAAATAATTCGAAAAGAATCAAAAGGGAATGCAGTTTATTATGAAATAGAGGTTCCAGAAGAACTTATACAGTTTATGATTTATAAGGGGTCGGTTGCAGTAGACGGAACGAGTTTAACGATTTTTGGACTTTCCGAAAATACCTTTACTCTATCACTCATACCCCATACGCTATCCGAAACAATATTACATAAAAAAGGGATAGGGGATATTGTAAACATTGAGTGTGACATGCTTGGAAAATATGTGAGCCAATTTATGCAACGATCAATTGATCATAAAAAAGAATCAAAATCAACGATAACCACAAGTTTCTTAGAAGAACATGGATTTAAATAATAAAGGGGGGACTAACATGTTTGATTCAATAGAAGATGCACTTTCTGACTTAAAACAAGGAAAAGTCATTATCGTATGTGATGATGAAAATCGTGAAAATGAAGGAGATTTTATCGCAATTGCTGAAAATGTGACTCCCGAAGTCATCAATTTTATGATTACACATGGGCGTGGACTTGTATGTACACCAATAACAAGAGCTTTAGCTCAGAAACTAGAACTTGAACCAATGGTTGCCGAGAACACAGACCCACATGGTACAGCCTTTACGGTTAGTATCGATCACGAAACGACAAAAACAGGAATTAGTGCCTTTGAGCGTGCAAGAACCATTAAGGAATTGCTAAATCCCGAATCAACACCCTCACACTTCAAAAGACCAGGCCACGTCTTCCCATTAATTGCGAAAGAAGGGGGAGTTCTAACTAGAGGAGGCCATACAGAAGCAGCTGTTGACTTAGCTTCCCTTTGTGATGCAGAACCGGCTGGGGTAATCTGTGAGATAGTCAAAGAAGATGGAACAATGGCAAGAGTTCCTGATTTGCAAAAAATTGCCACAGAATTTAACTTAAAGTTAATTACAATTGAAGGACTTAAACGTTATCGTAAACAACAACTAACATTAAATGAATAGGCAATAAAACAATTTTTTATCATAGACCAAATAACTGATAACATAGGAGGATATATATGAATAAAATTTATGAAGGACATTTAGTTGGCACAGGTTTAAAAATCGGAATAGTGGTAGCTCGTTTTAACGAGTTTATAACTACCAAGCTTTTAAATGGCTCCCTTGATGCACTAAAGAGACATGGAGTGGCTGATGAGGATGTTGAAATTGCATGGGTTCCAGGTGCCTTTGAAATACCTTTTTTCGCGAAGAAAATGGCAGAGTCAAACAAATATGATGCTGTAATTGCGTTAGGTACTGTGATTAGAGGCTCAACTTCTCATTATGACTATGTTTGTAACGAAGTGGCAAAAGGATTATCACAAACAGCTCTTGCTACAGGAAAACCTGTCATGTTTGGAGTTTTAACAACTGATTCAATTGAACAAGCAATTGAAAGAGCTGGAACAAAGGCAGGAAACAAAGGATGGGATTCCGCTGTAGCAGCGATTGAAATGGCGAATTTATCACGTTCATTTGAGTAATTGCTTGGTTTTGTATGAAATTGGAAAGTATTGGATATAATTTAAATTTAAGGGTATTCTAAAAGAACTATGGAAAAATGAGATGGAAAATGGTACTCTTAATAAATGTATTAAGGTTAGTCCAAAAGTAGTAGGGTATTTGATAATATATATACTATTTGGAAAGTTTTTCGATAATGAGGGATTTATATGTTAATTCGTTATAAAAAGAATTATGAGAAAATCGCAATGGGGCTTCTTTCATTTATGCCAACAGAAAAGGACCTAAAGAACCTGCAAGCAACTATGAAGCAATATGAAGAAGATGATACACAGCAGTTATTCTTATGGAAAGAAGAAGATATTGTAGGAATTATCGGAACAACAATCCATGACGGGAATCTTGTAGAAATTCAACATATCTGTGTGAATCCGTCCCATCGATATCAAGGTATTGGGAAAAAGATGGTGAAGGCACTTAAAGAACATTTTCCAGATCGTGAATTAAAACCAAATGAACATACCGCAGCCTTTTTTGAGAAATGTGATTTCTCAGAGGACGAGAAATGTGAAGAAGGACAGTCATAAGACTGTCCTTTTAGAGTGTAGACAAAATCAATACTGACTTTGTCTACACGAAATTATTAGGGGTTATCTAACTATAAATAGCTTTCCCGAACTGTCCTTTTTAGCTCTCTCTTCTCAATTTTTGTTTCAATAGGAATTGCTTGTTCCGTAGAGCGATTATGTCACTTCTGTCACGTAATTTATGCTTGTGAACTAATTCCTTGTTAGTCAAGTCACTAGCTGCTCCCCAAGTCAGTCCTGTTTGAGAAGCTTTGGTGATACAGGTTGCTAATAAATTATCATCCTTTATAGGTAAATTAATACTTTCATAGGGTGATCCGTTTTTAATGTCATTATATTTTTTTTGTAAAACGTCAAGCAGATTATCAAATTGTATGCCTAATTGTTCTATTTCAAACTTTTGATTTTCACATATTTTTATTGCGCTTTTCATCATTCGTAAGGCACCTGTTGAGTTGCCACGGCGATGGTGGTAAAGAGAAACTGCAATTTGAATGAATCCGACCCAATATTGTTTTCTTTCCGGAACTGGGTCCTCTTTCCAATAATCCTCTAACACTTCATGGCATTCAAAATAATCACGATCACAATGGAAATGAATTAAATATTCAATAAAGGCTTGTGGATACAAGTGGCATAACACCTTCCTTTAACACTATGTAAGTGTAGTTTAACACAAGAACACGTCTACATAACAAAAATAAAGTGTCCAGCAATGGCTGAACACTTTATTTCATTTTCTTAAAACCAAGCAGCACCTACGATAATTAAAAGAATAAACAATACTACGATTAAGGCAAAACCGCCTCCGAAAAAGTATCCACCACTCATTTAAAATACCTCCTTAAGTTTCTTGGTTACACAGTTATAGTATGACTTTTACCTCTTCTTGTGTGGGCGTGTGTCCATAATACAGTCATTTTTTTAATTATTTTATGGGTCAAATATCCAAAAACCAGATATGGCTTGAATACGAATTATGTTCTATACTAATTATTGTGTTAAAATTAACTATAATCATCAGAAGTTCCTGCTGATTATAGTTAAAGCCTTTGGCGGATGCCACAGATTTTCAATGGAAGCTTTTCCAGCTAGCTTGAAAAAATCTTGGCGTAAATACGCTAAGGCGTATTTGATAAAATATGAAATTGTTATGAAGGGTATTTTTGGTGAGATGAACGTGGATTTACATTACAGCGTAAAAATTGACTCTTTTGAAGGTCCATTAGACCTTCTTTTACATTTAATCAATCGGCTTGAAATAGATATTTATGACATACCTGTTGCTGAGATTACAGAACAATATTTAATGTATATCCATGCAATGAAAGTATTACAATTAGACATTGCTAGCGAATATCTTGTAATGGCCGCAACGCTTTTAGCTATTAAAAGTAAAATGTTGCTTCCTAAACAAGAAGAAGAGCTTTTCGATGCAGATAGCGAGTTTGAAATTGAAGAAGACCCTCGTGAAGATTTAATGAATCGCTTGATTGAATATCGCAAATATAAAAATGCTGCTGAAGATTTGAAACACTTAGAAGAAGAACGGTCTCAATTGTTTACAAAACCACCTAGTGATTTAAGTGAATTTACAAAGGACGTTGCAATCGATTATTCATTGGATGTCAACCTCTATGACATGCTTGGCGCACTTCAAAAACTTTTGCGTCGAAAAAAATTGCAGAAACCATTATCAACAAGAATAACGAGACAAGAAATCCCCATCGAAAAAAGGATGGAAGAGATAATTAATGAATTAAAAGGGTACCGCGGAAAAAAGAAATTCACAGAACTTTTTCCATACCATGATAAAAACCATATTGTTGTTACATTCCTGGCTCTTCTTGAATTAATGAAAAAGAATGTTGTGTTAATTGAACAACAGAACAATTTTTCAGAAATTTATATATCAAGTATGGAAAGGGATTTTTAGAAATGAAATTAATAGATTGGAAAGCCATCGTGGAAGGGCTTCTATTTGCTGCTGGTGATGAAGGATTGACACTAAAACAACTGGCAGTGGTTTTAGAAATAAATGAGAGTACGGCTTTAGAGATTATTAATGATTTAAAGGATGATTACAACCATGCTGAACGAGGGATTAATATTGTTGAAGTAGCTGGAACCTTCCAACTCACAACAAAAAGGAGCATGCTGTTTATCTTAAAAAACTTGTAGAATCACCAACTTCAACTTCATTATCACAGGCTGCACTAGAAACACTTGCAATCATTGCTTATCGGCAACCAATTACACGAGCAGAAGTGGAAGAAATTCGTGGAGTGAAGACAGAAAGACCGATTCAAACCCTAATGGCAAAAGCATTGATAAAAGAGGTTGGACGTGTTGAAGGTACAGGAAGAGCCATTTTATATGGCACAACAAAGGAGTTCTTAGAGTATTTTGGATTAAAAACATTAAAAGAACTACCTCCACTTCCTGAAAAAGTTGATGAAGAATATGTCCAGGAGGAAGCGGACCTCTTTTTTGAAAGATTTCAAGAAACGATAGAAGATTCAAATTAAATAACCTTTACTACGTTAACTATGGTAATATATAAATAGATATAAATGGAAAAATGGTGGCGAGTGGGGTGGAATTGTGATAATAAAACAATGTAGTGGATTTGAGCTTGATAAAACGTTGAAAAATACCTTTGAGGACTTTTTTAATCAATCCGAAGTAATGTATATACAAGATGGAGAAGAGAAGACATTACAGGTTTTATACTTACGTTATTTTGATGAACAATTTACAACATTTACTCCTTTTACCGAAGACCCGGTTTTTACAATTGATTCAACTGAAGTTTATTTTAGGGATCTTGTAGCTTTAGTATGTTTGCTTAAGAACCCAGGATATCGTCATCGTAAACGTGTTTACCTAAATGAACAAAAACAGTTTGAAGAACATTTTAAAGGTTTACAATTTGATAGACTGAAAGAAATATTTACACATCTCCATCATAAAAATAGCTATGAAGTAAAATCAACTTTGGAATACATCAAACAGCCATAAATATGGAACCCCAATTGCTAGATTTACGCAATTGGGGTTTTCTTTTATTCTTGTACTCGAGGCTTTGTAGGGTCACAATTTGGCTGATTAATTTCTTTCGTAGTTTCCGCTAGCTTTATTAAATAGTAGCACTCTTCTCTTGCCATATGATCGGCCATAAGTGGAGTCAGTACACCTAAAATTTCTTTATTTAATTGCATTTCCTCTAACTCTTCTAAAAAACCTTTGAATATCTTCATTTCTAATTCTACATCACTGTTAAATCTAGCTAAAGCGGGGAATTCATATTGACTTGTTCGTAAAAATCCGACCATTTCAACCGCTTTTAAGTAAAAGTCTTCCCATTCTTTAACGAATGCTTCGCTCTTTTGGAGGAGTTCTTTCTCTACCCGGTCTAGATTCGATACAATCCCACCCGCATGTCCGGCAGCATCTAATAACCAAATGAGATGATGGTGAAGAGCATGTGTCGATGGTACACTTTTCCCTTCCACTAAAAAGCTGGACACCCGCAGCCACTCTTCTAATTCATTAACCATGTGATTAATAAAAGAAGGAGTAAGTCCTATTTTCACTTTTCCGATTAATTGTTCTTTAATAATATCTAATTTGAGAATTCGAAGTTGTTCGCCAGCCTTTTTTCCTTCTTGGATAATATTGATTAATTGATTGGTTTCAATGGGCTTTTTCGAATTATCTAATAAAGTATCAAAAATTGTAATAAATTGATTTGTTTTAGCAATTCTTTCAGTTTCACTTGGAGCTAAGGAGTCATGCAAAAATCGACTATGGTCACCTAAAACCTGCATCCAAAACTGAGTTTCAAATAAAGCTTCATTCTGAAAAGAACGATTCACTGGGTTATACCTCCTATAAATGTACCTATAGGTAAAAAATTCCAACCATTAGGCATTCGTCAGGTTTTTATATGTATCTGTATGTAGATGTGTTGAAAGAGGTGAATCAAGGTTGCAATTCATTATTTGTAAAGTCACAAAAGTAGGCAAATTGCATACGATAGTGTCGATTAGTTTAGAGGAGGATTATGATGGGCAACTCAGAAAAGTATGTGAATGAAGTGAAACAATGGTTTTTGGAGATGAAAAATCAATTTGAAAATGTACGGAATCAAGACCTGCAAACGAAACTATTGAATCTTTCCAATTTCATAGATGGAATAGAAGATCATTTAACTCCAACTGGTTTACTTGAGTTACAAGAGAGAGTGGAATCAATGTATGAAGAAGGGGTTCGTTTTGTAAAACAGATAGAAGAAAATGAAGGCGTTGGAGAGATACGAAGAGTGGGAATTGGCCAGCATACACTACCACCTCTCCCATATGCCTATAATGCATTAGAGCCTTTTATATCAGAAGAAATTATGAAACTCCATCATGATAAACATCATAAAAGCTATGTGGACGGACTAAACAAGGCTGAAAAAATGATGGAAAAAGCCCGTGATACAGGGGATTACGAATTGTTGAAGCATTGGGAAAGGGAAGCAGCATTTAATGGGTCTGGTCATTATTTGCATACAATTTTTTGGAATGTCATGAAACCAAAAGGCGGTGGTATGCCTGGTCGTAACTTACTTCGTCAGATTAATAGGGATTTTGGAAGCTTTGAAGCCTTTAAGAGACATTTCAGTGAAGCAGCAAACAAGGTGGAAGGTGTAGGTTGGGCAATCTTAGTATGGTCGCCAAGAGCTGGTCACTTGGAAATCTTACAAGCAGAACGTCATCAATTCATGACCCAGTGGGATACGATTCCATTGCTTGTCTTAGATGTTTGGGAACATGCCTATTACCTTCAGTATAAAAATGTTCGCGCAGACTACGTGAAGAATTGGTGGAATATCGTCAATTGGGATGAAGTGGAACACCGATTTAATGAAGCATCAAAACTTCAATGGAAGCAGTATTAATATTTTTTTGTTTCCCTTTCTGACCAAGCATTGGTCAGTTTTTTTGTGTTATTTGCGCATAGTTTTTGATGTCTAGCTGCAGCGACTAGCCCCTCGAGGTCAAATAAACTGTGGACAGAAAAGTCACAGAACGAATTTTTTTGCCAAGAACATTTGCTTGTCGGACTTGCACAGGAAGTGCTGACATCGACGTTTGCCACAGGACGTGGCAGTAGTTAGTCGATGTTCCACATCAAGGTCCTTTCGCATTTCAAATTTTTATTCATATAGTTGGACATGTTTTGCATAGACTTTTACAAAACAGCAAAAGGGACGGGGATCGAATGACATATTTTCGCAAAAGACTTATTTTATGTATCATCATTGTTATGATTCTCATAGGCTTCCTTCCTCAAAAAACGAGTGCACTTTCTGTTAGTGCAAAAGGTGCGATCCTAATAGAGCAAGAGTCTGGTAGAATTTTGTATGAAAAAAATGCCCATCAACGAATGAGAATTGCGAGTATAACAAAAATCATGACAGCCATTATCGCTATTGAATCAGGGAAATTGAACGATATGGTTAAGGTGAGTAATAAAGCAGTGCGTACGGAAGGATCATCCTTATATTTACAGCCGAATGAGGAAATTAAACTTGAGCACTTAGTCTATGGATTGATGTTACGATCTGGTAATGATTCTGCAGTTGCTATCGCTGAGCATGTAGGCGGTAGTTTAGACGGCTTTGTATTTTTAATGAACCAAAAAGCTGCAGAAATCGGCATGCAAAATACAGAGTTTGCAAATCCACATGGATTGGATGACCACGAAAATCACTATTCTTCAGCCTATGACATGGCGATTTTAATGCGTTATGCTATGAAAAATGAAAAATTCAGGGAAATATCCGGCACAAAGGTGTACCGTGCTCCAAACCCGAACGAAAAATGGGATCGCGTCTGGCGAAATAAAAATAAACTACTTACACAATTATACCCATATAGTACAGGTGGAAAAACAGGTTATACAAAACGTGCTAAGCGTACTTTAGTTTCAACTGCATCAAAGGATGGGGTTGATTTAATTGCCGTCACGATAAACGCGTCTGATGACTGGAATGATCATATGAACATGTTTAACCGTGCTTTTGATACGTATGATTTAGTGAAGGTTGTGGAAGAAGGCGATATTCAAACAGATAATAACTTTTATAAAGGAAAAGTATTTGTAGATCATGATTTTAAGTACCCACTCACTAAAGAAGAAGAACAAGAAATAAAACTTACGATGGATTTCTTAAAACCAAATAAAAATGAGTGGAGAAAACCAGAAAATGTTCCTGATATAGTAGGGACTCTTACTGTAAATCTTGGCGATGAGACGATTGAAGAGATGCCTATCTATTTTGATAATGGCAATAACGATAGACCAAAGGAAACGTTCTGGCATACACTTAAAAGTATTTTTTTAGTAATTTTAGGGGTTAGATGACGATGGTAAATATTATCTGGGTTGCAATGACAGTTATTGGGATTATATTTGCGGTCGTGAATGGAACAATCAGTGAGGTAAATGAAGCTATTTTTAAGGGAGCTTCAGAAGCAGTCACCATTTGTATAGGGTTAATTAGTGTGTTGGTATTTTGGTTAGGACTCATGAGAATTGCCCAAGAGGCTGGTTTGTTAGAAAAACTTTCAAAACTATTTCGACCTATTGTGAGTCGCTTATTCCCAGAGGTTCCAGTAAATCACCCGGCCATGGGGTATATGCTATCAAATATGATTGCTAATATGTTTGGACTTGGCAATGCAGCAACACCTATGGGAATTAAAGCGATGGAACAGCTTAAAGAGCTAAATGACGGGAAAACATCTGCAAGTCGCTCAATGATTACTTTTCTAGCGATTAATACAGCGAGTGTAACTCTCATACCTACCACTGTAATTGCCATTAGAATGACATATAAATCTGCAAATCCAACTGAAATTGTAGGCCCCACATTAATCGTAACTGTAACTTCGGCAATTGGTGCTGTGTTAATTGATAGATATTTTTATTATCGAAGAGTAAAGAAGGGTGGAGTTGATAAATGAATATGATTAACACCCTATCACTCTGGCTTATACCTGGAATCATTGGGTTTATCCTTATTTTTGGGACTGCGAAACGAATTCCAACCTATGAAACATTTGTGGAGGGCGGAAAGGAAGGCATTAAAATTGCCTTTTCAATCATTCCATATTTAGTTGGAATGTTAGTTTCGATTTCAATATTTAGAGCGTCAGGTGCAATGGAATTTCTCGTAAGTTTAATTCGTCCGGCATTGGAATTTATAGGATTTCCACCAGAGATTGCACCCTTATCTTTAATAAGGCCAATTTCCGGTACAGCAGCTCTAGGGATGACATCAGATTTGATTGCTACATATGGTCCAGATTCTTTTATTGGTCGACTAGCATCAATCATGCAAGGTAGTACAGATACAACCTTTTATGTACTAACAGTTTATTTCGGAGCAGTCGGAATTAAAAAAATGGGAGATGCCTTAAAGGTCGGGTTACTAGCCGATTTATTAGGTATAATCATCAGTATCATAGTGGTCACTTTAATATTTGGTACATAAAACACGCAAAATGGCGTGTTTTTTTGTGCCATACACCAATTTTATAGGAAACTACTGGATTGGGCATAATAGAGAATGTTTTTATCTTGTACAAATAGAAAGAAACAAGTAAGATGTTTAAGGGGTGAGCATAGATGGAACGTTTACAGAAAATAATTGCACATGCAGGTGTTGCTTCAAGAAGAAAAGCTGAGGAGCTTATTGTTGCAGGACATGTTAAAGTGAATGGAAAAGTTGTAAAGGAGCTTGGGGTTAAAGTTGGCCCAAATGATAAAATTGAGGTAAGTGGTATCCCACTTGAAAGGGAAGAGCCAGTATATTTTTTATTTTATAAACCGCGTTCTGTGATTTCAAGTGTGAGTGATGATAAAGGAAGAAAGGTTGTAACCGACTTTTTTCCAGAAGTTAAGGAACGTATATATCCAGTAGGAAGACTTGATTATGATACGTCAGGATTGCTTTTATTAACAAATGACGGGGAATTTGCAAACCTTTTAATTCATCCGAAATATGAAATCGACAAAGTTTATGTTGCGAAGATAAAAGGTATCCCATCAAAGGAAAAGCTTCGCCAACTAGAAAGAGGTATTAAGTTAGAGGACGGAGTAACTGCTCCTGCTAGAGTGAAGCTTATTTCGATGGACAAGCGTAAACAAACATCCATTATCGAGATTAGTATTCATGAAGGACGAAACAGACAGGTAAAGAGAATGTTTGAGGCGATTGGACATCAAGTAATGAAGTTAAAGAGGGAAAGATTTGGATTCCTTACACTTCAAGGACTACATACTGGGGAGTACAGAGAATTGCTTCCGCATGAGGTAAAGCAATTAAGGGCGTTAGCGAGTTCTAAGAATAATCGTTTAAGTTAGTAGGCCAAATCGAATAGAAATTGGCCTACCAATAACTATTCTCAATTGTCACATAACCTTCAAAATGTTTGCAATGTCATAATTGTATTAAGTGCTATAATGGCAAGGGAAGTACATATCTAATTTAATATAAAGGGAGATTTCCAATGGACAAGAAAAAGCGACGATTAGTTATTCGGACCATCATATTGTTACTTCTCGCCGCTGCACTCGTTTATACATTGTATATTAACTTTTTTACGAGTAAGGAAAAGGTAGCAGTTGGGGATAAGGCACCAGATTTTGTCGTTACAGACTTGAATGGGAAGGAACACCATTTATCAGAGTATCGAGGAGAAAAAGGTGTGTTTTTAAACTTCTGGGGAACATGGTGTGAGCCGTGTCAACGAGAATTCCCATATATTGATACATATTATCAGGACTATAAGGATCAAGGAGTAGAGGTCATCGCAATAAATGTTGGTGAACCGAAATTTAGTGTAAACAACTTTATCGAAAAATACGATTTATCATTTCCAGTTGCAATCGATAAAGGAAACCAGTTGCTAAATGCCTATGGTATTGACCCATTACCAACAACCTTGTTAATTGATAAAGATGGCGAAGTTGTCAAAATCATTACTGGTGAAATGACTAGCAAGATGGTACGAGAATATATGGAGCTAATAAAACCATAGGGAGTTATTTTTTATGGAAAACGTAAAATGCGAATGTGGGCATGTAAATCCACATGGAACAATTTTTTGTGAAGCTTGTGGGAAACCAGTCCAAACCGAGGAAACAACTCAGAATGAAAAAGAGAAAAAGCCATTACTTGATATGAGGTATGAGGGAAGTGCGAGACGCTCCCAAACCTATAATAAAACAATTGTCGATAAGATTTGGAATTTCTTTTCATCTGTAAAAGTTGGAATTTGGATTATCGTTCTATTGCTCATTGCATCAGCACTTGGAACGATTTATCCACAGCAATTATACATACCACCAAGCATGAGTCCGGCTGATTTTTATGAACAGGAATACGGTATTACTGGTAGATTATATTACCAATTAGGCTTCCATAATCTTTATGGTTCATGGTGGTATATGATTCTTATTGCAATGTTGGGCGTTTCTTTAATCATTTGTAGTATTGACCGTGTTGTACCTTTATACAAAGCTTTGAAAAAGCAAGGTGTTACACGTCATGAAAGTTTCTTGAAAAGACAGCGTGTATACGGTAAAAACATTGTCGAAGATGTAGATAAAGATTTTGAAGCGGTGAAAGTAAAACTAAGAAAAAAACATTATTCCATCCGTGAAGAAAACGGGAATATATTAGCTGAAAAAGGGCGTTTCTCAAGATGGGGACCATATGTGAACCATGTTGGTTTAATCATTTTCCTAATTGGTGCGATGCTTCGCTTTGTACCTGGTATGTATGTAGACGAAGTTCTCTGGATTCGTGAAGGAGAAACTGCAAGTGTCCCAGGAACACATGGAAAGTATTATTTGAAAAGCGATAAATTTATTGTGGAAGTGTATGAAAAAGGCAAAGAAAAGGAAGTCTTTGATAAGGCCATTGAACTTGCGGGAAATGGTATGGTTGTAAAAAACTATCAATCAGATGTTACGCTATATGAACGAACAGATGAGATTATTCCCGGTGTTGAACCAAAATTAAAAGAAATTAAATCGCATGAAATTCGAGTGAATGAGCCATTAAAGCATGATCATTATGCAGTCTACCAAGTTGATTACAAATTAAATGAATTTAGTACGATGTCATTTTCTCTGGTAGACAAGGAAACAAATCAGGATTATGGAACAATCACAATCAATTTAATGGATCCACAAGAAAAATATGATTTAGGTAATGGATATTCAGTCGAGTTGGCAAGCTATTTCCCAGATTTCTTTTTTAATGATAAAGGGGAGCCGGCTACGAAAACAAAAATTCCAAATAATCCAGCCTTTGTATTTAAAATGTTTGCACCTGATAAGCCAGATGGAGAAATCAGTTTTGTAGCCATTCAGCAAAATATTGAACCACTCGGTGACAATAAATACAAGATGGCATTTGCTGGTGTGGAAATGAAGAATGTTTCAGGCTTAACAGTAAGAAGAGACTTTACGTTATGGATTCTTGCAGTTGGTGGAGCAATCTTTATGATTGGAGTCATTCAAGGTTCTTACTGGCACCATCGCCGCATCTGGCTGCAACGCAAAAATAATGAGGTTATTGTTGCCGGTCATACTAACAAAAACTGGTTTGGATTAAAAAATGAAATCCGTTATGTACTTAGTGATACAGATATAGCGGAACCTGTAGATCAAGTTGATGTAAAAAACAAGGAGAAGGAGGGATAATATGGCTGCTTTAAGCTCAAATCTATTATATGCCGCTTTCATTCTCTATCTTGTCGCAACCTTTGTCTTTGGTGGGGCAATAAGAGATAAAAAGAGCACAAATGGTTATAATCGTTGGTCACATGTCGGAATTTTCATCACTATCATCGGATTTGCTGGACAGGTAGGCTATTTTATTACCCGATGGATTGCCTCAGGACATGCACCTGTTAGTAATTTGTTTGAATTTATCACTTTCTTTGGAATGATGTTAGTCCTTGCATTCATCATCATTTATTTTATTTATAAAACAAGTATTTTAGGCCTCTTTACATTGCCAATTGCATTATTAGTTATTGCTTATGGAAGTATGTTTTCAAGAGAAATCTCTCCCTTAATTCCAGCGTTGCAAAGTGACTGGCTTCACATCCATGTTACGACAGCGGCATTAGGTCAGGCGATTCTTTCCATTAGCTTTGTTGCCGGAATCTTGTATCTATTAAAATCTGTTGATCAGACTGTAAAAAGCAAGCAAACATTTTGGTTAGAATTTGTTATGTATGTGCTAGTTGTTGTTGTAGGCTTCGTAGCAATTACAAGTACCTTTGGTGCAATGAAATATGAATCAGTCTTTTCTTGGGTTGATAAGGAAGGCACAAATGCCGAAATGGTATATAAATTACCTGCATTAGTGGTACCAAATGAAGGAGAATTACTAACAGATGGTAAGTTTTCAAGTGGTATTGAACTGCCAGCATTATTAAGTGCTAGAAAAGTGAATACTGTTCTTTGGTCAATCATTTCTGGTTCGATTTTATTTGGATTATTACGTTTAATTCTACGTAAACGTATTGGTGCTGCCTTACAGCCTTTAACAAAACGATTAAATTTAGATTTAGTTGATGAAATAGGGTATCGTTCAGTAGCAATTGGATTTCCAGTATTCACCTTAGGTGCGTTAATTTTTGCAATGATTTGGGCCCAAATTGCATGGACGCGTTTCTGGGGATGGGATCCAAAAGAAGTATGGGCTCTTATCACGTGGCTCTTCTATGCTGCCTTCCTTCACTTAAGATTATCAAAAGGTTGGCATGGCGAAAAATCAGCATGGCTAGCAGTGGTTGGATTCTTTATAATAATGTTCAATACAATTTTTGTAAATCTCGTTATCGCTGGATTACACTCATATGCATAGTAGAAAAAGCCTTCATCACTTTGGTGAGGGCTTTTTTTCACCTTTTTTGTGTCGAAATATTGACTTTTCCTTCGCTGGGTAAACTAGTGTGATATATGTTATAGCTAAATATGAAATTTTTATGTACGATAGAGATGTATAGAAATATTCTTTCGGAAAGAAAATGGAGGAATAAGAAAAATGGAAAACGAAGCAAAGATTTTAGTTGTCGATGATGAAGAAAGAATTCGTCGTTTACTCAAAATGTATTTAGAACGAGAAAATTATGTAATTGAAGAAGCGGATAATGGCGATATTGCCATAGAAAAGGCATTAAAAAATGAGTATGATCTTATTTTGTTAGATCTCATGATGCCTGGTAAGGATGGTATTGAAGTTTGTCGTGAATTGCGAGAAAAGAAGTCAACTCCGATTATCATGCTTACCGCAAAAGGCGAGGAAGTAAACCGTGTACAAGGCTTTGAGGTTGGAACTGATGACTATATTGTGAAACCATTTAGTCCAAGAGAAGTTGTCCTTCGTGTGAAAGCATTATTGAGAAGAGCATCACTCACAACCTACCTTCAAACTGAGACAACCGCTAAGGATGTTATTGTATTTCCACATCTAACAATAGATAATGATGCACACCGTGTCTTGGCAGATGGAAAGGAAGTAGGCTTAACTCCGAAGGAATATGAGTTATTATGTTTCTTGGCAAAATCACCAGACAAGGTATTTGATCGTGAACAACTTTTAAAAGAGGTATGGCATTATGAATTCTTTGGTGATTTACGAACAGTTGATACACATGTTAAACGCTTGCGTGAAAAATTAAATAAAGTGTCTCAAGATGCAGCAAAAATGATTGTCACAGTATGGGGCGTTGGTTATAAATTTGAGGTCGGCCAAGAATGAAATTTTGGCGAAGTGTCGTAGGAAAACTTTGGGCAACCATTCTTTTACTGTTTTCCTTTGTTTTATTTGTATTAACGATTCTTTTCATGGAGTATTTTGAGAATTATCATATTCAAGAAGCGGAAAGAAATTTAACTCAATTAGCAGCCAATATAGCTGTCATTATGGAACAACACGAGGATAAAAATGTTGCCAGATCGCTTGCGTGGGAACTTGTGAATAATGAAACAAAGGTCGTTATTATAGCAGATGAGAACACATATTGGGTATCTCCTGATCGGGAGTTAGTGGCAAATATTCCTGTTTCACTTATAACAGAAGATCCAGTGCTAAAACGAGTTATCACAAATGATCAAAACGAAAGTAAAAAGATTATCCTACCGGAAAGTAATACTGTGAATAATAAACAAAGTCGGGAGCTATTCGTAGTTGGAGCACCTCTCCATATCGAAAATGATCAAGAGGGTGCAGTATTTCTCTATCAATCTTTGGATGTTGTCCAAAGTACAACTCGACATACGACCCAATTCATTATTTTAGCAGCAGGTATTGGGATTGTTCTTACTACTGTTTTTGCCTTTTTCTTACTTACACGTATTACAGCTCCTTTACGTAAAATGAGGGAAGCTGCATTTGAAGTAGCAAGAGGGAAATTTGATACAAAGGTTCCGATTCTCACCCATGATGAGATTGGTGCTCTCGGAATGGCCCTAAATCAAATGGGAAGACAATTAAAATATAATATGAATGCTCTTAATCAAGAAAAGGAGCAACTCGCAAGTATATTAAACAGTATGGCCGATGGCGTTATTACATTAAATCGTGATGGAACCATTCTGATAACAAATCCACCTGCAGAACGTTTTTTACAGGCATGGTATTATCAGCAAGGTATGTATCAAGATGTTGGAGAAGAACTACCACCGCAAGTGAAGGAATTATTTCAACGTTCCGTTTCATTTGAAAAAGAACAATTTATTGAGATAAGTCTTCAAGGAAGAACATGGGTTATTTTAATGAGTCCGCTTTATAATCAGACATATATTAGGGGTGCGGTTGCTGTGCTTCGAGATATGACCGAAGAAAGGCGTTTGGATAAACTTCGGGAAGATTTTATTGCAAATGTTTCACACGAGCTAAGAACACCGATTGCAATGTTACAGGGTTATAGTGAAGCAATAATGGATGATATTGCAAGCTCTGAAGAAGAAAGAAAAGAAATCACAAAGGTTATTTATGATGAATCCTTACGCATGGGAAGACTTGTCAACGAACTATTAGACTTGGCTAGAATGCAATCAGGCAATATAACTTTGAATAAAGAAAAAGTCGAGTTTGATTCTCTGGTTAATCGAGTGATTAGGAAATTTCAAGGCTTGGCAAAGGATAATGTAATAACCCTAACGGCAACAAAGGACGAGGAAATCGGTGAGATTTTCCTTGATGCTGACCGAATCGAACAAGTATTTACGAATTTGATTGATAATGCCATTAGACATACCGATGAGAATGGCAAGGTTGAGGTACATGTAACAGGACAAGAGACATCCGTTAAGGTGGATATTAAAGATACTGGATCAGGTATTCCGGAAGAGGATTTGCCATTTGTGTTTGAACGTTTTTATAAAGCAGACAAAGCCAGAACGAGAGGAAAATCTGGAACTGGTTTAGGACTGGCTATCGTTAAAAATATAATAGATGCACACAATGGGAATATTTCGGTCCATAGTAAACTTGGAGAAGGAACGACATTTACATTCGTAATCCCTCGAAAAAGTGAATAATTTGATATAATGTGGCGAAGATTCTTGTTCCATAAGAAACATTTATCTTGTAAAAGAAATTTTCTTCAAGTAATATAATGATTGTTATAATAATTTAATAACAAATTGGAATTTTAGGTGTCAGAGAAGATTTTTCTCTTCTCAAAATGAGGGTTCAAAAAAGGATGAAAAGGACCGAGAAGTTCGAGGCGGCGAAGCTTTGAGTACCGGAACGTATGAAGCATATACGTGAGGAGCGGAGAAGCAAGCCAACGAAGAAATTCGATGTGTCATTTTAACCGGAACTTTTGAACATCATCTTATAGACTTAATAGGGAATCTGGTGTGAATCCAGAACTGCCCCCGCAACTGTAAAAGTGGACGAAATGAGAAAAACCACTGTATGTCTGGATGGCAAAAGCTGTTCAACATATGGGAAGGACTCAAAGTAGGAAGAAGCTTAAGTCAGTAGACCTGCCTTAAAATTCAAGTTTCGATTAATTCTTCGGGGTGTGGGAATTAACAATCAAGCTCTATGCTTTTTTGTTGTTTCCCAATTAATTTACCAAAGCTCACCCGATGTGGTGAGCTTTTTAATTTGGTAATAGTACTTATAGTACTTACACATAAAATATTTTATTAACAACAAAGGGGAGCTAGAAACATGAAGAAACTCATAGTTGCTTTACTATCACTAGGATTATTATTTGGATGTAGCAATGATCAACCAACAAACGATACTTCCAAAAATACGTCTGAAACTGTCAACAAAGAAGAAAAAGCTGAAATCGTAACAGTTGTCATTTCAAAGAACAACGGCGAAGAAATCATTGAAGAAAAAGAAATCGAAATTGAAGAGGGTAAAGAAGTGACCGTTATGGACGTTATGCAAGAAAACTTTGACATTGAAACACAATTTGATGGTGCTTTTGTTGCTAGCATTAACGGAGTAGCAGGCAGCGAAGATGAAAAAACATCTTGGTTTTATTCAGTAAATGGAGAAGAAGCAATGGTAGGAGCGAACGAATACAAGTTGGAGCCTGATGACAAGATTGAATTTGACCTACATAAGTGGGAATAATGAATTTATCTGTTAAAAATCTAACGCTCTTATCGATGCTAATCGCGTTATCGGTTGTAGGACGGATTGCATTTACCTTTCTACCTAATGTCCAGCCTACTACCACGATTATTATTATAACTAGCTTATTTTTAGGACCAATCTATGGTGTGCTTGTTGCCGTTATTAGTTCTGTATTATCTAATCTTGTAATGGGTATGGGCTTATGGACCATTGGACAAATCATTGCGTGGGGGATAATTGGCTTAGTAAGCGGTGCATTACGTAAGCATCGCGAGAGAATTCCAGTCGTTTTACTATCTATCTATGCTGTGTTTTGTGGATTTTTGTATGGCTTTGTTATCTCTATTCCGCTATATGTACTCTCTGGAAAATTCTTCGCTTATTATATAGCTGGTTTACCATTTGATTTGAGCCATGCAATTGGAAATGGCGTATTCTTTCTCGTCCTATATCCAATCTTGAGACTATTATTCTTGAAAAATGTAACAATCGCAAAGTAAGGAAGAATATTACCAAAATATTCTTCCTTTTTGTTTGAAAACATACTATATTGGGAGTGTAACTTTTTTTATAGTGCTTACGACTAATGAGATGAACGGGAGGATTTAAAATGGATTCCTTATTTGAGGAATTATATGAAAAGTATCATCACGATGTGTTCTCCTTCTTATTTTATATGGTAAAAAATCGTGAACTAGCTGAGGATCTCGTTCAGGAAGTTTATATTAGAGTTTTAAAATCATATGATAGATTCGAAGGAAAGAGTAGTGAAAAAACATGGTTATTTTCAATTGCAAGACATGTTGCGATTGATTCGTTTCGGAAACAAAAAGGCTGGAAGCAACGTATAATGGATTCATTTGATTGGAGTCGCCAAGAGATAAAGGATTATGCTCCGCTTCCAGAAGAAATAGCGTTGCAAAACGAGCAAGTTCAAGTGATGTATCGCTGTTTAGATCGCTGTACAACTGATCAGCGCATGGTGCTAATATTGCGTTATATTCAGTCACTTTCGATTTCAGAGACTGCAGAAGCACTTGGCTGGACGGAGAGTAAAGTAAAAACAACTCAGCATAGAGGCCTTAAGGTCTTAAAGACGTATATGGAGGAATCAGGCGTAAAGGAGGGTGTAGATGATGAAAAAATCAGAGTGGAATGATGAACAACTAGAGCAGCTGCTTACGCAAATGCCAGGTATAAAAGACAAAAGAAAGCCACATGAGATTTATCAAAATATAACCCTTTCAATGAATAAGAAAAAGAGAAAAGTGTGGATTGTTCCTACCATTGCATCTGCAGCAGCAGCACTTCTTTTATTCATGTTAGCTCCTTCTTTTATAAATAATATGAACAGTTCAAGTTCTGACTCAGCACAAATGAGAGAAAACATGAGTATTGCAAAAGATACCGACAATAAAGAGTCAGCATCAAAAGACGAATCATTTAACACTTTACAAAAAGCAGATGAACCAGGACAGGATGAAGAGGCTCGTATTTTTTCGTTTGATGAGCAATCTAGCCAAAGCTATGTCGTTACTAATGTGGCAGAAAATGAAGTCCTCTTAACATATGGCGTATATTTAGGAGGTGCCATGTTTCCTTCCTTCGTGTCAGTAGTAGTAGATTCAGATGGGGAAAATGTTATCGAACAATGGCAACAGAATGTACCTAAAGTAAATGATGTTATTCGTCAAAACATAGAATGGGGCATTGATGAGATTCCTGAAGCTTATTTTGGGGACTTTTCTGAAATTGAAACGAAAGACAAAACTAAAGCAGTTAAGGTTGAAGTAAATAATACAATTCAGACAGGTTCCTTTTCACCTGCAGAATCTGATCAGTTTAGACATACCATTAATTCGTTTCGATATCTATTAGAACAATATCAACATGTAGAGCTTTTCCAAAATAATCAACAAGGCATTATGATTGGGCAGTCAGGTATTGTCGAGAAAAGTATCGATGTAGAAGAGGATACAAAAAAGGCTTACTTGTATTATAAGAATGAAGGATCTGAACATAAAGTTTTAGCCTTAACCTATGACGAGTTCAATACATTCGAACAAGCTCTGGAAGTGATGAAGGCAGATGTAGAACAAGGGGATTATAAACTTAACCCACCTATAATTTCTGAAATAAAAGCAGTAAAAGAAGAAGGAAAAAATGTAGAGATTCATTTTAGTGATAATACAGTTCTAGAGAATTCGGATAATTACATCCTCATGTTGGATGCAATCATGTTAACAGCTAAAGAGTTTAATTTCGATACTGTTACATTTTACGGGAACATCGATCAAATTGGCGATGTGCGATTCGGGGAACCAACCAGTGTCCCACTTGCACCCAATCTATTACCTTTAAATTAAAGAGACAATCAGCTGTCTCTTTTTTTTTGCTTTAAAAATATACATGTATTTATTTACATAATTTAAGAAAACTTTTCAAATAATGAAAGGGTGTCCCTTCCCGTTGCTTGATTAAATAGATAATCGTAGATAAGGAGGTGTCCATGATCAAGCAAAAATAATGATAAGGGCTCAATTAGTTTTATATAGCACTAATTGTTCAATTTTCAAGGAGGATTATCATGTTTGTTAGACGATTTGCAAGCTGGGCCGTAATGGCAGCATTATTAGAATTACTCTTTATCTTTGGACACAATGTCACTGCACAGGAGCTTCCAGCAGTTAATACTGAGGAGTGGGCATGGCCAGTTATAGGGAGAATTACTGACACATTCGGAACTAGACAAGGGAATCACAAAGGATTAGACATAGCAGCTCCGCTTGGAGATCACATATATGCAGTTGAGAAAGGAATTGTTAAAAAATCGTACTACAAGGGCTCATATGGCCATGTAGTCTTCATTGAACATCCAAATGGGTATGAAACGGTTTATGCTCATCTTAGTAAACGAATTGTTCAGGAAGGTGAAACTGTCGAAAAAGGTCAATTAATTGGTCATATTGGAAGTACAGGTAACTCAACAGGACCACATTTGCATTTTGAAGTACATAATGGGGAATGGAATTCTTCTAGAAACAATGCGATTGACCCTCTTTATATGCTAACTGATAAACAAATTCTTGTTCCTGTATTCATGCAAAAAGAGCATGCAGAAGTTTCCAAAAAGCTTGAGACCTACACCGTCAAAGCAGGAGATTCCTTATCTATTATTGCTAGCAGGGTGGGGCTATCAGTTGAAGAAATAAAAGTACTGAATCAGTTAACTGATGATTTAATTTTTCCGAATCAAATTTTAATTGTCGAAAAATCCTAAATAATTTTGAGCTTTTTTATTCCCTTCGTAGTCTTGTTCTTGTATAATAAAAAAAACTTCGAGGGGGATTCAGATGCGTACTGATTATCACAATCACTTAGAGCTTGGAACACTTGAATTAGACTATTTAATGAAGTTTATTGATGAAGCAAAGGCAAAAAAAATTGACCATTTTGGTATCTCAGAGCATGCTTATCACTTTTATCAGACAAAGGATATTCTAAGTAATCCTTGGGTTGACGCAAGAAGATATTACGATATGAAGGATTATGTAGATTTATTTAAAATTGCTTGGAAAAACAATATCGATGTAAAAATGTCAATCGAAATGGATTATACACCAGGGAAGCATGCTGAAATGGAAAAATTCATTTCTTCCTATGATTTTGATTATGTAATAGGTTCTATTCACTGGGTCGGTGACTTTGGTATTGATCTTGCTGAGTTCCGTGAAGAATGGGATAAGAGAGATCTACATGATACATATACGAAATACTATGATCAGGTTGTTACTTTAGCGGAGTCCAACTTATTTGATATTATCGGTCATATTGATCTAGTTAAAATTTTTAAATATATCCCAACAGATGAAGAATTTCTTTTGCATCAATTTGATCGTGCAACTAATGCATTAGCAAATTCCAAAACCTGTGTGGAAATCAGTACAGCAGGACTACGAAAGACAATCGGCAAACTATATCCAGATCCACGCTTACTGCAAATGTGTTTTGATAAACATATTCCAATCGTTTTATCATCTGATGCACATCGACCTCAGGATGTAGGCGCTGATTTTGACCAAGCCATAGAGTTAGCTAAACGTGTTGGCTATAAAACACTCATGACATTTGAAAAAGGGGAACGAAAAGAAGTTCCACTAGGATAAAAAAACAGGCGAAAGCCTGTCAGAGTGTA
>NZ_HE610989.1:64180-209125 GCF_000285535.1 Bacillus timonensis | reverse complement strand
ACAGGCGAAAGCCTGTTTTTTTATGAAAAAAGAACCCTTTTTTCAAAGGATTCTTAATGAAGTATATACTATTCAAATTTTAATGGGTCACCGTCGAATGACTCGTCTGCAACTTTAATGGAATCAGTTGGACAACCTTCAAATGCATCCATCATATCTTCTTCTAATATTTCTGGAATTTCAACAATTCCTTGGTTATCATCAAGTGTTACAAATGCAATACCGTCATCATCGTAATCGTAGATGTCCGGTGCAGCTGCACCACATGCACCACAAGCGATACAAGTTTCTTTGTCAACAATGGTATACTTTGCCATGTGTACTTAACCTCCCGAAAATCGTTACATGTATAAACATATATTTATATTAGTTCCCAATCCTACTTCCTCATAAGATGGAAACAGCTACCTCATATTTCATTGTAAAGCTGTTCACAAAACTTTTCAATAAAAATATCATGTGAGATTGCTTATCAGCCAAGGGTTTTTCCTTTCTGACATGCATAATCATTTTTCCCCACGAAAACATCCCACTTTTCGTTATTATTTGATAAAATATAAGTAACATTCGTTCGACAAATTTCCATCTATTTTTCGGTTGAGGAGGGAGAAGAAGTGAAGCTTACCTATCGTTCAATATTGATTTTAGAAGGTATACATAAACTAGGCGGGGAACGGACGGTTTATGGAATATATCACTTGTTGAATGGTAAAAAATCCTCCCAAACAATAGGCGATGCAAATTTGTTTAATCTAACTCATCTTTTCGGAATCCTTAAACCGCTAAATAGGGAACATTTTCAACTGGAGATAAGGATACTTCTTGAAAATGCGTTTATTGAAGAGATGGAACCATCAAGTAACAAGTTTATTATCACGAAATTGGGACTCACGCTTTTAGATGGGGAACTGAGTAAAAAACCTATTCCCTCCCACTTAGACGGCTGGAAATACAATGATACATCACTTTTACTTTGGCGAAGACTTTCACTTCTTACACAAGTTTTGTCGAATTTAATTGATGGAAAAAAACAATATACGCCGATTCAACAAGAGGATTCGGTTTTTGATTGGGTAAAAGAATTTCTATTGAAGGAAGGACACAACCGATTTCTACTGACAGAATCTCTTTATAATGAGGTATTGCAATCACTTGAATTGGTTTCAGAACTTGAAGCAACGATTTTTGTTATGAGACTAACAAGTTCATCAAGGGTTGGATATACGATTGAGCAAATTAGTTCTATTTTAGGTGAGGATGAGACGTGGTGTCAAATTCTCTTTTTACATACCTTGCATTCAATAGTTTTACAACTTGTAAGTAATGGTGAAAAATTTCCTATACTTGTTTCAATGATTGAGACTGAACATCAAGAAAATGGGTTACTAACTGCGTCAACAAGGGCAACTTATCAAATGCTTTTACAGGGTAAAACAATTGATGAGATTGCACGAATACGTAATTTAAAACGTAATACAATTGAAGACCATGTGGTAGAAGTAACACATCAAAAACCTGATTTTTTAATCGATCCATTCGTTCCTCCTATACATCAACAATTGATTTTATCAACTTATAAGTCGTTGCAAACAAAGCAATTGCGATTTTTAAAGGAAAAACTCACAAAAGACATTTCGTATTTCGAAATTAGATTAGTCCTTGCGAGACTTGGTGGTTAACATGAACCTTAAAGTACTATTAAAAGAAAAATTTAATCATTCTTCCTTTCGGGAGGGGCAAAAAGAAATCATCGAAGATATTCTAGAAGGCCATGATGTCATGGCACTTTTACCTACAGGTGGAGGGAAATCACTGTGCTATCAGCTGCCTGCTCAAATTCTTGAAGGAAGTGTCCTTATTATTTCACCACTTGTTGCCTTAATGGAGGATCAGGTTCTACAAATCAAGAAAATGGGTGAAAAAAGAGTAATCGCTCTAAATAGTTTTTTATCAAATGAAAAAAAACGCAAGGTCATGCCTAGCCTTCACAAATACAAATATATCTTTGCGTCACCAGAAATTCTTCAATCAAAATATATTATAAACCGGCTAAAAGGAATCCATTTTTCGCTCTTTGTTGTGGATGAAGCACATTGTATTTCGCAATGGGGACATGATTTTCGCCCTGACTATTCACGACTAGGACAAATTCGCACGATAATCGGTGCTCCGCCTTGCCTTGCCTTAACTGCAACCGCGACAAAAGATGTATTGGAAGATATTAAAAGAACTCTTCATATAACGAATCCCAAAATGCATATTCATTCAATGGATCGACCTAATATCGGAATGGTGGTTAAAAAGGTTGATTCGCTTGATGAGAAAAAAGAGATGCTTTTAAAATACGTAAAAGAGCTTCAAGGACCAGGTATTATCTATTTTTCAAGTCGACTCTGGGCAGAAAATATCGCGCAATATCTTCATGATGAAGGTTTTGAACGAGTTGCATACTATCATGGGGGGATGGACCAGGAAAAGAGAATGTTGATTCAGGAGCAATTTATTAATAATCAATTGTCGATTATTTGTTGTACAAATGCATTTGGTATGGGTGTAAATAAGCCAAATATACGATATGTGATTCACTTTCATTTTCCTTCACAAATGGAGAGCTTTTTACAGGAAATTGGACGTGCTGGAAGAGACGGTAAACCAAGTGTAGCGATTTTACTACACAGTGACATTGACCGAGAAATTCCGGAAGCGTTAATCAAACATGAATTTCCAACAAAAGAACAGACCGAGCAAGTGATAAAATATATCAATCAAGAAATGAAAGAAAAAGGAAAATTTATAAACACAAAAACGGTTGAAGAATATTTTCATACAACTTTTAGTGTATCAGAAGTCCAATGGCGTTTTATTCAATATATTCTACAGATGGATGAAATTGTTCAATCTCAATTCGACACTCAGCAAACAGTTGAAATCATTGAAGACGCTGCAAGTAAAAGATACTTTTATAAGCATAAGAAACTAAAAATGATGGAGAATTGGCTAAATTCTCAAGGGTGTCGTAGGGAAGCTATTTTGAGTTATTTCGATGAGAACTTAAAGAGTAAACCTTTATCTTGCTGTGATATTTGTGAAATTGATTGGGATTTGTACAAACGAAAATCAAATGAGGGAAATGAGTGGATGCTACCATCTTGGAGACAAGAATTGTATCGTATCTTCCATAGAAATGAGTGAAAAAATATGGGTAGACGACAAGCTGATATTATCAAACAATTACCAGATAAAGAAATTGTTTTTCACCTCTATCTAACCCAAGGAATTTTATTAATTGTGTCTTTAGCGCTGGGTTTGTTTTTGTTTGACAATTGGACATCGTTTATAGAGCTTTGGAAGTGGAAGGACTGGAATATTTTATTTATTGGTTCAGCTTTTGCCTTAGTTGTCGTCTTTATTGATTTTTTATTGATGAAGTGGCTTCCTGAGGCAATGTATGATGACGGTGGAATTAATGAACGTATCTTTCAAAAAAGAAGTATTCCACATATTTTTATTTTATGTTTATTGATTTCCTTTTCGGAAGAAATTTTATTTAGAGGTGTTATTCAAACTCATTTTGGATTGCTCATAGCTAGTATGATTTTTGCATTATTACATGTACGTTATTTATATAAGTGGGTTTTGTTGACATCAGTTGTTCTTTTAAGTTTTTTATTAGGATATATTTATGAGGTTTACCAAAATCTTTGGATTACAGTATATGCTCACTTTTGGATTGATTTTATATTTGCTGTGAAGCTCCGATTAGATTATTTGAATAAACCGAAAGAGGAGGTATAGTCTTGAAGCAACCTGAAGGAGAAGAAAAGTCAATTGATGTCATAACAAGCACTTCGAAATTACCCCCTCGAAGTGATTATCATAAATCAAAAAAAAGAAAACAAAGTTTAAAATTAAATACCCAATCATTCGTTTGTTGGCTCTGTTATTTGTGCTACTTCCTATAGCAATCCTTAGTTATAAATTTAATTCCAATCCAGACGAACTTGACTCAACTCCTGTAAAAAAGAGTGCTAATTTTGAAAGTATCAGTTATGAAAACACGAATGAAACTGATCAATCTGCCGATGAGACTACTCAAGAAGAAGTGGAAGAACTAGAAGAACCTAAGAACGCCGAGCAAGAACCTTCAATAGGAAAAGAAGAGCAAAACCAGCCGGAGATAGAAAAACAAGAGGAAGTTCCATCTAATGAAGTGCCAGGTCAAAAAGTTGTCGAAAATAGTCAACCATCTACAAATGAAGCGACAAAACAACCTGAATCTGAACAAAAGCAAGAAAAACCGAAAGAACGCTATGATGTGAAATATCATAAAGTACAAGCGGATGAAAATCTTTATCGGATTTCCATGAAATACTACAACAGCCGTTCAGGTGAAGAACTTATTAAGAGGTGGAATAACATAAACGGAGATACAGTGGTGGAAGGACAGGTTTTACGAATACCAATTAAGATAAACTAAGTACAACGCGAGTTTTCTCGCGTTATTTTTTTTGATTAGACATATACGGGTGTACAAGCACATATTTTTATAATAAGTCATAAAAGGACTTTAAGGTTTGGGGGGAGTAAAAATAGAAAAGATAATTAAGGAATTAAATGAATATACGGATGACGTAACAAAGCAAATGCTCCAGCATTCTGTTGAAAAAAAGAGAAAATTTGAAAGATTAAAGGCCAGAGCCTATTATATGAAGCTTAGTGCTCTTTTTTTATTATCGATTTTTTTAGTATATGTATATAAGACAATTGTCTTACCTTATAGCCACTCTACTGAACTGATGATTGGCATTTTTCTCGACGGGCCAATTTATTTTATGTTTGTGTTCGTAATCGGGGGACTTTATGGTGGTATTCGGTATGTTGATAAAAAGAAAGATGAAGCCGAAGATAAATATCATGCCATAAGATGTGAAATCGTGGATAAAAGTAAGGATTTATGGAAGGAACCCCGACAATGGAAAGAACGTCAGAGAGTTTTTGAAATGATGAAAAAGGAATTTGATGTGAATTTATATCATGAAAGTAAATAGCTGAATACCGCATTCAGCTATTTACTTATTTTAAAAGAATTTCTTTTTATCACGCTCTTCTTTTAGAATTTCTACAGCTTCTTGGAAGCGTTGAGAGTGAATAATCTCCCGCTCACGTAAAAAACGCAAGCTATCATTCAAGTCTGGGTCATCACTCATGTTGATAATCCATTGATAAGTAGCTCTTGCCTTTTCTTCCGCTGCAATGTCCTCATATAAATCCGCAATAGGATCTCCTTTTGCCTGGATATATGTTGCAGTAAACGGTACACCACCAGCATTTTCGTAAAACAATGCGGAGTCATGGTTCACATAGTGTGCCCCTAGACCTGCAGCTTTTAATTGTTCAGGGGTCGCGTCTTTTGTCAATTTATACACCATAGTTGCAATCATTTCTAAATGGGCGAATTCTTCAGTTCCAATATCATTTAACAATCCAATAACTTTACCAGGTATTGTGTAGCGCTGATTTAAATAACGTAATGCTGCAGCAAGTTCCCCGTCAGCACCACCATATTGTTCTATCAGAAACTTCGCTAACATTGGATTACATGTACTTACTTTAACAGGATACTGCAGTTTTTTTTCATAAATCCACATTGACGTAAATTCCTCCCCCTGTAAAATAATCTTTCATCTTTTCATCAAACCTGCCAAGGCCAGGGTTCGTCATCCCAGTTCCAAGGATAGTTTGAATAGCTATAACGACCATATTGAGTCAACGGCCCAAATCTTTCTTCATATAATTTAGCGACCTTTCTTCGCTGCTGTGAAACAGTGTTGAATTGTTGAATTGCTTGATTATCATTTGGATGGGTGTCTAGGTACAGGGTGAGTTCTACTAAAACAAAATCCAAAGCCTGTAGATCCTCTAATAACGCATAATACTCTGGGGGCATTTGTTTAGGGTTCATTCCTTCTCAGCCTCCCTTTTCGGTTCATATGGGCCATAATACGGATCATAAAATATTTTCCAAAGAGTCCCTGTATATAGTGCTTCCTTAGGTGAGAATTGTGGTAGGTTAGGTGGTTGAAATCGAATATAAAGATTTGGAGGGGTAACGTATGTTTTATATGTGATTGGTGGACAAGGGTCAAATGGGCTAATGTAGGGGTAATATGCCTTCCTAGTCGTAAACATGAAGCAACCTCCTTGATGTCAAAATACAAAACGGGTCATTCTACTTTATGGTAAGGAAGGTAAAAAAATGACTAGGAATTTTTTGCATAAGCTTGGAAAACTGTATCAAATTACACCTCTCCTCATAATTTGAAATAGGAGGAGATGGAGAAGTGGATAAATTAATATATGAAGTAATTGGCTTTTTTGTGGGTTTATGCTTATCTTTTTAACACCTGGTGTATCTGTAATGGAGATACCAGAATTGTTGATGAGCTTTATTGTAAATCCCTTCCTTTTTTCTTTATGATGATTTGTTTTTTTATTGGGTTTATCGCTCATTCTGCGATTATTAAGAGTGTTATTGAAAATGTTCATCTAAATGTGAAAGGGAAGCGTTTTTCATTTTTACAATTATTTCTTCCTTTGAGTTTAGTAGTAGGCTATTTCGTTTTATTTTCATTTGGACCTTGGCAAACATTTTTATTGCTAGCGTTTTCCATAATTTATGGTATCATATCACTAGATTTAAAAAAGAATAAAGCGTTTGATGTTGATAGGTAGGGGCGAAGACCATGCTATATTTTTTCGGTATTATGTTAATGGGAGTGTTGCTCCTTCTCTATATGTTGTACGAAGCCAAAATTGATCGTGTTGTAAACCATACATTGCGTTTTTCTGATTTCCCAAACAGTTTCGGAGAAATAACCATTTTTTTTATTTCTGATATTCACAGAAGGGTAGTCTCTGAAAATATAATTAATGAAGTAAAAGGAAAAGCAGATATCGTTATTATTGGCGGGGATCTAACAGAAAAGGGTGTGCCCTTTGAACGAGTTCAAAAAAACCTTCAACGAATAAAAGCGATTGGGCCTACCTATTTTGTATGGGGCAATAACGACTATGAGGTTGAATACCACGAACTTGATTCTCTTCTTTTAAGTATGGGAATTAAAATTCTTGATAACACAGCTATGTTTTTTGAAACAGGCGAAGGAGAGAAAATTGCTCTTCTAGGTATTGATGATTTACGGGAAGGAAGAAGTCGTTTAGACCTTGCTCTTTTGGATGCAGGGAATGAAGCGGATTTTAAAATTTTGGTCAGCCATAATCCTGAGATTAAAAGCCAACTCCAACCAAATTACAAGATAAATGTCTTGTTATCAGGACATACACATGGAGGTCAAATTCGATTTTGGAAATTTGGACTTTATCCTAAGGGTGGAGTGGAGAATAAAAACGGTACAACTATCTTTGTAAGTAATGGATATGGTACATCTGGTGTACCGCTAAGATTTGGTGCACCACCTGAAACGCATTTGATTACTCTTACATCATCTAAAAGCGAATAGATGTAAAAATACGTCCCAACAATGCTAAATCCTAGAACATATTTTATAAACCTTCATAAAATAAAGAAACGGTTGCTGTAGGTGTGATGGTGAGGGAGGGTTTTTAATGCGTCTTGAACGCTTAACTTATAATAAAATCAAGATTTTTCTAACATCAGATGATCTGGTTGATCGTGGCCTCACTAAAGATGATCTTTTGTCGGATTCACTTAAGGTCCATCAATTATTCCGAGATATGATAGAAGAAGCAAGTATGGAATTGGGCTTTGAACCGGACGGCCCTATTGCTGTTGAAGTGTACTCTTTACAAGCACAAGGTATGGTGATTATTGTCACTAATTCAGGTGGGGACCTTGAAGACGAGGAATTCTTAGATGAAGATTATATTGAAATGCAGGTTACTCTTGATGAAAGTAAAGATATATTTTATGAATTTCGCACGTTTGAAGATGTTATTCAACTTTCAACCAGATTCAATAGTTTATCTATAGATGGTGGGAGACTATATTCATTTAAAAACTATTTTTACTTATTACTGGAAGACAACCTTGATATGCATACAGAAAACGTTATTGCTATTTTAGCTGAGTTTGGAAGTCCAGCAACAATTACGAAATATCGTGTTCATGAATATGGAAAAATTCTTTTTGAAGAAAATGCCATGGAGTATATTTACAATTATTTTATAAAGAAATAGAAGGACCTCTAACATGTATTAGGGGTTTTTCTCCTATGTTTATAAAGACATTAATGTAAAAAATAAAATTGAAGATTCTTCATTTTTCATCTTGCATAAACATATGGAAGGTGTATACTAGTGACTGGAAAGGTGGACAATAATACTATCTGGAAAATAGATGTTATTTTTCTGTCTTTGTTTTTTACAACATGAATATGTCTTTATTAACTTATAAAATAACCGAAAAAATCTCGGCATTTCCAGCTTCTTGTTTACACCTTTGAAATAGGAACTGATTCTCGCGAAAAATCTTGGGAGGTTTACAAATGGTAGCCGAAAATAAAAAGGACATTTCCGGGCAGAACACGGAAGATAAAATGGATGTCCTCAAATCTACACAAACAGTCATACATAAAGCATTAGAAAAATTAGGGTACCCTGAAGAAGTATATGAGCTATTAAAAGAACCGATACGAATGATGACCGTTAAAATTCCAGTAAGAATGGATGATGGATCTGTAAAAATCTTTACAGGATATCGCGCACAGCATAATGATGCTGTAGGTCCAACTAAAGGCGGAATTCGCTTCCACCCAAATGTAACTGAGAAGGAAGTTAAAGCGCTTTCGATTTGGATGAGTTTGAAGTGCGGTATTGTTGATTTACCATATGGTGGAGGAAAAGGCGGAATCATTTGTGACCCTAGAGATATGTCATTCCGTGAACTTGAACGACTTAGTCGTGGTTATGTTCGTGCGATAAGTCAAATCGTAGGACCAACGAAGGATATACCGGCACCAGATGTATTCACGAATTCTCAAATCATGGCATGGATGATGGATGAGTATAGTCGTATTGATGAATTTAACTCACCTGGATTCATTACTGGAAAACCACTTGTATTAGGTGGTTCGCATGGCCGTGAATCTGCAACTGCAAAAGGTGTTACAATTTGTATTCGAGAAGCAGCGAAAAAGCGTGGTATTAATTTAGAAGGTGCACGTGTAGTTGTTCAAGGCTTTGGAAATGCAGGTAGCTTCTTATCTAAATTTATGCATGACGCAGGTGCAAAGGTAATTGGTATCTCTGATGCATATGGTGGACTTTATGATCCAAATGGTTTAGACATTGATTATTTATTGGATCGTCGCGATAGTTTTGGAACTGTAACCAAACTATTTAATGATACAATCACCAACAAAGAGTTGCTAGAACTTGATTGTGATATTCTCGTTCCTGCGGCTATTGAAAATCAAATAACAGAAGAAAATGCCCATAATATTCGGGCTAGTATTGTAGTTGAAGCTGCAAACGGACCTACAACACTAGAAGCGACTCAAATATTAACTGAAAGAGGAATCTTGCTTGTCCCAGATGTATTAGCAAGTGCTGGTGGGGTAACAGTTTCCTATTTTGAATGGGTTCAAAATAACCAAGGCTACTACTGGACTGAAGAAGAAGTAGAAGAAAAACTTGAAAAAGTAATGGTTAAATCCTTTGAAAATATTTATACAACCGCACAAAATAGACGTGTAGATATGAGACTTGCAGCCTATATGGTTGGGGTCAGAAAAATGGCAGAAGCGTCCCGTTTCAGAGGTTGGATATAATTTCTGATATCATATCATTTGCACGATTAACGGAAATCTCCTATCATTTTTGATAGGGGATTTTTCATTGAAGTAGAATTGTCCAATTAGAATCATTTAACAGTACCTTGGAAAAAAATCGGGAAAACAAAAACAAAGAAAATTCCAACGGGATTTTATTTATGCACATTGAAGATAGTAGGAGTGACAAACATGCAATCTGAGAAAGTCATCATAATTGGTGGAGGACCCTGTGGGCTAGCAGCTGCAATTGCACTGCAGAATATTGGAATTGAACCTTTAGTAATTGAAAAAGGAAATATTGTAAATGCGATTTATCATTATCCGACACATCAAACATTTTTTAGTTCAAGTGAAAAATTAGAAATTGGGGATGTTCCATTTATTATTGAAGGCCGTAAGCCAAAGCGAAATCAGGCTTTGGCGTATTATCGCGAAGTAGCAAAACGTAAGAAAATTAGAGTTCATGCGTTTGAGAAAGTGACGAGTGTAACGAAGCAAGGGAATGGAGAATTCCATATTACAAGTTCAAAAAGTGAATACCAAGCAAAATATGTTATTATTGCGACTGGTTATTATGATAATCCGAACTATATGAATGTTCCTGGCGAGGATCTGCCTAAGGTATTTCATTATTTCAAAGAACCACATCCTTATTTTGATAAAGATGTCGTCGTAATCGGAGGAAAGAACTCAAGTGTTGATGCAGCATTAGAACTTGCAAATGCCGATGCAAGAGTAACAGTTTTATATCGCGGTTCTGAATACTCTTCAAGCATTAAACCATGGATATTACCTGAATTTGAAGCGCTGGTGAGAAATGGAATCATCAATATGGAATTTAATGCAAATGTGATTGAAATAACAGAGGATGTTGTAAGATATCAAGTCGGTGAAGAAAATAAAGAGGTAAAAAATGATTATGTATTTGCCATGACAGGTTATCATCCAGATCACAGCTTTTTGAAAAAAATGAATATAGAAATCAATAATGATACAGGTCGACCATCCTATAATCCTGAAACGATGGAGACAAATGTAGAGGGAATCTTTATTTCTGGAGTAATTGCAGCAGGGAACAACGCAAATGAAATCTTCATTGAAAACGGACGCTTTCATGGAAATTTAATAGCTGAAGCAATACTAGAAAGAAAATAGGGCGATCAAAAATCGCCCTCAGACTGTTGACAAACGCTCGCATACTGCGTTGCTTGCCTCTCTCGTCCGCTCATGAAGGCAACTTCTATTCGCGTCTTCACTCAGCTGCGCGCCTTGTCTGACGAGCGCTTTCAAGACAGTCTGGGACTTGAGTTAAAATTTAGATATCCTTAAAAATTCATGTAAACAAAGTCAGTACTGACTTTGTCTACACTCTGAGGGCGATCAAAAATCGCCCTTTTTATTTGAAGAACATTTCCTGCAGTTCGTCATGATTATTCGTCATTTCTAAAGTAACCAATAACTTCAGTCTTGCTTTTTGCCCGTTTAGCCCATTTGAGAAAATAACCCCAAGCTCTTTTAATTTGCGTCCACCACCATCATAATTGTACACATCTTGTACGTATCCATTGAAACAGCGGGAGACTAAAACTACAGGTACACCACTATCGATTAGCTCTTTTAAGTCAGGGACCATCCTTGGGGGTAAATTACCTTGTCCAAGTGCTTCTATAACTAGTCCATCTGGGTGCAATGTTCGTATTGCCTGAATGATAGAACCTTCCATCCCAGCGTATGCTTTCAGAAGGATAACCTTTTTCGTTATCTTTTTAATCTCATATGTTTCCCTAATGGTAGGCATATGGTGAAAGGTAATATCGCGTTTACTCACAATTCCTAATGGCCCATATTGAGGACTTTGAAATGTTGCAATATTACTAGTGTGAGTTTTTGTAACGTTTTTGGCTGTGTGAATTTCATCATTCAAGACAACTAAAACACCTTTTCCGATGGCACTGTCTGAAGCGGCAACACGTACAGCAGAAATCAAATTATAGGGACCGTCTGCTCCAACCTCATTGCTCGATCTCATTGCTCCAGTGACGACTATTGGAATATCGGATTGAATTGTAATATCTAGGAAATAAGCTGTTTCTTCAAGTGTGTCAGTCCCATGGGTAATCACAACACCTTCAATTTTGTCTTCCCTAACACTTGTCTCGATTTTTTCCTTCAGTAGAAGCATTTCTTTTTCTGTAATATGTGGAGAAGGCAATTGAAATAATTCCTCAACCTTAACATCAGCAATCGAAGCCAAAGCGTTCGTGTGAAGAAGCAGAGGGTTTTGCTGATTTTGTTCAACAGCTCCTGTTTCTTTATCCTCTATCATAGCAATTGTTCCGCCTGTATGAAGAATGAGTATTTTTTTCATTGAAATCGCCTCTATTCTAATTAGAAAAATTATCCAAACCAGGATTTCTCATATTTTCATTTACCAAATTACATGTTACGATAAAAGTGTTTGTTACTCAATTATAACTTGAATTTAATTTCAATGGGAGAAGAGGATTTATATGGTGGCGGTCATAACCGCAGGACTTGCACCCGGACTTGCACTATTAAGTTATTTTTATTTAAAAGATAAATATGAGTCAGAACCGATTGCAATGGTTTTTCGAATATTCATTTTCGGTGCCCTTTTGGTGTTTCCAATCATGTTTATCCAATATGTGTTAGACGTTGAAGGGGTGTTTACACAACACATTTTAAAGGCATTTTTATCAGTTGGTTTATTAGAAGAATTTTTTAAGTGGTTTATCCTGTTTTATACTGTTTATCAGCATATGGAATTTGATGAGCAATACGATGGAATTGTATATGGTGCTGCTGTGTCATTAGGATTTGCGACATTGGAGAACATTCTTTATTTATTTGCAAACGGAGTCCAATTTGCGGTAGGTCGAGCCCTTTTACCTGTCTCAAGTCACGCACTGTTCGGGGTGATTATGGGGTTTTATCTGGGCAAAGCTAAATTTTCTCCTGTTGAAAAGCGAAAATGGATTTTCATCTCCTTTTTCTTTCCATTTTTATTACATGGGGTCTATGATTACATACTGCTTTCTTTGAAAAAGTGGATTTATATAATGGTGCCATTCATGTTGTTTCTGTGGTGGTTTGGTTTACGAAAAGTAAAAATTGCAAAATCGTAACCTGTCCTTTTTTGGGCGGGTTATTTTTTTTGATTTCTTTCCAAAGAATTAAATTCAACTTTAAAGACTCCTGAATAAAATACCAATCTCTACAGAAAATACTTGTAAGTATATATAGAAAATGGTTAGGGAGGTAATTAATCATGAGCTTCAAAAAATATTTGATGTTCCCCATCATCCTTATCATGTTTGTTAGTGTATTCATTGGCGGAACTAACAATAATGTTCAAGCTTTTTCAGAACAAATCATTCAACGTGGTGCAACAGGTGACGATGTAATTGAGTTGCAATCAAGACTTCAGTATAACGGTTATTACCATGGCACTATTGATGGGGTTTACGGCTGGAGTACATATTGGGCAGTCCGTAACTTCCAAAAAGCATTTGGGCTTGAAGAAGTAGACGGTTTAGTTGGTGACAAAACGAAGGCGATGATTAAACGCTTTACAAAATATAATAAACAATTTGTTTATGATAATTTACGGAAGGGAAATGAATTTACACACTATGGTGGTGTTCCTTGGAGCATACAATCAGCACCTTCTGAAAAAAATATCCAAAAAGCAAAAACAACAGCAGAAGCCAGACGAATTGATATAGAAAAGCAATTTACGGCAGCGCAAAAACAACCGCAAGCCGGACAAGGACAAGCTAAACAACCACAGGCTCAGCCAAAGCAACCGCAGGGGCAACAAGGCCAAGCTGTTCCGCCAAAGCAGCAGCCTAAAGCACAGCAACCTGCAAAGCAACAACCAAAACAACAGCAACCTGCAAAGCAACAACCAAAACAACAGCAACCTGCAAAACAGCCACCAAAACAACAAGCAAAAGTAGAGCAACAAGGAGAAGCAAAATCATTAGGACCTGCAGCAGTAAATATGCCAGGTGGTTTTTCACAAAATGATATTCAACTCCTTGCAAATGCCGTTTATGGTGAAGCGCGTGGTGAACCATATATTGGGCAGGTAGCGATTGCAGCGGTTATTTTAAACCGTCTTGATAGTCCGACATTTCCAGACACAGTCTCAGGTGTTGTTTTTGAACCCCTTGCATTTACAGCAGTTGCGGACGGTCAAATTTGGTTAACTCCAAATGAACAAGCAAAGAAAGCTGTCATTGATGCAATAAATGGTTGGGATCCGACAGGTGGAGCAACCTATTATTTTAATCCTGCTACTGCAACGAGTAAATGGATTTGGGGTAGACCTCAAATTAAGAGAATTGGAAAGCATATATTCTGTAGATAGAATGGAAGGTGAGATAATTTGTTAAGAGGAATATTAATTACAGTACTTACCATAGGTATTATTGGAACAGGATATTGGGGTTATAAAGAACACCAAGAGAAAAATGCCATTCTTATACAGGCAGAAAACAATTATCAACGGGCGTTTCACAATTTAACCTATCATATTGATCTTTTACACGACAAAATTGGCACAACTCTTGCTATGAACTCAAGGGATTCCCTATCACCTACTTTAGCAGATGTGTGGAGACTTACATCTGAGGCACACTCGGATGTGGGGCAATTGCCACTAGCTCTGATGCCGTTTAACAAAACAGAAGAGTTTCTAAGTAATATCGGGGATTTTAGTTATCGTACGGCAGTACGTGATTTATCAAAGAAACCACTTTCTGATGAAGAGTATAAAACACTTCAACAGCTATATAAAAATGCGGAGGATATCCAAAAGGAGCTCCGCACAGTCCAACACGTGGCAATGGAAAATAACCTCCGTTGGATGGATGTTGAATTAGCACTTGCTTCAGGGGAAAAACAGGCTGATAACACCATTATTGATGGTCTAAAAACAGTTGAAAAAAATGTAGCGGCTTACTCTGAAAGTGATTTTGGAGTGACACTTACGACTACAAAAAAAGATGGCGGGAAGTTCCCAAATTTAGAGGGACCTGAAATTAATAAGGAGCAAGCAAAAGAAGTTGCGAAAAAGTTTCTTGGGTTAAAAGGTAACATCGAAATAAGAGTTACCGAAAATGGAGAAGGTTCACCAAATGGCTTTTATAGTTTAGAAATTAATGATCCAAAATCAAAAGTAAATACGTTTATGGATATTACGAAAAAAGGCGGCATCCCAATTTGGGTTATTCGAAACCGAGAAGTTGCGAAAAGCTCAATCAGTCTTAATGATGCATACAACAGAGCTCAAAAATTTTTAAAAGACAATAAATTTGAAAACCTAGAACTATTTGAAAGTGCACAATATGATAATATTGGAGTCTTTAATTTCGTTTCATCCCAAAATGGTATAAGAGTATATTCCGATTCCATTAAAATGAAAGTAGCACTAGACGATGGCAATATTATTGGATTTACTGCAAGGGATTATTTGATGGCTGGAAAGATAGAAGCACCGGGTAAGCCGAAAATTTCTAAAGAAGAAGCAAAAAAAGCAATAAACCCAAATCTTGAAATCATGGAAGATCGTCTAGCCATTATAACAAATGATCTTGACCAAGATGTCCTTTGTTATGAGTTTTTAGGAACAATCAATAATGATACGTACCGGATCTTTATAAATGCCGAAAATGGATTCGAAGAAAAGGTCGAGAAGCTTAAAAATGCAGAGCCCGTCTACAAAGGTATAAACAAATCATAATGTTCGTACAAAGGAAAGCAATTTTGCTTTCCTTTTTTTGTTTATTCGTGGTTTAATAAAAGTACATATTGTTTTTAGAGAGAGTGAACGTCTGTGTTGAAAATTGGGGATATGATTAACCTTGAACCAAGCAATAATCCAAAGGGTGAAAAATATCGATGTAGGGTTGTTGAAAAAAAGGAAAACAAGCTCTACATTGATTATCCAGTTAATGTTAAAACAGGGAAAACTGTTTTTTTATTAAATGGGACACAATTAAAAGCTTTTGTAACGGGTGATAGCACTTCGGCTTATTTTTTTGATACCTCTGTATTAGGAAGAGTAAAACAAAACATCCCAATGATTGTTCTTTCTTTTCCTGGTGATGATGGCATGTATAAAATTCAAAGACGCCAATATGTTCGAGTCGAAACACCAGTAGATATCGCGATACATAGTTTGCATGGGGAATTTAAACCATTTGTTTCTATCACTCACGATATTAGCGCAGGTGGTGCCTCTATCATTCTACCTTCTTCGAAAACTCTTACCGCTGGGGTAGATATTCATACACATTTCGTCCTACCAACCCTTGCTGATGAATATCAATATGTGACTTTCAAAAGTCATGTTATCAGAATCGTGGAAGGAAAAAATGGCGAAAGAAATAAAGCTTCTATCAAATTTGTGAATATTTCAGATACAGATCGACAATTATTAATTAAATTTTGTTTTGAAAGACAATTATTATTAAAGAAAAAGGGGATTCACGCAAACGAATTTGACAAATAGGGTATCTCTTTAGAATAAAGTTCGAAAAATCATAACATACTAGTATTAAAACTACTAGTAGGGTAGGTATGTAAAATGAAAAATTTCGAACGTATTTTAATCAAACTTGCTATTATCCAATTTATCTTTTTACTTGTTGCGCAGGCTATCATTTTATACAGCCCGTTATCTCCATATATAACGAGAATGATTGAATACGAAGGTGTCAACAAATCAGATACGACCAAAACCATTGAAACATTAATGAATAACAATTAAAATAAATGCAGGGATTCCCTGCGTTTTTTCGTAGGTAGGAATACTGTCCACTCGATTCAATATAATAAAGATTAGGTGAACAAGCTTACTTGTTAGAACAGATATTCCCTTTATCTCACGAGTGTTACATACAGGAGGCATACATAAGTTTATGGACAAGAAAATTTCAATAGCAATTGATGGACCTGCAGCTGCTGGAAAAAGCACAGTCGCAAAAATTATCGCAAAAGATTTATCTTATATATATGTTGATACAGGTGCAATGTATCGGGCTCTAACCTTTAAAGCCTTGCAACTAGGCTTAGACTTAGAAGATGAAGAACAACTGCTTGAAGCATTACAAAACGCGACGATTGAATTAAAACCAAGTGAAAATGGACAACTTGTTTATATTGATAACAAAGATGTTTCGGAAAGAATTCGTGAACATGATGTTACGAATACGGTTTCAATTGTTTCTAAGCATCGCAAGGTTCGAGAAGATATGGTAAGAAGGCAGCAAAGCTTAGCTAAGCTAGGTGGAGTTGTGATGGATGGAAGAGACATCGGCACCCATGTATTACCGAATGCAGAGGTGAAAATATTTTTACTTGCTTCTGTTGATGAAAGAGCAATAAGGCGCCATGAAGAAAATCTTTCAAAAGGATATGAGTCTAATTTAGAGCAGTTAAAATCGGAAATTGCCGCAAGAGATAAACTGGATTCAGAACGAGAGGTTGCACCGTTACGGAAAGCAGAGGATGCAATTGAAATTGATACAACATCATTAAGTATCGAAGAAGTTGTTGCGAAAATTATGGATGTTGTAAAGGAAAGGATTTGAATGGCATGAACCTTTATCCCTTTGCAAGAGGATTAGTTGGAGCAATCATCAAACCTCTTTACCGAATTGAGGTAATAGGACGGGAGAATATTCCAAAGGAAGGTGGTGTCTTGATATGTTCAAATCATATTGACAATCTAGACCCACCCGTAGTTGGGGTTACTTCTCCAAGACCGATTCACTTTATGGCGAAAGAAGAATTGTTTAAGGTACCAGGATTAGGAGCGATTTTACCCAAAATCAATGCTTTTCCGGTTAAGCGTGGAGTAAGTGATCGCGAGGCACTTAGAACAGCATTAAAGGTGTTAAAAGAAGGGAAGGTATTAGGGATTTTCCCTGAAGGCACTCGGAGTAAGGATGGAAAGTTAGGAAAAGGATTATCAGGAATTGGTTTCTTTGCACTACGAACTGATTGTGTTGTTGTTCCATGTGCGATTATAGGACCTTATAAAAAGTTCCGTAAATTAAGGGTCGTTTATGGAAAACCAGTTCGTATGGATGAATTCAGAACTGAAAAGACTTCTGCGGAAGTAGTTACTGACAAAATCATGGATTCAATAAGAGAAATACTGGAAAAAAATCGATAGATTAAGAGTTTATACTTGACAAATAACTCTATTTATTAGAAGTTAATTAAAAGAATATTTTTATAATTAGTGTATCGAAAGGACTTTTTTATTACAATTAATAGATAGACCCTCATCCATTATCGGAGAGGAAACTATTTAGTAAGTCTAAATAGCGATACATACATAAAAAGTTTGAGTGTTGGATGCACGAAGGAGGTAATTGGAATGGCGGAGGATATGAATCAAGTCGAGTACAAAGAGTTACAAGTTGGTGATGTAATCACTGGCAAGGTTACAAAGGTAGAAGAAAAACAAGTATTTGTTTCAGTTGAGAACAGTAAGCTAGATGGCATTATCCCAATTAGTGAGCTATCCAGCCTACATGTTGAAAAAGCAAGTGATGTTGTATCAGAAGGTGAGGAGTTAGAACTTTCTGTTACAAAAGTAGAAGAGGAAGCTTTAATTTTGTCTAAAAAAGCTGTACTAGCTTCCAAAGCATGGGATGATTTAGAACAAAAATTTAATACTGGTGAAGTGTTTGAAGCAGTTGTAAAAGATGTTGTTAAAGGTGGCTTAGTTGTTGACCTTGGTGTAAGAGGATTTATTCCTGCATCTCTAGTTGAAAATTACTACGTGGAAGATTTCTCAGATTATAAGGACAAAGCTTTAACAGTTAAAGTGGTTGAACTTGACCGTGAGAAAAATAGAGTGATCTTATCACACCGCGCGGTTGTGGAAGAAGAGCAAAAAAATAAAAAGCAACATGTTCTTGATTCTTTACAGGTCGGTGCTGTACTTGAGGGTACTGTACAACGATTAACTGATTTTGGTGCTTTTGTTGATATCGGTGGCATCGATGGCCTCGTTCACATTTCTCAGCTTTCACATGAACATGTATCAAAGCCATCTGATGTTGTAGAGGAAGGTCAGGTTATTAAGGTAAAAGTATTATCTGTTGACCGAGATAATGAAAGAATCTCGTTATCTGTAAAGGAAACACTACCTGGTCCATGGGAAAACATCGCTGAAAAAATATCAGTTGGTGATGTTGTTGATGGAAAAGTGAAACGACTTGTTTCTTTCGGTGCTTTTGTTGAGGTATTACCTGGGGTAGAGGGACTTGTGCATATTTCACAAATTTCTTCGAAGCATATTGGTACTCCGCATGAAGTCTTGAAAGAGGGTCAAGAGGTGCAAGTAAAAGTTCTTGAGCTTAACGAATCAGAAAAACGTATTTCATTGAGCATGAAGGAACTAGAAGTTAATGTGGAAGAAGATTATAGCCAATACCAACAACAAGATGAAACCTCAGGCTTCCAGCTTGGAGAAGTAATTGGCGATCAATTAAATAAATTAAAATAAGTAAGAAAGTGCAAGGCGCCAGCTCATCTGGATAAGCACTGGAACTAGAAAGTGAAAATGTTAAAATGAAAAAAGCTCTCACCCGACTGGGTGAGAGCTTTTATTTTGGATTCATTTGATTCATTTCCCTAGCTTCTTCAGGCGTATCTAATCTTGTTGCTCCAGGATAGTCTAGAGACTGGTCGCGATCAGACTCTGTCACTCGTGCTTGTTTTAGCTTTTTTTCTTGTCTATCTTTACTCATTTCTTTTCCACCTCTTTCAACTTACATAGATAAATGAAGTTTCATTTTATTATTCCTTAAAAGATTTTAGGTATTCAACTTGGTTAAATTTCATCATTTCGAGCCATAATGGAAATAATGAGAGGTGGTGGAGGAGTGGACGGTGCTTATTTTTTTGGATATGTTGGATGGCTTGGGTATGTAGCACATTTTTGATGAGAAAAAACAAAGAAAGGCTACACCTTTCCATTTTGTTTTTAGTGACAATCATATTATCACCCTACTATGTTGGGATAGGTGATATTAACATAAATTGTAGTATTTTTCTTCTTTTCTTTTTTGGCATGAAAGAAATTTCGAAAAGACCAAAAAAACAAGTGCTTTATTTGTTAATTTGTATTCTTACTATTTCTTTAGCGTATTGTAGTTTCTTATTGTTTGAATTATATGATCCAGTATGGCTTCTTTTTAATCGAAATTTGATGCTCTCTGCTGCTTTGATATACGTTACGTTAATGTTATTGAAAGATTTTCGTTTACGTTTTGCAGGACTTCTAATTGGTGCCATGCAAGGTGATATTCTTTATGGGATTATTATTAATCATGTCAACTTTTCTTACGAAATTGGGTCGTTTATCTTTTTAGATGTTATATCGATTAGTTTTTGTTTTATTTTTGTTTGGTCATCATTAGAAATGTTATTACATCACGTAGATGTTCTGGTCCAAAAAAAACACAAAGGAGAAACACGGCTACCATGAATGAGTATACTTACCCAATTATTTTTGGGGTTATTTTTGGTGTTGCAGTAAGACTATATATGCTTAGAACAGATTATCGGCAATATCCAACATATTTACATGGGAAAATTATTCATATTGCGTTAGGTTTTATTGCCGCAGGCTTAGGGACTGTGGCTGTACCTTCGATTATGGAGGAAGAATTCACGGCAATTACTTTCTTGACGATTGCTGCTTCCCAGTTTCGTGATGTACGCAATATGGAACGGAATACCTTAACAGAACTTGATTCATATGAACTAGTTCCAAGAGGAAAAACATATATCGAAGGAATTGCAGTTGCATTTGAAAGTCGAAACTACCTAGTTATTTTCACTTCCTTTTTTTCTACCTTTACTTATCTTGCACTCAATATGTGGGCTGGAATTGTAGTAGGTATCATTTGTTTATTAATCTGTAAAAAGCTAATGGCTGGAAGTAGGTTAAAGGATATTGTTGATATCGAGTTTACGAAGCCATATTTTAAGGATGCAGGGTTGTACGTTGATAATATTTATATTATGAATATTGGACTTCCTGCAAGGCAAGAAGAAATATTACAATACGGGATGGGATTTATTTTAAAACCAAAAACGTTTAATGCGAGAGCAACAATTGCAAATTTGGGTCAAAGACAGGCAATTTTACATGATGTATCAACTGCATTGGGAATCTTCAGGGATTCAGGAACCCCTGCGCTTGTCCCCTTGGCTAAGCGGGATTTGAATGATGGTAGAGTCGGAGTTTTTATTTTGCCTCAGGAAAAGGAAGTTTCCAAAGCAATTGAGGTTATTGGCAATGTACCGACCTTAGAAAATGCAATCCGAATGCCAACAGAGAGAAATGAGAACCAGAAGGGACAGCCACTTAAATGAATTTAGAAAAATTTATATTAGCTGCAATAACAATGGATGAGTCGAAGGTGAAGGTTTCGGGTGGTACACCTGTGTTTTCCTGTTCCTCAAAGGAAGAAATGGAAAAGGTTACGGCTAATTTAGAAGCCATAATTGATGGGATTGCACATGAAATCAGTGAAAATATGTACATAATAGTAAAACACTAAACAATTGATTGTTGTTACCACTTATTTTTGATAGAATGTAAAAGCATGACCCTTCTACGTAGAAGGGTTAATTTTTTACATAAGTATAATATTATTATTAATATTTATTTAATATATGTTATATGAGACCGTTAAGAAGGGAAGAAAGCATGTGGCAAAACCAGTTGTGGCAATTGTTGGTCGACCAAACGTTGGAAAATCAACAATTTTTAATCGAATAGTAGGAGAAAGAGTTTCAATTGTAGAAGATATCCCAGGAGTGACGAGAGACCGAATTTATAGTTCAGGTGAGTGGCTCAATCAAGAATTCAGCATAATTGATACCGGAGGCATCGATATTGGTGATGAACCGTTCCTTGCACAAATTAGACATCAAGCGGAAATCGCGATAGATGAGGCAGATGTGATAATTTTTATGACAAGTGGACGTGAAGGTGTGACAAGTGCGGATGAAGAAGTAGCGAAAATATTATACCGCTCCAAAACACCAGTCGTTTTAGCAGTCAATAAAGTGGACAACCCTGATATGAGAGCAGACATATATGATTTTTATGCATTAGGATTCGGTGAACCAATCCCTATCTCTGGCTCACATGGAATTGGACTCGGGGATTTGTTGGATGAAGTGATTAAACATTTTCCAAAGGGTGGAGATGAAGAATATGATGAAGATGTCATTAAATTTTCTCTCATTGGTCGACCAAATGTAGGGAAGTCATCCCTTGTCAATTCCTTGTTAGGTGAAGAAAGAGTCATTGTTAGTGATATTGCGGGTACAACAAGAGACGCAATAGATACGAAATACACTGTCGATGGCAAAGAGTATGTCATTATTGATACGGCAGGTATGAGGAAAAAAGGCAAGGTTTATGAAAGTACTGAGAAATACAGTGTTTTAAGAGCTTTAAAAGCAATTGAGAGATCTGATGTCGTCCTTGTTGTGTTAAATGCAGAAGAAGGTATTATCGAACAGGATAAAAAAATTGCCGGCTATGCTCATGAAGCGGGTAGAGCTATTGTGATTGTTGTTAATAAATGGGATGCCATTGAAAAAGATGAGAAAACCATGAAGGAATTTGAACAAAAAGTTCGGGATCATTTTCTTTTCCTTGATTATGCACCGATTGTTTTCTTATCTGCTAAAACAAAACGACGGGTTCATACATTGTTGCCAATGATTGATATGGCAAGTGAAAATCATACGATGCGTGTTCAAACAAACGTTTTAAATGACGTGATCATGGATGCAGTAGCAATGAATCCAGCACCTACTGATAAAGGACAACGACTGCGTATTTATTATGTAACACAGGTTGCTGTTAAGCCACCAACATTTGTTGTATTTGTGAATGACCCTGAATTGATGCATTTTTCATATGAACGTTTCTTAGAAAATCGGATTAGAGATGCTTTTGGTTTTGAAGGAACGCCGATTAAACTTATTGCAAGAGCAAGAAAATAGAGAGGAGAGAAAAAATGGAGAAGGTAACAGTTGTTGGAGCTGGTAGCTGGGGTACTGCACTTGCGCTTGTTCTGGCTGATAATGATCATGAGGTACGGATTTGGTCACATCGTAAGTCACAAGTTGACGAGATTAATACGAAACATACAAATTCTAAATATGTGCCATCAATTGAACTTCCTGAAACAATTATCGGGTATGCGGATTTGACGAAGGCGTTAGAAGGCGTAAAAACCATTGTACTAGCTGTGCCAACGAAAGCGATACGCGAAGTTCTTCAGAAAATAGGTCAGGTTACGTCAGAACCTTTAACAATTATCCATGTAAGTAAGGGGATTGAACCAGATACTTTAAAGAGGATATCTGAAATGATTGAAGAAGAAATGCCATCAGACCTTTTAAAAGACGTTGTTGTTCTATCTGGTCCGAGTCATGCGGAAGAAGTAGTACTACGCCATCCAACCACTGTGACGGTGTCATCCAAAAACATGGAAAGTGCTGAATATGTTCAAGATTTGTTTATTAATCAGCATTTCCGCGTGTATACAAATCCTGATATTATCGGTGTGGAAATTGGAGGCGCCCTAAAGAATATTATTGCTCTTGCAGCAGGAATTACGGATGGTCTAGGTTATGGGGATAATGCGAAAGCTGCACTAATTACTCGTGGTTTAGCCGAAATATCGCGTTTGGGAAGTAAAATGGGGGCAAACCCACTTACATTCGCAGGATTAACCGGGATTGGTGATTTAATCGTAACGTGTACAAGTGTGCATTCACGAAATTGGCGTGCTGGAAATCTACTCGGAAAAGGTCATAGTCTAAAGGAAGTTCTTGATAATATGGGAATGGTTGTCGAAGGTGTTAGAACTACAAAAGCAGCTTATCAGTTAGCAAAAAAAATGGATGTGTCGATGCCCATCACATTTGCGCTTTACGATGTTCTTTTCAACGACCAATCACCTAAAGAAGCTGTAGATAAACTAATGTCAAGAGGAAGAACAAATGAAATGACCGATCTCTACAACTATTTGGAAGAAAAGGGTTCAATATAAAAAAATATCACACCGACTCCCTTTTTCGTGCATATGATGTCAAGGAGAATACCATTTTAGCGGGGATTCCTAATAGTTTCAAACAGAACAAATTTTCTAGTGAGCAAAACGTTTGCACTTTTATTGAAAAAATAGGCATTAGACGATACATTTCATGCTGTTTTCGCATAAAATGCAACGTAGTATACTGTGAGTCTGAACAATTGGGTAAATGGGAATATTTAGTTTCTACGCTTACTGAAGTAAAGGTGCCCCTCTTTACTTCAGTTTTTTTGTTCGGTATAGTTTACAACATTGCCTTAGTTTAAAGATGCTTATTGTGATATAATATTTGACGAAATGTTGAGTTGGACAAGGGAGTGAAAAAGGTGACACCAGGATTACTAAAAATGTGGATATCATTTGCCGGAATGGCCTTCATGGCTATTGCTGTATTTTCCATTTATCTTAGTCGATATAAACTTAAGGGTTTCCTAAAAGGAATTGTAGCCACAATCGCATATCTTTTTATGATTCTAGCAGGAATTATTATATTTTTTGTTGTGTTTAGTGGACCTGTCAGTGAGTAGAGATACAAACATAAGGATGGTATAAATATGAGAATTACGTTGCAATTACTGATAATTGTTTTTTCATTATCATTACTTACAGGATGCCTTTATCCGAAAGAAAAGCTTGCACAAAATCAAGTACCCTATGAGGATCAAATTGCAGCTGTTCAGAGAGCTGTTAATCAATTTAAAGAGGATACTGGGGGGCTCCTTCCGATTAAAACTAGAGACATGGAGACACCTATCTATCAAAAATATCCTATTGATTTCACTCGGCTTTCGCCAAAATACATAGCTGAGCCTCCTGGAAATGCGTATGAAACGGGCGGGGTTTACTTATATGTTTTAGTTAATGCAGAAACAAACCCAATTGTTAAACTTTTAGATGTACGTATTTCAGAAAAAATTAGTGAACTAAATTTACGAGTGCAAATGTATCGTTCATCAAATGGCTACGCTCCATTTAAAGAGCAGATTCAAACAAACATATTTACTTTGGACTATAGTAAACTTGGCATGAAAGAAGAGCCTTATGTGGTTAGTCCATTCACTGGTAAAAATTTGCCACTCTTGATTACAAACACAAACGAGATATTTGTAGATTATCGTATGGATTTATATGAGTATTTAACAAAGTATGAGCATACTTATAAAACAGGGGATGATATTCGAGATATATTAGTTGAAAATTCAATGTTTGTTCCGACTAATTCTCTTCCATATACGATAAACGATAAAAATGAACCAATTTTTTTAGATAAATAAGTCATGAACCCTTCTTTTAGACATAAACTCTAAGAGAAGGGTTTTTATTTTTGTCTTTTCGTTCAAAAAGTTTAAGAAATATAGCTTGCTAGGCTAGTTAAGACTTCCTTTTGAACGCAGGCTTTGTCGCTACATATTATGGGGGGAATTTTTTTCTAAAAATAGTCATATTTATTTAGGACAACGTCATACAAATATAATGTCCTAGAATATGTAGTAAACGGATAAAATTATCCCAAGAACTGTAAAATCGGGAGGGATCACACTTGGAAAAGGTTGATATTTTTAAAGATATCGCTGAGCGCACCGGTGGCGATATATATTTAGGTGTCGTTGGTGCAGTCAGAACAGGAAAATCTACTTTCATAAAAAAGTTCATGGAATTAGTAGTCTTACCGAATATCGGTAGTGAGGCTGATAAAGCTCGCGCACAGGATGAACTTCCACAAAGTGCTGCAGGAAGAACAATCATGACAACAGAACCAAAATTTGTTCCAAACCAAGCTGTTTCTGTCCATGTTGAAGAAGGGCTTAATGTGAACATTCGTCTTGTGGATTGTGTAGGATACACTGTTCCAGGAGCAAAGGGGTATGAGGATGAGAATGGACCTCGTATGATAAATACTCCTTGGTATGAAGAGCCAATTCCTTTCCATGAAGCAGCTGAAATTGGAACAAGAAAAGTTATTCAGGAACATTCAACAATTGGAGTTGTAGTAACAACTGATGGTTCAATTGGAGAGATTCCTAGAAGAGATTATATTGAAGCAGAAGAGCGTGTGATTAATGAACTGAAAGAAGTAGGAAAACCATTTATTATGGTCATAAACACTGTTCATCCTCATCACCCTGAAACAGATGCTCTTCGCCAAGAATTAAATGAAAAATACGATATTCCAGTATTAGCAATGAGTGTTGAAAGTATGCGTGAAACAGATGTATTCAATGTTTTACGTGAAGCACTTTATGAGTTCCCAGTATTAGAGGTAAATGTAAATCTACCAAGCTGGGTAATGGTATTAAGAGAAGATCATTGGTTAAGAGAAAGCTATCAGGATGCAGTAAAAGATACAGTCCAAGATATCAAGCGTTTACGAGATGTTGACCGCGTGGTTGGTCAATTCAGCGAATATGACTTTATTGATCAGGCCAGCTTGGCTGGTATCGAAATGGGGCAGGGTGTAGCTGAGATTGATTTATATGCTCCAGATGATTTATATGATCAAATTCTTAAAGAAGTCGTCGGCGTTGAAATCCGCGGAAAAGACCATCTGTTACAACTCATGCAAGATTTTGCTCATGCAAAAGCTGAGTATGATCAAGTCGCAGATGCACTTAAAATGGTAAAGCAAACAGGTTATGGAATTGCTGCTCCTGCGTTATCTGATATGAGCTTAGATGAGCCTGAAATCATCCGCCAAGGTTCAAGATTTGGGGTTCGTTTGAAAGCTGTTGCACCATCTATCCATATGATTAAGGTAGATGTAGAGTCAGAATTTGCACCAATTATTGGTACAGAAAAACAAAGTGAAGAATTGGTCCGATACTTAATGCAGGACTTCGAAGATGATCCGCTTTCCATCTGGAATTCAGATATATTTGGTAGGTCATTAAGCTCCATTGTACGTGAAGGAATTCAGGCGAAATTATCATTAATGCCGGAAAATGCACGTTACAAGCTTAAGGAAACACTTGAAAGAATTATCAACGAAGGCTCTGGTGGATTAATTGCTATCATATTATAGGATGAAGGCTCCTTTTACGGAGTCTTTTTTTTGTGTGTTTGGCTCGTAATGAGGGGAGATTTGCTTACAAAATGCTAATATGATAAGCTTTTTACAAAAAAAGAGAGGCTTTTTGGTGAAATATACATAAAAAGGTAAAATTTCTGTTGAAAAATATTGAATTATGTCTAAATATCGTTTATTATAAGGCATGTTAGCATTAAGCTAATATGGTACATACCTGATGAGATAAGACTTAAAGAACAATGAATAAGCCATAAATCTTCTTTTGGGAGGAGGTGAATGTCATGAACAAAACAGAATTAGTTAACGCGGTAGCTGAAAGTGCTGAACTTTCTAAGAAGGATGCTACAAAAGCTGTTGATGCAGTTTTTGATTCTATTCTTGAAGCTTTAAAAAGCGGAGATAAAGTTCAATTAATCGGATTTGGTAACTTTGAGGTACGTGAGCGTGCAGCTCGTAAAGGTCGTAACCCTCAAACTGGTGAAGAAATCGAAATTGCTGCTAGCAAAGTTCCTGCATTTAAACCAGGAAAGGCGCTTAAGGATGCAGTAAAATAATTTTACATATAACCTATGTGAAAATACAAAAATTGAGTCGTTTTCAACGGCTCTTTTTTGTTTTCTATACATAATTATGCTAGAATCAATTGACCAGTAGTTTGTGGAAAAAGGAGGGGGTTGGCAGAATGACACCAGTAGACTATAAAAAAATAGAGCAGGCAGTTACGATGATTTTAGAAGCGATTGGGGAGGATCCTAAACGTGAGGGGTTAGTCGATACACCAAAAAGAGTTGCAAAAATGTATGCCGAAGTTTTTTCAGGCTTACAAGATGATCCGAAGGAATACTTTCGAACAATTTTTGGTGAAGAACACGAAGAATTGGTGCTTGTAAAAGACATTCCATTTTTCTCAATGTGTGAGCATCATCTTGTCCCTTTCTACGGTCATGCTCATGTTGCCTATATTCCAAAAGGAGGAAAAGTAACAGGTTTAAGCAAACTTGCACGTGCTGTAGAGGCCGTCGCCAAAAGACCACAATTGCAGGAGAGGATCACATCCACAATAGCAGACTCCATTGTTGAAACACTTCAACCTCATGGGGTAATGGTTGTAATCGAGGCAGAGCATATGTGTATGACAATGCGTGGAGTGAAGAAGCCTGGAGCAAAAACTGTTACTTCTGCTGTCAGAGGAATTTTACAAAAGGACCCTGCTGCTCGTAGTGAAGTATTATCTTTAATAAAGAATTGACATCTACAAAAATTTACGAGATAGTAAAAAAAGATGTGGATTTCACTCATCTTTCCAAACAAGGATGTTGAGTTGAAATGGTTCCTTTACATAGCATTCATAGGAGTGAAGAAGGATGAATAATAATAATAATAATAATAATTCGAACTCAGAATTTATTGTAATTAAAGCAGTAGAAGATGGGGTGAATGTAATCGGTTTAACAAGAGGTTCCGATACTCGCTTCCATCATTCAGAAAAATTGGATAAAGGCGAAGTAATGATTGCCCAATTTACTGAGCATACCTCTGCAATTAAAGTTCGTGGTCATGCACTAATCCAAACAAGTCACGGAGAAATTGAATCAGATTCAAAAAAATAAGCAGGTAAATCCTGCTTTTTCTTTTGGAATACATAAAACTAAGGGAAAAACTAAGTGATGTATGTTATAATTAACGTTGTTTTATAAAGACTAATAAAAATAAAAAAAGTTGATTATTTAAATTGGGGAACAAGGGTGATTGATTTGCATGACATCAAGGAAGTAGTTGCCAATCTTAAGGAGCGTATAGAGGACAGAACGAAGCACTCGTACCTTCAAAGATATATGGAAACACCGAGCATAGATGAAGATAAAATCTTATTATTATATTCCTTATTTGAGGACTTGCTTTTGCCAAAAGAGCAATTGGAAAATTATATAATAACAACTATGCTTGTTCAGCAGGCGTTGGATACCCATGAAACAGTCCCCAATCGACTTACCAATTCAGATGAGCGTCTGCGCAGTCAACAATTGACTGTCTTGGCAGGAGATTACTTTAGCGGATTGTATTATTATCTGCTCGCCAACTCATCCGATATAACCTTCATTCGAATACTTGCAGAAGGTATTAAAGAAGTAAATGAGGCCAAAATTTATCTATATCAAATGGATTTTAATCAAATAGATCAGCTCTTTTCATTTGTGACAGCGGTTGAATCTTCCGTCTTCCAAAATATTGTGAAAAGCTTTCAAATAAAAAAATGGGAAAAACTTGTTCCAAATTTTTTATTGCTAAAGAGACTATTACTTGAAAGAGACCTTTACGTAAAAGATGGAAATTCGATTCCCTTCAAGACGCTTAAAAAAATTGTATTTCATCAGGAAAAACATGTGGAAGATTCTGTTGTTATGTACGAATATAACAAACATCTCTCTCTTGTGATTAAAAAGCTAGAACGGTTTTTAGCGACAAACCCAAAAATGAACAAAATGCTAGTTAATCGCATTAATGAATTACTCCTTCAAGGTAGTTCGTTATCAATGAATAAGTTGGTGGAAGAAGGGTAAGTATGGAGCAATCTAAAGAACAACGGGTACATCATGTGTTTGAAAAAATATATAAAAATTATGACCAAATGAATTCGGTTATTAGTTTCCAACAACACAAAGCTTGGCGAAAGGATACAATGAAACGTATGGATGTTCAAGAAGGATCAACTGCACTAGATCTTTGTTGTGGAACGGCAGATTGGACCATTGCACTTGCAGATGCTGTCGGACCGTCTGGCAAGGTCATTGGACTTGATTTTAGTAAGAATATGTTGAAAATTGGCCAAGAAAAGGTAGACAAGCTAAAATTAAATCAAGTTGAATTGATTCACGGAAATGCCATGGAGCTCCCCTTTGAGGATAATTCTTTTGATTATGTAACCATTGGCTTTGGTCTCCGAAATGTTCCTGATTACATGACCGTGTTAAAAGAAATGCATCGAGTAGTAAAGCCAGGTGGCAAGGTTGTATGTTTGGAAACTTCACAGCCAACTATGATTGGATTTAAACAATTATACTTTTTTTATTTTCGTTTTATTATGCCGGTTTTTGGAAAGCTTTTTGCGAAGAGTTACCAGGAATATTCATGGCTTCAAGAATCAGCACGTGATTTTCCAGGCATGAAAGAACTTGCAAACATGTTTCGAAAAGCAGGCCTAACCGATATTGAAGTGAAACCATACACGCTAGGTGTAGCTGCAATGCATCTAGGTTATAAGAAGTAAGTTCCTTGTGTCATATTTTTAATACTAAGGTGAAACTCATGAGATTATCATTGATGTATTCGTATTTGAATACGGATTTAGCAATTATAGAGAAAGAGCTGGAAGCTTCCATTAAAGGGGAGCATCCAGTTCTACAACAGGCTGGATTGCATTTATTACAATCTGGCGGAAAACGACTACGGCCAGTTTTTGTTCTTTTGGGCGGAAAATTTGGTAATTATGATATCAATGTAATTAAAAATGTTGCCGTAACACTTGAGCTGATCCATACAGCATCACTTGTACATGATGATGTGATTGATGACGCTGATATCAGACGTGGTAAACCTACCATTAAGGCTAAATGGGATAATAAAATAGCAATGTATGCAGGTGATTATATTTTGGGGAGTTCTTTAGAAATAATCACAAAACTGGATAATCCCTTGTTACATAAACTACTTGCACATACAATTGTCGAGGTTTGTCTAGGTGAAATAGAACAAATCAAAGATAAGTATCGCTATGATCAAAACCTACGCTGTTATTTGCGTAGAATTAAGCGCAAAACAGCACTTTTAATTGCTAGTAGCTGTCAATTAGGAGCAGTTGCTGCAGGGGTTCCGACTGAAGTTCATAAAAAACTTTTTTTATATGGCTATTATGTCGGAATGGCCTTCCAAATTACTGATGATATTTTAGATTTTACAGGCACCGACGAACAATTGGGCAAACCTGCAGGTAGCGATTTGATGCAGGGGAATATTACATTACCTGTACTATATGCTATGCAGGATGCAAATCTTAAACAACAAATTACCCAAGTTTCAGAACAAACAACTTCAGCTGAAATTAAACCTTTAATTGCGTCTATAAAGCAATCGGAAGCAATAAAGCAATCTGAGGCCATCAGTAACCGATACCTAGAAAAGGCTTATAAGGTTTTGGATGAATTACCTTCTGGCCGTGCTAGGAATACGTTGTATAATATTGCAAAATATATCGGGAAAAGAAAATTTTAGGAATATTATTGCTTACCAATCAAAATAGTGTTACTATTTTGATTGGTCACTAAATATTGACTATTACATAACTTTAGGTGGGTGGAGAGCATTATGGAAAAAACATTTTTAATGATTAAGCCTGACGGCGTTCAACGTCAACTTATTGGTGAGATTGTATCACGTCTTGAAAGAAAGGGCTTTCAATTAGTTGGTGCTAAGTTAATGTCAATTTCCGACAAGCTTGCAGGGGAACATTATAGCGAGCATAAAGAGCGCCCGTTTTTTGGAGAACTTGTAGATTTCATCACTTCTGGTCCTGTATTTGCAATGGTTTGGCAAGGTGAAAATGTAATTGCTACTGCTCGCCATATGATGGGTGCAACAAATCCAAAGGATGCTGCGCCAGGAACTATCCGTGGTGATTTTGGAATAATCGTTGGTAAGAACGTTATTCACGGTTCTGATTCAACAGCGAGTGCTGAACGCGAAATTTCACTATTTTCAAAGATGAAGAATTAGTAGCATATGATAAGCTTATTAATAACTGGATCTATTAATCGAATGTTAACCAGCTCTTAAGGAGCTGGTTTTTCTTAAGTATCCTCCACCACCAATAGAATGATTTGTTTTACTGCGCATTTGATAGGAGAAGCTATGGACACAAACTACATCACATTTACTCAACAGATAAAAAGGAAAACAGGTATTGACCTACGTTTATATAAAGAAGCACAAATGGTGAGACGATTAACATCGTTATATGAAAAAAGGGGATTTTCTAGTTTTCAAGACTATTTTCAAGGAATCGATAAAGACAATGAACTGTTTCATGAATTTTTAGATCGAATGACAATCAATGTTTCAGAGTTTTATCGGAATGCGAAACGTTGGGAAGTACTAGAAACGAAGATTCTTCCAAATCTCCTTCAAGAAAACCGAGGTTTAAAAGTTTGGAGTGCAGCCTGTTCTGCAGGCGAGGAGCCTTATACACTAGCAATGATTCTATCAAAATTCTTACCTTCACATAAAATATCGATTCTAGCCACTGACATTGATGAAAATATTATTGCTAGAGCAAAGATGGGGGTATATCCTGAGCGATCTCTTCAAGAAATTCCAAAGGATATGAAAAAGCGTTTTTTTACCCAAGATGGTTCCTTTTATCATATTCATCCCGATATTAAAAAGACAGTTACTTTTAAAAAGCAAAATTTATTAGCAGATACCTTTGAAACCAATTTTGACTTAATCGTTTGTCGGAATGTATTAATCTACTTTACAGAAGAGGCAAAGGATATGCTTTATAAGAAATTTAGTAATGCTCTTAAAACTGATGGAATTCTATTTGTCGGGAGTACGGAACAAATTTTCAATCCTTCCAGCTATGGATTTGAAACGGAGGACACGTTTTTTTATCGAAAAAAATAAAACGTCAGAAAAATGACAAATCTAATAATATTTGCTAGGATATAGGAATCAAGGAATTTGCCCTTATGGTAAATTCTTTTCTTTTTTCAAAAGAAAACATAATCATAGAAATTTTGAAAAAATCTTACCGGAAAACCAAAGATTATGATATATTGATACATAATCGCTTTAAATTGCGAAAGTAAATTCTTATTTTCACTTTAGCCATATAAGGAGGTAATATAGATGAGATATTTAACAGCTGGAGAATCACATGGACCACAGCTTACCACAATTATTGAAGGTGTACCCGCTGGTCTTGAACTGACTGCAGAGGATATAAACTTTGAACTTGCTAGACGCCAAAAAGGTCATGGCCGAGGCAGAAGAATGCAAATTGAAAAAGACCAAGTACAAATTGCCAGTGGAATTAGACATGGTAAAACACTAGGGTCTCCAATTGCATTAGTCGTTCAAAACAATGACTGGAAGCACTGGACGAAAATTATGGGTATTGATCCTATTACGGAAGAAGAATCAGAAGAAATTAAACGTAAAATTACGCGTCCCCGTCCTGGACATGCAGACCTTAACGGGGCCATGAAATATGGGCATCGTGATATGAGGAACGTACTTGAAAGATCTTCTGCACGTGAAACAACAGTACGTGTAGCAGCTGGAGCTGTCGCAAAAAAATTCTTGGCTTCACTAGGAATTGAAGTGGCTGGACATGTGCTTGAAATTGGTGGAGTTCGAGCAAAGGATACTACCTATTCGTCTCTCGAAGAATTAAAAACAAAAACAGAAGCATCATCAGTTAGATGTCTTGATGAAGAAGCAGGTGTGCAAATGATGAATGCGATTGATGAAGCCAAGAAAAATGGCGATTCAATCGGTGGAATCGTTGAGGTTGTTGTTGAAGGTGTGCCTGCAGGTTTAGGAAGTTACGTTCATTATGATAGAAAACTTGATTCGAAAATCGCAGCTGCTATGGTAAGTATTAATGCCTTTAAAGGTGTTGAATTTGGTATCGGTTTTGATGCAGCAAGAATCCCTGGAAGTCAAGTTCATGATGAAATCATTTGGGATAAAGAAAATGGATACAAGCGCAGAACTAATAATTTAGGTGGGTTTGAAGGTGGAATGACAAACGGTATGCCAATTGTTGTTCGAGGTGTCATGAAGCCAATTCCAACTCTATATAAACCATTAAAAAGCGTTGATATCGACACAAAAGAAGTATTTGAAGCAAGTATTGAAAGGTCTGATAGCTGTGCAGTTCCTGCCGCTTCTGTTGTAGCTGAAGCTGTTGTAGCTTGGGAAGTTGCAAATGCGATTGTTGAACAATTTGGACAAGATAGAATCGATTTCATTCAAGAAAATGTAGCGAAAATGCGTGAGTATACGAGGGAATTCTAATGGACAAATTGACCATTGCTACAAATTCGAAAACATATCCAATGTACATTGGGGCTGAGATAATTAGTAATCTTCCCAAGGTGCTACAGGATACATGCAAAAAGGTCTCAAAAGTACTTGTCATAAGTGATGAATCAGTAGCAGCACTTTATTTAAATAGAGTGCTGGACATTCTGAAACAACGGTTTGAAGAGCCATTATCTTTTGTCATTCCTGCGGGGGAGAGTGCGAAGTCTTTTGACGTCTTTTATCAATGTCAGACCTTCGCCTTAGAAAATGGCTTAGACCGTTCATCTGTAATCCTTGCATTAGGTGGGGGTGTCGTTGGTGATTTGGCAGGATTCGTTGCTGCTACTTTCATGAGAGGTATTCCATTTATCCAAATACCTACGACATTACTTGCCCATGATAGTGCTGTAGGAGGTAAGGTAGCCATTAATCATGACTTCGGGAAAAACATGATTGGCGCTTTCCATCAACCAAATGCGGTGTTATATGATATTGATTTGATGAAAACATTACCAAAGGAAGAGCTTCGATCAGGCTTTGCCGAGGTAATTAAGCATGGACTTATTGGAGATCGAGAATTTTATGGATGGCTTACTGAAGAAATTACTTCGTTAGATGACTTACAGGGTGATAAATTACAGCATGCTATTTTAAAAGGTGTAGCTGTTAAAGCTAAAGTAGTTTCTGAGGATGAACAGGAAAAAGGGCTACGCGCCATTTTAAACTTTGGGCACACTTTAGGTCACGCAATTGAAGCGGAGTCAGGATATGGAAAGATAACTCACGGTGATGGTGTTGCAATTGGGATGATTTTTGCACTAAAAGTTAGCGAAATAATCTTTAATATCAATCTGTCATCTGAAAAAATTAAAGAATGGTTCAAATTATTCGAGTTCCCAACAACAATCCCTAAAGAATTAGATAAAGGTAGACTTCTTGAACGAATGAAGCATGATAAAAAGGCTACCTCAGGAAAAGTTAGAATGGTCCTATTAAAAGACATTGGAGAAACTATTGTTCGAGATATAGATGATGAACAGCTACTTATTTTATTAAAAGATTTTTAGGTAAGTTAAAAATCGTGGCACGAGAAGGAGGGACAAAGTTGATACGGGGAATACGTGGAGCAACAACAATTGAAACTAATGATAGACAAGAGATATTAACAGCAACTGAAAAGCTTTTACGTGATATGATTGCTGAAAATAAGCTAGAAGCATCTGATGTAGCACAAATCTTATTTTCTGTAACTGAAGATATTGACGCAGCTTTTCCTGCTGCTGCAGCAAGACAAATTGAGGGGTGGGCATTTGTTCCGGTTATGAGCATGAGAGAGATTCCGGTTCCAGGTTCTCTTCAAATGTGTATTCGGGTAATGATGTCTGTAAATACAAATGCCAAACAAGAAGAAATCCAGCATGTGTACCAAGAGGGAGCTATTGTTTTACGACCTGATCTTTCAACGGTGAAAGGGAAATAAAAAGTTTGAACGATGCATTGACAAACACACAGTGCATACGATAAGATTAATTACAATATTTAGTATAGTTAGAGTTTAGTAAGTTTTTTGTACAGTTTAGAGTTGAGTTTAGGGTAGACGAGAATGAGAGAGTTTAGTTGAGGTTAGCAGAGCTTAGTTATAATGACTTCTACCCAAAGATACAATGGTGTCTTTGGGTTGTTTATTTTTATCGCTTTTTACCATATAAAGCGATTCCCATCTTAATACACCTCCTAAATCCTCATTCTCCATAATTTTATGGAGGAGTGAGTCAATTGAATACGTATGATTTTACCTCGTTTGTGTCTGATGCCAAACAATATCGGACCATTCCGATTGTTAAACGTTTCTTAGTTGATACGTTAACACCCATTCAAATTTTTCAAAACTTAAAAAGTGAAGCATCCTTCTTGCTTGAAAGTAAGGATCATGAATCAGACTGGTCTCGGTATTCATTTATCGGCTTAAAACCATTTTTATTTATGGACGAAAATAACGGCCACTACTATGTAAAGAATGAAAATCAGCAAAGTTTAGTAAAAAAACCAACAATGAAAGATGCCTTTAATTGGATTAAAGAATATCTGGTCTTAAAACCGCTTGATATTGAAATTCCCTTTTATGGTGGAGCTGTTGGTTATATAAGCTATGATGCAATCTCAACCTTTGAAAAGGTGGAAGAACACGTTAATAATGATTTGAACATGGAACGTTATCAGTTTTTCTTTTGTGAAACGATAATAGCGCTGGATCACCATTCACGCGAATTAATAGTGGTTCATTTTATTCGATTAAATGGTGGTGAAGATGAAAGGATTCAAAGAGCTGTCTTTGACCATGCCAATTCAAAAATCAATATGTATTTATCGCGGATTATTCAAAACAAAGAACAAAGTGAAATGCTACTATTACCAAAAATACATGAAATACCGAATGTGACTGATATAAAAACAAACTTTGAAAAACAGAATTTTCTAGATGCTGTTGTCAAAATAAAGGATTATATTACGGCAGGGGATATTTTCAGGCGGTATTATCACAGCGGTTTGAGATTCCGGTTTCAGTAAGTGGATTTCAGCTATACCGTGTATTACGGATGGTGAATCCTTCGCCTTATTTATTTTATATCAAAATCAATGATATCGAGATTGTAGGAAGCTCTCCAGAACGCTTAATAAAATTCATCACAAACATCTAGAAATTCATCCGATTGCAGGTACAAGGCGCAGAGGGAAAACGAAGGATGAAGATGAAGCGCTTGCGACAGAATTACTTCAGGATGAAAAAGAAAAGGCTGAGCATTATATGCTTGTTGATTTAGCGCGAAACGATATTGGAAGGGTGTCTACATATGGATCCGTTAAAACTCCAGTTCTAATGGAAGTTGGTCGGTTTTCGCATGTGATGCATCTTATTTCAAAGGTTACCGGGGAGCTCGATGAGAAGGTTGACCCATTAGATGCGTTGCTTGCAGCTTTTCCAGCAGGAACCGTTTCAGGTGCACCTAAAATTAGAGCGATGCAAATTCTTTCGGAGCTGGAACCTACAGCAAGAAACTTGTATGCCGGAACAATTGCCTATATTGGATTTGATGGAAATATTGATTCTTGTATTACAATTCGAACAGCGGTGATTAAAGATGGTATTGCCTACGTACAGGCAGGTGCGGGAATTGTCGCTGATTCAATTCCTGAACATGAGTGGATGGAAACTGTTAATAAAGCGAGTGCCTTAATTCAAACAATTCAACTAGCTGAGGAAGCTTTTACCTTTATTCAGCAGGGTTCTCCAACTTCTTAAGGTGTATTAGTATGCAATAAAGATTAATAAATCCAGATGAGGTCCGATGAACGGCTGAATAAAGTTAAGGCCTCCGGCGGATGCCTCGATTTTTTAAAGGAAATTTTTCGAGCATGCTCGAAAAAAATCGGGCACAAATACGCCAAGGCGCATTTGATTAAAGAGGAGGATATTCATGTTTAAACAACTTTTAAATAAATGTATCAATGGTGAGGTTTTATCAGAAGAAGAAAGCTATCAAGTGATGGACGTCATGATGTCTGGAGCTGCAACGGCAAGTCAAATTGCAAGTTTGCTATCAATCCTTCGTTTCCGTGGAGAAACAGTCGAAGAGATAACCGGTTTTGCAAGGGCGATGAGAGAGCATATGATGCAGTTAGATTATGAGAGTGATCAAGTGATTGATACGTGCGGTACCGGAGGAGATGGTGCTTCAACCTTTAATATTTCAACTGCATCAGCAATTGTTGTTTCTTCCTTGGGAGTCAAAGTTGCAAAGCATGGGAATCGTGCGGTCTCTTCTAAGAGTGGAAGTGCCGATGTTTTAGAGTATTTAGGTGTCGAAATTCAGTCAACACAAGCAGAAGCTAAAGAGGCGTTAAATAAACGAAATATGAGTTTCTTGTTTGCGCCGATTTACCATGCAGCGATGAAGCACGCAGTAACACCAAGACAGGAAATCGGTTTTCGAACAATATTTAATCTATTAGGCCCAATGGCGAACCCTGCCAGATGCAAAAAGCAAGTATTGGGTGTGTATTCAACCGCTTATGCGGAAAAGATGGCCTATGCCCTCAGAAAGCTTGGTTCTGAACATGTGTTATTTGTATCGGGTCGTGATGGTCTAGATGAATGCAGCATCTCAACTGAAACGGATATTGTCGAATTAAAAAATGGTGAGATTACAAGGTTTGTACTCTCCCCTGAGGATGTAGACCTTCCGCGTGGGAGTATGAAGGATATCCAAGTTTCTTCAGTAGTTGAAAGTGCCAACCTATTGCAAGATGTTTTATGTGGGAAAGCCAATCAAAGTGCTACAAATATTGTGCTATTAAATGCTGGGGCTGCTATTTACATCTCGGGAAAAGTAAACAGCATCCGTGAAGGTGTTGAAATGGCAAGAGAAGCACTTGTAATGGGAATTGCCAAGAGTCAGTTTGAACAGCTAAGAAATCGTGAGGTGGAGTATTATGCTAAATAAAATCCTTGAACAAAAGAAAAGAGAAGTTGAAAACATTTTATATCCTGAGATTGATAATGTGGTAGAAAGAAGGTCATTAAATAACGCACTTTCTAGCCCGAATCGTTCGTTAGGCATCATTGCAGAGGTGAAAAAGGCATCGCCTTCAAAGGGTGTGATACGAGAGGATTTCCATCCTGTTTCATTCGCTATTGAATATGAGGACGCGAAAGCGGATGCGATTTCTGTTTTAACGGATGAACCATTTTTTCAGGGGTCCATGGAATATTTAATGGAGATTAAGAAAAAGGTAAATATCCCTGTTTTGCGCAAGGACTTTATCATAGATGCAAAGCAAATTAGGCAAAGTGAAAAAATTGGTGCAGATGCAATTTTACTAATCGGGGAAGCTCTCGAGCCCAACCAATTATATGAATATTATTGTGAGGCCTATGAAAGAGACTTAGAGTGTCTAGTTGAAGTGCATTCAAGGGAAACGCTGGAACAGATATGTAGCATTTTTACACCGAAAATACTTGGAATTAATAATCGGAATTTAAAGGTATTTGAAACATCAATTATTCATACAGAAGAGATTGCAAAAGACGCTCCGTCAGATAGTCTTGTTGTGAGTGAAAGTGGAATTCACACTCCAAAGGATATTAAAGACATCATTAAATATGGAGCAAAGGCTGCTCTCATCGGAGAAGCCTTTATGAGGGCTGAGTCTCCAGGGGTTGGGATTAAGCAAATGTTTGGAGAGGTTCCATATGCAACGACCTCTCATTAAGTATTGTGGAAATAAATCATTTGAAGATTTACAGGTGGTCGCAAAAAGCGAAGCTGATTACATCGGTTTTATTTTTGCAAACAGTAAACGAAAAGTAACTCCAATAGAAGTGAAACAGTGGTTACAGGAAGTGGATATTCAAGATAAAAAAACGGTTGGCGTTTTTGTTAATGCGGATTTTGAAGAAATAGCAGCTGTATTGGCAAATGTCCCATTATCTGTCATTCAATGTCACGGCACTGAGACGGTGGATTTTATCCATTTAGTAAAAGAACAGACAGGACTTGATGTATGGAAAGTCTTACATCATGATAATCAAGCAATAGGCTTGATGAAGCAGTATTCAGGTGTTGCCGATGGATATGTTGTTGATACAAAAGTTGCAACAATGTGGGGTGGCTCAGGTGTTACATTTGATTGGCAGTCAATCCCTATTTATCAACAAGAAGCTAATCGCCAAGGGGTTCCGTGTTTTATAGCAGGTGGAATTGACGCTTCCAATATCAAAACCCTATTAAGCTATGATATTGGCGGAGTTGATATTTCAAGCGGAATTGAGCAGGATGGAAAAAAAGAGTACACAATCATACAAACTATAGAGAAATGGGTGGATACATGTGTTGAACGTACCAAATGAAAACGGTAGATTCGGGGATTTTGGTGGGAAATTTGTGCCTGAAACATTGATGATGCCTTTAGAAGAAATTGAAAAAGCACTGGAAGAAGCGTATCAAGATGAAGAATTTCATAACGAATATATTCGTATTTTAAAAGAGTATTCTGGCCGACCTACAGCACTTACATTTGCTGATAATTTAACGAAAGAATTAGGTGGTGCGAGAATATTTCTAAAGCGTGAGGATCTAAATCATACTGGCGCACACAAAATAAACAATGCGATTGGTCAAGCTCTCCTCGCAAAAAGAATGGGTAAGAAAAAAATCATAGCCGAAACGGGAGCGGGACAACATGGAGTTGCCGCTGCGACAGTGGCCGCAAAGTTTGGTTTGGAATGCAAGGTCTTTATGGGTGTTGAGGATATTGAAAGACAAAAGTTGAATGTGTTTCGTATGAAGCTTTTAGGTGCAGAAGTTATCCCGGCTACAAGTGGTAACCAAACACTAAAAGATGCAACAAATGAGGCCATCCGTTACTGGGTGCAAAATTGTGAAGATCATTATTATATGATTGGATCTGTCGTCGGCCCACATCCATATCCAAAAATGGTCCGTGATTTCCAAAGGATTATTGGGGATGAAGCAAGAGAACAGTTCTTAAACCGTGAAAATCATCTGCCAACAGCAGTTGTTGCATGTGTAGGTGGCGGAAGTAATGCGATGGGAATGTTCTATCCATTTCTAAATGATGATGTACGTTTAGTTGGTGCTGAAGCAGCAGGAAAGGGAGTAGACACATCCTTACATGCAGCAACGATTACAAAAGGAACGAAAGGAATCATTCACGGTTCTTTGACATATCTACTTCAAGATGAGCACGGTCAAATAACGGAACCTTATTCGATTTCTGCTGGTCTAGATTATCCAGGTGTTGGTCCTGAACATGCATATCTTGCAAATAGTGGAAGAGTGAGATATGAAAGTGTGACTGATCAGGAAGCACTTGATGCATTACAAGTGCTAACGCGAATTGAAGGAATTATCCCAGCGATTGAGTCCGCGCATGCGATGGCAAAAGCAATCCAGATGGCAAAGGAAATGTCACCAGAAGAATCAATCTTAGTTTGTTTGTCAGGCCGCGGAGACAAAGACGTCCATTCACTAATGACATACCTAGAAGAAGGGGGAGCTACAAATGAACACAACCTTTACGAACCGATTACCCAAGGCTGAAAAATTATTTATCCCATTTATTGTTGCAGGTGATCCACATCCTGATGTGACAGTGGAAATTGCTCTTGCTTTACAAGAGGCAGGTGCTTCAATTCTTGAACTAGGAATTCCATATTCAGACCCATTAGCAGATGGTCCTGTTATACAAAGAGCATCTGCACGGGCATTAAAAAATGGCGTTACTTTGGAAAACTCTATGAATCTTGTATCAGTTATGAGAAAAAAAGGTTTAAAAATTCCGGTAATTATCTTTACCTATTACAATCCTGTGCTACAATTAGGAGAAGAAAACTTTTTCGCTTTAGCGCAACAAAATGGTATAGACGGATTACTTGTTCCCGACCTTCCTTTTGAAGAAAGTGAAGACCTTAGAAGAAAATGTGAGATTGAGGGATTAAAATTCATCTCTCTAGTTGCTCCCACTTCCTCAAGTCGAATTGAGAAAATTGCCCGTAACGCTCAAGGGTTTTTGTATTGTGTTTCTTCCCTTGGAGTAACTGGTGTTCGAAATTCACTAAATAATGAGGTATACTCATTTTTACAAGAGGTAAAACGCTATAGTGATATACCAGTAGCAGTAGGGTTTGGTATCTCTAATTCTTCCCAAGTAGATGCACTTAAGGACCATTGCGATGGGGTTATCATGGGAAGTGCCCTTATCCAAAAGATTGAAGAGTATCTACCGGAATTGGAAAATGAAGAAACAAGAGCTACCGCCTTATACCATTTTAAAAATTTTATCAGTGATGTAATTCATCCTATAAACAAGTTAGAGGTGTAGCTTAAGATGAATATTAAAGAACAGTTATTGAATCTAAAACCATATCAACCAGGGAAACCAATAGAAGAGGTTAAAAGAGAATATGGATTAGATAAAATTGTAAAATTGGCGTCAAATGAAAATCCATATGGGTGCTCAGAAAAAGCAAAAGAAGCGGTTAAAAACAACATAGATTCATTTGCAATTTACCCTGATGGCTATGCAACAGAGCTAAGAGAAAAGCTTGCTAAGCATTTAGGTGTAGATGGTACACAACTTCTTTTTGGAAATGGGTCTGATGATGTCATTCACATTATTACGACTGCATTGCTTGCTCCAGGGAAAAATACAGTTATGGCCAATCCAACTTTTTCTCAGTACAAGCACAATGCTGTTATTGAAGGTGCAGAAGTTCGCGAAGTTGAGCTAATTGAAGGTAATCATGACCTTGATGGAATGCTCCAACAAATCGATGAGAATACGGAAATTATTTGGGTATGCTCTCCAAATAACCCGACAGGAGTGTACGTGAACTCAGATAAACTTCATCGTTTTCTAAAACAGGTTCCAGAACATGTATTAATCATAATGGATGAAGCGTATTATGAATTTGCAGCAAAAGAACAGGATTATCCAAATACAGTTTCTCTTTTAAATGACTATCCAAACCTTCTTATATTAAGAACCTTTTCAAAAGCATATGGACTTGGTGGACTTCGAGTTGGCTATGCAATCGGTAATAGTGATTTTATTAATAAAATAGAACCAGTACGTCAGCCATTCAATTCGAATCGTGTTGGTCAAATAGCAGCATCTGCAGCATTGGATGATCAAGATTTCATCAAAGCGTATGTTGAAAAAAACAAGCAAGGCTTGCAGCAGTTTTATAAATTCTGTGAGGAACATAAATTATCCTATTATCCATCGTTCGGAAATTTCATTTTGATTAATTTTGAACAATCTGGAGATGAAGTGTTCCACTATTTGTTAGAGCGTGGTTTTATTGTCCGCTCAGGTAACCCTCTTGGTTTTCCAAATAGTGTTAGGATAACAGTAGGCACAGAAGAACAAAACCGCGAACTTATTGCTTTACTAACAGAGATGCTTGAAAATCAAAAGAACTAAACTGTGGGGGTTCAGAGTAACCCCCATTATGTGTTTCTTATTACGGTGGTGATGGTATGAAAACGAATGTGATGGTGATTGGACTTGGTTTAATCGGAGGTTCAATTGCACTTGCGATAAAAAAAGAATATCCTGATGCTATACTATACGGCTATGACCGTAATACGGAATCATCACTACTAGCAAAATCATTGAAGGTGATTGATGAAGTTGTTTTTAAGTTAGAGGATGTTATACATACATGCGATTATATTTTTATATCTGTTCCAGTCAAGCAAACGGTAGATATGATCAATGAACTGAGTTCGTTTGAACTAAAAAAGAATGTTATCGTAACAGATGTGGGAAGTACGAAGCAGCAAATTGTTCAAAGAGCAGAGTCCATTTTTGGAAAACTTGGTGTTACTTTCATTGGCGGTCATCCGATGGCAGGATCTCATAAAAGTGGTGTTGTTGCTGCCAAGGAACACTTATTTGAAAATGCCTTTTATATTTTTACACCCCATAACCAGAATCCTTCAAGTGAACACGGTGTTCAACAGCTTAAGACATTATTAAAGGGGACAAAAGCAAACTTTGTGATCATGACCCCTGAGGAACATGATCGTGTTGCCGGTGTTATTAGTCATTTTCCGCATATTGTTGCTGCAAGTCTAGTTCATCAAGCACTAAAATATGATCAGGTAAATGAGTTAGTCCGTCCGTTAGCTGCTGGAGGCTTTCGCGATATTACGAGAATCGCATCGAGTAATCCGTCAATGTGGCGCGATATTTTATTGCATAATCAAGATGTATTGCTAGATCTATTTGAAAAATGGATAGACGAGATGGAACAAATTAGGAATTTTGTGGCAAGTGGAAATGGTGAAGATATTTATAATTATTTTATGGATGCCAAAAATTTTCGAGATGGACTTCCAACCAGAACAAAAGGGGCCATACCTTCTTTCTATGATTTATATGTTGATATTCCAGATTATCCTGGTATCGTTTCTGAAATTACTGGACTTCTTGCTGTGGAAAGAATTAGTATTACAAATATCAGAATAATTGAAACAAGAGAAGAAATTTATGGTGTGTTACGAATTAGCTTCCAAAGTGATGAGGATCGTAGGAAAGCTAAGCTATGTATTGAAAGTAAGACGAATTATGAAACATTTTTCGGATAAATTACTTTAATTTTATGGCAAACATGATAAATGCGTTTTTGATTAGGGAGTGGTAATATGGATTCAAAAAAATTACGTATCAATAGTACAGGATTAAATGGTTCAATTGATATTCCAGGTGATAAATCGATTTCCCACCGCTCGATTATGCTCGGGGCAATTGCGCAAGGGAAAACAGTTGTTAATAATTTTTTACCTGGTGACGACTGTCTAAGTACCATTAGTTGCTTTGAAAAATTAGGCGTAAAAATTACACAAAATAAAGATCATGTTGAAATTGAGGGAGCGGGCTTTGATGGGTTACGTGAGCCGATTGAAATTTTAGACACAGGAAACTCCGGAACAACTACAAGATTAATGGTAGGACTTCTTTCTGGCATTCCTATTCATACTTGTATGATTGGTGATGAATCGATTGCAAAAAGACCGATGAAACGTGTTACTGAGCCATTACGTCAAATGGGGGCAAAAATTGATGGTAGAGAAGACGGAAATTTTACCCCTTTATCCATTCGTGGAGGCTCTTTACAGGGCATTGATTACGTTTCCCCTGTAGCTAGTGCTCAGGTTAAGTCCTCAATCCTTTTAGCAGGTTTAAATGCAAATGGAATAACTTCCGTAACAGAGCCACATAAATCAAGGGACCACACAGAACGGATGCTGCGTGCTTTTGGTTGTGAGGTAGAAGAGGCTGGACTGACTGTAAAGGTAAACGGTGGTCAGAAACTAGTAGGGACAAATATCCAAGTTCCTGGTGATATTTCTTCTGCAGCATTTTTCCTTGTTGCAGGTGCGATTGTACCAAATAGTCGTATTACCTTGAAAAATGTTGGAATGAATCCAACTAGAACAGGAATTGTTGATGTATTAGTTAAAATGGGAGCGCGTCTAGAAATTGAGAATGAAAGAGTAGAGAATAACGAGCCAATTGCTGATTTAACTATCCAAACTTCTGAATTGAAAGGGATAGAAATTGATGGTGACATCATCCCTCGTTTAATTGATGAGATACCGGTTATTGCATTATTAGCAACTCAAGCAGAAGGAAAAACGGTTATTAAGGATGCCAGTGAATTAAAGGTAAAGGAAACAAATCGAATTGATACCGTCGTTGGTGAGCTAACAAAGCTTGGTGCAAAGATAGAACCAACAGAGGATGGAATGATAATCTCAGGTGAAAAGAAACAATTGACTGGTGGCCATGTCCATAGCCATGGGGACCATAGAATTGGCATGATGCTAGCAATTGCAGCATGTATTGCGAATGCAGAAGTGACTCTTTCAGATCCTGAATCGATATCAGTTTCTTACCCTACCTTTTTTGAGCATCTAGATTATTTAATAGAAGAAAAGTAACATACATTCCCGTGGAGCATCATGACTCCATGGGTTTTTTGTGTTTTTAGAGACAAAAACTAACATACAACCATCACTTTTCGCATAGCTTGTCTTAAGGATATCTGAAACTATGGAAATGTGAAAGGGGGAGGTTTGATGCCATATATATTGGAAAAAGCAAATGTCCTAAAGAATAATAAGGTCGTCACATGTTCGATACTTATCAACAATCAACGTGTTGATTATATGAAAGAAAACCTCAAACAACTTTCTTTTATGAAGACAAATTTATCTCAATATTTACTAACACCAGGCCATGTCATGGTAAACTATTCCTTTTCAAAAGAATTGTCGTTTCAATCTTTTAAAAAGGAAATGACGGAAAAGTACTTACAAAAAGGTTGTACAACCTTACTTGTCATTAATGATGTCAAGCATGAAAACGAATTGGTGCAATCACTTAAGAAAACCAGGCATTATCTTTTGAACAGTCCAATAGACTATTACTTAGGTATTCGTATTCCTCTTGAAAGTTTAACGCCCTCTCTCCTTGTCGCCTGCAGACGAAAAAAAATACCGGTAATTATCGTCACGATTGAAAAATTGGACGAACTACACAAGGTACCTTGGGGCTGGATAAGGGAATCTTATCATTCCTATCAAATTCCTATCATCCCACAGTGGAAGATGAAAGAGAAAACGATGTTTAGTAACCGAAAAGAAGAGGTTTGGAAGACGATTATGACTGAAAATAGTATCCCTACTATTCCAGTTTGTCCCAATGAAAATGAGCCTTTATCAATTGAAATGTTAAAAAAGATTGGTATTTACCCTGAGAAAGGCGACCTTCGAGTTGGTGGTGAATTGGATTACAATCTGTATGAACATGATTCTATAAGCTATTCAGTTGATGAAAAGCCAACTCTAGATTATCATAAACTTATACCGACAATCACCATGCACAAAGGCGGTTTTACAAAAGTAGGAGCCCAGGTATACTTTCGTTCTGGCTTTGGTAATGAATGTATAGTAAAAAAGCCTGGCTTTTTTACATCTGCCTATGACAAAATTGTGGTGGTGTAAGAGAGATAGGTAAGAGGAGTTAAAAATGATGAATCGATTAGAGGATGCCTTACAACAAGTAGAAGATGGAAACGTTGAAGAAGGGCTTAAAGCATTAAAAAAGCTTAGAGAATACTCAAATGATGATGAAAAATACACAATTGCTAGGAACTATTATAAATGGGGTTTCGTTGAAGAAGCAAAAGAAATTATTGAAGAGTTAATATTACGTTATCCAGATGAAGGTGAACTATTTGTTTTTTTAGCAGAAATCATGATTGACCTTGATATGGAAGAGGAAGCGATTGCTATTTTAGAACAAATTGCTGTTGATGATCCAGTTTATTTGGAATCCCTTGTTTTACAAGCTGATTTATTCCAAATGCAGGGTTTACATGAGGTGAGCGAACAAAAACTGCTTTTAGCAAAAGAAAAATCAGACGATGAACCAATTATTGATTTTGCTTTAGCTGAATTATATTCAAGTCATGGAGAGTACGGCAAAAGTATTCCCTATTATGAGAAGGTCTTACGAGAAAGCGATGAAATTGCAGGTGTAAATGTTAACGCACGTATTGCGGAAAGCTATAGTACAACAGGTAAATTTGAAGAAGCACTTCCGTATTATGAAGAGGCCATCAAAAAACAAGAAGATAGTAATACATTATTTGGATTTGGAGTTACCGCATATCAAGCGAAATACTATAAAAAGGCAATTGAGATTTTAAGCAGACTGAAAGAACTTGACCCGGACTATAGTTCGCTTTATTTATACCTTGCAAAGGCATATGAAGAAGAAGCAAGCTTGGAGGAGAGCTTTCAAACCTTATTAGAAGGGCTTGAAGTGGAATCGTTGAATAAGGAGCTTCATTTTTACGCTGGCAAAATTTCGATGATGCTTGGTGATAAAGAAAATGCAGAAAAATATCTTCGTGCTGCAGTGGGGATTGACCCTGGTTATGTAGAAGCGACTTTACAACTTTCAAAGTTGTTACTGCGCGAAGAAAGATTCGAGGATGTAGTAGATTGCCTCGATAATGTGATGAGTTATGGTGAGTATGATGAACAATTTGAGTGGGATCTTGCTTTTTCAAAAAATAAATTAGAACAATATTCGGATGCATTAAACCATTACCGTCATGCATATACTTTTTTTAAAGAAACTCCAGAGTTTTTAGAAGAGTTTGGATATTTCTTAATGGAGGACGGAAAAAGGCAAGAGGCAATCGAAGTATTTAAGGAACTGCTTAAGCTTGAACCAATGAAGTATGAAATTGAAGAATTAATTTCTGAACTGGAATAAGCAAAGGAAAAGCCTCCGGCGAGACATGCAATTTTCAAAGGAAAAATTTCGAGCAAGTTTGAAAAAATCTTGGCGCAAAATTCTCCAGGGCGAATTTGATTGTTTTGAAGGATATTTTGATTTGAATGTTGAAGTATATCAGTATCATTATCATTATCGTTACTTAATACTAGCAGAGGAGGGAAGCATGCGATGACTACCCCTGTATCTGTCAACGAGAAAAAAGACTTCATTCGCTGGTTTCTAAATAATTATCAGCTAAAAAGAAGAGAGTGTGTTTGGATTTTAAATTATTTGATGAGTCATGACCAACTCATGAAAAATGTTCACTTTGTCGAGCAAGCCCAATACTGCCCAAGAGGAATCATCATGTCAACTCATTGTGTCGATGATGTTCCATTCCGTTTTTATAAGGAAAATGTCATGACAACTGATGCTGAGAAGTCATTCCATGATATCCGATTAAACAGGGAAGAAGAAATTTATATTCAACTTAATTTCAGATCCTCCTTCCATTCTCCGAATTATGTGGCTGTACTTGAAGAGAATCCATATATGCCAAAACATCTTCAGGTGAACGAGCAGGATAAAGAGCTTGCGAAAAAGTTTCTTGAAGAATCCATTCATATGTTTCAAAAGGAACATCTGTTAAAAAGGATAGATGAGGCGCTTGACAAACACGACAAAACGGAGTTTAAGAGACTGACTGAACAACTAAAGCAATTATAAAAGTAAGGGATCTCATTATTGGGGGCTGACAAAGTGTCAGTCTTTTTTATTTGGACTAAATATGGTATGGTAGTTTGGGAGTTTACTTTTGTTTTTTGATAAAAGTACATAGTGAAATCTGAAAGGAAGCATACATAATGAAATGGGTAACAAAGGATATTGATGTGTATTTACAAGCAAAGGAATATGTGGACACTGCAGTCATTCCCCTGATTCCTGTATCGCTTGAAGGGAATGTGAAAAATACAGTTTCAATGGGGGAGTTCATTACTATCCTTTCAAACGAAGTGGAAAGACAATTTAAAGGTAGAATTATCTTATTTCCTGCATTTACGTATTCAAATGGGGAAGAACTTGAAATGGCTAAAACCCGATTAAATCAGTGGTCTAGCGATTTGAATGGTGAGGGTATGAAACACACTATATTTATCACATCAGATAGTAGCTGGAAGCAGGTAGAAAATGATTTAAATGGATCCCTGATTTGGCTACCAACATTACCACTTGAATATGTAGAGGAAAAATATAAGCAAACGATGTTGCAAGATCAAATGAAACAACTTGTAACATTATTTACGAATATCTGGCAAAAGTAATTTTTTTATCATTATGTGACAATAATAATGAAAAATTCCTTACTTTTCCTAAGAAAGTCACATAGTTGCCATGGTTTCAGTAAATCCTATTATTGACCTGTACCAAATATTGATATATCATGAGAATGTCCTAGTTTTAAATGTGTACAATTATGTCCGGAGTGGACTTAGCTTAGCATAGAGGGGGGAAAAAAATGAGCGAGAATAAACAACGGGTTTCAAGACGTCAATTTCTAAACTATACTCTAACAGGTGTAGGTGGTTTCATGGCAGCTGGGATGTTAATGCCTATGGTCCGCTTTGCAATTGACCCATTACTTCAGCCAGAAGCTGAGCAAGACATGGTACAAGTGGTGAGTGTTGATAAGATTACAAATGAACCTCAAAAATTTGATTTCAAAGTAAATCAAGTTGATGCATGGTATGAATCAGACGTTCCATACTCAGCATGGGTTTATAAAAAAGACAATGGCGACATCGTAGCGCTTTCACCAGTGTGTAAGCACCTTGGATGTGCTGTAGCTTGGAATGAAGATCCAACAAATCCAAATCGTTTCTTCTGTCCTTGTCACTACGGTTTATATGAAAAGGATGGTACAAACGTACCTGGTACACCACCAGCTGCTCCATTAGATGTGTATGAAAGTCAAGTAAAAGATGGTTATTTATATTTAGGAAAAGCGAAACCAAGAGGAGGAGCGTAATCAATGTTAAATAAGATCTTTGATTGGGTTGACGAACGTCTTGATGTTACTCCTCTCTGGGCCGATATTGCAGACCACGAGGTTCCTGAGCATGTAAACCCTGCACATCACTTTAGTGCATTTGTTTACTGTTTTGGAGGGCTAACATTTTTTATCGTCGTCATTCAAGTTCTTTCTGGTATGTTTTTAACAATGTATTATGTACCAGATATCATCAATGCATGGAATTCTGTTTATTATTTACAAAACGAAGTAGCGTTTGGACAAATTGTCCGCGGAATGCATCACTGGGGAGCAAGTTTGGTAATCGTTATGATGTTCTTACATACCTTACGTGTATTTTTCCAAGGTGCCTATAAAAAACCTCGAGAGCTAAACTGGATTGTTGGAGTATTAATTTTCTTTGTTATGTTAGCACTTGGTTTAACAGGTTACTTATTACCTTGGGATATGAAAGCGTTATTCGCAACAAAGGTTACCATCCAAATTGTTGAAGCAACCCCACTATTAGGGCCTTACTTAAAGACTCTGATTGCAGGACACCCTGAAATTGTTGGTGCACAAACATTAACTCGTTTCTTTGCGATTCATGTATTCTTCTTACCAGCAGCGTTATTCGGTTTACTTGCTGCACACTTTATCATGATTCGCCGCCAAGGTATTTCTGGTCCATTGTAGGATGGAAGACTTTACCACATTTTTGTGATGTGTAAAGTATTGATAAGTAGTAATGATAAAAAAATCGAGCTAGCTCGATGGTTTATTGAAAAAGATGAACATACTCTTTTGAATGAAAATTCTCTAAAAAGGAGGGGGACCGATTATGCATCGCGGAAAAGGAATGAAATTTGTTGGGGACTCCCGTGTTCCTGTAAGTAATAAAAAGCACATTCCTAAGGATTACTCCGAGTATCCAGGAAAAACAGAAGCGTTCTGGCCAAACTTCTTATTAAAAGAATGGTTAGTTGGTTCTGTTTTCTTAGTAGCCTTTTTATGTTTAACAGCAGCACACCCATCACCATTGGAAAAAATCGCTGACCCTACTGCGTCAGGATATATTCCATTACCAGACTGGTATTTCTTATTCTTATATCAATTGCTTAAATATTCTTATGCATCAGGTCCATACACTGTAATTGGTGCACTTGTAATTCCAGGTCTTGCATTTGGAGCACTTTTACTAGCTCCATTCTTAGATCGTGGTCCAGATCGTAGACCATCAAAACGCCCAATTGCAACTGGTCTTATGCTTTTAGCACTTGCTGCAACAGTATATTTAACTTGGGAATCTTCATCTCAAGTAGACTGGGAAGCAAGAGCAGAATCTGCTAAAATCGTAGCTGAGGCAGAGATTGATACAGAATCTGAAGGATATAAACTGTTCCAAGATAAAGGTTGTATTGGCTGTCACGGTGCTAACTTAGAAGGTGGCCCTGCAGGTAAGGCCTTAGTTGATAATGGATTATCTCCTGAAGAAATTGCTGACATTGCCAAAAATGGTCAAGGAGCAATGCCTCCAGGTATGTTCGAAGGAACTGACGAAGAATTACAGAAGCTTGCTGAATTTATTTCTGGCGTTACTTCTAAATAATCGTACAAAGAGCTGACTTTCGGGTCAGCTTTTTTGATTAGTTTTTTTCTTTTGCTCCTTGACAAGCTCACTGTTTTTAAGAGAATCTTGAGGTAAGAAAAAAGGAAAGTTGGTACATAGATGAAGTGGATTACATATTTAATGGGGCAACGCTGGGTGCTTTGGATTCTTTTGCTAATTAATGTTCCAGGGACAATTTATGGCTATGTTTGGTATGAAAGTCAGCTAGACATTACACCTCCAAAGTTTTTAATTTTTGTTCCGGATAGCCCTACTGCAAGTTTGTTTTTTTGCTTTGTGTTAATTGCATTTTTACTAAGAAAGAATTGGCCACTTATAGAAGCATTTGCAATTGTCACTCTTTTTAAATATGGGATTTGGGCAGTGGTTATGAATATTCTTACCTATTTTGTAGATGGTTTGAATATTTATGGGTATATGCTGATTTTTTCCCACCTTGGGATGGCAATTCAAGGGCTATTGTTTGCTCCGTATTATCGCATAAAGCCGGTTCATTTAGTGATTGCAGCAATATGGACATTGCATAATGATGTAATTGACTATGTATTCTTTATGATGCCGAGGTATAGTGTTTTGGATCAGTACATTCCGCAGATTGGTTACTTTACTTTTTGGTTAAGTATAGTTTCAATTTTAATTACATATCTACTTTGTATAAAAAAAGATCGGTATATGCTAGACCTCAGGTAAAAAGTTGGTCTACTCTTGTCCAATCCCTCATACATTTTACTAGATGTTTAGGGAGGGACAAGTATGAAAATTTCTAGAATTATATGTATTATTTGGTTTTTATTTTTAATCCATCCTATATCCATATTAGCTGCCTCCAATGAAGAAAACTGGGAAAAGCTCGATCGTATTTCAGATCAAGCCCTGCAAATGGTGAAGCAAGAACGATACAAGGATGCCAAGCAATTATTAACACATTTTTCGAATGAATTTTTACGATTGAATCAACTAGGAAGAATCATTTTCAATGGATGAACTACGGATTATTACGATTACCCATAATTCAGCCTCTGAGGCTGTTAATTCTTCCTCCCTTAGTCTTGAGGAGAGAGTCAATCGTGTTACTCAATTTCGTTTGGTAGTCGATGCGATGAGGTCTGAGCATCAGCCCATGTGGACTGAAATGGAAGATTCGATTATGACGACATTCGGGCAAATGAAGGAAACGGTTGAAGAAGGAGATACGGAAAGCTTTAATCAACTTCTTACTATCTTTCTATCAAAATATAATATGATTCATCCGAGTATTACAGTGGACATCACACCTGAAGATGTTCAAAAAATAGATTCACATATAGCATTTTTGGATACGTATCGAAATGAAGAACTGAAGGCCACTACAAGAATACAGCAGCTTGACCAAATGGAACATGATCTTAAGAATTTGTTTGAGAGAATGACCGAGGATGATGCAGATCCATCACTGATTTGGGTGATGATTTCAACTGGTGGAGCTATTATTCTTACATTAATTTATGTCGGTTGGAGAAAATATAAAGGTGATAAACAAAAACGACAAAAACAAAGAGATTATGATGAACGCTAACAGTGGGATGACCCACTGTTTATTTTTAAAGAAAATAATTTTGTAAGCAAGACAATTGACTTTGAAAGATACTCTAACTAAAATTAAAGTATATTATAGTTTGGAGGATAAAAAGAATGATTCTAGTTTATTTTGCTTTGATCATTATCATCCCGATATATGCACAATTTAAAGTAAAGAGTGCATATAAGAAGTATTCACAAATTTCTTCTTCATCAGGCATGACAGGTGCAGAAGTAGCAAGAAGGATTCTTGATCAAAATGGATTATATGATGTTCGAATTGAGGAAACTCCTGGTGTGCTTTCAGACCACTATGACCCAAGATCAAAAGTCGTTCGACTTTCAACAAACAACTATTATGGAACTTCAATTGCAGGTGCTGCTGTAGCTGCCCATGAAGTTGGACACGCAATTCAAGATCAACAAAATTACGCATTCCTTCGGTTCCGTCATGCACTTGTACCGGTTGCGAATATCGGATCAAACTTTTCATGGATATTAATTATTGCAGGTATGATTTTCACAATACCAAGCTTGATGCTATATGGAATTATCTTTATGGCAGCGGCTGTATTATTTCAGCTTGTTACGTTGCCAGTTGAATTCAATGCCTCTTCAAGGGCAATGAATGAAATTGTATCAGCGGGCGTCATTCGTAATGACGAAGAACGTGAAACCAAAAAAGTACTAAGTGCAGCAGCACTAACCTACGTTGCAGCAGCAGCAGTAGCGGTACTAGAATTATTGAGACTAATCCTCATGTACACAGGAATGGCTCGATCAGAAGAATAAACAAAGAAAGCCGGTTACCCTTTTAGTGGATAACCGGTTTTTATTGTTTTTGTTTTAGCTCATTTGACTAAAAGGGGAGAGAATTTAAGGGCAAGCTTGCTTGCAAAAGAGGTATGTGAAGCCCCTAGAGTATCACCCACATGTGTTAGCTAAAAGCCTCTCTTGAAACAGTTTACATCACCGCTCAATCGGTTTTTTATTTTCATCCAATGTGAATCCTTCACCGAGTACATCATGAACATCACTTACAGAAACAAAAGCATGCGGGTCTATAGAGATAATAACCTGCTTTAACCGACCAACTTCTCTTCTTCCAACTACACAGTATAAAATATGCATATCCTGCTTCGTATACGACCCCATTCCTTTTAGAATTGTTACCCCGCGCTCCATCTCATTTAAAATCTTTTCCGCAATTTTCTCATTCTGTTCTGAAATAATCATTGCACCTCTAGCAGCATATGCACCTTCCTGCATAAAATCAATTACTCTTGCCCCGATAAACACAGCGAGTAACGTGTACATAGCCTCTCGAGGAGATAGATAGAAAATCAGTGAGATAGTAATCACGACGGCATCAAATAAAAACATGGTACGGCCCATTGGCCACCCAACATATTTCCTAACAAGCCTTGCAATAATATCAACACCGCCTGTTGTACCGCCATACCTAAAAATAATACCGAGACCAACGCCAATAAACACACCAGCAAATAATGCCGCGAGCATTAAATCTCCATCTAGTGCTATTTCAAACTGATACCGTTGAAAAAACCACAAAAATATCGAAACACTGATAGTACCAATAAGTGTATAATAAAATGCCATGCGGCCTAGTAGCTTCCAACCAAGTAAAAATAGTGGAATATTTAAAATCAAATTCGTATAGGATGGATCAAATTTAAACAGAAAATAAAGCAACAGGGTGATACCTGTAAATCCACCCTCTGCAAGATTATTTTGCATATTAAAATGCACGATCCCAAACGAAAATATAGCCGATCCTAACAGAATGAAAATAATATTTTTTATTGAAAACTTCAAATTATATAACCCCCGAAATAGTAATAATTGCCACTACATTATAAAGTATGGGTAAAAAACTGACAAATCATGTTATATAAAAGAAAAGTTTGTCAAAACTCTATACTTTACGCTAACATAAGAAGAGAAACTTCCCGAGGTGATAGAGATGGCAGATAAGACAATGAAACAACTACAACAAGAAGTAGATGCGTACATAGGCCAATTTAAAGAAGGATATTTTAGTCCTCTAGCACTACTAGCAAGATTGACAGAAGAATTAGGTGAACTTGCAAGAGAAGTCAATCACTACTACGGAGAAAAACCAAAAAAAGATTCAGAAACTGAAAAAAGCATGGCTGAAGAAACAGGTGATCTGTTGTTTGTATTGATTTGCCTTGCAAATTCCTTGAACATTGACCTTGAAGACGCACATAATGCTGTTATGAACAAATTTAATACACGAGATAAAGATAGATGGACTCGTATTGATACTAACGAATAAGGGAGAAAACAAGATGGATACAATTAAAATCGTAATCGCTGGTCCTAGAGGGAGAATGGGAAAAGAGGCCGTTGCTCTTGTACAAAATACAGAGAATTATTCATTAGTTGGAGTAATCGACCGCCAAAACAATGGTAAGTTACTTAGTGAAGTAGAAGGCTTCAGTAATGTAAACGTCCCTATTTTTACTGATATTAATGAATGCTTCTCACAAACAAACCCTGATGTATTAATTGATTTAACTACACCTGAAATAGGTAGATATCATACTGAGGTTGCAATTCAACATGGTGTCCGTCCTGTTGTAGGCACAACAGGTTTCACTAATGAAGAGCTGGACAGATTGTCAATGATGGCGGAAGAGCGCAAAGTAGGTGCAATTATTGCTCCTAATTTCGCAGTAGGTGCAGTGTTAATGATGAAATTTTCACAAATGGCAGCAAAGTATTTTCAGGATGTGGAAATTATCGAGCTTCACCATGACCAAAAGCTCGATGCCCCATCTGGAACAGCAGTGAAAACTGCAGAATTAGTAACGGCAGTACGAGATTCAAAGGAACAAGGACATCCTGATGAAAAAGAAACCATTCAAGGCGCCCGTGGTGCTGAGTATGATGGAATTCGCATACATAGTGTACGACTGCCGGGGCTTGTTGCACATCAAGAAGTAATGTTTGGCGGAAATGGACAAATGCTCTCAATTCGTCATGATTCATTCAATCGTGCTTCTTTCATGTCAGGTGTTAAATTATCAGTTGATACAGTAATGAACATCGATGTGTTAGTCTACGGTTTAGAAAATATTATCGAATAAGGGGATACAATACAATGAAAATTGCTTTAATAGCTCATGATAAGAAGAAAACAGATCTTGTACAATTTTCAACAGCTTATAAAACAATCTTGGAGCAGCATGAACTGTTTGCAACAGGGACAACAGGCTTACGTATTTCAGAAGCTACAGGACTTCAAATTCATCGATTTCAATCTGGACCATTAGGCGGTGATCAAGAAATTGGAGCAATGATTGCCAAAAATCAAATGGATATGGTTATCTTTTTTAGGGACCCATTAACAGCACAACCACATGAGCCAGATGTATCAGCACTAATTAGATTATGTGATGTGTATTGTGTACCATTAGCTACCAACATGGGTACTGCTGAGGTGCTAATTCATGGACTAGAAAAAGGATTTATTTCATGGCGTGAAATTATCCGCGATAGACAGGAAGAAAGTAAATAAATTTTCTTGGAATGTTCATCGATTAAAATGTATGATTTGACGAAGAAGTGGGAGATTTGCAAATGAAACTGAAAATAGGGATTACTTGTTACCCATCAGTTGGGGGTTCAGGTGTCGTGGCAACAGAGTTAGGGAAATTACTTGCAGAAAAAGGACATGAAATTCATTTTATTTCTTCAAGTCTTCCGTTTCGTCTGAACAAAATTTATTCAAATATTTTTTTTCATGAGGTGGAAGTAAATCAATATTCGGTTTTTAAATATCCACCTTATGACCTCGCATTGGCTAGTAAAATGGCAGAGGTTACGAAAAGAGAGAAGCTCGATCTTCTTCATGTTCATTACGCGATTCCACATGCTGTTTGTGCATACTTAGCAAAGCAAATGGTGGATGGGGATGTAAAAATTATTACCACCCTGCATGGTACAGATATTACAGTTCTTGGATATGATCCCTCTTTAACAGAATTGATTCGGTTTGGAATAGAACAATCTGATGCCGTTACTGCTGTTTCGAAATCACTGGTAGACCAAACCTATGAATTAATTGAACCGAAGAAAGAGATTAAAACCATATATAATTTTGTGGACGAGAAAATCTATTACAAACGAGATGTTGATGATTTACGGAATCAATATGGGATTGAAAAAGATGAAAAAGTTATTATCCACGTTTCTAATTTTCGGAAGGTGAAACGCGTCCCAGATGTCGTTCGTGCATTTAATCTCATTCAAAAAGAAGTAAAAGCCAAGCTATTATTGGTTGGGGATGGACCGGAAGTTACGACTGCCTGCAAATTAATTGATAAATTTGGACTTAATGATAAAGTACTCCTTTTAGGTAAACAAGAAAACCTTCCAGAACTGTATTCAATTAGTGACTTAAAGCTTTTATTATCTGAAAAAGAAAGCTTCGGACTTGTTCTTATTGAAGCTATGGCATGTGGAGTTCCAACAATAGGTACAAAGGTTGGTGGTATTCCGGAGGTCATTAACGAAGGTGCGGATGGATACATTTGTGAGCTTGGTGATATTCAAGACATTGCAAACAAGGCTATTACACTTTTATCTGATTCTAATTTACATAAAAAAATGTCAAGGCAGGCAATCAGCTCTGTTCAACAGAAATTTAATTCTGAGAGAATTGTTAATGAATATGAGGATTTATATTATTCGATCCTCTCGAAATAAACGTTGTTAGGGGCTTACAGAGATGGACGGACCTTTTGGAAAAGCAAAAGCAATTCTTACAACATTACATAATCATGGATATGAGGCTTATTTTGTGGGGGGGTCTGTTCGAGATTATTTACTAAATCGCCCCATTGGTGATATTGACATCGCAACCTCTGCACTTCCTGAGCAAATCATGAACATATTTCCGAAAACGATTGATGTAGGGGTGATTCATGGTACAGTGGTTGTTTTACATAAAGATGAACAATTTGAAGTGACAACCTTTCGAACCGAAGAGGGGTATGAGGATTATCGCAGGCCTTCACATGTTGAGTTTGTAAAATCTCTTCACGAAGATTTAAAAAGAAGAGATTTTACAATGAATGCAATTGCTATGACGATTGACGGTGACATTATTGATCCCTTTGGTGGAAAGAAAGCGATTGAAGAGAAACGAATCCAAACAGTTGGAGACCCGAATGAACGTTTTCATGAAGATGCCCTAAGAATGATGAGAGCGGTTCGTTTTGTAAGTCAATTGCCCTTTTTGTTATGTCAGGAGACGCAATCTGCTATCACAAATAATGCACCTTTATTAAAAAAGATATCAGTTGAACGGATTACGATTGAGTTTGAAAAATTACTTTCGGGTCCAAATTGTCATGTCGCATTTCCGATTTTAGCAGAGACAAATTTACTTCAATACATGCCTGGTCTAGAAAATGAGAAGAAAAATGTAAAGTGCTTCTCAGCTTATAAATGGAATGAATTAAAAGATCGAGCAGAATATTGGACACTTGTTAGTTATTTGTTGAAAAAAGACGATTTAAAGACTTTTTTAAGACAATGGAAGTTACCAAATAAAATAATTGAACAGGTTGTAAAAAACATAGGGTGTCTTGAAAATGTTCTTAATAATGGCTGGAATAAGCAGCTTTTGTATGATTGTGGTGAGAGTTGTATCAAACATGTTGAGAAAATTTTAGGCGTGCTGGGGATTAAACAAGAGATATCTCTCTATGAGGAGTATTGCAAATTACCTATTAAACACCGTTCAGACCTGAAGATAACAGGAGCAGATCTTTTACAATGGTACAAACAATCGCCTGGAAAATGGGTATCTCAACTATTAGAAAAAGTCGAAAATAGTATTCTTGAAAATAAGGTTGAAAATAACAAGGAAAAAATAAAGGAGTGGCTCCTATCGTGCAATCAGAAATAAGAAAAAAATTGTTAGAGGTCTTCTCCAACGCGAATGGTGAATTTATTTCTGGTCAAAAATTAAGTGAGCAACTCGGATGTTCACGTACTGCCGTATGGAAGCATATTGAAGATTTACGAAATGAAGGGTATGAATTAGAGGCGGTTAGAAAACTTGGTTATCGAATTATGAAAAAGCCAGATAAAATTAGCGGTAATGAAATTCAACTCGGCCTTGAAACAGAGTTCCTTGGCAGAAATATTCATTTTGAAGAATCAGTAACTTCTACCCAACAAATAGCCCATCGTCTTGCCTATGATGGCGCCCCTGAAGGTACACTTATTGTGGCCGAAGAACAGACAACGGGCCGTGGAAGATTGGATAGGGCCTGGTATTCACCAAAACATACTGGAATTTGGATGAGTATGATTTTAAGACCTGAAATCCCGCCATCACAAGCTCCACAATTAACACTTTTGGCGGCCGTAGGTGTAGTTCAGGCAATTCAGGAAGTGACAGGACTAGAGCCAGATATTAAATGGCCGAATGATATATTAATTCATCAAAAAAACTAGTTGGTATATTAACGGAGCTTCAGGCTGAAACTGATCGGATTAATTCAGTTATTATCGGAATTGGTATTAATGTGAATCAGGAATTGAGCCATTTTCCTGAAAGCTTACATTCAATTGCGAGCTCACTTGCAATTGAAAAAGGAGAAAAAGTTGACCGTGCGAAACTGATTCAAGTCATATTACTAAAAATTGAAAAGTTGTATAAGGAATACTTACAACATGGTTTCAAGGTAGTGAAGTTATTATGGGAAAGCTATGCTACAAGCATTGGGAAGCATATAGTTGCCAGAACACTTACTGGGTCAATTGAAGGAAAGGCGCTTGGTATCAATGAGGAAGGCGTATTGTTAATTGAGGATGCCGATGGGATGATTCATCATATTTATTCTGCAGATATTGAGTTTCCTGAAAATAAAATGTAGAAATGATATTGAATATTATATATAATTCAAAGTAATGGGTGGTATCCTTTATGGAACTACACCAAGTTTTTCGTTTTTTGTTAGTAATTCAAAATTATATTCTGCCTTGATCCAATGGACTGGGACAGAGGGATGAAATTTACCGAACTCACTTATGCTATCCTTCTTTCTCTTTTTTGAAAGAAGGATTTTTTACTTTTATCATATAAAACACCACGAATCGGTCTTTCATCTCCTCTTTTAGGAACTCTGGGGTAACCTGAGCAAGGCGATTTTAAAAGCCAGAAGGAGGAAAAATGATGAAACAAAAAACAGAATTTTTAAAAATGAAACAAAAAAAAGAGCCGATTGTCATGCTGACCGCTTACGATTACCCGTCTGCAAAGTTAGCGCAAGCAGCAGGGGTTGATATGATCCTTGTCGGTGATTCATTAGGAATGGTTGTGTTAGGCTATGACTCTACTATTCCAGTCACAGTTGATGATATGATTCATCATACGAAAGCTGTAAAGCGTGGTGCAAAGGAAACTTTTATTGTAACCGATATGCCATTTATGTCTTATCACGTCTCACGTGCAGACGCATTAAAAAATGCTGCTCGAATTATTCAAGAATCGGGTGCACATGCTGTGAAAGTTGAAGGTGCAAAAGATGTTATTTATACGATTTCATCTTTAACTGAAGCGGGAATACCTGTTGTTGGCCATTTAGGGTTAACGCCTCAAGCTGTGGGAGTCTTAGGTGGATATAAGGTTCAAGGAAAGGATGCAGAAAGTGCTAGACAGCTAATTGAGGATGCGAAAAAAGTAGAAGAAGCAGGTGCCCTCGCTTTAGTATTGGAATGTGTGCCGAAACAATTAGGGGAAGAAGTGACAAAGAGCATTTCAATCCCGACAATTGGAATCGGTGCAGGAAACCATACCGATGGTCAGGTTCTTGTATTCCATGATGTGGTTTCTTATGGAGTTGATCGTGTTCCTAAATTTGTTAAACAATATGCTTCGGTTAATGAACCAATTTTACAAGGACTCTCAAATTATGTGGCAGAGGTAAAAGGACATTCATTTCCGGAAGAAAAACATATGTACACAATGAAGGAAGAAGAGCTTACAAGTCTTTATGGGGGAAAATAAACATGAAAGTCATTACGTCAATCAAGGAAATGCAGCAATATATCATGACTGTAAAACAATCTGGAAAAACAGTTGGATTTGTACCGACAATGGGGTATCTTCATGAGGGACATTTAACACTAATGAACCAGGCAAAAAATGAAAATGATTTGTTAGCCGTAAGTATTTTCGTAAATCCGCTTCAATTTGGCCCAAATGAAGACTTTGATTCTTATCCTCGTGATTTTGAAAGAGACAGCCAGCTTGCAGAAAAAAATGGTGTGGATGTTTTGTTTCACCCAAGTACAGAAGAGATGTACCCGACAAAAATGTCGCTGGCTGCTAAGGTTCATTCGAGAATAGATGTATTGTGTGGTAGACAGAGGAATGGACATTTTGATGGTGTTGCTACCGTTCTTATTAAATTATTTAACATCGTACAGCCAGACCGGGCGTACTTTGGGTTGAAGGATGCACAACAAGTAGCAGTTGTCGATGGATTGATTACTGACTTTAATTTCCCTATTACACTTGTACCGGTGGAAATTGTCCGTGAAGAGGATGGGCTTGCGAAAAGCTCGCGGAATGTCAATTTAACAGACCAAGAGCGTATAGAAGCTTATAGATTGTTTGAAAGCTTGCAAATGGCGAAACAAGCAATCCTAGATGGAGAACGGGATCCAAAAGTTATCGAAGAATTAATCCAAAATCATATATTGGAACATACATCAGGTGATATTGATTATGTAGAAATCTATCGTTATCCCGAGCTTGATGAATTGACGGAGTTAACTGGAAAAATCATAATTGCTATTGCTGTTAAGTTTACAAACGTTAGACTTATTGATAATATTACTTTTGATGTATAGATAATTTTGGAAGAACCTTTTATTCGAAATCTCAATGATTCAAGGGGGAGCATCATGTTTCGTACAATGATGAACGCTAAAATCCACAGAGCACGGGTTACAGAAGCTAACTTAAACTATGTAGGTAGTATTACAATAGATGAAGATATATTAGACGCAGTTGGCATGATTGCTAATGAAAAAGTTCAAATTGTAAATAATAACAATGGGGCTCGACTTGAAACGTATATTATCCCTGGTGAAAGAGGAAGCGGTGTGTTTTGCTTAAACGGTGCTGCTGCTCGCCTCGTGCAAGAGGGAGATGTAATTATTGTCATTTCATATGCGATTGTACCTGAGGAAAAACTTGCAGATCACAAACCTAAGGTAGCAATTATGAATGAAAATAACCAAATTAAAGAACTTATTCTAGAAGAACCAGCTGCAACTGTATTATAATTTTAATAAAACAACACGCCCCCAATTTGGGGGCGTTTGTGTTAGGAGGTGGCACCAAGTGAATAAACGCTTTGTCGTTGTAGACTTAGAAACAACAGGGAACTCTCCAAAAAAGGGTGATAAAATAATACAGTTTGCAGCAGTAGTCATTGAAGACGGGGAAATTATTGAAAGATTTGCGACCTTTGTCAATCCAAAACAAGACATTCCTATCTTTATCGAGCAATTCACAGGTATCTCAAATGAAGTCGTGGCGAATGCTCCTGATTTTTCGATTGTTGCTCCTGAAATTATTTCAATGTTTAAAAATTCTTATTTTGTTGCTCATAATGTACCTTTTGATTATTCGTTTTTGCAGGAAGAACTAGCCCAATGTGGGTTTGAAAATTTTCATTGTCTTACCATCGACACGGTTGAATTATCAAGAGTAATGCTACCATTGGCCGATAGCTATAAGTTGGGACAACTTGCTGAGACACTTTCGTTACCACACGAAAATCCCCATCAAGCTGATAGTGATGCTGAAGTAACCGCTGAACTTCTTTTGAAAATTTTACAAAAAATAGAGCATCTTCCGCTTGTAACGATTCAAAAGTTATATTCTCTTGCAAACTTTTTTAAGAGCGATATTCGTGAAATTTTGTGGGAGATTATAGACGATAAACAAAATTACGCACACAAAGAAACGAGATTTGATATATATCGTGGTCTTGCCTTACGTAAAAAAACAATCCCGAAAGAAAGTCTTACACAAAAGGGAAATACATATACGGAGGATTTCTTCTCTGCAATTCAACAATTTCCATTTCGTCAAGGTCAACTTGAAATGGTCCAGACGATCCAACATGCACTTGAAACAAATCAGCATGCCATTATTGAAGCGGGTACAGGGATTGGGAAGTCAATTGCGTATTTACTTCCGGCTATTTATATCTCAAAAACGAAGGGGCGCTGTATCATTAGTACCAATACCCTTCAACTACAGCAACAGCTTTTAGAAAAAGATATTGCAAAAGTACGGGAAATACTACCATTTGATTTCAATGTAGCTCTTTTAAAAGGTAGGGGGAATTATCTTTCCTTAAGGAAGTTTGAACAACTTTTATATGAAGAAACAGATAACTATGATGAGGTCCTAACGAAAGCACAAATACTCGTATGGTTAACAGAAACAGAAACAGGGGACATCGATGAGATTAACCTGCCTTCAGGTGGTAAACTCTTATGGGAGCGTGTGAAGAGTACATATGAAAAACCTGGATTTGAAGATTCTATTTGGGGGTCAAGATGTTTTTATCAACATGCAAAAGATGCTGCGGCGGATGCAGATATCCTAGTTACAAATCATGCTCTCCTTTTACAAGATTTACACAATCATTTTAAAATACTCCCGTCCTATGATTATTTAATTATTGATGAAGCACATCATTTTGAAGCTCTTGCTAAACGTCAGGTTGGTTTTCAGATTCATTATTTAATGATTCATTCTGTTCTCATGAGAATTGGTCTTCTCGAAACAAATGATTTACTTTCAAAGTCAGTTAAGGTAATGGAGCGGATTGGCTTTGAGACAAACACCTTCCTTGATGTAAATCAAATCATAAAGGAAATTAAAGCATCGGTTAATGACTTTTTCCGAATGATTCGCAACCATGTTTTACACAAACAATCAACTGAAGACCAAACAAATCGATTCCAATATTTATTTGATTTGTCAAAAGAGAAAGGGGAATATTGGCAGGAGGCAATCGAGCAACTTAATAAGCTAAGTATTTCAATTAAGCAGATAGTTAGCAAAGTTCAATACCAGAAGGACCTAGTTATTCAAAACAAATCTTTGCTTACGCCGATGCAACTAGGGGTATTTAATGATTATGTTTTAAGTATTGAATTGTTAGTGGAGAAATGTTCGATTATCGAAAGCTTATTTACATTAAACAAGCATGATAAACAAATGACATGGATTGAAGTTGATCCTAAAGGTCCTGTAAATGCTGCCGTAATCTCTATGGAGCCTGCCGATGTCTCTGATTATTTAGCAGATCAATTTTTTACTTATAAAAAGAGTGTGATTATGACTTCAGCCACATTAACGGTTGATGATTCTTTTACGTATATGATTGAAAAATTAGGTTTGCCCGATTTTCATCCAATTACATTATCAATCCCGTCTCCGTTTGATTTTGAGCTTCAAGCAGCAATGATGGTTCCAACTGATGTTCCGCTTATCAATTCTGTTTCACAAAATGAGTATGTTGAATCAATTGCGTCACATCTTGCTAAAATTGCGAATAAAACGAATGGCCGTATGCTTGTTTTATTTACCTCTTATGAGATGTTACAAAATACATATAGTAAGTTGAAGGATATGGTGGAACTTGAACAATTTGTGTTAATTGCTCAAAGTATTAGTGGTGGAAGTCGGGCAAAGTTAACGAAGAATTTTCAAGCGTTTGAAAAGGCGATTCTTCTTGGGACCAGTAGTTTTTGGGAGGGTGTAGATATTCCTGGACAAGATTTAACCGCACTTGTGATTGTTAGACTCCCTTTTGCGTCACCAAATGACCCAATTTTTGCGGTCCGGGCAAAAGAAATTGAAAAAAGAGGTGGAGACTCCTTTCAAGAGCTTTCTTTACCTGAAGCAATCATTCGTTTTAAACAGGGTGTTGGAAGGCTCATCCGTTCAGAAAAGGATAAAGGGGTTATCTTTATATTAGATCGGCGGATTGTAACAACGAATTACGGTCGAAAGTTTCTTTCCTCAATTCCTAAGATGAAATTTTTTCATAAACCCCTTAACCGTTTATTGGAAGAGGTTAAGGAATGGATATAGAGTTTTACATTCTTGGAGGCTAAAATTGTGAAACCATTTTTGTTGTTTTTATTGGTTTTTTTAACATTGTTTCTTTCAGGCTGGACAAGTGACGATGTCAGGACTAATATAGAGAAAATAAATGTTAAATTATCAGAGGATGAAATTGCCGTCACGTTTTTAGATTTGACAAATGGGGAATCAAGTTTGATTCATCTGCCCAAGGGTGAGTTTATTCTTGTAAATACAGGTGGTCAAGGGACGCAAAAGGAACTTAAGGCTTACCTTGATGTTTATGGGGTAAAAAAATTAAAGGGAATTATTATTACAAAACAAAATTCTTTATTTACTTCAAATATTGATTGGTTAATACAAGAATTCTCAGATGTACAACTTATTTATGGAGCACATAATAAACAGGAAGATGGTAATAAAAAAATCATTTATTGGCAGAAGGGAAAGGAATATCAATTAAGCCCGTTTCTCGCTGCGAAAGTTATTCACGAAAATCAAGACAAGCAAAAATCACTTGGGATGGATTTTTTACTTCGATTTGGTAATCATCAATTTCTCTTTATGGCAAGTGCTAATCCTGACTTAGAGTATCAAATGCTTGAAAATAAAGAGCTACCGATAACGAATATTTTAAAGGTAGCGGAATTTGGAAATGAAAATGGTTCTGGTGAAAAATTTGTAAACCACGTGAATCCGCAAATCGCGATTATATTTCATAAAAAAGGATTCCTTCCAAGCTCAGATGTATTAGAAAGACTCAATAATAGCTGGATTGACATCTATTACACGAGACAATTTGGTAGTGTCACCATTAAATGTACAAAAACTGATTATGAAGTTATTCCTATCCCATTAAAGAGCGATCAGCCAAAAGTTCAACAAGGTTAAAAAAAGACCTGTCAAAAGACAGGTTAGGCATGGGATTAGGAGTTATTTTTTAATCGAAAATATATTGTGAATGGTAATACACCTGTTATAATGATGTAAGGTAATGTAAGACAACTTCAACTGTAATGTTGTAGTACTACTATTGTTGCCGTAGGCGAGTTATCGTATAAGTAGTAAAATTTGTGATGAATGAAGGGAGAGCTCCTGCTTGGAAAGTAAGATAGAAGTTCAATCGTCTGTAAAAATTCAAAATACACCTGATTTATATAAAATTGTTGATTTATTAAATCGGACACTTAAGCATGATGATCTCATGTTTGGACTTGCACTTGATAGAGATGATCAAAATAATGCAGTTTTTACAATTTATCGTACGTAAAGTAGTTGATTAAAATGAAGAAATGGATAATTGGAATTCTCGTTTTATTCCTTGTTTTTGTGATTTGGAGAGGAATCAGCATTTATCATTCAGCCCTAGAGCCATTGAACACTGCTGAAGCAAAAGGAAATGAAATAGCTCTTGAGAAAACACCGATTGTAACAATTGATGAAAGCTATACATATTTTGGAACGAAAACTTATCAGGTCGTCATTGGGAAAAATGATGAAGATGACAAAATGATTGCTTGGATCCCTGAAAAAAAAGGTGGAAAAATAATCACTCGCTTTGAACGTGATGGTATTACAAAAAACGAAGCAATTACTATTTTAAAAAGCGAGCGTAATCCACAAGAAATTCGTTCTGTCAAACTTGGAATCGAAGATAATATCCCAATTTGGGAAATTATTTATATTGGTAGTGATAATCGATTGACCTACCATAAAATGTATTTTGAAACTGGCAAATATCGCAATTCAATCAAACCATAATATGTGAGGGGAAAACCATGAAATTAGCAAACAGAGTAGCGGCATTAACACCGTCTTCTACACTTGCCATTACAGCAAAAGCAAAAGAATTAAAAGCCGAAGGACATGATGTTATTGGCCTTGGAGCAGGTGAACCTGATTTTAATACACCTGATCATATAATTGAGGCTGCCATCAAGGCGATGAAAGAAGGACATACAAAATATACACCTTCCGCTGGATTACCTGCATTAAAACAAGCTATTTGTAAAAAGCTATTAAATGACCAACAATTAGCATATAAACCAAACGAAGTAATAGTTGGAACAGGAGCGAAATTTGTGTTATACGCACTATTCCAAGTGCTGTTAAATAAAGGCGATGAAGTGATTATTCCAACCCCTTATTGGGTAAGTTACCCTGAGCAAGTGAAGCTTGCAGAAGGAATCCCAGTATACGTAGATGGGAAAGAGGAAAATAACTTTAAAGTAACAGTTGAACAGCTAGAAGCAGCAATTACTGATAAAACAGTAGCATTAATTATAAATTCTCCGAGTAACCCTACTGGGATGCTGTATTCAAAAGAAGAATTACAAGCCATCGGTGAATTATGTGTAAAACATAATATTTGGATTGTATCTGATGAGATTTATGAAAAGCTTGTTTATTTTGGTGCTACACATGCTTCGATTGCACAAGTTAGTGAAGACGTGAAAGCAAAAACAATTATTATCAATGGACTATCTAAATCACACTCGATGACAGGTTGGAGAATTGGTTATGCCGCTGGACCTCAAGAAATCATTAAAAGTATGACAGATCTCTCAAGTCATAGTACATCAAATCCAACATCTGTTGCTCAATATGCTGCTATTGCAGCCTATGAAGGAACACAAGAACCTGTTGAAACAATGAGACAGGCATTCGAACAGCGCTTAGATGTAATTTATAATAAATTGGTTAGCATTCCTGGCATTTCTTGTATTAAGCCCCAAGGTGCATTCTACTTATTCCCGAATGCGGAAAAATGTGCAGAGTTAACAGGATACGAGAATGTCGACGATTTTGCTAAGGCGTTATTAGAGGAAGCACTTGTTGCAGTTGTCCCAGGCTCAGGCTTTGGTGCACCAAATAACATACGCCTATCCTATGCAACATCATTAGAGCAACTTGAAGAAGCGATTAAACGAATTCATAAATTTGTTGAGGACAAAATGTAAAAAAACAGGGACGGTACTGCTGGTTCTAGTAACCCAAGCCGTCCTTCTTCAATTTCTTGCTTCATTATGACAAGAAATGTATAATGAAGTAGGAATTTATACATAAGGTTTAACTTTATTCAGCAGACTCTATACATCTGTAAATGGTAGTATTTACAGTAATAGTAGACAGGGATTTAAACCCCAACTGAATCAAGTTAAAGCCTCCGGCGGATGCCGCGATTTTTCAATGGAAATTTTTCCAGTAGGATCGAAAAATCGGGCACAAATACGCCAAAGCGCATTTGATTGATTTTTGGAGGGACAATTGTGAAAACAACTATTGCAGAAGTTAATAAATACGTTGGGGAAGAGGTAACAATCGGTGCTTGGTTAGCGAATAAACGCTCAAGCGGGAAGATTGCCTTTCTACAACTTCGTGATGGGACAGGCTTTATCCAAGGTGTCGTTGTAAAGGCAGAAGTGGAAGAAGATGTTTTTAAGAAAGCAAAATCAATTACTCAAGAAACATCCTTATACGTAACTGGTGTAGTACGAGAAGATGAACGTTCACCGTTTGGATATGAACTCACTGTAACAAATATCGAGGTTATTCATGAGGCTGTCGATTATCCGATTACGCCGAAAGAGCATGGTACAGAGTTTTTAATGGACCATCGTCATTTATGGCTCCGTTCAAAAAGGCAGCATGCAGTTATGAAAATCCGTAATGAAATCATTCGTGCAACCTATGAATTTTTCAATGAACATGGATTTGTAAAAGTTGATCCACCAATTTTAACTGGAAGCGCTCCAGAAGGCACAACTGAACTTTTTGCTACAAAATACTTTGATGAAGATGCATATCTTTCACAAAGCGGACAATTATACATGGAAGCGGCAGCGATGGCTTTAGGAAAGGTATTCTCCTTTGGGCCAACATTCCGTGCGGAAAAATCAAAGACAAGACGTCATTTAATTGAGTTTTGGATGATTGAGCCGGAAATGGCGTTCACTGAGCATGAAGAAAGCTTAAAAGTACAAGAGGAATATGTTTCTCATATTGTGCAGTCTGTCTTGAAAAATTGTCAATTAGAATTAAAAACATTGGGTCGAGATGTATCTAAGCTTGAAAATATTAAAGCTCCATTCCCACGTATATCTTATGATGAGGCAATTGAGTTTTTACATGAAAAAGGGTTTACTGATATTCAGTGGGGTGATGATTTTGGGGCTCCACATGAAACTGCAATAGCTGAAAGCTATGATAAACCAGTATTTATTACTAACTATCCAAAGGGAATTAAGCCTTTCTATATGCAACCAGCCCCTGACCGTGATGATGTTGTATTATGTGCTGATTTAATTGCTCCAGAGGGTTATGGTGAAATCATTGGTGGTTCTGAGAGAATACATGATTTTGATCTTTTAAAACAACAGCTCGAAGTACACGGTTTAACTAGTGATGCATATAAGTGGTATTTGGAATTACGCAAATATGGCTCCGTTCCACATTCAGGCTTTGGATTAGGATTAGAAAGAACAGTTGCATGGATAAGTGGTGTAGAACATGTTCGTGAAACAATTCCGTTCCCACGCTTACTAAACCGACTATATCCATAACAAATTGAAAAAGGATCTTCCCAAAAGGGGGGGTCTTTTTTTACTATTGTGTCAAATTCCAAACCAAATATTTCTTTCTTATTCCTATTCTCCATCTCATGTTATACTAGGTAAGGAAGAGGTGTTTATACATGAAAATGGATAAATTAGTTGATTTATTCGAACAAGGCAGTATTTCAATACCGAAAATGTTAATGTCCTCGTATCGACATCTACAGTTAAACGAAGAAGAAATGATGGTTCTATTCCATATCTTAACCTTTATGGATAGTGGAAACTTCTTTCCGACGCCAATTGAAATTTCAAACCGTATGTCAATCACAGAAGAAAAATGTATGGAAATCCTACGTCAGCTCATTCAACGTGGATATCTTGAAATAAATGAAGGAAACGACGAAAATCGCGTCATTTACGAAAAATATTCATTACGCCCATTATGGGAGAAAATGCTGCAGCTTCTTGTTCAACAAAACATGAACGAAGAAAAAGAAATAGAGAAGCAGCAAGAAAAGGACTTATATAGTATTTTCGAACAAGAATTTGGACGACCTCTCTCACCATTTGAATGTGAATCCTTAGCAATGTGGCTCGATCAAGACCACCACGATCCAACCATTATTAAAGCAGCGTTACGTGAGGCTGTTATGTCTGGAAAGCTTAATTTCCGATATATTGATCGAATTCTTTTTGAGTGGAAAAAGAATGGAATCCGTACGATTGCTCAAGCCCAAAACCATTCTCAAAAGTTTCGTCAATACCAACAAAAGCATAAACAAACTGAGCAAACCGGGCAGGGAAATTATAAACGGACAATCCCGTTTTATAATTGGTTAGAAAATTAACTTTATTCCGCTGGGTTTAACTCAGCGGAACATTTGATTAAATCTAATAGGTGATAAAAAATGCTGAACAAACAACAAATTCAATTCTGTCTTGATACTATGGGGGAAATGTTCCCGGATGCTCACTGTGAGCTCAATCATAAAAATCCGTTTGAATTAGTAATCGCTGTTTCATTGTCAGCCCAATGTACAGATGCATTGGTGAATAAAGTAACAGCCTCTCTTTTTGAAAAATATAAAACACCGGAGGATTATCTAGCCGTATCACTTGAAGAGCTCCAAAATGATATTCGTTCCATCGGACTTTATCGAAATAAGGCAAAAAACATACAAAAGTTATGCCAAATGTTACTTGAAGATTATGGTGGCATCCTTCCACAAGACCGCGATGAATTAACAAAATTACCAGGAGTGGGCAGGAAAACAGCCAATGTCGTTGTCTCAGTTGCCTTCGGGATTCCTGCAATTGCAGTCGATACCCATGTGGAAAGAGTGAGCAAAAGACTTGGATTTTGTAGATGGAAAGACTCAGTTTTAGAAGTTGAAAAAACGTTAATGAAAAAGGTTCCAAAGGAAGAATGGTCTGCAACCCATCATCGCATGATTTTTTTCGGAAGATATCATTGCAAAGCTCAAAACCCTCAATGTGAAATTTGCCCGCTATTAGAGGTTTGTAGAGAAGGGAAAAAGCGTATGAAAGGGAAAGAAAAGGTTGGATAAAGAAAAGGTTTTTTCTGCAATAATGGAAAAATGGGATGGGCGAAAAGAACAACTTTTACTCCATTATCGAAACAGGGACAAAGTAAAAGTAGTTCAGCCAATGAACGAAGCCATAGATGATTTCATTACATTTTTATTCATACTAAATGAAAAACCTTTTGCAAGTCCGGAAAATCTTAATGAAAGTATGAAAGAACTCAACTATAAACCAATTAATCTTGATGAGCGGCTTTTGTTCATTTTAAAAAAGCCACACCAATATCACTCTTTCATTCAATTAAATGAACTCTATACCGAGTTGTTAAAGCTATATGCTAAAAAGAAAATATTGATGCAAAAAAAATAACGCACAAATAAATGTGCGTTATTTTTTAATTATTGACGATCTCCATTGCCTGGTGGGACTGGAGGAAAGACAGGAACTTCTTCATCACCGTTGCCATCTCCGCTTCCTTCACCATTGCCTTCACCATTATTATTTCCATCGTTTTCGCCACCATTACCGTTGTCATTGCCATTGCCATTCCCAGGAGGAGTTACAGGGGGCAGTGGAATCTCAATTTCCTCCTCAGCAGGTTCTGGTACTTCAATCGTATTTGTGGCAGGGTCGCTGCGTTGCTCAGGGTTTTCGTCATTTACTGCAGTCACAGTAAATTTGTAAATAGCACCTGGTATAGCTTCAGGAACTGTATAGGTTAACTCTTTTGTTGTTGTAAGAACCTTAGCTGGCCCTTCGTCAATTGAAACACTAATTTCAAAGCTATTACGTTCAAGTTCACCTTCTGCATATGCCCAAGATAATTTAATCTGATTTGTTTCCTGGTCATATAACACTTCTAGGTTTGATGGTGTTGTAAGCTTATCGTATTTATCAGACACTTGCGTTGGCTCTGTTCCTTTGATGAAATATTCATATACAATTTCATCTTTAGGGGTAAATTCACTAGGTAGTTTTGCCGGATTAGACCCTTTTTCAACACCAACTTTTACGACTGACTTAGGCATTACGAAATCCTCTGCTTCTTTGCCTTCAGAAAGATTCGTAATAATATCTCTGAACAATTTTAATGCTAAGCTTTGTTCAGCAGGCAAGACTGCTTCCTGGTTATTACTATATCCCGTCCAAATGGAGACAGTATAGCTAGGTGTGTAACCACTGAACCAAATATCAGGTACACCACCGGAAGGAATATTATAGTTTTTAATATCTTTTGCGCTGTAGTTTGTTGTACCCGTTTTACCTGCAATTTGCAATCCGGAAACATCATATCTCCGTCCGGAACCAAAGTCCATAACGGATTTTAGCATGTCTGTAACCATGAAAGCTGTAGCTTCAGACATAGCTGTTTCAGGCTCTGGTGCAAGGACAACTTCTCGATTATCCGGAAAGACAATTTTGTTTACCGCATGTGGTTTAATAAAGTTTCCTTCGTTACCGAATGTTGCATAGGCACCAGCCATTTCAAGAGGGGAGATACCACCGTGCATCCCTCCAATGGAATATGCTTCATTAATTCTTTCATCAAAGGTAATGCCAAGTCCGTTAGCAAATTCTGTTGCTTTTGTAACACCAACTTCTTGGAATGCTTTAAGTGCCGGTATGTTTCTTGAATGGGCTAAAGCAACTCTTGCTGTAATTTGTCCCATATATTTTCTATCAAAGTTGTTAATTGGCGTTTTATCTGAGTATGTGTACGGTTCATCCTTAATTTGTTGATAGGTAGACCATTTTAAATACTCAATCGCAGGTCCATAGTCTAAAATAGGTTTAATCGTTGAACCAGGTTGGTTATCGGATTCAAGCGCAAAGTTTCTGCGACTATTTTGAGCTTGATTTCTACCGCCGCCTAATGCTCTAATTTCACCAGTTTTTGTATCTACGACTGCTATTCCCGCTTGGAGCTTATCATTTGGAAATTGCACATCAGGATTTTTATTTGCTAATAATGAATCGATATGAGCTTGTGCTTCAGGATCAAAGGTTGTATAAATTTTAACGCCTGCGTTATAGACATCGATATCAGATTCTTTAAGCTCACGTTTTACTTGGTCCATGAAAGAATCAATTGGATGTGATTGTTCCTCTGATTCTACAATTGATGTTTCAATCGGAACCTTTTTAGCAGCGTCTGCTTCTTCTTTCGAAATAAAATCATGCCTAACCATGAGAGTTAATACGATATTCCGACGCTTTTCTGCTGCTTCTGGATGGACAAAAGGGTTATAGATTCCTGGATTTTGTCCAAGACCCGCTATAAAGGCGGCTTCGTGAAGCTCGAGTTCATCGAGCGGTTTGTCAAAATATATTTCGGCTGCTTTAGCAACACCGTATGTGTTACCGACACCGTAGTAGATTTTATTTAAATACATTTCTAGAATTTCATCTTTTGAGTATTTACGTTCTAATTGAAATGCTAGCCATAGCTCTTGCGCTTTTCTAGTAAGCTTTTTTTGCCCTTCCTCGAAAAAGGAATTCTTGATTACTTGCTGTGAAATCGTACTTGCTCCTTCAGCACCAAATCCTTCTTTGAAATTGGCAAGAACTGCTCCACCAAGGCGAATAACATCCAAACCGTGATGTTCATAAAAACGAGCATCCTCTACTGCAAGTACAGCATTTTTTAAGTTATCCGGTATTTGCTCCAGTGGGACATACGTTCGTTTTTCTGCCCCAAACTCATAAATTTTATTTCCATTCATGTCGTAAACTTTTGATGATAGTGGATCCTTTAGTAGGGATTCATCCAATTTAGGAGCACCACTTGCCATCACGAAAAATGTAGTAGCACCTGCTATCATCCCAATAATCCCAATTAATAGGACAATTAATAGAATTCTTTTAAATAACGAACCCTTTGCTTTTTTTCGCTTTTTTTCTTTTGTTTCGCATGTCGGCGTTCTTCACGTGTTTGATATTTTTCAGACATACTTATTTCCTGCCTTTCAAATGCTTTCCCTACGATATGACGTAATTTAGTAGGGATAGGTTACATTCTTAGCTTATTTACTATTATTCCTTGTTGAAATATAGGTAATCAATTATCTTTATATAATCAATTCTTGGACGATAACCAATTGATAGTTGATGGCCATATGTTTCAACTTCTTGTTTCGTAATAGATTTTCTCCCATCATCGTTTTTTCGTTTCCAAAAGGATAATAAGTGCTTTGCCTCAAGGAAATAGATTTCATCTAAGGTTGTAAACGCGAGAATTACAAAGCAAATCCCGTCCTGCCTTAAACAATCGGACATATGCTTGATTTGGTGCTCGTGAAAATTTTGAAGTGGGAAGGAAGTTTTGTTTTTTGTTTCCTTCGCTTCAAAATCGATATAACGGCCTTTGTAGATACCATTATAGTCTGTAGTAGAAGCTTGTTTAAAATAAGCTTCCTTAATAACGGCAGCACTTCTTTTTGGATAATCGACATTTACAATCTGTACAGGTGTTGGTTTTTTATGAATAACGGCAATTTCCTGTTCCAAATAAAATAGATTCGTTTCATTGAGATCTTCTTCTAACGTCATCCCACGATTCCCATAGATTCTTTGCTTGAGCTGTGGATTTTTTTTACCTGTTGGGGTTTATATATTTTCCCATTTGGATAACGAAACTCCATTCTCCTACCCCCTTAAGACACCTATTATACCAAAAATTTCTGTAAAAAAGTTTAACGAAATTTAAACAATTGGGTACAGGCTTGAGAGAGTTAGATTCACTATACCATACTATTCGCTTTAAAATATACTTTTGGGGGCGTGGTGGCGTAAGGGATGGATACACTATGGGTAAGAGGTGTGTGTATGATGAGTATAAAGAATTCCGATATTATAAAAATCGAATCGATGGTGAATGATCGTAGAAATCGGGAATTGGTTTTATCATTGGAAGAAAGAGAGTTGATTATTGATATTCAGTCAAAAACAACAAAGGGAAATATTGATAATATTTCGCGGACTAAGCAATATGCTCGCTACTATAAGAAACATAACGAGATACGATGGTCTTTTTTAGCAAGTATGGTCTCACGGAATGCGGGCTGGAATATGACAGATTTAGAGGGTGAATGGTACCCAAGAATCCTCACGAAAAAAGAGAGAAAAGTCCTGTTCTTTACATATGAAAGGGCAAACTGGCTGATTTTTTCAGATGCATATCCACAGCTTTTGGTATATGAGTATTCTAAAAGGGTAGGCAAGCCATTGTTTTATTTATTGAGAATGTTTTCGGTGTCACGATTTATAGAGGCGGAGTGGGAGTATTACTGGCAGTACCGGGAAGGGGAACGATTAGTAACCGCACAAATAATTAATGAACAAAATATTATTCAAAAGCCTGTCATTGAACATCCCTTTTATAAAAAGAAGGTATTTCAACGATTCTTCTACAATCTTCAAGACATTTTGCATTTTAGTTCTGTTCTTTTTCCAACACAAGATGGGAGATTATTTGGTTTTTCAGTTCATCAATTTACACAACTTGATGAAAGAATTGAACTTGGTAAGAAGCTCGCGTCGTTGCTTTTTCATGAATATTATTACGATTTGTTTTTGAGATTTTCAGATAAAATCGAGCATACAGGTTCTCGATTTGATTATGAACGGTATGTAAGTGAGAGAAGGTTTCGAAATACCCCATTTTTACGAACAACTTATCCAATTATCCAGCATAAAAGAGGAAGGACATTGGATTGGTATATGGGGAAAAGAAATGATAAATGGTTTAAGAAGGTTGAGCTGGGAGATCAATTTGAACTTACAAATTGGTATTTGAAAAAACAGAAGCAAGTACAAGCAGGAATCTTAATCGAGGATTTGTTATTAAAAAACAAAGGCTGAAAACCAGCCTTTGTATGTATTTTATGTTGATGGTCTATCAGGTCCTTCAAGTTTTTTGTTTCCATAACCAGGTGCTTTCTCTTCATTACGTTCTTGTTTATTTTTCTTTTTTTCTTGTTTTGCCATGGAATTCACCTCCTACAAATAGTGTGAGCATCTTTCATAGATAGCATTCGTACAAAGTATAAATACATTGTCGAAAAGGAAAAGAAATGATGGTGTAAATCCACTTTCTTTGACGAATAAAAACTAGTTTTGTCAAGCGTGCAGGAGGAAATATTCGCTCGTCGAACTTACTAAAAAAGACCGTTTAGGAGGATGGATATGTTGAGGGTTGGACTTACCAATAAAGTACATGTTCTTGAGGAAATGGATCAACTGCTTTATACGTTAAACAAAATTGATATGCAAATTCAAACTGAGGTAAATAAACATATTCTTGATGAAGGAAATCAGAATATCACTCAAATGAAGAAGATTGAAAATGAAATCATCTCCATTCGTAGGACGTATCATAATCAAACGCGTAAACAACCACTGAAAACCGATGAGGAGCATTCCTATCACTTAACATTAAGCTATTAAAACGGTATGATAGATGTTGAGGTGAGGGAATGTATACGGAACTACTTGCAAAAACAAATCTTCTAAAAGATCTCTGTGACAGGTCGATTCAACGATTAGAGGATGTTAAAAAAAGTGAATCTTATGAGGTGGATTTTTATAAAGAAGTAAAGCCTTTTGTAGATTCTACAATGGGAATAGCAGATAGTTGGAGAGAATTGGCAATAGCATGGATAAAAAAGGAATATCCTAAAAATCTTCATCCAAATCAGATTGATGCAACTCATGAAAATATCCAACATATCTCTATTCAAAGCTTTTATCAAGATACGAAAGTAAAACGTTTTAAAAATATGTATGAATCTGTTCAATATGTCCTTGATAACATCCTTGAGAAGGTAAAATATGAAAATAAATAGACCTCATTAAAAGATACCCTGACATCAACTGGTATCTTTTTTGTGTGAACACCTAACCCAGTTTCTACATAATCTATAGAAAAAGTACATCACGGGAGGTTTGTTCCACATGTATCAATACTATAGAAGGAACAAATATGATACTAGACCTTATGGTTATTCATGGCCTTATTATGGGCAACCAACCTACCAGCTTTATAATGGTGGAGGGTATCAAGCTAATTGGAATCAGTATAATCCTTATTCCTATATGGAGTATAATATGAACAGTTATCCTGGGAATAACCCTTATGGATATCCACCCCCGATTTCTACTCCATACCCGACAGGGATGGAACAAGGGGTGGATCCGATGAAGCAAAAAGGGGCTGGGGGTATCCTTAATCAGTTTAAGAAAAAAGATGGTACCTATGATATCAATAAAATGATGGATACAGCAGGGCAAATGGTAGGGGCGGTTAACCAAGTTAATTCAATTGTAAAAGGGTTAACCAAAACATTTAAGGTATAGTAAAAATAATAAAAGAAAGCTGTTAAATAAGAAGTGCAGCTTTCTTTTTTATATTGACTTATTTATGCTTCTTTTGTTCACGATATTGTTTCGCTAAAAGCTGTAAAGCTTCATTATACGACAATCCAGAATTAGCATTGAGTCGCTTTACTTCTTCAACATCAGTATCTGAGTACTGCTTTGTACTAAATTCTTTTGCCATTTCATTCACCTTTTCTATAGCAATTCGTACACTTCATTGAGTTGATTAACACGTTTAAAATCTTTTTCATCCATTGCATAATTGATTTCATCAGGTAAAACTTTGTTTAGAAATTCAATTTCTTCTTCATCCAAATCCCTAACAAACGCTTCTTCAGAGATGTACTGATTATTGATCATCTTTGTAAGAATAGCTCGGCTTATTTTGTTTTCATCACCATAATTCGAAATCGATTCAATTAAATATCCTAGCGTTTTGTCCATGATTGATCACCATTTCATTATTTTATTCTTCAAAATAAGAGGTAAACTCCTCTTCATTCGTGGTAGATTTTTTATAATACGGGTTATCCTCAGTAACATTTTTAGGATCTAGATTCGTTTTAATGACAAGAATCGGCTCATCGCTTGCTTCTGCAATAATTCTGTCATTCAGTTCCTTAAAATCAGGTACATTTTGATTCCCTACCTTTTTCTCCACAATTACACCTCCTAGCCATATCATGCTAAACTTCCATGCAAAGTATGTAAAAAAGAGCATGATACTTCACATGCTCTCATCGATAATGATTCTTCGTTTTCTTTGTTTAGGGATGCTGATTTTTAAGACACCATTTAGGTAAGAAGCTTTTATGTTATTTGTGTGAATCGGATAGGGTAATGCGATTGTACGACTTGATTTGTTAAAGGAATGTTTTTTTACAAAATAGTGCTTTTCCTCATTGGTTTCTTCCATTTCCTCAACGTGGTTTACGGTGATTGTAATATACCTTTCTGAATACTCGATATCAATTTGTTCTTTTTTAACACCAGGTAAGTCTGCGGAAATAATAAGATCTGTGTCAGTTTCATACATATCAATTGGAATCGTTGAGAAGGGGAATGGTTTTTCGAAAAATTCATCAATAGTATCTAGGAGTCGTTTGACTGGTTGTTGTGTAAAGAACTCATTCATCGATTTTATGAGGGGGCCGAATGAATCACTTTCAAATTTTTGGATTGGTTTATCTGGCTTATCGTCTTTCACTCTTTTCTCCTCCTTAAACCCTTTATCTATTTTTACTATATTCATTTCACATTAAAATGTTTTTGTTTTGGGCATGAAAAAAGAACTGGGTTTTCACAACTCAGTTCTTACAAGGCCTATACGAAAAGTTCATCTTCTAATCCTTCTAAGTGAACGATGATGTTTCCTTTTGCATCCACTTTTACGATGTCTTTTTTCTTTAATTTAGTTAATGTTCTACTCACGGTCTCACGAGTTGTTCCAATCATATTGGCTAAATCTTTATTTGTAAATTGTGTGGTTATCATTATTCTTCCGTCTGGCATCTGTTTTCCGTCAGTATTACATAGACGCATCATTAGTTTAATAATTTGTTCATATGTATTATTTAAAATTTGTGCTTCTAATCGATTCTGAAGATCTACTATTTTCTCACCCATTACCCTGAAAAGCTTTATACAAACCTGCGGATGCTGCAACAAAACAGATTCGAAATGGGAGATTGAAATTACTACTGCCATAGTATCTTCTAATGCTAACGCATAAGCGGGATAGTTTCCTTTTCGGAAAAAACCAACATGTGGGAACATATCCCCGTCCTTTTGAACGGTTACAATTTGTTCTTTTCCGTTTATATCATTTTTATAAATTTTTATCTTTCCTTTGTAAATAAAGTAGACATTTTCTAAAGGGTCTTCCTGCATAAAAACATGGGTGCCTTTTTTAAATTGGCGATATTGGGCAATGTTCACCATCTCTTCTAATTCATTACTTGTTAATTCCTTAAAAAGTGGTACGGTCTGTAAAACATCCGTTATTTCAGTACGATTCATTATACTCACTCCATACTTTCACGATTGGTTTAAGTGTACCAAACTAGTAGATTACAGGTAAAGCACTTCCAAATTGCATCCACAATTATTTACCAGATTAAAAGGTCATTGTATTAAAGTATGAAAGAAAAACTTGTACTTATCCCAAAAAAAGAAAAGAAATTTGTCCTTATTGTAATATTTTCGTGTTTTTATCTATAGATTTAATGTAGAAATCGATATGATTTCAAAAAATAGTATAGGGGGTCAATTGTTTGAAAAAGAAGCTTTCAGTTGGATTGATATTATTGCTATCTATCTTTTTAGCTTTATCTGGTTGCTTTAGTGGTGAAAAGACAACAAATGAACCAGAAAAGCCATCAACTCCTAGTGAGGAGGGCAAAGATAATGAACAGGAAGCATCTGGACCGAAAATTCTTCGCCTAAATAATAATGAAGAGCCTGGTTCATTACACCCTGGTACTGCACAAGGTACTCACGACTCTTGGATTCTAGAGCATGCATTTGAAGGATTGACAAAGAAAACACCTGAAGGAGAAATCGTTCCAGGTATGGCTGAATCGTGGGAGACAAGTGAGGATGGATTAACTTGGACATTCAAGCTCCGAAGTGATGTGAAATGGTCAAATGGAGATCCTGTAACAGCTAATGATTTTGAATACGCGTGGAAGTATGCGTTAAATCCTGAAACTGCATCTACATACGCATACCAACTCTATTATTTAGAGGGTGGTGAAGCTTATAACTCAGCTGAGGAAGGTGCTGATTTAGCTGCACTAGAGGCAGCTGTAGGTGTAAAAGCAGTTGATGACACGACATTAGAGGTCAAGCTTGCCCAACCAACTCCTTATTTCTTGGACTTAACATCGTTCTATACGTATTATCCGATTAATAAGGCTGTACAGGAAGCAAATCCAAACTGGTATCAAGAGGCCGATTCATATGTATCAAATGGTGCTTTTAAACTGACAGAGTGGAAACATAAAGAAAGCATGAAGCTTGCGAAAAATGAAAATTATTATGATAAAGATAAAATTAATTTAGATGAAGTTCAGTTTGTCATTATCGATGATGAAAACACCTCTTGGCAAATGTACCAATCAGATGAGTTGGATTTAGTTTATCCTCTCCCACAGGATGTAATCGGTCAATTAAAGGCTGAAAATAATCCTGAGTTCCAAATTGGCTCTGATCTTTCTGTGTATTATTACAATTTAAACACTGAGAAAAAGCCGTTTAATAATGTAAAGATTAGAAAAGCCTTATCAATGGCGCTGGATCGTGAAACCATTGTCGAGCATGTTGCACAAGGTGGCCAATCTCCTGCGTATTCCGTAGTACCGCCGGGAATTCCAGATGTTTCAGGTGACTACCAGGAAAATACAGGGAATTTATTTGATGCAAACATTGAGGAAGCAAAAAAGTTACTGGAAGAAGGCTTAGCGGAAGAGGGACTTGATAAGTTCCCAGCAGTAACTTTAACGTACAACACTTCTGAAGGACATAAAATGATTGCCGAAGCTGTTCAAGAAATGTGGCGTAAAAATCTAGGTGTCGAAATTACACTAGAGAATGTTGAATTCCAGGTTAAACTTGACCGTGAAAAAGCAGGAGATTATGAAATTTCTAGAGCGGGCTGGGTTGGTGACTATGTAGACCCAATGACATTTATGGATCTTTGGGTAACAGATGGTCCATATAATGACGCAAACTGGAGTAATTCCGAGTATGATAAGCTAATCAATCTCGCGAAAACAACTATGGTCCAAGAAGACCGTATGAAGGCTATGCATGATGCTGAAAAAATCTTAATGGATGAGATGCCGATTATTCCAATCTATTTCTATACAAAACCATATACTGTGAAGCCGCATGTAACAGGTATCTATACACCTATTAATAGTTATCCTCAGTTCATCTATGCGGATATCAAAAAATAAGTAACGAGGTAAATCAAGGTATGCTGGAGTCCAGCATACCCTGATTTTTCTACTTGCACAATGTATGGAAACTCGGCTTACATGAGCTAGCACATTCGGTTTAAAGAGGGGGATAACATGCTCAAGTATATTGGAAAACGGATTGTCCTCGCAGTTGTAACCCTTTGGGTGATTATCACACTAACATTTATTTTAATGCATAGTATTCCAGGAAACCCATTTGCCCAAGAAGGAACAATGCCTGAGGCAGTCTATAATAATCTTCAAAGCTATTATAATTTGGACAAACCTTTACTTGTACAATATGGTCTTTATTTACTTTCTATTTTACAGTTTGATTTTGGACCTTCATATAAATCTTCAACTTTAACAGTTAACGACCTAATCGTGAATGGTTTCCCTGTTTCCTTGCACCTAGGAACCCAAGCCTTACTGATTGCGATTCCACTGGGCTTGCTATTCGGAATTATTGCTGCCCTTTATCGCAATAGATGGCCAGACTACTCCTCTATGATTCTAGCAATTATCGGAATTTCTGTACCAAACTTTATTCTGGCAACCTTTCTCATCAATTATTTAGCGGTTGAATTAAGATGGTTCCCTGTTGCAACCTGGAAATCTTGGTCGCATACTGTGTTACCGTCACTTTCCCTCGCGATGATGCCAATGGCCTTTATCGCACGTTTAATGAGGTCAAGTATGCTTGAAGTAATGAGCCAAGACTATATTTTAACAGCGAAGGCAAAGGGTCTTAAAAAAGGAGCGATTATAGTAAAGCATGCGATTCGAAATGCAATTTTGCCAGTCGTTACGATTGTTGGCATCCTCATCGCTAATATTGTAACCGGAAGCTTCATTATTGAAAAAATCTTCGGTATCCCAGGAATGGGAGAAATGTTTGTAACAAGTATTTTTAATCGAGATTACCCTGTCATTCTTGGCTCGACGATTTTTTATTCTGCCATCCTGATTCTTTTCATTCTAATTGTTGACATCGCCTACACATGGATTGATCCGAGAATAAAGGTTACGGGGGAGAGCAAATGAAAAATCAACCAAATCTTACGGAAGACATGTTTACACCAGTTGAACAGAAGTATGCTGAAGCAGAGAAAATTGCCAGACCTAGTATTTCCTATTGGGGAGATGTTTGGCGGCGGCTAAAGGAAAATAAATTAGCGATGCTTGGGCTTATTATCATTGTCATCATTGGGATCATGGCCATTATTGGTCCTCATTTAAATGGCTATACGTATTATGAGCAGGATTTTACAAAAAAGAATTTACGACCAAATGCCGAGCATTGGTTTGGGACAGATGCTTCGGGAAGGGATTTATTCACTAGAGCATGGTATGGTGCACGAATTTCCTTATTTATTGGACTTATGGCTGCTCTAATTGATTTTGCCGCGGGAATAATCTATGGAGGTATTTCAGGTATTCGAGGTGGTAGAGTCGATAATATCATGATGAGGATTGCTGAAGTACTCTACGCCATTCCGTATTTATTGATGGTCATTTTGGTTATGATCGTACTTGAAAGAGGCTTATGGGCAATTATTATCGCAATGTCTATTACAGGCTGGATACCAATGGCCAGACTTGTCCGCGGGCAGGTTCTACAGCTCAAGGAATATGAGTATGTCCAAGCAGCTAATGCGATGGGAGCAAAAACCTCTTGGATTTTAAGAAGACATATGATTCCAAATACGATGGGACCTATTTTAGTAAATGTCACATTAACCGTTCCAACTGCGATATTCGCTGAAGCCACTCTTAGCTTTTTAGGGCTTGGGATTCCGGCACCTAAAGCAAGTTGGGGAACAATGGCAAATGATGCTTTGGGAAGTATTTTAATCGGGAATTTCTATCAATTATTTTTCCCAGCTTTTCTCATCTCGCTCACAATGTTTGCTTTTAATGTGTTCGGGGATGGTTTAAGGGATGCACTTGATCCGAAATTGCGGAAATAGATAGGGGGGAAGATTCGGTGGAAAATATATTAGAAATCAATAATTTGCATGTTTCGTTCGATACAAGTGCCGGCAAGGTTAAGGCGGTAAGAGGGGTTTCCTTTTCAGTAGAAAAAGGGGAAGCAATCGCAATTGTTGGCGAATCCGGCTGTGGTAAAAGTGTGACCGCTAAATCAATTATGCGACTTCTCCCGTCTCCACAAGCAAAAATTGAAAACGGCTCTATCATTTTGAATGGAGAAAATATTGTCCAAAAGTCAGAACATGCGATGGAGAAAATAAGAGGGAATGAAGTCGGGATGATTTTCCAAGATCCGATGACGTCCTTAAATCCTACGACGAAGATAGGAATTCAAATTGCAGAAGGAATTATGCGCCATAGACAGATAGCAAAAAAGAAAGCACTTGAGCATGCTGTCCAAATGCTAGAATTAGTAGGCATTCCTCAGCCCGAAAAGCGAATCCATCAATATCCACATGAATTTTCTGGAGGAATGAGGCAGCGTGTAATGATTGCAATCGCTCTTGCTTGCAGGCCAAAGCTTTTAATTGCTGATGAACCTACTACTGCACTTGATGTAACCATTCAAGCACAAATTTTACAGCTAATGAAGGACTTGCGAGAGAAGACAAATACTTCGATTATCTTAATTACGCATGATCTTGGAGTTGTAGCCGAAATGTGCAGTAAGGTAGTTGTCATGTATGCAGGCGAGATTGTTGAAACGGGTAGTGTAGAGGAGATTTTTTCAAATCCGACTCATCCGTATACGAAGGGATTATTAAAGTCAGTTCCCAGACTTGACATGGATAAGCATGAAAAACTATCGACGATTACTGGAACTCCTCCAGACTTACTAGACCCGCCAAAGGGTTGCTCATTCTTTCCAAGGTGTGAAATGGCAATGAAAATTTGTGCTGAACATAAACCGGAATATGAGGGTGTTAGTCCGACGCAATACAGTTCTTGTTGGCTAAATCATCCAATGGCAAAGAATCGTATGAATTTCGTCTAAGGAGGAGGTCTACCAGTGGTTGAGAAAAACAAAGCACTAGTTGAAGTGAAGCATGTAAAGAAATACTTTTCAATTCAAAAGAGGCCGTTAAAGGCAGTTGATGATATAAACTTACTCATAAACAAAGGGGAAACGGTTGGTCTTGTTGGTGAAAGCGGATGTGGAAAATCAACAGCAGGTAAAACGATTATTCGTTTACTCGAACCAACAGCAGGTGAGGTCTACTTCGAAGGTAAAAATATATACGAGTATAACTCCAGAGAAATGAAAGAGCTTCGCAAGGATGTTCAAATTATTTTCCAGGACCCCTATGCATCATTGAATCCTAGAATGAAGATTGAGGATATTATTGGGGAACCACTTGATATCCATCAAGTTGTAAAAGGGAAAAAAAGAAAAGACCGAGTAAAGGAGCTTTTAGAGTTAGTCGGTTTGCGTCCAGAGCATGCGAATCGATTCCCACACGAATTTAGTGGGGGACAAAGACAACGGATTGGAATTGCAAGGGCCTTGGCGCTTAATCCTAAATTTATTGTCTGTGATGAACCAATCTCAGCTTTAGATGTATCGATACAGGCGCAAATCGTTAATCTGTTAAAAAGCTTGCAAGACAAAATGGACTTAACGTATTTATTCATTGCTCACGATTTATCAATGGTAAAATATATATCAGATCGAATTCTTGTGATGTATTTAGGAAACATGGTGGAACTTTCAGATAGCGAATCTCTTTACGATGACCCGCTTCATCCATACACAAAGGCCTTGCTGTCTGCAGTCCCAATCCCAGATCCAGTTGTAAAACGTGATCGGATTGTGTTAGAAGGAGAGGTGCCTAGTCCATTATCTCCACCGTCTGGTTGTGTGTTTCGAACAAGATGTAAATATGCGATGGAAAGATGTGCTACCGAGGTCCCACAGTGGAAGGAAGTAAAACCATCTCATTTCACAGCCTGTCATTTGTATGATTCTTAATACCTTCGTTTTACAAATATAGGCAGAAAGTGGTATAATATTTACTAACAGAGATAAATTAATAGTAATGCTTATTATAAGGGGTTTTTCATTGAACAACTTTTTATAATAAGTTTTTTATTTTGTAACTGTTTTGGAAAGTTTCGTGCCAACCAATACAAAGGAGATGATTTGAATGGCTTTTGGAAGAAGACCAGTCGAAGAAATTGTTACTGAGGAGACAAAGGTGTGGGAGTGCACATCTGAGGAATGTAATGGATGGGTACGAGATAATTTTAAAAGCACTCAGGAACCAAATTGTCCATTGTGTGGATCTGAAATGGAGACAAATACACGATTATTGCAAGTTGTGAACAATCACAATAAAAGTTCTTTAGCGTAAAATAAATGTTTCCTCCAAAAAGAAACTTTTTTTAAAAAATATATAATTCATGTTATAAAAGTTTATCCTATGGATATAATAATTCATGCATTACCTTGCAACATATTTGTTGCATTACATAGGAGGAAGCAAAATGGCACAAGGAAAAGTAAAATGGTTTAACAGTGAAAAAGGCTTTGGATTTATTGAAGTTGAAGGTGGAGACGATGTATTCGTTCACTTCTCAGCAATCCAAGGTGATGGGTTCAAAACGTTAGAAGAAGGTCAAGAAGTTACTTTCGATATCGAAGAAGGTAGCCGCGGTCCTCAAGCTGCTAATGTCCAAAAAGCATAATGAACCATAAATAAACCGTCGAAACAGATTCTTTTATAGAATCTGTTTTTTGTGTTTCGTGGATTATGTTGGGATTAAAGGGATTAATGGATTTAATTCCAATGGGTAAATTCTACTGGCATGTAGACCCCCTCAGGATTAGTGGGGGTGAGAAGACTTACCCCGTAGATGTATTAGCCTTAAACATCGCGAAGGTCCCCTTAACGCATTTTTAGACATACGAACTCTTATCGAGTGATACTCAAAATAATTGGACATTTTTCGGTTAAACTGCAAAATTGAGATTGGAGCGGGGAATATAAGCTGAGAATTTCCGGTTAGGCAAAGAAAAATTAACCATTTACCCGTTTTTGGAATCAATAGTATGAATCTCGCCATCTATTTAGGCTATTTTTAGTACTTTCTTCTAAATAAAAGAAATTTCTCCGTTTATTTATCAAACCCACTTTAGCAACTAATGAATTTGTACGCTTACGGGTGGTTTCGTGAAAAAATGTAAAAAAGGCTTAAAGATATTTCAATCTCTAGGCCATTTAAAAATATATTGTAATGTTAATTTGATTTGCAAATTGATTTGGTCTGCGATTTACAGTTTTGCACCACATAATAAGTCAACCCCCTAAACATTGTTAGGGGGGAATGATTAATTTGTTATGGCCTTAACCGGTTTTGCTGGTTCAGACCTACGAACGTCCTTGTTACTTACATCTACTCGTTTAATAAACAATGCTAACACTAAAGCAACTATATTAATACCTAGGGCTACTAAGAAGGAATAATCAATTCCTGCAAGTAAAGCCTTTTGAGCAATTAGAGCCTGAGTGCTTTCAGTTAAAGTAGTTGGATCCACATTGGCGATTAGACTCTCACCTTCTGACTTAGCCACACTATTCATAATCGTTACTAATACAGCTGTACCAATTGAACCAGATACTTGTTGAGCTGTATTATTGATGGCTGTTCCGTGCGGGTATAATGTTGCTGGTAATTGATTTAAACCATTAGTCATAATCGGCATCATTACCATTGACATACCAAACATACGAAGTGTATATGTTGTGATGATATAGGTATAAGATGAATCGATTTGTAGATGAGATAATAAATAAGTTGAAATTGCAGTAACAATAAGTCCAATAATTGATAAGAGACGTGGACCAAACTTGTCAAATAGTTTACCAGTAATTGGAGACATGATTCCCATCACGATGGCCCCAGGTAGCATCATTAATCCAGATTCGAATGGGGAAATTCCACGAACACTTTGTACATATGCAGGTGTCAAAATCATTCCTGAGAACATCGCAACTGCGTTAACAATCGCAATTACTGATGCAAGTGCGAACATTGGATATTTATAAGCTCTTAAATCAAGAATTGGTTTTTCAATTCTTAGTTGGCGTAAAATAAACGCAATGAGTGTAATCCCTCCAATGATTAAAGAGGTTAATACAAGTGTGTCAGTCCAGCCATCATTGCTTACAGAACTAAAACCGTACAATAATCCACCAAAACCAGCTGTTGATAGGATGACTGAAAGAGTATCGATCGTTGCATTTTTATTTACTTCCATAACATTTGTAGATTTCCAAACTGCTAAGACTAAACTAATAACAGAAAGTGGTAATATCATTTCAAATAATAAACGCCAATCATAATTCTCTACGATATAACCAGATAAAGTTGGTCCGATTGCAGGTGCAGTAATCATAACTAATCCAAAAACGCCCATTGCCGTACCACGTTTTTCTGGTGGAAAACTTACAAGCATGATGTTCATCAATAATGGTCCCATTACGGAGGAACCAGCTGCCTGAACCATGCGTCCCGCAATTAATACGCTAAAGTTTGGTGCAAATGCTGCCATAGCAGTACCAAGAGTGAAAATGATCATTGCTGTAATAAATAAGCTACGGTTCGAAAACCGTGTGATTAAATAGGCGGAAGCAGGAATTAAAACACCGCTAACCAACATATATCCTGTTGCAAGCCATTGTACAGTTGAGTAATTCTCAATATTTAAATCAATCATAATAGATGGTAAAGCAACATTTAATAATGAGTTATTTAAAAATGAAACAAATGCTCCAACAAAAAGTATCGCTAACATCAGATATGGAGGCTTTTTTTCTTGTAAAGTAGTACCCATTATTTTTTCCCCTCATTTCGTTCGAAATTATTTACTTGAATGATTTTATACCACAAGTTCAATTTGTGCAATGTTTTTATACTTACGGTATAATATGCTAGTAATAGCAAATAAATTGGTTACTTGGAATAAATAGGATGCTAGTGGAGGGCGTATGAATCAGCGTAGGAGAAAAGTGGCAGATGTAGCATTGAAATTATTCGTTGAGAAAGGATTTCAACAGACATCGATACAGGATATTATTGAACAAGCCAATATTTCAAAAGGTACATTTTATAATTATTTTTCAAATAAAAACGATTGTATTGCTGAAATTTTGGAAGGCTTACGATATGATGCCAGCCAAATTCGCATGCATATGCAGGTTGGAAAAGATGAAACGGACCGAACAATTTTAATTGAACAAATATCGATTTTAACTCAATTAAATAAAGAACGAAATCTTAACACCATTTTTGAAGCCATTTTAAATTCGAATGAAGTGGAACTAAAAAAATTGGTCATGCATCACCGTATCCATGAAATAGAATGGTTAGCGGGAAGATTCATTGAAGTTTATGGAGAAGAGATAAGGCAATTTGCTTTCGAGCTTTCCATTCTTTTTTATGGAATGATGCATTATATCTTATTTACATTAAAGATTACAAATAGTACACAATCGATTCATCGGACCGTCCAAGTGTTGTTATCATATTTGGAAGCCATTATTCCTATTATGAATAAAAATGGTAGAACATTGCTTGACCCATCTTCACTTCATTTTTTACAAGCGAGAATTGATCGAAAGGTTATATCTCTTGATGAACTGGTAGATCTAGCAAAGAATCTAGAAGAAAGAACAACATTTACAACCGATCAGCAAGATTTATATGATACGATTGTTTCGGAATTACAACGGGAAAGGCTTCGAAAAAGTGTCCTTCAGCCTCTAATACAACCATTTCAAAAATCTTTTGTACAAACTGAATTGGAGGCGGAGGTAAATACTTTTACAAATTTCCTTTGGTATTATTTAAGAATTCATTAATACTAAGAAAGTAAGAAAGGGGTGTTTACGATTACGAAAAGTGAAATAGGGTGGAATTTTGATAACAGTTATGTACGATTACCTAAGGAATTTTATTCGGAAGTAAATCCAACTCCAGTAAATGAACCTGAACTTGTCATTTTCAATAAATATGTAGCAGAATCACTTGGCTTAGATGTTAGGGGATTACTGGAGGGTGGTGTCGAGGTCTTTGCAGGTAATAAAATTCCTAATGGTGCTAAACCAATTGCGCAAAGCTATGCGGGACATCAATTTGGTCATTTTACGATGCTTGGAGATGGTCGTGCGGTTTTACTTGGTGAACAAATTACTCCAACGGGAGAACGTTTTGACATCCAATTAAAAGGTGCAGGTCGCACTCCATACTCACGAGGTGGTGATGGCCGTGCTGCAATAGGGCCGATGCTTCGTGAATATATCATTAGTGAGGCCATGCATGGACTAAGAATTCCCACTACTCGAAGTTTAGCCGTTGTAACAACAGGAGAACCAATCTATCGAGAAACAGTCCTACCAGGAGCGATTCTCACACGGATTGCGTCAAGTCATATTCGTGTTGGTACATTTCAATTCATTACAGGATTAGGAAAAAGAGAAGAACTAAAGCTTCTTGCGGATTATACAATTCGGCGACATTATCCAGAAATTAAAGATGATGATAAGCCTTATCTAGCTTTGTTACGTGAGGTGATTAATCGTCAAGCAGCCTTACTTGCGAAATGGCAGCTTGTAGGTTTTATCCATGGCGTTATGAACACCGATAATATGGCAATAAGTGGGGAAACGATTGATTATGGTCCATGTGCCTTTATGGATACATATGATCCTGGAACTGTGTTCAGCTCAATCGATACGGGGGGACGTTATGCCTATGGGAATCAGCCCTACATTGGCGGCTGGAATCTTGCTAGGTTTGCAGAAAGCCTCTTACCTTTATTAGATGAAAATGAAAAGAAGGCACTCCAATTAGCACAGGATGAAATTACAAAATATAATGGGATATATCGTGATAATTGGTTGAATGGAATGAGAGCAAAACTTGGCTTATTCAATCAAGAGGAAGAAGATAAGGAGCTTATTGAAGAACTCCTAGAACTTATGAAAACAAACAGTTTAGATTATACCAATACTTTTGCTGCATTAACCTTTGATCATTTAGACGGCATAATGATGTGTAACAAGAATGAATTTGAAAATTGGCTGCAAAAATGGAAGGAAAGACAATCAAGACAGAAGAAATCAGAAACTAAGATAAAGGAATTGATGCGTTCTTCCAATCCAGCTGTTATTCCACGAAACCATCGTGTTGAAGCAGCATTGGAGGTTGCTGCTGAAGGGGATTACAGTGTTATGGGGAAGCTTTTAGAAGTATTAAAAGATCCATATGCACACTCACCAGAGCAAGCTGAATATGCAAAACCACCTGAACCTTCAAACAAACCATATCAGACATTCTGTGGAACCTGAGAACGGGCACGCCATTTTTGGTGTGTCTATTTTTTATGATAAAAATACCAGAAGTAATCACTTCAAAAACGAACGTTTATTCTGTACAATAGGTAATAGAAACCCTGAGGTGATTCAAATGAAATTTCGAAAGAATATCCAAGAGACCATTAATTTCATAAAAGAAAACCCACAATACGCGAATAACATTGTGCATTGGCATACGATAGAGGCGACTTCGGCCAAATCCATGGATATGCCAGCATCCATTGATAATAGATTACGAGAAGCATTGGACAAAAGAGGGATTCATCAACTGTATACTCACCAGTATTCCGCTTATGAAGTAACCAGAAGTGGTAGAAATTTTGTCGCTGTGACTCCAACAGCATCTGGAAAAACACTTTGCTATAATCTTCCGGTTTTACAAACGATTGTGGAAAATGACAAGTCACGTGCATTATATTTATTTCCTACAAAAGCGTTAGCACAGGACCAAAAAAGTGAATTAAATGAAATCATCGAGGAAATGGGAGTTGCGATTAATAGCTATACATATGATGGTGATACACCGGCGAATATCCGTCAAAAGGTTAGAAAAGCAGGCCATATCGTTATTACTAATCCAGATATGCTACATTCCGCAATTCTACCGCACCATACAAAATGGGTTTCATTGTTTGAAAACCTAAAATACGTTGTAATTGATGAGTTGCATACATACCGTGGAGTGTTTGGTAGCCATGTGGCAAATGTAATTAGACGGTTAAAACGGATTTGCAAATTTTATGGAAGTAATCCCATTTTTATGTGTACATCAGCTACAATTGCGAATCCAAAAGAACTAGCTGAAAACTTGACAGGAACCCCAATGGAGTTAATTGAAAACAACGGTGCACCAACAGGTAGGAAGCATTTTGTGTTTTACAATCCACCGATTGTCAATAAACCGCTCAACATTCGAAGAAGTGCAACACTTGAGGTACGGAAACTAGCGAGCGAATTTTTACAAAATAAAATTCAAACGATTGTTTTTGCAAGAAGCAGGGTAAGGGTGGAAATCATCCTAACATACTTACAGGAACTTGTGAAACATAAGATTGGTCCGAAAGCAATCCGAGGATACCGTGGAGGCTATCTACCTAAGCAACGACGAGAAATAGAACAAGGTCTTAGGAATGGTGAAATCTACGGAGTCATTAGTACAAATGCCCTTGAATTAGGAGTGGATATTGGCCAACTACAGGTTTGTATCATGACAGGCTACCCAGGAACAATTGCAAGTGCGTGGCAACAAGCAGGCCGTGCAGGTCGACGTCAAGGGGAGGCCGTGATTTTTATGGTTGCAAGCTCCAATCCACTTGATCAATTTATGATTCAAAATCCGGAATACTTTTTTAGTAGAAATCCTGAGACAGCCAGAATTAATCCTAATAATCTTGTAATATTAATTGACCATATTAAATGTGCTGCTTATGAATTACCGTTTAAATCAGGTGATACATTTGGCGACTTAGACCTTGAAGATATTTTAGAATTTTTAACAGAAGAGAGGGTTCTTCATCAAAATGGTGACAAATGGTACTGGATGAATGATTCTTTTCCAGCCCACAACATTAGCCTACGTTCAGCCTCACAAGAAAATGTTGTAATCATTGACCAAACTGATATAGCAGCCGTGAAAGTCATTGGTGAAATGGACCGTTTTAGTGCGATGACATTGCTCCATGATGAAGCGATTTATTTACATCAAGGTGTTCAATTTCAGGTTGAGAAGTTAGATTGGGAAGAGAAAAAAGCATTTGTGAGGGAAGTGGATGTCGATTATTATACCGATGCAAACCTAGCTGTTAGTCTCCGCGTTTTAGAGGTGGATAAACAGCGCACAAATGAAAAACTAGAAATTGGCTTTGGCGATGTATCCGTTCAAGCGATGGCGACGATTTTTAAAAAGATAAAATTTGAAACACATGAAAACATTGGCTCTGGCCCGATTCATTTACCAGAAGAGGAGTTACACACATCCTCCGCATGGATAAGCCTAAAAAAGTCAGAACTTGAGGGAATAACGGATGAACGGATTGAGGAAGGACTAGTTGGTGTTGCAAATGTCTTGAGGCATGTTGCTCCATTAATGACAATGTGTGATCCGTCTGACTTACATGTGGTACCGCAGGTGAAAGCTGTACACAATGAGCAGCCAACAATCTTTTTATATGACCGCTATCCAGGTGGAATTGGTTTGAGCGAAAAAGTCTATGATGTGATGGAGAATCTTCTTAATGAATCGCAACGGATGATTCAAAGCTGTTCTTGTGAGACTGGATGTCCTTCATGCATAGGAACAGATGTGTTAAATGAACGAGCAAAAGTTGATGCTCTTACATTAATTTCTAAACTAAAACAAGCTTCAAAACAGTAAGGAGTATTATGATGTCGATTAAAGGAAAATTAAATCGATTAAAAAGTCATATTGTCAAAGAGGAAGAGGTAAAAACAAAGCCTGTTAGTTCTTCTGTGGTTTTGGAAAAAATTCCCTTTCTCGATAAGTGGAAAGAGTTTGGGGCAGAACCATTTTATTTCGATGACACATATTGTATGGTTCGTAAAGTGGAGTATCCTTTAGATTATCAGCACGGCTTATATTCGTTTTCTAAGTTAAACGATGTAATCGAAATGTGGGATTCTTCTTCTTTAAAGCATCCTTTGTCTGCTAAAGGACATCAACTTGAAGACTTATTTTTCTTTGATACAGAAACAACAGGCTTAGGTGGGGGGACAGGTAACACGATCTTTTTATTAGGGCATGCAAGGGTTCATGAGGATCGCGTTGTTCTTACCCAACATTTTTTACCAAATCCAGGTAGCGAGGTGGCCCTTTATCAAAGCTTTCTTTCAAGTGTCGATTATACAACACTTGTGACATATAATGGAAAATCTTTTGATTGGCCACAAGTAAAAACAAGGCATACATTGATACGGGATGCACTTCCCAACTTGCCTGATTTTGGACACTTTGATTTGTATCATGCGGCTAGGCGACTCTGGAAAAACAAACTTGATTCTGTAAGACTATCAAATGTTGAGAAAGAAATCCTAGATATCAAACGCGATGGTGATGTCCCGGGATATTTAGCTCCAATTCTTTATTTTGATTTCGTGGAAAATCAAGTGCCAGATGGCATCTTTGGCGTCATGCGCCACAACGAAATAGATATATTATCATTGTTGACTTTATACATCCATTTATCAGGTGTGGTGATGTTGAATGAAAAGAATAAACATACATCTGACAAATATGAAGTAGCCAGATGGCTTGAGGCATTAGGTGAAATTGCGAAGGCACAGAAATTATATGAACAAGTCGTTGACGTTGATTCAGATAAGGAGATGAAAGCAAAACTTGCTCTTGCCTTTCTTTCAAAAAAGGAAAAAAAGCTGGAGGAAGCGATGAAGCTGTTTTTTGAGGTGTCTGAGCGTGGTGATGATCAGGATGCAGTTGTGGCATGTGTAGAACTAGCAAAATATTATGAGCACCATCGAAAAGATTACGAACTTGCCCTGGATTTTACCAAAAATGGATATTTAAAATGGCAAATGTCGAAGAACTCAGGGAATAAAACAAAGAATATGAAGATAGAGTGCGAGTTTGAGAAACGAATCGCAAGAATATCCAGGAAACTTCAAAATAGTTAGAAAATATTACCCGGGCAAGCGCAAATTTAGCGTTTTTTCGCGCTTTATTTGTCGATTTTATGAAGATTTACAAACTTCCTATATTTGTCGTTGTAGAACGATGTAATACCATGTAAAATAGTGTTTTGTGTAAAGGAAATATTATTTTAGATGGAGAGAGAGTAAATGTATAAGAAAATTTTATTTCTATACTTTTTTGTTCTTGTTTTAATAGTAATTGTGTTAACTGGACTAAAAGACGGCTCATATGCACTTTTTTCATAAAAAAGGTGTTTTAATAGGAGATTGAAGCAGAAATTTTGTTGTAGCATAATTTACATTATTTTAAAAACCTCAAAAAAATAGGTGTTTTGATTAGTACATGACTATCCCTACTTTCATAGGCTATTACTGTAAGACAGATGAAGGAAAGGAGATAAATAAATGTATTGTCCAACAAATGTAATGCAACCTATTGTGCATCCAACTAAATGCTGTGTTCAACACCACTGCTGTAAAACAATTGTTCCACATATTCATCCTTCTCATACGCAACATATAAATCACCATATGTACCAACATATGCATTATTACCCACACACAGAATCTGTTGCGACGGAGGTAACAAATCAACACTTCAATTGTGGAGCAAGACCACCAGGCCCAGTAATGGGACCATTTATGGGTCGATAAAAAAATAACGAAATTTAAAAATGTAACGTATAAAGATGTTAACAACAGGAACTATATTGGTTCCTGTTTTACATATGATGATTCGTAAAGCTGTTTGAAAAAATAATTAAGGGGGTCTTGACATGATTAAAGTAGTTGCAATCACTGGTTATAAACCATTTGAACTTGGCATTTTTGGACAAGACCATCCTGGAATTCGATATATCAAACTGGCTCTTAAAAATAGGTTGATCCCTCTAATTGAAGATGGATTAGAGTGGGTTATTATTAGTGGCCAGCTTGGCGTTGAGCTCTGGGCTGCGGAAATGACTTATGAGCTTCAAGAGGAATATCCAGAGCTAAAGCTTGCTGTTATTACTCCATTTCTTGATCAAGAGGAGAAATGGAATGAAACAAACAAGGAATACTATCAGTTTATTCTGTCCCAAGCATCCTATGTTAACAGCATCACAAATCGGAAATACGATAACCCATCACAATTCCGATTGAAAAATGCATTTTTTCTTGATAAAAGTGATGCATTACTAATTCTCTATGATGAGGAGAAGGATGGTAGTCCTCGTTATATTTTTGCAGAAGCTAAAAAGAAAGCTGAAAATGAAGGCTATCAGCTATTTACCATTAATGCATACGACCTTCAAACAATCATTGAAGAAGAACAATACGCCAATAATGAGTATTGAACTTGGTAGCATTTGCTATTTAAATTGACAATACACAAAATTTTTGAAAAAATAGGATTAGGAATAATGGGGAAAGTCTATAGAGGTGAATGGTATGTTATCTGATAAAATAAAATTAAATGCGACACAAATTCTTGAAAAAGAATTTAAAACAGGCATGAAAGGCTATAAACAAGAAGAAGTTGATAAATTTTTAGATGTAATCATTAAAGATTATGAAATGTTTTACCAAGAAATTGAAGAACTACAACAAGAAAATCTACGTTTAAAGCGGCAGCTTGAGGACTCTTATAAAAAACAACCTCAGGCGCAAACAGGTACAACTAATTTTGATATTTTAAAACGATTATCAAACTTAGAAAAACACGTTTTTGGCAGTAAATTGTATGATTGATAAAATTTACTAGTGTGTTATCACTTGCAATCGTAATGTTTTTTTACTATACTATTTCTTGCACACATTAATAACGTTCGGGTAATCGCTGCATAACCTGCAGAGGAAAGTCCATGCTCGCACGGTCTGAGATGTCCGTAGTGTTCGTGCCTAGCGAAACGATAAGCTAGGGTAGTGAGGCTTCCATGCTTTGCTAACGGCAGGGAAAAAACCTAAGTCCAATTGGATATGGTTTGACTACCTATAATGTGCCACAGTGACGAAGTCTTGTAAGAAATTACAAGAGTGGAACGAGGTAAACCCCACGAGCGAGAAACCCAAATTATGGTAGGGGCACTTTCTCTTTTGGAAATGAACAAGGAGAAGGACAGGCGTTCTGACGTCTGTAGATAGATGATTACCACCGGAGTACGAGGCATTCGTTATGCCGATTGAAGTACAAAGGTACAAAACATGGCTTACAGAACGTTATTAATAAAACGAATTTAAAAAAATAAAGAAGCAAAGCTCTTCATTTTGAAGAGCTTTTTGTATGTTTTTATGTTTTTACGATAGTAAATCTTGATTTACACGGTTTGTTTCTTTATTCTTTTACTATAAAGCTATACATACATAGGTAGGGTGAACGTAAATGGGAAAGATAACACTAATTGCAACAGCTGCGATGGGAATTGAATCAATTGTAGCAAAAGAAGTTCGGGATTTAGGCTATGAATGCACGGTTGAAAACGGAAAAGTTATCTATGAAGCTGACGAACAAGCGATTTGCCGCAGCAATCTTTGGCTTAGAACCGCAGACCGTATCAAACTGAAGGTTGGAGAATTTAAGGCAACTACCTTTGATGAACTATTTGAAAAAACAAAGGCGCTTAATTGGGGCGACTTGATACCTGAAAATGCAGAGTTCCCTGTCATCGGTAAATCCGTGAAATCAAAACTATTTAGTGTCTCAGATTGCCAAAGTATTGTTAAAAAAGCAGTAGTGGAAAGCATGAAAAAGCATTACCGTAAAACATCTGGTTGGTTTGAGGAAACAGGTCCGTTATTCCGTATTGAAATTGCCTTACTTAAAGATGTTGCGACACTAACTATTGATTGTAGTGGAGTAGGACTTCATAAACGTGGATACCGTACAGGACAAGGGGAGGCACCTTTAAAAGAAACACTTGCCGCTACTTTAGTCATGCTAACAAATTGGACACCCGATAGACCATTTGTCGATCCTTTCTGCGGTTCTGGGACAATTCCAATTGAAGCAGCTTTAATTGGACAAAACATCGCTCCTGGATTTAATCGTGATTTCGTATCTGAAGGATGGGAATGGATTGGAAAGAAGAGATGGAATGAAGCTCGTCAAGAGGTGGAGGATTTAGCAAAATATGATCAGCCTCTTGATATTAGCGGATTTGATATCGACCACCGCATGATTCAAATTGCAAAGGATAATTCTGAGGAAGCTGGCCTTGGGGATTTGGTTCATTTTAAACAAATGCAAGTTAGCGATTTTACAACATCAAAAGAATATGGTGTGATTGTTGGCAACCCTCCATATGGAGAAAGACTTGGAGAAAAGAAGGCTGTGGAAGAAATGTATCGCGTAATGGGGACAACCCTTCGTCCATATGATACATGGTCTGTCTATATGTTAACTTCACACCCTGAGTTTGAACAGTTATACGGAAAACCTGCAACGAAAAAACGTAAATTGTTTAATGGGTTTATCCGAACTGATTATTATCAGTATTGGGGCAAAAGACCACCTAGAGAACGTTAAAACATAGGTTATTTAGTATTCATGAATACTTCCACTCCAAACGACATATACTTTATTGGTGTCTACAAAAAATCAGGAGTGAAAGAACAATGAATTACCTAGATTTTAAAAAAATCCAAGATGTTTTGAATGATACATATCGGGTTCTTGAAACGGAGATGGGAATGGAAATGGCTCCACTTAAATCCATCGCAAAAGCAAAGGACGACCTTCTTCAAGCTATGTCACATTCAACTGCAATTGATGTTGACTTATTACGATACAAAAATGAATGAAGAAAGGAACTCGCTTCGGCGGGTTTTTTTATTGCGTTTATTGACTTTGCACGATTACTAGTAGATAATTTAATATTGGCGTGTACCTTGGATTTGGGGGTTTTTACTATGATTGGAGAAAGGTTGCCCTTTCAAATTTCTAGAAATGAAAATTTTTTTGATAAATTTAATGAGTGGATTGGCGATGTTTTTTATGACATCTTACCTGATAAAGGTTTTGAACTACGTGATGAGCAAATTTTTATGGCATTTCAGTTGGAGAGAGCATTTAAGGAAAAATCAATTGTGTTCGCGGAAGCTGGGGTAGGGACTGGTAAAACAATTGTATATCTGTTATATGCGATTTGTTATGCAAGATATATGAGAAAACCTGCCATTATCTCATGTGCAGATGAATCCTTAATCGAACAGCTTGTTAAGCCTGAAGGGGATATTGCGAAAATCGCAGACGCTCTGGATCTTAAAATCGATGTTCGTCTTGCAAAAGCACAGGACCAATATCTTTGTCTACGGAAATTAGATAATGCCACTCGTCGAACAACAAACGAAACATTTGCGCAAATTTATAATGAGTTACCAGACTTTGTACATAATCATTCTACTTTGCAAACATTCCACCATTATGGGGATAGAAAAACATATCCAAACCTCGCGGATGAGGAATGGAAAAGTGTGGCATGGGACAGCTTTCAGGACTGCTTTTCTTGCGAGCTACGGCACCGTTGTGGATTAACACTTTCAAGAGAGCATTACCGTAAGGCGGTTGATTTAATCATATGCTCCCATGATTTTTATATGGAGCATGTATGGACAATGGAAGCGAGAAAAAGAGAAGGTCAGCTACCATTTTTACCCGAAAGTAGCTGTGTCGTTTTTGATGAAGGTCATTTACTAGAATTCTCTGCGCAAAAAGCACTTACCTACCGTGTCCAAGAAACAACATTGGAGTCTTTGTTAACAAGGCTATTAGAAAATGATATCCGTGAAGAATTTGCTCAACTAATTGAGGATACAATTGAACAAAATGATCACCTTTTTAGGAGTCTACAAGGAAACAGTCAAACAGTCGAAGGCTCTGATCGGATGGATATTGAGCGAACAAACTGGTTAATTTCTGAGTCCAAAAAGCTGTATGACATGGTAGTTGAAATTGGAAACAATCTCGTGTTTGAAGCAGAGACCTACACCATTGACCAATACGAATTACATATTGTCGATGAATATTTGGATCAACTTGAATATTCGTTAAAATTGTTTAGTGAAGAAAATGATGTAATCACTTGGGCTGAGGCAGATGGTGATAGTTATACCCTGGTGATAATGCCACAAGCAGTTGAGTCCATTTTAGCAGAAAAAGTATTTTCAAAAGAGATACCGTTCATTTTTTCTTCAGCAACATTATCCGAAAATAAATCCTTTGATTACATTGCGAATAGCATAGGAATCAGGAACTATCAATCATTTTCTGTCGAATCACCATTCGACTATGAAAATCAGATGAAGATTCAAATGCCAATGTTTCCTTCGAGTCAAGATTTGTTTCATTCCAAATTTAAATTTGCATGGAATGAAATTGAAAAATCAAATGGCCGAGCATTGCTATTATTTAATTCAAAGGAAGAGCTTCAAACATTTAAAGAGAACTGCAAGACAGAAAAATATGACCTGCTATTTGAAGGGGATCAAGAAATAAGTGAACTAGTTTCCAAGTTCCAAAATAATGAACATAGTATCCTATGCTCGGTTTCATTATGGGAGGGACTTGATATACCAGGCCAATCCTTATCAAACGTCATCATCTGGTCATTGCCGTTTCCTCCAAATGATCCTGTTTTTCAAGCGAAACGAAAAACGGAGGATAACCCATATGAGCGTGTAGATTTACCATACATGCTATTACGCTTGAGACAAGGAGTGGGTCGACTCATTCGTTCAAGTGAAGATGAAGGAACTGTTAGTATTTTTGTAGAAGATACTATTTCAAACGAAGTCATCGATAAAATAAAAAATGTACTACCCGTAGAGATTGAACGTAAACAAAGGGAGGATTAAAAGTGACTGAGCAACTAAAACAAACTGAGGAAGCTTTTCTTGAATTAGTAAAAAAGATAACTAGCTATAATGAAGCCATTGGTGTTATGTATTGGGACTTACGTACAGGAGCTCCGAAAAAGGGAGTTGAGCAGCGTTCTGAAGTGATTGGGATGCTTTCGTCAGAGGTCTTTGCAATGTCTACCTCTGCCGAAATGGAGGCTTATTTAAAAGAATTAACCACTCCAGAGGCGGAAAATAACCTTCGTGAAATTACGAAAAAAGTAGTTGAAGAATGTCAAAAGGATTTTGAGCGTAACAAAAAAATTCCGGCTGATGAATTTCGTGAGTTTGTCATCCTTCAATCGAAGGCTGAATCTGTTTGGGAGGATGCAAAAGAAAAATCTGATTTCGAGATGTTTCGCCCTTATCTAGAAAAGCTTGTTGAATTCACGAAGAAATTTATTGGTTACTGGGGCTATAAAGGAAACAAATATAATACCTTGCTCGATATGTATGAACCAGGCGTGACAGTAGAGGTAGTCGACAAAGTGTTTGCTCAATTACGAGATAAAATTGTCCCACTTGTCAAAGCTGTTACCGAATCAAATAACAAGCCAGAAACTTCTTTTCTATTTACTGAATTTCCAAAAGAGAAGCAACGTGCATTTAGCCTAGAAATTCTAAGAAAAATGGGTTACGACTTTGAAGCGGGTCGACTTGACGAGACCGTACACCCATTTGCTACTGGATTAAATCCTGGAGATGTTCGTGTTACGACAAATTATGTGGAAAAAGATTTTAGAACAGCCGTTTTTGGAACCATCCATGAGGGTGGTCATGCACTCTATGAACAAAACATTTCAACAGATTTAGTTGGAACAAATCTAGCAGATGGAACTTCAATGGGAATCCATGAATCTCAATCACTCTTTTATGAAAATATTCTGGGACGCAGCTTACCATTTTGGAAGAATAATTTTGAGTTATTAAAAGAATATGCAAGTGGTCAATTTGATCAAGTTCCAGTGGAAGAGTATTATCGTGCTATCAATGAATCAAAGCCATCATTAATTCGAATTGAAGCAGATGAATTGACATATCCTTTGCATATCATGGTACGTTATGAAATCGAAAAAGGATTATTTAATGATGAAATAGAAGTAAAAGATTTACCAGAAATCTGGAATGCAAAATATGAAGAGTATTTAGGGATTCGTCCAGAAAATGACGCAAAAGGGGTATTACAGGATGTTCATTGGGCAGGAGGCAGCTTTGGCTATTTCCCATCCTATGCACTCGGCTACATGTATGCAGCTCAATTTAAAAATACGATGCTAAAAGATTTACCAAACTATGATGAATTGCTAGAAGAGGGGAACTTACTTCCGATTAAAGAATGGTTAACAAAACATATTCATCAGTATGGTAAAATGAAAAAGCCATTAGAAATTATCAATGATGTTACAGGTGAGGGATTAAATGCAAACTATTTAATCCAATATTTAGAAGAAAAGTATAGTGCAATCTATAAATTATAAGATGAGAAAAGCTACGCTAACAAATGTTAGCGTAGCTTTTATGTTTTAATATACAGAGTTATAAAGCAAATTACGCTTTTCTAGCTTAAAGCAAATGCTTGAATGGCTTTGCTCCTGGTGGTGCATTTTGGATCATATCGACAAATGGAATTGTATAAGCGATTAATATTAAAACAGCTAAAACCCCAACCCAAAGCTTCCAATTTTCGAGGATCATTGGTGTTTTTTCTGCTTCTTCTGCCACTTCACCTACAGGGAATTCTGTTTCACCTTTTGGTGCAAAAAAGGCTAGATTAACAAAAATGACAAGGACTAAAATGATTCCTATAAAGAGAATTGATCCGCCAATGGCTTGTGCTATTTGATAAGGAACCCAATCCGCTGCTTGGGCAGAACCTCCGTATGTTGAGAAAGCAGAACGTCTAGGTGCACCGAGTAATCCAGCAAAGTGCATTGCTGTTGACATGAATGCCATACCAATGGTCCATACGATTGTTTGAATAATCGCAAGTCTGTTCATTGCTTTTGTCATCACACGTCCAGTTAAGTGTGGAATGAGCCAGTAGGCAATTCCAAAGAATGTTAGCAATACAGTCGTTGCGACAGTTAAGTGGAAGTGTCCTGTAACCCAAATTGTATTATGAATCACTTGGTTTAGCTGGTGACTTGCATTGATAATACCACCTGCACCGGCAGGGATGAAGATTAACATACCCATGAATGGTGCGAAGAAACGTGCATCTCCCCAAGGCAGCTTTCTAAACCAACCAAATAGACCTGTTGCACCCTTCGATCTTCCATACATTTCAAATGAAGCAAACATAGAAAATGCCGTCATGAGAGAAGGAATAACAACCATGAATGTTAGAACAACTTGTAAGTATTTCCAACTAGGATCGATACCAGGTTCAGTCAACTGATGGTGGAATCCAACTGGTATTGAGAATAGTAAAAATAAAATAAATGATAATCTTGCAAGTGCATCAGAGAAGATTTTTCCTCCGATTACTTTAGGAATCACAACATACCATGCCATATATGCTGGTAATAACCAGAAGTATACAAGTGGGTGACCGAAATACCAGAATAACGTTCTACTAATTAATACGTCTATCGTATCAACCCAACCAAATGACCATGGGATAAATTGAATCAGGACAGTTGCAGCTACACCAAGAGTTGCTACTAACCAAAGAATCATTGTCATTACAGACATATAGCTAAGTAGTGGGGTGACTTTACCAGGATTTGCTTTTTTCCAATTGCCAAAGTGAGCAAACATGGCAAATCCACTAATCCAGCTACCAACAACAACGAGCGCTAGTCCGATATAGAAGACAGGGTGGGCTTGTAATGGTGCATAAAATGTATAAAGAACAGATGCTTCACCCAAAAGAATTGTAGTTGCTGTTGCTGCAGTACCGATTGTCATCACCCAAAAACCAATCCAACCTGTAAGTCGGACTTTTGGAGAAAGTGTACCAGCTGTTTTACTTAAACTTGCAAATAAGAAACCTATTGCGAAAAAAGTTGTAAGAACGAGTGCTAATAAAACTCCGTGAACGGTCAGCAATTGGTAATAGCCAATTCCTGCAGGTAAAGTGAATTTTCCAGAACGAACGAGTGTCTGAAGTAATCCTGCAGTTCCTCCTAGAAGTAAAGCAGTGAAGGCTACATAAAAATGAGCCATCGCTAATTTCGCATCTTTTTTGTCTACTTTAACGATTGAATTCGCCATTACTCGGTCACCTCAACTTTTGCCATCATTAAGTGGTGTCCAGCCCCACAATATTCATTACATAACACCAAGAACTCGCCAGTTTTAGAAAATGTTTGTGTATAGCTACTGACATACCCTGGTTCAACCATCATGTTGACGTTTGTACCCGCAATTGAAAAACCATGTACAACGTCCTTTGTTGCTACGTTAATTGTTACTTCCGCATCTTTTGGAATTTGGATGGTGTTAGGTGTATATGAGAAAGCTTCAGCAACGAGATTAAGCTCGTATTTATTTCCTTTAATATGAACAAGTCCAGGATTATTAAATGGTGCTGTTTCAGCTACCTTTTCAGGATCAATTGTTTTGATATTACTAGCTGGTTGGTGGCCCATAGCAAATGCGCCGACACCAACAACTGCAAGGAATATAATAAGAATTCCGATACCAAAAATGAGCCATATTTTTTCAAATTTATGCAGATGCATGGCTTTTTCCCCTTTCGAATTTTCACATTCTTTTTCTGTCTGTTTTTTCATAAAATATTACAAGCCATTCTTTTGAAAGTCTTGCCTTTTCTTCTAAGTAGAAAGTGTTTTTACAATCTATCTAAGAACAAGAAATAGACACCAAGCCAAGATAAAATTAAGAAAAGTCCAAGTAAAAATACCGATGCCAGTGTCCCTTTTAAGGAAGTTCTTTCATCTTTAATTTTTGTTTTCTGATTGGTCTTTGTAAGCTGTGTCTTTGCCATTCTTCACGACCCCCTTCAAGCATTAATTCAAATTCGCCTTAGCGGATTTGCGCCCGATTTTTTTTTCGAGTTCGCTCGAAAAAAAAATCGTGGCATCCGCCGGAGGCTAACTTATTCAGCTGAGTTCGAATCCTGCTGAATAAGTTTGGTTTTTACAATTTCATCATACAAAACAATTTGTTAAAATCTAGACGCTTCTATCGTATTTCACAAATTGTTCATTCCTAATCTAATCACTATATTAATAGTGAAAACTTAGTAAAACAGTGATTTTTATCACATTTGGTTAGGAAAATATTTGAAAGATTTGTGACATTTCGATTAGCACCTTTGCAACCGCACACATATGAATATGAAAAAGGGAGTGGGGAAAATGATCAGGTATTACTGTTCAAAATGTCATACGCTATTACTTAATAATCGAGAAAGATGTTTTAAATGTGGAAATGGTGTGATTACTCAAATTGATATTAATGTACAAAAGAATGATAAGAAGTCTTCATAATCACTATTTTCGAATAGTGATTTTTTGATGGGAGGAAAAGAGGTAGTTATCTCAGTATAACGAAATTTTCTATAAAAAGTGCGTATTTATTTTACGATTACATTCACACTCTATACACCTCCACCATACTCTAATGTAGGCGGATGTCTACAAGGAGGTATGCAATTTATATGGCAAAAGTAAAAAATTATTATGCAGGCACCAATTCAAGTGTAGGTTTTTACTCATTGTATGATGAGGCATTAGCGGGTTTGGAGACTCTTTATATTTTAAAAGGGGGGCCTGGAACAGGGAAATCCACCTTCATGCGAAAAATCGGTCTTGTGTTCATGGATAAAGGCTATGATCTTGAATACTTACACTGTTCTTCTGATAATCAGTCAATTGATGGGATTGTTATTCCAGAGCGAAAGCTAGGATTTGTAGACGGAACAGCACCTCATGTTATTGAGCCTAGATACCCTGGGGTAGTTGAAAAGGTTATTGACCTTGGCCAATATCGCAATGATCAATACTTAGAGAAATATAAAAAAGAAATCATTGAACTAACCGATGATATTTCAAAGAACTACGAAAATGCATATAAAACATTTGCAGAAGCAAAGAAAGTTCATCTAAAGCGTGAGGATATTTATGTTTCTTCTATGAACTTTAAAAAGGCTGATGCGGTTCTTCAAAATTTAATTGATACAATATTTAGCAAGTCTTTTGAAGCGGAGGAGAATCCAACAAAACGAAAGAGATTCTTCGGAGCTGCAACTCCAAAGGGTGCGGTAAATTTTATCGATAATATCACTGAAGAATATGAAAAACGTTATATTATAAAAGGAAGACCTGGAAGTGGCAAATCAACATTGATGAAAAAAGTCGGGAAGCATGCTGAGCAATTTGGATTGTCGGTTGAATATTTCCATTGTGCATTTGATCCGAAAAGTGTTGATATGGTCATTATTCCTAAGCTGGGTGTATCCATTGTAGATGGAACTGCACCACATGTTGTCGACCCATTTCGTGATCAAGATGAAGTGATTGATATGTTTGCTCTATGTATGGACCCTAAAATTGAAAATACGTTCAAAAAGGAAATCGATGAACTTAATCTTGAATATAAAAACAAAATGACGATTGGTACCAACTTTTTAAGTGAGGCAAAAAGACTTCACGATAAGCTTGAAGAATACTATAAAGCAGCCATGGATTTCGAAGCAATCGATAAAAAACGAGAAGAAATAGTGAAGACATTACTGTAAAAGTGTTTGTTCAATCAAGAGGATGAAAAGGACCAAGTAGTTCAAGGCCGCGCAGCTTTGAGTACGGGAACGTATGTAGTTAATACATGAGGAACGTAAAAAGGTAGCCAACGCAGAAATTCGATGTGTCATTTTCGGCCGGAAGCCAAAATTTAACTAGTGAATGTTTAAAAAGTTTGAGTTATACTATAAATGCACAACAACAAAACAACTCCTTTGAAACGTGAGCTTTCCCGCTATGTGGGAAGGCTTTTTTTATTGTTTAATTGTAAATTTTTGCATATTTATTGGAAATTTGGAAAAAGTAACCTTACGTTTTTCTTTTGAAGGAAAGGATGGTTTTTCCATGCCTAAGGTCATTTCAGTTGGCATTTGTAATCCCCCCCATAAAATCAATCAGTCAAAAACAACCGAATTCAGTAGGGAGTTGTTCTTGGAGCATTTCCCCGATATTGACCGGCTTATTAAGGTATTTGCCAACAGTGAAATAGAAGAACGATATTTTAGCGAATCCTTAGAGTGGTATGCAAAAGACCACAGTTTTGAAGAGAAAAATAATACATATATTGAAAAAGCTGTAACTTTTGGAACAGAAGCGATTCGAAATTGCTTAGAGAATAACCGAATGTTAATGAAAAAAATGAATCCTCAGGAAGTTGACGCGATTTTCTATGTTTCAAGCTCAGGAATTGCTACTCCTAGCATTGAGGCTAGAATTATGAATAAAATGGATTTTGATTCACATACGAAGCGAATCCCAATCTGGGGACTAGGTTGTGCAGGTGGAGCGGCTGGATTAGCGCGTGCTTTTGATTATTGTAAAGCTTATCCGAAGGCAGTAGTGCTTGTGGTCGCGATCGAGCTTTGTAGCTTAACCTTTCAAAAAAATGATTTCACAAAAAGCAATTTGATTGGAACCTCTTTATTTGCTGATGGAACAGCATGTGTTTGTATTGTTGGCGATGAGGTTACGCATAATGCTACAACTGACCTTCTACCAAGTTTTGTTTCCTCCCAATCAACTTTAATGGCTGATTCAGAAAATGTGATGGGATGGGACATTAAAAATACTGGACTTCATGTAATCTTTTCAAAAGACATCCCAAGTATTGTAAAGTCTTGGTTAAAAGGAAATGTCGATGAATTTTTACATGGTAATCAACTTGAAATGGAGAATATCAAACATTTTATCGCCCACCCTGGTGGGAAAAAAGTATTGGATGCCTATGAGACCGCGCTAGGAATTCCAAAATCGATGACAGAGATCGCTAGAAAGGTTTTACGAAACCAAGGGAATATGTCTTCTGTAACAGTACTTTATGTATTAAAGGAATTTATGGAGAATCGGATAGGTAAAGAAGGTGATTATGGGCTTGCAACAGCCCTAGGGCCAGGATTTAGCTCTGAGTTAGTCCTTTTACAATGGAGGAAATAAGATGATATTTTGGATTTTTATTGCATTAGTGATTTCCCAACGACTGATTGAATTACGAATTGCCAAAAGAAATGAAAAGTGGATTTTGTCTCAAGGTGGCTTTGAGGTAGGGCAGGGTCATTATAAATATATCGTGCTCATCCATATTTTGTTTTTTATTTCCCTTATCGTTGAAGTTGTTTATTTTGGAAAAGAGTTATCGGCACTTTATCCAATTTTGTTCTTCTTTTTTGCTTTAACACAGCTGGGTAGAGTATGGGCTCTGCAATCATTAGGGATGTTTTGGAATACGAAAATCATGATACTGCCAAGAAGTCAGGTGCAAGCAAAAGGTCCGTATAAATTTGTGAAACATCCTAATTATATAATTGTAGCATTGGAGTTCATCCTCATTCCTTACTTGTTCCAGGCGTATGTCACAGCAATCATTTTTTCATTTTTAAACTTACTTGTGATGGCTGTCCGTATTCCTGTCGAAGAACGGGCATTGGGGGTACATGAAGAATATCAAGAGGTTGGAATGTTACGAAGTCGAGTTCTTCCAACTATCATGAAAACGTTAAAAAAAGATTGAAAAGAATGAAAACTGCTGTTACACTTGATTGTAGATGAAAATAATTATCACTATCAGTTGAAAGCTGGTGAATAAATGCTTACTTTATTTGTAGCACTTACAATTGGAATATATGGCTTTATGATGTATCACGTCCTACATAATGTTGGGAATCCAAAACGAAACCAGAAAACACAGCATAATACTATTCACGCAACCAGGTAAATTACCTGGTTTTTTTGTTGGAAATATACTTTTGTAATATTCTGCTTTGTCAAAAGCAAAGGTGTGGAGTAAAATACATATATATACACAATTATGCATTGCTCAATAAGGGGATTTGACATGATTCAAACACAACAAATTAAACATCTTACAAAGGAAGACTTAGAAAAAAGACTCGCTTCCTTATATAACATCTTTGAAAAAAACAATGACAAAGAAAGTAGCTCAAAAATCATACAGCTACTAAAAAAGCTGAAAAATTTAGAATATATGATTGGTTTTTCAGGCCATTTCTCAGCCGGGAAATCGAGCATGATTAACGAACTCATAGGGGAGAGTCTTCTACCATCAAGCCCGATTCCAACTAGTGCAAACTTAGTAAAAGTAAAGCATGGGCGTGAATACGCGCGTGTTTATTACCGTGATGGCAAAATCATTGAATATCCAGCTCCATATGATTACGATCTTATCAAATCATATGCGAAAGACGGGGAAGCAATCGAATCAATTGAAATCAGTCATGATAATATGAAATTACCAGAGCAAGTGATTGTCATGGATACGCCAGGAATTGATTCAACAGATGATGCCCATCGCGTATCAACTGAATCAGCATTACACTTAGCAGATTTACTTTTTTATGTGATGGACTATAACCATGTACTGTCAGAACTGAATTTTCAATTTACAAAAGAATTGACAGACCGAAATAAGAAGGTTTACTTAATCGTAAACCAAGTCGATAAGCATAAAGAATCTGAGCTAAGCTTTTCTTCCTTTAAACAAGGGGTGGAGGAAGCATTTCAAAATTGGAATGTATCGTACTCTGATATTTTTTACACAACACTAAAGGATCCGAATCATGAGCATAATCAATTTACGCAAGTTCAGCAGCTATTACATGAAAAGATTGCTAATAAGGATCAGTTATTAGTAGAAGGTGTCTTCCATTCTGCAAACCAAATTATCTTAGAGCACATAGCATTTCTAGATGATAAAAATGCCGAAGAACTTGACAAGACAAAGGAAAAGCTACATTCCTTAACTGAGGCAGAAAGGGAAACCATTCCAAGCCGAATTGAGGAATTAACAAATCAATTAGCAAGCTTTGCAAAAGAACGGGAACAGCTAGAAACAGAGTTTATCGATGAAATTGAATCGATTTTATCGAATGCTATTTTAATGCCGTTTCAAACCCGGGAACTTGCGAAGAATTATGTAGAATCCGCTCAATCCAATTTTAAAGTCGGGTTATTATTCTCAAAAACGAAGACAGAAAAAGAACGTGAGGAGCGTCTCCATGCGTTCTTTACGGATGTAAAAGAAAAAATGTCAACTCAATTAGAATGGCATTTAAAGGATTTTGTTGGGAAGTTTGTAGAAAAACTACGGCTTTCAATGCAACATACAGGAAACGAATTTGCTATTGAGTTTGCTCCTGAAGAACTTCAACAATTAGTAAAGCCCGGAGCCGGCGTAACAGGAGAATATATTTTAACGTATTCAGATGATGTAAGTAATTATATTAAGCGGAAATATAAGCAAAAAGCTGTAACATTACTGTTTGGAATACTTGAGCAAATTAAATCAGGCACAGCTACCAATGAACAAGACATTAAAACAGAATTAGAGAAATATAAGGGATATCAAGACGCCTTTGAAACGTTAAAGAAATTTGAAGCTATACGTACAGGTCACCTAACACAACTTTACGACATGATGAATGGAAAATCTGAATGGACCGGTGCTGATTCTATAGAAAAATTACTTTCACGATTTGTTGAAAATGTGCAGATATCGTCAACAGAAGAAATTTTGCAAGAGATGGAAAAGCAAAAGGAAACGACTCCAACAACTGTAGAAAAACGAGTTCGTCAGCAAAAAGAAAGTAAAGGTTCGTCTGAGCAGGCGATTCTTCATTTAGAAAATGCACATGAGTTAATCAAGCCGATTACAGGACTTTCGATGCTTGCTAAGGATATTCAAGAGAAGGCATATCGCTTAAAACATAAACATTTTACCGTTGCTTTATTTGGTGCATTTAGTGCTGGGAAATCGTCATTTGCAAATGCATTGATGGGGAAACACGCACTACCAGTTTCTCCAAATCCAACTACAGCAACAATAAATAAAATCACTTTCCCAACCGATGAACATAAGCATGGGACGGTACTCGTAAAAATTAAATCAACCAACCAATTGTTAGCAGATATCAATCATTCCTTACACATTTTTGGTGAAAAAGCAGAAAGCCTTGCTCAAAGTTTAGAAATCATTCACTCGAAGATTAGTATTATCGAAAAAATTGAAGCAAAAGAAAAGCCTCATTTTTCGTTTTTAAAAGCGGTATTGGCAGGCTATGAAATCATAACTCCTCATTTAGATAAGATACTAACAACGGATATGAATGGTTTTAATGAATATGTAGCGAAGGAAGAAAAGGCATGCTTTGTTGAATGGATTGAGCTTTATTATGAGTGTCCATTAACACAGCAGGGCATTACATTAGTAGATACCCCAGGAGCTGACTCAATCAATGCTCGCCATACAGGTGTTGCTTTTGAATATATCAAAAATGCTGATGCGATTTTGTTTGTAACATATTATAATCACGCTTTCTCAAAAGCGGACCGTGAGTTTTTAATCCAGCTTGGCCGAGTGAAAGACACCTTTAGTATGGATAAAATGTTTTTCGTGATAAATGCAGCCGATTTGGCCAATTCCATAGAAGAATTAGCAGATGTAAAGGAATACGTTGAATCACAGCTTGTAAGTTATGGAATTCGATTTCCACGACTTTATACCGTATCAAGCCGAGCTGCTTTACTTGAAAAGCGGAATGAAGTAAGTAAAAAAGATCTTGGCGTTCTATCGACATCAGGCATTGAAAGCTTTGAAGCGGATTTCAATTCATTTGTTATTGATGAACTGACAGAGGTTGCAGTGAATGAAGGATATGTTGATATTCAGCGTGCAGCGACAATCATCGATTCCTATATTCAGTCTGCTAAGGAAGATAAGGATATCAAACAGACGAAGCTTGAGGAAGCGAAAAAGCAACATGAAGAAATGAAGTCAATTGTCACTAGTGTTGATGGGAAGGAAACATTTTCTGTCGTTGAACAGGAAATCAAGGAACTTACCTACTATATTAAACAAAGGGTATTCCTGCGTGTATCAGATATGTTTAAAGAGGCATTTAATCCAGCTTCGCTTAGAGATGATGGACGTGATCTGAAACTTGCATTAAAGTCATGTTTAGCTGAGTTTTTAGAATCAGTAGGGTTTGATTTAGCCCAAGAAATGCGCGCCACTTCTTTGCGGATAGAAACATTTATTTCAAAGAGGCTCCATGGACAACTTGGTACCTTTAATGATCAAATACAAGCAATTCATCCAAATATGAGTATTTCAGAATCCATTGAACTACATTTCGAATCGATTGATTTTAAAAATGGTCTGGCAAATGAAGATTATTCACGTTATAAAAAGGCACTTGCTAGTTTTAAAAATCCAAAATCTTTTTTCGAAAAAAATGAAAAAAAACAAATGCAGGATGAACTTGAAGGCTTGTTGGATGCACCTGTAAGTGCTTATCTAGATGAAAACAAAGAGTACCTTGTTGACTTTTATAAACAAGAATTTACGAAAGGGCTTCAAGCACTTCAAGAAAATGCATTACAGGAAATTCGCGAATATTTTGATGGAGTCATAAAAATCTTATCTGAGGATATTGATATTGAAAATCTAGAACAGGTACATGAAACGTTAAACAGCTATTGTATAGAACATATGAGGTGAGGTGTTTTTGACTGACTCAAAATCAAAGTATCATGCATGTGCTACTTGTATGAATTTCGTTGCTGAACGAAAAAATGGTATAATGATATACAGATGTGCACGCTTAGGCTATGATACAAAGCCAGAATATCAATTTAATTGCTGGGAACCAAAACCCCATATCGTTAAACTAATGAAGAGAGAAACATCGGAGGAAAGAAAATGACTAACGTCCATGAAGAAATTACAAAACATTCAAAAGCACAGCACGAGATTGTAAAAACATTCTTGGGGCTTGAACAACAAAGAGAACTATTTATTGACGAAGCCGTTGCTTTAGCAAAACAAAACAAGGAATTCACCGTCGAAAAAATTAATAGGGTGACAACTGAGATAAATAAACTGGCTCAAAAAGGAATCGTCCCATTACGTAAGTTAGTAACAAGTGATATGGTGAAGGAATACGCATTCCGCAAATAAAACATGCAGGTTAGGTAATACTAACCACATATCTCTCATAAAGGAGACATGCATGTTGAAGAAAGATAATGATTCCGTTTCGAAACAGGAAAAAAAGCAAGAAGGAAAAGGTACCACTCCTTACCATTTTGCGTCTTATGCGGAAATTGAAGCAGAAAAAATGAGAAGTAAGTAAGATTGAGTCCTCTAATGATAGAGGGCTTTTTCTTATGTTGGAAGGAAGATACAAACTAATACATGGTGAATATATGGTATAATTTCATTTATGAGGATTTTAAGACAGGAGAGGATACGCTAATGAAAAATCAAATTATGTTAATAGATGGCATGGCGTTATTATTTCGATCTTTTTATGCAACAGCAATGAGTGGTTATTTTATGGTAAATAGTAAAGGGGTCCCGACAAATGGGATTCATGGTTTCATAAAGCATATGATGACAGCTGTCAATAAGTACAAGCCTTCACATGTCATTTGCTGTTGGGATATGGGCAGTTCCACATTCCGTACAGAAATGTATGATGGTTACAAAGCAAACCGCGGGGCACCACCAGAAGAACTTATTCCACAATTTGACCTTGTCAAGGATGTAGTTGAATCTTTTGATATTCCAAATGTAGGTCTATCCGGCTATGAAGCAGATGATTGTATCGGTACACTTGCTACGCAGTATAGCCAGGACTCTGAAGTGATCATTCTGACAGGTGACCAAGACATACTGCAACTACTTGATGATAATATTACAGTTCTAATTATGAAAAAAGGAATCGGTAATTACGCGGAGTACACGACTGAAAGCTTTTTTGAGGAAAAAGGGATTCGTCCTCAGCAAATGGTTGATTTGAAAGCATTAATGGGTGATACTAGCGACAATTATCCAGGTGTAAGAGGGATTGGCGAGAAAACAGCCCTTAAACTTCTCCAACAATTCGAAACAATCGAAGGCATTCTTGAAAATGTAGAAAATTTAACAAAAGCACAAAAGACTAAAATAAAAGAAGACTTGGAAATGCTACATTTATCTCGTAAATTAGCGAGAATTCATTGTGAAGTTCCAATTAGCTGTTCACTTGATGAGGCATTAATCGAAATAAATCGTGAAAAAGTTCATGAAAAATTCTCTGAGCTTGAATTTAAGGGCTTGGATCAATTTATCGGATAAGGAGTACTCGGTTTGAGTGCTCTTTTTTGATTGAAAAATTTTCGGAGTTTATTCATAGAAATACTGTCACTAATTATAGAATACTGTCAGTAGTAATCAGAGTACTGTCACTATTTTCGAAATACTGCCATTAATAAGCAAATAATGACACTAGCTAAATAGCCCAAAAACAATAAAGGATGCCCCACCGCTCACCACGAAAGAGGCATCCCACATAAACTTAAATTTTTGTATTTTTCTTCTTAGCTCTATTCTCGAGCTCGCTTTTTGGTTCCATCCCGAATTCGGTATCTTCATTATAACCTTGTGGATTCACGCCTTTTGGTTGTTTCCCACGGTTGTTTCCTTTTTGTGCCATGACATGTCACCTCCATTTCGTATTATTTCCATCCTGTTTTGGAATATGTCTTGAATAGAAAGTGAAGGGAACTAGGAAACTAACCTTGAGGTGAGAATCGTGAACAAAGGGATTTATACCGCACTACTTACAATTGGACTTGCTCAATTCTTGAAAATTCCAATAAAAAAAGTGAAAACCGGTAAATGGGATTGGGATACCTTTTTTGAAACAGGTGGGATGCCAAGCTCTCACTCCGCGGGTGTTTCCTCATTAGCTACCTTTGTAGCGTTAAAAAGAGGGGTTCCCACAATTGACTTTGCACTATCCACCATATTTGGATTAATCGTCATGTATGATGCCCAGGGAATACGTCGCCAATCAGGGGAATTGACGATAAAAGTGAATGAACTTGATGAAGAAGTGGAACGTTTAGCGGGACAAAAGGACCACCATTATCATGATAATAAGGAAAAAAGTTAAAAGAAAGACTTGGCCATCAGCCTGAAGAAGTACTTGGTGGTGCTATATTTGGAATGATTACAGGTACAATAGCCCATCTTTTAACAAAAAAATCGTAGAATTTCGACAAAAAATGCGATACTATTAGGATAGAAATCTTTGTTGGGGATGGAGACTATTGTTTACATTGGAAAATCGGGTAAAAGAGTATCTGCAGTTTTTAGCCCAAAAAGGCTTTCATCTGGGAGAGGATGCAGTCGGATTCATTTCATTTGGCCAGCATTATACAGCTGCAACAGATGAAATTGTGACTGTCGCTATTGAAATTACATTGAAAGCACAAAAAGAATTTGACGGTAGCTTTTTTATTTCATTATTAGAAATGTTAAAGGAAAATCAAATTCAAAATCGCAAACAAGCCTATCAATTTGTGGAAGAACGAAAAATAATGGCATAAAACCCTTGGACTTATTTTAGTCCAAGGGTTTTATTTAAGCGTTTTTTCGGATGCCTTGCCTTGCTAATTCATCGGCAACTTTATTTTGCGCGCTGGGGATCCATTTTAAGAAGAAAAGATCAAGTTCTTTTGAAAGTTTTAATGCTTTTTCAAGTAATGGTACAAATTTTTGTTTTTAACGAATTCCTTTGCAACTGCTCGATCGACCAACTGTGAATCTGTCCGAAAGGAAACGACTTTATACTCATTTTTGATGCAAATTTCAAGCCCTTTTAATAGAGCATAATATTCAGCTTCGTGGTTCGTCATCACACCAAGTGGAAACGAATGTTTTTCGACGATACCATTTCCTTTAATAAAAACACCGGCACCAGATGGACCAGGGTCACCCGCACTTGCACCATCTATATATACTTCAATCATCAAATGCCTCCAATTAAATGAATATACTGCATTTTACCACTAATTAACTCATTTTGTTAAGATGATGGCAAAAGGATGCCTATTAAAGACATCCTCCAATTCATTTATGCATTTTTATGAAAAGTTCTTGCGACATAGATAAATGGCGTATCGATTAGGGCAACTAGCCATTTAATAAAATAGGTAGTTATAAAAATTTGAATCCATACGTCAAAAGGATACACACCAAGAAATGCAACAGTTGTGAAGATTAATGTATCAAGTAATTGGCTGAGCATCGTACTTCCATTGTTACGTATCCAAAGCTGATTGTCTTTTGGAAAGCGTGCTTTAATTTTCGAATAAATAATAACATCGGCGTATTGACTAATAAGAAATGCAAGTAAGCTTCCCAGAGCAATCCGTGGAAGAAGTCCAAAAATAGTTTCCAAAGAGCCTTGGGCAATATCTACTTCATGGGGTTTAAACGCAAGGGCAAACTGCATAATAATTGTCATAGTAATGAGTGTGAAGAATCCAAGCCATACACCTTTTTTGGCTTCTTCTTTTCCGTACTTTTCATTTAAAATATCGGTAATTAAGAAGCTTGTCCCATACATAATATTACCGAGAGTAGCTGTAAGTCCAAACAATTCAACTGTCTTAACTACTTGAAGATTGGCTACGACGGTAGAAAAACCAATCCATACAAATAATCCTGATTTACCAAAGATACGGTAAATTGCTAGGACTAATACAAAATTGACAATCGCAAAAATAAACCAAAGTATTTCATTATACATACTATACCTCCTATAGTTTTGATAACGCGGGAGTTCACGAACCGCGAAAGGACTTCATTTAATTGTAAAAGTTTATTATAGTACGATATGAATAAAAGAGGAAGTACCTAATCACATGGAAAAAGTGTATAATGAGTAAAAAATTAGGGAAAATGATGGTAAGTTTCAAATTTGGAGGATGAGCGTGATGAAACTTAAGCTGGAATGGACGTATAAAACACCCAAAAATCAAGTCATCACTTTACTATCTGATGAGGTTTCTGTCGAAGAAGCATTACTCATTGCAGATGACTTCGAACGAACGGGACGAACAAAGGAACTTGTTTTTTATGATGAACGCCATACAAAATGGACGAAAAAAGAAGTAATCAAGCTGATCAAAATAGTTGAAACAGAACCACAAGATATTGTAGCTTATTTTGATGGAGGGTATGATATACAGACAGGTAAGGCTGGCCTAGGGGTAGCTATTTACTATACACAAAACAAAAAAGCATACCGGGTTAGGGTAAATGAAGTGTTTGAAGAAATGGAATCCAATAATGAGGCGGAATATGCCGCGTTTTGGTTGATGTTAAATACGTTAGATGAATTAGATGTGCATCATACAACTGTCACTTTTAAAGGTGACTCTCATGTCGTGTTAAATCAATTATCAGGGGAGTGGCCATGTTTTGAGGAGAACCTGAATCGATGGTTGGACCGAATTGAGGAGAGAATAAAAAAACGAGGAATTCATCCAATATATGATCCAATTGGACGAAAGCAGAATGCAGAAGCAGATAGACTAGCTACACAAGCCCTGGAAGGTACAATTGTTTCCAGTAAAATTGAAATTAAAGGTTAAATAAATCAAATGCGCCTTGGCGTATTTGCGCCCGGTTTTTTTCGAGCTAGCTCGAAAAGTTTCCCATGAAAAATCGTGGCATCCGCCGGAGGCTTTAACTTTATTTTGTCGGAGTTTAAACCCGACAGAATAAAGTTAAGCCTATTCTTCATACTCATTAAATAAGTGAATCTGAAGGTGGTTTTACCAATGGTGAGACGGGAAACATAAGAAAATAGGAGCTGATTTTTCCATGAAACGTAAGGAACTTATTTTGGAAGTTGGTGAAATGCTTGACACCTATTGCCAAGATTGTTTTGTAAAGGAACATTTTCGTAAAGAATATGGCAAGCGTTATGCCCAAAATTTCTGTATAAAAAATTGTACAGTGGGTCAAAAGTTGAAGGAGTATGGTAAAAAGTTATCATAACAAATCAAAAGGGCTCCTTTATTTGAAAAGGAGCCATAAAAAAGGCTGATAAAAAATCAGCCTTGGTTTCACATTTTTTAAAATGTAAGATTTATAGTTTTACAACGTTAGCAGCTTGAGGTCCACGATTTCCTTCAACAACTTCGAAAGAAACTTCTTGACCTTCTTCTAGAGATTTGTAACCTTCACCTTGGATAGCTGTGAAGTGTACAAATACATCGTCTCCGCCTTCAACTTCGATGAAGCCAAAACCTTTTTCGTTGTTAAACCATTTTACTTTACCGTTTTGCATTATGCTTTTCCTCCTAAACCTTCGGCACAACCGTGCATCGTGAAAATTTTTATCAAATAGCCAATCATTTATGTATCTTTGAAAATAATAATATTATAAAAAAGAAATACAAAACTTCTAGCTAAATGATGATTTTAATATACAACCTAAATCGTGTTAAGTCAAGGGAATAAAGGGTTTTTTACGCATTCTTGGAAAAAAATGTGACAAAAAAGAATAAAGATAGAATAATTGTACGATATTTTTGTATATTCAACTAATTATTGTGGAAATTCCATTTTTTGATATAATTAGAGAAACAAGGATTTAGTGGGGAGTCATACATAATGAAGAACGATCAAAGAAAAATCACTGTGATTCAGCCAGATGAACTTGATAGTATCATCAATCAACTTGATAACGCTTACGACGTTGGGCATTCTAGTAAACCAGCTGTTTCATTGATTAATGGGATACTTGAAGAAGCGATTGATCAAGTTGAAGATATTTTTTATTTCGTTAAACGACACGAAAAGCTGCCACTTATCGAGATTAAAAAAACCATCATTCCAATTATCCAAACAGCGTCCGAAATCCCACAATTTTTTCATTTGTTTTATCAGCTTCAATCTGCAGATGATTATACATATCGACATAACATCGGGGTTGGTGTGATAGCGACATTACTAGGCAAATGGCTATCGCTGTCTGAAGAGGATTTAACAGCACTCACCATTGCTGCGACCCTACATGACATTGGTAAAACGAAAATCCCTACAGAGATATTAAATAAACCGGGTAGGTTAACACAAGCAGAGTATGATACTGTGAAAAAGCATACCGTTTATGGTTATGAAATTTTAAAGAACACGGAAGGAATTGGTCATAAAATTAGCCTTGTTGCTCTCCAACATCATGAAAGGGAGGATGGGAAGGGATATCCCTTTGGTTTAACCGGATCAAAAATAAGTTATTTTTCAAAAATTGTGGCTGTAGCAGATGTCTTTCACGCTATGTCATCCAACCGAGTTTATCATGATGCAACACCATTCTACCAAGTAATCAGGCAGATGAATGAAGATATGTTTGGAAAGCTTGATCCGACCATTTTAATGCCCTTTTTACAGCAAATAATGAATGCTTTAATTGGCCACCAGGTTTTGTTGACAGACGGTAGAATTGGAATTATTAAATTCATCAATCCATATGATTTATTAAATCCGTTAATTGAGGTTTCCAATACAATTATCGATTTATCTGTTCAAAAATCAATTCAAATTGAAAGAGTCTTATCCGATTAAATTTGATGGGGGCTGTTACAATGTTCAGATACAATTATCATGGAACCGAAATTATTATCAGGTTTACCTCGCATATAAAAAATATGAAGGTGAATAAGGATTATTTGTATCAAAAAATCATCTCCATTTGTGACGAACTTATGGGTACTGAACATGGTAGCTCCTTTATTGTGGAAGATGATGAAGGCCGTCTAGCCGTTGGTACAGTGCAGCACGGTGAATTAACAGTCATTTCCATCCACCATATTGTGGACCACACGAAATTATATTTCGGAATGAATGCTAAGAAACCATCTTGAATGGTTCCTTAGCACCTACTAATCTTCAACTAAACTCCAATTTCTCCCACCAAAATCAATATTTCAATAAACAATAAAGTTTTGATAGAATAAATGAAGTAGTGCTATTGAAAAGAGGATCAAGATGAAAGTAATAATCGCGGAAAAACCGGACCAAGCAATGAAGCTTGCAGCTCCCTTTAAGAGTAAGAAAGCCCAAGGGTTTATTGAAGTCGCACCAAATCCGCTGTTTCCAAAGGGAGCTTATTTTACTTGGGCTGTTGGCCATATATGTGAGTTGCTACCCCCAGAAGAATATAATCCCACATGGAAAAAATGGAAAATTGAAACCCTCCCAATCATTCCAGACCATTTCTTATATCGGGTCATGAGGTCAAAATCAAAGCAGTTTACGATTATAAAAAATCTACTTCGAAAACCAGAAGTAACAGAAATCATTCATGCGGGTGATGCAGGGCGTGAAGGTGAACTTATTATTCGAAACATTATTGAGATGTCCAAGGTATCAAAACCTTTAAAACGCTTATGGATATCATCTTTAACTGAAAAAGCAGTAAAGGATGGGTTTCAGAATTTACTAATGGAGCATGACACAAGGAATCTTTATTATGAAGCGAAAGCACGTGCTTGTGCGGACTGGATTGTTGGCATGAATGCTTCAAGAGTATACACATTATTGTTAAAGCAAAAAGGGATTTCTGATGTGTTTTCGGCCGGTAGGGTCCAAACCCCAACCTTGGCTCTGATTGTAAAGCGTGAAAAAGAAATCGCGAATTTTAAATCAGAAGCATTTTGGGAGGTTTTTGCTAGTTTCCAAATCAACGGAAAACAATTTGAGGGAAAATGGATGAAAGATCAGGAATCGCGACTTTCGTCAAAGGAAATGGCAGAGAAAATTGCAGCATTTTGTCAGGACAAGCCTGCTGAAATTGCGGAAGTGGAAACCGAAAAGAAAGAATACCAGCCACCATTATTGTTTAATTTATCAAGCCTTCAAGCTACGGCAAACAAAGCTTTTAAATTTTCACCGAAGAAGACATTAGATGTTGCACAAAGCCTTTATACAAAAGGAATTATTTCATATCCGCGTTCTGATTCGAGCTATATAACAAAAGGTGAAGCACAGACAATCCCTGATATTTTTTCAAAACTTGAGAAACTTGAAGAATATAAAGCTTATTTTCCAACACCAATTACATCCATTTACAATAATTCTCGCTATGTGAATGAAAAAAAGGTAACAGATCACTATGCCATAATTCCTACCGAGCAGGTACCAAATCCTACTAAGCTATCAGGTGATGAAAAGAAAATTTATGACCTGCTTGTGAAACGCTTGATTGCAGCGCATTACAAGCCAGCTATTTTTAACTATACCACTGTGAAAACACTTGTTGATAAGCGTGCTGAATTCATAACTAAAGGTAAAGTGAAGCTTCAAGAGGGATGGAGAAAGGTTCTCTTTCAGGAGGATACAAAAGATGATGATGTCATCCTACCTCCACTAGAAAAAGGAGAAACAGGAGTTGTTGAAAAGAGCTATACCAAAGAGGGGAAAACACAGCCACCAAAGCGCTATACTGAGGGGCAACTTATCACCTTAATGAAAACGGCTGGCAAGCATATTGAGAATGATGAACTTGAGAAAATTCTTGCAAAAACGGAAGGACTTGGTACTGAGGCAACAAGAGCAGGTATCATCACGATGCTGAAACAGCGGAATTATATTAACGTTGAAAAAAACCAAGTATTTGCAACGGATAAAGGAATTCTTTTAATAGATGTGATTGGTGACAAAATCCTTGCTTCACCCGAAATGACTGCAAAGTGGGAGCAACGCCTCCATGAAATAGGCCAAGGCCAGGCCTCACCAGCGTCTTTTATGACACAAACAAAGAAGCTCTCTCAAAAAATCGTTGATGATGCGAAAGAGCAAAGTGGGAACTGGGATTTTTCGAATGTAAAAATTGAAAATGTGAGTTCACCAAAAACCTCGTACAATAAAAAAGAAATCGGAACAGTTGTTGGGACATGCAAAAAATGTGGAGGTAATGTCATAAACAAAGGGAAATTTTATGGTTGTGCAAATTATAAAACAAATGGTTGCCAATTTACGATTTCAGGTAAGATTTTAGGTAAAACGATTACGAAAACAAATGTTCAAAAACTACTTTCAGGTAATAAAACGAATTTAATCAAAGGCTTTAAAAAAGAAAGCAAAACCTTTGATGCCTATCTCAAATGGAATGAACAAACAGGGAAAATTGAATTTGAATTTCCAGTAAAAATACCCAACGGGAATTGATGGTAAGAAGAAAGGAACATCCTTTCTTCTTTTTTGAGTTTTCCAAAAATTTTGTTGATTTGTATCCTACTTGAATATAAAATTAGAAGAGAAATACTGATACGTACACGTATTTTAGGGGTGGATGAATCGATTTGTTATTTGTGAAAGAAATGCCAATTGAAGCGAGAGATAAACTTTTATATGCGGGACTAAAGCTATTTACTAATACAGGCTATCAAAAGACATCTGTACTTGAAATTGTGGAAATGGCAAGAGTTTCGAAAACAACCTTCTATCAGTTTTTTAAAAGTAAAGAGGATATTATGGTTGCCTTGTTTGAACAGCTTGGCAATGAAATGACTGAGGAAGTAAAGCGAGCGATTTTGCAGGAAGATCGACTAACATACAAAGCATTTGCCGGGATCAATCGCTATATCCAAATTTGCTTTGAAAATAGAGATGTCGCTCAAATTCTATTAATTGAGTCTGTTGGTGTATCTCGTAATGTAGAATTAGTAAGACAGAGGTCACACCAAGGATTTGCTACTATTATCTTAAGAACCGTTGAAACGGAACTTCCAACAACCGTTTCACAACAAGAAATGAAAATTGTAGCTCAGGCGATGGTTGGTGCGATTAATGAAGTCATTATGCAAAACTTTTTTGATAATTATGATGAAAAACCTAATTTTGAAGAGATTTCCCGTTTACTTAACCGTATTGTAATTTCCGCATTTGTCAATCTGGGAATGCAGGACTGAGTTTTTTGTAAATAGAATACGAAATCGTACTGCCATTTTTATTGAAAAAATCGGAGGGTGTCTAAATGACAAATGGAATTGAAAATTATACCCTAGCAGAAATGATGAAAAGGATTGAGAAGGTTATTAACCAAAATTCAGGTCCGATTGAAGGAGTAAATGTCATTTATCAATTCAATATCACGGGAGATGAGGAAGGGATATACCAACTTCAGTTAGCAGAAGGTAAAGCAATCGTTTCTGAAGGTACAGAAGGGGCAAATTGTACGTTGATTTTATCGTTTGCAAACTTTAGACAGTTTTTACTAGGCAAACTTAATGGAACGGCTGCATTTATGACAGGGAAATTAAAAGTGAAAGGTGATATCGGAAAAGCGATAAAATTAGAAGGACTTTTACGAGAATATAGTTTGAAGGAATATTTATAAGATTACTAGTTTAATTTCAGCCAGATTATTTTTGAGGGGAGTGAGGGTATGAAACATATCTTGATAACAGGATTTCCAGGATTTTTAGCAACAAGACTATTACATGCATTAATGGAAAAATACGAAGGGGCACATTTTGTACTATTGGTTCATCCAAGCCAATTTGGAGTAGCCACAGATCGAATAAAAGGGTTAGATAATGTTGAGGTGAAAATAGGCGATATTACGGAAGAAACCCTTGGTTTTTCAAAGGAAGATAGAGAAGAGCTGCGGGAGAAATTAACCCATGTTTTTCATTTAGCAGCCATATATGATTTGGCAGTACCACAACCGATTGCTGAAAAAGTAAATGTTGATGGAACGAGAAATGTAAATATGTTTGTTCAAACGATACAGCCTCTGGAGAGATATGTGTATTTTAGCACGGCATATGTGTCTGGACACCGCACAGGACTTATTAAGGAAGACGAACTCCAGATGGGGCAGCAATTTAAAAATCATTATGAAGAAACAAAATATAAGGCCGAGGTTCTTGTTCATGAGCTTCAGAATTTTCCTTTCACGATTATTCGTCCTGGTATTACGGTTGGAAACACTGAATCTGGTGAAACGTCTAAGTTTGATGGCCCTTATTTTATCATGAGAATGTTGGATCGAATTCGCTTTATGCGCATTCCTTATTTAGGTAAGGGGGATGTTTTATTTAATGTTGTACCGTACGATTATCTTATCAATGCAACGGTTTATTTATCGGAAGCAGAAGCAGCAAAGGGAAAAACTTTCCATCTAACAGATCCGGACCCACATCAAGCACGTGATTTATATCGAATGATTTGTGAGGAGTTGCTAGGGAAGAAGCCTACATGGACGATTTCTCCTAAACTAGTAGAGTTTGGATTATCATTTTCTTTCATTAGGAAATTCCTCGGGGTGGAGAAGGAAGCGGTCGAATATTTCAAATGCCGAGCGCAGTATGATGCGAGTGATGCGAAAAAAGTGCTTCTAGAGGGTGGAGTGGCTTGTCCTAATTTCAAGGACTATGTTGGAAACATCGTAACGTATTATAAGCAACATCGACATGACCAAGATAAAAAAATACATATTACGTAATTCACAATGGGATTGGTTTCTCATTGTTTTTTTTCTATAATGATTGGTAGATATTGGAGAGGGTGAAGAGGATGGCTGATTTCAAATGGCATAACGAAGCGGAAAGACAATGGGATGGACGTGCCGATTTTTGGAGCAAACAAAGTCAATCAATGTGGAATTCCGGAAGCCGCTCGAAGATTATTCCGTTTTTTTCAAAATACGTAGAGGACAATAAGTATATTTTAGATGCAGGTTGTGGCGATGGATATGGGTCATATTTACTTTCTGAACGCGGCTTTAAGGTGGTTGGAGCTGATATTTCAACAGAAATGATTGAAAAGGCGAATAGACGTAGTCAGTCTGATGATCTATCCTTTATCCAAGCTGATTTGACAAATCTCCCTTTTGAGGAGGAGACGTTTTCAGGTGTTATGGCGATTAACTCTATTGAGTGGACAGAGGAACCTCTTCAAGCAATCAATGAAATTAAACGTGTGACAAAGCCTGGTGGTATTTTTTGTGCTGGATTATTGGGACCAACTGCAGGACCTCGCCAACATGCATATCCTCGTTTATACGGTGAAAAGGTGATTCAAAATACAATGATGCCATGGGAATTTGAACAATTGGTTTCGGAAAACGGCTGGAGTGACGTTGACGGCCAACCAGTTTATAAGAATGCTGTGAAAAATGAGATGACAAAAAGCCTTCCAAGAGAGCTTAAACAAGCATTGTCGTTCATGTGGGTGTCTATTTTAAAAAAGGAATAAAAAAGAAGGTATCTCGTCTATGAGATACCTTCGTCGAACGTCTATTCCCAATCATAAGGAGTTTCTTGATAAACATAATAATTGAGCCAGTTCGCAAAGAGAAGATATGAGTGTGATCTCCAACTGTGTACTGGTGAATTCGCCGGATCATCATTTGGAAAATAATTAGCGGGAATGATCTTCTTTCCTTTTGCAAGGTCGCGTTCGTATTCCTCTTTTAATGTATTAACATCATATTCAGGGTGTCCGGTTAAGAAAATATGTTTTCCATCATCTGAGGCAACTAGACAAACACCTGCAACATCGGAAACAGATAGTAATGATAAACCTTCTGTATTTTCAATTTCCTCACGTTTTACCTCTGTAAAACGTGAATGTGGTACAAAATACAAATCATCAAAGCCGCGAACAAGTTTCATATCCTTTTTCACTAACCGGTGATGAAACACACCGGTACATTTTCCAGGTAGAGGATATTTTTTGACTCCATAATGATAATAGAGTCCTGCTTGTGCGCCCCAGCAAATATGTAAGGTGGAGGTTACATTGGTTTTTGTCCATTCCATGATTACTTTGAGTTCTTCCCAATAATTCACGTCTTCAAAGCTAAGGTGCTCAATTGGTGCGCCTGTAATGATCATTCCATCAAACTTTCTGTGCTTAATCTCAGAAAAGGTTGTATAAAATTTATCGAGATGATTCCTTCCTGTATTTTTTGCGACATGTGTTTCAGGGAATAAAAGAGTAATATTCAGCTGCAATGGGGAGTTTCCTAGAAGTCGAAGGAGCTGAGTTTCTGTTCGTACTTTTTCAGGCATAATGTTTAAGATTAGTATATTAAGTGGACGAATGTCCTGTTTATAGGCGCGATCCTCATCCATCACGAATATATTCTCTGATTCTAACACTTCTTTTGCAGGTAAATCATGAGGTATATTAATTGGCAATCCTATCATCCCCTATTTCTTGTGTATAATTGAAATTTTACAACAATTCACACATGAATATCAAATAAAAAATCTTTACTTGTTTTAAGTGATAAAGGATATAGATGGAAAGGTAAGTTTCCCTTTATCACAGGTACCGGATAAGGTAAGATAGAGATGATAAGGGAAGTTTTAATTAATTGAGTCTGGGGGAAATGTGCATGGAATTATCAACGAAGTATAAGTCTGATATTGAAATTGCTCAAGAGGCTGAGTTAAAGCCAATCAAGGAGATTGTAGAACAGCTTGATTTACTTGATGAAGAAGTGGAACCCTATGGTCATTACAAAGCAAAAATTTCCTTGGACGTGATGAAGCGTCTTCAACAAAAAAAGGACGGCAAAGTGATTCTTGTGACGTCTATTAATCCTACTCCAGCGGGAGAAGGGAAATCAACGGTTACAGTGGGACTTGGACAAGGACTTGCCAAGCTTGGAAAAAAAGCGATGATTGCGATGAGAGAACCATCTCTTGGACCAACAATGGGAATTAAGGGCGGTGCAACAGGTGGTGGTTATTCACAGGTGATTCCGATGGAGGATATTAATCTCCATTTTACCGGAGATTTCCATGCAATTACGACTGCGAATAATACTTTATCCGCTTTAATTGATAATCATATCCACCAAGGAAATGAACTTCAAATTGATGTAAGAAGAGTAACGTGGAAACGGGTTGTTGATTTAAATGACCGTGCCCTCCGAAATGTGGTTGTTGGGCTTGGTGGACCGACACAAGGTATTCCGCGCGAAGATGGCTTTGATATTACCGTTGCTTCCGAAATTATGGCGATTTTTTGTCTAGCGACGGACATACAAGATTTGAAACAAAGACTTTCGAAAATCGTTGTCGGCTATAATATACATAAACAACCAGTCACTGCTAGTGACCTTGGAGCGGAGGGTGCACTTACGCTCTTATTAAAAGATGCACTTAAACCTAATTTAGTTCAAACACTTGAACACACACCTGCATTGATTCATGGTGGCCCGTTTGCTAATATTGCTCATGGTTGTAATAGTGTCATTGCCACAAAAATGGCGTCGAAATTAGCTGACTATGTGTTAACAGAAGGCGGATTTGGGGCAGATCTCGGGGCCGAGAAATTCCTTGATATTAAAGCTAGGTACGCAGAGATAAAGCCAGAAGCTGTTGTCATTGTGGCGACAAATCGAGCTTTAAAAATGCATGGTGGCGTCAAAAAGGACCATCTAACTGAAGAGAATGTTGCGGCTTTAGAAAAGGGCTTAGAAAACCTGCAAAAGCACATTGAAACTGTTCAAGCGTTTGGTTTGCCGTTTGTTGTGGCAATCAATCGATTTGTTACAGATACAGAAAAAGAAGTTGAGAAAATTGAATCTTGGTGTGCAGAACATTCCTATCCAGTTGCCCTAACCGAAGTATGGGAAAAGGGTGGCGAAGGTGGAATGGAACTTGCCAAGAAAGTGCTAGATGTGATTGAAAAAGGAGAAAACCATTTTGCACCGATTTATGATTTATCGGCTTCTATTGAAGAAAAAGTAAAAACGATTGCGAAAACAGTCTACGGAGCAAAAGATGTTGAGTTTTCAACCAAGGCGAAAAAGCAAATAAGTGATTTTGAGAAATTTGGTTGGGGCAACCTGCCAATTTGTATGGCGAAAACTCAATACTCGCTTTCAGATGACCCTACTCTGCTTGGAAGACCAACCGACTTCACAATAACCATTCGTGAATTCCGACCATCCATTGGTGCAGGCTTTATTGTTGCCTTAACTGGTGAAGTTATGACGATGCCTGGACTACCGAAAAAACCATCTGCATTAAATATGGATGTAAATGAAGATGGAAAAGCAGTCGGGTTGTTTTAACATTATTACATTGGAACTAATCCCCAGCGGCATGCTGGCATAAAGGATAAATTGCATTTGATTTAAGGGGGCTTGTCCCCCTTTTTTTACAAAAAGGAAGGTATAAACATGTTTGATCCAACTGTATTTGATAACCTAAAGGTCGTAATCGAAGGAGCCCTTTATGACTTAGATCTGGTAGGTCAACTTCTGATTATAGATCGCCAGGATCAAGTGGAAATGGCAAAAATGGGTAGGCATTATCGTATCGTTTTTAAAGATAAAACAATCAACGAAATCCATGCTTATATCGACTTAAAAATTGATCTTGATAATTTGGTCACCGAACTTCGTACTCAAGATGAACGAAACCCGGGCTGTCATCTTGAAATTGGGTTTGTTATGAATCTCGAATCATTGAATGCATGTCTAGACATCGAACGAGTCTTAACTACCATCTGGGGTGACAATAGGGAAATTCAACAGGAAATATCATTTCAATTCGGCACCGAAAATCACTATCTGAACAATAGTAAAATTATTTTTCATCGTTTAATTCATGAAGACAATATCGATGATTTGCTTGAAATGATTGACTATATGATCGATTCGATTCAACAATTATATAACGCTATAACGTAAGAGGCAGCTATGCCTCTTTTTTTACGCTGAAGGAATGAAATTATCAGATAATTTATCGTTTTCAATGATATCGTTATGGCATATATAGTAAAATAGTTATAAATGCATTTATAAGGGGGCGAAATTATGGGGAAGATTGCATGGGTAACCGATAGCACAGGATTTTTGGATGAGGAACTTTCGAAACATGAGGACGTTTACGTCATACCAATGACGGTTTTCTTTGATGAGGAAGAATACCTTGATGGGGTTACGATTACACCGGCTCAGTTTTTTGAGAGATTAAAAACCACTAAAACCATTCCGAAGACATCTCAGCCTTCCATTGGGAGCTTTGTAGAATTATACACGAGTCTTGAAAATAAATATGATGAAATCATATCCGTTCATATTTCTGAAAAGTTAAGTGGGACCGTTTCGTCTGCTAGACAAGCAGCAGAATTGGTGAATATCCCTGTAACGGTCATTGATTCAAAGATTCTAACTTATCCAATGACAAAATTAATGAAGGAAGGCATGGAGCTAATCCAGGACGGTGGTACATCAACAGATGTGAAAAAGCATATAGTCGATTTATCGGAGAGACTTGAAACATATGTGATCATTGGTAGTTTAGAGCAATTGCATCGGAGTGGCCGTATGAACACGGCCCAATATTTTCTTGGAAGCATGTTGCAAATAAAGCCGGTCATACAGATTTTGGATGGTGCTCTATCCGTAAAAGAGAAGGTTCGTTCTGAAAATAAAGCGACTACAAAAATACTTGGCTATCTGAAGGATGCAATCAAGAAGAATACGATTGAAGAGATATATATTTTATACGGCTTGGACGATTCTAAGACAAAGGAATGGGAACAGAAGATTAGAGAATTTGCCCCTGACACTATAACTATTAAGACATGTCCGCTAGGAGTAGCAATTGGGGTTCATGCCGGTGAAAATACAATCGGAATCAGCTGGATGAATAAATAATTTATTTAACGAGCACGTATTGCAAATTGTTGTTTGATAAAGGGGAAATGGCAGCAATTTTATACCCAATACTTAAGAATTGGGAGATTGTTTCTGCACAATTTCGATGTGGCGGTTCAGTAGGAGCATGCAGGCTTTTATGAAGTTGTAGAAATTGATTTGTAACCGGATTACAAGTAATGAATACGACATGACGTCCATACCATGCGGTTCCAATTTCCCGATAACTTTCATATGGTTGATACATAAAAGTTTACCACCTTTCAAAAAGAGCTGGAGTTACTCTGGCTTTTTTTAGTTTATGCAACGGATTGGTCGTGTGCAACCGTTCAGTAGTAACTGTAATATGGTACAATGGTTACGATATTGAAGTCAGTGGAGGATAAAATGGATCAACAAAATGTAATTGAAGCAACAACTACTTTTGTAAAAAACATCTTGCAACATGATAGCAGTGGTCATGACTGGTGGCATATTGAACGTGTCAGAAAGGCAGCCCTACAAATTGGTGAAAAAGAAAAAGCTAATTTATTTATCGTTGAAATGGCTGCGTTACTACATGATGTAGCAGATGAGAAATTAAATAAATCAGAAGAAGAAGGCCTTGGAAAAGTACGAAATTGGCTATCTTCTTTACCTATAGCTGAATCTGACCAGGAGGAGATCCTTGAAATTATTTCAACAATGTCTTTTAAGGGTGGGAACCGACCTCCTATGAAAACAATAGAAGGCAAGGTTGTACAAGATGCAGACCGTTTGGATGCAATTGGTGCAATTGGTATTGCAAGAACCTTTGCCTATGCGGGATCTCATGGAGATTTAATGTATGATCCCAATCTTCCATACCGTGAAAACATGACAAAGGAAGAGTACCGAAATGGTAAATCCACAGCAGTTAATCACTTTTATGAAAAATTGTTAAAATTAAAAGATACACTTAATACAGATGCAGCAAAAGAGGCAGCTAATGAGCGTCACGATTTTATGGTAGCGTTTCTTGATCAATTTTATAAAGAATGGAATGGAAAGTTATGAGGCTTTTAACGGTTGAAAATGTAGCGAAGAGCTATGCTGAAAAAACATTATTTGAAGATATCTCTTTTAGTATTACGGATAATGAACGGATAGGGATAATCGGTGTTAATGGTACAGGAAAGTCAACACTATTAAAAATTATTGCGGGTGTCGAAGAGGCAGACCATGGTGAGATTACCCATTCTAAAGGATATACAATCAGTTATTTACCGCAGCAACCTGTGTTCACCGAGGGAAACACCGTACTTGATCAAGTTTTCAAAGGGAATACACCATTGCTTCGATTATTAAAAGAATACGAAGAGGCAATGATTCGGATTGAAAAGGATCCGATGAACACAGTGAATCAGGAGAAGTTATATGACCTTCAACAAAAAATGGATGCAGCAAATGCGTGGGAGGCAAATTCAAATGCAAAGGCTGTGTTGTCAAAGTTAGGGATTACCGATTTTTCTCAGGATGTAATGGCAATGTCCGGGGGTCAGAAAAAACGGGTTGCTCTCGCACAAAGCTTAATTGAGATTCCTGACTTATTAATTTTAGATGAGCCGACTAACCATTTAGATTACGATACAATTACTTGGCTTGAAGATTACCTTGCAAAATACAATGGCGCTTTGCTTGTTGTTACCCATGATCGTTATTTTTTGGACCGAGTGACCAATCGTATTATTGAGCTAGATGAAGGAAAACTGTACTCCTATACCGGAAACTATAGCAGCTTTCTAGAGGCGAAGGCGATTCGCATTGAACAGGAGCAAGCCTCCGAACAAAAACGTCAAAATTTATATCGACGTGAGCTTGCATGGATTCGTCGTGGTGCTAAGGCAAGAACTACTAAGCAAAAAGCAAGAATTCAACGCTTTGAGGATATTGAGAACGCGAAAAAAACAGTGAACACAGAAACACTTGATATTTCTGTTGGCGGTAGTAGACTTGGTAAAAAGGTAATCGAGTTAAAGAATGTTTCAAAAAGTTTTAACGGAACGAAAATTTTAGAGGATGTAAATTTACTTGTTAAACCAGGTGACCGAATTGGAATCGTTGGTCGAAATGGAAGCGGAAAATCCACATTATTAAATGTAATTGCTGGTAGAATTCCTGCTGATACGGGCGAAATTGAAATAGGACAAACGGTAAAAATCGCTTATTATACGCAAGAAAGCATGGATATGGACCTTAATAAGCGAATGATTGAGTATATTAAGGAAACAGCTGAAATGATTCATACTTTGGACGGAAAGATGATTTCAGCAGCACAAATGCTTGAGCGCTTTTTATTCCCAATGAATACACATGGCACACCGATTCGAAAGTTGTCTGGTGGGGAACGAAGAAGGTTGTATTTATTGAAAATCATAATGGGTGAACCGAATGTGTTATTACTGGATGAGCCAACAAATGATTTGGACACACAAACCTTGACTGTATTAGAGGATTATTTGGATGACTTCCCAGGTGTTGTCATCACAGTTTCTCATGACCGTTATTTCTTGGATAAGGTTACCGACCAGTTATTAATTTTTGAAGAGGGACATCAGATTACAACATATTTTGGCGATTACTCTGATTATCTTGAGAAAAATGTAGCTGAATCAAAGAAGACGATGCCAAAGGAAAAAGTTGAAAAAGCATCAAACCACGATGTACCGAAACCTAAGAAAAAGAAACTTTCCTATAAGGACCAACTTGAATGGGATGAAATTGAAGGCAAAATTGAAGCGCAGGAAGAAAAGGTTGCAGCACTTGTGAAAGAAATTGAAGCAGCCGGTAGTGATTATCAGAAAGCACAACAGGCAATGGATGATCATGCAAAGGAATCAGAAAACCTTGACCAGTTACTTGAGAGATGGGCTGAACTATCTGAACTTGTCAATGAATAAATAAGTGGCTCGGCAAATGCTTAAGGGGTTCTGTTTTGAGGCGCTTTTCTTAAAATAAGTGCCGAAATGACAGTTGGATTTTGCAACATAATTGTCCATTAAACTTGTCCTAGCAATTGGTGAGTTGTCTTGCCATTAATGAGGAACTGTTGAAATTAATAAACGGAGGTTTTTCGTTTAAATATAGAATGAAGTTCAATTAGACCTAAATAAGCAGAGGTTTTCCTGTTATTCAAAGTAAAGACCTCTTTTTCATATTTTTAGAGTCAATAAGCGGAATTTCTCCGGCTATTAAGGCTTTTTTAGTGTTTATTACTGATTAGGTGGAATTTTTCCGTCTTTTCAACGGCCCGGGTGCTTAGCCATTGCCCACAACGGGTAGTTGCTTGAAACGACATTCCAATTGATAGAAGATTTGACACACATTTTACATTGTTCGACCCTTTTTGCTGTCATACTAATGAGTGTCAATTTTAGGTCAAATACGAAGGATTAAAGAAAATGACGTGTGCCAATTTGATATGCTCCCCATTAGGTAGACAGATTAAAAAATAAAAATCTGGCTACTTAAGGGGAGTATTTTTTATGTCATTTATTAATAAACACCTAAAATCGGAACCCTTTAGCAAATGCCGAGCTTTTTATCTTATAGTCGCTTAGCTCCTAAATAGCGAGATTGCCAATAGTTGATGGTCATATCATCAATACTCACACCATCCGTTGAATCTGCATGGATAAATTTATTGTTGCCGAGGTAGATACCCGCGTGTGAAGGACCTGGTTTATATGTTTGGAAAAAGACGAGATCACCCACACTTGGGGTAGATACACTTGCACCTTGGCTCCAGATTCCTGAGACAGTTCGTGAAACAGTAACACCTTTTTGGGCATAAACAAATTGCAAAAAGCCACTACAATCAAATCCATTTGGTGTAGTCCCGCCCCAAACATAAGGAACACCAATGTAATTCATTGCAATTGAAATCACTCCCGCATCAACTGGTGGTGGTTCGATTGTTTCAGTTGTTGCCTCGTTATTTTCTGGATTGTTTGATGATTTAGGCTGAGCTGTCACAACCGTTGCTTTTTTGATGCTGAGGCCTCTAACATTTTTATTTTTCATAATATGGTCAATCGTTTCATCAGTAGCAAGCCCATTCGCTTCCAATTTAAACTTCTTTTGGTATGCCTTCACGCTCGCCTCCGTAACGTTTTCAAACTTTCCATCTACTAAACCACTATAAAACCTAAGTTTTTGTAATTTAGATTGAATTTGTTTCACCGCTGGTCCCTCGTCGCCAACAGACAGAAAAGGTGGAGTTGGCTGTAGGATAACTTCATTTAATTTTTCTAGTGTTTTTTCACCAGCAACTCCGTCGATTTTTATATCATATAATTCTTGGAATCTCTTAACGGCTTCCTGGGTTGACGCGCCATAGTGCCCATCAATTGTTTCATAATAAAAGTTGAACTTATGTAACTCAAATTGAAGAAAGCGGACTGGATAACCAGTATGTCCATATCGTAATTCCTGTTTTGTATCGAATTGATAGTTTTTGTCTAGTAATGGATCCAGGTTTTGCTTTTCAGATGCATCAGCCGCAAGTGGAGCGTTAAAGAAAAATCCAGCAGCTAGAGATGTCACGACAATGGCTTCGCGTGTTCCATAGCGTTTTTTCATTGATGTTCCTCCTTGGTGTTTGCGAAAGCAAAAATAGTCATGTTTTCGAATAGTTTGTTGTAAAAAAGGCTATGGAATGATGTAGTGCAGTAACTCGGGTAAAGCGTATTTCGATTTAAATCCTTATAACAACAAAAGCGAAAACAACCTTTCATTTCATACACATTTATGATATTTAGGCAAATAAGCTATTATGACAAAAGTTCAGATAATTAGTACGTAAGCGCTAAAAGAGGATATCAAGTAATCTAATGTCTCACAATGGATATAAGCTTAATTCGTGTGCTACAATTACGGTAGGATATTAAGTAGGAGAAGGAGCGGTAGAGTTGAAAATTAAGTCAATAGAACCAACACCAAGTCCGAATACAATGAAAATCATTTTAGATGAGGAACTCCCAAAGGGAAAAAGTAATAATTATAAAAAAGATAATATCGATCAAGCTCCACCTCTGATTCAGGAAATAATGGCAATCGAAGGTATTAAAGGAGTCTACCATGTTGCGGATTTCTTAGCAGTTGAACGAAATGCAAGATATGATTGGCAAGAGTTATTACCAAATGTTCGTAAAGTGTTTGGGGAAGACGTCGCAGAAGGTGAAAATGAAAGCCCAAAGTTAGATGAGCATTTTGGAGAAGTGAAGGTATTTGTTCAAATGTACAAAGGTCTTCCAATGCAGGTTAAGCTTCATGACGGTGAACAGGAATTCCGTTTTGGCTTACCAGAGGTGTTTAGAGACGCGCTGTTAAGGGCGCAAGAGGTTTCTGGGAATGTCGTGTTAGAGAGAGAATGGAAAGAGCAAGGCGTTCGATACGGTAATCCTGATGAGATTGGGAAAGAAGTTGTCGATGAACTTGCTGCAGCCTATCCGAAAGACAGACTAGAACGTATTGGTAAGCAAATCTCTGAGCAAACATCTGCTCCAACTGTCCAAAAAAGACAATCCTATAAGGTTACTGTGGAAATGTTAGATGATCCTGATTGGACAAAACGGTATGCAAACTTAGAGCAAATGGATCCAGAAGAAGAGGATATTCCAGTCCTTGCAAAAGCCTTAAAGGACGAAAAGCCGTCAATACGTCGTTTAGCGACAGTATATTTAGGCATGATCGAGAAGCCATCAGTGTTGCCATATTTATATGAAGCACTAAAAGATAAGTCGGTTACAGTTAGAAGAACAGCGGGCGATTGTTTGTCAGATATCGGCGATCCTGCTGCAATTGGAGCAATGTGTGAAGCATTGAAGGATTCAAGTAAGCTGGTAAGATGGCGCGCTGCCATGTTTTTATTTGAAGTTGGTGACGAAACAGCACTCGGGGCCTTAAAAGCTGCTGAAAATGATCCAGAATTCGAAGTGAAAATGCAAATTAAAATGGCTGTTGAGCGAATCGAAGGTGGCGAAGAAGCAAAAGGCTCTGTTTGGAAACAAATGACTGAAAGCCGGAATAACCACTAATTTTTTCTCTTAGCAACGAAGTGATTTAAAAAGTACTGGTATTTGATGGTTGTTTGAAAATTGATTTTCCTTGTGGACATATAGTATGCTTATTTTACTAAAATATAAAGGGAGGGTTTTTTATGTCAATGGCATATGATGAATATATGAAGCAAATTGTAAAGCCTATGCGTCAAGAACTTGTGGTTGCGGGTTTTGAAGAGCTTCAAACAGAGGAAGAAGTAGAAAACTTCATGGAGAAAGCAGAAGGTACAACACTTGTTGTTGTCAACTCTGTCTGTGGATGTGCTGCAGGTCTAGCAAGACCAGCTGTAACTCAAGCGGTTTTAAATAACGAGAAGAGGCCAGACCATCTCGTAACTGTTTTTGCTGGTCAAGATAAAGAAGCAACTGCTAAGATGAGAGAGTATTTTGAAGGTTATGAACCTTCGTCACCTTCCATGGCTTTATTAAAAGGAAAAGAAGTTGTCCACTTCATTCCAAGACATGACATTGAGTCAAACCCAATGGAAGTTATTATGGAAAATGTAACATCTGCTTTAAACAAGCATTGCTAAAAATATGCGTTCAAAGCTAAAAAAATAAGTGATAAAAGGATGTCATCTCGACATCCTTTTTTGTGCAAATAGGTGATCATATGATAGTAACGACTGCAGGCCGGACAAATGATGAAATGATGGAGTTAGCAAAAAAATAGCTGCTGAACTTGGGGTACTTTATACAACTAGGAATAAGCAGTCCATTAGCACTCTTCAAAAACAAACGAAGGAAGATATTCTTGTTGTTGGGAAAAACCGAATTGAAATATATCCTCGAGATGGAGAGGATCCACTTTTCTTCCACCCGAATTCTGCAATGTTTCGTATGAAGAGAATTTTAAAAGGTGAGCATGATCCGTTCATCCAGGCATCAGGTTTGAAGGAAGGGAACACCCTTTTAGATTGTACGTTAGGGTTGGGGTCTGACAGCATAGTCGCAAGCTTTGTCGTTGGTGCAGCTGGAAAAGTCACATCTCTGGAAGGCAATCTGTTTTTGTATTATCTTTTAAGAGGTGGGCTGAAAAGCTGGGATACCGGCTATCCGTTAATGAATGACGCAATGTCCAAAATAGATGTAAAGCATGATACATACGAAAGGTTTTTAGCTTCATGTCCTTCGAAAAGCATTGATGTTGTGTATTTTGACCCAATGTTTGAAGAAACGATTGAAGAATCTGAAGGGATTAAAGGTCTTCGCAGGTTTGCCATCTACTCCAAAATCAGTTCGGAAGCAATCGAAGCCGCAAAACGGGTTGCAAAACAAAAAGTGGTGCTAAAGGACCACTGGAAAAGTGAACAATTTGAAAAATACGGATTTCATGTTAATAAACGAAAATCAGCTAAATTCCATTTTGGAGTGATTGACGTGACGAGGTCCTGATATTTTGTCGCACCTTTGGACATTTTAAATAACGGAGGTGATGATGATGGCAGAACGAAAGAAGGACCCTTCAACAATCGGCTTAGGCTCTTCGGATGTAGAAGGACAGGGGACTACCAATCAAGAAACAGGACGAATGGAAATGGATTCGTCTAGACGTAAGAAAAAGAAGAAGATGTAACGTACAGGCAGTATTACATATCACAAAAAAAGCCCGCTGTAGAAGCGGGTTTCATTATTCAGTCACACAACAAGTTATAAAATATACTAATGTAGCTACACTTGCTATTCCAAAAATCCATGTCATCTCCCAAATTCCACCTTTCAATTATGTATAGTCAAATACGCATTGTCGTATTTGCACCCGTTTTTTAGGCCCACAGGAAGTGGGTCATAAAGACTTTGCCACAAGAAATGGCGTACTTAGTCTTTACTCTTTCTGCTCGAAAAATTTCCTCTGAAAAATCGTGGCATCTGCCGGAGGTTTACCTTTATTCAGCCAAGTATTAAATCTGGTGAATTTAATATCAATTTTGCATTCATCACAACTTACAGAAGTGAGGAACTTCTGGTGAATAAAGTTACCCCTATTTTATCAAATAATGAAGATTTTATGAACGTTAATTTTTCAAAATAATTCAAGACATATCAATATGATGCTTTTTTTGAACTAGCCATGATGGGCATTTTATCCTTATTTTTTTGAGTTTTGTACATTTCATAGTAAAATTTTTTGCTAGATTGTGTTAAAATGGGCGTAAGGGTAAATGTTCTGAAAGGGCGTTTTTGTTATGAAGAAATGGTTGAGAAAAGCTTTAGTCGTCTCATTTTCCATTCTAACCCTTGGTTTGGTAGCGCCTCCTCCTGCTCTGACAATGGAGCAGCCGAATGCGGATAAGCCGAGCAAGTTAAATGCGTTTAATGAGCAAGATGCTGAGTCAAAGCTTTATTCAAATTATGAATCAAATTATGGATATGATAGTAGAAGCTTTGTTACGTATGCAATGACACAGGCAGAAACAAAATCCTTCGAGAAGTTCGGGAGTAAAATCGGGCCTGTTATTGAAGATGAATTCCGTAATGTAATTTTACCTAAAATTGAAGAAGTAATTGAATTAGTAGCACAGCAATACCCATCTGAACAGCTTGATCAACTTGAAATATCAGAGCAACCTTCTGGTGGAAATGGAGAAAAGATTTTCCATATTTTCGATAAAACGAATGGGAAGGACATTGTTCGCTTCCATGTAAGAAAGGATCATCCACCACAGGAAGGTTATTGGTTTAACTTCCATTACCATACACATCACGATGGATTCCAAACACACCATGCACTAGGTGATATTTATTGGGATAAGAATACACCTCCGAAATGGTTAAGTTAATAAAAGGATAAAGCAGTCCAAAGTCGAGTATTCGTTTTTGGGACTGCTTTTTTTGTTCGCTATTTTCACTTAGAAAAACTTTCCACTTTGAAACTACCAAACTCACTTTTCAAAATATGATATACTATTTTTACAATACTGACATCATGAATCTACTACATTAAGGTGAACATTTTATGAAAAAAATAGTTATTCTTACACTTCTTTTTGTACTAGTCGGTTTTACCTATCATCCAGGTGAAGCGTCACCCCATGGAATTCCACTTAAAGATTATCAATCTCTCACACTTTTTACAGAAACATCTTACCTTAAAAACTATGAAATAATTAAAAATATCGTTTTATTACCAGAAACAAACTTTGATGAAACGGCTGCAGCAAAAATGATAGAACGTATAGATCAAATTGACGAACTTATTTTACAAGGGTTGGTTAAAGAGGGTGTTGTGTTAAAGCTATTTACAGGAAATTTAACGGACGAGCCTACTGTAGCCTATTTGAAAGGGAAAAAGCCTCGTGGTTATAGTGAAAATGGCCCCACTTGGGACGATGTGCCGGGAATCGGTGGCTCGGAGGTTGTGCTCGCAAAAATTGGAGCCAGTGAAAAGGGAAAAGGACATGGTTCTATAAATTTGGAGCTTCATGAATTGGCACATTCAATTGACAAATTCGTGTTTGGTTCAATTAGTGAGGATCCATATTATTTGGCTATTTGGAAGAATGAAGTCAATCAGTTATTCCCGAATCAATCCTATTTTCATGATTATCCGGAAGAGTATTTTGCTGAATCCTTTGCGATGTATTATCTGTCGAACAAAACAAGAAATCAGCTGAGACTTACAGCACCAATGACTTATCAGTTTTTTGTCGAATTAAGTTAAACTCAGCAATGATTTCAACTGTTTTTTGTAGTAAGATAATAGCATGAAGTTTTGCAAGGAGTGAATCTATTGAAACATGGAGAGAACACGTATTTGAATCTATTAAAACATGTTCTTGATAACGGGACGAAAAAAATGGACCGTACAGGGACAGGCACTGTCTCAGTTTTTGGGTACCAAATGCGTTTTGATTTACGTGAGGGATTTCCTTTACTGACAACAAAGAGGGTACCGTTCCGTCTAATTGCGAGCGAGCTGCTTTGGTTTATTAAAGGGGATACGAATATCAGATATCTATTAAAAATAATAATAATATCTGGAATGAGTGGGCTTTTAAAAATTGGGTTGAGAGCGACGAGTACACAGGACCCGATATGACGGATTTCGGTAACAGAAGTTTAGCTGATGCAGACTTCAATGAGTTGTACCAAGCTGAGATGGACAAGTTTAAAGCACGAATTATAGAGGATGATGAGTTTGCTTCTAAATACGGTGAACTTGGACCTGTTTATGGAAAGCAGTGGAGAGCGTGGGAAACATCACGTGGTGAAACTATTGACCAGCTAAAAAATGTCATCAACCAAATCAAAAATAACCCAGATAGCAGACGTCATCTTGTTGTTGGTTATAACCCAGGTGATGTGGAATTCATGGCATTGCCACCATGTCACAGTCTGTTCCAATTCTATGTAGCAGATGGGAAATTGAGTTGCCAACTTTATCAAAGATCGGGAGATTTGTTTTTGGGAATTCCTTTCAACATCGCTAGTTATGCGTTGTTAACTCATTTAATTGCATTTGAATGTGGATTAGAGGTTGGGGATTTCATCCATACGATTGGGGATGCCCATATTTACACAAATCACATCGAGCAGGTTCAATTACAGCTTAGTCGTGACCCACGTCCTTTCCCGACTATTAAATTGAATCCTGCAGTAAACTCTGTTTTTGACTTTGAAATGGACGATATCGAAATCGTGGGGTATGACCCACATCCTACTATAAAGGCACCAGTTGCTGTATAAATCATTTCTATTTCTATGATCCTAGGGTATAATCGACCTTAGGATCTTTTAGTAAGGAGAATAGACATGATTTCATTACTCGTAGCAATGGACAAAAATCAGCTTATTGGGAAAGACAATGATCTTCCTTGGAGTTTGCCTGCGGATTTAGCTTATTTTAAAAGAGTGACGATGGGGCACCCCATTATTATGGGACGAAAAACATATGATTCAATCGGACGAGCTCTCCCAGGACGTGAAAACATCATTGTTACTCGCGACACTACATATAAAGCAGAGGGCTGTAAGATTATTCATTCTATTGATGAGATTGTCAAAATGAGTGAAGAAACTGAACAAGAGCTTTTTGTAATCGGTGGTGCTGAAATTTTTAAAGAAATTCTACCATTTTCAGACCGCTTATATATAACCGAAATCGAAGAGGAATTTGATGGTGATACTTTTTTTCCAGCGTTTAATAAAGCTGAGTGGAAAGTCGTATCAAAGGAAAAAGGCACGAAAGATGAGAAAAATCCATATGATTATACGTTTTTTGTCTATGAAAAAATCCCGCAGAACTAAAATCTGCGGGTTTCTTTTTAAGAAATAAACGGTACATCCACTACATAAAACAAGATAGAGAAAAACATAGCTGCACTTCCTGCTAGCACGAACAAATGCCAAATTGCATGGTTAAACGGCAACTTTCTCCAAACATAAAAGATAGCCCCAACTGTGTATAAAATTCCGCCTGTTAGCAATAACATAAAGCCGTTAAAGCCTATACCTTCATATAGTGGCTTAATGCCAACCACAATTAACCAGCCCATCAATACATAACAAACGGTTGAGAGAATCATAAATTTTTCTACAAAAAAGATTTTAAACACAATGCCAATAATCGCTAGTCCCCATACAACTCCAAAAATGGTCCAGCCAAACCAGCCGCGTATCGTAACCAAAACAAAAGGTGTGTAAGTACCGGCTATCAATAAATAAATCGCTGAATGATCTAAAATCGCAAACACTTTTTTCGCTTTTGGGTGGGTGATGCTATGCAATAGGGTAGAAAATAAATAAAGAAGAAACATTGTGGCTCCAAAGATAGAGAAGCTTACAACATGCCAAACATTCCCGTATTTGACTGCAAAAACAATCAACAGTACAAGCGCTGGTATGCTTAAAAGTACCCCGAGACCATGTGTGATCGCATTTGCAATTTCTTCTTTTAAGGTCTCATGTCGAAATGTCATATTTTTTCACCTCATACTAAATTTCTTCTTCCAATCATACTGCTAAAAAAAGTGGATGACAAATGACAATTGTCATAAAAACCTAAAAAAGTGTAAAACCAATGTTTTTTTATCATGTAATTTTTTTCTTTATAGGAGTTATCCAAATCATGCGACTGGAAGCGAATTCAATATAAATAAGTAATAAAATATTTAGAAAATTCTACTCCGGTTAGGCGAATCCATGTTATAATGAACAAATTAAATCTTCATTACTGTACTGTATTGTTGTAGAAACACACGAAAGGGGATATGGGGCTCATGGCAAACGAAGTAAAACAAAAACTAGATGGGATCCATGTAGAGGATATCATAAAAGCAAATCAAACATTAAAGGATGTTATAATCCATACACCTTTACAAAGAAATGAATTGCTATCAGAACGTTACGAATGTAACTTATTAATAAAACGAGAGGATTTACAAATTGTTCGTTCTTTTAAAATTCGTGGAGCTTACAATCGTGTAAAAAACTTATCTGAGCAGGAACTTGAGAATGGAGTCGTTTGTGCAAGTGCCGGAAACCATGCACAAGGAGTGGCTTTTTCTTGTTTTGCGTTAAAAATTCAAGGGAAAATCTTTATGCCATCAACCACTCCAAGACAAAAGGTTTCTCAAGTAGAGGCTTTTGGTCGTGAATATGTGGAGATTATACTAACTGGTGATACGTTCGATGATTCCTATGAGGAAGCAGTGGCATGTTGTGAAAGAGAAAATCGCACGTTTATTCATCCGTTTGATGATCCAGATGTCATGGCAGGTCAAGGAACAGTAGCAGTTGAAATTTTAAATGATTGTGCTGAACCTGTTGACTATGTATTTGCTGCAATTGGTGGGGGTGGACTCATTTCGGGAATCTCAACCTACATGAAGAGCATTTCTCCAGAAACGAAAATCATAGGTGTAGAACCGGAGGGTGCCGCAAGTATGAAGACCTCGATTGCCAATGGAGAGGTTACGACATTGCCAAAAATCGATAAGTTCGTTGATGGGGCTGCGGTTAAAACAGTTGGTGAAAAAACGTTTAAAATCAGTCAAAATCTGGTTGACGATATTGTTGTAGTACCAGAGGGAAAGGTATGTACAACCATCTTGGATTTGTATAATGAAAATGCGATTGTTGCAGAACCTGCAGGGGCATTATCACTCGCAGCTCTGGATTTGTACAAGGATAAACTAAAAGGTAAAACGGTTGTTTGTGTTTTAAGTGGTGGGAATAATGATATCAGCAGAATGCAGGAAATCAAAGAGCGTTCGATGCTTTATGAAGGCTTACAATGCTATTTCATTGTGAATTTTCCTCAAAGAGCCGGTGCACTACGAGAATTCTTACTTGATGTATTAGGACCAACCGATGATATTACGCGATTTGAATACACGAAGAAAAACAACAAGGATAACGGTCCTGCATTGGTTGGAATTGAGCTAAAGCATAAGGAAGACTATCAAGCGCTAGTAAACCGAATGATGAGAAAAGGCTTCCCATTCCGTGAACTAAACAAAGAAAGTACATTATTTAATTTATTGTTTTAATAAATTAGACAAAGACGAAATGCTTGTTCTCATGTATAATAAAGGAAACGGGTGAAAAAGGACTGATAGTTTGCTATTCAAAAGCCTAGAGTTCAAAAATAGTTATGGACAGAAGGTTAAAGTAATTGAAATTCCAGTTTTGGAGAAAGGCAACACGTATCGCTTTATGCTCGATTTTCGTTTACAGGTATTTTTGTCGAAAATCATGACCAAATCAAGTCCAAATCAAATGTATTCGTTTCGAGAATATTTGAAGACTGTTTTAAAATGGACTGATTATGAACGTATTTTTCAACTAGACATGTTAAAACATAATGCATAGTTTTAGAATGAGCTGATTTTAAAACATTAAAATCGGCTCTTTTTTTTGAACTTAGGTATATAACAATGAATAAAAAGGTACAAATTTGCCCGTAATAATAAGGACAAGCTATTTTGAGTAAATAGATGTATGCCAGACGTAGGAAGTGAACGTATGACAAAGGTTAAAATCGTAACAGACTCTACAGTCGATTTAACAGATGAAGAAGCAAAAGAATTAGGAATCTCGATTGTCCCATTATCTATTACGATTGATGGAGAAACGTTTCTTGATCGAGTGGATATTACCCCACAAGAATTTTTAATGAGGATGAAGCAATCTGCTGAATTACCGAAGAGTTCTCAGCCCGCAGTCGGACATTTCGTTGAGCTTTACAATCACTTAGGTAGTGATGGAAGTGAAATTATTTCTATCCACATGACAAGCGGAATGAGTGGAACAGTGGCTTCTGCTGAAAATGCGGCTAGATTGAGTGAATCCGAAGTTACTGTAATTGATTCCATGTATATCTCTAGAGCATTAGCCTTTCAGGTTGTCGAAGCTGCAAAAATGGCAAATGAGGGGCAAACGAAAGAGGAAATCATCAAACGGATTGAGGAAATTAGGAAAGCCTCCACTTTATTTGTAACGGTTGATACATTGGAAAACCTTGTAAAAGGTGGCAGAATTGGAAAAGGGAAGGCCTTAATCGGATCCTTATTAAATATTAAACCAATTGCTTCATTGCAGGATGGGGTCTATACGCCGGTATCAAAGGTTAGAAGCCACGCTAAAATTGTAAAATACCTGAGTGAAAAATTTGCTGAAGATGTAAGTAATAAAACGATTAAAGGTGTCGCAATTGCACAAGTAGATGCGATAGAGCTAGCAAAAAATGTTAAAGAAGCAATTAAAAAGCTAACCGGTTATGGAGACATTGATATCGTCGAAACAACTCCAGTTATTAGCACTCATACAGGCCCAGGAGCAATTGGATTCATGTATTACGCGGAATAAGCCGTAAAAAAATGGCGTGTGAACAATTCACACGTCATTTTTTATGCTTCTGGCATTGGAGTTGGTGTTGGATTCGCATAGCCTTCTTTATATGTTTCATCAATCATTGCTCGGATCTCAGTTGGTGTTTTTCCTTTTGAAAATTCAAGGACCGCTGTAGTAGCGATTTCTAGACATACGTTACATTTAGTACCGTGATCATCCCATACAACCGCATCCCCTTTATTATCATGAACAAAGCAATCATAATTATCACGATGACCAACTGAATCAGCACAGCCACAATAGCAAGGCATTGTTTCAAGCAAATCTTTGTGCATGGCGGCAGCTTGATAAATTGTTACCATTTCCTCTGGCTTATCATCTAAAAAGGAAGGCATTACATCGATTGAGGCTGTTTCCTCACGAATATCTCCCATCACTTGTTCTTTGTTATGGGACTCTGAACTTTCTTCTTTTTGCGAGCAGCCAAACATCCCAAACATAAGAACAAGCATGAGAAGAACATACATTTTTTTCATCATAAACAACCTTTCCATACTTTATAAGCCCATTTTACCACATCCCAATCTTTCACAAGCAGAGTTCACTATTTTGTCAAAAAGGGGGTAACATACAAAAAAAGAGGATATCGTAACCGATATCCTTACAGACTGTTGAC
>NZ_HE610989.1:0-63730 GCF_000285535.1 Bacillus timonensis | reverse complement strand
AGAGGATATCGTAACCGATATCCTTACTTTTCTTCAGATTCTTCATCAGATAAATCTAGTTTTTCTCCACCAATTGATATATAGGAGAAGATATCTAAGTCAGGCTTTGCTTTAGCCATTCCCTGAATATAAGGCGTTATGGTATCTTTAAAATCCTTACTGACACCTAATTCCTCACAGTGCCCATAAACATACATTTTTTTATCATCAAAGAAGAATGAAATATAGCCAAGCGCCTTTTTATCCTGGTTAACAATATTTAGAATTTGGCACTCTTCTTTGATAACTTCTGGAGAAACGAATATTTGCAAGACAACCTCTCCTTTTTCATTTATTTAATCCAGTAAGTTTAAATTAAGTAAACTGTAATTTTTTGAAAAGAGAATCATTTGTTTCTTTACTAGGTTTTTTCTTTTTAACATGAATCAGAATCATACATAAAAGCCCTACAATAAGTGTCAATGAAGCAGTAGTTAAAAACATTCCAGCTCTTGACCAATTCATGAGCCATCCATAAATAGGTGGACCAATCGCCACACCTAAAAATCGTACGGATCCATAAAGCGATGTAACAAATCCTCGTTTTTCGGTTGAAACTGAACCTGTGATAAAACTGTTAATACAGGGCAAAACCAGTCCAGTTCCGATACTGCTGATTGCCAGTACGGCAATAAACGGAATTAAGCTTTCGAAAAAGACTAACATCGCGAATGATATAGTCATCAGTAACAGTCCAATGATAATGAGCTTTTTCATAAGTGGCATCTTTTTTCCAATCTTACTTCCTGTGATATAGGAGGTTGTTGTCATACACAAAAGCGGGATGGCCAAGATTGCTCCTTTAAGGACACCATCCGTATTATAGGTTTTTTCCAATACATCAGATAAATAAAAGAGAATCCCAAATAACGTAAAGAGACAGGTTGCTCCAGCCAAATAAGCTGTAAATAACCATCTGCCCTCGTTTTTAAACACTGAAAATAATCCGTGCACATATTTTTTCAATGGTGGTGGTTCTTTCTTATCCTTTTTCTCTTTGACAAAGAACATCGTGAGAAGCACGGAAATTAAGCAAAAAATCGGAAAAGCAAAGAAGGCTGCATACCAAAATAAAAGCGCGAGTAACGAACCGATAATTGGTGAGATTACCTTCCCAAAACCATTTGAGGCCTCCACAAGCCCTAGGACACGACTTTGTTTTCCACCTTTAAATAAATCACCGGTCAGTGCCATTGCGATTGGTGCTGTACCTGCTGCGCCAATTCCTTGCATAACCCGTCCAGCCATGATCCAAAAATAAGGACTAGAAAACCAAGCGGCCGCCATCCCAGCTAATAAACCACCTGAACCGTATAGAATGAGTGCAGGTATGATGACAGCCTTTCGGGAAAAACGATCCGAAAAGTAGCCAAGTAAAGGAATCGATATGGCCGCTGCAATTGAGAATGTCGTAATGACAAGACTCACTTGAAATTGACTAATGTCTAGTTCTTTTTGCATCTGTGGTAAGACAGGGATTAGCATCGAATTGCCAAGTACAAGAATCAGTGGAATCGAACCAATCGCAACAACTGTCATTGCTGAATTTTTTTGACTGGACAAGTTTTTGCATCTCCTTCTTTTACTGTGTGTAAAAGGCTGGATGAACTTCATCCGTTCCTCTCTAAAATCAATCATTGCCTTACTATTTTTTCAAATTCTTGTGATGGCTATTCTGTTAGTAGTTTCCAATTGGGGGAAAGCGTAGAAAAGCCCATTTAATACACCATTTACCTATTTTTGAATAACATATCAACTGTAAGAAGATGGGTGTTTGTAATAAAAAGAGGTTTCAAAAAACCGGTATGCGCTTTTAACAAGGAGGAATTATGCCTATGGACTTTTTAGATGTTCCAACACGAACGCAGGGAGAACGGAGCTATGGAATTACGTCGATAGCCGATTTTGGGACGCCAGTAGGTCAACTTGAGGCTTATTTACAGGATTATCATGCCTACATTGATATTGCCAAAATTGGAATTGGCTCTGCTTATGTAACCCCAAACCTACAAGAAAAAATCAACCTATATAAAAGATACAAGGTAATCCCGTATTGTGGAGGAACGCTTTTTGAAAAATGCTATCTCCAAGAGAAGCTTGACGAATACACAAACAGCCTTCAAAGGCATGGGATTGAATGGATTGAAATTTCAAATGGAACGATTGATATACCTCTTCATAAAAGGATTTCCCTAATCAAACAACTTAAACAACATTTTAATGTGATTGCAGAGGTCGGTTCCAAAGACCAAGGTAAAGAAATGCCTTTATCTGAATGGGAACATGAAATTAACTTATTGTTGGCTGCTGGCTGTAAATATGTCATTACTGAGGGGAGAGACTCAGGTACAGCAGGAATTTATAATGCAAGCGGTCAGGTCAACATGGAGTTGATTAACCAAATATCAAAAAATATTGATGTAAATAAGGTGATTTTTGAAGCACCAACTCCAAAGCAACAAATGTTTTTTATTAATCAATTTGGAACGAATGTAAACCTTGGCAATGTAAAAATACAAGATGTAGTCGTTTTGGAAACACAACGACTTGGATTGCGCAGCGAAACCTTTTTCATGGGGGAGAAGACATGGAACTTACCCTAATCAGGCATCTTCCAACTGAATGGAACAAGAAGGGGGTTCTTCAAGGAAGGAAAGATATTCCCATTTTAGAGCTGAACAACAAGGATAAAGAGGATATTGAAAAGAATAAAAAAATGTTAAGACCAAAATATTCATTGATTTTAACCAGTACACTGACTCGTACCCAACAAACCGCAATTGCCTATGGATATGAGAACTTTGAACCTGAACCTTTGTTGAATGAGCTTAATTTTGGAGAATTCGAGGGTAAGAAAAAGCAGCATCTCATTGAAACCTACCAAAATCTTTGGTTTTCAAATCCTGGTGAAATTGTACTTGGTGAAAAGATTGCGGACCTGGAAAAGCGGATGCTCGCGTTTATAGACAAATACAAAGATTACGATTCCATGTTAGTCTTCGGGCATGGCTCTTGGATCCGAGCATGCTTGGCCTATTCTAAATTTGGAACAATCAATAAAATGAATCAACTAGAAATAAAAAATAACCAGATGCTTACAATCGGGTTTCGAGAGGAGGAATACGAGATTGGGCGCCATCACATATGAAAACTGGAGTATGGAAAATGTAAAGCAAGTAATAGATGAGAATAAGGATTATTACGACATATTAAAATGGGCGTATTCAACATATCATGCAGACGACATTGTCTACGCCTGCAGTTTTGGAGCAGAAGGAATCGTACTAATTGACTTAATTTCAAAGGTCAATAAAGAAGCGAAAATTGTCTTCTTAGATACTGGGCTTCATTTTAAAGAAACATATGAACTTATTGAAAAAATAAAAGAAAAATATCCAAACCTTAAAATTGAACTCAAAACACCAAAAATAAGTCTAAACGAACAAGCAGAACTTCACGGGGATGAATTGTGGAAGGCGAATCCTAATTTATGCTGTCAGCTTCGAAAAATCGAGCCTTTACATGAGGTGTTAAGCGGAACAAAGGCTTGGATTTCAGGACTGCGCCGTGAGCAAGGGCCGACTCGTAAAAATACGGAATATCTGAATAAAGATGAAAAGTTCAAAAACATCAAAATCTGTCCGCTGATTCACTGGACATGGGAAGATGTTTGGTCTTATATCAAACTAAACAATTTACCTTACAATGAATTGCATGACAAAAATTATCCAAGCATCGGCTGTGCACCATGTACAAATCAGGCGCTACAAGGTGATTTACGCTCAGGGAGATGGGCCAATTCCGATAAAACAGAATGCGGATTACATCTGAAATAACATGAAACAAATGGAGGTTTTTAAAAGTGGCATTAAGTAAACCGCATGGCGGTACATTGGTTAATCGTTTCGATTCAACGTTTAACTATGAAGAAATTGATAAACAAATCGAACTTAGCAATATGGAATTAAGTGATCTGGAACTCCTTGCGGTTGGGGCATACAGTCCGCTTGATGGGTTTGTTGGAAAAGACGACTATGAATCAATTTTACACTCAATGAGACTCGCAAATGGGCTCCCTTGGTCAATTCCTATTACATTGGCGGTAGACAAAGCACTGGCAAAGAAAATCTCAATCGGAGAAAAGGTTCGACTCGTTCAAAATGATGAGGTTTATGGAGTCATTGAAGTTACGGAAAAATATGTGCCAAATAAGGAAGTAGAAGCTTTTAAGGTGTACCGTACAACAGAAGCGGCACATCCAGGAGTTAAAAGATTATATGAAAGACCGAATGTCTATATTGCCGGACCCATTCATCTTGTGAAACGACCAAAGAAACAGAAATTTGAGACCTTTTATCTCGATCCGATTGATACAAGAGCCGTTTTCGAGCATCTGGGTTGGAAAAAGGTAGTCGGGTTCCAAACAAGAAATCCAGTTCATCGTGCCCATGAATATATTCAAAAGTCTGCACTTGAAGTGGTAGATGGTTTATTTTTAAATCCATTAGTTGGAGAAACGAAAGCAGATGATATTCCTAGTGATATTCGGATGGAAAGCTACATGGTCCTGTTAGAAAAATATTACCCGAAAAACAGAGTATTCCTCTCAGTATTTCCTGCGGCGATGCGTTATGCGGGTCCAAGAGAAGCCATTTTTCATGCATTAGTTCGGAAAAATTACGGATGCACACATTTCATTGTTGGTCGTGACCATGCAGGAGTTGGAAATTACTATGGAACTTACGATTCGCAAACTATTTTTAGCCATTTTACAGAAGAAGAATTAGGGATATCACCGTTGTTTTTCGAGCATAGCTTCTACTGTAAAAAGTGTGAAAATATGGCGTCAGCAAAAACATGTCCTCATAGTAAGGATGACCATGTGATCTTGTCGGGCACCAAGGTACGTGAAATGCTAAAAGCGGGAAAAAAACCACCAAAGGAATTTAGCAGACCAGAGGTTGTGGAAATCCTCATTCGAGGCATGGCTGAACAATATACGAAGATATAAGGTGGGAATTATGGGCGAAGAAAATCATATTGTATGGCATCAATCAACTGTAACGAAATATGAGCGACAACAACAAAATCAACATAAAAGCTGTGTAATCTGGTTTACCGGCCTTTCAGGTTCAGGAAAATCATCCTTAGCAAATGCCCTTGATAAGGAGCTATTTTCACAAAACGTGCAAAGCTATGTCCTTGATGGCGATAATATCCGTCATGGATTAAATGCAGGACTTGGCTTTAGTAAAGAAGATCGGAAAGAAAATATCCGGAGGATTGGAGAGGTGTCGAAGCTGTTTGTAGACAGTGGGCAAATCGTCTCAACGGCATTCATTTCACCATTTCGCGAGGATAGAGAACAAGTGAGAGCACTGTTTCCAGAAGGAGATTTTATCGAAGTATACGTCAAATGTCCAATTTCAGTATGTGAAAACCGCGACCCAAAAGGCTTATACAAAAAAGCAAGAAACGGAGAGATATCCGAATTTACCGGAGTAAGCTCCCCATATGAAGAACCGAATCAACCTGAGCTCGTAATTGAAACAGACAAATTAACGATTTCACAATCAGTTGAAACGATCATTCTTTATTTAAAAGAAAGGGGCATTTTCTTGAAGTAAGAAAGTAGATTTAGCTTTCTTACTTTATTTTTTTCTCCAACTGAGCTGTTGTGCTGAGATAAACGAAGGTGCCCGAAGGTGATAAATCATGTCAATAATATTAGTGGATACGGTTTGACAAAGTATCGCATAAAAAACAATTCGAATATCAATCACAGAAGCTGTAAGTAAAAAAATAAAAAAGTTCAACCAGAGCATGACTTTCCCTGGGGACCAATCATTGTATTTTGCAATCATTAACGTAGGGATGACCATTCCACCGCTTGAAGAGCCACTACGGATTAAAAGGCCGACACCTACGCCAAATATCACTGCTCCACATAATAAGTCAAGCCAGAAGTAAGGCGTAAGAAACGAACCAAGTGTTGACGTAAAACTGACTGTTACTGAAGTAATCGTAACAGCAATCATTGTTTTTACTGTCCATGAAAAGCCGAAATATTTTAAGGCCAGTATTAAAAAGGAAAAATTGACAACCCAAAGTGACATGCCTAACGGCAATTCAATCCAGTGATTCATTAGTATTGCTAAACCAGCAGCACCACCGGACGGAATGTTATGAGGAAATAAAAATAAGGACATACCTAGCCCCTGTAAGAATGCGCCGAAAACAATACAAAAATAGGTGATCACAATTTTAGGCATTTGCAAAAATGACCTTTCTGACTAGTATGATGGAACCCATAACCGCTTACCTCCCAAAACGAACTCTCCTTGTCCATTTTATGATGACAAGTTATCCGATATGTTCGAAAATTGTTCACAGCAATAATGTTGTAAGTTTGTCATATTTTCTTTAAAATGAGATATTGAATGGCAAAATGACGAATGTAGGTGAAAACGTGAAAAAATTACTAGTTGTGGTCGCACTTATTTTTGTTTTAGCTGCATGTGGAAGTGGTATAGATAATCCGTTAAATTATGAGGTTTCCGATTTCTCCTATGTGGATCAAAATGGTGAAGACTTTAGCCTAAAGGATTTAGAGGGTAAAGTTTGGATAGCGGACATGATTTTTACAGAATGTGATACCGTTTGCCCGCCAATGACAGCTCATATGGCAAAGCTTCAAGGGATGGTAAAAGAAGAGGGGCTAGATGTTGAATTTGTTTCTTTTTCAGTTGACCCAGAAGTGGACACACCTGAAAAGTTGAAGGAATATGCAGAAGGTTACAGTGATGATTTATCAAACTGGCATCTGTTAACCGGTTATTCGTTGGATGAAATCACGGAATTTGGTAAAGACAGCTTTAAAGCATTAGTTGCAAAACCTGAGGGACAAGACCAAGTAATACATGTGATTAAGTTTTACTTAGTTGACCAAAATGGCACAGTTCTAAAGGAATACAATGGGGTTGAAGATACACCATACGAAGAAATCATTGAGGATATTAAGAAGGTACTATAATGTGCGAAAAAAGGACTCCTGGATGGAGTCTTTTTTGTGTGGGTTTTTGGTTTTGGGATTGCTTGTTCCGTTTAAGGAGTGGGTTTCCCTGGACTCTCCAAAAGCGGTATAATAAAGTACTGTTATGCAATGAGTTTCCCATTGATTTTCCAAAAAAATGGTGTCATAAAGAGCGATTTTGCTATGACTTTTTCCTGAAATACCCAAAGGCCCTTCCAAAAATAGATTTATCGCCCAAAAATCTACAACTCAATCCTCTGCCTGTTCAATTCCATCTTCAACTATTGTTTCAAGCTCTTTCCAAAAGAGCTCATGGCTGGTAAAGGTAAAACAACCGCTTGAAATTTGCTCAGGGAATTCTTGTCTTGCTTTTAGTTGATTTTCACTTTCTTTTTCCATTACAGACATCCTTTCATTGAAATATACTAGTACACCGTTTTTACATTTTCTTTTTTATCTTGCCTTACTTTTCCAATATATTTTCCCCGAAAATTAGAGAAAATGAACATGTATATGAATGGTAAAGGGGATGCATCGATGCTCGCAAAAATGAAGTTGTGCGTAATAACCATTTGGACGTTTCTTGATCCAATTTATTATGCCTTTACAAAATTAACTTATGTGGAGGATAAAGAGATTTTGCGGGTAAAAGTGACGAAATACAAAGGTCGGTCTTGCGTTCTTGCAGATGGGACTGAAATTAAGAAAAATGATTTGTTAATCAAAATTCACTTACATAACGTCATATTATTAAGAGAGTTGCTTGGCTTACAAGGAGAGACATCGAAAGCAAGAATGATCTATAAGCAAGTAAAACAAGCATTGCCTGGCGTTGCACAATATCTATATAATCATCCGAAAAAAACGAAATAAAGGGAATTATTGGGGTCACCGCGTTAAACAAGGGGAGTAGGCGATTAGGGTTTGAATCCATACCCATTTCAAGTAAAATCTATCTTTGGTTTAAATTAGTTGTGTTTCTCCCAATGTATTGTATGGCGGTATCAAATATTTCTGCGCAAAGTCTCCGAAGACACCCTATGTACTTATTCATGTCTAAAAATACGTTATTCGAATTGTATAAATAGGTATCCATTCATTACCACTGCTTTTTTCGAATTCTATTATCTATAATGGAAGGAGACAAGGTGGTGTTTTTTATGAAAATTTTCATCGTTCTTATCACAATTTTAGTAGTTTTTTATTTTCTTAGAAAAGCGAATAAAAACACGTATAATGTGAAAGTAAATAAAATGGTTTTAAATCCGAATCAACAATATGTAAATCCAGCTCAAATTAATGTTCTCCACCTATCAGATTTACATCTTGAAAATCTATCGATTACTCCAGATGAATTATATCGAAAAGTGAAAAATGAAAATATCGATTTAATTGCACTAACAGGTGATTTTTTAGACCGTAAACGCAGTATTCCGAAACTTGTTCCATACCTTGAAGTATTTTCAAAAATTGCGCCCACACATGGGACATATGCCGTATTTGGTAATCATGATTATAAGTTAAGAAAGAAAAACTTTGAAAAATTAAAGCAGCTTTTAGAAGAGAATGGAGTTAAAACATTTCAAAATGATCATATGTCACTAATGATTCATGGGCACCGTTTGAATTTGATTGGTATTGATGATTTTAGTACAGAACGAAGTAATCTTGTGGCTTCCTATGAATCACTTATGTCAGGCTATAATTTGGTATTAACCCATGACCCAAATCTCGTTTTGCACATGAAGGATTATCATTTTGATTATCTATTATCAGGCCATTTTCATGGGGGACAAATTTGTTATCCAAAGCCTTATCACTTGGTGAAAATGGGGAAACTTGTTAGAATGAAAATGATTAAAGGTTTTCATATACATGATGGAAAACCATTTTATATTAACGAAGGACTGGGACAGACAGGGGTAAATATTCGCGTCCGAAGCAACCCCGAAATTACCCTTCATACGCTAACACTTGGAGAACAAACTACAGCGGAACAACAAGCAATGTAAGGTGAAGACGTCCATTTAGACGTCTTTTTCGCATCTCTTCGCAAAAAAAAGATTACATTTTTACTTCGAATTCAACATATTTCCATGAAATATGAATCGTTATTGACTTTTTTTCGTATGCTATAATACTAAACTTGTAGACAACAGTCTAGAAAGAAAAGTGGTGAGCAAGATGAACAATCCGTTTTTAGCTATTATTCTTACGTTGTTTTTACTGAGTGGTTGTTCTGGGGGGATACCGGCAACTACAGGGGAAGCCACTAGTAATCATGATACAGGGCTAGTCCCAAAGCAAGAAATCCCGGACGATTTTATCCCGAGAGATCTTCAAATAGCATCAATTGGTGATTCACTGACAAAGGGTGTCGGTGATGAGACAAAACAGGGCGGCTATACTACTTTGCTAGAGGAAAAGCTTCTTGATGAAAAAGATGTAAAATCAGTAACTCTTAAAAATTTCGGTGTGAAAGGGCATAAAACGACTGACCTTTTAAATCGATTGCAAAATGAAGAAGTTCAAGAAGGAATTGCGGATGCTGACATCATTATCATTACCATCGGTGGAAATGATATAATGAAAATTGTAAAAGAAAATCTTTTTGATTTATCATTAAATGTATTCCAAAAAGAACAGGCAAAATATGAAGTGCGTCTTCAAAAAGTGCTCGAAAATATTAGGAGTTATAATAGTGAAGCTGAAATTGTACTTGTAGGGCTATACAATCCGTTTGGTTGGTTTATTGACCTTTCTACGGAAATTAATACAATTGTTGATGATTGGAATGAAGGAAGTCAAAGAATTCTTTCAAAATTTGACCATACTAAATTTGTAGTGGTTGATGATGTATTTAGCCAGTCAAGTGATAATCTTTTAGCAGAAGATGAGTTTCATCCGAATTCAAAAGGGTATGAATTAATGAGTGAGAGGATTTTTGAAGTAATCAAGCAAGAGTGATTTCCTTCACAGAGGGGGTCTTTGATGAAGATAAAAAATAAATGGAAATTTCTTTTTCTCACACTACTAGCAATTAATCTTGTGTGTGTGCTTGTTTTTTTCGGGTTGCTCTTTGTTCCAAATAAAGAGGTGGCTCCAAAGGAAAAAATGGTTTCCAGGGATGATGTGAATCTGTCTGTCGAAACGAATAAAGACGACCTAACTAGGGTGATTAATAACTTTTTAAAAAAAGAAGCGAAGGATAATCCGCTAAACTATAAGGTGTTGTTGACCGAACGGGTTATGCTGCTCGGGACCATTACAGTCTTTGGAAAAGAGATTGATATGGTCATGACTTTTAAGCCAGAGGTCCTTGAAAACGGGGATTTACTGCTAAAGCAAGAGGCATTTACCGTAGGCCAAGTCAGCCTACCTGTTACCTTCGTACTAAGGTATATTAATGACTATTACAATCTTCCTGAATGGGTTCAGATTGATGCGAAAAAACATGATATCTATGTTTATTTATCAGAAATGGAAATGAAAAGCGATACTAAAGTTTCTGTCGATACTTTTGATTTAAGTAAAGACGAATTAAGGTTCAACTTACAGGTACCAATTGATTAAGAAGCAAATCATAACTGGTTTGCTTTTTTTTATGCTAAGTTAAACGCTAATGTTGATTTTTAAAATAAATAAAGGGAGCTCCAAGAAATATTGGTACTCCTTATTAAAATCTTAAAATCATATAATTAGTTGGAAATTAGCCACCTATTCCCTTGGCTACTAGCAAGAAAAATGCAAAGACAAGCACTACACCATAAATAGAACACCAATTAAACCTGATAACCATTTTTCGGAAATAACTGCAAACACACTTGTTCTTTATTTTAGAACAAGTGTTCATTTCGTTAAAATATCAACAGAATTATCTAACATAGCTTTTTTAATAAGACTCAGCATGAGTACAATCTGTATCATCATAATTATTTAAAGGAAAGGTGTGAAAAAAAGGGAGTGGTGAGATGGCCGATCCGATTGTGTCTAGGTCGTTAAACGAAATTAAATTTTGGTCAAGGATTATGAAGGAACACGCATTGTTTTTGAGTTTGGGTTTTACGTATGAACAGCAACAATTAATTGATGAAGCCAGGAACTTTATTACGATGTTTGAAAGAATTGAGGAAAAGCTCGCTCGTTTTTCAGTTAACTCGGATTTACGACAAGTCCAAGCGTTCAACAATGAAGTGTATCAAGCGGCAGCTTCAATATGGGCCTATAAAAGGAAAGTATTAGGATTAACGTTACGTTGTGAGATTCTCACAAACAATTATCCCTTATTAGTTGACCATATTAGTAGGGAAGCGGCCTACTTTGCCAATCGGTTAAAGGAGCTGAATCAAGGAATTCTGGCCCCAAAACCAGAAGCAATTATTCAGGAAAATGTTTTCTTTCTTAGAATCATGGCTGACCATGCAAAATTTATCGGACATCTCTTAGACCCTTCGGAAAGAAAGCTTGTAGATCAGGCTAGAGAGTTTAGCCATGACTTCGACCAATTGTTATTTCAAGCAATTGATTTAGATTCAATGCGACCACAATCGGAAACAAAACCTATCCTAACTCAGTTTCTTGATCAAAATAGAGTATCGGTGGCTTCGCTAAGAGACTTTAAAAAAACAGCTCGGGAGCTAATAGAAGCCTGTCGAATTAAGAGTAATATTCATCCGCTTTTAGCTGACCATACATTTAGGGAAGCAGAAAGGTTCCTAGAAATAATAGATTTGTTTGAGGCAAGTTTAAAAAGGTAAACGATATACATTAAGCGTTCGTTCGATAAGGAATGAGCGCTTTTTTTGATACGATGGGTAGGGGTAATTGGATTTTTTACAATTTTGCTTTTAATAGATATGATTGATAAGACTACGAATTCTATAAAAAAGGTGAGCTATACATGATTTCCGAATAAATGGTTAAAAAGAAGGCTTGTATGTATATGCTTACTTGTTTAAAGGGATATTTAGAATATGTCAAATCCACTAAAGGGTTACTGATTCACTAGTATTTTTAAAAAAATGTATGCTAGTATGGTCATATACATAATATTTATGGGGGTTATAAAATGGTTCTTCCAAATTTTGAAGCGAATTTACAAAAGTATGCGAAGCTTTTAGTAGCAAATGGTCTAAATGTGCAAAAAGGTGATTGGGTAAAAATGACAATCACAGTTGATCAAGCTCCACTTGCTCGACTTGTTACAAAAGAGGCTTATGCACTCGGAGCAGAAAAGGTAATTGTGAAATGGTCGGACGATGAAATCACAAAAGAGCATTATTTACACCAGCCTGAAGAGGTGTTAACTGATATACCTGAGTATGAAATTCAAGAATCTGACGACCATGTTTTAAACCATAAGGTATGTCGTCTTTCTATAGTTTCAAGTGACCCAGGGTTTTTAAGTGGGGTTGACCCTGCTAAAATATCTGCATATCAGAACAAAGCTGCGAAGGCTTTCAAAGCACAACGAGTTGCGACACAAAACAATGATTTAAAATGGACGGTTGCTGCTGCCGCAGGAGCGGGATGGGCCGCTAAAGTTTTCCCTAACCTCGCAACATCTGAGGAGCAGGTGGATGCGCTTTGGGATCAAATTTTTAAAACATGCCGAGTGTATGAGGATGATCCAGTAGCTGCGTGGGAAGAGCATACAAAAATCTTAAATGAAAAAGCAGCAAAATTAAATGAAATCCAGTTCGATGCCCTTCACTATCGTGCACCAGGGACAGATTTAAAACTTGGGCTGCCGAAAAACCATATATGGGAAAGTGCGAAAAGCTATAACCCAAAGGGAGAAGAATTTATTGCAAACATGCCTACTGAAGAGGTGTACACGGCTCCAGATACAACTCGTATGGATGGAGTGGTTCGTAGTACGAAGCCATTAAGTTACGCTGGTACATTAATTGAAGGCATTGAAGTACAGTTTAAAGATGGAAAAATTGTTGACATCTCCGCAGAAACTGGGGATGAAATTATGAAAAAATTAGTATTTGATAACGAGGGTGGAACAGGATTAGGAGAGGTTGCATTAGTGCCAGATCCATCACCGATTTCACAGTCAGGCATTACATTTTTCAATACATTATTTGATGAAAATGCATCAAATCACCTTGCAATCGGAGCAGCCTATCCGACAAATCTTCAAGGTGGCACGAAAATGAATGAAAATGAACTTAAAGAGAGTGGATTAAACGTGTCAACGGTTCACGTTGATTTTATGATTGGCTCAAGTGAAATGGATATTGACGGTATCAAACAAGATGGTACAGTGGTTCCAATCTTCCGAAATGGGGATTGGGCGATATAAGAATAATCCAAGGTCCGGGAGAAGGTTTGTAAATAACTTTTCTCGGGCATTTTTGTTATACTTTTGCTCTTTACTAAAAGATTGTTGCTATTAGTAAAACAAACCTATTGATTGCAGCGGAAATCAATTATTTCAATACCAACAAAGTTTACGCAAACAGCCTAAATTTTTGACTGGCAAAAATCAAATAGTTACAAACCGCGAGTTTTCGAGTAAAATATTGTGGTATTCATTTTACATAAAAAAGGAGTTGAATTTTTATGAGTAGTCATTTGTGTAACGACCCTGATCCCGCGTCGAAAAGAGGGGAAGTCATCAATGATCCTAATAAACGAAGTTGGCATACAAGTAAAGATTCAACTTTAACTGGCAGAGATTTTTGACTTCCTCGATAAAAAAGAGGAGGTATACATCATGTTAAATATTTATCTATCCAACGAGCAGGGGAAGTTACAGGAAACAACTACGATTTCAAATGGTTGCTGGATTAACTTAATTGCTCCATCAGAACAAGAAATTAATAAAATCACAACAGAATTAGAAATCCCGCTTGAATTTATTAAAGACCCTTTGGACGAGGAAGAACGTTCAAGGATTGAAAAAGACGGTGAACATATTTTAATCATTGTCAATATTCCTTCCGTGTCAATGGATGAAAATGAGATTCCGATTTATGATACGATTCCACTTGGTATCATTATTGCAAAAAACTGTTTTGTAACGGTTTGTTTAAAGGATAATCCAATTTTTCATAGTTTTTCAGAGGGGAAAATCAAAAACTTTTTTACGTTTAAAAGAACAAGGTTTGCTTTCCAAATTCTTTATTCAATGGCAACCCTATATCTTAGATACTTAAAGCAAATTAGTAAAAAAACAGATATGATTGAAAAAGAATTGCATCAATCTATGAAAAATAAAGAACTTTTTTCACTGTTAAACTTTGAAAAAAGTTTAGTATATTTTACAACATCCTTGAAATCAAATAATATTGTCATGCAAAAAATGTTGAAAAGTAATTATTTGAAAATGTACGAAGATGATCAGGAATTACTAGAGGATGTCATCATTGAAAATCAACAGGCGATTGAAATGGCGGAAACACATACGTCTATTCTAAGTGGGATGATGGATGCCTTTGCGTCTGTGATTTCCAACAATGTAAACATTGTAATGAAGTTCTTAACATCGATTACAATTATTTTGTCATTGCCTACCATGGTGGCGAGTTTTTATGGAATGAACGTTTCAATTCCGTTTCAGGAATATCAATATTCGTTTTTAATTGCAATTACGATATCGTTCATTTTATCAAGTATAACAGCCTATATCTTTTGGAAGAAACGGTTCTTCTAGTATGTATAGCGTTGGTCCTGTTTAGGGATCAACGCTTTTATTGTGGGTTGTCTATTTCTTCCTCAACTAATGCATCTAATCTGGCAATCATTTTCCTTGCTTTTTCCTCATCGATTTGACGATAGTGGTGTAGTCCGCCTTCTTCTTCATCCATTTCATCAGCAAGCTTTGTGATAGCTTGAAGCGGAGTACGTTTGATAAAGCCTTCCTCAATATAGGAATCCGTGTGGAATAAAATCGCATAGGCAATATCCTTGGCATACTTGGGATTTTCACCTAATCGAATTAATAATTTATGAGCACGTTCTGCCCCCTTAATGGCGTGTATGTCATTTTCCTTGTACATCCTGTAATCCCATTTTCCATTTTTATACCAAGTGTAATGCCCCATATCATGAAGCAATGCTGCCTTTGTAGCAAGATCAACTGAAACATTCTGTTGCTTGGCCATTTTAAATGCGTGGTAAGCACATGCAATGGCGTGAGCCTTTCCCGAACGAGACAGGTACTTTTGCGCAATCCGATGATTATAGATGTCTGTTAGCGTAACATATCTCATTTGTCCAGCCTCCTAAAAAAGGATAAATTTTTAGAATCTTATCATGGATAAAGGATATTATCAAGATATAGCCATCCTAATGGGTGCGGAAATAGGTGGAAGAACCAGGTAATCGTGTTAAAATGGAAGTAGTATGATAGCGTGGTGATGTTTAATGTTTTTGCGAAGTGTGAAATTACTTTCTGAAAAAATGCCAAATATGAGGGAGTATCCTTTTTCAATTCCAAGTATTAGAAGGCTTGATCAACTTAACTTTCATGAGCCTGTTACCTTTTTTGTAGGTGAAAACGGGTCTGGCAAGTCCACTTTGCTTGAGGCTATTGCCCACCAATGTGGATTTAATAGTGGGGGTGGGGGAAGGAATAATTCCTACGAGTTTGAAGATGCTACACCAGCCTTAAGTGAATATATTCGGCTTTCATGGATGCCAAAGGTCAATCAAGGTTTCTTTTTACGAGCGGAAAGCTTTTTTCATTTTGCCTCACATTTGGATCAATTAGCTAAAGAGGATCCAACATTTAACTATGAGGGATATGGCGGAAAATCGCTTCATGAGCAATCACATGGTGAGTCATTTTTATCACTTTTTGTAAATCGCTTTGGTGAACGGAGTATTTATTTGTTAGATGAGCCTGAGGCGGCTCTATCCCCAGCACGGCAACTTGCATTTTTACGAGTCATCCACGACCTGTCAAGAAGGGGAGATGCCCAGTTTATCATAGCCACTCATTCACCGATTTTACTCGGGTATCCAGGTGCACAAATTTATAATTTTGATACATCACCGATAGAGGAAATTGCGTATGAGGAGACCGAGCATTATCAGATAACGATTGGGTTTTTGAACCGACGGGAACGGTTTTTGAATGAGCTGTTTCGAGAGGATGAGGAGGAATAAGGATATATATAAAATAGACTACCTGATTGGTAGTCTCAGAGTGTAGATAAAGTCAGTACTGACTTTGTCTACACGAATTATAAAGAATATCTACAAATAGATTCAATAACCAGACTGTCTTGTAAACGCTTGTCAGACAAGGAGCGCAGCTGAGCGAAGACGCGAATAGAAGTTGCCGAATGAGCGCAACGAGGGAGGCAAGCAACACAGTATGCGAGCGTTTGTCAACAGTCTGAGACTACCTGATAGGTAGTCTAGAACATACTTATAATTGCTCCCCCGATGGCGCCTGTCAGCACAACGATCCAAGGTGGAAGTTTCCAATAGACTAGCATGCTGAACAATACGGCTGCAAATGCGAAGTCAAATGGTTCAAATACGGTACTGGTCCATATTGGGTGATAAAAGGCAGAAATCAAAATCCCAACCACTGCAGCGTTTACTCCCATAAGAGCCCCTTTAATTTTAGGATTGCGACGAAGAGAGTCCCAAAATGGTAGTGTTCCAAGAATAAGTAGGAACGCTGGCAGGAAAATTGCGATAGTAGCTAATAAACCGCCTTGCCATCCATTCATTACGGCTCCAAGATACGCTGCAAATGTAAAGAGAGGTCCCGGAACAGCCTGTGCTGCACCATATCCAGCTAAAAATGCTTCCTCGCTAAGCCATCCTGTTGGAACAAATTCACGTTCTAACAATGGCAACACGACATGACCGCCACCGAAAACAAGTGATCCTGAGCGATAAAAGCTATCAAACATTGCAACCCATTCTAAGGATGTTACTTCTCTTAAAATCGGCAAAATAATGAGCAAACCAAAAAACAACGATAAGCAAATAGTAGCAAATTTCCGAGATATCGGGAATTGTAGATTAGTAGTTTTAGTATCAGCTTGGTTCTTATATAAAACAAATCCCAAGATGGCGGCAATGAGAATAACACCAACCTGTGTAAAGGCTGTTTGCCATAATAGAGTTCCTACTAACGCAAACAGGGCAAGTGCTTTTCTTGATAAATCAGGAGTAAGCTTTTGCGCCATCCCAAGAATTGCATGGGCAACAACTGCCACAGCGACCAATTTTAAGCCATGAATCCAGCCAGCTGTACCAATATCTAGCCCATCGAGAATTAGTGCAAACAAAATCAGTGCAATGACCGAAGGAAGTGTAAACCCAAGAAAGGATACGATTCCGCCGAGTACGCCAGCTCGCATTACACCTATGCCGATTCCCACCTGGCTGCTAGCAGGTCCGGGTAAAAACTGACAGAGGGCTACTAAGTCAGCATACGTTTTTTCATCCATCCACTTTCTTCTACGAATATATTCTTCGTGAAAGTAACCAAGATGTGCGACAGGTCCTCCAAAAGAGGTTAATCCAAGTCTTGTTGAGACCAGAAGAATCTCCAATAAATTTTTCATTTTTTTCTCCTTTATAATTAATCTTTTATTTCTTTAAAAAGCTCGTAAGCTTTGTTCCTCGCTTCGTTTAAGATAGTCTCTCCTTTAGTAGTGGTTGTGTAATACTTTCTAATTTTTCCTTCTACATTTTTGTCTTCTTTTTCTAAAAGGCCATCTGCTTCCATACTGTGGAGTATTGGGTACAGTGTTCCAGAACTTATGTTATATCCATGTTCTGTTAGTTCTTCGAGCATCCATGCACCGAATATCGGATGTTCCTTTGCATGGTGCAAAATGTGAATCTGGATAAACCCAAGAAAAAGTTTACGCAGTATTTTATCTTCCAACATACTTACCACCAATCAAGTTAATGTAAAAAACCAATATCGGGATTCGATATCGAGATTATAGCATAAGAAAAATAATACCTAAAGTCAAAATGCGAAAGTTTACAATTTCTTAACACTATGAAACTTTTTTGTGTGCCCAATCGTAAATCAACTAACGAAAGGATGTGGGGTTAATGAGTAAATATTCAATTGCGGAATTTATCAAAAAAACGGAGCAAGAGGACAAAGGGGAAGGACTTTTTGAATTAGAGACACCTCGTATGTTAGAGGTTAATTTAAATGGCATGATATGGGCCAAAGCTGGTTCAATGGTTGCTTACAATGGAAAAATTAAGTATGAACGTGAGGGTATTCTTGAGCATGGTTTAGGTAGCATGTTTAAGAAAGCATTGACAGGCGAAGGGGCATCCTTAATGAAAGCAAACGGGGAGGGGAAACTGTACTTAGCTGACAGTGGGAAAAAATTATCATCCTTCATCTACAAGACGAAGCGATTTACGTGAATGGAAATGATCTTCTAGCCTTTGAACCATCCTTAAAACACGAAATTAAGCTTATGAAGCGAATCGCAGGAATGATGGCCGGTGGATTGTTTAATGTTAGGTGTCAAGGAAGTGGGATGCTAGCAATCACGACTCATTATGAGCCACTCACATTGCGGGTAACACCAGGAAAGCCGGTTGTAACGGATCCAAATGCAACGGTTGCGTGGTCTGGAAATCTACAACCTGAATTTCAAACAGATATTTCATTTAAAACCTTCGTCGGAAGAGGTAGTGGCGAGTCAATTCAAATGAGATTTGAAGGAGATGGCTTTGTCATCGTTCAACCGTATGAAGAAGTTTACATGCAGCAGTCGAATAGCTAATTAATAGAAAGAAGCATGAGTAATCGAATTAGCCGATTTTGTATCGATTGCAAATAGCAAAATAACGCTATAAATATTAAAGCTTTTAACACTATAAAAATCATCGCAAATGAATCCTAAATTGGAATAGAAAAACGAATAGAAAAAACATAAAGGGTTCCTTTTTCGGGTGCAACCTTATAAAAAGACACAAGAATTGACTTATGAATAGGAATACGTCTCTTCCTTCATATATCAAGGCTGCTGATTCCCTAAACTAGGATCAAAACTGTCTGCTTTTTTCGGTAAAGAAATCAGGTTAAGCACCCGAGTTGATAAATAGACGGAGACATTGCGCGTAATTAGTAATTATGATAAAAAAAGTCTTATATAGACGGAGAGATTCCGGCTATTGACTCCAGAAATTCGAAAATGAGCGATTTTGCTTTGGATAATCGGAAAACCTTCCCTTATATACCCTAAAACGAGCCTCATTTTGGATCTAACCGAAAAACCTCCGCTTATTTTACTTTTTGTTGGTTATTCGATTAAGGACAAGGCACCTTATTAAAATGGAGTCTCTGGTCAAAGCATTGTAAATAACATACGTACAGAAACTTTTGTACAAAGAATTCCGATGTCTAAAACGTTATTTAAATTGACGTTTCTATACTCTAATATTGATAAAACAATCAAAACAAAGGCTCTAATTTAGTCGATAAATTAGAGCCTAATTTAATATTTTTTGTTTTTTGCACCCTAAATCAGAACCCATTCTTCTTTCTCGATTGAATTTAAGGTCCCCACAAAACATCAACTAGTTCACGTTTAAATAAGTTGGTATCAATGTTACAAGTTTCTGAATCTATGCCGTATTGCCAGCCCCATGCAAGTGCGCCTTCTGGGGCAGAAGGTTGAAATTCCGGTGCTTTCGTTTCAGCTGTAATTCCTATACTAGGTGCGGCTGTCCAAATATAGTTCTTTTCAAGGATGGCACCATTGCTTTCTCCTGCTTTTTGATAGGCTTTAAACAAAGCTTGTTCAGGGTCGAACACACCATAAATGCCAGATTTAAAGTTTGATTCTTCGATTGTATCGAACCAGCCTTTAATAAACTCTGAATCGACTGGATAATCTGGTTCAATATCTGCAAAAATGGCAACACCTTGTGGAATTCCTATATCCGCAGCAAGCTGAATGGCTTCCTTTGCATACGCGACACCATTGTCATACCCAGTAGCGTCATTAAAATGATTATAGATTGGTAGAATAAAGTCACCTTCAGCATGGATGATTTTCACTTGTTCAGCTGTGAGTCCTACGGAGATACCATCACGTTCTCCAAGGTAACGACCAAATACAACTGGGTCACCAAAATTATCTTTTACACATGCATAAAAATCCTTTGTCGTTTCACTTGCTGAGTCAATTCCCCAAACGATTTCAGGGAGTTTATCACTTGGTTTTGCTTTTTCGTTGTTTTTATCTTCCTCTTTTTGTTGAGAATTCTCTTCTTTATTTTTATCTTCTTCTTTTTGCTGAGAATTCTCATCTTTGTTTTTATCTTCCTCTTTTTGCTGATTTTTCTCATTGTTTTGGTTTTTTTCATGGTCTTTCTCTTGGTTTTTATTATCTTGTTCGTTTGCTGGTGGCGGTTTGTTTTCCTCTTTTGTGTTGGCAGGAGGGGGAGTTGGTGGTGCTTCGGTAGTAGGAGTGGATGTTACTGGTTTTGTTTTGTCCTCAGTTACATAGAAATACACCGCACAGCATAAAAGGAATCCAATAACGGCAGAAATCATTATGTTAAATCCTTTTTCTGTCATTTCATCACCTCACATCTATGTATCATATGTGAGGAGTGCATGTGCGGTGTGGGTTTGGGATGTATTTGTAAGCTACCTGCTCATTTTAAACTGAGACATCATTAGTTTGGTTTTTGTAGGTAATTGTCTGATGTAGTCGCAACATATGTCTCATACTTAGAAGAACCTCAATCACAATGAGCGTTAAAATTACCCAAATCCCAAAAGATAAGACAAAATGACGGATATGTGAAATAACTGCAATATCTGTTTGAAGTCGGAAAGTGAATGTATCAAACATGGCAAAGGTAAAAATACGGCTCCATTGGGTGACATCATAAATAAGAATTCCCTTTTTTATACCTAGGTGTTTGATTCGGGTGTATAGTCTGATTACCTCAATCATCTCCACAATTAAGTAAATGACTAATACAAGAATCCAAAGTATGGCGATAACAGTAGAATTTACTGTTCCAGACACGATACAGGCAATTCCCGAAATGGATAAAGCCCCATGTAAGATACAGTTTGTATTATTCCAGTCATCCTGGATTGACCAGCTTTTTCTGATGTATCTTTTACCTATAAAGTAAACCCCAGTAGCATAGAAAAGGAAACCAATCAGAAGGAGACATGTATTTAAGTAAATCGGAACATTTGGATATATGGTGTTTATTAAAAGGATCATAGACTGTGTGCTAACAGTGGTAAGTAAAAGTATCCCGTGCACCTTATGATAGGCATCGTTTTTATGAATTTCATAAAATGCAAATACCGAAATGACAATATAAAAAAGCCATAATCCAAAATTTACAATTGAAATAACCATTGCAGGCACAAACCAGTCGTTAAAAATATAGAGTAAAATACCACATATGGAAGAAGCGGCTACCCAAGTTCCTATCCCAAATCGATTGACTGGATTCTTTATATGAAGCTCCCTGAATTTTCCTTTCCAAATGGCCATGCCTAACGAAAATAGAAAGGATAACCAAAGTGTAATATTGATCATCACTAAAATTTCTCCATACAGATAAAAGCCTGTTGTGAAATAGTTCAAAAGAACCCCTCTTGTCAATATACCAATCGCCATTACTGCGGCCAGAGTAGATGTTTTCACGTAAAGATTCGAATATTTTATGTAGAAGATACCGATAAAAATAAAAAGTGTCCATAATAAAAACAATATAATCACCTTTGTAAACTAATAAAGTACTAATCTATAATACCACTTAATGGTTAGAGGAACCATGGGGACGGTTCCACTGGTTCATTGTTTTGTAAAACTTTTCGAAGCGCTGATCTATAGAGCAGCGTTTTTTTATTGGAAAATAGGAGGGATTCCCTTATTTTTATAGAACAAATATAAAAATTATTTTTTAGGAGGTCCTTAAATGGAGCAATCTTTTCGCATTTTTCTTGATCGTTTTATGAAGGCATGGGAGTCATCTTCATTAAATGAAATACAGGAGATATTATCAATTGATTATCAGGCAAGAGAAATCGCAAGTAATGAAATAGTGGACTTTGGTTATGAGGAATCGATACAGGGTTGGGAACAAGGTTTCAAGTTTGTAAAGGAAAATCATGCACAATGGCGTTTGTCTGAATTAGGTACCATTTGTTTACGCAACAATGAAGTCATGGCTGTTTTGACTGCAATGATTGTCATTGATGGTAAGCCTTTAGCTACTTCAAATCTATTTTTTGATACCTTTAAAAAGTCAGCAGATGGTGAATGGAAATTGGTCAGAAGCTATATAGAAACGGGAGTTCCAAACAACAATTTAGATGGATTGCCATTTAAGTGAACCAAGGGGACGGTTCTCCCGGTTCATTGACTGAAAAATTTGTACGCTTATGAACTACATTCAATTAGCAATACTTGGAGTAGAAGAACCAAAAAAGATTGTAATGGAGAAATGTTTGCAAATCTAGACGACGAATCAAAACAACAAGCAGAATCTATACTTGATGAAGCAAAAGCTCAGAGTTGGAACAACTAGGAGTTGGCCATCTTCAAGTGGCATAAAAAGACGCTAGGCAGTTTTCATCTGCCTAGCGTCTCCTCGTTTATTTATTTTTCACAAGTACTTCACGTTTCAAAGTCTGTTTCTTCTGGTCATCATTTAGATAAGATGTAGCCATTGCAACTAATAGCAAAATTCCTGTAACGGTGAAGAGAACTTGTGTGGGAAAAACTCCACCGAGTAATCCACCTAAAAGGGGACCAATCATACCACCAATTTGATTGGCTGTTTGGTTTAAGCTGAACGCTCTTCCGCGGAAATCTTCTGGCGTTGATTTGACAACAAGCCCATTCAAAGCAGGGAATACCGCACAGAAGAAAATTCCATATACAAATCGAATTAATGAGAATCCCCAGATATGAGTAAAAACAATTTGAGCCAATGTTCCAATTCCAGCCCCTAAAAGTCCGATGAATAAGACACGCTGGAAGCCAACTTTATCTGCCCATTTTCCCCATACAGGTGCAAACAGTGCACTTGCAAGACCTGGTAAGGAAATTACAAAACCAGTTAGTAATGTCACATAGCTTGTGTGACTCGCAATGTCAGAAATGTACAATGGAAGAATAGGGTCAATAATCATTGTAGAGCAACTGACCATTAGAGTTAGTATTAATACAAGCAAGAAAGGGCGGTTGCTTATCGCTATGCTAAAGTCCTTGATAACGGAGCCTTTTTCCTTGTTTGCTTTGAAATTTTCCTCTTTTACGAAAAAGATGATTAAAATGGTTGCAAAGAATACGATAATCCCGGCACTTGCAAAGGCCCAGCGATTTCCCCAAAGCTCAGCCATTCCACCACCTAGAAGCGGACCTAAAATCATACCTGTTGCAGCTGCAGATGAAATCAACGATAGCGCATAACCCACTTTTTTCGTTGGTGTGTTCGTACCTACAAGAGCAATGGAACCAGGTATAAATCCACTTAGTAAACCTTGCATAACCCGTAAACCTAAAATCTGATAAGGGTTGGTGACGAATGCCATTAACGTGTAAACAAGAAAAAGGGCAAATCCTGCCCGTACAATCATTGGTTTACGTCCGTATTTGTCGGCAACTCTTCCCCAAAACGGTGTCGCAAATGCTCCTGCAAAAAAGGCGGCCCCATAGATTAGCCCTGACCATAATTCCGTATGGTCATGGACACCGATTTCTAGTAAAAAAATCGGCAAAAATGGGATAACCATTGAAAATCCGGAAGCTGTGAAAAAGACACCAATCCAAAGAACCCATAAATTTCGTTGCCAAGTCGGCATGATTTTTTCCATCTCCTACGAATAGTAATCTTTTAATGATAGAGTTATAGTACCACAATTGAAGTTTATTTTCATTAACGAAACTTTCGGATTGTGAAATATTTGAATGCCGGTAAAGTTATCCCTTTTTATTCAATTGGATTTTTTTGTAAGTGAAGTAGCCCTATTGATTACTTTCGTAATTACGCCAAAAACATATTTTAGAAGGGTGGAGTAGTGGGAGGAAATGCTAATACATAAAAGAAATACTCAGTGGCTCTGAGTATTGTTTAATGTGGAAAGTAAATTTGTAAGAGTTCTGTTTCGTTTGTTAATTGATAAAAATCACGAAAATCGGGGACAATTTCAAACGATTTGTAGGTTACTAGTAGGATTGTTTGTTTTTCCTTATTGCCCTTACGAAAAATTAGTGAGCCGTTCTCGATTAACAAATGAGTGAAAAAGAACCCATCCCGTCCAATTAAAAGCTCATCCTCATACCAATTCAAAACAACCTGTTGGTTCCCGTACTGAAATAGCTTCTCAAACGCTTCTTTATTTTTTCCAGACGCGAAAAACATAGCCACCACACCCACATAGATCAATGAATTTAAAGGAAAAACCCGATTTGTATTTCTGACTTAAGGCTTCTGCAAGATAATGAGAGGGATTTCCAAAATTTGCGGGTGTCACTAGATTGACATAGCAGCCACTTTCCGTTTCCTCAATTGCCTTCAACCCATCTTCAATCACTAAAGCTCGGTTATGCTGATAATCCCCTTGTTCCAGATCAATCGACCAATCCTTTGCCATTTCCATCACCTCAACTTCATTATAAAACGCGCGAGAGATAGAAAAGATGATTAGAATCACAGGGAAATGGTCCGGTAAGGTTTGTTTCAATTAGGTTAAGATTTTTCAGTATAATTACAAATAGTTCTCTTTAGTTAAAAAGCCATTTACAAATCAAAGACAATTGCATAAACTACCTCTTGCTGATGCTATAATACAATAACAATAGTCTGGAGGTTTTATGATGGCTACTAAGCGAGAATATTATTTTGATAACGCGAAGTTTTTCCTAATATTCCTTGTTGTCTTTGGACATTTTATTCAGCCTTTTACTGATGATCATAAAATCATCATGACAATTTACCACTTCGTGTATTCCTTTCATATGCCTGCATTCATATTAGTGTCAGGGTATTTTGCAAAGGGATTTAGGAAAGAAGGGTACATTAAAAAGACAGCGAAAAAGCTGTTAATACCATATTTGATTTTTCAGGTGATTTACACCATTTACTATTATTTCTTATATAATGGTGAAGCACTGTTATTCCAACCATTTAATCCGCAGTGGTCGCTTTGGTTTTTAATTAGTTTATTTTGCTGGAACGTGATGTTATATGCTTATACAAAGTTACCGATGAAGTGGTCGTTATCATTGGCTGTATTAGTGGGGGTAGGTGTTGGGTATATCCCATTCGTGGAAAATTATTTAAGTTTATCGCGGACATTTGTCTTTTTCCCATTGTTCTTATTAGGTTTCTATTGTAAAAAAGAACATTTTACAGCGTTGAAGCGTCCAGCAGTGCAGGTAGGTTCAGTAATCGTACTTGCTGCAATATTAATCGGGTATTATTTTGTGCCCGAATTCAACACTGGTTGGTTGTTAGGGTCAAAATCGTATGAAACATTGTCTCAGGAGAACCTTGGTGGACTCATAAGATTAGCAGTCTACTTTGTTTCGATTTTGATGACAGTTGCATTTTTCTCGATTTTACCGAAAAAACAATATTTCTTCACAAGCTGGGGAACAAATACATTGTATGTCTACCTATTGCACGGCTTTGTTATCAAGTATTTCCGAAACAGCGAATGGCTCGACACAATCAATGATTCAGGCAACTTTGCCATCTTAATAGCGGCATCCTTACTGTTAACATTGCTGTTATCAACCAAAACAATCAGAGCAATTACCCAGCCAATAATCGAACTACGAATCTCCATCATCAAAAGATTCTTTAGAACAAAACAAGAAAGCTATTAAGGAACCATAGGGACGGTTCTCTTGGTCCAGTCATAACTGGAATCCAAGGGCTGTCCCTTTGTTTGTTTTCGGAAGTCTGATGGAACCACAAGAACCGTCCCCGTGGCCCCGTGCCGCCTATGGCGCCCGTGACCGTTTTACCCTTTGAAGTTTTGGGCTCGTTTTATAAAAGATTGTTCGTCTTCGATGAGGCCACAGACGCCGCATTGAACTTTGATTTCTGGGCCACGGTAAGGGACATGGAAGGGGTCAAGGTTTGCTGTGTATTCTTCCACGACTTCACCACTTTGCGGGTCCATTTTAACGGATTTTGGCACTTGTTCAATAATATTAAATCTGGAACGGTTCGTTTTACAATTAGGACATAAATAAGGACTACTCATTCTTACACCTCCTATTTTTTACTTTCTCCTGTTTGCCGAATTTATATGAGCGTATTTTTTTGTACGAACAGTAGAAGTGATATAATGAAAGAAAGCAAAAAGAGAAAGGAAGAGGGCATATGGAAAATACACATGAAAAAGTCGAAAAAGCAACCTTTGCGGGTGGCTGCTTCTGGTGTATGGTTAAACCATTTGATACATTGCCAGGAATCATTGAAGTTGTATCTGGATATACAGGTGGAACGAAGGAAAACCCTACGTATGAAGAGGTTTGTTCCGATACGACAGGACATTATGAAGCAGTGCAAATTACATATAATCCAGACGTTTTCCCTTATGAGAAAATAGTAGAAACTTTTTGGCAGCAAATTGATCCAACAGATACCGGCGGACAATTTTATGATCGTGGAGACTCATATCGTACAGCTATTTTCTACCACACAGAGGAACAGAAAAAAATTGCTGAGGAATCAAAACAAAAATTAGCCGAAAGTGGAATTTTCTCAAAACCAATCGTGACACCGATTCTTCCTGCGAAGGAATTTTATCGTGCGGAGGAATATCATCAAGACTATTATAAAAAGAAACCTGAACACTATAACCGCTATCGAACAGGCTCTGGTAGGGATAAATTTATCAGAAAACATTGGGCTGCGAAAGAATACGAAGAAGCTAAGAAAAGTCTGACAGATATGCAGTATTATGTGACACAAGAGCAAGGGACTGAGCCACCGTTTCGAAATGAGTTTTGGAACAATTCAAAAGAAGGTATTTATGTTGATATTGTTTCAGGTAAACCGTTATTTAGTTCGTTGGACCAATATGATGCAGGCTGTGGCTGGCCAAGTTTTACAAAGGCAATTGATACAAAGGAAATCGTCGAAGAGCTAGATACGTCACATGGTATGATTCGCACTGAAGTGAGAAGTAATACAGCTGACTCCCATTTAGGGCATTTATTTTATGATGGACCAGGTCCAACACGGATGCGTTTTTGTATAAACTCTGCAGCACTTCGTTTCATTCCAAAAGAGGATTTAGAAAAAGAAGGCTATGGGGAATATGTGAAACTTTTCAATTAAATTGGTGTATATACAACTTTTGTGATAAAATAACTATTTTAAAATTTGTTGGTTGACTATGGTAATCTGCAGTGATATGATGAAATAGACCATTTTGTTGCGTTATATAAGTTTAAAGAAAAGAAAGAACGTTAATTTCGGCTATTCTTCTGAAGTTATATGTGAATTTGTTTTAGATTTATGTAAGTGTACAATGGTTAATTTTTCAAATGCACAATTGGTTTGTGTGTTCATTTTAGGAGGCATATTTCATGCAAAATGGTAAAGTAAAATGGTTTAACAGCGAAAAAGGATTCGGTTTCATCGAAGTTCAAGGTGGAGACGATGTTTTCGTACACTTCTCAGCAATCCAAGGCGAAGGTTTTAAAACTTTAGAAGAAGGTCAAGAAGTTTCTTTCGAAATCGTTGAAGGTAACCGTGGACCTCAAGCATCTAACGTAGTTAAATTATAATTTAACATATAAATGAGAGCGGAAAGCAGTCCTACAGATGTAGGGCTGCTTTTTTATGTAGTTTTGTAAGAATGAGAGACTGGGCACTTTTGCCTATTGTGACACACGCTTGGATGGAAAATCCATGAATGTAAGTACGATAAGGATGGTTTAGCATAGTAGGGTTAAAAGTGCCTGAGGTTTTGCCACGAGGAGGATTTAGAGGTACAAGCTGGAATGAAAATTAATGGAGACTGTACCTCATTCGTACCCATATTTTCAAGAAAGCTTCTCTTTTACCAACTCGATAAAATTTTTAGCCGGTGTTGAGACATAATGATGCTCAAGCCAAATGACTCCTAAAGAAGAGATCAAGTTGGCATCTTTAATCGGTGCGGAGTATAGGTTGCTGTCACCATAGACATCCAAAACAGACGTAGGCACAATTGTTGCGCCCATCCCTCCTTTCACCATTTCCATGAGAACATGCATATCTGAGCACTCTGCAATACGTTTAAAATGAAGCTTTTCCCTTGAAAATGCCTCATGAATAATATTATAGCTACCTAAGCCTTCCGTACTTGGAATAATGAGTGGTATGTTTGAAATCTCTTCTAGTGACATTATGTCTGTTTCCTTGTTGTTCACAAACACAAAAGGTTCACTAATAAGATGCTGATAAACGAAACCTCGATGTTCAAGTGGGAGGCGTACAAATGCCATTTCAATCGCTCTTGATTTTACCATCTCTGCTAGATAAAATGAGTCATTTTGAACAACTTTCAACGTTACAAGCGGATATTTTTTATGGAAGGATTGAAGCATATCCGAAAACCCAGAAACAGATAAAGTGTTAATCCCCACTGCAAGTACACCTTTTGTCCCTTCTTCCGTTTCCTGTATTTCATTTTTAATTTCTTCTACACTGTTCACAAGACGCAATGCTCTTTGATAGAGTATCTCACCTTTGTCGGTTAACTCCATTTTCTTGCCATTACGCTCAAATAATTTGACATCGAGCTCTTCTTCTAATTGTTTTAGTTGCATGCTAAGTGGAGGTTGAGACATGTGTAACCGGGTTGCCGCGGCCGTTATATTCTTCTCCTCAGCAATCGCTATAAAATATTTTAGTTGTTTAATATCCATCATTTTCACCTGCTATACAAAAAAAGTATGGTTTCTATATGAATTATATATTTTTCATATGCATGAAGTCCATGTTATGATTAATATCGTTTTGATGCGAACGTTAGAAAGGTGATTTTCATGGAACGATTTTTTAAATTACATCAACATGGTACAACGATCGGAAAAGAATTATCAGCGGGATTGATTTCATATATAACGGTTGTTTACATTATTATTGTTAATGCCACTATATTGGCAGTAGCGGGTATTCCAATGGAGGCAGGAATCATTGCAACAATCTTAACTAGTTTTCTAGGATGTGTCATCCTCGGATTATGGAGTAATACTCCGATTTTGCTCATTCCTGGTATGGGTCTTAATGCAATGTTCACATACACAATTGTACAATCTGGAGGATTTTCGTGGCAGGAAGCTTTAGCAATGGTTTTTGTTGCAGGCCTAATCTTTGTGATTATTGCTTTTACACCATTAGCAAAAGTAATTACGTCCTCAATCCCGAACTCTTTAAAAGAAGCAATTACGATAGGCATCGGTATTCTGTTGATTTTAATCGGGTTTGACAATGCAGGGATTATTACCAGCTCTGAACATACATTACTTGCAATTGGAGACTTAAGTAGTCCAACTGTAATTGTCACGTTCATCGGATTGATCTTCACAGTCTTATTATTTATTAAAAATGTACCTGGTAACCTGTTATTAAGTATTTTATTTACATCCGTCTTATCAATTTTGTTTGGTGGGGCATCTTTTGAGGGAATGACTTTATCAACACCAGATTTCCAAGAATACCTAGGGGTATTTGGCCATTTATCATGGGCACAAGCGGGAAATATTGTTTTCTGGTTAACGTCGATTTCGTTAGCGATGGTGCTCGTGTTTGAAAATATTGGCTTGATTCATGGACATACGAACATGTTAAAGCGTCCGGAAAGTAGTAAAAAATCACTTCAAGCTACTGCGGTTTCCGTTTTATCTTCGGGCATTTTTGGAACGAGTCCAACAGTTGCATCTGTTGAATCAGCTGCGGGGATTACAGCTGGAGGAAGAACAGGGTTAACAAGCATTGTGACAGGCATTATGTTTCTTGTGTCAATCCTATTTATCCCTGTAATTAAAATGGTTCCAGCTAGCGCGGTTTCACCAATACTCATCTTAATCGGAGTTTTAATGCTACAAAATATTGTAAACATTTCGATGGATGATTTTACAGAGAGCTTTCCAGCACTGTTAATTATTGTGTTGATTCCATTAACATACAGTATTGCGGACGGCATGGCAATCGGCTTTATTTTATACCCTGTCATGAAGTTGTTGATGGGGAAAGGAAAGGAAATTCATCCAGCACTGTATATGATTGCAATTTTGTTTATTAGTAATTTTGTGATTCAATATGTGTTTTAAGAAAGCAGTCCAATAAGGGCTGCTTTTATTGTTATGTGGCGAAATTCACACTAAAACATACCATTTTCATTCGGAGAATCTTCTGGGATAGGTTGTCCAATATCCCATAATTCAACAATTAGGTCATTTTCGAAACGAAAGATATGGACAACGGCAGCACCACGATCATCAGGATTTTGTTTTATATGGGAGTACACGGAAACCATGTCTCCTTCCTGAATGGCAAGCTTCACTTCAAAAACTTTGTGAGGGTTTTGGGCTGCGTTTTCTTCCATTGCTAGCATGAGACTTTCTGCATCACCACGGAAAAAGGGGTTGTGATGTGCAAAATTAGGTCCTGAGAATTTGTTATATGCTTCGCGAACCTTTCCTGATGCAACAAGATTTAAAAATGACACCGCCTTCTCTTTACGTGTAAGGTTCGATGTATATTGCTGTTCCTCGCTCATTTTAATCCTCCTTTTACTAAGTCCTTTGAAGTGTAATGAATATAGAATTGTAAGTCAAATGCAAGAATCCATAGATAACGCAAAGTTTCGAAAGTTTGAATACAATTCCATCTTTTTTCCATAATGATGAAGGTGTTGCAAGTTTTAGCTAGAAATTATAAATGTACGAAAAATTTTTGAAAATGTAGGTGGATAACATGGGACGGTTAATTCATTTTGAAGTACATGTAGATGACATGGAGCGAGCAAAAAAGTTTTATGGGGAAGTATTTGGTTGGCAATTTGAAGATTGGAGTGATTATGCAGGAATGCCCTATTTCGGTGCTGTAACAGGCGATGAAAAAGAACCTGGTGTAAATGGAGCATTGATGCAAAGACAGAGTCCTCCTCCTGGTGCAAATCAACCTTTGAATGGTTATGCTTGTACAATGGGTGTGGGGGATTACGATTCAACCGAAGAAAAAATTTTGGCTAATGGTGGTAAAGTAGCAATGCCGAAATATGCACTTCCTGGCATGGCTTGGCAAGGCTACTATATAGATACGGAAGGAAATATATTTGGAATTCATCAACCTGATGAGAATGCGAAATAGGTTTTAATAGATATTTCAAGTAATAAAGCCTTTTGCCTAATAAGGGTGAAAGGCTTATTATTGTGATATGTATTTGTTTATCGATGCTGATCGAAAAGAATTCGATTGCCGTCTGGATCTTCTACTACAAAATGTGCAGGTCCTTCACCTGTTTCTTCTGCTTCATTCAGCATAGCAATTCCTTTTTCTTTTAGCTGCTTTTGAATATCGCGAACGTCTGTAAACGAATCTAGGTTTTGTGCGTTTTGGTCCCATCCAGGGTTGAAAGTGAGAATATTTTTATCAAACATCCCTTGGAATAACCCAATAACCGTATTTCCATTCTTTAAAATAAGCCAATTTTGATTGATGTCTCCACCCAACATCTGAAAACCTAGGTTCTCGTAAAATTCCTTTGATTTGTGAATGTCTTTTACATTTAAACTTACAGAAAATGCACCTAGTTCCATTTTTTCCCTCCTTTGATCGATTAATTTAACTATAAAGGAGTATTTAGAAGTTCACAAGATTAACAAGGAAAAAGTATAGAAACCGTTAGATAAAAATGATGAAGCAAAGCAAGTCGCCGAACATATTGGAAAAGTACATGTTGATGTGGGTAATACAGTATGTAAGGTTCCACTTGCGACTGAATACATTAAAAAAGCAGAAGTAAAAAATAGAGTAGGTATGAAAAGTAACACTTGTATTTGTTAATGGCCCAGTTGGGTCAACACAAATAACTTTATTAAAATTGAAGGTGGAAATGATGGGACAGATAAAGACGATTGAAGCAGTTGATCAATATATTTTGAAATTACCAGAGGATATTCAAAACATTACAGCTTCCTTAAGAAAAATCATACTAGAAGCTTCTCCAAAGTTAGTAGAGGAATATAAATGGTCGATGCCTAATTACACCTATAAAGGATTAGTGTGCTATCTTCAGGCCTCTAAAAAACATGTGAATCTCGGTTTCCATAGAGGTGTTGAACTCAAAGAACTTGATACAAATCAACTATTACAAGGTACAGGTAAAGGGATGAGACATTTTCGGATTAAGAAAATGGACGAAATACAGCACGATGTTTTTATTGAATTCATTAAGGCAGCGATCGAATTGAATGAGAAGTAAAGTGTTAGGGAAAACACCGGCACGCTTAAATATATTAATGTTTTAACTGAGGGGGTTATCCTATGGATTTTGATGTTATTATCGTTGGAGCTGGGTCGATGGGGATGGCAGCAGGCTACTACTTAGCCAAGCAAGGTAAGCAGGTATTATTAATCGATTCTCACAATCCTCCACATTCAGAAGGCTCACATCATGGAGAAACAAGAATTATTCGCCATGCCTATGGAGAAGGGGAGAGTTATGTCAAGATGGCACTTCGAGCACAGGTGTTATGGAATGAGCTTCAAGAGCTTTCAGAGGAAGAAATTTTTATTAATACTGGGGTAATTAATATTGGTCCACTCCATTCTACGTTTATTCAAAATGTAATCAGTAGTGCAGAAAAATATTCGTTAAATGTGAAACGTATAACTGCTGAAGAAATCCAGCAAAGATGGCCAGGGTTTAGTGTTCCTGAAGGTTACATAGGCTGTTATGAACGAGATTCAGGCGTTTTAATGAGTGAGAACTGTATAAGTGCTTATAAAACGGAGGCGATAAAGCAGGGAGCCATTCTGAAACCAAATTCACCTGTTACATCCATCGATGTTTTTGAGGACTATGTACAGGTAAAAACAGAAAAAGACAGTTATACGGCTAAGTCACTGATTTTTACTCCAGGAGCAGGTTCAAGAAAACTTCTACCGTTACTTGGATTAGAATTGCCCTTACAAGAAGTTAGAAAAACATTTTCATGGTTTGACACAGATGAGGAAATCTATCGTACTGACAGTTTCCCAGCTTTTGCATTTGAATTCTCTACAGAAACGTTCTACGGTTTTCCTAGTATTAAAGAAGCAGGTGTTAAAATTGGGCGGCATGATGGGGGCCAACCAAGAGATATGGACAGGCCGAATGAACCATTTGGAACATATGAAGATGATATCAAGGATGTAAGTCGTTTTGCAGAGCGCTATATTCATAAGGTTGGGCAGCACAGAATGGGGAAGGTATGTACCTATACGAACACACCTGATGAGGATTTTATCATTGATAAACATCCTAATCATGACCACGTTGTTATTGCTTGTGGCTTCTCTGGTCACGGGTTTAAGTTTAGTAGTGTAGTAGGAGAAATTTTAAGTGAACTAGTCACTGGAGACGGTCAAACTATGTTTGATATTACTCCTTTTTCTCTCAAGCGATTTGAAAAAATACAGTAATTTGCAATAATAGAAGGCAGTCCTCTGGGGCTGCCTTTTTGAATGGATTTTGGGACATTGAGTCTGTCCCCCTGACCAATTTGTGTTCTGAAGTCTAAATTTTTTATAAATTCAAGCAATATGATTGACAGTTACATTCTTCTCTTATTAATATTATGTTATAAATACGAAGAAATATAAAACGTAATATAACTGATATTGGACATGGGGAGTGAGGAGTTTGAAGCTTAGAGCAAAAAGAAGTGAACTAGTCGAGGTTGCAAAGGGGAATATTTCTGCCGATTTATATATTAAAGGCGGTACGGTAATTAATGTGTATTCTGGTGAATTTTTAAAGCTGAATGTGGCTGTGTATAAGGATAGCATCGCGTATGTCGGAGAAAGTGAAGCGATGGTTGGCGAACATACAAAGGTTATAGATGCTGAAGGTAAGTATGTTTCTCCTGGGTTTATTGAAGCACATTCTCATCCATGGGTGGTTTACAATCCGATAAGCATCACGAGCAAGGTAATCCCATTAGGAACTACTACATCTGTTAATGATAATCTATTTTTCTATTTACATATGGGGGCAAAAGGCTTCAAGAAGATGGTTCATGACTTAAAATCGTTGCCTGGAAATTTCCTCTGGCTTGTAAGACTTGTATCACAGGCGGATTATCCAGGAGAACGTGAATGGTATAACCATCAGGATATTCAAGAGCTACTTGGGATGGAGGAAGTGGTTGGCTCAGCTGAAGTAACGCGTTGGCCGCTACTTTATAACGGTGACCCCTTTTTACTAGAAACAATGGATTATGTGAAAGACATTGGAAAGGTTTCTGACGGCCATACATCCGGCTGCTCCTATGAAAAATTAAATGCGATTGTTGCATCAGGTGTGACTGCATGCCATGAAGCAATTACGGCGAAGGAGGCCTTAGATCGCCTTCGATTAGGAATGTGGACAACATTGCGGAACAGCTCACTCCGACCAGACCTTGAAGAAGTCATTAAAATGATTACCGAAGGAAATGTTAACACAAGCCGTATTGTGATGACAACAGACGGGCCACACCCTGGCTTTATTGAAAGGGAAGGATTTGTTGATGGACTTGTTCGCCAAGCAGTTGAACTCGGAGTACCAGTGATGGATGCGATTCAAATGGTGACAATCAATGCAGCAACTTATCTTCGCTTAGAAGATTATATCGGAGGGATTGCTCCAGGGAGAAAGGCAGACATTCTCTTGCTACCAGACTTAGTGGATTTCCGCCCGGACCTAGTCGTTACAAGCGGAGAAATCGTGGCAGAAAATGGACAATTATTGGCATCAATGCCGGAAATCGACTGGAAGCAATATGTCGTCCGTGAAGCATTCGAATTCCCGAAATCAGTTCTTGAAAATCCAGAACTCTATCAATATCCACATCCAGATGAAAATGAGGCATTACCAGTTTCTTATTTTAAAAGTAATGTAATTACTGCAAGGAAGGACACAATTATCCCATCTGTAAATGGTTTTGCCGATCTCTCAGGTCATGAAGGACTCATGTATTCAGCTTTGATTGACCGTAGAGGGAATTGGGTGAGCAGAGCTATCTTAGAAAGATTTGCTATTACACTAGATGGAATGGCATCAACGTACAACACAACGACGGAATTACTAGTTGTTGGAAGAAACCCCCAAGCGATGGCAAAAGCAGCAGCAAGGGTACATGAAATCGGTGGAGGGATCGTCATTGTCGACGGTGACAGCATCATTCTTGAAATACCATTACCGCTTACTGGGATGATGACAACAAATCCATCATTTGACAAAGCAGTAGAATACCATGATGAATTGCTGAAGACTTTGCAAGAACGGGGATTCCCATTCCATGATATTCTGTACACATTGTTATTCCTAACTTGTGACTTCTTGCCAGGATTACGATTGGTGCCGTATGGGTTATATGAAGTGAAGAAGGATGCGATTTTGTTGAAGGCGGAAGCATTTGGGACTGGGGTTACGAAGTAGTATATATTTTTAAAGAAAAACCTACAATCGCTGAAAATATCAGTGGTTGTAGGTTTCTTTGTTCTTGGGTAAAAGTATTCCCAAAGCGGGTTGAGGTTACTTTTTGTGAAACTCCTCAGCCAAAAACTTCAGCAAAGCCCTCACCGCAAAGGATTGGTACCTATCCTTTTTCGTAATGACAACAAGTTCCCACATTGGTGGTGATTCAAGGGGAATGATTTGAATTTGAGATTCATCCATTTTTGTATGAATAGATTTTGGTAAAAGGGTGATTCCGAGTTGTGCGATGACTAGTTCCGTAATCAAATCCCATTGTGAACTTACGTACGCGATTTTTGGTGAAAAGCCTGCATTTTGACAGTGTTGGATGATTAAATTATGTAAGGCAAACTCTTGATTAAAAAGGATAAACGATTCATGTTCCAATTGTTCTAGTTTGGCAGTTTTCGTACTAGATAAATTGTGTGTAGGATGGGTGTAAAGCATGAATTCCTCTTTGATAAACGGGTGAATAGTAAATTTATTGTAATCCGTTGGGTTGACTACAATCCCAACGTCAACTTGCCCCTCATCTACTAAATGTTCAATCCGTTTCGCACCATGTTCAATTAATTCTAAGGAAACTTGTGCATGACGGTTTCCCAATTTTTGAGCAATGGTTGGAAAAAAGAGTGTTCCAATTAAGGGGGGTATCCCAATTTTAATAGTCCCAGTCGGTAGGTTCATCAAGTCATCTAATAAAGTATGAAGTTCATTTGTCGCACCTAGTATTTTAGATGCTTGCTTATACACGATTTCACCAGCATCCGTCAATATCAACTTTCGAGTGGAGCGCTCAAAAAGTTCAACCTTAAGGTCCGTTTCTAATTTTTTGATGGACTTACTTAATGTTGGTTGCGAAACAAAGGTATTAACCGCTGCTTTTGTAAAACTTCCATGGTCTACAACTTCCATAAAGTAACGTAAATCTTTTAACTCCATTGTGACCTCCCACTATTCCGATTCGTAATAAAGTTTATTCTCATTATTCATTTTACGGATAAATCGGACTGTTGTAAAATTTTAGTAAGAAGATATTGAAAATTTAGAAACGAATAGAGGTAGGGGACAAATTGTCTCATTAAATATAAGGAGGGGTAGTAATTGAAAACAATCTTTACAAGCTTTGAAGAAGCTGTAAACGGTATCAAAGATGGAATGACTCTGATGGTAGGGGGATTCGGTCTCGTTGGAATTCCAGAAAATTTGATACTTGGTCTACGTAAAACGAACGTAAAAGAGTTAACTGTGATTTCAAATAACTGTGGAGTTGATGATTGGGGACTAGGAATTCTGTTACAAAATAAACAAATTAAAAAGATGATTTCGTCTTATGTAGGGGAAAACAAGGAGTTTGAAAGACAGGTGTTGAGCGGTGAATTAGAGGTGCAACTCGTACCACAAGGATCATTAGCGGAGAAAATTCGTGCTGGTGGAGCGGGGATTCCTGCCTTTTACACGCCGGCAGGAGTCGGAACGCCTATTGCTGAAGGACGTGAAACGAGAGATTTTAATGGAAAAGAATATTTGTTAGAAGAAGGATTAACGGCTGATTTTAGTTTAGTGAAAGCATGGAAAGCGGATAAACACGGTAATTTAGTTTATCGAAAGACAGCACAAAACTTTAATCCAATGATGGCAGCTGCCGGAAGATATACAATTGCTGAGGTCGAGGAAATAGTGGAGGTTGGTGAACTCGACCCTAACGAAATTCACACACCGAGTATCTATGTTCAAGGGCTTATTGTAGGAAAGCATGAAAAACGTATTGAGCGTCTGACTGTTAGAGATTAAGGGAGGTTAAACAATGTCAAATAATGTGAGAGTGCAGATTGCACAAAGGGCAGAGCAGGAAATTCAAGACGGAAATTATGTGAATCTGGGAATCGGAATGCCAACGATGGTGGCAAATTATATCTCTGACAAGAAACATGTGGTTTTACAATCGGAAAACGGCTTATTGGGAATTGGTCCATATCCTAGGAAAGAAGTAGTTGATCCAGACCTTATCAATGCGGGAAAAGAAACTGTTACAGCGATAAAAGGTGCTAGCTTTTTTAACAGTGCCGAATCTTTTGCGATGATTCGTGGGGGCCATATTGACATTGCTATTCTTGGTGGGATGGAAGTCGCTCAGAATGGAGATTTAGCCAACTGGATGATTCCCGGAAAGATGATTAAAGGCATGGGTGGTGCGATGGACTTAGTTCACGGTGCCAAAAAGACGATTGTCATCATGGAGCATGTCAATAAACATGGTCAACCAAAAATTCTAAAAAAATGTAGCTTGCCACTTACAGGTCAAAAAGTAGTGAATCGAATTATAACAGATAGAGCTGTAATAGATGTTACAGAGAATGGCTTAAGATTAGTTGAGGTAGCCAAGGGCTACAGCATTCAAGATGTTGTTGAATCGACCGAAGCTGAATTGAATGTTTCTAATAATGTGGTGCTTGAGGCGTATTAGAGCAAACAGTATCATGTTACACGTTAAAAACAAGAGAGCCTTATACCTAACTTTGGTAAAAGGCTCTTTAGGATACTACCTATATAAACATCCCAGCAATCGCAGCACTCAATAAGGAAGCGAGCATTCCAGCTGCTACCGCCCGTAATCCCATTTTTGCAATATCGGGCCGTCGTGACGGGGCGAGTCCACCTAATCCGCCTAGCAAAATGGCCATTGAGCTAAAATTAGCAAAACCACATAATGCAAAGCTTACAACAATGACTGTTTTTTCAGTAAGCTGATCAATTTGCGGTGCAAAGTATGAGTAGGCGACAAACTCATTTAAAACGAGTTTTTGACCAATAAAGCTTCCGGCAGTTATCGCTTCCGACCATGGTACACCTACGGCAAATGCGATGGGTGAAAAAATCACGCCTAGGATTCCTTCAAGACTCAAAGCGTTATACCCAAATAGGTTGCCAAAACCACTTAATATCCCGTTTATTAACGCAATTAAGGCAATAAAGGCCAATAACATTGCTCCAACGTTTAAGGCGAGCTGCAAGCCATCACTTGCTCCTCGTGCTGCTGCATCAATTACGTTAACAGAGTCAGTATCTTTTTCCATTTCAAATTCTTTGACGTTGGAATGCTCTGTTTCAGGAAGAATAATCTTTGCTAAAATAAGTCCAGCCGGCGCCGCCATGAAACTTGCAGCTAAAAGATATTCTAAAGGGACACCTAATAGTGCATACCCGACAAGAACGGAACCTGCAACAGAAGCGAGTCCGCCTGTCATAACAGCAAATAGTTCCGACTTTGTCATATTTGCTAAATAAGGGCGGATGACTAAGGGTGCTTCTGTCTGGCCAACAAAGATATTAGCAGCGGCTGACATTGACTCCGTCATAGAAGTTCCTAGTAGCTTTGATAAGCCGCCTCCAATAATTTTGATAAACCATTGCATGATTCCGAGATAATAGAGGACAGAAATTAAAGAAGAAAAGAAGATAATGATGGTTAACACATTAAAAGCAAAAATGACGCCAAACTCTTCTGTATTTGAAAGGGAACCAAATAGAAAAGAAATTCCTTCATTCGCAAAATTAATGACATCCTGTACTCTCATTGATACCCATTCTAGTCCAGACCTTCCTGCTTCCCATTTTAAAACGATAAATGCAAATAATAGTTGTATGAGTAAGCCAACAAGAATGGTCCGAAGATTGATACTACGCCGGTTTTGTGAAAGTAATAAGCCTATCCCAAGTACAACAAGGATTCCGAATATCCCCCAAATGACGTTCATCTAATCACCTCTATTGGTAGATTTATCATCTTTGGGTAAGAATATACGAAAAATACATGTAAAGGGATAGGCTTTTTTCTCGGTTTATTCCTGTTTAACTTCTTCTATATGATACGGTTGGTTATAGCCTGCATATCCAGGTATTGACCACACTCCACTCTTAGATTCCTTTGCTTGATTCATCACAGCAATATAATCATCAAGATATAGCAACGGAATCCGTACATGCTGAGAGGAGTGTAATACAAAGTAGTAATAATGATGTTTGTACGAATTTACTCATGTTTTCTCCCATTATAAACTTAGACTGTTTTCGCAAACTATGTTGCTTTTTACGCCGTTGATTTCGCTGTATTTTGAAAATCCTTCCTTGAATTTGCACCGCACGAAGAAAATGCGAATGCATTTTCGAGGAGTCACCGCCTTACGCTTCAATCAACTAGGTTGCACTTATTCCCTTAAAACAACAATCTTTTAGAAAAGAGCCTAAACTTAATTAATTATATTTCTTTTCATAATAATTCAAGAAAATTGATTGAAAATGATTCCTTAGTAACAGGATAGAAGAAATATGTAAAATACATATTTTATAAAACTAGTAACATGCTAAAACAATTTTCGGAGGAACGTGATGAAGACGGCAAGTCTGTTTACATTTTAGCTTATGTACCAGGCTTTCCAGATACAGTTGGGCATGTATACGTGCGATTGATGCAGTAACTTGAAAAGCAATGTATGTCGATGTCGTAGATGCAACATTTATACATTCATTTTTCAAAGTAGTCCTTGTAATAGGGCTGCTTTTGTGTTTTCTGGCTAGTTGTGAATACTATTTTACATACAATAGGGGGGTATGGTAAAATGAAGAAAATAGAATGATGTAAAAGTTTATTGGGTGTATGTAAAAGGAGAGTTTATGATGACATACGATGGGAATAAAATAAAGATTGCGATAAATGGTGGGATTGGTTTTGGAGCAAAGCTTAATGCAAAGCAACTCGTGACCATTTCAAAATACATGAAAGAAGATGAGGAGTTGGAATTGACTACATTCCAGCAGCTCTACATCGAAGTTCCCGAGGATAAGAAGAATGAGATTATAGAGGAGTTTGAGCGGGTAGGGCTGTCCTGTTATCCGGTTGGCAACTTTGTGAAAAGCCTACGAACATGCAATTTTTGCAAAGGAGAAGAGGAAGAAGGAATGCCTGTAGCAAAGGAAGTTAATCATCGTATTGCTGGAAAACCCGTTCCTTTTACGCTAAAAGTTGCATATACGGGTTGCCCTGTAGGTTGTGGTGAGCCCTTGCTTAACGACATCGGGATTATGAAAATGAGAGATCGTTACAATTTATATATTGGTGGTAAAGCAAAAGGGAAAGATGCTAAGGTTGGTACCTTACTATTGGAAAACCTCACACCAGACGAACTATATGCTTCACTCGAAAAAATCATTGCTACCTATGCTGAACAAGGGAAAAAGCGAGAGCAATTTCATAAATTCGTAAAGCGGGTAGGTGTAGATCAACTCATAAGTTGATAATGAAAAAGACAGGGAGTTCGTGTCCGATACACAAACTCCCTTTTTTATGCCCCTGCCAAGGAACTTTAGTTTATCACATTTTGGAACAGAGTGCCGTCGTTGTATCCCTTTATTATTTTGAATGATTTGGGTAGGTCATGATATTACAATAAACGATTATGCTAATAAATGATTATTTAAATCTATTAAATGTAGATGCTTTCATTTATACTTTAAACTAAATTAAGTAAACTGGAAGGATCGTTTATGAATACTTATTTACAATCAGATTGTTCGAACTGTTTCGGGTTATGTTGCGTAGCATTACCTTATGCCAAATCAGCAGATTTTCCATTTAGTAAAGACAGTGGAGACCCCTGTCAAAACCTATGTTCAGATTTTCGGTGTAAGATTCATGATCAATTAAGAGACAAGGGTTTTCGTGGCTGTGTCTCCTATGAATGTTTTGGAGCTGGACAACATGTTTCACAGACTCTCTATGCCGGAATTGATTGGAGAGAAAAACCAGAGCATGCCAGTGAAATGTTTGAGGTTTTTCCCCTTGTTCAACAACTTCATGAAATGCTTTGGTATCTTAATCAAGCTTTGAGTTTGAAGGAAACAAAGTCGTTCCATCTAAAATTACAAAATCTATATGAAGAAACCTTACAATTAACAGAGAGAAAGCCTAAAGACCTTTTAAAGGTAGACATCGGAGCGCATAGAAGTAATGTAAATGATTTATTACTGAAAACAAGTGAAGTGTATCGGAAGGATGTTTCGAAACCACGTAATAATAAAAAGAAAGCTTTAGATTATGTAGGAGCAAATTTAAAAGGGGCAGATTTACAAGGAATTAATTTTCGAGGTACACTACTAATCGCAGCAAATTTAACTCATGCTAATTTAAGAAAAGCTGATTTAATTGGTGCTGACCTCCGCGATGCCGACCTACGTCATGCGAACCTAACGGGTGCTCTTTTTCTAACACAATCTCAGCTTAATTCAGCTAAAGGTAATGTACATACAAAAATACCAAACTACTTACAAAGACCAGGTCATTGGGTAGAATAGCTTTTACGTGTGTCTCCGGTTAAAATCCATAATTCCTCCTGTAATAGGGAGAACTAGTAAAATCGCATTTATTTAACAAAAATGCTTGGGTTTCGCATTCCCAAGCATTTTTGACTTTTGAAAGTATCATTTATTTCTTTTTAGGTTTTTCGTCTAAAATAGAACGTAATTCGCTAATATCTTCTTCCGATAAGGAATCCTCCTGGACGAACTGAACGAGCATCGACTTTAGCGCTCCACCATAAATTCGCTTAATAAAAGATTGTGCTTCGGCCCGCTGACATTCATCTTGTGAATAAAGCGGGAAAAAAGTGTAGACTCTCTGATTTTTATTGACTCCTATCACATTTTTTTGGACGAGACGATCTAAAAGAGTGCGTACGGTTTTCGGTTTCCAATCCGTTTTCTCCTGTAAGGAGGATATCACATCATTGGCCGTTAATGGTGCATTTTCCCAAAGAACATTCATTACTTCCCATTCTGATTCTGAAATATTTGGGATTTCCTTCGTCAACCTTATTCTCCTCCTTTTAAATGAAGTGTTAAATGTTTCCGATTATCTTTTTGTTTCCTTAATAAATTCCTTTATCTCTCAAAATGGATAGAGTGATATCTGCTGCCTTGCTTCCATAACTATTATCTTCATTTTGTATATTTGTTGCAAAGAAATACGTCTTGTCATCGGTCTCAACATATCCAATAAACCAACCGTTTATATTTTTGCCATTCACGTTGCCGGTACCTGTTTTGCCGGAGAGCTTAGAACCGTGGTCAACCTCTAATGTTAATGAATCTTTAATGGTTTGAATATTCTTTTGCTTGAATCCAAATTGATTTGTATAAAACGCAGACAGTAATTGGACCTGTTCAACTGGAGAAATCTTTAATGAAGATTCCAACCAATAATCTGTTCCACCAGAAAGATCATAATTTCCATAATTCATCTGTTCCAGGAATCTTTGGGTGGTGTCCTTCGGTATTTTTTGATCTAATTTTTGAAAATACCAGGTTACCGAATTTCTCATAGCAGTTGATACATTTTGATCCATGTTCCATGATTCATATGGATATTTTGTTCCATTCCAATTCATCTGTGAATCATTACTTGTAATAACATCCGACTCTAATCCAATCAAGGCGCTATATATTTTGTAAGTAGAATTTGGTGAAACCCTCAGCGTGCTTTTATCTTTATTATAAATGGAATATTTACCATCCTTCATATCATATAACACAAAGCTTCCTTCGTACCCAACAAAATAATTGCTTAAATCCTCAAATTGCGTACGTTTATTATTAAAATCATAATGGTCATTGCTTGCGGCCATAGCAGAGATAAACGGAACCTGACTTGCCACAAATACACTTACAATTGAAAAGATTATAATACTCCTCAGTTTCAACCACTTTGATTCCATGGTATAGGATGCAATTTTTTCTATCCTTTTTTTCACTTGTTCCTTTGAACCGTTAAACTGATTCGCTAAAGCAATCTCTTTCGAATGTGGAGCTAGACCCACGAAATTGATAATTGCATTCCCATAATCTCTATGAAAGGATTTATCAATTGATTTTAACACAGCTATATCACAAGCTATCTCACGATCCATTCTCATTTTTTTAAAAGCAATCCAAACAAGGGGATTATACCAATACAAAATTTGATAGATGATAATGAGGTAATTCATTGCTGTATCTTTGGATTTATAGTGATTCAATTCATGCATAAAAATATAATTGATATCCCTTAATGTCATCGATTTCTCAAGATGTGTCGGTAACACAACGTAAGTCTTTAACAGACCAAATGTCATAGGAGATTTGACGAGTGGTGATTCTCCTACTATTACAGGCTTTGATATATTGAGATGTTGCTTGCATTTTTCAAATACGTGTAAAATGTCTTTGTTGTTCAGGGAGGTTATTGTTTGTTTCATTTTCTTTAATTTGAACCAGGCATGGAGGAATAGTGCAGCCATAACTACCATACCTGTTATCCAAATACCGATGAATACGACATTTAAGAAATTCAGATTAAGAGAATTGACAGATACCGTAAAGTCCTGCATCCAATTACCATTAGTTAGGGTTGATTCTTCAAGGGTGTTGATGGTAGGGTTGTCAACTCTATTGATTCCATTCATATTGAAAAAATGAAAATGATTTTTAAAATGAATCAACTGCTTCGGTATAAATGGAAGCGTTAATGCAAGTAACAATAAAAACCATAGATTGTATTGCCATTTTGCTGATAGTTGCTTAGAGAATAATCTCCTAATAAGCAAAATAGCAATTACCGTAATAGAGGACACAATAAAACTTGTGAATAATTGAGTGAAGAACATACTTTTTCACCTCCATTATTTGAAATACCACAATATTACGTAACCCCTTTATTCCTCTCAAGAAGTTTACTCTACTTTATTGATTCCATTCCATAATTGTTGGTTGAATCTTATTGAGTTTAATATCCTCTTTGTGGTACTGGAAGTGTACCATTTCATAATCAATTTTATCAATTAGTAGTATTCAGGGATAGTAATAGCATGATAGATTCTTGTTTTTTTGTAAAAGGATGAACAAGGATTTTTTTGTTTATAGGGATTGACACCTTTTGATTACAGTTGTAATATTGGACTACAGTTGTAGTCAAAATAAAAATGAAAGGTGGGATGGTTGAGTAAGTTGTGTGTGTGTTGTGGCTACATCAGTGAGGTATATATAGATTTTGCAAAGTATCAAAATTTGAAAGATGTTTTTCAAAAACATCATGAAAAGAGTACATACTTCATTATTGCAAGGTCAAAGTCAGGTAGATTTTGTATCAAGTAAAAAAGAAAGAGGTTTTAAATTTGATAAAAACATATAAACATAAATTCAGCATGCATTATTTTAGTCTGCTAATGTTGTTGGTCTTAGCACTTACACTTTCTGCTTGCATAGATAAAGATAGTTCCACAAATGCCGCGTCAGATGTAGAGAATAAAGTTGAACAAAGTGAAAATACAGACGAAAAGATAGCCCAACTCGAAAACGAATTTGATGCACGGATTGGTGTATATGCAATTGATACGGGTACGAATACGACTATCGAATATCGACCAGATGAGCGTTTTGCATATGCTTCTACTTATAAAGCTTTAGCAGCAGCAATATTGCTTCAACAGAATACGATGGAAGAATTAAAGGAAGTAATCACATACACCAAGGATGATTTAGTTACCTATTCTCCAATTACAGAGAATTATGTGGATACCGGTATGACTCTATTGGAAGTAGGTGAGGCCGCGGTACGTTTTAGTGACAATACCGCTGGAAACATCTTATTTGAAGCAATAGGAGGTCCAGAAGGATTTGAACAAGCTTTAAGACAAATAGGTGATACTGTTACTCAAGCTGATCGAGTCGAACCAGATTTAAACTTTTTCAAACCGGGAGATACCCGTGATACGAGCACACCAAAAGCTCTTGCCAATAGTCTGCAAGCTTTCACGGTTGGCGAATCTCTTTCCGAAGATAAACGTAAATTGTTCATGGAGTGGCTTAAGGACAATGCTACAGGAGACACATTAATTAGAGCAGGCGCTCCTGAAGGTTGGATAGTTGGTGATAAAAGTGGGGCGGGAGTTTATGGAACAAGGAATGACCTTGCCATTGTTTGGCCACCAAACAGAGAACCGATAATCCTAGCTATCCTCTCAAATCATACGACTGAGGATGCTACGTATGATGATGCGCTGATCGCAAGAACTGCGGAAGTTGTACTTAACGCTCTAAAGTAAAGGGAGACTGAGTACAGTTTGCCAAAAAAAGTTAATGCTATAAGGTGATTTATATGTAATCAATAAAATAGCATAAATGATGCAAATGTAAATAAAAGAGGGACAGATACGTGTCCTAAGTGGATGATGAACCTGTTCCTCTGATTTCAAAACGACTTTAAGGTATATGTAATGGCATAAACGGAATATCACCGGGCCGAGAACCGATAAATGATATACCGAAAAAGGCAAAAACGAAATATCATCGGGCCGAGAACCGATAAATGATATATCGAAAAAGGCATAAATGGAATATCACCAAGTTGGAGCAAAACTTGCCAGAAAACCTTTTGACATTACAATGTTAGATTTGTATAAAGCAGTTGAAGTGGTACGGGAAGGCGAGTTGTTTAGCGTGCATGACAACTCGAATTCAGATTGCAAGGTCGGAAGAAATATTCAAAACACTATTGAACCTTTGTTTGAACAAGCTCAATATGCAATGGAAAAAGTATTAGGAAATGTAACCTTAGTGGATATTGTGAAGAGCATAAATGAAAAAGAAAACTGTTGAAAAGAGTATCGAATTCCTTTTCAACAGTTTTGTTTGTTCGGAGTTACGGTTCCATCGTCCTTTTAGGACATATTGATTATTGTACTTCCTTTTCGTTTGGCTGTTCAGTATGATTCACCTGTTTTTTAGAATTTTTTTGGTTATTCTTAATGTGACCTTTTGCATCTACTTTTGAATCTCTTAGCATGTTTACAAACCTCCAAACATAGAGCCTTTTCGTTTATTTTTCCAAACTTAGATGGTTTTATTCGAATGTTTGTAATTTGCTAGCCCTACGCTCTTCATTTAACTAACCTTTTCCATCATTTTCTACTCATTTTTACTCTTATCAACCTTTTTCCAGAATTCTTTTGCGATGATTTGATATCCTTCAGAACTTAAATGAATATTGGTTGGGTTTGGAAGGTATGTTTCATAGTCTTTGGCAATTACCTTTGTAGTTGGAATAAAGGTATCTCCGTTTATTTCGGCAGTCGTTTCAATGGTTTGATTCAATCCATCTAATAATGGTGTTAAAATTTCCTTTTCTTGTTCTGATGCATAGGGGAACGGAAAATAGTAGCCCATTACATATACTTTTGCATCAGGATTTAATTGTTCAATGGTACTTAAGATAAGAAACAAATTTGTGCCCACTTGTTGGATGGCCAGTGGTATTTTGTTTGGAGTTTGTAAGAGTCGTAAAATATCGTTCGCACCAACATCAATGGTTACGTACTCAGCCTCGCTAATTTTCACTTGAACTTCAGGCTTCGCTATATCACTCAATACATTCGTTGAAGTATAACCAGGAACACTAAAATTTGTATAGTTAACTGTGTACTGAGATTGTTTGAAACGATCAACCAGATAATCGGGATAACCTTTATCTTTCTTGTTATATGGTGTTGTTCCAGCAGCTAACGAATCCCCTAAGGCTACATAATCAATGTTCTTTTTAACAGGCCCTTTTGCAAAAACTGAGAATGGTATAGAAAGGCAAACAGCAAATACAATAAAGCCTAATAACATTTTTCTTAACAATCTAACTCCTCCTTTTTGTTCTTAATAAAGAATTACTTAGATTATAACAACGGAAGTCATAACTTGTAAACGTGTTACCCTTAGAATGTTTTTATAGTTTTAAGGTTGCCACGTAAGAAACATTTTCATAACGAATAAAGTACTATTCTTCGATAATGAAGAATTCATGTTGGTGTGGGAATGAGAAAGTAACAGAGTTCTTAATGTGAACGAGGTTATTAAATTTGGGACAAGGGACCTGTCCCTTTGACCCAGCATGCTGTATACTAGAGTAGTATTTTGATAGATAGAGGAGCATGCTTTCATGAACCAGGAATTTTTTTATATTATTATCATCATTGCGCTCGGGTACTTTTTAAAACGAATTCATATTTTGCAGGAGAAGGATGGGGAGGTAATCTCCAAACTCATCTTTAAAATTACGCTCCCGGCTTTAGTGCTTGTGACATTTGATTCTGTTGAAGTTCAACCCAGCCTCATTTTACTCCCCATTGTTGTACTCGTGTACGGAATCATCATCTCTTTTTTGGGCTTGCTCATCTTCAAAAATGAAGAAAAAGAGGTTAAGGGCTCTTTTTTAATGATGTCTTCAGGATTTAATGTAGGCTTATTCGCGTTTCCGCTTGTATTTGCCATCTGGGGAATAGATGGATTGACGTATTTTAGTATGTTCGATGTGGGAACATCTTTCCTTGTTTTTGGAATTGCTTTTATTATGGGAAGCTATTTTTCAAAGGAAGGGTTAAGTTTGAAACCCGTTGAAATTGGAAAAAAACTTGTTAAGTCAATTCCATTAATGACATATCTATTTGCGAGCATTTTAAATTACAGTCATATTAAGTTACCTGGTGTGGTCATTGATATAGCAAGCACCATATCCGGTGCTAATATTCCTCTTAGCTTACTTCTATTGGGCTTGTATTTGAATTTTAAATTTGAAAAACAGTTTTTGAAGCCAATGTTGAAATTTTTAACATTCCGATATGGAATAGGCTTGCTTGTAGGAGTTACATTGTTCTTTTTACTTCCATATGAAGATATGTTCCGATATACGATATTAATCGGCATGTTATTACCAGTTGCTGCTTCGGCACTCACATTTGCAGTTGAATTCAAATACAGTAACGAAAACATACGACTAATTGCAACTGCAACAAATATTACGATTTTAGTGAGTATCGTAATTTTATATGTATTTGCACACCTTATCTAAACAAAATGAAAGGACTGAGGCACTCATCCTCAGTCCTGTTTTTGTTTTTTCATATCAAACAAGCCAGTTGATATTTCATTTAGTTTATTAAGAAACCGGTTAAAGCCAAACCCAACAAAAAAGGCGACACTGACTTGAGCATAAGGGCCATCAAGATTATCGGTGAAATCAATCATCAAAATTCCGCTTTGAATTAAATTTACGGCGATGACAGCTGTTCCAGTTGCAAAAAGCGGAAAGAAAATATACATGACCCAATGCCTGGGATCAATTTCTTCGTCATTCATATAGTGCGAACAAAACATATATAGATGTCTAAGCGAGCCACCAATTGCGCCGGCAAAAAAATAATACAAGAAAATTTCAATTTCCGCTAACTTAGGGAATGATTCTTCAAATACACCAATCCACAATGCACCTACTGCTAAAAAACTACCAAAAAATAAGATGCAAAGATAAATCAAAATCAAGGTTTTCAACCATCGTTTCATTTGATCACCCCATTTTAATCAGTTTATGTGGGGTAATTGAAAATGGTGCCATGTTTAGATTTTTGTATAATTTGGGATAATGGACCTGTCCCAAACGTGTAACTTTTTAGGAATTGGTTCGTAATAATGAGGTAGGATTATGTGAAGGAGTTCATACATATGAAAAATGAAGAAAATGGGTTAAAGCCGTTTTTTAAATTAATTTTGTCGACCAATATTCCGAAGGCGGCCTTAGGGGTTGGTTTAGCGGGAAGCATTATTACAACATTTGTGGGGCTTTCGATTCCGTTATTAACACGGGAGCTTGTTGATGGGTTTTCTGGAATATCGATTAATGCCGCACTGATTGCGATTATTGCAGCGGTATTTATTTTACAGGCGGTAATTGATGGAGTTTCGACTTACATGCTTGCTGCAGTGGGTCAACGGATAGTTGCACGATTACGTGAAAAGATGTGGGAAAAACTCATCCGTTTACCGGTAAGCTATTTTGATAAGCAACAAAGCGGAGAGTCTGTGAGCCGAGTTGTGAATGATACGGGAATTGTGAAAGATTTAATCTCTCAGCATTTTCCACAATTTATCACAGGAGTCATATCTATTATCGGGGCCATCATTATCTTACTGATAATGGATTGGAAAATGACGCTTCTCATGCTAATTTCCGTACCTCTTACAATGGTCATCATGATGCCACTTGGGAAGAAGATGGCGAAAATATCACGTGGCCTGCAGGATGAAACCGCAACGTTTACAGGAAAAATTCAACAAACCATCAGTGAGATACGGCTCATGAAATCTTCAACAGCAGAAGGCTTTGAAGAGGAAAAAGGAATCAATGGGGTTCGAAATTTACTTTCATTTGGGTTAAAAGAGGCGAGAATCTTTGCACTGATTGGCCCAATTATGTACACCATTGTTATGATTGTGATTGTAATTATCATCGGGTATGGTGGAATTCGTGTCGCTAATGGGTCGATGACAACAGGATCACTCGTCGCATTCCTGTTGTATCTGTTTCAAATTATTTTTCCAATCACTTCTTTTGCCATGTTCTTTACCCAGCTTCAAAAAGCAAAAGGAGCAACCGAGCGGATTATTGGGATTATTGAGCTGCCATTAGAAGAAGGTCAAAAAGGAAAAGATATGGATATCTCGAATTTGCCGATTCATGTTGAACAGGTATCGTTTGCGTATAGTGAAGAGGAGCCAGTTATTCATGGAGTCTCCTTTGAAGCAAAACCGGGTCAAATGATTGCATTTGCGGGTCCAAGTGGTGGTGGAAAAACAACGATGTTTGGCTTGCTAGAACGGTATTATGAACCTACAGCTGGTGAAATTCGTATCGGGGACACTCCTATCCATGAGCTTTCAATTGAATCATGGCGTAGTCAAATTGGTTATGTCTCACAAGAAAGTGCGATGATGGCTGGAACCATACGGGAAAATTTATGCTATGGACTGAAAAACGCAAAACAAATATCTGATGAACGGTTGTGGGAAGTTGCAAAAATGGCCTATGCTGATGAGTTCATTCAAGCATTCTCACAGGGATTAGATACTGAAGTAGGTGAACGTGGTGTGAAATTATCGGGTGGACAAAGGCAACGAATTGCGATTGCACGTGCGTTCCTACGCGATCCAAAGATTCTTATGATGGACGAAGCAACCGCAAGCCTTGATAGTCAGTCGGAAAGCATTGTCCAAGAAGCGCTTTCGCGACTAATGGAAGGGCGAACTACCTTTGTTATTGCCCACCGATTGTCAACAATTGTTGACGCCGATCAAATCATTTTTATCGAAAAAGGGGAGGTTACAGGGAAGGGGACTCACCAAGAATTAATTGAGTCACATGAACTGTATCGGAGTTTTGCAGAGCAGCAGTTAACGTAGTGGGACACGGAAGTGTGTCCCTCATTCCCAATTATGGTGAAAGTGTTTTTTTCGCGAACAAAATGGTGCGGAAAAACATATCCTAAGAATAGGTAGTACACTAAAAAAAGACCGTGACATAGCGACACGGTCAGGATATTCTAGTGTAACAGAGTAATCCATCCTTTTGGCCAGATAGGGTGGATTATTCTTTTTTTCTTTTACATAACATTTAGGCATCACATTCTTCCTTATTACATCATTTCTCACTATCTTTACAGTAAATGAATCGTTTTTATATGCTCCACATTCCGATAAATACGTTCCCCATCGGCTGAAATGAGAGTGATTTTGTTATTACGAAACTTTTGAAGTACACCAATTTTATCTGAATGCTCTCCAACATCAATCATCACAAGTTTATTTTCTAGCTTTTTCAATTGCTCTGTAAATGATCTAGCAACAGGGATTGATAATTCGGGTGCTAATGACGGGCTATCCTTATCTAATGAGTATGGTGTTTTGTTAGCAGGATACGGTATTAACCATTTTATGTGATTTAGTGGAATATACATTGTTTTATACACAGGCGAATGAAATACAAAATAATCGTTCATAATCGAGCCAAGAGTCCCATGAATCGCTTTTTTTCCCGTTACATAAATTTGGACATGCATTCCTTTAGCAACGGTTAGTGCTTTTCGATAGGAAACGACATCTGTTTCAATTGGTTTTTCTGAAGGAGGACTGTTAGATAAATCATTATCCTCAAAACTCGTTTCTTTTAACTTTTGTACATGAGTGAATGGAATATAAAGGAAGGAATAATTGGAGTAAATGACAAGAATGTCTAATCCACAATCTATTAGAACCCCTTTGTGAAAAATACCTCCAGAAAGTTCAACCTCAATTTTCTTCCCTACTAACTCAACAAAATCTATATACATGTTAATTCTCCTTTTTTAAAATTGTTATTGTTAAAGCGCGCCAGCAAAAAGCCAATAAACCCAATAATATAAAATGAAGAGAGTAAATAATGTTGCAGGTGGTATAACGACAAATGTGATTTTCATATACTGCATCCACGTGATTTTTACTTTTCCTTTCCTTACGATATGCATCCACATGAGCGTAGCAAGTGTTCCCATTGGAAGTAGCAACGACCCCATGTCACTCCCAATTACATTCGCGAGGTAGGCAATCTTTAATTCTAGTAAACTAAGATCCATATTCATTAAAGTGAGCGTACCAACCATTAGGGCAGGGTGATTATTAAATATATTGGAAAGTATCGTTAGTAAGCCGCCCATCATAATACTTGCGTTGAGTAGACTTCCAGAAACCATTGGCTTCATAAAAGTAATCAGCCAGTCTGTTAGACCGATGTTATTGAGACCGTAAATAATGGTATACATACCAAAAGCGAATACGATTATATACCATGGCGTTTTTTTAATCATATCGGCAGGAGATTGTTTTAAGTAAATCCATCTCCAAATTAAAAGAATGATTGATCCTAAAACGGCCATTAACGAAATGGGGATGTGTAAAAAGGAAGCGAGAAATAGGCTACAACGAACTGCGAATACAAACAACAAGACATTTCTCATAAAATTTGAACGTGCTTTTTCTGAAGCGTGTTGGATTCCTTTTCGTTTTTTAAGTGGATGATAGTCTGCTCTTGAAAGACCTGTAACATTAGTAGGAACTGTTTTAGGTAAGACTTTTTTAAAACGAAGAAACAACAACCATGTCAGTAGTAATAATCCAAGTGTTGCAGGAACAAACATCATCGCTGTATGCAACCACAAATCCATTTCGACGATTTTTAGCGCAATTAAATTAACAATGTTACTTACACCAATTGGAGCACTAGAAGCAGTTGCAACTAAGGCACCTGAAAGCAAATACGGAATCTTTTGATGATTTTTTAACCCCATATTGTTTAATAGCATGACTAGGATTGGAGTTGTAATTAAGATACTTCCATCGTTGTTGAAGAAGAGTGTCATCAGAAAGCAAAGTAGGTTTACGTACCAGAATAATCGTATACCTGAACCCTTTGCTTTTTCTGCAAGTTTCTCCGCCATCCAATGAAAGAATCCAAAGCTTTCTAACACAATTGCCATGACAATCGTTGCCATAATCGTAATAGCCGCCCCACTAATGGTGTTAGTAATAATCCCAAGATCTGAAATGGATACACTCCCAATCATTACAACAACAATTGCACCTAATGAGGCGGGTAAAGCTTCATTAATCCCCCTGGGCCTCCAAAGGATAAATCCGAGAGTAACCAAAAATGTGATGATGGTTATCCAACCGGTTAACATACTCATATTTTCACCTTTTCTATTTTTATGGTTCAGGGTCATTTTCCTGAAATGATATTACCTCCTATACGTTCGTGATTTTTTGTAAAAGTATGATGATGAATGTCCCTCCCATCTATCTATCTCTCTAATGTTTTAATGTATATATATGTAACTAGAAAATGGAGGGAATAGGGTTTGTACCTATTTTTTTATAAATCCACTAGAGTCCTTAACGTACGAATGTCATCGGATTACAGTACGTACCTAGATTCTAGTAAGCGATTGTCCTAGGATTTTGCAAACTTTTTAAAAGTTTAGTAAACGAATTTCTTGCTACTTGCCTAAACACAGAAGAGTCTACTAAACGAATACCTACATTCATTTCATATGATAATAGGGTTTACTAAACGAATAACTATATAGGATGGCAATGTGTGCAGAGTAGGTGGTGAAGAGCATAAACAAACGACATCCCAGGAAGGAATGTCGTTTGTGTAAATGGAGGTAAGCAAGAGCTTGGATGGTCCATTACATGTTTATAACATTTTGGTTTGTTATAGTGCGGCGTCGTTCTAGTTCGATGTCCATTTCAGCACGTTTACTATCCAGTTTATAGAACCATGCAGTAATCCCAATTAGTATACAAATACCTAACGGAATCCAGATAAAACTAATTTCAATATAGTTTAACGCAGTTGCTGTTTGTGTGGCTTTTGGAACATAACCACCCATATTTAAAAGAACACCAATAAAAGCACTCGCTAGCCCCATGCTTCCTTTTACTGAAAAACCTTGAAACGCCGCAATCATCCCAGAAATACTTCGTTTCTTTTTGAACTCTGAATAATCAATAACATCAGGTTGGATGGCAAAGGTAACACCAAAGATACCGTAAATCCCTAAACCGGTAATAGCTAGTCCTAGAATCAGGGTAATAGCTGATGAACCGCCAAAATAGATTAATAAATCTCCAACGATATAAATGGCAACGCTTAAAAGCAGCACATGTTTTTTAGGCATTTTACTTTGAAGCCAAGGAAGAAGAAGTAACATTGGTAGGCCTGATAGTATTCCGAACAGACCAACAAATGTTAACCAGTCTGTGCGACCTAGGTTATAGGTAAAATAATAGATTACGGTCGTATTACGAATCACAAAAAGACCAAAATAGAGAAAATTTAATACAAAGAAAATGATACTTTGATCTGTTAATCCTTTTAAATCTTGTTTAAATGATGATTTTTCATGTGTAACAGAAGGTGGAATAACCTCTTTTGTACTCATAAATGTAAAAACAAAGATAATCATCGCTGTAATGCCATAGATGGTCATGGTAATTAAAAATCCCTTTTGTGTATCACCTTGACCAAAGAAATCAACGAGTGGAGTTGTAATGGACATTACTAATGCTGTACCTACTAATGCGCAAATCATTCTAGTAGAGACTAACCAATTTCGTTCATGATAATCAGATGTTAGTCTGGGTACAATCGTATTTAATGGAATATTTACGATTGTATAGGCTGTACATAATAGGGTATATGTGACATATGCCCAAATGATTTTCCCAGTCATGCTAAAATCAGGAACAATAAAAGTTAAAACCGTAAATACTGCAAATGGAATAGCTCCGATTAGAAAATAGGGTCTTCCTTGTCCCCATCTCGTATGAGTCCGATCAACCAATAATCCCATACCTGTATCTGTTAAGGCATCAATCACTTTTGTAACGAGCATTAATGTACCAGCTACTGCTGCTGTTATACCAAAGACATCTGTATAAAAAAACATTAAATAAGACGCCATTGTACTAAATACTAAATTACATCCTAAATCTCCAACTCCGTATCCGATTCTTTTTGTCCATTTATTCATATTCTTCACATATCCTTTTCCATTTTACCTAGTCTTGTCAACGTTTTCATATCATCCTTTAAATGATGATAGGCAGATTTATAAACTTCATAATACTCATTATATCTTTGGTGATTTTGTTGATTTGGCATGATTTTTTCATCTAATACTTGCCATTTCTTTACATCCTCAAATGTGAGAAGCCCAGTCCCAATACCTGCAAGCATAACATCTCCCATATTTGCTTCAACATCATGAACAGGACAAACGACTGGATAACCAGTAACATCGGCAAAAATCTGCCTCCACAATTTTGATTTTGTTGCACCACCAGCAATTAATATATATTCACCAAGATTTTCCCCAGTTGCTTCCATCGCATTTTTTAATGAATATGCAACCGCTTCAAGAAATGCCCGGTAAATATGAGCTTTTGTATGAGCCAATGAAAGTCCAAGGATTGTCCCTTTCGCATCTGAATCCCAAATAGGGCTTCTTTCACCCATAAAGTAGGGGAGTACAATTAAGCCTTCACTACCAACTGGAATGTTGGCTGCTTGTTCATTCAATACGTCGTACGCATTTCTTCCTCCGGCTTTTTCAGCTTCAATTTCGAATTGACACAATGTTTTACGGAACCATTTTACAATGGCGCCAGCAGTGGCACCACCAGCAAAATAATAGGAGAGTCGTTTTGCATTATATAAATATGGCCACACAATAAGATCTTTACCTTTCACTGGTTTATCGGAAATTAATGCCGCACACATCGAAGTTCCGATTGCTGCTGCATAAATACCAGACTCAAAAACTCCTAGACCGATATTAGCTGCGCCACAATCTATTCCACTTGCGATTACAGGCATTCCTACAGGTAAACCAAGTTCGGCTGCACTTTCCTCTGTTAATCCACCTACTATATCTGTAGACTCCATAATTTTCTCAGGCATCATCGATAAAGGAATGCCCATTAGGTCCATTAATTCTTTTGACCATGTTCTCGTGTTCATATCAAAAATGCCACCAATATTCCCAGCAGAGGAATAATCAATTGCTATTTCACCTGTAAGTTTATAGATGACATAATCATTAGGTGGTAAAAAAAGTTTCGTTTTCTTCCAGTTTTCCGGTTCATTATGTTTCATCCATAGTATTTTCGTATAGCCATAATAAGGGTCAGACCCATTATGGGTAATTTCTACTAGTTTTTCTTCTCCAATATGGTCTTTAACCCACTTTGTTTCATTTTCAGCTCTTCTGTCCATCCAAATCATACATGGCCGAACAGGTTCCATGTTTTCGTCCAAAGGAATTCCAGAACCTCCATACAAACCGCTAATGGCAATTCCTCGAATTTGTTCAGAGGGAATACCAGACTTTTGCACGGTATTTTTAATCGAAGTTTTTGCAGCAGTAAGCCAAACTTCTGGCCACTGCTCCGCCCATAATGGCTTTGGTGTTAATACATCATATTCTTGTAAATCTTGTGATATCAGATTGCCCTCGGTATCCATTAAAATTGTTTTGGTACCTGAAGTTCCAATATCTGTTCCGAGTAAATAGTCCATGTTAAAACTCCTATTCTATCAATCTATCAAATATTCCTTGTCGTATTTGTGCCAAAATCATTTCGAGCTTGCTAGAAATGAATCCTTTGAAAATCGCATGTCTACGCCTGAGGATTTAAATTATCCAGTAGAAGGGGAGATTTCTACTAAATACGATTAAATAGCCGTAAACGCACCATCAATCACAAAATCAGCGCCCGTTGTAAAGCTACTCGTGTCACCAGCAAGATAGACACAAATGGATTGAAGCTCCTCTGGTTTTCCCATTCGTTGAAGAGGTGCCACTGAATTCCATTGCTGAATTAAAGGTTGTAAGCTTGGCGAATTTAATGTAAGTTCTGTTCCGATATATCCTGGACTAATACTATTTACGCGAACATTTCTTGACGCCCACTCAACTGCAAGTGATTTTGTTAATTGGATGACTCCTGCTTTTGAGGCATTGTAGGAAGCCTGTGGTTGTGGCACATTCACAATATGCGCTGACATGGAGGCAGTATTAATGATAGAACCTCCACCTTGCTTTAACATGACTTTTCCAGCAGCTTGTGCCGTTAAAAATACACCGGTAAGATTAATATCGATTACCTTTTTCCACTGATCAAACGTCATTTCCTCCGCAGGCGCATTGATGCAAATCCCAGCATTACAGAAGGCTACATCTAAGCGTCCAAACTGATTTAAAACTTTTTCTATCATTTCATTTACATCTTCAGGTTTGGTTACGTCTGTTTGGATGGCAATTGCTTCAACATTATGAGTGTCTGCTAACTCTAATGCCGTCTTTTTAGCTTCCTCAATATCTAAATCTACAATCGCAAGATCTGCTCCTGCTTCTGCAAAGGCTGTTGCTACACTTTTACCAATTCCTCTTGCACCACCAGTTACTAAAATCTTTTTACCATCTAGGCGCATTTTCTCAATAATTCCCATATGTATGTTCTCCTTTTTTTAAAGTAAAGTTATTTTATAAAATGGTTTTATAAAATGTATTTTTATAATATAACCGTTTTCATTTGTAGTCAACATGAAAAATGTTATAAATGTTTTATACGATTACGAAAGTTGTGATAGGGCAGGTGTCTGTGATATATTTTATTAATAAAATGTTTTTATAAAATTACTTTATATAATGGGGTATTTCCGTGGATCAAAGCATTACATTTAAAGATATAAAAAAGAATAATTACTCGTTGATATATCATCTCCTATATCAAAAAGGGAAACTTTCGAAACAGGATATTGCGAATGAACTAAATTTGAGCTTACCGACTGTGACTCAAAATCTAGTTCGTCTAGAAAAGGAAAATCTAATTGAAAAGAATGGACTCTTTGAATCTTCTGTTGGTAGGAGAGCAACTGCATATTCTATTTGTTCTCATGCTAGAATCAGTATTGGAGTAGAAATTCTAAAAAAAACCGTGCAAATTTTAGCAATTGACCTAAGAGGGGAAACTATTCAACAAACAGAATTTGCGATTCGCTACAAGAATGAAGAAAGTTATTTTAAAGAAGTAAGTCAAGCAGTACGAGAATTTATCGCAGCACTTGATGTTTCAGATGACCAGATTTTGGGGATTGGGTTTGCTGTACAAGCGCTAACATCGATCGACGGACAAAAAATTACGTATGGAAAAATATTAAACTCAACTGGGTTAGGTATTGACGTTTTTACAAAGTATCTCAACTATCCCTGTATGTTTGTGCATGATGCGCAATGTGCCGCAACAACTGAGTTATGGATGCAAAATGAGGTTGGGGATGCCATTTATTTATCGATTGGTCCACATCTTGGGGGGGCAATTATCCTAAACGATAAATTATATATGGGGAATGAAGGTTATAGTGGTACTGTTGAACATATGACCGTTAATCCGAATGGGCCTTCCTGCTATTGCGGACAGAAAGGTTGCATGGAAACATATAGTTCCATTAACGCTTTACTAGAAGAAAATGAATCACTAGATATATTTTTCCAGCAAGTACGTTTACATACCCCGTCATATGTAGAGCGGTGGAATGCCTTTTTAAATCATTTGGCATATTCGATTAATAATATCCATCTAGTATTAAATCGTGACTTTATTCTAGGTGGCCATTTGGCTCCTTATCTTGAAAAAATGATATTGAAATACTTCATGATAAAGTGAATGAAAGAACCGCTTTTCCAAGTAACGAACCTTTTATTCATATAAGTCGTTCGCCAGAGAATGGAGTTCCTATAGGTGCAGCTATCCGATTCATTCAAACATTTTTGAACAACATATGATAGGGTAGAGGTTCCATGATTCATGATAGGATGGGGGACAGGTTTGCTGACCCAACAGAGAAACGGCCTTTACACACGATTATTAACCTTATATAAAAAAGAACCCACATTCAGTTGTGGGTTTCAGAGTATAGACAAAGTCAGTACTGATTTTGTCTACATGAATTTTTAAGGATATCTAAATTTAAACTCAACTCCCAGACTGTCTTGCAAACGCTTGTCAGACAAGGCGCGCAGCTGAGCGAAGACGCGAATAGAAGTTGCCTTCATGAGCGGACGAGCGAGGCAAGCAACGCAGGATGCGAGCGTTTGTCAACAGTCTGGAACCCACATTCAGTTGTGGGTTTTTCAATCTTGTAGGCTTAATACATATTTGGTGGTATTAGACCGTTTTGTAGAACAGCAGGTAATGTATCATGGATATAAGGAGGTGCTGGACGTAATTTTGGTTTTTTGGCAAATGGCTGTGGATTTTCTACAAATTGGAAAGTACCTTCTCCATCCATACTTGGACCGTTTGCCCATCTACCTGTAGCACTTTCATTACCGCGAGAGAAATTGAATAAGACATGGGAAACTTCACGTTTCTCTAACTCTCTTGGAAATGTACTAGGTACAACGATATTTTCTTTTGATTCAAGTTCATTAATAGCAGCCAACCACTGATTTTGATGCATGGTGTCCCTTGCGATTAACCATGAAAGCATATCCTTTACACCACGGTCAGTAGTTGCTTCATATAATCGAACAGCTTGTAAGCGTCCTTGTGATTCTGCATTTAGATTTGCACGGAAGTCTGCAAGAAGATTTCCGCTTGCAATAATATAGTCTGCTGTCCAACGATTTCCTACACTATCCGCAGGCATAGCGCCAAGTCCTGAAACAATTGCATGCTGTGGATTCATACCACCAAGAATAGCCCCAATGACTGGATCCTTTGCAGCAATTTCTTGGTCCCCAACGGGAGCACCATCTAATAACCTAGCAATCATTGTCGCTAACATTTCAATGTGTGCAAGTTCTTCAGTGCCTGTGTCCATTAATAAGTCCTTATATTTCCCATCTGCACCACGAATAGACCATCCTTGGAATAAGTACTGAAGTGCAACAGATATCTCACCAAATTGGCCACCTAATACCTCTTGGAGTTGTTTTGCAAAAAGAGCATCCGGACGTTCTGGTTTTGCTCGGTATTGTAATTCTTTAATATGGTAAAACAATGGCATTAACCTCCATATCTATAAAAAGATTCATAAACTTATAGGCTTTTGTAAGCAAATGCCTATGTAGATAGAGTATGTAGGCAGGGGGAAAAGGTGTTTATATTAGAAATAAATGGGTGTTTGTCATACAGGTTAGCTCGTATATGTTCTGAGTTTGTATTTGGGGTCGGGGGAATGGGGAGTTATTTTTGTTTCTTGAAAAATTTAAAGATACCGAATGCTGCGGATTTACATAGAAAGTAAAAAAGGAGTAGGTACTAAACCGACTCCTGTGTAAAAACTTATTTTCCATCTTATTGATTAGTTTGAGCCAAGTTTAATGCGGTGTCAGTAATTGTTAAATCTACATTTAATTGTTCGGTTAAATTACTAGGATGATATATGCCTTTTTCAATCATATAATTGGTAATCGTTTCATGGGTTTTTATTGCATTTCTCAATTCCTCACGTAACACTGTTCTTACTTCAGGTGTAGTTGTTTCGGTTAAGGCAAAAGCCAGATTTCGTATGCCTGCTTTTGTCGAGATTAAAAAATCTGTGGCTATCACTTTATCCGTCATCCCACCCATGCCCATCAAATTTTTAAATACATTATTCATGTTTATGACTCCTATCCGTAATAAGTTCCTTTAATCGAGTTATACTCTTTGTACTTGTTGAGACATCGTTTGAAAGAATTGCTTTTAACTCCGGGTCTTGGACAAGTCCGCTCATCGTAACGGTTTTTGTCAAACAAAGGTTTTTAAAAGTTAGGATTTCATGAACCTCAAGAGTTTCATGAAGAGCCATATATTTCGTCATCATCCATCCTCCTCTTTTTCATATCATGACTTAAACATTAAGTTTCATTCAATTTTCCCATAAAAGGTAAAAGGTAAAATCAAACATTTAAGCCAAAAAATATACAGATTTGTATTGTAGTAAGAATAGCTTGTAAAGAGAAATCTAAACCGTAAATGAGTTCCGTTTGGAAAGGAGTTTGAGCAATGGTGGAGCAAACAGAATTGGCCTTCCATGAAACAATGGATTTGCATGAAATGTTAAACTTCAAAACGGTTTGTTTAATGAAATCGAAATTAATGCAGGGAATTTGTTTTGATAATGATTTAAAAAAACTGATGCAAAAAGATGTAGATCAATCTATAAAAGCTATCACAGAGTTAAAAACTCTGTACGAAGGTGCAAGAACCAATAGTAAATGAGGTGAAATCAATGAATGAGGATTATTTAGATCCGAAATATGCAGAAGGAATGCCAAAGATGGCCGATTCTGCTTTTGCACTTGATTTTTTATTGTCAATAAAAACAGGTATAAGATACTATGCGGTTGCATTAACAGAAACGGCTAGTCCTGAAGTGAGGACAACGCTCGTTAACCAAATGGAAGCAGCTATTGACCTGTACGAAGAAGCCACAGAATTAATGCTTGAAAAAGGGTGGCTGTATCCTCATGATCTTGGGAAGCAAGTGGAGCTTGATATTAAATCTGCTGATATGGCACTCGCTATTGCGAATATGACACTGTTTCCGATTGATACTGATAGACGTGGTACCTTTGCCACTCCATTTAAATAAAGCAAAAGGAGTCTTACAATGAAAGCAGTTACTTATCAAGGAATTAAGAACGTTGCTGTAACAGATGTTCCAGACTCAAAAATCGAAAAGGCAGATGACATTATCGTAAAGGTAACGTCATCTGCAATTTGCGGGTCTGATTTACATCTTATCCATGGGATGATTCCAAACATGCCGGAAAATTTTATTATTGGGCATGAACCAATGGGAATTGTTGAAGAAGTTGGTCCTGAAGTAACTAAGGTCAAAAAGGGGGACCGGGTTATTGTTCCATTTAATATAAGTTGTGGGCGCTGTTGGTTTTGTGATCATGGCTACACGAGCCAATGTGACGAAGCAAATCCTCATGGGGATATGGGTGCTTACTTTGGTTATTCAGAAACAACGGGTGGATATGCAGGGGGACAAGCAGAATATTTACGTGTTCCATATGGAAATTTTACTCCATATCGACTTCCTGATAATTGTGAAGTAGAAGATGAACAGTTAGTACTACTATCCGATGCCGCTTCAACAGCATATTGGAGTGTCGATAATGCAGGAGTAAAAGAAGGGGATACGGTTATTATTCTTGGCTGTGGACCAGTGGGTCTGCTTGCCCAGAAGTTTGCGTGGTTAAAGGGCGCGAAACGGGTGATTGCTGTCGACTATATTGATTACCGTTTGCAGCATGCAAAACGAACAAATCATGTTGAAATTGTTAATTTTGAGTCTCATCCTAACGTGGGAGAATATTTAAAGGAAATAACAAAAGGTGGAGCGGATGTGGTAATTGACTGTGTTGGGATGGATGGAAAAATGACCCCTCTTGAATTTTTAGCGACAGGATTAAAACTTCATGGAGGAGCGATGGGGGCCATCGTCACTGCCGCTCAAGCAGTTCGAAAATGTGGAACCATCCAACTTACAGGTATCTATGGAATGAGATATAATGCATTTCCCCTAGGCGATATATTCCAACGCAATGTTCAGCTAAAGATGGGACAAGCACACGTCATACCTATCATCCCTCAGTTGTATCAGTTAGTAGCAGAAGGAAAAGTAGATCTTGCAGATATTGTAACTCATAAAATTCCATTATCTGAAGCAAAAAAAGGATATGAGCTCTTCGATACAAAAATGGATAATTGTATTAAAGTAATATTGAAACCACATTAGAAACGTACAATAAATGAGAGAAGAGGTAGCTTTGGAGAATTCCAAGGCTATTTTAATGTTTACCGATTATTACCTGTTTACTGCACGTTGCCAAGGAGGTATAATAGTTTAACTCTCCTGCCTCATCAAACTTTAGGAGGTATTATTATGGCAAAATCATCGATGATTGCGAAACAAAAGCGACCATCTAAATATAAAGTACAAGAATATACTCGATGCGAACGATGTGGTCGTCCACATTCTGTATATCGAAAATTTAAGCTTTGCCGAATTTGTTTCCGCGAATTAGCTTACAAGGGACAAATACCAGGCGTGAAAAAAGCTAGTTGGTAATCTTCACCCTCCAATAGGAGGGTTTTTTATTGCTAATAAACGCTACTACAGTAACTGCAAACTTGATGATATTTCGATTACTACTTTACGTTATACAATCTATCGTTTTTCGTTAAAAAGTTGAACTAAATAGATTTAAATAGGTGAATTGTATTTTAACAAAAATTGGTTGTTGAAGTGAAGGAAATAGAATGTTATTATAGCTTTTGTCACTTCGCTTCGATATTCGACATAACATAGCGATTTGATTTTCTAAAAACATTATGTTAATATAACATAACAACATCTGCTGCTTTGAGTTTAACAATGGTAGATTCAAAAAAAGGTGTTGACATGAATTGCTCGAAATGCTATATTAGTAAAGTCGCTTTTGAGCGATGGATTAAATAGTTCTTTG
>NZ_HE610988.1:464112-496805 GCF_000285535.1 Bacillus timonensis | reverse complement strand
GAGAGGCTAGGAGCCGGAGCTAGACAAATAACTTTATGAATGTACGTACGTTATCTAGTTTTGAAGGAATGAAAATTTCTTCTTGAAATATTTTTAGAAGATAGTATAATATATCTTGTCTTTACTTTATCTAGTGACGATAGCGAGAAGGTCACACCCGTTCCCATACCGAACACGGAAGTTAAGCTTCTCAGCGCCGATGGTAGTTGGGACTTTGTCCCTGTGAGAGTAGGACGCCGCTAGGTTGGAAGAGACGGAGGATTAGCTCAGCTGGGAGAGCACCTGCCTTACAAGCAGGGGGTCGGCGGTTCGATCCCGTCATCCTCCACCATATAGTATCTTGCCGGTTTAGCTCAATTGGTAGAGCAACTGACTTGTAATCAGTAGGTTGGGGGTTCAAGTCCTCTAGCCGGCACCACTTGTGAGCCATTAGCTCAGTCGGTAGAGCATCTGACTTTTAATCAGAGGGTCGAAGGTTCGAGTCCTTCATGGCTCACCATTTAAATTAATTATGCGGGTGTGGCGGAATTGGCAGACGCGCTAGACTTAGGATCTAGTGTCTTTGACGTGGGGGTTCGAGTCCCTTCACCCGCATTATGCGGAAGTAGTTCAGTGGTAGAACACCACCTTGCCAAGGTGGGGGTCGCGGGTTCGAATCCCGTCTTCCGCTCCAGAGATATTTTAAGAAATGCCGGGGTGGCGGAACTGGCAGACGCACAGGACTTAAAATCCTGCGGTAGGTGACTACCGTACCGGTTCGATTCCGGTCCTCGGCACCATCAAATATTAAAATGCGCCCGTAGCTCAATTGGATAGAGCGTCTGACTACGGATCAGAAGGTTATGGGTTCGACTCCTTTCGGGCGCGCCATTTTACGGGAAGTAGCTCAGCTTGGTAGAGCACTTGGTTTGGGACCAAGGGGTCGCAGGTTCGAATCCTGTCTTCCCGACCATATAATATTTGGGGCCTTAGCTCAGCTGGGAGAGCGCCTGCTTTGCACGCAGGAGGTCAGCGGTTCGATCCCGCTAGGCTCCACCAATAGAATCTTTATAGTTAATTTTCATTATGGCGGTGTAGCTCAGCTGGCTAGAGCGTACGGTTCATACCCGTGAGGTCGGGGGTTCGATCCCCTCCGCCGCTACCATTTGAATTTAAAAGAACTGCGGACCTTTAGCTCAGCTGGTTAGAGCAGACGGCTCATAACCGTCCGGTCGTAGGTTCGAGTCCTACAAGGTCCACCATTTACAACTTTTTTATATGTGGAGGAATACCCAAGTCCGGCTGAAGGGATCGGTCTTGAAAACCGACAGGGGTGTTAAAGCCCGCGGGGGTTCGAATCCCTCTTCCTCCGCCATATTTCTTTAGTAACATCAGTTGAATTTAATATTTATTATTATCGCAGGGTGGAGCAACGAGCGTTGCATCATCGAAATACTGCGAGTTGTCCCGACGGACAAAGCTTCTTGAAAAGCTTTTAGAGGAAGGGACAGTTATTTGCTAACAAAGCGCATGAATTAATTTTATTATTTATTATTATCGCGGGGTGGAGCAGTCTGGTAGCTCGTCGGGCTCATAACCCGAAGGTCGTAGGTTCAAATCCTGCCCCCGCAACCAAAAAAAGTTATTGACAAGTTGAAAATGTTATTGTAAAATAATTTTTGTGTCAAAAAAAGAAATACCAAATAGTACTAAATGGTCCCGTGGTGTAGCGGTTAACATGCCTGCCTGTCACGCAGGAGATCGCCGGTTCGATCCCGGTCGGGACCGCCATATGTTGTGGCTCAGTAGCTCAGTCGGTAGAGCAAAGGACTGAAAATCCTTGTGTCGGCGGTTCGATTCCGTCCTGAGCCACCTTATTTATTTACTAAACTTTAATGGCGGTTGTGGCGAAGTGGTTAACGCATCGGATTGTGGTTCCGACATTCGTGGGTTCGATTCCCATCAGCCGCCCCATATAAAAGTTGCGGGTGTAGTTTAATGGTAAAACCTCAGCCTTCCAAGCTGATGTCGTGAGTTCGATTCTCATCACCCGCTCCAAACTATAAAATGGGCCTATAGCTCAGCTGGTTAGAGCGCACGCCTGATAAGCGTGAGGTCGATGGTTCGAGTCCATTTAGGCCCACCATATAATTATTCCACAGTAGCTCAGTGGTAGAGCTATCGGCTGTTAACCGATCGGTCGCAGGTTCGAATCCTGCCTGTGGAGCCATTTTTGGGGAAGTACTCAAGTGGCTGAAGAGGCGCCCCTGCTAAGGGTGTAGGTCGCGTAAGCGGCGCGAGGGTTCAAATCCCTCCTTCTCCGCCATGTTGAATTCAGATAAATATCGTTTCTGGCCCGTTGGTCAAGCGGTTAAGACACCGCCCTTTCACGGCGGTAACACGGGTTCGAATCCCGTACGGGTCATCAAGCGTTATGAGAATTTCTCATGGCGTTTTTTATTTGTCAAAAAGTGTTATTATTTTTCTAAAAAGAAAACACCTGTTACCAGGTGTTTTAATCTTGCGAGATGATATCATCTTCTATTTTCTTTGCTGGGTTGTCTAAATCTACATCTGAAAAGAGTCCGGGTGATATTCCACGGAACATGTCAAATGCGAGAATTTTATCATCAGGGGCATCAAATAAAGGAGCTTCTCCGTTGAAATCTTCAACTTCCTTTTTTCGTTTCATTTCATAACACCTCCAGTTATTATCCTCCCTGTTCTTCATATAAATATTCTTGTTTTAATCATCGCCATTTAGTAAGTTTCCAAGACCTCCTAGTAGACTTCCTTCACCTGTGCTTCCCCCATTTCTAGGAGCACTTGCAAAGATACGGTCAGCAAGACGACTAAACGGTAATGACTGTACCCAAACAGTTCCCGGCCCCCGTACTGTTGCGTAGAATAACCCCTCGCCACCAAAAAATGCCGTTTTTATTTTTCCAACATATTCAATATTATAATCGACTTCCTTTGTCATTCCGACTAGGCAACCAGTATCAATCCGAAGAATTTCTCCCGGTTGAAGTTCTTTTTTATGTATGGTTCCACCTGCATGTAAAAACGCTAAACCGTCTCCTTCTAGTTTTTGCATAATAAAGCCTTCTCCACCGAAAAAGCCAGTTCCTAATTTGCGTTGAAAGTCTATGCCAACTGATACTCCTTTTGCGGCACATAGGAAGGAGTCCTTTTGACAAACAACTTTTCCGCCTAATAAGCTTAAATCAATCGGAATGATTTTCCCTGGATATGGGGCTGCAAACGAAACATGTTTTTTTCCCATTTGGCTATTCGTGAAAACCGTCATAAATAAACTCTCTCCTGTAAGAACTCTTTTACCTGCGCCAAATAGTTTTCCTAATAGACCTCCACCTGAAGTACCTGAACCATCACCAAAAATGGTTTCCATTGAGATTCCATCTTCCATCATCATCATTGCACCTGCTTCTGCAATTACGCTTTCATTCGGATCTAATTCAATTTCAACAAACTGCATGTCGTCTCCATAAAGGTTATATTCAATCTCGTGAGCGTTCATCTTTGTTCTTCCTTTCTTAAAGTTTATATAGTGTACTAATTCGTCATTTATTAGTATCTTCCTTTCAATAATGCTAACGGAATCAAAATAATGTTAATTCTGTTAGAGATTTCAATGACAAATAGAAAAATGACCATTATAATATATTTAGAATTTTCTTGAAATAATGAAATTGAAGGAGGGTTTTATGAGTTCGGAAGTTGCTCTTAAAAGACGGATATGGCCAAGGAAGAAACGATGGAGAATTGTTTTATTAGCAGGAATAACTATTATTCTCCTTCTGGTAGCAAGTATTTTGGCTGGCTTTTTATATTTGAAAAAAAGTATACCAGTTATTGAGGGTGAAATTAGTGTCGATGGTGTAATCGAAGAGGTTGAAGTGATACGTGATCAAAATGGAGTTCCTCATATTGTTGCGCGAAACACACATGATTTGTATTTTGCACAAGGGTATGTAACCGCACAGGACCGATTATTTCAAATGGATTTAAGTAGAAGGCAGGCTTCAGGAGAGCTCAGCGAAGTAATCGGTGCTTCGCTTGTCGAGCAGGATAAATACTTTAGAACACTTGGTTTACGTAGAGCTGCTGAAATGTCGTATGGTGTGTACTCGGCTGAAGCCAAGGATGTTCTGCAATCTTATGCAGATGGTGTTAATGCTTTTATTAAGGAAGTGAAAGAGAAGAACAAATTGCCAGTGGAGTTTACACTAGCAGGTTATGAACCATCAGAATGGAGTCCAATCGATTCCCTCACAATCGGAAAATATATGGCGTATGATTTAGGAGGCCATTATAAAGGGCAAGCATTTCGATATTATATGGCCCAACATGTGTCAGAAGAAAAATGGTTAGAGTTACTTCCTACATACCCTGAGGGTGGAGCAACTGTTTTACAAGCAATGAAAGAACATCCTATTGATATTTCAAAAAGTATTGCTGCCGCTCCATTTCCTAATGAGTTTAATGGGAGTAATAATTGGGTTGTTAGTGGAGAGAAAACAGAATCTGGATTGCCGATTTTAGCTGATGATCCTCATCTTGGATTAGCCACACCATCAATTTGGTATGAAACTCATTTACAAAATAATGAGGTAAATGTAAGTGGTGTTATTTTCGCTGGAGTTCCAGGCATCATATTAGGACGAAATGAACACATTGCTTGGGGGGTAACAAATGTAGGGCCAGATGTACAGGATTTATATATTGAAAAAAGGAATCCAGATAATCCGGTTCAGTTTGAGTACATGGGAAAATGGGAGAATGCTCAAATCATAGATGAACCAATAAAGGTAAAGGATGGAGACACAATACCCTATCAAGTTCAGGTTACAAGACATGGACCGATTATTTCCGAATTCACCCATGATCATAAGGAAGAAACGGCTTTAGCTTTAAAATGGACAGCACTTAGCCCTTCAACCGAACTAGAAGCAGTATTACTGTTTAATAAGGCAAAAAATTGGGATGAATTTAAAGAGGCTCTTACATATTTCCATACCCCTGCCCAAAATTTTGTATTTGCGGCTACAGATGGAACGATTGCATATCGCGCAAATGGGTTAATCCCAATTAGAAAAAAAGGAGATAGTTCTGTTCCTGTACCAGGATGGACGGATGAATATGAATGGGAAGGATATATTCCTTGGGATGAACTGCCTACGATTGTAAACCCGGAGGAAGGTTTTATCTCTACAGCAAATAATAAAGTCGTAACCGATGACTATCCATACCATATCACTAACACATGGGCACAGCCTTATCGTCAGCAACGTATTCGAGATGTCTTGACTAGTAAAAAGGTAGTCAAGGTTGATGACATGCTTCAACTGCAGTTTGACCAACATAATTTACAGGCCGAGGAACTTCTCCCACTTTTTCTAAATGTATTAACAAAAAATGAAGATCAGCTAAGAGAGATAGATAAGACGGTCATTGAGGAGCTAAAAGGGTGGGATTTTGTAGACAGAAAAGAAGATGGTCAGCCTCTTGTCTTTCATATCTGGATGGAGGAATTTGCAAATGTATTATTTGAACAATCCATTCCAAAAGAAATTGATAAGTTGTTTGAAGGCAAGTCTCAAATTGTTGACCAAATGATTCGAGATGCGGCAAAAGGCGATGAAGGGATATGGTTGTCTGAAGCTGGTGGTCTTGAGAAGGTTACATTAGAATCGTTTAAGAGAGCTGTTTATTTTGCTGTAGAAGAGCAAGGGGACAATCCTCGTGAATGGAACTGGGGAGAATTCCATAATGTTCTTTTTGAGCATCCATTGTCGGCGATTTCACCGTTAAACTATCTTTTTAATAATAATGAAGCTGTACCAATGGGCGGAAGTGGAATTACAGTGGCAGCTGCAAGCTTTAATAAGAATTCAGGTGCGATTACACATGGGGCGGCATGGAGATCTGTCATTGATTTGGCAAATATAAATGAAAGCTACAATGTCGTTGGACCTGGACAGTCTGGTCATGTATTAAGTCCATTTTATCATGACCAAATTTCTGATTGGACAACAGGAAAATATCATCTTTCCTATATTAACGAAGAAAGATACAAGGAGAATAGCTATACACTTGTTTTGCAACCGTCTAAGTAATGAAAAGCAGTGGAAAATTTTCCACTGCTTTCCAATTAATCTTCAGCTTCTTCCTGTGTATATGGTTCCTTTTCATATGGAGGGAGGTCACCAAACATCGTCATAATTCCTTCTTCATCTAACACTTCTTCATATCGTTCATGCTGGTTATTTGGGTAGATGATTACTTCTTTTCCCTCAATGTCTGTTGCAACAAAGTTCTCATAATCCTCAACATAGCCAACATTTTCGTCTGATTCAACAAATACTTCATTATAGCTATCAACAGGATCAACAAGGTCTGATGGCGACTCAGATGTGCCGTACTTTGCAACATCTTGCCATGAATCCTCTGCATCAAAAGCTACATTATCTTCTTCATCTACAAATTTCCCAAATGGAGGCATTAATACGCCCTCTTCAATAGGTCGATTATGAGAGACAACCTGGGTTGGACTGTGTTTAACACAATACGTTGTTGTTGGAACAGCAGTTAATCTTTCAAATGGAATATCTTTTCCGCATATTTCACATTTCCCATATCTTCCTTCATCAATTGCTTGTAAGGCGTATGCGATGTCTTTTAATTCCTTTTCGATATGTTCGTTAAGGGCAATGTCTTTTTCTCGTTCGTATAACTCAGTTCCTTCATCACCAGGATGGTTATCGTAAGAAGAAAGTTCTCCAACCGAACCATGAAAATGTCCACGCTCTAAATCAAAATGGTCACTATCTTGTAATTGCTCCTCAACCTCTTTTTTTGCGTTTATCAACTGTGAACGGAAGGTTGATAATTGCTCGTTTGATAACATAGAAAGCACTCCTTCCATAATGATTTCGTAACGAATCTTGTTATGTATTATTTACTGAAACACGAAAATCATAAATGTCAAAAAGTACATGTATGGATAAAAAAAACACGATATAAAATCGTGTTTCAAATGAAGTAATCTATAAAGATTCCAATCGATAACAAAAATCCAAAAAACGTATTTGTTTGGGCTGTTGCTTTCATGGCAGGCATCATTTGTATAGGTTCGGATTTGCCTATAAATCCGGTTACGGCTTTAATAGCTTTTGGAACACTTACGAAAACAAGAAGAGTCCAGAAAGAGGCAATTCCAATAAATGCTAAAACAATAATCCATGCGTAAGAAATAATAAATAATACTGCTAAGAATTTAATCGCATTATCTCTTCCTAATAAAATTGGTAACGTTCGACGACCATTTTTTTTGTCGCCATCCAAATCACGAATATTGTTTGACATGTTAATTGCCCCAACTAGTATCATAATTGGAATAGAAATAAAAATACTCGTTGTTGTTACTGTTCCACTTTGAATGAAAAACGATATTAAGATAATGATCATGCCCATAAAGAAGCCAGCTGCAAGCTCTCCAAAAGGTGTCGATGATATCGGAAATGGACCGCCTGTATATAAATAACCAACTGACATACAAATGGTTCCCACTAATGCTAACCACCAGCTGCTATTCATACAAATATAAACGCCTAAAAGCGTGGCAATTCCCATAAAGGTAAATGCTAAGTTTAAGATTAACTTTGGTTGTACTCCGTCTCTAACAATGGTTCCGCCAATCCCGACTGATTCAGCCGTATCAAGGCCACGTTTATAATCAAAATACTCATTTATCATATTGGTTGCTGCTTGAATTAGAAGACAAGCAACTAACATTGTTATGAACAGAGAAAGGTCTATAGTTGTATCTGAAAGTGCAAGAACTGTCCCTAAAATGACAGGAACAAAGGATGCAGTGAGTGTATGTGGGCGCATGAGTCTCCACCATACTTGAAAACCATTGGAAGGCTTTTTTGATAGCTTTTGATTTGACTGAAGTTCTGTTTGCATTAGACTTCTCCTTTCATGTCAAGTCATGTATATCCACAGTACAGTTTAGTCAATTGGACAAGTACTGTCAATGGTTTAAAGTAGCAAAACAGATAGGGACATTCCTAGCTTGAAATTTTCTCCGGACTAATAAATCTCCAATAACATAATAATAAGGAAGTAAGTGGTCTTTGTACGGGTAGGTATGGTAGAATCAAGTTTGTTGACAACTATAAGTTAGAGGTATATCGTAGAGGCAGTTTTGAACTAGAGGAATCGTCATTTACTTTTAAAAAGATTCTCTCGTGTTAGTGATATACTATTATTAAATAATAAATATAAAAGGAATATATTTCGGGGGGATATAAGTTGGTAATGATACAACAAAAGGGTTTGGTAGATTACATAGAGAAAGGAATAATTCGTTCAAAGAAGCTTTCTAAGCCTGTCCTGATTAGTCAGGTAAAAGAAATTACGAACATAGACCCCCTATTGTTCTTTTCTGCTGGAAAGAAGGAACTGTTTGAAACGCGTTGTTTCTGGGCTAATCCTACAAACGATACGATTATAGTTGGGCTTGGTGAGGCCTATTCAATTAGTGATAATGGATCTACGGAACGGTTTGAAGCTATTGAAGAGAACTGGAAGAACCTTGTTCAACATACCATTATTGTCGACGATTTTGCACCATATTCAACTGGTCCGATATTAATGGGAGGGTTTTCATTCGATCCATTAAAAAAACGTACAGAGCTATGGAATCATTTTGATGATGCAAAATTTGTTTTGCCTACTTTCATGCTTTCGGTGTATAAGGGAAGGACTTATTTAACAACCAATGTTATATGTGAGCCAACAGAAACTTCATTTGTAGAATCTGATTTCAAAAAACTAGAAGATTTGCTTAATCAAGATTATAAGTACGAAACAAGCTCTTCGTTCACAAAAGAGGAAGTTCAACCTAAGGAATGGATGGAATCTGTTCGAAACGCAACAAAGAAAGTGCAAAATGGTGATGTTGAAAAGGTTGTGTTGGCAAGAGAAATTAAATTGCATTTTAAAGACCCGATAAAAGTAGAAACTATATTGGCACGTCTAAAAGAAGAACAACCAATGAGCTATTTATTTGCAATTGAATATGAGAATTCATGTTTTATCGGTGCTTCACCTGAACGGCTTATTAAAAAAAGAATGAGGAATTCCTAACTACTTGCCTAGCGGGATCTATTCGGCGTGGTAAGACGCCGTCAGAGGATGAACAGCTTGAGAATGAATTACTAAATGATAAGAAAAATCTGTATGAACATGATGTGGTCGTACAGATGATTAAACATGCAATGAATGAGTCGTGTACAAGCGTTTCATCACCAAACCACCCAGAAATCTTAAAAATGAGAGATATCCAGCATTTATATACACCTGTGAAAGGGATAGCAAAGGAGAATGTTTCATTACTTACGGTTGTGAATCGATTACATCCAACTCCTGCCCTAGGTGGACAACCAAAACAAAAAGCATATGAAATCATCCGTGAGCTTGAGATTCTTGACCGCGGTTGGTATGGGAGTCCGATTGGTTGGTTCGATACTAAGGATAATGGAGAATTTGCCGTTGCAATTCGCTCTGGATTAATAAATGGTAAAGATGCGTCATTATTTGCAGGATGTGGAATTGTAGGCGATTCTGAACCAGAAAGTGAATACAAAGAAACAATGATTAAGTTTAGACCGATGCTATCCGCATTAGGAGGCTTAGACAATGAATAATCAAGCATTAACTCGGTATGTGGCATCATTTGTCGATGAATTGGTGCAAGTAGGAGTAACAGAGGCAGTAGTGAGTCCAGGTTCACGCTCAACACCAATGGCGATTTTAATGGCAGAACATCCAAAGATGAATGTAACAATAAATATTGATGAACGTTCGTCCGCGTTTTATGCGCTAGGTGTAGCTAAGGCTACGAAAAAGCCTGTCGCAATACTTTGTACTAGTGGAACAGCTGCAGCGAATTTCTTTCCTGCAATTGTAGAGGCGTACTATTCAAGAGTTCCACTTATTGTGCTCACAGCAGATAGACCGCATGAACTACGTGACGTGGGTGCGCCACAAGCGATTGATCAAAACAAGTTATATGGTAATCATGCGAAATGGTTTGTAGAGATGGGTCTTCCTGAAGAGTCTGAACAAATGCTATCGTATGTTCGGACCATGGCTGGAAGGGCTGCAGGTACGGCTTTAACTGCTCCAGCAGGACCTGTACATCTTAATTTTCCTTTCCGCGAACCACTTGTCCCCAATTTAGAATTGGATCATTTATGGGGAACAAATAAAGACTTACAGAAAACCGTTAATTTGGTTGTTGGAAAACCGAAAATGGATGAAGAACAAGCTCGGTTAATATGTGATGTTGTGAGTAATAAAAAGAAAGGCATCATTGTTTGTGGTTCACATTATGATGCTGAATTCGGCTATGCTGTAGCAAATTTTGCAGAAGCACTCCAGTTCCCAATTCTTGCTGATCCATTATCACAACTACGTAGTGGTCATCATTCTAAGTCTTACATACTAGATGGATATGATGCCTTTTTACGAGACGATAGTTTTTGTGAAACGTATTCGCCAGATATTATTATTCGATTTGGAGCAATGCCTGTTTCAAAGGCACTTCTTCAATATACCCAAAAACAAAAAAATGCGACGCAAATTATCGTAGATGGAGACGGAGGATGGAGAGATCCAACCTTATCAGCTACTGATATGGTTTATTGCGATGAAATTGAGTTTTGTAACATGATTTCAGGTCGAACCGAGAAACGCAGTGATACTAGTTGGGTAAATTCTTGGATTAAGGTAAATAACATTGTGAAAGAAAATGTGAACATGGTGCATAAAGAAGAAAGCCTATTTGAAGGCAAGGTATTTACAGAACTTCAAGAAATTCTCCCGGTCGGTTCTTCTTTGTTTGTTGGAAACAGTATGCCAATTCGTGACCTTGATACCTTTTTTATGAATAACGAAAAGTCAATTCATGTATTAGGAAACCGAGGTGCTAATGGAATTGATGGGCTTGTTTCAACAGCGATGGGAATTAGTTCACAAAATGAGAAGACTGTGTTAGTAATAGGTGATCTTTCGTTCTATCATGATTTGAATGGATTATTGGCTGCGAAACACCATCAGTTAAATATTACGATTGTGTTAATCAATAATGATGGAGGCGGAATCTTTTCTTTCTTACCACAGTCTCATGAAGAAAAGCATTTTGAAACCTTGTTTGGAACACCAATTGGTCTAGATTATGAACATGCAGTAAAAATGTATGGCGGGAAATTTACAAGTGTCAAAGACTGGGTAGAATTCCGTGCAGCTATTGTAGCTTCATTTAATGGTCAAGGTTTGCATGTTGTAGAAGTAAAAACAGATCGCCAAGAGAATGTCATGATTCATCGAAAAATGTGGAATAATGTTTCCCAGGAAATAAAAGAATTGCTAAAAAAGGAACAATAAACATGAATATAACCACAAATGGAGTAACCTATCATGTAAAAGTGGTAGGAGAAGGTGAACCGCTCGTTTTTCTACATGGATTTACCGGAAACATGACCACTTGGAATCAGATTACCGAAATACTTCATAAAAGTTTTCAATGTGTACTAATTGATATCATTGGACATGGTAAAACAGATTATCCAGTTGATTATTCAAGATATCATATAGAAAAAGTAGCAAAAGATATTAGTAACATTTTAGATGTCTTAGAAATTCCGAAAGCTCATATTATCGGTTATTCAATGGGTGGTCGATTGGCTTTAGCAGTAGCTATTCTTTTTTCAACAAGAGTTTCAAGTCTTATTTTAGAAAGTAGTTCACCTGGTCTTCGAACTGATGAAGAGAGAGCCGAACGAAGAAAATCTGATGAGATACTGGCTAATCGAATTGAGCAAGAAGGAATTGAAAGCTTCGTTACTTATTGGGAGAAGATTCCTCTTTTTGCTTCACAAAAAAAGTTAACAAAAGAGAAGCAACTAAAAATTCGCAAGCAACGGCTAGAAAATAGCCCTATTGGTTTAGCAAATAGTTTGCGGGGCATGGGAACAGGTATGCAACCCTCTTACTGGAATCGTCTAAATGAGATCCATTTTCCGATTTTATTGATCTGTGGGGAGCTTGATAAGAAGTTTTGTAGAATTGCAGAAGAAATGAGTTCAAGCATCCAAAATGGAAAACTGGAGAAAATAGTTGAAGCAGGGCATGCAATTCATGTGGAACAACCTGATATTTTTGGTAAAATAATAAGTGAGTTTGTTTCTGATCATTTTTGAACATCTTTTTAATGATCAAATATACATACATAAAAGGAGGACAAGCTAATGGCTGCAGTTGAATGGGTTGCAGAACGTAAGTATGATGAAATTTTATATGAAACATACAATGGCATTGCTAAAATTACCATTAACCGTCCACATGTTCGAAACGCCTTTACTCCAAAAACAGTGGCAGAGATGATTGATGCTTTTGCATATGCAAGAGATGATTCCAACATTGGGGTTATCGTTCTTGCTGGAGCAGGAGATGAAGCATTCTGTTCTGGTGGAGACCAAAAGGTTCGAGGACATGGTGGTTATGTTGGAGAGGACCAAATTCCACGATTAAATGTGCTTGATTTACAACGTTTAATCCGTGTCATACCAAAGCCAGTTGTTGCAATGGTTTCTGGTTATGCGATTGGTGGGGGACATGTGTTACATGTTGTTTGTGACTTAACAATTGCTGCAGATAATGCCATTTTTGGACAAACTGGTCCGAAGGTAGGAAGCTTTGATGCAGGTTATGGCTCTGGATATCTTGCGCGCATCATCGGTCATAAAAAGGCCCGTGAAATCTGGTATCTATGTCGTCAATATAATGCACAACAAGCATTAGACATGGGTCTTGTAAATACAGTTGTTCCGTTAGAACAACTTGAAGAAGAAACCATTAAGTGGTGTGAAGAAATGCTTGCAATGAGCCCAACAGCACTTCGTTTCTTAAAAGCAGCAATGAATGCTGATACAGATGGCTTAGCGGGTCTTCAACAAATGGCTGGCGATGCTACACTTCTTTATTACACAACCGACGAAGCGAAGGAAGGCCGTGACGCGTTTAAAGAAAAGCGTAGACCAGACTTTAAGCAATTCCCTCGTTTTCCTTAATTTTTCATTTTCAGCTTGATGAATACCTCATCAAGCTGTTTTTGCATTTTATTTACGCTAGGAGATTTTATAAAGATGAATTCTACAGAAATACCAAATTGGCTTAAGCAACGAGCTTTTTTAACACCTAATCGAATTGCCATTAAAACTGAATACGAAGAAATCTCATTTTTAACCTTACATAAGAATGTTTTAAAAAAGACTAACCAACTAACTTATGCAGGGCTGAAAAAGGATGATGTTGTGGCAATCCTCATGAAGAACAGTATTCAGATGGTTGAAGTGATTCATGCCCTAAAAAATATTGGTGCAATAACAGTACTGTTAAACATTAAACTAACTAGTAATGAGTTAGAATTTCAACTACAAGATTCTGGCGCGAAAATGGTTATAACGGATAATGCATTACTTGATAAAGTTGATCATGTAAACCACGAAATAATCCGAGTAAAAGAGTTGAGTGAGCTCCCCGAGAAGGATTGTATTATTCAGGAGTATTTTTGCTTAGACAAAGCAGATACGGTCATGTACACCTCAGGCACGACTGGAAATCCAAAAGGAGTCATTCATACTTACGGAAATCACTGGTGGAGTGCGATCGGTTCTAGTTTGAATTTAGGTTTATACCAAAATGATTGTTGGCTTCTTTCTGTGCCAATGTTTCATATCAGTGGATTATCAATTTTGAACAAAAGTGTTATATATGGAATTCCAGTTGTCCTCCAAGAAGGGTTTGACCCGAAAAAAGCAAATGACGCCATTATGAATCATGGTGTAACCATTATGTCCCTTGTTAGTGTCATGCTTAAACGCATGGTGGATGAATTGGGAAGTCGAAGTTATCCAGATAGTTTTCGAGGGATGCTTCTTGGAGGGGGACCTGCACCAAAACCGTTATTAGAGGAATGCATGGATCGTAATATACCTGTTTTTCAAACATATGGAATGACGGAAACGGCATCACAAGTTGTCACATTAGCACCTGAGTATAGCATTTCAAAACTCGGTTCTGCCGGTAAGCCACTTTTTCCGGTAGAAATCAAGATAGAAAAAGATGGTTTGATTGCAAACCCTAATGAAGTGGGAGAAATTGTAGTGAAAGGGCCAAATGTCACAAAAGGCTATTTAAATCGAGTTGATGCTACAACGACCTCCATTATTGATGGATGGCTATATTCTGGTGATATGGGTTATTTGGATGAGGAAGGGTTTCTCTTTGTGATGGATCGTCGTTCTGATTTGATTATTTCAGGGGGGGAGAATATTTATCCTGCCGAAATAGAAGCTGCATTATTGGCACATCCATCTATTTTGGAAGCGGGTGTAACAGGTCTTGAACATGAAGAATGGGGACAAGTGCCTGCAGCTTTTGTAAAACTAGACGATGGAAGCGGACTTACTGAAGATGATATCATGGCTTTTTGTTATGAACGTCTAGCACGCTATAAAGTTCCAAAGTCCATTCATTTTGTTGATTCTTTACCAAGAAATGCGTCAAATAAGCTAATGAGACGAAAATTAGTTGATTTAATAAAGGATGGAAGATGATGATTCAAGTTAAAAAGGTGACACTCCATCTCATCGAACAAAACTTGTTAGCACCATTTGTAACAAGTACAGGAAAGGTTGATACAAGAGAAAGTATTCTTGTCGAAGCGGAGGATGTAGATGGTGTAGTTGGTTGGGGAGAGGTTGTAGCTTTTTCGTCACCATGGTATACAGAAGAAACAATTAAGACATGCTGGCATGTACTTGAAGATTTTTTAGTACCAAGAATGTTAACACAAGAGTATGAACACCCAGAGCAACTCCAGAATGATTTTCAAATTGTAAAACGAAATAAAATGGCAAAAGCTAGTATAGACATGGCAATCTGGGATTTGTATTCAAAAAAACAAGGAATTTCGCTCTCTGAAGCGATTGGTGGAACAAGGAATTTTATTGATTCTGGAGTAGTCGTTAGTATTGATTCCATTGACAGGATGTTACGTAAAATAGAGGAGCATGTAGAATCAGGCTATAAACGAATTAAAATTAAAATTAAGCCTGGGCAAGATTATGAGCTTCTTGCACAAATTAGGCACAAATTTCCAACCTTACCGTTAATGGTTGATGCCAACTCTGCTTATACTTTACAAGACACTAAGAAACTTAAAGCGCTAGATGAGTTTCATTTAATGATGATTGAACAACCGTTGGCAGAAGATGACATTTTTGATCATGCCGCGTTGCAAAAAGAACTTACAACACCGGTTTGTTTAGATGAAAGTATTACATCAAGTGAAGATGCGCGCAAGGCAGTGGAGATGGGGAGTTGTAAAGTTATCAATATTAAAATTGGACGAGTGGGTGGAATCACCGAAGCAATACGGATACATGATATTTGCAGGTCACATCAAATCCCTGTTTGGTGTGGCGGTATGCTTGAAACCGGAATTTCCAGAGCACACAATATTGCTTTAGCTAGTCTTCCAAATTTCACAATACCCGGAGATATATCAGCATCCTCAAGATATTGGTCAAGGGATGTTATTAACCCGAAGGTTTTTGTTGAAAATGGACGCATTGCCGTTCCAGATGGTCCTGGAATTGGATTTGAAGTAGATAGAGAATGGATTCAAAAAATAACGAAACAGAAAAAGGTCATATATTAGTTTGTTTCGGCAATGCATTTCCATTGGTTATATAAATAATAGTAAACTGAGTGCCATCACTGCCATGCCCATAATTAATCCATAGATGGATAAATGTCCACTATCATATCTTTTTGATGCAGGAAGTAGTTCGTCTAGAGAAATAAACACCATAATTCCTGCAACTGCTGCGAAAATAATTCCAAACATCACATCGTTTATAAATGGCATTAAGATGACGAAAGCAACAATGGCCCCAACAGGTTCGGCTAATCCTGAAAGAAAAGAGAGCTTAAAAGCTCTTTTTTTATTGCCTGTTGCAAAATAGACAGGTACGGCAACTGCAATTCCCTCTGGTATATTGTGAATAGCTACCGCTATTGCAATAGCGATTCCAAGGCCAGGGTCTTGAAGAGCAGAGGTAAAGGTAGCAATTCCCTCTGGAAAATTGTGAATCCCAATAGCAAGAGCTGTGAATGTTCCCATTTTTAATAATTGCGCTTCCTCAACTTTAGGTGATGATAAATTCATGTCCTCCACCTTTTTAACTTCATGTGGGTTGCTACTTTCAGGCACAAATTTATCAATTAAAGCGATTAAGAGCATTCCTCCAAAAAAGCCTATAACTGTCATCCAGTTACCCATTTGGTCACCTAATTCAGAAGTTAAAGCGACTTTCGCTTTAAAGAAAATTTCAACCATAGATACATAAATCATTACGCCGGCAGAAAAACCAAGGGTCCAGGACAGAAATTTGGTGTTGGTTCTAGATGTGAATAGGGATATTAAGCTACCTATTCCTGTTGCAAGGCCAGCTAATAGGGTTAAGCCAAAAGCGAGTAAAAGATTATCATACATCGCTTATTCTCCTCTCAAGCTTGAAGTTTGATTTTTTGTTTTAATGAATAAATGTTTCCTTTGTGCAACTTTTAAAAGTATCATATGTTCAATTTTGTTTTTTGTCAATTATTTTATTTCAAAAAATTCAACATGTTAATAATTATGTATAAAACTTAAGTAATAAAAAAGACAGCTGAGTAGTCAGCTGCCTGGCATTTAATCTATAATTCCCCTTCTGGAACGAAGGTTTTACAATCCGTTTCTGTTTGTTCTGATGCTGTTTTTCCTGAGTGACTTACAACATATATCGCATCAGCACTACATTTATTTCCATTTGCCCAATAATGACAATTTTTAACTTCACATAATACGTCTTGTGCCAATGTACTACACCTCTCTCTTGGGGTATGGTCTAGCATCCTTTATTTTCTCCAAGAAAGGTACGTGGATAACAAGTAACATATCCCAAGGCAGGTAGTTAATTTAGCGCTTTTTTTAATGTATCAATATTTTTTTTCATCAAACTAAAGTAATCTTCATTCTTTTCAATTTCTTGTTCTGTTACGGCCTCTAAATTGTGAAGGGTAAGGGTTTGTGTACCCGTTTCCTTTTGAACCGTTTCAGCAATCTTTGATGAAATATTTTGTTCGAATAGAATATATTTAAGATTATGTTCTTTAACAACTTCAATAATATTTTTAAGTTCCTTTTGTGATGGCTCATTGGTTGGAGAATACCCTGTTATGCTAATTTGCTTAATTCCATATCGTTCATCCCAATAGCCGTACGCTGAATGAGCAACTAAAATTTCTTTTCGTTTGGCTGTACTTGTAACTTCCACAAAATCTGCGTTTAATGCATCTAACTGTTCTTTTAATACTTTAAAGTTTTGCTCGTATTTTTCTTTTCCTGAGGGGTTTAAATCTGTTAGGGCATTTTTTATATTTTCCGCAATTTGAATGGAATATAGTGGGTCTAACCAAATATGTGGGTCAATATCTCCATGATGATAATCTTCCTCATCGTGGTTATGTTCATCGTCTGACATATTCAAAAATTCAATTCCAGATCCTGCTTCAATTAGTGTAACTTTTTCATTTTTTAATGTGTTTTGTGCAGAAGATACAAAGCCTTCAACACCCACACCTGTATAAATAAAGGCATCAGCACTAGCCATGTCCGCCATATCCCGAGGAGTTGGTTCAAATGAATGAGCGTCTGCTCCTGGTGGATATACACTTTTAACTACGACATCATCGCCACCAATTTTTTGGGTGAAATCTGTTAATGGAAAAACGGTTGTATAAATTGAAAGCTTTCCTTCTTTATTTGCATCGTTATTTTGATCTGCTCCGCAAGCTGAAAGTATACTCAGCAGTAAAAGGAGCACGAAATATATGCTTGCTTTTTTCATCTATAATCTCCTCTCATGTATCAAAAAGGGGGTTTGTTTGAAATACTTTCATATTATATCGTAATTATTCCGATTTGAGAACAAAAAACTTTCAAATTCATGTTTAGTATCTCAGGCAAATATAAAAATTAATTCTTAGCAATAAAAAATTATTAATAATGACAAGTTTTTGTTAGAATATAATGAAACAAAAGGGAAAGGTGATACATATGTCGCTATTAGAAAATATATTAGATTTTAACAAAGAGTTTGTGGAATCAAAGGAATATGAAAAATATCAAACGACAAAGCTTCCAAATAAAAGAATGATTATCGTAACATGTATGGATACCCGACTCATTGAGTTGCTCCCAAAAGCAATGAACATGAGAAACGGTGATGTGAAAATTTTAAAGGTTGCCGGTGCTGTTGTTTCCCATCCATTTGGTAGTGTAATGAGAAGTATTTTAGTGGCTGTTTATGATTTAAATGCAGATGAGATCTGTATTGTAGGTCATCATGATTGCGGCATGAGTGCACTTAATGCTGATTCGATTTTAAAAAAAATCAAAGATAGAGGCGTCACTCAGGGGAAAATTGATACATTAAAATATTCAGGTATTGACCTTGAAGAATGGTTTCAAGGATTTAGTTGTGTAGAGGATAGTGTCCGACATAGTGTTGAAATGGTTGAAAATCACCCACTTATTCCAAAGGACGTTCCTGTTCACGGTCTCGTTGTTAACCCAGAAACAGGAAAATTGGATGTAGTGATTAATGGATATAAATAATGGGGTCGCATGACTCCTTTTTTTATGGGCAAGGTTAATAAATAGGTACTTTTGGATAACATGGGTAATGTGTCATAAAAAAGACACAGGAATAAGTGGTCATTTGTTGTACCATGTAGTTGAGGTGAAGGAAATGAAAAAAATAATCCTTTTTCTATTTATGGCTGCAATCTTAGCGCTTGCAGCATGTAATAATGAAACGGAAACGAAGAATACAAATACTGCAGAATTGACCCCATTAACGGTTGATGTGAAAATGGATCCTGAAAAAATTAATCCGGGTGAAGAAGTTACCTTACATGCAATTGTTACTCAAGGTGAAGAAGCGGTAGAGGATGCGGATGAAGTTCAATTTGAAATTGAACAAAAAGGCAGTGAAGAAAGCGAATTTTTAGATGCTGAGTATAAATCTGATGGCGAATACACGGCCGTTAAAACTTTTGAAGCAGACGGTACATATTTTGTCACAGCCCATGTAACTGCAAGAAGTATGCACACTATGCCAAAGGTAGAAGTAGTAATTGGTAATCCTGATGTAACCGAGGAACCAGTGGATGAAGAACCAGAAAACAGCGAGCATCATGCAACTGAACATCATCACGGAGGTGGGCATGTTTCAATTGATTTCCCATTAGATGCTGAGTATACAAAAGGAAAAGAATCGACATTACAGGTGTCTTTTAAAGAATCTGAAGCCCCATTGACAGATGCAAAGGTTCGGTTTGAGGTCTGGAAGGACGGCGCAAAGAAGCATGAATATATAGATGCAAGCGAAGCGGATGCTGGTGTTTACCAATCTGATTATATATTTGCTGAAGCAGGCAGTTATAATGTGAAAGTTCATATTGAAAAAGGAGAAATCCACGATCACCTTGAAAAGGCAACCAACGTTAAATAAAGAAAAGGAAGGTAGCATTAATGTTGATGCTTACCTTCCTTTTTTTCTGGTACAAAGTCAATTCCGCCTGGATGAAGGGGATGACATTTTAATAAACGTTTTATTGTCAGCCACCCACCCTTGATTGCACCAAAGCGTTTGATTGCTTCCAGTCCATATTGGGAACAGGTCGGATAAAAGCGACAGGTTGGGGGCTTTAATGGCGATATGAATTTTTGATAGAAACGAATGATTCCTATAAATAACGCTTGAAGCAATATTTTCTACTTCCCTTATTGGTTTTTGGTATTTATACTATACTATATGTAGTTGGTAAAAGCATCCTATACGTTTAATTCAATTAAATTGATGAAAAAAATCGGAATTAGCGTTATGATAGATATAAAGAATAATTTAGGGAGTGAAGAGAATGCCATCAGTAGAAAGTTTTGAACTAGATCATTGTGCAGTTAAAGCCCCGTATGTAAGACATTGTGGTGTACACAAGGTTGGTACAGATGGAGTTGTAAATAAATTTGATATTCGTTTTTGTCAGCCAAATAAACAGGCTATGAAGCCAGATGTTATTCATACACTTGAACATTTATTAGCTTTTAATCTTCGTGAGCATTGTGAGAAATATGACCATTTTGATATTATTGATATTTCTCCAATGGGATGTCAGACGGGATATTACCTAGTGGTAAGCGGGGAGCCAACAGTTTCTGAAATTATTGATTTATTAGAGGCTACAATGCAAAGTGCATTAGAAATTACAGAAATCCCTGCAGCAAATGAAACACAATGTGGTCAAGCGAAGTTACATGATCTAGAAGGTGCAAAACGTCTTATGCGTTTCTGGCTTTCACAATCAAAAGAAGACCTTCATAAAGTATTTGGGTAATAATCGAAAAAACCTCAGCCGCAATGGCTGGGGTTTTATAGTTTAGGTGGAATGCGATATTTTGTTCCTTGTTCAAATGAGTAGGCCAATTTAATTAATGAGGTTTCTGAATAGGCGGTTCCTGTGAACGTAATGCCGACTGGTTCGCCTTCAGGAGTATAGCCAGCAGGAACAGTAACCGAAGGATAACCAGCTTTTGCCGGGATACTTGCACCAATATTATTTGGAAACACGATTGCATCTAATTGGTACTCATTTAACACAAAGTCAATTCCATTCTCAGTTGAGTGATAATGATCATTTTCGAGAGCCTCAAGATACTCTTTTTCTGTTAACGTACCACTTGTTTCTTCTGCTTCTTCTAATATTATTTGACCGTATTTGAGCATTTTTTCTTCATTTTCCTTGTTAAATGCAATTAGGTCAGCCAAATTATGAACTTTTACAGATGGGTTTAATTTTTGTAAATAAGCGTTTAGATCTACCTTAAATTCGTAAGTCAACACATCATAGCTCCACTTATTTTTTGTAGAAGGAATGGTAACATTATCTACGACAACTGCCCCAAGTTCCTCGAGCTTCTTAACAGCTTTATCCATTACTGTTCGTTTTTCTTCATTCAGGTAGTCAAAATAAACTTCCCTTGCGATACCAATCCGAGCGCCTTTTAAGCCATCTTCATTTAAATATTGTGCAAAATCTGTGGAAGGTAAGGTTCTACTCGTGTACGTAATTGGATCACGTTCATCTACTCCCGCTATAATAGATAATAGATAAGCAGCATCTTTTACTGTTCGCGCCATTGGTCCAGCTGTATCCTGTGAATGGGCAATTGGAATAATCCCACTACGACTGATCAATCCGACTGTCGGCTTTATACCTACTAGAGAATTTTGACTTGCAGGACTTAAAATAGAACCTGATGTTTCAGTACCAACTGCAACTACAGCAAAATTTGCGGCAATAGCAGAACCAGAACCAGCGCTTGATCCACCAACATCAAATGTACCTGGCCCATATGGGTTTAAAGTTTGTCCACCTCGTGAACTATAGCCACTTGGCATTCCTTCTGTCATGAAGTTAGCCCATTCTGTCATATTTGTTTTACCTAAGATGATTGCACCTGCTTCACGTAAAAGATAAGCAACATATGAGTCCTCAGGAGCATATGACTCTGCTAAAGCAAGTGAACCTGCAGATGTATGCATTTTATCATTTGTGTCAAGATTATCTTTTAGTAAGACTGGAATTCCGTGAAGTGGGCCACGAGGACCGATTTCTTTACGTTCAGTATCCAGCTTCATTGCGATTTGTAGGGCATCTGGGTTAATTTCAATAATTGATTTCAGAGATGAATCATAACACGAAATTCTATGTAAATACATGAGCACCAATTGTTTAGCTGTTAGTTCTTCATGTTCGTATTTTTCTTGGATGGAATCAATGGTAGCCTCAACTAACCAATCATTAGCTAAATTCTGAAGAATTTTATTTTCCATCTGAATTCTCCTTATTTTCTATTTGATTTAAATGCGGATTCTCTTCCAAGTCATCTACTGTATGTTTGTATTGATATGCTTTTGATGTTGTGCTAACAGCTAAAAATAAGACTACAAACACGATAATGATTGAAATAATTAATACTGTAAGCATAGCAACCCCCTCTTTTACTCTATATTTTAACACGGGATGAGGGTAGAATGTATGAATATTCTCCTTGAAAAAATAAAATTCAGGTTTCATGGTGATAGTAAGGGGGTATGTTAACAATAAGGAGGAGATATAAATGTCAACACAATTAAATGAAATGGTAAATAAGCAGGTTGCAAACTGGAGTGTGCTTTACATTAAGCTACATAATTATCATTGGTATGTGAAAGGTTCGCAATTTTTTACGCTTCACGTTAAATTCGAGGAATTATACAATGAGGCAGCCGTTCATATCGATGAGTTAGCGGAACGACTATTGGCCATTGGTGGAAAACCTGTTGCGACAATGAAAGAGATTCTTGAAATGTCTTCCGTAAAGGAAGCAAACGGAAATGAAAATGCCGAGGAAATGGTAGCAACCATTTCAAATGACTTTTCCATCTTAATCGGAGAATTAAAGGAAGGTATGAAGGTTGCTGCTGATGTGGACGATGAAACCACAGGAGATATGCTACTTGCAATTCATAAAGAACTTGAAAAACATAATTGGATGCTTCAATCCTTCTTAGGAAAATAAGAAAAATTGACCCTTCTTTCTTGTCGAAAGAAGGGTTTTGCATTATTTTTAGTAGTAGAGGGAGGAGAAAAATATGATAGATTTACGAAGTGACACAGTTACTAAGCCCACTGCTGAAATGAGAAAAGCAGCTTATGAAGCAGAAGTTGGGGATGATGTATATCAGGAAGACCCAACAGTAAATGAGCTTGAGCAAACAGCTGCTGAAATGCTTGGAAAGGAAGCGGCATTGTTTGTGACAAGTGGAACACAAGGCAATCAAATTGCTGTTCTAACTCACACTAGAAAAGGTAATGAAATTATTGTCGAACACGATTCTCATATTTTTAATTATGAAGGTGCCGCGATTTCTGCATTTGCAGGAGTGCAGCCTCGAACTATTAAAGGCTACAGAGGAGCAATGGACCCTTCAGAAGTAGAGGCCGCTATTCAAGAGGAGGATGTACATAACCCTGAAACCGGCTTGATTTGCATTGAAAATACGCATAATAGAGCGGGTGGGGCAGTTATTCCACTTGATAATATGAAAGCTATATATCATGTAGGGTCTGCGAATTACATCCCTGTTCATTTAGATGGTGCACGTCTGTTTAATGCAGCGGTGGCACTAGGGTGTCCTGTGAAGGATATTGCTCAATATACGGATACCGTGCAATTTTGTTTATCTAAAGGGTTAGGTGCACCAGTTGGCTCAATTATTGCTGGAAGCGAAGAGTTTATTAAACAAGCAAGAAAATGGAGAAAGCGTCTTGGTGGTGGTTTAAGACAAGTTGGGATTCTTGCAGCTCCTGGACTTGTTGCACTGCGCACAATGGTTGACCGTCTAGCAATTGATCATGAAAATGCAAAATTTCTAGCTGAAGGACTTGGGAATATTAGTGGAATTCATGTTGTAAATCAAGTTGATACCAATATTATTTTGGTAGATGTGAGTGAAAGAGGATTAACATCGGGTCAGTTTGCAACATTATTAAAAGAACATGGAGTATTGGTTTCAACTTTTGGTCCTACACTTGTTCGTTTTACAACCCACTATGATGTCAATCGTGAGTCTATAGAGAAAGCAATAAGGATTGTAAGTAAACTTTAATTTTTACATGACAAAAGGATTGTCTTGCCGGACAATCCTTTTGTTAAGATCGATAGACAGTATATAAAACTAATAGAAATAAAATTAAATCGATAGAACAAAATTATACCCGAAAGGACTTCAGAAAACGATGTAAATCACCCACACTGTTCAAATCGAAACCCGTTCGGTAGGGGTCCGAGGTTATCTCGGCTTGGATTTTAATGTATATCCCTCAGTTCATCCACAGTCATCATCTTTGACCGACCTATACCATCACGTGCCATTTTCGCTTTAAGGTTTTCAATCATATAAAAACCAACTAAATTGCGTAGTTCTTGGTCGGATAAATCACTCAAAAGGTCAATTAGATCTTCGCGCCCGAATTGTTCAAGTACGGAGAAAGCAATAATGTCCGCGTCTTCTTCATCGCCTGTTAATTTATTTCGATACAATTCATAAATTTCATCAATTATTTTCATAAATAGTTTCCCCTTTTTTTACTTTTCACAAGTTTACTTGGGAATTAGTATATGGGGTATTCCTTCAAAAGATACTAACAGTATTGTAAATAGGAATTGTTCATTTTAATCAATCCCTATGTTGTGCATATTTTTCGGACATGAGGAAAAAGCTAAAATAACGCAAATCACTATTAGGAGTGAAAAAATGTTGGAACAACAGCCTAGGAAAACCTATTATATCGCTGTAGGTAGTGGAGAAATTTCTCAAGTGAAGTCAGGGTCTACTTGGGAGTATAAAATTGAAGCAACAGACGAAGAAATTCAGCAATTAAGAAAACTTTTTGATGCGAACTATTCGAATGAAGTGGAAAACTTTTTACGTGCTCATGTGCCTTTTATCGAATATCATTATGATTCATCCAATGACAAATATGACACAAATATGCTGCAGATTTTTCAAATGATTTATCAACTTGGAGACCAAGAGGCTAAGGATTTTATTCAATCAGAAGGAATACTTGATGTATTACGTAATATTGATTAAGCCACTTCCACGTGAAGCGGCTTGTTTTTTTATGTTATTATTAACTTGATTCAGTAATAAATTTAATCGTAATGGAGATTAGAAAAATGATTGTTTTTCACGATATGTATCATAATGAAGTAAATTTATCGTTTACACCAGATCCTTTTTCCACTCATCCAAAACATGTATGGGTGATATGCCGATACAAGGATCAATGGCTGTTAACAAATCACTCTGAACGTGGAATTGAGTTTCCGGGGGGGAAGGTAGAGGAAGGGGAGACTCCTGAAGCTGCAGCTATTCGGGAGATCATGGAAGAGACCGGTGCTGAGGTTCAAGAACTTGTACATATTGGCCAATATAAGGTAATAGGAAAAGGGAAAACCATTATTAAGAATATTTATTTTGCGGAAATTGAAAGGCTTATCGAAAAGAACGATTATTTTGAAACAAAAGGTCCTGTCTTACTAAAAGAAATTCCCCTAGATACTGTAAAAATTGACCGCAGATATAGCTTTATCATGAAGGATGACGTTCTACCTCATTGCATTGATTATGTTAATAAATACATAAAAACGAAGAAAGCTCTCTAGTATTCACTAGAAGAGCTTTTTATTCAGAGTCTTTTATTAGCCTTCTTTCAAGGTATTCTACCCCTTGGTACATAAGTGTCGCACAGATGGCAATTAATAATAAGCTTAGGAAGATTAGTGTGAAATTAAACACCTGGAATCCGTAGATAATTAGATAGCCAAGGCCTTGCTTTGAAACTAAAAATTCCCCGACAATTACCCCAACCCATGATAATCCAACGTTTACTTTTAATGTGGAGATAATCGCTGGGAAGGATGAGGGAAGTATCACATCTCGAAAGACTTGTTTCCGATTGGCACCAAAGGTTAAAAGTACTTTAATATAATTGTAATCAACTTCTTTAAATGAAGTATATACCACAATTGTTGTGATAATCACTGAAATAATCGCTCCCATGGCAATAATCGAGACATATCCAGTACCTAAAGCAACAATTAAAATAGGACCTAGAGCTACCTTTGGCATTGCGTTTAGAACAACTAAATATGGGTCAAGGATATTTGAAAGGCGTTCCGACCACCATAGTAAAGCTGCAATCAGTACCCCTACTAATGTTCCTAAAATAAAGCCAAGTACTGTTTCAAACAAGGTTACGGCAAGATTATTAACCAAAGATCCATCATTTATTTTTTCTAAAAATAGATTCCAAATTCTTGATGGAGCACTAAAGATTAAAGGGTCTATCCAGTGGTTTCGGCTCGCAATCTCCCAGATACCGAAAAAGACGATAAAGATCAGGACTTGGTAAAATTGGACAAGCCTTTTCTCCTTTTTAATTGATTGTAAATAATTTTTGTGAAGGTCTTTAATGTTCAGGATTTGTTTCAAGTTTATCTAACTCCTCCCAAATTTGCTGAAAAATATTCGAATACTCTGGGTGCTGTCTTGCATCAAATGGTGTCTCATTTCGCAGACATTCTGGGATGGTAAATACTTTTGTGATTTTTCCTGGCCCCTTCGAAAGCAAGTAGATTCGATCACTCATGGCAATGGCTTCACCGATGTCATGTGTGACAAGAATTGCTGTTTTGTGATATTCCTTTAACGTATCTGAAACTAGGTCTTCTAATTTTAACTTTGTTTGAAAATCCAAAGCAGAGAATGGTTCATCAAGCAGGAGAATTTTTGGGTTTGTTGCAAGAGTTCGAACCAATGCTGCCCTTTGTCTCATTCCTCCTGAGAGTTGTTTAGGATAGGACTTTTCAACCCCATTTAGTCCGATTTCTTCGAGCAGGGCAAGAGCCTTTTTTATGGTTTGATCTGTTTCTTGATTCATGATTTGTAACCCGACAAGAATATTCTCCTCAATTGTCTTCCATGGAAATAAATAATCTTGTTGAAGCATATAACCAATATCTGACTTTGCCTTTTCAATTGTTTTTCCATCTATTAATACCTCTCCATATGTCGGTTTTAATAACCCAGCAATAATGGAGAGTAATGTTGTTTTACCACACCCACTAGGACCAAGAAGGGAGATAAACTCCCCCTCCTTGATTGTGAGTGAAATATCCTCGAGTGCGGTCGTTGCCTGATCCTTAGTAAAATAAACATGATGTATATCTTTTACTGACAAAAAGCCCATAGTAACACTCCTATTAATCCGGGTTCAAAAAGTTGGATGAAAAGGACCGAGAAGTATGAGGCGGCGCAGTTTTGAGTAGCGGAACGTATGTCGTTTATACGTGAGCAACACAAAAATAAGCCAACGAAGAAATTCGATGTGTCATTTTCATCGTCTTTTGAACATCCTCTATTTGGAAATTACTTTTTCAGCGATACTTGTGTTAACAAGTGTGTTATAGTCAATTCTCTTAGGTAATTCACCAGCTTCATCCATGATATCTTGCAAGTTATTCCAAGCTTCTTCTGATAATACAGGACTAGTTGCATAAGAGCCTTGATTTTTATAACGTTCAATAGAAGATGTGATTAAATCAAGTGGTGTGTCTGGGAAGAATTCTTGAATAGAAGTTGCAATTTCTTCTGGACTGTGGGAATCAACCCATTGTTGAGCCTTATAAATTGCACGTGTGAATTTTTCAACAGCATCCTCATTATCATCAATAAAGCTCTGCTTTGTCATAAACGAAGTATAGGGTACCTTGCCTGATTCTTCACCGAAAGAAGCGACAATATAGCCACGGCCTTCTTTTTCAAAGAGGCTAGCAGTTGGTTCAAATAATTGAACGAAGTCACCAGTACCTGAAGCAAAAGCACTAGAAATATTTGCGAAATCAATGTTCTGAATGAGATTTAAATCCCCTTGTGGGTCAATTTCGTGTTTCTTTAATACAAATTCCCCAACCATTTGTGGCATTCCACCTTTGCGTTGACCAAGGAATGTACTGTCTTTAATTTGGTCCCAGCTGAAGTTTTGAACATTTTCTCTTGCTACTAAGAATGTACCGTCTGTTTGTGTAAGAGCTGCGAAATTAATCACTGGGTCGGTTGAGCCTTGTGCCTCAACATAAATGGATGTTTCGGAACCTACTAGGGCAACATCGGCCCCACCAGAAATTAATGCAGTCATGGTTTTATCTCCACCTGGTACAGTTGTTAATTCAATCTCTAAGCCTTCTTCTTCAAAAAAGCCTTCCGAAATTGCTACATATTGAGGTGCGTAAAACACCGAACGAGTTACTTCCGCTATACTGATTTTTTGAACCTGGTCATTATTACAAGCTGCTAATGGAATAATAAGTAATAATGCAAAAAGGGTGGCAAAAAAACGACGCATTTATTCATTCCTCCTTGACAGGTATCTGTCGTCATAGTAATTACTTAAGATAGATTATGAAACGTGACAAAAATGTGTGAATGCCTATTTTTTGTTTTTTTTTGAACTTCCGTAATCAATAAAATGTTATAGAGAGGATGGATAAAATGGTAGATGGCACAATTATCGAAAAGCAGCGATTTCCGTCTCCTAATCCTGCAATCGCATTATATTTAATTACATATTGGAGTAATGGATTAAAAGTAAAAGGATATCTTGCAGAACCAAAGGATGAAGGGATGTACGACGGTTTTTTATATCTACGTGGTGGTATAAAAAATGTAGGAAAGGTTCGAATTGGTCGTATTATTCAATTCGCTTCAGAAGGGTTTGTTGTAATGGCACCTTTTTATCGGGGAAATCAAGGTGGAGAGGGAAACGAAGATTTTGCTGGACATGATAGACATGATGCATTCTCGGCAGTTAAAGTTTTGGAGCAACATGCAAAAGTAAATCCGACACGGATTCATGTCCTTGGGTTCTCGCGTGGAGGAGTAATGGCTCTTTTAACGGCAATCCATCATCCACAGATCTGTTCGGTTGTATCATGGGGAGGTGTAAGTGACTTAAGCCTAACATATGTAGAACGAAATGACTTACGCCGGATGTTGAAGCGGGTAATTGGAGGGACGCCCACAAAATATCCGGAACGTTATAAGTGGAGAACTCCACTATATGAAATTGAAAAGCTTGAGGCACCAATACTGATTATCCATGGTGAAAAAGATGAGAATGTTTCTGTCAATCATGCATATCGACTTGAAAAAAGAGTAAGGGAGCTAGGGAAAGAAGTAGAGAGTTGGTACTTTCCACAATTTACTCATTATTTTCCGCCTCCTCAAAATAGAGAAACGGTGAGACGATTGACGGAATGGATGAAAACAAGAGAGCCGAAATCAAAAAAGCTCGAAGGATTATAATCCTCGAGCTTATGGGAAATGATTATAATTAAATTCTAGGTCCACCTAATAATTCAATTTCCTTTGAAACATCGGAGAATTTTTTGAAATTTTCTTTAAATTTCGAAGCCAACTCTTTAGCTTTTACATAGTACGTACTTTGATCTGCCCATGTTTTTGAGGGTTGAAGGACATCATCAGGAACGCCTGGAATATGAATGGGAATCTCTAAACCAAAAATATCATTCTTTACGGTTTCTGCATTCGTTAGCTCACCTTCAAGAGCTGCTTGAACCATTGCACGAGTATAAGAGAGCTTCATGCGGCTACCGACTCCATATTCTCCACCCGTCCATCCTGTATTCACAAGGAATACTTGAACATTATGTTCATCAATTTTTCTTCCCAACATTTCAGCATACTCTGTTGCAGGAAGTGGTAGGAATGGAGAGCCAAAGCAAGTCGAGAATGTTGCCTCTGGGGCGGTTACACCAAGCTCTGTTCCGGCAAGTTTACTAGTGTAACCACTTAGGAAATGGTACATAGCTTGTTCTTTTGTAAGCTTACTAATTGGTGGCAACACACCAAACGCATCTGCTGTTAGGAAAATAATTGTATTTGGATGACCAGCAATGCTAGGCACAATTATATTATCAATATTATCGATTTGGTATGCAGCTCTTGTATTTTCAGTCAATGAATTATCATCATAATCAGCCATTCTTGAATTTTCATCAACAACCACATTCTCTAAAACGGAGCCAAAGCGAATTGCATCGAAAATTTGTGGTTCCTTCTCACGTGAAAGATTGATACATTTTGCATAGCAACCACCTTCAATATTAAACACGCCGGAGCTAGACCAACCGTGCTCATCATCTCCAATAAGACGACGTTTCGGATCTGCTGAAAGAGTTGTTTTTCCCGTTCCAGATAAACCAAAGAATAGAGCAACATCTCCTTCTTGGCCAACATTAGAGGAGCAATGCATAGAAAGAATATTTTGCTCTGGCAATAGATAGTTCATTACAGAAAAAATAGACTTTTTAATTTCACCAGCGTATTCCGTTCCTCCAATTAATACTGTTCGTTTCTCAAAAGATATGATGATAAACGTTTCAGAACGTGTACCGTCCACTTCAGGATCAGCCTTGAAATTAGGTGCACTGATGACTGTGAATTCAGGTTTATGTGTTTTTAGATCTTCTTCAGTTGGTCGGACGAACATTTGTTGTGAAAATAGATTATGCCATGCAAATTCATTAATTACTTGAATTGGCATACGTACTTTTTTATCAGCACCTGCATATCCATTGAATACAAAAATTTCATCTCTCTCTTTTAAATAAGAAAGTACCTTGGTGTAAAGGTTTTCAAAAACAGCTTCGGAAATTGGTTTGTTAACCTTACCCCAATCTATTTTATCCTTAGTAGATGTTTCCTCTACGATGTATTTATCTTCTGGTGATCTTCCTGTATATTTCCCGGTTGTTGCACAAACAGCCCCAGTCGAAGTAAGGATTCCTTCTTGTCTAGATAGTACTTTTTCAACTAAAATAGGAACAGAGAGGTTATGAAGTGCATTTTGTCCATTCACTACTTCTAATAGCTGCTCATTTGAAACTTCAACTGAATTCATGTAAAACCATCCTTTGTCTTTTTTTATATTTCATCATATAATCTGATTTTTACAATTAGTATAACACATTAATAAAAATAGTCTATACTATTTAACGTATTTTACGTAGCATATCCTTAAAAAGTGCGTGCAGATTCCAAAATGGTTTTATATATTTTTGAAGTTTTATTTATTTTTATGAAAAAAAACTAGATATGTAGAAAGTGTTTTTTGAAATTTTGTTGACATGAAAAGGATGACTACGTTATGATATGTCATTGAACGGATACTCTCTTATCCCGAGCTGGCGGAGGGACAGGCCCAATGAAACCCGGCAACCATCACTTTTTTACATATCAGATGATTTTTTAGTGAAACCTATACATATATAGGTCTCTCATTCGGATAAAAGTGATAAGGTGCTAACCTGAGCAAGGTATGACCTTGATCGATAAGAGTGAAAGGCGAGATTAACGATTATACCTTTCCTCGAAAAAATGCGGGAAAGGTTTTTTATTTCTTTAATGAAAGCTCATCATGTGTTTACCTCAGAAAACCGGTTGGGTTTAGTACTGTTCGTTATTATAGGATAGAAAATCGTGCAGGTAACAATACTAAGGGAATGAGTACCGTATCAAGAATGTCAGGATTCGAATTCTAATTCGATTTCTGAATCCGAAAAGGAGGAAGCGTTTGTGACAACTAGACGCCGTTTATTTACTTCAGAGTCTGTTACAGAAGGACATCCAGATAAAATCTGTGACCAAATTTCAGATTCTATTTTAGATGCCATTTTAGCAAATGATGCAAATGCACGCGTAGCGTGTGAAACTTCTGTTACAACAGGTCTTGTACTTGTTGCGGGAGAAATTACTACCTCTACATATGTAGATATCCCAAAGATTGTCCGTGAAACGATTAAAGAGATTGGTTATACTCGTGCAAAATATGGTTTTGACTATGCAACATGTGCTGTTTTAACATCCATTGATGAACAATCTCCTGATATCGCGATGGGGGTTGACCAAGCGTTAGAAGCACGTGAAGGTCAAATGACAGATGAGCAAATTGAGGCAATTGGTGCTGGAGACCAAGGCTTAATGTTTGGTTATGCATGTAATGAAACAAAAGAATTGATGCCACTACCAATTTCATTAGCTCATAAGCTATCACGTAGATTAACTGAAGTTCGTAAAGATGAAGTTCTTCCATATTTACGTCCAGATGGAAAAACTCAGGTTACTGTTGAATATGATGAGAACAACAATCCAGTTCGCATCGACACCATTGTTATTTCAACTCAACACCACCCTGAAATCTCATTGGAACAAATTCAACGTAATTTAAAAGAACATGTAATTAATCCCGTTGTTCCAAAAGAACTTATAGATGAAAATACAAAATATTTTATTAATCCAACAGGTCGCTTTGTAATTGGTGGCCCTCAAGGAGATGCAGGTTTAACTGGCCGTAAAATCATTGTTGATACTTACGGTGGTTATGCACGTCATGGCGGTGGCGCATTCTCAGGTAAGGATCCAACTAAGGTTGACCGTTCAGCTGCATATGCTGCTCGTTATGTTGCAAAAAATATCGTTGCAGCTGGTTTAGCTGATAAATGCGAAGTTCAGCTTGCTTATGCAATCGGTGTTGCGCAACCAGTATCTATTTCTGTTGACACATTTGGTACTGGCACAGTATCTGAGGATGTACTTGTAGAACTAGTTCGCAATAATTTTGATTTACGTCCTGCTGGCATTATTAAAATGTTAGATCTTCGTCGCCCAATTTATAAGCAAACTGCTGCATATGGCCATTTCGGCAGAAACGATTTAGATTTACCATGGGAGCGTACTGACAAAGCAGAAGTACTTAAAACACAAGCTACAGCAAAATAAGATAAAAAAGCTCGCCGTTTGGCGAGCTTTCAGAGTGTA
>NZ_HE610988.1:411954-463813 GCF_000285535.1 Bacillus timonensis | reverse complement strand
AAAGCTCGCCGTTTGGCGAGCTTTTTAGTTATACTTAGTTTTCAATGTCTAGCTCCAGGGCGCCATCGGCTCGAGGTCACAGACCAATCGCTTCTCAAAGGCAAAGACCGTCTTCTGTCAGCGCTTGTCTTGTGCTTGTCGCCGATAATCGGAGGCATTAAGCTGTTCTTCTTTATAAAGCTGTCCTTTTTCAACATATTCACGGCGGATTCTAGCCATGTCTTTCTTATCTTCTTCGTTTAATTCACGTATCACCTTAGCGGGTCGCCCAAATGCAAGAGTGTTGGGCGGGATTTTTTTACCTTGTGGTACAAGACTTCCTGCACCAATAAAAGCACCTTCGCCAATCTGAGCACCATCAAGAATAATGGACCCCATCCCAATTAAGGCATTATTGCGAATGATTGAGCTATGTAGTATAACCTGATGTCCAATTGTGACATCATCTTCAATAATTAATGGATTATTAGGGCTTTGATGTAGTGTTGAGTTGTCCTGGATGCTCACTCTTTTTCCGATAATTGTTGGTGCTACATCACCTCGAATAACAGTATTAAACCAAATATTCGTATCTTCACCAATTTTCACATCACCCGTTACCGTCACATAGTCCGCAATAAATACAGAGTCTGCAATTTGCGGATATTTCCCTTTGTATGGATAAATCATAATAGGTACATCCTTTCTTTGAAACCATTATTTTAATTGTTTGATATTCGATAAAAAATCATTTAAGGTAAGTGTATCAACTTTTACAAGTGTCGTAAATCAACATATTTTGAATGTTCCAACAAAATGAGGTGATATCTATGGTGCCAACACAACCCATTAGTTTAATGAAGAAAGTGTATCGTAAGGTATTTCCGATTGTACACCGTGAACTAGCTATGTGGAAAAAGAAAGCCGAAGAGATTCCAAACGAAGAGCTTCGGAAGCAGGCCCTGGCTAGTATAAAGACAAAAACATTTCACTGTGAAGGTGGAGCAATTCTTGCCTTATTATCAGAAGGGAAAATGGAGGAGTGCATCCGTTTTATTGTTGCCTATCAAACCATTAGTGACTATCTAGACAATCTTTGTGACCGCAGTACTTCTTTAGATCCTGTCGATTTTCGTTCACTTCACGACTCCATGCCTGATGCATTACGACCAGGGCAGCCAACAAAGAACTATTATCAATATCGTATTGAACAAGAGGATGGTGGTTACTTAGAGAGTCTAGTTCTAACCTGTCAGGATGTTCTTCATAATATCAATCATTATGATAAGATTGCGATTTATTTACAGGAGTTAGCAAGCTATTATTGTGATTTGCAAATACATAAGCATGTAAAAGTAGAAGAACGTGTACCAAGACTTGAGAACTGGTTTAAAAGTCATCAAGGTAATTTGCCTCAAATGGAATGGTATGAGTTCTCAGCGTGTTCAGGTTCTACATTAGGTATTTTTTGTTTAGTGGCCTATGCCTTTCATGAAGAATTTAACGAAGATATGGCAATTAAGATTCGAAATGGATATTTTCCTTATATTCAAGGCCTCCATATTCTTCTTGATTATTTCATCGATCAAGAAGAAGACCGTCTGGGTGGAGATTTGAATTTCTGTTTTTACTATCCACATGAAAACGAATTAGTCAATCGCCTTAAGCATTTTATAATGGAAGCTGATAAGCATACTGCCGGATTACCGAATGAAAAATTCCACCGAATGATTAATCGTGGTTTATTAGGCCTCTATTTATCAGATGAAAAGGTAAGGACTCAGCGAAGTGTATTAAAAATTGCAAAGAAAATGATTAAAATTGGTGGGAAGACATCTTTTTCTTTTATGTCAACGGACGAGCCTACCGTAGATTTCAACATGTACTTGGATAAGAAAAGATAGAGCTGCACCGCTCTATCTTTGTTTTATATAGGAAATCAGTGAATAAACATTACCAGACGGTCTTGAAAACGCTTGTTAGACAAAGTGTGTGGCCGAGAGAGGCCAGCAACGTAGGCTGCAGCGTTTGTCAACAGACTGATCTTTATCTTTTTTCAATGGCGATTATAAATGGTGGATTGTTAATTTGATTCATAAATTGGTACATGAGAACATGCGCACGTTTTTGATCAAGTGTTGAACAATAATCCAAGAGTCGATCCCGTTCTATTGCTCCTTCTTCATGACCGTGATAAACAACAATTACAATAATTCCTTCAGGCTTCATAACGGAAAGTAAGTGCTCTATCGCTTCAATTGTGGAAGTAGGCTTCGTGACAATTTCCTTATTTCCTCCTGGTAAATACCCTAAATTAAATACAGCTCCGGAAATATTTCCATGGGTTTCTGTTGGAATTGTGGTTAATAGTTGATCATGGCTTTTATGAAATAAGCTAACACGATTTAGAAGGTCTTGTTCTCGTAACCGAGCGGTCGTATTGTCGATTGCTTCTTTTTGAATATCAAAGCCGAAAACATGTCCAGTTTCACCTACTAATGAAGCAAGCATTGCCGTGTCATGACCATTTCCGATTGTAGCGTCAACAGCGTAATCCCCTTCATTGATAGCGCGTTGAAGGAGGTTTCTTGCAAATGGAAGAATGCGATCTAATTTCATACGTTTTCCGCAACCTTTTTAAAATATTTTCCTTGATAACTGTCTCGTCGTAGCAATTCAGCATCAATCGTGTTCAATACCTCCCATTTATTGACACTCCACATCGGTCCTACCATTAAGTCTATAGGGCCATCCCCTGTGATACGGTGAACAATCATTTCGGGAGGTAAAATTTCAAGTTGGTCACATACTAATTGTACATAGTCATCGAACGCGAGAAATTTTAATAATCCTTTTTCGTATTGTTTGACCATCGGCGTACCTTTTAATAAATGAAGTAAGTGAATTTTTATGCCCTGTACATCAAGTTTTGCAACTTCATAAACTGTTTCCATCATCATCTCTGGTGTTTCCTGTGGAAGTCCATTAATAATATGTGAGCAAATCCTAATATTATGTTTACGAAGCTTATTTACACCATCAACATAACATTGAAAATCATGGGCACGATTGATTAGTTGTGCTGTTTTTTCATGAACGGTTTGTAAACCCAGCTCAACCCATAGATAGGTTCGTTCATTCAGCTCTGCTAAATATTCGACAACATCATCTGGAAGGCAATCTGGTCTTGTAGCAATCGAAATGCCAACAACTCCTTCTTGCTGTAAAACGGGTTCGAATCTTTTCCGCAATACCTCAACGGGTGCATGAGTATTTGTAAAGGCCTGAAAATATGCCATGTATTTTCCGTCCTTCCACTTTTCATGCATTTTATTTTTAATGGAATGGAATTGTGTGAGAATATCATCTGCACGGTTTCCTGCAAAATCGCCTGATCCTGATGCACTACAAAAGGTACAACCACCATGTGCAACTGTTCCATCTCGATTTGGGCAATCAAATCCTCCGTCAAGCGCAACTTTAAATACTTTATGTCCAAATGTATTTCGTAAATGATAATTCCATGTATGATAACGTTTATTATCTGTTGAGTATGGAAATGGATTCATTTGAGGCATTATACGCCCCTCCTAACTATTCAAAATACCTACGTTAAAGTTTAACATGGAGACTTTTAAGAACTCAAATGGTTTTCAAAAGAGTAAAGACTAAGAACGCAAAGTCTACGTGGCAACGGCTTTGTAATTCCCCCCATATGGCTTCATAAATTGGAAATAAGTTTTCTGAGAGAAGAAATTGAGGATGAACACACTATAAAAGAGAAAGCTTTCATTTCTCATTTCGTATTGTAGGAGGGAGAAAAATGGCTACTCGACAATCGGTAGAGGCATTTATTCAGCGTTGTGAAGATTCAATCCGTAATGCCCAAGAACAAATGACGATTGCAAGAAGACAAGAAGCTTATAATACAACAGAGTATACGGGTGCACAAATGCAACTGGAGGAAGTCACAAACGAATTAGCAAAACTAGCCCAAAGCTGTAATGACCAGCAACGTGAGCAATTGCACCGGATGCGACTTCAACTGCAACAACTCCAAAATGATATGACTTTAGATGCGAATATCATTCAAGAGTATAAAATGTAGGGGATGAGGATATGAAAAAACGTTCAGATCAAAACAACCCAGAGCAAAAAACGAAAAACGGTATAAATAGCAATGATGTGGAATTTGGACAGGATTTTGATCCTGTTAAAAAATCAAAGCAAAACTACCTAAAAAAAGGGCAGCCAGTTAAATCAAAGCAGCGTCCTGAATAAACAAGAACCGACAAGTGGATTTCACTTGTCGGTTCTTTACATACCTTAAACATGTCCATTTATCGGAATACTTTTTTAAATTGATTAAAGATATGGAAAGGAATAAAATAAATTTTGATATGCGAAGATACGTATAAAAAAGGGAGGTGCCCGTATGCCGAAAGCACTTTGGATGATCATTATTGGAATGGTTATCAATGTGACTGGTTCATCTTTTTTATGGCCGTTAAATGCCATTTATATTCATGGCCATCTTGGAAAAACTTTATCTATTGCAGGACTTGTGTTAATGGTAAATGCGGGTGCAACCGTTATTGGTAATTTAGTAGGTGGCGTATTATTTGATAAAATTGGTGGGTACAAGGCGATACTAGCAGGAATTTTAATCTCGTTAGTGGCTCTTACTGGACTTACCTTTTACCATGGTTGGCCACATTATGTTATTTTCCTAACCATCATTGGTCTTGGTACAGGAATGGTTTTTCCAGCGATGTTTGCAATGGCGGGTGCTGTTTGGCCAGAAGGTGGGAGAAAGGCATTTAATGCCGTTTATATTGCTCAAAACCTTGGTGTTGCGATTGGGTCAGGGCTCGGTGGGTTTGTTGCATCTTATTCATTTGATTATATTTTTATGGCAAACACAATTATGTATGTCTTATTTTTCTTAGTGGCGGTGTTCGGTTATCGCGGAATTCATGCCGAGAAAGCAACCCAATCGAGCTTAATAGAACAATCTAAAACAGTAAAAAACCGGTCAAAATTAACTGCATTGTTAATTCTTTGTATAGGTTATGTGTTATGTTGGGTGGCCTATGTACAATGGCAGGCAACTATTTCAAGCTATACTCAAGACATCGGAATTACTTTAAAGCAATATAGCTTATTATGGACAGTGAATGGTGGTTTAATTGTTCTCGGGCAGCCATTGCTGAACATGGTGATAAAATACTTTGCAAAATCCTTGAAAAAACAAATTATCATAGGAATTCTTATTTTTATTTGTTCGTTTCTCATTGTCTCGACAGCTGGTTCATTTAGTGGATTTCTAGTAGCGATGATTATCTTAACAGTAGGTGAAATGTTTGTTTGGCCTGCAGTTCCTACGATTGCAAATGATCTTGCCCCAAAAGGAAGAGAAGGCTTTTATCAAGGAATTGTAAATAGTACTGCAACCGGTGGCAGAATGATTGGACCTGTCCTTGGTGGATTGCTTGTTGATTTATGGGGAATGAGCATGTTATTTACAGTCCTAGCAGTATTATTATTTGTTTCAATTTTTACAACTGTCATTTATGACAAAAAGCTCAGAGATAAAAGCAATATTGTCCTAAGAGCGAAGGCCTGATACATCGGTTGTATCGGGTCTTCTTTTTTTATTGGCCTCTTTAATGAATTCATATTCAGATGATATGATGAGAGTAAGGGGAGAGTGTGGGAAAATGTTTAATCATGATGATATGGAATTCAAAAATAAAATACTCGAGACGATCATTGATAGCGCCTATGAATGGATTGTTGTGGTGAATCATCAAGGAAACATTGTTTACATTAACAAAAATTACTGTGAATTTTTAGAGGTCAATCGTGAAGAAGTAATTGGAACACACGTAACAGAAGTCATAGAGAATAGTAGGATGCACATTGTAGTTCAAACTGGGGAAGAAGAGATTGGCAGCCCGCATTATATTAAAGGAAATTATATGATTGCAAATCGAATTCCGATTTATTTAGATAACAAAATTATTGGTGCTGTTGGAGCAGTTATTTTTCGAGATACAAAGGCATTAAGTAAAATGAACAGTCATATAAAGAGCTTGATGTCACAGTTCCAAACATATATTGAAGATTGGCAGGAGAGTAATGGAGCGAAATATACACTAAATGATATTAAGACCGCTTCAAGACAAATTCTTGAATTAAAAGAAAAAGTGAAGAATATCGCTTCAGGGGATATTTCCGTTTTAATAAGAGGAGAAAGCGGAACCGGCAAAGAATTATTTGCACATAGTATTCATCAATTGAGTGAGAGGAGCCAAAATCCTTTTATAAAAATCAATTGTGGGGCAATCCCGGAACACTTATTAGAATCCGAGTTGTTCGGGTATGAAGAAGGTGCATTTACCGGTGCAAAAAAGGGTGGAAAAAAAGGGAAGTTTGTACTCGCACATGGCGGAACCATTTTTTTAGATGAAGTTGGAGATATGCCATTGCATATGCAAATTAAGTTATTGCGAGTACTTCAGGAAAAAGAAGTCGAGCCAGTTGGAGCATTGAATCCGATTCCTGTGGATGTTCGTGTAATTGCAGCGACAAATCGGCCATTGGAGCAAATGATTGTAGAAAAACGATTTAGGGAGGATTTATTTTACCGAATCAATGTGATCCCGTTTACAATCCCTCCACTTCGAGAAAGACCAGAGGATATTGAACCCTTAACAAAGTTCTTTGTTGAAAGAACTTCAAAACGAACTGGAAAGCGAATAACCTCTATTGATGAAGAAGTTATGAACATATTTCAGGCACACCAATGGCCTGGAAATCTGCGTGAACTTGAAAATGTCATTGAAGCATCTATCCATTTAACAACAGGTGAGAAAATTGAAATTGAATCATTACCAGATTATTTAATGGATGATCCGAAATTATTAATTGGACAAAAAACATTGAAGGAAATCCTTGACGATACTGAAAAAAGAGTCCTTGCTAAAACATTACAAAAATATCATAATGATAAACAATTAGCTGCGAAAGCACTCGGTATAAGTAAGTCTAGTATGTACGAAAAACTTAAAAGTTAAAACTAGAAATATAGATTCCAGATTTCCGGAACTCGATTCCGGTTATCTGGAATCTTTTTTTAGCCCAATCATATAGGTTTTCATTCGAAATTAAAAATCTAGCATTCCAGAAAACTGGAATATACTAAATCATTTGAACTTAATATTTGGCGATTTTATGACTTTTCATAAGTTGGCACGCCACTTGCAAAAGTATTAGTTGAAAATTTTATCTAAATGGATGGTGATAAATCATGAAAATTCAATGAGTCAGTAATAATTACCAAACGACAATCAAAGAATTGAAAACGGTTACTTAATTAAGTGAGGGGGATACAAAATGCTTAGTATGATAGGGCTGATTGGCGGCCTAGTGCTGCTTATTGTTCTAACAATGAGGGGAATGAACCTTTTAATAGCGGGACCTTTATGTGCTTTGTTTGTTGCAGTGTTAAGTGGATTGCCATTATTTCCGCAGTTGGTGGGTGAGGGGGAAGCTAATTTTGTTGGAAATTATATGAGTGGATTCTCAAGCTTCGTTACGTCCTGGTACCTCATGTTCCTACTAGGTGCCATCTTTGGAAAGGTGATGGAGGATAGTGGTGCTGCTGATAGTGTATCAAAGTGGATTGTAGATAAACTTGGGATGAGATTTGCCATTTTTGCAATTGTACTTGCCTGTGCAGTTTTAACGTATGGCGGAGTGAGTTTATTCGTCGTAGCGTTCTCTGTTTATCCAATGGCGATTAGCCTATTTAAAGAAGCAAATTTACCGAGAAGATTTATTCCAGCAACATTAGCATTCGGATCTGTAACATTTACAATGACATCTGCTGGATCACCAGAAATCCAAAACTGGATTCCCATCGAATTTTTAGGTACATCACCATTAGCGGGCTGGGAAGTAAGCTTAATTGTTGCGGTATTTATGATGATTTTTGGCGGCTGGTGGTTAAAACGTATGATTAATAAGGCAGTTGCAAGAGGAGAAACGTTTGTTTCAAGGGAAAATGACCCAATTGTTGAAAATAAAGAACTGCCACATCCAATTACAGGACTTATTCCGTTAGTCGTGGTTCTTATTATTTCATTTTTCTTTCATGATAAGCTTGCACAATCTGCCCTCATCATTGCTTTATTAGGTGGGGTTATTTCAACTTATTTATTGAATCGTAAGTATTTTACATCCGTTGGAAAAGCTCTTTCAGATGGAACCATGGGTGCGTTGATAGCAATCGGCAATACAGCAGCCGTAGTTGGTTTTGGTGGAGTTGCAAAAGCAGTGCCTGCATTTCAAGTGGCAGTTGATGCGATGACAAATATACCTGGAAGTCCTTTAATTGGAGGAGCAATCGCAGTTAGTGTTATTGCCGGGATGACAGGATCTGCTTCAGGAGGTCAAGCAATTGCACTACCACTTCTAGCTCCGCATTACATGGATTTAGGGGTTAATCCAGAAGCCCTTCATAGGGTTGCTGCTATTTCCTCAGGTGCTTTAGATTCACTTCCACATAATGGCTATGTAGTAACTACCGTTCGCTCTATTTGTGGAGAGTCACATAAGGATGCATATGGTGCGGTTGGAGCGTTAACTGTGATTGTTCCAACAATAGGGGTAGCTATCGCTATTATTTTATTCTCATTAGGTCTCGGAATTTAGGAGGACATTATGGTTAAAAATCAAGTCATTTTAATCACCGGTGCTGCACGTGGGATTGGCTTTGAAATCGGAAAAATCTTTGCTGAAAATGGCGCACGTGTGGTGTTAACAGATATAGATGCCGCAGAGGTGAAAAATTCTGCATTACAGCTTCAAAAATCAGGTTATGAAGCAATCGGATTAAAATGTAATGTTACAAATGAGGCAGAAATAATTGAGATGATTAATCATGCAGTTTCGAGGTACGGAAGGATTGATTGTTTAATCAATAATGCAGGGCTTCAGCATGTATCCCCAATTGAAGAATTTCCAAAAGAAAAGTTTGAACTTTTACTATCAGTTATGCTAACAGCACCGTTTGTAACGACCAAGCATATTTTTCCGATTATGAAACAACAGAAATTTGGTCGGATAATTAATATGGCATCCATTAATGGTTTAATAGGCTTTGCTGGAAAAGCTGCTTATAATAGTGCAAAGCATGGTGTAATTGGATTAACAAAGGTTGCGGCCTTAGAAGGTGCAGAGCATGGGATTACTGTGAATGCTGTCTGCCCTGGGTATGTAGATACACCACTTGTGAGAAACCAGTTAGTAGATTTAGCTAAGACAAGAAATGTTGATGTGGAAAAAGTGTTAGAAGATGTTATTTACCCACTCGTGCCACAAAAACGTTTATTAGCAGTAAATGAGATCGCGAATTATGTGCTATTTTTAGCAAGTGAGCATGGAAAGGGAATAACAGGTCAGGCTTGTGTAATCGATGGAGGTTATACGGCTCAATAGAAATAGAAAAAGAATCTCAGAATTTGAGATTCTTTTTCTGCTTTTTTTCTATTTTTATGGTAAACTTTATATAGACTTTTTTGGTTGACCGTGTAAAGGAGTGCCGGTTGTGTACTTTTTTATAGGGTCTTTTTTAATGCCCAGCTGCTGCACTTCCATCATCTTTTCCATCTGCAGTCACCTTTAACAATGCTGCTGCTCCTTTTTGAACGTGGTTAAATTGATGGGTAACGATTGAGTATGTTCCTTCTTTCATTACGGTGAATTCTACAACTGCTCCACCGCTTGCAGGAAGCATAACTGTTTGTAGTCCTTCCATATGATTGTATGGGTTACCGTCGATATACACGTCGTCAAATATTGTACCTACTACATGGAAAGAGCTCACTTCATTTGGACCTACATTATTAATGTAAAGTCTAACCTTGTCTCCTACTTTTGCAAGTAGTGGTGTTTCTTTTAATGAGAAAGTATCACCATTCGTATTTAAGTCTCCTTCTTTAAGAGCTTTTGTTGAAAATACGACTTGGCTAGGTACACCGTTTGTCATGTCATCTAAATCATTGTATTTATACCATTCGTTTTGGATGATAAGGTATTCTCTATCAATCTCATTATCTGTCGGATAGCCATTTTTCGGTTTTACAATAATGGTTCCATGCATGCCGTTTGCAATATGTGATAACACAGGTTTTGTACCACAGTGATACATGAAAACTCCCGGTTTGTTTGCTGGATAAGAGAATGTTCCACTCTCATCTGGCATTACATCAATGAAATCCTTTGAAGGTGAAGCATGTACAGCGTGAAAGTCCATGCTGTGAGGGATAGCTGGATCCATATTTTTAAGTGTAAAATTAATGGTGTCACCTTCGTTTACAACTACCACAGGTCCTGGTGCTTCCCCATTAAAGGTCCATGCTTTGTAGGTGTAGCCTTTATCAATTTCAATGTCAGTAATCTGTGCAGTCATCTCAACGTTTACAACATCCTCAGAAACTCTTTCTACTTTTAATGGAACAGGTTCTTGGTTAAGGTCTTTGTGTGGGGCGATAATTTCCCCTGTCATTGTATCTGAAGCAGTTGTTTCTGCCTCGACCTTCTTTTCTAATGCTACCTCTTGCTTCCCACAACCAGATAAAACAATTGAAGTTCCCACCAAAGATGCGAGTAACCATTTCACTTTCTTGTTCATACTGTTTACCCCCTTGAACTCGGTTATTGTTTGGTTTTTCATTTCCTTCTACACCTTTATCATATTCAGAGGGGGGACCCTGAAGAGTGATATAAATCACGTTTTTCGTCTTAATCTGTGTACAGTTTGTGAAAGGGTGAGCATATAAGCAACTTTCCAATAGTGATAAGGGTTTAAACGCCCTTTTTATGCATGTTTTAGACAATAATCTTTCACACTTTTCTTGCTGTTGAATATGTTTAGGTAATAAAAATATGGGAATAATGGTGGAGGAAAAGCCCAAGTTTTTCTATTTTACTTGCAGTTCTTACACAAATTCTATACAATACTGAATATACTCAATAAATTGAAGAGGCGTTGAAAAGGAGTAGTAATGTTCTACATACGTGTTAGAGAGTTGACGGATGGTGCAAGTCAATCGTTGATGAACATGAACTCGCCTTTGAGCAATAAGCATGAAATGCCAAAAGTAAACTAGTGCTTATCGTATGGTCCGCGTTAAGGATAAATGAAGTGAGTGCACAATTTGTCACTAATGTGGGTGGTACCGCGGGAAGAATACATATCCTCTCGTCCCTTTTGGGATTAGAGGTTTTTTGTTTTTTATAGGTTTTTTTATCTGATTAAGGAGGAAGTCTTATGAGTTTTAATCACCAAAAGATTGAGAAAAAGTGGCAGCAGTACTGGGAACAAAACAAAACATTTAAGACAACTGAAGACAAAGGAAAGCGCAAATTTTATGCATTAGATATGTTCCCATATCCTTCAGGTGCTGGACTACATGTAGGCCACCCAGAGGGGTATACAGCTACTGATATTTTAGCGAGAATGAAGAGAATGCAAGGGTACAATGTACTTCACCCAATGGGATGGGATGCATTCGGGTTACCAGCAGAGCAATATGCGTTAGATACAGGAAACGACCCTGCTGAATTCACCGAGAAAAATATCAATACTTTCCGACGTCAAATTAAGGAACTCGGATTTTCATATGATTGGGATCGTGAAATTAATACAACAGATCCTAACTACTATAAATGGACTCAATGGATCTTCACAAAGCTATATGAGAAAGGTTTAGCATATGTGGATGAAATTCCTGTTAACTGGTGTCCGGCACTAGGTACAGTATTAGCAAACGAAGAAGTAATTGATGGAAAAAGTGAGCGCGGAGGCCATCCAGTAGAAAGACGCCCTATGAGACAGTGGGTATTACGAATAACTGCATATGCTGAGCGTTTACTTGAAGATTTAGAAGAACTTGATTGGCCGGAAAGCTTAAAGGAAATGCAACGCAACTGGATTGGTCGTTCTGAAGGAGCGCATGTTACATTTTCCATTGATGGGCATGATGAAACATTCACTGTATTTACAACGCGTCCGGATACTTTATTTGGTGCTACTTATGCGGTACTTGCTCCTGAGCATCCATTTGTTGATAAAATCACGACACCTGAGCAAAAGGCAGCAGTTAATGCCTACTTAGACAAAATCAAGAGTAAGAGTGATTTAGAACGTACAGACTTAGCAAAAGAGAAAACGGGTGTATTCACAGGTGCCTATGCAATCAACCCTGTAAACCAAGAAAAAATGCCAATTTGGATTGCGGATTACGTCCTAATGAGCTATGGAACAGGTGCAATTATGGCAGTTCCAGCCCATGATGAGCGTGACTATGAATTTGCCGTGAAATTTGAGTTACCGATTAAAGAGGTCGTTGCCGGTGGAGATGTTTCCAAGGAGGCATATATTGGCGATGGTGGCCATGTTAATTCAGGCTTCTTAAATGGTTTAAATAAAGAAGAAGCAATTAGTAAAATGATTGCTTGGCTTGAAGAAAATAAGATTGGTAAAAAGGAAATTACCTACAAACTACGTGATTGGTTATTTAGTCGTCAGCGTTATTGGGGTGAACCGATTCCTATCATTCAATGGGAAGATGGAACTATGACTACTGTTCCGGAGGAAGAGCTTCCGCTTATGCTTCCAAAAACGAAGGAAATCAAACCATCAGGAACTGGAGAATCACCACTAGCAAATATCTCTGAATGGGTAAATGTCGTTGATGAAAAGACAGGTAAAAAAGGTCGTCGTGAAACAAACACAATGCCACAATGGGCAGGTAGCTGCTGGTACTATTTACGTTATATTGACCCACACAATGAAGAAGCTCTGGCTGACCCAGAAAAATTAAAAGAATGGTTACCAGTTGATATATATATCGGTGGGGCAGAGCATGCCGTTCTTCACTTGTTATATGCAAGATTTTGGCATAAGGTACTTTATGATATTGGCGTGGTTTCAACGAAAGAACCATTCCAAAAGCTTTTCAACCAAGGGATGATTCTTGGAGAAGGTAACGAAAAAATGAGTAAGTCAAAAGGAAATGTTGTAAACCCTGATGATATTATTCATTCTCATGGTGCAGATACACTTCGTTTATACGAAATGTTCATGGGACCATTAGATGCTTCTATCGCATGGTCAACAAACGGCCTTGATGGTTCTCGTCGTTTCCTTGATCGGATTTGGCGTTTACTTATCGATGACAATGGAAACATCTCATCAAAAGTAAAAGCTGATTCAAATGATACTTCACTTGAACGGGTGTATCACCAAACAGTGAAAAAGGTGACAGAGGATTACGAAGCATTACATTTTAATACTGCCATTTCACAATTAATGGTGTTTATCAATGATGCTTACAAGGCATCTGAATTACCAAAGCCATTCATTGAAGGATTTGTAAAATTACTTGCTCCAGTTGCTCCACACCTTGCGGAAGAGCTTTGGGAAAAGCTTGGTAATACAGGAACAATTGCCTATGAATCATGGCCAGCATTTGATGAAGCAAAATTAGTGGAATCTGAAATTGAGATTGTCATTCAGGTCAATGGAAAAGTGAAAGCAAAGCTTCATGTTCCTGCTGATGCATCAAAAGAAGTACTTGAACAAATTGCAATGGGTGCTGATCCAGTCAAAGAACAGATTGAAGGTAAAACAGTTCGTAAAGTGATTGCTGTACCTGGAAAACTAGTGAATATCGTAGCGAATTAATACGAAAGCCCTCCACTTGGAGGGCTTTAAATATGTAAAGAGAATGCCAAATTTTGCTATCGGGTTCGGATTTTGAATACAAAAACTAAATTAGCACACCAAGTAACAGCGCTATTCGCAACTGAATTGAACTGCTTCTTTTTTATTGATGTATTTGGGGTTTATTAAAATAAACGGTAAATCCGCCCTGACTTTAAAGCGGTGTCATATGTTTTTGTCACCATGAAAATTCGTATGCTACTTGTTAGGCGTATTGGTGTGCTACAAATGATTTTTAACTAGCAGGGGTGAGTGTTGATGTCTGAAAGGCAGATAAATGAAGCAGACATTCTCTCTTATCCAAAATTGAGTTACTTCTGATTGTTTAAATAAGGGAAGCTTTTTCCCTTATTCCACAGAACAGTGCTTGGTTCGGGAGATATAAGGGGAGTTTTTCCGCTAAAGCAATGCCAAATGGTCAATTTTCGTGTTTTTTGAGTATATAGGGGGAATTTTTCCCTCTATTTCATCTGTTTTTCGTTCTATTTCCTTAATAAGAGAAATTTCTCCCTTAATTTTTCGTAGCTTATTTGCTAGTAATATTTGAAGACCCTGAAAACTCTAACCGGTATTTATCTTGGGATAAAAAAGCTTGGAGCATATGTCTCCAAGCTTTTTACCTTTCAGATTTACTTGCTAATTTGCTTTTAATTATGGTGCGAATTACTTATAGGAAAAGAAATGTTCCTTCATATTTTGTACTACAAAACAGAACCCGTTAAAATTTGTCATCCTTTTTACACTTACTCAACCATTTCAGATTGAAGGTAGTGATAAATTAATTTTGTCGTATTTTCAATTGAGTCCTTATGTGTACGCTCAAAGGCATGTGAAGAATCAATTCCAGGCCCGATTAATCCATGGATGATGTCGTGTCCTGAACGAATTGCAGCAGATGCGTCAGAGCCGTAATAAGGGTAAATGTCTAATTTATACCCAATCTCATGTTTTTCAGCAAGCTGGACAAGCTTTTTACGGAAAGCATAATGATAGGGTCCACTCGCGTCCTTTACACAAATGGAAACTGTATATTCATCTGTTGATTGACCATCCCCCATTGCCCCCATATCGACTGCTAAATATTCAACTGTTTCAGGAGTAATATTAGAGTTTCCACCATACCCAATTTCCTCATTATTTGAAATAAGGAAATGAGTCGTATAAGGAAGTTCGATGTTTTCTTGTTTGATTTGTTTGATTAATTGAAGTAGAATTCCAACACTAGCTTTGTCATCTAAATGTCGAGACTTGATAAAGCCGTTGGATGTTACTTCAACCCGCGGGTCAAATGAAACAAAGTCACCAACCTCAATTCCAAGTGCTCGAACCTCGTCCGCATTTTTTACTTTTTCATCGATACGGACCTCCATATTTTCTTGGTTACGCTCAGCTTTTCCAGCATCTTTATAAACGTGTACAGATTGCTGATGCATCAGGATTGTACCAGTATAGAATTTTCCTGTTGACGTCTCAATGCGGCAATATTCTCCTTCAATGGAGTTATATTTAAAGCCCCCAATGAGATCAAGTTTTAAGCGACCACTAGGTTTGATTTCTTTTACGATAGCTCCCAATGTGTCAACATGGGCTGTAAGCATACGATGTTTTTGAGTATCTTTTCCAGGGATGGTAGCAATAAGACCGCCCTTACGATTTCTGTATGTATCCACATTTGCTTCAGCAAGAAGTTTTTCAACGTATGTAATAACTTCATTTGTATTACCAGATGGACTTGGAATTGAAACAAGTTCTTTTATGAGTTGAATGGTTTCATCAATATTCGGATAAGTCAACTTCATTTCCCCCTAATTATGGAATGCGCCTTGGCGTATTTGTGCTCGATTTTTTGGCCCACAGGAAGTGGATTACTTAGTCTTTGATTTAAACTGCTCGAAAAATGACTCTTGAAAAATCGTGGCATCTGTCGAAGGCTTTAACTTCTATTCAGATGTAATAAACCCCTACAGATTTTATACTCTTATTGCATTTATCCCACCACTTAAAAAGTTAAGGGTCTTCTGCTGAATAAAGGTAAGCTAGTTTTATCTTACTCCTTTTTATATTGAAATTCTAGTTTTACAAAACGTGGAAAATTGTATTCCATATTTTCTCTTTGTTATAATAGTCGAGATGAGTAACTGAAAGGATGGTACCTATGATTGAAGAAATCACAACAGAAGAGCTGAAACAAAAGCTTAAAAATGGTGAAAAATTAGAGCTTGTCGATGTTCGGGAAGATGAGGAAGTAGCAGAGGGCATGATCCCTGGAGCAAAGCATATTAAAATGGGTGAAATTCCAGATAATCTAGAGTATTTTGATAAGGACAAAGAATATATCATCATTTGCCGTTCTGGTGGCAGAAGCTTCAACGTCTGTTCCTATCTAGATGACCAAGGATACAAAGTACGAAACATGGTCGGTGGAATGATGAATTGGACAGGGGAAACAAAATAAGAAAGATTTTTTGTAACTTGCTCCGTTAATGGAGTAAATTAGACGTTAGCGTGAATTCTTATAAGAATTCACGCTTTTTTTCTTTTTTAGAAAGTATACGGTTGCGAAACAACAACAATATATTAATAATAAATAATTATTTATTGAAAAACAATAAAATATTCGATAAAATCAAAGTAAGATGTTAACCGAAAGTCTACATTTACAGGAGGAAAATATGACACTTTTTTTATTGCTCGGTGTATTTTTGTTAATTATTGTGGGTATTAATCGAAACAAACTTGTGACTATTATTGGTCCTAATAATAGTCTAGTAAAAAAACTATCAAGCTTTGGGTGGTTCCAAAACCCATGGCTTAGCGGGTTATTTTTATTTGTGTTAAATGCTTTTTTATTTGGCACGACTGTACTCATACTCTTTGGTTTGAATTTCCTACTAATCCCATATATCCATTTATTCATTATGGTAGGGGCTGTTATCGTAAGTTTGGTATCCTGGATTATTCTACTATATGCTTGGAATGGTGATAAAAAGGGACGAATCCTAAGAGGGTTTGTCGGCAGTAGTTTTTATTTACTACTCACACTAGTTTTCACCTACATGATTGTTACACTTGAACCACAATTTCCTGGGGATGATACATTTATGGCATTTATCGGACTTGTCATGGCTATCATAGTAACAATAGTAGCTTTCATTACTTGCTTTTTATTTACCGGCTTGTTTGAAAGAAAGGAAATGAACTAATTTTCTTGGTGGTATTGATAAGGCATAACCTTTGGGTTAAATTGGAAAATGGTGTGGTATAAGGATTGGATAAGGTATAACTTTTGGGTTAAACTGGAAAATGACGCAGCATAAGTGTAAGATAAGGTATGACCTTTGGATAAAAAAGGAAAATATCGTGATGAAAGTATCAGATAAGGTGTAGTTTTTGGATTGAATTGGAAATATCCTAGATTAAAAGCTTATAATTCTAAAACTCTGTCAATACTAGTGGTGGAGGTGGAGTTATGGCATTGAAAGTGAAGGTTTTTGATGAAGAACATGAAGAGGATTTAGAGCATGAGATGAACCGTTTTTTACAAAAAATTGATGAGCGGGATGTGATCGAAGTTAAATTCCAGGTCGGCGTTTCCTGTGATCAAGAGGATGACCAAATTTTTTGTTTTTCAGCAATGATTATATATAGAGCCTAACCCACAAAAATGAGTGTGAGTGAGGCTCTTTTTTAGTTTCGTAAATCCATGGCTTGTTTTCCTGCATTATCACCAGCTAATCTGCCTGTAACAAAAGCTGAAGTAATATTGTAACCACCTGTATATCCGTGAATATCAAGGATTTCTCCGCAGAAAAAGAGTCCTTTCATTAATTTAGATTCCATTTCCTTAGGATGAATTTCTTTTATCGACACCCCACCACCTGTTACAAATGCCTTTTCGATTGGCAAGGTCCCGTTGACTGTGAACTGAAATTGTTTGCAATCCTTAGCAAATGACCGAATCCGATCGTGGGATAAATTTGCAAACGTAACCTGAGGGTCAATCTCATTCTTCTCCAATAAAAACAAAAGATATCGTTCTGGTAGAAATCCTTTTACTATATTTTTTAATGCTTTCTTTGGGTCTTCTTTTGCTAGTTTTAAAATTTGCTGAAAAATTTGCTCCTCATTCATCGTTGGAAGTGCATCAATACTCATGACTACACGGTCCACTTTGAATTTCTTCATGGTCTTAACAACAAATTGGCTACACCGTAATACAGCAGGTCCAGAAATTCCAAAATGAGTGAACAGCATGTCCATTTGATGGGTAATCACTGTTTTTCCCTTTGGATTTAAGACACTAACAGCAACATCACGTAGTGCAAGTCCTTGTAACGTTTTGTTTTTAATGAATTCTTCATCCGATGTAACGGGAACCTCGGTTGGGAACAAATCAGTAATTGTGTGTCCGGCTGATTTTGCCCATGCATAGCCGTCTCCTGTAGAACCTGTTTGCGGCACGGACTTGCCACCAACTGCGACAACGATACTGTTTGCTTCGATGTATTCACCATCTTTTAAATGAACACCCGCAACATGCCCATCTTTATATTCAAGTTTAGCAACAGGTGTATTTGTTTTGATATGCACATCTAACGATTCGAGTCGATTTAAAAGTGCATCGACAACAGATTGTGCTTTATTTGTGGTGGGAAACATCCTGCCATGGTCTTCTTCTTTCAATTGAATGCCTAATTTTTCAAAAAATGCGATAATATCTTCGTTGTTGAATACAGAAAATGCACTATACAAAAATCGTCCATTTCCAGGTATATGCTTAATGATTTCATCTATTGGAAGACGATTCGTGACATTGCAGCGCCCTCCGCCTGAAATCGCTAGCTTTCTACCTAGCTTGTTCCCTTTATCTAAAAGGAGAACCTTCGCGCCCTGCTCACCGGCAGCAATCGCAGCCATTAAGCCGGAAGGTCCCCCTCCGATTACAACTACATCATATTGCAAATAGAACACTCCTTATGCTCAGTCTAAAAAACGTTTGCGAACCTCTGGGGAAGGAAGCATACAGCTTTCCTTTTTTCCGAACCATTTATAACGATTATTGGCAATTACATGATAAAATATATCCCGGATTGGTGCTGGTATAAATCTAAAAATAAAAAGTAAACGATATGGACCTTTTAGATTCCGACAGACCCTAAGTGCCGCAGTCGATTTTGTATAATAACGATCATCTTCAATTAATATAAAACTAGTAAGGTCGTCAGGAACCCTGTGTTTTTTCAATAATGCCTTACCAGCTTCACTTTGAAGGGATGCGAAATGGTATCGTTGTAACGAATCTCGTTTCAGGATAAACTGAACACTTTTATCGCAAAAATTACAAACGCCATCAAACAAAATAATCTCATTCATGGATATACACACTCCCATGTTTTCCTTACTAATATCATATCACGGGATTTAGAATTTGTTGAAACATAGAATACGTTGAATTTCCAATCTAACAAGACTAAACTATACATGATAAAGCGATATGATGGAAATGATTCATGAAACAGACAAATTATTATAGGTTCATAATTTTTTAAAATATGATAAACTTGATTAGTTAGTCTTCAAAAATAAAGATTGGGGATTTTATATGTCAGATTCAAAATTACTGCGTGGGACATTTGTTTTAACCCTTGCTACATATATTTCTCGAGTACTTGGAATGATCTATGTCTTTCCATTTGTTTATTTAGTTGGGAAAATTGGAACTGCCCTTTATCAATATGGGTATGCACAATATACAATCTTTTTATTTATATCAACAGCGGGAATTCCTGCTGCTGTTTCAAAATTTGTTTCGAAATATAATTCGTTAGGTGATTATCATACCGGAATACGGATGTATAAATCCGGGCTAATCGTAATGGGATTAACAGGTATAGTAAGTTTTACAATCCTTAACTTGCTCGCACCAATCCTTGCCCCAATTGTTCTTGGTGGAGAAAATGCAGTCAATACGGTTGAAGATGTTACATATGTCATTCGAATGGTGAGCTTTGCCTTACTTGTTGTTCCAATCATGAGCATTCAACGGGGCTTTTTCCAAGGGCATCAATCAATGGGGCCAACTGCTGTTTCACAAGTTGTGGAACAGATTGTTCGTATCCTATTTGTTCTGGCTGCAACGTTTATTGTGATAAAAGTAATCGATGGTGGACGAGTTTTCGCGGTTGGATTAGCTACGTTTGGAGCATTTATTGGTGCACTAGGAGGACTCGCCGTACTCCTTTGGTATTGGTTTAAGCGAAAACCATATTTAGATGAAATGCTCACAAAAAGCAGACCGCAAACGGAAATGACAATAAAGGAAATGTATAAGGAGCTGCTCTCCTACGCAGGACCTTTTGTCATAGTGGGATTATCTATTCCTCTTTATCAATATGTTGACCAATTAACCTTTAACAGGACAATGATGGCTAATGGAGTTGATAAAGATGTATCAGAGGGATTATTAGCGTATGTATCCTTTATGGTTCCAAAATTAGTCATGATTCCAGTATCTTTGGCAACTGCATTTAGTTTGACGCTCGTTCCTACAATTACAAATTCATTTACATCTGGAGATTTTAAACTGCTTAGAAGTCAAATTGATAAGACATTTCAAATTTGTGTCCTGTTGGTTTTACCTGCAGTTGTTGGCTTATCAGTCTTAGCGTACCCAGCCTTTAATGCACTATTTGAAATGAGTGAGGCTGGCGGTCGAATTTTACGATGGTATGCTCCTGTTGCAGTACTATTCTCATTCTATTCGATTTCAGCAGCCATTTTACAAGGTATTAATAAGCAAAAATTTGCAGTTGTGAGTTTGTTTATGGGACTCATCCTTAAGATTTGTTTTAATAGTCCGTTTATCGCTTGGTTCGGTGAAATTGGTTCAATTCTAGCTACAGCCTTAGGATACACGGTCGCAATCGCATATTGTTTTTGGATGATTTCAAGACATGCTGGATATAATTATTCAATGTTTGCCAGAAGATCGCTATTAATGGCTATTTTTGCGACATTTATGGCATTTGCGATTTTCTTAATAGAATGGTTATTATCATTTGTTGTCAGCTATGATAATGGCAGAATGCAATCAGTCCTTGTTCTTATAGTGGGAATTGCTGTCGGGGCCGTTGTGTATTTATACTTAGCTTATCGTTCGCGACTATTGGAAGTCCTAATTGGCAACCGCTTTGCATTTTTATCACGAAATAGAAAGAAGGCTGTGCACTAGTGACAGCCTTTTTTGTAGATTAGGAAACTACAATTTATTGTGTGAGGATTGAGTTTTCCAAAGGGTTAGAAGGTTTTATACGTGTTAGCCTTGGAAAGTACCAAAGCCTAGACGACGCTCAATACGGTCAACCCGGCGATTTAATCGGTCAATCTGATTTTCAAGTCTTTGCATTTGACGCTCAAGACGTTCAATACGGCGGTCTACATTTCCAACACCACCGCCACCAGGAACTCCTGGGAAGCCAGGGAAGAAGCCCTGAGGTTGTTGACGATAATCATAATCATAATAATACATTGTGGTATCGCTCCCTTTTCTTTTTAAAAAGTACAGTAACAGTGTATGTATTGAGGGCGTTTGTGCAATGAATAAAAAGCCTATTCTAATAAAGATGGGTATTCGCGGATTTAACATAATTCAGTAGGGTTTGAATCCACTACATAAAGTTAAAGCCTCTGGCGGATGCCACGAATTTTCGGACAAGCTCGAAAAATTCGAGCGCATATATGCCAAGGTGTATTTGATAGGAGGTACTTACATGCGAATTGATAAATTACTTGCTAATCGAGGGTTCGGAAGTCGGAAGGAAGTAAAAAGCTTGTTAAAATCAGGAACCGTTCAAATTAATGGAGTTCCTGTTAAAGATTCTAGTAAGCATGTAAAAGTAGAATCTGACACAGTCACCGTTCATGGTGAGGTGGTTGAATATAAGGAATTTATCTATTTAATGCTGAATAAACCTCAAGGAGTTATTTCAGCGACTGAGGATTATCTCCATGACACCGTCCTTGATTTATTGGAAATGGAAGATACCGTTTATAATCCATTTCCTGTTGGTCGTTTGGACAAGGATACGGAAGGGCTATTGCTGCTGACCAATGACGGCCAGCTAGCCCATCAACTGCTTTCTCCAAAAAAACATGTTCCCAAAACATATCATGCCGTTATTGAAGGTGCTGTAACAGAAGAGGATGTGGAGGCTTTCCGTAACGGGGTTACCCTCGAAGACGGCTACGAAACGATGCCAGCAGTTCTAACAATCATAAGCAGTGGATTGCGCTCTGAAATCGAAGTTATCATTGAAGAAGGAAAGTTCCATCAAGTAAAACGGATGTTCGAAGCAGTAGGGAAGCGTGTCATCTATTTAAAAAGAACGAAAATGGGACCGTTGCCACTTGATGAATCACTTGAACTAGGAGAATATCGTGAACTAACTGATGATGAGGTCATGCAACTAAAAAATTACACGAAAAATTAACTAGGGCTGCCAGTAAGGCAACCCTTTTTCGTCTGTATATATGTTTCTTTATATGTATCTGTATGAATAGACTTTCTATTGTGAAGTATTTTGCTACCTTCTTCATGCGCCCCTTGTAAATTTTTGCTATGAAATTTTGACTTTCTTCTTTGTGATTGTCCATTTTCCTCGACTAGGGCTGCGAACCAAATCATTATATGCTAACACATTCAAATCACGTTGAATGGTTCTAGATGTAATTCCAAATTCATCCACAAGCTCCTGTGTTGTTACAGTCCCTTTTTCATTAATAAACATGTAGACTGATTTGATACGAGTTAACATACGGTTTGTTGAAGGTTTCAAAAAACCACTCCTTATCATTTTTGTACATGGAAACATGCCTCAGTCTTACCTACGATCAACTACAATCAAAATTAATATCCAAAAATAACGATTGGCAACAAGTATTTATATTTTATACAAACAATTTCGTATATATGTCCCATATCACCTCATCTCTTAACAGGTGCGTTTGCTATATATATATAGTTGTTTCTGAATAGTATGACTATTTCTACATAAATTGTCAAGAATCTTCAATTTACTTCTATTATTATCATAAATTATTTCTACTATTCTGTTTTTTACATTTTTATTACAGTTTGGTAAAGCATCTTAATGGTTGGAACTTTTATTCGTGCATTTCGTATGTAAAGGTGGAGGGATTGTTTATGGACCAGACTTTATTGGATGTCTCAATACAGAATTCAGGGTATGAAGAAAATAATAAAATTGTTGAGGAGCTTTCTTTTTCCATAAATCGTGGAGAAATTGTTGGGCTTATAGGACCGAATGGTGCAGGTAAAAGTACCACGATAAAAACGATTCTGGGATTATTAGAAAATTCAAATGGAAAAATCGACTTTATCAATAATCATACATATGCATATATTCCGGAAAGACCAGTCTTCTACGATGAATTAACTTTATGGGAACATCTCGACTTAGCAGCAGGTGTTATGGAGATAGAAGATGAGGAGTTTAAAGAAAGGGCAATGAAGTTAGTAAAGCTTTTTCATATGGGGAAAGTAATTCATAAGTTTCCCAGTACGTTTTCAAAAGGAATGCAGCAAAAGGTAATGCTTATAACAGCTTTTTTAATAAAACCGGATATTTATATTATTGATGAACCATTTGTTGGATTAGACCCGATGGCGATGCAGGATTTTTTAACACTTATTGATACGGAAAAAAAGCGTGGTGCAGGTATCTTAATGAGTACACACGTCCTAGATACGGCTGAAAAGGTATGTGATCGTTTCCAGTTAGTAGCGGGTGGAAGGCTTAAGGCCGAGGGTAATCTTGAAAACATTCGTATAGAAGCCAAACTACCAGGGGCTTCCCTGTTACAGTGTTTCAACCAAATTGTACAAGGTGAAACGTCTGATGAATAAACGTCTATTTAGAACTCGACTTCGTAAAGAGATTGGGTATCAATGGGGTGTATTTAAAAGTGTAGTAGACTGGACGATTTTCCTTTATTTATTCATTCCTGCCCTTGCGATAGGGGGCTATCATTATTATATATGGTGGTCTGAAATTCCAAGCTGGATGAATGGAATCCCACTATCCTTTATCTTTCTTTTGCTATACCTTTTTTGCTGGGAGGGACGCATTCGGACATTTTTGGAAGAAGCGGATCAATTGTTTTTATTACAAAAACGGCCACTTATTATCGATTTGAAAAAATGGACAAGAAATCTTTATGTGACCGGTTATAGTGTAGGAATTGTATTTCTTTTTGGTATATTGGCACCTTTTTTATTCAATCATTACAATCTATCCTGGAGTGATATTCTCGCTTTAGCCTTTTATTTTGTCAGTTTAAAAGCACTCATTCTTGGATGGAAGCAATACTTAGATGATATAAGTTCAACATGGAAAAAGGGCCTTTACACGATTGTCCTTTTCGTTGCATTTGGGGCTTTTTCCTTCATGCTTGTAAAATGGGCCTTTTATGCTTCTGTTTTATTATTATTCGCAATAAGTCTTTTTCATTGGGCTTTATTTTTGTTGAACTCCTTCAGAAGGATAAACAGACTTACAACATTTTCTAACGATGTTGTTATTGAGAAACAAACAAAGCTTAAGTATGTAAAAAGTATTTTTGCTTTTTCCGAATATGTAGAAAAAGTTCCAAGCGAAAAGAAGCGAAGCCCCTTATTTTATCGGAACTCAAAACGAATTTATAAAAAACGAAATCGGAGGAAGAGCCTGCAAGAATTATTCATAAAAGCATTTTTTAGGAATAAGACCTATTTGTTGCAATGCTTACAAATCTCAAGTATCTCAACGGTAGCCTTGTTTGTCATACCGCCAATTTGGATCAAATGCATTATCTTTTTTGGTTATATTATCATGGTAAGAATATGGGTAAAGATTGTATATAACCGGATTATGTCTAACCATTTTATCGTAAGCGTAAGAAAAGATGATATTATTCGCGCTCAGGCGGAACACTATAGTGTGAATTTCATTTCTGTTCCTGTAATATCAATAGTAGGGCTTGTACTAATTTTGATTATATTGTAAGGAGAATTCATATGGAACAAATCAATTGGCTTGAAGAAGTCACAAAGCGTAAAGACCAACTTATAAAAGATACCCAAGGCTTTTTGAAAATAAAAAGTGTCCTTGATGAAGAAAATGGAACTCCAGCTGCCCCGTTCGGGACTGGCATTGATGATGCTTTGCATTACTTATTAGATAAAGGTAGTGAAGATGGCTTTACTTCAAAAAATCTAGATGGTTATGCAGGACATCTTGAAATGGGTTCTGGAGATGAACTTATCGGAATCCTATGTCATATAGATGTTGTGCCAGAAGGGGATGGTTGGTCAGTTGATCCATATGGTGCTGAAATTCATGATGGTAAATTAATTGCTAGAGGTTCGTTAGACGATAAAGGTCCAACAATGGCTGCTTATTATGCAATGAAAATAATTAAAGAACTAAATCTTCCACTTTCAAAGCGGGTTCGCATGATTATTGGTACAGACGAGGAAAGTGACTGGCGTTGTGTTGACCATTATTTCAAACACGAAGAAATGCCGACAATGGGCTTTGCACCAGATGCCGATTTTCCAATCATTTATGCTGAAAAAGGGATTGCGGATTTTGATTTGGTTCAAAAATCGGACCTGTCGTCTAATAGCGACCTTTGCTTAGAATCATTTAGTTCAGGGCGTCGATACAACATGGTTCCTGATTTCGCAGAAGCAAAGCTTGAAGGTAAAGGAGATCTTCAAGGGATGGTGACGGAATTTCAAGAGTTTGTACAGAAAAACTCACTAGTGGGTCGTGGTATATGTGATGAAGACACCGTTATTTTTCAGTTAGAAGGTGTATCTGCTCACGGAATGGAGCCTGACCATGGGAAAAATGCCGGCTTATACTTAGCTTCCTTTTTACAAAAGTATTCATTAGATGAAAAAGCAAAGCATTATTTGAATTTTGTCAATGAATATTTTGTAGGTGATTCACGGGGAAGAAGTTTAGGTGTTGCTTATAGCGACGATATTACAGGTGATCTAACCATTAATGTTGGCAAGCTTTCTTATACTCCTGAAAAAGGAGGGAGCCTTGGGCTTAACCTACGGTATCCTGTTACGAATAATATGGATGACACAAAAAAGAGTCTTGAGGAGGTTTGTAAAAAGGTTAGCTTTGAGCTTACCAATTTCAGTGATTCTAAACCGCACCATGTGGACAAGGATCACCCATTGATTCAAACTCTCCAAAAAGTCTACGAAGAGCAAACAGGTGAAGAAGCAACGTTAGTTTCGATAGGTGGAGGTACATATGCAAGATCGTTAGAAGCTGGAGTGGCCTTTGGACCATTGTTCCCGGGGCGCCCTGATGTTGCACATCAAAAGGATGAGTTTATTTTAGTCGATGATTTAGTAAAAGCAACCGCTATATATGCTCAGGCAATATATGAATTGGCAAAATAAATAGTAAAGTAAGTGGCCCGCCATGGTTGGTGGGCTTTTATGTTGTTTGTACTGCTAAAATCGATAGAAATAAAATAAAGTCGTGAAAAAACGACTTCAAAGATTGTCAAAATCACTTTTAAAACACACACACCATTTGATGAAAATATCCTAAAACAATATGAGTTAAATCGTCCTGTAATCGGTATTTCACCCCTAGTTTCCCTTTCCAATAAACTTTGCTAAAATTATTGAATAACAAATGTTAAAAAAGGAGCTTTCAAATGGAGCATCAAACCCATTATTTTCTTGCGCTTGCACTCCCAGCTCAAACAAAAGAACTTTTATTTAAATGGAGAGAAATGATTGAGCCACGACTCCCTTTTAAGTCTTGGGTTCATCCAGAAGATTTACACATTACCCTTGCTTTTTTAGGTGGGCAGGCATCTTTTAAACAGCTGACTGCAATCAAAAAAGAAATGCCGGAAATCGCCAATAAGCACTCCAAATTCACGCTACAGTTGAGTGGGTTAGGTACATTTGGGAAATCAGATTCGCCTCGAATCCTATGGGCAGGGGTAGAGGAAAGCGAGCCATTACGAACACTTCAAAAAGATGTTTATCAAGCCTGTACGGATTTGGATTTTTCACTTGATAAGCGAACCTTTACTCCACATATTACAATGGCGAGAAAATGGAAGTCGGAAAATCCATTTTTGCCAACACAGCTTAATGAAATCGTACAACCCAAGGAAGAACAATTAATTTTTAAAGCAGAGCATTTTGTGTTATATCAAACTCATATGCAACGAATGCCTAAATATCAGCCGCTGTCTATTTTTACCTTGAGCTAAGAAGGGAATTTTCCGATGAGATATGTTAGGATTTGTTTCCAAATCGCGATTCTATATCTAATTTATTGGGTAGGTACCTTGATACAAGGCCTATTACATACGTCCATTCCAGGAAGTATAATTGGGATGACTTTGTTATTTATCTTGTTGCAAACAAAGATAATTAAGGAAAAATGGTTAGGAGATGGAGCACAATTTTTGCTTAAGTTTTTGGCTCTGCTTTTTGTACCTGCAACAGTTGGAATTATGGACTATTTATCCTTTTTTAAAGGAAAGGGCTTTATTACGGTTGCTATTGTGTTAGTAAGTACATTTCTAGTTATGATTACATCAAGTGTAGTTGGTGAAAAAATAGCAGCTAGGAAACAACAAAAACAAGGAAAGAATATCGGGGAGGGCTTTGGAGCATGAATACTGTATATACTATTGCTTCAATCGTAGGTACAATTGCCATCTTTATGTTGATGACACGCCTTTATAACCGATTTGCCCACCCATTACTTGTACCAATTGCCACGACTACCTTTGTAATCCTTATTTTCTTACTCACTTTGTCCATACCATATGAAACGTATATGGTGGGTGGTAAATGGATTGATGAACTGCTCGGACCTGCCGTCGTGGCGTTGGCCTATCCTTTATATCGAAACCACGAATCATTAAAGCAATTTTTTATTCCAATTTTAATAGGTGTCTTCGTAGGTTCAACAATTGGAATTGTAACAGGTATTTATCTTTCAAAAATAGCAGCAATTAATCCTGAGATTATCCTTTCCATTGCTCCTAAATCTGTTACAACACCTGTGGCAATGGATATTGCGAGTGTGACTGGGGGAGTTCCAGCACTAGCGGCTGTATATGTAATGATTGCCGGAATTTCGGGTGCCATGTTTGGTCCTCTTTTGTTAAAAATAAGTAAGGTTACTCATTTTGTTGGAATTGGTTTAGGTTTTGGAACAGCGTCGCACGGTATTGGGACGTCAAGAGCATTGGAACTAGGTACGAACGAAGGAGCAATCAGCTCAATCGCAATGATTTTAAGTGCTGTGTATACATCAATTATGTTGCCAGTGTTGGTTTCTTTTTTTCTATAGATTAGAAGGCATAAATTTGACCAAGGTTTTTATGTCTAGCTGGCGCCATCGGCTCTCGGGTCTAAGCCAATCGCTTCTGAAGGTAAAGTGCATCTTCAGAAGCGCTCGTCTTATGCTTGTCGCCGATAAGCAGGCGCCTTGTGCTTTTCTTATAATGAGGTGTAATAAAGTTGGGACAATTAATAAAATTGCAGGATTATATATCTAGGTACGAAGTCGATATGTTTCGTTATCCTGGCCAGTTTATTCGTGTAAAAAGACAACAATGGGAGAAGACAGTGTTAGAGAAACAGCAGTTTCTAGATCATATCTTTGAATTCCAAATGAAGTGGGCAAGTTCCACAGTTCGAGACAAATCCTATATAGATAAGGAATTTTATAAGGATCCGAACTTAAAATATTTTCTACAACGTTTTCCAGATACGTATCTTGTGTTATACAAACCTATTTTTAAATTAAAAAAAGCACCAGTTGAAGTAGAAATTATACTAATTAGTCCTATGATAACTTGGATTATCACAATCCTTGAAGACAAAGAAAACAGTGTTTTTTTAGGGTCACATGAAAGATTTTGGACAGAGCGAACAGGAAAACATGAAAAAAAAGTGTTATCTCCAATGATTGAACTTGATCGGATGGATGGAATTATCCGTACGATTTATTCCGCATATGGTATCGAACTGCCGATTCGTAAAGTGATTTTGAATCGTACAGGTTATTTTGATTTTCCACTTGTTCCTTATGATGTGGAATTAGTAGAAAAGAGGAATTATGAAGAATGGTTTACTTCTTTACGGAATATGAGGTCACCGTTAAAACATATGCAATTAAAAGCGGGTAACGCTTTATTGCAACACTGTCAGACAGTATGTGTTCGTAGAATGGAGTAGGGTGCATAAGGGTGCACCTTCTTTTTTGTGTCTAGTTTCAGGTGCCGCAGGCTCTTTGGTCTAGACAAACGCTTTGGAAGGTAAAATGCACCTCTTTCAGCGTTTGTCTTATGCTTGTCGTCGATTGGCAGAACCTTGCGTTTTTTTCTTGGTTGTCAACTTTTTAATTATAAAATACTATTAAGTCATGAATGTCGAATTCTTCAGGGGATAAACTATGAAACTATTGATTTTTATTGTTAATCAAAATGCGGGAAATGGGAATGGAATGAAGGTTTGGAACAAGATTAAGCAAGAACTTGAGAGGAAAAAAGTCTATTACCGCTCGTTCTTTACAAAGTACCCAAACCATGCTGAGGAACTGGCACGACAAATAGGATCCATGTTTGAAGACAAGGTTGAGGCTGTTATTGCAGTCGGTGGAGATGGGACTATTAATGAAGTTGTCAATGGGATGGTATATTATCCTGATATTAAGGTTGGGTATATCCCAGCTGGTTCTGGAAATGACTTTTCAAGGGGATTCAAGGTTCCAAAGTCACCACTAGGCGCACTTTCCTTTATCATTCAATACAAAACCAGTAAGGGGAAATTGTCTGACATCGGAAAATGCAAGGTGCGAGGAAAAACAAAAAGTTCGTATTTTGTGAGTAGCTTAGGTACAGGTTTTGACGCAGCGGTTTCAAAACTAACAAATGAGTCAAAAATGAAAAAGTATTTAAATAAAGTTCATTTGGGGTCTTTAGCCTATGTCGGTGCCCTTATTCGTCTTCTTTTTACCTATAAACTTACGAATGCCACAATAAACGTTGACGGCCAAGATTATCAATACGAAAACGTTTGGTTTGTAACCATTTCAAATCAACCTTTTTATGGGGGGGGTATGAAGATTGCACCAAAAGCAAAGACAACAGATGGATTGTTGGATGTTACGGTCGTTCATAACCTTTCAAGAATGAAGCTTCTGGTTGTATTTGTGACGGTATTCTTCGGAGCACATACAAAGTTTAACGAAATTTCTCAGCATATAGGTGCCACGATTCGTGTTGAATCAGATGAAGAAATGTTAGTGCATGCTGATGGGGAGTTACTTGGAAAAGGCTCGGTTCAGGTTGAAGTTCAACAAAGAAAAATGAGGTTTTTGGTAAAATAAGACTAATTGGTATCATTTTCTAGTGATAATTACCCTGTTTTCTAAAGCAGAAAAGTTACTTTTTCTTGACTTTAATTGTAAATGAACGCTAAAATTTAATAAGATAGCTATTGTTATATAGATCGTCAATAGCTGTCTTTTTTAATGTCTAGCTCTGGCGCTATCGGCTTGAGGTCATAAGCCAATCGCTTCAGAGGGTGAAGTGTACCTTCTGTTAGCGCTCATCTTATGCTTGTCACCTAAGGCTGAACACCATGTGCTTTTCTTATTTTACATTTATTAGGAAATGTTGTGTTGAAATTGGAGATAAACTGGCTTACATACGTATTAGACAACGAGTGGGAATTCTCCCCAGCAGGTGGTGCAACGGGAGATGCGTATTTTGCCCAATTAAATGATAAAAAAATATTTCTGAAAAGAAATTCATCCCCTTTTCTGGCTGTTCTTTCCGCGGAAGGAATTGTACCAAAATTAATTTGGACGAAGAGACTCGAAAATGGCGATGTTGTGACTGCTCAACAATGGCTCAGTGGTAGAGAATTAAAGCCGGTTGAAATGAATGGGGAAAATGTAGCGAACTTGCTTAAAAAAATTCACCAGTCGAACGAACTTTTAGAAATGCTAAGACGTATAGGAAAGAAGCCGATAGAAGTCGATGATGTATTCCATGAAGTTGTACGTAATCTGCATCCGGATTTATTAAAACTTGATATTGTTAATAAAGCTATCAAATTCTTGGAGCAAGAAGTCGATAACGTTAAAACAGATCAAAATGTTGTGTGTCACTCCGATGTTAATCATAATAATTGGTTATTATCAGACAATGATGAGCTCTATTTAATTGATTGGGATGGAGCGATGATTGCAGACCCTGCAGTAGATATTGGCATGCTTTTACATTGGTATATAAAAAAAGAAGACTGGCCAAAATGGATCAGTCTCTATGGAATGGAACTAACGGAAAACTTACTTCTCCGGATGAAATGGTATGTCGTTGCACAAACATTGCATCTTACCGGTTGGTATCGGTCCAAAAAGAAGAATAAAGAAGTCCTTCATTGGTTGCAATATTTACAACAGTTGTTATGAGAACTGGTCAATATCAGTAATCCACTGACTGATTTGATTTTGGTGTGACTCAATGTGGTTATCAAGATGCTGGGTATATTGACCTTGCTGACTATAGGAATATACATCAGTTAATACTTGTTTAACGTTTTGGTCAATGTTTGGATTTGCAAGAAGGGATTGAATTAATCGACCTAATTGCTCACATTCAGATACTGTACCACAGCAATCCATTTGATGATTGGATAAAATATCTGTTAAAAGGTCCAATTGATGTGAATGATCAATAGGCATAAAAAACACTTCCTTTTTGATTTTGTCTATATACTACATTTCCATGAAATGACCTTTTTTATACGATGGAAACGTAAACTCGCTCATAGGCGGGTTTTCGTTTTATAATGACTAGAAAGCCTTGCGCGAATGGTGAGGACATGTTATTCTTTTGTGCGAACAACTTGATGTTTAGAAAGTCTGGTAAAAATGACACATCGAATTTCTTCGTTGGCTTGCTTTTCCGTTCCTTGGAAAAGAAAACCACTTTTCCGGCGTGCAAGATCGTCTGCTCACGTATTAAAAGCATACGCTCCGCTACTCAAAGCTACATCGCCTCGAACTTCTTGGTCCTTTTTACCCTCCTTTTTTGAACACACATTTAAATGAGGTGGCAATTATGCGTTTACGCAATAAACCGTGGGCGAAGGAAAGGTTAGCATCATACCCACAATACGTAATCGAAAATCCTGATGAACAAAAAGGAAATTGGAAACAAGTTTTTGGAAATGATAATCCGATACATATAGAAGTAGGGACTGGCAAAGGCAGATTTGTGACTGAAATGGCAAAAGCTCATCCAGATATCAATTATATTGGGATTGAATTGTACGAAAGTGTTATTGTTTCAGCTTTAGACCGTGTCATTGAAGCAGAAATTCCAAATATCAAATTATTAAATCAAAATGCTGTAAACCTTAGAACCTTTTTTGAAAAAGGTGAAATTGAACGGGTTTATTTAAACTTTAGTGATCCTTGGCCAAAGACACGACATGAAAAACGTCGCTTAACATATAAAACATTCTTACAAATGTACGAAGACATTCTAGTTGAAGAAGGAGAAATCCATTTTAAAACAGATAATCGTGGATTATTCGAATTTTCATTAAAAAGCTTCTCAGAATACGGACTACTACTAACATTTGTGAGTTTGGATCTGCATAAATCGGACTTTGAAGGTAATATCATGACGGAATATGAAGAGAAATTTTCTGAAATGGGCCATCCCATTTATCGTTCAGAGGTTCAATATCAAAATAAAAAAGAGTAAATTTTCCATGAGTCATTTGGCTCATGGTTTTTTGTTTTATAAATTTTCTTAATAATGATAAAATGAAAGCACGATTAAAAGAAGGGTGGGGAAAGAATGGAACAACTTACAATTGGTGATATTACACTTACTTGGCTTAATGGCGGTGTAACAAATTTAGATGGAGGAGCCATGTTTGGTGTCGTACCAAAGCCATTATGGTCGAGAAAATATCCGCATAATGAAAAAAATCAAATTGAACTACGAACTGATCCAATTCTTGTAAAGGCAGGTTCAAAATATATTTTGGTAGAATCAGGAATTGGCAACGGGAAGTTAACAGATAAACAAAAACGAAATTTTGGGGTTCTTGAAGAATCTTCACTTGATAAATCATTAGCAGAACTAGGACTTACAACCCGTGATATCAATGTTGTTCTCATGACTCATCTTCATTTTGATCATGCATGTGGTCTTACAAAATGGGAGCAAGGTAAATGGGTCCCTTCTTTTGAGAACGCTGTCATTATCGTTTCAGATGTGGAATGGGATGAAATGAGAAATCCGAATATCCGTTCAAAGGCCACGTACTGGAAGGAGAATTGGGAAGCAATTGAACATCAAGTGAAGACATTCTCGGAAAAGATTGAAGTTGTCAAAGGAATTACAATGGTACATACAGGTGGTCATAGTGATGGTCATTCCATCATTCTATTTGAAAGTAATGATGATCAAGCGATACATATGGCCGATATTATGCCAACTCATGCACACCAAAATGTTTTATGGGTTTTGGCGTACGATGACTATCCAATGAAATCAATTGAACAAAAACAAAAATGGATGGGTGAAGGACTAGCGAAGGAAGCATGGTATGTTTTTTATCATGACGCTTATTATCGAGCAATCAAGTGGAACCAAGCTGGAGAGGTTATTGATTCTTTGAAAAGAAACCGAGAATAAAAATAAGCTTATAAGATATTCTTATAAGCTAAAAGTAGCCTTAGAGTGGAATTACTTCTAAAATAGAACCGGTTTTGGCATCTATGATAAATTCATACTGGTGGCTTTCTTGATTTATTTTACGGGAAATGCCACCTCTATACACTTGATAGTCAATTCCAGACTTTGTATAATCTTCAGGATTCATTTGGATCCAGGACCCATCAATTGGACCATTTTTTTTGAAAGCTTCTTTTGCCATTTTTAAGGCTTTGTCACCGGGAATTGTTGAGTCACTTAGTACTTCTTTTAAAAGAAATGCACTTGCAAACCCAACACCAAAACCTAGTAAAAACTTATTCCAGCTCACTATATCCCTCCTAAAGGAACTTTTTCCTTATCATAAGTATAACTATATTTTTTAAAAATCGCCATGTTGGCTATGGTAACAAAAAAACAATTTCGATATACTAAATAATGTACATAAATAGATGTAATCAATACGTTCAATAAACTGTTATGAAAATGGGAAGGAGAATGATTTTGAAACAGGATACTCTGGAGCTTTTTAAAACATTAACCGAGCTACCTGGTGCTTCAGGAAACGAACACCAGGTAAGAAAGTTTATGCGCTCCCAGCTTGAAAAATACTCAGATGAGGTAGTTCAAGATGGATTAGGTAGTATATTTGGAGTGCGCCGTGGGAACGAAAATGGGCCAACGGTCATGGTTGCAGGACATATGGATGAAGTTGGATTCATGATTACTTCAATTACGGATAATGGAATGCTTCGTTTCCAAACACTTGGTGGTTGGTGGAGCCAAGTCTTATTAGCACAACGTGTTCAAATTATAACAGAGAATGGCCCTGTAATCGGTGTTATCGGATCTATTCCTCCACATCTTTTAGAAGAGAGTCAGCGTAATAAACCAATGGATATTAAAAACATGTTGATTGATATTGGTGCTGATGACCGCGAAGATGCGATTCGTATAGGAATTAAGCCTGGTCAACAAGTTGTTCCAATTTGTCCATTTACTCCAATGGCAAATGAAAAGAAAATTCTAGCGAAAGCCTGGGATAACCGGTATGGTTGTGGTCTTTCGATTGAATTATTAAAGGAATTACAGGGAGTCGAACTACCAAATATTCTTTATTCTGGAGCAACTGTACAAGAAGAAGTTGGTTTAAGAGGAGCGAGAACTTCTGCAACCATGATTAAACCGGATATCTTTTATGCTCTTGATGCAAGCCCAGCTAATGATATGTCTGGTGATAAAAATGCATTTGGCAAACTTGGAGGCGGTGCATTACTTCGTATTTATGACCGTTCTATGGTTACGCATCGTGGTATGCGTGAATTTCTTTTAGATACAGCAGAATCAAATAATATAAAGTATCAATACTTTGTTTCACAAGGTGGAACAGATGCGGGTCAAGTTCATCTTTCAAATGAAGGTGTTCCATCAGCGGTAATTGGTATTTGTTCACGCTATATCCATACACATGCTTCAATTATTCATGTTGATGATTATGCTGCAGCTAAAGAATTACTTGTTACTCTTGTGAAGGCATCTGACCGTACTACTGTGGATTCAATCCGTCAAAATGGGTAAAATTAATTAAAAGTAACGTGCTCGGCATTTGCCGAGCATTCGTTTTGCAGATGAGGTGATATATTATGTTACGAGTTGCAATTGGGACAAAAAATCCTGCGAAAGTAGATGCAATCATAAATGGCTTTGGTGGCATTGAGGCAAACTTTGTTCCTACAACTGTATCTTCGGGTGTGTCAGCGCAGCCTTTTTCAGATGAGGAGACGATTCAAGGTGCAATCAATCGAGCTAAATCTGCACTTGAAGAGGAAAATGCTGACCTTGGAATTGGCCTAGAGGGTGGGGTCGTACAAACTGAATTTGGGATGTTTTTATGTAATTGGGGGGCGATTATAGATAAGGATATTGAGCCAATCATTGCAGGTGGAGCAAGAATCCTTCTTCCAGATGAAATTTCCAGGGAGTTAAAAGTAGGAATCGAGTTAGGTGATGTCATGGCGGAATTTACAAAGCAAAAAGACATTCGCAGCCATGAAGGCGCAATCGGCATCTTCACCAACCATTATGTTAATCGCAAAGACATGTTTACACATGTTGTTAAACTCCTAGTCGGTCAATTGACATTCAAGAATAATCTTTAAGTTTTATTGAATTAAAAATGGTACTTATTTCATATTGATAAAATTTAATAGATTACTCTTGCAACTTAGAAAATAATAGGTTTATTATAGAAAATAGAGAGATAGTCAACCTTATTAACTTTTTTCAAAGAGGTTATCCACTTCTTGGAAAGTTAAGTTTGAGTAAGGGGTGAGAGAAATGAAAATGAGGAAAGTCCTTATTGTAACCTTACTAGTACTGGTAGGACTTTTGTCAGGTTGTGCATCGATTGAAGATGAATCAAAGGAAACGGTTTCATCGGTTGAAACTGCATTTAATGCTCAACCTGAAAAAACAAATAGTGAAAATGACGGTATTTCCTTCTATCTACCTTCTACTATGAAAATAGAAGAGAAGGTTGAAAATAACGTCATTCTTCAAAAAGGCGACCAAACCTTTATTTTATTTGTAAATCCAAATGAAAAACGTACCAGTGAAGTATTGTATGAGGCAGTTGATGCGAAAGAATTTGAAGTTGATAAAACTTATACAGATAAAGAACGGTTTGGATATGTAAAAGTATTTGAAATTGAAGACAACCAATATTTAGTGACGGTTGGCATTGGCGGAATAAAGATGACAACAGAAACTAAGGTAAGTGATATTTCAGAAAGTGCAGGAGAAATGATGAAAATCGTATCTTCCGTAAAATATTAAGGTTAAGCCCCTAAATTCTAGGGGCTTTTATTTGTTTTTAAAAAGAGAATATATCATAATAAGGACATACGGTATTTGGAGGTTAAACATATGAAAAAACTTGAGAATATAGATCAATATCAAGAAATAATTAAAAATGGAAAAAGCATTTTAATGTTTTCAGCAGATTGGTGTCCAGATTGCCGTTTTATCGACCCATTTTTGCCTGAAATTGAAAGCTCCTTTCCTGACTATACCTTTTATTATGTAGATCGTGATGAATTTATCGATTTGTGCGCGACATTAAATGTCTTTGGAATACCTAGCTTTTTGGCATACGAAGACGGAAAAGAAACCGGTCGATTTGTAAGTAAAGACCGTAAAACAAAGGAAGAGATTGAACAATTCATTAATGGGCTCTCTTAAGATTAAAGAAAAGAGAGGAGATTGATTTTATGGACTCAAAAAATAGTCGGAAAATGGATTCGAAAAAGTTAAAGAAAATCATCCAAGAAAAACTCGCAAAGCATAATTGGAATTTTTCTTACGACCCAAAAAAGGATACCTTGCGTATTGAAGACAAGGAAACGAAAATAGGAACAACCGTGACACTTCCAGGTATTATTGCCAAATATCAAGAAGAAGGTCCTGCAAGTCTTGATGAAGTCATTTATTATATAGAAGAATCTCTAACTGTCATGAATAGTGAACTGGAGCTTGAAGGGAAAGAAAAAAATATCTTTCCTGTTATCCGTTCAACCTCGTTTCCGACACAGTCAAATGATGGGGAAGACCTTTTATACGACGATCATACAGCTGAAACAAGGATTTATTATGCACTTGATTTAGGGACTACTTACAGATTAATTGATAAAAAGCTCCTCGAAAAAGAGAATTGGAAGTTTGAACGGATTCGCGAAATAGCAAGGTTCAATCTTCGTTCCTTAGATGTTTCATATAAAACGGATGAAGTCGCTGGTAATACTTTTTATTTTATTAATAAAAATGACGGCTATGATGCAAGTCGTATTTTAAATGATGCCTTTCTTCAAAAAATGAGCCAACAAATCAAAGGTACCATGGCAGTTGCAGTGCCACACCAGGATGTTTTGATTATTGTAGATGTTCAAAATGAAACAGGATATGATATTCTTGCCCAGATAACGATGAGCTTCTTTGCAAGTGGTAGAGTTCCGATTACAGCACTATCGTTTCTTTTTGAAGAGGGGGAACTTGAACCAATCTTTATCCTTGGAAAAAATCGACCAAGAAAATAAATGTATTCTCCTCTACCAAAAGTCGCTAGGAAAACTAGCGGCTTTTTTGTTACAATAAGGAATAGATTTAACTTTATTCAGCAGAAGTCTCTAACTTCTGCCGAATAAAGTTAAAGCCTCCGGCGGATGCCACGATTTTTCAAAGGAAGTTTTTCGAGCTTAGGATCAAAGACTAAGAACGCCACGTCCTGTGGCAACGTCTTTGTGACCCACATCGTGTGGGCCTAAAAAAATCGGGCGCAAATACGCCGAGGCGTATTTGATAATGGAAGAGTGATAGTTGTGAATTGGATAAAGAAATTACTACATTTTTTACAGGCGGACGATGACGATCCAATTGAAATAAAAACGACTCAAATCCGACAAAACAAGCCTGCTGAGGCGAGAGTTACATACGAATACCCAAAGGGGAAATTTCGATTCCCCGTTATTCCAGATCAAGAAATAAGGAAAACGGAAAAAGTACAAACAAAGCGACCTCAGAAAACAAGGGCCGCAGAACCTAAAAGGCATTCAAATCCTAAACCTGTTGTAAAAGTACAAGAGAAACAACCCTTTCGCCCAACTGAAACCCCATCCCCTGTATTTGGTCTAGGTAAGCCGAAGCCTCAAGATGAAGTCATAGAGTATGAACTTCCTGTAAAACCTATCGCGGATACCGAATCAATTGCAAGGGCATGGAAAGAGGCACAAGAAGAGGTGGCTTCTACAATTCTACTAACTGAGCAAGTTGAATCCGAACTAAAAGAAATAGCGAATGACGAAACACAGCAAAAGGTTGTAAGCTTTGCCAATCAATTAATAAGGGAAGAAGAATTAGAAAAGGTTGAACGAGTAAATACTGTCCCATCTAATATTGATTTGAGTAGTGAGGAAACATCAGCTCACACTTTTACAACTGAAGATTCTGCGGACATTGTTGAAACGAATGTGATTGATCAAGACGAGAAGCAAATTGAAATGTTAATAGAAAAAGAACCGCCACAGCCAATGGAAGAATTGGTAGAAACTCCAATGAAGCATGAAGTGGAAGAAAATGAAGAATCGGATGAGAATGCACAACGACAGGTTGAACCGACACAAGAGTCAGAGCAAACAAATGCTAAGCCGAGAAGGTCTAATATTCCATTTAATGTTTTAATGTTTAAAAAGGACAAACAGAAATTGTCACAAAGCGATACAAGACAAGTAGGCCAAGTAACTCCAATAAAGCCTGTTGAACCCAAAAGCCAACAGGAACCAACAAAACATGAGGAAATAGTAAAAGAACAAGTCCCACCGAAACAAGAGGAAGTATCAGTGGAACAAGTGGCTCCAATCCAACCGGCAAGAATCATTCAGCAGGAAGAAGATATGAATGGTGAAGACGAAAATCAACTCCCAGGATATTCGTTTCCGGTTCTATCTTATTTAAATGCACCTCCTGCTGAGCAGTTGGATGACAGTCAGTGGTTGGTCGAACAACAAAATATTCTAGACCAAACTCTACGAAATTTTAAAGTGCGTGCAAAGGTAGTAAATGTAACGCAAGGTCCAGCCGTTACTAGATTTGAAGTACATCCTGAGCCAGGGGTAAAGGTAAATAAAATTACAAATTTATCAGATGATATTAAATTGAGTTTGGCTGCAAAGGATATTCGAATTGAAGCGCCAATTCCAGGAAAAAATACGATAGGAATTGAAGTGCCAAATAAAAAAAGCAAACCAGTGCTTTTAAAAGAAATCATCCAAAGCTCAGAATTTATATCGAATAAATCACCATTAACTGTAGCAATGGGTCTCGATATTTCTGGTAAGCCAATTGTGACGGATTTGCAAAAGATGCCACATGGATTAATTGCAGGTGCAACTGGTTCTGGTAAAAGCGTATGTATTAATGCAATGCTGGTCAGTTTGCTTTATAAGGCTTCTCCGGATGAAGTAAAGCTGTTATTGATTGATCCAAAAATGGTAGAACTTGCGCCATATAACCATATACCACATCTAGTGAGCCCTGTCATTACTGATGTGAAGGCTGCAACGGCTTCCCTAAAGTGGGCAGTTGAGGAAATGGAAAGACGGTATGAATTATTTGCCCATACTGGAGTACGTGATATTGGCAGATATAATGAAATGGTGAAAAAACATGATGAGAAAAGTGGAAAACTACCATATCTTGTCATTATCATCGATGAGTTGGCAGATTTAATGATGGTAGCACCAGGGGATGTGGAGGATTCAATTTGCCGTATTGCTCAAAAAGCAAGGGCATGTGGAATTCATCTAATTCTGGCTACACAACGACCTTCGGTTGATGTAATCACCGGATTAATTAAAGCAAATATTCCAACACGAATTGCCTTTTCAGTGTCTTCTCAAGTTGATTCAAGAACCATTATTGATTCAAGTGGAGCAGAAAAACTGTTAGGCAAAGGGGATATGTTGTTCCTTGAGAATGGGTCATCAAAACCAATCCGTGTTCAAGGGAATTTTGTTTCAGATGATGAAATTGAAGCGGTTGTTGATTTTGTAAAATCGGAAATGAAGCCAAGCTATATGTTTGAGCAAGAAGAGCTTTTAAAGAAGGCCTCCATCACAAATGAAGAGGATGAACTCTTTTTAGAGGCATGTGAATTCGTTTTAGAACATGGGGGGGCATCTACCTCCAGTGTACAAAGACGTTTTAGAATTGGTTATAATCGCGCAGCGCGGTTAATTGATATGATGGAGGAACAAGGAATTATCTCTGAATCACGAGGAAGTAAGCCAAGGGAAGTTTTAATAACTGAAGAGGATTTAGCAGAGATTTATGAAGGCTGATAACTTTTGTTATCAGCTCAGAATGTAGACAAAGTCAGTGCTGACTTTGTCTATATGAATTATTAAGGATATCAAAATATAAATTCTATTCCCAGACTGTCTTGCGAACGCTTGTCAGACAAGGCGCGCAGCTGAGCGAAGACGCGAATAGAAGTTGCCTTCATGAACGGACGAGGGAGGCAAGCAACGCAGTATGCGAGCGTTTGTCAACAGTCTGGGCTGATAACTTTTGTTATCAGCTTTTTTGATGTGTAGTTAAAAGGACCTACATAACAATTCAAATAGATACAAAAATAAGCGAAGCAAAGGTTAATTCTATGGTCCTACGTTCATAATAAGGTTAACTCATCCCACGTTGAATACTGGTTTTGAGGACATACTTCATTTTTTGGCTGTTTTCTAGTCATTTTTTCATAATGGTCTTCAGTATTGATTAGTGCTATAATGAACAAATGTGAGATGATTGTATATATACATAAAATTCATTAGCACCAGTCTCAAAATCATGGGTACAATTATCAAAACTAGATGAATTTCATATACTGTCTTACAGATAGACAATGTTGGAGGTTCTTTATATGACAGTTTACCACTTCGTTGGAATCAAAGGAACTGGCATGAGTTCGTTGGCACAGATACTTCATGATATGAATTATGAAGTTCAAGGGTCTGACCATGAAAAGTTTTATTTCACACAAAAGCCTTTAGAGCAAAGAGGAATAAAGATTTTACCTTTTAACAAGGAAAATATTCATGAAGGTCTGACGGTTATTGCCGGGAATGCCTTTCCTGATACTCATGAAGAAATAGCAAAAGCAGTCGAAATGGGATTACCTGTTATTCGATATCACCGTTTCTTAGGTGAATTTATGAAAAAATATACGAGTGTTGCCGTTACAGGCTCCCATGGTAAAACATCAACGACTGGCTTACTTGCTCATGTATTGCAGGGAGCAGAGCCTACTTCTTATTTAATTGGAGATGGAAGTGGAAAGGGTTCTGAGGATAGTAAGAACTTTGTTTTTGAAGCATGTGAATATAGAAGACATTTCTTAAGCTATCACCCTGACTATGCAATTATGACAAATATTGATTTTGACCATCCGGATTATTTTGCAAATGTAGAAGATGTTTTTAATGCATTTCAGGAAATGGCACTTCAGGTGAAAAAGGGAATTATTGCTTGTGGTGACGATGAATATCTTCAAAGTATCAAGGCAAAGGTTCCTGTCGTATTTTACGGATTTGGGGAAGAAAATGATTTTCAAGCTCGTAATATTAAAAAGAGTACGGAAGGTACTACCTTTGATGTGTTTGTACGAAATACGTTCTTTGCAAGCTTTTCTATCCACGGATATGGAAATCATAATGTATTAAATGCCTTAGGCGTAATTGCATTATGCCATTACGAAAATATTGATATGTCAATTATTCAAGAACGTTTGTTAAGTTTCCAAGGAGTGAAACGTAGATTCTCTGAGAAGCGAGTTGGAAACCAAATTGTCATTGATGATTATGCTCATCATCCGACTGAGATTAATGCAACAATTGAAGCTGCTCGTCAGAAATTCCCGGAACGTGAAATTGTTGCTATTTTCCAGCCACATACTTTTACTAGAACACAGACATTTTTGGATGACTTTGCTGCAAGCCTAGAAAAGGCAGATCAAGTATATCTTTGTGATATTTTCGGCTCAGCACGTGAGAACAAAGGAGAACTTTCAATCACTGACTTACAAGGAAAAATCCCTGGTTCAGAGCTAATTAAAGAGGATAATACTGTGATACTTAAAAAACATGAGAACAGTGTTTTAATCTTTATGGGAGCAGGCGATATTCAAAAGTTTCAGGACGCTTATGAAAAAGCTTTAGTATAATACTGTAAAAAAAGGGACCTTGCGAATCAATCGCAAAGGTCCTTTTACAATTACTTAAGATTCTCGGGATTTAATGGCTCAAGTTCAGGGATGACAAAACGGCCATCTTTACGAATAAGAACATCATCAAAGTAAATTTCTCCACCACCGTATTCAGGACGCTGAATATTTACCATATCCCACTGGATATTTGAGTTGTTTCCATTATAAGCATCATCATAGGCTTGACCTGGGGTAAAGTGGAAGCTGCCATCAATTTTTTCATCAAAAAGAATGTCTTGCATTGGATGTTGAATATATGGATTTACCCCGATTGCAAATTCACCTATATAACGTGCGCCCTCATCTGTATCTAGTATTTTATTAATACGCTCTGTATCATTAGAGGTAGCCTCAACAATTTTTCCGTCTTTGAAAGTAAGTGAAACATTTTCAAAAGTAAAACCTTGATATGGTGAAGGTGTATTATAAGTTAGCGTTCCGTTGATTGAATCTCGAACAGGTGCCGTATATACTTCACCATCTGGAATATTCATTTCTCCCGCACATTTAATCGCTTTGATTCCTTTGATGGAGAATGTGAGATCTGTTCCTTGGCCTGTAAGGCGAACCTTGTCTGTCTTGTCCATAAGTTCAACTAGAGCGTCCATTGCAGTGCTCATTTTACCGTAGTCAAGATTACATACATTGAAATAAAAATCTTCAAATGCTTCTGTGCTCATTTTTGCAAGCTGAGCCATTGATGAATTTGGATAACGTAAAACCACCCATTTTGTCTTTGGTACACGAATTTCCCGATGTACTTTTTTGCCGACTGTATTACCTTCAATTTTCATTTTATCATCGGGAACATCAGCGAATTCATTAATGTTATCACCTGATCGCAAGCCAATATAAGCATCCATTTTACTCATAACGTTAGCTTCAAAATCCGCTTTCATTTCAAATTGCTTGTCCTGTGCTCCCAGTAATAAAGCACGGTCTACCTGATGGTCCTTTAAAGAGACAAATGGATATCCTCCTGCTTTATATGCCTCGTTAATTAATGCAATAACGAGTTCACGCTGTAACCCAAAGTTTTCAATAAGAACTTTTTCACCCTTTTGAAGGCGTACAGAATAATTAATTAAATTTCGAGCGAGTGTTTCAATTCGTGAATCTTTCATGATTTTGCCTCCATTTTCTATTTGCATATGTACATTCTTATTGTAACCTAATAAAAGAAATTTGTTTACTAAATAAAAGCCTACTAATTCTCTGAAGGGATTTCGTTGAGATATGTCGAAAGTTAAACAATGGGAGAATATGATTATTTGTGGTAAAAACGGGTAAGAAAGATATAAGGAGGTGCATCACGAATGATTCTTATCGTTTACATAAGTGTTGCAGTAATTGCAGTAGCATTTTTAATTTTAGTTATTTATCTCTCCAAAACGCTTCGTTCGCTTCAACATACATTGGATAATGTTGCAGGTACCTTATCTGGATTAGAGAAACAAATGGAAGGTATAACAAGTGAAACGACTGCCCTACTGAATAAAACAAATAAGCTTGCAGATGATATTCAGCAGAAGTCGGAAAGTCTAAATACAGTAGTTGATGCCGTTAAGGATGTTGGAACTTCATTGCAACGCTTTAACAAATCAGTTGGAAATGTGACAGATGAGGTTGCTGTGCAATTGGAGAAAAACAAAACCAAAATCTCACAAGTCGTTCAAGTAGGAAACGCTGTAATAGAGATATGGGATAAATGGAAAGATAAAAAACAAAAGCATGAAAAACATTTTTCAAATTAAGAAAGGGGATTTCGATGGGAAAAAAGAATAGTGGTTCAAATTTTATCCTTGGTACAATTGTTGGTGCTGCAGTTGGAGCAGCAACAGCTCTATTTTTAGCTCCAAAAACAGGACAGGAATTACGTAGGCAACTAAATGATCAAGCAAGTGTTGTAAAAGAAAAAACAAATACACTATCCAAAACAATTTCCGAGCAATCAAATCAAATTTTAACGAAAGTAAAAGACTTTAAAGCACCTAATTTGCAAAATGAGCCCGAATTACAACAAGACATTCAAGAAACAGAAGAAGTGCCAGAAGTAACGAACCAAGATCATGCAGAAAATGAGCAGTTGTTCCAGGAAAAGCTTGCCGAAGCAAAGCAAGCCTTAACCGAAGCAGAAAGTAATACTCAACATAACCAATAAACAAAGGGAGAGATGTAAACATGGGGAAAGCAAAAGTTGAAACAATTGAAGAATTTAACCAAGTCCTTACTAACGAAAATAAATTTATCTTTATCAAACACAGTTTAACCTGTCCAATTAGTAAAGCGGCATTTGATGAGTATGAGCAGTTTGTAGAGGAACATAAGGATGTACCAACTTATTTTCTATATGTACAAGAAGCAAAACAGCTTTCCAATTACATAGCGGAAACCTTTGGAATCAAACATGAATCACCTCAAGCACTTCTATTTGAGGATGGCAAGATAAAATGGAACGCATCCCATAGAAGTATTACAAAGGAATCATTAGTGGCTGCTGGAGAATAATATAGTAATAGTCGGAAATCCGTTTTTCTCTAACTACAAAAAGTCCATGGATAAACCATGGACTTTTTAAATATCACTATTTAATTTAGTTGTCACCGATAATTTTTATAAGCATATAATACTTTATTGCTTAAAAGCGTTTAGGTAATAAAGTTTTTAGTGACATATTGAATTTTATCGTTTATAATGAATTCTAATTACTAGAAATATATCATAATTTCGACTAAATTGCGACTTATAACTTGCGGGAGAAAGGAAGAGAGAGATGAGTAAAGCAGAATTAGATAACCTTCGTGAAAGAGTTGAAGAAATTAATCTTGAAATTCTTAAACTTATTAGTGAACGGGGAAAATTAGTTCAAGAAATTGGTAAAGTAAAAGAGACACAAGGTGTTAACCGCTATGATCCTGTACGCGAAAGAAAAATGTTAAATAACATTTTAGAGCATAATGAAGGACCTTTCGAAACATCAACTATTCAACATATCTTTAAAGAAATCTTTAAGGCGGGTCTTGAGATACAAGAGGATGATCATCGCAAAGCTCTCCTTGTTTCGCGTAAGAAAAAACCTGAAGATACAATTGTTGATGTAAAAGGCGTAAAAATTGGTAATGGCACACAACAATTCATCGTTGGACCTTGTGCGGTTGAAAGCTTTGAGCAAACAGCTGCAGTTGCGCAGGAAGCGAAGAAACATGGTTTACGTTTACTTCGTGGTGGTGCGTTCAAGCCTAGAACTTCTCCTTACGACTTCCAAGGATTAGGACTTGAAGGATTAAAAATCTTAAAACGTGTCGCTGATCAATTTGATATGGCTGTTATCAGTGAAATTGTAAATCCTGCGGATATTGAAGTTGCTTGTGAATACATCGATGTTATTCAAATTGGTGCACGTAACATGCAGAACTTTGAATTATTAAAGGCAGCAGGTTCTGTTAAAAAGCCTGTATTGTTGAAACGTGGATTAGCTGCTACAATCGACGAATTCGTAAATGCAGCTGAATATATCATCTCTCAAGGTAATGACCAAATTATTCTTTGTGAAAGAGGTATCCGTACTTACGAAAAAGCAACTCGTAATACATTAGATATTTCTGCAGTTCCAATTTTAAAACAGGAAACACATTTACCGGTATTTGTTGATGTAACACATTCAACTGGACGCCGAGATTTATTATTGCCATGTGCAAAGGCTGCTCTTGCAATTGGAGCGGATGGTGTTATGGCGGAGGTACATCCAGATCCAGCAGTTGCTTTATCAGACTCAGCACAGCAAATGGATTTTGATCAATTTGAAAAATGGATCACTGAACTTAAGGCATCTCAAGCCGTTCGTGTATAGTTTTCATCAAAACCTCTTACTACTATAGTAGGAGGTTTTTTAGGGGTTTTTTTAACGAATTTGTTAAGAATTACACAAATTAATTGCCCTTGTAAGCTAAGTGTCGTATGATTATTTAGATAAAGTGAACAAATTTAACATTTGTTTGTATAAAAAAGCTCATACTACATATAAGAGTTACTTGAAATAAGGAGTGCTGTCAATGAATGTGACAATCTATGATGTAGCAAGGGAAGCCAATGTATCAATGGCAACCGTATCTCGTGTTGTAAATGGCAATCCCAATGTAAAACCAACAACCCGAAAAAAAGTACAAGAAGCAATTGAACGATTAGGGTATCGTCCAAATGCTGTAGCTCGTGGACTAGCTAGTAAAAAAACGACTACAGTAGGAGTTATCATTCCGGATATCTCAAATATTTTTTATTCAGAGCTTGCACGTGGAATTGAAGATATTGCAACAATGTATAAATACAATATCATTCTAAGCAACTCGGATCAAAACAAGGATAAAGAATTTCACCTATTAAATACAATGCTAGGAAAACAAGTAGATGGTATTGTTTTTATGAGTGGAAATGTTACTCAGGAACATGTTGAGGAATTCGAAAAGTCACCTGTGCCAATTGTGTTGGCTGCTTCAGTTGAAAGCTCAGATACGGTTCCATCCGTTATAATTGATTCGGAGCAAGCTTCGTACGATGCAGTTACGGAATTAGCAAACAGAGGACATAAGAAAATTGCGTTTATTATCGGACCGTTAAACGAGCCGATTAATGCAGAAAAGAAATTAGCAGGTTACAAACGTGCCCTCGAGGACGCAGGACTTTCATTCAATGAAGAATATGTATATGAAGGTGATTACACATATGATTCAGGTATTGAAGGTTTTGAAAAGATTCATGAATTAGCGGACAAGCCGACTGCTATATTTGTTGGTACGGATGAAATGGCATTAGGAGTTATCCATAGTGCACAAGATTTAGGATATTCAATTCCAAATGATATTGAAGTAATCGGCTTTGATAATACCCGTTTAGCACTCATGGTACGTCCACAGCTTACCACGGTTGTACAACCAATGTATGATATTGGCGCGGTGGCAATGAGACTATTAACGAAGCTCATGAACAAAGAAAATGTTGAAGAACAAATCGTGGTATTACCACACCGGATTGAATATAGAAATTCAACTAAACAATAAAGATAAAAAAACACGGTTAACCGTGTTTTTTTTATTTATTCCGTATAGGGTAAAGAGTTTTTGAAACAGTTAAGGCATTTTTTTCTTCAATTTCTGCTTTTCTTGGGATCGGAGGATAAATATTTGGTTCGTCATCCCAGTATGTAGGAAGGGTTAATTTTGCCTTTGGCTGCCACTTATTAATCCAATCAACTGGAAGTGCACCACTAATATCGGATTTTTCAATCATTTCAAGCCAAATGAATGACCATGCTCTTGGTACGACTCTCCAGATGTCATACCCTCCTCCGCCAACTGCAATCCATCGGCCATCACAATATTGATGGGCAAGATGGTGAGCAAGCTTAGGGATTTCACGATAGATTTTCATAGTCGCAGACAAATGTGTTAACGGATCATAGTAATGTGAATCCACACCATTTTGCGTAAATATAACGTCAGGCTTAAAAAATTCCGTTACTTCAGTAAAGGCAGTCTTGTAGGCGTGTAACCAAGAGTCATCCTCAGTGAATGCATCTAATGGGATATTGAAGGAATACCCATAGCCTTTACCAGAGCCCCTCTCCGTAACATTTCCGGTTCCAGGGAATAGATATCGTCCTGTCTCATGAATGGATAGTGTGCATACGTCAGGGTCATCATAGAACGTCCATTGAACACCGTCTCCATGATGTGCATCCGTGTCTACATAAAGTACCCTTACATTATACTTCTTTTGCATATAGCGAATTGCAACGGCACTGTCATTATATACACAAAATCCTGATGCTTTCCCACGGAAGCCGTGGTGTAATCCCCCGCCTAGATTTAAAGCATGCTTTGATTTTCCTGACATCACATGGTCAACAGCGGAAAGGGTAGCGCCTACTAATAAGGCACTTGCTTCATGCATCCCTGGGAAAATAGGAGTATCCTCTGTACCAATCCCATAGTTGTGTCCAATTTCTTCAGGGAGCTTTCCCTCACCAGCTAACTTAACAGCTTCTATAAATCTTGGATCATGGACAAGCTGCAATTCTTCATCTGAAGCAATTCTAGGTGGAATAATATCCGAGTCATCTAACAAGTTCAAACTTTTAAGTAGATCATATGTAAGCTTTACCCTCGTTTGGTTAAAGGGATGATCATGACTAAAACGATATTTTAACAAATGGTCTGAATAGACAAAAGCAGATTCTTTTGTCATGATAGAGACCCTGGAATGGAAGGCCACATCACAGTGTACCCCTCATTTTTTAGATTTGTAATAATTTTTGTTGGATTCATCGTTTGAACTCGTAAGACTACAATTTTAAATTGGGTGTTCTTGTCAGGATAAACAAGCACACTGTGTATATTTACATTATGGTTTTTTATAACATTGACAACGTCTGCCAAAGCACCAGCTCGATTATGTACTTTTATTTCTAGTTGGGAGCCGGGTTGGTTTGCACCTGTAAGTTGTGCAAAAGTATGCAGTAAATCTGTTTCTGTGATAATTCCAACTAATTGTCCATTGGATTCTATTGGTAGACAGCCAATTCGATTCTGAGAAAAGACAGCAGAAATTTCCTCCACAAAATCGAGTGGATGACCGGTTATGACGTCTTTCACCATAATTTCCTTTATTGGTGATTCTAGTGTTTTTTCTTGATTAGTAAAGTCTAGGATGGAGGGCTTTGCATCGCGAATATCACGGTCACTAATAAGCCCAATCACATGTTGATTTGTATCTACGACAGGAATATGTCGAATCTTTTTTTCGTCCATTAGTTTTATCGCGGTAGAAATGGTATCATTCGGTGATAACGTTATCACATTTTTTTCATTATTTCTTCAACAATCATGTGAGATCCCCCTTACTTTAAACTCCTTAATACATAAATCGGTTCATAAAGCGTAACCTATCAAACCTTTCAATTGTATCTTGATTTACACGCTTTCCAATTCGCGCCATTAAACAATTGGCAGGGTGTGAACTAATTTCAGGGTCATCTGTTGCAAACCATTCGAGTCCACCGGCACTCATCATTTTTTCCATTACCTTTCGATATTCCCATACATTTAGGGCGGTGCCTTTCAAATCCCAGTGCCAATAATATTCAGTTGTAATAATTAGGTAATCTTCCATCGCATCATCCATCATTGAAACAATTAAGAGATTTTTACCAACCCTAGAGCCTCGAAATTTTGGGATAACTTCAATTGCACCTAATTCTATTAGATTTTCTATTTTTCCCTCAGACCAACGCTCAAGTGGGTCTGGATAAAGGTATGTAACATAACCAACGATGGTATTATGCTCTCTCGCAATAATGATTCTTCCTTCAGGTAGGTCTGCAATTTCAACCAATGCTTTATGCTGTTGGTCTGGTGTACGAAATGCTACCAAATCTTCGTGAAAATCATAGCTAGCAAGGGTTTCTCCAGAAATGGGACCTTCTATTATAAGTGTACCATGAGGGGTCTTTAGTTCCTTTGCATTATATGTTTTCTTATGCTCCACAATGTCACCACCATTCTAAAGTCATTATCATTATACATGAATCTAGTAAAAATGAAGCGTTTTCAACTGTTATTACACTAATTATACAATTTTACAGAAAAATAATATATAAACAAAATTTTAAAAATTGAGAAAAGGTAAATTTTATTTTATAATAGAATAGTAAATAAATTACATAAAGGGGAAATGTAATGTGAAAGTGGAAGCGCTACCAGTGACAAAAGGTAATTATAATTTAAAAGATTATGATGAAGCATATGCGAATTTTGATTGGGCAGAAGTAGAAAAGAATTTTTCTTGGTATGAAACAGGCAAAGTAAATATTGCCTATGAAGCAATCGACCGCCATGCTGAGGGTGAAAGGAAAAATAAAGTTGCCCTATATTATCGTGATCCATCACGTGATGAGAAATATACATTTAAGGAAATGAAAGAATATACGAACCGTGCGGCTAACGTGTTAAAACAAGCTGCTGATGTGGTAAAGGGGGACCGTGTATTTGTATTTATGCCGCGCTCTCCTGAATTGTATTTTACAGTATTAGGAGCTATTAAATTAGGTGCAATCGTTGGTCCACTATTTGAAGCATTTATGGAAGGCGCTGTTCGTGACCGCTTAGAAGACAGTGAAGCAAAGGTTATTGTGACAACTCCAGAGCTAGTAGATCGAATTCCATTCAATGATCTTCCTGCATTAGAGCATATCGTTCTTGTCGGTGAAGATGTAAAAGAGGAAGGTCCTTTTATTGACTTTCAAGGTCGTTTAAAAACGGCAAGTAAAGAATTGCAAATTGAATGGGTGGAAAGAACCGATGGCATGCTCTTACACTATACTTCTGGCTCCACAGGTAAGCCAAAGGGAGTCTTGCATGTTCATAACGCGATGATTCAACAATATCAAACAGCCAATTGGATTCTAGATTTAAAAGAAGATGATATCTATTGGTGTACGGCTGACCCAGGATGGGTAACAGGAACGTCTTATGGTATTTTTGGTCCTTGGCTGAACGGGGCCTCAAACGTCATTGTAGGAGGACGTTTCAGACCTGAAAATTGGTACCAAACAATTGAGGATTATGGAATTACAGTTTGGTATAGTGCTCCGACTGCATTTAGAATGCTAATGGGCGCTGGAGATGAGCTTGTAAAACAATTTGATTTACGATCCTTGCGTCATGTGTTAAGTGTTGGTGAGCCACTTAACCCTGAAGTTGTACGTTGGGGAGTAAAAGTATTTAATTTACGCATTCATGATAACTGGTGGATGACAGAAACAGGAGCTCAGCTAATAAGCAATTACCCTTGTATGGAAATTAAGCCTGGCTCAATGGGTAAACCATTCCCTGGAATCAAAGCTGCTATTGTAGATGATCAAGGGAATGAATTACCACCGAACCGAATGGGTAACTTAGCAATTAAAAAAGGCTGGCCTTCAATGATGCATCAAATTTGGAACAATCCAGCAAAATATGAGTCTTACTTTATGCCTGGTGATTGGTATGTATCAGGGGATTCAGCCTATATGGATGAGGACGGTTATTTCTGGTTCCAAGGTCGAGTTGATGATGTAATTATGACCTCTGGTGAGCGGGTTGGACCGTTTGAGGTAGAAAGTAAATTAGTTGAACACCCAGCAATTGCTGAGGCGGGGGTAATCGGAAAGCCAGACCCTGTACGTGGAGAAATTATTAAAGCTTTCGTTGCACTAATTGATGGTTATGAACCGACAGATGAGTTAAAAGAAGAAATTAGAAACTTTGTGAAAAAGGGTTTAGCAGCACATGCTGCGCCTCGTGAAATTGAGTTTAAGGATAAACTTCCGAAAACCCGTAGTGGAAAAATCATGAGACGTGTTTTAAAGGCATGGGAGCTTGATTTACCAACAGGTGACCTTTCCACAATGGAAGATTAAAAAATACAGCTAACAAAAA
>NZ_HE610988.1:378748-410464 GCF_000285535.1 Bacillus timonensis | reverse complement strand
TTATTCTTTAATTTCCACCGTTTTCTTTACCATTTCCATTACCGTTATTTTCTTTTTCATTATTATTACCATTTCCCTCCGGTTTTCCTCCATCCGCTGGAGGTGCTTGCGGTGCTGGTGGAGGAGTGACTACTTCTGGTTCTGGTTTATAGTCGCCACTCTTAATTAACACTGAATTAGCGAGTGGGGTTTCTTTACCAGTTACATCAACGGCAGTTATATAATAAGCAGCAGCTGCATTTCCTACCTTAAATTGTAAATTTTTCGTTGCAGGTACACTTCCGATTTTCTTGAAATCTGTTGTGAAATTAGCTGCAGCATAGATACGATATCCAATGACATCATTGTGTTCATGCTTTGCCCATTTCAATGTACCAGATGAAATCGAAGCACCTTTTACTTGAGAAGGAACAGAGCCATTGTCTTTGAGCTCTGACGATTCCGTAATGACTAGCTTACTCCAACGATTATTATTAGGAAGCAGCTGTTCAATCGCACTTGAATCTTTTAAGCCATGCTCCTCCAAAAATTCTTTCTTAATCATAATCCCTTGTTGGACAAATTCCTGTGGTGCACTTGCTGGTACACGATAAGCCTTGCCATTTACTTCAATATACTTACCTTTCACAAGGTTATCATCCACTTTTGTTGGAACATATTTTGCATTAAAAATGTCAGATTGTACTAGCCCAGCCTCTCGGCATAGATCTGATGGAAGGAGTCCAGAGATTCCACAATAGGAGCGACTTACAATTCCACCTGGCATTTTAAAGTTCTCTTTTGGCTTAACAAGGTCTGGTTTTACGTCATATACCGCATTCATCAGTTGAGACCAAAGAAGAATATTTCTTCTTGAATAATTGAGGCCTTTATAAGTTTTCTCAACTGATTTTGGGGTATCATAACCCATCCACGTACCAAAGGTTACATTAGGGTTTGTTGCAACAAACCAAATATCTTCGTAATAGTTAGTCGTACCTGTTTTACCTGCCCAATCAGCATTAAATTTTAAATACCCTTTAAGTGATGAAGCAGTACCGCCATTTATAACATCACGCATCATATCGATTGTTAAATAGGCAGTTTGTGGTGAAAATACGTCAACTGGTTTTGATTCATGTTCAAAGACGACATCACCATCGTTCGTAACAATCTTTTCAATCATATACGCATCTATAAACTTACCTTCGTTCGCAAATGTAGCAAAGGCATTTACATTTTCTTCGACAGAAACACCATATGTCATCCCGCCAATGGCTAGTGAAGGTGCGGAATAATCTCTTTCATCTAATGAAGTAAATCCCATTTTCTCTAAGAACGTAATTGGTCGTTGATCAAAGGCTTTTAAATACGTTTTAATTGCAGGTATATTTTTTGAAATTTGTAGGGCACGTCTTGCAGACATTAACCCATCAAAGTCATATTTACCACCAACGTTTTGTGGAGTGTATTTGCCATAACTAAATTTCACATCGGCAATCACACTTCCAGGTTGTGTCAATCCTAATTCCATCGCAGGTGCATAGTCCAAGAGTGGCTTCATTGTCGAACCATTAGGACGTACTGAACCCATAGCATGATTCGTTTGTTCGCGTTCAAAATCACGTCCAGCAACGAAGCCGATAATTTTACCTGTTTGGTTTTCAATTAAAACAGAACCGAGTTCTTCTGGCTCCATCACAACAACATCTTCATTTGTTTCTAAATTTTTCTTTGTTTCTTTTCGATCTGGTCCAAAGTATTGAAAGTTTTTAGTTGCTTCTTGCAATACATCGTGAACTTCCTTGTCAATCGTGGTATAGACTTTGTATCCATTTTGACGAAGGTTTCTGTCAGCAATTTCATGATAGTGTATACGTAAGTCTTTATTTTCCTCTAAATCCTTTTCTTCGTATCCATCTTCCTTAGCCAACTTACGCATTAAAATATCAGTAGCACGTTTTTCTACTTCATTAATTAACCAAGGATATTTTTCGGTAGGTTCTGACTTAGGTGGAACAAGGTTTGCACGAATATCATATGCGAGAGCTTCCTCATATTGTTTCTGTGTTATAAAACCACCAGTCAACATTCGTTCCAAGACCGTTTTCATGCGATTGATACCAGGTTCTAAGTTTTCTTTTACCTTTCCACCTTGATTTAAGAAAGGTGTATAAGTGTATGGATTTTGAGGTATACCAGCGATATAAGCTGCTTGTGGTAGATTTAAGTCTTTTGCATCTACACCGAAAATCCCCTTTGCTGCGGTTTGAACTCCGGCAATGTTACGGCCTGAAGAATTCCGCCCATATGGAACAATATTTAAATATGCTTCAAGTATTTCGTCTTTATCAAAAAACTTTTCAAGTCGTAATGCGATTAATATTTCCTTTGCCTTCCGATCAAATGAAACTTCATTAGACAGAATTTGGTTCTTAATCAATTGCTGGGTTAACGTACTTCCACCAGTTTGAATGGGAGAATTTGTTACATCCTGTACGATTGCCCGTAATATTGATTTTGGAACAACTCCATCGTGCTTATAGAAGTATTGATCTTCGGTCGCAATAACAGCATCCTTGACATATTGGGAAATATCTTTTAGAGCAACTTCTTCTCGTTGAAGGTCTGATCGCAATTGACCAAGATAGACTTCATTTGCGAAGTAAACCTCTGTATTTTCTTCATAGTTATATATATCTTTCTTCAAACTATCATAACTTCGAATAGGTTCGTCCTTTACAAGAGATGCAAAATATCCAGCACCAGCCCCTCCGGCAAACCCAAAACCTAGAATAGCAACAATAAAGAAAATCAAAAATAAATTCCAAACAACGCCGTATGTAACTCTTACACCTTTACGAGCTTTCTTGCCAGCTATTGCTCTAACGACTTTATTCATGGTTATGCTTTTCCATAAAGAACCAATTTTTTCAAAAATCTGCCTTTTGTTAAAATTCATAATCATCCCCCTACAAATCCAAGTTCATTATAGCATAACCACAAGGTACTTTAGTATTTTTTTATGATTTTCCAGAATTTAATTTGACAATATATGACTTAATGTGATAGAAAAACTTTATCATGTGGTTAAAAGGAGAATCAAATTTTAATGGATGTAATTCAGGATTTGGCTTATAGGGGCTTGATAAATCAAGTAACAGATGAAGAAGGTTTACAGAATACTTTAAAAGATGAAAAGATTAAATTGTATTGTGGATTTGACCCAACTGCAGATAGTTTACATATTGGCCATTTAGTAGGGATTTTGACTTTACGAAGATTTCAATTAGCAGGACATCAACCAATTGCTTTAGTAGGTGGCGCTACGGGTTTAATCGGGGACCCTAGTGGTAAAAAAGCAGAACGAACATTGAATCCGAAAGAAGTTGTTGTGCAATATAGTAATAGCATTAAAGAACAGCTTTCACGCTTTCTGGATTTTGAAGCAGAAGGAAATCCTGCACAAATTGCGAATAACTATGATTGGATTGGAAGCTTAGATTTAATCACCTTCTTGCGTGATATTGGTAAAAGTTTCGGTCTAAATTATATGCTTGCTAAGGACTCTGTCCAATCCCGTCTAGATGCCGGTATATCTTTTACAGAGTTTAGCTATATGATTTTACAATCCTATGACTTTTTAAAGCTTTACGAAAATGAAGGTTGTCGACTTCAAATTGGTGGAAGCGATCAATGGGGGAACATCACAGCAGGACTAGAATTAATCCGCAAGAGTGTTGAAGATGCGAAAGCATATGGTCTAACTATTCCACTTGTAACGAAGGCGGACGGAACGAAATTTGGTAAAACAGAAGGAGGAACGATTTGGTTAGATAAAGAAAAGACATCGCCATACGAGTTTTATCAGTTCTGGATCAATACTGATGATCGTGATGTTGTTCGCTATTTAAAATATTTTACGTTTCTTTCAAAAGAGGAAATTGAAAACCTTGAAGCTGAAATACAAAATGCTCCGGAAAAACGTTTGGCACAAAAGACGTTGGCAGAAGAGGTAACGAAATTGGTACATGGAGAGGATGCGCTTAATCAAGCGGTTAAGATTTCTACTGCATTATTCAGAGGTTCAATCAATGAATTAAGTGCTGAGGAGATTAAGCAAGGCTTTAAGGATGTACCGTCTTATGAATATGATGGGGAAGCAGAAGTTGGTTTAGTTGATTTATTAGTAATGAGTAAAATTTCACCTTCCAAGCGTCAGGCACGTGAGGACATCGGAAATGGAGCTATCTATGTTAACGGTGAGAGAATCCAAGAAGTTGATGTAGTTCTTACTGAGCAACATCGCATAGAAGATCAATTTACCGTAATCCGCCGCGGCAAGAAAAAATATTTCTTAATTAAATACTAAAAAAGATGAGGTGCATAAGACGGTGCACCTCATCTTTTTTTATGTGATACGAAAAAAATAACATCCTCACTTCAGATTTACAAAGTATCCGAAGGTGGGTGGTGCATTTTTTCCTTCCACAAAATATGCATTTTTCACTGTAATAATCGTATTTATGATATCTACGGAAAAAACAAATGATAGATTTTAATTTTTTCATGAATGTTACTCCTAAGATGATTAATTTATATATTTAATCATAACGGATTAATGTTATTCACCTATTACAAACGAATTAAAAAATATGACAAAGCTATTAAAATCAAGTAATAAAAAATGATGGATACAAGGAAGTTTCTAGGAAGTTTAGAAGTAAGAATTGAGAGGCTGTGTAAATTGTAGAGGTGATTGTAAGAAATAGGGTAAAATAAAAAGCCCCAAAAACGTTGACTCATCAACGCCTCTGAGGCTTTTGTGTATGCTCCTTACAGAGCAATTCCATTAACGTGAGTAGAACTCAACGATGAATGCTTCGTTAATTTCAGCTGGTAATTCAGAACGCTCAGGTAAACGAGTGTAAGTTCCTTCTAATTTATCAGCATCAAAAGTTAAATATTCTGGTACGAATGTAGTAGCTTCAATAGCTTCTTTAATTGCAACAAGATTACGTGACTTTTCACGAACTGCAATTGTTTGCCCAGGTTTTACTCGGTAAGATGGAATATCAACACGGTTTCCATCAACAAGAATATGACCATGGTTAACTAATTGGCGAGCTGCACGACGAGTACGAGCAAGACCAAGACGGTAAACTAGGTTATCTAAACGTGATTCTAGAAGAATCATGAAGTTTTCACCAAGGATCCCTTGCATTTTGCTTGCATTGTTGAATGTGTTGCGGAATTGACGCTCATTCACACCATACATATGACGAAGCTTTTGCTTTTCTTGTAATTGTAAACCATATTCAGAAAGCTTCTTGCGTTGGTTTGGACCATGTTGTCCAGGAGCGTAAGGACGCTTTTCTAATTCTTTACCAGTACCACTTAATGAGATGCCAAGACGACGGGATAATTTCCAGCTTGGACCAGTATAACGAGCCATGAATGACTCCTCCTTCAATGTTTTTATTTTGTTGTAAAATAAAAACAGATGTGCTAGATGTTCTTGGCTATTTTGTTTTCATGTATCTTCGCCCTAGCAGCCAAGAGTTACGTGATACACCATCTATGAGCCAAAGCTCGCTAGAGGAACAAAATAAATCAAAAACCTACTCACATTTGCTGCAATATTTTACACAACGATCATTATATGATTTTTAGAAACGGAAGTCAAGTTTTCATCAAAATATACAGAATTCGGCAAGAATCCCGTGAATTTTGGTGAAATTTTTATTTTTAACTTGTTTATTGTAACAAATTTAGATTTTTTACGAGATAATGAAACATTTTTTATGCAATATCTATTATAATGAGATTAAAAGTATCAATATCAGATGGGTGATTAAACATGAAGTTTCCAAATGAAGATGTAAGATATGAGCAACTATTTAGAGTAACCTCAAAGTTTCATTCAACAATGAATATTGACGCTGTGCTTGAAGAGGTTATTAATACATTGCAAGATGTATACCCATCATTTACATATACTTTATTTCTTGCACATGATAATAAGAGACATAATGTTATTCCCATTAAAGATATACAAGAATATGAACATGGTGAAAATTCACTTGTAATGCAAGCATTTGTAACCGGAAAGTTGCAGCTTGAAGACTCAGTATCGGATAAAAAGTCTATTATTTATGCACCATTAAAAGGTAGGCAGGGAGTTTATGGGGTATTGCAAATTAACGCTCACTACTCACTTGTTTTTCCACAATCAGAAATCCAGTTTATTGAACTATTGGCAAATACGGCAGGACATGCATTCGAAAATGCTCAACTTTACCAACAGTCAAAACAATTGATTGCAGATTTGCAATTAATTAACGAAACTTCACATAAGTTAAATTCGAATTTGCGACTGGTTGATACAATGACGTTCATGTCATCCCAAATAAAAAAATCCTTTGGCGCAAATGAAGTAGGTTTCTTTTTACAATCGAATGAACAAATCGAGGTACTTCCGGGAAGTACTACTTTTTTTGAAGAAGGAAATGGAGAGCAGTATGTTTTATATAGCCTAAAACGGATTTTAGCAGAAAAAGAGCCCCTTTTCATAGGAGATTTACAAGTAGACCCATCATTTCGTAAATCAAGCTTTCGTTCCATGATGTCTGTTCCGATGGTACAGCAGAATGAAATTTTAGGAGTGGCTATTGTTTTACATGAATCTCCCTATTTCTTTTCTTTTGATAAATTTAAACTCTTGCAATCCTTGATTCACCACTCATCCTTAGCTTTTACAAACTCGATTCTCAGAGAGGAACTCGAAAAATTAGTGATTACTGATTATTTAACAAAACTTTATTCACGTAATCACTTAGAGGATTGTATACAGGAATCATTAGAAACAGACGCTTTTGGTACATTTATTTTAATTGATATTGATGATTTTAAAGGAATCAATGATACCTATGGTCATCAGGTTGGTGATGAAGCGATTGTCCAGATAGCCAATCTCATTAAGGAAAATATCCGTGATCATGACATTGGAGCAAGATGGGGCGGGGAAGAGTTAGCGATTTATTTGCCTAGAGTGGATTTAGCATCAGGGATTGCTGTTGCTCAGAGACTGGGTAAAAGGGTTGAGGCGTATTCAAATCCAAAAATAACAATCTCTTGTGGTGTTGCCACTTGGTTTAAGGAGTATAAAGAAACATTCCAAAGTCTTTTTCATCGGGCAGATAATGCTTTATATATTGCGAAACAATCAGGAAAAAACCAAGTCATTGCCAGTGAAAGTAAGGTTATCGAAGGACATTCATAAGTGGATGTCCTTTCTTTTTTATCTTGCAATCCCACAAATTTGCACAAATCCAAGTAAACCTCTAAGAAAATAGAAAACGCTTTCAAAACAAGCCTTTTTATCATATGCTAATTTTAGTAGCAAAAGTTTTAAGGGGGTTTAGGGAGAATGAGTAAGGAGAGTAAACATTTCGACACATTAGCAATACATGCTGGAGGTTCGGCTTCCCCTGATGGAAGTTTAACTCCGCCACTTTACCAAACATCTACCTTTACTTTTGAAACCGCAGAACAAGGGGAAGCGCGTTTTGCAGGTATTGAGGAAGGATATATTTATTCAAGATTAGGGAATCCGACGGTGAAGCTTTTGGAAGAAAGGATTGCTATTCTTGAAGGAGGAGAGGCAGGGCTTTCATTTGGGTCAGGAATGGCGGCAGTTTCCGCTGTTTTATTTGCAGTAACAAAATCAGGTGATCATATTCTTTGTTCACAAGGATTATATGGATGTACGTTTGGTCTACTTCAGATGATGAAGGAAAAGTACAATATTGAACATGATTTTAGCGATATGAATGAAGAGGAAGAAATTCTTTCAAAACTTAAACCAAACACAAAGTTAATCTATATTGAAACTCCAATTAATCCAACTATGAAGCTTATTGATCTACAAAAAGTGGTTCAAATCGCAAAATCTAAAGGAATTCCAGTTGTTGTAGACAATACATTCTGTTCACCGTATTTGCAGAAGCCGATTACATTGGGCTGTGATATTGTTGTTCATAGTGCGACTAAATATATTGGAGGACACGGCGATGTTATCGCTGGACTTGTTGTCGGTAAAAAGGAGTTTATACAACAAGTTGCAATGACGACGAAAAAAGATATCGGTGGGATTATGTCTCCTTTTGATGCATGGCTTTTATTACGTGGGTTAAAAACATTACCAGTCAGAATGGACCGCCATTGTGATAATGCAGAAAAAATTGCATCGTTATTAAAAAAACATAAGAATATAGAGCAAATATTTTATCCTGGAGATACCGAACATTCTAATTACGGGATTATGAAAAAACAAATGAGTAAGCCGGGAGGATTAATTTCCTTTACAATAAAAGGCTCCAAGAAGGACGCGCAAAATATCCTAAATCGACTACAATTAATTAAAATTGCTGTAAGTCTTGGAGATACAGAAACCTTAATACAGCATCCTGCAACCATGACACATGCAGTCGTTCCAGAAGAATCACGATTGGACATGGGAATTACGGATAATTTAATTCGACTTTCTGTCGGTTTAGAGGCATGGGAAGACATTTGGGAAGATTTAAATCAAGCATTAAATAGAATGTAAATATACTTACTGTCAGTAGGGGAAGAACACGAAAAAGCCAGCGGAAAGTTTCCGCTGGCTTTTTATGCTTTTTATATGTGTTTTTCTAAAACCTTCACAAATTCTTCAAGGCACTGTTGGTCCACTTCATCAAAGCGTTCCTTGATTGGACTGTCGATATCTAATACTCCAAATACTTCACCATTCTTCATAATTGGGACAACAATTTCAGATTGGGAAGCACTGTCGCATGCAATATGACCAGGGAATAAATGAACATCTGCTACTCTTTCAGTCTTTACGTTTTGTGCTGCTGTACCACAAACTCCACGTCCCATTGGAATTCTCACACATGCCGGTAAGCCCTGGAATGGTCCAAGAATAAGCTCATCGCCTTTTCTGATATAAAAACCAACCCAATTAATGTTCTTTAAAAATTGGTTAAGTAATGCAGATGCGTTTGCTAAATTAGCAATTTGATCTGGTTCATCTTCAAGTAAAGCTTGAAGCTGTTTTGTTACAAGATTATAGTCTTTTGCTTTATTGCCTTCATATTGTTCGACATGAAACATGAATGTTCCCCTCCTTATGAGTATTTCCTACATAAATTATATCAAATAATAACTTATAGCGCGTGACTTGTCGATAAAATCTTAAAGGATTCTGCTTATGCATAGCGAAAACTATACAATATTAAGGGTAAGGTGGGTTGATTAATGAAAAATAAAAGCATGAAACAAAAAATTATCGAATCTTCCGTTTTCTTATTTAATACAAAAGGCTTTGATGGAACAACAGTGCGTGAAATTGCAAAAAAAGCAAATTGTAATGTTGCCAATATCTCCTACTACTTTGGAAATAAAGAAGGTTTACTAGAACAGCTTGTTTCTTCCTACCTAGAGGGATATTTGACAATTGTCGAACAAGCCTACATTGAATTGGATAATAGAACGGCAAGAGAATGTTTATTACATGCCATTAGAGGCATAATGGAATATCAAAAAAACAATCGCCACTTATCACGATTTGTCCAAAGGGAGATCACCTTTGATACCACTTTAATTCGAGAAATCATGACCACCTATTTGACGAAAGAGAAATACTATTTTCAAGCTATTTTTGAAACAGGCATTAAACAACAGGAATTTACCCTTATTCCGATTCCATTTGCAATTATGCAATTGAAGGCTATGCTGTCTATGCCTTATTTACATCCTCAATATATGTCAGAGGTTCTACATTTAATGCCTTATGAACACTATGTAAGTGAACAATATTGCCATGAAATAGAGAAATGGGTTAATACGACAATATGCAGACAAGCTCAAACAGTAAAAAGTAGAGTGACCCCGTTACAGGTTACTATTTAGTTGGTGATACTACTACTGCATCTTTATATAGAGCATCAAACCCTTGATTTAAATCCTTCCTACTATGGGAATCGGAACCTATAGACAAGAGGGATTTTTCGTTTTATTGCCTCTTTAATAATTTTTTCAGGTGGATAAACTTCTTTACAGAGAGGCTTGTTTATTCCAGCACCATTATAATCCAAGGATAATCCTTGTTCGGCAATTTTATCTAAGATTGTTTGTATTTTTTCATTAAAATCAATAGAGATAGGGAATTTTTTTTGAAACTTGTGAACAAGTGTTATATGTCCAATCCTCTTTGGTTTAAACTTCCCAAGGTCTGCTAAAATAGAACGTTCTAATGTACGATAATAAGATTCATAAACCGCTTCTACAGATGAAAAGTCATGAATCATGGTTTCAAACATGTCGGGGCTATAGTCAAGGCAGTAGTAACGTTCTTGATTTTGCAGAAAGTGAACAGAGAGAATGCTGTCATCTAAAAATCGACCATACTCGTTTAAAAAAGCTTTTGTGTCTTCCTCATAACCCTCAATGAAATCAACCTCTAAGCCTATATTAATTTTAATTTCTGAGGCAAATTTTTTTTGAAGTTTTGTTACTTCAGAAAAATAATTTTCTATCTCGTTTGCATTCATGCCACTGTCTTTTTGAGGAGTTGGATCGACAAATCGCGTAGGAAGTGGTGCGTGCTCTGTGAATGAAATTTCATCAAATCCTAATTGAAGTGCACGCGCAATATAATCCTCAAATGCATCCTTTGTACCATGTGGACAATATGGTGTATGGATATGACCATCAGCTTTCATCGACAAATCCCTCATTTTCTATAAAATTTGTAAAAAATTTTAAAAGTTTTAGTCAAAAATTGTCGTTTACATGGTATCATAAATACATTATAAAAACATTATAAAAACATTTGATTAAAATTTATTATAGAAATCAATAAATATACATAAATGTCTTGAACGAGATTGATTGTTGGAGCAAGGAGGCCATATTATGGAAATCATAATCGGCATAATCGTAGTAGTAGCTGTAGTTGCCATTTTTGGTTTTTATTCAAGAAAAAAGATATATACAGATGTTGATAGGTTAGAAGCCTGGAAAATAGATATGATGAATCGACCCGTTACTGATGAAATAGCCAAGGTAAAAGAGCTAAACATGACAGGGCAAACGGAGGAATTATTTGAGCGATGGCGAAAACAATGGGATGAAATTGTTACAGTCGCACTTCCAGATGTAGAGGAATTACTATTTGATGCTGAGGACTTAGCGGATAAATATCGTTTTGGAAAAGCTAAAAGAGTACTTGCTCAAATTGAGGCCATTTTAAATGATGCTGAAAGTAATATTGTTGTCATTTTAGATGAACTAAAGGATTTAGTTGGCAGTGAGGAAAAGAACCGTGTTGAGATTGATGAATTAAACCAATTATATCGAGACTTAAAAAAGAGTTTACTTGCGCACAGACATAGTTTTGGAAGTGCGGAAAACATGCTTGAAAATAAGCTAGAAGGTATATATGGAAAATTTAAAGAGTATGAAGAAGCAACCACAAACGGGAATTATTTTGAAGCAAGGGAAATTGTTCTCCTCATAAAGGATGCTTTGACCGTTACCAAACAGCAAATGGATGAGATTCCTCATTTATTACATGAATGCCAAAGTTCAATTCCAAACCAGTTGAATGAAGTTTCTGAAGGATATAGCCAAATGGTGTTGGAAGGATACTCTTTAGAACATCATCAAATTGAAAAAGAAATCGAAAGAATGAAAGAACAACTAACACAGTATATCACTTTAATTGAAGAATTAAATTTAGATGACGTGAAAACGGGGATTGATGAAACACGAGAATCACTCGACACAATCTATGACTTATTAGAAGCAGAGGTAAAGGCAAATCAGTTTGTCAAAACTGAGGTTGAAAAGGTCGAACAAGACCTGGAAGACTTAATAGAAGGTAGTAAGGAAACTGAGGAGGAAACAGCCTTTGTTCAGCAAAGCTACCATTTAAATGACCATGATCTTGAAAGGCACCGTAATATCGTAAAACAAATTAAGCAGCTTGTTAAGCAATATGTATCCATTCAGGTCAAGCTTGATGAAGAACAAGTTGCCTACTCTTTAATTCGATCCGAACTTGAAGAAGTATATGGAAAAATTCAAGATGTGAAGGAAGAACATTTACAATACTCGGAAATGTTAAAGACTCTTCGCAAGGATGAGCTCCATGCGAGAGATCAAATTTCAGAAATGAAGAAACAGCTTGCAGATGCGAAACGACTCATTTCTAAAAGCAATATTCCTGGACTACCTGTAAAATATTCTGAACTCGTGTCGGAAACACAATTGTCTTTAACACAGGTTATGTCCACACTTGAGGAAAAACCGCTTAATATGAAATCAGTGAATGAAGCTTTGCAAAATGCACTCGACTTAGTTTCTCAAACACATAAGAATACAGAAGAAATGATAGAGCAAGTATATCTTGCAGAAAAAGTCATTCAGTATGGTAACCGATATCGCAGCCGACATCCTAAAATTGCGGTAAGTTTACTTGAAGCAGAAAATTCATTTAGGAACTATGATTATGCGTTAGCATTGGAACAAGCTGCAACAGCTATAGAAAATGTCGATCCTGGTGCACTGAAGAAGATTGAAGTACTGCTTGAAGACGAAAGTGAATGAAACAAAAAAGTACAGGACCTCTAACTGGGGTCCTTTTCCTTTTTTAATTTGATAAATGTATGGTATCATTTTGATGCAAATAAGTGCGTAATAGGGGTAATTGGATGATTTATTTAGATAATAGTGCAACAACAAAACCATTTGATGATGTTTTAGAAACTTATATGAAAGTGTCAAAAAACTATTTCGGTAACGCTTCTTCTATTCATGGACTTGGCGGACAAGCTGAAAAGCTATTAAGCCAATCTCGGTCCCAGATTGCCTCTCTTTTACATGTAAAACCTCAGGAAATTATTTTTACATCTGGGGGCTCAGAAGGGAATAATCTCGCGATAAAAGGAATTGCGCTACAGTACAGCAATCGAGGAAAACATATTATTACAACATCAATCGAGCATCCTTCTGTCAGTGAAGCGTGCAATCAATTAACGGAGCTTGGTTTTGAAATTACCTATCTTCCGGTAGATGAAAATGGTGTTATATCGTTAGATAGCTTAAAACAATCAATCCGTGAAGATACAATTTTGGTTTCCATTATTCATGTGAACAATGAGGTTGGGACAGTTCAGCCGATTGAAGAGATTGGAAAGTTTTTGGAAAAGTATCCGAAGATTATCTATCATGTTGACCATGTGCAGGGAATAGGTAAAACTTATTTAGATTTTAATAAAGCAAGACTTGACCTATGTACGATTTCAGGCCACAAATTTAATGGACTGAAAGGAACAGGAATTCTCTTCGTCCGTCAAGGTGTAAAAATGAAGTCTTTAATCGCTGGTGGCGACCAAGAAATGCAAAAAAGGGCTGGCACAGAAAATGTTGCTGGTATTGTTGCTCTTGCTAAAGCATTAAGGCTGACGATGGAAAATAGAGAGAAATATATGAAACACCTTATAGGGCTCAAAAAAACAATTATTGAAAATTTAACAATGATGAAGGGAATTAAGATACACACACCTGAGGAAAACAGTGCTCCGCATATCATCAATTTTTCAATTGATGGTTTAAAGCCTGAGGTTTTCGTACATTTATTAGAGGAAAAGGAGATTTACGTTTCTACTACATCTGCATGTTCATCCAAAAAAAATGAACCAAGTAAGACATTGCTTGCAATGGGAGTACCTAAGGTTTTGGCGAATAGTTCAATTCGAATCAGTATATCCCATCAAAATCAATTGGACGAAGTGTCGATTTTAATCAGTACAATTGAAAAATCAATGAAGAAATTAAAAAATGTAATGGGGGAACGAAATGGAATATGATCATATTTTAATTAGATTTGGTGAAATCACGACAAAAGGCCGAAATCGAAATCTCTTCATAAACAAACTTGTAAATAATATTGCAAGAAAGTTAACTAAATTTGAAGGACTAAAGTATGAAAAAACACGAGATCGTATTTATATAAGGTTAAATGGAGAACCGCATGAAGAAATTAATGAAGTTCTTAAAAATATCATTGGCATTCAGTCCTTTAGCCTTGCATTAAAAGTTGAAAGTGAAATAGAAAAAATAAAAGATGGTGTCTTAACAGCTTTCAAGCAACTTGAACATGAAGGAAAATCATTTAAAATATCTGCACGACGTTCAGATAAAAACTTTCCGTGTGACTCCAATCAGTTAAATCATGAATTAGGAGGGCATATTTTAAAGAACACCCGGGGAGTCTATGTGAATGTGCACACCCCTGATATTAATATTCGTGTTGAGGTTCGTAAGGAAGCAACCTATATTACTTTTAAAGATGAGCGAGGTTTAGGTGGTCTTCCGGTTGGTTCAAGTGGAAAAGCGATGCTTATGCTTTCCGGAGGTCTTGATAGTCCTGTTGCTGGCTATTTATCAATGAATAGGGGATTAACGCTTGAAGCTGTTCATTTTCATAGTCCTCCCTATACAAGTGACCGTGCGCGCCAAAAGGTAATTGATCTTGCTCAGCAGCTTACTGAGTTTTCGGGCACGATTAAGCTGCATATTGTGCCTTTTACTGAGATTCAGACAACGATTCAAAGGCAGATACCGGAAAATTATACATTGATTTCAACTAGACGAATGATGCTACGTATAACCGATGAAATCAGAAGAAGGCGCAATGCACTTGCGATTATAACTGGGGAAAGTCTTGGTCAAGTAGCTAGTCAGACATTGGAGAGCATGCATGTAATAAACAATGTTACGAATACCCCAATTATCCGACCACTTGTTACAGTTGATAAATTTGATATTATAAACTTGGCTAAAAAAATTAACACTCATGATATTTCGATTCGACCATATGAAGACTGTTGTACGATATTTACACCTGCTGCCCCGAAAACAAGACCAAAGCTTGAAAAAGTAACCCATTATGAAAGTTACACAGATTTTGAAAGTCTAATCGAAAAAGCAGTGAATGAAACAGAAGTACTTACAATTGATGGTTCCAAGAAAGAAGAAATAGAAGAACTGTTCTAATAGATAATCATTCTTTTGCTGTGAACATTTACCAGTGATTTATATGAATTGTGCCATGTGATTTTACACAATATATACTCACAAGGAGGTGAAGTCACATGGCAAACAACAACAATAGCAATCAACTTCTAGTAGCTGGTGCTCAACAAGCAATCGACCAAATGAAATATGAAATTGCTCAAGAGTTTGGTGTAAACCTTGGTGCAGACACAACTTCTCGCGCAAACGGATCTGTTGGTGGAGAAATCACTAAGCGTTTAGTATCTTTCGCTCAACAAAGCATGGGCGGAGGTAACTTCTAAAAAATAATAAATAGATGGCTACAAGGACGGGATTACCCGTCCTTTATTTTTGTTTTACAAGAAGTTGGAATCAGATATTATCACCAGGTCATAATTTTTTCACAAAACCTCTTCCAAATCGTTTAAGTTATTTTATATAATTAGAATATAATAACCGGAGGAGGAATTATTATGAAAAGAGAAGATTTACTTGCACCTGCACAATATAACTTGGTTCAGGAAATTGAAAAGTATGCGAATGACCCCAAGAAGATTGCCCTAAAATGGGAAGATGAGCAGGGAAACAAAAAGGAAATTACATATAAAGACCTCTTCAAAAATGTAAATCGAATTGGAAATACCTTTATAAACAATGGCCTTAACAAAGGTGACAAAGTATTAGTCATTATTCCTCGTCTAGTAGAAGCATATATGGTTTATCTAGGAGCATTAAAAGCTGGGTTAGTTGTTATTCCAAGCTCAGAAATGCTACGTACAAAAGATCTTCAATATCGAATCACACATGGAGATGTAAAAGCCGTTATTAGCTATTACCCATATTGTGAGCAATTTTTATCCATCAATCATATTGAACAAATTCATAAATTTGTGGTTGGAGATAATGTGGAAGGTTGGATTTCCTTAGAAGAGGAAATGGAAAAATATTCTGATAAATTCCAAACTGTAGAAACAAGCAAGAATGACATGGCCTTTTTATCCTACACATCTGGGACAACCGGTAATCCTAAGGGGGTTGTTCATACACATGGTTGGGCATATGCACACTTAAAAACAGCAGCCCCTTTTTGGCTAAGCATTAGTGAGTCAGATACTGTTTGGGCAACTGCGGGACCTGGTTGGCAAAAATGGATTTGGAGTCCATTCTTATCAACATTAGGAAGTGGTGCAACTGGATTTGTATATTTTGGAAAGTTTGAACCAAATAAATATTTGCAGTTATTAAGTTCATATAAGATTAATGTATTATGCTGTACACCTACCGAATACCGTCTTATGGCCAAGGTAGAAAATTTAGCAGATTACTCCCTTCCTGATTTGCATAGTGCTGTATCAGCAGGTGAGCCTTTAAATCGGGAGGTAATCGACACCTTCAAACGAGAATTTAACATAAATGTACGTGATGGTTATGGACAAACAGAAAATACGTTATTAGTTGGTGTTTTAAAAGGAATGACAATTAAACCTGGCTCAATGGGTAAACCAACACCAGGTAACGATGTTGAAATTGTCGATGAATATGGAAAGCCCTGCGCAATTGGTGAAGTAGGGGATATTGGTGTCCATGTAAACACGCCAGCTCTTTTTAAGGAATATTACAAGGATCCTGAAAGAACAGCTATGCAATTTCGAGGAGATTACTATATTACAGGAGATAAAGCGAAAAAGGACGAAGACGGATATTTCTGGTTTGAGGGACGTGCCGACGATATTATCATAAGTTCAGGCTATACAATTGGGCCATTTGAAGTTGAAGACGCACTCGTGAAGCATCCGTCCGTTAAAGAGTGTGCGGTTGTTGCTAGTCCTGATGAAATTCGAGGCAATATTGTAAAAGCCTTTGTCGTATTACGAGAAGGAATTGCTTCTAATGCTGAGTTAGTGAAAGACCTTCAAGAACATGTAAAACAATTGACAGCACCATATAAGTATCCAAGAAAAATCGAATTTGTGACTGACCTTCCTAAGACAACGTCAGGAAAAATTAGAAGAATCGAACTAAGACAGGCAGAAACAGCCAAAGCAAAAGCATAAGGATTAGAATATGCAGATAGTATTTTTACTATCTGCTTTTGCGTATTAAAGTAGTCATGTAAAGTCAGAGAAAGTAGGTGGGATGATGGGAACTTTATGGTTAGGTGGTCGAATATACACGATGGAACGAGAGCACGAAGTGGTTGAAGCAGTTTTCGTGAATGATGGCACCATTGTTGACACAGGATCAAAGGATGATTTGAAAAATCGATATAAACATCAACTTACAAAGATAATTGATTTAGAAGGAAAGACAATGTTACCAGGGTTCGTGGATAGTCATATGCATCTCATTGGACATGGAGAAAAACTGGTAAAGCTAGACTTTTCTAACATGACATCTTCCAAAGAAATTGCTAATGCCATACAAAATCATATAAAAGATATACCTGCGGGTGAATGGGTTATTGGAGAAGGGTGGAACGAGAATCTGCTTTCTGATCGAAAGATTTTTCACAGAATGGAACTAGATGAACTCTCACCTACTAATCCGCTTATGTTAAAAAGAATTTGCAGACACGCTGTTGTTGTCAATTCAATAGCATTAGAATTGGCTGGTATCACAGATGATACACCAAACCCTGAAGGTGGGGTTATTGTACGGGATACAAATGGACATGCTACAGGGTATTTACTCGATCAAGCTCAGGAGCTTGTAAAGGCGGCAATTCCATTGGTTACGGAAGATTACATTCAAAAAGCCCTTCGTTTATCGCTTAAACATTGCCTAAGCCAAGGTCTTGTTGGTGGTCATACAGAGGATTTAAATTATTATGGGGGATTTGAACGGACTTATAGAGGATTTCAAAAAACAATCAATGAAGGAGGAATGAAATTTAGAACAAATCTTTTGGTTCACCATGAAGCCGTCGATGATATGCATCGTTTAGGCTATTCTTTTGGGGATGGTGGAGAGTTTGTTGAGTTTGGAGCAATGAAAATTTTTGTAGATGGTTCACTTGGTGGAAGAACAGCATTATTAAGTCATCCTTATCATGATTCACCTGAAACAACTGGTGTGGCCATACACTCATTAGACCAGCTTAAAAAACTTGTTCAAAAGGCAAGAGGGTATAAGATGCCTATAGCTGTCCATGCAATTGGAGACTTGGCTTTCGAATATGTACTAGATGCAATCGAAGAATTTCCACCATTGCCACACCAACGTGACCGTCTGATTCACGCGCAAATTTTACGAAAAGACTTAATCGAACGCGCGAAACATTTATCGGTCATTCTTGATATACAGCCAAGATTTGTTGTATCTGATTTTCCATGGGTGGTTGAAAGAGTTGGTGAAAAGAATTTGGAGTATTGTTATGCGTGGAAGACGTTGTTAGAAGAAGGGTTCCATTGCGCTGGTGGGTCAGATGCTCCGATTGAACCAGTTGAACCTCTCCTTGGTATCCATGCAGCAGTTACCAGGAAAAAAACAGGTGAAGCAGAAGTTTTCATGCCTGAACAAAGAATCTCAGTTTACGAGGCAGTGCAGTTATATACAACAGGAAGTGCATATGCAATTGGAAAAGAAAATTGTATGGGGAAAATTGTGCCTGGGTTTAAAGCTGATTTTACAGTTCTTGAAAATGATATTTTTCAAATCCATGAAGATCAAATTCCTACCACAAAAGTATTGATGACAATTGTTGACAATACAGTGATGTATGAACGATAACGAAAAGACCAAGCTGCCTTTAGCTTGGTCTAACATTGTTTGGGTGTCATTTACAAAAATGTTCGCTTTACCTTCTCCCAGAAGGAGTTATCTTTTAATTTCACAGTTTTAATTCTTTTATCACTAAGTTTGATATCAATTTGTTTTACATTTCGAATACTGAGTGCTTCGTTGTCCATTCCAATTGTTGGGAAGTCATTTCCATCCTCTATATCCCGCAATGTAAGTTTGCGTGTACCACTTAAAATAAACGGAGAATCTAATGTTCGGTATTGGTTCGTATTTAAAGACGCAAGTTCAGTAACCTGCATACAAGGAAGCAAGGGATCCACGACAGCACCTCTCACAGATTTGTTATACGCTGTACTTCCGGTTGGGGTTGAAATAATCATGCCATCGCCACGGAATGTTTCAAAATGTAAATCGTCAATATAAACTTCTAAAACCAAGGTTTTTATAATTGCTGAACGAATGGAACATTCATTCAAACAATAAAATGATGGATTGTCATCCACCTTCACCTCAATGATTGGATAACGGCGAACTTCGACTTTTTGATTTAACATAGCTTCAACCATTTTGTCAATTTCATCTGCATGAAAATCACAATATAGATTTAAAGCGCCTGTTGTGGAGATTCCGACATAAAGACAGTCCTGGCGGAAATTTGTTTTACGAACCGCTTGAAGGAAAGCTCCATCTCCACCTATACTGACAATGATATTGGCTTGTTCAGCATCTTCCACAACTTGAAATTGATGCTCTTTTGCAATTTTGTATAGTTTTTCTACATACTCAATTAGTTTATCTTCTTTTCTATAAAAGAAATAGAGATTACGACGTTCCATAAAAGATACCTCCTACCGATTTTTAAATGAATATAAATTGAGTAAACAATTAAAGCTATTATGTATCTTTTCTTTAAGTTTAACAATTAATTGAAACTATTTTGGGTGTAATTCGTATTTATTTTTGAACAACTTTTGAATATTATCCATAGGAGGAAAAACAATGAATGGGAAACGGTGGGCAGCATTAGGAATTGCTGCAGTCATATTTGTATTTTCAATCTTTTTTAATTTTGCAACCAATTTAGCCTCGAAAAACTTCAGCAGTTTTTCAGATGAATTTCTTGCATCATCAAATGAAGAATTTCTTGAAAATGTTGTAATTGAAGGTAAAGGAATCGATAAAATCGTAGTTTTAAATGTAAATGGAGTAATTCAGGATACTGGAGAGGATGTAACTTCCTTCTTCCAAACAGCTGGTTATCAACATCAGGCATTTTTAAAAATGATTGAAAAAGCAGAAAAAGATAAAACAGTAAAGGGCATTGTTCTAAAAGTTAATTCACCAGGCGGAGGAGTCGTTGAAAGTGCCGAAATACATAAAAAGCTAACAGACCTTAAAGAGGCCACGAAAAAACCAATTTATGTATCAATGGGGGCAATGGCTGCTTCAGGTGGCTATTATATCTCTACTCCTGCAGACAAAATATTCGCTACACCTGACACGATGACGGGTTCTTTAGGTGTTATTATGCAAGGGATTAATTATAGTGAACTTGCAGAAAAATACGGTGTAAAGTTTGAAACAATCAAAAGTGGACCATATAAGGATATCATGTCTCCAAGCAGAGAAATGACAGAAGAAGAAAGGGAAATAATGCAAACGATGGTTAATAATGCTTATCAAGGATTTGTTGATGTAATTGCAAAGGGCCGTAATATGTCAGAGTCCGATGTTCGGAAAATTGCAGACGGACGAATTTATGATGGCAGACAAGCAAAGGAAAATCATTTAGTCGATGAGTTAGGATATTTTGAGGATACAGTTGAAGCGATGAAAAAGGACTATGATCTTGGAAATATAAAAGTTGTGGAGTATACAACCAATTTTGGATTTGGGTCTCTATTTTCTATGAGTGCGCAGAAAGTCTTTAGTGAAGATATTGAAATGGCAACGTTGGTTCATTTATTATCACAGCCAAATTCACCAAGAATGATGTATTTGTACGCAGAATAGGGGGGACTAATTTGAATATGGATATAACACATGAAGAAGTACAAGGCAATAATCTTGTTCAAGACGATACTACACGTCTGGTGGGTAAAGCCATACCTCGCTATGCAGGATTTTGGATGCGGTTTTGGGCATATTTACTAGACCTAGTTGTGATTAGTAGTATCAACCGTATCCTGATTAACCCAATCTTTCGGGCGCTCGATCTTCCTTTATCCGAGAGTAGTATGTTTAGTGCAGCATCGATTTCAACTGCTATAGTCTTTTATTTATATTTTGTTTTAATGACGAAGTTTTTCAGCCAAACATTAGGAAAAATGGTGTTTGGGATAAAGGTTGTATCACTTGATGAGCAATCACTAACCTGGGGGACTGTTCTGTTTAGGGAGTTAATTGGCCGCTACATCTCAAAGCTCTTTTTTATAGGCTATTTGATAGTTGCTTTTCTACCCAAAAAACAAGGTATTCACGATCTGTTATCAGATACAACAGTTGTACACGCACCAAAATAAGAGTGTAGACAAAGTCAATACTGACTTTGTCTACAGGAATTTTTAAGGATATCTAAATATTAATTCAATTTCCAGACTGTCTTGAAAACGCTTGTCAGACAAGGCGCGCAGATGAGCGAAGACGCGAATAGAAGTTGTCTTCATGAGCGGACGAGAGAGGCAAGCAACGCAGTATGCGAGCGTTTGTCAACAGTCTGTAAGAGTGTCCATTATGGACACTCTTTTTTTTAGATAACTACCAAAGACATCCTTTTTGTGTATTTTTTGCATTCTCGTAGGTGATAATGAAACATTGAAAGGGTGTGAGTGTCATGAAGTGGCTCTTATTTATTTTTTTATTCATAGCCCTCCTAATCCTTCTAGTTGCGATAACGAGGCTGACAATCTTTATTGAAGCAAATCACTCACAGGATGATGACCATATTAAAATGAAATTCAGCATTTGGTTTGGACTTATAAAATATACAATTAATGTCCCGATGGTCGCTGTTGATAAGGAAACGCCAAGCATTGTGTTTAAAAAAGAAAAGAACTCCAATATCCCTATTGATAAAAAAAGAAAAAGGAAAAATTCTCTGTTAAAAATTTTCTAGCAAATATTCATGATACAAAAGAACTCGTTAAACGAGTTGTTGATATGGTTCCAATTCTAAAAAGTTTTCTAAAGAAAATATCCATTACAAAACTTGAATGGCACTCCCATATAGGTGTTGGAGATGCCGCCCATACAGGCGTTATTACAGGAATTGGATGGTCCATTAAAGGGACAATAGTGGGTGTAATTAGTCATTATCTCAGTCTAAAAACTGATCCTGATTATTCAATTACTCCCTCATTCCAGAGAGCCGTCTCCGAAACAAGGCTAAGATGCATGATTCATTTTCGTATCGGGTATGCTATGGTAGCAGGAATCAGAATGATTAAAAGGTGGCGAGGGGGGTTACCGAAGTTTAAATCCCCATCCCTCTCAAAGCTCAATGAAACCGATTCAGATAAAAAATCAGTTTAGATTGTTAGGAGGAATTTGTTATGTCTGATCATCCAATACAGGGGTTAATGAAGACAGCAATGGAAAACTTAAAACAAATGATTGATGTCAATACCATTATCGGCGACCCTGTTGAAACACCTGATGGGAGCGTCATTTTAACGGTCTCAAAAGTTGGCTTTGGATTTGCTGCAGGAGGTAGTGAATTCAAAGGACAAGGTGAGGGTGGAAAAGATAGCGGTGGTGGAAGCGGAGACCAACAGCAACAGCAGGGATCAAAATTACCATTTGGTGGAGGAAGTGGTGGTGGTGTATCCATTACACCAATCGCATTTTTAATTGTAAGTGCAAATGGTGTTAAAATGCTTCATCTTGATGAAAGTACACATTTGTATGAAAAACTACTTGAACTTGCACCGCAGGCAGTTGATAAAATTCAACAAATGATAAAAAAGAATAATAAAGATCAGCAAAATCAGGATAAAAAACCTGATTTCGATATCTAAATCTAACACAGAGTTAGCTGTCCAACAGTTGACTCTTTTTTAGTTAATCAGCAGGGTTACCCCCGGTCCGATTAACTAAAAGCCTCCGGTGGATGCCACAGATTTTCAAAGGTAAATTTTCGAGCTTTCTCGAAAAAATCTAGGCGCAAATACGTCAAGGCATATTTGATTTGCTTTTTCATTCGTATTCATTGCAATCCTTTGTAATTAAAGATATATTTACACTGTACATAAAATTTGAAGGAGGATTTTGGAAAAATGGCAAATATCACATTTAAAAACAACCCAGTTACCTTATTGGGGAATGAAGTAAAGGTTGGGGACAAGGCTCCTGATTTTACTGTATTAGCAAATGATTTATCACAAGTTTCGCTTGCGGATTCAAAAGGATCTGTTCGTTTAATTAGTGTTGTTCCATCACTTGACACAGGTGTATGTGACGCACAAACACGTCGTTTTAACGAAGAAGCAGCAGGATTAGGTAATGTTAACATTTTAACAATAAGTGTTGATTTGCCATTTGCACAAGCTCGTTGGTGTGGTGCAAACGGTATTGAAAATGTTCAAACTCTTTCCGATCACCGTGATCTTTCTTTTGGAGAAGCATATGGAGTGGCAATTAAAGAACTACGCTTATTAGCTCGTGCCGTATTCGTTGTAGATAGCAACGATACAGTAACATATGTAGAATACGTAAGTGAAGCAACAAACCATCCTAACTACGAAGCAGCACTAGAAGCTGCTAAAGCAGCGAAGTAATATAGTAAACGTAAAAGAGAATCCCAAACTCTATTGGGATTCTTTTTTACTTTGTTGAACTACAGTTAAATTTCTTTTAAAATAAAGAGATATCAAATTTATTCAAGGCACAATTGATTGAGTTCAAAAAAGGAGTAAAACAATGGCACAAATTTCAACAGTTGAAAAACTATTTACAGTTATTGATAATACAGCAGTGGTTCTAAAAGAAGAATTATCATGTACATACCTTGAGGCAGTTGCAGAAACAGGAGAAAACCTCTTCCAAAATACCATCTTGCAGGAAGAACTAAGTGAGATATCAAAAAAGCGTTTAGAAAAAGAGTATAGTCATATTCAATTAAAACAATGTACAGCTGAAGAAATACGCAAAGCTTATCAGCTAGCGGCCTTAAAAGGGATGAAGGAAGCAACACAGCCAAACCATGAAATGACACCAGATGCTGTTTCTATCTTTTTGGGATATCTAGTATCAAAGTTTACGGAAGGCTGGAAAGAATTCAGCATCTTTGATCCCGCAGTAGGTACGGGAAACTTACTTACAACCGTTCTCAATCAAAATCAATCAAAAGATATTGAAGCATATGGGATTGATGTTGATGATTTATTAGTCAAGGTAGCTTACGTCAGTGCCAACCTACAACAGCATTCTATTCAACTTTTCAACCAAGATAGTTTAGGGCCGCTATACATTGATCCCGTGGATGTGGTTGTCTGTGATTTACCGGTTGGCTATTATCCGAATGATGTTGGGGCAGCAAATTTTGAACTCCGGGCAAAAGAAGGTCATTCATATGCACACCATCTTTTTATCGAGCAGAGTCTAAAGTATACAAAAGCGGGTGGATACTTATTTTTCCTAGTTCCAAATCATTTATTTACGAGTGATTATGCAAAGGAATTAAATGGTTTCCTAAAAGAACATTCAGTCATTCAAGGAATGCTTCAACTCCCGTTGTCCTTGTTTAAAAATGAAAGGTCCGCAAAAAGTATTTTTATTATCCAGAAGAAAGGTACTGGAGTAGAAGCACCTAAACAGGCGTTACTAGCGAACTTACCTAAATTTTCAAATCAGGCAGCCATGTCTGGAATCATCCAACAAATTGATGAATGGTTTAAACAAGAAAAACATGGAATGAAACAATAATTTTTTTTGGAGGCCTTTTAAGGGGTCTCCTTTTTCTATTTAATAGCGCTTTCTGTTATCAGAATATAAGAACTTTATGGCGAAAACGGTACCAAACCATTATACTCCTTGAAATGTTTTAGTACCGATGTTTAAATGAAAATGATGTCTATGAAACAGTGTCGTTTTGCATAGAATAATGTAGAGTGAAATTTACATATAGTAATAATAAAGGAGCGGACAATATGTCTAAAATCATTGCTATAAATGCAGGAAGCTCTTCACTAAAGTTTCAGTTATTTGAAATGCCAAGTGAAGAAGTAATAACAAAAGGAATCTTCGAACGAATTGGTCTCGATAAAGGGATTTTTACGATTTCTGTAAATGAAGAAAAAATAACAACGGAAACGGAAATTCCTAATCATGCAGTAGCGGTAAAAATATTGCTAGATAAATTAACAGAATTAGAAATTATTAAATCCTTGGATGAAATTGATGGAATCGGTCATAGGGTTGTCCACGGAGGAGAAACCTTTGCAGACTCTGCAGTTATTACAGAAGAGGTTCTTGAGGAAATAGACAAGCTATCAGAACTCGCACCATTGCATAACCCAGCCAATGCAACCGGTATTAGAGCGTTCCATGAAGTATTACCGAATGTTCCAGCGGTAGCTGTTTTTGATACAGCCTTCCATCAAACAATGCCTGAAAAATCATTTTTATACAGTCTACCTTATGATTATTATGAAAAATATGGGATTAGAAAATATGGATTCCATGGAACATCTCACAAATACGTTTCACAACGTGCGGCTGAATTATTGGGGAGACCTATAGAACAGCTTCGTCTTTTATCATGCCATCTTGGAAATGGTGCAAGTATTGCTGCTATTGAGGGCGGAAAATCGATAGATACTTCAATGGGCTTTACACCGCTTGCTGGTGTAACAATGGGGACACGCTCTGGAAATATTGACCCTGCGTTAATTCCATTTATCATGGAAAAAACAGGTAAAACAGCTGATGAGGTTTTAAATGTATTAAACAAAGAAAGTGGTATGCTAGGTGTGTCAGGATTCTCAAGTGACCTCCGTGATATTACGGAAGAAGCAAATGAGGGAAATAGAAGAGCAGAATTAGCTCTTGAAGTCTTTGCGAGCAGAATTCACAAATATATTGGTTCATATGCAGCACGTATGCATGGCGTTGATGCCATTATTTTCACTGCAGGAATCGGTGAAAATAGTGATACTATTCGTGCAAGAGTGTTAACCGGTTTAGAATTCATGGGTGTATATTGGGACCCAATTTTAAACAAAGTGAGAGGTAAGGAAACATTTATTAGTTATCCACACTCACCTGTAAAAGTAATTGTTATTCCTACAGATGAGGAAGTAATGATTGCACGTGATGTAATGCGTTTAACAAAATAATGTATGTAATGGGCAAACTCTTAAGGGTTTGTCCTTTTTTGGGTTCAAATCGCTTCGTTTAGGATCATTATTCTAATTTTTCTTTATGGTATAATACACTTAGTGAATAGTGGAAACGGAGGATAAATATGGGGCTATCTGAACGAGAAATACAAATTCTAACAGAGATTGAAAAATGGTCAGAACAAATGCATCATGAACAAACGGATTTTGAAATGACCTATGATAAGTGGCTTGAAAGCTCACTAAATCTCATCCCAGAGAATATAAGGACCGAGTTCTTTTCAAAATTAGATAATTGGCTTTTTCATTTACATGCAATGCTCCAGGGCTCACAATTTCAAATGGACGCAAGGGTACGTCTGATTCGTTCGGCACGAATATTCAATCAAGAAATTGAAGACATATCTGATTTAAAAGAACTAACGATAGACCAACTTACATATCTAGCAGAAAATGAGATTGCAAAGCATCGCCTTTACTCTTTTGCACACGGAGGATTGTCTGGAACGGGAGGACTTCTTCTACTAGGAACGGATATACCTGCAATAACGGTCCTAAACCTTCGTATTGTTCAGTTAATAGCGATGACGTATGGATATGAAGTTAATACACCATTTGAAATGATGACATCTTTAAAAGTATTTCATGCAGCTACTTTGCCAAAAAGGATGCGCTATCAAGGTTGGGAAGCTCTGATTGATGAGGCAGATGGGACCATTCAGAATCAATATTTTTATCAAGGTTCAGAGGATTTAACAGATGAAACATGGCTTGAACTCCCATTAAAACATATTGTTAAAGCAATTACGATTTCAGTTCTTCGGAAGCGTGTGATTCAAGGAATTCCGCTTATTAGTATGGCAATTGGTGCTGGAATGAATTATCAACTTACAAGACAAGTCAGTGATTTTGCCCATAATTATTACCGATTGCGTTTGTTGAAAGAAAAGGAGTCATAAGAAAAAATGAGCGTTCATGAACATAAAAAATCAAGACCATCCAATGTTGCTTGTAAAGTTATCACGGTGAGTGATACCAGAACAAAAGAAACGGACAAAAGTGGTCAATTAATGATTTCCCTTCTTGAAGAAAATGGCTATAAAGTATTGGACTATGTAATTGTTAAAGACGAAGAGAATAATATCGAAAAAGCAGTCAGGATGGGTTGCGATAGAGACGATATTGATGTCGTTTTAACAAATGGAGGTACTGGAATTGCAAAACGGGACGTTACAATCGAAACGATCTCAAAGTTATTAGATAAAGAAATAGTGGGATTCGGAGAACTATTTCGTATGCTAAGCTATACGGAGGATATAGGCTCAGCAGCCATCCTCTCAAGAGCAATTGCCGGTGTAAGTAAAGATACTGCCATTTTTTCAACTCCAGGTTCTTCTGGAGCAGTAAAGCTAGCAATGAATAAATTAATCTTGCCTGAACTGGACCATGTTGTAAGTGAAATAAAAAAGGATATGAAAAAGATTTAATCTCAAGATTAAGGGCTTCTGTTTTGAAGAAGTTTACTTAATAAAAGTGCCGAAATGACAGTTAATTTGGCATCATAATTGTCGATTAAATCTGTCTTGGTGTGTTGTCTTGCAATTAATAAGGAACTGATGAAAATAAACAGGCTGAGGTCTTCTGGTTAAATTCGGAATGGGGTTTGAATAGAGCTAAATAAGTGGAGGTTTTCTTGTTATCCAAAGCAAAAGCTTTCTAATGCATGTTTTTAGAGTCAATAAGCGGAATCTCTCCGTCTATTCAACTGCCTGGGTGCTAAGCCAGTTCCCACAACTGATATGGTAGGTGCTCGAAAAACTATTGTAATTGAGAAAAATTTTGACTCACTTTTACCCTTTTTGATTGTCATACTAATGAATGTCAAAAACGAAGAAAAAGGTTAAAAGCCTTAGTAAATAAAGAAAATGACGTGTGCCATTATGATATGCTCCCCCTCAGGTAGACAGATTAAAAAATAAAAATCTGGATACTTAAGGGGAGTATTTTTTATGTCCAAAAGAGCTTTTTCTGCAGAATATAAATATGAGGTTCTAAAAGCTTGGGAGGATGGTTTATTTACACTAAGTGAACTTGCAAAGAAGTTTAAGGTGAATATATCCACTATTCAGGATTGGAGAAAAAAAGCAATAGACGAGTATATATATTTCTATAATCACAATAGATATCAAAAAAGACTAAACGGCCTCTGCCCGTTGGAATTTGGAGCTCAAGCCGCTTAGGTCATTTTTATTATTTCCACTGTCTACTTGACAGGGGGCAGTTCAATTCACACGTCATTTTAATGTCATTTACTAATTAAGCACCCATGATTTGAACCCTTTATCAAAAGATAGACCTTTTCTATGACTAGTTTAAGGATCTCGGGTCTAAGCTAATCGTTTTGAAAGGTAAAAAACGCCTTCTGTCGGCTCTCATCTTATGCTTGAAACCGATGGGTGGGCGCACATAGCGGATATCTTAATGATGTACTTTCTTAGATATTCCTTGATTCATTCTATACCAAATCCATAAATCATTGATGATGGATGCACAATCGGAGATTTCATTGTTTAGTTCACATGAACGCGCAAAATCAAGTTCGTTGCCGAGTTGTTCTTGTTTTTCGTTAATAATGGTTTCAATTTCTGCAATACGATCAGGAATATGTCCTCTAATTTTTTCCCAATGGAACAAAATATGCTGTTGTGTTTCAACTGTATATTCTTCCCACTCTTTTTCTAAATACGGAAGAAGAATACCAAGACGGTCATCAAAATGAAAAAAATCCATTATTACCACCCCTTGTAGGTCTTGCTATCATTTTACAATACTACTAATTTATTATCTATGTAAAAAGTTTTTTAAACTTTCTTTAGTTTTCTATTGAAAAAAGTAGAAAGAGTTGCTAAAGTAATACATTATAAATGTATAAATATAAAAACAAATGAATTAATATTCGAAAGGGAGATACAACATGAGCAAAAAGAAAGTTGTTTTAGCATATTCAGGTGGTCTTGATACAAGTGTTGCAGTTAAATGGTTACAGGAGCAAGGCTATGAAGTCGTTGCTTGCTGTTTAGATGTAGGAGAAGGAAAAGACCTTGCGTTTATTAAAGAGAAAGCTATTACAGTTGGAGCTGTATCTTCATACGTAATCGATGCGAAGGAAGAATTTGCAAATGAATTTGCGCTTGCCGCATTACAAGCACATACCCTTTATGAAGGAAAATATCCTTTAGTCTCTGCATTATCTCGTCCGCTAATCGCGAAAAAACTCGTTGAAGTAGCTGAACAAGAAAATGCTGTAGCCGTTGCACACGGTTGTACTGGGAAAGGCAACGACCAAGTTCGATTTGAAGTTTCAATTAAGGCATTAAATCCTAATCTTGAAGTATTAGCACCTGTTCGTGAGTGGAGCTGGTCTCGTGAAGAAGAAATCGAGTATGCGAAGAAGCATAATATTCCAATTCCAGTCAATCTAGATAGCCCATTTTCTATTGACCAAAACCTTTGGGGACGTAGTAATGAGTGTGGCATTTTAGAAGATCCATGGGCTGCTCCACCAGCGGATGCATATGAGTTAACAGCAGCTCTTGAAGAAACACCAAATACACCTGACATCATCGAAATCGATTTTGAACAAGGTGTTCCAAAGACAATTAATGGTCAGCAGTACCCATTATCTGAATTAATTCTTGAATTAAACCAAATCGCTGGAAAACATGGTGTAGGTCGTATCGATCATGTGGAAAACCGCCTTGTAGGTATTAAATCTCGTGAAGTTTATGAGTGTCCAGGTGCAATGACGTTAATTACAGCACATAAGGAACTCGAAGACCTTACACTTGTAAAAGAAGTTGCGCATTTCAAACCAGTAATCGAACAAAAGCTTACTGAATTAATTTACAATGGACTTTGGTTCTCTCCATTGAAGGATGCATTACTTGGTTTCTTAAAAGAAACACAAAAAAATGTAAATGGAACTGTTCGTGTAAAACTATTTAAAGGTCATGCAATTGTTGAAGGACGTAAATCAGAAAATTCATTGTACGATGAGAAACTTGCAACTTATACTTCTGATGATGAGTTCGATCATCATGCAGCAGTTGGATTCATTTCATTATGGGGCTTACCAACAAAGGTTAATAGTATTGTAAACAACAGTAAGAAGGTTGAAGTATGAAAAAGCTTTGGGGAGGAAGATTCACCAAAAGTGCGGAAGCGTGGGTAGATGAATTCGGTGCATCTATCTCCTTTGATCAGGAATTGGTGAAGGAAGACATCGAAGGAAGTATTGCCCATGTGACAATGCTAGGTAAATGCGGAATCGTTTCTATGGAAGAAGCAAATACCATTAAGTCAGGGCTGCTTACCTTATTAGAAAAAGCCAAAAATGATGATTTAGAATTCTCTGTTGCAAACGAAGATATTCATTTAAATATCGAAAAAATGCTAATAGATGAGATTGGGCAAGTTGGAGGTAAACTTCATACTGGGCGAAGTAGAAATGACCAGGTTGCCACAGATATGCATTTATACTTACGACAACAGGTTGATGAAATCATTCATCTTGTTGAGGAACTTCAAGAAGCAATCGTGGAACAAGCGGAACAACATGTTGAAACGATTGCTCCTGGTTACACACATTTACAAAGAGCACAACCTATTTCATTTGCCCATCATTTGTTGGCTTATTATTGGATGCTTGAGCGTGATCAGGAACGTTTAACAGACTCCTTAAAAAGAATCAATGTATCTCCTTTAGGGGCTGGTGCCTTAGCAGGAACCACATTTCCAATTGACCGATACTACAGTGCAGAACTTTTAGGTTTCGAAAAAATCTATGAAAATAGTATTGATGCTGTAAGTGACCGTGACTTTATTATTGAGTTTTTAAGCAATAGCTCCATGATTATGATGCATCTTTCACGTTTTTGTGAAGAATTAATTCTTTGGTCTTCACAGGAATTTAATTTTGTTGAAATGGATGATGCTTTCGCAACGGGAAGTAGTATCATGCCACAGAAGAAGAATCCAGATATGGCAGAGCTAATCCGTGGCAAAACAGGAAGAGTCTATGGAAATCTTTTTGGCTTATTAACCGTCCTTAAAGGGACACCACTTGCATATAACAAAGATATGCAAGAGGATAAAGAAGGCATGTTTGATACAGTAAAAACCGTAAAGGGATCATTGAAGATTTTTGCTGGAATGGTGTCAACGATGAAGGTGAAAACGGAAGTGATGGGAACAGCCGTTAAAAAGGACTTCTCTAATGCGACAGAGCTTGCTGATTATTTAGCTTCAAAGGGACTTCCGTTTAGAGAAGCACATGAAGTAGTCGGAAAGCTAGTATTGACCTGTATTGAACAAGGAGTCTTTTTAGGTGATTTGCCACTTGAAGTGTTTAAAGAGTCATCTTCACTTTTTGAAGAAGATATTTATGAAGTATTATTACCTGCCACTGCCGTAGCTCGTCGTAAAAGTGCTGGTGGAACGGGATTTGATGAAGTACGTAAGGTTTTACAAAAATAAAACAAACAAAAAA
>NZ_HE610988.1:363803-378288 GCF_000285535.1 Bacillus timonensis | reverse complement strand
TTTTTTTTGTGTTTTATATGTTAAAAAATCTTTCTCAGTTCGTACTACCATCACATCACATTTTGCATAACGTGTAATGTTCTCAGAAACACTCCCTAAAAGGAAACGTTCAACAGCGTTATGACCAGTTGCACCACAAATGATTAAATCAACCTGATGCTTTGGCGCAATTTCTTTTGGGATTTTTATTTTTGGTGATCCGAATTCTAGTATAGTTTCTATATCCTCAATCCCTGATTCACTAGCAATATCCTTATATTGGGTAAGTAAATCTTTTCCATACTGCTCTGATTGTTCGGTTAGATTGCTTTGTATTGCACCAATCGCCGCAAACTGCTTTAAGTCAATCACATGAGTAATAATGAGCTCTGAATGGTATCGCTTACAAACGTCGATTGCTTTTTTAAAAGCCCATTCAGCTTCTTTAGAACCATCAACAGCCACAAGAACTTTTTTATAGGTAACTAGCATTTTTTTAGCCCCCTAAATATAGAAATGGTCTTTCTACTATTAGTATAGCACCGAATTTCAGTTAAAAAGAAAAATAACCTTGTATAAATAGTGAACTTTTTCTTGATTATTAGGAACAAAAATACTACTATGTAAGTGTTTTCACACCTGTTATAATAGAATTTGAACTTATAAGGGAATGAAGATTACTGATAATAAGTAGGGGAGTGTTGTTTCATGCGAATTGGTGTACCTCGGGAAATTAAAAATAATGAAAACCGCGTAGCAATGACGCCGGCTGGTGTTGTAAATCTTGTAAGCTCTGGTCATGAAGTGTATATAGAGACAAATGCTGGGAGCGGCTCTGGGTTTACGGATGAACAATATGTCGTTGCAGGGGCTACGATTGTAGACACAGCAAATGAAGCATGGTTAATGGACATGGTGATGAAAGTAAAAGAACCACTTCCAGAGGAATATCAATATTTTCGTGAAGGATTACTCTTATTTACGTATTTACATTTAGCAGCTGAACCAGAATTAACAAGAGCCCTTGTTGAGAAAAAAGTAATTGGGCTTGCTTATGAAACCGTTCAACTACCAAACCGTTCCCTGCCGTTGTTAACACCGATGAGCGAGGTTGCAGGTAGAATGGCAACACAAATCGGTGCACAATTTTTAGAAAAGCCGCATGGTGGAAAAGGAATTTTATTAGCAGGTGTCCCTGGAGTTCATCGTGGTAAAGTAACAATCATTGGTGGAGGAGTTGCAGGTACAAATGCAGCTAAAATGGCAGTTGGTCTAGGTGCTCAAGTGACCATAATAGATTTAAATCCGGAACGTCTTCGCCAGCTCGATGATGTATTTGGATCGGATGTAACAACACTTATGTCAAATCCACTGAATATTGCAGAAGCAGTTAAGGAATCAGACCTTGTAATCGGTGCAGTACTCATTCCTGGAGCAAAGGCACCTAAACTTGTCACGGAAGAAATGATTAAATCAATGGCACCAGGTTCAGTTGTCGTGGATATTGCAATTGACCAAGGTGGGATATTTGAAACAACAGACAGAATTACGACACATGATAACCCGACTTATATCAAGCATGATGTTGTCCACTATGCAGTTGCGAATATGCCTGGAGCAGTACCACGTACGTCAACTTTTGCACTGACAAATGTAACGGTTCCATATGCGTTGCAAATTGCAAATAAAGGCTTTAAACAAGCATGTATGGAAAATGATGCCTTGTTTAAAGGAATTAATACGTTGGATGGATATGTAACCTATAAGGCGGTAGCAGAAGCTCATGGAATATCCTATTCAAATGCAAATACACTTTTAGAGAGCCGATAACATTTAGGGGATACCTTTTTAGTAGGTATCCTTTATGTTTTTACTCGTTCTTTATCATTGTCACCAATTTTAATGCATAAAAATAAGATGAATAAGGGCCTAAAAGGGTAACATTACAAATTGTAAAGGAGTGCATGATTATGGGTTCATCCGTTTTTTATAATGGCTCATTAGCACCCTATGTTCATCAACCAGATTCTTCGACTCCAAGAATGACGAATCAATCAACCTATTATTCAAATTTTGTATCCGAGCATATTAAACTCCAGGAAAAATATAATGAAACCATTAAACAATATATTAAAAATAATGACGGGCTAATTAAGCAATTAGCAGAAGAACAAAAGGGATTGCAAAGGCTATTTTTCAAATATGAACAAAATCAAATGGAGAAAAATGAAAAGTTTTCTAAAAAGATGACCGAACAGAAAAACTTATTGGAGGTTTTTGTTGGATTTATGAAGAAACAAGAAAAGTTCAATGAGACAGCATTCAAACAGCAAGTCGATAATAAAGAGCAGCTTGAGGTTCTTGGTAAAATTGTTAAAAATCAAGAGGTATTCAATAACAAAGTTTCTGAAAATATGAATCTAGTAAAGGAGCAATTTGAGCAAATTATTGCCACCCTAAAAAAACATGAGGTAAAAAATGAAACCATTTCAAAACACTTTGACGTAAAGGACCAAAAGGATCAGGAAATCGTAGATACCATAACCGAACAAAGGGAATTATTTTTTAAGGTTTTAAATAGTCTTCAGGATAATAAAGAGCAATATGATATTTTATTTGATTATGTACGTAACCAAGATAATTTTAACCATAAGTTGTTTGAATATCTTTGTTCGAAATTTGAAGAGGAAGAAAATGCAGTTAATTAAAAAGGACCCTACTGGGTCCTTATTTAATGATAAGTTCTTTAGGGAATTTAGTAAGTGTTTCTGCACCATCCGCGGTGATAATCATATCATCCTCAATCCGAACGCCACCAATTTCAGGAACATAAATTCCTGGTTCAATCGTAAAGACCATCCCTTTTTGTAAAAGCAAATCATTTGTTTCATTCATGGAAGGGAACTCATGAACATCAATTCCAAGACCATGACCAATTCGGTGTGTGAAATACTCTCCAAAGCCAGCATCGGAAATAATTGAACGTGCCTTTCTGTCGATATCGCCAACCCTTATTCCCGGTTTACAAGCATCAACAGCAGCTAGCTGAGCATTTAATACAGTTTCATACACTTCACGTTGTTTTTCAGAGATTTCTCCAAACGCGACAGTTCTTGTAATATCTGAACAATATCCATCAAGAACAACACCTAAATCAAAAAGGACTAAATCTCCTTTTTTGATTGTTTCAAGTCCTGGTTTTCCGTGAGGCGCTGCGGTCTTCACCCCTGTTAAAACCATTGTATCAAATGACATCTGTCTAATTCCCTTTTTCTTTAACTCGAATTCAATTGTTGCAAGTACATCTAATTCAGATTTTCCTTCCGCGATTGCCTGCACTCCAACTTCTACCCCATAATCGGCAAATTTTGCTGCTTCTTGAAGAATAGAAACCTCTTTCTCATCTTTAATCATGCGTAAGGTATGTAATTTTTCTTCAGCAGAGACAAAAGACGAAGAAGGAAATAATTTTGTAATTTGTTCAAATCGTTCAACGGTTAAATGTTCTTTTTCGAGCGCTAAAGTGGATACCGTTACATTTCGTTTTGAAAGTGAGTTTTGGATAAGCTCCCAAGGATTATCGGTATCGCTATATCCGATGATTTCATATTCCCAGCCTGCTTTACGTGCTTGGGTGATCTCCATGTTTGGACAAATCAAGATTGGTTCTTCATTTTGGAAAACGAATAATCCAAGGAGTCTTTCATGTGGATCCGTATAAAAGTTTGTTAAGTAAAATACATTTGGAGTAGAGGTAACAAAACTACATGTAATGTTCTTTTCTGTTAACCAGCTTGAAAGCTGTTGTAATCGTTGATTCATTAATGGACACTTCCTTTTTAATAATAGGGAATATAGTTATTTTAGCATTTTGTGCATTGAAGAGAAAGGTAAGGCTTAGATAATGAAAGGAATTTAGGGTTTGTTTTATGTAGGAAAAGGGTATAAAAAAGAAGGAAAGTAAGCAATTAAAAAGAAGTAATATAATGTCTTTACATTATCTTGGAAGGGGAGATACATATGAAAGTATCCTATCATGGACATTCTGTAGTGAAAATTGAAACAGGTGGAAAAACAATTATTATCGACCCATTTATTACAGGAAATCCTAGTACAGATTTAAAAGCATCAGAAGAAAAAGTCGATGTTATTTTACTTACACATGGTCACGGAGATCACGTTGGGGATACGGTTGAACTTGCTAAGCGAAACTCAAGTCTTGTCGTAGCTCCAAACGAACTTGCTGTCTATTTAGGATGGCAAGGGTTAAATGTACATCCGATGCATATCGGGGGTGCGCATCAATTTGATTTTGGGAAGGTAAAGTTCACGCTTGCTTTCCACGGTTCAAGCATAGAACTTCCTGAGAAACAGGGGTTCGTGTATACAGGTATGCCAGGTGGAATCTTATTTACCGCCGAAGGAAAGACGATTTATCATGCAGGGGATACCGCGTTATTTTATGACATGAAATTAATTGGTGAACTCAATGACATTGATGTTGCTTTTCTTCCTATTGGGGACAATTTTACAATGGGGCCAGATGATGCCTTAATTGCAGCGGAGTGGCTAAAAGCAAAAAACGTTGTTCCAATCCACTATAATACCTTCCCTGTTATCAAACAGGATGCAAACAATTTTGTCTCAAGACTGACGTCCGCGGATGGAAAAGTTTTATCAGCTGGAGAAGCAATTGAATTGTAATACGAGTATTATATCCTCAAATAAAGGCGTGAGAATCACGTCTTTTTTTATTGCTTGCCTCATAGAATGATACAAGCATGTGTAAAGGAGGAAAGGGTATGCATAATCGACTATTACTATGTTTGTTGCTATGTGGTGTCCTACTTTATTATGGAGTGCCTAGATTAACGATTGGAGCTGAGGGATTAGAAGGGATTTTTGCAATCTCGTGGCTCGTTTTTGCCCTCATTGTTATCAGTGGAAATCTAATTGGTTTATTGTATAACCCAAAATCTACTCAAAAAGTGACAAATCCGCAAGTAGCGTCAAACAAACGAAGACAAAGAATGCGCAATTACTAACATAAAATTGAATAAAATGTCCTTCACCCGTATAATAAAGATAAGAAATTTACGGAAATAGACATAGAATGATTATTAGAGGGTGAAGAGCTTGGCGACGAAGCATGAGCAAATTTTACAGTATATTGACACACTTCCGATTGGTGAAAAAATATCGGTACGACAGATTGCAAAAGATATGAAGGTGAGTGAGGGGACAGCTTACCGCGCCATAAAAGATGCGGAAAACAAAGGTTATGTAAGTACGATCGAACGTGTAGGAACAATTCGGATTGAACGCAAAAAGAAAGAAAATATTGAAAAGCTGACCTTCGCTGAAGTGGTCAATATTGTTGATGGACAAGTGCTTGGGGGAAAAGCGGGACTACATAAAACCTTAAATAAATTTGTTATTGGTGCGATGAAACTTGAGGCAATGATGCGTTATACAGGAGCAGGAAATCTATTGATTGTCGGTAACCGTACAAAGGCACATGAATATGCATTAAATGCAGGAGCTGCTGTATTAATAACTGGTGGCTTCGATACAGATGACTCTGTGAAAAAGCTGGCGGATGAGCTCCAGTTGCCAATAATCTCAAGTAGTTATGATACCTTCACCGTAGCAACCATGATTAACCGAGCCATTTACGATCAGCTCATAAAAAAAGAAATTGTATTGGTTGAAGATATTTTAACACCGAAAACAGAGACTGTTAGCCTTCAACTTTCCGATAAAGTGGATAAATGGTACCAGCATAATTCTGAAACGGGGCACGGCAGATATCCTGTAATTGATACTCACTCAAAAGTCGTAGGGATGGTTACTGCAAAGGATATTATGGGTCAGGACCCAAATGCACCTATTGAAAAAGTGATGACAAAACATCCAATGACCGTTAATGAAAAAACTTCTGTTGCATCTGTCTCACATATGATGGTATGGGAAGGAATAGAAATGCTTCCTGTCGTGGATCAGTCGAATCGATTACAAGGGATTATCAGCCGTCAGGATGTATTAAAAGCATTGCAGATGGTTGGGCGTCAACCACAGGTGGGTGAAACTATCGATGATATTGTCACAAATCAGCTAGTGGATATTTCCGCTGATGGTGAGGCCATTTATCAATGTGAGGTAACCCCACAAATGACAAATTATTTGGGGACTGTTTCCTATGGTGTATTTACAACCATTGTCACTGAAGCAGCCAACAGAGTGTTAAAATCGTTTAAAAAAGGTGATTTGGTCATCGAAAACATGACGGTTTATTTTATGAAACCTGTTCAAATTGATAGTATGATGGAAATCCATCCAAGAGTTTTAGAGGTTGGGAGAAGATTTGGTAAGGTTGATGTAGAGGTTTTTAATGGTGGAGTAGTTGTGGGAAAAGCAATGATGATGGCACAATTAATTGATAGATAACTTATAGACAAAACCAAAAAAGACGCAGTTACGCGTCTTTTCTTTAGTTTTGTTGTTCTGCTTCTTTCATAACAAATGGCAGATAATGCTTATAGGCACGGAAACCTGCCCAGACACTACCGCCACCCACTACTATAAGAATAGTACCAATTACATATGAGATTGTAGATGGATGAACGAAAAATGCATTTAAGCCAAAGAGAGCAACGAATAATCCCAAAGCCATACTAGACTTCGCAGAGAGCCATTGTTTTTCTGCTGGACGTCTTGTACGGAAGTATTTTGTTTTATAATAAAAATAAAAGACAAGTGCAAAAATGATTAAAACAACAAGTATTTGCATAGGAATCTTCCTCCAATTCTAAATTGCTATTCCCATTGTAACTTAGAAACTAACCAAAATGCTAGTGAATAGAATGTGAAGAAATAGAATAAAAAGGAGAACTAAAATGATTCAAACTATTCTAAAAAACATAAACGAATTTGATAATATAATCATTCACCGCCACGTACGACCAGACCCCGATGCCTATGGTTCACAAGGCGGCCTTGCTGAAATACTGAAAGCCTCATTTCCTACTAAAAATGTTTATGTTGTTGGTGAGGATGAACCTTCGTTACTCTTTCTTAAGGAAATGGACGTAATCCCCGATAGAGTGTACGAAGGCGCATTAGTGATTGTATGCGACACCGCAAACCAGGGAAGGATTTCAGATCAACGGTATCGTTTAGGTGAAAAAATCATTAAAATTGATCACCATCCGAATGAAGAGCCTTATGGGGACCTTTTATGGGTTGATACGGATGCTAGCTCTTGTAGTGAAATGATTTATGAGCTTTACCGTGAAGGAAAAAAACAAGGATTAACCCTTTCAAAGGAAGCTGCAAGACTTCTTTTTGCTGGAATTGTCGGAGACACGGGGAGATTTTTATTTCCTAGTACAAACCCAAAGACATTTACCTATGCGGGAGAATTAATTAAATATGGCTTCCATTTTCCTGGTGTTTACGAGAGTTTGTATAAAACCAAGGAAAATGTCGCACGCCTTAGTGGTTATGTCTATCAGAATTATAAAGTCACTAAAGATGGTGTCGGATCAATGGTAATTTCTAATAAGATTTTGAATGAATATAATGTTACGCCAACAGAAGCTTCACAGCTTGTTAGTAACTTAGGAAATATCGAAAATATCAAAGTATGGGTGTTTTTCGTGGAGGAAAATAATCAAATCCGAGTTCGCTTTCGCTCTAAAGGACCAGTAATCAATGGAGTAGCAAAGAAATATAATGGTGGTGGTCATCCACTTGCATCAGGAGCCACAATCTATTCTTGGCAAGAGGTTGATGAAGTCATCGCTGATTTGCAGGAAGTTTGCAATCAAGAAAGCTAAAAAACTCAAAAAAATAAAGTCGCTCCCTTAGTGTGCGACTTTATTAGCTTTCTGCCTTAATCGGGATAAACCACGAGCCTATTTCGGTAACTTCTTCAAGAACATTTAGATTTAATGCCTGGATTTCTTTCTTTATTGCATTTACAACATCTGGAGACTCTGCATATGCGGAATAGCCATTTTTAATTCGCGCCATTTTTTCATTTAAAAGTTTTCTTCGGTTAATATACATGACATTTTTCCCTCCTATTATGTTTTATTTTATTTCATTTTTGCCTAAAAATGCCACATGATTTTTAAATTTTCTAAAGATTTTAACATATTTGTAACAAAATATTCACTTTTTACGAAAAAAAGCCTCCTGGACGGAAGCTAAATTAGTTAACCAATTCAATATTTAGCGAGATATCAAGTGTTGTATCAAAAAAGACTGTATGTATTTTGAGTTTGTACTTTTTATCGTCCAATTCATATTCGCGATTCTCGATTGTCCTAAAAAGGAGTTCTTTGTTTTTTGAGACGGATTGAATATCCTTACCAATTAAATCGTTGAGGTCCTCAATCACAGCAGTTTTCATGATGTGAAGATTAAGTGAACTAAGGTCGAATTTTTTTCGATTTGCGAACACTACATTAAAGTCTTGAATTTTAAGTTTACTTTTATTTTCCTCGTTCAATCGTTTTACATCATCAATAAGAATGTCTTTACTTTTTTCTAATTCACTAATTTTACTTTCTTGTTTTGCAATTAATTGAATTTGCTTATCCTGTAACACGCCAAACTGAAATAAAAAGACAAACCAACTTATTAATGCACCAACCACAACTCCTGCAAAAAATCGTTGCCAACCAGGTTTTTGATGATAAGGTGGAACTCTCATTTACGAAATATGCTCCTGTGTAAACCACTCAATTATTTTCCAACCGAACTGTGCTCCCCCCATTGCTGATACAATTAAAAGGAATTGCTTAAAGACATCTTTTGTTTGACCAAGAAAAATCCCTCGTTCAAAACTATAAAAAGCATCAAATGTTCCACCAATTGCAGCAACGAGTGCCCAAATCTTTAACTTGCTGGCTACGGAATAAATTTCAGATAAAGGTGCCTGACCAGAAATAAAAGCACCAAGCCCTCCGATTAGGGAACCGCCTAAAAGGACCCCAAGCGCAATAAAAAAACTATGAATAAATGCAGGCATAAACGCCTCTTTTACTTCCATTTGGACACCCTCTTTTTTAGTCGTTAAATTGACGAAGCTATTTACTATATGTATATGGACAAACTCAGCACACTATGAGTTTTGTTTTGCTTGTTTGGTAAATAAGACTATAATTGAAGTACAAAATAGGACGAAAAAAGTCAGAGAAAGGTGTGATTTCGTTGCCTTTTGTTCATCTTCAGGTTCAAAGCGCCTTTAGCCTCTTATCGAGTGCAGCAAAAGTTGATGCTTTGGTTAAAAAAGCAAGTAGCCTAGGGTTTAAAGCTTTAGCGTTAACTGATGAAAATGTAATGTATGGAGCGATAGCCTTTTACAAAGAATGCATAAAGCATGGAATCAAGCCAATCATTGGCATGACAGCTTCCGTATTATCGGAAGAAGAACATGAACATGACGTAGCTTATCCGATAGTATTACTTGCAAAAAGCAATAAAGGATATCAAAATCTATTAAAAATTAGTAGTGCGATTCAGACTAAGTCGAAGGATGGAATCCCGCGAAGATGGTTAACACAATATCGTGAAGGGTTGATCGGTATTTCGCCAGGCCTTGAAGGGGACATCGAACAAAGTCTTAAGGATGGAAAGTATGAAGAAGCTTTAAAAAGAGCCAATTTATATAAACAAATATTTGAACAGGAAAGTTTTTATTTAGCTGTCCAGAACCATGGTTTACGAGAGGAAGAAGTAATTAACGAAAAACTTTTCCAAATTGGAGCGGAACTACAGGTTCCCGTAGTGGCTACCAATCATGTTCAATACATAGAGCAAGCCGATTCATTTGCCCATGAATGTTTATTATCTATTAAAAATGGGACAAAATTATCTGATGAAGACAGAGTAGTTCTTCCAAGTAAAGAATATTATTTAAAGTCTTCATCAGAAATGACCGAACTTTTTTTCGATACTCCAGAAGTTCTTGAAAATACGTTACGTATCGCACAACTTTGTAATGTGAAAATTGAATTAGGAAAATTTGCATTACCAAAATACCCTGTTCCAAACAATGAAACTGCAGAGGATTATTTATCTCGCATTTGTCTTAAAGGGCTTAATGAAAGGTATCAAAATCCAAACGATGAACAGCTAGAACGACTTCAGTATGAGCTAGACGTCATTAAAAGGATGAATTTTAGTGATTACTTTTTAATTGTTTGGGATTTTATGAAGTATGCCCATGAGAATGGAATTGTGACAGGTCCTGGGAGGGGCTCTGCTGCAGGATCACTGGTTGCATATGTCTTACACATAACCGATGTTGACCCCATTGAACATCAACTGTTATTTGAGCGATTCTTAAACCCTGAAAGAATATCAATGCCGGATATTGATATAGATTTCCCTGATAACCGACGAGATGAAATGATTGAATATGTTTCGAAAAAATACGGCAGACTCCACGTTGCTCAAATTATTACTTTTGGAACATTGGCTGCAAGGGCGGCACTCCGTGATGTTGGAAGAGTGATGGGAATTTCACCTAAAGAAGCCGATTTTCTTGCCAAACAAGTACCTAGTAAGCTTGGAATCACTCTGCAACAAGCCTATGAAGAATCACAAGGATTACGAGAATATATTCAAAACATTGAAATCGGCCGCAAAATCTTTGAAACAGCCAAAAAAATTGAAGGTCTTCCAAGACATACCTCCACACATGCTGCTGGGGTTGTCATTAGTGAACAGCCATTGACAGATTTGATTGCCATTCAAGAGGGACATAATGATGTTTATTTAACACAATTCCCGATGGATATATTAGAGGAAATTGGCCTCTTAAAAATGGATTTTCTTGGACTTCGAAACTTAACATTAATCGATAATATTCAATCCATGATTCAGCGAGGTACTGGAAGAAGCATTGACCTTTCAACCATCCCATTAAATGATCACAAAACATTTGCCTTGTTAAGTAAAGGGGATACAACTGGGGTTTTTCAGCTCGAGTCAAGCGGGATGAGGAGTGTTTTAGCAAGGTTACAGCCGAATGTTTTAGAAGACATTGTGGCGGTAAATGCTTTGTACAGACCTGGTCCAATGGAAAATATCCCATTGTATATTGCACGAAAACATAAGCGTGAAGAAGTTCAATACCCACACCCTGACCTGAAACCCATTCTACAAATGACCTACGGAGTTATAGTGTATCAGGAGCAAATTATGCAGATTGCTTCAAAGATGGCAGGATTTAGTCTTGGTGAAGCCGATTTGTTAAGAAGAGCTGTCAGTAAAAAGAAGAAAGAGGTACTTGATAAGGAGCGGCAGCATTTTGTTCAGGGAAGTTTGAAAAAAGGCTACACCGAAAAAACCGCAAATGAAATTTATGATTTAATTGTCCGATTTGCCAACTATGGTTTTAATCGGAGTCATGCCGTTGCCTACAGTATGATTGCTTATCAGCTTGCCTATTTAAAAGCAAACTTTCCACTCTATTTTATGGCAGCCCTTCTCACGAGTGTGATTGGTAATGATGAAAAGCTTGGTCAATATATTCGTGAATCTAAACAATTGGGAATAACAATCCTGGCGCCATCAGTTAATAAAAGCTTTTATCCATTTATCGTGGAGAAAAAGGCAATCCGATTTAGCTTGGCAGGGATTAAAAGCGTAGGGGTTGCAGCTCTTAAGGAAATTATCGAGTCAAGAAAGGTCAAACCTTTTTCAGACCTATTTGATTTCTGTGTTAGAACTTCGATGAGGAGCATTAACCGTCGAACATTAGAGGCATTAATATGTTCAGGAGCATTTGATGAGTTTGGAGAACACAGAGCAACTCTATTAGCTACATTAGACGTTGCACTTGAGCATGCAGAACTTGTTCGTCCAAAAGATGATGAAAATCAATTTGAGATGTTTTTTGAGGATGAATTCGGACTTAAACCAAAATATGTTGAGGTTGAACCTTTTAAGGAAATGCAAAAACTTCGCTTTGAAAAAGAGGCACTGGGTTTTTACTTATCAAGTCATCCAATTACTTCGTATTCGACTTATTTAAAGAAAAACGGAGCGATTTCGATAGCGGAGGCTTCATTGTATTTACATCAAAATGTGGTTATAGGTGGATTCATCACGAAAGAGAGAACAATACGGACGAAAAAGGGTGAGGTAATGGCCTTTTTAACCATCAGTGATGAAACGGGCGAATTAGAAGGGGTTGCATTTCCAAGGACCTACTTACAATCAGCCAAGCTCTTAAAAAATGATGCACTAGTATTGGTCAAGGGTAAGGTTGAAAGTCGAAACAATCAATTGCAGTTAATTATTAACCAGGCTCAAGCCCTGCCTGATAAAGTGGAGATGGTAGAAGAAGAAAAGAAACTCTTTATAAGAATGGGGAAAAGAAATCAGATAGATCAGGTTTTTATGGAACTAAAAGAATTATTCAAACAATATCCTGGTGAAATCCCAGTTGTTCTTTATTACGAGGAAACACAAAAGACAATTCAGCTTCAACAAGAGCTATGGGTAAATTCAAGTTCAGAATTTTTATCCCAAATTAAGGAATTGTTGGGACCTGAAAATGTGGTCTTACAATAGTCTTTCAATAACATAAATCTTTACATGAACCTCATTTATGTTATATTGTAATAGAAAAGCCAAGTGGCCATACCACTGTTTTTTGGAAAATAAGGAAATTCTAATTTACTAGTTTTTTGGAAAACACTTGATGGACAAGGGTACATCTGGCATCCTTTAAGACTGCCAATTTTTCTTTATAAACAAGGAGTGAAAAAAGGGAAATGACTCTAAGAGAAGAAGCTCTACATATTCATCAAATTCATAAGGGAAAACTTGAATCAAAATCAAAAATTCCAGTTAGAAATGCAAAGGATTTAAGTCTAGCTTATTCCCCTGGAGTAGCTGAACCATGTAAGGTTATTTACGATGATAAGTCCAAAGTATTTGAATACACAATGAAGGGGAATATGGTTGCTGTTGTTTCTGATGGCACAGCAGTGCTAGGCTTAGGAAACATTGGTCCAGAAGCTGCTCTTCCTGTTATGGAAGGAAAAGCTGTTTTGTTTAAGAGCTTTGCAGGAGTAGATGCATTTCCAATTTGTTTAAACACAACGGATGTTGATAAGATTGTGGAAACAGTAAAACTTTTAGAGCCGACTTTTGGCGGAGTCAACTTAGAGGATATCGCTGCACCGAATTGCTTTGTCATTGAAGAACGTCTAAAAAAAGAAGCAAATATTCCAGTTTTTCATGATGATCAGCATGGTACCGCTATTGTGACAGTAGCGGGACTAGTAAATGCATTAAAGCTCGTTGGAAAGAAAATGTCTGAAATAAAAGTTGTTGCAAATGGAGCAGGTGCTGCAGGAATTGCAATTATTAAGCTTTTATACCGCTATGGAGTCCGTGACATTATTATGTGTGATTCAAGAGGTGCAATTTATGATGGCCGTACCTTTGGAATGAATGATGTAAAAGCAGAAGTAGCAAAATACACAAATCGTAATCGCTTAGAGGGATCTTTAGCGGATGTCCTTAAGGATGCAGATGTCTTTATTGGTGTGTCTGTTGAAGGTGCACTTACAGCGGACATGGTAAAAACGATGAACCAAGATTCAATTATTTTTGCTATGGCAAATCCAAATCCTGAAATCATGCCAGATGTGGCATTAGAAGCTGGTGCTAAGGTTGTTGGAACTGGAAGATCCGATTTTCCAAACCAAGTCAACAATGTACTCGCTTTTCCGGGAATTTTTAGAGGGGCTTTAGATGCTAGAGCTACTCATATAAATGAACAAATGAAAATTGCAGCAGTGGAAGCAATTGCATCATTGGTGTCAACAGAGGAGCTACGTTCAGATTATGTTATCCCTGCTCCATTTGACCCACGTGTTGCGCCAGCAGTTGCAGCAAGTGTAGCTAAGGCAGCAATGGAAACAGGTGTAGCAAGAATCACTGTTAATCCCGAAGAAGTTGCTGAGAAGACACGCCGTTTAGCAATTATTGAATAACTTTATTCAGCAGAAGTCCTCTGTTTTTATAAAAGTGGCAGGAATATGCATTAGGTGATTGGATGAGATATAGTGACAGCTCCTAATTCTAAGGTTTACATTGAAATCGTTAAGCAAATTAGGTCCATCATTCAAGATGATGGACTTTCCGCTGGGGATAAAATTCCGTCAGAACGAGAACTATCAGACCGTTTGGATGTAGGGCGCTCCTCTGTTAGGGAAGCGCTAAGGTCATTGGAGTTATTAGGGCTCATTGAGACGAAAAGAGGAGAAGGTACGTTTCTAAAGGATTTTGGAGATCATCAATTGATTCATTTATTAGGTACCTTCATCATCCAAGGAGATAAAACAAAGAATGATCTCATTGAAACAAAACATTCACTCGAAAAATCATGTATCGAATTGGCTTGTCATAAAATGAGCGATGAGATACTTACAGAAATAGAAGAAAACCTTTGGATTGTCGAAGACCCAGAAGAATT
>NZ_HE610988.1:288727-363686 GCF_000285535.1 Bacillus timonensis | reverse complement strand
CCAAGGAGATAAAACAAAGAATGATCTCATTGAAACAAAACATTCACTCGAAAAATCATGTATCGAATTGGCTTGTCATAAAATGAGCGATGAGATACTTACAGAAATAGAAGAAAACCTTTGGATTGTCGAAGACCCAGAAGAATTCCTTTTTAAAACGATTGTTGAAGCAACAGGTAATCGACTTTTATTGCGAATATGGGTCGTTATTAATGAGTATGTAAAGTTTATTTATGAGGAACAGACTCATGTAATAAACAAAGAATGCTTTGATGAGTTAGTGATCGGACTGCGTAATAGAGATGTGGCAGAGGTTTTATCTGCCTATGAAAAAATAACGATGTAGGAATTTGTCGTGTTTTTGTTGACATATTCCTACAAAAAATAATTAAGACATTCAGTAAAGTATAAGTACATGCTTTTTTGGCAACGAAGGAAGATAAATGGTTTTCCTTTTTTTCGTTACACATACTTTATGTCTTAAAAAAAGGCTCTTTCTGTAAGATTGTTGCTAATGGATAAATGAATTGTTTCAATAACAACAAAGTTTGCGAAAACAGCCTAAAATAAGAATGATAGTTGAAAACTAAGTCAAAAAAGCTATTCCATTGAAAGTGTGAGGAGGTTCCTTTTTGATAAAAGACTTTTTTGTGAAAAAGAAAAAATATGCTTCAATTCCTTCTGAGCAAGCAAGACAAGATGTACCAGAAGGTATTATGAGCAAATGTCCAAACTGTAAAAAAATCATGTACACAAAAGAATTAATGAAAAACGATAAGGTTTGTATGAATTGCGGATATCACTATCAAATGACGGCCTATGAAAGAGTAGAAAGCTTACTTGATGAAGGGTCTTTTATCGAGTTTGATAAAGACATGATTTCAGAAAATCCATTAGGTTTTCCAGACTATCTTGAAAAGCTAAAAAAGGACCAAGTGAAAACTGGTATTAATGAAGCTGTGGTAACCGGTGAAGGAACAATTAACGGGAATCGAATTGTATTAGCAATTATGGACTCAAGTTTTCGCATGGGAAGTATGGGTTCTGTAGTTGGGGAGAAGATTACGAGAGCAATTGAAAAGGCAATGGAAGAAAAGGTACCATTTCTTATTTTCACAGCTTCTGGGGGAGCAAGAATGCAGGAAGGCGTTTTAAGCTTAATGCAAATGGCAAAAACAAGTTCAGCCTTAAAGCTATTTAGTGACCAGGGTGGCCTTATTATTTCAATGATGACTCATCCAACAACTGGTGGAGTTTCCGCAAGCTTTGCTTCATTAGGTGATTTTAATTTTGCAGAACCTGGGGCACTAATTGGATTTGCTGGTAGAAGAATCATTGAACAAACGATTCGTGAAGAACTTCCGGATGACTTCCAAACAGCCGAGTTTCTATTAAAGCATGGTCAATTGGATGCTGTTATCCATCGACATGATTTAAAAGAGACATTAGCAAATATAGTAGATATTCATACGAATGGGGGTGCGGTTAATTGGTAGGCGAACTAGAATTTGAGAAACCAGTAATAGAATTGAAGAAAAAGATTGCTGAGTTAAAAGAATTTACAAGCGAGTCCAATGTGGATTTGTCAGATGAAATTTCAAAACTGGAAACAAGACTTCAAAAACTGGAGAATGAAATTTATAGTCATTTGAAACCATGGGACCGTGTCCAAATTGCTCGACATCCAGAAAGGCCGACAACCCTTGACTACATTGAGCGAATTTTTACTAATTTCTTTGAGTGTCATGGTGATCGTTATTATGGCGATGATGCTGCAATTGTCGGTGGTATTGCTAAATACCATGGTTTACCAGTAACTGTTATCGGCCACCAACGCGGTAAAGATACGAAAGAAAATATCAGAAGGAATTTCGGTATGCCACATCCAGAGGGATATCGGAAAGCGCTCCGCTTAATGAAACAAGCTGAAAAATTTAATCGACCAATTATATGTTTTATTGATACAAAAGGTGCATATCCAGGTAAAGCGGCGGAGGAACGTGGTCAGAGCGAAGCGATTGCAAAAAACCTTTTTGAAATGGCAAGCCTAACAGTGCCTGTCGTTTGTATCGTTATTGGAGAAGGTGGAAGTGGTGGAGCTCTTGCTTTAGGTGTTGGAAACCACATCCACATGCTTGAAAACTCAACTTATTCTGTCATATCCCCAGAGGGTGCCGCTGCGTTACTTTGGAAAGATGCAGGACTTGCAAAAAAAGCTGCTGAATCCATGAAAATAACCGCACCTGACTTAAAAGAGCTTGGGATTGTAGATGAAATCATTCCTGAAGTAAGAGGTGGAGCTAATAAGGATGTTACAGAACAAGCAGCTTCCATTGACACAGTTCTTTTACAATCATTAAAAGAACTAAGCAAATTAAACAAAGATGAGTTAATTCAGCATCGCTATCAAAAATATAAAAAGATAGGCCAATTTAAAATAGCTGAAGAAGATTTTATCGGAGTTCAGTAAAACGTAGACGTGCATCTAACACAACGTGTAGAGCACGTTTTACTTTGTTTAATAATTTACATTTGGCAATAATATTTTTGAAGGCAAATCCATATTTACTATTTTAATTCCGCGCAAGAATCCATATCATTCTTTATTTTTTCGACACATTTTCACATTTTTTTCAGTAATCTTAGTTGTTTTACTCATATATTAGTGTTATTTTATACATATTGCGAAAGAATAGTATAAGCGAATAATCATAATTGTAATTGCTTTAAGATTATCTTTTACATAGAGGTGGAAAAATGAAAAGAATAGGTGTTTTAACTAGTGGTGGGGATTCTCCTGGAATGAACGCTGCGATACGTGCTGTTGTTCGGAAAGCAATCTATCATGATGTAGAAGTATATGGAGTTTACCAAGGATATGCTGGACTAATTAGTGGGCAAATCAAAAAATTAGAAATTGGTTCTGTTGGTGATATAATACATCGGGGTGGTACGATGCTTTATACTGCACGATGTCAGGAATTCAAGACAGAAGAGGGCCGTAAAAAAGGAATCGAACAACTAAATAAATTAGGAATCGAAGGCTTAGTTGTAATTGGTGGCGACGGCTCTTACCGTGGTGCGCAAAAATTAACTGAACTTGGTTTTCCATGTGTGGGTGTTCCAGGTACAATCGATAATGACATTCCTGGTACAGATTTTACAATCGGCTTTGATACGGCATTAAATACAGTAATTGATGCAATTGATAAAATTAGAGATACCGCAACTTCACATGAACGTACATATGTAATTGAAGTAATGGGTAGACATGCTGGTGACCTTGCCTTATGGGCTGGAATGGCCGGTGGTGCTGAAACAATCTTAATTCCAGAAGAAAATCATGACATGAATGATATTATTGCTAAGCTCAATCGTGGACATGACCGTGGGAAGAAACACAGTATTATTGTCGTAGCTGAGGGTGTAGGCAGCGGTGTAGAAATTGGAAAGAAAATTCAAGAAGCAACGAATTTTGAAACAAGAGTAAGTGTTCTTGGACATATTCAACGTGGTGGTTCCCCTACTGCGACTGACCGAGTATTGGCAAGTCGTCTAGGTGCAAAAGCTGTTGAGTTATTGTTAGAAGGAAAAGGTGGAAGAGCTGTAGGAATTCAACAGAACCAACTAGTTGATCACGATATTATGGAAATTTTAGATCGTAAACATACGATTGATCAAAAAATGTATAACTTAGCTCATGAGCTATCAATTTAATAAATACTTATTGGTGAAGTTTAGGTAATCGCTGATTATAAAGGCGATTATAGAGGAGGAAAATGTAATGAGAAAAGCAAAAATAGTTTGTACGATAGGACCTGCTAGTGAAAGTATAGAAAAATTAGTAGCATTGGTTAATGCAGGAATGAATGTAGCAAGACTTAATTTTTCACATGGTGACTTTGAGGAACATGGTGCTCGTATCAAAAATATCCGTGAAGCTTCAAAAATTACTGGCAAGAATATAGCAATTTTATTAGATACTAAAGGACCAGAAATTCGTACAAATACAATGGAAAATGGTGCAATTGAATTAGTTGAAGGTTCAAATATAACTATTTCGATGGAAGAAGTAATTGGTACACCGGAAAAATTCTCGATTACATATCCGGGACTTATTGAGGATGTTCATCCAGGTTCCAGAATTTTGTTAGATGATGGTTTAATCGGATTAGAAGTAGTAGAAATTAATCAACAAAAACGTGAAATTCTAACAAAAGTATTAAATAGTGGAACATTAAAAAATAAAAAAGGTGTTAACGTTCCTGGCGTTAGCGTGAACCTACCAGGTATTACTGAAAAAGATGCAAAGGATATTGTTTTCGGTATCCAACAAGATGTTGATTATATTGCAGCATCCTTTGTTCGTCGTGCTTCAGACGTTTTAGAAATTAGAGAATTACTAGAAGAAAATAATGGGGATGCCATTCAAATCATTCCTAAAATTGAAAACCAAGAGGGTGTAGATAACATCGATGAGATACTTGAAGTATCTGATGGATTGATGGTAGCTCGTGGAGACTTAGGGGTTGAAATTCCTGCTGAGGAAGTACCACTTGTTCAAAAAGAATTAATCAAAAAATGTAATGCCCTTGGAAAACCAGTAATTACGGCAACGCAAATGCTAGATTCAATGCAACGCAATCCTAGACCTACTCGTGCAGAAGCAAGTGACGTTGCGAATGCCATTTTTGATGGTACTGATGCAATCATGCTATCTGGTGAAACGGCTGCAGGTTCTTATCCAGTTGAAGCTGTTCAAACAATGCATAACATTGCATCCAGAGCTGAGCAGGCATTAGTTCATCGTGAGATTTTATCTCAGCGCAGCAAAATATCCGGTACCACAATTACAGACGCTATTGGTCAATCTGTTGCCCATACTGCGCTAAACCTAGATGCTTCCGCAATCGTAACGCCTACAGAAAGTGGACATACTGCAAGAATGATTTCAAAATATCGTCCTAAGGCACCAATCATTGCCGTAACTGCAAATGAATCAACTACTAGAAAGCTTTCTCTAGTTTGGGGTGTGTACCCACAAACAGGTACTGTTGCAAAATCCACAGATGAAATGCTTGATAACTCTGTTGATGTTGCATTAAATACTGGTATTGTTAAACCAGGTGACCTAGTAGTAATTACAGCTGGAGTACCTGTTGGCGAGTGTGGAACTACCAATATTATGAAGATTCATGTCGTTGGTAATACAATTGCTAGTGGCCAAGGAATTGGTAGAAAATCAGCTTTTGGAAAAGTAGTTGTAGCAAATAATAGTGAAGAAGCAGAAGCAAAAATGTATGACGGTGCAATCCTTGTAACATCAGCAACTGACCGCGATATGGTGAAATACTTGGAGCAAGCATCTGCATTAATTACTGAAGAGGGCGGTTTAACTAGCCATGCCGCAGTAGTTGGGTTAAGCATCGGTATCCCTGTCATTGTTGGTGTTGAAAATGCAACAACACTCTTAAAAGATGGACAAGATATTACTGTCGATTCTTCACGTGGAGTTATATACGAAGGACATGCAAATGTTCTATAAGAAAAGAGAAGGGTAACCTTCTCTTTTTTTACTACTTTTTTGAGGACAAGAAACGTATAATATAAGAAAACCCTTCATTTTTGAGGAGGATTCTATGAGAGTTTTACTGGCATTAATTATTATTGTACCGGCATTAGAAATTAGTGTCCTTATTTTTTCAGGCAAGACCCTTGGAATTCCAATTACATTGTTACTAATTATCCTTACTGGAGTGATTGGCGCATGGCTTGCAAAAAAACAAGGGCTAGAAACGCTTAGACGTGCCCAGCAACAAATGAATTATGGACAGGTTCCTAGTGAAGCGATTATGGACGGAATTTGCATTCTTATTGGTGCCATATTGCTTTTAACTCCAGGTTATCTATCAGATCTCACAGGTTTTTTGCTGCTTTTTCCTAAACCACGAAATTATATAAAACCAATCCTTGTGAACTGGATTAGACGAAGAATGGATAGAGGAAACTTCACAGTTATACGTCGTTGGTAACATAAAATAAAGCCATTGCATCTGCAATGGCTTGTCTTATGTTTGTTTACCTACAATAAAATACCATACATCTTGAAATACCCCTGTAGTGTACAAGGTCCTGATGATGACTAGAATGACAGGTCCAATGATCAATCCAATAAATCCGAACAATTGAAACCCTACAAAAAGTGAAATCAATGTTGCTAAAGGATCTAATCCGATACTAGAAGAGATAACCTTAGGCTCCATGACCTGGCGCTGCACAATCACAACGATATATAGGATACCAAGACCAATTGCTAATGGCATATCACCACTAAATGCGGAATAAATAATCCATGGTACGAACACAAGTCCTGTTCCTAGATAAGGAAGCAAATCAACAAGTCCAATTAACAAGGCAATCGTAATTGCGTAATTGACCCGTAAGATTAATAAACCAATTAACACAATTCCTGCAGTAATTGAAATTAATGTCGCCTGTGCTTTAACAAATCCAAATAACGCTTTTTTTAGTTCTATAAACACGGATTTTCCACTTGTTCGAGCCTTAACGGGGATAAACTTTCGGCCCATTATTACAAACTTATTCCAGTCCTTACTTATAAAAAATGTAGCTAAAAGTGAAAATACAATAACTGTCGCCGCATTTGGTAGCCAACCCAGAAACACAGGGATATTTTCTAAAAATGCTTTAACAAATTCACCGACATTTGTTGCGATGGTTGTACCAACATTACTAACATTATCCATAATTGTTTGTTGTTGTCCCTGGTCCAAATTATCGAATATGCTTGTTACTCTTTCATATAGGGGAATAATTTGACCAACAATTAAATCTTCAAAATAAATGACAAGCTTTTCAAAATGCTGTGGAACTTCTTTTGCTAAATAATTCGCCCCTGAAATAATCTCTGCTATTAACAAAGTAAGGAAACCCGTTACAATCCCAAAAACCAGCAAGATTCCTAAAAATACTGATAAACTGCGAGGCATCCTTCCTTTTCGTTCAAAAAAATTAACAAGAGGATTAATAAGGAAAGCTATTAATAATGCGAAGATGAACGGATATGTAAGTTTAAAAACAAAATAAAAAAACACAAAACCTATGACAACTAATGCAATAACCAATAGAAATCTTAGAAACCCATACACATAGTTAATATTCAAACTTTTTCCTCCCTAGGAATTTCTTACATATTTTATTTTACAATCTCTTTGATAACTTTAAAAGTAATACGATGAAATGAATAATAAAGTTCCCAATAATGGAGAAAAAGTCTTATCTATGATATTATACGTAATGAGCGAGTGAAAAATATTCGAGAGTAACATGCATTATAAGCTAAAATCACATAATCTATTAGATGATTTATAAATTGGTAACATCTCTGCTAAGCCGCAAAGGAGTTAACCAAGTGCAAAATATTTTTGTGTAATAATAATTTATTAGGGGATATTTGTCTCTTTTGATTCACAAAAGTCAGATTTTTTATTATAATAGAGTCAAAGGGTTATAATTTTTCTACATATTTTTCGATTTCACTTGCAGGAAAATTTTTTATTGTCACATTAATATTTTGATATATGTGGCTTTGAGCGGTTTATTCAAAAATGAAAGCATTTACTTAGCGAAATTAAAGTGTTTCAGGCATACTAATGTATGTATAAAAATGTTTAGTTTTTGAGCGTGCGCTCAATTTACCTCTTTATAAGAGGGTAGGGGAATAAGAATAAAGGAGAGGGTTTTATGACAGCAACAAAGGGTCTTGAAGGGATTGTAGCTACAACATCTTCAGTAAGTTCAATTATTGATGACACTTTAACTTATGCCGGATACAATATTGATGATTTAGCAGATAATGCTAGTTTTGAAGAAGTTGTTTACCTATTATGGCATCGTAAACTTCCAAATAAAGAGGAGTTAGCTGAATTAAAACAGCAACTTGCTGAAAATGCTAGTCTACCTCAAGAATTACTAAATCATTTCAAAACTTACCCAATTGATAAGGTCCATCCAATGGGGGCTCTTCGCTCGGCTGTTTCACTCTTAGGATTATATGATGATGAAGCAGATGTAATGGATCCAGAGGCTAATTATCGTAAGGCGATTCGGCTTCAGGCGAAATTACCTACAATTGTTACCGCCTTTTCGCGTATTCGTAAAGGATTAGAACCAGTTGATCCACGCACTGATCTAAGCTTTGCAGCGAACTTTTTATATATGCTAAGTGGTCAAGAACCAAGTGAGATTGCAGAAGAAGCATTCAATAAAGCATTAGTACTTCACGCTGATCACGAACTAAATGCATCCACTTTCACAGCTCGTGTATGTGTTGCAACTTTATCTGATGTATATTCAGGTATTACTGCTGCAATTGGGGCATTGAAAGGTCCACTTCATGGTGGTGCAAATGAAGCAGTTATGAAAATGCTTACAGAAGTAGGAGAAGTAGACAACGCTGAAACCTACATTAAAACAAAATTAGCTAACAAAGAAAAAATCATGGGATTTGGACACAGAGTATATCGTAAAGGTGACCCACGTGCAAAACACTTAAAAGCTATGTCTTACAAATTAACAACGATTACTGGCGAACCAAAATGGTATGAGATGTCAACAAAAATCGAAGAAATTGTTACGAGTGAAAAACCATTACCACCCAATGTTGACTTCTACTCAGCATCTGTTTACCATAGCTTAGGAATTGATCATGATTTATTTACACCAATCTTTGCAGTAAGCCGTGTTTCTGGTTGGTTAGCTCATATTCTTGAGCAATATGAAAACAACCGATTAATCCGTCCACGTGCTGAATATACTGGCCCAGGAATGCAAAAATACGTTCCAATTAATGAAAGAGATTAACATTATTCATTTGATAATCTAACAATATATATTAAAATGAAGAAGTATTTCAAGAGGAAATTTCCTCTTGAAATACTTCTCAACAACTTTAGGAGGTAATACTAGTGGCAGGAGAAAAAATTACAGTATCAAATGGTGTACTAAACGTACCAAATAACCCAATCATTCCTTTTATTGAAGGTGATGGAACTGGTCCTGATATTTGGGCTGCAGCTTCACGAGTACTTGAAGCAGCTGTTGAAAAAGCATACAATGGGGAAAAATCTATTGTTTGGAAAGAAGTGCTAGCAGGTGAAAAAGCATTTAATCAAACAGGCGAATGGTTACCTGAAGAGACATTAGATTTGATTCGTGAGTACATAATTGCAATTAAAGGACCTCTTACTACTCCGGTTGGTGGTGGTATCCGTTCATTAAACGTTGCATTACGTCAAGAACTAGATTTATTTACATGTCTTCGTCCTGTACGCTATTTCACTGGTGTACCATCACCAGTAAAGCGTCCTGAAGATACAGATATGGTAATCTTCCGTGAAAACACTGAAGATATTTACGCAGGTATTGAATATGCAAAAGGTTCTGAAGAGGTACAAAAACTTATCAACTTCCTTCAAAATGAATTAGGTGTTAATAAAATCCGCTTCCCAGAAACTTCTGGTCTTGGTATCAAACCTGTTTCTGAAGAAGGAACAAAGCGTTTAGTTCGTGCTGCAATTAACTATGCAATCGAACAAGGACGTAAATCGGTAACACTTGTACACAAAGGTAACATCATGAAGTTTACGGAAGGTGCCTTCAAAAACTGGGGCTATGAGCTAGCTGAACAAGAATTTGGAGATAAAGTATTCACTTGGGCACAATATGACCGCATCGTTGAAGAAGAAGGTAAAGATGCAGCTAATAAAGCACAAGCTGATGCTGAAGCAGCAGGTAAGATTATTGTAAAGGATTCGATTGCTGACATCTTCTTACAACAAATCTTAACTCGTCCACGTGAATTTGATGTTGTCGCTACAATGAACTTAAATGGTGACTACATTTCTGATGCATTAGCAGCACAAGTTGGTGGAATCGGAATTGCTCCAGGAGCAAATATTAACTATGAAACTGGGCATGCAATTTTCGAAGCTACACATGGTACTGCGCCTAAATATGCAGGTTTAGATAAAGTTAACCCATCCTCTGTTCTTTTATCAGGCGTATTAATGCTTGAACACCTTGGTTGGAATGAAGCAGCTGAACTTATCATGAATTCAATGGAAAAAACGATTGAATCTAAGGTTGTAACATATGACTTCGCTCGTCTAATGGAGGGCGCTACAGAAGTAAAATGTTCAGAGTTTGCTAATGAACTAATCAAAAACTTAGGCTAATCATAGATGTAAGTAACTACCCTTTTAGGGTAGTTACTTACATTTACATATGAATAGGGAGGATATGATATGAGTCAATTTAAGCGAAAAAAAATCTCTGTAATTGGTAGTGGTTTTACTGGTGCAACAACCGCATTTTTGATTGCTCAAAAAGAACTAGGAGATGTCGTTTTAGTTGATATCCCACAAATGGAGAACCCAACAAAAGGGAAAGCTCTTGATATGCAAGAAGCGAGTCCTGTTCAAGGGTTTGATGCAAACATTACGGGTACTGCCAATTATGAGGACACTGCAGATTCAGATATCGTTGTAATCACGGCGGGAATTGCTCGTAAACCAGGAATGAGTCGTGATGATCTTGTTCAAACAAACCAAAAAATCATGAAAAGTGTTGCTCAAGAAATCGTAAAACATTCTCCTAATAGCTACATCATTGTTTTAACCAACCCAGTTGACGCTATGACTTATACTGTATTTAAGGAATCAGGATTTCCAAAAAATCGTGTCATTGGCCAATCAGGCGTTCTCGACACTGCACGATTCCGTACATTTATTGCCCAGGAACTAAATTTATCAGTGAAAGATATAACTGGATTTGTCCTTGGTGGTCATGGTGACGACATGGTACCACTTGTTCGCTACTCCTATGCAGGAGGAATTCCACTAGAAACCCTACTTCCAAAAGATCGCTTAGACGCTATTGTTGAACGTACACGTAAAGGTGGCGGTGAAATTGTAAATCTATTAGGTAACGGAAGTGCATATTATGCACCTGCAGCTTCCCTCGTTGAAATGGTAGAAGCCATTCTAAAAGATCAGCGACGTGTCTTACCTGCAATTGCATATTTAGAAGGTGAGTACGGCTTCAATGGAATATACCTGGGAGTACCAACAATTCTCGGTGCAAACGGTATTGAAAAAATCATTGAACTTGATCTAACCGAACAAGAAAAGATAGAACTCGCAAAATCCGCAGATTCCGTAAAAAACGTCATGAATATCCTTGCCTAATCATAAGTTAATTAAAAACGAGATTCGGGGGTATCCCCCGAATCTTTTGTACATAATATTGTAATCGTCTTCAAAATCGATGGAGGTGCACTCTTTTTTATGTTATTAGGGAAAAAACGAAAACTAGGAAGAAAGATAGAAGAAATGTCGGTTGGAGAAAAATTAACCTTGACTGAGAAAATTGAAGATAAAGATTTATTGTTATACTTAGGGTTAACAAATGATGCAAATCCACTTTATATCCAACATGATTATGCATCTCAAACGCCCTTTAAGAAACCAATCGTTCCCACTGTCATGCTGACAGGTGTTATAACAGCAGCAATTTCAAAATATTTACCCGGTCCTGGCAGTCATATTCTTAAACAAGAAATTGATTTTTTACAACCATTACATCACTATGCCACAGTTCAGTTTTTTTTTGAGGTAACCAATATTAATTACCGTGATCACACAGTTGAAATATCAGTAACTGCTTTTGATGAAGATGAATCAAAAGCAATTGAGGGAAGAATACTAGTTTGTCCACCACATCGAATCACTCCATTGGAAGGGAAAATATTGGAGAACTTTTGAGAGCGTAGCCTCTCTTTTTTTATTTTCGTGGCAAGTCCAGAAATGTTATTCTATAATGATTTTATATAGAGAGAAAAATTGATGGGGTTTATCTTTTTTTGATGGAGGAAGACAATGAACAAAAAAGTATTGGTTGTGGAGGATGAACGGTCGATCATTACATTACTTCAGTATAACCTACAACAGGCAGGATACGAGGTTATTACTGCTATGGACGGGGAAGAAGGTTTAGAGAAAGCTCTAGCAGAAAGACCACAAATTATCGTCCTAGACTTAATGCTGCCAAAATTGGATGGAATCGAAGTTTGCAAGCAGCTTCGTCAAAATAAAGTAGATATTCCAATCCTAATGTTAACCGCTAGGGACGACGAATTTGATAAAGTTTTAGGATTAGAGCTCGGGGCTGATGATTATATGACTAAACCATTTAGTCCAAGAGAGGTTGTAGCCCGTGTAAAGGCCATTTTAAGAAGAACAAGTAGAAATGAAGGTAACATAGAAGAAAATACAACAACTTCGCAGATAATAATAGGGCCACTACAAATTTTACCTGAAAATTTTGAGGCCTATTTTAACGAGGAAGCACTTGAATTGACTCCGAAAGAATTTGAACTCCTTGCCTATTTAGCAAAAAATAAAGGCAGAGTATTAACTCGAGACCAACTCTTAAGTGCGGTTTGGAATTATGATTTTGCTGGTGATACAAGAATCGTTGATGTTCATATTAGTCATTTGCGTGAAAAAATTGAAAAGGATTCGAAAAAGCCAAGTTTTATTAAAACAGTTAGGGGATTAGGCTATAAGCTTGAGGAGCCAAAACTCTATGAATAAATTTCATTCGAGGCTCCTTTTTGCGATTATCTTTTTAATTATTATTGTTTTTCTATGTATGGGTTTTGTGTTAGGGCAATTTATTAGTAGCCTTATCACCAATAGTGCCTTACATGGAGATTCTGTCGAAAAAACAATCCAACAGGTCTGGATAGCTCTTACCATCTGTTTAGGAATTGCTTTAGTTACGATTCTTTCACTAATTGTAAGAATTACGACCACTTATACAAAACCGATTGATGCTGCAACAAGAGCAGTTAAAGAACTTGCAAAGGGAGATTATCGAGCACGGACCTATGAAGACCATGTAAGTGCTGCCGGGTTACTGGGACATTCCATCAATATTGTTGCTAGAAATATTGAAGAAATGACAAAATCCTATGAAATGCAGCATGACCGTTTACATACCTTGATTGAAAATATGGGAAGCGGACTATTGTTTATCGATAGTAAAGGATACATTAATATTTTCAATCGGTCGATCAATGAGATATTTAAAATTGATCAAGATGATTTAATGGGGCAGCTTTATTATGAGGCATTTACTTACAAGGAAATTGTAAAATTGGTAGAAGAAATTTTTATGACGGAGCGAAAGTTACGAAGACAAATCCACTTGACGATTGGAAACGAACAAAAGGATTTTGAAGTATATGCTTCACCAATATTAGGGGCAAATGTGGAATGGAAAGGTGTTGTTCTTGTCTTTCATGATATTACAGATTTGAAAAGACTTGAACAGATGCGTAAGGACTTTGTTGCCAATGTCTCACATGAGCTTCGTACACCGATTACATCTATTAAGGGGTTTGCGGAAACTTTATTAGATGGTGCAATGAATGATAGAGAAGTCTTAGAAGAATTTTTAACAATCATTCTAAATGAAAGTCATCGTCTTCAAGTTCTTATTCAAGATTTATTAGATTTATCAAAGATGGAGAATAAGGGTTTTTCGCTTCACTTTTCAAGCGTTAATGTGAAAGAACTATTAGAAAATAGTTTACGAATGCTTAAATCAAAAGCGGAGGAAAAAGACATTCAATTAGAGCTTACTGTGGATGATGAAACAACAGTAGTAAATGGAGATATGGATAGATTGAAGCAAGTTTTTATCAATGTGATTAATAATAGTTTGTCGTATTCTCCAAATAAAGCAAAGGTTTCGGTAAAAGCAAAAAGCCTGGTAGACTATGTTGAAATTCAAATTATTGATACTGGAATTGGAATTGAGGAAAATGAGCTTCCGAGAATTTTTGAAAGATTTTACCGTGTAGATAAAGCGAGGAGCAGGAATTCAGGAGGAACAGGTTTGGGGCTTGCTATTGTAAAGCATATAATTGAGGCACATGAAGGGGCCGTACAAATAAAGAGTAAGGTAGGGGAAGGAACTACGGTTTCGATACGATTGAAAAAGAATATCTAATCCGGATTAAAGATAAAATATCCTAATTTACAAAATGTTTACATTGGAAACATATTCCCTTAATATCCGAACCGTATGATGTTAATGAGAACCCCTTCATTTTCGGAGGCCAAACTTTTTTGACAAGGATGTAAGATCCTTGTCATTTTTTTACCTTGAAATTGAAACCTTTTTGCTTGAGATTCGTATAAAACTTTGTAGATACAATTGAGGGGGGAAAGCATGGTTAGTTTGAAACGAATTTATACGATTGTGGGACTAAGTGTGCTCGTTCTGATTTTAGGTGTAGTTGGTTTTACAACCTGGTATACAGTAGATGAATCAGAGCAAGCAATTATTTTAACGTTTGGAAAAGCTGATGAAGGAATCACAGAACCAGGTCTCCATTTTAAAATGCCATGGCCAATCCAAGATGTAGAAAAGTTACCAAAAACAACGTACAGTTTACAGTTTGGTTATGACCAAAAGAACGGAGAAATCACCGATGTTCCCAAGGATACAAAAATGATTACTGGTGACGAAAATATAGTACTAGCGGACATGGTAGTGCAATGGCAAATTACCGATCCATCTAAATTCTTATTCAACTCCGAGGATCCGGAACAGATTCTTTATAATTCTACTTCTGCGTCTTTAAGAAGTATTATCGGTAGTTCAAAGATTGATGACGCCTTAACATCTGGTAAGGCTAAAATTGAAGCAGAAGTTAGAGATTTATTAGCATCTCTCTTGGAGAAATATGATATTGGAATTTCAGTTACAGCTGTAAAATTACAGGATGTTGAATTACCAAATGATGAAGTTCGAAAGGCATTTACGAATGTAACGGATGCCCGTGAAACAAGAAATACAAAAGTAAATGAAGCAACCAAATACCGTAATCAAAAAATGAATGAAGCAAAAGGGGAGGAAAAAGCCCTTATTTCACGTGCTAACGGGGATAAAGCAGCCCGTATCGAAATCGCGCGCGGGGATGTTGCTACATTTAATGCATTATATACTGAATACGCAAAAAATCCCGAGATTACTAGAAAACGTTTAGTACTAGAAACATTGGATGAAGTGTTACCGAATACCGAAATTTATATTATGAAGGATGATGGCAATACGATGAAGTACTTGCCAATTCGTCCAGCTGGAAGCCAGTCACAGGTTCCTCCTGTAGAAACAGAAGGGAGTGGAAACCAATGAGTGAAAATGTAGTTGATTTAAACGAAAAAAAAGGTTCGAATAAATTTGCCAAATACACAAAGGGTGGTGTATCGATCCTTATCGTATTGATTTTAATTGGAATCTTAATAGCGAATTTATTTATTGTTAGAGAAGGTGAATATAAAGTAATTCGTCAATTCGGAGAAGTTGTTCGAATTGTAGAAACTCCAGGTCTTTCCTATAAAATTCCGTTTATCCAGTCAGTTGAAACATTACCAAAATATCAAATGATTTATGATGTAGAAGAGGCTGAAATCAATACGAAAGACAAAAAGCGAATGATGATTGATAATTATGCGGTATGGCGTATTGAAGATCCAAAACAAATGATTGCTACAACAAGAACAGTTGTAAATGCGGAAGCAAAGCTTGATGAATTCGTCTATTCTGCCATTCGAACAGAGCTTGGGCAACTAAATTATGATGAAATCATAAACGATGAAAAATCAGAACGTGGTAGTCTTAATGACCGAATCACAGAAATTGTAAATAAAAACCTTGAGGAAGATAAGTATGGAATCGTTGTAACAGATATTCGTATGAAGCGTACAGACCTACCAGCTGAAAACGAACAATCCGTATATACAAGAATGATTTCTGAACGTGAGTCAACCGCACAAAACTATCTCTCAGAAGGGGATGCTAAGAAAAATGAAATCGAAGCTGAAACTGACAGAGAAGTAAAAGAAATAATTGCAAAAGCACAAGCGGATGCAGAGGTTATTCGAAGCCAAGGGGAAGGGGAAGCAGCTCGTATTTATAACGAAGCTTTCTCAAAGGATCCGGAATTCTACAACCTTTTCCGTACATTAGAATCCTATAAAACTACAATTGATGGAGAAACAGTCATCATTTTACCTGCCGACTCTCCATATGCAAGGTTGTTAATGGGATACACTGAATAATACCAAAAGATAGTAAGGAAGCCGTTATTTTTCATTCTGTTCATGACATGCTAAAATGAACAGTAGGAAATAACGGTTTTTTTTATGTGAAAGTTGGATATTGTGAAAGGGTCCAAAGTTGTAATTGAAAGGAAGGATTATTCTTGACTAAAAAGATCGTCTTAGTGGATGGGAATAGTATCGCGTATCGGGCATTTTTTGCCTTACCTCTCCTAAATAATGATAAAGGTGTACATACGAACGCCATATATGGTTTTACAATGATCTTAAACCGCATTTTAGAACAAGAAAAGCCATCACATATACTAGTAGCCTTTGATGCAGGGAAAACTACATTTAGACATAGTACTTTTAGTGAGTATAAAGGTGGCCGACAAAAAACACCTCCTGAGCTATCAGAACAATTTCCATTTTTAAGAGAGCTACTTGATGCTTATAAGATTGCCAGATATGAGTTAGAAAACTATGAAGCCGATGATATTATCGGAACATTATCCCTTCAAGCTGAACAAGAAGGCTTTGAGGTCAAAATTATTTCAGGGGATAAAGACTTAACACAGCTTGCATCAGATTTAGTTACAGTTGATATCACGAAAAAAGGTATAACAGACGTTGATTCATACACGCCAGAATTCATCAAAGAAAAATATGGTATCACACCAGAGCGAATTATTGATATGAAGGGACTCATGGGAGATAACTCCGATAATATCCCAGGTGTACCGGGAGTAGGAGAAAAAACTGCTCTGAAATTATTGCAAGAATTCAATTCTTTAGAGGAACTTTTAGACTCCATCGATAAGGTCGGTGGGAAGAAGCTCAAGGAAAAGCTGGAAGCAAATAAAGACCAGGCGATCATGAGTAAGAAACTTGCGACAATCTATCGAGAGGCTCCTATTGAAATTGGGATTTCTAATCTTGAATATAAGGGCTATGATGGTGACCAGGTTATTAAACTCTTTAAAGAGCTTGGATTTAATTCATTGCTCGATAAAATTGAGGGGAGCGAGAAATTAGAGGACAAGCCTTTAGAAGAGATTTCCTATACAATTATTAACGATATGTCAGAAGATGTGTTAACTACAGAATCGTCTTTAATCGTTGAGGTACTTGATGAAAGCTATCATCAGGCGGATATCCAAGGGATTGCAATTACAAATAAAAACGGAAATTTTTACATTCCGACAAAGCTTGCTCTTGAATCTAAGGCTTTTCAAAAATGGGCAAACGATAGTGAGAAAAAGAAAAATGTGTTCGATGGAAAGAAATCGATAGTTGCTCTGAGATGGAAAGGAATTGATTTGCAAGGAATCGATTTCGATGGTTTAATTGCCTCCTATATCTTAAATCCTTCTGACTCCACAGAAGATGTTGCCGCAGTAGCCAAATTAAAGGGAATAACAGATGTTCAATCGGATGAAGCGGTTTACGGAAGAGGAGCTAAACAAAGTATACCTAGTGAAGAAATCCTCGCTGAACATTTAGTAAGAAAGGCAATTGGACTTTCAAAGCTAAAAGAAATTTTTGTAAAAGAATTAAAGGAAAATGAACAATATGAGCTTTTTACTGATCTGGAAATGCCGTTATCCTTCATTCTTGCAGACATGGAATCCATAGGGGTAAAGGTGGATGTAGAGCGGTTAAAGAAAATGGGAGAGGAATTAAAAGAACATCTTCAAGAGCTTGAGCAAAAGATTTATGAGCTAGCAGGAGAAGAATTTAATATTAACTCACCTAAACAACTCGGTGTTATTCTATTTGAGAAGCTTCAGCTTACCGTTTACAAGAAAACCAAAACCGGATATTCGACTTCTGCAGATATCCTTGAAAAATTAGCAAAAGAGCATGAAATTATTGAGTATATTTTGCATTATCGACAAGTCGGAAAGCTTCAATCAACTTATATCGAAGGTTTGTTAAAGGTTGTACACGAAGATACATGCAAGGTCCATACTCGATTCCAGCAAGCTTTAACACAAACTGGAAGACTTAGCTCAACAGATCCGAACCTGCAGAACATACCTATTCGCTTGGAGGAAGGACGAAAAATAAGACAAGCTTTTGTTCCTTCAAAAAAGGATTGGTTTATGTTTGCAGCTGACTATTCTCAAATTGAACTAAGGGTCCTTGCACATATTGCAAATGACGAAAACCTAGTCCATGCCTTTACGAATGATCTGGATATCCACACAAAAACTGCAATGGATGTATTCCATGTCAAAGAGGATGAAGTAACTTCTAATATGCGACGCCAAGCTAAGGCGGTAAACTTCGGAATCGTGTACGGTATCAGTGATTTTGGGCTGTCTCAAAATCTTGGAATTACTAGGAAGGAAGCGGGACACTTTATAGAACGCTATTTTGCAAGCTTTCCGGGTGTTAAAGAATATATGGAGGAAATCGTTGAGGATGTAAGACAGAAAGGTTATGTATCAACCCTCCTTCACAGACGAAGATATATTCCTGAAATTACAGCACGTAACTTTAATGTGCGAAGCTTTGCAGAAAGAACAGCGATGAATACTCCAATTCAAGGAAGTGCCGCTGATATCATTAAAAAAGCAATGATTGATATGGCTGCCCGATTAAAAAAAGAAAAACTTCAAGCGAAGTTACTTTTACAAGTACATGATGAGTTAATTTTTGAAGCACCAGAAGAAGAAATTGAGATTTTGAAACAGATTGTGCCAGAAGTAATGGAAAATGCCATTTCATTAAAAGTACCTTTAAAGGTCGATTATTCGTACGGTAAGACCTGGTATGATGCAAAGTAATTCGTTAAAGGATGTGATTAAATGCCTGAATTACCTGAGGTTGAGACCGTTAGGCGTACATTAACACAGCTGGTGAATGGTAAGACAATTGAAAAGGTAACTGTGTTATGGCCAAAAATGATAAAAAAGCCTGAGGAGCCAGAACAATTTTGTGATGCTCTTCGTGGACAAACGATTCATAATGTAGATAGAAGAGGTAAATTTTTAAAGTTTATTTTAGATGACTTTTGTTTAGTTTCCCATTTGCGTATGGAAGGCAGGTATGGCCTCTACGATAAAGATGAACCATATGACAAGCACACACATGTTTTGTTTACTTTTACAGATGATTCCGAGCTCCGTTATCGAGATGTGCGGAAATTCGGTACAATGCATTTGTTTAAAAAAGGGGAAGAGGAGGATAGTCTTCCTTTATCTCAATTAGGTCCAGAGCCTTTTTCACAAGAATTTACTTTAACGTATTTAGAGGAAAAGCTTTCAAGGACCAATCGAAAAATTAAGGTTGCGCTGCTTGACCAAACAAATGTTGTGGGTCTTGGGAATATTTATGTAGATGAGGCATTGTTTAGGGCAGGAATTTATCCAGAACGTGAGTCAAATACCTTAACTAAAAAGGAAATAAAAAAACTTCACCATGAAATTATTCAAACGTTGAACGAGGCAGTTGAAAAAGGTGGTAGTACAATCCGTTCCTATGTAAACACACAAGGTGAAATCGGGATGTTTCAATTGCAGTTATTTGTATATGGTCAAAACGGCAAAGCATGCCAAAAATGTGGAACGGAAATTGAAAAAACAGTAGTGGGTGGCAGAGGCACACACTACTGTCCAAAATGTCAGAAGAAGAAACGAAAAGTATAAAATAATGAACGCAGCAATTCGATTGGTCATTTTCAGCTGACGATTTGACTTCCACTGGACATTTCACATGAAATGGGCTCCCTCCATATACTATCTTAGCAATTGATAGGAAGGAGACTTTTGTGAGATGTCCCAATTCGCTTCACTCGTTTTATTAGCATTTGCAGTCAGTTTGGATAGTTTTAGCGTTGGATTCACATATGGAATGAGAAAAATGAAAATTCCATTTAAATCAATCATTACAATAGCATGCTGCTCAGCTGTGACCATGGCGGTTGCCATGGGCCTAGGTAAATCAATCGCACTATTTATATCACCTACAGTTGCTGATCGGCTAGGTGGCATTGTACTGGTATTAATTGGTGCCTGGGTGTTGTTTCAATTTTTTCGCCCATCCTCACCAAGCTTAGAACAAAACGAGGAAAAACTATTAGTGAAAGTCGAAATAAAATCGCTTGGTTTAGTTATTAATATTTTAAAGAAGCCAATGGTTGCCGATCTTGATAAATCAGGAACCATTACTGGAATGGAAGCATTTTTACTTGGGCTAGCTCTTTCACTAGATGCATTCGGAGCAGGAATTGGAGCAGCCTTGTTAGGCTTTTCTCCTTGGATAATGGCTATATTGGTTGCCGTAATGAGCTCGCTTTTTGTGTATACAGGTATCAAAAGTGGATCTGTTTTTTCAAAGAAAAGATGGGTGCAAAAGTTTTCTGTATTACCTGGAATACTATTGATCCTAATCGGAATCTGGAAATTTTAGAGTACTTTAGTTAGAGTAGTTCAAGGGGAGATATTTACGTGGCATTAACTATCGGATTAACAGGTGGAATTGCAAGTGGGAAGAGTACAGTATCACAGATGTTTAAGGAAGCAGGAATTGTTGTAATTGATGCAGACGTAATTGCACGTAAAGTCGTTGAGGTTGGAGAAGAAGCATATGAACAAATCGTTCAAGCTTTTGGTAAGGATATTTTATCAACCGACAAAACGATTGACAGACCAAAATTAGGATCTGTTATCTTTTTTAGTGAAGAGAAAAGATTGTTATTAAACTCAATTGTTCATCCAGCCGTACGCAAACAAATGTTGATAGAAAAAGAAGAATATATGAATAATGGGGAAAAAACCATCATATTGGATATTCCATTATTATTTGAAAGTAAATTAACTGCATTAGTCGACCGCACGCTTCTTGTTTATGTTGATTATGAGACACAATTAGCACGTCTTATGGAAAGGAATAATCTTAGCAAGGAAGATGCAAAGGCAAGGATTCAATCACAAATGCCACTTAAGGAAAAAATTAAACTAGCAGATGCTGTTATAAATAATAATGGAACAATTGAAGCAACGAAGAATCAGTTGCACGAAATTTGTGACCAATGGGATATTCAAATAAAGAGTTAAAACAAAGGCGTCTCTTATACGAGGTGCCTTTTTTCATGCTTAAAATAGTACAAATAGTTTTACTGTAACCTCCAAAAGATGTATAAATAACTATTTTTATAAAAATAAGAATTAAAGTGTTACATATCTAATCCAATGTGTTATACTAATTGTAGAAAATCACAACAAAAAGTATAACATATATCGTGGAGGGGTTTTGATGAAGCCAAGAATCGCAATTAATGGATTTGGCCGTATTGGAAGAATGGTATTTAGAAATGCAATTATGGATGATACATTAGAAGTAATTGCAATCAATGCAAGCTACCCTGCAGAAACGCTAGCACATCTAATAAAATATGATACAAACCATGGTAAGTTCGATGCGGAAGTCATTCCACAGGGCGACTCATTATTGGTAAATGGAAAGCGCGTTCAACTTTTAAATTCTCGTAACCCATTAGAGCTTCCTTGGAAAAGTTTAAATATAGATATTGTGATTGAGGCAACAGGAAAATTTAATTCAAAGGAAAACGCAAATCTTCACCTACAAGCTGGTTCCAAGAAGGTAATCCTAACTGCACCTGGTAAAGATGAGGATATAACAATCGTAATGGGTGTGAATGAAGATAAATATGACCATGAAAAACATGCCATCATTTCAAATGCTTCTTGTACAACGAATTGCCTAGCACCAGTTGCTAAAGTATTAGATGAACAGTTTGGAATTGTAAACGGTTTAATGACGACAGTTCACGCTTATACAAATGACCAAAAAAATATTGATAATCCTCATAAGGACCTGCGAAGAGCAAGAGCATGCGCACAATCCATTATTCCGACGTCGACTGGCGCAGCAAAGGCATTATCACTCGTATTGCCAGAACTTAAAGGAAAACTGCATGGAATGGCATTACGTGTTCCGACTCCGAATGTGTCTTTAGTCGATTTGGTCGTAGATGTTCAGCGAGATGTAACGATTGAGGAAATTAATGAAGCCTTTATCACAGCTTCATTGGGACCATTAAAAGGCATTTTAGATTTTATGACAGAGCCATTAGTTTCCATTGACTTTAATACGAATCCGCATTCCTCTATCATAGATGGCCTTTCAACGATGGTAATTGGTAATCGTAAGGTGAAAGTGTTAGCTTGGTATGATAATGAGTGGGGGTATTCTTGTAGGGTTGTAGATTTAGTTAAATTTGTTGGCACAAAAATCATCGAAAAAACAGAAGCAAAAGTTGGCTAATATGAAAACCTTCCCAAATTGTGGGAAGGTTTTCATCATTTAAACAATAAAAGTTATTGCTAAAAATATATAAACAAAGTATACTAGTTTTCGTGAACTTCTTAAAAGCTTATGCTTTTGTAACTACTTAAAGGGTTAGGACCTCTCTGGACTAACTTTCCCCCGTGGTAGTTATGCTCATGCTTTACGCGAAGAACTCACTAAAATTTTGGTAAAAGGGGGAACGTTTGAACGATGGAAACAATGGGACGCCATGTAATCTCTGAATTATGGGGTTGCGATTTTGAAAAACTAAATGACATGCAAGGCATTGAGGAAACTTTTGTTCAGGCAGCACTTAAGTCAGGTGCAGAAATTCGTGAGGTAGCATTTCACAAATTTGCTCCACAAGGAGTTAGTGGGGTAGTTATCATTTCTGAATCACATTTAACGATTCACAGTTTTCCTGAACATGGATACGCTAGTATTGATGTTTACACTTGTGGAGATTTAGATCCGAATATTGCAGCAGACTATATTGCTGAGGCACTTGGTGCACAAACACGCGAAAATATTGAATTGCCACGTGGTATGGGCCCAGTACAAGTTAAGCCAGCACAAGTTAAAGTACTTTAAAAATAAATACGAATCATCTAAAATAGTAAGAGGTGTATAAACTACACCTCTTTTTTTACATTTTGAACTAAATCTACAGATTATATTGTTCTACATAAGGAGTGGAGTATATGGGATTGCAAACATTTTTTTCGAATCACAGTGAAACGAGAGACAAACATTCGGACGAGCACCTAAGAAGTCATTATTATAAAACAACCAACAAAAAAGCAGTTGAAGCTTTAACAAAAGTAATTAACAAGTTAGATGGCTACCACATTAATTCCGTATCAGAAGAACGCGGAGAAATGAGTATTTCAATAAAGAAAGGAAGAAAAGCCTTTGTTGTTGCTACCATTATTTCCGTTAGACCATTTGAAACAGCGATTGACTTCGCAGTCACAACCGAAACTTTGTTGATTCCAATCGATTTTGGCTATAGTCGAAAAGTAATAATGAATTTATATAGCCACTTAGATAAGGAACTTCCATTCATTGGAAAGGGAGAATCTTAAGTATATGGAAATACCCCTTGTCCTATAAAAATCTTTCTTATAAGATAGATACAAAGAAATCTCCTAAGAAGGGAGTGTTATGAATGAGGTGCCCTACTTGTCAACATAATGGAACGAGAGTATTGGACTCACGTCCTGTTGATGATAGTCGTTCAATTCGTAGAAGAAGAGAATGTGAAAAATGCCAATATCGTTTTACAACATTTGAAAAAGTGGAAGAAATCCCATTAATTGTTGTTAAAAAGGAAGGAACACGTGAAGAATTTAGCAGAGAAAAAATGCTGCGCGGGCTTATTAAAGCATGTGAAAAACGTCCAGTATCCTTAAAACAATTAGAAGACATCGCTCATGAGGTTGAAAAAGAACTTCGAAGTCAAGGGGTTGCAGAAGTAAAAAGCGATATTATTGGTGAGTATGTAATGAATCATTTGGCGAAAGTGGATGAAGTGGCATATGTGCGATTTGCATCTGTTTATCGACAATTTAAAGATATAAATGTATTTATTGACGAATTAAAGGAATTAATTAAAAGAGAACGCTAAAAGGGCTTAAGTTATTGTTTAAGCTCTTTTTAACTTTACTTAAAAAATCGGAAGGCCTTGATGAAATGGAGCATTGGAAGGAATTAGTACCAGTCGATCGCTATATTGTGCATGCGGCAGATCTTTTGCATGATTATGACCGGAAAATTGTATCATTGCTATACCAACCTCTAATTGGAATGAAAGCCTTCAGTTTATATATGACTCTATGGAGTGAATTGGAACAAAATCGGCTATGGGGTGAAGAAAGCACTCATTATACTTTAATGGCGCTACTTCAAACGAATCTACAGGATATTTATCAAGAAAGATTAAAGCTTGAAGGAATTGGCCTCTTAAAAACATTTGTGAAAAACGATGAAGATTCTAGAAGTTTCATCTATGAATTGCAAGCGCCACTCTCGCCTAGAGCTTTTTTTACCGATGGTGTTCTCAATGTTTATTTATATAACAGACTCGGAAAAGGTAAATTTTTCAAACTTAAGCAGTTTTTTTCCGATAAAGAGCCAGATTTAGATACTTATAAACCGGTTACAAAAGCATTTAATGAGGTTTTTGCTTCTACGAATGTATCGCAAATGATTTCTACAATCAGTGATGAAATGAAAAATAACCTTGAACATGATGAAAATAAAGAATTCATGGGTCGAAGTGAAGACAAAAAAATAATAATTGAAAATGAAAACTTTGATTTTGATTTATTTTTTGCGGGTATTTCAGATGTGATGATTCCCAAAAATACAATCACACCTAAGGTGAAAGAAGCAATTACTAAGCTTTCTTTCCTTTATGGAATTAATCCAATTGAAATGCAAGGGATTGTCATGAGCGCACTAGATCCAAACGAAAAAATTGATATTGAGAAATTGAGAAAGGCTTCGAGGGATTGGTATCAATTTGAAACCGGGAATGAACTTCCTAATTTAACCGAAAGAATTCAACCATTGCCAAATCAAACGATGGTAAACAAAGTTCCACAAACAAAGGAAGAGGAATTAATTCAAAAGCTTGAAAAGATCTCACCAAAAGAGTTTCTAATCGATGTTTCTGGAGGAGCACAGCCGTCTGTTTCCGAATTGAAAATTATTGAAGATGTCATGTTTCGGCAAAAACTTCTTCCAGGTGTAATAAATGTACTGTTGTATTATGTCATGTTAAAATCGGATATGAGATTAACAAAATCTTATATTGAAACCATTGCGAGCAACTGGGCAAGATTAGATATTAAGACAGTGAAGGATGCAATGGAAACAGCTAAGAAACATAATTGGACTGCTGATAAAAAGACAAATAAATATAAAAGACAACCCATCCGAAAGGAATTACTGCCTGACTGGTTAAAGCAAGATGATGAAGGAACACAAGACGAGTATCCAAAAAGGGAACAATCGCATGATCCATCGTTTGAAGAGAAAAAACGTATTTTTGAGGAAAGGCTCAAAAGAAATAAACAATAAGATGGGGGTGAATACATGAAACCGATTCAGGATTCTTTAAAAAGACTTTCTAATAATACTGGGTTTCAGCAACGATATGAACAAATAAAGCATGAAGTATTAAATCATTCAGAGGTAAGAGACTTCATAAACACCCATCAAGATCAAATTACGAGTGATACAATCAATCGTAGTCTTGTAAAGTTGTATGAGTATATTAATCAAAGCCAGGAATGTAATAAATGTGAAAGTCTTGATACATGCAAAAATATGCTCCAGGGCTATCATCCACAACTTGTACTTAAAGGGAATGCAATTGATTTAAGTTATGAAAGATGTCCTAAAAAGGTTATGTATGATGAACAAGTCAAATATAAATCTTTAATTAAAAGTATGTATGTTCCTAAGGATATTCTTGAAGCATCACTAGAAACGATTGAATTTGATGAAGGCCGATCAAATGCTATATTAAAAATCCAAGAATTTTTAGATCAATATGAACCAGGAAAACGCATGAAGGGATTATATCTGTACGGGTCATTTGGAATTGGAAAAACGTATTTTTTAGGTGCTTTAGCTAATGGTTTAGCTCTTAACAAGGTGGCATCCATGCTTGTCTATGTTCCAGAATTTATGCGGGAGTTGAAAGGATCCTTACAAGATCATTCCATCAATTCTAAAATTGATGCGGTTAAAGAAGTTCCAGTTTTAATGCTGGATGATATAGGGGCTGAATCCATGTCGAGCTGGATGCGTGACGATATTTTAGGAAGCATTCTTCAATATCGGATGCTTGAAAACCTACCAACCTTTTTTACATCAAATTTTGATTTTAAAGGTCTCGAACACCATTTATCTTATACACAACGTGGTGAAGAGGAAAAGGTGAAAGCAGCTAGAATTATGGAACGAATTAAATTTTTAGCGACACCTGTTGAACTAAAAGGAAAAAACCGACGATATTAATCGAAATGGCTATCTCAAAAAAAGGGATAGCCGTTTTTTTATATTCTAAAGTTGTCCTATTTCCCATATACATGTATCAGGGTAATGGTATTGGCTATTAGGGGGGGACTAGCTTGATTGAAATGCATTTTCAAGAAGTAACAGATGCTCAAAAAATATATAAGGGCTTACTAAAAAAAGTAAAAGCTCTTTCAATAGATTACATAGAGGTTAGAAATGAAGAAGCGAATGTGGTATCTGTTTTTATATCAGAAAAAACAAATTACGCAGTTCAGGTAGTAATTATTCCGGTATTAACTGAATTTATTATTAAAAACAAAGAAGATAATTGGATACTTGATTATATTGAAAACTTATTTTACTTTACCGATTTCGAAGAGAAAAAACAAATCTTAGAAATTACAAAAGCCTTAATGGACGGGAATAATCCTGAAATCCCAGCAGTTCAGAATGTTGTGCCACGAAACCAATTAATCATGGAAGCACTTCAAGATTTCTTGCAGGTTCCAATTTCCTTTTCATTTGAATCTTTTTTAAAGTTTCGGATGCGCACATATAATGAGATATTATTACAAATTATAGAATCTGCAATTGACGAGTATAAACTTGAGCAGGAGTATCAAACCTTTATCCAAGGATTGCGTGAATTTCGGGAAAAGCGGGAACCGAAGCTTGACCAATTACATATTTTACATGATGAGCAATTTTATTTTTATAATGATTCATTTACTGAAATTAAGCGAGATGAGTTATTCAAATTTATCGACCGCAAATTAATTTTACACCAACCGATGTACATTGATTCAGCCGTTTTGGCACCTTTAGTATCAATTGCGCCTAAGTCAATATCGATTTATACAGATCAGATTGATAACGGAATGATCCAAACCATTCACAATATTTTTTTAGAAAATGTCACGATCTACACAAAAAAATCTTTTGAGAATAGGCGTCTAAAAGCAAAAAAAATATAAAATGTGTGATGTGCCCTTGATTTAACTTTTAAATAAGACTATAATACCTACATATTATCAATACTATTTAATATAGTGTAAAAGTTATGATGAGGACACGATTGTATGATTACGGTTTTCAGAGAAGGAAGACTAGGCTGAAAGCTTCCTAACACGAATGATACATTTACCACCTCTAAACTTCAGTAGTGAACCTTTGGTAACAGAGCTGTAATTACTGACGGGATAACCGTTATTTATTTCTTGAGCCATGAATGACTTGCGAAAATCGTTTGTCTAAAACAGACAGGGGAGAAGCAAAAAAATCTAGGCAGCGCCGGCTGAGGATCTGAGCGTATTTTTATACGTGAGAACCGGAGCGACTAGCCAACGAAGAGATTTGAAGCTTATCGTTTGTCTGACATGGGAACAAGGGTGGAACCACGATACATATACTCGTCCCTTTTTATAGGGACGAGTATTTTTTATTTTCATTACATTTTTATATCTAGCTCTAGGCGCCATCGGCTCGAGGTCATAAGCCAATCGCTTCGGAAGGTAAAATGCACCTTCTGTCAGCGCTCGTCTTATGCTTGTCGCCGATAGGCAGGCGCCTTGCGCTTTTAAATTAAAGGAGTTGAAACTGATGTCAGATGTAGTAAAAATTACTTTCCCAGACGGAGCAGTGAAGGAGTTTCCTAAAGGAACAACAACAGAAGAAATTGCTGGCTCAATCAGCCCAGGATTAAAGAAAAAATCGATTGCTGGTAAGCTTAATGGAAAAGAAATTGATTTGCGAACAGAAATCCATGAAGATGGTGAAATAGCAATCATTACCCAAGATACTGACGCAGCGTTAGAAATCATGCGACACAGTACAGCTCACTTAATGGCTCAAGCGATTAAGCGTCTGTATAAAGACGTAAAGCTCGGTGTAGGGCCAGTTATTGAAAATGGTTTCTACTATGACATTGACATGGAAAAGTCATTAACACCTGAAGACCTTCCTGAAATTGAGAAAGAAATGAAAAAAATTGTAAATGAAAATCTTGACATTCACCGTGTTGAGGTTTCTCGAGATGAAGCGATTCGTCGATACGAAGAGATTGGTGATGAACTAAAGCTCGAGTTGATTCAAGATATTCCAGAAGGAGACACTTTAACTATTTATGAGCAAGGCGAATTCTTTGACCTTTGCCGTGGTGTCCATGTTCCTTCAACAGGAAAAATTAAAGAATTTAAACTGTTAAGCATTGCAGGTGCATACTGGCGTGGCGACAGCGACAATAAGATGCTTCAGCGTATTTATGGGACTGCATTCTTCAAAAAAGCAGATCTTGAAGAACATCTTCATTTCCTTGAAGAAGCTAAAGAACGTGACCACCGCAAGCTTGGTAAGGAACTAAGTCTCTTTACAAACTCACAAAAAGTAGGTCAAGGCTTACCTTTATGGCTTCCAAAAGGTGCAACTATTCGTCGTGTGATTGAACGCTATATTGTGGATAAAGAAGTAAGACTAGGCTATGACCATGTGTATACACCTGTTCTTGCAAATGTAGAACTATATAAAACTTCAGGTCACTGGGATCATTATCAAGATGACATGTTCCCGGTAATGGAAATGGATAATGAAGAGCTTGTGCTTCGTCCAATGAACTGCCCGCATCACATGATGATCTATAAAAATGGAATTCACAGTTATCGTAAGCTTCCAATCCGCATTGCAGAGTTAGGAACAATGCATCGTTACGAGATGAGTGGGGCATTATCAGGTTTACAACGTGTTAGGGGTATGACACTTAATGATGCGCATATCTTCGTTCGCCCTGATCAAATACAAGATGAATTCAAACGAGTGGTAAATCTTATACTAGAAGTTTATAAAGACTTTGATATTGAAGATTACAGCTTCCGTCTTTCTTATCGTGATCCTGCTGATACTGAAAAATATTTCGATGATGATGAAATGTGGGAAAAAGCACAATCCATGCTTAAAGCTGCAATGGATGATCTTGGTCTCGATTATTTTGAGGCAGAAGGTGAAGCAGCATTTTATGGTCCAAAGCTTGATGTTCAAGTTCGTACTGCACTTGGAAAAGATGAAACACTTTCAACTGTACAGCTTGATTTCTTATTACCAGAACGCTTTGATTTAACATACATTGGTGAAGATGGAAAACAACATCGTCCAGTAGTAATCCACCGTGGTGTTGTATCAACAATGGAACGATTTGTTGCTTATTTAATCGAAGAATACAAAGGTGCATTCCCAACTTGGTTAGCACCTGTTCAGGTACAAGTAATTCCTGTTTCGCCTGATGTTCATTTAGATTATGCAAAGAGTGTACAAGAGAAGCTTCAAGCAGAAGGATTACGTGTCGAAATTGATGATCGTGACGAAAAGATTGGCTATAAGATTCGTGAAGCTCAGATGCAAAAAATTCCATTTATGCTTGTTGTAGGGGATAATGAGATCCAAGAAAATGCAGTAAATGTTCGCAAGTATGGGGAGCAAAAATCAGAGACTTTATCCTTCGAAACATTCCTTGCAAATATCTTACAGGAAGTTAAAAAGTAAAAAAGTCTTGTCAAATATATAAGTGCATGCTAGAATAAATTTCGTTGTGTTATTCTAGTCTTGCACCGTTTGACAGATGTCATCATAAATGTTATACTTTTTAAGGTAATTGAATACTTGTTTGAGAAAGTAGAAGCACCCGCTTCTCACCTGATTGACGCAAATTGCAGTTGGTAGGTCTTACGTTCATTAATCATTAATGTGTAAATGAATTGTAATAGTGTGGGTGTGTATACATTCACACTTTTTTATTTGTCTCAAATCTGTAAAATGCGCAAGATTTCAAACGAGGCATTCTTTAAAAAACCTTGGAGGTGGCTAATTATTAGCAAAGACATGATGGTAAACGAAGGCATTCGTGCCCGTGAAGTTCGTTTGATTGGTCAAAATGGTGATCAGCTAGGAATTAAATCCAAAAATGAAGCATTAGAAATTGCTGCTAGAGCAAATCTTGATCTTGTATTGGTTGCCCCAAATGCGAAACCACCTGTATGTCGTATCATGGACTACGGTAAATTCCGTTTTGAGCAACAGAAGAAGGAAAAAGAAGCTCGTAAGAACCAAAAGGTTATTAATGTCAAGGAAGTTAGACTTAGTCCAACAATTGACGAGCATGACTTTAATACAAAGCTTCGCAATGCTATTAAATTCCTTGAAAAAGGAGATAAGGTTAAGGCATCTATTCGCTTTAAAGGTCGTGCGATTACACATAAAGAAATCGGTCAACGTGTTTTAGATCGTTTTTCTGCAGCTTGTGCTGAAGTTGCAACTGTTGAATCACATCCGAAAATGGATGGAAGAAGCATGTTTTTAGTACTAGCACCTAAAACTGAAAAGTAATAAACGAGGAGGAACTCCCTATGCCAAAAATGAAAACACACCGTGGTACTGCAAAGCGTTTTAAGAAAACAGGATCAGGTAAACTTAAACGTTCACATGCATATACAAGCCACTTATTTGGAAACAAATCTCAAAAGCAAAAGCGTAAGCTTCGTAAAGCTACACTAGTTAGCAAAGGCGATTTCAAACGTATTCGCCACATGATTAACAACATTAAATAATCAGTGAACGATTGATATAGATTCTAGGAGGGAAACAAAATGCCAAGAGTAAAAGGCGGAACTGTTACACGCAAACGTCGTAAAAAGGTATTAAAATTAGCTAAAGGTTATTTCGGTTCAAAACACACTTTATATAAAGTTGCAAACCAACAAGTAATGAAATCATTAATGTATGCTTATCGTGATCGTCGTCAAAAGAAACGCGACTTCCGTAAGCTATGGATTACTCGAATCAACGCAGCTGCTCGCATGAATGGTCTTTCTTACAGCCGTTTAATGCACGGACTAAAAGTAGCTGGTATCGAAGTAAACCGCAAAATGTTAGCTGACCTAGCTGTTAGCGACGAAAAGGCATTTGCAGAATTAGCAACTGTAGCTAAAAATAACTTAAAATAATTTAGTCTAATTAAAAAGGTTACTCCCGTTGTAAAATGTGAGTAACCTTTTTTAATTGTCTCGAACTGCTAATAGCCATAAAACTGAATTAATGGCTATAAAAACGAAATAACGTCCATAAAAAGAAAATAACAGCTATAAAAAGAAAATAACAGCTATAAAACAAAAAAATGCAATCATAGAACGGAAATAAAGGTGGTTCTTGAATGAAAACAATGCTCATTATCTACATAATCCTAAACATATATGCTTTCCTACTTATGTACATCGATAAAAACAGGGCCAGAAATCACAAATGGCGCATTTCTGAAAAACATATTTGGATCGTCGCTATCTTAGGTGGAGCCCTTGGAGCGACATATGGAATGAAACAATTTCGCCATAAGACAAAACATAAGCAATTTGTCATTCTGCTTCCTATTCTTACATTACTTACAATAGCCTTCTACATATATATTTCATTTAACCTGTCATAACTACTTGTACGAATGTATATGTATAGATAGCAATTGTACTTGTAGTTTTCTAACTACAAGAGCCATTGGCTCTCTGGTCTGAGCCCGTCCGCTTGGGAAAGCGAAACGCAGCTTCTGGCAGCGCTTGTCCTATGCATAAGCGCTGCCTTGTGCTTTTTTGTTAGTATCCTAGAGAAAGAGGTGAGTTGTACATTTGGATGACACTATGACATTGCTGTTCGTTTTTATTGAATCCACTGGACTGCTTGCACCCGTTATTTTTATAGGGATACACCTTATCCGGCCATTCTTTTTCATACCTGTTCCTGTACTATGTATTGTCGGAGGAATTTTGTTTGGATCCGTATTTGGAACACTCTACTCGATACTAGGGTTAACCATCCTTAGCATTTTGTTTTATTTTTTATATAGGCAGGTTCCTAAGTTGTCTAAAAAAATTAATACGCTTAAACAAAAATGGTTGGGGGACAAAGTGAATTTTACGATTGGGCAAATTGCAATCTTACGTCTTATTCCTTTTATAAATTTTCATCTTTTATCATTATGCATCATCGATGTCACAAGAAATTTCCGTGAATATGCCAAAGGTTCCTTTTATTCCAATATCCCAGTAGCACTTCTTTACACCGTTTTCGGTCAATTTATCCGTGAGTTCTCTCCAACTGTCATTTTAACCATTCTCCTAGCCCTTACCCTCTTATTTTATTTACTAAGAGAAAAGCAGGTTATTATCAAATGGCATGAATTTTTTCACCCTAAAACAGGTAAATCTTATCAATAAAAAACAGTCGTGAGTTAGCGCTCGCGACTGTTTTCCTTAATGAGTTCTTTTATGGGACTTTTCCAATCAATTTTTGCATGCGGATAATTTTCCTTGATTCTACGTTCAATGTATTGGAAATCCGTGTAAGTTAACCCTTTTAAATTATCTTTTTTGGCCCAGATAAAGATCGATACGACCTCAAAGGCCTTTTTTGTTGAGCCTAAATATTTTTCACCTTCAAACAATACTCCCTTATACGTGATGAAACAGTTTTTATGAACATTTGCTTGGTCATCAAGCAAGTAGAATTCTTGCTTTTCTTGTGCAAGCTCAAGCTTCCTCTTTGGATTAAGTATATACTTAAAAATCCGATATAGTAAGAAAATAATTAGAAGTAATAGTACAAAACGAATAAGTAGGACAAACATAAGAGGACTCCCTCCAATCTCAATCTGCCAACATATACGATTAACATAATCAAAAGGTTTCAACTTTTTGTTTATTTGTTATAATTTTTTTCTAGAGGAGGATTTTATATGACATACAAGTTAAAAGTAATGTTACTTCACGAGGAAGCAAAACTCCCATTACAAGCGAATCCAGGTGATGCGGGATTTGATTTATTTTCTGCAGAAGAAAAAACGATTAAACCTGGTGAAGCAGCTTTAATCAAAACGGGAATTAAAATGGAACTGCCACCAGGAACAGAAGCACAAGTACGACCAAGGAGTGGACTAGCACTCAAACACTCAGTAACGGTTTTAAATAGTCCAGGGACCATTGATGAGGGCTATCGCGGAGAAGTTGCGGTCATCTTAATTAATCATGGAAAAGATGATTTTGTAGTGGAAAAACAAATGCGGATTGCTCAAATGGTCATTGCCGAAGTAGCTCAGGTTAACTTGCTACAGGTTGAGGATGTAGCAGCCTCTGAAAGAGGTGAAGGCGGATTTGGGTCGAGTGGGATAAATTGAAACTTCTGTCAGTGGGGGTTTTTACTACCTATTAAACCCGGGATAAATAAAAACTCGAGAATTGCTCGATTGCCACTATTTTCTGTATAATGAAATGGCAAACTAAGGAAAGTTAGGTGATTGAAAGATGACAAAACTTGATGAAACATTAACGATGCTCAAAGATCTTACCGATGCAAGAGGTATCCCTGGTAATGAGCGTGAGCCTCGTGAAGTCATGAAAAAATACATAACACCCTATTCCGATGAAATTTCCTACGATGGACTTGGAAGCATAATTGCGAAAAAAGAAGGCAATGTAACTGGACCAAAAATCATGATTTCTGGCCATTTAGACGAAGTAGGCTTCATGGTGACACAAATAGACGAAAAAGGGTTTTTACGATTCCAAACAGTAGGCGGCTGGTGGTCTCAGGTGATGCTAGCACAACGTGTAACCGTTGTCACTAGCAAAGGCGATATTACCGGTGTAATAGGTTCTAAACCACCTCATATTTTATCTGCCGATGCACGTAAGAAGCCAGTTGAAATCAAGGATATGTTCATTGATATCGGTGCATCAAGCAGAGAACAAGCACTTGAATTTGGGGTAAAACCTGGTGACCAGGTCGTTCCATATTTCGAATTTACTGTCATGAATAATGAAAAAATGTTGCTTGCAAAAGCATGGGATAACCGGATTGGCTGTGCAATTGCAATTGACGTTCTAAAATATTTAAAGAACGAGGAACATCCAAATGTTGTATATGGGGTTGGTTCTGTTCAAGAGGAAGTTGGTCTACGAGGTGCGAAAACAGCCGCAACCATGATCAAGCCTGATATTGCAATAGCGGTTGATGTGGGTATCGCAGGGGATACACCTGGTATTTCCGAAAAAGAAGCGCTAAGTAAAATGGGAGATGGGCCTCAAATTATTTTATATGATGCTTCCATGGTTTCTCATAAGGGCCTACGTGATTTTGTTGTAGGAGTAGCAGACGAATTAAGTATTCCATATCAATTTGATGCAATTGCTGGTGGTGGAACAGATGCAGGTTCAATTCATATAACCCTAGAAGGCGTTCCTGCATTGGCGATTACAATCGCAACACGCTACATCCATTCACATGCTGGAATTCTTCACCGTGATGATTATGAAAATGCCGTGAAACTCATTGCTGAAGTCATTAAACGTTTAGACCAAGAAACAGTAAATAAAATTAAATTTGATTGATAAGCAAATGCGCCTTTGCGTATTTTTGCCGGATTCTTAGGCCCACAAGGATTGGTCATAAAGACGTTGCCGTGGCACCCGTCGGAGGGGGTCTTCTTCTGAATAAAGTTAAAAGCCGATGATGATTTCATCGGCTTTTTTCATCTACTGCTTTAAACCTTGTTCTAATGTTGAGAGCATGTCTTGTTTATCCTCTTGGCTTGCATTTTGCCAGATTACTTCAAACAATACCCCTAACCCTGGGAGCATTTTTTCTTCTCCGCTTTGAATGGCATCTACAATTGTATCTTCTAATTCAGCCTGAGAGTTTCCTGTAACATTGTGTTTTACAGCATGTCTTAAATTCAAGTTCATACATTTGCACACCTTTCCTATGTAACTTTTTCCTTTGTATCTTTTACGACAACCTCCTTTTTTATGTATCTTCCTTAGGATATAATGGAAAAAGAATTAGCTAAAAGGAGCAATTAATACGTTGAAACGAATCGAATCAAGTAAAAATCCTCAGATTAAACAATGGAAAAGACTACATACAAAAAAGGAACGTGACAAGACTGGAACTTTTATGATTGAGGGGTTTCATTTAGTAGAAGAGGCTTTAACAAGTGATGTCATCATTCGTGAATTAATCATTAGTGAAACAATAGACATCCCATCAAGCTGGAATGTAGATAATCTATCTATCACAATTGTGACAGAAAAAGTAATGAAAGAAATAAGTGATACCGATACTTCACAAGGGGTTGCAGCCATTTGTGAGCAATACACTTTTAAAGAAGGCGGTCATTTCACTAGGTTATTATTAGTTGATGCTGTACAGGACCCTGGTAATCTTGGAACAATGATTCGCACTGCAGATGCAGCTGGAATCGATGCAGTTATGATTGGTGAAGGAACTGTGGATGTTTACAATTCAAAGGTGGTTCGTTCTACACAGGGTGCCATTTTTCATATACCTATAGTAAAAACAAATTTACATGAAATGATTGATCAGCTAAAGCAAAATGGTGTTACAGTTTACGGGACATCTTTAAAGAATGCGGTTGATTATAAACAAGCTACTGTTCAAGAGTCCTATGCAATACTGGTTGGAAATGAAGGTAATGGGGTAAATCCTGATTTATTAGAGAAAACTCATCAAAACTTATATATTCCAATCTACGGAAAAAGCGAGTCTTTAAATGTTGCAGTAGCAGCGGGGATTTTACTTTATCATATGCGGTAAAGAGGGTGGAGTATAATAAACGACTTTTTTGGTAGGTCAATAGTTGGTGAGCCTTTTCAATGGTTGTCCTCTTCACATCTTGTGATGCTTGGCTTGCTTTTAGTCTCGGGTGTTCTGTTATTTCTTTTTAGGGCCAGATTCACAAAAGGGAAATCGGTCATTCGGTATACATTGGCAATAATTTTGTTAATGAGTGAACTATCCCTTTATATTTGGTACGTGTATACAGGAGTATGGGATCCAATTGATTCCTTACCTTTTCAGCTTTGCTCAATTTCATTATTTTTAAGTATCATCATGCTCATAACGCGAAGTTATTTTTTATTTGAAGTAACCTATTTTTTAGGCATTGGTGGTGCCCTACAAGCGATGCTTACACCGGAGCTAGCCTATGACTTTCCACATTATCGTTATTTTCACTTTTTTCTTGCACATATCGTGATTATTTTAGCCAGCTTGTATATGTTGTGGTACGAGAATTTTAGACCAACAGGTAAATCTGTATGGAAAGCCTTTGTTGCTTTGAATGTCATTGCATTTATTGTCTTTTTCATCAACAAAGAAACGGGTGGAAACTATATGTTTCTCGCCCGAAAACCAATGAACACCAGTCTAATCGACTTTCTCGGTCCGTACCCTTGGTATATCGTCTCCCTAGAAGTCGTCGCATTGATTATGTTTTTTATCCTCTATCTCCCATTTATAAGAAAAAAGAATTAAAATGGGTTTGATTTGAACATCAAAGATACGTATAATATAATTTATATGCTTTACATATAGCTAAAAACAATGATTGAGACTAGTAGCTTTCCACTCACTATTCAGGGAGAAAATGCCGAGACTGCAAGCATTTTTATAGAAGAAGAAAGTGAATTCACCTCTTGAGTTGGCACTAGGACCGTCAGAAAAATTGGCGTAAAGGTGTACCGGCATTTGCCGTTATCGAAACGAAGTGAGCAATTACTTTTTTGTAGTTGTTAACAAGGGTGGTACCGCGAATCTAAACCTCGTCCCTTTTTTGGGGATTGAGGTTTTTTATTTTGTCTTAATGTCTAGCTCCAGGCGCCATCGGCTCGAGGTCACAAGCCAATTACTTCGGAAGGCAAAAAACGCCTTCTGCCAGTGCTCGTCTTGTGCTTGTCGCCGATGAACGGGCGCCTTGCGCTTTTCTAAGAAAAAGGAGGAATTATTGATGCAAGAAAGATTACTTGAGCTGAAAGAAGAAGCTCTGGCAAAAGTAGAAGCTTCAACGAATCTTAAAGAATTAAATGATATTCGTGTTGCTTATTTAGGTAAAAAAGGGCCGATTACTGAAGTACTTAGAGGAATGGGCAAACTTTCAGCAGAAGAGCGTCCAAAAATGGGGGCACTTGTGAATGAAGTTAGAGAGCAAATTACTGAAAAACTAACTGCAAAACAGGAACTACTTGAAAAAGAAGAAGTCGAAAGAAAACTAGCTACAGAAACAATCGATGTTACACTTCCTGGGAGACCGATAAAAGTAGGAGGGCCTCACCCACTTACAAAGGTAATCGAAGAAATTGAAGATCTTTTCCTAGGTATGGGCTATTCGATTGCGGAAGGACCTGAAGTCGAGAAGGATTATTACAATTTCGAGGCGTTAAATCTACCGAAAGACCACCCAGCAAGGGATATGCAGGATTCTTTTTATATTACTGAGGATATTCTTCTTCGTACCCAAACGTCTCCTGTTCAAGCGAGAACAATGGAAAAGCATAAAGGGAAAGGTCCTGTAAAAATTATTTGTCCAGGTAAAGTATACCGCCGTGACAATGATGATGCGACACACTCTCATCAATTCACACAAATTGAAGGATTAGTAGTTGATGAGAATATCCGTATGAGTGACCTCAAAGGTACATTAAATACTTTTGCCAAAAAAATGTTTGGAGAAGATCGTGAAATCCGTTTACGTCCAAGCTTTTTCCCATTCACTGAGCCTTCAGTAGAGATGGATATCTCTTGCTTTAAGTGTGGTGGAGATGGCTGTAATGTATGTAAGAAAACAGGCTGGATTGAAATTTTAGGTGCTGGTATGGTTCACCCAAATGTACTTGAAATGTCTGGCTTTGATTCAAAGAAATACACTGGTTTTGCATTTGGAATGGGCCCAGAACGTATTGCAATGTTGAAATATGGTATTGATGATATTCGTCATTTATACACAAATGACAATCGTTTCATCAAACAATTTAATCGGGCTTAAGGAGGGAGAAAGAGAATGTTTGTTTCATATAAATGGTTGCAGGAATACGTTGATTTATCAGGTATAACAGCAGAAGAGTTAGCAGAAAAAATTACGCGAAGCGGCATTGAAGTGGAAGGTGTCGATCATTTAGGTGAAGGCATTAGTGGGATTGTAGTTGGTCATGTTTTAGAATGTGAGCAGCATCCAAATGCTGATAAATTAAATAAATGTCAAGTCGATTTAGGTGAAGGTGAACCTGTTCAAATTATTTGTGGGGCACCAAATGTTGCCAAAGGCCAAAAGGTGGTCGTGGCAAAAGTAGGAGCTGTACTTCCAGGTAATTTCAAAATCAAAAAGGCAAAGCTTCGTGGTGAAGAATCAAATGGTATGATTTGTTCTCTACAAGAGCTTGGAATTGAATCAAAACTTGTTTCAAAGGAATATGCAGAAGGCATCTTTGTATTCCCTCATGATGTTGAGCCAGGAGCGGACGCGATTGCCCAATTAAATCTTGATGATAAAGTTCTTGAGTTAGGACTAACACCTAATCGTGCTGATGCTATGAGTATGATGGGGGTTGCATATGAGGTTGCGGCTATTTTAGGAACAGACGTAAAACTACCACAACCAAAAGTATCAACTTCAGGGGAAAAAGCGGAGGACTACATTTCGATTTCTGTAGAAGCGAAGGAAGATAATCCATTATATGCAGCACGTGTAGTGAAGAATGTAAAAATTGGTCCATCACCTTTATGGCTTCAAACACGTTTGATGGCAGAAGGAATCCGCCCACATAATAATGTTGTCGACATTACAAATTACATTTTATTAGAATATGGTCAACCATTACATGCGTTTGATTATGACCGACTAGGTTCTAAAGAAATTCTTGTTAGACGTGCGAATAACGGTGAAAAGATTACAACATTAGACGATGTAGAGCGTACATTAACTAACGAACATCTTGTCATTACAAATGGTAAGGTGCCAGTTGCCCTTGCAGGTGTAATGGGTGGAGCAAATTCTGAAGTTAAAAATGACACAACAACAGTATTAATTGAGTCAGCTTATTTTACAGGAAGCACAATCCGTAAGTCCTCTAAAGATCACGGATTACGTAGTGAGGCAAGTGCTCGCTATGAAAAAGGAATTGACCCAAATCGTACTCGTGAAGCAGCAGACCGTGCTGCTGAACTAATGGCAGAGCTTGCAGGTGGCGTCGTTCTTGACGGTGTTGTGGCTGTTGATACTCTTGATATTCAACCACTAAATGTATCCGTATCACTTGAGAGAATCAACAAAGTATTAGGAACTGATATTTCAAAAGAAAAAGTAGAAGAGATTTTCACAAACTTACAATTCTCATTTACGGTGGATAATAATACGTTCCATGTCACTGTACCAACTCGCAGACCTGACATCACAATCGAAGAGGATTTAATCGAAGAAGTCGCGCGGTTATACGGTTATGATGAACTACCAACAACACTTCCAATTGGAGAATCAAAACCTGGTAGATTAACGGAATATCAAGCAAAGCGTCGTTTAGTTAGACGATATTTAGAAGGTGTAGGCTTATATCAAAGCACCACATACTCACTTACTAGTGCTGAAAAAGTAAACAAATATGCACTTGAACTAAGTGAACCAATTCATCTAGCAATGCCAATGAGTGAAGAACGTGCTCTTTTAAGATTAAGTCTTCTTCCACATTTATTAGAGGTTGTTTCACATAATCAAGCTCGTCAAATTGATAGTGTTGCGACATACGAAACTGGCTCTGTATTCATTGCGAGACCGAATCAAGAACTGCCGGATGAAAAGGAACACTTGGCGATTGCTCTGACTGGTTCATGGTTATCACCAACATGGCAGGGTGAGAAAAAAGCAGTGGACTTCTATGTGGTTAAAGGTATCGTAGAAGGTCTATTTGAAAAGCTAGGTCTTGGAAATAGAACTTCATTCCTTCAAGCAAGAGTGGAAGATATGCATCCTGGTCGAACTGCTTCTGTGTTATTAGATAACCAGGAAATTGGGTTTATTGGTCAAATTCATCCAAATGTCCAAAAAGACCTAGATTTAACTCCAACGTATGTGGTTGAATTATCATTAAAGGATGTTTTAGAAGCAGATGTTGAAGAAATACTCTATCAGCCAATTCCGCGATTCCCATCTATGACTCGTGACATTGCACTTGTTGTGGATAAGTCAGTGGCTGCAGGTGACATGAAGCAAGTCATTATTGAAGCGGGTGGTAAGCTACTTCGCGATGTGACAATCTTTGACCTTTATGAAGGTGAGCGAATGGAGCCTGGTAAAAAATCAGTTGCTTATTCAATCAAGTATTTTGATCCAGAACGTACGTTAACTGAAGAAGAAGTAACAAAAGCACATGAAAAAGTACTAAAAGCGGTTGCTGAAAAATTCAATGCAACATTGCGTTCATAATAAAAACTGGAGTGGGTCACATTGGACTCACTCCAGTTTTTTATGTTTAGCTCCAGGCACTAGCGCCGATAAGCGGGGGAGCTTTGCACTTTTTCTTATATCTTAGCTATTTTCTTTGCTTTTTCTGTATTTGCAAAATGAAGCTTTGTGAAGCTACGTAGTGCACTTATTCCATGCTTTTTTATCAGTTTAGCAGCAACTACATCAACTTGGGCTCCAGCCCCCTTTTTTAATTCAAGGCCAGCCTTTTCACTTAGCTTATCAAATTCCTTAACGAAAGAATACCTAGCTATGATGGAGGCAGCAGCGACAGATAAATGAACCCCTTCTGCCTTTGTGCTGAAATACACATTGTCTTTTATAATCTCCTTTTGACCGGCCAAATGCTTAAAATACACATCAGGAATAGCAAATTGGTCGATTAAAATACCGTCTGGTGTAGTGGGTGCAATTTTTCTTAGGACATGCCCAATGGCTTGGTTATGTAGCAAGGCCTTCATTTTTCCTTGAGTCATGCCTTTTGCTTGAAGTTCGTTGTATTTTTCATTATGTAAAATTAACAAGCTATAAGGAATAACATGAATAATTGATTCAGCAATCTCACAAATTTGTTTGTCATTTAAATCTTTGGAGTCTTTAACCCCAAGCTCCTTCAGTAAAGCAAACTTATCTTTGGAGACATAAGCCGCAACTACTGTCATTGGCCCAAAATAATCACCAGTTCCAACTTCGTCTGAACCGACCATTGACAATGTTCCAATATTAGGTGGCAAACCACTATTTTTTACAACTGATTTCTTTGAAGTTTCTTTTTTTGAGGCTATTTCAGAGCTTCCCCATTTTTCCGATTCAACAGCAGCGTTATTTCCTTGAAACAATACTTTCCCAGACTTATAAGCTGTAATTGTACAGTTAGAAAGTTTCGCAACAAAAACGCCACCCTGTGGTACTTTATCTTGCAATTGACTTTTATAATGAGTCTTCATTTTTTCAATAGTGTTAAGGGTACACTTTAAGACAGTATTAGACAAACATAACATCCCCTACTACATTTTTGGATAGAATTCTTCATTATCTATCATATCGTTTGTTGAGATTTCTTTCCATAGATAACATGTTCATGGTATTATTATTTGTAGGATTGACTAGAATGGAGGCCAAATACTTGTCACAGCCACAAAAAACAAGAACTACAGTAGATATTTATGGACAGCAATATTCAATTATCGGGTCTGAGAGCACAAGTCATATACGCCTTGTGGCCTCAATTGTCGATGATAAAATGAGAGAAATTAGCGGTAAAAATCCGACACTTGATATTAATAAACTAGCTGTATTAACAGCCGTTAATATTGTTAATGAACATTTAAAGTTGAAAGAAGACTATGAAAAACTTGAAAAACTAGTAGAACAAGCAAAAAATGAAAAGGATTGAAGTGATATGTTCGATTTAGTCTTAATTATCATCCTCGTAATAGGATTTTTAATAGGTTTAAGAAGAGGCTTTATTCTTCAAATCGTTCATCTTACTGGTTTTATTGTTGCATTTATCGTTGCATACCTCTATTATGATGAACTTATGCCAAAATTAATATTATGGATACCATACCCAACATTTGGTGACCCTGAAACGATGAAGTTTTTATTTGAAAGTACGAACTTAGAAACAGCTTATTATCGTGCAATTGCCTTTGCCATTATTTTCTTTGCAACTAAGTTCATATGGCAAATCATTGGTTCTATGTTAGACTTTCTTGCAAATCTACCCATTTTAAAGCAAATCAATGGATGGGCTGGAGGCCTACTAGGCTTTGTTGAAGTCTACCTAGTTGTGTTTATCTTGCTTTATATCGGAGCACTCCTTCCGGTAGAAATCGTTCAGGCTAATCTCAATGATTCATTTATGGCCAAAATGATTGTTCAGCATACACCATTCTTTACTGGAAAAATTAAGGACATGTGGATCTGATAATGGCCATTACTTCTCTCTCGTGGGGAAGTTTTTTTTATGAAAACAGTTATTTACCCACAATAAGTGACTTTTTTGTAAAAAATCTGTATCATTTTGAATAGAACAAATACGCCTTGGCGTATTTGCACCCGATTTTAGGCCCACAGGAAGTGGGTCATAAAGAATTGCCACAGGATGTGGCGTTCTTAGTCTTTGATCTTACAGCTCGAAAAATTTCCATTGAAAAATCGTGGCATCCGCCGGAGGCTAATTTTATTCAGTTGGGGTTTAAACCCCAACTGAATAAAATAAATCGTAAGGAATATAGGTAGGTGGTAACAATGACAGTCAATAAAAAAGATGTAATTCGACTTTTAGAAACAATCGCCATTTATATGGAATTGAAAGGGGACAACCCATTTAAAATATCAGCCTTTCGTAAAGCAGCCGCATCACTTGAGAATGATGACAGAAGCTTATCTACGATTGAAGATTTCACAACATTACCGGGAATAGGAAAAGGGACTGCAGCTGTTATCACAGAATACATAGAAACAGGGGAGTCCAAAGTTCTGAATGAACTTAAAGAAAGAGTGCCAGAGGGACTCATTCCACTTCTTAACCTCCCAGGATTAGGCGGTAAAAAAATAGCAAAACTCTATCAGGAACTTGGGATTGAAGATATGGAGATGCTAAAACAAGCATGCTTAAATGAAAAAATTCAAAATATAGCAGGTTTCGGAAAGAAAACAGAAGAAAAAATACTTGCTGCCATTGATGAATATGGCAAACGGCCGGACCGTTTGCCAATCGCCTTAATGCTGGCACTTGCTGAAGAAATTGAAAAACAGCTAAGTACGATGGATGGAATTAAAACATTTTCACGTGCGGGTAGCCTTCGTCGTATGAGGGAAACGATTAAGGACCTTGATTTTATTATTGCAACAAACGAACCTGAAAAAGTACGTGAACAGTTATTACAGTTAAACGGTATTAATGGAATCATTGCAAGTGGGGATACAAAAGTATCTGTTCAAATTTCGTATAGCTATGATATTTCGGTCGATTTTCGCCTTGTAAAACCACATGAATTCGCAACTACCCTTCACCATTTTACGGGAAGTAAGGATCATAATGTGAGGATGAGGCAATTAGCAAAAGAGCGTGGTGAAAAAATAAGTGAGTATGGTGTTGAAAATAGTGAGACAGGAGATGTGAAAACATTTGATTCAGAGGAAGAATTCTATCACTATTTTGGACTTTATTATATTCCGCCAGAGCTTAGGGAAGATGGTTCAGAGGTAGATGCATTCCATGAGGAAGTTGAGCATATTAAACTTGAAGATATTAAAGGTGACCTCCATATGCATACATCCTGGAGTGATGGAGCTTTTACCATTGAAGAAATGGTTGAAGCGTGCAGGGAAAAAGGCTACCGATATATGGCAATTACAGACCATTCGCAGTATTTGCGTGTTGCAAACGGGCTTACCCCAGAACGTCTACTTGACCAGCACAGAGAAATTAAAAGACTGAATGAAAAATATGACGATTTTACGATTTTCACAGGTGTTGAAATGGATATTTTACCTGATGGAAGACTAGATTATGATAACGAAATTATTAGAGATGTTGATGTTGTAATTGCATCCATCCATTCAAGCTTCTCACAGCCAAGAGAGAAGATTATGCAACGCTTAAAAACAGCTCTGGAAAATCTACACGTAGATATCATTGCGCACCCTACTGGAAGAATACTTGGGCGCAGAAAAGGGTATGACGTAGATGTAGATATGTTAATTGAACTAGCAAAAGAAACGAATACAGCACTAGAATTAAATGCGAATTTGAATCGATTAGACCTTTCTTCAGAATATATTAAAAAGGCCCAAGATGCAGGTGTAAAACTAGTGATTAACACAGATGCACATAATATAGAAATGCTTGAGGATATGGAATATGGCATTTCTGGAGCAATTAAAGGTTGGATCAAAAAAGAAAATGTCATTAACACATGGAATAGGGATGAGCTTATCGCTTATTTAAAACGTAATTTATAGGGTGATAAAGATCATTATGTGAAATAAACAAATACGCCTTGGCGTATTTGCTGCTCGATTTTTTTCGGGCTTGCTCGAAAAATTTCATTTGAAAAAATCGAGGCATCCGCCGGAGGCTAACCTTTATTCAACGAGGTTTAGCCTCCACTGAATAAAGGTAAGGGAGTCACAACATGCAACCACGAGTTTTAAAGGTACTAGAGTTTGATAAAGTAAAGGAACAGTTAAAGCAGCATGTCTCATCCTCTTTAGGAAGAGAAAAGGTGGATAAAATGATTCCTTCAACAAATGTAGAGGAGGTTATTTTTCTACAAGAACAAACAGATGAAGCTGCGAAGGTCTTAAGGTTGAAAGGAAATGTCCCACTTGGCGGCTTAACTGATATTAGAGCCGCTGTTAAACGTGCTAGCATAGGTGGAGCCCTAAACACGTTGGAACTATTAGATATAGCAGGCACTATTTATGCGGGTCGACAAATGAAAAAATTTATTGAAGGTATGATTGAGGATGATATTGAACTACCTATACTAGCAGAACTAATTACAAGTATTACTCCTTTATACGAGCTTGAACAAAAAATAAAAAACTGCATTGATGATAATGGTGTAGTGATGGACGGAGCTAGTGACAAATTACGCGGTATCCGTCAGCAGCTCAGAAGCAGTGAAGCAAGAATCCGGGAGAAGCTTGATCATATTATTCGTTCTTCATCAGCTCAAAAAACACTCTCAGATGCAATTATCACGATTCGCAATGACCGCTATGTTATTCCTGTTAAACAGGAGTATCGTGGGACTTATGGTGGAATTGTCCATGACCAATCATCTTCAGGGGCAACATTATTTATCGAACCTCAATCGGTGGTCGATCTTAATAATGTCTTACAAGAAGCTAGAGTCAAGGAAAAACAAGAAATTGACCGGATTTTATTTGAGCTCTCAAACGAAGTAGCATTGGAAACAGAATCCCTATACCAAAATGTAGACACGCTTGGTGAACTTGATTTTATGTTTACAAAAGCAAGTTACAGCAAAAAAGTAAAGGGGTCAAAGCCGAAAATAAATGGGAATGGCTATGTGTTAATTAAAAAAGGTCGCCATCCTTTAATTGCTCCAAAAGATGTTGTTCCAAATGATATTGAGCTTGGAAAGAAATATACTTCAATTGTGATAACCGGTCCCAATACAGGCGGTAAAACAGTAACGTTAAAAACAATCGGTTTGTTAACAATAATGGCACAATCTGGTTTGCAAATTCCAGCACAGGAAGAGTCAGAAATTGCTGTTTTTGAATCGGTATACGCTGATATCGGAGACGAGCAATCAATTGAACAAAGCTTAAGTACGTTTTCATCCCATATGGTCAACATTGTGGACATTTTAAAACGGGTTGATTCAACTAGTTTAGTTCTTTTTGATGAATTAGGGGCTGGGACTGATCCACAAGAAGGAGCTGCACTTGCAATTTCGATTCTTGATGAAGTCTATAATCGAGGTGCAAGAGTCATTGCAACTACCCATTATCCAGAATTAAAAGCTTATGGATACAACCGAGAAGGTGTAATTAATGCCAGCGTCGAATTTGATATTGAAACATTGAGCCCAACTTATAAACTTTTAATAGGGGTTCCCGGTCGAAGTAATGCGTTCGAGATTTCCAAACGACTAGGACTTTCGGATACGATTATTCACGCAGCGAAAAGTCATATAAGCTCTGAAACCAATACAGTAGAGAATATGATTGCCTCCTTAGAAAAGAGCAAAAAGGATGCAGAGCGTGAACTTGATGAAGCAGAGGGTATAAGAAAACAAGCTGAAATCCTTCATAAGCAGCTTCAGGAACAAATCATCGAGTTTAATGAACAACGCGATAAACTATATGAAAAGGCAGAACGAAAAGCAGAAGAAACAATCAAAAATGCGACAACTGAAGCTGAAGAAGTTATTCGCGACTTACGAAAAATGAAACTTGAGCAACAATCACTTGTTAAGGAACATCAACTAATTGAAGCAAAAAAACGATTAGAAAATGCTGTTCCACAAACTTCAAAAAAGACGAATAAACAAGCTATTGCATCAAAAGCGAAGAGAAAACTTGTTCCAGGTGACGAAGTGAAGGTGATTAGCCTAAATCAAAAGGGACATCTAATTGAAAATACAGGAAATAACGAATGGCAGGTTCAAATAGGAATCTTAAAAATGAAGGTGAAGGAAAAAGACCTCGAATTTATTGGCAGCCCAAAACCAGTTGAAACTAAGCCATTAGCAACAGTAAGGGGTAAGGACTACCATGTAAGTTTAGAGCTGGACTTACGAGGTGAACGTTATGAGGACGCATTAGTAAGAGTGGAAAAATATATCGATGATGCATTACTGGCGGGCTATCCACGTGTTTCCATCATCCATGGAAAAGGAACTGGTGCATTAAGACAGGGAGTTCAGGAATACTTAAAAAATCACCGCTCCGTAAAATCAACAAGATTCGGGGAAGCTGGAGAAGGTGGTACCGGTGTAACGGTTGTAGAATTAAAGTGAACGAAATGATGTCTCTGATAGGGAGAGAAGAAGATGGATAAATTTTGGGATAATGAATTTGTGTTAACAGCTGCTAATTACAGTGTCGTCATACTGTGTATGGTTCTGTTTATGGCCATATTTGAATTAGTCACAAAATATAAAAATTGGGAAGAAATTCAAAATGGAAACCTTTCTGTCGCAATGGCAACCGGAGGAAAAATATTTGGAATCGCAAATATATTCCGGTATTCCATCCAAAATCATGATTCACTTTTCGTCATGATTGGCTGGGGCTTTTTTGGATTCTTCCTCCTATTGATCGGCTACTTTATTTTCGAATTCTTAACTCCAAAGTTCAACATTGATGTTGAAATACAACAAGATAATCGCGCGGTTGGACTTATATCCATGATTATATCGGTGGGACTTTCATATGTAATTGGCGCAGGGATAGGAAATGGTGGTTTTTAATATGGAGAAGCTAGCTAAAATACTGTTAGTTGTAAGTGGGATATTTGTTGTTGTTGGAATACTGTATTTACTTTTATAAGTGTAAGGGCTGTTTGGGATTAACCAGCAGCCTTTTTTTATTGTCACGAATTTAGCTAATCCTAATAGTCTTTACTCTAACAATCATGAATATAATTGTCACGGAATATTCATTATACTATAATGAGTATAAATGGTTTGAAAATTCAAACTGGTCTTTGGATACGTTTTCGTATTCTTCAAACACAATTTTTAAAGGGAGGTTATAAAATGGAGTTAGAAAGGCCGTGGTTAGCCAATTATCCCGAGGAAATTCCACATAAACTCGAATATGAGAATATTCCTATTCAAACGTATTTGAAAAGAACAGCACGCGAATTCCCTCAGAAAACTGCAGTTCATTTTCAAGGAAAAGAATTAACTTTTTCACAAGTGTACGAAGAATCTTTAAAACTTGCAAACTATTTATTGGAACAAGGCATCAACAAAGGGGACCGTATTGCAATCATGTTGCCAAACTGTCCACAGGGTGTTATTGCCTATTACGGTGTTTTATTTTCGGGCGGGATCGTCGTCCAAACGAATCCATTGTACACAGAGAGAGAGCTTGAATATCATCTAAAGGATTCCGGATCAAAAGCAATCATTACATTAGATATCCTTTTTCCACGCGTCTCAAAAGTGAAAGCGCTAACACGATTAGAGCATATTATTGTAACAGAAATTAAAGACTATTTACCTTTCCCAAAAAACTTGATTTATCCTTTCATTCAAAAGAAACAATATGGTATTGTAGTGAAAGTTGAACACGAGGGAACCAACCATTTGCTTAGGGAAATAATGAATACATCACAACCCAAAGAAATCGATCTTGATTTTGACCCTGAAAACGACTTGGCGTTGTTACAATATACTGGTGGAACAACAGGATTTCCTAAAGGTGTTATGCTAACCCATAGGAATTTAGTTGCAAATACCATCATGTGCTCCAAATGGATGTACAAGTGTAAAAAAGGTGAAGAGTCCGTATTGGCGATTCTACCATTTTTCCATGTTTACGGTATGACCACGGTATTAAACCTTTCGATTATGATGGCAGCTAAAATGATACTTATGCCTAAGTTTGACCCAAGTCAAACACTAAAAACGATTCATAAACAGAGGCCAACCTTATTTCCAGGTGCCCCAACTATGTACATTGGGTTATTAAATCATCCAGATCTTAAAAAGTATGACTTATCATCGATTGATTCTTGTATTAGTGGTTCTGCAGCATTGCCACTTGAAGTACAAGAACAATTTGAAAAAGTTAGTGGTGGAAAGCTTGTAGAAGGCTACGGATTATCAGAGGCTTCGCCTGTAACACATGCGAATTTATTATGGGGACAACGTATAAACGGAAGTATTGGGTTACCATGGCCAGATACTGACGCAGCAGTTCTTTCAATGGAAACAGGCCAACCTGCTGGATTTGGTGAAATCGGTGAAATTGCGGTAAAAGGGCCTCAGGTTATGAAAGGATATTGGAATAAACCGGAGGAAACAGAAAATACTTTCCGTGATGGTTGGTTATTGACTGGTGATTTAGGGTATATGGATGAGAACGGTTATTTTTATGTAGTAGATCGTAAAAAGGATATGATTATTGCAGGAGGATTCAATATTTATCCAAGAGAAGTTGAGGAAGTCTTGTTCGAACATGATAAAATTCAAGAGGCTGTTGTAGCAGGTATTCCAGACCCATATCGAGGTGAGACGGTAAAGGCATACATTGTTTTAAAAGAAGGCCAGCAATGTACAGAAGAAGAGCTCGATAAACACTGTCGCAAGCATTTAGCCGCATATAAAGTTCCGAGGGTGTATGAATTTAGAAACGAATTACCGAAAACAATCGTAGGAAAAGTACTACGTCGAGTATTAGTTGAAGAAGAAAAGGAAAAATTAACAAAAGTAAATTAGAAAATAGGATCGATTAGCTCAAAAGACACCAAGTGTTTGAACATAAGTGATGAGCCAAAGACGAGCGCCTATGGCTCTTTTTTCTTTCAATATAAAAAAGAGTGATAAAATAAGATATTCTTGACAGTTACTCTGTTTGGTTTTATTATAATAACATGAATGACTATTCATTCATTTTTTCTGAAAGGAAGTCAGATTTTGAAAAAAACAAAACCAAAATATAAACAAATCATAGACGCAGCGGTAATTGTCATTGCAGAGAACGGATATCATCAATCCCAAGTTTCAAGAATTGCTAAACAAGCGGGTGTGGCTGACGGTACGATATATCTTTATTTTAAAAATAAAGAGGATATACTCGTCTCATTATTCCATGAAAAAATGGGAGAGTTTATTGAAAAAATAGAAGCTGAAATAGCAGGAAAAACGACAGCAGCAGAGAAGTTATTAACATTAGTAGAAAAACATTTTGAACTTCTAGCTGCCGATCATCACCTTGCTATTGTTACTCAGCTTGAATTAAGACAATCAAATAAAGAATTACGTCACCGGATTAATGAAGTGTTAAAAGGATATTTAAGAACGATTGATACTATTATCCAATTCGGCAAAGAAAACGGCGAGTTCAATCCTGACCTAGATGTTCGCTTAGCAAGACAGATGATATTCGGATCAATTGATGAAACAGCAACCACTTGGGTGATGAACGAACAAAAATACGATTTGCCATCCTTGGCAAAAAAAGTTCATGCCTTATTAATATATGGTTGTGGGAAGGCACACCTCTAGTAATTAGAGGTGTGTTACATACATATACATTATTAGGAGGGGTGTAGATGGAGTTTTTTAAAGTGAAAATCGAAGAGTACATTGCCACTATAACCTTTAATCGACCTCCGGCAAATGCTTTATCGTCTGCTGTTTTGAAAGAGCTTACAAGTTTGCTAGAGACAATAGAGTCGAATGATTCTGTACGAGTGTTGGTTATTCACGGTGAAGGGAGATTTTTCTCGGCTGGGGCTGATATAAAAGAATTTACAACGATTAACTCTGGTGAAGAATTTTCAAATCTCGCAAGAAAAGGACAAACGTTATTTGAAAGAATGGAGCGTTTTCCTAAACCGATTATTGCCAGTATTCATGGAGCGGCCTTGGGTGGCGGCTTAGAACTTGCAATGGCGTGTCACTTCCGCCTAGTCGGTGAAAGGGCGAAGTTAGGATTACCTGAATTACAGCTTGGACTTATCCCAGGATTTGCTGGGACAGCACGCTTACCACGGTATGTGGGAGTTGCTAAAGCAGCTCAAATGCTTTGGACAAGTGATCCAATTAATGGAGTAGAAGCCGTACAGTATGGATTAGCAAATCAGGCTTTTCCAGAAGAAACACTACATGAGGAAACGATGAAAATTGCTAGAAAGATTGCTCAAAAAAGTCCTTTAACTATAAAAGCAACAATTGAGCTATTAAATTCAATGAAGAATGAACAATATGAAGCAACAGTTACTAGAGAAGCAATTTTATTCGGTGAAATGTTTATTTCAGAAGATGGACAAGAAGGAATATCCGCCTTCATTGAAAAGCGCCAGCCAACGTTTAAAGGGAAATAATAGAAAACTAGTTTCTAATTTAAGTTATTAATTTTTCATGATCTTATACAATATGTACAAAACCTTAGGAGGGAAACACATGAACATCTTTGTTATTTTAAAAAGAACATTTGATACAGAGGAAAAAATTGTTGTAAGCAATGGACAAATCAATGAAGATGGTGCTGAATTTATTATTAATCCTTATGACGAATATGCTGTTGAAGAAGCCATTCAACTTCGAGATGCTAATGGGGGAGAAGTAACGGTTGTAACAGTTGCGACAACGGATGATGCTGATAAAGAATTGCGCACAGCACTTGCAATGGGTGCGGATAAAGCTGTAATGATTAATGTTGAAGATGATCTTGAAGATGGAGATCAATATACAACTGCAAAAATCTTAGCTGAATACCTAAAAGATAAAGATGTAGACATTATTTTAGGCGGGAACGTAGCTATCGATGGTGGTTCTGGCCAAGTTGGTCCACGTGTAGCTGAACTTTTGGATATTCCTCATGTAACAACAATTACAAAACTTGAAGTTGATGGTTCACAGGTAACCGTAGTCAGAGATGTTGAAGGTGACTCAGAGGTTATCGAAACTTCATTACCACTTCTTGTTACATGTCAACAAGGATTAAATGAGCCACGCTATCCATCTTTACCTGGCATTATGAAAGCTAAGAAAAAGCCGCTTGAAGAGCTTGAGTTAGATGATTTAGATCTTGATGAAGATGATGTAGAAGCAAAAACAAAAACAATTGAAATCTATCTACCACCTAAAAAAGAAGCAGGTCGAGTTCTTGAAGGTGAATTAGAAGATCAAGTAAAAGAGTTAGTATCTCTACTTCACAATGAAGCGAAGGTAGTATAACCAATTAGTTACATTAAGTTGTTTTTGTATATGATTTCAAAAAACTTTACTAAGACGAATCTAGGGGGTTACGCATAATGTCAAGAAAAGTAGTAGTTCTAGGCGAAGTACGAGATGGTGCGTTACGTAACGTATCTTTTGAAGCAATTGCAGCGGGTAATACAGTAGCAGAAGGTGGAGAAGTAGTTGCTGTATTAGTAGGCGAATCTGTAAGTTCATTAGCAAATGAATTAACTCAATATGGAGCTGACCGTGTTGTAACGGTTGAAGATCCAAAATTAGCTTCATATACACCGGATGGTTTCTCACAAGCAGTATTAGCTGTTATTGAAGCTGAATCACCGGAAGCATTAGTTTTTGGGCACACTGCATTAGGCAAAGACCTTTCACCAAAAATAGCTGGTAAACTTAATACTGGGTTAGTTTCAGATGTAACGGCTATTGAAATTGCAGGTGGAAATATTGTTTTTACCCGCCCAATCTATTCGGGTAAAGCATTTGAAAAGAAAATTGTGACTGACGGTTTAATCTTTGCAACCGTACGTCCTAACAATATCGCACCACTTGAAAAAGACGAATCACGTACTGGGGAAATTACTTCCCTTTCTGTTGACATTAAAGACTTACGTACCATCGTTAAAGAAGTTGTGCGTAAGGCAACTGAAGGTGTGGACTTATCTGAAGCAAAAGTAGTTATTGCAGGTGGACGTGGAGTGAAAAGTGCAGACGGCTTTGAACCATTAAAAGAATTAGCTACTGTGCTCGGTGGGGCCATTGGAGCTTCTCGTGGTGCATGTGATGCTGATTACTGCGATTACTCACTTCAAATTGGTCAAACAGGTAAGGTTGTAACACCGGACCTATATATTGCATGCGGTATCTCTGGTGCAATTCAGCACTTAGCGGGAATGTCTAACTCGAAAGTAATTGTTGCTATAAACAAAGATCCAGAAGCAAATATCTTCAAGGTTGCGGATTATGGAATTGTTGGGGACCTATTCGAAGTGGTACCAATGCTAACAGAAGAGTTTAAAAAACTAAAAGTTAATGCTTAGTATGTAGAAAAGTAAGCTAAAGCTCGCTTAATAGAGATTTTTTCCATTTCACCTTTGAAAAAAATATGGTATACTAATCAAGCGATGAGCTGAATTGCATAAGTCGAGTTGACACGCCTTTTGGCAAGGCACTATGTGGAGTGCTGTCTCTCGCCGCAATACGCAAAAGACGTCCTTCTGGACGTCTTTTTTATTTGCTACGAAAAACAGATGTCTATATCCTCTATGATTTACATACATATCAGCTTAAAAAGTTGGGGAAGATGATTATATATGAAGTATAATGTCTAATCTTATCATTTTTGATTTAGTAACTGCTTTTTTTGAATGCAAATCATTCGTAAAATGAAAAGTGAAGTGTTATACTCTTGATAGAATTTCTAAGTTGTTACATTTTTAGGAGGGGTTAAAATGGCTATTACAAACGTAACAGACCAAAATTTTGACACAGAAACAAAAGAAGGATTAGTTTTAGCAGACTTTTGGGCACCTTGGTGTGGACCTTGTAAAATGATTGCTCCAGTATTAGAAGAATTAGACTCTGAAATTGGAGACAAAGTTAAAATCGTTAAGCTTGATGTAGATGACAACCAAGAAACTGCAGCAAAGTTTGGCGTTATGAGCATCCCAACTTTACTTGTCTTCAAAAACGGGGAAGTTGTAGATAAAGTTGTTGGTTACCAACCAAAAGAAGCACTTGCTGGAAAACTTGCAAGCCATTATTAATATGAATGCAAAAAAACAGCCGATTGGCTGTTTTTTTATTTCCCTCGTTTTTTAAAAGATAATTCCTTTATTTACACGTACAACTTCTTCGTAAAAATGTTACAATATAAGGTACGACTGAACTCCTCATACGTAGTGAGGATTTATTTTATGATAGATGGAGTGGTGGATATGCACGATCATCTTAAAGAAAAGTTAGCGATTTTACCAGACCAACCTGGGTGTTATTTAATGAAGGACCGACAAGGTACAATTATATATGTTGGAAAAGCAAAGGTGCTAAAGAACCGTGTTCGATCTTACTTTACAGGTTCTCACGATGGTAAAACATTAAGACTTGTAAATGAGATTGAGGACTTTGAATATATTGTAACTTCATCAAATATAGAAGCGCTTCTCCTTGAAATCAATTTAATCAAAAAATATGATCCAAAATATAATATCATGCTCAAGGATGACAAGACTTATCCTTTTATTAAAATTACAGCTGAAAAGCATCCGCGGCTACTAATCACTCGCAAGGTAAAAAAGGATAAAGGGAAATATTTTGGTCCATATCCAAATGTGCAGGCAGCAAACGAAACAAAAAAACTTTTAGACCGGATTTACCCATTACGAAAATGTTCAACTCTACCAGACAAAGTTTGTTTGTATTACCATATCGGACAATGTCTTGCCCCTTGTGTCTATGAAATATCCGATGAAACAAATAAAAAAATGGTAGACGATATTATCCGCTTTTTAAACGGAGGATATAAAGAAATAAAAAATGAGTTAACTGAAAAAATGATAAAGGCATCTGAAGAACTTGACTTTGAAAGGGCAAAAGAATATAGAGACCAAATCGCGAACATAGAAACAACCATGGAAAAACAAAAGATGACAATGACAGACTTTATCGACCGTGATGTTTTTGGTTATTCTTATGATAAAGGCTGGATGTGTGTTCAAGTCTTTTTCATTCGTCAGGGAAAATTAATAGAGCGTGATGTTTCTCTATTTCCTTTCTATAATGAACCGGAACAAGATTTTTTAACTTTCCTTGGTCAATTTTATTTAAAGGATAATCATTTTAAACCAAAGGAAGTTCTACTTCCTAGTTCGGTTGATCGAGATATTGTCGAACAGTTGTTAGAAGTGACGGTTCAGCAACCAAGCCGTGGAAAGAAAAAACAATTGATTGACCTTGCCGCAAAAAATGCAAAAATCGCATTGAAAGAGAAGTTTGCCTTAATTGAGAGAGATGAAGAGAGGACGATTAAGGCAGTGGAAAACCTTGGTCAGAGATTAGGAATTTATACACCACACCGCATTGAAGCTTTTGATAACTCTAATATTCAAGGAACGGACCCTGTTTCTGCGATGATTGTGTTTACCGACGGAAAACCGGATAAAAAGGAATATAGAAAATATAAAATTAAATCTGTTCAAGGTCCCGATGATTATGAATCAATGAGGGAGGTTGTCCGTAGAAGATATAGTCGTGCACTAAAGGAAAACCTTCCTTTACCAGATTTAATCATCATTGACGGGGGGAAAGGCCACCTTGCTGCTGTAAGGGATATTCTAGAAAATGAGCTAGGCTTAGAGATACCATTATCAGGACTTGCAAAAGACGATAAACATAGAACTTCAGAGTTGCTGATTGGGGACCCACCTGAAATTGTGGAATTACCAAGAAATAGTCAGGAGTTTTATCTTCTTCAACGAATTCAGGATGAAGTGCATCGTTTTGCCATTACGTTTCATCGTCAAGTACGTGGAAAAAGTGCATTTCAATCAATCCTCGATAACATTCCGGGTGTAGGAGAAAAACGTAAGAAAGCATTATTGAAACATTTTGGGTCAATTAAGAAGATGAAGGAAGCAAGCATTGAGGATATTCAACAGGCAAATATTCCTCGACCAACAGCCGAAGCTATATTCGAAAAATTAAAAGAATAGACGTTGCTAATTTTAGAATACTCTGCTATAATCCTTATAATATAATATTACACTTCATTACGTTGAAGTGATGATAGAGGTGCGATTTTTATCAGTATGCAATAGGAGGGGAATGAGCCCCTATGATTATTGTAGAAAGGAAAGGTCGCCGAAGTAAAAAAGGGCTCATACCTTTTTTGCTGGTCTTATGTTTAAGAGACATAAGATTGTCAAGATGAGTTAATCTTGGAGGGCTATCTCACGATGTGACACGTTGTAGATTCACGTATATCACAGCAATGAGATAATCTCTCATTGCTGTTTTTTTATACAGCCGGGGTTCAGCCCCGGCTGTATCATGTAAAAGCCTTCGGTGGATGCCGCAGATTTTTAGAAGAACTAATTCGGGCACGCTCGAATAAATCTAGGCGCAAATATGCCAAGGTGCATTTGATTATTTGAAAGAGAGGTATGGGCATGGGGATTATCGTACAAAAATTTGGAGGCACCTCAGTAGGTTCAGCAGAGAGAATTAGTAATGTTGCAAATCGAGTTATTCAAGAAGTGCAAGCTGGAAATCAGGTTGTAGTTGTTGTTTCAGCGATGGGTAAAACAACGGACCAACTTGTAAGCTTAGCGAATGAAATTACAAGCTCGCCAAGTAAACGCGAGATGGATATGTTATTAAGTACAGGTGAACAAGTTACAATCGCTCTTTTATCAATGGCTTTACAGGCAAAAGGTTATCAATCCGTATCCTATACAGGTTGGCAGGCTGGAATCGAAACAGAGGCAATACATAGCAATGCCCGTATAGAGAATATTCAGGTATCAAGAGTTAGTGATAGCTTGAAAGAAGGAAAAATTGTTGTTGTTGCCGGTTTCCAAGGAATCAGTAGTTCTGGAGACATCACTACTCTTGGTCGTGGCGGTTCCGATACAACTGCAGTTGCACTTGCTGCAGCATTAAATGCAGATAAATGTGATATTTACACAGATGTAACGGGTGTATACACAACAGATCCTCGCGTAGTTCCGTCTGCACGCAAACTACACTCGGTTTCCTATGATGAGATGTTGGAGCTTGCTAACCTTGGTGCCGGTGTTTTGCACCCTCGTGCAGTAGAATTTGCGAAAAACTTTAATATGCCACTTGAAGTTCGTTCAAGTTTAGAATTAGAAAATGGAACTGTTATTGAGGAGGAAGTTTCAATGGAAAAAAATCTTGTTGTTAGGGGTATTGCTTTTGAAGACCAGATAACTAGAGTAACTGTATCTGGATTACCAAATGAGTTACACACACTTTCAACCATCTTTGGCACACTTGCAAAAAATGGTCTTAACGTCGATATCATTATTCAAAACCAAACCGATCAAAATCACACCAATATTTCATTTTCGGTAAAAACACCAGATTTACGTGACACACTTGCTGTTTTAGAAAATAATAAGGAATTGTTGAAATATGAAAATATTGAGCATGAAGATGGATTAGCGAAGGTTTCAATTGTCGGCTCAGGTATGGTATCTAATCCTGGGGTTGCAGCTGATATGTTCCAAGTGCTTGCACAGAAAAATATCGAAGTGAAGATGGTAAGTACATCTGAAATTAAAGTTTCTACAGTTGTTGAACAAGAAAAGATGGTTCTTGCAGTGGAGGCTTTACATGATTCATTTAACCTAGCAGCTGTTGAAGAAGAAAAAGAAAAAGTAAGACTTTAATCTAAATATAGTAAATACTTCGGGGGGTGTCCAATGGTGTTGGGCGCCCTTTTCAAATAAAAAAAGCCTGCACGAAATGCGCAGGTTTTATTCTTCAGTAATGTCTTTTTGGTCCCATTTTACCGTAAAAATTATTTTTTGAGCTCGTCGTTTTTGTTGTTCAAAGCTTTCAGTAATTCGATTTTTCTGTTGTTGAATTTGTTGAGCAAGAAAACCAGATTCAAGCTGGAATGTACAAATGTCCTTTCGTTTAAAACGTGAAGACACGATTGTACCATCCAAATGAAATTCGATAGTGTTCTTATCTGAACGTTCTATCTTAAGGTCTCCCCATCCAGCATCATGAAAAAACGAAATAATTTCTTCAATCGTTGGTAAGGGGAATTTTCGGGCAAGGTTTTTTCCAGCCCAATATAAAATCTGTGGAGTTTCTTTTCCAAGTAAATCAGGAATTAAAATTTCCCGTATAAGCTCGTAACCAAAAACCGAAACGGTCTGTTCACTTGTATTATTTACATTTTGTTCGTCGATGTTCACGTTCTTCACTGCATTCCCCTCTTTCTCCATTTTTTATTATATAACATGAGGGGCCAAGAAACACATGAATTTTTTGTTTCTTTTTGTCATATGGGTAATGTATTTAATGTAGTGTCAATACAAATGTATGTGTACAATTATTATCATTTTTATGAATAATTTGTGGACTTGTTTCCTTGACGCTCTTGCTTTATGGGAGTAAAATGAACTTGTTACATTATACTGATAAAAGAAAATCGCAGGCTACATTGTCTATTTATCTTTGAAACATAAGTTTGTAGTTTCATGCAAAGGTTTTCAATTGTCAGTTTTTATTTCGTCCTTTTACATAATTATGCAGGATGAGGAATTTACAAATGAGTACCTTGAAGGTGCGGTTTATAACTAAGGGGGGTAAAGTATGGCGGGTAATCGTGAATTTTTTAATCGCAGGCTTCATTCATTATTAGGTGTTATTCCAGTTGGGGTGTTCTTACTGGTACACTTGACAGCGAATAACTTTGCGACAAGAGGGGAAGAAGCATTTAACGGCGCTGCTGGTTTTATGGGAAATCTTCCATTTAGAATTTTTTTGGAGGTAGTGATAATTTATCTACCATTAATATTTCACGCGATTTACGGCCTGTATATTGCCTTTACTGCAAAGAACAATGTGAGTAGATATGGTTTCTTCCGTAACTGGATGTTCTTCTTACAACGTATAACCGGTATTATTACTCTGATTTTTGTGGCATGGCATGTATGGGAAACGCGTATTCAAGCAGCTTTTGGAGCAGAAGTTAACTTCCAAATGATGGAGGATATCTTGAGTTCACCTGCAATGCTTATTTTTTATCTTGTTGGTGTAATCTCTACAATTTTCCATTTCTCAAATGGCTTATGGTCATTTGCTGTAAGTTGGGGGCTAACAATAACTCCTCGTTCTCAACAAATTGCAACATATGTAACTATCATTATTTTCATTGCATTATCAGTAATTGGTGTTTCTACAATTTTTGCATTCGTTTAAGATTTGAAAATTAGAACGTTCACAATCTTTACACAGGTTGAACGATCTCTTTATTGGGGAGTGAGTTACTTTGAGTCAAGGAAAAATTATCGTAGTTGGTGGTGGGCTAGCTGGTTTAATGGCAACCATCAAAGCTGCTGAAGAAGGAACACAAGTTGATTTATTTTCACTCGTACCTGTAAAACGGTCTCACTCTGTTTGTGCACAAGGTGGGATTAACGGTGCGGTTAATACAAAGGGTGAAGGGGATTCTCCATGGATCCACTTTGACGATACAGTATATGGTGGAGACTTTTTAGCAAACCAAAAGCCAGTTAAGGCTATGTGTGAAGCGGCACCTGGTATTATTCACTTAATGGACCGTATGGGAGTAATGTTCAACCGTACACCAGAAGGTTTACTAGATTTCCGACGTTTCGGGGGAACTCAACACCACCGTACAGCATTTGCAGGTGCCACAACTGGTCAGCAATTACTTTATGCATTAGATGAACAGGTTCGCCGTCATGAAGTTGCAGGACTAGTTACAAAATACGAAGGTTGGGAATTCTTAGGGATCGTACAAGACGATGAAGGAATTTGTCGTGGTATTGTAGCTCAAAACCTTCATTCAATGGAAATTAAATCATTCCCTGCTGATGCTGTTATTATGGCATCTGGTGGACCTGGAATCATCTTTGGTAAGACAACAAACTCAGTTATCAATACTGGATCTGCTGCATCAATCGTGTACCAACAAGGAGCATATTATGCAAACGGTGAATTCATTCAAATCCATCCAACAGCCATTCCTGGTGATGACAAGCTTCGCCTAATGAGCGAATCTGCACGTGGTGAAGGTGGACGAGTATGGACATACAAAGATGGTAAACCTTGGTATTTCTTGGAAGAAAAATATCCTGCATACGGTAACTTAGTTCCACGTGATATTGCAACACGTGAAATTTTCCATGTGTGTGTTGATATGAAGCTGGGTATTAATGGTGAAAACATGGTTTATCTAGATCTTTCTCATAAAGATCCTAAAGAACTAGATATTAAACTAGGTGGAATTATCGAAATCTATGAAAAATTCATGGGTGAAGATCCACGTAAAGTTCCAATGAAAATCTTCCCTGCTGTTCACTACTCAATGGGTGGTTTATGGGTTGATGATCATCAACAAACAAATATCCCAGGATTATTTGCTGCGGGAGAGTGTGATTTTTCACAGCACGGTGCTAACCGCTTAGGTGCAAACTCATTATTATCAGCAATCTACGGTGGTATGGTAGCTGGTCCAAACGCTGCTAAATATATCCAAGGACTTAAGAAAAGCTCTGATTCCATTTCTTCGACTGTTTATGATAGCCATGTAAAACAAGAACAAGAAAAATGGGATAACATTATGTCAATGGATGGTACTGAAAATGCATATATCCTTCACAAAGAACTTGGTGAATGGATGACTGATAATGTTACCGTAGTTCGATACAACGACAAATTATTAAAGACAGATGAAAAAATTCAAGAGCTATTGGAACGTTACCAAAACATTAATATCAATGACACATCTAAATGGAGCAACCAAGGTGCTACATTTACTCGTCAATTGCAAAATATGCTTCAGCTTGCGCGTGTAATTACAATTGGTGCATATAACCGTAATGAAAGCCGTGGAGCACACTATAAGCCTGATTTCCCTGATCGTAATGACGAGGACTTCTTAAAAACAACGATGGCTAAGTTTACTGGAAAGAATACTGCACCTGCTTTCCATTATGAAGAAGTAGATACTTCATTAATTGCGCCACGTAAACGTGACTATACGAAGAAGAAGGAGGAAAATTAAGATGAGTGAAAAAACAGTTGAATTTCATGTAACTCGTCAGGATACTCCAGACTCTGATCCATATGTAATAAAATTTAAGGTACCATACCGTAAGAATATGAACGTAATTTCGGCTTTAATGGAATTTCGTCGTAATCCGGTAGATATTAATGGGAATAAAGTTGCCCCGATAACTTGGGATATGAACTGTTTAGAAGAGGTTTGTGGTGCGTGTTCAATGGTTATTAATGGTAAACCACGTCAATCATGTTCAGCTCTTATTGATCAACTTGAACAACCGATTAAACTTGAACCAATGAGAACATTCCCTGTTGTACGTGACCTACAAATTGATCGTAGTAGGATGTTTGATTCATTGAAAAAAGTAAAAGCTTGGATTCCAATCGATGGTACGTATGATTTGGGTCCAGGACCTCGTATGCCAGAGAAAAAGCGTCAATGGGCATACGAATTATCAAAATGTATGACATGTGGTGTATGTTTAGAAGCATGTCCGAATGTAAACAGTAAATCTGAATTCATTGGACCTGCTCCATTATCACAAGTTCGTTTATTTAACGCTCATCCAACTGGTGCGATGAATAAAGCAGAACGTTTAGAAACAATTATGGGAGACGGAGGACTTGCGAACTGTGGTAACTCACAAAACTGTGTGCAGTCTTGTCCAAAAGGTATCCCACTCACAACTTCAATTGCAGCTTTAAACAGAGATACTTCAATCCAAGCATTCAGAAATATGTTTGGTAGTGACCAAGTCTAATAGAGAAGCGATAAGCACTCCTTCATGTAAATGGAGGAGTGCTTTTTTACGAGAAGGATTTTTGGTAGCGCGTTCACTATTGGTGATTTAAGAAAAGATAAACTTTTCACGAATAGAATAAGGCACCACTTAATGGTAATCTGAATAATCTTATGTAAGGGAGCTATTGGAATGAAACACATTACGTATATCGAGGATGTTAAGACATGGGAGAATACATTTGATTTTTATTTTCCGATTCAAGTACGCTTTTCCGAAATAGACATGTTTGGACATTTAAATAACACCGTACCCATAACTTACTTTGAGGAAGCAAGAATTCAATATTTTAATCATCTAGGCGTTATGCAAAAATGGACTGACAAATCAAGTGAGACGATACCAGTTGTTGCAAGCCAACAATGTGATTATTTGAAACAAGTCTTTTACGGAGAACAGCTTAAGCTGTATGTGAAAATTAATCAGCTTGGTAATTCCTCGATGGACATCCATTATATGGCGAAAGACAAAAATGGATCTATTTGTTTTGTCGGTAGGAGTATACTTGTGCAAATGTCAAAGCGAACAGGAAAAGGGGAGCCATGGTCTGAAGAGATGAAGCAAATGATAAAGGCACCTAACCTATAGTTTATGAGTAAAGAAAAACCAATATTCCAAAACATTAAAAATGGACGCAAAAAAGTCTACATATCAACCTTTTAACAGTCACAGCAACACTCTCCTTCTCATACTATATGGTGACTAAATATATACCCATCCAGTAGTTCAGCTCGAACCTTAGCAAGGAGGGTTACAATACTTGAAGGAGAAAGAGTTTCAACCAAAACCGCTACTAACAAAGAGAGAGAGAGAAGTTTTTGAATTACTAGTTCAAGACAAAACAACGAAAGATATCGCAAGTGAGTTATTCATTAGCGAAAAAACAGTTCGTAACCACATATCGAATGCGATGCAGAAGCTGGGAGTAAAGGGGCGTTCTCAAGCAGTTGTAGAGCTCCTTCGTATGGGAGAACTTGAACTTTAAGTATAACCGGCTACACTTTACTTAAGTAAGGTAGCCGGTTACTTATTTAGAAAACCGTTTTATTGAGCTTGCTTTTTAGGCTAAAAAAGTAGAAAATAAGAATAATATATTTTTTTATAAAATAACGAAATAGCTCCTGAATAAAACATATATTCACTAACGATAAAACAAAGAAAGCAGTTGGATTTCACACTAAAAATTTGACTAGGAGAGGATGTAATGACAGTTCAAGAGAGCAATGAAACAAAAGACTACCAAGTAATAGCAGACATTGAAAAATCACTTCGTTTTATTTCAGGCTTACTTAAACAAAAAGGACGTGAAATTTTAAGTAACTTTACAATTACAACACCACAATTTATTGCCCTCCAATGGTTACTTGAAAATGGAGACATGACAATTGGTGAATTATCAAATAAAATGTATTTAGCTTGTAGTACGACAACCGACCTTGTAGATCGAATGGAAAAAAATATGCTTGTCATGCGTGTAAAAGACCCAAAAGATCGTCGTGTTGTACGAATTCATTTATTGGAAGAAGGAGAACGTATCATTGAGGAAGTAATCAAGAAAAGACAGGATTACTTACTTGAAATTATGGAAAATTTCTCCGACGACGAAGTCATCCAATTAGAGAAAAGTTTACGGAAATTACATCAAGAAATGCGAGTAGAATGAGGCGAATCTTTTGAGAAGACCAATCGGAATTATTGATTCAGGGGTTGGCGGTTTAACCGTTGCTCGGGAAATAATTAGACAATTACCAAACGAAGAAATTATATACTTAGGTGATAATGCTAGATGTCCTTATGGGCCAAGACCTAAAGAGGAGGTTCGTCAGTTTACATGGGAGCTGACGAACTATTTATTGTCACATGAAATTAAAATGCTTGTTATCGCATGCAATACGGCTACTGCCTTAGTGTTGGATGAAATCCAAGCAGAGCTTTCAATCCCGGTTATCGGTGTGGTCTACCCTGGTGCTAGAACCGCCCTAAAGGTTACAAAAAATCAGTATATTGGTGTTATTGGCACCGTCAACACAATTCAAAGTGGTGCCTACGTAGACGCATTAAAATCAATTAATCGAGATATCAATGTTGAAAGTCTTGCATGCCCTCGATTTGTTCCAATCGTTGAAGCAGGGGAGTTTGTTGGCCCTCAAGCTAAACAAATTGTAGCTGAATCACTAGAGGTATTACAGGGAAAAGAAATTGACACCTTAATTCTTGGGTGTACCCATTACCCACTTCTTCGTGAAACGATTCAGGCTTATCTAGGAGATGGCATTAAGCTCATCGACTCTGGTGCCGAAACCGCCCGTGAAGTCAGTACTGTATTGTTTTATAGTGGATTATTAAATAAGACAGCAACGAAAAAGAATCATTTGTTTCTCACAACAGGAGAAAAAGAAATCTTCCAAAAAATTGCCACCACCTGGTTTGAAGAACCTGTTGATAACGTAAAATCGGTGAAATTATAGAAAAAGGAAAGTCCCGGCATGGGGCTTTTTTTGTTGGTCTCGTATTAAATACGAATGAATGTTTATTATTTCTTCCAATCTAGTATCACAAACTAGTACCCTCTAAAGGCAAAAACATTTTGTCCATTTTTTCTCGAAAAAGCGGTCTAATTTGAAAATAGGGCTCGTATACATAGTAGTACAAACTGCCTTAGGAGGGAAAAGAATGCGTAAAATAACTAAATCTACAATAGCTGCAACAGTCGTTACCTCAACCGTATTACTATCAGGATGTGGCTTATTAGGTGGGAAGGAAGAAGTGAAACAAATGGATCCACCTCAAAACGAAGCGGTGGATGAGACGGTAGCAAAGGGGGAAAATCAAGCAACTGATGCTACTGATGCTACTGATCAAGAGGAAGCTACTACTGAAACAGTGAAACGAGACTTATACTTAATTGATGAAAATGGTTTAGTAGTGCCGTATACTGTTGACCTTCCAAATACAGATTCACCAGCAAGACAAGTTCTTGAACATCTTGTAGCAGGTGGTCCAGTAAATGAAATATTACCAGATGGATTCAGAGCAGTAATACCACAGGATACTGTTGTGGATGTGAAATTAGAGGATGGAACGATTACAGCCGACTTCTCGAAGGAATTTGGCACCTATAATGAGGAAGACGAAGCGAAAGTTTTACAAGCGATTACTTGGACTTTAACGCAATTTGATAATGTGAATAACGTTGTAATCAGTGTAAATGGTTATCCACTAGATGAAATGCCGGTGAACAGCACTCCAATTCCAGATGATTTAAGTAGAGCAGATGGGATAAATATTGATAACAGTGGGGTTGTTGACATAACAAATAGCCGTCCGGTAACTCTTTATTTCTTTGTGCAAAATGATGAAGGTGAATACTATGTACCAGTAACAAAGCGTATTGAGAATACAGGTGATGACAAGGTTTCGGCAGTGGTAAATGCGCTAATCGATGGACCTAACATGACTTCAGATTTAATTAGTGAAATTCACCAAGATGTAAAACTATTAGGGGCAAAAATGGAAGATGGGAACGTGACTCTTGACTTTAATGAAGCTATTTATGGAGCCTTTAATGAGAAAATGATTTCTAAGCATGTCATTAACTCGTTGGTATTATCTTTAACTGAACAGCCAGAAGTAAAAAGTGTTGCTATCACAGTGAATGGTAGTGAAGATGTGGTTACTGAAGATGGCAAATCATTGTCGAAACCAGTAACTCGTCCCGCGAATGTGAATACAGGTAGCTTCTAATAAGTGTAGGATGGGACATTGTTCTCATCCTTTTTCTTATGGACTACGATAGAAAAGAAAAATTTTGCTATACTATATAATGGAATGTTGGGTGGAAAAGCCCGCTTTTTACTGACAGACAGGGGGTTTTTAGTTTTTGAGAGTTGATGGAAGAATACATAATCAGTTGCGACCGATTCAGTTTGAACTGAATTATATCAAGCATCCTGAGGGGTCCGTTTTAATTACTGTGGGAGACACGAGAGTAATTTGTAATGCAAGCATTGATGACAGAGTGCCTCCATTTATGCGTGGTTCCGGGAAGGGATGGATTACCGCAGAATACTCGATGCTCCCAAGGGCAACTGAACAGCGTAATATTCGTGAATCGTCCAAGGGAAAGATTTCTGGTAGAACGATGGAGATTCAACGACTTATTGGTCGCGCTTTAAGATCGGTTGTTAATCTCGAGCAGCTTGGTGAAAAAACAATTTGGATTGATTGTGATGTCATTCAGGCTGATGGTGGAACTAGAACAGCATCAATTACGGGTGCTTTTGTTGCAATGGTACTTGCTGTAAATAAAATCTATCAAGATAAAAAAATGAGTTCATTTCCAATCACAGACTTTTTAGCGGCTATTTCGGTTGGGGTTGATCCCGAAATAGGGGAAATTCTTGATTTAAATTACATAGAAGATTCAGCTGCAAATGTAGATATGAATATTGTAATGACCGGTAAGGGTGAGTTTGTGGAACTCCAAGGTACTGGTGAGGAATCTACATTCACTCGCAATCAGTTGCAAACTTTATTAGAATTAGCCGAAGCAGGAATTAATGAGTTGATTCAGGTGCAGAAAGACGCTTTAGGTGAATTAGCAAATTTAATTGGAAAGAAGGACTCCTAGTATGAAAGAAATCATGATAGCTACCAAAAACAGAGGCAAAGTAAAAGAATTTAGAGATTTATTCGCTAGCAAAGGTATCGATGTTAAATCCTTACTAGACTTTCCAAATATAGAGGATATAGAAGAAACAGGTTCAACTTTTGCAGAAAACGCGCAAATAAAAGCTGAGGCAATTGCTAAAAAGCTTAACATCCCCGTTATCTCAGATGACTCAGGTCTAGCAATTGATTATCTTGATGGTAGGCCCGGTGTCTATTCTGCAAGGTATGCAGGGGAACATAAAAATGATTTTGATAACCTCAATAAGGTTTTAAACGAGCTACAAGGAGTTCCGGATGAACAAAGAACTGCCAAATTCCATTGTGCATTAGCTCTGGCAATTCCGGGAGAGAAAACACAAATCGTTGAGGGAACTTGTGAAGGAATTATTACAGCAAAGCCTGTTGGGGAAAATGGATTTGGTTATGACCCTATTTTTTTTGTACCTGAAATAGGTAAAACAATGGCTGAGTTATCCAAAGATGAGAAAAATCAAATTAGTCATCGAGGGGTTGCGCTTAGAAAGATGGACAAGCTTTTGGAGGAACGTAAGGAGTTTCAAAGATGAAAGTATTAATTATCAGTGACAGTCATGGGTTAACAAAAGAATTAATCGAGATTAAGGATCGACATAAAGATGAGGTCGAATTTATGTTACATCTAGGGGATTCGGAACTATCCTCTCAATCCGAAGAAATGAGAGGATTTTCAGCTGTTAGGGGTAATTGTGATTTTGACTCTAACTACCCGAACGATATGCTTGTACTTTTAAATGGGGCAAAGGTGTATTTGACTCATGGTCATTTATATAATGTGAAGATGTCATTAATGAACCTTACATACCGTGCACAAGAAGTTGGGGCATCCATAGTGTGTTTCGGGCACTCACATATCGCAGGTGCAGAAATGATTGAAAATGTGTTATTTATTAATCCAGGAAGTTTTCGTCTTCCTAGGATGCGTAAGGAAAAAACATATGTTATATTAGAAATTGTTGACAAACAAGCAAATGTTAAATTTTTCGACAGCGAAGGAAACGTTTTAGACGAGTTATCAACAAAGGAAAAATTATGATATAATAGCGAAGGGAGTAAAATTTACTCCCTTTAGAAAATTTTTCTTTAAAAAGTGTTGACATCTGATTCCTATCTGACTATAATAAAAAATGTCGCTAATGAGTTAGCAATAAAAAATAATATGTCCCAGTAGCTCAGCAGGATAGAGCAACGGCCTTCTAAGCCGTCGGTCGGGAGTTCGAATCTCTCCTGGGACGCCATATTACATAATCAATCACAAACACTTCTTTTCATGAAATGAATTGAAGTGTTTTTTTGTTTTTTCTCAAAAATATGCCTAAATCATAATTTTAATTACTGCTCTCCCTTTTCTCTTTGCCACTTTAAAAAAATCTCCAGACTAATCTTCTTCTAAGCCCTATTTCTGTTCACAAATTTTTCGAGAAATTCTTTTAATTTAAAAACCGCTCTACACCAAAGTTGTAAGCGGATACAGATTTTCTTCATATCAAAATAATCTAACAATTCTTTAAAATAGTGTTGACTACGATTAAAAATGGGCGTAATATAGGCTCTAATATAAAATATTTTCTATTAAAACAGAAAATTAAATAAGCGAAATTACATCAAAGGAACAGTCCTAACATAACCAGACCATCCTCTTGTAGAAGATGGAAGTTCATGGATTTGGATTATTTTTTAAACTCCATTTTTCAATGATGTAAAGCGTTTATGTTTTTAGGCATTAAAGTATTACTGATAACATAAAACATATAGAGATGTAGCTCGAAAATATTGAATATTCATAAACGTTGAAGAGGATAAGTAATCTTACGTTCAGATATCTACAGAGAGCCGGTAATGGTGGAAGCCGGTGTTATCCCGTATGATGAACTCACCTCGGAGTGTTAGCTTGAAAGACTTTTAAAGTAGGGCTAACCGGGTGTTTGGTAAATCTCACCCGTTATCAAAATGAGCAACTAATGTTGTTCTTGAGGCGATCATTTTTGATCGTGAACAAGGGTGGTACCGTGGAAAGTCATAAATGCCTTTTCACCCCTTCGACCAAGAAATTGGTCTAGTGGGTGGATTGGCATTTTATTTTTTTCTTTAATAAGTCGAAGATCAAACCCCGACTTATTAAAGAAAAAAGCCTCCGGCGGATGCCATGATTTTTTAAAGGAAACATTTTCGAGCTGTAAGATCAAAGACAAAGAACGCCACATCCCGTGGCAACGTCTTTATGACCCACTTCCTGTGGGCCTAAAACCGGGCGCAAATACGCCAAGGCGTATTTGATTAAAAAACATTTATTTACATTAAGGAAGGGATGTAAGGAAAAATGAGCGTAAATGCAAAAGTGGAAGAACAAACAAAAGCTTCTACAAAAATGAATGGCTCCCAAATGCTGATTGAAGCATTAAAGAGGGAAAACGTAGAAGTCATTTTTGGATATCCTGGTGGTGCTGTACTTAATATTTATGATAGTTTATATGATTCCGGTATTTTTCATGTCTTATCTAGACATGAGCAAGGTGGCATACATGCAGCAGAAGGATATGCGAGAATTTCAGGTAAACCAGGCGTCGTCATTGCAACTTCTGGACCGGGTGCAACAAATATTGTCACTGGATTAGCAGACGCGATGATTGATTCAATTCCACTTGTTGTATTTACAGGTCAGGTTGCTTCAACCGTAATTGGTTCGGATGCTTTCCAGGAAGCAGATATTCTTGGAATCACAATGCCAATTACAAAACATAGTTACCAGGTAAGGGATGTTAAAGACCTACCAAAAATTATTAAAGAAGCATTTTATATCGCTACTTCTGGAAGACCGGGACCTGTATTAATTGATATTCCAAAAGACATGACAGCACATGAAGCGGAATTTGATTACGATCAAGAAATTCATTTACCTGGTTATCAACCGACAATTCAACCAAACCATTTGCAAATTCGAAAGCTAGTTGAAGCAGTGAGCCAAGCGAAAAAGCCTGTTATTCTTGCAGGTGCTGGGGTCATATTTGCAAAAGCTGCTAAGGAATTAAAAGAGTATGTTGAACAACAAAATATCCCTTTAGCACATACACTTTTAGGGTTAGGCGGGTTCCCAGCAGACCATCCATTATATCTTGGAATGGCTGGAATGCATGGTACATACTCAGCGAATATGGCGTTGCATGAGTGTGACCTACTCATTAGTATCGGAGCTAGATTCGATGACAGGGTAACGGGAAACTTACAACATTTTGCTCCAAATGCAACTGTCGCACATATTGATATAGACCCTGCAGAGATTGGAAAAAATGTACCGACTAAAATTCCTGTTGTAGGGGATGCAAAAGAAGTTCTTAAGAGCTTGGTTCATCAAAATGGTAAGCCAGGGGATTCGCAAGAATGGAGAGATAAACTAGCTGGATGGAAGGAAGAATATCCATTAGTTTATAAGCCATCAGAAGATGAACTAAAGCCACAAAAATTAATAGAACTCATTTATCAATACACAAATGGTGAAGCAATTGTAACGACTGATGTCGGCCAGCATCAAATGTGGGCTGCACAATACTATCAGTTTACAAAGCCAAATCGTTGGGTAACCTCAGGTGGACTTGGGACAATGGGCTTCGGTTTACCATCAAGTATTGGAGCACAGTTAGCAGAAAAATCGTCAACCGTTGTTTCTATCCTAGGAGATGGTGGATTCCAGATGACTTCTCAAGAACTTTCAGTCATCCAGGAATTAAATCTACCAATCAAAATCATCATTCTTAACAACAGAGCTCTAGGAATGGTAAGACAATGGCAACAACTCTTCTACAAAGAAAGATACTCACATTCGTTGATTCCAAATCAACCAAACTTTGTAAAACTAGCTGAAGCATATGGAATTAAGGGATTGAAAGCTTCAAATGACCAAGAAGCAGAACAAGTGTTGAAAGAAGCACTTGAATATGAGGGACCTGTTCTAATGGACTTTAGTGTGACACCTTTCGAAAATGTATATCCAATGGTTGCTACAGGAAAGGGTCATCATGAAATGGTAGGTGTTAAGCTGTGAAACGAATCATTACATTATTAGTAAATAACCGTGCAGGTGTACTTAATCGAATCACCGGCCTGCTAACAAAACGTCATTACAATATTGAAAGCATCACAGTGGGACATTCCGAAACGGAGGGGCTCTCAAGAATGACATTTGTGATTCATCTTGATGAGGAGACTGTTGTTGAACAAATTACAAAACAATTAAATAAACAAATTGATGTTATTAAGGTCATGGATATTACGAATCAAGCCATTGTGGCTAGGGAGCTTGCTCTCATCAAAGTAACATCCAGTCCATCAAATAGAAATGAAATTTATAGTTTAATAGATCCTTTCCGCGCATCCATTCTTGATGTAAGTAAGGAAAGCTTAGTTATTCAAGTAACAGGAGAATCTGAAAAAGTAGAAGCATTAATTGACCTCTTAAAGCCATACGGCATCAAAGAAGTAGCCCGTACAGGCACAACAGCTTTTACAAGAGGTAACCAAAAAACAGCTTCAAATTCCAAGAATTTTTCAATCGTTTAAGGGTTTTATATCACATTAATATATATAACTTAATTCTAACAAGGGAGAGATTTTAAAATGACAAAGGTATATTATAACGGAGACGTAAATGATCAAGTTTTACAAGATAAGAAGGTTGCAATCATTGGTTATGGTTCACAAGGACACGCTCATGCACTTAACTTACGTGAAAGTGGCGTTGATGTAATTGTTGGTCTACGTCAAGGAAAGTCTTTTGAACAAGCAAAAAATGACGGATTACAAGTATATTCAGTTCGTGAAGCAGCAGAGCAAGCGGACGTTATTATGGTATTACTTCCAGATGAAAATCAACCAAAGGTATATAAAGAAGAAATCGAGCCAGGACTACAGCCAGGAAATGCATTAGTATTTGCACATGGTTTTAACATTCACTTTAGTCAAATCGTACCACCTAGCTTTGTAGATGTTTTCTTAGTAGCTCCAAAAGGACCAGGACACTTAGTACGCCGTACATTCACAGAAGGTGCAGGGGTTCCAGCACTAATTGCGATTGAGCAAGACGTAACTGGAAATGCAAAAGAAGTAGCTCTTGCATATGCAAAAGGAATTGGTGCAGCTAGAGCGGGTGTACTAGAAACTACATTCAAAGAAGAAACTGAAACAGACCTATTCGGTGAACAGGCAGTTTTATGTGGTGGTACTTCTGCATTAGTTAAAGCAGGATTCGAAACATTAGTAGAAGCTGGATACCAACCAGAAGTTGCATACTTTGAGTGTTTACATGAATTAAAACTTATCGTTGATTTAATGTACGAAGAAGGTTTAGCAGGAATGAGATATTCAATCTCTGATACTGCTCAGTGGGGAGATTTCGTAACTGGACCACGTATTGTTACTGATAGTGTAAAAGCAGAAATGAAAGAAGTATTAAAAGATATCCAAACAGGTAAATTTGCTAAAGGTTGGATCCTTGAAAACCAAGCAAATCGTCCAGAGTTTAACGCAATTAACAAAATTGAAGCAGAACATCAAATCGAAGTCGTTGGTAAAAAGCTTCGTGCAATGATGCCATTCGTGAAGCAAAGAAAAGCGAAAGAAGTGGTGGGTGCCCGTGCGGAAAATTAATATTTTTGACACTACATTAAGAGATGGAGAACAGTCTGCTGGAGTTAACTTAAATCTACACGAAAAACTTGAAATTGCTAAGCAGCTGGAACGACTCAATGTGGATGTCATGGAGGCCGGGTTTCCAGCTGCCTCTGAAGGTGACTTTCAGTCAGTTAAACAAATTGCTGAAATCATCAAAAATGTTTCTGTAACGGGATTAGCAAGAGCAGTACAAGGAGATATCGATGCTGCTTGGGAAGCTTTAAAGGGTGGAGCGGAGCCGCGTCTCCATACCTTTATTGCTACATCCCCAATTCATAGAAAATATAAGCTTAGACAGACTAAAGAACAAGTCATTCAATCGGCAGTAGATAGTGTAAAATATGCATCAAAATTCTTTCCAATCATCCAGTGGTCCGCAGAGGATGCGAGTCGAACGGAATTAGATTTCTTAGCAAAAATCATTAAAGAAGTGATTGATGCAGGTGCAAATGTTATTAATCTACCAGATACAGTAGGTTATGGCGCACCCGAAGAATATGGAAAAATGTTTACTTATGTAATAAAAAACGTGCCGAATATTGACAAGGTTATTCTTTCTACTCACTGTCATGATGATCTTGGAATGGCAGTTTCAAATTCATTATCAGCAGTAGAGCACGGGGCATTACAGGTAGAAGGAACGATTAATGGTATTGGTGAAAGAGCAGGTAATGCATCACTTGAAGAAGTGGCAGTTGCTTTGTATATTCGTCAAGATTTCTACCAAGCAAATACACGCTTAAAGTTAGATGAAATCAAACGTACAAGTGATTTGGTTAGTAAATTAACAGGTATGATTGTTCCATCAAACAAAGCTGTAATCGGCAAGAATGCTTTTGCACATGAATCAGGTATTCACCAAGATGGTGTGCTTAAGGAAAAAACGACGTATGAAATTATCACTCCAGAATTAGTTGGAGTTAAATCGAATTCAATGGTACTTGGAAAGCATTCTGGTAGACACGCATTCCGCAATCGTATTGTTGAATTAGGATATACATTAGATGACGGGGAAATTAATCGCGTATTTAAGCTATTTAAAGATTTAGCGGATAAAAAGAAAGAAATCACGGATGATGATTTGGTGACATTGTTAGTAGATGAAAAAGTAGCTAATGTTGAAGATATGTATCAATTGACTTCGTTGCAAGTACAATACGGTACAAACCAAATTCCTACTGCAACCATTACCTTAACAGATCGCGAAGGCAACCAAATCCAAGAGGCTGCAACAGGGTCAGGAAGTGTGGAGGCAATTTATAATACCCTCGAGCGATGCTTTGGAATTTCAATCACTTTAGATGATTACAGAATCCAATCAGTTGGCGCAGGTCGTGATGCACTTGCAGAAGTATTCGTAAAAATTAACCATGAGAATGTTGAAAGCAGTGGAAGAGGATCTGCCCAAGACGTGTTAGAAGCTTCTGCGAGAGCTTATGTGAATGCAGTAAATAGGCTTTTAGCAGTTAAAGAGAATAAGAAAATATTAGAAAAAGTTGGAGTGTAAACCTTATTAACTACTATTTTCAGTGTGAAAAGAAAAAAAGAGGAGGAGTCAGAATGAAGAAAAGTATTGCCGTACTTCGTGGTGATGGTGTAGGCAAAGAAGTGACTAAAGGGGCAATCGAAGTGTTGAAGGCTGTTGCCGAACAATACAATCATGAGTTTACATTTCAACACGCTTTAATAGGTGGTGCAGCAATAGACGCTGAAGGCACTCCTCTTCCGGCGGAAACACTGGAGGTATGTAAAAAAAGTGATGCGGTATTGCTTGGGGCGGTTGGAGGACCCAAATGGGACTCCAATCCTCCGCACTTACGTCCTGAAAAAGGATTATTGCAAATTCGAAAAGAATTGAATTTATATGCCAATGTTAGACCAGTAACATGTTTTAATAGCCTACTAGACGCTTCTCCACTAAAAAAAGAAGTGATTGAGGATGCAGATTTTGTAATCGTAAGGGAACTTACAGGTGGTCTTTATTTCGGAAAGCCAAGCGGAAGAAAGGTTGAGGATGGAGAGGAGACGGCAGTTGACACTCTTTCCTACAAACGTTCTGAAATGACGCGAATTATTGAAAAAGCATTTGATATGGCTATGTCACGAAAAAAGAAAGTCACTTCTGTAGATAAAGCAAATGTTTTAGAATCTAGTAGAATGTGGAGAGAGGTTGCTGAAGAAGTCGCTGTTTCTTATCCAGATGTTACATTAGAGCACATGCTCGTGGACAATGCAGCAATGCAGCTGATTCGAAATCCTAGACAATTTGACGTAGTTGTGACTGAGAATATGTTTGGAGATATTTTAAGTGATGAAGCATCAATGCTAACAGGATCATTAGGTATGCTTCCATCAGCAAGTCTTTCAACGGATGGGCCGAGTCTTTTTGAACCAATTCATGGTTCAGCCCCAGATATTGCTGGTAAAGATATTGCAAATCCAATTGCAACCATTTTATCTGCTGCAATGCTATTACGTTTATCCTTTGGATTAGAAGAAGAAGCAAAAGCAGTAGAAAAAGCAGTAGATGAGGTATTGGAAGCTGGTTACCGTACAGCAGATGTTGCACATTCGCAACAAACAGCAATTTCAACAACTGAAATGGTGGAAAAAATTAAAGAAGCCTTAGTTGAAGATGGGGCTATTTCTAATATTATGTCTTGTTATGCATAATCAAATTGCATAACAAGACACACTCAGATAGCT
>NZ_HE610988.1:103736-288445 GCF_000285535.1 Bacillus timonensis | reverse complement strand
AATATTATGTCTTGTTATGCATAATCAAATGCATAACAAGACACACTCAGATAGCTCGGTAAATGCCGAGCTTATCTTTTCTAAAAAAAGTGAAAAAGGAGGATGAAGGTACGAATGGCACCGAAAACAATTATTGAAAAAATATGGGATCAACACGTTATCAATCATGAAGAGGGGAAACCAAATCTACTATATATTGACCTACACCTTGTCCATGAAGTAACTTCTCCGCAAGCCTTTGAAGGGTTACGTTTAAAGAATAGAAAAGTAAGAAGACCTGATTTAACTTTCGCAACAATGGATCATAATGTCCCTACTACAAGTGATCGTTTCCAAACAAAGGATGAAATTGCGGCAAAACAGATGAGTGCATTGGAGAAAAACTGTAAGGAATTTAATGTTCCTTTAGCCGATCTTTATAGCCCTGAACAAGGGATTGTTCACGTAATTGGACCAGAACTTGGATTAACACAACCAGGAAAAACAATCGTATGTGGTGATAGTCACACCTCTACACACGGTGCTTTCGGGGCGTTAGCATTTGGAATTGGGACAAGTGAAGTAGAACATGTTCTAGCAACTCAAACATTATGGCAACAGAAACCAAAGACAATGCAGGTAAAAGTTGTTGGTACTCTATCACCTGGTGTTTATGCAAAGGATGTTATTTTATCGATTATTCGCAAGTTCGGTATCGGCTTTGGGACAGGACATGTTATTGAATATACCGGTGAATCAATTCGCGACATGTCAATGGAAGAAAGAATGACCATTTGTAATATGTCTATTGAAGGTGGAGCTAAAGCTGGTTTAATTAGCCCAGATGAAACGACTTTCTCTTACTTAAAAGGAAGAAAGCACAGTCCATCAGGAGCTGAATTCGATGCTGCTGTTGAAAGATGGAAAGCACTTGTAACAGATGAAGGTGCCGCTTTTGATAAAGTTTTAGAAATTCATGCAGATGAAATTTTACCGACTGTAACATGGGGAACAAACCCTTCTATGAGTGTAACAATTGATGATACCGTTCCTTATCCAGAGGATTTTAAAACTGAAGTCGACAAAAAATCTGCACAACGTGCCTATGAATATATGGATCTTGCTCCAGGTACACCAATTAACGAGATTGAGATTCAGCATGTCTTCATAGGGTCTTGTACAAATTCACGGATTGGTGACTTACGAGAAGCAGCACAAATTATTCGTGGTCAAAAGGTATCTCCTAAAGTACGTGCTTTAGTAGTTCCGGGCTCTCAACAAGTAAAACAGCAAGCAGAAAAAGAAGGACTGGCTGATGTCTTCCGTGAAGCTGGCTTTGAATGGCGCGATGCTGGGTGCAGTATGTGCTTAAGTATGAATCCTGATGTAGTACCCGCTGGTGAAAGATGTGCTTCTACATCTAACCGTAATTTCGAGGGAAGACAAGGTAAGGGAGCTCGTACACACTTGGTGAGTCCTGCAATGGCAGCAGCAGCTGCGATTTATGGAAAATTCGTAGATGTTCGCAAAATACAAAAAGTAGCAGCTGGGGAGGAGGCATAAACATGGAACCATTTATCACACATCAAGGTAAAGTTGCAGGGATGGACCGAAATAATGTCGATACAGACCAAATCATCCCAAAGCAGTTTTTAAAGAGTATTGAAAGAACTGGGTTTGGAAAATATGCCTTTTTCGATTGGCGCTTTGAAGCTGACGGAACTCCAAACCCAAATTTTGAATTAAACCGGAAAGAAAATGAAGGTGCGACAATTCTTGTCGCTAACGAAAACTTTGGATGCGGCTCTTCACGGGAGCATGCTCCATGGGCATTACAAGACTATGGATTTAAAGCAATTCTAGCTCCTTCATTTGCAGATATTTTCTTTAATAACTGCTTAAAGAATGGGATGCTTCCTATCGTTTTAGAAAAGAGTGTCATTGAGTATCTATTAGAGGAAGCAAATGATTCAGATTATCAATGCACGATTTCATTAGAGGAACAAACAATTGTCGATTCAAAAGGATTCAAAACAGAGTTTTCAATTGATTCCCATTGGAAGGAAATGCTTATCAATGGCTGGGATGAGATAGATAAAACACTTTCCTATGAGCAACAAATTAAAGAATATGAACTGAAAACTGCGAACTAAAATTGTAGACAAAGTCTTATTAGGACTTTGTCTCTCTTTTTTTATTACTTACTGACCCTCCCCCTATTGTTTTCTCTTTTTTTCATTGATACACTTATAGCTCAAGTAGAAAAACGGATTTGGGGTTGGAAAACTCTATGGAAAAACAGTCTAAAAATAAAAAAATGGATAAGGTAGTTCCTTTTCCTAAACTGAAAGAAAGATTAATTGAAAAAGGTCTTGATGCATTAACTAACAAGAAATTTAAAGAAGCTCTTACATTATTAACACAAGCTCAGGAACTTGAAAGAGGCAACCATGAAATAGAGCTTGGGATTGTAATCTGTCTCTTTGAATTAGGGGAATTAGAGGAAGCTAAAGAAAATTGTTTATTCATGTTAAGGGAAGATGTTGGGGATTATTTTCATGTATTGCAAATTTATGTGACTATCCTCATCCAGCTTGGACAATATGATGAAGTAAAAACAACGATTGAGGCAGTCCTAGATGATAATTCAGTTCCCCCGGAGTATGTAGACAGCCTAGCTCAGCTATTAGAGCTGAGTAAAAGAATGCTTAAAGTAGATGAGGTAGAAATTGAACCTGAAGATTCGAATGAGCATATGACCGAACAGCTACAAAATGTTTTATATGATGGAGAAATGATTGGAAACCAAATAGCCGTTGTTCAGTCCTTGAAGGAGCTAAATATACGGAAATATCTTGATATTCTTGTTCCATTTTTAGCGATGAACGATAAACATCCTGTAGTAAAAACAATCATTTTGCAGCTGCTTGTTTTGAATCAGGTGGACTCCGAGATAGAGGTGGAGAAGTTTGAAGAAAAAATCAAGGTTAACCCCCGGGAACTAGTAGATCCATCGATGTCTCCATTTACAAATCAGGTTCTGTCGATTTTAGAGGAACAATTACAAAATGATAATCCTACTCTTTTTGAAACAGCAAAAGAGATTTGGCTTCAGTTTCTATTTGTACTATATCCGTTCACATTGGAAGAGGAGGACCCAACCATGTATGCTGCAACCCTTCATTTATATAGTGCAGAACTTCATGGATTGGAAATTGAGAATCGAAAACTTGAGCAAATCTATGGTGTAAGTTTATTTGAAATAAAACACACTCTTGATAAACTAGAGAAAGTAGAGCGATTTTTATTTATTGAATAAAATAAAATGAAGATTTTATAATCTTGATTTATTGGTTAAACTTTCTAACAATATAAAAATATTCTATATGTTGAAAGGTGCCTATTCTATGTTATAATGTAATGGTTGTAAAATGCTAGGTTACCGACAAATGGTAATAGTTTTCAAATTTACATATCGGAAAAAATAGTTAGTAAATAGATAGTTGGAGGGAAATTATTATGTCCGCAAAGTGGGAAAAATTAGAAGGAAACCAAGGCGTTTTAACTGTAGAGGTTGACGCAGAAACATTTAATAAAGGACTTGACGATGCATTTAAAAAGGTAGTTAAGCAAGTAAACGTACCTGGATTCCGTAAAGGAAAAATGCCTCGTGGAATGTTCGAAAAGCGTTTTGGTGTTGAATCATTATACCAAGATGCATTAGATATTATTCTTCCAGATGCATATGAAAATGCAATCAAAGAAACTGGAATTGATCCAGTTGATCGTCCAGAAGTTGACGTTGAGCAAATTGAAAAGGGTAAAAACCTTATCTTTACTGCAAAAGTAACTGTTAAGCCAGAAGTTAAACTTGGTCAATACAAAGGCTTAGAAGTTGAAAAACTTGATGAAACTGTCTCTGACGAAGAAGTTGATGCAGAAATCAAGCAATTACAAGAGCGCAATGCAGAACTTGTTGTTAAAGAAGAAGGTACTATAGAAAATGGCGACACTGTTGTCATTGATTTCGAAGGTTTCGTTGATGGAGAAGCATTCGAAGGTGGAAAAGCTGAAAACTATTCACTAGAAATTGGTTCAGGATCATTCATTCCTGGCTTCGAAGAGCAATTAGTTGGTGTTGCTGCAGGAGCTGAAAAAGATGTAGAAGTTTCATTCCCAGAAGAGTACCATGCTGAAAACTTAGCAGGCAAGCCAGCAACATTTAAAGTAAAAGTTCATGAAATCAAGGCAAAAGAACTTCCTGAATTAGATGATGAGTTTGCAAAAGATGTAGATGATGAAGTTGAAACTTTAGACGAATTAAAAGCTAAAACAAGAACTCGTTTAGAAGAGTCTAAAAAGAGTGATGCTGAAAATAGCCTTAAAGATACATTAATTGAAAAAGCAACTGAAAATGCTGAAATCGATATTCCAGAGGCTATGATAAATACTGAATTAGATCGCATGCTTCGTGAATTCGAACAACGTTTACAAATGCAAGGTATGAACCTTGACCTTTACTTCCAATTCTCAGGTCAAGATGAAAATGCCTTACGTGAACAAATGAAAGAAGATGCTGGCAAGCGTGTTCGTGTTAACTTAACATTAGAAGCAATTGCAAAAGCTGAAAACATCGAAGTTTCTGAAGAAGAAATCAATGCAGAACTTGAAAGCATGTCAGGCATGTACGGAGTTTCTGTTGAAGAACTTAAGCAAATGCTTGGTGGCGTAGATGGAATTAGTGAAGATTTAAAAATAAGAAAAGCAATCGATTTTCTTGTAGAAAATAGCAAAAGTGTTGCATAATAATAAATAAGGGAATATCAAGGCGCGATATGATCGTGCCTTGTTTTATACCCAAAACTTGGAAGTAGTACATACAATAAGCATTTGGTAGTAGTTTTATTCTAGCGAATATGGGAACACTTAAAAAGGAGGGTTAACAGCACACATCTCACTAGGGGTTTTACGGCCAAAATTTATTTACATAATGAGCGAAAGAGTTATTATTACCAATCTTAAGAAGAAATATGGTACAATGTGCAATACATAACAGAAATTAGAACTGACGGTAATGGGGCCGGAGTTCAAACAATACTGCCTATGAAAATAGAAGGTAGGCGTATTGTAGAGAGAAGAAACAATAAGGGGTGACAAGATGTTTAAATTTAATGATGAAAAAGGGCAACTTAAGTGTTCTTTTTGCGGTAAAACGCAAGATCAAGTCCGCAAGTTAGTTGCAGGACCTGGCGTTTATATATGCGATGAATGTATTGAACTTTGTACAGAAATCGTTGAAGAAGAACTAGGTACAGAAGAAGAAGTTGAATTTAAAGATGTACCTAAGCCAAAAGAGATTAGAGAAATTCTAGATGAATATGTGATTGGTCAAGATGCAGCTAAAAAATCGTTAGCTGTTGCTGTTTATAACCACTATAAGCGTATTAATTCAAACAGTAAAATTGATGATGTTGAATTATCAAAAAGTAATATTTGTATGATTGGGCCTACTGGTAGTGGTAAAACATTACTTGCACAAACTTTGGCCCGTATATTAAATGTTCCATTTGCGATTGCAGATGCTACATCATTAACAGAGGCTGGATATGTTGGAGAAGACGTAGAAAACATTCTTTTAAAACTAATCCAAGCTGCTGATTATGATGTAGAGAAAGCTGAAAAAGGAATCATTTATATTGATGAAATAGATAAAGTTGCGCGTAAATCAGAAAACCCTTCTATCACACGAGATGTTTCTGGTGAAGGTGTACAACAAGCACTTTTAAAAATACTTGAAGGAACAGTTGCAAGTGTTCCTCCACAAGGTGGAAGAAAGCATCCACATCAAGAATTTATCCAAATTGACACTACAAATATTTTATTTATTTGTGGCGGTGCATTTGATGGAATCGAACAAATTATTAAGCGTCGTCTTGGTAAAAAAGTAATTGGATTTGGTTCTAACATCGTAGAAGAAGAATTAGATCAAAAATCCTTACTTTCAAAATCCTTACCAGAAGATTTGTTGAAATTTGGTTTAATTCCTGAATTTATTGGTCGTCTTCCAGTCATTGCGAGCCTTGAGCCGCTTGATGAAGGTGCTTTAGTCGAAATTTTAACGAAACCGAAAAATGCCCTAGTGAAACAATATCAAAAAATGCTTGAATTAGATGAGGTTGAATTAGATTTCGAAGATGATGCACTAATAGAAATCGCGAAAAAAGCAATTGAGCGTAAAACAGGAGCGCGTGGTTTGCGTTCTATCATTGAGGGAATCATGCTTGATGTTATGTTTGATCTCCCATCAAGAGATGATATTAAAAAATGTATTATTACTGCGGAAACCGTATTAAAAAATACATCTCCAAAGTTGCTTTTGGATGATGGAACTGTTGTTGAGAATACAGAAATCTCTGCATAAAAAAATCCCGAGGAATCTCGGGATTTTTTTATTATTGAGAATTTCGTATTTCATTCATTCGTTTTGTCCAGTCTTCCACTTTTTGTATAATTTGCTGACGTTCAGCCTCTGTTTTTTCTCTGTTATCAGTACTTAACTCATTTTTTAGTTGTGCACTCAGATTCCATTTTTCATCAACTGCCTGTAGTAAAACATCATATGTCTCTGGAGTAATCATGTTTTCAGTACGCATAATTTGCATAGCAGAAATGAATCGACTTCTTTCATTGGTTGCCGCATAGTAAAAATTACTTGCTAGTTTTTCTCTGTCTCTCATTGCATCATTCATTTGGCCCCAATGCTTTAAAAGAGAATTGGATTTACTCATTATCTCTTGAAAAGACGGCACCCATTTATTGGTAATTGAATTATCAAGCTCTTCAATTGTATTGGCAGAGATATATTCCCCATTTCCAGCACTTGCAACTGCTTTAAGCTGATTTTCACTTTCTGCATCCACATCAAATCCTATTATATTAACGGCTCCATTTGAATGCTGATTAGCAAATGCTTTTGCGGTTGCGACAGGGTCTCCTCCACAAGTTTCGATTCCATCACTAATAATGTATAATGTCACATTATTGGACGAGGTTTTTGTTTTTTTATGTACGAAATCAATGGCACTCGCAAGTGGTGTCCAGCCCTTTGCTTGGACCTTATTTACTGCGTCTGAAAAAGCCTCTGGATTGAATTTTTGGAGGGGGTAGACATCTTCAATTTTTGAACAAGAAAGCTGTTTATCTTTTTCCTGATTTGAGCCAGTATGTCCATAGACGACTAGTGAAATTTCTTTTTCATTTCCTACTGTTGAAGCAAATCGACTTGCCGCTTTCTTTGCAATGGCCATTTTTTGCATACCCTGAACTTTTCCATACATACTTCCACTTGCATCAAGTAAAATATAAACTTCACTTGGGAGCGAAGCTTTTTCTACTACCTCATTTTGCATATCTTCCGGTTCTGGAAGATATGGCTCATACCAAGAAACTCCAAAATCTTTTATTTCAGAAATTGAACGATTAAATGCATTGCTACCAAGATAATAATGCAGGGCTTTTAACATATCGGTTGGATCTTTTGTTTCGGAAGTGAACGCTTCAAGTTTACTCGTCAGTTCATCTTCATAATCACCTAGACCAAATTCTCCCCACACCTGCTTTGTTTCTTCCTCGAATGGAATATCTAAAGTGAAAACCCCAGCTGATTGTTCCTGAAAACCCTCTAAAGAGTCAGGGATGGTAATATTCTTAATTTGTTCCATTTCCTTTTCAACGAGTAGATTTTCAGAATTCTTTTCATCAACCTGAGCTATTGTTTCAGTATGTATGTCTTTGACTATATCAGATTCCTCTTTATTGACCTCTTGTTCTTGTGTACGATCGAGTGGCTTCGTTTTATTTTCTGAACAACCACCGGCAATAAAAACAGATACAAGAATAAAAGTCAGTATCCACTTTTTCTTCATAATTTCACTCCTTTTGTATCCACAATATCAATCTTACAGATAATCAGTATTTTTTAAATAGTTCAAAATTACTAGATAAATTTATTGGATTTGTATGAATTTGGGTCTTAACTGATAAGTATTGTCTATGTTTAAGGAACAAATATTACGAAATAGCTATTCAAAAATCCGTCAAAAATGGTTTATTCCGCCTTTACTCAGGGGATAATAGCAGATAGTAGTCTATCTTTGCGAGCAGGAGGAATAATATGAGTTGGACAGGTATTGTTTTATTCGTACAGCTATTCTTTGGAGTCATCATTGGGCTTTATTTTTGGAATCTCCTTAAAAATCAGCGAACCCAAAAGGTATCTATAGATAAAGAATCAAGAAAAGAAATGGAACAACTCCGTAAAATGAGGTCCATTTCCTTAACAGAACCTCTAGCTGAGCGTGTACGACCAACTAGTTTTTCAGATATCGTTGGCCAAGAGGATGGAATTAAGTCCTTAAAGGCAGCACTTTGTGGACCAAATCCTCAGCATGTCATTATTTATGGACCGCCCGGAGTAGGTAAAACTGCAGCAGCACGACTTGTGATGGAAGAAGCAAAACGTAATCCAAAATCTCCATTTAAGCAGTCGGCTGTTTTTGTTGAATTAGATGCTACCACTGCAAGGTTTGATGAGCGAGGAATTGCGGACCCTTTAATTGGTTCTGTTCATGATCCGATTTATCAAGGTGCAGGTGCAATGGGGCAAGCGGGTATTCCACAGCCAAAGCCTGGTGCAGTAACACATGCTCATGGAGGTGTATTATTTATTGATGAAATTGGGGAGCTTCATCCAATTCAAATGAACAAAATGCTTAAGGTGTTGGAAGATCGTAAGGTATTTCTTGAAAGTGCTTATTACAGCGAAGAAAACACACAAATTCCTACACATATACATGATATTTTCAAAAATGGATTACCAGCTGATTTTCGAATGGTTGGTGCAACAACACGTACGCCTAATGAAATACCTCCAGCAATTCGTTCGCGCTGCCTTGAAGTATTTTTCCGTGACTTAGATCAAGACGAATTAGCAATAGTGACTAGAAAAGCGCTTGAGAAGGTTAAAATGGAAGCGACAGAAAAAGGGGTTGCTACACTCGCTTCCTACGCCCGAAATGGTCGTGAAGTAGTGAATATGGTTCAAATTGCTGCGGGAATTGCTATTTCAGAGGAACGTGAGTTTATAAAGGATGAAGATATCGAATGGGTACTTCATTCTAGTCAGTTAACACCGCGTCATGATAAAAAAATATATCCAAGTGCAAGAGTAGGTCTTGTTAATGGTTTAGCGGTATATGGACCGAACACCGGAGCGCTGTTAGAAATCGAAGTAACCGTAATCCCTGCTAAAGATAAAGGAACAATTAATATTACTGGTATCGTTGAAGAAGAAAGCATTGGGGACCGAGGAAAGTCAGTTCGAAGAAAAAGTATGGCCAAAGGATCTATTGAAAATGTTATTACGGTACTACGTTCAATGGGTGTACCGGCTCATGATTATGATATTCATGTTAACTTTCCTGGTGGAATTCCAATTGATGGCCCGTCTGCTGGAATTGCGATGGCCACAGGAATTTATTCCGCGATTCATAAATTCCCTGTTGATCATCAAGTTGCTATGACAGGGGAAATTAGCATTCATGGAAATGTAAAACCAATTGGTGGAGTTGTTCCGAAGATAAAAGCAGCTAAGCAAGCCGGAGCAAGGAAGGTCATCATCCCAAAAGAGAATATGCAATCAATTTTAAAAGAAATTGAGGGGATTGAAATAATTCCAGTGACAAATTTAGAAGAAGTATTTGAAATCGCTATTGAAACACCGGAACGACAAAAGCAATCCAAGCAATCAATCATTCCGGCGCAAGCGAACTTTTCTAAAACAGAATCTGTTTAACACCTAGTCAGTTTAAAATAGAAAGACTTCGACATACTAAAAAAGAGCGTCGGAGTCTTTTTTATTTTTATTTTTCTAAAAGAAAAATCCACTAAAATAGACACTAGCTTTTAAATAAGATAAAATTTACATTTAAGAACTATATTTATTCAAATTTTGAGGTGTTTGACAATGACAAGAAAAAAAGAAATCATTGTTCCTCTTTTACCGCTTCGTGGATTGCTCGTATATCCAACAATGGTTTTGCATTTGGATGTTGGTCGTGACAAGTCAGTGCAAGCATTGGAAAAAGCAATGGTAGAAGACCATATCATTTTTTTAACAACCCAAAAAGATGTGGCGATTGACGATCCTACAGAGGATGATATTTATACTATAGGAACATTAACGCAAGTTAAGCAAATGCTTAAACTTCCAAACGGAACAATACGTGTATTAGTTGAGGGTCTTCATCGTGCGGAGATAAAAGATATTTATGATAACGATACCTACTTTTCAGTGAAAGTAAAAACATTTGAAGAAGACGAAACAAAGGATGTTGAGACAGAGGCACTCATGCGTATGATGCTTGAGTCTTTCGAACAATACATAAAGCTTTCTAAGAAAATATCGGCTGAAACATATACATCCGTTACAGATATTGAGGAACCGGGTAGAATGGCGGACATCATTGCTTCGCACATTCCTCTTAAACTAAAAGAAAAACAAGAAATTCTCGAAACAATCGATGTTCGCGTTAGAATGAACAAAGTTATTACAATTATTAATAATGAAAAAGAAGTGCTAAGCCTCGAAAAGAAAATAGGCCAGCGTGTTAAGCGTTCTATGGAAAGAACCCAAAAGGAATACTATCTACGCGAACAAATGAAGGCTATTCAAAAGGAATTAGGGGAAAAAGAGGGCAAAGCAGGTGAAGTAACAACCCTCAAAGAAAAAATTGAAAATGCGGGGATGCCAGAACATGTGAAGGATGTGGCGTTAAAAGAGCTTGACCGCTACGAAAAAATCCCGCAAACATCTGCAGAAAGTGCAGTTATTCGAAACTATATTGAATGGTTATTATCCTTACCATGGACGAATGCAACAGAAGATCGGCTTGATATTCATCGTGCGGAAGAAATACTTGAAAAGGACCATTTTGGCCTTGAGAAGGTTAAAGAAAGAGTGCTTGAATATTTAGCAGTTCAACAATTAACAAACTCTCTAAAGGGGCCAATATTATGTTTAGCTGGGCCTCCAGGAGTTGGAAAAACGTCATTGGCAAAATCAGTAGCAAAATCCCTAGGACGAAATTTTGTGCGAATTTCACTTGGAGGCGTTCGAGATGAATCAGAAATTAGAGGACACCGCAGAACATATGTAGGTGCGATGCCAGGACGTATTATCCAAGGAATGAAAAAAGCCGGTACCATCAATCCAGTCTTTTTATTAGATGAAATTGATAAAATGTCGAGTGATTTTAGAGGGGATCCATCAGCAGCGATGCTCGAAGTATTGGATCCCGAGCAAAATTCCAATTTTAGTGATCATTTTATTGAGGAACCTTATGATTTATCAAAGGTTATGTTCATTGCCACGGCTAATAATTTAGCAACCATTCCTGGACCGCTTCGTGATCGGATGGAAATCATCACAATCGCTGGTTATACTGAGCTTGAAAAGGTCAATATCGCCAAAGATCATTTATTGCCGAAGCAGCTTGAAGAGCATGGTTTAACGAAAGGTAAGTTACAAATGCGTGAGGATGCTCTTTTAAGTGTTATTCGTCATTACACAAGAGAAGCGGGTGTCCGTGGACTTGAACGTCAAATTGCGAAAATCTGTCGTAAAGTTGCTAAAATTATCGTTTCCGGTGAAAAGAAACGAGTTGTCATAACTGATAAAAATGTTATTGAATTTTTAGGAAAACCTATATTCCGCTATGGTCAAGCGGAAATTGAAGATCAAATTGGGGTTGCTACTGGACTTGCATATACCGTATTCGGGGGGGACACCCTATCAATCGAAGTTTCCCTAGCACCTGGTAAAGGAAAGCTTGTCCTTACAGGTAAGCTAGGAGATGTAATGAAAGAATCTGCTCAAGCAGCATTTAGCTATATTCGATCAAAGGCGGAAGAATTAAAAATCGACCCAGATTTTTATGAGAAAAATGATATTCATATCCACGTTCCTGAAGGCGCGGTTCCAAAGGATGGACCATCAGCAGGAATTACAATTGCAACTGCACTTATCTCTGCTCTTACTGGAAGAGCGGTTCGTAAGGAAGTTGGAATGACAGGAGAGATTACATTAAGAGGACGTGTCCTACCAATTGGTGGCTTAAAGGAAAAATCACTAAGTGCCCATCGTGCAGGATTAACGAAAATTTTGTTCCCAAAAGAAAATGAGAAAGACCTAGAAGATATTCCTGAAAGTGTAAGAGAAGATGTGGAATTTGTTCCTGTTTCTCATTTAGATGAAGTCTTAAAACATGCGTTAACTTAAGGAGAGATTATGAAAGTAACAAGTGCAGATATTGTGATAAGTGCCGTAAAACCAGAACAATACCCAGAAGGAGATTTGCCTGAATTTGCACTGGCAGGCCGTTCGAATGTTGGAAAGTCATCATTTATTAATAAAATGATAAATCGTAAAGCATTAGCCCGAACGTCGTCAAAGCCTGGTAAAACGCAAACCTTGAACTTTTTCATTATCAATGAATTATTGTATTTTGTGGATGTTCCAGGTTATGGGTATGCCAAGGTATCAAAAAAAGAAAGAGAAGCATGGGGGAAAATGATTGAAACGTATTTAACAACACGAGAACAACTTAAAGCAGTTGTTTTAATTGTTGATTTACGTCACCCTCCAACAAACGATGATGTACTAATGTATGATTTTGCAAAACATTATGAACTACCAGTTGTCGTAATTGCAACAAAAGCAGATAAAATTCCAAAAGGAAAATGGGATAAACATGTAAAGGTTGTCCGCGAAACTCTAGAGATTGAGCCGGGAGACCATCTTATTAAATTCTCTTCAGAAACTGGCTTAGGAAAAGAGGAAGCTTGGACCGTCTTACAATCTTATATGAACGACGAAAACAGTTGAGGCAATTTGCTCAACTGTTTTTTTTTCAGTAAGAAAAAACAAGGCTTAGCGATTCTTAAGCCAATATGAAGAAACGAGGAGATTCAAGGGTGATTTTACCGATTAGGTTATATGTAAGTGGTTGGACTAATAAGATATAAGGAATATTAGGTATTCTCTACTAGCGAATTTCGTCATGAATTTTTAGTAGGAATAAAAAGGGGGAAGTAAGAACGGTGAAGAAGAGACTCGCTGCTATTATAGTGTTGTTGATGATTGTCGGTGTTATGGGTGCTTGTGGTAGTAAAACATCATCGTCAGGTGGGATGAAATTAGTTGAGGATGGTAAGTTTACATTTGCTTCATCTGGAGAATACAATCCATTTAGTGTTACAGATGGGGACGGAATTATGACAGGCTTCGATATCGACGTAGCAGAGGCAATTGCTGAGGAGCTAGGCTTAGAACCTACTCAAAAAAGGTTTAAATTTAATAGTATTGTAGAAGGGGTAAAAACAGGCCGTTTTGATGCTGCAGTGGCAAGCCATACGATAACAGATGAACGTAAAGAGCAAGTTAATTTCTCAACGCCTTATTATTATTCAGGTCCCCAAATATTTGTAAGACCGGATAGTAATGTTCAAAGCCTAGATGATCTGAAAGATTTGGAAATCGCTGTTTCAAAAGGATCAACATACGCAAAAACGGCACAAGAGGTCACTAACAATGTCATTCAATATGACAGTGATGTTACTGCATTGGAAGCATTGTCGATTGGGAAACATGATGCAGTAATCACAGACTTCCTAACAGGGAAAGAAGCAATCGGAAACGGTGTAGATATTGAAGGGAAAGATATTCTCGGCTTAAGTGAGCAAGCGATTGCGGTTGCAAAAGATAATGAAGAATTACTGAAAAAAATAAATGAAGCATTAGAAAAACTTAGGGAAGATGGAACTCTGAAAAAAATTAGTGAAAAGTATTTCAAAGAAGATATTACGACTAATCCGGAAGAGTAACATAAATTCTTCGAAACGAATGTGTTTTTCCTACGCATTCGTTTCTTTTTCTAAAGGAGAGTGAATGAAATTGCCTGAACTTAGTCATATCATTGAGCAATTGATTGAATCATATCCCGTCTTTTTAAAAGGGATGCTTCTCACATTACAAGTAACAATTGTAGCTATTATCATCGCAGTGTTTATCGGTTTACTATTTGCATTCTTAAAAATTTCGGGAAAAACCATTCTCGTAAAGATAGCAGATTTGTATATATATTTAGTAAGAGGAACACCGTTAATTGTACAAATTTTTGTTTTTTATTTTGGTTTGTCACAATTAAATATATCCATGTTTTGGTCGGTAACTTTGGGGTTGGCATTTCATAATGGAGCATATATAGCAGAAATTTTTCGGGGAGCAATTCAATCTATTGATAGTGGACAAATGGAAGCTGGACAATCTTTAGGAATGAGTAGAATGTTAACAATGCGAAGAATCATCCTTCCTCAAGCGTTCAGAAGAGCAATACCACCACTTGGAAATCAATTTATTATTGGATTAAAGGATTCTTCACTAGCAGCATTTATCGGATTAAATGAGCTCTTTAATGTTTCTACAACATTAGGATCTAATAATTTTGACTATATGACCTATTTGTTTATTGTTGCAATTTATTATTTAATTCTCGTGCTCATTTTTACTATTCTAGTTGGGTTGCTTGAGAAAAAGTTAGCTGCCAGTGATAAATAAGGACGGTGAAATGTGTTGGAAAAGAAGGAAATGATAAGAGTTGAAAATGTAAATAAATCCTTCGGGACCTTACATGTATTAAAAAATATTAACTTGGTCGTACACGAAAGTGAGGTTGTTTGTTTAATTGGAGCGAGTGGCTCTGGTAAAAGCACATTGCTGCGATGTTTGAACTTTTTAGAGATTAAGGAAAGTGGAGAAATTTTCATTAAGGATAAAAAAATTGATTCGAACATCCATGATTTAAATGAAATAAGGCAAAGAGTGGGTATGGTATTTCAGCATTTTAATCTATTTCCACATATGACGGTTCTTCAAAATGTCATTGAAGCACCAACGCACGTCAAAAAAATTCCAAAACAAGAAGCAATTGAGCAGGCGAGTGAATTGCTTCGAAAAGTAGGATTATCTGATAAAGAAAATGTATATCCCTCAAAATTATCAGGTGGTCAAAAGCAGCGTGTTGCAATAGCGAGAGCATTAGCGATGAAACCTGAAATCATGTTATTCGATGAACCAACATCTGCACTTGACCCGGAATTAGTCGGTGAGGTCCTTACTACAATGAAGCAATTAGCGAATGAGGGCATGACAATGGTCGTTGTAACACATGAAATGGGTTTTGCAAGAGAAGTTGCAGATCGAGTTATATACATGCATGATGGAAAAATAGTCGAAGTTGGTCGTCCAAAAGATATTTTTGAAAATCCAAAAGAACAGCGAACCAGGGATTTTCTGAATTCAATTTTATAAGGGAAAGTGGGTATCTCATGGGGGAATACGTGGGATACTTTTTTATTGTATAACACCCACGAGATTGGACTCGTGGGTGTTTTTGATTTTGGTATAATTTACTTTTTTCTAATAAATAATAAATATAAACCGATTCCGACTAATAGAAGTGGCCAATAGTTTAAAATAAAGGAAAATCCACCCTTCAAAAAGCCTAGCCAGTCCATAAATCGGCCATAGTTTAGGAATAATAATGAAACAAATAATAAAACGACACTATGGAATAGTCCATTTTTTGTCTTGAAATATGTAAACAACATTCCTAGGCCAATAATAAATAATAAAGTACCAGGTTGTTTTGGCCAAAAGCTTAGTTGGTTGATGCTGTGAAAGTGAAATCCAAACCCAGCGAGGATCACACCAGGTAAAATGCTACTTGGATTGTTTTCTACATAGGCTTGAACTAAAAAGGCAATTCCAACAATGATGACAAGTGTCTGCCATGAATAGAAGTTAGTAATTACTGGTATACCTAACTGTTGGAACAAGAGATAGCATCCGATTCCAACAAGGATGATGCCAGAAAAGAGATTATTTTTTTTCATATTATCCCCCGTGCTAGTTACTTGATTTGACAATGTTTTTTTGTTAATGTAACGATGGAAGTTAAGACAGCACATCATTATGATGGGACGGCTTGCACTTTTTTTATTATAAATTCATCTTAGCATAGGTTGTCAAAAACTGTTCACACTTTTTTCGACAATCGTAATCATCGAACATGGTATAATAGTAGTAGTTTTTTGGACGAATAAAGTTCCATTTATTATAAAAAAGTTGGGGTGAGAAAATATGCATACAATAATGGTCGGACTTAATTATAGAACAGCCCCTGTTGAAATACGTGAAAAATTAACCTTTGATTCTGATAGCATTGTACAAGCAATGAAGGAATTGAAGGGGAAAAAGAGCATTTTAGAAAACATTATTGTTTCAACGTGTAATCGAACAGAAATATATGCTGTTGTAGACCAATTGCATACAGGACGCTATTATATTAAAGATTTCCTTTCACAATGGTTTGGTATTGATAAAGAAGAATTTACACCGTACTTGACTATCTTTGAAGATGAAGGTGCGGTTGAACATCTGTTTCATGTAACGTGTGGTTTGAATTCAATGGTTGTTGGGGAAACCCAGATACTTGGACAAGTGCGTTCAAGCTTTTTATCTGCGCAAGAAAAGGGTACATCTGGAACTGTTTTTAATCATTTATTTAAACAATCCATTACATTGGCAAAGCGTGCACATTCTGAAACTGAAATCGGCTCAAACGCTGTTTCAGTAAGTTATGCTGCTGTTGAGCTTGCTAAGAAAATTTTCGGAGATCTTTCAAATAAAAATGTTCTCATCTTAGGTGCAGGGAAAATGGGTGAATTAGCCGCGCAAAACCTACATGGTTCTGGTGTTGGTAAAGTTACTGTTATAAATCGTACCTTTGAAAAAGCACAAGTTCTTGCCGATAAATTTAATGGACAAGCAAAGACACTTGAGGAACTTCAGTGTGCTTTAGTTGATGCTGACATTATGATAAGTTCTACAGGTGCAAAGGGTTATGTCATTACAAAAGAAATGATGCAGGATGTAGAACGTATGAGAAAGGGTCGACCATTATTTATGGTTGATATTGCTGTACCAAGGGACTTAGACCCGGAGCTTTCCGATTTAGAAAGTGTCTTTTTATATGATATCGATGATTTAGAAGGAATTGTGGAAGCGAATATTCAGGAACGTAAAGTAGCAGCTGAAGCAATTGAGCTCATGATTGAAAGTGAAATTGTTGAATTCAAGAATTGGTTGAACACTCTAGGTGTTGTTCCAGTCATTTCAGCCCTTCGTAATAAAGCATTAGCCATTCAGGCTGAAACAATGGAAAGTATTGAACGGAAATTGCCGAATCTTTCTGAACGTGAGAGAAAAGTATTAAATAAACATACAAAGAGTATCATTAATCAATTATTACGTGACCCAATCTTACAAGCAAAGGAACTTGCTGCACAACCACATGCAGAGGAATCACTAGCGCTATTTATGAAGATTTTTGATATTGAGGAAGCAGTTGTTTCTGAGCGGGGTATGCAGAAGGAAAAAAGTAATTTGAACACGGTAGTAGTTAATAAACAGCAGCCTTCTCTACAGTCATAATGAGGGGAAAATCGGTATGGTAGAGATGAATATAATGAGATTACATGAGTTTACTGTTATTCTCTATGCCTTGAGTGTCCTACTTTATTTTATAGACTTTCTTCATAATAACCGGAAGGTAAACAAGTTTGCCTTCTGGTTACTTGCATTTGTGTGGGTAATTCAGTCGATTTTTCTATTAACAAGATTGTTTACTACCGGTAGATTACCGATTTTGTCGATGGTTGAAGGACTCTATTTTTATGCTTGGGTCCTTATCACTCTCTCGCTCATTCTAAACAAGTTTTTGAGGGTAGATTTCATTGTCTTTTTCACCAATTTATTAGGTTTTTTTATTATGGCTGTACACACATTTGCACCAGGACAACATGGTTCGAGCGCTGTGGAAAGTCAACTTGTTTCAGAACTTCTTATGATTCATATTTCAATGGCAATTCTTTCGTATGGGGCTTTTTCAATATCATTTGTTTTTTCAATCCTATATTTGCTTCAATACAATTTGTTAAAACAAAAAAAATGGGGGAAACGACTCCTTCGACTTGATGATTTAACAAAGCTAGACCATATGTCATATGTATTGAATCTGATTGGGGTGCCCATGCTTTTATTAGCGCTAATTTTAGGGGTGCTTTGGGCCTATATAAAGGTTGAAAATTTTTATTTTTATGATGCAAAGGTATTAGGATCGTTTTTTGTATTGGCTATCTATGCATGGTACTTATATAAAAGGGTTGTACAAAAGCTTCAAGGTAAACCAATTGCCAATTGGAATATTGGAGCATTTTTACTTTTACTTATTAATTTCTTTTTATTTGGTAGCTTATCGAGTTTTCATTTTTGGCATTCATAGACAGGAGGAGCATGTATGAGAAAAATTATTGTGGGTTCTCGTAGGAGTAAATTAGCGATTACACAAACAAATTGGGTAATCAAGCAACTTAAAAGCTTAGGTGTTCCCTATGAGTTTGAGGTAAAGGAAATTGTTACAAAAGGTGATAAAATCCTTGATGTTACATTATCAAAGGTTGGTGGTAAGGGTCTTTTTGTAAAAGAAATTGAACAGGCCCTGTATGATAAGGAAATTGATATGGCTGTCCACAGTATGAAAGATATGCCTGCTGTATTACCTGATGGCCTTGTAATCGGATGTGTTCCGAAAAGAGAAGACCACCGTGATGTTATCATTTCAAAAGGTGAAGTAACCTTTGAAAACCTCCCTAGCGGTGCTATTGTCGGAACAAGTAGCCTACGAAGAAGTGCACAACTTCTCGCAAAAAGAGACGATATTGAAATAAAATGGATTCGTGGAAATATCGATACAAGACTGTCAAAACTTCAAAATGAAGATTACGATGCCATTGTATTAGCTGCAGCAGGTTTAAAACGAATGGGATGGTCTGATGATGTTGTGTCAGAATTTGTGGAACCCGAGGTTTGTTTACCTGCAGTTGGACAAGGTGCTCTTGCGATTGAATGTCGCGAGGATGATACGGAATTATTGCTTGCATTATCAAAATTAAATGATGAATATACACAAAACACAGTTGCTGCTGAACGTGCTTTCCTTCATAAAATGGAGGGAGGTTGTCAAATTCCGATTGCTGCTCATGCAACGATGTCAGACGATAAGGAGATTGCATTGACTGCGTTAGTAGGCTCTCCAGATGGAAAAACGATATATAAAGAACAAGTTTATGGGAAAAACCCAATTGATGTTGGATATGAAGCAGCGAGAAAATTATCAGACCTTGGTGCAAAGGAATTAATTGACCAAGTGAAAGAGGAGCTTAACCAGTAATGGAAGGCGAAAAACCTCTTTTTGGGAAAACAATTTTAAATACAAGAGGTAAGAAGCAGGCTGTAGAATTTTCGAATAAAATTACTGCAGCCGGCGGAACTCCAATTGAAATACCACTGCTTACGTTTCAAAAACCAAAAGATAGCACTATCATAGAAGAAACAATAAAGAAGTTACACTTGTATGATTGGTTGATTTTCACAAGTAAAAATGGGATTGATTATTTTTTTAATTATTATGATCAAGTAGTGAAAAATGCGGGAATGAAAGTTTCAATGCCTAAAATTGCGGTTGTTGGTTCAAAAACTGAAAAGGCTTTGTTAGCAAAGGGGTTTAAACCTGAATTGGTGCCTGATGAGTTTATTGCAGAAGGATTATTTGAGAGCTTAAAACCGTATGTGAGAAAAGGGACTCGTTTTTTACTAGCTCGTGGGAATTTATCACGCTCTTATTTAGTGGATGAGATTACGAAGTATGGTGGCGTTGCAACTGATTTAATTGTTTATGAAACAGTTGGAGATTCTCGTGAAAAGGAACAATTAATTGAATTATTAAAAGAGAGACGAATTGATATTATAACGTTTACAAGCCCATCGACAATTAAGCAGTTTTATAAGATGGTCGAACATACAGAGTGGAAAGAATGGACAAAACACGTGATATTTGCTTGCATCGGACCGGAAACTAGAAAAGCAGCTGAACAATTACACATACCGATTCACATTTGTCCTAAAAACTACACGATTGACTATTTACTCAAGGACATCATTGATTTCTTACAAGCACAAGGAGGAAAATAAAAATGGAAAAATTACAATTTGCTAGACATAGAAGATTACGACAATCTGCAAATATGAGAGCATTAGTACGTGAAACACATCTACATACCGACGATTTAATATATCCATTATTTATTGTGGAAGGCGAAAATAAAAAAGTAGAAGTTTCCTCAATGCCAGGAGTTTATAATATTTCATTAGATTTACTTGAACATGAACTTGATGAAATTGTTGAGTTAGGCATTAAATCTGTTATTTTATTTGGTGTACCAGATGAAAAAGATGAGGTTGGTACAGGGGCTTATCATGATCATGGTATCGTTCAAGAGGCAACTCGCCTAACAAAAGAAAAACATCCTGAATTAATTGTGATTGCAGACACTTGTCTTTGTGAATATACATCACACGGTCACTGTGGCGTTATTGAAAATGGACAAGTACTTAATGACCCATCGCTTGAATTATTAGCACAAACAGCTATAAGCCAAGCAAAAGCGGGCGCGGATATTATTGCCCCATCCAATATGATGGACGGCTTTGTTGCTGCGATTCGTCAAGGCTTAGATGAGGCAGGCTATGAAAACGTGCCAATCATGTCATATGCAGTAAAATATTCATCTGCTTATTATGGTCCGTTCCGTGATGCTGCTCAAAGTGCTCCTTCTTTTGGTGACCGTAAAACGTATCAAATGGATTATGCAAACCGCCTAGAAGCATTACGTGAAGCAGAATCCGATATTGAAGAGGGTGCAGATTTCTTAATCGTAAAACCAGCACTGTCATACTTAGATATTGTTCGCGATGTTAAGAATCATTTTAATGCGCCAGTTGTTGCTTATAATGTTAGTGGAGAATATTCTATGATTAAAGCAGCTGCACAAAATGGTTGGATAAATGAAAAAGAAATTGTTATGGAAATGCTAACAGGAATGAAACGTGCAGGTGCCGATCTTATTATTACGTACTATTCAAAAGATGTTGCACGTTGGTTACAAGAAAAATAATGCAGCAAAAAATTGTTTTTTCAGTGCCTGACCGCTTTTGTATGGGGGTCAGGTCCATTAAAGAAAGGGGTTACGAAGATGAGAAGTTATGAAAAGTCAAAAGCGGCATTTTCGGAAAGCATACATCTTATGCCAGGTGGAGTAAATAGCCCAGTTCGTGCTTTCAAATCTGTAAATATGGATCCAATCTTCATGGAACGTGGGAAAGGCTCAAAAATATATGATATTGATGGTAATGAATACATAGATTACGTCCTATCATGGGGACCGCTTATTCATGGTCATGCGAATGATCAAGTTGTTGAAGCTCTTAAAAAAGCAACAGAATTGGGGACAAGCTTTGGCGCTCCAACTTTATCAGAAAATAAGCTTGCTAAGCTTGTAATTGAACGAGTTCCTTCGATTGAAATTGTTCGAATGGTTAACTCTGGTACAGAGGCAACAATGAGTGCGTTGCGTTTAGCTAGAGGTTATACAAGTCGCAATAAAATTTTAAAATTTGAAGGGTGTTACCATGGTCATGGTGATTCATTATTAATAAAGGCAGGCTCAGGAGTTGCTACACTAGGTTTACCTGATAGCCCAGGCGTACCCGAGGGAATTGCTAAAAATACCATTACTGTTCCCTATAATGATTTGGAAGCAGTTAAGTATGCTTTTGAACAGTTCGGAGAGGATATTGCTGGAGTAATTGTAGAACCAGTTGCAGGAAACATGGGTGTTGTACCTCCTCAGCCTGGATTCCTTGAAGGTCTTCGTGAAATTACTACACAATATGGTACATTGTTAATCTTTGATGAAGTTATGACAGGTTTCCGTGTTGATTATAATTGTGCCCAAGGTTATTTTGGTGTCACTCCAGACATTACTTGTCTTGGAAAAGTAATAGGTGGGGGCCTCCCTGTAGGTGCATTTGGTGGACGTGCTGACATCATGGAAAAAATCGCACCAGCTGGACCAATTTATCAAGCAGGTACACTTTCTGGTAACCCGTTAGCAATGACTGCAGGCTATGAAACTTTATCACAGCTAAAACCAGAGGACTACACAGAATTTAAAAAGAAAGCAGACCGATTAGAAGTAGGTCTTTCCGAAGCGGCTAAGAAATACGACATTCCACATTGCATCAATCGTGCTGGTTCAATGATTGGATTCTTCTTTACGAATGAAAAAGTAATTAACTATGATGTTGCAAAAACATCTAATTTAGAGTACTTTGCAACGTATTATCGTGAAATGGCAAATGAAGGTGTCTTCCTTCCACCATCTCAATTCGAAGGGCTTTTCCTTTCAACCGCCCATTCTGCTGAAGATATCGAAAAAACAATTCAAGCAGCTGAAAAAGCATTTTCAAAACTTAAAGGCTAATCAAAGTATTTTAAGGCAGACTCAGATAGAAAGAACTGAGTCTGCCTTTTTATTTTAAGAACTTATCATAAATAGCCCGATATTATCATAAAAATTGTAATGTCATAGTAAATCTGTTAGAAGGGGACTGAAAGGAGGAGTAGCTGATGTCTGAAAACTTACGATTTTCAGTAGAGGAATCAGTCTGGTTTCAAAAGGGACAGGAAGTCTCAGAGCTCATCTCAATATCACTTGACCCGGATATTGTAATTCAAGAGCATGACCAATATGTGTCCATTCGCGGTGCATTACAGCTATCAGGTGAATATCGAATAGATGAAAACAAAGATGAAGAGGAAGACCGTGATTTTGCTTCCGTTCGCCTTGTGAATGAGGTTTTTACAAGAGAGGATGGGATAAGTGAACTAAACCATCGCTTCCCGGTTGATATTACGATTCCACAAGATCGTGTTCAAAGCTTAGATGATGTGTATGTTTCGATTGAAACATTTGACTATGAAATCCCAAAGCGTGGTTGTTTGCAGATCGTTGCTGATTTAGCAATTAGCGGTATCCATGGCATCACTCAATCGCCTAAGAAGGAAGTTGCAGAGGCAGAAGTTGTAATAGAAAATGAACAAGATCCTGTTGTGGCTGAACAACCGGCTGAAGAGGAACTTGAGCTTGTTAGAAATAGTTCGTTTGTAGAGGAAGAAGACGTTCAATTAGCTTCAGAAGAAAAACCTGAAGAGCAAGAAGAGGTTCAGGTCAGTGCAGAAGAAAAACGCGAGGAACTAGAAGAACTTCAGGAGACTGCAGAGGAGAAACGTGAGGAACAAGAGGTTCAAGCGAATGTAGACGAAAAACGCAAGGAAGAAGAAGTAGTACTGCAAATTGAAGAAGAGGTAGTACTACATAATCGGATAGATGATGAAGGTATTATTGCAGTAAGTGACCAAAAGGATGAAACAGATGCTGATTTATTTGTTCCTTTTGAAGTAGAGGCTAGAAAGGAAGTCTATCAGGAACAAGAGGAAGTCGAGATTGTTGACGAGAATGAACGAGAAGAAGTTCAAGCTGTTTTAACACCTTCTATCGAAGTGAAAGCTAGACATGACAACCAATTATTTTTTGGATCTGATCATGAAAATAAGAAAAGCTCTACTGCCGTACAGGAAAAAGAGGTATCGGAGCAAAGAGAGCAGAGTGAGGAACATGCTAAACGTAGTGAAAATGAGCTATTATTAACCAAAATTTTCGGTAGAGACGAGGTCGATGACCACACTACAATGAAAATCTGTATCGTTCAGCATGGAGACTCATTAGAAAAGATTTCAGAACGATATAATATTTCCGTTCAACAACTAATAAGAGTAAATTCACTAAATACAGATTCCGTCTCTGAAGGACAGCTCTTATATATCCCTGTTCAAGCTACTACGTAAAACGAATCAAGAGGGTGAGGAGAATAACCTCGCCCTGTTTTGTTTATGAATCTATACTTTTAAAATCGCAAGGAAAGAGAGTGATTGGCCCAGTGTATAATAACGATGTTAGTAGTATCGGGCCCATCTTAAAACAATATAATCTACAGCCCTCGTCATTTAATCAATTTGGCAAGATAACAAAAGTTGTCACAAATAAAGGTATATTTGCTCTAAAATCCATTTCAGATAGAATCAATCCGTCTTTTCCTACTTACCTCCAACAATTATTCCAGCGGGGCTACACAAGGGCCGTACCTATTTACCCAACAATCGAAGGGAAATACATTGTCTACCATAATCAAAAATCCTATTACCTTATGCCATGGTTAAAAAAACATTCTCCTGAACTTCGGGCCGACCATCATCATGCCTTTATTAAAGAAGTCGCAAGAATACACCTAACAACAATGAGAACACAACAAATAAATGATGAAAATGAGATGACTGGATATTATCAGACAATCATTAAGAAATGGGAAGAACGGAATCAATTTATGGAAGGCTTTGTTGAAAAGGCTGAGCAGAAGTGGTATATGTCACCCTTTGAACTTCAGTTCTGTACCTATTATTATGAAAGCAATCTTGCTGCATCGTTTGCAAGAACCCAGCTAGATAGGTGGCATGAGTTGATAGCCGAGAGAAAGTCCTTCCGAACCGCTTTAACCTTAAATAATCTATCAGATACCCATTTTTTATATGATAATAATGGAAAAGGCTATCTTTCAAATTTTGAGAGGGCAGGATATGCAAATCCAATCAATGATTTGGTAAGTCTCTATTATCGGGTTTTAAAAACCTATCCGACATTATGTACGGACTGCCTTGAATGGTTTGAGTCCTATCAAAGTCGGTTTCCATTGCGGGAGGAGGAATTTTATCTCTTTTTAAGCCATTTAGCATTCCCTGAACCAGTCTATCGTTGTGTTCGTAATTATTCCTATAATAAACAAAAAAAGTCGGAGTTAGAACATGTCCAAGTTTTACAACGAGCATATTGGCTAACTAAAAATATTGAATTTGTATCAGTAAAGCTATTGGAAGCAGAACAGAAAAGAAAAGAAATGGAAGAAGAATCCCATACAGAGTAAAGTATGGGATTTTTTACACCCAATCTAAATGGAAGGCAACTGCAAGTAATATGAGGATGGCTAAAAAAAGCACATCAAATGAAGTTGGTAAAAAGATGGTTCGCACAGTTTGAACAATTGTAATTGGGATGATAAATTGGTGACAAACATCTCTACACTGCCGTACCCAATGGGGATAGGAATATTTTCTAAAGTGGCGTCTTTTCATGCTGATCTCTCCTTTCGAGGAATCCTATAATTAAACTATGCTTGGAAAAGCAGAATAGTTCCTTTCAACACTAGATAAAATGTTTGTAACAAAAACGAATCAAAAGGAATAAAGTATTAAAAACTTGGCTACCCTTATTTACGATAGCTATTGAAATTCGCAATAATAAGTAGTAAAATTCTTAAAGAACTCAAATATCCATAATTGATACATACGATGAGAGGGAAGAGTACATCGAAAACCCCTTCAGAGAGAGAAGTCATTTGCTGTGAGATTTCTTAGGAACGTAACGATGGAAGGTCGCCCTTAAGTAGCTTTTATGAAATGAAGTAGTAAAAGCCGGTGAAAAGCCGTTATCTTTTCTTGAGAGCATAGATTTTTTTATTTATCTATGAAAAAAGGTGGTACCGCGAATAGACTCCATTCGTCCTTTTAGTAGGATGAGTGGAGTTTTTTATTTATTCAGATGAAGCTAAAACAAATACGCCAAGTCGCATTTGATTGGACATTTGAAACTTATTGGAGGAGGAACTCTTATGGAAGGAAAGGAAACAACGTTATCAACAAAGTATGACCCGCAAGCGATTGAAGCAGGTCGCTATCAGTATTGGCTGGATGGTAAATTTTTTGAAGCAAAAGATGATGCAACGAAAAAACCTTATACAATTGTCATTCCACCACCAAACGTAACAGGAAAGTTACACCTTGGACATGCATGGGATACAACGTTACAGGATATCCTTACACGAATTAAACGAATGCAAGGCTATGATGTTTTGTGGCTTCCCGGAATGGACCATGCCGGTATTGCTACACAAGCGAAAGTTGAGGCTAAGCTTTGTGAGGAAGGCAAAACTCGCTATGACTTAGGCCGTGAAAAGTTTGTTGAAGAAACGTGGAAATGGAAGGAACAGTATGCCAGCCATATTCGTGAGCAATGGTCAAAGCTAGGACTAGGACTCGATTATTCTAGAGAAAGATTTACACTTGACGAAGGTCTATCAAAGGCTGTACGTGAAGTGTTCGTTACTCTTTATAAAAAAGGTCTTATTTATCGTGGCGAATATATCATTAACTGGGATCCAGCAACAAAGACCGCACTATCTGATATTGAAGTAATCTATAAAGATGTTCAAGGTGCGTTTTATCATATGCGCTATCCATTAGCAGATGGAAGCGGGTCTATTGAAATTGCAACAACTAGACCAGAAACAATGTTAGGTGATACAGCTATTGCAGTTCATCCTGAGGATGAGCGTTTCAAGCATTTAATCGGTAAGACAGTTATTCTTCCAATCGTGGGTAGAGAAATCCCAATTGTTGGTGATGAATATGTTGAAATGGAATTTGGTTCAGGTGCTGTTAAAATTACACCTGCCCATGATCCTAATGACTTTGAAGTAGGAAATCGTCATAATCTTGAACGTGTATTAGTCATGAATGAAGATGGAACCATGAATGCAAATGCCGGTAAATATCAAGGCATGGATCGCTTTGAGTGCAGAAAGCAAATTGTTAAGGATCTTCAAGAGGAAGGGGTACTCTTTAAAATTGAAGACCATCTACATTCAGTTGGTCACAGTGAGCGTAGCGGTGCTGTTGTAGAGCCATATTTATCCACACAATGGTTCGTAAAAATGCAACCATTAGCAGATGAGGCAATTAAACTTCAATCACAGGAAGACAAGGTACAATTTGTTCCAGACCGTTTCGAAAAAACGTACCTACATTGGATGGAAAACATTCGGGATTGGTGTATTTCACGTCAACTTTGGTGGGGACACAGAATTCCAGCTTGGTACCATAAAGAAACAGGTGAAGTTTATGTTGATCATGAACCACCTGCTGATATCGAAAATTGGGAACAGGACAAAGATGTTTTAGATACATGGTTTAGTTCAGCATTATGGCCATTTTCAACAATGGGCTGGCCTGATAAAGAAGCGGCAGACTTTAAACGCTACTATCCAACAGATGCTCTCGTAACAGGCTATGATATTATTTTCTTCTGGGTATCGAGAATGATTTTCCAAGGCTTAGAATTCACTGGAAAGCGTCCATTTAAAGATGTTCTTATCCACGGTCTAGTGCGTGATGCCGAAGGTCGAAAAATGAGTAAATCACTTGGAAATGGTGTTGACCCAATGGATGTCATCGCAAAATACGGTGCCGATTCATTACGTTACTTCCTATCAACAGGAAGTTCACCAGGCCAAGATTTACGCTTTAGTATGGAAAAAGTTGAAGCAACTTGGAACTTTGCGAATAAGATTTGGAATGCGTCACGTTTTGCCCTGATGAATATGGATAATCTAAAGTTTGAAGAAATCGACTTTAGTGGTGAAAAATCTGTTGCAGATAAATGGATTTTAACTCGTCTAAATGAAACAATCGAATCTGTTACAAAGCTTGCCGATAAATATGAATTTGGTGAAGTAGGAAGAGTATTATATAACTTCATCTGGGATGATTTCTGTGATTGGTATATTGAAATGGCGAAACTTCCTTTATATGGCGAAGATGAGCAAGCTAAGAAAACAACCAGATCAATTCTTGCATATGTGTTAGACAACACAATGAGACTACTACATCCTTTCATGCCGTTTATTACCGAGGAAATATGGCAAAACTTGCCGCATAATGGCGAATCCATTACTGTTGCAAAATGGCCAGAAGTGAAACCTGAATTAACGGATGATCAAGCTGCCGGGGAGATGCGACTATTGGTTGATATTATCCGCTCAGTTCGTAATATCCGTGCAGAAGTTAATACACCAATGAGTAAGCAAATCAAGCTTCATATTAAAGCAAAGGATGAAACAGTTCTTGCACAATTAGAAAAGAACCGTTCCTATCTAGAAAGATTCTGTAATCCGAGTGACCTTGTGATTGCAACTGATATAACTTCACCTGACAAAGCAATGACTTCAGTTATAACAGGAGCTGAATTATTTCTTCCACTTGAAGGACTTATTAACATCGATGAAGAAATAAAGCGTCTGGAAAAAGAACTAGATAAGCTTGATAAAGAGGTTGAACGTGTACAGAAGAAGCTAGGAAATGAAGGTTTCGTGAAGAAAGCACCTCAAAAGGTAATCGATGAAGAACGAGCAAAAGAAAAGGATTATCTTGAAAAACGAGAAACAGTCCGTGAAAGAATTTCAGAATTAAGAGGCTAAAGGAATATGAGGCGAATCTATACAGATTCGTCTTTCCTTCATTGTAAAAGCAGATTGAATATGTGGGGGAACGCATATGATACAGACCTATGAAGATGCACTTTCATGGATCCATGGAAGATTAAGACTTGGGATGAAACCAGGACTTGCCCGGATGGAGTGGATGATGGCACGTCTTAATAATCCGGAAAAAAAGATTAAAGCAATTCACGTAGCGGGGACAAACGGAAAAGGCTCAACTGTAAGTTATATACGAAACATTTTACAAGAAGCAGGGTACCAGGTTGGTACGTTCACTTCACCTTATATCGAGACCTTTAATGAACGTATCAGTGTGAATGGAAAGCCGATTTCAAATGATGAGATAGTTTCTCTTTTACAGGTAATTAAACCATTAGCTGAAGAGTTAGAAGGAACAGAGTTTGGAGGCCCAACTGAATTTGAAGTCATTACAGCCATGGCTCTCTATTATTTCGGTGAAAGGTCAGAAATAGATTTCGTGATTATGGAGGTTGGGTTAGGTGGAAGACTAGATTCAACAAATGTTATCACCCCTTTGGTTTCTATAATTACAAGCATTGGTTTTGATCACATGAACATACTTGGTGACACGATAGAGGAAATTGCGAGTGAAAAGGCAGGAATCATTAAACCAAATGTGCCGGTTATCACAGCTGTTGATCAAAATGAAGCAATTGATGTTATTAGTAATAAAGCTAAAGAAATGAATAGCCCTATCTATCAATTGGGACAAGATTTCTTCATCTTAGATCATCAATCTACTAATGGAGAAACTTTTACAGTAAAATCCATGAACAAGACCTTTCAAAATAATAAAATTACGATGAAGGGTTCACATCAGGTCAGAAATGCAAGCTTAGCCATAATGGCAGTGCATATATTGCAGACAAACGGTATTCTACAAGTAAAACAAAGTGAACTTGCTGCAGGTTTGGAAAAAACAACATGGATTGGCCGCTTTGAAGAAATTTCAAAGCAACCTCTTGTTATTTTGGATGGTGCTCATAATCCAGAAGGCATCAAGAGCCTTGTCGAGACAATCGGTGCTCATTTAAACAAGAAACAAGTCCATATTATATTTAGCGCATTAAGCGACAAAAAACTAGATGCAATGATTGGACAACTTGAAGCTGTTGCGGAAACCCTTACATTTACAAGCTTTGATTTTCCAAGGGCAGCTAGCACCCAAGAACTATATGAAAACTCATCTGCTCAAGAACATATCCTTCAGAATGATGATTGGCGGAAAGCGGTTGAAACTGGTGTAGAGCGTGTTTCTTCTAAAAAAGATGCAGCGTTAGTTATAACTGGATCACTGTATTTTATTTCAGAGGTTAGGAGATTTTTATTAAAAAGATGATAAACAAGTAAAAAAAAGAAGTAAATCTGTCAACATTCATTTGATTCAGACAGATTACTTCTTTTTTTGTTCATTCTAGGGCCATTTCTTTGGTATACTAAATGCAAATAGATGACTTATTTTATTGGGGACGAAAATCAATGCTTAAAACAATTTTACTTACCTTATTTGCCTTACTCATATTAATTCCAACTTTATACTTAGTGCCAAATCATTTTTCGAATAAGGGTAAAATGATATTAATTTTCCTTTCCGCTTTTTTAGCGTCCATTGGGATACTGGCGAATTCGATGTTTTATGTGTGGCAAACAGCAGGTATCTTATTAGTATTAGCGCTATTATGTAGCTATTTACTCATAAAAAGATTTTCATCAGCCCTTTTTACTCTAGCAGAAGAAGATCATCCCGATATGATAGTTGACCTTTCCATGAAAGACCCTAGTGAAATGACAACGACACAGAATCAAATGGTTGTTAAACAAGAAAAAAGCCTGGCAGAGGATGAATTGGAAATCTTGGATCCAATAGTTGATTATAAAATAAACATAGAAAATACTTCTAGAAAAAGTAAACCGATAAAAGTATTTACAGAAAATGAGGTAGTTGTAGAATCGGAGCGAATAGACGATTCGATTGAGGATTTCTTTAAAAATAGAGAAATTCTATTTGGGGAAAACGAAAAGGAAAATAGTGTTGAGGCTGTTCCAGATTCTATTAAAAAAGAGAGAATCTATCTTGACCAAACTTTCGATAAAAAACAAATCATAGAGCAAAATGATGAAGAATCAGAAGATGACGACTACATCATTGATGAAATTGATTTTAGTAAGTAGCGTGAAGGGGGGATACATGTGAAAAATAAAATGGAGATGTCATTTTTTATTGTGCTAACAATTTCTACGTTGTTTCTATTTTTTTTCTCACAGGTAGGAACCTATGCGTATGAAGTACTCTTGTCACACGGAGCAGGGTATGCTCAAGGAACGAAGGTTGGTACTGTTGATATTTCGGGACTTTCATCCGATGAAGCAGAAGAAAAAGTATCAAACGCTATTCTTGATTGGAAACAGGAACCAACTTTTACGTTAGAGTACAGTGAGTTTCATCAAACTCTTGATAATCATATCTTCGATTTCGATGTAAAGAAAACAATGAAGAAAGTTCAAGATGGAAAACAAAATCCAATAACTGTTTCAGTAAATGATACAATTTTTGGGGAAGTTGTATCCAGTTTAGGACTCGATAACTTGGACATAACAGGGCTGAAAAATGACCTTGTATCAACTGCAACAATGCTCGATAAAAGTGAGCGTTCAATTAATCTTATTTCGTATGTACAACCAGAGGTACCTGAATCAGTATTACTTGTTTCAACTGAGTATTCAGGACTTTCTAGTAAGTCAGATTTAAAGAAGTTCATAAATGATTTTCCTGAATTGACAATTTTTTCACAAAAAAAGTTTTCGGTATCAAAACTGCTTAGAGATAACAATATTGAAATGACCAATGAAAGCATGAATGTTCTAAGTTTCTTGTTGTATGAGCTCATTTTGCAAACGAATTTTGATATTGTTGAGCGACAAATCAGTGTTAACAAACCTGATTCAATAGATTTAGGGTATGAGGCTTTGGTTATACCTAATGAAATTGATTTTTCTTTTATAAATCCTAATCAAGATGAATTTCAACTAAAGTTTGAAAATAAAAATAACCAATTAGTAGTGTCTTTATTTGGACAGCCATTCTATTATGATTATAAAGTGAAAACAACATCCATAGAATCTTACCAACCAAAAACAATCGTCCAGTATAGTCCATTATTGTCTAAAGGACAAAAACAGATAAAGGAATATGGATCAGAAGGATACAGAGTAAAAGTTATTAAAGAAATATATGGACCAGATGGTGTGCAGATTGACTCGAGGGAAGTTTCGACTGATTTTTATGCACCTGTATTTAAAGTCGTTGAAGTTAGCACCATAGATGAGATAAATAATCCATCAGATGAAGAAAACAATCAAAAAAATATAGATGAAAATAATAAAGAAAACAACGGGGATGGCGAAGCAGGGAATGGCAGTGAAGACGAGCGAAACCAGGGAAATGAAGGCTCTGAACCGGAAGATGAGGAAGAAGGGGATCTTTTTGATATTCCAGGTAAAGAGATACCGGAGAAGTAGGTGAACCATGTAGTCATGAAAAAATCTGAACAAGGATTCACACTACTTGAAGTGCTGGCTGCGATGACAATTATCGGTATCGTGTTACTTGTCTTTTTAAATGCAGTTGGTTTTACTACTTTTAATATACGCAATAGCGATAATAAAACTGAGGCCATTCGAATTGCGGAACAAGAATTAAATCAAACATTAAATGACATTTCTGCAAATCCGAGAGACTTTGAAATTAAATCAACCACCTCTCAAGCAGAAAACTTCCCTGTTACTGTGTTTCAAACAGAGATAAATAATCCAACTTATTCTTTACCGGACGACTCGAATAAATATGTTTTTCTACAAGGAATTGCTGTGTTTACAGGTACAGATAATATTTCTAAAAAGGGGCTTATTACGGTTGCGGTTAAGTGGAGGGAGTAAGAAATTCTATGAAAAATGAAAAAGGGATTACAATGATAGAATTGCTTGCTGCAATCACCATTTTCTTTGTTGTAATGGGCGTTGGATTTGCTATATTTCCCGCAACGAACTTATTTTTCAATCAAACACAAGAGGAATTTGCAACAAAATCTGATCAAGTATTGATGAATACAATTGTAACGGAATACTTATCATCTCCTACTATCATTAACTATGATGAACGTTCTTCTGAAAAAGAACTCAAATTTACCACATTTGACCAAAAGAATTATTCATTACTTTTTGATGTAGATAAAAAATCGATAGCATTGTATCAATCAAATTCTATATCACTTGATTCAATGACCTATGATCATTTGATAAGTACTGTTGAAAATATTTCAGATATGAATCTAACAAGTCAAAATGGCATATATAAACTTTCGGTAACGTACAAGATGGTAAAATCAAATATTGATGGAGAAGAAACAGTCTCAGAAGAAAAACTAGATTACTCAATAAAAATATTTGAAATGAGAAAAGGCTAATGAATGATACTTATCAATCATTAGCCTTTTGTATTAGGTTTTGGACAATTGAACTCGACTACGGGTGCACCATTAAAAGTTGTACCTGATGTTGGTCTTCCACATACTTTTGCGCTTATTGGTAGTATTGTAACAGGATTGCTTGCCGTAAAGTTTTGAATCCAAATTTCACCATTCTTTATTTCTAATGTAATTTCTTCATTTTTTGTTTGTAATGCATGTAAAGTTGACCCATTGGCTGAAATTCCGTTTTTCCCATAGAGATATATTCCTCTATCAGCTGCTAAAGTGGTACCATCAATATTAATCTTTCCGTTAGTAGCATTTAAAAGAATGCTTCTTGGGTCTTTTGAATTGGAAGAGTTCGAAATATCACTATTATTAACAATTGTAATATCTCCGTCAGTAGTTGTAAAAGTAAGATTTCCTTGGCCACCATGCTTCAAAGTAATCGTAGCGTTAGGGTGGACGAAGATTCCACTCGTTGTTTCAAAGCTAATATCTCCACCTGAAGTGAGCGTAACATTATCTTGGATTTCTATTTGTTTAGCAGCCTGAATAAAAATGGGTGTGTCTCCCGCATCAAAGTCTGTCCCTGTAAGTACGACGACTTTGTCTTCGTTTTTTATTATTTCTGGGCGTATAGTTTGGTAGTATTCGTATTCATCGGCTGTGCCTATTTTATCGATAATTAAAACAATCCCACTTCCACCCCAAGAATCTATTCGATATATAACCTTCTCGCTTTCTAATTTTGGACTAAGTGTTGCTGTTATTTGAACTTCAATAGGTAATGAATTCATATCGCCAGTGATTGGAATACTAAAGTTCCCTTTATTGTCTGCTTTTCCTTCAACAAAACTACCTTGAGCAAGATAAATTTTAATGGTAGCACCAGGCTCTGCTGTACCGTTAATAAAAATTTGATTTGTTTCGAAGGTGGAAGAACGTAATTTTGGCTTGTCTGTTCTTAAAATTGAATCACCTTTTTTGTAATCGAATTCTAGTTCTTTTTTAATAAAAAGGTCCTCACCATCATCTTTTATTTTATTTTGGTTATTGTCACCATAAATAGCAGCTACTTTTACTTTATACTTGTTTGTACCTATAAGTGCTGTTGGTAATAGTTTTGCTCCAGATTCGTCAACGGCAAATTGATAGTAATCAATTGTTGACCCATCCGGTAGATTTATTTTTTGCCAGTCATAATGTTCGATTAATGTTTCTGGGTGCTGAACATAAGTCTGCATCCCACTAACAGCCAGTGACGTCACCATTTTTTGATGGTAGACTCTAGTTTCTTGAGTCTGATTATTTGTCAATAAAGAATAAATAACGGTTCCTAGAAGGGTTAGAATTGCAAAAATTATTAACACATAAACTAAAGCGGCCCCTTTTGAATTACCAAAATAATGTTTCACAATACTCCACCCCATAACCTACATGTACTTCCTTCATTATAGTATAATTTGACATTTTTCCACAAAAAAAGTTTGTTTTGGTAGAAAACAATAGTATGATTTACCTATAGATAATATGTTTCGGAGGAGAGGTTGACTATGGAAAATAGACAACGTCTAGGAGATTTACTAGTAAAAGCAGGATTAATAACTGAGTACCAAATAGAAGAAGCTCTGACATTAAAGGATCGCGACCAGAAGCTTGGCGATGAATTAGTAAAATTAGGGTATATTACAGAACAACAATTAATTGAAGCGCTCGAGTTTCAACTTGGAATACCACATATTAATTTAGCTGAGTATCCAATCGATCCTTCATTAACGGAACTTGTATCAAAAGAAGCAGCACTTCGCAATGTCTTAATTCCCATTAACCGGGATGGCAATAAGCTAATTGTTGCAATGAATGATCCAATGGATTACTATGCGATAGATGATTTACGTCTTTCAACAGGTTTTCAAATTTCTCAGGTCATCGCAACAAAGGATGAGATATTCACTAGTATCCATAAATATTATCGCGATAGTGTTGATTTTAATGATATCGAGGTTATTGGCAATGCTCATGTGGATGGTGAAGATGCTCCAGCAGTAAGGCTCGTAAATCAAATCCTAACAGGTGGTATTCACCAACGAGCAAGTGATATACATATTGACCCACATGAAACAAAGATTGTCATTCGTTACAGAATAGATGGTCTCCTAAAAACAGATCGAACTGTGCCGAAGGATATCCAAAGTAGTCTTATTGCAAGAATTAAGATTATGGCCAATCTAAATATTACCGAGACAAGACTCCCACAAGACGGGCGAATTAAGATTCAATTAGACTCTGTTCCAGTTGATCTTAGAATTTCGATTTTACCAACCCTTTTTGGAGAAAAAGTCGTAATTCGGATTTTAGATTTACGAAACAACGTTACCGACCTAGCAAAATTAGACTTTAATAAAATAAATTATCAGCGTTTTATTAAAATGATTGAGTTGCCCTCAGGGATGATTTTATTAACTGGACCAACTGGCTCCGGAAAGTCATCCACACTGTATGCAGCATTAAACCACTTGAAAAATGAAGTGGTTAATATAATTACGATTGAAGACCCAGTTGAATATCAAATGGAAGGAATTAATCAAGTCCAAGTAAATACTAATATCGGATTAACCTTTGCAAATGGGCTACGTTCCATTTTGAGACAGGACCCTAATATCATCATGATTGGGGAAATACGAGATTTGGAAACAGCTGAAATCGCGATTAGAGCTTCCTTAACAGGTCACTTAGTTTTATCGACAATCCATACCAATAGTGCAATTGCGACGATTCCTCGTTTGATTGATATGGGTATTGAGCCATTTTTAGTTATGTCCTCTTTATCATGTATTGTTGCACAGAGACTTGTTCGAAAAATTTGCCCAAATTGCAAACAAGAATTTGATCCAACAGAAGTAGAAAATAATCTGTATCAAAAAAGAGGACTAAAGGTCGGTAAAGTTTACCGGGGTAAAGGCTGTAATAGCTGTAAAATGACAGGCTATAGAGGAAGAGTTGCTATACATGAAGTTTTAGTTATAGATGATACCATTCGAACAATGATGATGAATAATAAATCAATGCCAGAAATAAAGAACTATGCACTACGAAGTGGAATGATCTTTTTAATTGATGATGGTCTTCTAAAAGTAAAACAAGGCATCACAACGATTGAGGAAGTATTGCGAGTGACGATGGAAGAATAGAGGTGAAAACATGAAAGAAAAGCTTCATTTATTATTACGTGCAGCATTTGAACTTGGTGCATCAGATTTACATTTAACTGTTGGTGCAGCCCCCATCATGAGAATTCATGGCGATTTAAAACAGTATGGAAATGATGTCTTGAAACCTGAGCATACTGAAGAAATGGCAAAAGCAATTATTTCGAATTCACAGTGGGACATTTTCCGGGAAAAAGGGGAACTTGATTTTTCATATGGACTTCCTGGAGTTTCAAGGTTCCGTATCAATTCCTATTTCCAACGTTCTTGTGTAAGTCTTGCAGTTAGGATTGTCCCGACCTCAATACCGAATCTTGAGGATTTAAAAATGCCTAGTATCTTAAAAGACATTATTAAAAAGCCCCAAGGCCTCGTTCTTGTCACTGGACCTACTGGAAGCGGGAAATCAACAACATTGGCTGCGATGATTGATTATTTGAACCAAACAGAGCGACGACACATAATAACACTTGAGGATCCAATTGAATATCTGCATAAGCATGGTAAATGTATCATTGACCAACGTGAAGTGGGATTTGATACAAAATCATTTTCAAATGGCCTTCGTGCCTGTCTACGTCAGGACCCGGACGTAATATTAGTTGGAGAAATGCGTGACCTAGATACAATCCAAACTGCGATTACAGCAGCTGAGACTGGACATCTTGTATTAGGGACTTTACATACAACAGATGCCCCTGCAACAATCGACCGAATTATTGATGTTTTCCCAACCGGTCAGCAGGCACAGGTGCGTATTCAACTTGCCTCTGTTTTACAAGCAGTGATATCGCAAAGATTGTTCCCGTTAGTCAATAAGAAGGGGAGAATTGCGGCAACAGAAATTTTAATTAATAATGCAGCAGTCAAGAACCTAATTAGAAATGAAAAACTTCATCAAATACCAAGTGTCATGCAAACGAGTAAAGCAACGGGGATGCATACACTTGAAATGTCCATTAAAGAATTGCTTGAACAAAATCAAATTTCTTCAGATAGTTCTAGTGCGTATATAGGGGCAGGTGTATAGTTGTGCCAATGTTCCAATATGAGGGCAGAGATCGCTATGGAAGAAAGAAAACTGGCAAGGTTTCAAGTATAAGCCAAAGACAGGCTATCGTCCAATTAAGAGAGCAAGGGGTAGCTGTAAAATCAATACAGGAAATGAAAGGAATACTCTATAAAGAAGTAAGCCTTGGAGCTAAAAAAGTGAAAACAAAGGATTTTGTTATTTACATCCGTCAGTTTTCAACTTTATTAAAAGCCGGTATTTCTGTCGTTGACTGTACAAGGATTTTATCACAGCAAACTACAAATAAATTGCTACAACAGGCGTTAACAGAAATCGTTGAAGGCCTTGAGGAAGGAAATCCATTTAGTGAACTAGCGGAACGTCACCGAAAGGTTTTTCCACCATTTTTTACAAATATGTTGAAGGCGGGAGAAGCGGGCGGTAATTTAGATGAGATTTTAGACCGACTTGCGACTTATTATGAAAAGCAATATAAAACCATACAAAAGGTAAAATCTGCAATGACCTACCCCATATTTTTGGGAATATCATCGATTGGAATTGTAATCTTCTTATTAGCAACTGTTGTCCCTACGTTTACCGATATGTTTGAATCATTTGGTTCGGAATTACCGCCTGTTACAAGGTTTGTAATAAACGTAGGAGATTTTGTTCAAAGCTTTTGGTATCTTATCATTCTTTTCGGTTTACTCGTGTATTTTGGAATTTTATATGCAAGAAGGAACAAAAGGAGTAAATACTATCTTGATTATTTTTTATTAAAGATACCGGTGATAGGAAAGGTTTTTCAACAAGCAGCACTTGCTAGAATGACACGAACCTTAGCTTCGTTATTTTCAAGTTCTGTTCCTATTTTACAAGCAATCTCTATTGTGGAAAGAATCATTGAAAACGAAGTGATGGCAAAGGTATTAAGAGATTCTCGTATTTCACTCGAAAGTGGGCAATCGTTAGCAACTCCAATGCAAAAACACTGGGTCTTTCCTCCTATGGTCTCGCATATGATTGTTGTTGGTGAAAAATCAGGTTCACTTGATATCATATTGGACAAAGTGGCCGATTATTACGAAGCGGAAGTAGATCAGATAACAGAACAGTTGAAGTCATTAATAGAGCCAATTATGATTGCTTTACTGGCTGTCGTTGTGGGGACGATAGTCGGTTCTATTGCAATACCGATGTTCGACATTTTTAACAAAATCCAATAAAAATTTACATTGCTAATCAGTAGCTATATAGTATAATAGTAATAGATTCGACAGGATGCGAGGAAGAACAGTTCGTAAATGGGCACTTGAACTGTTTGGAGCAACTAGTGCAACCGACCAACCTATTTCATTCTTTGTTATAGATTGGTCGTTTTTTATGCCTTTCGAATTTTTTTCACCAAGAGAAACACAATAGGTAATAAACATTTTTGAAGGAGATGAGAAATATGATAAAAAAAATAAAGAAACTGTTAAAAAACCAAAAAGGTTTGACATTAGTAGAATTACTAGCAGTAGTCGTAATCTTAGGAATCATATCCGCAATTGCAGTACCATCAATTGGGAATGTAATAGAGAATAGTAAAAAGGATGCGCATATTGCGAATGCACAACAGATAGCAAATGCGGCTAAATTGGCGAAAGCTTCAGGTCTTAAAAATGCTTCCGGAAACACTGAATCATATACTTTAGATGAATTAATAGAAGGTGGATTCTTAGATGAAATCCCTAAATCCCCCACTAATAGTTCTTATAATAGTACTTATTCAAAAGTCTACTTTACAGATACAGTAAATAATGTAACAGTTAAACAGGTAGATGTAACTCTTGCATCAGCTCAAAATAATTTCTTTGTAAATACACGTACTGTAAGTGATTCAGTAAATGATCTGACTAGGAATCATGTGGACCAAGAAGGAGATGCAACTGGAGAAACAGCACCGTAAGAAGAGACCTCACTCCGAGGTCTTTTCTTCTACATACTCTAATACTCAAAAAAGGACTGAACCGATGGAAACTATACTCCTCATTTATCTATTCATCATTGGCCTTTTACTAGGCTCCTTCTTTAATGTGGTTGGACTCCGAATACCAAACAACGAATCCATTGTAAAACCACGTTCCCACTGTACATCTTGTAATCGCACATTAACCGCAATTGACTTAGTCCCAGTCTTTTCATATATCTTTTTAAAAGGAAAATGTCGAACCTGTGGGACGAAAATTTCCGCTATTTATCCATTAATAGAACTTCTTACAGGATTACTATTTGCATTCTCTTTTTACAAAGTTGGCTTTAATCAAGAACTAATCGTTGCTTTAGCGTTTGTGTCTTTGCTTATGATTATCACTGTTTCTGATATACATTACATGCTCATTCCTGATAAAGTTTTATTGTTTTTCCTTGTTATTCTTGGTATTGCTCGTGTATGTAGTCCAGTAACGCCATGGTGGGATTCCATAATTGGGGCAATTGTAGGTTTTGGCCTACTAGCCTTAATTGCTATTGTTAGTAAAGGTGGTATGGGAGGGGGAGACATTAAACTCTTTTTCCTGATTGGCCTTGTTCTCGGAACGAAGGAAACCCTTCTAGCCTTCTTTTTGTCGACATTAATCGGGGCAGTCATTGGTGGTTTTGGTATGTTAATTGGTAAAATAAAAAGAAACAAACCAATTCCGTTTGGACCCTTTATTGTCATAGGCTCTTTGATGACATATTATTACGGTGATACTATAATAGAATGGTATTTAACTTTATTTTAGCTCTTTGGCTGAATAAAGTTAAATCCTACGAAGGATGCCACGATTATTTCAAAGGTAATTTTTCGATCAAGCTCAAAAAAACGCGCAATTACACCAAGGCGTATTGATAATGGGTTACAACATTCTGATATAATATTGAGGATGAGTGATAATGTCGCTTTTTAGAAAAAAAAGTCATCGTGTGAGCATGATGATTCGAAATCATACAATTCGTTATGTGGAAACAATCAAGCCAAATGTTATTATAAATTATGGTGAGCGGAGACTTCCATATGGTGTAATTGAAGAAGGAAATATTATTGAACGTGAAACCTTACTCACCATATTAGAAGAATGTGTGGAAAACTGGAAAATCAAAGGAGCAAAACTTCAATTTTGTGTTCCAGATCCATACATGCTTATTCGAAATACAACGGTTCCTTTCGATATACCAGATGACGAAGTACAAGGGCATCTTTATTTAGAATTGGGAGAAACTTTACATTTGCCGTTTGAGGATCCCATTCTAGAAACAAATGTAATAGGTGAGAAGGATGGAGAAAAACAAATTATCCTTATTGCTTCACCTGAACATATTATTTCAAATTATGTGGAACTGCTTGAAGAGGCGAAAGTAAAACCTGAGGTTGCCGATATTACTCCTCTTGCAATGTACCGACTTTTTTATTCCCAACATTCTACATCACAGGCAGAACATTATTTAATGATTCAAGTAAACTTGGATTCAGTTGATATGACAGTCTTTCATCAGGATATCCCTATTTTTACAAGACATCTACCTTTATCAATGGAATCAAAACAATGGGATGTGAAAATGGGCCGATCAGGGATAGAAGAGTGGGTGTACATAGGTGACGAAAAAGATCTAATCGGTAAAATTCAAGACATCGTATTAGAAGTTGAAAGAATTATTAACTTTTATCATTTTTCATTACATAAGGGGAATGAAAGTGTTACACAAATACGAATCGGAGGGGATCATCCATTTGTCGGTTTATTAATGGAAAGAGCAAAGCAATCCATAAACATACCGATTCAAAAAATCGTGGATACCCCATATCATACAAAAGCAGGAGAAGATATTCCTGAACGATTCTTCGATTGTATTGGGCTTTCCTTACATGGATATTTAACATGAATCTATTTAATTAGGGGGATAGTATGCTAATTGAAATCAATTTAATACCAGAAAAAGATAAAAAAAAGGTTAGTATCATTATCCCTACGCTTATTATCATTTTATTGGCCGCTCTGGCTGGCTTCTTTTTAACGATGCAATACAAACAAGTTAAGCAGGACTTATCTACTGCCCAAAATAATATTGAAACGGTAAATGAATTAATTGCACTTGAAGGGAATCATGGCGAACCGATTTCTGATATGACAGAGCTCCAAAATGTCGTAGAATGGGCTGAAAATGATCCGATTTCAACAGTCTTTATGCTTCAAGAGCTCTCTGCTTTATTACCTGAACGAGGGTTTATCATGAACTTTACGTATAATGATGATGGTTCTGTTCAATTAACAGTTCAATTTGATTCGAACCGTGAGATTGCATTTTTTTTAAAAAATGTGAATGATTCTCTTTATGTAAGTGATGCGACATTAACTCAGGTTACTACAACAGAATACGAAAATCTAACGAATGAAACCGTAGTTGTCCCAAGATATACTGCTGATTTTGTGTTAATGATGGACAAGGATGCTATGAAGAAAGAGATGAATAGGGAGGAGAGCGAATGAGATCTTTTCCTTTTTTACAGAATCGAAAATTGTTTTTTCTACTTTTAAGTAGTTTATTAATTATTTCATTTCTTTTTGTCTATTTTTTGTTGATATTTCCGTTGAAAAGTGAATTAAAATCAGCGAATTCGGATTTAACAGAGCTAAATAAGCAGTTAGAAGCCATCGAAATAGGTCCTGGTTTAAAAGAAACACAGTTAGAAGAAAATGCAACAGCTCTACAGAAAAAAGTTCCAATCAAACCATTACTTGAACAGTTTTTACTCAATCTTGAACAAGCTGAGACCGTTTCAAATAGTTTTATTACAAGCATGACATTTAATGATGATAACAATGGAGCGACTACAACTGAATCAATTGCAGAAGTTGAGAATGAATCTGTTGTGGAAAGTCAAAATGAGAATAATGCTGATAATCACGAGGCTAATCTTCCTGCGGGAGTTAAAAAACTTACCGCCTTTTTAACAGTTCAGTCTCCGGGTTATTTTGAACTTGAGCAATTTATTCATTCCTTAGAGAATTTTGAGAGAATAACAAAGGTTGAACAGATTGCATTCTCAGGTTTTCCTGAAATTGTCTCTACGAATCAAGGAACTGATATGCTAACGACAACATTAACAATTTCAACATACTATTACCCGGACTTGGAGGAATTAATAGAATTCGATCCAGAGTTAGATGCACCTGGACCTAGCAATAAAAATAATCCACTCGTTCCTACTAAAAACATTGAATAGTGCAGAATTTGACGAAAACCTCTAGTAACAAGACGACAAATGTCTTGTTCTTTTTTTTATTGTTATGGTAGCATTGACAAAAAGTAGGCGTTTTCTTAAATAGGTGGTGAAAAAAATGGACAAGCACAATCGGATTTCTATTAAAATTAATGGCAAAGAGCCAAAGGTAAAGTCTGAAGGGAAAGAGACAACTAAATTTGTCGAAACGGAAAAACCTCTTATTGGAATTGAAAATGATGAAGTTGCTGCAGCACAGGAGGAGGAAGAGGATGATTTTAGCTGGGTTCTACCAGATGAAAGTTTAAAAAACAAACCCTTGAAGGAAAAAGAGATTCCTATAATTCCTATTGAAGATTTACGGCAAACAAAAGGTCCTAGTAAAATTCCAAAACTATCAAAAAAGAATAGCGGAATACAACTTTTTTCTGTGAAACAATTTGTCGGTTCACTTGTTTTAGCAATTGTTCTTGGTGTTGGATTTGGGTTTATGATTTTAAAAGTGGTTGAAGATGTAAATGCTGGCCCTGCCGAATCAGAGAATCCATCTCAAATTACTGAAAAAATCCGACACCAGCTGAAAACCCAAAAGATAAGCCAGTAAGTAGCCAAGTTGCGGTTGAGTTAGAAACCCTATCAACGGGTGTTGTTCAAGGTGGAAAGTTTTCAACTGCTGAATCGGCAAATTCTACTGTAAGTGATATTACAAGCAAAGGTTTTGCCGCAACTGCTGTTCAAATGGATGGTTCCTTTTACGTACTTGCTGGCATTGGAACTGAACAAGGTTCAGTTGGAGGAATCAAGGCAAAATATGCAGAAGCATTCCCGGATTTTTTTTCTAAAACATTTGAAATCCCTGGTGGTTCCTATTCAAATGCAGGAAAAGAAGATTCAGAAGCAATTAAAATAAGTCTTCCTGTATTTAAGGAATTAATAACTTTATCTTCCGGTGCTTTCGGGACTGGCGCAATTGACAACGAGAAATGGGAGAATCTCTCAAAACAAGTTGCAGCTGTTAAAGGAATCAAGACCGACAACCTCCATGCACAACTTAAAGAGTTTCAAACAAATATTCAGTCTGCATTTACTCAACTTCAGACCTATAAAAATGATGGAAATGAAAAAGCACTATGGGAAACACAGCAATCATTACTTAATGCATACAAAGCCTACACAATGTGGGTTTCTGAGTTAAGTTAGTCAAAATTAATTTTTACAAAGAAGAAGGAAAGGAGAAAATAACTCCTTTCCTTCTTTATGGTTTGAATTTCTTGAGTTTTACATAAATAGACAAAATGTCTCAAACAATAAATTATCAACAAAATTTAATTTTACATAATTGTAGAGACAAGATTTGTTTGTTACGATATACAGGTATCTTCCAATCTGAAAAAAATAATAAAGGGTGAAAAGTATGCAACACCTCGTTTTAGCCTCAGGTTCTCCACGACGAAAAGAACTTCTTAGAAATGTGAAACTTTCCTTCGAAGTTTCCGTCAGTAATATTGATGAATCCATTGACGAAACACTCACTCCGGAAGAAAAGGTCATGACAATTGCCCTAAAAAAAGCAAAGGCAATTTCTAAACAATTTCCTGATTCCTATATTCTTGCAGCCGATACAGCTGTTGTGTTTCAAAACCAGTTTTTAGGTAAACCTAAAAACGAACAGGAATCAATACATGTTTTAAAAACTCTCTCAAATCAAACACATGAAGTCATAACAGGGGTTGCACTTCTTTTTAAGGACAATCAGAAATTGTTCTTTGAAAGAACAGAAGTAACATTTTGGGATCTAACGGATGAGGAAATTAAAGCATATGTTGCCTCAGGCGAACCAAAGGATAAAGCAGGTTCATATGGAATTCAAGGACTTGGATCTGCACTCGTCAAACATATTAAAGGGGACTATTTTTCTGTAGTCGGATTGCCTGTGTCACGAACACTCCGTGAACTAAGGAATATAGGATTTCACTGCTAAGGCTTGATATTTACAAAAAATATAAATTGATATGCTACATGGTGTGTTACATTACATAGTAGTCTATAGCTTTAATGATGGGTGGGTCCAAGTATCTACTACAATAGATAGGAGGAACCTATTTGAAATCATCTGAGCTTATGATTCGTGATTATCCCAGGGAAGAAAGGCCGCGGGAACGTTTGGTTACCGATGGAGCGGACAGTCTTTCTAACCATGAGCTTTTAGCGATTCTTTTACGAACAGGTTCAAAGGAAGAATCGGTCATTCAACTTTCAAATCGCTTATTGCATCGTTTTGAAGGTCTTCGATTATTAAAGGATGCTTCAGTTGAAGAAATTACCTCTATTAAAGGCATTGGGACAGCAAAAGCCGTACAAATTATGGCTGCCGTTGAACTAGGAAGAAGAATTGGTAAACTTCAATATGAAGACCGTTATGTAATTAGATCCCCTGAAGATGGTGCTAAATATGTGATGGAGGATATGCGCTTTTTAACACAAGAGCATTTTGTATGTCTTTATTTAAATACAAAAAATCAGGTGATACATCGACAAACAATTTTTATCGGAAGTTTAAATGCTTCGATTGTTCATCCAAGAGAGGTGTATAAGGAAGCCTTTCGAAGATCAGCAGCATCCATCATTTGTATTCATAATCACCCATCCGGCGACCCTGCTCCAAGTCGTGAGGATATAGAGGTAACGAAGCGGTTAGTTGAATGTGGCAGGATAATTGGAATAGAGCTTTTAGACCATTTAATAATTGGTGAACACAAATTTGTCAGTCTAAAAGAAAAAGGTTATGTGTGACTATTTAACGAGTGTTCAATAGGAAGGTAAAAAGGACCCAAAAGTTCAAGGCGGTGCAGCTTTGAAGACTGGAGCGTATGCAGTTAATACGTGAGGACCGAAGAAGCAATCTAACGCAGAAATTCAATGTGTCTTTTTCGACTGACTTTTTGAACATCCTCTATTAATTTTTAATTTTGTACGATATAATATTGGTTATGAGTTTTTCGCAACTTAACACTTTTTATTCGGTATCAGAAAGGAAGATACATATTATGTTTGGAATAGGTACAAGGGACCTTGGTATAGATTTAGGTACTGCTAATACACTTGTTTTTATAAAGGGTAAAGGAATTGCAGTAAGAGAACCGTCTGTAGTTGCAATGCAAACAGATACAAAGCAAATTGTTGCAGTTGGAAATGATGCTAAAAATATGATTGGTCGTACGCCCGGCAATGTCGTAGCCCTTCGTCCAATGAAGGATGGTGTCATTGCTGATTATGAAACAACTGCAACGATGATGAAATATTACATTAATCAAGCAGTTAAAACGAAAAGCTTTTTTTCTAGAAAGCCATATATTATGGTTTGTGTTCCATCAGGAATTACAGCAGTTGAACAACGTGCAGTAATCGATGCAACACGTCAAGCTGGTGCTAGAGATGCGTATCCGATTGAAGAACCATTTGCAGCTGCAATTGGGGCAAATTTGCCTGTATGGGAACCAACTGGAAGTATGATTGTTGATATCGGTGGTGGAACTACTGAAGTAGCAATTATCTCTTTGGGTGGAATTGTTACAAGTCAGTCCATTCGTATCGCTGGTGATGAGATGGACGATGCAATTATTCAATATATTCGCAAAACCTACAATTTAATGATAGGTGATCGTACAGCGGAAGCAATCAAGGTCGAAATTGGCTCGGCCGGAGCACCAGAGGGTGTTGAAAACATGGAAATCCGAGGAAGAGATTTATTAACTGGATTGCCAAAAACAATCGAAATTACTGCAGAAGAAATTTCACAAGCACTCCATGATACTGTTTACGCAATCGTCGATGCCGTTAAAAATACGCTTGAAAAGACACCACCTGAACTTGCGGCAGATATTATGGATCGTGGAATTGTGCTAGCTGGTGGCGGAGCCCTATTACGTAATTTAGACAAGGTTATTAGTGAAGAAACAAGTATGCCTGTCCTTATTGCAGAAAATCCATTAGATTGTGTTGCAATTGGTACAGGTAAAGCACTTGACCATATTCATTTATTTAAAGGGAAATCAAAGGATTTACGATAACGATAATGAACTTATTATAGTGGGGAATTTTATTCCCCACTATATGTGTTGAAATCAAGTTAAAGTTAGAGGGTGTAACACATGCCACAATTCTTTCTCAATAAACGATTAATTATATTACTAGTGTGCATCATCGTTCTAGTGGCATTGATTGGATTTTCTTTACAAGAGCGTGAAAAATTATCATGGCCAGAGCAATTTATCAAGGATTCTGTTGGCTGGGTTCAAAGTATATTTCATCAACCCTCTCAGGCCATTGCTGGATTTTTTGAAAATGTGAATCATATTGAAAATACATTTGAAGAAAACAAACTCTTAAAGGAAAAGCTTGATTCCTACGGGCAATTAGAAGCAAATGTGCAGGAGTTAGAGAAAGAAAATCAAAAATTACGTGATGTTCTAGAAAAAACAGAATCACTTGATCACTTTAATAAAATACAGGCCACTGTAATCGGAAGAAACCCTGATCAATGGCATGAAATCATTACGGTTAATCGTGGTACGCAGCATGGTGTCCAAGTTGACATGGCTGTAATCACTTCAAAAGGTTTAATTGGAAAAGTAAAGCATGCGAATACATTTACATCTACTATCCAGTTATTGAGTTCTCCTAATCGAATTAATCGTATTTCCGCTTATATTCAAGGAGAAGCAAAAATCATGGGGCTGATAGAGGGGTATGATGAAGAAAAAGAGGCTCTTCTTTTCAAAATTAATACACCAGATGCAAAAATCGAAAAAAATCAAAAGGTGCTTACATCTGGTTTAGGCGGAATATTCCCAAGTGAACTTTATATTGGTGAGGTTATGGATGTTGTTCCAGATGATTACGGATTAACAAAAACTGCATATATCAAGCCTGCGGCTGATTTTTATGAAATCGACCATGTTATTATTGTTGAGAGAACAATGAATGTTCCAGAAGAAGAGGAGGAAGAATCGTGAAGCGTTTCGTTCTTCCCCTTATTTTGTCCTTTGTTTTTTATTTGAAAGCAGCTTTGTTGATTTAGTACCAGCGGACATTTTTCATCAGGAAAATGTTTATGTTCCTAGGTTTTTATTTGTTTTAATAGCTTTTATTACAGTTTATTTTAATAAACCTATGGGACTTGTTTATGGGGGTATTTTTGGACTGCTTTATGATATTGCTTACACAGAGGTTTTAGGTGTTTATTTCTTTCTTTACACACTTATGGCATATCTTATTTCCTGGGCAAGTCGGATTTTACAAACAAATATTGTTGTAATTTCTTTTCTAAGTCTTATCGGTATTTTTGCTTTGGAATTTTGTGTTTATGGTGTAAATTTAGCAATAGGTACAACGACTATCACAGTGGAACGATTTCTCCAATTCCGTATTTTGCCGACAATTCTATTAAATAGTATATTTATACTAGTATTTGCATACCCATTTAAGAAATTACTAGGGAAGCTACATATCGAAGAATAATAAAGTGAAAAAGGTTCTGTAAAAATTTTTTGATAATTAACAGGAAAAATGGAGTCATTTGTTGAAGTATATATCGTTGAGGTGAACGTCGTGAAAGGACAAAAACAGCAGTATGTGACAATAAAAGGGACAAAAGACGGATTAACGTTGCATCTCGATGATTCTTGTTCATTTAAAGAGCTAATTTCAGACTTAGAAATTAAGTTGTCTTTGAATCAGAAACGGAATGATGATGTTCCGTTTGTTCCTGTTAAAGTAAAAATTGGTAATCGGTATTTAACTCAAAATCAAGACGAACAAATACGCTCCATCATTCGAAATAAAAAGCATCTAGTGGTGGACGAAATCGATAGTAATGTGATTACAAAACAAGAAGCAGAAGAGATGAAAAAGAAGAATGAAATTGTTTCCGTCGCTAAGGTAATCCGTTCTGGACAAGTAATTAAGGTAGAGGGTGACCTTATGCTAATCGGTGATGTAAATCCTGGTGCCACAGTCATTGCAGGCGGAAATATATTTATATTAGGCTCCTTACGTGGAATTGCACATGCTGGTTTCTATGGGAGACGAGACGCTATTATTGCAGCCTCAGTTATGAAACCGACACAGCTTCGAATTGGCGATATTATGAATAGATCACCAGACTCTGTTCAAACAGAAGCCAATATTATGGAATGTGCGTATGTGGACGAAAATGAGATGATTGTAGTTGATAGATTGCAACAGTTAACTCATTTAAGACCTAATTTAACAAGGTTAGAAGGGGGAATCTAGCTGTGGGAGAGGCTATAGTTATTACATCAGGAAAAGGTGGAGTCGGAAAGACGACCACGTCTGCTAACGTAGGCACTTCCTTGGCGGTGCTTGGAAAACGTGTTTGTTTAATAGATACAGATATTGGCCTACGAAATCTTGATGTTGTTATGGGCTTAGAAAACCGTATCATCTATGATTTAGTGGATGTTGTTCAAGGTCGTTGTAAGCTTAAACAAGCTTTAGTAAAGGATAAGAGATTCGATGACCATCTTTATTTACTGCCAGCTGCCCAAACAAGTGATAAAACTGCAGTAGAGCCTAGCCAAATGAAGAAATTGGTCGAGGAGTTAAAACAGGATTTTGATTATATAATCATTGACTGTCCCGCTGGTATTGAACAAGGCTTTCAAAATGCTGTGGCTGGAGCAGACAAAGCAATTGTTGTCACAACACCAGAAGTTTCAGCAGTTCGTGATGCAGACCGGATTATTGGATTGCTAGAAAAAGAGGAAATCGAGCCACCACGGCTAATTGTGAATCGTATTCGAAATCATATGATGAAGTCAGGTGAAATGCTTGATATCGATGAAATCATCACACATCTTTCAATTGACTTAATTGGAATTGTTGCAGATGATGATGAAGTAATTAAAGCTTCCAATAGTGGTGAGCCAATCGCCTTAAATTCAAGCAGTAAAACAGCAATTGCATATCGAAATATCGCACGAAGAATTTTAGGAGAATCTATTCCACTTCAATCTCTTGAAAACGATCCGAAAGGTATGTTCTCAAAGATTAAAAAATTCTTTGGCGTCCGTTAAACCACCTTACAAAAAAGGGTGGTTTTTTCTTTTATTTCGACAAAGTCGTAAGTTCATAAAAGCAAATTTGGTCAGAAGTGACCGAAAGATTATTTTTTTCTTCTATTCAATCAAACTCAGAAACCCCTCGCTTTGTAAACCATACACCATCGATAAGAATATAATCCTAAAACTTGTGAAAATAGTGAGGAAACTAGGGGGTGTTACCTATTGTTGACATAAAAGAGTGAGGAATAACTCACTATATTTAACCTAATTGTAAATTTATTTAAAATTTTGTAAGGAAAAAATAATCATTTTTTAACTTATTTCATACTAATCATCTCCAATTAAGCCATTCTACCTAGGAAACAGAATATCTGTTTTATACTGGTAAAATATAGTAAAAACCTCATTTTGTGGAATATAGCCCCTCTAAAAAATAAAACTCATACGAATATATAATATTCGTTCTAAACTCCTTATTTGTCTTTTTTCATATAATACAAATTAACCAAATTCCGAATCTTCAAACTATTTTCCTTTTTTTCGACACTATTTTCGTATTTTTTCAGCTAAAGTTAATTCATACCTGTACTTCTACATAATGTGATTTCCGATTGCAATACGCGGAATCTATCTTAGAGAAATGGGGAAGGACCCAAATACATTGGAGTATAGGAATCTATCGAGAGGAGGAAAATTCAGAGCTAATTAAAATTAAGGGAGGAAAATTGATGAGGAAAAAAGGGAAACGTAGGTTAACAAAGGTTGCAAGTATTGTAATGTGCGCGTTATTACTAGCACCTAGTGTAATGGCTTCTCAAACATTTGCTCAGGCAAAGGAACCCTCCACATCTTATCTAGGAAATAATAAGGATGTGGCTTCTAGTAAAATTTCTAAAAGCTTACAAGACCAATTCGCCGATGAGAAGATGGTTACATTTCTAATCAAATTCAAGGAACAGGTTGATTCAAATAAAGTAGCAAATGATGCAGCTAAAAAAGCTAGTTTACAAAAATCTACTATAGCCAAAACAAAATCAATCAAACGAAATGCAATTGTTTCAGAGCTACGTACAACAGCGATTGAAACACAAGGTGATGTTAAAACGTATCTTCAAAAAGAAGAGGCATCCGGTAATGCAAAGGATATTAAATCCTTCTTCATTGTAAACGGAATGGCTGTAACTGCAACGAAAGATGTTATGGAGAAAATTGCATCATTCGCTGAGGTTGAAAAAGTGTTACCAAATGAAACAAGAACATTGCATGTTCCAGTAACGAAAGAATCTTCACTAGCGGTCGAATCTAAAGCAACCCCTCAAAACATTGAATGGAATATTGATCGTGTGGGGGCCCCACAGGTATGGGAGATGGGGATCGATGGATCTGGTACGGTTGTTGCTAGTATTGATACGGGTGTTCAATGGAATCACCCAGCATTGATGGAGCAGTATCGTGGCTATGATCCAGCTAATCCAAATAATCCGAACCACCAGTATAGCTGGTTTGATGCAACGACTGGTCAATCTACTCCATACGATGATATCGGACATGGAACACATGTAACAGGTACAATGGTGGGTGCAGAGCCAAATGGTGCAAATCAAATTGGTGTTGCTCCAGGTGCTAAGTGGATTGCTGTTAAAGCGTTCACGGAAGATGGAGGATCAGATATAGACCTATTAGAAGCAGGGGAATGGATTATAGCTCCAGGGGGCAACCCTGATATGGCACCAGATGTTGTTAACAACTCATGGGGTGGAGGACCTGGTTTAGATGAATGGTATCGTCCAATGGTCCAAAACTGGAGAGCAGCCGATATTTTCCCAGAGTTTTCTGCAGGTAATACAACCTTATTTAATCCAGGTGGCCCAGGGTCAATTGCGACACCTGCAAACTATCCTGAATCGTTTGCAACAGGAGCGACTGATATCAATGATCGTTTAGCAAACTTCTCGTTACAAGGACCTTCACCATATGAAGGAGATATTAAACCGGATATTTCGGCTCCAGGTGTGAATATTCGTTCTTCCGTTCCTGGTAGTGGATATGAAGGTGGATGGAATGGAACATCAATGGCAGGTCCGCATATTTCTGCCGTAGTAGCTTTATTAAAACAAGCAAATGCATCATTAACGATCGAACAAATTGAAGAAATTATTACTTCAACTGCAACATCTTTAACCGATGGTACTTTTCCAGAATCACCTAACTTTGGTTACGGTTATGGTTTGGTAAATGCATATTTAGCTGTTTCCTCAGTTGCTTCTGGACTTGGAAAAATCAAAGGTCAAGTTGCGAAAGATGGTGTGGATGCAGAGGCTCCAACGTTTGAACATACAGCGCCTTCTGAAACCTATGCAGGCATGGACTTACCACTTTCTATCTCAGTACATGACAACGTAAGCATTACAGCTGTTGTGCTTCAATATGAAAATCTAGATGGCAAATGGGCGAATGTATCTGCTACTCAAACATCAGGTACGTATAATGAAGGAACATACGAAGCGGTGATTCCAGGAGAAGATATTGGAGAGCCTTCTGTGTCATATCGTTGGCAGGTTGTTGATTTTGGTCAGAATGATGTAACGACTGATGAATATGAAGTTACTGTACAACCAGGAATTTCTGTCGGTTATTTCCAAGACTTTGAAGATACTCCTGTTGGTTGGTTCTCTTATGGTGCCGAGGATACTTGGCAATGGGGTGTTCCTACAAGTGGTCCTAATGGTGCACATTCTGGAGAAAAAGTATATGCTACGAATCTAGCTGGACAATATAGCAGTCGAGCGAATATGACTCTTGTAATGCCACCAATTGACCTACCAGCTGAAGGACCAGCATACCTACAATACATGAACTGGTTTAATCTTGAACGCAACTGGGATTACGGTCATGTATTTGTTTCTACAGATATGGAAAACTGGACACAATTACTTCGTATCACAGATACGACTTCAAACTGGCAAGCTGCAGAGGTTGATTTATCTGAGTATGCGGGTCAAAGAATTTATATCGGTTTCAATGTAACCACTGACGGCAGTGTTACTCGCGATGGCTGGTACATTGATGATGTTCGTCTTTCAAATGAGCCACTTACAGTTCAAAGCAAAGCCCAATTAGGAGTACAACCTACGAAGGGTGACAGCGTTGATAGTGGTGACAGCTCAGTTGCAGTAAAAGAAGGAGAAAAAGTTGACCCTGCAAAAATTAAGCCAGAAGGTTCTCACATCGACTTCAAGGAAGTAAATGTTGATGAAACTAGTCCACAAGCCTTACCAATTTACGCTCAAGTGAGTGTGTTAGAGTCGGGCCGATCTGTTACAACTAATCCTGCTACCGGTGCATATGAATTAATCCACGGAACAGGTGAATTTACAGTAGTAGCGGAAAGCTATGGGTATCATGCAGCACAACAAACTGTAACAGTCGAGGCAGATGGTGAAGCTGTAGCAAACTTCGTTTTAGAGGAGAAAGCAAAAGGAACGGTATCAGGTACGATTACCAATGCAGCAACGGGTGAACCTGTACCAGGAGCAACATTATTACTTGTAGAAGATGCAAATGTAACTCCAGTTGAGACAGATGAAAATGGTCAGTATTCACTTACCGCATATGAAGGTACGTATACAGTTCGTGTAATGGCACCTTCCTATTATAGTGAATCATTTGAAGTTGTACTCGAAGGAAATGGCGAAGTAGCACAAAACATAGAATTAAGACCATTCATTGGTTATCCTGGTGAAATCGGTTATGACGATGGAACTGCAGAAAATGCACGTGCATTCTATGATGCTGGCAATGGTTGGGCAGTAAAAATGTCATTAAGTGAAGAGCAGGATGCAGCGCTCGTTACTGGAGGGCAATTCCGTTTCTGGGATACAACATGGCCAACACCAGGAGGATCTAACTTCAAAGTAGAAGTCTGGGATGCTACTGGAACAGATGGAGCTCCAGGTAAGAAGCTTGCTGGGCCAATCGATGCGACTGCTCTTCGAACTGGCGAATGGACAAATGTGGACCTAGCTGCTGAAGGAATCATCGTAGAAGGAGACTTCTATATGGTTTACATTCAAGCAGATCCAAATCCAAATGCACCAGGACTTGGAACTGACGAAGATGGTGAGTATTCAGGTCGTAGCTGGCAGTTTGTTGGTGGAGCCTGGTCATTAGCCCCAGAGGCTGAGGGTAACTATATGATTCGTGCTACAGTCAATTATGAGGTAACAGCTCCTACCATTACTTCTCCAATAACAGGAGCTTTCACGAATGAATCATCTGTTACTGTTGAAGGAAAGGCAGCCCCTACAACTACTGTTCATGTCTTTAACAATGGAGAAGAGGTAGTGACAACAGATACAACTGATGCAGGTACTTTTTCTGTGGATGTTGAATTACAAGATGGTGAGAATTCACTTACAGCTAAGGCATCAACTAACACGGGTATTACCGATGCATCAGAACCTGTTGTTGTGATTCTTGACCAAACATCACCGGAACTCGTCATTACAAGCCCGGAAGATGGTTTAAAGACAAATAAAGAAGCAATTACTGTAACAGGTACTGTACAGGACGAAAATATCGATACTGTAACAGTAAATGGTGAAGGTGCAACTATTACTGATGGAAGCTTTACAAAGCGAATTCTTGTTGAAAATGGTGAAAATAACATTGAAGTAGTTGCAACTGACAAAGCAGGTAACTCAACGAGTGACCAAATTACTGTAACTGCTAAATTTGGCGATTTAACCATAGCTGATTTAAAACCAACAGAGGATGTGCATTTAAAATCAGGTGAGAGTGTGAAGATTGAATTCACAAGTGAGCATGGATTAAACGCAACCTACGCTATTCGTTTACCATTAACAAATACAGCAGGTGTGAGCGATGTTACGGAACTTCCACTACAGGAAGTTTCACCTGGTGTCTATGAAGGATACTGGACAGCGGTTTCTAGTGTAGTTGCAGACGGTGCTGAAATCGAAGTAATTGTAAGAGACGAGTTTGGTAACGAATCAAGACAAATTGCAACTGGTAAGTTAATCATCAATGTGCAAGAAGATGATGGGAAACCAGGAAAAGGAAAGCCAGGAAAGCCTGATAAACCAGGAAAACCTGATAAACCGGGTAAAAAATAAATAATTTTTAGTAGTAGGAGAAGGATGTGGAGAAATCTCATCCTTCTTTCATTTTCAAAGATGCCCGTTTTACTAGATAATTAGCTTGATAATGTCATAACTAAACGCCTTTAGTCATAAACTTGTACAAATAAAATGGACAAGGGATGATGTAAAAAGATGAGTAACCGAGCAAATGAAATTAGAAGGCGAATTGCAAAGAGAAAGCGTACGAAATATTCCAGTCCAGCTACTCCAAAAAAAACAGGTCCTTCCTTTATAGCAAGTGATGAGGAACGATACGGTGGAAGTGCATATACCTCATTCGATGGTGGTGGGTCTGGTGAAGGAGGACATCCTCTTTTTCGAATGGAAGTTTTTCTTTTTAAGGTGTTACTCTCTGCTATTCTTGTGTTATCGATTGGCATAATATTTAAAAATCAGTCACCACAGTTTGAAAATGTCAGGCATTTTGTAACCAGTACTATGGAAACTGAATTTCAATTTGCTGCCGTAACAGAATGGTATAAAGATACCTTTGGCAGCCCGCTTGCACTAATCCCAATGAATCAAGATAAAGAAAAAGTCGATACTCAAGCTACAGGTAAATACGCTATTCCCGCAGCAGGAAAAGTGACCGAAACCTTTGAAGCAAACGGCCAAGGAATTATTGTTGAAACCGACAGCGAGGTAGTTGAAGCAATGAATGCAGGTAATGTTACTGAGGTTGCAGTTAAAGGTGATCTTGGAGAAACAGTTGTTATTCAGCATAGTGATGGCTCCGAAACGTGGTATGGAAATTTAGGAAGTGTTGAAGTGAAACTTTATGATTATGTGGAAACAGGTCAAGAGGTTGGAAAGGTTCAAGAGCCGCAAGGGGAAAAAAAGGAACGTATTATTTTGCAATCAAGCAAGGTGAAACATTTATTGATCCAATACAGGTGATAAAATTTGAATAAATATGTAAATCTCCTCAGAAAAATAGAAATTCACCCATTATTTTGGCTTATTGTCGGGATTGCAGTTGTTACCGCACACTTCAGAGAATTATTGATGCTTTTTTTAATCATATTTGTCCATGAAATGGGACACGCTGCATGTGCCCATTTTTTTTCATGGAGAATTAAAAAGATTCAACTTCTCCCTTTTGGGGGTGTGGCGGAGATGGATGAGCATGGAAACCGTCCACTCAAGGAAGAACTATTCGTTATTTTAGCAGGACCACTGCAGCATATTTGGATGGTGACTGTTGCTTATTTCTTATTATTAGGATCTATCATTTCCCCGAAAACTTTTGATCTCTTTTTATATCATAATGTGGTTCTTTTTTTCTTTAACCTACTCCCAATTTGGCCATTAGACGGTGGGAAGCTTCTTTATTTGTTTTTTTCATATAAACATTCTTTTTTTGAAGCGCATAAACGGACGCTTTTTGTATCAAGTCTAATAGCGGGACTTCTTTTCATTGGAATGTTATTTTATAGTCCAAACAATCTAAATCTCTGGGTCATCATATCTTTCCTTTTCTTTTCAATTATTATGGAATGGAAAAAACGTCATTTTGTCTTCATGAGATTTTTGCTTGAACGCTACTATGGAAAACAGGATACCTTTACAAAATTAAAACCGTTGATTGTGGATGAAACAGAAATGGTATATTCGGTCCTCTCAATGTTTCAACGAGGGTGTAAGCACCCAATTGTGATACGAAAGGATGGGGAAAACCAGCAACCCCTTGATGAAAATGAACTTTTACATGCTTACTTTAATGAGAAAAAAATTACTCAGCCGGTTGGTGAACTCCTCTACTTGTATTAACATTGCATCTTGAGGTACATTGATAAGGAAAATGTTCCGTCAAAGTGAGGATTAGCAGTTTGAAAACAATTATTGTAAATGCAAAAACAAGTGAAAAGCGAATAGCCGTTCTTGAGGGAAATAAAGTTCTTGAGGTGAATATTCAACAACCAAAACATAGAGAAATCGTAGGGAATATATACAAGGGTCGAGTCATTGATGTTCTTCCCGGTATGCAGGCGGCCTTTGTCGATATTGGTTTAGGCAGAAATGGCTATATAGGAAGGGAACAGCTTGCAACTTACCATCTATCCGACCCAAATGACAAAGAAAAAAATATTTCTCATTTTATTAGACAAGGCGAGGAAATCATTGTTCAGGTTACGAAAGAGGGTGCAGAGCGGAAAGGACCCAAATTAACCGGATTAATTGAATTTCCTGGGGCATCCCTTGTCTATTTGCCGTTTGGAAATTATGTGGCAGTTTCGCGGAAAATGAAAAAAGAGGAAGAAAGAGATAGATGGCGCCGCTTTGGACAAACATATCTTCAATATCCTGAGGGGCTTGTTGTGAGAACCGCTTGTGAAAATCAAGATGAAGCAAAAATCTTCAATGAGCTTGAATTTGGGCGAAGCCGTTACAAGGCCATACTAGAAGAACAAAAACGCCTTAAGCCACCAAGTCTTTTAGTTGATGCCAATAATCTAGTTGAAAAAATCTTACTTGAACATCACCCGGAGAATATAAAGGAAATTGTGATTGATAATGCCGAGTGGTTTAGACAGTTAAAGAATCAATTTGGTGAAGATAAGGTTTCTTTTTATCAAGGAAAAGAAGATATATTTTCATCGTACGGAATTGAGCGGGAAATCGAAAGAGCACTAAAGCATTTAGTATGGCTCGAAAATGGTGCATATTTGTTAATTGAGCAAACGGAAGCCTTAACAATTGTCGATGTGAATACTGGAAAATTTAAAGGTAAAGAAAATTTGCGAGATACGGTATTTAAAACAAATATTGCTGCAGCAAAAGAAATCGCTTGTCAGCTTAAGTTACGTGATATTAGTGGAATTGTCTTGGTTGATTTTATTGACATGAAGCAAGAGGATGAACGTCAAAAGGTAATCCAAGCACTGCGTGGAGCTGCGAAGGATGACAGAAATCGGGTGACGATTCATGGGTTTACTACACTAGGTATAGTCGAGCTAACCCGTAAAAAGACAAGGCAAGATCTTTCAGCTATTTTACAAACGAATTGTCCAACCTGCCTAGGAACAGGAAAAATTGACTCTGCCGAAACAATTGCGTTTAAACTTGAACGTGAGTTATGGGAACTTCAAGGAATGGACTATGAGGCTATTTGGATTGAAACAACTAAGGACGTGAAACATGTATTTCAAGGAGAGCATAATCAGCATAAAAAAAGGCTAGAAGAAGCTTTATCCTTTCACATTTATTTAACGGAAAAAGTTTCACCTATACATGAATATGAAATCAGACAATTGGGAAGTAATGCTGACATAAAAGCAAGACTAAACAATTTATCATAGTTCAACAAATTCTAATTTATATTGACTCCAATGTGTCTTTGTGATAATATTTTCATGTTATTGTTTGTAGCACCCATTGCTACAACCGCTCATTCCAGGTATTTAAGTTTTCATGGTTTTGGGTAAACAAACCGAGGCAAATTAGAAGCAAGAAATTCAAGGCGGCGCAGTCAGGAGTAGCGGAGCGTAGTTAGTGCTACGTGAGGAACGTACTGGCGTAGCCAACACAGAAGTTCGCAGCTTATCATTTGCCGAAACGCCTGTGTATTGGCGAGTCTTAGTCATACTATTAGGAGGTGCAAATATGTACGCAATTATTGAAACTGGCGGTAAGCAAATCAAAGTTCAAGAAGGCCAAGAAATCTATGTTGAAAAGCTTGACGTAGAACAAGGTGGAACAGTTACTTTTGACAAGGTTTTATTCGTAGGTGGCGAAAACGTGAAAGTTGGTAGCCCAACTGTTGAAGGTGCAACTGTTACAGCTAAAGTTGAAAAGCAAGGTCGCGCTAAGAAGATCATTGTTTTCAAATATAAGGCTAAAAAGAACTACCGTAAAAAACAAGGTCATCGTCAACCTTACACTAAAGTTACAATCGAAAAAATCAACGCATAAGGCTTTCTATCATGATAAAAATAACTATTAACCGTAATAGTTCTGGTAGAATCGACTCATTTACAATGAGTGGACATGCTGAATTTGATGTTCCTGGAAAGGATATCGTTTGTGCGGGTGCCTCAGCTGTTGCTTTTGGTACCATTAATTCGATATATGCTTTATGTAAAGTAGAGCCAATATTGGAGCAAGAAAAAAGTGGTTTTCTCCGCTGTCAGATTCCTCATCTTGAGGATGATACAATTGAGGAAAAGGTACAGCTTCTTTTAGAGGGAATGCTTGTATCACTACAAACGATTGAACTTGATTATGGACAATATATGAAAATTCAATCATAAATACAACTTTATAATAGGAGGTGGACAATAATGTTCGTAAGATTAGACCTTCAATTCTTCGCTTCTAAAAAAGGGGTAGGTAGTACAAAAAACGGTCGTGATTCAATCGCGAAACGTCTTGGTGCAAAACGTGCTGATGGTCAATTCGTAACTGGTGGATCAATTTTATACCGTCAACGCGGTACAAAAATTTACCCAGGTGTAAACGTTGGCCGTGGTGGTGACGACACACTATTCGCAAAAGTTGACGGAGTTGTTAAATTTGAGCGTTTAGGCCGTGACCGCAAACAAGTAAGTGTATACCCAGCTGCGCAAGAAGCGTAATCGTACAAAACTCTAACCACATGGTTAGAGTTTTTATTTTTATGAAGATTAGAATGTAGTGTTATTTTCCAAGGTTTGATATAATTTTTAGACAAGATTCGAAATCTAAATGTGGTTTTTGACACATTGAAATTTAGGGGAAATGACATGAATAAAAATTGGAGTACGATTGAAGTTCTAAAACATACACGTCATGATTGGTTAAATAAAATACAGTTAATCAAAGGGAACATCTCACTAAATAAAATTGATCGGGTTAAGACTATAATTGAAGAAATTGTAATTGACGCTCAAAATGAAACACATCTCACAAATTTACAAATTCCAACTTTTGCTGCACTAATCATGACCTTAAATTGGGAGCCTCATAAATATCAATTGGACTATGATGTTGTCGGTGATATTCGAAATTTATCAAACTATGATACGAAACTAACAGAATGGTGCACACAATTTTTTACCATACTGGAAGAAACAGTAGATGAAATGGGAGAAAATCACTTATCCCTCACTATCGACTGTTCAACAAAGGAAACTCGATTCTTTTTTGATTTTAGTGGAATACTAAAAGATAGGGAATACCTAACAAATTGGTTAACTACGATAAGCCAATCTGATCAATTCCCACAAATAACAGAGTATAAAGTACATAAAGAAGAAGTAAATATAACAATACATATTGCATGAAAGATTAAGGTGCATAATAACCGGAGGTAAAAGATGTTTGTTGATCAAGTCAAAGTGTATGTAAAAGGTGGAGACGGTGGTAACGGGATGGTTGCTTATCGTCGTGAAAAATATGTTCCAATGGGCGGTCCTGCAGGTGGAGATGGTGGAAAAGGGGCGGATGTCATTTTTGAGGTTGAAGAAGGTTTAAGAACCTTGATGGATTTCCGATACCAACGCCATTTTAAGGCACAACGTGGGGAACACGGAATGTCAAAAAACCAACATGGGAAAAACGCAGAGCCGATGGTTGTAAAGGTGCCCCCAGGAACAGTCGTGACAGATGATGATACAGGTGTGGTGATTGCAGATTTAACCCAGCATGGTCAAAGAGCAGTCATTGCTAAAGGCGGACGTGGAGGAAGAGGAAACTCTCGATTTGCGACACCAGCCAATCCGGCACCAGAAATTGCGGAAAATGGTGAGCCAGGACAGGAGCGATATGTAAGACTTGAACTTAAAGTTTTAGCTGATGTCGGTCTTGTTGGTTTTCCCAGTGTAGGGAAATCTACTTTATTATCTGTTGTTTCAGCTGCAAAGCCGAAAATTGCGGAGTATCATTTTACAACGATAGTCCCAAATCTGGGTGTTGTTGAAACAGAGGATGGACGCAGTTTTGTGATGGCTGACCTTCCAGGTCTAATTGAAGGGGCACACCAAGGTGTTGGGCTTGGACATCAATTTTTAAGACATATCGAACGAACAAGAGTCATTGTTCACGTTATTGATATGTCAGCAATGGAAGGGCGCGATCCATTCGAAGATTACCTCACCATAAATCAAGAATTAAAAGAGTACAATCTTCGTTTAACTGAACGTCCACAAATTGTGGTAGCAAATAAAATGGATATTCCTGAAGCACAAGAAAACTTAAACGTATTTAAAGAGAAGTTACAGGATGATGTCAAGATTTTTCCTATTTCGGCTGTTACAAGACAAGGTCTTCGTGACTTATTGTTTACAATTGCAGACTTACTTGAAACGACCCCAGAATTTCCACTTGAAGTTGAGGAAGATACAAGTGTCCATCGCGTCATGTACCGCCATGAAAAAGAGGAAGTTGATTTTGTTATTTCACGTGAAAGTGATGGTTCATTTGTAATTACTGGAGAACGAGTTGAAAAACTCTTTAAGATGACGGACTTTACAAGAGATGAATCTGTAAAACGATTTGCCCGTCAGATACGTGGCATGGGAATCGATGACGCACTTCGTGAAAAAGGTGCAAAACACGGGGATATTGTAAAATTACTTGATTACGAATTTGAATTTGTAGAATAAGCGCAAAGGAAGGTAAAGGGGGGAGTTTGCATGGATGGCAAATTTTATCTTGTTCGTGAGGATGTACTTCCAGAAGCGGTTCGAAAAACCTTGGACGCAAAGGAATTATTAGACAGTGGAGAAGCACAATCGATTGCAGAAGCTACCCAAAAAGTAGATTTAAGCAGAAGTGCATATTACAAATATAAAGATACTGTCTTCCCTTTTCATACAACTGTTAAGGAGAAGATTATCTCTTTGTTTTTTCACTTGGAGGACCGATCAGGTACTCTGTCTCAATTGTTGAGAACTGTAGCAGATACGGGTTGTAACGTGTTAACAATCCATCAAACAATTCCGCTTAGGGGAAAAGCGAATGTAACACTCTCATTAAACACATCAGGCATGCACGGTGAAGTAACTGACCTCCTTGCTAAACTTAGAAAACTCGAATTCGTAGATAAAGTTGAAATTCTTGGAACAGGAGCATAGGGGGAAAGATGGATGAGTATAAGAAACATAGGATTTTTAGGGCCAAATGCAACGTTTACTGCACAAGCGGTTTCTGCATTGTTTCCTGGTAAGGAAAATAAGCCATATCGAACAATCCCTGCATGTATTGACGCGGTGGAAAAAGGGGAAGTAGATGTAGCAGTTGTTCCAATTGAAAATACAATTGAAGGAACGGTTAATTTAACAATTGACTATCTCATTCATGTAAAACAATTGAAAATAGTTGGTGAAGTGATTATTCCGATAAAACAACATTTAATGGTGCATCCCGACAACACAAATACTTGGGAAGAAGTACAAGGAATCTATTCACATCCACATGCAATCGCACAGTGCTATAAATTTTTATATAATAACTTTCCAAATATACAACCCATCGAAGTAAGTTCGACAGGTGCAGCTGCTAAATTGGTAAGTGAGAATCCAGAACAAAAGATTGCAGCTATTGCAAATTCCTTTGCTGCTGAAGAATATGGCTTGAAAATTGTTAAACAGGATATTCATGATTTTGACAATAATCATACTCGATTTGTTGTTCTACATAAAGAGATGTTAGATTTGGATTTATCCAGGAACAACTCCGGAAATAAAACAACCCTAATGGTTACTTTACCTTCTGATCAGGCCGGTGCCTTACATCAGGTATTATCTGTATTTGCCTGGAGAAAATTAAATTTATCAAAAATCGAATCAAGACCGATGAAAACAGGGCTAGGAAATTATTTATTTTTAATTGATATTGAACAAAAAATGGATGAAATTTTAATCCCAAGTGCGATAGCGGAATTAGAGGCATTGGGAAGTGGGGTAACTTTGTTAGGTAGTTATCCATATTATCGAATTTAATCATTAAACTCGGCGTTAGTCGAGTTTTTATTTTTTCTTAGATTTTAAAGCTTGACCCGCCTTCTTGCTACACATAAATTGTGAAGCCTATGCATAAGTTGTGATGAGAAATAGTGGCAATTTGCCTATTTTGACATAGTATGTATGGACTTATGTATAGGAGGGAAAATCGCGTGAAAATCCATATCGTTCAAAAAGGAGACACCTTATGGGAAATTGCAAAAAAATATGGGGTCGACTTTCAAGAACTAAAGGCTGTCAACACTCAGTTAAGTAATCCGGATATGATTATGCCAGGAATGAAAATCAAGGTACCTACCGGGACAGTTCATGTAAAAAAAGAAGCACAAATTGGTGGAGCCAAAAAAGAAGCACAAATTAACTTGGCACCTAAAAAGGAGGCACAAATTCAGCATCCGTTTGCTGAAATCACTCCTCAGCCGTTTCCTGTAATGGAATTGGAAGAGGAAGAGGTTCCGGAGGTAGAAGAGGAAGTAAAAGGTGTCGAGACAGGACCTTATATTCCTCAGATGCCGCAGATGCCGCAGATGCCGCAGATGCCACAAATGCCAGTAATGCCACAAATGCCACAAATGCCGCAAATGCCGCAAATGCCAGTAGCACCTCAGACGCCGCAATTTCAGCCATTAGAAATTGATATCAATAATTTTAATTTAATGGGCATGCCGCAAATACCAACACCACCAAAGAATGTTTTACCTGGTATGATGGTCCCAGAGGAAGAAGACTTTGAACTTGAAGAAGAGGAGTATGAAGCACAAATGCCACCAATGCCGCAAATGCAACAAATGCCAATGGCACCACAAATGCCAATGGCACCACAAATGCCAGTACAACAGCCTTGGAATTTTAATAATTGTGTGCCTGTCACACCGGTAATGCCTGGTTATGGATTTAATTATATTCCAGGATTTCAAGGAGGTTTTCCACCACAAGGACCCTATTCTCCAATGGGTGGATTCCGAACAGAAGGTGTAAAAGAGGAAGTTAAAGAAGAAAAGGTACCGGTTCAAATGGCACCAGTTCAAATGCCACCAGTTCAAATGCCACAACAGAATCCATTTGAAATCGATATTAACAATTTCAATATCATGCAGGCACAAATGCCGCAAATGCCACAAATGCCGCAAATGGTAGCTGGTGTGGAAGAGGAAATAGAAGAAGCGCCTGCATTCCCACAAATGCCTCAAATGGCACCGATGCAAGCACCACCATTACCAATGGGGCCATGTGTGCCTATGACACCGGTTATGCCAGGTTCTGGCTTTTATGGCGGATTTCCAGGACCAATGGGCTTTGGACCAGGTGTGCCGATGCAGAATGTGCCACAAGCAGTTAGCCCAGCGGTAGGTAACAACCCAGTTGGTCCGGTACAAGGTTTTGCAGGACCAATGAATCCACAAATGTTTCAAGGGCAACCACAAATGATGCCATCACAATTTTATAACCAAAGAGACTGTGGATGCGGTGGACCAAAGCCACTATACATGGGACCTTATCCGCAACAAGGCATTCCGATGGGGCAACCTGGATATCCTGGACAATTTCAAGGTGGATTCCAAGGGTCACCATTGGGTATGAACCCAAATCAGCAAATGGCATTTAATCCAATGTTTAATATGCCAGATTTTGATGATGACTTAGATGATTAAAACACACAGATATAATTCTTAAGGGCGAATAAAAATTCGTCCTTCTATTTTTTGTATCAGATATGATAAAAGTTGACAATATTAATGGAAAAGTACCGTTAAGTTATCTGCAAAAATCTAACAGAAATATTCCCCCACCTGAAGAGCCAACCTAATGATGAACATTTAGTTATGTTCAAAAGGTAAAAGGGGGTTATTGTATTGAGGAAGATACTCTATACAGTTTCGACTACAGCATTATTGCTTGGAGGTCTTACGGCTTGTAATACCAATCAAGGGGCATCGCCAAATACGGATTATAATGATAATGCCAGACCAATCGGTTATTACTCAAACGAAAATGGTCGGGATCGTAATGGGAACGGATATCGTACTCGTGACAATGATGGCCCATTGACAGAAATTATGGACCGTACCGGAAACAATAACCGCACCGGAGTCATGAACAACAGAAATGGCAACAATAACCGCACCGGAGTCATGAACAACAGAAACGGCAATAACAACCGCACTGGGGTCATGAACAACAGAAACAATGATCATACCGGTGTTATGGACAATAATAAAACAAGAAAGAATCGTTCTGGGATCATGAATTATCGGGATCAGCAACGCCGCAGTGGTATCATGAATAATCGTGACGGCCGCACAATTAACCCTTATAATGATGGCAATCCAAACACAATGAGAGATAATGGCCATGGATATGCTGATCGCAACTATCATAGCCATCTTAATGACAATAACCACCAAGTACAAACATACGGTTATTACGACGATAATGGAAAGTTAGTTCGTAAAATTTCTGAACGTGCTTCAAAGGTAAAAAATGTTGATGATGCGCGTGTCATAGTTACAGACGATAACGTTTTAGTTGCAGTCGATACGAATGACAATAGTAATCGAAATAACGTTCAAAATGCTGTTGAAAAGGCAGTTGCGCCACTAGCAGGAGATAGAAATGTCAATGTTGTAACAGATGAGGGTACTTTTACACGTGTTCGTGATATCGATAATGATATTCGTAATGGCAACAGACGAGAAACGATTGATACCGACATAAAAGACCTGTTTAACAACATTGGGAATACATTAAAAGCACCATTCACAAATCACAATAGGGGTTAATAAAGTATAATGGATGTCCTTAGGGGCATCCTTTTTTTTGTGGATTAAGTTGTTCGTATGGATAATACTGTTAATATTGGTCACACTACTATGTGAGGGCTGTTATAGCGTTGTGAAAATAGTTGGCAACTAATTGTAAGAGGTGATGCCAAAGTGAGAACGATTGGAAAAGTGATTGTTTGTTTGGCTGTTATTTTAATTTTTCCTAGCTTTTCGGGAAACAGTGCAGAATTAACAAAAGAAAATAATGATGCTGTACAAGAGGTGAATGGACCGTTAGAAGTTACAGTTATTCTTGAACGAGTTTATGTCGATGGTGAAGTTAGTGAAGAGATACTTAAAGAAACAATCCTATCGATGGAAGATTTTTGGGCTCAATATGAGGATTGGGATTTAGTTCATCAGGACGAAGAGCAAGTTGTTTTTCAACAGCGTATAGATGATATTTCGCCATTGCTTAAAACAAATGGCTATTTTGGCTTGACGGAAGATGGAATTTTATCTATCTTCAACGGAAAACCTGGTGGATCTGATAATGTTATCCAATCATTCTTTCAAATCGATGTAGAGAAGCTTGAAAGTTATCAGCATGATTTGTTAAAAAATGGAATCAAGGTTGGTTCGAAGGATGAATATATCAATGTCATTGAAACCTATAAAACCTATACATCTTCCCCTTAATAATGGCGTATTGTAGAGACTAGTAATCCTTCTAGTCTCTTTTTTAATTTAGCCATTAGTATCCCACCTTTGAAAAGTCTGGAGCAAATACGCCAAGTCGCATTCAATTTAGTCTTTTTTCGATGAATATGATAAAATGGGGTACAGCAAAGTAGGGGAGAGAAGAGGTTTGATTGAATTTATAAAAGGAACGGTGGAATACATTAACCCGGAATACGTTGTTGTAGAAAATAACGGAATTGGTTATCAAATATACACACCCAATCCATTTGTTTTTAAAAGGGAGACTCAGGAAACCGTTTATACATATCAGCATGTTAGAGAAGATATTTTAGCTTTGTATGGTTTTAAGACACGTGAAGAGCGTGCTTTATTTTTGAAATTATTAAATGTTACAGGTATAGGACCAAAAGGTGGACTTGCCATTTTGGCTTCTGGTGAACCAGAACAAGTGATTCGGGCAATTGAAAATGAGGATGAGAAGTTCCTGATAAAGTTTCCTGGAGTAGGGAAAAAAACAGCACGCCAAATCATTCTAGATTTAAAAGGGAAGCTTCACGATCTAATGCCTTCGCTACATCCTGATTTATTTTCTGAGGATCATGAGTTTAATGTCAATGCTGGCCAAAATGAGCTCGATGAGGCAGTTGAAGCTCTCAGAGTGTTGGGTTATGCAGAAAAAGAAATCAATAAGGTGCTGCCGGGATTACGAAAAGAACAGTTATCAACTGATCAATATATAAAAAAGGCATTACAAAAGCTTTTAAAATAAGGGGGATGTTTGAATGGAGGACAGAATCGTTTCAGGTAGTGCTAATTACGAAGAGTCAGCAATCGAACAAAGCCTTAGACCGCAAACTCTATCCCAATATATTGGACAAGAAAAAGTAAAATCCAATTTATCCATCTTTATTGAAGCAGCGAAAATGAGACAAGAAACCCTTGATCATGTTTTATTATATGGGCCGCCGGGCCTTGGGAAAACAACACTAGCCACTATTATTGCGAACGAAATGGAAGTTAATATACGCACAACCTCTGGACCAGCTATAGAAAGACCAGGGGATTTAGCGGCTATTTTGACAGCACTTGAGCCTGGTGATGTCCTTTTTATTGATGAAATTCATCGCCTTCAAAGATCCATTGAAGAAGTACTATATCCGGCCATGGAGGATTTCTGTTTAGATATCGTGATTGGTAAAGGGGAGGGAGCACGCTCTGTCCGACTTGACTTGCCTCCTTTTACCTTAGTGGGAGCTACAACAAGAGCAGGTTCATTATCTGCACCACTTAGGGATAGATTTGGTGTACTTAGCAGACTTGAATATTATAATGAAAGTCAATTAGCTCATATTGTAATCAGAACGGCAGAACTACTGGACGTTGAAATCGATGATTATGCGGCACATGAAATTGCAAGACGGTCCAGAGGAACACCAAGGATTGCCAACCGTTTACTTAGACGGGTGAGAGATTTCGCACAAGTACGAGGAAATGGAATAATCACAACAAAATTGGCAAATGAGTCGTTAGAATTACTGCAGGTTGACCGTTTAGGACTTGATCATATTGACCATAAATTACTTAAAGGAATCATTGAGAAGTTTCGTGGTGGACCAGTTGGACTTGAGACTATCGCTGCAACAATAGGGGAAGAGGCACATACAATTGAAGATGTTTATGAGCCATATCTCTTACAAATCGGCTTTTTACAGCGGACACCACGGGGGCGAGTTGTAACAGAGCTTGTGTATCAACACTTTCAAATTGAGGTTCCAAAGGAGTAGGTAATGAATCATGGGTAAAATGCTAATGATAATGGGGATTTTATTATTAGTTGTTGGTTTTGTAATGCATTTTATAGGAAAACTACCTGGGGATATTGTAATAAAAAAGGGAAATACAACTTTTTATTTTCCAATCGTAACATCTATTGTAATTAGCATTATATTATCATTGATTTTTTACGTGTTCGGTCGATTTCGTTAAAAAGTAAGTAGGAATAAGGTGAAAAACATGAAATTAGATTTGTTTGATTTTTATTTACCAGAAGAATTAATTGCACAGACTCCTCTGGAAAATCGGGAAGCTTCCCGATTAATGGTAGTAGACAAAGAGACAGGTGAGATTACCCATACTCATTTTCGCTCCATTCTTTCCTATCTGAATGAAGGGGATTGCTTGGTGTTAAATGATACACGAGTATTACCAGCACGACTATATGGTGTGAAAGAGGACACAGGAGCGAAAGTAGAGGTCCTTCTTTTAAAACAAAAAGACGGGGACACATGGGAGACTCTTGTTAAGCCTGCGAAGCGTGTGAAGGAAGGTACTGTATTAAGCTTTGGTGATGGACGGTTAAAAGCAACATGTACCGCACTTGGTGATCATGGTGGAAGAATGTTGGACTTTCATTATGAGGGGATTTTTTATGAAGTGTTAGATGCATTAGGTGAAATGCCTTTGCCTCCATACATACATGAGCAACTAGATGACAAAGAACGTTATCAGACCGTATATGCAAAGCATCGTGGTTCTGCTGCAGCACCAACTGCGGGTCTTCATTTTACGGAAGAACTTCTACAAGAAATTAGGGACAAGGGAGTACATACAGCCTTTATAACATTACATGTTGGTTTAGGAACTTTCCGCCCGGTTAGTGCAGATACAATAGAAGAACATGATATGCATTCTGAGTTTTATCAAATGAATGAGGAAACTGCTAGGTTGCTAAATGACGTAAAAGCAAACGGTGGAAAAATTATATCTGTAGGTACTACTTCTACAAGAACACTTGAAACTATTGTGAAAAGTAACGGAAAATTCGTTGAAACGAGCGGTTGGACAAATATTTTCATTTATCCAGGATATCAATATAAGGCAATTGATGGACTAATCACCAATTTCCATCTCCCAAAATCTACGCTCATCATGCTGGTGAGTGCATTGGCTGGGCGCGAAAATATCCTTCATGCTTATAACGAGGCAGTAAAAGAACGATACCGTTTCTTTAGCTTTGGCGACGCTATGCTCATTAAATAAAAAACCATGAAAATTAGATATTTAGGGTGTTGACTTTCCATCACCCGTGATAAAGGAGAAATATTACGTGACAGCAATAAGATACGAACATATAAAAACTTGTAAGCAGACCGGTGCTAGGCTTGGAATTGTACACACTCCACATGGTTCCTTTGAAACACCAGCATTCATGCCTGTTGGAACGCTTGCGACTGTTAAAACAATGTCACCTGAAGACCTTAAAGAAATGGGCTCTGGAATCATTCTTAGTAATACCTATCATCTTTGGTTAAGACCAGGACATGACATTATTAAAGAAGCTGGTGGGTTACATAAATTTATGAATTGGGATCGAGCAATCCTGACTGATTCTGGAGGTTTCCAAGTATTTAGCCTAAGTGAATTCAGGGAGATTAAAGAAGAAGGCGTTCATTTCCGTAATCATTTAAATGGGGATAAGTTATTTTTATCACCGGAAAAGTCAATGGAAATTCAAAACGCCCTTGGCTCAGATATTATGATGGCATTTGATGAGTGTCCTCCGTATCCAGCTACCTTTGAATACATGAAAAAATCTGTTGAACGTACAAGCCGTTGGGCAGAGAGATGTCTAAAAGCACACAGCCGCCCACAGGATCAAGGTTTATTTGGGATTGTGCAAGGTGGAGAATATGAGGAACTTCGCAAACAAAGTGCAAGAGATTTAACATCCTTAGATTTTCCAGGCTATGCTGTAGGTGGTTTATCTGTTGGAGAACCTAAAGACGTAATGAACAGAGTTCTCGAATTTACGACACCACTTTTACCAGCTGATAAGCCTAGATATTTAATGGGAGTAGGTTCACCAGATTCACTTATTGATGGATCAATCCGAGGAATTGATATGTTCGACTGTGTTCTTCCAACTAGAATTGCTCGTAATGGAACCCTCATGACGAGCGAGGGAAGATTAGTCGTAAAAAATGCAGAGTATGCGCGTGATTTTAGACCGTTAGATGAAAATTGTGATTGCTATACATGTAAAAATTATAGTCGTGCATATATTAGACATTTAATTAAGACAAGTGAAACATTCGGAATAAGACTTACTACTTATCATAACCTGCATTTTCTGTTAAAATTAATGGAGCAAGTCCGACAAGCGATTCGTGAAGATCGACTTGGAGACTTCCGAGAAGAATTTTTTGAGCGATACGGGTTCAATAAGCCTAACGCAAAAAATTTCTAATAAAGAAAATGTAAAGAAAACAAGTGCAGGAGGTGAAATGAATGGAAGGTATTTTAGGAACAGTTGGTCCTTTAATTCTTATGTTTGCGATTTTCTATTTCTTGTTAATTCGTCCGCAACAGAAGCGTCAAAAGGCTACTGTGCAAATGCAATCAAGCCTTGCAAAAGGTGACAAAGTAGTTACAGTTGGTGGCTTACATGGAATTATTGACTCTATCGATGAAAACAAGGTTGTTATTAAATCAGGCAATGCCAATCTTACATATGACAGACAAGCAGTACGTGACGTCATTAAGGACTAATTAAATTAACTAAAAAAGAGCGTTTAAACGCTCTTTTTTTCTATGCTTCCCTTCTTGAAGGTGTTGTCATATTAACCCCGAAAATACCACCAATAACTGAAGCTGCTAAAAAACCAATATGATACATCGTTTGCTCGGCAGTAAAAGTAGTATCATATCCTAAAAATTGTACGAGAAACACAATGATAGTATACAAAATACCGGTTCCGCCACCAATCAGCCAGCCTTTTTCTTTTCCTTTTCCCCCTGATACAAATCCACCAATAAATAGCGCTAGGAAGGACAAACCCAAAATCACCCAGGATATTGAAGATTCTTGAAGTGAAGTAAAACGAAGTAATAATGAAATGAGTAAACTAAAAACGATAACAATTAAAAAAATTGCTACCACACCATAAGCCATTGCAACCCCCATTTTCCTCATGTCGATTCTCTCCCTTTCAAATTGATACAGATAACCCTTAGTACGAGCATATTCATGTCCATAACGAATTAGAATAAAAAAGTACAAACTTTTTCTTCAACTACAAGGTGCTGGTAAAACCTTTACATAATGTTTAGGTATGAATTGTGCAAACTAACCTGTAATATGGTTTTAAAAATTAACTCATATGAGAGGGGGCTTTCACAATGGAGGAATACCTCATCATTATGGGGAGGACTGTTTTACTATATATTATTATTTTAACGATTTTTCGGTTGATGGGAAAACGAGAAATCGGGGAATTAAGTCTTCTGGATTTAGTTGTATTTATGATGATTGCAGAAATGGCGGTAATTGGTATTGAGAGTACAAAAGATCCAGTTCTGCATTCTGTTATACCAATGGTTTTACTAATGGGAATCCAATACGCCCTTGCCCTCTTGTCATTAAAAAGCAAAAAGTTAAGGGAAATTATAGATGGCAGACCAACCGTTATCATTAATAAGGGAAAAATTGATGAACATGCCATGAAACAGCAACGCTATAATTTGGATGACTTATTGATGCAGCTTCGTGAAAAAAATGTGAAGAATTTGGCAGATGTGGAGTTTGCTATCCTTGAATCCTCAGGTGAATTGTCGGTTTTAACTAAAAATTCTAAGCAGCCATCAGAAATATCCGATTATACAATTGATTTACCTCTTATTCTCGATGGTGAAATCCAGGAAGAACATTTACACCAAATCAATAAAACGAAACCTTGGCTGCTTTCTGAACTAAAAAAGCTTGGTCACAGTGATATTAAGAAACTTTCTTATTGTAGCTATCATCATGGAAAATTACACATTGATATTAAAAATGAAAAAAGGTAACCTTTGGTTACCTCAAAGTGTAGACAAAGTCAGTGCTGACTTTTTCTACACGAATTTTTAAGGATATCTAAATTTTAACTCAAGTCCCTGACTGTCTTGAAAACGTGTGCCAGACAAGGCGCGCAGCTGAGCGAAGACGCGAATAGAAGTTGCCTTCATGAGCGGACGAACGAGGCAAGCAACGCAGTATGCGAGCGTTTGTCAACATTCTGAGGTAACCTTTGGATACCTTTCTTTTTAAGGTTAAGTCAACAACTTTTACAATAGTAAAGCAAGCTTTGGACCAATAATAGGAATCCTTTTCACTTCATCTTTGGTTAAAAGTTTAAATACAAACAAGAGAATGACATAGATGAATGATGTAACCCCAATTGCTGCAAGAGTTCTTATCAAAAGAGAGCCCTCTGTTAAGAGTAATTGATAAAAGTAATGACCACCTACACCAGATAGGATCATGGTAATTCCACTCTTAAGATAATCTTTAATATAAAAACTATAGGAGATGACTTTCACAATCGTTGAAAAATGAAGCAACGTAACGAGCATCATCCCGATAACAATGGCAAGCGCTGCACCCATAATCCCAAGGGAAGGTCTTGTCGCAAGAACAAAAATAGCACCAGTTTTAATGACATTACCAATAAAACTATTAATCATTGCAGCCTTGGCTAAATCTAAAGCCTGTAAGGTTGCTTGGAGTGGTCCTTGAAAATAATAAAAAATAAAGAATGGTGCCATAACTTGTATATAGATAGCTGAATTGCTATTCCCGTACATGAGTTCCATGACAGGGGAAGCAAACACATATAAAACAACAATAGCCAGACCACCAGAAACCAATGATAGTCGTAATGCTTGTTTGAGTCGGTACTCAATTAATAAGGTTTGTTTTTTTGCTGCAGCCTCACTAATTGAAGGAACAAGTGCTGTTGATAGTGATGTTGTAATAAAGGATGGCAGCATCAGTAGAGGTAGTGCAAAACCAGTTAATTCCCCATATTGTCTTGTTGCAAGATGCGTAACGACACCAGCAATAGCCAAGCTTTGTGCTACGACAATTGGTTCAAAGAACCATGAGATGGAACCAATCATCCTGCTCCCCAATGTTGGAACTGCTATTCGTGTCAAATCGTGAAAAGTATCTTTCCCATTTTTAGCAGACTTGAAAAAGTTTTTTCTGATACGAATTCGTTTTTTCATTTTAAACATTAAGAATAAATAGAATAGGGACATTAACTCTCCGACTACAGCCGAAAGCATCGCTCCTGCTGCAGCATATTCAATTCCCATAGGTAGAAATGCATTCGTAAATACATATACCAAAGTAATTCTTACTACTTGTTCGATTACCTGAGAATACGCAGGTGGCTTCATATTTTGACGACCTTGGAAATAGCCACGAAGTACGGATGAAATCGCCACAATTGGTACAATAGGTGAAATGGCTAATAATGGATAATAGGTTCTTTGGTCAGTTAGTAACGTTTCTGATAATAATGGTGCAAGAAAAATCATCATTGGTGTAAAGATAATACTTAATGTACCTGTAATCGATAGAGAGACGACCAATATTTTTTTGATTCTTCTTTTATCACCTTGCGCTTCTGCTTCTGCCACCAATTTTGATATCGCTACTGGCAATCCCATTTGAGTTAAGGTAATCGTGAGAACAAAGGTAGGAATTGCCATCATATAAAGCCCTACACCTTCTTCACCAATAAGTCGAGCTACAACAATTCTATTGATAAACCCTAATATTCTCGTAATAAGTCCTGCAATAATTAAAATTAATGTTCCTTTTAGGAATGTTTGCTTTGACAATTCATTTTCCCTACCTTCTCAAAAAAGGTGATATCATTTACAATTAACTATATGCTTGATAGGTGTCCAAGCATGACAAGTATTCATTTTATAGTGTTGAAAAATGGGAGAGATGACGTGTGAACCAAGCAGAGACTCATATGTATGACAAGTTTCGTGAAACAGTTCGTCCGTTCTTAAAAAGTAAGTTGGAAGAATTCGAACTGTACGGATATGGGAGTGTAAAAGAGGATGAACTATGGAATTTCCTGATAAATAAAACATGGAGAAAAGAAAAAGAAGAAAAGATATTAAATCAGATTGTAAGCGATGTTTTAGCAGTGAAAATTGGAGATTTTATGAACTATGCAACAGTTGAGGCATTTAAAGAACCAAACTGGTTCGAGGGAGAAGGTAAAAACGTATTGGAAAAGTTACTCTAAACTTTTATAAATTTTTTGGATGTGGCAAACTTCACAGAAGCTGCAATTGACATGAAATTCGCATTGTTTCATAATTGTGATGGAGGGCAAAGGACAGGCTTTAATTGTATGAGCTCAAGAATATAAAAATTTAGTACTTTGTTTTGAATGTCTAGCTCCAGGCGCCATCGGCTCTCAGGTATAAGCCAATCGCTTCTGAAGGCAAAAACCGCCTTCTGTCAGTGCACGTCTTATGCTTGTCGCCGATAGACGAGCGCCTTGCGCTTTTCTAATTAAAGGAGGAAATACATACTTATGGTTAAAAAAGGCCGCATCGTCGTGTTTTTTGTATTGGTGCTTTTATTTGGTGCCTTAATAGGAGTTACCGGTACAGATACAGCAAAAAATATTAAATTAGGACTCGATCTTCAAGGAGGATTTGAAATCCTTTATGAAGTAACACCAGCTAAGAAAGGCGATGTTATTGACAAAGAAGCCCTTGTAAGTACGGTAAATGCATTAAATAACCGTGTAAACGTATTAGGGGTAAATGAGCCTAATATTCAAATTGAAGGGAAAGATCGTGTCCGTGTCCAATTAGCGGGTGTAGAAGATCAAGAAAAGGTTCGTGAAATCTTATCGACCCAAGCAAAGCTCACATTCAGAGATGTGAATGATAATGTACTACTGGATGGTTCCCAACTAGCTCAGAACGGTGCAAAACAAGCGTTTGACGATATGGGGAAACCAGCTGTTTCGTTAACTGTTAAAGATTCAGATGATCTTAAAAATGCTACTCAAAAAGTTCTGGACCAGGCTCCAAACAATTTAATGGTGATTTGGTTAGACTTTGAAGAAGGTGTAGATTCTTATGAGGCTGAAAGTAAGAAGCCAAATCCAAAATTTCTTTCCGCCGCAACCGTTCGTCAAGTATTTAACTCAAAATCAGTATCAATCGAAGGTGGTAACTTTACGGTTGAATCTGCTAATGAACTTGCTTCCTTGTTAAACGCAGGTGCTCTGCCAGTCGATTTAACTGAAATTTATTCAACTTCAGTTGGAGCAAAATTCGGTGAGCAGGCTTTAAATAAAACTGTTTTCGCTGGGGCAATCGGAATTTTCTTAGTGCTATTATTTATGCTTGTATTTTACAGATTCCCTGGTCTAATTGCTGCCATTACGCTAAGCATCTTTGTTTACTTAAACTTACTTGTATTTGACTGGATGAATGCGGTTCTAACCCTACCAGGTATTGCAGCATTAATTCTTGGGGTAGGAATGGCGGTTGATGCCAATATTATTACCTACGAACGAATAAAGGAAGAAATCAGGTCTGGAAAATCAATCTTGTCTGCATACCGCACAGGAAGTAAGAACTCCTTCTTGACAATTTTTGACGCGAACATAACCACAATTTTAGCTGGTATCGTTCTGTTCATTTTTGGTAACAGTGCTGTAAAAGGCTTTGCTACGATGTTAATCGTAAGTATAATATTAAGTTTCGTAACGGCTGTTTATGGCAGTAGACTTTTACTCAGTCTATGGGTAAATAGTAAATTTTTAAATAAGAAACCAAGTTGGTTCGGTGTTAAAAAGAATCAGATTCGTAATTTAGCGGATGCCGATGAGGAAGGGAATTATCCAACACGATTCGATCGCTTCGATTTTGCGAAACACAAGAATAAATTCTTTATCGCTTCTGGAATCATGGTTATCGTCGGTATTGCGGTATTGGCTATCTTTAAACTTAATCTTGGAATTGATTTTGTTGCAGGTACTAGGATGGAGGTACTTGCTGACCATCCAATTACTCAAGAGGAATTTACAGATGAACTTAGTAAATTAAATTTAGAAGCAAAGGAAATCGTTATTTCTGGTGATAATAATGAGATTGGCGTTGCTCGCTTTGCAGATGAACTCTCAAAGGACCAAGTTAACAAAGTTAAATCTCATTTCCATGACCTATATGGAGCAGATCCAAGTGTAAGTACAGTTTCTCCAACAGTTGGAAAGGAACTTGCTCGAAACGCCTTTATCGCAAGTTTAATTGCGATGGCTGGGATTATCATCTATGTTGCATTCCGATTTGAGTGGTTAATGGGACTTGCTGCCATTGTAGCGCTTTTCCATGATGCATTCTTTATGATTGTTATCTTTAGTATCACTCGCCTTGAAGTAGACGTCACATTCATAGCGGCGGTCTTGACAATTATCGGTTATTCAATCAATGATACAATTGTAACTTTTGATAGAATTCGTGAACTTTATAAGAAGAAAAAGCGTATTAAAACATATGAGGATCTTGCAAGTATCGTAAATAGTGGATTACGACAAACATTAGGTCGCTCTGTTAATACTGCTATAACGGTAATCTTTACAAGTGTTGCATTATTACTATTAGGTGGACAAGCCATTACAAACTTCTCCTTTGCATTAACAATCGGTTTAATCGCTGGTATGTATTCTTCTATCTTCATTGCAGCACAACTTTGGTTAGTTTGGAAAACAAAGCAAATTACAAAGAAACGTCCTGCAAAGACAGAGACTGAACCACAAGTATGACAGTAAAAAGTCGTGATTAATCACGACTTTTTATTTTCGTGCAACATTTTTACCTGATGAGTTATTTTTGATTTTGGATAGACTAAAAAGCATGTGTAGAAGCTACATAATCCAAACTTATGTGGAGAGGGTGAGGATTTTTTTGAAAGAGACTAATCGCTTTAAACAAGCTGAAAAAGCAATCATTATTGGAGTTATAGGAAATATATTGCTTGCAATCATTAAATGGGTAATTGGGATCCAATCAAACAGCCGGGCACTTATTGCTGATGCGGTCCACTCAGCTTCAGATGTGGCAGGTTCTGTCGCCGTTTTTATCGGAGTGCGGGCTGCTAAAAGACCACCAGATGAGGATCATCCGTATGGACATGGAAAGGCTGAGTCAGTTTCCGCAATTATTGTTGCAGTCTTACTAGCATTGGTGGGTTTTGAAATTGGGAAAGCCTCGATTGAATCTTTTTTAAACCGATTGATGTTCCTAAGACAATGGCGATATATGCCGTCGTTTTTTCAATCATAATTAAGGAAATCATGTTCCGATATAAATATAATCTTGGAAAAAAAATTAAAAGTGATGCACTTATTATTAATGCCTATGATGACCGTTCTGATGTATTTGCCTCAATTGCAACACTTGTGGGGATTGTAGGGGCCATTCTCGGTGGATATTGGGGTATTGACTGGCTTGTTTATGCTGACCCAGTCGCCGGTTTAGTTGTGGCCGTATTAATCGTTAAAATGGCATGGGAATTTGGAACAGAAGCCATTCACAATACCTTAGATCATGTTCTACATGATGATGATACAACGGAATATAGAGAGTTGGTTATGTCTGTTCCAGAAGTAAAAAAATTACAGAACTTCATGCCAGAGAACATGGACATTATGTGATTGTTGATTTAAAGATTTCTGTTGATCCATATATAACTGTAGAAGAGGGTCATAACGTCGGGAAAAAAGTAAAAGCAAAACTAATGGAATATACTGAAGTGCAAAATGTTTTTATCCATATTAATCCATACTCTGAGGATGATTAACCTTATGCAGCAAATGACTGGTTAAATCCTTCGGAGAAAGACAAGAGATTTTCAAATGTCAACGATTGTACCACATCCAATGCTCCTGTATAATAGTGAGGTTAAGGGGTGAAACTTTTGTTACAATCTAAAACTCGTTGGAAAGTAAATGAATGCAACCAGATAAATGTAAATCAATTAGCAAATGAACTACAAGTTACACCTCTAGTAGCATCCTTGCTAGTGAATAGAGGGTTTACAACTGCTGAGACTGCTCGTGAATTTCTAGAACCAGATCAGCTTGAGTTCCATGACCCATTTTTGCTTGATCAAATGGATACGGCAATTGAGCGTATTACGATGGCCATTGAAAACAATGAACGAATTTTGGTATTTGGAGATTATGATGCAGATGGTGTTAGTAGCACGACTGTTATGGTCACAGTATTAAAAGAAAAAGGTGCAGATGTAGATTTTTATATACCAAATCGATTTACAGAAGGATACGGTCCAAATGAGTCGGCTTTTCGCTGGGCAAAATCGGAAGGGATCTCCCTAATTATTACAGTCGATACAGGAATCTCTGCGCTTCATGAGGCAGAGGTTGCAAAAGAGTTAGGACTTGATCTAATTATTACCGATCACCATGAAGTTGGCCCTGAATTACCTGTAGCAACAGCAATTATCCATCCAAAAAAGCCTAATAGTCAGTATCCATTTAAGGAATTGGCCGGGGTTGGGGTTGCTTTCAAAGTAGCTCATGCCCTACGTGGGGAATTACCTACTGATTTATTAGATGTTGCTGTTATTGGAACAATAGCTGATTTAGTTCCTTTACATGGAGAAAATCGTCTCCTTGCAATAAAAGGAATAAGGGCATTACAAAATACAAAGCGTCCTGGTTTACAAGCATTACTAAAAAAAGCAAAAATCGAATACAACGATATATCTGAAGAAACTGTAGGATTTGCAATCGGTCCTAGAATTAACGCAGTAGGTCGCTTACAAGCAGCAGACCCAGCCGTTGATTTATTAATGACAAATGATCCTGAAGAGGCATCATACATTGCCGATGAAATCGATGAACTGAATAAAGAAAGACAACAATTAGTGAACCAAATGACACAGGAAGCAATCCAAGAGGTTGAAGAAAACTATCCACCTTCAGCAAATTCCGTCTTAGTCATTGCTAGAGAAGGCTGGAATTCTGGTGTTATTGGAATCGTTGCTTCTAGATTAGTTGATCGCTTTTATCGTCCAACTATTGTCTTAAGTATAGATTCTGAGAAAAGATTGGCTAAAGGTTCTGCAAGAAGTATTGAAGGTTTTAATCTTTATGAAAGCCTCTCAACTTGTCGTGATATTTTACCGCATTTTGGTGGACATCCAATGGCTGCTGGAATGACGTTGAAGGTAGAAGATGTGGCCGACCTTAGAAGTCGCTTAAATACGATTGCTAATGAAGTTTTATCATCAGAAGATTTCCAGCCGATTACAACTATTGATGCTGTTTGTAGCATCAACGATGTGTCTGTTGAATCCATTATAGAAATGAACAAACTGGCACCATTTGGGATGGGAAATCCGAAACCCACTGTACAAATAAATGATGTAGAAATCAATAATATTCGAAAAATAGGGGCGGACCAAAGTCATTTAAAGATTATTCTTCAGGATGAGTTGAATACTCTTGATGGAGTCGGCTTTGGATTAGGGCATGTTTGTGAAGGAATTTCACCTTTATCAAAAGTTTCGGTCATTGGGGAACTTTCTATCAATGAATGGAATAATAATCGAAAACCACAAATAATGTTGCGGGACATTGCGGTAAATGAATGGCAATTATTTGATATTCGAGGAATGCGAAATTTTTCTTCATACCTTGAAAAAATAATGGATGATAGGTTACAATTAATTGCATTTGACCTAAATACCGTACAAAAGCTCCTACTTACAAATAAAGATGTCTTGGTAATTTCATCGTTTGAAGAAGCAAGGGGCCTACAATTTGAATCAAAGCATGTAGTACTTCTTGACCTACCTGAAGAGGATGAATTGATTAAAACATTATTTGAAAATAGCTTTCCAAATCGGATTTATACATTATTTTACCATGAGCAAGATCATTTTTTCAGTACAATCCCAACTAGAGAGCATTTTAAATGGTTTTATGCATTTTTGGCAAAAAAAGGCCCGTTTGATATGAATCGCTATGCCCATGATTTAGCAAAATATAGGGGATGGCGGGCTGAAACAATTGATTTTATGTCAAAGGTGTTTTTTGATTTGGATTTTGTTAAAATAGACAATGGACTTATTTCATTATCAAATCAAGCTAAAAAGAGGGATTTGACGGAATCAAAAACATATCAAGAAAAGGCAAAAAAAATTGAGTTGGAAAAGCAATTATTGTATTCATCATATCAACAATTAAAGCTTTGGTTTGATGGAATTAATAATGGTTCGCAGTCGTTTGAGGAGGCACTAAATTAATGGATTTAAAAAAGTTTATAGAAATTGTTGAAGATTATCCAAAGCCAGGAATTAAATTTAAGGATATAACACCTTTAATGAATGACGGTGAGGCATATAAGTATGCTACAGACCAAATCGTGAAGTATGCAAGGGAAAAACAAATTGACCTTGTAGTTGGACCAGAGGCTCGAGGTTTCATTATTGGTTGTCCAGTAGCATATGCACATGGTGTTGGCTTTGCTCCTGTTAGGAAGGAAGGAAAGCTTCCTAGAGATGTGATAAAAGTAGATTATGGTTTAGAATACGGAAAAGATGTTCTAACAATTCATAAAGATGCAATTAAACCAGGTCAACGTGTATTAATCACAGATGACTTATTAGCAACCGGTGGAACCATTGAGGCAACAATCAATCTTGTTGAACAGCTTGGCGGTGTTGTTGCAGGGATTGCATTCCTCATCGAACTCACATACCTAGACGGTCGTAAAAAGCTTGATGGCTATGATGTGTTAACACTCATGCAGTTTTAAAGTTAATTAAAAAAGGCGCTCAAATATGAGTGCTTTTTTTAGTAGGTTCCAATCGGTAACCTGCTGGTAAAAGAATTTTTCGTCTTAAGAGGTAATATTTCTGTCATTTCCCTTTACATCTTTCAAGATTTTCAAGATAATAGTAACAATAATCTAATTTTATACTTTGTAAAAAAGATTCAAAGAATAGTTCTTTGAATCTTCAATTTCTAAAAAGGTGATAAAATCCATGGCAAACGAACAGGTCTTAACTCCTGAGCAAGTGATAGAAAATGCAAAAAAATATTTGAACGACAATGATATTGAGTTTATTAAACGTGCATACAAATTTGCAGAAGAAGCTCATAAAGAGCAATTCCGTAAATCTGGTGAACCATACATTATCCATCCTGTACAGGTAGCCGGTATTTTAGTTGATCTTGAAATGGATCCATCAACCATTGCCGGCGGATTTTTACACGATGTTGTGGAGGACACAAATGTCACCCTCCAAGAAATCAGTGATGCGTTTTCTTCTGAAGTAGCAATGCTTGTTGATGGGGTTACAAAATTAGGGAAAATTAAATATAAATCGAAGGAAGAACAACAAGCTGAAAATCATCGAAAAATGTTTGTTGCAATGGCCCAAGACATTCGTGTTATTTTAATCAAACTGGCCGACCGTTTGCATAATATGCGTACTCTCAAACATCTCCCACCGGAAAAACAGCGGCGGATTTCCAATGAGACACTTGAAATATTCGCTCCATTGGCCCACCGTCTCGGTATATCTAGAATCAAATGGGAGCTTGAGGATACAGCCTTACGCTACTTAAATCCACAGCAATATTACCGTATTGTTAACCTCATGAAAAAGAAACGTGCGGAACGTGAGGAGTATCTTGAAGAAGTGATTAAGGAAGTAAAAGATCGGGTTGATGAGGTTTCAATTAAGGCGGATATTTCAGGTCGACCTAAGCATATTTATAGCATTTATCGTAAAATGGTTCTTCAAAATAAACAATTTAATGAAATCTATGACCTTCTTGCAGTACGGATTGTAGTAAATAGTATTAAAGATTGTTATGCGGTTTTAGGAATCATTCATACTTGTTGGAAGCCAATGCCTGGTCGATTTAAAGATTACATTGCAATGCCGAAGCCAAATATGTATCAATCCCTGCATACAACGGTAATTGGGCCAAAGGGCGACCCACTTGAAGTGCAAATTCGAACAGTAGAAATGCACCAAATTGCTGAATACGGGATTGCAGCACATTGGGCGTACAAAGAAGGCAAGCAAGTAAACCAACAGTCTTCATTTGAAGAAAAATTAACATGGTTTCGTGAAATCTTAGAGTGGCAAAATGACGCGACTAATGCTGAAGAGTTCATGGAGTCTTTAAAAATTGATTTATTTTCAGATATGGTTTTCGTTTTTACACCAAAAGGAGACGTTATTGAACTACCGTCAGGTTCTGTTCCGATTGATTTTGCATACCGAATTCACTCTGAAATTGGAAATAAAACAATTGGAGCAAAAGTAAATGGTAAAATGGTAACCTTGGACTATACACTAAAAACAGGGGATATCATTGAAATCTTAACTTCGAAGCATTCCTATGGTCCTAGTCAAGATTGGGTGAAGCTTGCCCAGACGTCACAAGCAAAAAATAAAATACGTCAGTTCTTTAAGAAGCAGCGCAGAGAAGAAAATATTGAAAAAGGGAAAGAACTTGTTGAAAAAGAGATTCGGAACCTTGAATTTGAAGTAAAGGATATTTTGACACCTGAAAATATCAAAAGGGTTGCTGAAAAATTTAACTTTTCAAATGAAGACGATATGTATGCTGCAATTGGGTATAACGGAATTACTGCTGCACAAATTGCAAATCGTTTAACTGATAAACTTAGGAAGCAACGAGATCTTGAACAAGTTGCAGAAACTGTCTCTGAGGTGAAACAAGTCTCAGCACGCTCAAAAAGACGTGATTCTGGTGTACAAGTTCAAGGAATAGATAATCTACTAATCCGTCTATCAAAATGCTGTAATCCAGTACCTGGAGATGAAATTGTCGGTTTTATTACAAAAGGTAGAGGTGTTTCTGTTCACCGTGCTGACTGCCAGAATGTTCATACAAAGGATGCCCAGCAGCGTCTAATTGAAGTTGAATGGGAAAGTAATTTAAACGATCGGAAAGAGTTCAATGTTGAAATTGAGATTAACGGATTTGATCGTCGTGGCTTATTAAATGAGGTTCTTCAGGCCGTGAACGAAACAAAAACAAATATTTCTGCTGTGTCAGGGAGATCTGATCGAAACAAAATGGCAACCATCAATATGTCTATTTCTATTCAAAATGTGAGTCACCTTCATAAGGTTGTTGAACGAATTAAACAAATTCGTGATATATATTCTGTTCGTAGGGTGATGTCATGAGAGTTGTCGTACAACGTGCGAAAAACGCATCAGTAACTGTTCAAAATGAAAAAGTGGGTTCCATAGATAATGGTTTAATGCTTTTAGTGGGTATCACTCATTCAGATACAATAGAGGATATCAAATACGTGGCTGATAAAATTGTCAATCTCCGTATCTTTGAAGATGATAATGGGAAAATGAATTTATCACTGCTAGATATAAAAGGAGATATCCTTTCCGTGTCACAATTTACGTTATACGGAGATTGTCGGAAAGGACGACGGCCAAATTTTATGGATGCTGCAAAGCCTGAATTTGCGGAAAAGATGTACGACTTTTTTAATGCAGAGATTCGAGAAAAAGGTGTACATGTTGAAACAGGTTCATTCGGAGCAATGATGGATGTTCAATTTACAAATGATGGACCTGTCACATTGATAATTGAAAGTAAATAATCTAAGAGTTCCAGATGCTGCCGGCGCTTGAAGCTTGACAATCAAAAATGCCTCAAAAGCGATTTGCTTTTGAGGCATTTTTACTTGGGGATTAGTTTGCTTTAAAATATTGAGCAAGTCCATAATAAATTCCGTTTGAGACATTTTCCTGAAAGTTATTAGTATTCACAGTATATTCTTCCGTAGGGTTACTAATAAAACCTAATTCCAATAAGACAGAAGGATTTCGATTTTCTCGTAACACCTGATAATTACCTAGTCGATGTTGTCTGTTTTTAAAACCAGTGTTTTTGACCAATTCTGATTGAATTGTTGAAGCAAGGCCAACATCGATATTTTTGTAGTAATAGGATGTTACCCCACGTACACTTCGGTCATTAGTGCTATCATAATGAATACTTACAAATGCATCTGCATTTCGATAATGAGAGATACTAACCCTGGAACGCAGGCTAACATAATTATCACTATTCCTTGTCAGCACTACGTTAGCTCCTGATGCACTAAGTTTATCAAAGACTATTTTTGCTGTGCGTATATTAAGGGTTTTTTCATAAGTCCCACTAACCCCAATTGCTCCACTATCGTTTCCGCCATGTCCAGGATCGATAACGATGGTTTTTCCTTTTAAATATTGATTAATTCCAGGGCGTTCAACAATTGTTTGTGAACCATTAATCGAAACTAACCACCCTGCAACATATCCAATTTTATTTCCGGGAAGGTTAATTTTATACCAGTCACCTTCCTTGGCAAGCATTGCAAACGTATCACCTTCATTTGCACGTGCAACTACTGATTGTGAAGTAGAAGAGCCTGAGCGAATATTTGTCCCATTATAAAGGATTTTTACCGTTGACTGCCCGGCACTTGGTGTTTCGGTTGGTGTTTTCATCTGAACTTCAAGATACCAACTTGCAACCCAACCAATATTCCCATTTGCTAATCTTATACGACTCCAATTATTTACTTCTTCTTCAATTGTTACTTGATTTCCTTGCTTAAGACTTCCAATGATTTTACCAGAAAGGGATCCATTATCCCGTACATTTAAGCTAGATGCGGTAACAACGCCGATTTTTCCTTGACTTGAAGGACTTTGCGGTGGTGTAGCAGGCTGAGAAGGTTTTTCCTCTGTAGAAGAAATACCTGCAACAAAATTTCTATGTATCCAGCCAGAACTACCGCCAAACTCAATTTCTAACCAGCTTTCTCTTTCATTTGTAATGGTCACATTTGCATTTTGCTTTAACTTTCCAATAATTCTTCCTTGTAAATTAGGCTGGTCCCTTACATTTAAAATGGAAGCAGTTATTGTTCCTGTTTTTTTGAAGTACTAGCATTTGAACCAGGTTTTGAATTCGATGAACCAGATGTTTGCTTGGCCGCGACAAATTGCGAGGAAACCCAACCAATATGTCCATTTAAAGAAATTTTTGTCCAATTGTTATTTGCTTCAATAAACCCAGCCTCAGTTCCTTTGTTTAACGAACCAATTACTTGAAAGTTTGTCCCAGGACCGCTGCGAAGTCTTAGTCCATCCACGGTTGAAACAACTGTTGATGAAGAAACGGTTGGTTTGGGGTTGGACTGGTTTTCTTTAATAAGCCAGGAAGCTACCCAGCCAGTTTTCCCTGAGGAAAGCTGCAGTTTAACCCAATCACCTTTTTTATCGATGATTGTGTATTTTTCTCCCTGTTTGACCTGCGCATTTCTTGCATAAGATAACCCGGGACCTTCTCTCACGTTTAAAATAGGAGTATCAATGATTGCGAATGTTTCAGCATTTGTTGGTAGTCCAGGGTTCGTCGTAATTGAAAATACAATTGCGAGGATGAACGCAAGTCCAAATTTTAAAATCTTGTGTAACACGTAAAAAGCCTCCTTGAGTAAAAAAACATAGCTTTATAAAGATTCGCTAAAAATAAAAAAAATCCTGTTTTTATAGAAAGAAAATCTAAAAAAAGGGAAAGATATATTTTAACACGAAAAAGGGGCGAATAGGATGAGATTTAGTGAGAAAAGCAACAATGTTCAAAACACAGGAGGAAACTTATTCGGAGTTGATTTCCATGATTTTATTCAAAAAGAGCAGTCATCAACATATGTTGAATTAGCTAGTGAATTTGGTGTTTCTGTTAAAGATGTTCGAAACCTAAAAAAGCAACTACATCGTTCCTAAACATATTTTCTTTAAATAAAAAAATTAACTCATAAACTTGACACAAACGAAGTTCATACGTATGATTATATAAAATTCTTCAAAAAAATTCTTTTAAAAAAAGATGTTTTCAAAACTTCACAGCTTATCATTTGGTGTTGTTTTGAATAACCGTTATATTTTGAACCAGTGATGGGGAACAGTAGATAGGACTACACATGAATAGAGAGGGAATGTCATAGGCTGAAAACATTCCTACATGATGACTTATTGAACGAACACCTCGTAGGTTTCTCTCTGAAAAAGCGAATGCTCTAGTAGGAGTTGAACGTTTCAGGCGTTAACTGATTGAGTGAAAACTAAAGTCTCTTCAACAACCAAGAAGGTCGTGGTAGTGAGTTTTCGAGAAACGAATTGCACGTATTTGGTGCATGAGTATCGTAGAAAACGAAGCTAACGAAGAGTTTCGTGCATACTTGCGCGTTTAGTTTTAACTAGGGTGGCACCACGGGAATCCAAGCTCTCGTCCCTACAATTTATTGTAGGGATGGGAGCTTTTATTATTTTTTGGAGAAATGGTAATGTACATAACCTTAAGTAAGGAGGAGTAAAAATTGGTTAATATTCCTAGAGGAACGCAGGACATTCTTCCAGGTAATGTGGAAAAATGGCAATATATTGAGGAGAAAGCTCGAGATATCTGCAAAAGATTTAATTATAAAGAAATTCGGACACCGATTTTTGAACATACAGAACTATTTTTACGTAGCGTTGGGGAAACCACAGACATTGTCACAAAAGAAATGTATACTTTCGAAGACCGTGGAGAACGTAGCCTTACCCTTCGACCAGAAGGTACTGCAGCAGTTGTTCGCTCATATGTAGAAAACAAAATGTTTGGCAACCCATCACAGCCAACTAAACTTTATTATTGTGGCCCAATGTTCCGTTATGAGCGACCACAAGCTGGTCGTTTCCGTCAGTTCGTGCAATTTGGTGTTGAGGCATTAGGTAGTAATGATCCAGCAATCGATGCAGAAGTCATTGCATTAGCAATGGAAATCTACAAATCACTGGGTTTGAAAAAACTAAAACTTGTTATCAATAGTCTAGGTGATAAATCCAGTAGAAGTGCACACCGTGATGCATTAATTGCACATTTTTCACCTAGAATTGATGAGTTTTGTTCAGACTGTCAATCTAGACTTGAGAAGAATCCAATGCGTATTTTAGATTGTAAAAAGGACCGTGACCACGAATTAATGCATTCTGCACCTTCTATTCTCGATTATTTAAACGAGGAATCAAGTGAATACTTTAGTAAGGTTAAGTCTTACTTAACAGAATTACAAATTGATTTCGAGGTTGATTCTGGTCTTGTTCGAGGGTTAGACTACTACAATCACACTGCATTTGAAATTATGAGTGATGCGGAAGGCTTTGGGGCCATTACGACATTATGTGGGGGAGGACGTTACAATGGTTTGGTTGAGGGTCTTGGAGGGCCTGAAACACCAGGAATCGGTTTTGCATTAAGTATCGAAAGACTTTTAGCTGCCTTGAATGCTGAAGGTATTGAACTACCAGTTGAGGAGAGAGTAGACTGCTATGTTGCAGCAATTGGAGAGGCTGCTTCTGCAAAATCCGTAGTGTTAATTAATAAACTTAGAAAAGCTGGTTTAGTAGCAGAAAAAGACTATTTAAATAAAAAAGTAAAAGCCCAATTCAAAGCAGCAGACAGATTACATGCTAAATTTGTTGCCATTTTGGGAGACGAAGAGTTAGAAAGAAACGTAATTAACGTGAAAAATATGGAATCTGGAAATCAGGAAGAAGTCCAAATTGATCAATTCATATCATATATACTTGAAAAAAGTCATTAGGAGTGGGAAACATGTTTGGAAGAACGTATTATTGTGGTGAAATCACCGAACAAGCAATCGGCGAAAAAGTAACATTAAAGGGATGGGTTCAAAGACGAAGAGACTTAGGAGGACTTATTTTTATCGACTTAAGAGATAGAACAGGAATCGTCCAAATTGTATTCAACCCGGAAGAATCAAAGGAAGCGTTAGAATTAGCTGAAACGGTAAGAAATGAATATGTATTGGATGTAGATGGTATTGTTGTTGCTCGTGATGAATCAACAATAAATAATAATATTACAACCGGAAAAATTGAAATCAAGGTTGCTGAAGTGAAAATCATAAATGAAGCAAAAACTCCTCCATTTATGATTGAAGACCGCTCTGAAGTTTCCGAGGATTTACGATTAAAATATCGTTATTTAGACCTTCGTAGACCTGCTATGTTTGAAACATTCAAAATGCGCCATAATGTCACTAAATCAATTAGGGATTATCTCGATAGTGAAGGATTCCTTGATATTGAAACACCAATTTTAACAAAGAGTACTCCAGAGGGCGCTCGTGACTATCTTGTGCCAAGTCGTGTACATCCAGGTGAGTTTTACGCACTTCCACAATCACCACAGATCTTTAAACAGCTCTTGATGGTGGGGGGATTTGATCGTTATTACCAAATTGCACGTTGTTTTAGAGACGAAGATTTACGTGCGGACAGACAGCCGGAATTTACACAAATTGATATTGAAACGTCTTTCATGAGTCAAGAAGATATCATTGCGATGGCTGAACAAATGATGAAAAAGTTAATGAAGGATGTTAAAGGAATCGAAATTGAGCTTCCATTACCACGATTAACATATACTGATGCAATGAACCGATATGGCTCAGATAAACCTGATACTCGTTTTGAAATGGAATTGATCGACCTATCTGAAGTCGTGAAGGAAAGTGGCTTTAAAGTATTCAGCAATGCTGTAGCAACTGGTGGGCAAGTTAAAGCAATCAATGCAAAAGGTGCCGCGAGTAACTATACACGGAAAGACATAGATGGTCTCACTGAATATGTGAATCGTTATGGTGCGAAAGGACTTGCGTGGTTGAAGGTTGAAGAAGATGAGTTAAAAGGCCCAATCGCTAAGTTTTTCGATGCTGAAGAACAAAAGGCTTTAAGAGCTGTATTAGAAGCATCTGCAGGGGACCTACTCTTCTTTGTAGCTGATAAGCCGAATGTAGTAGCAGATGCACTTGGAGCATTACGATTAAAACTTGGTAAAGAGCTTGATTTAATTGATTCTTCTAAATTTAATTTCCTTTGGGTAACTGATTGGCCACTGTTTGAGTTTGATGAAGAAGATGGACGTTATTATGCAGCACACCACCCATTTACAATGCCAGCTAGAGAAGATATCGAACTCCTAGAAAGCAAACCATGGGAAGTAAAGGCACAAGCATATGACCTTGTTTTGAACGGCTATGAGTTAGGTGGAGGCTCACTTCGTATTTTCGAACGTGATATCCAAGAGAAAATGTTTAAAGTGTTAGGATTTACCGAAGAAGAAGCAAACGAGCAGTTTGGATTCTTATTAGAAGCATTTGAATATGGTACACCACCACATGGCGGTATTGCATTAGGTTTAGACCGACTTGTAATGCTTTTAGCAGGTAGAACAAATCTACGTGATACGATTGCATTCCCTAAAACAGCAAGTGCAAGTGACCTTTTAACAGATGCTCCAAGTGAAGTGAGCAAAGCACAATTAAACGACTTGTATTTGTCGTTAAATGTTCGAAAATAGCGAACAAAACCCTTTTTGGTCAACTTGTATAGAACGTATGTCGTGTGTTATTATTGTGACATATAAGAAGTCCTGATGTGTTTGTCGTATAACCTATTGTTTTGACCGAACAATAGATTATACGGGAGCCCGGAGTTTTCAATTTGCGTAAATGCCCCATTCATTGCATTAGGGGACTTACAAAGGTTGAAACAGGGTACCCACCTGCGGTGAGCGGGTTCAAAACTAAGGCATCGACGACACGATTGGGACTTCTATCGTTTTACTATATGATGAAATAAATCCCTGTTTACTTTTGGTGAACAGGGGTTTTTTATGTTGAAAATACATAAATTCATATAGAAATTCTTGAAATTAGTTGAAGTATGTTATATTCTAATTCTGGTAAAAATACAAAACAAGCTAAGCTGAATTTAACTTTATTCAGTCGGGGTTCACCCACGATTGAATAGTAGATGGAGTTGAAGATATGTTACACCAATTTTCACGAAATGAATTAGCAGTAGGAAAACAAGGGGTGGATATCCTTAAAAATAGTACAGTAGCTGTCCTTGGAGTGGGAGGCGTTGGTTCTTTTTCTGTAGAGGCGCTAGCACGTTCTGGTGTGGGGCGATTGGTACTCGTTGATAAGGACAATGTGGATATAACCAATATTAATCGTCAATTACCTGCTTTACTTTCTACAATTGGTCAGTCTAAAGTCGACATTATGAAGGAACGTATTGCTGATATAAACCCTGATTGTGAAGTAATAGCTCTAAAAATGTTTTACACGGAAGAAACATTTGAAGAATTTTTTAGTTATGATCTAGATTTCGTTATTGACGCATCTGATACAATTATTTATAAGATTCATTTAATGAAGGAATGCCTAAAGCGTAATATTCCAATCATCTCAAGTATGGGCGCAGCAAATAAGATGGATCCAACACGTTTTAAGATTGTGGATATTTCAAAAACTCATACGGATCCAATCGCAAAGGTAATTCGTACAAAGTTACGAAAAGAAGGAATTCACAAGGGGATTCCTGTCGTGTTCTCTGATGAAAGCCCAATCGTTATTCGAGAAGAAATTCGTCAGGAAATTACCGATGAGGGTGCAAAAATCCGTAAAGCAAAAATGCCACCATCTTCAAATGCATTTGTTCCATCAGCTTGTGGGTTGATTATGGCGAGTTATGTTGTTCGTGAACTACTAAAAGACATTAAAATCAAGAGAGTAAAAGATGAGTAAAAAACGTGGCCAAAACGGCCACGTTTTTTATTATGTCTAGTTCGAGCACTTTTCTATTTAGCTAATTGTTCGAGATTGCCGTTTTTATCCATTCGAAATGCCGGTGAATTACGATCCTCTGCATCTTCAAACATAACTAGGCGTCTTGCACGATCCATGATTTGTACAAGTGCTTGGTAGTCTTCTTGAATGATAGTCTGTTGATCAGACAACTTTTCAAGCCTTTTTTCAAGTTCTTTTGTTTTCTGTTTTAATGATTCGTTTTCTTTACGTAATCGATTATTCTCCATCTCTAATTGACTGGAAAATAGATTATTCTTTTGTAGGGAAGATAAGAAAGAAATACAATCTTCAAGTGTAATTGAATGAGACATCGGGATTAATTCCGCAGAAACCTCTTCTACATAAACGGGTGTAGCCGGCTCTTCTACGAGTGTATTCTTTTTTACTTCTTCTTTTGTCATTGGTGATGATTCTTTATTCAATCTTTCTAATGCTCTTTTTCTTTCTTTACGCTGTTTTTTTGCAATTGCAATTGCTTGTTCATAATTATTGCGGACTTCAGCATTCCATCTGAACCCACAAGCTGCAGATGTACGATTTAATTTATCGCCGACTTCATCGAATGCTGCTAATTGAGTTCCACCTTCACGAATGTAGCGCAATACGGTTTCTGCTAGTAAGAGATCATCCTCATGTGACCATGCATCTTGTCTCACTTTCATTTAATAACCAACTCCCTATTAAATCTAAATAATAGATTTTTTCTTTATATCTAGCATGACCACGTTTTTTTTGTTTTATACATTACTAGTTTTTTTGAAAGCAAAAATACTACATATTGCGTACTATGATTGCATTACCAATGTAAAGAAATTGTTAAGTTCTCTTATAACCTAAAAAAATGGGAACTTTTTTCTTTATAATACGTAAGTAGTAACATCGCATTATCCGGAAGATGTGAAGGAGATTCTGTTAACACGAATCTCACAAACTGTTAGGGGGAAAAAGTGTGCAACCAGTTTTACAGTTGAAAAACGTCAAAAAAACTATCGGTAAAAAAGATATTATTAAAGGAATTACCTTTGATGTGTATCCAGGAGAAGTATTCGGGTTTTTAGGACCAAACGGTGCGGGGAAAACGACTACCATACGGATGCTTGTTGGACTTATGTCTATTACAGACGGTGAAGTTATTATTAAAGGAACAAATATTGCAAAAAACTTTGAACAAGCTGTTCAGCATATTGGGGGAATTGTTGAAAACCCAGAAATGTATAAATTTTTAACAGGCTATCAAAATCTACTTCACTATGCTCGGATGGTAAAAGGTGTAACGAAAGAAAGAATTCTTGAAGTGACTGAACTAGTGGGATTAGGAAAAAGAATTAATGATAAAGTCAAAACATACTCACTGGGGATGCGTCAGCGTTTAGGAGTTGCACAAGCGTTATTACATAACCCTTCTATTTTGATTTTGGATGAACCAACCAATGGATTGGACCCTGCAGGAATTCGCGAGGTTCGTGATTATGTCAGGAAGCTTGCTAGAGAAGAAGGTCTTGCTGTAATCGTCTCTAGTCATTTACTTTCTGAAATGGAAATGATGTGTGACCGGATTGGAATCATTCAAAATGGTAAATTAGTGGGTGTACAAAAAGTTACCGAATTTGTGAATGAAGAAGCTAGTATACGGGTTCAGTTTCAAGTAGATTATGTAGAAAAAGCATTATCAATTCTATCAACTGAATACTCAGCACTTGAAGTGGTACAAACGGATAAAGGAATCGAGATTTTAACGGATCAGGAAATGATTCCAAAAATAAATGCTAGTCTTGTAAAAAATGAGATTCAGGTGTATGGAATCATGCAGCTATCGAAATCACTAGAAGATCGATTCTTAGAAGTAACAGGAGGTAGTGGAATTGGGTAATATCTTCAAACTTATTCAGAATGAAAATATGAAAATTTACCGTCGCGTTTCAACATGGATAATGCTTGTTATTCTGGTCGGAGCGGCACTAGTTATGGGAATCGTTATGAACGCAACAGCTTCAGATTCTGCTGATGAAAATTGGAAACAAAACATACAGCAGCAAAATGAGATGTATAAGGCAGATATGGAGAATGAAGACTTGCCGGATATGGTAAAGGATATTTCAGAACGAGAATTGGCAATAAATGAGTATCGACTCGAACATGACATAGCTCCGGTTGATACTAGATCGACGTGGAATTTTATGACTATTGCTGCGGAAATTGTTTCATTAATCACATTATTTACAATCGTTGTAGGGGCAAGTAGTGTTGCATCTGAGTTCACATGGGGAACCATTAAATTACTGTTAATTCGTCCAGTATCAAGAGCGAAGATCCTCCTATCTAAATATCTAGCAACCATTCTATTTGCGTTATTTTCCTTAGTTCTGCTTTTTGTAGTTTCATTCTTAGTGGGAAGTATATTCTTTGGAGTAGGTGGCTCCACACCACACCTCGTTTATAGAGATGGTGCAGTGCATGAAGTTCATATGGTTTCACATATTCTAGGGATTTTTGGGTTGAAATCAATCAATTTAATCATGATGTCAACATTTGCTTTCATGATTTCAACGATTTTTAGAAATAGTGGCCTTGCCATTGGATTAGCGATTTTCTTAATGTTTGCAGGTGTAAACGCAACTGCCATACTTGCTTCGAAGTTTGATTGGGCTAAATACATCTTGTTTGCAAATACAGATTTATCTCAATATCTTACTGGATATGTTTTAGTTGAAGGAATGACAATGACATTTTCAATTATCATGTTGATTATCTATTTTGTTCTATTTAATGCATTAACATGGTTCGTCTTTACGAAACGTGACGTGGCGGCCTAAACAAAAGGGGGAAGAAATAGTAATCCTATTTCTCCCCCTCTTTTTGTAATTGCTCAAGTCGATCGTATACTTTTGAAAAATACTTCTCTTGTCCATTTTGTTTCGGTTTGAAGTATTTTCTGTTTTTTAATAGGTCTGGTAAGTATTGCTGTTTTACCCATCCATTCGGGTAATCATGTGGGTATTTATAACCGATTCCATGACCAAGCTCTTTTGCTCCATTATAATGGGCATCTCTGAGATGAGCTGGAATCTCCCCGATATTTCCTTTACGAATATCTTCAATTGCCTTATCAAGAGAACGATACGCACTATTTGTTTTTGGTGATAAACATTGTTCAATCACAACATTTGCAAGTGGAATACGTGCTTCGGGTAGTCCTAAGCGTTCGACAGCTTGGCATGCTGCTACAGTATGAACGCCAACCTCTGGAGCAGCGATTGATATATCTTCATAGGCAATGACCGTAAGACGTCTGCAGATTGAAACTAAATCACCGCCTTCAATCAGTCTAGCTAAGTAATGTAAAGCTGCGTTCACATCACTACCTCGAATACTCTTTTGAAGACTGGATAGCAATGAATAGTGCAGATCGCCGTCTTTATCATGGGAAAATCCCTTATTTTCTACACATTCCTTTACAAGCTCAATATCAATTTCAATTTCTTCATTTTCTCTTGTTTTTGAAGCCATTACGACATCCTCTAACACATTCATCGCAGAACGCGCATCCCCCTTTGTGGATGAAGAAATGATGTCGATTGCTTCTTCTGAAATTGAGATTTTCATAGACCCAAGCCCACGTTCTGAATCGGTTAAAGCACGCAGAATTAATTCCTTAATATCTTCTTTTGTTAATGGTCGAAGCTCTTTAATTTGACCACATCTACTTCGAATAGCGGGGTTTACATCATGGAAGGGATTCTCCGTTGTTGCCCCAATTAATGAAATTAGGCCACGTTCAACATGTGGAAGCAAGTAATCCTGCTGTGCTTTGTTAAAGCGATGTACCTCATCTATAAAAAGGATTAATTTTCCTTCTGCTTTAGCGGTCGATACCGCATCCTCAATATCTTTTTTTCCTGCAGTTGTTGCATTGATGGAGATAAATGGCATATCTACCGTTCCAGCAATTGCTGTTGCAATCGAAGTTTTTCCTATTCCAGGTTCCCCATAGAGTAATATGGATGGAACATGTCCATTCGTAATCATTTTATAAAGGGCCGTATCCTTGCCGATAATGTGCTTTTGCCCAATTATTTCTTCAATATGCGTGGGGCGCATCCGATATGACAAAGGTGCTTCGATAAGTGATTCAAAAAGCAAAAAATTCATCCCCTTAACCAAGGTCTGGTGTTACTACATCAACTTTATCATACGTTTGCAACTGATAAAATACAAATGCACTCCAATTTATGATATAATGTCGTGAGTTTAAAAGAAATATAACAATAAAATAGAGAGTGTTATACAGCTGTGAGAGACACGAGAGGCGGAGAGAAGTAAATGCGGGTACAATCCAGCTTTAGCCACCACATGTTGAAGTGGTTCACTTTTTTTATAGGTTTATTATTTTTGTCCTTAGGTATTGTCATTATTATCAAAGCAGACCTTGGGGCTTCACCATGGGATGTTTTGCATATTGGGCTTTTTAAACAAATTGGTCTTACCATTGGCTCTTGGTCGATTATTGTCGGCTTTTTTGTTTTGTTCCTTTCCTCACTATTATTAAAGCGACTGCCTCAAATCGGTGCTTTTTTAAATATGATTTCAGTCGGTATTTTTATTGACATGTTTATGATGGTTCCGTACCTCGTAACTCCTGAAAGTTTTATTGGAAAAATCATGATGCTGCTAGTAGGACTTATCATTAACGGCTATGGAATGGGAATTTATATTTCGGCTAAAGTGGGAGCCGGTCCACGAGACAGTCTGATGTTAGCACTAACCGAACTTTCTAAGTGGAAAGTGCAATATATTCGTTCAGGAATGGAAATTATTGTACTAACGATAGGTTGGTTGTTAGGAGGGCCTGTTTTCGTTGGAACATTAATATATTGTGTGGGTATAGGTTATATCGCAGGATTTGCATTGCCACAATGTGAAAGAATGTATGTTAGATTGAAACGCAAACTGGAGAAAACACCAGTTATCGAGATAAATCATTTCAGTAATTAATTAGGGGTGTAAAGAATGAAAATATCAACAAAGGGAAGATATGGACTAACAATCATGATTGAACTAGCAAAAAATCATGGCAAAGGCCCTATCTCATTAAAATCGATTGCTGCCAAACACGAGCTTTCCGAACATTATCTTGAACAATTAATTTCTCCCTTACGCAATGCAGGCTTGGTAAAAAGTATTCGTGGTGCATATGGAGGATATATTCTTGGAGATGAGCCTGAAAAAATTACGGCAGGTGATGTCATCCTTGTCCTTGAGGGGCCTATTAGCCCGGTAGAAGTTTTAGAGGATGAAGAACCTGCAAAAAGGGAATTATGGATACGAATTCGAGATGCTGTAAAAGAAGTGCTAGATAGTACAACACTTGAAGACCTCGCAAGCCATAGCGATGGTAACGATGCATATATGTTTTATATCTAATCAAAATATGCAATAATCTTAAAGTCATTAACCTTATTTTATCGTAGCATTTTTAGATGAAATAGGGTTAAAGCCTCCGGCGGATGCCACGATTTTTGCAAGGAAATTTCTCGAGTGTACTCGAGAAAAATCGGGCGTAAATACGCTAAGGCGCATTTGAAAAAATAAAGGAGGGCGCATTATGCAACATATTTATTTAGACCATGCAGCTACATCGCCCATGCACCCTGATATTGTAGAAAGTATGCTTCCATACATGACAGAAATCTTTGGTAATCCGTCAAGCATTCATTACTTTGGCCGTAAAAGCCGCCATGCCGTTGATGAGGCAAGACAAACGATTGCTACTAGTATTCATGCGAAACCAAATGAGATCGTTTTTACAAGCGGCGGTACAGAAGCAGATAATTTAGCAATAATGGGAACAGCCTTAGCTATGCAGGAAAAAGGCAAACATATTATTACGTCTGCTATTGAACATCACGCTGTTCTTCATACATGTGAACAACTTGAAAAGCAAGGCTATACAGTTACGTATTTACCAGTTAATGAAGCTGGACTTATTTCTGTAAAGGATGTTGAAGCGGCATTAACACCGGAAACCATTCTTGTTACAATCATGTTTGGCAATAATGAAGTAGGGGCTTTGCAACCAATCAAGGAAATTGGAGAACTCCTTCAAAAGCATCAGGCTGTATTCCATACTGATGCTGTTCAGGCATACGGACTGGTTGATATAGATGTGAATCAGTACAATCTTGATTTACTTTCTGTTTCTGCTCATAAAATCAATGGTCCTAAGGGAACCGGATTTTTATTTATGAGAGAAGGTAAAAAGGTAGCTCCACTTTTATTTGGTGGCGAACAAGAAAAGAAACGACGTGCTGGTACGGAGAATGTTGCTGGGATTGTTGGTTTACAAACAGCAGCAACATTAGCAAAACAAACTATGAACGAAAAAGCGGCATTATACGTGGACTTTAAGAAGAAATTTATTTCAATCTTAAAAGAGCAGGATATTTCATTTGAAGTAAATGGTGATCTATCCAAATCCCTTCCACATGTATTAAATATTTATTTTCCTGGAACAAATGTCGAGTCAATGTTAGTGAACCTTGACTTATCAGGGATTGCCGCTTCAAGCGGGTCTGCATGTACTGCTGGGTCGATTGACCCTTCACATGTACTAGTTGCTATGTTTGGAAAAGATTCAGACCGAATTACTTCGTCCATCCGTTTTAGTTTCGGTCTTGGAAATACAATGGATGAAATTAAAACGGCAGCATTAGAAACAGCAAAAATCGTCACACGATTAACGAAATAGGAGGTGGAATTATGAAGGATCCAAAAGATACCCGTGTTGTGGTCGGAATGTCTGGAGGAGTTGACTCCTCTGTAGCGGCACTTTTATTAAAAGAACAGGGCTATGACGTCATCGGGATATTTATGAAAAACTGGGATGATACCGATGAGAATGGTGTTTGTACAGCAACGGAGGATTATGAAGATGTGATTCGCGTCTGCAACCAAATCGGTATTCCTTATTATGCAGTCAATTTTGAAAAGCAATATTGGGATAAAGTGTTTACCTATTTTTTGGATGAATATAAAGCAGGCAGAACGCCAAATCCTGATGTAATGTGTAATAAAGAAATCAAATTTAAAGCCTTTTTAGAGCATGCTTTAACGCTTGGTGCGGATTACTTAGCAACTGGCCACTATGCTCAAGTTGAAAATAGAGACGGTGAATACAAAATGCTTCGCGGTGTTGATGAAAATAAGGATCAAACCTATTTTCTAAATCAACTTACTCAGGATCAACTTTCAAAAGTAATGTTTCCAATCGGTAATATTGAAAAACCAAAGGTGCGTGAGCTTGCAAAAAATGCGAACCTTGCGACTGCCACAAAAAAGGATAGTACCGGTATTTGCTTTATCGGTGAACGTAATTTTAAAGAGTTCTTAGGCAATTATTTACCTGCTCAACCAGGTGAAATGATGACCTTATCAGGTGAAGTAAAGGGTAAGCATGATGGTTTAATGTATTATACAATTGGTCAACGTCACGGCCTAGGCATTGGTGGAAGTGGTGAACCATGGTTTGCAATCGGTAAAGACCTAGAGAAAAATATTCTCTATGTTGACCAAGGTTTTCACAATGAATACCTCTATTCTGATTCCATCTTAGCTACGAATGTAAGCTGGGTGTCAGATAACAGACCAGAAAAAGATGTGAAATGTACGGCTAAATTCCGATACCGTCAACAGGACAATGCTGTTACTGTTCAAAAGGTTGACGAAAATACAGTAAAAGTGATTTTCGATGAGCCTATCCGCGCGGTAACACCTGGACAAGCTGTTGTGTTTTACAATGGGGATGAATGTCTTGGTGGAGCGACAATTGATAAAGTCTTTAAAAATGGCGAACGCTTAACGTATGTTGGCTGAAGAAACCTCAACTCTAGCTTTAGGGTTGGGGTTTTCCTATGTTATAATATGAACTGCACAAAAGTTAATTGGAGTTGAATAACATTGGATTTAAATAAACAAGGTATTGAATATATGCAAGAGGGAAATTACGAAGAAGCTGCAAAATGTTTTTCACAAGCCATCGAAGAAAACCCTAAAGAGCCTATTTATTATGTGAATTTCGGGAATTTATTATCAGCAGTAGGAGATCCTGAACGAGCAATTGCTTTTTTTAATAAAGCACTAGAAATGGACAAGGAACTGGGAACGGCTTATTACGGAATAGGTAGTCTTTTGTACAATCAAGAAGATTTCATGAAAGCAAAAGATATGTTTGAAAAAGCCATAAAAGCAGGTGTAGACAATAGCGATACATATTTTATGCTAGGAATGACTTTGATTCAACTTGGTCAGACAAAGTTGGCAATGCCTTATATGAAGCGTGCGGTTGAGTTAAATGAAAATGATGTTGATGCATTATTTCAGTACGGTCTCTGCTTAGCAGGTGAATCTGTTATTGATGAAGCGATAAACACATTCCTTCGTGTAATTGAATTGGAACCTGCGCATTCGGATGCTTTTTACAATTTGGGTGTAGCCTATGCTGGTTTTAAAAACGATAATAAAAAAGCACTCGAAATGTTTGAAAAAGCGTTAAAGATTCAACCAGAACATGTCCTTGCGGCAAATGGTAAAAAGATTGTTAGTGACGCTTTAAGTGAATAAATGAGGGGAGGGGATACTTATGGAACAGCAGGAATCTTTAGATTTATTTAGTGAACAACGAAAATTTATGAAGGGCACTCATTTAGTGACGATATTTCATAATGAACAAAATTTATATTCTGTTGTTCGCATTAGACTTCAGGAAACAAATGAAGAGTATAGTGAAAAAGAAGCAGTTGTAACCGGGTATTTCCCTCGCATGCATGAAAATGAAACCTATATCTTTTTTGGTCGCTTAAAAGAGCACCCACGATTTGGTATCCAGTTCCATGTTGAACAATTCCAAAAAGAAATCCCACATACAAAGCAAGGAATCGTCCAATACCTTTCAAGTGATCTATTTAAAGGAATCGGAACTAAGACAGCAGAAAAAATTGTAGAAACACTTGGAGAAGGGGCCATCTCTAAAATTATGGCTAACCCATCTATTTTGGAGAAGGTTGATAAACTTTCAACAGACAAAGCCAAAGAGATTTATGAAACTCTTCAACATCACCAAGGGCTTGAACAAATCATGATTGGTCTTTCCCAATATGGCTTTGGTCCTCAACTATCGATGAAGATTTATCAAGTATATAAAGAACAGACCCTTGAAATTCTTCAACATCGTCCATATAAATTAGTGGAGGATATAGAAGGAGTTGGTTTTGGAAGAGCAGATGAATTGGGACGCCAACTGGGCATTTCCGGAAACCATCCTGATCGGATTAAAGCAGGGTGTTTATACATACTTGAACAAGACTCATTACAAGATGGTCATGTTTATCTTGCGGTAGAAGAGTTAATCATCCGCGTCCAAAATTTATTGGAACAAAACAGTCGAGAACAAATTATTGCAACCGATATTTCACAGGAAATGATTAATTTAACAGAAGAGAGCAAACTCATTATTGAAGATGATAAGGTCTACCTCCCTTCCCTTTATTTTTCTGAAAAAGGACTAATCACTAATATTAAACGAGTTATGGAACAAACCGAATACGAGGATATTTTTCCCGAGTCTGAGTTTCTGCTAGCACTTGGTGCACTGGAGGAAAGAATTAAAGTCCAATATGCACCTTCTCAAAAAGATGCGATTCAAAAGGCACTAATGTCTCCAATGCTTCTCTTAACTGGCGGACCAGGAACTGGAAAAACCACCGTTATCAAAGGAATTGTGGAATTATACGGAGAGTTGCACGGCTGTTCGTTGGATCCTAAGGATTATAACTCTGAAAATCCATTTCCTATCTTATTAGTTGCACCAACTGGTCGTGCGGCAAAACGGATGAGCGAATCTACAGGGCTACCAGCAGTTACCATTCATCGACTATTAGGGTGGAACGGTGTAGAAGGCTTCAGTCATGATGAGGACAACCCGATAAGTGGAAAGTTGTTGATTGTTGACGAGGTTTCAATGGTTGATATTTGGTTAGCCAACCAGCTTTTCAAATCACTCCCTGAACATATTCAAGTTGTTCTTGTAGGAGATGAAGACCAATTGCCTTCAGTTGGACCGGGTCAAGTTTTAAAAGATTTATTGGCATCAGAAGTTTTACCGACTGTCCGTTTAACTGATATTTATCGGCAATCTGAGGGTTCTTCTATTATTGAATTGGCTCATGATATTAAAAAGGGTGTACTGCCACCAGATATCTCTTCACCGAAAAAGGATCGTTCTTTCTTAAAATGTTACCAAAATCAGGTGCTTGAAGTGGTTAGGCAAGTTTCAGATAATGCAAAAAGAAAGGGATTCTCCGTAAAGGACATTCAGGTTTTAGCACCAATGTATCGTGGGCCTGCTGGCATAGACAGTTTAAACGTCATGCTCCAAGAACTTTTTAATCCTCCTGTACATGGTAAACGAGAATTAAAATATGGGGATATCATTTACCGCAGGGGCGATAAGGTACTCCAATTAGTGAATCAGCCAGAAAACAATGTGTTTAATGGTGATATCGGAGAAATTGAGTCCATTTTTTATGCAAAGGAAAATACAGAAAAACAGGATATGGTCGTTGTCAATTTTGAAGGTAATGAAGTCACCTATACAAAACAAGACCTAAACCAGATTACACATGCATACTGCTGTTCCATCCACAAATCACAGGGGAGTGAATTTCCCATCGTGATTTTACCAATTGTTAAAGGCTATTATCGCATGCTACGCCGTAACCTCATATACACGGCTATAACAAGAGCTAAAAACTTTTTGATTCTTTGTGGAGAAGAGGACGCTTTAAGGCAAGGTGTACAACGTGGAAATGATACAAATCGCCAAACATCATTATGTGAAAAGTTGAAAGCTTCATTTGGTATTATGGAGGACGGGAATGTAACTGTTCCGGAAGAAGCGAAAACCTATTACGATATCATTTTCCAAACCGATCCGAATATCGGAATGGAGGGAATCACTCCTTATGATTTCATGGAAAGTGAATAAGAGCTGGAGCTGGGAAACCAGCTCTTTTTTTGGAAACTCTTGTGCAGTATGGGATGGTACCTGAACGTAAATGATAAGTAATGTTCGGAAAGGTGGCGATAATCTTTGCGGACATTCTCACTACTCAAGGATTTACCGGTCTATGATGAAACTTCTGCCGAGGTGCTTGGTAGGGTTTCTGATCTTTGTATCACATCAGATGGCAAAGTGAATGCTTTGATTATGAAGGGAAAAGGGCTATTTGAACGAGACCGAGTAGTCCCCATCCAAAGCATCTCCTCAATTGGAGATGATGGTGTTATGGTTACAGACAAAACGCTGTTAGAGCGGATGGACAACGAGTCCGATACACCCACTTATTTTTTACACACTCATCATGGATTATTCCGAAAGCCTTTATTGTCCTCAGAAGGGCAAAAATTAGGCTTACTTGAAGATGTATATTTTTCAGAAGAAGTGGGCACGATTATAGGGTATGAAGTAACGGATGGCTTTTTTGCTGATATAACAGAAGGGAAAAAGGTTGTCAAAACAACCCAACCTATAAAAATTGGTGAAGATGTCATCGTCGTATCAATAACTTAATGCAGCCAAAACTTCGGCTAAATCAAGTTAAAGCCTCCAGCGGATGCCAAGATTTTTCAAGCATAGGATCAAAGACTAAGAATGCCACGTTCTTTGTGACAATATCTTTGTGACCCACCTCGAGTGGGCTTAAAAAAATCGGGCGTCATTACGCAAGGCACATTTGATTAGGAATTCCATGATGTGAGGTGTACCCTGTGAAGTGCCCAAATTGTAAAAGTAAAGATATTGGTAAAATTGGTGTAAACCAATATTACTGCTGGGGATGTTTTATCGAACTCTCTGTAAATAAAGGACAAATATTTACACATCAGGTAGAGGAAGATGGCACACTCAGTTCGTTGGATGATCTGTTTGCTGAAGACGACAGAAGGATCAGTATGTAATCCTAAACAAGGGGTGAAGAGGTTATGAATAAAGCAATGACTTCTCTTATCACTATGGGTCTAGGTGCTGCGGCATACGGAATTATGCAAAGAACGGATATTATGTCTGCGCGCAATATGAAAAAAATGCGTAAACGCATTACGAAAATGTTTTAATATGTATAGAAAAACAAAAACCCCACAGATGTGGGGTTTTTGTTCGTTTGGGTGGGAGAAAGAGGCACGCGCCTGGATAGTGGTGGACCAGAAAGAGGAACGTAATTGGATAAAATAGAGGATAGTGGACCAGTTAAAGAAAGAAAGAGGTATACTATTGGTTGAAATTAGGAAATGCCGGACCAGCAAAGGCAAGCAAGAGACACGCAATTTCATAAAATCTGGAAATACTGGACCGGTAAATAAAAAATGCACACACAACTAGAAATATTTTGAATTGAGCCTACTAGTACAAATCCAGATAGCCTCATCTAAATCAAATTTTACCTCTTCTTATCTACATAATAAGAACCCCTTCCAAACAAAACTAACTCAAAATTTTTAGATGAAATCTCTCGTATCAACCTTTTAGATCTAATAACCTGACACCAATTATAAATAACATCCACTGTTATACGTTTTTCAGGAAACAGAAACCTAAATTCTTCAATACTCCTTAATATTGCTGCTTCTTTGTCCTCAATAAAGCCACATTTGTTACAAACCAAGGTATGTCTATTTGTATCTTCAAGATGAAAACACCCACGCTGACAAATAATCCCCTTCTCCAATTCCTCATATGTGTACACAGGCAACCGCGAATAAGGATTATCCGTAATATGTAAGGATACCAATTTGTCGGCTAATCTCATATGACCCCCAGACACCCTTGGAGCATCATACGAATCTAAATTTTTTAAAAGTCTGCCAAGTTGACGGATGAAATACAAATGGACCTTTAGTCGGAGCCTCATAGAGAAAAAATTCTGGGTTGATAAAAACAATTTTAGATCCAACATAACACTAAATCTCAATTCTTGAAGAAGTTGTCTAAACAATGATTCACTACGTATAACTTGAATGAGTGGATTTTTGATTTCTTTTCCGGAGAGCATATACCAGCGGTCTTTTACAATATAAAAATCGACTTCGTGTTTTTTTACTTCAAAGATAAAGATTTTCTTTTGAGTAATTAGTAAGGAGTCAATCTGAAATAGGGTGTTGTTTACCTCAAGAAGAAGGTTGTTTAAAATGAGGAATTCATTTGTGAGGCCTAATAGATACTGATCAAAAAGTTTTTCGCTGAACTTGCCTTTTTCGAGGTATATGTAGTTGTTCTCGTCTTTTTCCTCTAACCTCTTGCGAACTCGTAATAATCGTAATAACTTTAATTCAACATTTTCGCCACGTGGTTTAATGACCAAACTACCACTTCCTTTCATCAGTATTTTACAAAACGATCTGTCTTTTTACAATATTTTCTGTCACTCTCACATTCTGTATAAAACCACATGAATTCCAAAAACTACTAGCAAGGGAGTGAAAACAAATGAACGAAAATAGAGTCAAATGGATCTTTAGATTATCGTTAGTATTACTATCTTTTTTAACGATCTTTATCTTTTTAAAATTAGCTCCAATCTGGCTCCCAATTTTGTCTATCGTTAAAACATTTTTAGCTCCTTTTATTATTTCTGTTTTTATTACATACTTACTGCATCCCATCATTGAAAAAATAAGTCATCGTGGAATGCCAAGGTCGTTAGCGATTTTACTCATTTACTTGCTTTTTTTCGGAGGAATTGGATTTGGTATATACAAAGGAATACCGGTGATTCTTGCACAGCTTAAGGACCTTGCCGAAAGCTTCCCGGAATTTAGTAAAACCTATAGGGTTTGGCTAAAAGAAATTGAAGCAGGAAGTTCACAACTTCCTGCTTTTATTCACGGTCAGCTTGATGAAATACTTTATTCGGTCGAAAACTATGTGGACTATTTACTGTCAAGGACAATCGAGTTTTTAAAGGGGTTGCTCAATTCGATTTTTATAATCGCGATTATTCCGTTCATCGTTTTTTATATGTTAAAGGATTACGACCAGATGATAAAGGCATTGTGGTATATTACACCGCGGAGTCTCAGAAAATCAGGTCAGCTTTTCTTCCGAGATGTTGATGAATCATTAGGAAATTATATTAGAGGACAGTTGATTGTTTGTCTTCTTGTCGGAACAACAGCTTCAGTAGCGTTTTGGATATCTGGCATGAAATATCCACTCCTTTTTGGAAGTATTGTTGGGGTCACCAATATCATCCCGTACTTTGGTCCTATTATTGGTGCTATTCCTGCAGCGATTATTGCGGCTACAATTTCAATAAAAATGCTGATTATTGTAGTGGTAGTTGTCTTTGGACTTCAGTTTATTGAAGGAAACCTGCTATCACCCTTAATTGTTGGTAAAAGCCTCCGATTACACCCAATTGTGATTATTGCGGCACTATTATTAGGTGGAGAGATTGGTGGAGTTGTCGGCCTCATTACTGCTGTACCGATTGTTGCAATCTTGAAGGTATTTTTCGTTCACGCAAAACAACATTTTACAGTGACTCGGAAAGAACACTAACACATTATCATCAACATTGACAAACATTTTTGACTTGAATATAATTGACAAGAAACTAGATAATACATAAAGTGACAATTACATCACTACGAAAGAAAACTATGAAGGAATCAGTATGTTACAGTACCATCAAACCAGAGAGGGATTTCCAAGGCTGAGAGAAATTCTGCGATGAAGGGTAACAGAACGCTACTCCTGAGTGTAGGAAAACCTACCGGTGAATACCGTTATCAATATACGAAGGTGATGGACGATATTTTTTTGTTCAGCTAAATCTTGCTTGTTTTACAAGCCTAGTTTTGCTGTAACAGTATGTCCATAATCAGGGTGGTACCGCGAGCATACTCTCGTCCCTGTTTTTTAGGGGATTAGAGTATTTTTTTATGTCTAAAATGAAAGTGGAGGTTATGAAATGAAACAGTTAACATCGGCTCAAGTACGACAAATGTTTTTAGATTTTTTCAAATCAAAGGGGCATTCAATTGAACCAAGTGCTTCCCTGGTTCCACATGAAGATCCATCTTTACTTTGGATTAATAGTGGTGTTGCAACATTAAAAAAATACTTTGATGGACGTGTCATTCCACAGAATCCAAGAATATGTAATGCACAAAAGTCGATTCGGACAAACGATATTGAGAATGTCGGTAAAACAGCACGCCACCATACCTTCTTTGAAATGCTAGGGAATTTCTCCATTGGTGATTATTTTAAAGAAGAAGCAATTGAATGGGCTTGGGAGTTCTTAACAAGCAAGGATTGGATTGGTTTCGACCAAGAAAAGCTCTCTGTAACGATTCATCCGGAAGACGAAGAGGCTTTTGAGCTTTGGCACAAAAAAATCGGGATTCCGGAGGAGCGTATTGTCCGCTTAGAGGGTAACTTCTGGGATATTGGGGAAGGTCCGAGTGGTCCAAACACAGAAATTTTCTTTGACCGTGGGGAAGAGTTCGGAAATGATCCGAAAGATCCAGAGTTATACCCAGGTGGGGAAAATGAACGTTATCTAGAAATTTGGAACCTTGTGTTCTCACAATTTAACCATAATCCAGATGGCACATATACGCCACTTCCAAAAAAGAATATTGATACAGGAATGGGTCTTGAAAGAATGTGCTCAGTCATTCAAAATGTGCCTACAAACTTTGACACTGACCTCTTTATGCCGATTATCGAGGCAACTGAAGCAATCTCTGGTGAAAAATATGGACAAGCAAATGAAAAGGATGAAGCATTTAAGGTTATTGCCGACCACATTCGTACGGTTACATTTGCAGTAGGAGACGGAGCACTTCCATCAAATGAAGGAAGAGGCTATGTCATCCGAAGATTATTAAGACGTGCTGTACGTTATGCCAAAAAGATTTCAATTAATCGTCCATTCATGTATGAACTAGTTCCGGTTGTTGGCGAGATCATGGTTGATTTTTATCCGGAAGTAAAAGAAAAGACTGAATTTATTCAAAAAGTAGTGAAGACAGAAGAGGAGCGTTTCCATGAAACACTACATGATGGACTTGCGATTCTATCAAATGTGATTCAGAAGGAAAAAGAAAAGGGAAATAACACTATTTCTGGCGAGGATGTCTTCCGCTTATATGATACGTATGGTTTTCCGGTAGAACTAACAGAAGAATATGCTGAAGAAGAAGGCATGAAGGTAGATCACGATGGTTTTGAACGAGAAATGGAAAATCAACGTGAAAGAGCTAGATCTGCTCGTCAAGATGTGGATTCTATGCAAGTTCAAAGTGGAGTTCTTGGCGAGATAAAAGTAGACAGTACTTTTGTTGGATATGATGAACTTGAAGCAAAATCAACCGTTCTTGTTATGGTTAAAGACGGGGAAATCGTTGAGAAGGCAAACGAAGGTGAAGAGATCCAGCTCATTTTAGATAAAACACCTTTTTATGCGGAGAGCGGTGGACAAATCGCTGATGAAGGTACTATCGAGAATGAAAATACAAGGCTTGTAGTGAAAGATGTACAAAAAGCACCAAATGGACAAAATCTTCACCGAGTTCTTGTTGAAAAGGGTAATTTATCGAAAGGCGACCAACTGTTTGCAAAAGTTGATCAAGAAAATCGTGGAGGGGTTATTAAAAACCACACGGCAACACACCTATTACATCAGGCATTAAAAGATGTGCTAGGGGTCCATGTTAACCAAGCAGGTTCACTTGTAACTTCGAATCGTTTACGTTTTGACTTCTCACATTTTGGTCAAATTAAACCAGAAGAACTTGAACAAATTGAATCTATTGTGAATGAAAAAATTTGGGGTAGTATTCCTGTTCAAATTGATTATAAATCTCTAAGTGAAGCAAAGGCGATGGGTGCAATGGCCTTATTCGGTGAAAAGTACGGTAATATTGTTCGGGTTGTTCAAGTAGGTGATTATAGTTTAGAGCTTTGTGGTGGATGCCATGTACCGAATACTTCAACAATCGGATTATTCAAGATTGTTTCTGAGTCAGGTATTGGGGCAGGTACACGTCGTATTGAAGCTGTAACTGGTAAAGCAGCATACCATGTAATCAATGACCAAGTTAAAATGCTTCAAGAAGCTGCAAATCTTTTAAAAACAAAGCCAGCTGAAGTATCAACTCGTATTGAAGCCTTACAGCATGAAGTTCGCAATTTACATCGTGAAAATGAATCACTTTCAGCGAAGCTTGGGAATATTGAGGCAGGTAGTTTAGTTGATAAAGCAAAAGAAATTAATGGTGTAACTGTTTTATATAGCAAAGTAAATGCCCAAGATATGAATAATCTTCGTGGAATGGTTGATGACTTAAAGCAAAAGCTAGGTTCAGCAGTAATTGTATTAGGCTCTGTGAACGAAGATAAGGTAAACATAACAGCTGGAGTAACAAAGGATTTGATTGAAAAAGGCTTCCATGCTGGCAAATTAATCAAGGAAGTTGCTACTCGCTGTGGTGGCGGTGGTGGTGGCCGACCAGACATGGCACAAGCGGGTGGTAAAAACCCAGATCAGCTAGAATCTGCATTGCAATTTGTAGAAGAATGGGTAAATAACATCTAAAAACAATCATTTTGTATCATCCTGGTTAAAAAGGATGATACAAATTGTCACTTCTTGTTTCTATTTAGTTGTGATTAGTGTACAATGAATGGTAAGATTTACATGCACGGATTCAAACACCAGAACCTGAGAGTGAGGTGCAAAACTTGAGCTCATTTGATAAAACAATGAAATTCAACTTTCCTGAGGAACCAGTTGAAACAAATGTAAATGAAGTACTATTCAATGTCTATGATGCTCTTCAAGAAAAAGGATATAATCCAATCAATCAAATTGTTGGGTACTTATTATCCGGAGACCCAGCTTACATTCCGCGTCACAATGATGCAAGAAATATTATCCGAAAGCTTGAACGAGATGAAATAATCGAGGAGTTAGTAAAATCTTATTTAAAGATCCATCGTGAGGGGTAAAACGAATGAGGATTCTCGGCTTAGATGTCGGCTCCAAAACAGTCGGTGTTGCCGTCAGTGATGAAATGGGCTGGACTGCTCAAGGCATAGAAACCATTAAGATAAACGAGGAACGACAGCAGTTTGGTTTGGAGCGACTAGGTGAGATTATCAAAGAATATGAGGTAGAATCTGTTGTAATTGGATTACCTAAAAATATGAATGGGACTATTGGACCGCGTGGCGAGGCTAGTCAGCATTATGCAGATTTGGTACAGGAAAAATTCGAGTTGCCTATTGTATTATGGGACGAGCGTCTCTCAACTGTGGCAGCAGAACGAGTCTTATTATCTGCAGATGTAAGTCGAAAAAAGCGAAAGCAAGTAATCGACAAAATGGCTGCAGTCATGATTCTTCAGGGGTACCTAGATAGTAAAAATTAAAGAGGTGGATTTATATGGAACATGGTGAAAAGCAAATTACTGTAGTTGATGAACAAGGAAATGAGATTCTTTGTGAAGTTTTATTTACATTTGAATCAGAAGAGTTTGGAAAATCGTATGTCCTTTACTATCCAGTAAGTGATGATAACGAGGATGAAGAAGATATTGAAATCCATGCTTCAAGCTTTAGCCCTTCTGAGGACGGAGAAGATGGAGAACTTCAACCGATTGAAACAGAAGAAGAATGGGACCTTGTCGAAGAAATGTTAAACACATTCCTTGATGAAGAAGGAGAAGAATAAAAACAGCCTTTGTGCTGTTTTTTCTTTTTTTGCCCAAAAATCCTCTAAAAGACCCGAATACTACTCCTAAAAAACAGAGTTTTTAGAAAAAAATACAAAATTCTAGTGAATTCTTCCTAAAATTGACGAATTAGATAAAAAAATGTAGTATAATAATTCGAGTGAGGGGAGGATTTTCGATATATGTCAGAAAACGAATCGAAAAAGGATTTATATAAAAAGAATCTACAAGAACGGCATAGTGAAGCCAAAGTGATCCGTAAAATTGTTTTTATCGTATTTAGTGTTATTCTATTAGTTTTATCTGGATTAATTGGCGGAGGCTATTTATATATAAAATCAGCGCTTGAGCCAGTAGACCCTACCAATAAGGAACCAATCGAAGTAACGATACCAATTGGTTCATCACCATCAGCAATTGCACGAATTCTTGAAGACAACAATATCGTAAAGAATGCAAAGGTTTTTCGTTATTATACGAAATTTAAAAATGAATCTGGTTTTCAGGCTGGGGAATATTCATTTAACCAATCAATGAACTTTGATGAAATTATTAAAAGTTTGAAATCTGGAATTCTAATGGGAGAACCTGCTTTTAAACTAGTGATTCCTGAAGGAAAACAACTTGAGGAAATTGCAACGATTATTGCGGAACAAACAGGATATACAAAAGAAGAAATCATGAACAAAGTAGACGATTCTACATATGTGAGAGATTTAATCAGTAGATATCCAAACATTTTAACCGAAGAAATTTTAGACAAAGATATTAAACATCCACTTGAGGGGTATTTATTCCCTGCAACGTATCCATTTTACGAGAAAAAACCGTCTATAGAAGTACTTGTTGAAACCATGCTAGAGCAGACAGATAAGATCCTAACACAATATACAGGACTTCTTGAAGGAAATAAATATATCGATTCAACTCATAAACTATTAACAATGGCTTCGTTAATAGAGGAAGAAGCAACAGCGCAAACAGACCGTGAGAAAATTTCTAGCGTGTTTTATAATCGTTTGGATGTGGGAATGCCGCTTCAAACAGACCCTACTGTACTCTATGCAATTGGTGAACATAAGAAACGCGTCCTTTATGATCATCTTGATGAGGATTCACCATATAATACATATAAGGTGAAAGGCTTAACTCCAGGACCAATTGCGAATGCCGGGGAATCTTCCTTATCAGCGGCACTTAACCCTGCTGAAACAGATTTTCTATACTTCTTAGCTGCTCCAACAGGGGAAGTGTATTATTCAAAGACATTGGATGAACATAATGCAAAAAAGGCACAGTATATAACGAATCAATAATATGAAATCTTCTGAGGGAACCCAATATGGCGTTCCCTATTGTTTTATGGTAAAATAATTCAAGTTAAAAGGTGAAATTATTATCATACAAAAACAAATGACGGCAATTTCAACGAATACCACCATACTGAAATGGAGGTTTTTTTCTTGTTATCAAGTAAAATAACCAATTATTTAGAAGCTCTACTCCCAAAAAGAGATGAAGTCATAGAAGAAATTGAACATTATGCTCATGAAAATAACGTACCAATTATGGAGCTTGTCGGAATTGAAACAATGCTTCAAATTTTGCGTATTTCTCGTCCAAAGCAGATTCTTGAAATCGGAACTGCAATTGGCTATTCCGCAATTCGGATGGCTCAAGCTCTCCCAGGTACAAAAATCGTAACAATTGAGAGAGATCAGGAACGATACGAAAAAGCTCTTGAAAATATTGAACGAACTGGGACTAGCTCCCAAATACATGTGATTTTTGGAGATGCTCTTGAGGTTTTTGATGAAGTAAAGAATCACGGAGAATTTGACTGCATTTTTATTGATGCAGCTAAAGGCCAATATCGACATTTTTTTGACATCTATGAAAAATGCCTTTCAAAGGATGGCTTAATTGTGACTGATAATGTACTATTTAAAGGGCTTGTGGCAGAGGAACAAATTGAAAGTAAAAGAATCCGAAATTTAGTAACAAAAATTAAATCATATAACGAGTGGCTCATCAAGCACCCTGATTATCAAACGACCATCTTACCTGTTGGGGATGGAGTTGCATTAAGTAAAAAAAGAGGTGTTAAGGAATGAAAAAACCAGAACTTCTGGTCACGCCTACATGTGTAGAAGATATTGAACCATTGATTAATGCTGGTGCAACAGCTTTTATTATTGGTGAACAGAGATACGGTTTGCGTCTTGCTGGTGAATTTAATCGTGAAGACATTGCAAAAGCGGTTAAAATTGCTCATGCTCATGATGCAAAAATTTATGTAGCGATGAACGCGCTATTCCATAATGAAAAGGTTCCTGAGTTAGGGGACTATGTAGCTTATTTACGAGATAGCAATGTTGATGCAATTGTTTTTGGAGACCCGGCCGTACTAATGTCGGTTCGTGAGGTTGCTCCAGAGATGAAACTTCACTGGAATACCGAGACGACTGCAACAAACTGGTATACATGTAATTATTGGGGCAGAAAAGGTGCAAAGCGTGCTGTCCTTGCTCGTGAACTTAATATGGATGCAATCGTTGAGATCAAAGAAAACGCGGATGTTGAAATTGAAGTTCAAGTACATGGAATGATGTGTATGTTCCAATCAAAGCGTTCTTTGGTAGGTAACTATTTTGAATACCAAGGTAATGTCATGGAAATTGAAAATCGTAAAAAAGAAAAAGATATGTTTTTATTTGATAAAGAGCGTGGCAATAAGTACCCAATTTTTGAAGACGAAAATGGTACTCATATCATGAGCCCGAATGACGTTTGTATTATCGATGAATTGGAAGAAATGATAGATGCAGGTGTTGATAGCTTTAAAATTGAGGGGATTTTAAAATCATCAAACTATCTCCTTGAGACGACGAAAATTTATCGAAAAGCAATTGACTTATGTGTTGAAAATCGTGATGAATATGAAGATATCAAGGATGAACTATTAGAACAACTGGAAGAACTTCAACCAATTAATCGCCCACTTGACACAGGCTTCTATTTTAAAGAAACGGTCTATTGATCCACAAAAGTGAAGGAGGAATATGCATGTCAACAGCAGTTGGGAGAGAACCTATTTCAAAAATAGTAGATGGCAAGCGTGTAATCGTTAAAAAACCAGAATTGCTTGCACCTGCAGGTAACCTTGAAAAATTAAAAATTGCTGTTCACTATGGGGCGGACGCAGTATTTATCGGTGGCCAAGAATATGGACTTAGATCAAATGCTGATAATTTTACACTTGAGGAAATCGCAGAGGGTGTAGAATTTGCGAATCAATATGGTGCCAAAATTTATGTTACTACAAACATCTATGCACATAATGAAAACATCGATGGTATAGATGAATACTTACAGGGTCTTGAAAAAGCTGGAGTAGCGGGTATCATCGTAGCAGATCCACTTATTATTGAAACATGTAAACGGGTAGCCCCGAAAATGGAAGTTCACTTAAGCACACAACAATCTCTTTCTAACTGGAAGGCTGTACAATTTTGGAAAGAAGAAGGATTAGAGCGTGTTGTCCTAGCCCGTGAAACAAGTGCTGAAGAAATTCAGGAGATGAAGGAAAAAGTCGATATCGAAATTGAAACATTTGTACATGGTGCAATGTGTATCGCCTATTCTGGACGCTGTACTCTAAGTAATCATATGACAGCTCGAGATTCCAACCGTGGTGGCTGCTGTCAATCGTGTAGATGGGATTATAATTTGTTTAAACTGGATGAAGATGAAAACGAAGTGGCTCTTTTTGGCGAAAAAGATTCACCATTTGCAATGAGTCCAAAAGATTTAAAACTCATTGAATCGATTCCCCGCATGATTGAAATGGGAATTGACAGTTTAAAAATTGAAGGTCGAATGAAATCAATTCATTATATTGCAACAGTTGTAAGTGTGTATCGTCAAGTAATAGATGCATATAGTGCTGATCCAGACAATTTTGTTATAAAGGAAGAGTGGCTTAAGGAACTAGATAAATGTGCAAATCGTGAGACTGCTCCTGCCTTTTTTGAAGGGGTTCCTGGTGTTAATGAACAAATGTATGGCACACATAGCAAAAAAACAACTTATGATTTTGCTGGTCTAGTGTTAGACTATGATAAGAAGTGCGGAATTGTAACATTGCAGCAGCGTAATTACTTTAAAAAGGGAGACCAGATAGAATTTTTCGGCCCAGAAATTGAAAACTTTACACAAACAGTTGAAACCATTTGGGATGAGGACGGAAACGAGATAGAGGCTGCAAAACACCCATTGCAGGTTGTTTCGTTTAAAGTGAACAAGCCTGTATATCCGAACAACATGATGCGAAAGGGGAAGTAAGATGAGCAAAAAGCCAATTGTCATTGGCATTGCTGGAGGCTCAGGATCTGGTAAAACAAGTGTGTCAAAAGCCATTTATGAGCATTTTAGGGGCCATTCAATCATGATGATTGAACAGGATTCTTATTATAAAGATCAAAGTCACATGCCATTTGAAGAAAGATTAAATACAAATTATGACCATCCTTTAGCCTTTGATAATGATTTACTCATAGAACATATTAAAAATCTTCTTGAATACCAAGGTATAAGTAAACCAGTTTATGACTATAAATTTCATACAAGGTCTTCTGATGTTATTCATGTTGAACCAAAGGATGTAATCATTTTAGAGGGAATTCTTGTTCTGGAGGATGAAAGATTGCGCGATTTAATGGATATTAAGCTATTTGTTGACACAGATGCTGATATCCGAATTATTCGTAGAATGCTGCGAGATATTAAAGACCGTGGCCGTACATTAGAATCCGTGATTGAGCAATATGAAACAGTGGTTCGTCCCATGCACAATCAATTTGTTGAACCAACGAAACGATATGCGGACATTATTATCCCCGAAGGTGGACAAAATCACGTTGCAATTGACTTAATGGTAACAAAAATTCAAACAATTCTTGAACAAAATGTCATTTTGTAATAACATTACAGAGAAAACGGTGTTATGATAGTACAAAATTTATAAGGAAAGGGATGGTAGAAATTACCTACCATTCCTTTCCTTACTATAACAAAAAAGAAAACAAATCGTACTACATACTGAAAACGATTTTAGAGCAATCACAGGGGGATTGTAACGACTACAAGGAGTGAAGGGATTATGGTAGAGAAAGTATTTCCAATGACATTAGAAGGAAAGCAAAAATTAGAGCAGGAATTAGAACATCTAAAGACTGTTAAACGTAAGGAAGTAGTAGAGCGTATTAAAATTGCTAGAAGCTTTGGAGATCTTTCTGAGAACTCAGAGTATGATTCAGCGAAGGACGAACAAGCATTTGTGGAAGGTCGTATTACCACTATTGAAAATATGATTCGTAATGCGAAAATTATTGAAGAAGATGTTAATAGTGCGGGTAAGGTTTCATTAGGAAAATCTGTAACTTTTATTGAGCTTCCCGATGGAGAAGAAGAAACATATACAATTGTAGGTAGTGCAGAGGCTGATCCTTTTGAAGGTAAAATTTCAAACGATTCTCCAATTGCAAAAAGTCTTCTTGGAAAAAATGTTGGAGACAGAGTAACGGTTCAAACTCCTGGTGGAGAGATGCTAGTTGAAATTACAAAAATTGACTAGTTTTGTCGTTTTCGCAGTCTTCTTTTAAATAGCATCTAAATATGTATAAATATTATGACACCTCGTCGAAACTGTAGACGAGGTGTTTTTCTATGGTGATAAAAAGACGTGCTTTTATAATCTTAATACTTATTTTATTCGTTTTAACTGGATTAATCGGTAGATTGATACAATTGCAATTAGTAAGCACAGAATCTTTTACAAATCGAGATGTCAATCTAATTGAAGCGAGTGTATCACAACGAACGCAAGAACTTGTAATTGACCAAGGTCGTGGAAGATTTATTGACCGCAATAAAAAAGCTTTGACTCATGAATATTATCCAACTCTTGTTTTGTTTCCCTTTTTAAAAAATATAGAATGGCCTGCTGAAGATGTAGCAGAAATCGTAAATTTACCTGCAACTAAATTGAAAAATGAAATTAAAAATGCGAAAAAGCCTGTTATCGTTGGTGGAGACAGACCCATAGAATTAACTGAATCACAAATGAATAAAATCAATAACCTCCAAATCCCAGGTGTTTTCGCTGTACATCGTCAATATGAGCTTGATAGTGATATTGCAGAACATTTAATTGGATTAATCCGTGAAAATCGAGAACTGTTTCAGAAACGCTATCCTGAAAAAACATATTTGCCTAAGAATACGAAATTAGGAATATCGGGTTTACAATCTACGTTCGATGAATTTCTCTTGCCAGAAGGAGAGGCTAAACTTTTATACCATGTTGCGGGTGACGGAGGACCACTATTCGGTATTGATGTTAAGTATACAGCACCAGCCAATCCATATTATCCAGTGGCGATTCAAACAACCCTTGATAAGGAGATTCAGTTATTGGCAGAAGACATATTGGATAAGAATGATTTGAAAAAAGGAGGCATTGTTCTTCTTGATGTAGAGTCCAATGATTTACTTGCAATGGTTAGTAAACCAGATATTAATTCTGCTAATCCATTTGGAGATGGATCTGCTGAAAATCAAATGATTATGCCACAGTTTCCTGGTTCGGTTTTTAAAACGGTAATCGCAGCAGCTGCGATTGAAAATCAGCAAATTTCAAACGACAAAATGTATAATTGTGATCAAGACTTATATGGGGAAGGGCCAGCTGAATATCCGCATGGAATGCTAAACTTCCACGACAGCTTTGCTAAAAGTTGTAATTACACTTTCGCAACAATTGCACAAGAATTACTAAAAAACGACCAAGATGTGATTGAAAAATATTCCGAGATGCTTGGTTTGCTTGGACCTGTTGGCTGGAATGGGGATGTCTTTCGTTTTCAAGATTTCAAGCAGCTTCCAAATGAATACAATGGTCGTATCTGGGCTGATGAGCGAGATAAACAGGTAGCGAAAGCGGTCGCACAAACTGCCATAGGTCAAAAGGATGTAAGGGTAACACCTTTAGGAATTGTAAATATGATGGCAACAATTGCCCGGGGGGGTTCAAAAAAGGAAGTTCGAACCGTGAGTGATGTGTTATATAAAAATGGAACAACCTTATTTTCTTTTTCAAAACAGGATATGAAAGGTCCGATAATAGCACCTTATACTGCAAGCAGACTACAAGAATTATTAAGAGGAGTTGTAACATCTGGGACTGGAAAAAGATTTGCGGATTTACCTTATGAAGTGGCAGGGAAATCAGGAACTGCCGAAACAGGGAAAAAACAAGGAGATGGAGTTCTTGTGAATAAATGGTTTGCTGGATATTTCCCATTTGAAAAACCGAAGTATGCACTCGTTGTTGTGGATTTGGAGCAACCGGGCTCAAAGTCTGTAGCCAATGCCGTATTTTATGAGATTGTTCAAGGAATATATCAACTAGAGCAGGAAAAAGGTACCAAAACTGACGACAGATAAAGAAATATCTTCAACCTTTTCATAACACATGCTAAAATAAGAAGATAGTCTATACAGTAATAGTCGTTTTTTAGGAGGTACTATAAAATGGGGTATGATGTAGACAAACTATATGATGGACCTCGATCGGAAAGAAGAGCGAAACGAAAAAAGGTAAATCGTGTTTTAAATATTTTAATTATCCTAGTAATTGTTTTGATTGTCTTTTTTGGTGGCAAGCTTATTTTTGGAGATAAAAATGTAGATGAATCTGTATCTTCAAATCAAACAAATCAGCCAGCGAGCAATGAGGGAAAAGCCACTCAGGATGATTCAGAGGATAAAGCGAAAGAATCAGAAGAAGATACTGACAAAACAACAGATGAACAAGGGAAGAAGGAAACAAACCAGGAAAATAAAGACGATCAAAAGGCAACAGAATCTGATGAGAATACGGTTGTAACCGAAGGTGATCCTGAATCAAATATTGTGAAAACAATTGTCAATCCCACATGGAAACCAATTGGTACTGAACAAGCCGAACCACATACAACTAGTTTTCAATCTGATTCTGCAGACCGCAATGAAATGGAAATGGCAGCAAGTTATGCCACTGGTTTTGATCGATCAGATATGGTTGTATGGTGGCTAGGAAGAAATGGTGGAAACTCAATCACTGCAACTGTTTCATCGAAAACAACGAAACAAGTAGTTAAAGTTTACTTAGATTGGGTTCCTAACGAAGGATGGAAACCAACAAAAATTGAAGAATTAAAAGAAAATGACAGTGAAACATACAAAAACTACAATAATAATGAACCAGACGAGAATGAAGCTGATGAGTAAAACATACGTAGGGAAATCCTGCGTTTTTTTTGTGCTTATTTTTATCCGTGATTATTGAAAAATACAAATGATTGTGTTAAATTTAGAACAGTTCATTTTTTAATTCATAGTATATCTATAGGAATAATATAAATTTACGGAGAGTGAGGAAAATGGGGCGAGAGTTTTTAGATGTATTTGAGGGATGGGCTAAAGATTATGACTCAACTGTATTAGGTCATGATGTCGAATATAAGGAAGTCTTTTCACGATATGATGACATTTTAAATGATGTCGTACAGAAATCTGGCCTCACTGTTTTGGAATTTGGAGTGGGAACAGGTAACCTCACTCAAAAATTGCTAAATAAAAATAAGAAAGTTTTTGGAGTAGAACCTTCAAAACCAATGCGAGAAATTGCATTAGAAAAACTTCATAACTATTCTCTAACAATTGACGATGGTGACTTTCTTACCTTCAGACAACCTGCTGAACAGATTGATACAATTGTAAGTACGTATGCGTTTCACCACTTAACTGATCGTGAGAAAACCGAAGCATTTTTCCAGTATAGCAACATGCTAGAAAAAGGTGGTAAAATAGTGTTTGCGGATACAATGTTCGAGAATAAACAAGAATATACAATGACGATCCAATCCGCAAAACAAAAAGGCTTTCTTAACCTAGCAACCGATTTAGAAACGGAATATTACACAACCATTCCCGTTTTGCGAACTATTGCGAATCAACAAGGGTTTACAGTAGAATTCACGCGTTTTAATCATTTTGTATGGGTAATGGAGGCGACGAAACAGTAAAACGAAAGGTGACACGTACTTATGAAGATAGCAATTATTGGAGCAATGGATGAAGAAGTAACAATTCTACGAGCAAAAATTGAAAATAGACAGGAAATCACAGTAGCAGGTAGTGTCTTTTACACTGGAACACTTAATGGCTTTGACGTAATTTTATTAAAGTCTGGTATTGGTAAGGTCAATGCAGCGATTTCTACAACCATCTTATTATCTCAATTTAAACCAGACTACGTAATAAATACGGGGTCTGCAGGCGGTTATTTAAAAACCCTTAATGTGGGGGACATTGTCATTTCATCTGAAGTAAGACACCATGATGTTGATGTAACTGCATTTGACTATGAATATGGGCAAGTTCCTGGATTGCCAGCAGCATTTAAAGCAGATGAAAAGCTGATTGAATTGGCTAAAAAAAGTGCGGAAGGAATCACAGATATACAAGTTGTGACAGGTTTAATCGCAACGGGTGATTCTTTCATGAATGATCCGGAGAGAGTTTCATTTATTAGTCAAAAATTCGGTGATTTATATGCAGTAGAGATGGAAGCTGCAGCTGTGGCTCAAGTATGTCATCAATTCGAAGTCCCATTTGTAGTTATTCGTGCCTTGTCAGATATCGCAGGTAAAGAATCTAATGTATCATTTGACCAATTCCTGGATACTGCGGCCTTACATTCATCAGACTTAGTTGAAAAAATGGTGGAACAAATAAATAAGTCCTTGTAACTTTATTCGCAAGAGTCCCTTGCTGAATAAAGTTACGCCTCCGGCGGATGCTACAGATTTTCAAAGGAAACTTTCGAGCGTAGGATCAAAGACTAAGAGCGCCACTTCCTGTGGCAACGTCTTTGTGACCCACCTCGTGTGGGCCTAAAAATCTGGGCGCAACTTCGCCAAGGCGAATTTGATTAGGAGTGATATTGTCATGCAAGTGTATCAAAATGTCCACGAGCTTATTGGAAATACTCCAATAGTGGAGATTACGAAATTTCCATTACCTAATGGTGTTCGTCTTTTTGCAAAGCTCGAATTCTTTAATCCTGGCGGTAGTATTAAGGATCGCTTAGGAGTCGAACTTCTTCAGCACGCTATTGCAACAGGTGAGTTAACTGAAGGGGGAACGATTATTGAGCCTACCGCTGGCAATACGGGAATTGGACTTGCTCTTGCAGCAATCAACCGTAATATTAATGTCATTCTTTGTGTGCCAGAGAAGTTTTCGATTGAAAAACAAGAATTGATGAGGGCATTAGGTGCAACAGTCATCAATACGCCTACAGAGGCGGGGATGACGGGAGCGATTGAGAAGGCAAAAGAACTTCTTACTGAAATTCCAAATTCCTATTGTCCACAGCAATTTGCAAACCCAGCAAACCCAGAAACCTATTATAAGACGATTGGACCTGAAATTTGGCGTCAGCTTGAGGGTCAAATTGATCTTTTTGTTGCTGGAGCGGGGACAGGTGGAACTTTCATGGGAACAGCAAAGTATTTAAAGGAAATGAATAGCTCCATTAAAACGGTCATTGTAGAGCCAGAAGGATCTATTTTAAACGGAGGAGAATCAGGTCCTCATAAAACAGAAGGGATTGGAATGGAATTTCTTCCAGGATACATGGATATTTCTTATTTTGATTCCATTCACACTGTATCGGATGAGAATGCATTCCGTCGAGTGAAAGAAATAGCACGTACGGAGGGACTTCTTGTCGGTAGTTCTTCAGGAGCAGCCTTGCACGCTGCCCTCTTAGAAGCAGAACAGGCAAAATCAGGATCACATATTTTAGTCATTTTTCCTGACAGTAGTGAACGCTATTTAAGTAAAAAAATATATGAAGGTGGGATGTAGAGATGAAACGTAAAACGTTGCTTATTCATGGGGGAGTTGGCGAGGATCCACAGACAGGTGCAGTTAATACACCAATATATCAAGTTAGCACCTATAAACAAGAAGGAATCGGAAACTTTAAGGGCTATGAATATTCACGAACTGGAAATCCAACAAGACATGCCCTTGAAGAATTAATCAAAGATATTGAAGGTGGCGAAAGAGGCTTTGCCTTTGGTTCAGGTATGGCTGCTATCACAGCTGTAATGATGTTGTTTAATAGTGGGGACCATGTTATTTTAACCGATGATGTTTATGGTGGCACCTATCGTGTAATGACAAAAGTTCTAAACCGCTTAGGAATTGATTCAACATTTGTTGATACAAGCGACCTAAACAACATTGAAGGAGAAATTCGTGAAAATACAAAAGCGATTTACATTGAATCACCTACAAATCCTTTATTGAAAATTACAGATATAAAAGGTGCTTCAGAAATTGCAAAACAGCACAATTTGTTAACAATCGTTGATAACACCTTTAGCACTCCATATTGGCAAACTCCTATTGCTCTTGGTGCTGATATTGTCCTACACAGTGCAACAAAATATATTGGTGGTCATAGTGATGTAGTAGCTGGTCTGGTTGTCGTGAATTCAGGAAAACTAGGTGAGGATTTACATTTTGTTCAAAACTCAACTGGTGGGGTACTTGGTCCTCAGGATTCTTGGTTATTGATTCGAGGAATCCGTACACTTGGAGTTCGGATGGAAGAGCATGAAGAAAATACACATAAGATTGTGGAGTTCCTACAAAATCATCCGGCTGTTAAAAAGGTGTTCTATCCTGGAATTGAAACACATCCGAATCATGCCATCGCGAAGGAACAAGCAAAAGGCTTTGGTGGGATGGTATCCTTTGATGTTGGGAGTGCTGAGAATGCCGATAAGTTGCTAAGCAAGGTTAAATACTTCACATTGGCGGAAAGCTTAGGCGCAGTTGAAAGTTTGATCTCAGTACCAGCTAAGATGACACATGCCTCTATTCCAAAAGATCGTCGTGCAGAACTAGGTATTGGTGACGGATTAGTTCGGATATCAGTAGGATTAGAAGATGTTGAGGACTTAATCGAAGACCTTGAACAAAGTTTACAATAAAGTATAACCTCTAGCCGTTTAAGCTAGAGGTTTACTTATTTCATTCGCCCAAAAAACTGCTAAATTTTACATCCTATATAGGCTTTCTAAGTATGTTATCATAGGGTGTAAGTTTACTAGTTTGGTAGGTGACTGGAAAATGGAACAAAATAAACAAACGAAAAACATTCGTAGTAAAATCGCAGATTATACAAGTTTCGGATACATTCTTCTTGTATTAAGTTCCTTTATGTATATTGGTATTATCATACCCGAGGAACACTCTTCGTTTCAAATATATACAATGATGGGTTCAACTCTCATTTTTTTAAGCTTGTCTTTTACATTTTTTGTACTAGCCATTAAATACAAAAAACAAATTGAAGAATAATTGACCTTCTCCTACATTGTTGAGAGAAGGATTTTTTTTACAAAAAAAGTGTTTACATTCATAGCTATATTGGTTATAATTACCACAGTAGGAAAAAATTAATGACAAAGGAGGTCGAGTAAAATGATCAAATTAACAATTGGCATGACAAATTCAAAAATTTCATATGGAACAATCTATTCGACCAAACCGGTGATTAATTTCTAATCTTTTAAAGATATGTTAATTATGCCACAGGTGGAATAGTTTACCTGTGGCTTTATTATGCCTTTTTTACGCCACAGGACTAGTATGCCTGTGGCGTTTTTGTGTCTTTTTTTCCTACAAATCAATGAAATATACCCAAAAAAGGAGGTGGTAAATGATGACCATCAATCTATTCTTTTTAACTATCTCGATTTCAAAACGACAAAAATCAATCGAAGAGTATGAACGTGAGCAAAGAGTAAATAAGCTTATGGAAGAAATGAAGGATCGCCAGTATTCAATGATTCGCTTATTTTAATCAACAACAAAAAAATAATGAAAGGGGAATGAATATGTTAATGAAAAGTTGTCCGATTATAGCTTGGTTATCTGTGGAGAAAGATTCCACCTAACGAACAATCATTTTGGGAGGAGTTAATGAATGCTATCGGTTCACGTGCTTATTTTTACAATTCTATTTTCTAAGAAAAATAACCAGTAGTTTCAAAAAAAGGAGTACCTTAAGCGGTGCTCCTTTTTGCTTGGTATTGTTGCCTTAATTTTGTCAAATTTCGGTAACAGAATTTTCAAATGTGGGTAAGGTATACACAGTTCCTAAGTGATAAAGTAAAAGTAAGAAGTATATCTCTTTTATGGAGGTTGATGGATATGTTTATAATTGTTATGGGTATTGTTGTTACTTCGGTTATTGCAATAATCATTGGGACAGAAGTAAGTGTAGAACTATAATTTAAAACCTAAAGGGTGGATTGCAAAATATGCAATCCACCCTACTTTATGACTTTTTCTTTTCTTTTTCTGCTCGATAAAATTCATGAAACATTTTCATTAAAGCACGTTTTTCGATACGTGAAACATAGCTTCTTGAGATGCCTAGCTCTTTTGCAATTTCACGCTGCGTTTTTTCTTTTGTTAAATCAAGTCCAAATCTGCCCACAATGACTTCTTTTTCCCTGTCATCAAGGACATCAATATATTCTTTGATTTTTTCAAGCTCCATGTTTAATTGGATGGTTTCAATCACATCTTCCGATTCGGATTTTAACACATCTATTAAACTTATTTCATTTCCTTCCTTATCCTGACCAATCGGGTCGTGAAGGGAAACATCTTTCTTTGTTTTCTTTAGAGCCCGTAAGTGCATCAAAATCTCGTTTTCAATACATCTCGCGGCATACGTTGCCAATTTTGTTCCTTTACCTTGTGAATAGCTTTCGATTGCCTTAATCAAACCGATTGTTCCAATCGAAATGAGATCCTCCGTGTCCTCACCAGTGTTTTCGAATTTTTTAACTATATGAGCGACTAACCGTAAATTATGTTCAATTAACATATTCCGAGCATGTTCATTCCCCTCGGCCAACAATTCTAAGTACTTCTTCTCATCAGAAGAAGATAACGGTTGAGGAAAAGCATTGTTTTTCACATAAGATACTAAAAATAATAATTCTTTTACAAAATAGCCTAATGCTGCCAGCAGTCCAGACATTCGCTCACCTCCACATAAATCGTAGTGTATGTAAGCAAAATCAGTACACTACTTTAACTAGGCATTTGCCTATTACTTAATGTTATGAGGAAAGATGCTTGCTTGTGTCTGTCCAAAATAAAAAAGCTGATGTTAGTACAAAAGATAATTCTTTATACACCATCGGCCCTAATATTCACGTAAAAATTGTAAAATAAGGTGCAATTGCTATAATCAAAGCTAAACAGAAAACAACAATTGAACCTAGTTTGTTTTTATCTTTCCAGAGGGAAATGGAAAACCCGACTGTGTAAATAAACATAATAGCCATCACCACATATATAAAGAAAGTCATATCCTAATCTCTTATCCTTTCGTAGCTAGGTAATTCCGACTGTCGCCCAAACTCCCCAAATGTGATATCGACGGATACGCTTATATCTGCTTCAGGATATGATTTCATCCAGTCATAATTCTCCCATTGTGGGATGGTTAAGAAATGTTTTCTTGCTATTAGAGAAAGCCCAAAAAGGTCAGCTTTAAATTCCTCCTGGGACCGTTTAATCAGTTTTGTAATTCTTTGTTCAAATCCTTTTTTTAAATGCTCTTTTAATTCTCTTCTTTTCTCTTCATCTCCTGCATAGTTTACCATACTGTGGTCTGTTAAAATTTCAGCTTGAATAGGAAGTTTCATTGTGACTTTTGGTGCTGGTTTCGATACATCCACATCAATTTGTGGAGCGTTTATTTGTGTGAAACGTGCAGTAATATAATACCTTTTCATGAAGGGATCAGGTACAGAAACCAAAAAACTCGGTTTCTTCATCCATTTGTTTAGCAATTGGGTTATACGGGTTTCTTGGACCGATAATTTTCCAATCATCTGGCCCTCTTTAAAAACTGCAGAACCAAGAAATTGAGCAGGATTTGTTTTTCCAGTCACCTTCAACTTTCCTGCAATTAAATCTTCATCATTGTTTTTTTGGGCAGTAGAATGGTCCTCTATTGTCGTAGCATAGGCAGAAATAAATAAATCTGCATCCGCTTCAGTTATTCGAAAAAAATTGTGTATTTCAGAATCTGGAATTAAGCCGATTTGTGTTGCATGATTAAATATCTGTTCAAAATATTCATGTCTTCTTGTTTCAAGTTTTGGTTTATTTCGTTCAATAAATGTACTAGCGTTTTCCTTTACAACAATAATTTTCGTATCACGTCTAATTTCACGATCTTTAGTTGCATCATAAATCCAGCGAACAAAATCTTTATCCCTTGCAAGTTCCTCTGAAACAATAAAAAAGTCTAAAATGTCATATGTTATAGACTTTGCAATTACGGAATTTGCGATATCTTCAGATTGAATAAAACTTGAAGCGTTGAATGTAATCGTTTCATGTGTTGGCTCATTTCCGCCTCCCCCTTGCAGAGTGGAGCCAGCTTCAGGATTAGATATTAAGTAAGTGATATTTAAAAAACCTTTAATATCAGATTTGTCTAAACCTATACCAAGTACATAGGCTCTTGAATCAATCTCCTCTTTATCCCAGCACCCAACTAATATAAACAAGGATGCTAAAATTAAAGTAAGTTTACTTATTTTGACTTGTATTTCCATGCTTCAAATCCCCTTTACGTTTTGCGAGTATCCACATGACACAAGGAATCAAAATAAACATAGGGCTGATACCTTTTAATAAAACCTCTCTTAACGTAAAGATTGTGAAGGTTGGAGCCTCAGGAGCGACTCCAAATATCACAACAATTGCCGCAAGGGTTGGAGTGAGGTATTCAAAGTTTTTGATATTGCATATACCCCCGATAAATAATGCAATTAAATATAAATAGACTGTAAAACGAATAAATGAGGCAATAATCCAAAACGGAAAGAAAAAGGTTTCAATATTTGTTAAAAACCCAAGCCTAATCAAGCGTATTAATTCTTGATATGGATAATCAATCATTTTTAATCCTTCAAAATCAAAGACAAATAAATAAGCAAGGAATGAAATCGTTACCTCTATAACGACAATCACTAACGCAATCCATGTCCCTTTTTTAAAAGCTTTTGCTGATACAAGATAAGGAGCAATCAACCCCATAAAAAAAATTCTACAAAAATGGATGCATGTGTCGAACTCTTTGTAAAAACCTCCTTAATTCCTGGACCGAAAATTGGAAAAATGAAGGCTGTACTACTTTCTTTAAATGACAAAATTAGGGCAGTTAATAACGAAAATTTTATATAGAAGAGAACCAACCATGAAACTGATCCGATATGTTGAAGCCCTTTTTTAGCACAATAAGCACAAACAGTCATGAATACTAAATAAATGAATAATATTGGTGTTTCTGTAAAATACATTGTCTTAATAATATCAACATAAATAGCTGAATCAAAAATAAGCCCTATAAAAGATGCTAGTACGAGAATACATGAAAGAAAAGTACCGATATATTTTCCGAACAAATGAAGAATCACATCATGTAAATTTTTATTTTTATAAGCTGTAATGACTTTCATCGTTAAATAAATTGGAAGAATTGATATTAATCCAATAAGAATGGGTGCCATCCACAATGCATTTTTTAGGAAATCTACAAAAATGGTTGGTGTATCATCAGAAAGCTTCACACCAACGACTAAGATTACCATCGCGACATATTCTCTTATACCTATTTTTCCTCTTGATTGTTCCATATCCTATTCCTCTGCCTTTTTGATAACGTCTTTCGGTTTTAAGTAACCAGGACGAATTCTTTCGCTTTTTAAAAGTTGTCTAATAATTGTATCTTTAGATGAAAGATATTTAGGTGACATTGGCGATAAGTAAGGAACACCAAATAATTTTAAGGAAACCATATAAAACATTCCAACAGTAAAGAATGCAGTCATCCCATAGATGCCAAATAGGCCGGCAGAAAGTATAATCACAAACCGTATGATTCTTATCGCGAAATTCATGCTTACATCACTAAGTGTAAACGAACACAGACCACTTAACGCGACGACAATAACGACAATCGGACTTACAACATTCGCCTGTACAGCTGCCTGACCTAAAATAAGGGCCCCAACAATACCAATTGTTGGTCCGATTGGGCTAGGAACACGTAGTCCTGCTTCTCTTATAAGCTCAAAGGCTATTTCCATCATTAATATTTCAATAAGAGAGGGAAAAGGCACTTTTTCTCGGGTTGCAGATATTGCTAATAAAAGGTCTGTTGGAACCATTTCGGAATGAAAATTTGTAATTGAGACATAAATTGCAGATGCAAAAAGCGTAATAAATAATGCACAAACACGTAGTATTCGGATGAAATTTCCGTAGATATATCGTAAATAATGATCTTCAGGGTTATGAATAAACGACCAAAATGTTGCAGGCAGTATTAGGGATGCAGGTGAGTTGTTCATTAATAAAACGATATATCCATCCTCTAAAAAGGAAGTTGCGCGATCAGGTCTTTCCGTGTAAAGTACACTCGGGAAGATAGATTTCGGGCGTTCTTCGATATATTGCTCCAGTAGAGAGAGGTTTTGAATAGCATCGATATCTAAAGCACTCACTCTTTCTTTAATATTTTTGACCAATTTGTCGTTTGTAAGGTCCTTTATATAAAGAATATAAAGTTCATTATGAGAACGTTTAGAAATGGATACTTGCTCTACTATTAAATTTTCACTCCTTATTCTTTTTCGAATTAAGGAGATGTTTGTACTTACTTTTTCATTAAATGCTTCCTTAGGACCTTTAATCACAACTTCATTTTCAGCCTTCTCAACTGATCGGCTTTGAAAATTTGAAGTACCAATGATTAATCCTTTTTCTTCACCATCTACCAATAAAATGGTGTTCCCTTGGTTAGCGCCATTCACAATATCCTTTATTTGTTGGGCAGTTGTGAATGATTGTACTTCGATTAGATTTCCAATTTCCTTTTCTGGATCCTCATTCTTTAACAAAGGCTCAAGAATATGGTCACTAATCATATCCACATCAGTGGTCGTTGAAATAAACAACAGGGCAGCTTTTGTATGTAACCCACCAATTGTGAAATTGTGGATTTTGACATCGTTGTTTTCCGGAATAGAATATATCTTCTTTAGAGTGGTTATGTTTGTATGAAGATTTTTATCAATTTCTTGGCTTTTGATTTCGATCTCTTCAGATGCTGACTTTTCCGGATATTGCTCGGGATCAAGTTTTGGATTTTTAAATTTGTCTATATAATTTTTGATTGGAATCTTTTTCATAAACACATAACTCCGGACTTTTTCCTAAGTTTGCCACTTAAGGTGAAATTTAATGCAAAAAAAGGAGGAGAAGGTTAAATCTTTCTAAAATAATAGAAATTTTTTAAAAATCCATTTATAATGAATCATGTAAATTATTTAGAGAGTCTAAATAAATAAGAAGGGGGAAATAAAATTGAATACAAGTACATATGAACAAAAATGGGATTTGGACGTATTTTTTGAAGGTGGAAGCAGTTCACCAGCTTTTCACTCCTTTTTGGAAGCGCTGCATAAGGAATTAACTGAATTCAGTGCATTAGTGGACTCGTTTCAAGTACCTACTAACTATCATGACAAAGAAGGGTTAGTAAACATTCTTAATGCTTTTCAATCATCGTTTAAAAAGCTTCGTCAAGCAGGAGCATTTGTCAGTTGTCTAACGGCGCAAGACACATCAGATCGAGGCGCGAACCTTTTACAAGGAAAAACTACTCAGCTTAGTAGTGAGCTTCAATCAATCTTAACAGCATTCGATCAAAAACTAGTCGCAATTGAGCAACCTGTCTGGGATGAACTATTATCAGAACCTCCATTTAACGAGCTTTCTTATATATTAGAGGAAAGAAGAACTAGAGCAAAGGAAAAACTCACCCTCGAACAAGAAAACCTAATTAATAGTTTAGGTGTGGATGGCTATCATGCATGGGGACAGCTTTATAATATGGTTGTAGGAAACATCAAGATTCCATTTGAGGATAATGGTGAAACAAAACAACTTTCAGTTGGTCAGGCTTTTAATAAGTTCTCTAGCTCCGATCGAGGCGTTCGAAAATCGATGTTTACACAATGGGAAAAAGCTTGGGATGAGCATACCGACTATATCGGGGAAGCTTTAAATCATCTGGGCGGATTCCGATTAAATGTATATAAAGCACGTGGCTGGGAAAACGTACTCAGGGAGCCACTCGATATTAACAGAATGTCCAAGGAAACACTGGAAACAATGTGGTCTGTCATTACTGAATATAAAGCTCCATTTGTTGATTATTTAAATCGGAAGGCTAAGTTATTAGGTCTTGATAAGTTAAGTTGGTACGATCTTGATGCACCTGTAGGACAAACGGAAAGCAAGGTTTCCTATCAAGAAGGTGCTGAATTTATTTTAGATCAATTTAGCAAATTTGGTTCTGAGCTAACCAAATTTACACAAAAAGCTTTTGAAGACAACTGGATTGAAGCAGAAGACCGTTCGGGTAAGCGACCAGGTGGCTTTTGTACGAGTTTCCCAGAAAGCAATCAATCAAGAATTTTTATGACTTTCTCAGGAACACCTTCAAATGTATCAACCCTTGCTCATGAGCTTGGACATGCATTCCATCAGCATGCAATGGCAGGTGTTCATACTTTAAATCGTAGCTATGCTATGAACGTGGCAGAAACTGCTTCTACTTTTGCGGAAATGATTGTTGCGGATGCGTCTGTAAAAAATGCAAAATCAGAAGACGAAAGAATCGCATTATTAGAAGATAAAATTCAACGAAGTGTTGCCTTCTATATGAATATTCACGCACGCTTCTTGTTTGAAACAAGATTTTACGAGGAACGTAAACGAGGCATTGTTAGCACAGAACGTTTAAATGAACTGATGCTTGAAGCACAGAAGGAAGCATATTGTGGTGCATTGGATCAATATCATCCGCAATTTTGGGCGTCAAAAATGCATTTCTATATTACTGGGGTACCTTTTTACAATTTCCCATACACATTCGGTTATTTATTCTCTTTAGGAATCTATTCAAAGGCACTGGAAGAAGGTACAGATTATGAAGAGAAGTATATCGCGTTATTAAAGGATACTGCAAGCATGAAAGTGGAAGACCTTGCTGCAAAACATTTAGGGGTGGATTTAACAAAACGTGATTTCTGGGAAAAGGCTGTAAAGCTTTCAATTAAAGATGTTGAAGAATTTTTGGAACTAACAAAATAAGTAAAAAAACCTATCCACTTTCAAATTGAAGTGGGTAGGTTTTTTTATACTTTTTTAATTTAAACGTACCGACCATTAGGAAAGAAAGAATAATGATAAGGTATATAAAGAACTGAGGAGAAACATAAGGGATTGCTAAGAAGCTTAGTGTCAAAAGACAGCCGGCAGCTGTTATTGGTAAACCAACAAAGAAGCCTTTATTGTCACTAATATTAAATTTTGCTAAGCGAAATGCTCCACATCCGATATAAAAGACTGTGAAAAACATTCCAGGTGCTCCGAACTCATGGATAATTCCTTGGTATAATAGAAGCGCAGGTGCAACTCCAAATGAGATAATATCACACATCGAGTCGAGCTGTTTCCCAAGCTCTGATTCAATCTGAAATTTTCTTGCTACCATACCATCAAATCGATCAGCAAGAGCAGCTAAAAAAATGAGGAGAAGCCCTAAGTTTAATTCGTTTTTGAGGATAAATAATATTGAAAAACCACCTAAGCTCAGGTTGATTAAAGTCAGTATATTGGCAGTATGGGCTTTAAGCTTTTTTAATGTTGAATCTAAATAGTCCAAGAAAAACATAACTTCACTCCTTTCAGGTAAATTTTCTTGTAAAAATAGCCAAAATAAATAAAATAGAATAGTATTGCATTATTACCCTTATTTTATTCCTTGAAAAGCGAAAAAGTAAAGGGAAATTGTAAATTTTAGGGGGAAAATGATTTGCAGAAATGGCTGTATCGCTTCTTCATTGAATTAACCAATCATCGCATAACTTCGGCGATTTTAAAAAAATTTTCACAATCAAGAGTTAGTGCTATACTTATTCCGAGTTATGCGAAAATATACAATATTAACCAAGCTGAAATGGAAAAAAACTTATCTGAATTTAAAACCCTTCATGACCTTTTTGTGAGACAACTGAAATCGGATAGTCGTAAGATTGATCAAACGAATCATACCGTAATCAGCCCAGTAGATGGCGTCATTGAAGAAACGGGGATTATTACTGATTCGAAGGAAATGATTGTAAAAGATAAACAGTATTCAATGGTAGAAATGCTTGGCGACCAAGAGTCGTTGTCTACATACATAGGTGGTACCTACATTATACTTTATTTAAGCCCTAGCCACTATCATCGAATTCACAGTCCAATTTCTGGGGTCATAACAAAGCAATGGGAATTAGGAAGGAAATCGTATCCAGTTAATCGACTCGGGTTAAAATATGGAAGAGATCCCTTATCTAAAAACTTTAGAAAGATTACAGAAATACGAGTAAGTGATTCTAAAGTTGCAATGGTGAAAGTTGGGGCAATGTTTGTAAATAGTATAGAAACAACTCACACAAGTGATACTGTGAAAAAAGGAGAAGAAATCGCGTATTTTTCGTTTGGATCAACTGTCATTCTATTATTTGAAAAAGACAGTTTTACACTTAGTCCCGAAATAGGTGTATCGAAAAATATTAAAGTTGGACAAGTTATAGGTATTATGAATGAACAAGAAAAAAGAGCCTGTAACGGCTCTTTGTAATAAATGATTTGTTATGATATATTTCTAATCCTATGTCCTAATGATCTGCGCATAATTTCAGTTTCAATAAGGTGAATAAAATCAGGACTTAGCTTTAATTTTATTGCTTTGTAATAAGATTCAATCAACAAGTCATCTGATAATTTTTTCATATCTTGCTGCCAATGGTTGGCATTCACCTCCTAAAATTTTAGCGTATGGTTCTATTGAACTTCATGTTGTCATATACTAATACGTTATTTTCTGTTATTAATTTAACTCTATCACGAAAAAAATAATAGAACAACCGTTCTGTTATCCACAGGAAATGGTGGATAACCTGTGGGTATTTTGTTTATAAATTTAGATAATCTAAGTATATCACTGTGTAATTTGTGTATAAGTTTATCCACAACTGTTGAAATTTACTGACTTTTGTCGAAAACTTTTTTATTTTTCTTTAAAAGCTACCATTCGTGACGTAATTTTGTTTTGTAGAAACCATTATTTTTCGTTATGATAGGATGGATACAAAAAGGTAAGTCTGGTGAGGTGTAAACGTATTGTTAAAGAATTTTTTACCGAATGAACATGTGAAATCTGTATTAGAGATTTCACCTAGTAAATTGAAAGAGTTAGGAATAAAAGGTGTCATAACCGATTTAGATAATACATTGGTGGAATGGGATCGTCCAAACGCAACACCAGAGCTTGTTAAATGGTTTAAAGACATTAATGTTCATGGGATTAAAGTGACAATTGTTTCAAATAATCAGGAAAAAAGGGTAAAAGACTTTTCGGATCCCCTGGGAATTCCATTTATTTTTGAAGCAAGAAAGCCATTGGGACGTGCTTTCAAACGAGCAGTAAAGGAAATGGGACTACAGAAAGATGAGGTAGTTGTGATTGGAGACCAGCTGTTAACTGATGTATTAGGTGGAAACCGTAGTGGATTACATACCATTCTTGTTGTTCCGGTTGCACAAACTGATGGATTTTTCACAAAGTTTAATCGCTTTGTTGAACGAAGAATACTTACTTGGATGAAGCGTCGCGGAATGCTTTATTGGGAGGATTAATAGAGTGGAACAAGAAAAGATTAGCTGTATTGGCTGTGGAGTAGAAATCCAAACGGCTGACAAAACAAAATTAGGTTATGCACCACCTTCTGCGCTAGAAAAAGATAAAGTTATTTGTCAACGTTGTTTTAAATTAAAGCATTATAATGAAGTACAAGATGTTTCATTAACAGATGATGACTTTTTAAAAATCTTACATGGGATTGGCTCTACCAATTCTTTAATCGTGAAAATTGTTGATATATTCGACTTTAATGGCAGCTGGTTACCAGGGCTTCATCGTTTTGTAGGAGACAATACTATTTTGTTGGTAGGGAATAAGGTAGATTTATTGCCTAAATCGGTGAAACAGAAGAAACTAATAAACTGGATGAAAGAATCATCTAGAGAACTTGGCTTGAAGCCAGTTGATGTATTTTTAATAAGTGCAGAAAAGGGAACCGGAATTAAAGAGGTAGCAGAGGCAATCGAGCATTATCGGTTTGGAAAAGATGTATATGTTGTAGGTTGTACCAATGTCGGAAAGTCTACATTCATCAATCGTCTCATTAAGGAATTTAGTGGGGAGAAGGAGGACTTTATTACGACGTCCCATTTTCCTGGCACAACACTAGATATCATAGATATTCCACTTGACGAGGAGCATTCCTTATTTGATACACCAGGAATTATTAATCATCATCAAATGGCTCATTTCGTTTCGAAACAAGACTTGAAAGTAATAACACCGAAAAAAGAAATAAAACCAAAAGTCTTCCAGTTAAACGAACAACAAACATTGTTCTTTGGTGGCTTAGCTCGTTTTGATTTTGTGACTGGAAACAGACAATCTTTCGTCTGTCATTTTTCAAATTTGTTAAATATTCACCGTACAAAGCTTGAAAATGCTGATGAATTATATCAAAACCATAAGGGTGAACTATTAAATCCACCTGGGGAAAGTGAATTAGACGAGTTCCCACCATTGATTGCACATGAATTTATGATAAAAGAAGCAAAAACTGATATTGTATTTTCTGGTTTGGGCTGGGTAACAATTAACGAACCACAGACGAAGATTGTAGCACATGTTCCTAAGGGTGTAGGCGTAATGGTGAGAAAGTCATTAATTTAGAAAGAGATAAAAGCAAAATTATATTTATAAATGGGTGAGGAAATGGAAAAGGTTTACGGTGTGATTGGAAATCCCATCTCACATTCAATGTCACCAGCGATGCTCAATGATATGTTTGAAACATATCATATTGAAGCAAGGTACCATGCCTTTCACGTTCAAACAGGCCAGGTTAAGGCAGCAATTGAAGGAATAAGAGGACTTGGGGTATATGGCATTAATGTGACAATACCGCACAAGGTTGAGGTTATTGACTACTTGGATGAAGTAGAAGAGGTTGCAGCAAATATTGGTGCAGTGAATACAATTGTCAATGAGAATGGGAAATTAATAGGCTATAATACGGATGGGAATGGATTTATTCGCTCGTTAAATCGGGTGATTAGTAATGAGGAATTACGTTCTGCAAATGTATTGATTGTGGGTGCTGGAGGCGCTGCAAGGGGAATATTTATATCATTAGCAGCAATGGGTGTAAGCAAAATTGATATCGTAAATCGTACAATTGAGCGTGCAAAAGGAATCATTGACGATTGCAGGTTTGAAGTAGAATCGCATCCATTAAGTTTTAAAGAGGCAGAAGCAAGCTTAAGCAAATATCAGGTTGTTGTAAATACAACATCAGTTGGAATGCATCCCAACGTGGACGATACTCCACTATCAGTAGAGAATCTCGCTCCAAAAACGATTGTAAGTGATATCATTTATAATCCATTTGAAACTAAATTTTTGAGAGATGCTGCAAAATATGGAGCAATCACACAGAATGGAATTGGAATGTTTGTTTATCAAGGGGCCCTAGCCTTTGAAAAATGGACAGGAATTTTTCCAGATACGGATCGAATGGAAAGACTAGTTACAAAGTTATTAGGAGGCAGGACATGCTAACAGGAAAACAAAAACGATTTTTACGCTCGAAAGCTCACCATCTTGATCCAATTTTTCAAGTTGGAAAAGGCGGAGTAAACGAAAATATGATTAAACAAATCAGTGATGCACTTGAAGCACGCGAATTATTAAAGGTAAGTATCCTACAGAATTGTGAAGATGATCGTGACACGGTTGCCGAAGAGCTTACAAAAGGTGCAAAAGCTGAATTGGTCCAAATCATCGGGAATACGATTGTGTTGTACAAAGAGTCAAAAGAAAACAAACAACTAGAGCTACCGAAGAATAAATGAGTAATCAAAAAAAGGAAGATGAAAAGGACCGCTTCGACAAAAACGCCACTGCCTCATGTGGCATTGTCGACACTAGCATGTCCTGTGCGTCGAAAGTTCGAGGCGGGGAAGCTTTGAGTACCGGAGCGTATATATGGAATGCGTGAGGAACGACAAAAGCGAGCCAACGAAGAAATTCGATGTGTCATTTTCGTCCGAATGGGAGGGAAAAAAGTGAACCATATTGGAATTATCGGTGGTACATTTGATCCACCTCATATTGGTCACCTCTTCATCGCTTCTGAGGTCTTGTTACGATTAAATCTTACGGAAGTATGGTTTATGCCAAATCATGTTCCTCCGCATAAAGAACGGAAAAGTTACGTGACTGATAAAGAGCGGGTTGAAATGCTTTCTCTTGCAATCTCGGATCAGCCAAAATTTAAATTGCAGTTGATTGAGTTGGATAGAGAAGGCCCCTCGTATACATATGATACGATTAAAATACTTCATGAAAAACATCAGGATACGAAGTTTTATTTTATTATTGGTGGGGATATGGTCGAATATTTGCCACACTGGCATAAAATTGATGAACTCATTGAAATGGTAACATTCGTTGGTGTGAAAAGACCAGGTTATTCGTTTCCAACCCAATATCCAATCACCGAAGTAGATATTCCACAAATGGACATTTCTTCTTCGATGATTCGAAAGAGGTTAAAAGAAAAAGGAAATACAATGTATTTACTTCCTGAAAAAGTACGAAACTATATAGAGGAGAACCACTTATATGGAACGTGAAAAAGCTTTAGAGATTGTCAAAGTACAATTAACTGAGCATCGTTATCAGCATACACTTGGTGTGATGGAAACTGCAATAGAGCTTGCAAAACGATTCCATGCTGATGAAAAAAAGGCCGAAACGGCTGCAATATTTCATGACTATGCAAAATTCAGACCAAAGGATGAAATGAAGCAAATTATCATTGACCAACAATTCCCACAAGATTTATTAATTCATAATACAGAATTATGGCATGCCCCGGTGGGAGCGTACCTTGTTAAGTCAGAGGTAGGAATTGATGATGATGAGATTCTTGATGCTATCCGATACCATACTTCTGGGAGGGAAAAAATGACCCTTCTTGAAAAAATTATTTTTGTAGCCGATTATATAGAACCAGGAAGACATTTTCCGGGTGTAGAGGAAGTAAGGGAAGTTGCAAGAAAAGATTTAGATACAGCACTTATCTATTCTCTGCGCAATACCATCATTTTTTTAGCGAAAAGAAATCAAGCAATTTACCCGGATACAATAAAAACTTACAATTCTTTACTCATTGAGAAAAAGGGGGAATCCAAAGGTGAATGAAAGAGAAATTTTAACCTTTGCCGTTCAAGCTGCAGACGATAAGCGCGCGGAAAATATAATTGCATTAAATATGAAGGGACTGTCCCTTGTAGCTGATTACTTTCTAATTTGCCACGGAAATTCCGAAAAACAGGTGCAGGCAATTGCACGTGAAATAAAGGACAAAGCTGATGAAAATGGAATTCATGTTAAACGACTTGAAGGTCTTGATGAAGCGAGATGGGTTCTTGTTGATTTAGGGGATGTTATTGCACACGTCTTCCACAAAGATGAGCGAACTTATTATAATTTAGAACGCCTTTGGGGAGATGCCCCTACTGAAACAGTTGAAGATGTGCTAAGTTTATGAGTTATGGGGAATTTGCCTATATCTATGATGAATTGATGCGTGATGTAGATTATGAACAATGGATTTTATTCTTTAAAGAAAATGTATCACATCTAACTAATACTGGTTCATTACGTGTTCTTGACATTGGTTGTGGAACGGGAGAAATTGCAATTAGACTTGCAAAAGAAGGTTATGAGGTAGTCGGTGTTGATCTTTCTGATGACATGCTGGCTGTTGCGAATAACAAAGCTATGGAAGCTGGAGTGAAGGTTGACTTCTACAAACAGAACATGGTCGATATCTCCGGCTTTGATCCATTTGATATTGTTGTGATATTTTGTGATTCACTTAATTATTTACAAACGGAAGAAGAGGTTCGAAAAACCTTTCAAAATGTAGTTCAACTTTTAAGAAAAGATGGACTGTTTTTGTTCGATGTTCATTCCGTTTATAAAATGGATTCAATCTTCATGGACGGGCCTTTTGTTAGCAGCGAGGAAGAGGTTAGTTTTATTTGGAATTGTTTTGAAGGGAAACATCCCCATAGTATCGAGCATGAGTTGTCTTTTTTTGTGAAAAATGATCATAATGAAGACTATATAAGGTTTGATGAATTCCATGAACAACGAACCTTTCCGACTGAAGTGTATCAAAGTTGGCTTGAAGAAACGGGTTTTAAGGTACAAAATATTAAAGCTGATTTTACAGATTCTGTTCAAGAGACATCAGAACGAATCTTATTTACAGCAAAGAAATAGAGGGTCAGACAATGTCTGCCCTCTTTTGCACATAGCTTTCTACATCAGTACAAGCAGTCTAGCCCCTCAAGCTCACATATCAATCCGGCAAATAAGCCAAAGAGCAACCTTCTTGCTTGCTCGGAATACGCTTGCGCATTACTTGTCAAAATGATATATTTATCGAGATGGAGTCTCATTGAACTGTACACTTACTTCACAAATATCCTCGTCATATTTTCTATGAGTGCCCCTAAATAACTCTTCAAATAATTCACCAATATGTTCTTCCATGGCCTTAATGCCCTCCCCAGTTACACCGCCTTTTACACACACTTTTTCCTGGAGAGTTGGTAATGTATAAAATTGCTTATCAAGCAGTTTCCCCATTCCAATTATCATTTCACTTGCTAATATTGTTGCCTGTTCCTCTGTTATTTTCGTTTCCTTTACTGCTGCACTAATAAACCGCCTCACTAAATAAGTAAAAAATGCCGGACCACAACTAACAATATCAGACGAAACTCTTGTTATGTCATTATTTATGTGAACTGGAGTGGAAATTTGCTCAAATAAAAATGTTAAATAATCCTTAAATCTGCTACTAATACTCTCACCGAAAGTAAATAACGAAACACCTGAAAGTGCACGATTTGTAATACTTGGGATGATACGTGCTACCTGACAATTCACAATTGACTCAAGCTGTTCAACTGAAATCGGACTTGTTATCGAAATGATACATTTATTTCTAGTTAGGGAAGAAGACAATTGGTGTAAAAGGGGGTGAATTTCCAAAGGCTTCACACAAATAAAAATTAAATCAGAGCCTTTTACAACCTCTTCATTAGTCGCTGCTACAGTAATATCTGGCAAGGAGTTCTTGATGGCTATTGCTTTCTCGAGTGTTCGATTTGTGATGGTAAGTTTTGAAGGTGGAACAGCAAGAGATTCTACAAAAGACTCTATTAAAATTTTCCCCATATTTCCTGTACCGATAAACCCTATATTCAAGTTCGTCCCTCCTTTACAGACTATTCTCCTAACACAATATGCTTCTTCTTACTAAAATATGTATACGTTTTAATCAAATCATAAATGAAAGGAAAGAAAAATTATGGATATAAAATCAAAAAAAATGAAATTAATACTGATTGTTTTTGGAGTATGTCTTGGCATTTTATTTGCGTTCTATACTACTTTTTTGAATAAAACAGAAGCGAAGCCGAGCATAGAGGAAGATGAATTAACATTTGAACCGGTCCTTGAGGAAGAACCAGCTGTTGTAGAGGATGAACCAAAATTGATACTGGTGGATATTAAGGGTGCTGTACATAATGAGGGTGTATATGAGGCCCGGGACGGAATGCGAGTAAAGGACATCGTAGAAATGGCTGGAGGATTTACAGAAGATGCGGAACAAAGACTGGTGAATTTAGCACAACGGATTGAGGATGAAATGGTCATAGATGTCCCACACGTAGGTGAGGCAATGAATATGGGGGAAAGCAGTATCTCACAAGTCGATGATGGCATGGTTTCACTAAATAAAGCAACACAAGTAGAGCTTGAAACATTGACAGGAATTGGCCCCTCTAAAGCAGCTGCCATCATTACATATCGTGAAGAACATGGGCCATTTAAACAATTAGAAGATCTCCTACAAGTAAGTGGAATTGGTGAGAAATCTTTTGAAAAAATAAAGGATGAACTTAAATTAAATTGACGATTCATGTTAAATACCGATAAAATAATTGTAAGATTTTGTTGAAGGGATGGGGGAAGATTTGAATCGAATCAAGTGGAATCAATATTTTATGGCGCAAAGTCATCTGCTTGCATTAAGAAGCACATGTACACGGTTAACAGTTGGTGCAACTATAGTTCGAGATAAGCGAATTATTGCAGGGGGATATAACGGCTCAGTTTCTGGAGGTACGCATTGTATAGACGAGGGTTGTTATGTTGTAGATAATCATTGTATTAGAACCGTCCATGCTGAGATAAATGCATTATTACAATGCGCAAAGTTTGGAGTCCCTACAGATAATGCGGAAATCTATGTTACACATTTTCCTTGTCTCCAATGTACAAAGGCAATTATCCAAGCGGGAATTAAGGTTGTATATTACGCGGAAGATTATAAAAATCACCCATATGCAATCGAATTGTTTGAGAAATCAAATGTAAGGGTTGAAAAGGTTCCACTTGAAGAAATGGTGATTGATTTACATTCTTCAGAAAAATTGGAATTTGTTACTAATTTAATTGAGAAATTAACAGAGTCGGGTGCGGATGATAAAGAGATTAAGGAATTACATGAAAAGGCTGCTACACTTTTTTCGAATATTAGCTAATTTGATTAGGAAGTATGGGGACTTTGTGCAAGGGAAGCTTGTCTATCTTGCTTTCTTTGCGGTGTTTGGTATCGTAGTCCCTTATTCCTCTTTTTCATGGATTAGTATACTCCTCACACTCCTCATATTAGGATTTATCATTTTCCGCCTTCATTTCTCATTGGTTATTCTCAGTATTATAACTCTTTTTTCATTTATGATTCTTTTTATCATCTTTGATTCCAACAATCAAACAACACTTGGTCCTACAACAAACACGATTAAAGCCGAAATAATCGAAGCCCCAGACTTTAATGGCGATAAACTCTCTTTCACTGTCAATACTTCAAAGAATGAAAAGCTACTGTTAGTTTATTACATTGAAACTGAAATAGAAAAAATGCAACTTAGCACCTCTGTTCATATGGGATTAGTTTGCATGTTTCAAGGAACCCTAAAAGAACCACAATCCTCTCGTAATCCACATTCTTTTGACTATAAAAACTATTTACATACACAAAAAATCCATTGGGTTTTTGAAACAAATGAAATTGCACCAGAAAAATGTTATACCCAAGAAAGGTTGAATTTAAATCGCTGGCTACTTCAAATAAGGGAAGCAGGAATCAATTATATTGCTACTAATTTTGAAGGGTCATCTGCTGGAATCATCCAGGCGTTGATTTATGGAGAAAGAACAAATATAGAAAATGATATCGTAAATTCCTATCAAACGTTAGGGTTGATTCATTTATTAGCAATATCGGGTCTTCACGTAAGTCTCATGACAGGTATGTTCTACTATTTATGTATTCGATTTGGCATAACGCGTGAGACTACAGCAACTCTTTTATTATGTTTGCTTCCGGCTTATATTATTATTGCTGGAGGTTCACCATCAGTCATTCGGTCGGTAGTAATGTGTATGCTTTTGTTAGCAAGCATCAAGTGGTGGAAAAAAAGCAGTATGCTCGATGTGATTAGTTTTGCTTGCATTGCCATGCTTGCCATTAATCCGTACTTTTTAGTCAATATCGGGTTTCAATTATCATTCATCGTAAGTGCCTCTTTAATCCTTTCTTCAAGAGCAATTTTCAAGCATCAACCTACTACTTTTGCTTCCTTATTTGCTGTTTCGTTTATTTCGCAACTTTCTTCACTCCCGGTTTTACTCTATCACTTTTATGGATTTTCATTGATAAGTTTGCCCCTAAATATGTTGTATGTTCCATTATATTCGGTAGTTATCTTACCATTTGCCATATTCGCCGTGATTTTGCTAGTTATTTTTGAGCCGCTTGGGCAAATTATTGCTTGGTTCCTATCATGGATTTTAGAATTTCTAAATCAAGCAACTGTTTGGCTATCCAAGTTTTCTTTCTTTGAATTAACACTAGGAAAACCTGGTCTAGTCCTTATGATTTTGTATTGTGTCTCCATTTTTTATTTTTTAATTAGTTGGGAGAAAAAGAAAAGAATTATACAGTGTTCTCTATTTGCCCCGATTGGGGTCCTATTCCTTCACGCGGTGCTGCCCTATGTGAATCCATATGGGGAAGTTACTATGCTTGATGTTGGACAAGGGGATAGTATATATATTGAACTCCCGTATCGACAAGGACTATATCTTATAGATACAGGAGGGACAATTCAATTCGAACAAGAACACTGGAAAAAAAGACGACAAGAATTTTCAACTTCCGATATCATCATCCCGTATTTAAAATCTAAAGGAATACGGAGTTTGGATAAGCTTATCATCACACATGGAGATCAAGATCATATCGGAGGTGCGAAAGGTCTTATAGAAAAAATAAAGGTTAAGGAACTAGTCATAGGAAAAAGTAAGAAGGATACTCATCAAGAAATTGAATTGAAAAAAATCGCCAGTAAAGAGGGGATTCACTATACGCTTGCTGAACGTGGACAAAACTGGAAAGTTGGAAGCAATGCATTTTATATACTAGCCCCTCAAGGAAACGAAATGAAGGAAAATGATAACTCAATTATTATTTATACAAAGCTTGGTGGCCTACGTTGGTTATTCACGGGTGATACTGAAAAAACGGGAGAACTTGAACTGATGAATACGTATCGAAATCTAAGGACAGATGTATTGAAAGTTGGACATCACGGTAGCCAAACATCGTCAAGTGCTAACTTCATTCAATTCCTAAGTCCCAAACTTGCACTAATCCCGGTGGGTGAGAATAATCGTTTTAACCACCCTCATCCAGAAGTAATGAATCGTTTTAAACGTGAAAAGATTAGTGTATATCGAACTGATCAAAATGGGGCAATCCAATATCGTTTTTTCAAAAAGAAAGGAACCTTTAGAACTACAATTCCATAATATAAGGTAGAAAAAGAAATGAAAAGAGACTGCCGCAAAAGGGCAGTCTCGAGGTTGACAGTATGTATTCTGTCGGCATTAAGCTCCGATAACCTTAATTAATGTTGCGATAATGAAAATGGTAGCGAAGAAGCCAAATGATACAACGAATGCTACCCCAGCATCTACAACGTCATTTCGTGTGTTTCGAATATTCTTTTCAAATTCGTTCACGCCTAACCCCTCCTAAACAGTTATAGTATAGCCTAACTACTCAAAAAAATCTATATTTCCTTTAAAAAGTCGGATTTGTTTTACTAATTTAGATGTAATTCATACCCCAATTCGTATCACAAAACCAAAGAATAAGATAACCTTTTCCTCTATTATCCGATAGTCTTCCTTTATTAACAACACTTGTCACAAATAGTTCGAAAAACTTAGTCAATCCTAATAGTACATAAGAACACGTCACTACATTGGTCTTTCGAAAATTTTGCTCAAAAAGTTTACAGATTGTAAAAATTATCATTACTCGACAAGATACCCGGGGCTTGTTGCGGTAATGTTTCATATAGATTGGGGAATTGGAAAAGACCAATTCCCTTTTCATGTGTTGAAAATTTTTCGATTTCCCGATACGATTGAAGATGTACACAAAAGGCTTACAGTGGAGAGGTATAGTATGAATTTAGAGCTTTGGAAAAAAATTAAGAAAAAACAATTTGCACCTGTTTATTTATTGCATGGATCGGAAAACTTTTTAATCCAAGAGACAAAAGAATTGCTCATAAAATATAGTATAGAAGAGGATGAAAAGGATTTTAATTTATCCGTTTTTGATTTAGAGGAAACCCCTGTTGAAATTGCTTTAGCAGATGCTGAAACACTTCCTTTTATGGGAGAAAGAAGACTGGTCATTTTACAAAATCCTCACTTTTTAACTGCTGAAAAGAACAAAGAGAAGGTTGAACATAATCTTACGGTTCTTGAACAATATTTAAAAGAACCCGCACCTTTTACAATTCTTGTGTTTACGGCACCATATGAAAAGTTAGACGAGCGAAAAAAAATTGTTAAGCAATTAAAGGCAAACGCTGAGGTTTTGACCGTTAATACTCTATCTGAAAAAGATCTACATAACTGGATTACTGAAAGAGTAAATCAGCATGCGGTTTCCATTCATTCTTCTGCAATCCAGGAGCTATTACATGTCGCAGGGACGAATCTAATGAATATTACACAGGAAATTGACAAAATGTCTTTATATCTGGGGAAAAATGGGGAAATTACAGAGGAAACGGTGAGATTGCTAGTGCCTCGATCTTTGGAACAAAATATTTTTTCGCTTATTGATAAAGTAGTCAATCGTAAGCTAGATGAAGCGTTGCGAATTTTTTATGACCTATTACAGAATAATGAAGAACCTATAAAGATTTTATCCTTGCTCGCAAACCAATTCAGATTAATTTTTCAGGTGAAGGAACTTTCTAGACAAGGGTACGGACAACAGCAAATTGCTGGGAATTTAAAGGTTCATCCGTTTCGTGTAAAGCTTGCAGGTGGACAAGCAAATTTATTTACACAAGAAGAACTATTAAAAATTATGAGTGAGCTTGCTGAGGCTGATTATGAAATGAAAAACGGCAAAATGGATAAACAATTGATATTAGAATTATTTATTATGAAGTTAGGCAAATAATATAAAAAAAACGACTCAAATCGAGTCGTTTATTTATTGTCTGGCGTATTATGCGTTAACTTCGTTAAGTTTTTTAGCTAGACGAGCTTTTTGACGGTCAGCAACATTTTTATGGATAAGACCTTTACGAGCAGCTTTGTCAAGCTTGCTTGAAGCAGTAAGGAATGCTGCTTTTGCATTTTCAGCGTCGTTGTTAGCAACTAAAGCTTCGAAGTTTTTAACAGCAGTACGCATTGCAGACTTAACAGTTGCGTTATGAGCACGGTTTTCATCATTTGTTTTTACACGTTTGATAGCTGATTTAATATTTGGCATACTTTCACCTCCTGCGAATATCAAGATGATCTTATACGATCAATCATTTACGAACCTAATGGAAATCTACTTTCCGTCGCTTAATGATCAGAATACAGTCTTTGATACTCTGATGTTACAACAAAAGTTATTCTATCAAATTGATTGTGATAATGCAATACCAATCTATTTCCTACATGATAAAAATTGCATGAAGCGTATTTTTGGGGGTAAAGCTATAGATACTATTTGAAAAATGGAGGTTATTGGATTGGGAGAACAACTAGATTTATCCAAATATTCGATTCGTACTGACTTAGCCCTTGAGGCTAGTGCTATGGCCGTAGAAGAACGCAACAAAGCACTAACAGAAGGTCAACAACCTGTTTCTGAGATTGAAGGTGTCATCGTAAAGGAAAGACAAGAGGATGGAATCACCATTTCAACTGTTGAAATTACGGAAGAAGGAGCAAAGGCAATTGGAAAGAAAAAAGGTAACTATTTGACACTTGAAGTTCAAGGAATACGACAAAAAGATTCGGAGCTCCAACAAAAAGTGCAAGGAGTGTTTGCAAAAGAGTTTAGTCAATTTCTATCAAATCTAAATATAGGAAAAGAGGCAAGTTGCCTTGTAGTAGGCTTAGGGAATTGGAATGTTACACCTGATGCCCTTGGTCCAATTGCTGTAGAAAATTTAGTGATCACAAGACATCTGTTTGCACTTCAACCGGAAAACGTTCAGGAAGGATTTCGCTCTGTAAGTGCAATTGCACCAGGGGTAATGGGATTAACGGGAATTGAAACGAGTGACATTATTTATGGTGTTATTGAAAAATCAAAACCAGATTTTATTATTGCTATCGATGCATTGGCTGCACGTTCGGTTGAACGGGTAAATTCAACGATACAAATTTCAGACACTGGAATCCATCCTGGTTCAGGGGTTGGAAATAAACGAAAGGAACTCAGTCATGATACTTTGGGTATCCCCGTAATTGCAATTGGGATCCCAACGGTAGTAGATGCAGTTTCTATTACAAGTGATGCATTTGACTTTATCTTAAAACATTTTGGTAGAGAGCTTAAGGAAGGAGATAAGCCTTCACGTGCTTTAGTGCCTGCAGGGATGAGCTTTGGGGAAAAGAAAGTTTTAACAGATGATGACTTACCTGGTGAGAAAGAAAGAAATACATTTTTAGGAATAGTCGGTACCTTACCTGAGGATGAAAAGAGGAAGTTAATTCATGAAGTTTTAGCACCTCTTGGCCATAACTTAATGGTTACTCCAAAAGAAGTTGATGTTTTTATCGAAGACATGGCGAATGTAATAGCCGGAGGTCTTAATACAGCACTACACGGTGAAATTGCCCAAGATAATTCAGGTTCTTACACTCATTAAAAAAAGAGAAGGAAATCTATTAAATAAGTTCTACTAACTCATTTTTGTACATATCAATATGATAGACAAACATTGAGGAGGTAGAATATGAAGAGTTTCCGGACTCAAGGAATGATGATCTCAATTCAAGGTACAAGCATTGTAAAAGGGATTCTATTCCTCATTTTTAGTTTTATTTTATTATTTACAATTACGGGAGCGATTGTCTCTCTTAAACCAGAGTATAGAATAAGTTCTTCTTCCATTAGTAATGTAGCAACAAATCTATCGGGAGAAGCACTTGTTCATTTATTGGGGTATGAAAACCATTATTTTGTTCAGGGCTTACCTGAATCTACAACGAAACCCGACTATTTAGGAGCTGTTTTTAAAGTAGCCACAAACCTATCATTGGATGACCCACGAAGCTTTTTAGGGAGAGAACTTCCAGGGTTCTCGATATTCGATGGCAAGATTCTAGTAGCGGGTGAAGGAACGAACTATACGAATATGCCAATTGAATCGCCACCGCCTTTGGATGTTTTATTAGACGAAAGACAAATAGCCACTCAAAATGTTGAACAGGCTGAAAAACCAACTAAACCTGTGCCACCACCAACGATGACAACCGGTGATAAAAAAGTCGCCTATATTTACCATACACACTCATGGGAAGCTTATTTTCCACATTTAAAAGGAGTAGATACACAGAATCCAAATAATGCAACCCATCCGGATGTAAATGTTACAAAAGTGGGGGAAATGCTTAAACAAGAATTAGAGGCAAGAGGTATAGGTACTGACTTAGATAAAACAAATATGAATCGATATTTAAAGCAAAAAGGCTACAATTATTATACAGCCTATAAAGGATCAGGTGAAATTGTAACAAGTGCGATGGCTAGTAATCATGATTTATCTTATTTTATTGATATTCATCGGGATGCTCATCGTAAAGATAAAACAACAACTACAATAAATGGAAAGTCTTATGCAAAAATCGCATTTATTGTAGGTACCGAGAATCCTCAGTTTGAAAAAAACTTTGCCATGGCGAAAAAATTGCATGAAAAGTTACAAGAAAAATACCCTGGTTTAAGTAGGGGTGTAATAGACCAAGGTGGAAAAGGTAATAATGGTGTGTATAACCAGGATAAATCCGAAAATGCCATGTTAATTGAATTTGGTGGTGTTGATAATAACTTTGAAGAACTCCGTCGAACAGCAGCTGCTGTTGCTGATGCCCTCGCAGAATACTATTGGCAGGCTGAGAAAGTAAATGCGGATGATACAAAGAAAGAATAGGTAAGAGGGAGTATTCCAATGGTAAAATTTATGATGAAATGTTTTTTAATAGTGACTGTACTTCTTCTAGGTGTGTTGATTGGGATGCAACAAGCAAATGAAGGGATGAAGAAGATGAGGGGCTACAATGACCCTTCTCTTCAAGGTGCCTTTCATATTACGGACAATCAAGGAGAAGTTGAAGCATCCGTTTTAGGAAGAAAAGTAACGAGTCATGATTTAGAAGAAAAGCAAAAACAATTAGAAAACGTTGAAGCGTTTAATCTTTTTTCAAGCATTGGAGAAAAGCTTGGTAATGGGATTAGTGCGTTATTTGAAAAAGTCATGAATTCCATTGGAAATGGAATAGGGAGTTTACTTGATAAACTGTAAAAGGGAAGAGTTTGCTATCGTAAATGGCAGGCTCTATTTTTTTTGCATCTACTCTTTCAAATTTTTCGTAATTGAATGTGACAAAAGACTTCTGTATAATCTAATCTAGTGTAGTTTTATAATTTTTTATTCAGACTGGAAAGCTATAATTAAATTATATTGTCCAGCTCCAGCGCCTGGCCCCTCGAGGTCGCTTCACCCCACCTGCGGCGGTAACAATCAGGAAAGCTTCGTGAGGATAACCTCGCAGAAAATAAGCTTTGCTTATTTTTGAGCCTCCTCGACAGGGTTCTGAGCGCTTGACGGACTTGCACAGGAAGTGCTGACGTCTACGTTTGCCACAGGACGTGGCAGCACTTAGTAGACGAACGCTTATTAGGCGCTTGCGCTTTTCGTATCAGGAGGATTTTTAATGAACCAAGAAGAGAGACGTAATAGACAATCTAGAATCCGAAATTTTTCAATTATTGCTCATATCGACCATGGTAAATCAACATTAGCTGACCGTATTCTTGAAAAAACAAATGCGTTAACCCATCGTGAAATGAAAGAGCAATTGCTAGACTCAATGGACCTAGAAAGAGAACGTGGGATTACAATTAAATTAAATGCAGTACAATTGAAATACAAAGCGAAAGACGGAGAAGAGTATATTTTCCACCTCATCGACACCCCGGGACATGTTGACTTTACATATGAAGTTTCGCGTAGTTTAGCGGCATGTGAAGGTGCAGTGCTTGTTGTCGATGCGGCACAAGGTATTGAAGCCCAAACTCTCGCAAATGTGTACCTTGCATTAGACAATGACCTGGAAATTTTACCAGTCATCAATAAAATTGACTTACCAAGTGCAGAACCAGAGCGTGTAAGACAAGAAATAGAAGATGTGATTGGACTGGACGCCTCTGAAGCAGTTCTTGCATCTGCCAAAGCAGGAATTGGAATAGAAGATATTTTAGAGCAGGTAGTTGAAAAGGTTCCTCCGCCACAGGGTGATCCGGAAGCTCCATTACAGGCACTAATTTTTGACTCTGTATATGATCCATACCGTGGCGTTGTTGCTTATATCCGAATCGTCCAAGGTACTGTTAAACCTGGAGACAAAATTAAAATGATGGCAACTGGTAAAGAGTTTGAGGTTATCGAAGCAGGAGTGTTTACACCTCGTGCAACATTGCAGGAAGAACTATCGGTTGGAGATGTTGGATTCTTAACAGCTTCAATCAAGCATGTTGGCGATACACGTGTTGGTGATACCATCACAAATGCTAAAAATGGTGTAACCACGCCTCTACCAGGTTATCGACGCCTAAATCCAATGGTGTACTGTGGATTGTATCCAATCGATACAGCCAAATACAATGACTTGCGTGAAGCGTTGGAGAAACTTGAATTAAACGATGCTGCCCTTCAATTTGAACCGGAAACATCACAGGCACTAGGATTTGGTTTCCGTTGTGGATTCTTAGGACTATTGCATATGGAAATTATCCAAGAGAGAATCGAGAGAGAATTTAAAATCGATTTGATTACAACAGCGCCGAGCGTTATTTATAATGTATTCCTAACAGATGGAACAGATTTGAAAATTGATAATCCATCCGATATGCCAGACCCACAAAAAATCGATAGAATTGAAGAGCCTTATGTAAAAGCGACAATGATGGTTCCAAATGATTATGTTGGTGCTGTAATGGAGCTATGCCAAGGTAAACGTGGTATTTTTATTGATATGCAATATCTTGATGAAAAGCGAGTAAGCATTATTTATGAAATTCCACTTGCTGAAATCGTCTATGATTTCTTTGATCAATTAAAATCAAGTACAAAGGGCTACGCTTCATTTGACTATGAGTTAATTGGTTATAAGCCATCTAAGCTTGTAAAAATGGATATTTTATTAAATGCTGAAAAAGTAGATGCGCTTTCGTTCATCGTTCATAAAGACACAGCATATGAACGTGGAAAAATTATCGTAGAGAAACTGAAGGAGTTAATACCGAGACAACAATTTGAGGTTCCAGTTCAAGCAGCAATTGGCCAAAAAATTATCGCACGTTCAACGATTAAGGCGATCCGTAAAAACGTATTAGCAAAATGTTACGGTGGGGACATTTCACGTAAACGTAAGCTTCTTGAAAAACAAAAAGAAGGTAAGAAACGAATGAAACAAGTCGGTTCAGTCGAAGTACCTCAAGAAGCATTCATGGCAGTATTGAAAATGGACGAAAAATAATGTGGAAATACCGCAGAATTCTCTGCGGTTTTTTAGCTATAATTACGTGTTCAAAATAGAAAGAAGTGATTACTTGGTACAAGCAGCATACCTTCACATCCCTTTTTGTGAACAAATTTGTCACTATTGTGACTTTAATAAAGTATTTCTAAAAGGACAACCTGTAGATGAATATCTTCAATATATGGATATTGAAATGAAAAATACAATTGAAGCTTATCCACCTTTACCTTTCAACTCCATATTTGTTGGTGGGGGAACACCTACTGTCCTTTCCGTGACCCAATTAGAATATTTCTTAAATAGTATTAATAAATATCTAAAGCCGAGAAACAGTGATATGGAATTTACCTTTGAAGCAAATCCAGGGGATCTAACCGAGGATAAATTACAGCTATTGCTAGACTCTGGTGTCAATCGCATTAGTTTCGGTGTACAAACATTTGATGATGAACTCCTCAAAGCGATTGGTAGAACACATCGCCGTGAAGACGTTTTTCATTCAATTGAATTGGCAAAGCATGTTGGTTTTAAAAACATAAGCATTGACTTAATGTATGCTCTTCCGCATCAATCAATTGAAAGTTTTCAAGAATCACTTGATTTAGCCTTTTCACTCGAAGTAGAACATGTTTCGGCATACTCCCTCATTATTGAACCAAAAACAGTATTTTATAATTTAATGCGAAAAGGAAAATTGCATCTCCCTAGCCAAGAAAATGAAGCTCAAATGTATGAATTATTAATGGTGGAAATGGACAAACATGGTTTTGCACAATATGAAATCAGCAATTTTTCAAAACAAAATTACGAAAGCCGTCATAATCTCACGTATTGGAATAATGAAGAATACTATGGAATCGGTGCAGGTGCCCACAGCTATGTGAACGGAAAACGAATATCAAATGCAGGACCAATCAAAAAATATATGTCCGCTATTGACGAGCATGGTTTTCCATACGTTGAAACACATCCGGTCACGTTACAAGAAAAAATGGAAGAAGAGCTTTTTTTAGGATTACGTAAAACAAAGGGAGTTTCTATTTCGCATTTTTTAGAAAAGTTTTCAGTAAGTATTTTTGATGTATTTGCAGACCAAATTAAAGAACAAAAAGAAAAAGGGTTGCTAGAGGAAAAAGATGATTTTATTCGCTTAACACACAATGGGAAATTTCTTGGAAATGAGGTTTTCCAAGCGTTTTTGCTATAAAAGTTTAGAGGTTTAAATCGTTGACAATGGCAGTCGTATTTGGTAATTTAATTATAGAATTAGCACTCGCAATAAATGAGTGCTAACAGAGGTGATGTTCCTTGCTAACAGATCGTCAATTATTGATTCTTCAAGTTATTATTGATGACTTTATTAGATCTGCTCAACCAGTAGGGTCAAGAACATTGTCGAAAAAGGAAGGGATTGTGTTTAGCTCAGCAACTATTCGCAATGAAATGGCAGATCTAGAAGAACTAGGATTTATTGAGAAAACGCACAGTTCATCTGGTAGAGTTCCGTCCGAACAAGGTTACCGATACTATGTGGATCATTTATTATCTCCGGGCCGTTTATCCCTAAAGGAAAAGCAGGAGTTAAAATCGATTTTTGCAGAGAAAATTTACGAACTCGAAAAAATTGTTCAAAAGTCTGCACAAATCTTATCAGATTTAACAAACTATACTTCAATCGTTTTAGGTCCGGCGTTTAAAGAGAACAAAGTGAAAAAGCTACAAATTGTTCCGATTAATAATGAAACAGCTGTTGCCATTATTGTTACGGATAATGGACATGTAGAAAATCGGACTATTTCATTTCCTGAGTCCATCGACCCAAGCGATATCGAAAAAATGGTTAATATTCTAAATGAGCGCCTTGTGGGTGTTCCTTTGACAAGTCTGAAAAACAAGATTTATAAAGAGGTCGCTTCCCTTTTAAAAGCTAATATTCGTAACTATGATATGGTTCTTAATGTTTTGGATAAAACACTAACACTTCCTACAGAAGAAAAGGTGTTTATTGGTGGAAAAACAAATATGTTAAGTCAACCAGAGTTTCATGACATTGGAAAAGTTCGTTCTTTATTAACCATGATTGAAAAAGAGAACGAATTTTCTAGACTGTTACGAACCGATAAAGCGGGGATTGATATTAAAATTGGTCACGAGAACAACAATATTGCGATGAATGATTGCAGCTTAATAACTGCAACATATTCCGTTGGTAATGAACATCTAGGGTCGATCGCAATTTTAGGCCCGACAAGAATGGAGTATTCTCGAGTTATTTCATTGTTACAGCATATCAGCCAGGATTTTTCAACGGTCCTCACAAAGCTGTATCAAAATGAATAGCAGTGGCTATATTTAGTAGAGGGTGTAATCCTCTACTAAATAAACTGGATAATATGATAAAAGTGACTTCACTTTAAGGGAGGTGAGTGTATTGGCTAACGAGAATAAAGTTGTAAAAGAAGAAATTGAGGTAGAAGAAGCAAACGTAGATAATGATGTGGTAGAAACGATTGAACAGGCTGAAGCAGAATTAGTAGAAGAACAAGAAGTTGATGAGAAAGCCGAACTTTCGAAAGCCAATGAAAAAATTGCAGAACTTGAAGCTAAGCTTGAGGAGGCAGAGAATCGCATTTTGCGACAAATTGCCGATTTTGATAACTTTAAAAGACGTGCTCGCTTAGATCAAGAAACAGCTGCTACATATAGAGCTCAAAGTCTAGTAACTGATTTATTACCTGCTCTTGATAACTTTGAGAGAGCACTTCAAATAGAAGCAACCAACGACCAAGCAAAATCAATTATGCAAGGTGTTGAAATGGTATACCGCAGTATTGTAGATGCCCTGAAAAAAGAAGGAGTAGAAGCGATTGAAGCGGTTGGAACACAATTTGATCCGAATGTGCACCAAGCAGTAATGCAAGTAAGTGAGCCTGATGCAGATTCAAATGTGGTACTAGAAGAGTTTCAAAAAGGTTACAAACTAAAAGATAGAGTATTACGACCTTCCATGGTGAAGGTGAATGGATAATTTTAAGCTGTATTCAATTAAGGAGGTTTTATCATGAGTAAAATCATCGGTATAGATTTAGGTACAACAAACTCCTGTGTTGCTGTTATGGAGGGTGGAGAAGCAAAGGTTATTCCAAACCCAGAAGGTAACCGGACAACTCCGTCTGTTGTTTCTTTTAAAAATGGAGAAAGACAAATTGGTGAGGTTGCAAAACGTCAATCAATCACAAACCCAAACACCATTATGTCAATCAAACGCCACATGGGAACGGATTACAAAGTTGAGGTTGAAGGTAAGCAATATACTCCACAAGAAGTTTCTGCGATTCTTCTTCAATATTTTAAATCCTATGCGGAAGAATATCTTGGTGAAACAGTAACAAAAGCTGTTATCACAGTTCCTGCTTACTTTAATGACGCTGAACGTCAAGCAACTAAAGATGCAGGTCGTATTGCTGGTCTTGAAGTTGAACGTATTATCAATGAACCAACTGCAGCAGCGCTTGCATATGGTTTAGATAAAACTGAAGAAGACCAAACAATCCTTGTATATGACCTTGGTGGTGGAACATTCGACGTTTCCATCCTTGAACTAGGTGATGGAGTATTTGAAGTTAAGTCAACTGCTGGTGACAATCGTCTAGGTGGGGATGACTTTGACCAAGTTATTATTGATTATTTAGTAGACCAATTCAAGAAAGAAAATGGCATTGATTTATCAAAAGATAAAATGGCATTACAACGATTAAAAGATGCTGCTGAAAAAGCAAAGAAAGATTTATCTGGTGTAACATCTACACAAATTTCACTACCATTTATTACAGCAGGAGAAGCAGGGCCGCTTCACTTAGAAATAAACTTAACTCGTGCTAAATTTGAAGAGTTATCAGCAGGCCTTGTTGAGCGCACTATGGGACCAACTCGTCGTGCCCTACAAGATGCTGGTCTTTCAGCAAGCGAAATCGATAAGGTAATCCTTGTTGGTGGTTCCACTCGAATTCCAGCTGTTCAAGAAGCAATCAAGAAAGAAACTGGTAAGGAACCACATAAAGGTGTAAACCCGGACGAGGTTGTTGCTCTTGGTGCAGCAATTCAAGGTGGAGTATTGACTGGTGATGTTAAAGACGTAGTTCTTCTAGACGTAACACCATTATCACTAGGAATTGAAACAATGGGTGGTGTATTTACTCGTTTAATCGACCGTAATACAACTATTCCTACTAGTAAGTCTCAAGTATTCTCTACTGCTGCGGATAATCAAACAGCTGTTGATATCCATGTGCTTCAAGGGGAGCGTCAAATGGCGGCTGACAACAAAACATTGGGTCGCTTCCAATTAACAGACATTCCACCAGCACCACGCGGAGTACCACAGATTGAAGTGACATTTGATATCGACAAAAACGGTATCGTAAATGTTCGTGCAAAAGATCTTGGAACAAATAAAGAGCAAGCTATTACAATTCAATCATCTTCAGGTTTATCTGACGATGAAGTAGACCGCATGGTTCGCGAAGCAGAAGAGAATGCAGAAGCAGATAAGAAACGTAAAGAAGAGGTTGAACTTCGTAATGAGGCAGATCAGTTAGTGTTCACTACTGAAAAAACACTTAAAGACCTTGAAGGTAAAGTAGATGCTGCTGAAGTATCAAAAGCTAACGAAGCGAAGGATGCTTTAAAACAAGCGATTGAGAAAAACGATCTTGAAGAAATCAAAGCGAAAAAGGATGCTCTACAAGAAATCGTTCAACAGCTTTCAGTAAAACTATATGAACAAGCACAGCAACAAGCCCAAGCTGCCGGTGGCGCTCAAGGGACAGATGGTGCAAACCAAGGCAAAAAAGACGACGATGTAGTAGATGCTGAATACGAAGAAGTAAACGACGACAAATAGAAAAGCGTAAGTGCCTTGCACAGAAACGAGAAACTGGCCGAATAAAACGCTACGCCCTGTGGCGAAGTCGGCACTAGCACATCCTGTGCGGCGGAGACTCCGACAATGAGGCGTAGTTTGCCTTTGTAGGGTGATTTGAAGTTTTTCGAGTTTTTAGGCACTGAAGCCAAAGACCATTAAAAGAAATATAGTTGTGGAAAAGTCGAAGTCAGGCATGTCTTGGCTTTGGCTTTTTTTGTTTAAAATGTGTCTTAATCATACTCGTCTTTAAAATTTAGATAATTATGAACACTGATGCTAGAAACAAGTGTTATTGCCTTTTCATAAAATTAAATGATACAATATTCTTTATGTGAATGATGCGGGAGTGGATTTAATGAGTAAAAGAGATTTTTATGAGGTACTCGGGGTTTCGAAAAGTGCTAGCAAAGACGAAATAAAAAAAGCATATCGAAAGTTGTCGAAAAAATATCACCCCGATATCAATAAAGAAGCGGATGCTGCTGATAAATTCAAGGAAATTACAGAAGCATATGATACATTAACAGATGATAACAAACGTGCCCATTATGACCAATTCGGTCATACAGACCCAAACCAAGGTTTTGGTGGTTTTGGTGGAGGTGCAGATTTTGGTGGCGGTTTTGGATTCGAAGATATCTTCAGCTCAATCTTTGGTGGTGGAACAAGACGAAGAGACCCTAATGCACCGCGTCAAGGTGCAGATTTACAATACACAATGACTTTACAGTTTGAAGAAGCGGTATTTGGCAAAGAAACAGACATTGAAATTCCGAGAGAAGAAGAATGTTCAACATGTCATGGTTCAGGTGCCAAACCCGGAACAACACCGGAAAACTGTTCACACTGTGGTGGCTCGGGTCAAATAAACGTTGAACAGAATACTGCATTTGGTAGAATCGTGAATCGACGAGTGTGTCATCACTGTAGTGGAACCGGTAAATATATTAAAGACAAGTGTTCAACTTGTGGCGGTTCTGGTAAGGTAAAAAAACGTAAGAAAATCCATGTGAAGATTCCAGCAGGTATCGATGACGGTCAACAACTACGTGTATCCGGTCAAGGTGAACCAGGTATTAATGGTGGCCCTCCTGGAGATTTATATGTTGTATTCCATGTGCGTTCGCATGAATTTTTTGAACGTGACGGAGACGATATCTTCTGTGAAATGCCATTAACCTTTGCTCAAGCTGCATTAGGTGATGAAATTGAAGTGCCAACACTTCATGGAAAAGTGAAACTTAAAATTCCTGGGGGAACTCAAACCGGAACGAAATTCCGTCTGCGTGGCAAAGGTGTGCCGAATGTACGTGGATATGGTCAAGGGGATCAACATATTCGCATACGTGTCATCACCCCAACAAAACTAACAGAAAAACAAAAGCAATTACTTCGTGAGTTTACAGAAATCAGTGGTAATGAAGCTCCAGATGAACAGCATGATAATTTTTTTTCGAAAGTAAAACGCGCATTTAAGGGAGAATAAAACCCTAAATAAAGTAAAAGCCTTCGTCGGATGCCACGAATTTTCTCGGAATTCTTTTCGAGAAGTAAGAGTAAAGACGAAGGAAGCCACTACTGTGGCAACATCTTTATGCCCATTTTCTGTTGACCTAAAAATCGGACACAAATTCGACGGGGCGTATTTGATATAAATTGGATTGGAGTTGGTAGATATGAAATGGTCTGAAATAAGTATTCACACAACACAAGAGGCGGTGGAGCCTGTCTCGAATATCCTACATGAGGCTGGTGCAAGTGGGGTTGTCATTGAGGATCCATTTGACCTAACGAAGGAACGAGAAAATGTGTTTGGTGAAATCTACCAACTTAATCCTGACGATTACCCTGATGAAGGGGTTATCGTGAAAGCATACCTCCCTATTAATAGCTTTTTAGGGGAAACGGTAGATGAAATAAAAGAAGCGATAAACAATCTTTTGCTTTTTGATATTGATTTAGGGCATAATCAAATCACCATTAGTGAAGTTCATGAGGAAGAATGGGCTACGGCATGGAAGAAGTATTATCACCCTGTAAAAATATCTGAAAAATTCACTATCGTACCGACGTGGGAAATTTATGAGCCTGTACATAGTGACGAACTAATTATCGAGCTAGACCCAGGAATGGCTTTTGGAACGGGAACACATCCTACAACTGTCATGAGTATTCAAGCACTCGAACGAACAGTAAAGCAAGGAGATAGAATTATTGATGTAGGTACTGGTTCCGGTGTCCTGAGTATAGCTGCAGCGATGCTGGGCGCAAGCTCTGTCAAAGCTCTTGATTTGGATACAGTTGCAGTTGAAAGTGCGAAGCTTAATATAAAACTTAATAAAGTACACGAAGTCGTGACCGTCTCCCAAAATAACCTTCTTGATAATATCGAAGGACCGGTGGATCTTGTTGTTGCAAATATTCTAGCTGAAATCATTGTACGCTTTACAGATGATGCAGCAAAGATTCTAAAGCCAAATGGTGCATTCATCGTTTCTGGTATCATTAATACAAAAAAAGAAGAAGTGAAGGACGGTCTTCTAGCGTCTGGTTTTGTAATAGAAGAAGTACTAGTAATGGAAGATTGGGTATCAATGATTGCAAGAAAGAAAAGCGAGTAAGGGGAATAGTAGATGCAGCGATATTTCGTCAATCATATGAGCGAAACGCAAGCCACAATTTTAGGTGAAGATGTTCATCATATAACACGAGTTATGAGAATGTCAGTTGGAGACACTATTTTTTGTTGTTATAATGGAAAAGTAGCACTTTGTGAAATTACTGAAATTACCAATGATACAGTTTTGGCAAATGTTGTAGAATGGGTAGGGAATTCAAATGAGCTCCCCATTCAGGTATGTATTGCAAGCGGACTGCCAAAAGGGGACAAGCTTGAATATGTTATCCAAAAAGGGACGGAGCTTGGGGCATCTGAGTTTGTCCCTTTTGTTGCGGCCCGCTCAATTGTGAAATGGGATGAAAAAAAGGGCAAAAAAAGGTAGAGCGATGGGGGAAAATTGCAAAAGAAGCTGCTGAGCAATCTCACCGTGCAATCGTTCCTGCTGTAGGTAAACCTTTACCTTTTCCAGAATTATTATCCTATAGCCAATCCTATACTTATAAGATAGTAGCCTACGAAGAAGATGCAAAGCGTGGTGAGCGTTCGAATCTAGCGCGCGTACTATCACAAATGAAAAATGGTGAATCTCTTTTTGTTGTAATTGGACCTGAAGGTGGTTTAACTGAAAAAGAGGTATCAACATTTCTAGATTATGATTTTATTTCCTGTAGCTTTGGGCCAAGAATCTTACGAACAGAAACAGCTCCATTATACGTTTTATCAGCTGTATCTTATTATTTTGAATTAGCGAGGTGACAACAATGTCATTAGTTGCATTCCACACATTAGGATGTAAAGTAAACCATTATGAAACAGAGGCCATTTGGCAGCTCTTTAAAGAGTCTGGCTATGAGCGAACCGAGTTTGAAAGTACTGCAGATGTATATGTAATTAATACTTGTACTGTTACAAATACAGGGGACAAAAAAAGCAGACAGGTCATTCGTCGAGCAATCCGAAAAAATCCTGATGCCGTTATTTGTGTTACAGGTTGTTATGCGCAAACATCACCAGCAGAAATTATGGCAATTCCTGGGGTTGATATTGTTGTAGGGACACAGGATCGCAAGAAAATGCTTGAATACATCGACCAGTATAAACAAGAACGCCAGCCGATTAATGGCGTTGGCAATATTATGAAGACTCGCGTGTATGAAGAGCTAGATGTTCCTTCATTTACAGACCGTACACGTGCTTCATTAAAAATACAAGAGGGTTGTAACAATTTCTGTACCTTCTGTATCATACCATGGGCTCGAGGACTTATGCGTTCACGTGATCCAGAAGAAGTAATCAAGCAAGCACAACAGCTTGTTAATGCTGGTTATAAAGAAATCGTTCTAACGGGTATTCATACAGGTGGCTATGGTGAAGATATGAAAGATTATAATCTAGCTGCTCTTTTACGTGACTTAGAATCAAAAGTTATTGGTCTGAAGAGAATCCGCATCTCATCAATCGAAGCTAGCCAAATTACCGATGAGATAATAGAAGTGCTTGATCAATCTAAGAAAGTAGTTAGACATTTGCATGTTCCATTACAATCTGGTTCAAACACTGTGTTAAAACGAATGAGACGGAAATACACAATGGAATTCTTTGCAGAACGCCTAACCAAATTGCGCCAGGCTTTACCTGGATTGGCGTTAACCTCAGATGTAATCGTTGGTTTCCCTGGAGAAACAGAAGAAGAATTTATGGAGACCTATAATTTTATCAACGAACATAAATTCTCTGAATTGCATGTATTCCCATATTCTAAGCGTACTGGTACACCAGCGGCAAGAATGGAAGATCAAATTGACGAAGAAGTGAAAAATGAGCGCGTACACCGCTTAATTTCACTATCAGACCAATTGGCGAAGGAATATGCATCTAATTACGAGGGAGAAGTACTAGAAGTTATTCCAGAGGAATTAGACAAGGACGATCCAACAAGTGGTCTATACATTGGTTATACTGACAATTATCTAAAAGTAAAGTTTGATGCAACTGAAGATATGATTGGTAAAATCGTAAAAGTAAAAATCACAAAAGCTGGATACCCATATAACGAAGGTAAATTTGTGAAAATCGAAGAAGACTTACCAATAGAAGCAGAAGAAACAAGAACAACTGCATAAACTGAATACTTTTCTAAGAAGTTAATCCTCTGATTAGCTTCTTTTTTTATCACATAATATAGTAAACCAAATGCAACAATGATATGATGTTAGAGGTACGTACAACTCAACTGTTGAAAGGAGAAATACATAATGACAAATATTGCGAAAATGATTGATCATACAGCATTAAAAGCAGATACAACAAAAGCACAAATTGAGAATCTTTGCGCTGAGGCAAAGGAATATGGTTTTATGTCTGTATGTGTGAATCCAACTTGGGTGGAGACTGCTGCTACTCTTTTAAAAGATTCTGAAGTAAAAGTTTGTACGGTTATTGGATTCCCATTAGGGGCTAGTACGTCTGAAACAAAGGCATTTGAAACAAAGGATGCAATTGAAAAAGGTGCAACAGAAGTGGACATGGTCATTAATATCGGTGCCCTTAAAGATAAAAATGATGAACTAGTGGAAAAAGATATCCGCGCTGTTGTAGAAGCAGCAAAAGGAAAAGCTCTTACAAAAGTTATTATTGAAACATGTCTGTTAACCGATGAGGAGAAGGTTAGAGCGTGTGAACTCTCAGTCAAAGCTGGAGCTGATTTTGTTAAGACATCAACTGGATTTTCAACCGGAGGGGCTACTGTAGAAGACATTCGATTAATGCGTAAAACAGTTGGACCAGATATCGGTGTGAAAGCATCTGGCGGTGTTCGTGACCTAAAAGGTACTCAAGATATGATTGAAGCAGGAGCAACAAGAATAGGTGCAAGTGCAGGAGTATCTATTGTTAACGGACTGACCGGATCTTCAGACTATTAATAATCGATTAAGTCGGTACTGCATTGTCTACATGAATTTTTAAGGATATCTAAATATTAATTCAATTTCCGGACTGTCCTGAAAATGCTTGTCAGACAAGGCGCGCAGCTGAGCGAAGACGCGAGAGATGATACCGAATAAGCGCAACGAGAGAGGCAAGCAACGCAGTATGCGAGCGTTTGTCAACAGTCTGAGCTGGCCTAAAAGGCCAGCTTTCCTTATGCAGCCCGGTGTATCCTCATGATAAATTTCGTAAGCACTCCAGCAAAAGGTAAAAATAGTAGTGAAGTAAGAACATTAAATAGTAAACTAACATGGGCGATTTGAACATCTGGGTGTGATGTGAGCAACATAGCAATCTGACCAAGTACGTTTATTAACGGGAAAAATAAGATCACACCAATAACATTCACCCAAATATGGGCATAAGCAGCCAATTTTGCTTCATGTTTGCTTCCGATACTAGCAATAAAAGCGGTAATACATGTTCCGATGTTAGCCCCTAATAAAATTGCAATCCCAGCATTTAAAGTTAAAAGCTGTTCATTCATAAATCCCATTATGATTCCGGTTGTTGCCGTACTAGATTGAATAATAGAAGTCAAAATGGTCCCTACACCAACACCGAAAAGACCACTTTCGTTTGTATGCTGAAAAAAAGTATGAATGGACGGAAATTGTGCGATAGGTCTAGCAAGCTGTTCGAATCCATTCATCGCTACAAACATGCATCCTAATCCAAATAAAAATGCACCAAAACTAAATACTTGTTGACTGCGAACAAATAAACATAGAAATCCTAAAATCAGCATTGGAACAATCCACTCAAATATATCAAACGTAATAATCTCAGCGGTAAAGGTTGTGCCTATGTTTGTACCAAGAATAATTCCAATTGATTGTTTAAAGGTTAAATATCCGGTAGCGATTAATCCAACAACGAGGACCATAACTGCAGAACTACTGTGAATGATTGCTGTAATAATCATCCCAGTCAATAAGCCCTTTATGGGGTTATCTGTAAATCGAATCAACCATACCTTTACTTTATCTCCTGTAAGATTATACAGGCCTGTCCTCATAACAGTCATACCAAATAAAAAAATCGCAATAAATACAGCGAATAACGATACCAGTTCAATCATGCATTCTCACCCCTATCACATTGTATGGACAAGGTTGTATGAAAATGCCTACTTCCTTTCTTTTACGAATGAAACGTGACAAAAATTTTTAGGAGTGCCAAAAAGACCGTGAAAAGATAGGATTTAACAGGAATAGCAGGAGAATATTTCATCAAAACTAGTAGTGAAAAATGTGCTTTTTAGTAGCTCTGTTGTGAATTACTGTTGACCAAAAAACATGCATATATTATAATTGCAAAGTACATGTTTATTTTTTCGACGATATTTGCTATCGACACTAAGAAATTAAATAGAACATGTGTCTTAATTAGATGTTAGTGGTTGTTTTCGGAGGGAGGGAATTAGAATGTCAAAAACGGTCGTTCGTAAAAACGAATCGCTTGAAGATGCTCTTCGCCGCTTCAAACGTACTGTATCTAAATCAGGTACTATTCAAGAAGCTAGAAAGCGCGAATTCTATGAAAAGCCTAGCGTAAAGCGTAAGAAGAAATCTGAAGCTGCTAGAAAGCGCAAATACTAAAAGAGGGTGTAGTTTTATGAGTCTTCTCGAGCGTTTAAATAATGATATGAAAACAGCGATGAAGAATAAAGAGAAAGATAAGCTATCTGTTATTCGAATGGTTAAGGCTGCTCTTCAGAATGAAGGGATTAAGCTTGGTACCGGTGAACTTTCAGAAGAAGCAGAACTAACGGTTCTTACTCGTGAATTAAAACAACGTAAAGATTCCCTCCGCGAATTTAGTAACGCTGGTCGTGAAGATCTTGTTAATAAAGTTCAGACAGAAATTGAGATATTAGAGGTATACCTTCCAAAACAATTGTCCGAAGAGGAACTTGTTGAGATTGTGAAAGAAACAGTGCAAGAGGTCAATGCTTCTTCAAAGGCTGACATGGGCAAAGTGATGGCTGCTATCATGCCAAAGGTAAAAGGGAAGGCTGACGGTAGTCTCATTAACAAACTTGTTCAACAGCAATTATCTTAACCAGAGCACCTTACATCGTGTAAGGTGTTTTTCTTTTATGAGGGATTCAAGAGGGTACGAAGGCATGTATTGCAGTCGTACCCTCACGTACATATGGGGAGTTAATAATTACCAACAGAAAATTTGCATAGAATCACACTAAAAATGAAACCACTTCCGACTCTGAATCGTATTACATACTATCAAGACGTAAAAATGAATGAAGAAGGGGGGAACGCCATGAGAAGAATAAGAATTTTTTTATACCTTTCCATTATTCTATTGCCTTTGCTACTTACACTGACGCCAAATAAGAGCTTAAGTGCGACAGACCAGGTAGTTTATATCATCCCGTTAGAAGAAACTGTAGAAAAAGGCCTGAGTGCTTTTGTTGATCGCTCGATTACGGACGCTGAGGAAAAAGGAGCAGATACCATCATCCTCGAGATTAATACTCCGGGAGGTGCTGTTGATGCTGCAACACAAATCGGGAAAAGAATCCAGGAATCAACTATTCCTACGGTTGCGTATGTAAATAACGATGCCATTTCAGCAGGTGCATTTATCGCACTAAACGCAAATGAAATCTACATGTCTGAGAATGGTAGAATGGGAGCTGCTGGAATCATTGATCAGGCCGGAAATACCGCAGATGAAAAAGCTGTTTCCTATTGGCTGTCAGCGATGAAGGGTGCTGCAGAAAACAATAATCGGAATCCGATATATGCCCTAGCAATGGCGGATAAAGACGTCGATTTACCAGAATTAGGTGCTGAAAAAGGTAAATTTCTAACATTAACTGCTAATCAGGCCCTTGAGGTTGGATATGCTGAGGGTGTTGTTAAAGATAGAGCAGATTTACTGAAAACACTTGGTTATGAAAAAGCTGCTGTTGAGGAAGCAGAACTTAGCATTGCAGAAAAAATTGCACGCTTTATTACAAATCCAGTTGTTGTTTCAATTTTATTGACAATTGGAAGCTTAGGTTTAGTTGTAGAGCTTTACTCACCTGGATTTGGTATTCCTGGTATAATGGGGATATCGGCATTATTACTCTTTTTCTATGGACATTTAGTAGCTGGACTAGCTGGAATGGAATCGATTATTCTGTTTATCGTAGGAATTGTGTTAGTGTTACTGGAGTTTGTATTGCCTGGGGGGATTATAGGCTTGATAGGTTTAGGTGCTATTTTAATGAGCTTTTTCTTGGCGGGAAGCAGTATGATGGTCATTAGTATCTCACTTTTAATCGCATTTGTTGCTACAATTGTCGTTTCAATTGTTTTCGTAAAAGTTTTCGGCAAGAGATTGCATGCTTTTAAGAAGATTATTCTTTTTGATTCAACCAATACAGAGAGTGGGTATGTTTCAAATAAGAATCGGGAAGATTTAATCGGAAAACAAGGAATTGCTTTGACAACGCTGAGACCTTCAGGTACGGCCATCATAAATAATGAGAGACTTGACGTCGTTACACAAGGGAATTACATTGAGAAGAATACGAAAATTGAAGTCATTAAAACAGAAGGTTCACGAATTGTTGTTCGAGAAGTTTTGAAAGATTAATCTATAAAAAGATGGTAGGAGGAAAAATATTATGCCAACAGGTATGATTACTATTTTAATATTAGTGGCACTAGCTATTATTTTACTAGCTGTATTATTTACATTTGTGCCAGTTGCACTATGGATTTCGGCCTTGGCTGCTGGTGTCCGTGTAAGTATCTTTACATTGATTGGGATGAGATTACGTCGGGTTATCCCAAACCGTGTCATTATCCCGTTAATTAAGGCTCAAAAAGCGGGTTTAAATCTTAATACAAACCAACTCGAGAGTCACTATCTAGCAGGCGGTAATGTTGACCGCGTCGTAAATGCATTAATCGCTGCCCAACGTGCGAACATCGAATTAACCTTCGAAAGGGCTGCTGCAATCGACTTAGCGGGTCGTGACGTGTTAGAAGCTGTTCAAATGAGTGTTAATCCTAAGGTTATTGAGACACCATTTATTTCAGGTGTGGCAATGGATGGTATCGAAGTTAAAGCAAAAGCACGTATTACTGTGCGTGCGAACATTGACCGCCTAGTCGGGGGTGCAGGGGAAGAAACTGTTATTGCCCGCGTAGGTGAAGGTATCGTTAGTACAATTGGTTCACAAACGGACCATAAAAAGGTACTTGAAAATCCGGATATGATTTCTCAAACTGTTTTAGCGAAAGGACTTGATGCAGGTACTGCATTCGAAATTCTTTCCATTGATATTGCCGATATTGATATTGGTAAGAACATTGGTGCGGTTCTTCAAACAGACCAAGCGGAAGCGGACAAGAAAATTGCTCAAGCGAAGGCTGAAGAACGTCGCGCAATGGCGGTTGCAAGTGAACAAGAAATGCGCGCTCGTGTAGAAGAAATGAAAGCGAAGGTTGTGGAAGCTGAAGCTGAAGTACCTCTAGCTATGGCAGAAGCATTACGTTCAGGTAACCTTGGCGTGCTTGATTATACGAATTTAAAAAATATCATGGCTGATACTGATATGAGAAATTCTATTGGTAAAAGTACTCATAAGGATGAGGAAGATAAATAATAATTTAAAATCGACCTAAACCTCAATACACGAAAGGAGGTTTACACTATGGAGTCACCTTTACAAGGACTATTTGAATTGATTATGTCAAATGCGTGGATTCTTATTGTCATAATCGGATTTGTTTTTAATGCGTTTAAACGTTTTAGTAGTGGTGAAAAAGAGCCTACAACTCAGATTCCACTTCCAAAACAGTTTAATCCTTTTGACCAGGAACAAAAACCTGAAAAAGAGAAGGTTGAAGTAGAAACAAAATATGAATTTGAAGTACTAGAGGAAGAGGAGGTATCCGACGCCTCAGTTCCAAATACGTTTTATGAACGATATCAAGAACTTCAACAAAAGGGAACTTACAGTGAAACAACAAGCGAGGAGATGGAGCCGTCTCTTACTGTTATTAAACCAACAGAGACTACTCAACACAAGGCTATAAAGAACTTCTCGAAAAATAAGGTTGCTGAAGGAATTATTTGGTCTGAAATACTTGGACCCCCAAGAGCAAAAAGACCGTACCAATCACGTCGTTAAAATCTCTGTTCAAAAGATGAGGATGAAAAGAACTGAGAAATTCGATGTGTCATTTTCAACCTCCTTAAAAAAGTTCTATGAACCCCTTTTCACTCATAAACATGAGATGAAAGGGGGTTCTTTTTTATGCCCAAAAATCTAGGACTGCGCATGAGAAGATGGATTACAAACAAAATGGAACTTCCTGCTGACGTCATGATGGATCTTCCTAGAATAACAATGATTGGACAATTACATATTTACATAGAAAATCATCGAGGATTATTAACCTTCTCAGATAAGGAAGTACGGTTATTACTGAAACAAGGACAACTTCTAATAAGGGGAAATGCATTTGTGATTAAAACCATTTTGCCTGAGGAAATAATGCTCGAAGGAAAAATTGAACATGTGCAATATATAGAGAATTGATTAAGAATTGATTCACTTAGGGGGATTAGCATGAAAAATCATTGGATGCACTTTTTTAGCGGAAGTGTCAAGGTTGTTATAACAGGAAAAGGGACGGAACGATTCATAAATGAATGTGTGAGACAAGGAATTGTCGTTTGGGATGTGAAGAAGCCAGGTACCCATGCCCTGAGCTTCTCTATGTATTTAAAGGATATTAAAAAAGTTCGACGAGTTGTCCGTAAAAATCAATGTAAACTTCGTTTTATTGGGAAAAAAGGATTGCCGTTTCTCATTCAAAAGGCGTTGTACAATAGTGGTTTCTTAATTGGAGCAATCTCGTTTTTAATGATCGTCACCTTATTATCAAATATGGTATGGGGTATAAAAGTGGAAGGAGCAAAACCGGAGACCGAACATTTAATCATCCAAGAGTTAAAGAAACTTGGGGTTGAAAGAGGGAAATTGCAATTCTTTATTGAAGACAATGAGTCCCTTCAAAGACATCTGGAAGACGCAATAAACGATATTACATGGATTGGTGTGGAGTTAAATGGGACTACCTATCATTTTGAGGTAGTCGAAAAAAACCAGCCAGAACCACCTGAACAATTTAGTCCAAGGAATCTTGTTGCCAATAAGAAAGCAATTATTAAGAAGTTGATTGTGGAAGAAGGAAGACCAGTTGTGATGGAAAATGATTTTGTCAAAAAAGGAGACCTCTTAGTTTCAGGAAAAATTGGAAAAGAAGGGGAGGAAATCTATGTGCCTGCACGTGGAAAAATTTTTGGCGAAACATGGTACAAGTATACAGTGGAGAAAGAAATTACCACGAAACTTGAGGTGCTAACAGGGGAAAATATACAAAAACATTATATTTCAATTGGTGATATGCGTGTTCCGATTTGGGGATTTGCCAAGGTTGAATTTAAGAACTATCAAACAGAAACAAATAAGAAACACATCAAATTTTTTAATTGGGAACTTCCGATTGCCTATGAAAAAGATACGGTACACGAAAGTGAAGATATCACCATAAAGTATCCGACAAAAGAAGCCATTGAGGAAGCAAAAAGAATTGGCAGAAATACGTTAGAACAAAATTTAGATAGCGATGCTGAAATTATAGAGGAAAAAGTTTTGCGTCAATCCATTAACAATGGTAAAGTAAAATTGGAAATAAAATATAATGTTATTGAGAATATCGTTACCACGATACCATTAGTTCAAGGAGACTAAAGGATGTCTGAAGATTTAGTAATGAGTAAACATCAACTAGAAAATCCGAACGAAGCACTTGTTTTATTTGGAAACAATGACCTTCATCTAAAACGGATGGAAGAGGAATTAAATGTTTCAATCATAACAAGAGGTGAAGCTCTTCATGTGTCAGGAGACCCAACAAATGTCCAACTTGTTGAGGAAATTCTTGAAAAGCTTCTTAGTGTAATTCGAAAAGGAATACGTGTAAGTGAACGTGATGTTATTTACTGTATTCAAATGGCAAAAGGTGGAAAGTTAGATTCGTTTGAAGAACTATATGATGAGGAAATCACCAAAACTGCAAAAGGAAAATCCATTCGTGTAAAAACACATGGACAACGTCAGTATGTAGCTGCAATCAAACAGCATGATTTAGTATTTGGAATCGGACCAGCCGGTACCGGTAAAACCTTTTTGGCTGTTGTTATGGCTGTCAATGCACTAAAAAATGGTCAGGTTAAACGAATTATCTTGACTCGTCCGGCTGTTGAAGCAGGTGAAAGTTTAGGATTCTTACCAGGGGATTTAAAAGAAAAAGTGGATCCTTATTTACGACCTTTATATGATGGATTACACGATGTACTTGGTGTTGAGCATACAGAACGTTTAATGGAACGCGGGACAATTGAAATTGCTCCATTAGCATATATGAGGGGCCGCACATTAGATGATGCTTTCGTCATTTTAGATGAAGCACAAAACACAACATTAGCCCAAATGAAGATGTTTTTGACACGGCTAGGATTTGGCTCTAAAATGGTCATAACAGGAGATATTTCCCAAATTGATTTACCAAGAGGCGTAAAATCCGGCTTGCATGAAGTGATGCATATCCTTAAGGATGTATATGGTTCTGCGTTTATCTACTTAGAACAGTCTGATGTAGTACGTCACCCACTTGTTGCTCGAATAATTGAAGCTTATGAACAGGCTGAAGCTGGACAATCATGAGAAGAGACCCATGCGAAATGGGTCTTTTTTACCATTGAAAGAACTGGTAAAATCAGGTTATGAAAAGGAGGTTCAAGAGATGAGGAAACCAAATAAACTGCAAAATAAGTTGTCGTTTATCAAAAGCTATCAATCCCTACATATTTTGATCTACATCCTCCTTGCGGGAATTATGTTTTTAGTTATGTATAGCAATGTCAAGCCAGAAGTTTTACATATTGAAGCTTTAAAACCATCTGAACAAACGATTCGTTCGCCTTTGACAATTGAAGATAAAGTTGCTACAAAAGCAAAACAAGATGCTGCCGCGAAAGAGGTTGAGGATGTTTTTACTCTCAAATCTGATTACGCAGATAATCAGGTAGACCTTGTCATTTCCATTTTTGATTCAATTGAAGAAACCAATAATGAAGCATTAGAAATATACAATGCGAAGGTGAAAGAATGGGAAGGTGTCGCGGAGGAAGAGCGTGAAGAGGAACCAAAACAGCTTACAGCTTCAGAAAAATTGCAAATTCTAAAGACAAAGTTGCCCCAGGATTTAACAGATAGAATTCAAAATGATGTTCTCTCAACTTTATTAACGTCTACACCAAACCAGTTATCACGTACAAAAGATGCCGTTATTACAGCTGTTAATAATGTGATGAATACGAGAATTCCTGCATCCGAAGTAGAGAATGCCAAAAATCAGGTAGTAGAGGAACTTCGTTATTCAAGTGTCGATACAGCTCTTCGTGAACCGATGCGGGAAATGGCACGATTTGCAGTCGTTCAAAACGTGTATTATGATGTTGAAGCAACTGAGGAAAAACGCCAGCAGGCTATTGAAGCAGTTGAGCCTGTTAAAATCCTACAGGGACAAATTATTGTAGAAGAAGGGCATTTAATTACGAGGGATATTTATCGGCAGCTTGAGCTTCTTGGTATGACTAGCACAAATAACCCAATTCAGCCATTTATCGGCTTGTCCATGATCATTTTATTAATCATTACAGGTGTTATTTACCATTTTCATAATGATATGATACCAACTGACCGTCACCGGAATACCTATTTGTTAATTTTTGCGATTATCTTTACTATTACCATTCTATTAATGAAGGGTATTAGTTTATTCCAACAAATTGATTATTCCGATATAGGATATATTGTTCCTGTGGCAATGGGGGCAATGTTAATAAAATTATTAATTAATGAAAAAGTTGCCGTTCTCTCAAGCATGATTTTTGCTGTTTGTGGAAGTCTTATCTTTAACGAAGGTGTAACTGGAACCTTTAATTTCTCGGCGGGAATGTACTTTCTGTTTGGCTGCTTGGCTGGAGTACTCTTTTTAAGTAAGCATAATCGTCGAGGAAAGATCCTTCAAGCAGGACTCTTTGTGGCTCTAATCAATATCTTGGTTATATTTTCAAATATGTTACTACACAATGGTAGTTATTCAAGCCTAGATTATGGATCATCGATTATTATGGCAGTTTTATCAGGGGTAATTGCTGCTGTTTTAACAATTGGCCTATTACCGTTCTTTGAAGCTGGATTTAACATATTATCAACGATGAAATTAATTGAGTTATCAAATCCTAATCATCCGTTACTGAGAAAAATTTTAACGGAAGCACCAGGTACATATCATCATAGTGTCATGGTTGCAAATTTGTCAGAATCGGCCTGTGAGGCAATCGGAGCGAATGGTTTATTAGCGAGGGTATCGTCGTATTATCATGATATCGGAAAAACGAAACGTCCGCATTTTTTTATCGAGAATCAGATGAATATTGAGAATCCACATGATAAGATTGCACCACAGCTTAGTAAAACAATTATTACGGCCCATGCCACAGATGGTGCAGAAACATTGCTTAAATATAAAATGCCAAAAGAAATTATTGATATTGCTGAACAGCATCATGGTACAACATTGCTAAAATATTTTTACCATAAGGCAAAGCAGCAAAGTGATCGTGATATCCTGGAATCAGATTTTAGATATGTCGGTCCTAAGGCGCAAACAAAAGAAGCTGCAGTGATTGGAATAGCTGATAGTGTTGAAGCTGCAGTACGGTCGCTATCAAATCCAACCCCACAAAAGATTGAGTCACTTGTTAATAGTATCATTGCAGACCGCTTACAGGATGGGCAATTTGATGAATGTGATATCACACTTAAAGAACTTGATATTGTCGCAAAAACACTTTGTGAGTCCCTAAAGGGGATATTCCACTCTAGAATAGAATACCCTGCAGAGACCACAAAACAGAAGGTGAAGGAAGCATGAGATTAGAAATCGATTTTAATGATGAGATTGGTGAAGTAAGTCAAGAAGATTGCACATTGGTTCGGGAACTATTATTTTTAGCTGCCGACAAAGAAAATGTCAAAGAAGGAACAGAGGTTTCGATTACATTTGTTGATAATAAGCGCATTCAAGAAATAAACAGAGATTATCGAGACAAGGATCAACCTACAGATGTTATCTCCTTTGCCCTAGAAGAAATGGGGGAAGGGGAAATTGCTATCATTGGAGATGATGTCCCAAAAGTCTTAGGAGACATTATTATTTCAATTCCAAGAACAAGGGAACAGGCCGAGGAATATGGTCACTCATTTGCTCGGGAATTGGGGTTCCTTGCAGTCCATGGTTTCTTGCATTTACTAGGCTATGACCATATGACAAAAGAGGATGAGGATAAAATGTTTTCAAGACAAAAGGAAATATTAGAGGCCTATGGACTTGAAAGATAATAGAAAAAGTGAATGGACACGTTTAACTAAAAGCTTTTCATATGCTTTACAAGGCTTACGAGAAGCATTTTTTTCAGAACGTAATTTGCAAATTCATTTTTTAGCTTCAGTGATTGTTGTGATTTGTGGTGTCCTATTACAAATCTCAAGAGTAGAATGGATTATTATTATTATCGTAATCGGCGGAATGTTTTCAATTGAATTAATGAACACAGCCGTTGAAAAAGTGGTCGATTTGGTTACAAGTGAATTCCATCCTTTAGCTAAAAAGGCCAAAGATATAGCTGCTGGTGCTGTCCTTATCTATGCAGTTATATCGGTTCTCGTAGGAATCTTTATATTTTTGCCTTATCTCAAATGATAGTTTAGAGAAAATTCTTACAATTATGTAACAATTGATGTAAAACCATGAAATCATTTCGGTTTTTATGTAAAATAAAAATACACTTCCGTACTAAAAATTCGGGTTCAAAAACCTTTTAGATACGCAGAAAGGAAGATATACTTGAAGACTGAGGAACTAATCGACGAAGCGAAAAAAGCAAGAGAACTAGCATATGTTCCGTATTCAAAATTTAAAGTAGGAGCTGCCATTCTCACAAAAGATGGGAAAGTATACCATGGGTGTAATATTGAAAATGCAGCCTATAGTGTAACAAACTGTGCTGAAAGAACAGCACTATTTAAGGCTGTTTCTGAAGGAGATAAAGAGTTTGCAGCGATTGCTGTAGTTGCAGATACAGAACGTCCAGTACCACCATGTGGCGCATGTCGTCAAGTGATTTCTGAGCTGTGTGGGCGTGATACAAAGGTATACTTATCAAATCTCAAAGGTGATGTACAAGAGATAACAATTGATGAACTACTACCAGGAGCATTTACACCGGAGGATTTACATGGAAACGAATAATAATTTTAAATCAGGGTTTGTTTCAATCATTGGGCGACCAAATGTTGGAAAATCTACTTTTCTAAATCATGTTATTGGTCAAAAAATTGCCATAATGAGTGATAAACCACAAACGACACGAAATAAGGTACAAGGGGTCTTAACTGAAGAAGATTCCCAGATTATTTTTATCGATACACCTGGGATTCATAAGCCTAAGCATAAGCTAGGGGATTTTATGATGAAGGTCGCCCAGAACACACTTAAGGAAGTGGATTTAGTTTTATTTATGATCAATGCCGAGGAAGGATATGGTCGGGGTGACGAGTTCATAATCGAACGTCTAAAAAATATTCAGACACCAGTCTTCCTTGTTGTTAATAAGATAGACCAGATACATCCTGATAAATTATTGGAATTAATAGAGAAATACAAAGGACTCTATCCTTTTAAGGAAATTGTCCCAATTTCTGCATTGCAAGGAACAAATACCTCAAGATTAGTTGAACAGATTAAAACGTACTTACCGGAAGGTCCACAATACTATCCTGCAGACCAGGTAACAGACCATCCAGAACGATTCATCATCACTGAACTAATTCGTGAAAAGGTACTTCACCTTACAAGAGAGGAAATTCCACATTCAATAGCAGTTGTAATGGATTCTCTTGAAAGAAGAGAAGGTGGCAATACAGTTTACGTTGGTGCCACCATAATCGTTGAGCGTAATTCACAAAAAGGAATTATCATTGGTAAGCAAGGAAGTATGTTAAAAGAAGTGGGAAAACGAGCAAGAGCAGATATTGAAGCCCTGCTTGGTTCTAAGGTTTATTTAGAGCTTTGGGTAAAGGTTCAGAAGGACTGGCGCAACAAAATGTCCCAACTTCGAGATTTTGGTTTTAGAGAAGATGAATATTAATAAACACTCTTTTTCTGAAAAAAAATACTCCGATTAGCAAAATTTGTGTGACATGTTTTTTAGGGTTTTCGGTCAAGATATTCATACAAGTGAAGGAAATTGGAATAGTCTTTGCTAGTGTAAATAACAGAAAGGTGGGGTTAGTATGTTAGATTTTACCTGGAAGGTGTTTAGTCAAACAGGTAATGTTGATACGTATCTTCTTTTTAAGGAATTGGAACAAGAGAAGAATGAGAGACCCGAGTCACAAAGTGAGGAGCTAGCAGAAATAGATTTTCCAATTACTTGACCATCCTAAAAAAGCGTCATAGACTTATTTATCTGGACGCATATTTCAGTAACAATGGTAATTGGTTTGCCTTGTTGCCAATGGATGGTGACAGAAGTGCTACAAAAATGCGAAGGTATTATCATAAGAACAAGTGATTATGGTGAAACGAATAAAATCGTAACATTGTATACCCGTGAGTGGGGGAAAATTGGGGTAATGGCAAGGGGCGCAAAGAAACCAAGTAGTCGCCTAGCTGCTATTACCCAGATTTTTACATACGGTCAGTTTTTAGTGCAAAAAACGTCTGGATTAGGCGGTTTACAACAAGGTGAAACCATCTCAACCTTTCGATCAATTCGTGAAGATATTTTTCTTACGGCATATGCATCATATGTAATCGAGCTAACCGATAAATGTACGGAAGAAAAGAGGTCAAACCCTTTCTTATTCGAAATTCTGTATCAAACATTACATTATTTGAATGAGGGATATGACCCAGATATTCTTCTTTATATATACGAGTTAAAGATGCTTCCTTTACTAGGATTGTATCCACGCTTTGATGAATGTACCATCTGTAAAAGTACAGAGGGTGAGTTTGCATTTTCGATAAAAGAAGGTGGGCTGCTTTGCCATCGCTGTTATGGAAAGGAGCCATATCATCTTAAAGTGTCACAAGCAACGATTCGATTATTGCGTTTGTTTTATTACTTTGATTTAAACCGGTTAGGGACGATTACTGTGAAAGAGGCAACAAAGAAAGAAATCAAGATGGTTATTGACATGTATTATGAAGAGTACTCTGGCTTGTATTTAAAATCAAAGCGATTCCTAGACCAGCTTGACAATTTTCGACTAACGTAAAGTAGCCTACTTGACATGGTAGAGAAATTGAATTATATTTCAATTACAATTTGAGTTCAAAAAGTTGATGAATCAGAAGCAAGAAGGTCAAGGAAAGCGAGCCTTGAGGACCGAAATCGTATGCTCTAAATACGCGAGGATGGAGAGGCCGAGTGACTTAGTGATTCGCTGACTTATCATTTGGCTACTTTTTGAACATCATCTAAATATAGCACGGTGAAGGAAAGTAGTACTTATTAATAGTTCATAAAAGCGAACCTAGGACGGTGGAAGCTAGGGTATGAACAGATAAGGAAGGCGTTCCAGAGTGTATCGTTTGAAAGAGGCATTAACTCTTACTATGGGTTATTGCAAATAGGGTGGAACCGCGGGTAAACTCTCGTCCCTATGTCTAGAATTAGGCATAGAGGAGGGGAGTTTTTTATTTTTGTTCAAATAGTTTTTTGAATCTAGCTGCAGCGCCTAGCCCCTCGAGGTCACAAGCCAATCCATCATGAAGGTCAAAGAGCAACCTTCCTGCTGGCGCTTCTTGTGCTTGTCGGGGCTGAGCAAGGCGCTTTCGCTTTATAAATTGTGGAGGTGCAGAATTAATGAATATCCAAGAAATGATATTAACTTTACAAAAACATTGGTCAGACCAAGGTTGTATTCTTATGCAAGCCTATGATGTTGAAAAGGGCGCAGGAACTATGAGCCCTTATACATTTCTAAGAAGCCTTGGTCCTGAGCCATGGAATGTAGCCTATGTTGAGCCATCAAGACGCCCAGTAGATGGACGTTATGGTGAAAACCCGAACCGTTTATACCAACATCATCAGTTTCAAGTAATTATGAAACCATCACCTGATAATATTCAGGAGCTTTACCTTGAGTCCTTACGTGCTTTAGGAATCAATCCATTAGAGCATGATATTCGTTTTGTTGAAGACAACTGGGAGGCGCCAACTCTTGGAGCAGCGGGCCTTGGTTGGGAAGTTTGGCTTGACGGAATGGAAGTTACTCAGTTTACCTATTTTCAGCAAGTGGGTGGTATTGAGTGTAAACCAGTCTCAGTTGAAATTACCTATGGAATTGAACGATTAGCCTCATATATTCAGGACAAAGAAAATGTTTTTGACCTTGAGTGGACGAAAGGCTTTTCAGTTCGTGATATTTTTCATCAGCCTGAATATGAGCATTCAAAATATACATTTGAAACATCTGACACAGAAATGCTATTTAATTTATTTAGTATTTATGAAAAGGAAGCACATCGCCAAATGGACGAAGGCCTTGTTCATCCGGCATATGACTATGTTTTAAAATGTTCACACACCTTTAATCAGTTAGATGCAAGGGGAGCAATCTCAGTTACTGAAAGAACAGGATATATCGGTAGAGTTCGAAATTTAGCACGTAAAGTTGCTAAAACGTTTTATGAAGAGCGGGAGAAATTGGGCTTCCCGATGCTGAAGGCAAAAGGAGACGATCATAATGAGTAATCGAGATTTATTGATTGAAATTGGATTAGAGGAGATGCCAGCGCGGTTTGTAACAGATGCCATGAATCAGCTTGGAGATAAGGTATCTAACTGGTTGCTTGAACATAATATTTCTTTTGAGCAGATTGAAAGATTTTCTTCACCCCGAAGACTTGCGGTTTTGGTTCATGATGTTGAAGAAAAGCAAAAAGATGTTGAACTTGAAGCAAAAGGTCCAGCTAAAAAAATTGCCTTAGACCAGGATGGGAATTGGACAAAGGCTGCGATAGGGTTTACAAGGGGACAAGGTGCTACAGTCGAGGATATCTTTTTTAAAGAAATCAACGGTGTTGAATACGCACATATCAATAAGTTTATTAAAGGGAAAGAAACAAAAGAAATCTTAGGTGAACTAGAGGATGTTATTACACATCTTTCGTTCCCTAAAAATATGCGCTGGGGTAACCAAGAACTTCGCTATGTTCGTCCTATCAAATGGATTGTTGCGTTATTTGGAAATGAAATCTTCCCAATGACAATCACAAACGTAACATCTAGTAATAAAACAAAAGGACATCGTTTCTTAGGTCATGAGGTTGAGATTACATCTCCTAGAGATTATAACAATCTTCTCATGTCTCAATATGTCATTGCAGATTATCTTGAACGAAAAGAAGCCATCACAAACCAAATTAAGATACTAGAGGAAGATAACAATTGGGAGGTTCCAATTGATGCTGATCTACTTGAAGAAGTAACAAATCTTGTTGAATATCCAACAGCTTTTTATGGAAAATTCGAAAAAGAATTTTTAAGTTTACCGGAAGAAGTGTTAATTACAAGCATGAGAGAGCATCAACGCTATTTCCCTGTTAAAGATAAAAACGGTGCTCTACTTCCATACTTTGTAGCAGTTCGTAATGGTGACCATAACCATCTTGACAAAGTTGCTAAAGGTAACGAGAAGGTTCTTCATGCCCGTTTATCAGATGCTGATTTCTTCTATAAGGAAGACCAAAAATTAAAAATCGACGACTTAATTAAAAAGCTCGATAAAATTATTTATCATGAGGAAATTGGTTCAATTGGTGATAAGGTTAGAAGAATTCAACAAATTACAAAGCATATAGCAGAGCATCTTGGATTAGATAGTGAGACACAGAAAAAGGCAAACAGAGCTGCAGAAATATGTAAATTTGACCTTGTCACAAATATGGTCTACGAATTCCCTGAACTTCAAGGGGTTATGGGTGAACGATATGCACGAGTGAGTGGGGAAGACGAAGATGTGGCTATTGCTATTAATGAGCATTATATGCCGCGGCATGCCGATGACGCTAGTCCTGCATCAACGATTGGTGCTATCATTAGTCTTGCTGATAAGCTTGATACAATTGTTGGTTGCTTCTCAATTGGTATCATTCCAACAGGTTCCCAAGATCCATATGCATTACGCCGTATGGCATCAGGTGTAGTTCAAATCTTGCTTGATAAGGGCTGGAATATTAACCTTGAAGAGTTATTTGAATATGTATTAAATCTATTTATCAAGGCTAATATCGCAAAGCTGGAAAAACAAGAAATAGAGAAAGAGCTTGTTCAGTTCTTTAAGTTGCGCATCAAACATGAACTAAATACTAGAAACATTCGTTATGATATTATTGATGCAGTTCTTGGTACAAAGATTGGAAATGTAGGACTTATCGTGGAAAAGGCAGAAATGCTTGAAAACAATAAAGACCATCAAGAATTTAAATCAACAATTGAGTCATTAAGTAGGGTTGTTAACATTGCGAAAAAAGGGGTAGAAGCCGAAATAAATCCGAACCTCTTTGAGTCAAATGAAGAAAAACAGCTCTATGAAAAGTTCACAGAGATAAAACCAAAGGTAATCGATAGTCTCAATAATCACAATGTGAAAGAATCTTTCCATTTATTAGCATCATTAAGAGAGGTAATTGACCAATATTTTGATCATACAATGGTCATGGCTGACGATGAGGTTGTTAGGAAAAACCGTCTTTCTCAAATGGTTCAACTAGCCAACATCATTTATTTAATTGGAGACATGAATGCAATAATTGTAAAATAAAAAATGAACTAGGAGCAAAACATGCTCCTAGTCTTTTTCTATACACTATACGTTATGATTCAATTAGTATATAATAATTCTAATTAGTATAGCCTTATTAAATAATATATACATAAAACAATGTTTATAGGATCGGTGGTGAGTACAATAGAACTTAGTAAACGCCAAGAACAAATTGTGCAAATTGTAAAAGACAATGGTCCAATTACCGGAGAAGCCATTGCAGATCGTTTAAATTTAACGCGGGCAACACTTCGCCCAGACCTCGCCATTCTCACAATGGCTGGCTATCTAGAAGCAAGGCCTCGTGTTGGTTATTTTTATACCGGAAAAACGGGTCAGCAATTACTAGCTGATAAAATAAAAAAAATAAAAGTGATGGATTATCAATCCATTCCTGTTGTGATAAATGAAAGTATATCTGTGTATGATGCAATTGTGACGATGTTTTTGGAAGATGTAGGAACGTTATTTGTGGTGGACAAATCGTCAATTCTTGTTGGGGTCTTGTCGAGAAAAGATTTACTGCGGGCGAGTCTTGGAAACCAAGATTTAAAATCCGTTCCTGTCACAATCATTATGACGAGAATGCCTAATATTACAATGTGTGAAAAAGATGATCTTTTACTCGATGTTGCTCATAAATTAATTGAGAAGCAAATAGATGCATTACCAGTTGTGAAGCACTCTGAGCGGGGTGTTGAAGTCATTGGAAGAATCACCAAGACAAATATGACAAAAGCATTGGTAGCGTTAGCCGGAGATGAAATTATCTGAGATATATTTGGTTCTTATGATTTTTACGTAAGGAGATGGAGAAGGAAATGAGTAATCGCGTAGTGTATGTAGTTTCAGATTCAGTTGGGGAAACAGCAGAATTAGTTGTAAAAGCGGCAGTTAGTCAATTTAACGGCTCACATACAGACATTAAACGAATTCCATATGTTGAAGATACAGCGACCTTGGCAGAGGTAGTAGCTCTTGCAAAGCTTAATAATGCAATTATTGCCTTTACACTTGTGGTTCCTGAACTAAGAGATTTCCTTGTGAAGGAAGCGGCACGAGAAGGAGTCATTGTGAACGATATCATCGGGCCACTTATTGAAAAAATGTCCGGTCTTTATGAAAGCAACCCAAGATTTGAAGCTGGCCTTGTAAGAAAGCTAGATGAAGATTATTTTAAAAAAATTGAGGCAATCGAATTTGCGGTTAAGTATGACGATGGTCGTGACCCAAGGGGGATTCTTCGTGCAGATATCATCCTTATTGGCGTTTCGAGAACCTCTAAGACCCCTTTATCTCAATATCTTGCACATAAACGGTATAAAGTAGCAAATGTACCAATTGTACCGGAGGTCGATCCACCGGAAGAACTTTTCAAAGTATCACCCAATAAGTGCTTTGGATTAAAAATCAGTCCTGAAAAGCTAAACCATATTAGACGTGAAAGATTAAAATCATTAGGGTTAGATGACCAAGCAATCTATGCAAATATCAACCGGATCAAAGAAGAACTGGGCCATTTTGAATCAATCGTGAATAGAATTGGTTGTGATGTGGTGGATGTCTCAAATAAAGCTGTTGAAGAGACGGCAAATATTATTTTAAATAAAATCAATAAACGAAGAACCAATTAAATTTAAATAAAACTTCAATTTTCTCTCATTACACAATGGAAAAAACATATCTCAAAAAGATATGTTTTTTTATGGCGCTTGAAAGAATTTTATATTATAATAAAAAATTGTGATAAAAATACATATTTTTAGGTTTAGAGTTCGATTGGATAGAATAAACTATGTATTGAAGGTTGTCAAGGGTAAGTTAAGGAAATAGATGAATTAATTTTCGACATTTTTTTCTTATTTCAAATTTCTCTTTCCAAAAATGCAAATGAACATCCCTTCTTAATACTCACCTAAAGATTGGACAATCACAGTTTTTTTGAACATAGTAAAATCTTTTCAGGAAAAGAAGGATTCTCTGGAGTGATGTAGAATAGAGAAATATGACGAAAATTGAATAAAATATTTGTTGATGCGGATGCATGTCCAGTTAAGGAAGAAATACTTAGCATAGCAGGGACATATAATATCAATGTTGTATTTGTAGCTTCTTATGCACATGTTATGTCAAATCCTATGGGTGGAAAGTGGGTATATGTGGATGCAGAAAAAGAGGCTGTAGATCTTTATTATGAATCATGCTATCAAAAATGATATCGTCATTACCCAGGATACTGGCTGAGTAAGTATATTAGTTCACCCCGTGGAAAAGAGTTTAAAGAAGAAGATATGGAATATATTCCATTTTGGATTTTTATCTGCAAAGGGAAAACGTAATGGTTCTTATTCAAAAGGACTAAAACCCTTTACAAAGATGACAAACAACATTTTACTAAAATTTTTAAAAAAAGTTTGTCGAATCTTGCAGGATTTAAACTCTAAACATCGAATATCTTAGTACTTGGGGATGTTAAAACATGGGCTATCGAATTCCCGAAGAAACAATCGAAAAAATTCGTTTATCTGTTGACATTGTTGATGTTATTAGTGAATATGTTCAATTGAAGAAGCAAGGAAGAAATTACTTTGGCTTATGTCCATTTCACGGTGAAAATACCCCTTCATTTTCTGTTTCCCCCGATAAACAAATCTTTCATTGCTTTGGCTGTGGAGCAGGTGGAAATGTATTTTCTTTTTTAATGGATTTAGAAGGTTATTCCTTCTCAGAAGCAGCTGTAAACTTAGCTGAAAAAGTGAACATAGACTTATCAGATTATGAAAGGCAAACTGCTGGTACTGAAAAAACAATGATGCATCAAAAATGCAAGAGGCACACGAATTATTAAAGAAATTTTATCATCATCTATTACTTAATACAAAAGAGGGCGAGCAAGCTCTAGATTATTTAACAAATAGGGGCTTTACGAAAGAAATCATCGATAAGTTTGAAATTGGCTATTCCCTCGATTCGTGGGACTTTGCCACGAAGTTTCTCCAAAAAAGGGGCTTTAGACCTGAGTTGATGGAGCGGGCTGGATTGCTCGTTAAAAAGGAGGACACCGGGTCATTCTTTGATCGATTTCGTAACCGCATTATGTTCCCTATATGGGATCATCAAGGTAAAACAATCGCTTTTTCTGGCAGGGTACTTGATAAAGGACAGGAACCAAAATATTTAAATAGTCCTGAAACTATCATATTTAATAAGAGTAAGACCCTTTATAATTTCCATCAAGCAAGACTTGATATTCGAAAACACCAGCAAGTGGTCCTTTTTGAAGGATTTGCAGATGTAATATCAGCTGATTCAGCAGATGTTCCTAATTCAATTGGTACAATGGGTACTTCATTAACTGAAGAACATGTAAAAATAATTAGAAGAAATGCGGAATCTGTCATCATCTGTTATGACTCTGATAATGCTGGATTAGACGCCGCTCTACGGGCTTCAGCAATGCTTGCCCGAGCAGGTTGCTATGTTCGAGTTGCAACTATGCCAAATGGCATGGACCCTGATGACTACATTAAGAAATATGGTGCAGAGAAGTTTAAAAATGATGTAATAGGGGCAAGTCTTACATTAATGGCATTTAAAATGCAGTCCTTACGAAGAGGAAAAAATCTTCAGGATGAAGGAGAACGTATCCGCTATATAGAAGATGTTATTAAGGAAATTTCTTCTTTAGAAAATGCCGTAGAAAGAGACCATTATTTGCGTCAACTGTCAAGTGAATTCTCAATTTCTCTTGATGCACTTAAACAGCAACAGCTCCAGTATTATAAAACTGAACGGAAAAAAAGGGATAATTTCTCTTCGAATAGAAATAATACGAAAGCGAAACCTGCTTTAACGAAACAGCATTTACTAAAAGCATATCAAAATGCAGAACGATTCTTAATTGCTTATATGCTACGAGATCGTGATATAGCTAATAAAGTACAGGATCAACTTCAGGCTGAATTTAATATTGAAGAACATCGAGCAATAATAACGTATTTATATGCATTTTACGAAGAAGGTTATGAACCTGATATCAGTACATTTCTAACAAGGATACATGATGATAATTTAAAACGGATTGTGACTGATATTGCAATGATGTCAGTTGAAGAAGAGGTAACAGATTCTGTTTTATCAGATTATGTGAAACAGGTGTTGAATCATAAAAAAATGTCAATGATAAAAGAAAAAGAATCTGAGCAAGTAGAGGCTGAACGCAGTAAGGATTATTTAAAGGCTGCAACGATTGCAAATGAGATAATTCAAATGAAAAAAGCATTACATTAAGCAATAGGTTTTCTAACCTCTATGTCTTACTAGTTTGGAAGGAGGGGAACAAATGGCTGAAAAGTCTAAGCAAGTTGATACAGAACTTACATTAGAACAAGTTAAAGAAAAATTAACTGAACTAGGAAAAAACGCGGTGTATTAACGTATGAAGAAATCGCCGAGCGTATGTCCGGTTTTGAAGTAGAATCAGACCATCTTGATGAATACTACGAGTTCCTAGGGGAGCAGGGGATTGAATTAATAGGTGAAGGTGAAGAACATGATGCCGATGATACCAACGAAGGTGATCCCAATATTCAAGAATTATCCAAAGAAGAAGAATTTGATTTGAATGACCTAAGTGTACCTCCTGGAGTTAAGATAAATGACCCAGTACGTATGTACCTAAAAGAAATTGGTCGTGTTGACCTGCTTTCAGCAGATGACGAAATTCAACTTGCAGAAAGAATCGAACAAGGTGATGAAGAGGCAAAGAGACGACTCGCTGAAGCCAATCTGCGCCTAGTAGTAAGTATCGCAAAGCGTTATGTTGGTCGTGGTATGCTTTTCCTTGATTTAATCCAAGAAGGAAATATGGGCCTTATTAAAGCCGTTGAGAAATTTGATTATCGCAAAGGTTTCAAATTCAGTACGTATGCAACCTGGTGGATTAGACAGGCAATTACACGTGCAATAGCAGACCAAGCAAGAACCATTCGTATCCCTGTTCATATGGTAGAAACAATAAATAAATTAATCCGTGTGCAACGTCAGTTACTACAGGACCTTGGGCGCGAACCAACACCTGAAGAAATTGCAGAGGATATGGATTTAACACCTGAAAAGGTAAGAGAAATCTTAAAAATCGCACAAGAACCTGTTTCGTTGGAAACACCAATCGGTGAAGAAGATGACTCACATCTTGGTGATTTTATTGAAGACCAGGATGCAACATCTCCATCAGAGCATGCTGCATATGAGCTTTTAAAAGAACAGCTTGAAGATGTCCTTGATACCTTAACAGACCGAGAAGAAAATGTCTTACGACTTCGCTTTGGTTTAGATGATGGACGTACACGTACTCTTGAAGAGGTAGGTAAAGTCTTTGGCGTAACTCGCGAACGTATTCGTCAAATTGAGGCGAAAGCACTACGCAAGCTTCGTCATCCAAGCCGTAGTAAGAGACTCAAGGATTTCTTAGAATAAAATTTTTATTTACATTTCGTAGTTTACTTCATAAAATTGAAGTAAACTCTTTTTTTTAGGCCCACAATAGATGGGTAACAAAGACATTGCCACAAGAGTGGTGTTCTCAGTCTTTCATCATATGCTTAAAAAAGGTGAACGCTTTCATGAACCAAGATAGAAAAAAGATTATACTAAACGAAATTCTCTATTGGCGCGAAAATAAATTGTTGCCAGAAGCTTATTGTAATTTCCTTATCACGTTATATACAGAAGGGGATGGGGTTGAACAAACAACTCAGACTACACCCAGTAAGAAAAACCCATATATTTCGATAGTTGGAATTGGTTTGCTTTTACCAGTTTTGTTTCTTGTCACTTATTTTACTGAAATATCGGCTATAATGCAAATGGTTATAAACTTTATTTTTTTAATTATCTGTATTTTAGGCTTGGTTTTTAGTAGAAAAAATCCATTTGCCGTACATATCGGTTCAATTATCCTTGCCCTCTTTATCCTTCTTCTTTCAGTGAATGGAAGTGAACTTCTATTCAAAGGGCAAGGTATCTATATGTTTGGAGTTATTTTATTGAATTGTATTTGTTGGGTCATTGTCGGGATTTTCACTAAGAAAAAATATTTTTTAATTGCAGGTATTCTTGGTGGTATCACCTCAGGCCTTATAATAGTAAATATTTAAAAATATTTGAAAATTAAACCACTCCCTTTATAATAATAAGTGTAAACGCATACAACGGGAGGGGTATAAATGAATTTCGATTTAACGATTGAGCAAAAAATAATTCAAAAAACAATTAGGGAATTTTCTGAAGCGGAAGTAGCTCCGGGTGCTGAACAAAGAGATAAAGACAAACGTTTCCCAAAAGAAATTTTTCAAAAGCTTGGTGAATTAGGAATGATGGGCTTGCCGTTTCCGCAAAAATATGGTGGAGCCGATTCTGATACGATTAGTTTTGCAATTGTGGTCGAAGAATTAAGCCGTGCCTGTGGTTCTACCGGAATTACATACTCAGCACATATCTCGTTAGGTGGTGCCCCCCTCCATTTATTTGGAACAGAAGAGCAAAAACAAAAATATTTAACGCCTATTTGTACGGGTGAATCCCTAGGGGCATTTGGATTGACCGAGCCAAATGCAGGTTCAGATGCAGGGGGAACGCAAACAGAGGCAGTTCTTAAAAATAATGAGTTTATTATAAACGGAAACAAATGCTTTATCACAAATGCGAGTTTTGCAAAACATTTGGCTCTTACTGCAATAACAGGACGTGATGGAGCAAAAAAAGAGATTAGCGCTATAATTGTCCCAACCCATGCGAAAGGTTTTCAGGTTATAGATAATTATGAGAAAATGGGGTTAAATGCTTCAAACACGACGGAGCTAGTCCTAGAGGATGTCCATGTTCCAGAAGAAAACTTACTGGGGAAACGCGGAGAAGGCTTCAGACAGTTTCTAATCACACTCGATGGCGGCAGAATAGGTATTGGAGCCATGGCGGTAGGTATCGCACAGGCTGCATATGAAAAAGCACTATCTTACGCAAAAGAGCGTAAACAATTTGGTAAATCGATTTCTAGCTTCCAAGCAATTCAATTTAAACTAGCAGATATGGCGATGAAAATTGAGTTGGCACGAAATATGGTTTACAAAGCAGCATGGTTAAAAGACCAAGGACGCAAGTTTTCAAAAGAAGCTTCAATGGCAAAGCTTTATGCCTCTGAGATTTGTATGGAGGTAACCAATCAGGCTGTCCAAATTCATGGTGGGTATGGTTATATGAAAGAATATCATGTTGAACGATTTATGCGGGATGCAAAGCTTCTTGAAATTGGCGAAGGTACATCCGAAATTCAACGATTGGTCATTGCGCGTTCGATTGGTTGCTAATTATGTTACTGGGAACTCCTTTCCATTTGGTAGGAGTTCCTATTTATTTTTATGACGAATTTGTGACATTTTTGTGTAAAATAATTTTGCAATAATATGTTAATTGTGTTCTTGTGCAATTAGGTCTTTCGTTTCTAGCTTTTTTAAAGTAAAATAGAGAGTGTTTGTATAGAATAATAATTATATTCGCTTTTATGATGTACATAAGGTAAGGGAGGTCAGAAAAATGAAAAAGAATCCGTTAATACCATTTGCTCTGATTGCAGTTTTCGGTATTGGACTTATGTTCCTATTAGGCTTTGTTGGACTAGGCAACATGGACGAAATGGCAAACAAAGGTGAGGAGGCTCCTGAAACAGCTGCTGCTTCCCCAGAAGAGGTTGTCAAGAGTACATGTGCAGCCTGTCATGGTCAGGATTTAGCAGGACAAGGTAACGCACCTGCATTAAAAGGTGTTGGTGACCATCTTTCTGTTGAAGAGATTCAAGACGTAATTACAAATGGTAGGGGCGCAATGCCAGCAGGATTGGTTAAAGACCCTGCACAAGTACAAGAAATAGCAAATTGGTTAGTAGAACAAAAATAAAATAAATGAAGTAAAGCCCTTTGCATAAAAATGTAAAGGG
>NZ_HE610988.1:41895-102365 GCF_000285535.1 Bacillus timonensis | reverse complement strand
GCCCAATCAGCATGGATGGAAGTTTCCTTACCCTTCCTGTATAATGAAAATTAATTAATTTTTATAAAAATGTGGTGTTATTATACTATGAATGAAGAAAAACTATCAAAGCGGCTAGAAACAGTCGCATCTTACATACCAAAAGGGGCTATATTGGCAGATATCGGCTCTGATCACGCATACTTACCATGTTATGCATTCTTAAACGGAATGATTTCTAAAGGGATTGCAGGAGAAGTTGCTGAGGGTCCGTTACAATCAGCAAAAAAACAAATTTCAAAAAACCAACTAGACTTAAAATTAGAAGCACGTAAAGGTGATGGCCTAGAGGTCATCCAACCAAATGAAGTAACATGTATTACCATTGCAGGAATGGGGGGCTCACTTATCCGTTCTATTCTTGAAAATGGCAAAAGTAAATTACCTGGTGTAAAACGACTTATCCTCCAACCGAATATTGGAGCTTCCACAGTCAGAGAATGGCTAATTGAAAACGAGTGGGAACTAATAGCCGAAGAAATTTTAGAAGAAGACAAAAAAATCTATGAAATATTAGTAGCCGAAAAAGGAAACCCACTCAAACCCTATCAAAATAAAGAACAAGAACTATTGCTTGGCCCATTTTTAGTAAAAGAAAAAAGTCAAACTTTTAAGAAAAAATGGGTGCAAGAATTAAAACACTGGGAAAAAATCGTGGCACAACTTGACGCAGCAGGTGAAAGTCCTGAAAATCGGTCTCGTAAAGAAGAACTCGAGCAGAAAATCACATTTGTAAGGGAGGCATTAATATGAGCAAAATCCCTAATGGATTTGAAGTGATTCAAGTTTTTGAGCAATTTTCTCCAAAGCATTTAGCCGTTGAAGGGGACAGAGAAAAAATCGGTCTTCAAATTGGAACATTAAACAAACCGGTAAAAAAATGATGGTTGTACTTGATGTGTTAGAAAATGTGGTAGATGAAGCAATAGCAAATGATGTAGATTTAATTATCGCCCACCACCCGCCAATTTTTCGCCCTTTAAAAGCGATTCAAACGGATACACCTTCGGGAAGGATCATTGAAAAATGTATTTTACATAATATTTCAGTCTATGCTGCACATACAAATTTAGATGTAGCTGTGGGCGGGGTTAATGATTTGTTAGCTACTGCATTAGAGTTAACAAATATTGAATTATTGGCTCCGACCTATGAAGAAAAACTAAAAAAACTAGCTGTATATACTCCGAGAAAATCTGCCGATGAAGTTCGAACAGCTTTAGGAGAAGCTGGTGCCGGTTTTATTGGAAACTACAGTCATTGTACATTTAATACCCCTGGTATCGGAACATTTTTACCTCAAGAAGGGACGAACCCTCATATCGGAGAAAAAGGTAAATTAGAAGAAGTGGATGAAGTGAAGATTGAAACAATCTTTCCAAGCAGTCTACAAAAAAAGGTTATCACAGCTTTGCTTAAGGCCCATCCCTATGAAGAGGTTGCATACGATATTTATCCTGTTGAAAATGAAGGTAAGATGCTGGGACTTGGTAGGGTCGGGTATCTTGAACAGGAAATGACTCTTGAGGAGTTTGCTTCACACGTGAAAGATAAATTAGAAGTAGATGGACTTCGTGTTGTCGGTTCCCTTAGTGATAAAGTCAAAAAAGTTGCTGTACTTGGTGGAGACGGTAATAAATATATTTCACACGCGAAAAGAGCAGGGGCAGATGTGTATGTAACTGGAGATTTGTATTATCATGTCGCTCATGATGCAATGATGATGGGGCTTAATATTGTTGACCCGGGTCATAATGTTGAAAAAGTAATGAAAAAAGGCGTAGCTACTATCCTTACCAAGCGTCTTAAAGAAAAGAAATATGAGGTTACGGTGATCTCGTCAGAACTAAACACAGATCCATTTACATTTTTATAAAAAAAGGTACTCCATTTTATCGTGGAGTACCTTTTGATTATTTTTTTGGAACTTTAACTTTAGGTAACACTTTATGAAGTGGTACTTTTCGAACTCGTTCCCATGTTTCTTCATTTTCAGGATCAAATTGTTCTAAAAAGTTAATGACTTCTTTTGTAATCGGCGTTGGGGTTGAAGCGCCGGCTGTTACTGCTACCTTCTCTACTCCCTCAAGCCATTCAAGTTGAATATCACTTACATCTGCTACACGATAAGCTTTCGTTCCTGCAATATCTTCAGAAACCTGTGCTAGACGATTGGAGTTATTACTCTTTGGATCACCAACTACAATTGTTAGGTCTGCCACTTTTGCTTGTTCAGCAACAGCTTCTTGACGAACCTGTGTAGCTAAACAAATTTCATTATGAACTTCAGTATGTGGAAACTTTTCCTTCACTTTTTCCATAACATGGAGAACATCCCATTGACTCATCGTAGTTTGGTTGGTTACAACAAGCTTTTCACTGTCAAGCTTAAGATTTTCTACATCTTTAACCGTTTCAACAAGATGAACATATCCAGGTGCTACACCTAATGCACCTTCTGGCTCAGGATGGCCTTTTTTTCCAATATATATGATGTGGAAACCTTCGGCTGTTTTTTCTTTGATTAAATCATGTGTTCTTGTGACATCCGGGCAAGTAGCGTCAAGGGTAACAAGCCCCCGTTCTTTCGCTAAGCTTTTCACCTCAGGTGAAACACCGTGTGCTGTGAAAATAACGGTGCCTTCTTTAACCTGATTTAATATATCTAAACGATTTGATCCATCAAGAGTAATAATGCCTTCTTCCTCGAAGGCATCTGTTACATGTTTATTATGAACAATCATTCCTAGTATATAAATTGGTCTTGGTAAAGTTTTATCTAAAGCAGCATTTTTTGCAATAACCATCGCATCTACTACACCATAGCAATAACCGCGGGGTGCAACTTTGATTACTTCCATGCACTTCTCCTCCTCAGGTAATAAATCGGATAGTTCATACCTACTGGTAATCTCGTAATCTCGTATTTATTATATCTGAGTATGAAGGATATATCAAAGGACTTTTAAATGTAAAGCTTTGGCACGGATTTACCTGAACCTTTTGCTTTCTGCTGTTCTTCTTCATTTTTTAACTCTTCACCATCTGAAGTAACATCAGAAAGTGAGATTGTTCCATTCTCTTCTTCCTCTGCATTACCTGTGTTTTCTTCATTACCTGCATTTTTAATAGCGCTGTACATTTTTATCATTGAAGGGATATTTTTCATAAGTGGACCATATTGCTGAACCATTGGAACAACAGATTCAGCCATCTTTAACGTTTTTTGTACATTTCCTAACATAGAGCTTAGATTTGAAGGGTTTGCTAAATTTTGAAGGGTGCTTGTGTTCACCCCTTGTGAAGGATTGAAGATTCCAGGCATGCCTCCCATTCCTTGCATCGGGTTTGACTGCCCCATGCCAGGAATTAGTCGTTTTAACAGGCCACCTAGGCCAGATTTACCCTGCATACCCCCCAGGCCAGCTCTACCCTGCATACCCTGCATACCCCCTAGGCCAGCTCTACCCTGCATACCCTGCATGCCCCCCAGGCCAGCTCTACCCTGTATACCCTGCATACCCCCCAGGCCAGCTCTACCTTGCATACCACCGTACATTCCTGGTGGACGGAAACCAAATTGTTGCGGATACATGGACTGTGGCCTCATTTGATTCATTGGTTGTCGTGGAAAAAACATTTACTTCTCCTCCTTTCCAAATACCTAAAATAAGTAGAAGAATGAGTATCGTGATAATACCTTATTTTAAGGATATGCGGAGGGTGGTATAAATGTTTAACAAATCAGGTAAATGGGCTGGTTGGTATTTTTACTCGCTTTCCTTTATAATAAATTGTTAGGTTATAAATAATACATATTTATAATTCAAATTAGAGGTGCGCATTCTATACATAATAAATTTATATTTAGATAAATGAGGGATCGTTATGACAGTACGAAATTTTGAAAATTTTAAGTTTCAGCCGTTTATATTAGAGGCTTTACGTGAAATTAACTTTACAAAACCGACTGAAATTCAAGAAAGATTAATACCCAGCATTCAGCGAGGAGAAAATGCAATTGGTCAATCACAAACAGGGACTGGTAAAACACATGCTTATTTATTGCCAATTATTGATAAAATTGACCCGACAAGACAAGAGGTACAAGCAGTAATAACTGCTCCAACAAGAGAGCTTGCTACGCAAATCCATCAAGAGGTTGGGAAAATCATTAAATTTAGCGAGGAAAGTCCAATTACTGCAAAATTATTTGTAGGTGGAACTGATAAAGCACGAGCAATTGAAAAACTAAAAACACAGCCACATATTGTTGTTGGAACTCCTGGTAGAATTCATGATTTAGTGAAAGAGCAGGCTCTTCAGGTTTATACTGCTAGTAAAATAGTGGTAGATGAAGCAGACCTAATGCTTGAAATGGGATTCATTGAGGATGTGGATCAAATCGCATCAAGGATGATAGAAGACCTTCAAATTTTAGTATTTTCTGCCACCATACCTGAAAAGTTAAAACCATTTTTAAAAAAATATATGGAAAACCCAAGATACACACATGTAGCTCCAGAACAGGCTACAGCTGCAAAGGTAGAACATATACTAGTTCCACTGCGACATCGGAATAAGCTAAACCTTCTTCAGTCGATGTTAGAAGTGTATAATCCATACTTGGCAATTGTTTTTACAAACACGAAAAAAATGGCTGATGAAGTAGCTGATGGCCTAATCGCTAAAGGGATGAAAGTGGGAAGAATCCACGGCGACCTTCCTCCACGTGAACGTAAAAAGGTGATGAAACAAATTAATTCATTAGAATTCCAATATGTTGTTGCAACTGATTTGGCTGCACGAGGTATTGACATTGAAGGTGTAAGTCATGTCATTAATTATGAACTGCCTAATGATCTTGATTTTTATATTCATAGGGTTGGTAGAACTGCAAGAGCGGGTTTTTCAGGGATTGCTGCAACTATTTATGAACCAGCAAATGAAGATGCAATCGTAAGGCTTGAAAAGATGGGAGTAACTTTCGTAAATATGGACCTTGAAAAAGATGAATGGGTCAATATTGGTGAACGAAATAAACGGAAAGCTCGCAAAAAACAAGTTGATGAAGTGGATAAACTTGCACAAAGCAAAGTTAGAAAGCCTAAGAAAGTGAAGCCAGGTTATAAGAAAAAAATGAATAAAGAAATGGAAGAAATTAAAAAACGTCAAAAACGTTTGAAGAGAAAATAAGCAATATTTATGGTAAAATAGTTGTATGAAATAGGGTAAGGGAGATTGGAGTGGTTTAGCATGCTTAAAATAGGCTCACATGTTTCAATGAGTGGGAAAAAAATGCTTCTTGCTGCAAGTGAAGAAGCAGTATCATATGGTGCAAACACATTTATGATCTATACAGGAGCACCACAAAATACGAGACGTAAAAAAATAGAAGATTTAAATATTGAAGCTGGACAAGCTCATATGAAAGAAAACGGGATTGATGAAATAGTTGTTCATGCTCCATATATTATTAACATCGGTAACACCTCTAACCCTGCTACTTTCGAACTAGGTGTAAACTTCTTACGTTCAGAAATTGAGAGAACAGAAGCTCTCGGAGCAAAACAAATTGTCTTACACCCAGGAGCACATGTAGGTGCAGGTCCTGAAGCTGGAATCAAGAAGATTATTGAGGGCTTAAACGAGGTTCTGACAAAGGATCACAGCGTACAGATTGCGTTAGAAACGATGGCAGGAAAGGGCTCTGAATGTGGACGTTCATTCGAAGAAATTGCTCAAATTATTGATGGAGTCACACATAATGAGAACCTATCCGTTTGCTTTGATACATGTCACACCCACGATGCTGGTTATGACATTGTGAATGACTTTGACGGGGTATTAAACCAATTCGACAAATTAATTGGTATAGATCGTATTAAAGTCCTTCATATAAATGACAGTAAAAATGAAAAAGGGGCAAGTAAAGATCGCCATGAAAATATTGGCTTTGGAAAAATAGGGTTTGATGCCATCAAGTATATCGTCCATCATCCTTCTCTTGAAAGTGTCCCTAAAATCCTTGAAACACCATATGTCGGTGAGGATAAAAACAATAAGAAAGCTCCATATAAGTTTGAAATTGAGATGATTCGCGGGAAATCATTTGACGAAGGCTTATTAGAGAAAATTATCAATCAATAAATTGAAAAAGCTGTCTAGTATTGACAGCTTTTTTCAACTGGTGAATTTGATAAATAATTGGTTTAGTTTTCTTGCGACCTCAGGACTAGTAACACGGGCAATCTCCCTTAAAAGTTGATTTTTTTCATCTGGATTAAAAATATTAATATTTTTGTTTTTCCGAATTAATTTTAAAACATTTGTAGCTTGTTGTTTGGATACATATATATCGTATTGCTTCCCGTATTTCATTAGGTCATCTGGTGTTAACGTTTTTAATTTTTGGTTAATGATTTGTTGATAAATATTCATTGTTAGAATCTTCACCTTCCTCTCGTTAGTCTATTTCATCATGAGTTGGTGTGTGCATAAAACAATCTATAAAAAAAGGTAATTCATTTCGAATTGGAGTGATGGGATGAACAGAGTGCACAAGAAGGAAAGCGTTTTCCATAGAGTGCTAAGAGTTGTCATGATTATGATTGGTGCAGGTTTAGCTGCAACCTCCATTGAACTTTTCTTAATTCCAAACAAAATTATTGATGGTGGAATTATTGGTATATCCTTAATTGTTGATTATTTAACACCAAGTTATATTACATTTGGGTTTCTTGTCGTGGTCTTTAATCTACCATTTATGTATTCTGGCTATAAGCAAATTGGCAAAACCTTTATGTGGTCTTCAATTTTAGGTATTGTTGCACTGGCGATAATCGAAACCTTGCTTCACTATATACAACCGTTTGATATTGAACCAATTCTTGCAGCTGTATTTGGAGGTCTTCTTCTTGGTACAGGGGTAGGGATTGTAATTCGCAATGGTGGATCGATGGATGGAACTGAAATTTTATCCATCATTTTAACAAAAAAATTACCGTTCTCTGTTGGGGAATTTGTAATGTTTATCAATATCTTTATTTTTGCAGTTGCTGGTTTTGTATTTGGTATTGAGTCAGCAATGTATTCCGTGTTAGCCTATTATATTGCCTTTAAAACAATAGATGCGGTGGTGGAGGGCTTAGACGAAACAAAGGCTGCAATTGTCGTTTCTGATCAGTTTGATGAGATTTCTGATGCTATCTTACATCGCCTTGGTCGTGGTACAACGAAACTGAAAGGTAGAGGTGGATATACAGACGAAGAAAAGGAAGTTGTGTATGTAGTTGTGACAAGACTTGAGGTAACTAAACTTAAAGGTATTATTCAGGAGATTGATCCAAATGCGTTTATTACGATTATGGACACGCATGAAGTAAGAGGTGGCCGCTTCAAATCAGCTGTCCACTAATAAAGGATTAGCCCTTTTTTAAAAAGTTCTGTTAACAAACAGTTCCTTTCAAAAATGGGTTAGTCTTTTTTTGTCATTATCAATTTCTTTACTTTATGAAAATCATCCTGTATACTTCATAAAGTATAAATCGTAATGATTCTTAATAAGGGCGAAATAAACTGTAAATAAGGTGATTACTTGAAAAAAACAAATTCGGTATTAACCATAAAGGACCTTTCCTATCGATATGACAATCAAACCGTATTAGAAAATATTCACTTAGTTGTCCCTAGCGGCTCGTTCTTGGCTATTGTGGGCCCTAATGGTTCTGGGAAAACAACTCTTTTAAAAAGTATTCTTGGACTTGTAAAACTTCAGAAAGGATCCATCGAATTATTTGGGACACCGATTTCGAAGTTTAAAGACTGGACTAGAATCGGTTTTGTTTCCCAAAAAGCTAATAGTTTTAACTCAGGATTTCCGGCCACTGTTTTTGAAGTTGTTTCTAGCGGACTGACAGCAAAGCTAGGATTATTTCGTTTTTTTAAGCATGAACATAAGAAAAAAGTAATCGAAGCTCTTCAATCTGTTGGTATGGAAAAGTTTTTATATCGGAACATTGGAGAGCTTTCTGGAGGTCAACAACAACGTGTCTTTATCGCAAGATCTCTTGTTAGCGAACCAGATCTCCTCATCCTTGATGAACCGACAGTGGGTGTTGATGCACAAACAGTCCAAACTTTTTACAATATGCTTGAAGATATAAATAAAAAAAAGGGAATTACACTGATTTTAGTTACTCATGACGTAGGGACCATTTCGGATAAAGTGTCACATGTTGCGTGTTTGAATAAACATCTGCATTTCCATGGAAGTGCGAAAGAATTTGACATGTTTGCAGACCCAGATTTATCCCAATTTTATGGACATTCGCTCCAAGTAATTACCCATGATCATAGCCATGGAAGGTGAAACAATGCTAGTAGACATTTTTCAATATGAATTTTTACAGAATGCATTCCTAAGTGGTTTGCTGATTGGATTTATAGGACCTTTACTAGGGGTTTTTATTGTGGTTAGGAGACTCTCACTCATCGCTGACGCATTAAGTCATGTTACATTAGCAGGAATAGCTGCAAGTCTCTTACTGGAAAAAAAGTTGGGCTTATCAACGCCAATTAATCCAATTTACATGGGAATGACATTTTCAGTCGCCGGTTCTCTTTTTATTGAACGGTTAAGAACGGTGTATAAGCATTATCAAGAGCTGGCAATTCCAATTATTTTATCAGGTGGGATTGGTTTAGGAGTTATTTTTATTTCTCTTGCTGACGGCTTTAATACAGATTTATTTAATTATTTATTTGGTAGTGTGAGTGCGATAAGCCGGTCTGATTTATGGACCATCCTCGGAATTTCCGTGCTTGTTATTTTGATTGTTGTGTTTCTATACAAGGAACTATTTCTTTTATCATTTGATGAAGAGCATGCAGCTGTTTCAGGGATAAATTCGAAAACCATTCACTTTATCTTTATTGTTACTGTTGCATTAGTAATAGCAGCATCGATGAGAATTGTCGGCATTTTATTGGTGTCATCTTTAATGACATTACCGGTTGCGGCAGCTATTCGGATATCAAAAGGGTTTAAACAAACCATTATCCTCTCTGTTGTATTTGGAGAACTTGCAGTCATTTTTGGATTAGTGCTTTCATATTATCTTGACTTGGCTTCTGGAGGAACCATCGTTGTATTAGCAATCATTATTCTTTTAGGTGCAATAAGTTGGAAAAAATGGTGGAAAGGAAGAGCAGTATGAATGTATCTGAAGCAATGCAGTTAATGAAAGAAAAAGGGTTTAAACATACAGGAAAAAGGCAAGAAATGCTTGAACTATTTTCTACTTCTGATAAATATTTAACAGCCAAGGATGTTTTGGACAGATTAAAGGGAAACTATCCGGGACTAAGCTTTGATACGATTTACAGAAACCTTTCACTATTTGTGGAACTAAATATTCTGGAGATGACGGAGCTTTCAGGTGAAAAACATTTCCGATTTACTTGTGGTGGAAGTCATCACCACCATCATTTTATTTGCTTAGAATGTGGAAAAACAAAAGAGATTGAATCCTGCCCGATGGATAAAATGATCGATAATTTATCGGGATATGATATTACTGGCCATAAATTCGAAATTTATGGATCATGCCCGGATTGTAGAGAGTAAATAGTCGCAACGCAATTTATGTTAGAATTTATACTGGTTCTATAGTTAATGATTAACAATCATATTTCCCTCTTCCTTAACTCATACTATAAATGCTCCTTACCCATAAGGAAAGCGAGGGATAAGCATGGCAAATGAAGATACTAACGTAAGAAAGATTCGCGACGATGAGTTTGAATACGTTGATCCAAACTTAGGTGCAAATGCTGACTCAAGCTATAATGAGGAAACGGCAGCAGAGGTTGCCGCTCCAATCAATTATGGAACCACAAAGCGTGAGGCGAACTATGTAGGGGATAACACTCAAGATAGAGCAGGTGGTGCAGGCTTAGGCTGGCTTGCTCTTGCTTTATCAATCATTTCCTTATTTGTAATGCCTGTATTATTAGGAGCAGCAGGTATTATCATTGGTTTTATCGCACGTCGACGTGGAGCAACTGGTTTAGGAGCATGGGCAATCGGGATTGGTGCTGTATCGATTATCGTAGGCATCTTTATCCTCCCATTCTTTTAACAAGTAAAACCATATGAAATATAAAATAAGCCCGACACTTTCGTGTGCCGGGCTTATTTTTATCTTTGTTGTTTCTAACGCAAGCACCCTCAGCCCCTCGATGTCATAAGCTAATCCCGTCAATAAGGATATAAGGCATCCTTCTCACCGGCTATTCTTATGCTTGTTGGACTTGCACAGGATGTGCTGACAACGACGTTTGCCACAGGACGTGGCAGTAGTTAGTCGATGTTCCTCTTGCAAGGCGCTTTTCTATTTTTCAGCAGCTTGTTTTGCGTAATATTCTTCAGCAAGCTTGTCAATTTCTTTTTTCAATTCTTCTACCATGGTTTCTTCAGGTACTTTACGTACAGTTTTACCGTGACGGAATAGTAGGCCTTCTCCTCGTGCACCTGCAATACCGATATCAGCCTCACGAGCCTCACCAGGACCGTTTACCGCACAGCCTAATACTGAAACCTTTATTGGTGCTTTAATTGTTGAAATATACTCTTCAACTTCATTTGCAATTTTGATTAAGTCAATTTCAATACGTCCGCATGTAGGGCAAGAAATTAATGTTGCAGCATTAGCCGCTAAGCCAAATGACTTTAATAATTCTCTAGCAACTTTTACTTCCTCGACAGGGTCTGCGCTTAGTGAAATACGTAACGTATTTCCGATTCCCTTACTTAAAATAGCACCTAAACCAGCCGCACTTTTAACTGTTCCAGAGAAAAGTGTTCCAGATTCAGTAATCCCTAAGTGTAGTGGGTAATCGAACGCCTGAGCGGCTTTTTCGTAAGCTTCAATTGCAAGTGGTACACTAGATGCCTTCATTGACACGATAATATCGTGGAAATCAAGGTCTTCTAATATTTTAATATGATGCAATGCACTCTCAACCATACCGTCCGCTGTTGGATATCCGTACTTATCAAGGATACGTTTCTCTAAAGAACCAGCGTTTACACCGATACGAATTGGAATTCCTTTTTCCTTCGCTGCCTTTACAACAGCTTCCACCTTTTCTTTACGACCAATATTACCAGGGTTAATCCGAATTTTGTCGGCTCCGCCCTCAATCGCTTTTAATGCTAATTTATAATCAAAATGTATATCAACTACAAGTGGAATTGAAATTCTCTTTTTGATTTCTGGAATTGCATTTGCTGCACGCTCATCAGGACATGCTACGCGAACAATTTGACAACCTGCTTCTTCAAGGCGTTTGATTTCTGCAACGGTTGCTTCAACATCATGTGTCTTTGTAGTGGTCATACTTTGAATAACTACTTCATTGTTACCACCAATCGTTAAATTCCCTACCTTTACAGGACGTGTTTTAGTACGATGGATGATTTCACTCACGAATATCGCTCCTTTAAGTTAAAGCTTTATAATCATTTGTCACTTATATAAGGGTAATCCTTTATTAAAAAAATATCTAGTCTAAAGGATCATTACTTGCCTATTTTACAGTTGAAATAATAAATTGACAAGAAAATACCCTTATTCATTTGTATATAATGGGAATTTATACGTTTTACCAATTTGTAGAAGCTCGGCTTTGCTTTTAGGGTTAAGTTCCTCGAAATCCTTAATGACAGATTCGATGGATGTGATCTGCTTCCCTTCATTCAATTCTTCAACTATTGATAGTAAAGTGTCACCGGCCGTTACCTTCATTTCCTTATATGGATGAATTGGAGTTTTAACAATCACTTCTTCGGCTGATACTGTTTTATTTTTTACTACTGGTAGTGTTCCAACACTTACATCGTAATAAATAATATACAAAATAAATACAATCGCTAGAAATCCAAAAAAACGCTTCATCTCAAGCCCTCCAGTAAGTCTACTTACTACAGAATATGCTTGTCCTGCCCATATATTCCTAAAGTTAATAGAAAAGAGACAACAATTTAATAGGGAAACTAGAAATACATATTTTGACTGGTTGAGTTAAAAATAGGCGTACGAGAGTAAATAGGATTCTTAATGTTACAGGTTTGTAAATTTACTTAATATTACCTTTACATAAAAAAAGACTAGGGTACTATTTTTTATGGGTTTGCTTACAATATCAAAAATATAGGAGTTGGCATTGTGGAATTAGATGTACAAAGTATGATATTTCAGTTTATAGGTGGACTAGGTATCTTCCTATTTGGTATCAAATATATGGGGGATGGACTGCAAAAGTCTGCTGGAGATAAACTACGGGATATTTTAGATAAGTTTACAACCAACCCATTTATGGGTGTTCTCGCCGGTGTTTTTGTAACTTGTTTAATCCAAAGTAGTTCAGGAACTACAGTAATAGTAGTAGGATTGGTTAGTGCAGGGTTTATGACGCTAAGACAAGCAATCGGCGTTATAATGGGAGCAAATATAGGGACAACGATTACTGCTTTTATCATTGGTATTAAAATTTCCGATTACGCACTACCGATTATAGCACTTGGAGCAATCCTATTATTTTTCTTTAAAAATAAAAGAATTCATAACTTTGGACAAATTGTGTTCGGCTTTGGTGCTCTTTTCTTAGGATTGGAGCTAATGGGAGATGGAATGAAGCCTCTCCGTACTCTTGAAGCGTTTCATGATTTAACTGTAAATATGAGTTCAAACCCCATTTTGGGTGTTGTAATTGGTACGGCATTTACTGTAATCGTCCAAAGCTCAAGTGCCACGATTGGTATCTTGCAAGGATTATTTGGTGAAGGTTTGTTAGATATTAATGCAGCATTACCGGTATTGTTTGGTGATAACATCGGGACAACAATTACTGCTGTTTTAGCTTCTATCGGGGCATCGGTTGCGGCGAAAAGAGCTGCTTTAACGCACGTACTCTTTAATATCATCGGAACAACCATATTCATGATTTTACTTGTACCATTTACGAAGTTTATTATCTTTTTACAAGATGTATTAAATCTTAATCCAGAAATGACAATTGCATTTGCACACGGTACATTTAATGTGACAAATACAATTATTCAGTTCCCGTTCATTGCAGCCTTAGCATTCATTGTTACGAAGTTAATTCCAGGTGAAGAATCAATCATTGAATACAAAGCGAAACATTTAGATCCTGTTTTTATACAACAGTCCCCTTCGATTGCATTAGGACAGGCAAGGGAAGAAGTTGTACGAATGGGAGAATTCGCAGTTAAAGGTCTTGAGGAAACGAATACGTATTTAAATGAAAAATCGCAAAAATTTGCGGATAATGCACTTCAAATCGAAGATGCTATCAATAATCTCGATAAAAAAATTACTGACTACTTAGTCAAAATTTCAACTAGGTCGCTTTCAGCGCAGGAATCTGGGTTGCACTCTACGTTAGTTAATACTTGTCGTGACATTGAAAGAATTGGGGATCACTTCGAAAACGTAGTAGAATTGGTTGACTACCAAATTTCAAATAAAGTTAAGTTAACCGAGGGTGCAATGGAAGATTTAAATGAAATGTTTAAATTAACAACCTATACAGTAAGTGAAGCAATACAATGTCTTCAAAATAATGATCGTACTGTTGCGATAGATGTTGTTAAACAAGAGGAAAAAATCGATTCGATGGAGCGTTCATTAAGAAAGAAGCATATTCTTCGGTTAACTGAAGGTAAATGTTCGGGACAAGCAGGTATTGTTTTCGTGGACATTATAAGTAATTTAGAGCGAATTGGTGACCATGCTGTAAATATTGCAGAAGCAGTTTTAGGAGAAAGACATCTTTAATATTCTTAAACCAAAAGATACAAGGCAAATGTATGCCTTGTATCTTTTTTAAAAGGAGGCCAATAGTGTGGGATTTCTTATGTGGGCGATTATTATTGTATTATTTGTGATTGCGTTTGTTGGGCTTGTCTATCCAATTATTCCAAGTGTGCTCTTTATTGCAGCAGGTTTTTTAGTTTATGGATTCTTTGAAGGTTTTGATTCATTAACGATTGTGTTCTGGGTGATTGAAGGATTGTTTCTACTATTATTGCTTGGGGTGGATTACGCAACTAATTTACTTGGCGTGAAAAAATACGGTGGAAGCAAAGCAGCTGTTTGGGGAAGTACGATTGGACTTCTTATTGGCCCCTTTATAATTCCGATTTTTGGAATTATCATTGGTCCATTTGTAGGAGCATTTTTAGCTGAATTACTAGTACATAAAAAGAATCTTAAAGATTCATTTAAAAGTGGTGTAGGTTCTTTAATCGGTTTTCTAAGTGGTGTTCTAGCAAAAGGAATGATTCAAGCCATCATGATTATCTATTTTTTAATTGTTGTTTTTTAATTGAATAATTTCATTGTGGAAAGGGAACTTTAAATCTGGTGATAATCATTATGTATGAAAAAGATGTAGTGAATAAGTAGTGCTTTTTATTTGAAAGATTATACTTATTTTGGTAATCTAACAAGTGAGGACTACTGAAGACGAAACGTTTTCAAAAGGTTCAACATTATGTACATATTTAAGGAGGAATAAAACAATGGCATACGAATTACCACAATTACCTTATGCTTATGATGCTTTAGAACCACACATTGATAAGGAAACAATGAACATTCACCACACTAAGCACCACAATACTTACGTTACGAATGTAAACAATGCAATTGCTGGTAAGGCAGATCTAGAAAGCAAATCAGTAGAAGAGCTAATTTCTAATCTTGATGCTGTTCCAGAAGATATTCGCACTGCAGTAAGAAACAATGGTGGTGGACATGCTAACCACAGCCTTTTCTGGACAATTCTTTCTCCAAACGGTGGCGGTGAGCCAACTGGTGAATTAGCTGATGCAATCAACAGCAAATTCGGAAGCTTTGAAGCATTCAAAGACCAGTTCACAAAAGCAGCAACAACTCGTTTCGGTTCTGGTTGGGCTTGGTTAGTTGTTAACAACGGTGAGCTTGAAGTAACAAGCACTCCAAACCAAGACTCTCCATTAATGGAAGGTAAAACTCCAGTTCTTGGTCTTGATGTTTGGGAGCACGCTTACTACCTCAACTATCAAAACCGTCGTCCTGATTATATTTCTGCATTCTTTAATGTAGTAAATTGGGAAGAAGTAGCAAACCGTTATAACTCTGCAAAATAATTACGCAAATGTGTATTTGATTAAAGGCCAGTGGATGTGTCCACTGGCTTTTTTCTTATTTGTTGGCACCCTCCGCTTTTCTTTGTGTTTAGCTCCAGGCGCCATAGGCTCGGTCATAAGTCAACCGCTTCGGAGTGTAAATTGCACCTTCTGTCAGCGCTTGTCTTATGCTTTTCGGACTTGTACAAGACGTGCTGATATCGACGTTTGCCACAGGACGTGGCAGTTGTTAGTCGATGTTCCTCTTTCAAGGCGCTTGCACTTTTCTTTGTATATCTCCTTTTTTTTATCGCACAATAATGAGTGTAGATAGTAAAGGGGAGTCAGCAAATGTTTCGTTTTAACAAGGTACTCGGTGATGTACCCATACACAAGGATTTGATTTTGTTACTTATCATAGGTGGATTGTATGCACTAAGTATTGCCTTATCAAACACATTTGTAAATGTGTACTTATGGAAGCAGTCAGGCGATTTTAAGGATTTAGGCTTATATAATTTAGCCGTCGTCGTCTTACAGCCATTAACCTTTATTCTTGCAGGAAGATGGGCCAAAAAAATTGATAGAGTAATCGTACTGAGGCTTGGAGTTTCATTCTTAGCCATTTTTTATATCACGGTTTTATGGATTGGCGAAAGTGCCTCACAATATCTACTCCTTTTAGGGGCATTGCTTGGGATAGGTTATGGTTTTTATTGGCTAGCGTTTAATGTTTTAACCTTTGAAATCACGGAGCCTGAAACGCGCGATTTTTTTAACGGCTTTTTAGGATTGCTTGGTTCATTTGCGGGAATGATTGGACCCATTGCAGCTGGACTTATTATTTCTTCAATGGAAAGCTTTACTGGCTACACTGTCATTTTCGGAATATCTTTAGGATTATTTTCAGGCGCAGTTGTGCTTAGCTTTTTCTTAAAAAGGCGGAGTGCCGAAGGGGATTTTGTTTTTGGACGAATTCTAGCTGAACGCAAATATAATTCGAACTGGAAGAATATCTTACATGCACATTTTTTCCAAGGAATCCGTGAAGGGACATTTGTATTTGTTATTTCCGTATTTGTTTTCGTTGCAACTAAAAGTGAGTTGGCTTTAGGAAAGTTTGGTTTAATTAATTCAGCCGTCTCCTTTTTGTTTTATTTTCTAGCAACGAGGTTAATCAAAAAGAAAATGCGCAAAAAGGCAATACTTATTGGTGGTTTGCTGATTTATTTTGCAATATTTGCGATTCTTTTTGAGGTAACCTATGCAAGGCTGATTTTATATGGTGTTATCATTGGCGCAGCATACCCTATTTTACTTGTACCATATAATTCATTAACTTATGATGTTATAGGTAAGGGATGGAACGCAAAAGAAATGAGAATTGAATATGTAGTTGTCAGGGAGATCTTCTTAAACCTTGGAAGGATTCTATCGATTGTATTGTTTTTAATTGCTGTCATATTTTTTGATGAAAAGCAAAGCATTCCCATCTTGCTTGCGGTCGTCGGAGCGGGACATATTCTATTGTATTTTCCAATCAGGCAAGTCGAAATTCAAAATGCATCTGGACCAGTTCAAACTAAATCTGCTGCAAATCGAAAGTTAATTGAGGGCGAAGGTGGATCCACAGCATAACCCATTATTTAATAATGGAAAAAAGTTTGAGTTTCTTTTACAATAGAGAGTAAAGGCACCTAGCCTGGCTAGGTGTTTTTTTATTCATACGTAATTAGCCAATAGATAAAAGTAGTAATAGGTCAAAAAAATAAAGGGTAGTTGGTGTTCATGATCAAAAAGAAAAAATCACATGTGCCATTTCGTCTAAATATGTTATTTTTTGCTGTCTTTTTACTTTTTTCAGCTCTCATTCTACGACTCGGGGTTGTTCAAATTGTACATGGTGAAAAGTTTCAAAAAGAAGTAGACAAAACGGAAGATAAAATTGTGAATCTTCCTGTTCCGCGTGGAAAGATTTACGACAAAAATGGAAATGTCATCGTAGATAATAAAGCATTAAACGCGATTACATATACGCGTGCTCAAGGAACAAAGCAGGAAGATGTAGTAGAAGTTGCAAAAGAACTTGCGAAGTTAATTCAAATGAAAACGGACAAAGTAACAGAACGTGATTTGAAAGACTTTTGGATGCTAAAGTATCCTGAAGCGGCAGAAGCCAAGGTAACAAAACAGGAAATAAAGAAAATGGAAGACGGAGATTTATCAAGCAAGGATATTTATAAACTCCAAATTGAACGGATAACGGAAGAAGACCTTAAACAAATCACAAAAGAGGATCTTGAAGTAGCAGCAATTTTTCGTGAAATGACAAAAGGCTATGCACTTGTTCCTCAAATTGTTAAAAATGAGAATGTGACACCAGAGGAATATGCTGTAGTGAGTGAAAACCTTGAGCATTTGCCAGGTGTAAACACGACAACCGATTGGATTCGTGATTATAAATATGATTTCACGCTTAAATCAATTCTTGGCAGAATTTCTGACACGGATGAAGGACTTCCAAGCGAAAAACTTGATTATTATTTAGCTCGTGGCTACAACCGTAATGACCGAGTAGGATTGAGTTATTTAGAGGAGCAATATGAATCTGTCTTACATGGCCAAAAGGCAAAAGTGAAAAATGTCATTAAAGGGAATGCTGTCCAAGAAACGATTATGATTTCGGAAGGACAAAGAGGTAGTGACCTTGTTTTAACTATCGATATGGAGCTTCAACAGGCGGTCGAAAAAATCATTGAAGAGCAGATGCTAGCCCATAAACAAATGAGAGGCACACAATATATGGACCGCGCCTTTGTCGTCATGATGAACCCCAATACTGGTGAAATTTTAAGTATGGCTGGAAAGGTCTATACAAGAGGGAAAGACGGCAAAATGGGATTCCAGGATTATGCGCTAGGAACAATGAATGCAGCCTTTGAAATGGGATCTTCTGTCAAGGGTGCCACCATGTTAACGGGTTATAATGCTGGTGTTATTGATATTGGTTCTATGTACTACGATTCACCAATGGTAATCGGAAAAGGTTCACCAAAGGGTTCTTGGAAAAACTTAGGTCCAACTAATGACCTTAAAGCACTTGAAATGTCTTCAAACGTATATATGTTTAAGTTATTCCTTGAATTAGCCGGTGGACATTATGTTTATGGTCAACCAATTTCCATTGATACCGATGCATTTCGTACTGTAAGAAACTCTTTCGGTCAGTTTGGTTTAGGTGTGAAGACGGGAATTGACCTACCAGGGGAAGCGACAGGATACCCAGGTGCAGAACTAACGCCTGGTCTTCTAATGGACTTAGCGATTGGACAATATGACACCTATACAACTTTACAATTGGCTCAGTATGTGTCAACAATTGCAAATGGCGGGTATAGAATGCAACCTAAGATTGTCAGAGAAATTCATCAACCGACGATGGACGAAAAAGAGTTAGGTCCGATTCAGAAACCATTTGAACCAACCGTCATGAACAAACTAGATATAGAGAAAAAATATATTGAAAGAGTTCAGCAAGGTTTTAAATTAGTTTTTCAAGGATCAAGAGGGACAGCACGCAGCGCATTTGCAGGGAAACCATATAATCCAGCAGGAAAAACAGGTTCTGCTCAATCCTTCATAAATGGTGTAGAAGCAGTTAATAGTACACTTGTCGGTTATGCACCATTTGACAACCCTGAGGTAGCTTTTGCTGTAGTAATACCTTACGCATATTACGGAAATACTTCACATTCAATGAACCTAAAAGTTGGGGCAGAGATATTAGACAAATATTTTGAACTGAAAGAAAAGAGAGCAACCCAGCCACAAAATCAACCTGATCAAACGACTGAACAGGAACAAGAAACACCTGCGAATGAGGATGAGGCACAGGGAACTGAATAATAAGTAAGCAAAGCCTAACGAAACTTCGTTAGGCTTTTTTCTATATGTAAAAAGCAACAACGTATGAGAGAAACAGCCATTCTGTTTAATAACGAGAATTAATTCGACAAAATTCTTCACTTTTATCGAATTTACAAAACCTTTACATTCAATTCATACGAGATTAATAGAATATGATTATTCTAATCATGTAAGACAAAGCAAAACAAACTCACTCTTAGGGGGAATTAAGGAATGAAACGCTTGAAGTTCTTAAGTTTAGCAATGATTACAATCACAATGCTAGTATTAGCTGCATGTGGAAATGAAAGCAATACGAATGAAAATGATACAGAGACAGGCAGTGAAAACGCAAGTGCTGAAGAATTAGAAGGCAGCGTAGTGATTGATGGATCTGGAACAGTATTTCCTTTCATGTCGAAAATGGCAGAAAATTATATGTTAAATGAACAAGAAAATGTATCAGTAGAAGTAAGTCGCGCTGGAACAAGTGCTGGATTCAAAAAGTTTTTAGTTGAAGAAGGCGGAACAGACTTTAATGATGCTTCACGCCAAATTAAAGACGAGGAAGCAACTACTGCTAAGGATCTTGGCATTGAAGTGAAAGAGTTAAAAGTTGCGCTTGATGGCTTAACATTCGTTGTTAACCCTGAAAACGATTGGGTAGATGAACTTACACAACAAGAAGTAATTGATATTTTCTTAGCAAGTGCTGGTAAGAAAAATTGGTCAGATGTTCGTTCTGATTTTCCAAATGAGCCAATTAAAACATACGGTCCTAACGAAAACCATGGTACGTATGAATTCTTCTGGGAAAATATTTTAGAAGAACAAGATTTAGTGGCTGAAGCAAATCTTCAACAAGAATATTCAACATTAGTAGATTTAGTTTCAAAAGATAAGAATGCAATTGCATTCTTCGGATATGGTTATGCAGTAAATAACACAGATAAAGTAAAAATTGTAAAGATTGACTTTGGTAATGGTGCTGTTGAACCTAACCTAGATACAATCAGTGAAGATGGCGAATACGGTCCATTCACAAGACCAGTATTTACGTACCTAAATGTCAATATGGCAAAAGAAAAGCCACAAGTATTAGACTATGCAATCTACACAATGAAAAATGCAGCTGATGTAGCATCAGAAACTGGATTCGCACCACTTCCAGAAGACGAACTACAAAAAGCAGTTGAAGAATTAGAAGCTTTAAAATAAAAAATCTTTAAGAAGATGAGAGCAAATTTGCTCTCATCTTCAGGCTTAAAAAAATAGATAGATAAAAATTTGGTCTTGAAAAAATGATGACATCGTTTGAAGGGAGTTTATCATGAAGGATGGTTCTAAAGCTTTAAATGTGCGTGAGATGATTGCTCAAAACAAAAACAATAAAAGTTTTAACAGATTAATTGAAAAAGTCATTCCAAAAGGCTTGCTCTTAATTGCAATTATTTCTATTTTAACGACGATTGGTATCGTCTTTACTCTTCTATTTGAAACATTCGAATTCTTTAAACGCGTACCGTTTCTTGACTTCTTTAGCGGTACCGTATTAAAACCCCTTGGCGATAATGCCGAATTTGGGGTATTACCTCTATTAACAGGAACGATTATTTCATCGGCTATAGCAATGCTAGTCGCAATTCCTGTCGGTTTGATGGCTGCTATCTATTTAAGTGAATATGCTTCAGACCGAGTGAGAAGAATTTTAAAACCTATTCTTGAAATCCTTGCAGGAATTCCGACGATTGTATATGGTTTCTTTGCTTTAACGTTCGTGACACCTCTTTTACGATCTATTTTTCCTGGTCTTGAACCAACCAATATCCTTAGTCCAGGTATCGTAATGGGAATTATGATTATTCCAATGGTTGCATCTCTTTCTGAGGATGCCATGAGTTCTGTGCCAAATTCCATGAGAGAAGGCGCACTTGGCTTAGGTTCGACTAAACTTGAAGTAACATGGAAGGTTGTTATTCCTGCTGCAATGTCTGGAATTATTGCTTCTTTTGTTCTTGGTATCTCTAGGGCAATCGGAGAAACGATGATTGTTACGATTGCGAGTGGAAGTTCAAAGAACTTTACATTTGATATTACCCAATCTATGCAAACAATGACTTCTTATATTGTTGAAGTTAATAGTGGTGATGCACCTGCTGGATCAACTTTATATTATAGTTTATATGCCGTAGCTATTACACTATTCGTATTCACATTAGTTATGAACCTACTTGCACAATATATTTCTCGCAAGTTTAAGGAGGAATATTAAAATGAAATATGTAAATACAGCCCAGGTGCAAAAAAAATTAAACACACGTCTACTTACAAATAAAATAGCAAAAAACATATTTCTAATTTCAATTTTATTCAGTTTAGTGATTCTATTAATCCTTTTTTATCGTGTTATCTCGCAAAGTCTTGGGTGGATAGATCTTCAATTTTTAGCAAGTAAATTATCAACTGTCGCTGAAAACGCTGGGATTATGGGTGCAATCCTAGGAACCCTTTGGTTAATGATTGTTGTTGCACCAATTACCCTATTTCTTGGAGTCGGTACAGCAATCTATCTTGAAGAATATGCAAAAAAAGGACGTCTCCAACGCTTTATTCAAACGAATATTTCAAACCTTGCGGGTGTACCTTCTATTGTATTTGGTATTTTAGGACTTACCGTTTTTGTTCGTGGCCTTGGTTTAGGGAATATTGTTTTAGCGGGTGGACTTACGATGTCGTTATTAGTTCTTCCGATTGTGGTCGTTGCGAGTCAAGAGGCTATTCGTGCAGTTCCCGGATTCTTACGTGAGGCTTCATACGGAATGGGAGCTACGAAGTGGCAGACAATTAAAAATGTCGTATTACCTGCTTCATTACCTGGAATTTTAACCGGAGTTATATTAGCACTTTCAAGAGCAATTGGAGAAACAGCTCCACTTGTTGTTATCGGAATACCGGCACTATTGATTCCATTTCCTGATAGCATTTTTGACAAGTTCACTGTATTGCCAATGCAAATTTATTATTGGACCCTAGATTCAGCACTTGTAGCAGAATATGCAAATCTTGCTGCTGCAACAATTGTTGTCCTATTAGTCATATTATTTTTAATGAATTCAATTGCAATCATAATCCGAAACAAATTTCAGAGAAGATTCTAATCTAAAGGGGAGTACTCTAACAATGACATTACAAGTCGAAACGAAAAACAACCTAAATATAGATCAAACAGATAAAAATATTGTCTACGATACAAAGGATTTAAATCTATGGTATGGGGAAGACCATGCTTTAAAAAATATTAATTTTCCAATCTATGAAAATGAAGTAACAGCTATTATTGGACCATCAGGATGTGGAAAATCAACCTATATTAAAACTTTAAATCGGATGGTTGAACTAGTTCCAATCGTTCGTATTTCAGGTGAGATTTTATATAGAGGAAAGAACATTTTCGATAAAACGTATAAAGAAGAGGAGCTCAGAACACGAGTAGGGATGGTGTTCCAAAAACCGAATCCATTTCCAAAATCCATTTATGACAATATTGCATATGGTCCTCGTATTCACGGGATTCGAAACAAAAAAGTATTAGATGAAATAGTAGAAAAAAGTTTACGTGGGGCAGCTATTTGGGATGAGGTAAAAGACCGACTCCACGAAAATGCATATGGCCTTTCAGGTGGTCAACAACAAAGAATTTGTATTGCTAGATGTTTGGCCATTGAACCTGATGTCATTTTAATGGATGAGCCGACATCTGCACTTGATCCCATTTCAACTTTAAAGATTGAGGAACTTGTTCAAGAGCTTAAGAAAAACTTTAGTATCATTATCGTTACTCATAACATGCAACAAGCAGCAAGAATATCTGATCGAACAGCATTTTTCCTAAGTGGAGAAGTCATCGAATACGCAAAAACTGATAAAATGTTCTCTAACCCATCTGATAAGCGTACAGAAGACTATATCACAGGACGTTTTGGATAAAAAACAATAAGAGGGGGAGTAGAGCATGGCAATACGCACTACATTGGATAAAGATTTAGACCGTCTAAAAGAATTACTAGTTGAAATGGTAAACCTTTCAAAAACAGCTGTTGAAAAATCAGTTCAATCACTTGCTGAACAAAATATCGAAATGGCTGAGCAAATCATCAAAGAGGATCAAAAAATTAATGAACTTGAAGAACAAGTCAATAACTTAATCATTCAATTGATTGCTCAACAACAACCAGTAGCATCCGATTTACGTACTATCATCGCAGGTTTAAAAATTTCAAACGATGTTGAACGAATTGGGGATCTTGCTGTTAATATCGCAAAATCCGTTATCCATATCGGAGACGGCCAACTAATTAAGCCAATCGTGGATACTCCTAAAATGGCTAATATGGCTTTAAACATGTTAAATAATGTAATTAAAGCCTATATCGAAAAAGATATAGAATTAGCAATTGAAACGGCCAAAGCAGACGACGAGGTTGATGAATTATATGGTAAAATCATCAAAGAACTCCTTGAATTAATGCCGAGTAAACCAAATTCTATGAATCAAATTTCTCAGTTATTCTTTGTTTGCCGTAACATCGAACGGATAGCAGATCATACAACAAATATGTCTGAACATATCATTTTCATGGTAAAAGGTAAAAATGTTGATTTAAATGCATAAGAAAAAACTCAAGCCCATTACGCGTGGCTTGAGTTTTTACTTTGTGATAATATTTGCAATTTCCTCAATACTCATTTCATTTGTTACTTCATATGTACCAATTTGGATGGCTGTATTTAAATCATGCTCAACTAAATATTGATTAAATTCATCTGCATCTGCTATGATTTTTGCTTTTGCGAGAGCATCCGCAATTTCACTACTATACATCCCCGTATCAATCGTTAAGACATATATAATTTTTGGGGGTTTTTCCTCTTTTGGTGATTCCGTTTTTTCTGTTATATCCTCTTTAGGAGGTACAGTTGGTTGACTAGGCTGGTTATTTTCCTTTTTTACGGGTGGAACTTTGTCCTGTTTTTCTTGAAGTTTGTTATATTCTTCTATCGAAATCTTTTTAAAGCCTTCTTGCTGAAGAAATTGGTCGACTTGTTTTTCGTTAATTGGAGTCTTTTCGTTACCGGAATAGTACATCGACCCAAATACAATAGTTGAAACGATAATGCCGATTGAAATTCCTCGTAATAAATATTTATCCATTAGATAAGCCCCATTTTCTTTGCTTGTTCCAAGATAAGTCGCACTTCTTCAACTGGTACATTTGTTTTTCTTCCGATTTCCTCATAGCTAAAGCCTTTATCATATAAGGATAAAATTGAAGAATTTGATAAGGACATGGCACTCGTTTGGGGTGGTCCCATTTCATAATTGATATCATTTGTAAGCAGTTCTTCTTCAAGCACTTTTATTTTTTTCTTCAAAAGATACGTTTCCTGTATCATCGATAGCGAAAGTTGATCTATTTCTTCTTGTACCATTTTAAGTCGGTCCTTACCATAAAATGATATAATTAGAAGTAGGACTGCTAGAGCTAATAAAATTATAATTGCGTATTCCATACCTTCACTCCATTCCACTACTTATCTTATCGTAACTTGATAACATGGACAACATTATGTCACATGAATAATTATATTTTGGTATAATGTTTGGAAATTATTTTCTTTAAAAAATAGGACTGGAATTTTAAGAAGTAAAATGGTATGATAGGAAAGTCTGATTAAAGCTTTATATGTTTGGAGGGAATGAACATGCGTGTTAAAATCACTTTAGCTTGCACTGAAACTGGTGATCGTAATTATATTACAACTAAAAATAAGCGTAACAACCCTGACCGTCTTGAGCTTAAGAAATATTGTCCAAGACTTAAAAAGGTTACTCTACACCGTGAAACAAAGTAACAGTAGGAAGCAATTTCCTGCTGTTTTTTTTATAATATAAATGATTAGCAATGAGGGGGGCGAATGAGTTGATAACTAAACAGGATATGAGAAAAGAGATGAAGGAAACTTTACGTTCGATTGATAAAGGTACACTAGAAAAATGGTCATTGCAAATTACGGAACAAGTTCTTTCTTTATCTGAGTGGAAGGATGCAAATACGATTGGAATTACTATTTCAGGCGAATATGAGGTCAACACAAAGTATTTGATTGAAAAAGCATGGGAAGTAAAGAAAAAGGTCGCTGTACCGAAATGTGATTCAAAGACGAAAACAATGACGTTTCGTGAAATCACATCATTTTCACAACTAGAAGTGGTCTACTATGGCTTAAAAGAACCAATTGAAGCACAAACAACAGAGGTTTTACATAATGAACTGGATCTCCTATTAGTTCCTGGCCTAAGCTTTGTTCCAAATGGATACCGACTGGGCCATGGTGGTGGGTATTATGACAGATATTTATCCGAATATAAAGGAGTTACTCTTTCTATGGCTTTTCCTGTGCAACTTATTGATGAAATTCCCGTTGAATCGTTCGATATTCCTGTCCAGAAAATCGTGACAAATACGAAGGTCATAAAAACTCATGATTAGTCTTTTTATCCAAATCCTTGCTTCAATAGTTGTAGCGGTTTTGGGTTATAAGCTAAAATCATTATCCTTTAGTGGTGCCATTGGGACTATTATTGTGGGTAGTGCGGTGTCAATTGGCTATGGTTTTCGTGGCTTACTTTTATTAGGTGTCTTTTTTGCAAGCTCAAGTTTATGGAGTAAATGTAAGGCCGGAAATAAAGATAATCTCCAAAATAAAGTCGCAAAAGGAGAACAACGAGATATTGTTCAGGTCATTGCGAACGGTGGAGTCGCTACGTTAACTGGGCTAATGTATGCTTGGACTGGCTTGAATTTTTGGCTACTCTTTTTTGTTGGCTCCATCGCGGCTGCAAATGCTGATACGTGGGCATCAGAAATAGGAACACTTAGTAAAAGAAAGCCCATTTTACTTACAAGTATGAAACGTGTGGATGCGGGAACATCTGGAGCTGTTTCAGTATTAGGGACAATGGCAGGTTTCTTAGGATCTTTGTTAATTAGTTTCATTTCATTTTTAGTTTGGCCAGAGATCTCAGTTATTCTATTTGTAGGACTTACAATAGTAGGTTTCTGTGGCAATCTAATTGATACCATTATTGGAGCAACCTTTCAAGTTGCTTATAAATGTGGGGTCTGCGGAATCGAGACCGAAAAAAGTGTTCACTGTTTAAAGGAAACAACTTATTCAAAAGGCATACGTTTTTGCAACAATGATGTTGTGAATTTTTTATCTATCCTATTGGCGTCTGGAATTGGGACTTTTTTCCTATCTCTTTTAGAAGGATAAAATAACTTGGATAATCAAAAAGTATAACTAGGAGGGATTAAAAATGGTAAGCTTCTTGACCCGAATGGCTTTACTTTTTGGTGGAATCTATGCAATCTATAGGTATCGTTATCGCATTTTTAATCGCATTTTCGGTAACGCTGCGATTCGAAGAGTTTTTATCAGTACATCGATGAAAGTCCCGTTTATTCGCAATAAAATGATACACACAGTTTTCCGTTAAAGATAAAACCTGTTGAATTCATTTCAACGGGTTTTTTCAATTTTTGAATCAGAAAGTTTGGTAACGGTCATAGAAAAACGTTTATAATAAAGTATACCCATTGGAAGGGGGGATTTGGTGTTCAAGCAGGATTATCTTTATTGGAAAATGATTCAAAAGCTGCAGGCAGATGGCGGCTATCGGATTCTTCAATTATCTAAATCAAACAATGAAATATGGTTGGAAACAACAGAGAAGAACAAGCCAAGAATTATCCGCATCCTACGTCATGATTTGGATTGGAGCAATTGGATGCAACGGGATATGGAAGTTACCGCTGGGCGATTAGAGCAATTACGAAAACGTCTATATGCCCGTAAACTCGATGCCCTGACTATTTATATAACGACATACCCACCTGTCGATGATTGGTCATTTAGAATCGAAAAACCACTCGTTGCAGGAGCAAAAGGTCTCACTACCTTACATACTGTATTAATTGATTCAGAACATAATGATATTGGTCTGCAAGAAGTATCTAGGTTCGTTCATACCGAATTTGAAATAAACGATTCCGTATATATTGATCTTGGCACCATTGAGAAGTTAAAGCTTGATGTTATTTCATTTGCAAATCAACGGATATCAAGTGAAAAGCAAATTTTCCAAAATGGGAAACCATTTTTTACATATATTCTCATTGCCATTCAATTAATCATGTTTGCTGTTTTAGAATTGTATGGTGGAAGTACAAATACCGAAACCTTGCTAAAGTATGGAGCAAAAGAAAATTTTCGGATTTTAAACGGTGAATGGTGGCGTTTTTTCACTCCAATGATCTTGCATATTGGTTTCATTCATCTCCTTATGAACACCTTTGCCTTATATTATCTAGGGACAGAGGTAGAGCGGCTATACGGTAAGAGCAGGTTTCTAATGATTTATGTGTTTGCAGGATTTTTAGGAAGTCTTGCGAGCTTTGTCTTTAATGCAAATATATCAGCAGGGGCATCAGGGGCTATTTTTGGATGCTTTGGCGCATTATTGTTTTTTGGGACTGCTTATCCATCTTTATTCTTTAGGACAATGGGTCCAAATGTGATTGGGATTATTATCATAAACTTAGTTTTAGGTTTTATGATACCTGGAATTGATAATTCAGGTCATATTGGAGGTTTAGTTGGTGGATTTTTAGCAGCAAGCATTGTCCATTTGCCAAAAAGAAAAGATTACGCAAAACGATTGGGTGGCCTTGTGGTTACACTCGCGACAGTTGGTGCGCTTCTTTATATCGGATATGTGATTCAGCCACATTCCGATAACTCACAATTTGTCGTGCAAACTGCACAGGAACTTATTCAATCAAACGAAACGAATAAGGCCTATGAAGTGCTCAAAAAAGCAGAAGAAAATGGTGTGGAATCGCCTGAGGTTTATTTTTATTTATCATATACTGAAATCAAGCTTGGTAAGTTTGAGGATGCAAGAGATCATCTTGAAGTCGTGACGGAAAAAGCACCTGATATTTCAGAAGCTCACTATAACCTTGCCCTTGTCTATATACAACTATTAGATTTTGAAAAGGCTAAATCAGCTGCAGAACAAGCGATTAAACTAGACCCGGACAATGAAAATTATCAAGAAATCATAGATGAAATAGATTCAATGGAAAACTCACCATTATAGAAAAGTGTCTCAGATGAGGCTAAGTGTTCGGTTCTGAGGTAAATAAATAATAGTACAAGTGTTTTAGCAAGCCTATTTATCGCTTGCTTTTTTTATTGTTATGATATGGATTACTAAAGTGTACTCTCGAAAATAACAACAGATGCAACATAGATTTTATACATTGCCAATAGCTATTGTTCACACTAGTAAATATGTGATTAAAGCCTTGTCAAAAACGTGCCAGTTATGTAATGAATTATCCTTATCTTGGGAAGATGGAAAGTTTCTGTTCCCTTCAATAGGATCAATAAGGTGAGCACTTATCATTTTGGGGCTTAGGTTGAGCACTCGGCTAAAAAATAAACGGATACATTCCTCTTAATTCGTAATTATTACTAAAAAGCGCTTAAATAAACAGAGATATTCCGCCTATTGACTCGAAAAATTCAAAAACGGGGGATTTTGCATTGCGTAATCGGAAAACACCCCCTTATTTCCACCAAAAAGAGCTTCATTTTTGATTTAACGGGAAAGTCTCCGCTTAACATACTATTTCTATTGCTGATTGGCCTCATAAACTAAAGAGGTGAAGTACTGGTCATTAAGTGAGAACAACGCAGGGGATGCTAAACCTCCTGCGTATCTCTGTGTCATTATATTGTCAAACATATGCGATTTAGCTTGATATTGACCTTATGAATTCGGCTTTTCAACTTCACAACCAATCTACTTAAGATGAGGTAATTTTCTTTATTTTTCCTGTAAAAGTATGTTTTTCCATTTTTACGTCAAAGATGGATTAGTGACCTTATAAAGGTAAAGAGTTGTCTTTGTACGTGATTGGAGTGAAACTCATGGGAAATGAACAAGAAAAGCCGAAACATCCGGTCTCAACCAATTTAAGAGAAAATGTCGACTATTTAAAAGATGCTCTTGGTGTAGATAAAAGCTTTGATGTCATCCAACTTGACGTAGAATACGCTGGTAAAGAGATGTCCATGTTTTTAGTTGACGGTCTTATAAAGGATGATGTTTTACATCTATTGCAGAAATTTCTCGCAAAACAGGATGAAAGTATTTTTAAAATAGATCCATTAGAAAAACTTCTTAAAACCTATATCCCTTATGTAGAAGTTGAGAGTGTAGATGACCTTGATAAGGTTGTCGACATGGTACTTGCAGGCCCAACCGCGCTTGTCATTGATGGGCTTGAAAAAATAATTTTAATCGATGCTAGAACCTATCCTGTTCGAGGACCTGAAGAGCCTGATACAGAAAGAGTTGTAAGAGGTTCAAGGGATGGCTATGTTGAAACAATTGTTTTTAATACAGCCTTAACGAGAAGAAGAGTTCGTGATAGATCTCTCCGTATGGAATATTTACAGGTTGGGAGACGTTCAAAAACAGATATAGTAGTTTCTTATATCGAAGACATTGCAAGCCCAGACCATGTTAAAGAAGTAAAGGATGCCATATCAAAGATTGATACAGATGGCTTACCAATGGGTGAAAAGACAATCGAGGAATACATTTCAGGTCGACATTGGAATCCATACCCAGTCGTTCGATACACTGAAAGACCTGATACAGCAGCTGCTCATTTATATGAGGGACATATTATTATTATGGTTGATGGTTCACCAAGTGTTCTCATTACACCAACGACGTTTTGGCATCATATGCAGCATGCTGAGGAATATCGAAACAGCCCGGTAGCAGGGATGTATCTACGCTTAGTTCGCTATATTGGAGTATGGTCATCTCTCTTTTTATTACCACTTTGGTATTTATTTGCTGTTCATCCTGATCTTTTGCCAGATGGTTTTAAATTTATTGGCCCGAATGAAGATGGTAGACTACCACTTATTCTGCAGTTCTTTTTAATTGAAATTGGGATCGATCTATTGCGAATGGCAGCCATTCATACCCCGACTGCCTTGGCAACAGCCTTAGGACTTGTTGCCGCGATGTTAATTGGACAAGTAGCTGTAGAAGTTGGCTTATTTACAAATGAGGTAATTTTGTATTTAGCCATCGCAGCCATTGGGACCTTCTCAACACCAAGTTATGAGATGAGTCTTGCAAACCGCTTAGCTCGATTATTTTTATTATTAACGACGAGCATTTTTGGGGTAATCGGATTTGTTGGGGGAATCACATTATGGATTATTTATTTAGCGCGAATGAAGTCGTTTAATGTTCCGTATTTATGGCCGTTCATTCCTTTTTACTCCAAAGGACTAAAGGATGTCATATTCCGTGCACCCATTCCGATGAAAAGATGGCGACCTAAAATCTTAAATCCGCAGGATCCGGATAAATAAATGTCAAGAGTGTTCAGTTAGTGAGCACTCTTTTTACATTTTTTTAGACTTTTATACGAAAGACTTGCGTGTTCCACTATTTTTGAATAAGCTAGAATTATTGTTGTAAAGAATTTCAGAAGGTGAAAATGTGAAAACAATTTATGATATTCAACAATTTCTAAAAAAGTTTGGCACGATTATTTATGTTGGTGAGCGAATTGCTGATCTTGAATTAATGGAGGCTGAAGTACAAGAACTATACAATTCACAGCTTATAGAAACGAAGGACTATCAATCAGCAATCTTTTTACTCCGCCAAGAAATTGTAAGGGAAATGGAAAAGAAAAAGAAAAACAAATAAACAAAGGAATGGAATATACATATGGAAAACTTATTAATTGGTATTGATTTAGGTGGAACAACAGTCAAACTTGCATTTATAACTCAAGCAGGGGATATAGTCACTAAATGGGAAATTCCAACCGATAAATCTGGAGATAAAATTATTCCGGACATTGCGGAAGCCATTAATGCTAAAATAACTGAATTAAAGTATACAAAAGAACAATTTGTAGGAGTGGGGATGGGGGCACCAGGCCCTGTAAATTTTGAAGAAGGTGTTGTTTATAAAGCAACAAATTTAGGTTGGAGAGAAATGTATCCTCTAAAAGCCGACCTTGAGTCTAATATAGGTTTACCTGCAGTTGTAGATAATGACGCAAATGTAGCGGCTATCGGTGAAATGTGGAAGGGTGCCGGTGAAGGAGCGAAGAACCTGCTCTGTGTTACACTAGGAACTGGAGTAGGTGGAGGTTTAATTGCAAATGGTGATGTTATTCGCGGTGCGAATGGTGCAGGTGGAGAGATTGGTCATATCACTTCCATACCTGAGGGTGGTGCTTTATGTGGTTGTGGTAAAACAGGCTGTATTGAAACAATTGCATCAGCTACTGGCATTGCTCGCTTGGCAAAGGAGGCCATTCAAGGAGGGAACGACTCTAGCATCCTTCGTACAAAATTTGAAAAAACGAATGATATCACCTCAAAGGATGTTTTTGAGGCAGCCGAAAAAGGGGATAAGTTGGCACAAGAAGTTATTGACAATGTAACATATCATCTTGGCTTAGCGTTAAGTCATGTGGCAAATGGGCTAAACCCTGAAAAAATCGTTATCGGAGGCGGGGTTTCAAAAGCAGGTGATCAATTATTGCTGCCACTAAGAAAACAGTTTGAACGCTTTGCATTTCCAAGGGTGGCTGAGGCTGCTGAAATTGCCATTGCCAGATTAGGAAACGATGCAGGTGTAATTGGTGCAGCATATCTTGCGAAAACAAAGCTGTAACAAAGTGCGGAAACAGTAGATAAAAAACAGACAATTATCTATATAAATTGGTTCAAACCATTGCGGTAAATAAGTCCAAATAAAAAAATTACATCAATAAGTGTAAAAATGACCCCTTTGCAAGAGGAATTTCCTCCTGCAAAAGTAATAGAAAAAAGAGATTTCAACAGTGAAGTCTCTTTTTTTACATTTTTGTTAGAAAATTTAAAAGATTATTACTTTTAATTACTATGAAACTTTATCGTCAACTCTACGTCTTATATGTATATACATAATGTACATCAATATTATTCTATAAATTAGGTTTTATAGATGATTGATTTTTGGTAAAAAAAGTATTAAGATTATGAATAGGTTTTTTTAACTACCTAAAAATGGAATTTAACTATTGCTCCGCGGTTTTGAAAACAAGGAGGTATTTTTGGTGATTAAGTCATCAACCTTATCCAAATCAAGGTTTATTTTATTAGCTGCATTCATGCTTTGGATAAAAACATATATCGTATATAAAACTAGCTTTGATATTAAAATAGAAAACTTGATGCAAGAGTTTATTCTACTGATAAATCCATTGAGTTTTTTATTGTTGTTCTTTGGTATTTCCTTTTTTATTAAGGATAAACATCGAAATAAATTTATTATATTTGCTAGTTTTATATCTTCGTTTGTATTGTTTGCTAATGTTGTATTTTACAGATTCTTTAACGATTTTTTAACTCTCCCAGTTCTTTTTCAAACAAGTAATATGGGGGATTTAGGAACCAGTATTACGGGAAACTTAAAGTTCACGGACCCGCTTTTGTTCATCGATGTAGTTGTTTTAATTTTGATAAATAAATACAAACCAAGCTTTACCGTGGCCGAAGTCATTACAAAGAAGGAAAGAAGATCCTATTTTATCTTAGTGGCCGCCGTGTTCTTTTTTAATCTTGGATTGGCAGAAGCGCAGAGACCACAGTTGTTGACAAGAACATTCGACCGTGAAATGTTAGTGAAAAATATTGGGACATATAACTACCAAATTTATGATATTGTCCTCCAATCAAAGTCTTCCGCACAAAGAGCTTTAGCCGACAGCAGTTCATTTATTGAAATTGAAAACTACTTAAAAGCGAACCAAAAGGAACCAAGTGAGAAATTTGGAATTGCCGAAGGAAAAAATGTCGTTATTATTTCAATGGAGTCACTACAAAACTTCGTCATTAATGAGACCATTGATGGAGAAGAAATTACGCCATTCTTGAATGATTTTATCAATGAAAGCTATTACTTTGACAATTTTTATCATCAAACAGGTCAAGGGAAGACATCGGATTCAGAGTTCTTGCTTGAAAATTCATTGTATCCGCTTGGGCGTGGAGCTGTATTTTTTACACATGCTACCAATGAATTCACAGCAACACCTGAATTTATCAAGAACTATGGATATTTTTCATCAGTCTTTCATGCGAATAATAAGACCTTCTGGAATCGTGACATCATGTATGATTCTTTAGGGTATGACAAATTCTTTGATGTTGAAAGTTATAATGTAACAGAAGAAAATTCAATTGGGTGGGGCTTAAAAGATAAAGATTTCTTTGAACAGTCAGTTGACTTATTAAAATCTCAGCCACAGCCGTTTTATTCAAAGTTCATAACCTTAACAAACCATTTCCCATTTGAACTTGAAGAAGAAGATCGAATGGTAAATGAATTTAATTCAAATTCAAGAACATTAAACCGTTATTTCCCAACTGTTCGCTATATGGATGAAGCCATTAAGCATTTTATCGAGAGGCTGAAAGAAGAAGGAATGTATGAAAATACAATCTTTATCCTTTATGGGGATCATTATGGGATTTCTGAGAATCATAATAAGGCGATGGCTCAATTTCTAGGAAAAGAGGAAATTACACCATTTGATTCAATCGAATTACAAAAGGTCCCATTAATTATTCACATTCCAGGAGTGACAGATAAAGATCCACAAGTCATTTCCACTGTATCCGGTCAAATTGACTTGAAGCCAACCATACTACGTCTTTTGGGAATGGATATAAGGAATGACGTCCATTTCGGCAGTGATTTATTTTCAACAGAAAGAACTCCTTTTGTTGTCCTAAGAGATGGAAGCTTTATCACAGAAAAATATGTCTACACGAAAAATACCTGCTACGAAAAAGAAACAGGTGAAGAAACGGAAAGTAGCTTCTGTGAACCATTTATGGAAGAAGCAGGACTCGAATTAGATTACTCAGATGAAATTGTATATGGTGATCTACTGCGCTTCTATAACGGAACGTCGTATAGTGAACCAGTTCCGGAGGAGTTTAAGAAATAACAAGTAAGCCTTGATCTAATATGGTCAAGGCTTTTCAAATGTCATGAAGTACATCCATACCTTCATAAAATAGTAGGAGATAGCAAAAAGGAGGTTTTTTAGTGAAGGTCACTGTCCGTCCAGGAGACACGCTTTGGTATTACAGCCAACTGTTTGCAATCCCTACGCATTTACTAATTGACTCTAATTCACATGTAACTATCAATCATTTACAGGTTGGAGCAACAGTGAATATACCAGGCTTTATTTTAAATCAATATAAAATTGTTTCTGAAGATACCATATGGAAGTTGGCGAAATCCCGTTCCCTTCTGGCAGATGCCTTGTTTTTAGTTAATCCAGGAATAGAAGCAGAAAATTTACAGGTTGGTCAAATAATTTTTATACCAGAGAGAGTTGTTCAACCAATCGTAAATGGAAATCAAAAGTATGATTTTGCAGAAATGAAGAAGGATATAGAAACGTTACAAACAATATACCCTTTTCTTCAAACTCGTTCCATTGGTAAAAGTGTATTGGGAAAAGACCTACTTGAAATACGAATTGGGAGAGGTGCTAAAAAAGTTCATTGGAATGGATCGTTCCATGCGAATGAATGGATTACAACGAATGTCATTATGACATTTATAAATGAGTATTTACTTGCGTTAACCAATGCGGCACCGATAAGAGGATTTTATATACAACCGTTCTATTTAGAAACACTTCTCTCAATCGTACCTATGGTCAATCCGGATGGCGTCGATTTAGTTTTAAATGGACCTCCTGAACAGGAACCTTATAATCAGGAAGTTGTAAAAATAAACAGAGGAAGTCTTGAGTTTAAGGACTGGAAAGCAAATATTCGGGGTATCGATTTAAATAATCAATTTCCCGCAAACTGGGAAATTGAAAAGGAACGGAAAGAACCTAAGGAACCTGCACCGCGAGATTACCCTGGGGATGGACCTTTAACAGAGCCAGAAGTACTAGCGATTGAAAACTTGACAAGATCTTCTGATTTCGCCCATGTAGTAGCCTTCCACACGCAAGGAGAGGTCATCTATTGGGGCTATGAAGGATTTGAACCACCAGAGGCAAAAACACTTGTGAACGAATTTTCAAGAGTTACGGGCTATGAACCTGTTCGCTATGTAGATAGCCATGCTGGTTTTAAAGATTGGTTTATTCAGGAATGGAGAAGACCAGGTTATACGTTTGAATTAGGTGAAGGGGTAAATCCATTGCCGCTTTCGCAATTTGATGAAATATATCAGGAAACATTAGGAGCCTTTTTAGTTTCCTTGTACATGTGAAAACGCTGTCCAAAAAAGCTGGCTTTTTGGCCAGTTTTTTTGCTTGCTTTGAAACTTTTAAACGTGCATAATCGTATTATCTGTTAAGGGAAAGATAAGAAAGTAAACTTCTTTTTTATTTTTACGGTTATATTATTTTATTTCAAGAGGTGATTATCGAGTTGGTGAGAAAATCAATTTTCTTTTTCATGTTTCTTGTCCTACTAGTTGGCTGTAATTCTCATCAACCGTTTGAGATAACTGATGCGCCAAGGAGTAGTAATAAGAATGTTGCAAAAGGCCCTGTGCCAACTAAGTTCTTTGGAGAAAATCAGCATGTGCAGCCCCTTGATATTCGCGGTCAGGATTTCAATATAGTGGGCGAATGGTACGATGATGAGAGCATACTCTATGTTGTAGATGAGGGTGGAGTTTCAAAAATTTACAGATATCATTTGTTTACAGGTGAAAAAGAGTTATTCATGAACACTTCAGCACCGGTTCTGACTATGAAAGCAAATGAAGACCACTCTATGTTTTTAATACATACATCGGATTCGCAAAATTTGGCGAAATTGACGGCTGTTGACAAAGAGGGAAATATACAGTTCGAATGGGAAGTTAATTCCTTTGATTTGTTTTATAGCTGGAATCCTTATAATACGAATCAAGTCTTTGTGACATCATTTTTAGAGGATTGGTCGTTTCAAACTCATTTGCTTGATATCTCAGCTGAAAAAACTACGAAATTTGAGGTTTTCCAGCCGTTTATTCAATGGCTTGATACAAATACAATTTCCTATTTAAAATGGGACCAAAATGAGCTAGATTATTTTGCACCACTTTATTCGTACCATTTAGATACGAAGACAGAGGGACTGCTATTTGAGAACATCATTTCGTTTGCTGCATACAAGAATCTACTTGTCACATATGAATTAATTCAAGGTGAAGACGCCCTTGCGAAAGTTGGCTTTTATCATCCTGAAAGAAACAAAAAGCTGTACGAGTATAAGATGCCACTTTTGAGCGACTATTCGAAGTGGTACATTCCATCGGCGGATTATGTGAGTCAACAACGGAAATTCTATTCGTTTAAACCATATTCAACAGGTGCATTTGATACGTACGGAGAGAAATTTGAATTGGTTTCTTACGACTTAAGTACTGGGAAGGAAGAGATCATTCTTGAAAAAGTGGATGATCAGCCCCTTAATTTTTCTCCAAACGGATTTTTATGTTTATATGGGTTCCAATTTGAAAAAGTGATTGATATGAGGACAAAGAGTATCACAGAACTTGTCATCTTTTAAAGGTATAAAAAAACCATCGGGTGCCCGATGGTTTTTTAACGATTCATATTAGTGAGCAGTTGGGAAACCATGTTTCCAGATTGTCATGATTGTGAACCAGCCTAATACTAAAAAGATTCCTGTTGAGAATAATAAGGCTAAAAGGTTTTTATCACGTAAAGAACGAATAATACCAAAAGCAGCTAAAATTACAATTAATGAAAAGATAATCATTAGACCCATGTGACTTACCCCCTTGCTATAATCAATGTTTCATTTAAAATTGCGCCTTTACTTTAAACATTCATTACTATTTTCCCCATAGCATGAAAATTTACAACATCCCATTAATTAAATTAACAAAAATGTTGTCTCTAAAGGCTTGAAAACCCTTTATGTAAAGAAATAGATAGATTCACTCTATATTCTAATCGTTTTATTCGTATTTGTCGAGGAGGAAAAAGTGACACTTTCAAGACAATTCCCCTTTTTGGTAGAAGCTGATGCTTTCGTTAATTACTTTTTCGTTTTCGTACGATAGTGTACAATAAATGAGAGATGATAAAGGAACGGAGGTAAAAATGATGAAATGGCAGAGAGTTCCGCTAGGACCTTTACAAACAAATGCATACATACTGGCAAATTCGAATAAGGAATGTGTCATTTTCGATCCAGGTTGGGATGGTCAAAAATTAAATACAATGATTAGGAAACAAGGGCTAACACCGGTTGCAATTTTATTAACACATGCACATTTTGATCACATAGGTGCAATAGACGATGTTCTCGCTAATTGGGATATTCCTGTATTTATTCATGAACAAGAGAAGAATTGGCTAAGTGACGCAAATTTAAATGGTTCAGCCTTTTTTATTCCAGGGCAAGTCATTACATCAAAAGTAAATCCAAACATTCTCCCTAGAGAAGGAGCTTTTTCGATTGAATCCTTTACGTTTGAGCTATTCGTTACTCCGGGGCATTCGCCAGGAAGTGTTTCGTATTATTGTAAAGAATTAGGTATCGTTTTTTCAGGGGATGCCTTATTCCAAGGAAGTATTGGCAGAACAGATCTACCAGGTGGAAGTCATGAACAACTGCTTAGCAGCATTCACCAAAAACTACTCACATTACCAGAAGAAACAATGGTCTTATCGGGACATGGACCCGAGACAACAATTGAAGCCGAAATGGAAACAAATCCTTTTTAAACGGATTTTGATGTATGTAAACACAGAAAAGGCCTAGCTCATAAGAGTTAGACCTTTTCTGGGGGATGTTTTAGCACTAAGAATTCTTCCTAATGCTTTAGAATACTTGGCTATGCCAAGACTTATATATCCGTATAATGGGAGGGATATTGTAAGCTACTAAACTTACAATATAATAATATAAACACTGTGTCAATGGTGAAAAATAGTAAAAAGGTGAGCTTATGCTAGACATACTAAATGAGGCAATCCAGTCATCTCCAAATAAAGAAATTACATATGAACAGTACATGAATCTCGTCCTTTACCATGAAGAAAAAGGCTACTATATGAAGGATAAAGAAAAGGTAGGAAAAGAAGGAGATTTCATCACAAGTAGTAATATTTCTGATGTCTTTGGAAAATTGTTTGCTACAATCTTTCATAAACTTATTTCACTTGAAAAAATCCCACCATTTATCTGTGAAATTGGTGGAGGAAACGGTAGATTCGCGAAAGCTGTCCTAGATGAATTGAAAGATACCTTTTATGATACATATGAAAAAATAACTTATCTCATCATTGAAACAAGTCCATTTCACCGTCAACTACAACAAGAGCTTCTTCCAATAGGTAAAAAGGTAATCCAGTACGAAAGTCTGGACGAAGTAAAAAAAGATCTCTCAGTTTATGGTGGAATCCTGTTCTCAAATGAATTATTTGACGCGTTTCCCGTTCGTGTAATTGAGAAGAAAAAAGGCAAACTGTTTGAAGTGAAAATTACAATTAATAAGGACAAACAACTTACCGAAGTACTCTCACCCCTTAGCGACGAAAAAATAATTGGCTATTTAACGAGTAATCACATAAAGCTTACGGATGAACAGAGATTTGAAGTTCCACTTCAAATGCTCTCCTACCTAAACGAAATAAACCAATTCGTTGGAAATGCGGTTTTGTTCACGGTTGATTATGGATATACAAATGAAGAATGGCAGGAGCCTGGAAGAAGGAAGGGGAGTCTTCGAGGATACTACAAGCATCAACTAATGAATAATTCACTCGAACGACCAGGAGAAATGGACCTTACAACACATATTCATTTTGACACGCTCATCTCACATGGCTCTAAGATTGGACTTGAATTTGTGAAGAAATTAAGGCAGGATGAATTCCTATTAGCAGCGGGTATTCTTTCATTTTTGCAGGAAAACGTTGATACCAATCCATTTTCGGAAAAAAGCAAACAAAATCGAGCGATTCGTTCCCTCATTATGGATGGTGGAATGAGTACTGCATTCCATGTTGTGATTCAGCAAAAAGATGTAAATATAAAGTGGGAGAAAGTTTTAACATTGATCAGCAGAATGTACTAAACAATGTGAAGACTCTGGTGCGACTTTCGATTTCATAGAAGAGTGGAATACTGTAAATGAAATACGAAATCTGGACGTAAATACGTCAAAGTGTCGTTAATCACGCAAAAAAAAAAAGCGATGTTTCCATCGCTTTTTTTAGTGACCTCCACCAAGTGGCATCATAAATGTGGTGTAGTACGAGAAGGCACAGAAGAAAACAGTTAAATATGCGCCAAACACGTAAATATACATTCTTTCAGACAATTTTAGATAGCTTAAAAGGACGAAAAATCCGGTTTGTGCAAAGAAAATTAGTGCTAGAACATCCATACCACCAACGAAGAACATTACTGCAAAGATACCTGTCCAAAAACCTAAAACACGGTACATACGTTCCATATGTATATTTCCCCTCCTTAAACATGATCAAATGAGCCCTGGCGTATGTCCTTTTGAAAATCATGGCATCCGCCTGAGTCTTTAACTTTATTCAACAAAGGGTTAAATAAAGTTAAACATCACTTTTATTATTATAATGTAACGATTACATAAAAGTAAACCTTACTTTGTAACAAAAGCGTGATAACTACAAGAATTACATCCAAGAATGATGTTTTCGGACTCTTCAAGCACCACATCGTCAAAAAGCAAGTCAAACATCCCTCTTAGAAAGGCATGATGCATTCCACAAACAGCTTCAAAATTCTCTTGTGCAATTTCTTTAAAAGGACAGTTGTTAATCTTTAAAAAGATTTTTGTCTTATCTTTATTATGGTCTAAATCTGGATAAAAACCCGCAACGGTGGATGCCTTCTTTAAAATTTCTAGCTTTTGGTTGAAGGTTAGTTCATGAATGGAAACAGGAATTTGATGGTTCACTAATTCTTCCCCAAAACGTCTACCTGTTAATTCAAGTGCTTTTTTTCCTACTTCACCTAGTGAAGCCATCGTTTCAATCGCAATTTTTGAAAGCAATTGATAGTCGCGGAACGGAAAATTAATTTGAATATGATCATTGGATAGTCGATAAAGACGACTAGGTCTTCCACCCTTTCCTGTTTTCTTTGCTTCTGAAACGAGCATATTCACATCTTCAAGCTTCGTTAAGTGAAGTCTCGCCACATTCGGATGAATTTCGAATTCTTCTGCGATTTCTTGTACGGTAACATCTTCATTTCGTTTAATAATGTATTGATAAATATAATAACGTGTTGGATCTGCTAAAACGTTTGTTATTTTCAGTGTTTGTTCCACAGTATTCACTCCTAGAACCCTCATGATACTTCAATTATAGTACAGGTAAGTACTATCAATAAGTGATTTATATCACTTGAAAAAGAAAGTTCACAAATATACAAAATATTTTTTTAAAAGAATGATTAGCATATTTCACCTGAATGACACATATATTGTATTGATTCCTCCTAATGTTAGAATAAAATCTTTAAACGCTTTTAAAAATACAACCTCTAATAGGGTTGTATTTTTATGTTCAAAAAAAGTTCACAAATATTTTTTGCAAAAAAGAAGGACTTTGTAGATATTTGTTGAAATATGTTACCTGCAAGAGAAAAAACAAAATATAAGGGTTCAAAAAGGAGGATGAAGAGGTCCGATAAGTTTAAAGTTGCGCAGCTTTGAGCACCGAGCGTATGTAGTTAATACGTGAAGAGTGAGAAGCCAACCAACATAGAAATTCGATGCATCATATTTAACGCACTTTTTGAACATCATCTAAAAAGGAGTGAATTATTTGAGTGAAATTGAACAACTTGGTGATCAACTGATTGAAGATGCCTGGTCACTTAGTGCATCTGATATTCATTTTGTTCCTAAAATCAATGATGCTATGATTCAATACCGACTCGATAGTGATTTATTCAATAAGCAAACCATTCCCAAAGATGTTTGCGAACGCTTGATATCCCATTATAAATTCCTTGCTGGAATGGATATTGGAGAAAGGAGACGACCACAGAACGGCGCAATCACATTAAATCTCAAAGGCATCACCATTAACCTTCGCTTGTCAACACTGCCCACACCCTACAACGAAAGTCTAGTCATACGTATCCTACCTGAGACACCTACTTATTCTCTTGCAAATCTATCGCTTTTTCCGAACATGACCACTAAATTGCTTTCACTTTTAAAGCACTCACACGGATTAATTATTTTTACAGGTCCCACAGGGTCTGGTAAAACAACAACCCTTTATTCCTTACTTCATGCAACGAAAAAACTTTTTAACCGAAATATCATTACGTTAGAAGATCCAATCGAAAAAAGAAGTGAAGATGTTTTACAGGTTCAGGTGAACGAAAAAGCCGGAATTACGTATTCACATGGCTTAAAGGCAATTTTACGACATGATCCAGATATTATCATGGTGGGGGAAATAAGGGATTCCGAGACTGCTAAAATTGCTGTTCGAGCTGCCCTCACAGGTCACTTAGTACTTACAACTATGCATACGAGAGATACAAAGGGTGCGATTTATCGGCTTTTAGAATTTGATGTGTCTTTACAGGAAATTGAACAAACATTAATCGCTATCGCTGCACAAAGGCTAGTTGACCTTAAATGTCCATATTGTGCAGGGAAATGTACACCTCTCTGTAAAAAGCATCGAAAGGTAAGAAGAGTAGGGGTATACGAACTTTTAAATGGACATGCCCTAACGGAAGTGATGAAGGAAGCAAGGGGAGACAAGGCTGAGTATCGCTACGAACGATTAAGGGATGTAATTAAAAAAGGGATTGCTCTAGGCTATTTATATCCGGATGCACTGGAAAGATGGGTTGTACATGATGACAAGGGAAAGAAATAAGAATTGGACGTTAAAGGAGCAATCGCTGTATCTAAGTAGAATCAGTAATCTTCTTGATCAAGGGTATTCGTTTGAACAAGCATCCCAATTCCTTTTATTCCAGTTGCCGAAAAAACACAGTCAGGATATTGAAGAAATTCTCAAAAGCTGTAAACAAGGCGAATCTTTATATACTGCCTTTTCTAAGGTTGGATTTCATAAAGATATTCTTGGTTATTTATATTTCGCAGAACAACATGGTGATATCTCTTTTGCGCTTCGTGAAGGTAGTTGGATGCTCCAGAAAAAGATCAGTCATTTCGAAAAAGGAAAAAAACTAATCCGTTATCCGCTTGCCCTATTGTTGTTTGTTGGTTTCATGTTTACTATGATTGAAAAAATTCTTTTACCTCAATTTGAAAGTTTATTTACCTCCATGAGCTATGAACAAACGTTGATTTCAAAAATTTTACTAAGGCTCCCTGAACTAAACCGGTATCTGTTCCTCAGTGTTGCTTTTCTAACAATTATCAGCCTCGCGTACTACTTTCTTCATTTTCAAAAGCTCACTCCTGTTGAAAAAATGAAGCTACTATTAAAGATTCCCATTTTAAAAAAGTAACGATTATGTTTAATTCGCATTTCTTTTCCGTGCAGCTTAGCAACTTGTTAAAAGGCGGGTTGTCCATTTTCCAAGCCTTAACTATGTTTGAACAGCAGCGTCACTCTCCTTTTTTTCGAGAGGAAGCAAAGGAAATGAAACAGTTATTACGAGCTGGTAATCGTTTTGATGAAATTTTAAGAGTAAGAGAGTATTACGAGGCAGACTTAGCAATGATTATTTCCCATGGCCAAACAAACGGCAATTTAGCAAGTGAGCTCCAGCACTATAGCCAATATGTCATGGAAAAAGTCGAGGAAAAAGTAACAAGACTATTAGCCATTGTTCAACCTATTCTTTTTACCATCATAGGAATCATCATTGTGATGATGTACGGCGCTATTATGGTTCCAATGTTTCAATTATTAAATGGAATATAGAAAGGACGATGAAATTGAAGAATCAAAAGGGGTTCACCCTTGTAGAAATGTTAGTCGTTTTACTAGTAGTTTCGATTCTATTGTTAATAACGGTTCCAAACGTTACGAAGCATAACACGGTCATAAAGGGTAAGGGCTGTGAAGCGCTGATTAAAATGGTCGAAGCACAAGTTCAGGCTTATGAATTAGAAGATGGTCACAATAGGGTTACTTCATTGGATCAGTTAAAGACTGGCGGATATTTTAAAAATGATACAATCCCTGCCTGTCCAAATGGTGACACAATTATAATGGATTCTGAAGGCAAAATTGATCATGAAGAACCTACGTCGAGTTGATGAAAAAGGATTTACCTTAATTGAAGCCTTACTTGTCCTATCGATTATCATCATGATTTCCTCAATTAGTTTAATACAGTTAAGACCTCTACATGAATCAAAAAAATCGATCAATTTCTAGAGCAACTCCAAAATGATATCTTTTTTAGTCAGCAATATGCGATAAGCCACAGTGAAGCGACCAAAATCTTATTCAGTGTAAATGGATCCTTTTATCGAGTAAGTAGGGGGGACTCGAATGAGGTGATCTTACATCGGAAAATTGACCCGGAGATTCAAATTAAACTTACAACACTTGGGTCAAACCTAGTATTTACAAGTAATGGGAACGTCCAACGTGCTGGAGAGATTCTGTTTAAATATAAGGGTAGCACCTATGTGGTTACGTTTTTATTAGGAAAGGGAAGGTTTTATGTTAGTAAAAGATAAGCGTGGATTTACGATGGTCGAGATGCTCCTTTCTGTCTCTATTTGGCTTATGCTTTGTGCTACACTGCTACCTCAGTTCATGTTTATTATGACAGAACGGCGAAACATTGACTTACGTAATATGGGAAATCAATTGCTGACTGAAGAACTGCAAAAAGAATTTAACGGGGAAGCTTCAAATTTAGGGAGTACAGTAAAAAACGGGGTTACCTATCAGTTTTCCAAAACATATAATGAAGGTCTTCAGGGATGGCAGCTTTGTGTTTCATGGCAGGACAAGCTAACAAAAACATATGAAAGATGTGGATATATAAATGGTGAGTAATGAAAAGGGTTTTACTTTTGTTGAGATGTTGGTAACCTTTTCGGTCCTGCTTGTCATCCTTTCGTTTATTACACCATTCCTGAGCGTGGTCTTTCGGGATAATAGCGAACAGTTCAATAAGCTGGAATGGCAGATTTTAATCCAACAAATGAAAATGGAGATTCGTGAGGCAAATCAAATATCGGTTTCTAAGAACGAGGGGGTCTCCTTTTATAATGCTGCAGGTGATTTAGTAAGTTTTGAAAAATATACAGACAAAATAAGAAGAAGGGTTAATAAAAAAGGTCATGAAGTATTACTTCAACAGATTACGGATGTAACGTTTGAAACAAAGACGAACGGTTTTTTAATCTCAGTTATAACCGTTGATGGGAAAATCTATCAAGCCATGATTTCTGCCTTTACAACTGTGGAGGTTAAGGAAATATGAAAAATCAACAAGGATTTATCCTGCCCGTAACACTTGCCATTTCTTTTTTATTTTTCTTGTATTTACGTTTCAAGTGAATGCGTATATGACAGAAAAAGCATTTTCAAAGGAGACAGAAGAAATAGTCGTATTAGAGAACCTAATGCAGCTTGGCATAGAGGGCGTGCGAGCAATAGTAGAAAAAGAAGCAGGAAATGTAGCCTTAACGGGCTCCCTCAGCTATCCTAATGGAACTATAACATATTCCGTTTCACCGCTAAGCCCAACTACATCACAAGTAGTCCTTTCTTGTATGACAAATGAACATCGAAAATATAATGCGCGATTTGTGTACGATTACGAAACGAAGGAGATTCAATCTTGGATTGAATTACGTTAAGACAAACAGGGGCGTTTTTGATATAATTTAGAAAACTTGCAGTCGGGGATTAGGGGTGTAGAGAGATGAAAGCCATTTATTTAACAGGATTTATGGGAGCGGGTAAAACAACAATTGGGGCGAAATTAGGCGAAGCCTTACATTTACCAGTTATTGATACAGACCAATTTATTGAAGAAAAAGTTGGAAAAAGGATTGCAGATATTTTTTCTGAAAATGGTGAGCAAACGTTTCGAGAATACGAACGGTCTTATTTAAAGGAAATACCAACAAGTGATATTGTGATTACAACCGGTGGTGGAATTGTCATTCAAGAGGAAAATCGTCAATGGATGCTGGAGAATGGACACGTCATTTTCTTATATTGTGACATCGAGAAAATTTTTGAACGTGTTCAAATTGATCCCGCAAGACCTTTATTTGATACCGAAAAAAAGGAAAATACAATTAAGTTGTATAATGAGCGAATGCCTTTTTACAATGAAGCACATTATAAACTTGATACAACTGAAAAAAATCTGGCGGAAGTTGTTACGGACATACTTTCGTGGTTACACACGCAAAAAGGTGGAAATAATAACTAAGAAGCATAACTTTATTCAGCAGAGGCTCCTACTTAAAATACAAACAAGTGTGTTTAGTAAGCGGGATGTTTCAAAATAGACTGAATAAAGGTAGAGCCTTTGGCGAATGCCACAGTTTTTTCAAACGTAATTTTTGAGCAGGTTCGAAAATATCTGGGCACATATACGTTAAGACGCATTTGATTAAAGGTAGGTGTTATTATGTCTACAAATGATTATGTGAAATTTGTAACCCAACAGTTTGTCAAGTTTATAGACCAGCCAAAGGAAGTTCGTAAGGCGACAAAGCAGCAGCGTAAGGAAGAACAAGAACCATTAACAAATCGGTGGTTTGGAATTATGCCGCTTGCTGTGTCGCTCATGTTTAAAAAGAACAAGAAAGGAGAGAGCTGACAATCCGTTTTGTCAGCTCTCTTTTTCTTATACATAAAACCATAAGCCATATATGGAGAGTATAGTGACGATGATTAGGATCTCCATATTCCCCAAATACATAGAGTACTTCCAATTAATCCTTCTGCCAAGCCACTAACTAATGGCCCCCCAATAACGACGTATTTTTAAAACATTTTTGACACTATGTCGTTTCTATTCACAAGAATTTATTAGTATGATAGAGTAGTAGGTACTTATAAGATGATGTTCAAAAAGTGCGATAAATAGGATGCACCGAATTTCTGTGTTGGCTTGCTTCTCCGAGACTCAAAGCCGCGTCACTTGAATTAATCGGTCTTCTTCATCCTCTCTTTTGAAGTTCATTTAAATGTAGGAGTGACAGGTTAAATGACTACGAAAAAAGAAAAAATTGTTGATCAGTTGAATCGACCTCTACGTGATTTGCGCATTTCTGTCACAGATCAATGCAATTTCCGTTGCTCTTATTGTATGCCTAAAGAAATCTTTGGGGATGATTATCAATTCTTAAAACAAGGAGAACTATTATCCTTTTCAGAATTAGAAACATTGACAAGAAGCTTTGTCAAACTAGGTGTGCAAAAGATCCGGTTAACAGGTGGAGAACCTTTAGTAAGAAAAAATATACATGAGCTTGTTGAGCGATTAACACATATAGAAGGTATTGAAGACATTGCCCTCACAACAAACGGGATATTTTTACCGAAATATGCTAAGCAGTTAAAAGAAGCGGGCCTTCAGCGTGTAAATATAAGCCTGGATGCAATTGATAATGATGTTTTTAAAGGGATAAATGGTCGCTCTGTTGGTGTTAAGCCTGTATTAGCAGGAATTGAAGCTGCACTAGAAGCTGGTCTTCAAGTGAAAATGAATATGGTTGTTCAAAAAGGAAAGAATGATTCACAAATTTTACCGATGGCTCGATTTTTTAAAGATAAAGGGATTACCCTTCGTTTTATTGAATTTATGGATGTTGGAACAACAAATGGCTGGAATTTTAATCAAGTTGTTTCAAAAAAAGCAATACACGATCTAATCAACAGTGAGATGCCGTTGGAACCAGTAGACGCTGAATATTTCGGAGAAGTAGCGAAAAGATACCGTTATGTTGGTACTGATGTCGAAATTGGGTTTATCTCATCTGTTACGGAATCCTTCTGCTCAAGCTGTACAAGAGCAAGAATTTCGGCAGATGGTAAATTGTATACTTGCTTATTTGCAACAGCTGGCCATGATTTAAAAGCTTTAATGCGTTCAGGTGCATCTGGACATGAAATTGATGAGGCTCTTACTTCTATTTGGCAGTCTAGACGAGATCGCTACTCAGACGAACGAACAGAGGAAACTGCGAAAAAACGCAAGAAAATTGAAATGTCATATATCGGTGGATAAAAGGAAAAGAGGTGCATAAGTAGCACCTCTATTTTTTCAGCTCTAGGCGCTGTCGGTTCAAGGTCATAAGCCAATTGCTTATTCAGGAAAAAAATTCCTACTGTTAAGCATTCCTTATGCTTGTGCCGATTGACGAGCGGCCTACGCTTTTCTTAGAATCATGCAGTTGATTTTTCTGCTCTTCCTGAACGTACTAACCAACGGTGGACAGGAATTTCAACTAGTGTAATAACGAGAGCTGTTAAAATTGCGCCCCATAATGTTACTCTTGCACCATTTAAAAATAAAGAGACAAAATATACAAGAATTGCTGCAGTAATGAAATCAGCAATATCAGTCATTACCGTTGTATTTCTTTTCAGCATCATAACTTCCATTAAGTGGCCAACAATGGCTAAAACGATTCCAACCGCGATTGGTTGATACCAAGAAACATAATCAACACTATCAAAAATACCAGAACAGATTGCTACAACTAAAGGTAATAAAATAATCTTCATAATAAATCCAGTCATAGCATTACACCTCCTTTAACTGGTATTTTTAGCAATAGTAAAAAATATATGTGTTTGGCCTTAAAAATTTCATTCAACAAAAAATAACCCCATTCATAAAATGAGGCTTACTTTATCGACAAAAATAGTCCTTCCAAATGTTCCAAGAATCTTTATACTCTCCATCCCATGGGTCTTTATCATGGTCATGCCAAGGACACCACTTCCACGATTTCCACCAATCGCACCAATCATTCCAACCACCTTTATCTCCATGGTTCTTATCATCATTTCGATCTTTGTCCTTCTCTTTATCCTTTTTCCAGTAATCGTCCCAATTATGGTCCTTGTCTTTGCCACCGGTATAGGAATATTGATCATTCTTCCAATAGTCTTTGTAGTTTATATTAGTAGACGTATATTGTTTATTGTCATTGCCAAAGAAAGAAAAAATATCAGAAAGCGAAAATCCAAGCAAAAAGGTATTGTTTGAACTATATGTATCTCTGTCTCCAGAGGCAAGTGCGGAATATGGATTTAGTAAAACAACAAAAACCAAAATCAGAATACTTGTTATACATTTTTTTGATATCATATGTACCCCCTTGTTTAAATTTAAAGAACAATAAATTCTTTATTAAGAACAATTTTATAACAAGATACGTACGAAGTAAATATTTCATGTGTAAAAAGTAGGGAAAATTTCCTAAATAAAAAGATGAGCTAGTTAATTTGCTCATCCTAATGACCTAAGTATGATTTTCATCGCTCTGTTTCAACAACCGTTATGTTTTTTACTCTTTCGGTTTCGGGCTCGAATGTGATATTCACAAAGACACCAAATTCCCGTTTATCTTGCTTCAACCAAAGCTTGAAACGTTCAATGTGCATCCCATTCTTCTTATATCTTCCTACATGTAAATAATCAACAATTTGTGCAGATGGATATCGTTTTTTTGTTTCCTCCATTGCAAGCCTTCCCCATTTCGCATATTCCGGCTCGGGCTTTTTGTATTCTGCTGCAGTATTTGTGGGATCGTTTATGTAGTCAATTGTAGGGAATAAGATCAAACAAAAACAGCATCCAATCAATAATTTACGCAACACGTACAACACCTCACTTTACCTTTAGAAATTCCCTCTGTAAGGAAAATTTATGCAGCCGACTTGGAAATGTATGGTATTATGTTGCTAGAGGGGGAGTACGATGAAAAAATCGTTTAAAAAATGGATTTGGTTTTTAATTATAATGGCTTTAATCGGGTGCAGCAATGAAAATAATACAGCGGGAAAAGCACAAAAAGCGGATGGAGTACTAGGTCCTTTAAAACAAAATGAGAGAAATACACAAATTATAAGTTCACTCGGTTTCGATACACTTTTAATGTATGACCTTGAGATAAAAAATGAAGACATAAAAATGATCCACTTTTGGGTAGAGCATTACAAGAATGGTAAAAAACAAGAAAATATCATAGAAGGTGCAACCGCCACAAGTAAAAAGATGACGTTAGCCGCTACAAAACTCGATTTCAAATTAGACGAAGAGAATACCTATGATCGTTGGACATACTCAGTTTCGGATGGGACAGCGATTTCAACGATGGAATCATTGCCGATGGAAGTAGTCAGCAATGATGAATTAGGAATGGGTTCAACGTGGGTAGATGATCAAATAAAAATTGAGGCTGAGAAACCAATCACTTTAGCTGTAATCGCAAGGCATGGCGGTGATGGTGTTGGTATTGGTTTAGGGGAAGAAGTGATTGAGGACACAATAAAAAATAGTGATGAAGTGTTTATTGTGAAGACAATGATTAGTAAAAAGGAAGAATATAAGTAATCAAAAAGTGATCATTTTGGATCACTTTTTTTTGTGCTGAATGATTTGTCCTTCTAGCGCACATATTATCAATATGTGAAAATGTTGTATTTAGGAGGAGAATCATGAGAAAACGACTTATTTTAATGGCAACTATATTATTAAGTCTGTCTCTACTTGTGAGCTGTAAAGGTGATGACAAAGCAAAGGATAAAGAGAATAAAAAAGACGATGCAAAAACAAAAATTCAACAAGTAGAGGAACAAATTTTCGAGCTTGGCTCACTAGGATTCACAACAGATGACCTCGTGAAAAACTGGAATAAAGCACAAGCAGAAATGAAGGACTCCGACAAAATTGACGAAATAAAAGTCACAAATGGTGAATTTAAAAAAGATGTCAATAACGGAATGATCCTCGAAGGCATTGTTAATGAAACAACTAATGAAGTAGTTCGATTATCAATAGTGAAAAAAGACGTAGAATCTGATAATCTTAGCACAACCTTAGATAAATACGAAGACACAATCGCAGCATTCTTTTTATTAGTTGCGGTAACAAACACAGACGAAGCGGTCAACGACGGAGACATTGGAAAAGTAACAGACAAATTGGGGCTACTCCGCGAGAAGGATAAGAAAATCAATGGCACCGCAACATTAAACAATATCACCTATAAGGCTGAAGAAAATGAGCGGGGTTTAGTGTTGTCGGCAGTGGAGAAGACGGATTAAAGATGAAAAAGCGACCTATATGGGTCGCTTTTTCATTGTATTTAGTTTTCCATGGAAGAAAGCTTGTACATCATCTATTGAAAGACCAAGGTTCTTTGCTTCAATTAGTAACTTTATCCACTCCGGATCCAGACTCATTGTGTTCTTTATCTTACCTATCATGAAATCCCCCATCTTTAGGAAAATTCTTCACTTTGTCGTCCTGTTCATTTTGCCAATTTCGGAATCGTACAAAGTTTTGAAATTCACGAAAATCCTCTTTACTTAGCCCGTCATCAATTGCTTTTTGCAACAACACGGTCCACTCTTTATCCAACATATCTTTAGTGAAAGTTGTACACTTTTCTTCATCACCTAATAAATATTCCATGCTTGTATCAAGCGTTTCGGCAATTTTAGTTAAGAACTGAAGAGAAGGATTTTTTTGAACATCACGTTCAATGTAGCTTAAATATGACTTTGAGACTCCAGCACGTTTAGCAAGCTCTGTTATCGAATACCGTTTCTTTCTCCGTAATGACTTTATTCGTTCTCCTATCATCTTCCTTCTCCCCAATATTATTAAAATACACGATATGTTCATTATAAGGAACGAGTCACTCTTTATAAAGTTACAAATTAATAAGTAAAAAGGAGATTAAGAGAGTAATTAAAAGAAAAGTGTTCTTTATTAAGAAAAAACAACGAATTTAGAGATTTTATAAAGTTAGTACTAATGGGCTATAATTGGGTAAAGTTCTTTTTAAAGAACGAATTTAGTAACCTCAAATTTTATTGTGTTCTAAATCAAGAATTCAATAAGGTAAAAAGGAATGTGATAATTTCATGTACAAGAAAATATGCGATAGATGCTGCAGGCTATCATATAGTGCCAGTAAACTCGGTAAATGGTTGTGTCCCGTATGCCAAAAAGATCTAACAAATCTTAAAGCAATGGACGCGGAAGTTTACACATTCAAGAGCTTTGTTTTTACTGAAAATAAAAGTGAGGATATTGCAAAAAACAAAATAGAAAAATACATATAGGAATTAAACAGCTTATTAAGGATGTCCCAGTTCGTATACACTTTGGGATAATCCTTTTTTTAATAGTGTTTTTGAATACTTCGTTATAATGAAAAAATGGAATTCTAAATGGATTTTCACATATATATTAAATATTTAAAAAATCCTATTGTTCAAAAAGTCAAATCATGCTATAGTTCAATTACGTACTTTATTAAGAACAATAAAGTACACATTCAAATGCGAGGGGATTTTTTGTATCTATGAAAAAAAGGCATATCGGAGATCAAATTAAAACATTACGACTTCAACACGGCCAAACCTTGAAGGAATTAGGAGAAGAAATTGAATTCAATTACAGTAACCTTTCTAAAATTGAAAGGGGCATACGAAAGCCAACCGTTGAATTCCTAGAAAGACTTACAAACTATTATAAAGTTGATATTTCTTATTTTTTTGATGTGGACAATAAAGATCCCAGCAAGATGGTTGCGATGGATATGGACTGGTTCATGTTATCACAAGAGATGAAGAGCAAAAATGTTTCATTTGATGAATTAAAAACAATGGCAGATACAATAGCAAAAATCAAAAACTATAACACTCAAGATTGAAAAAATAGTACTTAATTACCAATTATTTAATTGACATGTTCTTTATGAAGAACTAGAATAGGGATATAGTAACTGTTTTCCAAATTGAACAATTGCAAATAAAAGGCTTATTTTTTTACATAATTTGTTCTTTATGAAGAACCTCTGCCCGTGGAATAAAAACTAAGCAGGTGATGAAGTGAAACAAAACTTACAAATGCCAACTAATTATGGGATAGAACAGACGGAAAAGGAAATAGACTTACGGAACATATTTTTAATTTTAAAGAGACGTTGGTGGATTATTGTAATATTTACGATTCTATCAACAGTAGCAGGTTATTATTATGCAGAAAATAATGATACACCCGTATACCAATATACTACAAGGTTAATGATCCATGCGAGTTCGGAACAAATACAAACACTTTTGGTTGTACTCAAGGACCCACCGATTCTAGAAGAAGTAATTGAAGAACTTGACTTGAACCAATCACCGGATAGTTTGGCAAACCAAATTTCTGCTAGTGTTGTAGGTACGTCCCAAAGGGTAAACATTAGCGTTATTGATGTGAATCCGGAAAGGGCGGTTGCGATTGCAAATGCAACTTCAGCTGTCTTTCAAAAAAGGGACCAAAAGAAACAAATTATGATGTTCAAATTAGTATATTGGAGCAATCGACAGTACGCCCACAGCAGATAAACGGTGATAATTCCACTTTAAAAATGGCAGGAATTATTGGAGGAATAATAGGTGGAATAGGAATTGTATTATTACTAAATTCATTGGATAACTCACTTTTGACCGTTCAGGATGTAAATAAAGCTTTAGGTGTTCCGGTATTAGGAAGTGTATCGAAAATAAATAAAAAGAATACCTTGAGAAAAAAGTCAAAAAAGCAAGTCGTCAGTATAAGGGGTGAGACCATTGATTCCTAATCTTTTTAAACAAAATGAATTTATCAAAAAAAGTGGAGTAACTACCCACTCGTATCCAGATTCCATCATATCTGAGCAGTTCCGGACGATACGAACAAATTTGCAATTTATAAATGGTGTGAATAAAAATCAAACAATATTAGTTACCTCTCCTGGTCATTCAGAAGGAAAATCAACAATCGTTTCAAATTTAGCTATCTCACTTGCTCAAAATAAGGATAGAGTTTTACTTATTGATACAAATTTGAAAAAACCAGCACTTCACTCGATTTTTAGTATGGAAAACACAACAGGCTTAACAGATGTATTAAGAGGAAAGTTAAGTTTGGATGAAACAGTGATGCATACGGATATCGGAAGACTAGATGTGTTAACAAGTGGTTCTCTTCCGGCCATTTCGTCTGATTTAATTGGATCAATGGCCATGTTTGATTTGTTACAAAAAGCTTCCAAAACATATAATATCGTTTTAATTGATTCCCCACCGTTTCTAGAACTTTCTGATACCCAAATACTAGCAAGTGTATGTGACGGAGTGATTTTAGTCGTTAAAAGCGGTAAAACAGATACGAAAAAGGCAATTGAAATGAAAAGACAATTAGATTTAGCAAGGGCCAAGATTATCGGTGTTGTTATAAATGAAAAACAAAATTAAGGCCTTTTTTTACGGAAGGAATGTTCGTTATTAAGAAATGTATGTTCTTTTAATCGTGTTATTGGTGATGTCTCCTTACCACTATCAATCGGAGGCACTCGGTCATGCTGTGGGTTAACAACCTTAGACGCAAGTCGTCGATAGTGTGGTGTGAGGACGGGTTAGATGCCCATTTCTAAATTATATTTTACCTATGTGTTTTTTTACGAAAAATCACATAGGTAAGATAGTAATTTTAAAGGAGTGTGCTGGTTGCAAGAGATTAATCATTTTCCAAAATCTATAAAGAAAGCAATTAGATATATAAAACAAGAAGCAAAAAAGGAAAAGTGGAAATCAAACTGATTTTAGAAAATGCTATAAAGCGACGTGAATATATGCTTGAAAAATCAAGGAATTAAAGTGGTAAGAAAGGGGGAGAGGATTTGACATATCGACAGAGAATATCATTATTTATTTTTATTGATTCAATCATTGTGTTATCTTGTATCTTTCTTAGCCACTATTTGGTAGATGCTAGGTTTTCTATTTTTACATTCGTAACTATTTTTATTTATTTTTCATTTTTAATCAGTCATCATTTATTTGCACATCAATTTAAGCTTTATAAAAAGGCATGGGAATATGCAAGTATTGGCGAACTCGTCATCATTGCAAAGTCTGTAACTTCTACGGTGGTTTTAGCAGCAATCATGCAATTCATTATAAATCATGAGATTTATACTCGCTTTCTTGCTGTCACCTGGTTGCTCCTCGTATTATCCATTGGAGGAACAAGATTTTGCTGGAGAATCTATCGTGACACGTACATCAAAAAGAACGATCATCGAAAACGAACACTCATTATCGGGGCAGGTGCTGCAGGCACAATGATTGTGAGACAAATTAAAAATAACAATGAATCTGAACTAATACCTATAGGATTCATAGATGATAATGTGAAAAAACAAAATCTCGATATTTTAGGCATTCCCGTGTTAGGAGGAATAGAAAGTATCGAGGAGGTAGTAAGAGAAAAAAATGTGGCTAATATCATCATTGCAATTCCTTCACTAAGTAAAAGAGAACTTAATAAAATTTTTCAGGAATGTGCTAAAACGAAGGCCAAAACACAAATTCTTCCGATGCTTGAGGACCTCCTTACCGGTAAGGTGGCAGTTAACCAATTCAGAGATGTGCAAGTGGAAGATTTATTAGGAAGGCATCCTGTTGAACTTGATACGGAGAGTATTTCAGACTATGTCACTGATAAGATTGTACTTGTAACTGGAGCAGGGGGTTCAATAGGTTCAGAGATTTGTAGACAGGTAGCAAAGTTTCATCCAAAACAGCTTATCTTACTTGGACATGGTGAAAACAGCATTTATACAATCGAACTTGAATTAAATGAAGCCTATCAATCTTCAAAAATAGACATAACAACCGAAATTGCAGATGTGCAAGATAAACAAAAAATGTTGGACGTAATGAGTACATATCGGCCTGATGTTGTCTATCACGCTGCAGCTCATAAGCATGTACCACTAATGGAACGAAATCCGGAAGAAGCCATTAAAAACAACATCATTGGAACGAAAAATGTAGCTGAAGCTGCTGAATGGTGTGGCGTTCATACATTTGTAATGGTTTCAACTGATAAAGCAGTAAACCCAACAAGTGTGATGGGGGCGACAAAGAAATTAGCAGAAATGATTGTTCAAAATATGGGGAGAACAAGTAAAACGAAATTCGTTGCTGTTCGTTTTGGAAATGTGTTAGGAAGCCGCGGGAGTGTCATCCCATTATTTAAAAGGCAAATTGCCAAAGGTGGACCTGTTACCGTTACCCATCCGGATATGGTTCGATATTTTATGACCATTCCAGAAGCATCGAGATTAGTCATTCAGGCAGGTGCTTTGGCACAAGGCGGCGAAATCTTTGTTCTGGATATGGGTGATCCTGTTAAGATTGTTGATTTAGCGAAAAATTTAATTAAGCTATCAGGGTATTCTGTTGATGAGGTAGGCATTGAGTTTTCAGGTATGAGACCTGGTGAGAAGCTCTTTGAAGAATTATTAAAGGACGATGAAGTGCATGACACGCAGGTCTATCCAAATATATATGTTGGTAAAACCGCTGAGCTGTATATAGAAGAAATAGAAAAAATAATCTCAACCTATAGTGGTTTAACAAAGCAAGAGATCCGGGAGCAGCTTGTAAGCTTGGCAAATAGAACGCCACTCCCTCAAAAACGATTATTGACCATTCCAGGTTAAAGGAGAGGAGAGTAGAGAATTGAAGGTAAGAAAAGCAATTATACCAGCTGCTGGACTAGGAACAAGATTTCTTCCAGCAACAAAAGCAATGCCAAAAGAAATGTTACCAATTGTCGATAAACCGACAATTCAATATATCATTGAAGAAGCAGTCGAATCGGGAATTGAAGATATCATTATCGTAACAGGTAAAGGAAAACGGGCAATTGAGGATCATTTTGATCACTCCTTTGAACTTGAACAAAACCTTATTGATAAAGGAAAGTTTGAGTTGTTAGACGAGGTACAAAAGGCATCAAAGCTTGTAGATATTCACTATATCCGTCAAAAAGAACCAAAGGGTCTAGGTCATGCAATCTGGTGTGCCCGTAAGTTTATTGGAAATGAACCTTTCGCTGTCTTACTAGGTGATGACATTGTATCAGCAGAAAAACCATGCTTAAAACAAATGATTGAGCAATATGAGCGATACAATGCATCCATTTTAGGAGTTCAAACAGTTCCGGAAAAAGAAGTTCATCGTTATGGAATTGTCGATGGAAATCAACATGGTGAACGCTTTTATAGTGTAAATCATCTTGTTGAAAAACCAAAACAAAAAGATGCACCTTCAAATTTAGCTATCATGGGGCGCTATATTCTAAATCCACGAATTTTTGAAATCCTGGAGAATCAACAACCGGGAGCGGGTGGAGAAATTCAATTGACCGATGCGATTTCAGGGTTGAATCAATATGAAGCTGTATATGCATATGATTTTGAGGGTATTCGATACGATGTTGGGGAGAAGTTGGGGTTTATTCAAACAACACTTGAATTTGCGTTAAAAAGAGAGGATTTAAGAGTAGAGCTTCTCGAATATCTAAAAGATATTATGAATAAAGAGTTGGTGAAATGAGTATGGTCGAAGGCACAAAAAAGAAGGTGTTATTTGTTGCTACGGTCGATTATCATTTCAAAAGCTTTCATTTACCCTATTTAAAATGGTTTAAAGAACAAGGCTGGGAAGTTCATATTGCCGCAAATGGCAATCTTGAACTTCCTTTTGTTTCGAAAAAATACAATATCCCAATCCAACGTTCACCCTTTCATGTGAAGAATATTGGGGCGTTCAAAGAATTGAAGGCAATAATTGATGAAAATAACTACAGCATCATTCATTGTCACACACCAATGGGAGGCGTACTTGGCCGACTAGCCGCACGACAAGCACGAAAGAGTGGAACGAAGGTAATTTACACAGCACATGGGTTTCATTTTTGTAAGGGAGCCCCACTAGTTAATTGGCTATTATATTATCCGATTGAAAGATTGTTAGCTTCTTATACTGATTGTCTTATCACGATTAACTCCGAGGACTATGAACTTGCGAAAAGACATAGATTTAAGGCTGGTTCCATAGACCACGTATATGGGGTAGGTGTTGATCTAGAAAAGTTTCAACCAGTGGATAGGATAAGGAAAAATGTGCTAAGAAGAGTAGAAGATTTCAACACAAATAACATTATGATGTTTTATGCTGCTGAATTTAATAAAAATAAAAATCAACAATTTTTATTAAAGGCCCTTGCGCTTATTAAAGAGGATGTTCCTAACGCAATGTTATTACTTGCAGGAGAGGGAGTTTTACTAGATGAATGTCGCCAACTTGCTAATGAATTAGGATTAGTAGATAAAGTAGAATTTCTCGGACTTCGTGATGACATTGAAATGTTGTTAAGAATAAGTGATATTGCAGTAGCCTCTAGTTTAAGAGAGGGCCTCCCAGTTAATGTTATGGAAGCCATGGCATGTGGATTACCCATAATTGCTACCGAAAACCGAGGACATAAGGAACTAATTGTTACAAACGAAAATGGATGGATATTACAACATGATGACTTGGACGGATTCTCTACGAAGATGAAAGAATTAGCAAACAACGAATATGTAAGAAATAGACTTGGGAAAATGAGTAGAAGCTTAATGGAGAGTAAGTATGGGATTGACACCGTTTTAGACCAGAAAATTGAGATTTATAGTAGGTATATGCAAGCAGAGGGGGAAAGAAAATGGGCGGTCCAATAAGAGTATTACATGTTGTTGTTAATATGAATCGTGGTGGAGCCGAAACCCTCATCATGAACTTATATCGCAATATTGACCGCTCAAAGGTTCAATTCGACTTTCTGACTTGTAAGGAAGGGGTCTTCGATAAAGAAATACTTGAACTAGGTGGAAGAATACACCGAATTCCATATATAACCGATGTTGGACATTTTGGATATGTTAAAGCATTGAATCACTTCTTCAAAGAACACTACTCTTACAAAATCGTTCATTCTCATATGGATAAAATGAGTGGACTTGTCCTTCGTTCTGCAAGTAAGGCTGGAATACCGGTTAGGATTGCGCATAGTCACAGTACAAAAAGTGAGGGGAATTTACCTTCAATCATCTATAAATCCTTGATTGGAAGTGGAATATTTCGCTACGCAACTAACTTTCTAGCATGTTCTTATGCTGCAGGAAAGTGGCTATTTAGTAAAAAGAAAGAAGCAATTACGATTATCAACAATGGAATCGAAAGTGAGAAGTTTGTATTTTCATTAAAAACTAGGGAAAAAGTCCGAAAAGAACTGAACATTAGTTCAGATTGTTTTCTTTTAGGGCACGTTGGCAGATTTTCAAAGCCAAAAAATCATACTTTTCTAGTGGATCTTTTTTCGACGTTCAATACTATTCATCAGAATTCAAAACTAGTATTAGTAGGAGATGGCCCATTAAAAGGTGATATTGAAAGGAAAGTGTCAGAACTAAAATTAAATAACAAAGTAATTTTTCTCGGGAACAGGCCTGACATCAATCGACTTCTACAAGCATTTGATTTGTTAGTATTTCCATCTTTATATGAAGGCTTACCTGTGACTTTAATTGAAGCGCAGGGTGCAGGGCTAAAGTGTGTAATATCCGATAATATCACAACAGAAGTTGATTTAGGAATAGGTCTAATTGAATATTTGCCCATAACAAAAAAAGCAATGTGGATTGATAAATTAGATGAATTAAAAATAAAGGTAAAACCACGTATTAATAGCACGGAATACTTAATAAAAAATGGCTATGATATAAAGGATTCAGCCAAAAAAACTCAAGAATTATATGTAAAAATGGGGGCAGCTGTATGAAGAAACTGACAATATTTACCCCAACATATAATCGTGCATACTGCTTGCATACATGTTATGAATCATTGATAAAGCAGACAACTAAGGAGTTTATTTGGTTAATTATTGATGATGGTTCTACAGATAATACTGAGGAAATCGTAAAACAATGGAAACAAGAAAACATAATTGAAATTAGGTATCATTGGCAAGAAAATCAAGGTATGCATGGCGCTCATAACACTGCTTACGAATTGATAGACACTGAGTTAAATGTATGCATTGATTCTGATGACTTTATGCCGGAGAATGCTGTTGAAACAATACTTTCTTTTTGGAACAAACATGGAAGTGATAAGGTAAGCGGAATTATTGGTTTAGATTCTGATTCAACTGGAAAATTAATCGGTTCGATGCTCCCTTCAGATTTAAAAACATCGTCATTATTCAACTTATACCACAAACTTGGAGTAACAGGGGATAAAAAACTTGTTTATCGAACAGAGTTAACAAGAAATTATCCATACCCTATATTTGAGGATGAGAGGTACGTAGGATTAGCTTATAAATATTATAAGCTTGATAGGGATTATGAAATGCTACTCATGAATGAGGTTTTATGTTGCGTGGAGTATCTACCAGATGGTTCGTCAATGAATATGCTTAGTCAGTATCGAAAAAATCCAAGGGGATGGGCTTTTTATAGGAAAGAACTTATGAAATTGCCATTTGTTAGTCAATCTTTTAAATTTAGGCAGGCAATTCATTATGTCTCTAGTAATTTATTAATAAAAAATTATTCGTTTCTAAAGGAGACCCCAAGTAAATTTCTTACGACTTTAGCCATTCCTTTTGGAATATTACTTTCTTTTTATGTTCAACAAAAGACTAAATCAGTTATCTAAGGGAAGTAGTCATCCAAAAATGAAAGGAAAGAAACAATGACTCTTCTATGGTTTAATCTTGCTTTAGTATTTACTTTTGCTTTAATGGCTAGATTTTTTGCAACTGTAAGGTTTCAAGGTGAAATACCAATTCTAGTTCGGCCAAATATAATGTTAACATCACTTGTTTTATTATCATTAGTTGGAATTTCAGGACTTAGATCAAATATTGGTGATACATTTTTTTATAAACATATATACACCATTAATGAGTTTAATCTGGAACACACACTCAAACAAAAGGACATTGGTTTTGCTTTTTTACAGATGTTTTTACAAAAGATTTCAGATGATCCACAAATAATGAT
>NZ_HE610988.1:8004-41598 GCF_000285535.1 Bacillus timonensis | reverse complement strand
ACAGATGTTTTTACAAAAGATTTCAGATGATCCACAAATAATGATATTTACCGCAGCATTGATTACCAATGTTTTAATTGTAATTATGTTATATAAATATTCAAGATTATTCGATTTAAGTGTGTATGTATATATAACTGGTGGATTATACCTAGTTTCGATGAATGGTATAAGGCAATGTTTGGCAGCAGCTATTATATTCACTTCCACAAAATTTTTATTTGAAGGTAAATTCGGAAAGTACTTACTAGTAATTTTGTTAGCATCCACTTTTCACCTAAGTGCTTTAATTTTAATCCCAATTTACTTTCTAGTAAGATACAAAGCATGGTCAAAGTCGACTATTATCCTATTGCTTTCTTCCATTGTTATAGTTATAGGATTCGAGCAGTTCTCAACATTTCTATTTACTGCAATAGAAGAAACTCAATATGGGCATTACGAATCATTTACTGAGGGTGGCGCAAATATAATTAGGGTTGTTGTTTTTGCAGCACCCATGGTAATAGCGTATTTGGGCAGAGATAAGTTAAGAGCCATTTTTCCTGAAAGTGATATTGTTGTTAATATGTCAATTATTGGTCTTTTATTTATGATTATATCAACCCAAAATTGGATTTTTGCAAGGTTTGCAATCTATTTTAATCTTTACCAGATTGTTTTGGTTTCTTGGATTGTTAAACTTTTTAAGGAAAAAGACCAGAAATTTATTTATTACATCATAGTAATTTTTTATTTCCTTTATTACTATTACGAAAATGTAATTTCACTAAATATTGAATATAGAAGTGAAATTATAACATTATTTAGTTAGAAACAATGAGAGGAAAAGTTTATGAGTATTTCTGATAATCTAACTCAACAAAAGCTACAAGATCTTTTACTTACAATTTGTGAAAAAGGAAACAGGATAGAAGATATTGATGTAAAAGAATTTATTTTGGAAATAAAAAATGAGTTTTTAACGGCCATTTCTGAAAATAAGTGATGAATGGGGGGGTATATTTGTTTGAGATTGTGGAAACGAACCTGCGTTGGAACAATATCCTTAAAAGTTTCCAAATGGTCGATAGCTACTATTCTTATGAATACGGTAAATTATTTGCGAATATAGAAAAAGGTAAATTGTTAGGTGCCTATTATGAAGAAAATGGCAGTAAAATTTTTTACCCTTTTATAGTAAGAGAGATACCTAATATTCATATTAATGCGTTTGATATTGTAACCCCCTACGGATACGGGGGTCCAATAGTTGAAGGTAATCCTAATATTATAAAAGGTTTTTATGAGCATTTAAGTGATTTTTGCTCTTCAAAGAATATTATTACTGAAACAATACGTTTTCATCCTCTTTATAAAAATTATAGATATGGTAAAGATGTTATGGATATCGAATATATTAGAAAAACTACTGCGGTTGATTTAACTAAACCATTAGAAGAAATAAGATTAAATTATACATCCTCAAATAAGAGAAATATAAAAAAAGCACGAAATAATAATATTTCGTGCTTTATTGCTGAAGGAACGAAGGAAAATGTAGATCTATTTATTGAAATGTATAAAGAAACAATGAATCGAAATAATGCAAATGATTTTTATTACTTTGGTGAGCAATACTTCTATGAACAAATAAAGGAGACTGAAATAAGTAAAACATTATTATTATTTGCAAAACGAGAGAATGAGGTAATAGCCGGAACATTGGTTATAGTTGGTACAGAGTTTGCACACTATCACCTCGGAGCGTCGAAAACAAAATATTTAGAGTATCGTCCAAATAATCTATTATTTGATTTTATGATTGAAGTCTGTAAATCCTTTGGTTCAAAGGAGCTCCATCTAGGTGGAGGATATCAGGAAAATGATGGGTTATTTAAGTATAAAACGTCTTTTACAAATAATCATAATTATGATTATTTCATAGGAAAGAAGATTCATAATCTAGATAAATACGAGGATGTAATGGAATACCTAAAGAAACGATATGAATTAAAAGATCATTATTTTCCAATTTACCGGGGGAAATTGGAAAGAAAAATACAAAATGCTTAGCAAGCATGTACTAGGGGGTGCATTTATTTGAAACCTAAATCCCGTATTTACCTTGCCGCACCACACATGAGTGGTAATGAATTAAAGTATATAAAAGACGCCTTTGAAACAAATTGGATTGCACCATTAGGTCCGAATGTAGATGCCTTTGAAAAAGAAATAGCCTCTTATGTAGGAGCCAATGAAGCTGTAGCAGTTAGTTCGGGAACTGCCGCAATTCATTTGGCTCTTTCTTTATTAGAGGTCAGTAAAGGTGACAAAGTATTTTGTTCTAGTCTTACATTTGTTGCAAGTGCAAACCCTATACTTTATCAAGGTGCCGAGCCTGTATTTATTGATTCTGAACCAGAAACCTGGAATATGTCTCCACGAGCGCTCGAAGTGGCACTACGTGAGGCTGCTATTAAAGGAGACTTGCCAAAAGCAGTTATTGTGGTGAATTTATATGGTCAAAGTGCAAAAATGGATGAGATTCTAATGTTATGTAAGGAGTATGATATCCCTGTAATAGAAGATGCAGCAGAATCACTGGGTTCTAGATACAAGGGGATTCCAAGTGGTACTTTTGGAAAGTATGGGGTTTATTCCTTTAATGGTAACAAAATCATTACTACTTCGGGAGGAGGAATGCTGGTTTCAAATGATTCCGAAGCGATGAAAAAAGCTCGATTTTTAGCCACACAAGCAAGAGATCATGCGAGACATTATCAACACCGTTTACTTGGATACAATTATCGGTTAAGTAATGTTTTAGCGGGTATTGGTAGAGGACAATTAGAGGTATTAGATATGAGAGTAATGGCTAAAAGAGACATTTTTAATCGTTATTTTACGGAATTATCTGAAATCCAGGGGTTTGAGTTTATGCCAGAATTACAAAATACATACTCAAACCGCTGGTTAACTACCCTAACAATTAACAAAGCCATTGCAGGGATATCAGTAAATGATCTATTGGATGTATTGGCGAATGAAAATATTGAAGCACGTCCTGTTTGGAAACCACTTCATCTTCAACCTCTTTTTAATGGGGTAAAATATTATCCTCACAATGAAGGGGCTGATGTTTCAAAACAATTATTTGAAACAGGTATTTGCCTCCCGTCAGGAACTAATATGACAGATGATGACCAAATGAGAGTTATTGACTGTATAAAAAATACATTAACAATAAAATATCCAGTAGGACTATGAGGGAAAAAGATGATGGTTGATAAGCCAAAGAGAATTCTCCATATTGTAGGGGCAATGAATAGGGCTGGGACTGAAACAATGCTTATGAATATCTATCGAAACATAGATCGAAAAAAAGTACAATTCGATTTTATATCGTACAGTCAACAGGATGCTCATTACGATGAAGAAATAAAATCATTAGGTGGTAGAGTGATTAAATTATCAAAAACTCAATCAATTAAGGAGCTTGTGCACACAATCAAGGAAACTGGACCATATGAAGCAGTTCACTCTCATACATTATTTCATTGTGGCACAGCTAATATTGCTGCAAAATTGGCAGGAATTAAGATAAGAATTGCGCACGCTCATACAACTTTAGATCATTCTAATAGTGTAATTAGAAAATTATATATAAAAACAATGAGAAATCTAATTTTAAAATCCTCTACTCATTATTTAGCATGTAGTAATCAAGCAGGAAAATATTTGTTTGGAGAAATGGCTTTAAGTAATTCTAATTATGCATTTTTTCCTAATTTAATAGACTATAAGAATTTTTTAGAAGTTGATACCAATAAGGTAAGGCAATTTAAAAAAGAAACCGGTTTAGAAGGAAGTAAGATTATTGGTCATATCGGACGATTTATTGAACCGAAAATCATAAGTTTCTATTGGAAGTATTGAAAACTTTGATTATCAGGGATTCAAAAATAAAATTGCTTTTAGTTGGCGATGGGGACCTGAGGCAAGAAATAGAAGAAAAAGCTAAAAAAGAAGGTCTAGATAATCATGTTAAATTTGTTGGAATTCGAAGCGACATTTCAACGATTTTACATAGCATGGATGTCTTTGTATTTCCTTCTATTTATGAAGGGCTGGGGCTCGTTCTTCTAGAAGCACAAGCAAGTGGTATTCCATGCATTGTATCTGAAGCAATCCAGCCTGAAGCAGATTTAAGGATAGATTTAGTTTCAAGGGTGCATCTTGAAGAAGGTGATGATGCGTGGGCAAATAAGATTCTTGATGTAATCGGTAAAAAAGAAACAAATATAAAAAAATCATTTCTGGGTTTGAGAAAAATGGATATGAAGTTCGGAATGGGATTTCAAATTTAATGAATCTTTATCAGATTTAAAAAGTGGAGGAGCTTATGAAGAACGTATTAATTTCTTCATTTGATATGGAGGTAGGTGGAGTAGAGCGGAGCCTAATTAGTCTTTTAAATAATTTTGACTATGAAGAACATCAAGTGGATTTGATGTTGTACAGTCATACTGGTGATTTTATGAATCTACTTCCAAACAAACCTAGTTTATTAAATGAATCGAAGAAATATAAGACTTTCAGAATGTCAATAGGGCAAGTTCTTAAGAAAGGAAATATTCCAATTGGTTTAATTAGAATTTTTTCAAAATATAAAGCTAGTTTTGATAAGTCAACTGAAAATGGTTTTAAACAAATGCAGTATATGTGGAAGTATTCGTTACCTTTTTTACCTAAACTTGAGAAAGAATATGATGTGGCAATTAGCTATTTATGGCCACATTATTTTGTTGCAGAGAAGGTGAAAGCCCGAAAAAAATTGCATGGATTCACACAGATTTTTCAACAGTAAACACGGATATTAAAATGGATATTGAGATGTGGAATAAATTTGACTACATTATTGCTGTATCCGAAGGCTGCAAAGAATCTTTTATAAAAAATATCCAATGCTGAAGCGCAAAGTAAAAATTATCGAAAACATTACTTCTCCACATATAGTAAAGACTTTAGCTAATCAAGATATTGAGAACCCTATAAAAAATGATAATCGATTTCGAATAATCACTGTAGCAAGATTATCACATGCGAAAGGGATAGATAATGCAGTCAGAGCAATGAATCTATTAAAAAAACAAGGATATAATGACATTGTTTGGTATGTAGTAGGATACGGTGGAGACGAAACAATTATTAAGCATTTAATTGCTAAATATGAACTTGAAGATTCATTTATTTTATTAGGTAAAAGAACGAATCCATTTCCTTTTATGAATGAAGCAGATATTTATGTGCAACCATCTAGGTACGAAGGTAAAGCAGTTACGGTAGGCGAGGCTCAAATTTTATCAAAGCCAGTCCTTATCACGAATTATCCGACAGCAGCTAGCCAGGTGAAAAATGGTTTCGACGGATACATTTGTGAATTATCTGTTGAAGGAATAGCCCAAGGAATTGAAAGACTATATCTAGATAATGGATTACGGAAAAACTTAGTTCAAATTGTAAAAACACGAATTACGGAAATTCCAATGAACTAGAAAAATTATATGAACTGATTTAGGGGAGGGAACAATAAATGTTTCCAAAAGTGAGCGTTGTTGTTCCTGTCTATAAAGTGGAAAAATATATTGATAGATGTTTGAAAAGTATCGTGAATCAAACATACACAAATTTAGAAATTATTCTTGTAAATGATGGATCACCAGATAATTGTGGGACTATAGTAGAGAAATATGCAGAAATTGATTTACGTGTAATTGCACTACACAAGGAAAATGGCGGCTTATCAGACGCAAGAAACTTTGGAATGAATTATGTCACGGGTGAATTTACTTTGTTTGTGGATAGTGATGATTGGTTGGAAGTTGACATGGTAGAAACTATGGTTATGAATAGTATTAAGTATAAAGCTGATGTTGTACAATCAGCTTTTTATTATGCCTATGAGAATTATTTATTATTTGATAATAGATATTTTCCTAAAGATGGTGAACCTATTATCTTAGATAAAAAAATGCTCATGAAGGAATTAGTAATCAATGAAAAGGTCAAAAACTTTGCATGGGGAAAGCTTTATAAAACAAAAATAATTAAAGATTTACCATTTGAAAAGGGTGTATTATTTGAGGATGTATTTTGGGCACATAACGTTATGCATCGAGTAAACACCTACTTAATAACACATCAGCCTATGTATTACTATTTTCAAAGAAGTGACAGTATCGTAGCGAATTATACACTTAGAAGCCTTGACATATTAAAAGGCTTAAAGGTGCGTCACAAATTTTTAGAAAATCATTATGAAGACTTAATAAATGAATCATACAAGAACATTTTAAAAACAAGTCTCATTCACTATAATTTGTTAATTATGAATAGAAAAAAAGATAAAGGTGGATTACATAGGAAAGAAATTAGAAAGTACATTAAAAATAATTACGAGAACCTGTTAAAAGCAGTCGAAAGTAATCAGCAGTTAAAGGCGCAATTAAACTTATTTTTAATACACCCTTTGTTGCAACTTATTTTTCTTGGCCTCCAGAAGGTTCTACGAAAATTTAACGTCTTTGTACATAAACAGGAGCTAGAACAATTGGAAAGAAAGGAGGTTTTGTAATGTGAACAAAATAAAAAAATATGTTTGTCTTGCAATTATTTATATTTTTAATTGTTTTCCTATTAAAGATAATAAAATCATATTCTTTAGTTATTATGGAAGTCAATATGGTTGCAATCCTAAATATATATCTGAATACATTCAAAAGAAATGCCCACCGGAAACATTTGATATTGTGTGGGCATTTACTGATTTAAGGTCAAAAAAATATATTGAAGGTGTACGAAAAGTTAAAATGATGTCTTTTAAATACTTTTACGAATTATGTACATCTAAAGTGGTAATTACAAATTTTCGAACAACGGATTTGTTCGTTAAGAGAAAAGAACAATTTTACATCCAAACTTGGCATAGCTCTTTAAGATTGAAACAAATTGAAAAAGATGCAGAAGGATCACTACCTCTACAGTATATAGAAATGGCAAAAAAAGACTCTTTAAAGTGTGATTTATTACTATCGGGATGTAGGTACAGTTCTGATATTTTCAATAGAGCTTTTTGGTATAAGGGTAAAGTTTTTGAGTACGGTAGTCCTCGTAACGATCTTTTCTTTAGTAATAACCTAAATAAGAATGAGATTTTCAATAACCTTAGGATTCCAGGCAATCACAAAATTGTCTTATATGCTCCAACGTTCAGAAAAAATAATGGGGTTGAAGCCTATAATCTAGAATTTGCAAGAATCATAAATGCTCTTAAAAGCAGGTTTGGAGGAGACTGGACATTATTAATTAAATTACATCCTCATCTTATTTCTAAATCGAGTAAACTTCATAACAGTGCTGCTAATGTTATTGATGTTACTACGTATGATGATATACAAGAATTATTGGCTATATCTGATGTACTGATATCGGACTATTCTTCTTTAATATTTGATTTTTCTATAACAAAACGACCTTGTTTTCTTTATATACCCGATGTAAGTGAATACATTAGCAATGAAAGAAAACTATATTTTGATATAAATCAATTACCTTTTATAACTGCAACAAATAATAAGGATATAGAAATGAAGATTGAGAACTTTGACGATGAATTATACAAAAGTAGATTACATAATTTCTTGAGTGATATTGGATCATTTGAAAATGGCAGAGCAAGTGAATATCTATTAAACGAAATAACCGAAACATGCTTTAAAAAGCAAAGGGGAGAAGAATATGAAGCAGTATAAAATTGGTTATACAACTGGTGTTTTTGATTTATTTCATGTTGGACACTTAAATATTTTAAAGAGAGCAAAGGAAAAATGTGATTACCTTATTGTAGGCGTCAGTACCGATGAGTTAGTTTTGACCTACAAAAATAAAAAACCCGTGATTCCATTTGTAGATAGATTGGCGATAGTCGAAGGAATAAAATACGTGGACGAAGTCGTTCCACAAATGAATCGTGATAAGTTATCGGCGTGGGAAAAAATAGGTTTTGACGTAATGTTTGTAGGTGATGATTGGAAAGGGAATTACCTCTTTGAACAGGTAGAGAAACAATTCAAACAGGTTGGAGTTGATATTGTATATTTCCCTTATACAAAGGGCGTTTCGTCAACCCTGGTAAAAGAGAAAATTAAATTATAGAAATGGATAGATGCAAATGCTGCAAATCAAGTTGTTTGAAACTTGAAAAGAGTTTCTCTTGCTAATACAGAGATAAATTTAGAAATTCTAAATGAAATTAAAGCTTAAAAAAGTTCTTCTTATAATAGGTTAACATTCACACAATTAAATGTAAAAATTTCTGATACAAAGGTACGCGATAGTGGATAGAGTTTTGAAATTGAAATTTATTATGTTAATAGATGGAGAAGATAGAATGAAAACAAAATTATTATTTGCCATAGATTCTTTAGTTGGTGCAGGAGCAGAAAAGAGCCTTATTACACTTTTATCTTTATTAGATTATAAAAAATACTCAGTCGATCTAGTATTGTTTGCTCATGGTGAAATTTTACAAGAATTAGTACCTAAGGAAGTCAATATTTTAAAACCATTTAAATACACTGAGTTTGCGAATTTAACTTTATTAAGTGCTTTTTGTTTTTCAGTCAAAAAGAGAAATTTTAATATGCTTTATTCAAGAATTATGTACTCTCTTAAAATTCGTTTGAAAAAGTACAATAATCCCGAAAAAGCAAGAGTTTATTGGGAAAACGTATCAAGCATGATTGAAGGGAATAATACAAAATATGATATAGCTATAAGTTATGCTCAAGGGGTACCAACCTTTTTTGTTGCTGAAAAAGTTAAAGCTCAGAAAAAATTTGCATGGGTTAACGTAAGTTATAGATTAGATGTGAAAAATGCAGAATTCCAAAAAAATTATTATGACATTTATAATAAAATTGTAGCAGTGTCCAATTCAGCAAAAGAAATCTTTCTTGAAACGTTTCCGAATTACCGAAAAAAAATAGAAGTTGTTTATGATATTAACAATCCTGATTTTATTGCAAATATGGCCAATCTAAATGAAGGGTATAGAGATAAATTTAACGGTTATAGGATTCTTACGATTGGGAGACTAGCTTATCAAAAAGGCTATGATATTGCTTTAGAGGCATGTGGATTATTAAAAAAACATGGGGTTAATTTTAGATGGTACGTACTAGGTAAGGGCCCTTTAGAAGAAGAGATCAAGGACTACATTCAAAAAATAACCTTGAAGATAATTTTATCTTACTAGGTGTCACATCTAATCCGTACCCTTATATCAAAAATAGTGATCTTTACGTTCAAACCTCAAGATTTGAAGGGTTTGGATTAGCAATTGCTGAGGCAAGAATGCTTAATATTCCAGTAGTAACAACAAGGTTTGATGCTGTTGAAAGTCAGATGTTAGATGGTGAAAATGGCCTTGTGGTGGATATGAACGCATATGCAGTATTTGAAGGAATTCTGACATTAATCCAAAATCATCAATTAAGAGAAGAGATTATAAATAATTTAATGAAGGAAAAGAAAGGGAATATTGAAGAATTAGATAAATTTTATGCATTAATTGGATAAAACTATGAAAGTGAGTAATCATGAAGAAGATAATATTTGTAGTAATTAATATGAATGTTGGTGGTACGGAAAAAGCACTTCTTAATTTGGTTAATGAATTTCCAAGAAAAAAATATGAAATTACTATTTTTATGTTGGAAAAGTACGGTGGGTTTCTTAAATATATTCCTCAAGAAGTCAATATTCACTATTTTTCAGACTACTACAGTATAAAGGACTTATTAAATAATCCGCCACGGTATACGTTTATTGATCTTCTAAAAAAGGGTAAAATATTTAGGGCCTTTATGATTATTATATTACACATAATTACTAAGGTTTTAAAGGATAGAAGCCTTTATTTTAAATATTTACTTAGAAAATACCCAACCCTAAATGAAGAATATGATATAGCAGTGGCTTATGATGGCCCAATGGATTTCATAAGCTATTTTGTTTTAAAGAAAGTAAAAGCTAGAAAAAAGCTCCAATGGATCCACTTTGATGTCTCTAAAATAGGATTTAATTTAAGATTTACTTCAAAGATTTATTCTAAATTTGATAGAGTCTTTGTTGTATCAAATGAAGCTAAAACGAAATTACTCAAATATCTTCCTAATTTAAAGGGAAAAACAGAGGTTTTATTCAATATCATATCACCTTTAACAATAAAAAAACAATCAACAATGGGTTTAGGTTTTACCGATAACTTTGAGGGTCTCAGAATATTAACAGTGGGTAGATTATCAAAAGAAAAAGGCCAAGATTTAATTGTACCTGTACTTGCTCGATTAATACAAGAAGGTCATAAAGTAAGGTGGTATTGTTTAGGAGATGGGAATCTCAAACATGATTTAGAAAATCTTATTAAAGATTATAAATTAGAAGATCACTTCATCCTGTTAGGAAGTGATCCAAATCCGTATCCATATATTAATCAATGTGATATATATGTTCAACCATCTAGGCATGAAGGTTTTTGTATAACCCTCGCTGAAGCAAGATGTTTAAGAAAACCTATAGTAACAACTAATTTTACTGGAGCAAAAGAGCAAATTAGTAATGAAGTTAATGGATTGATTGTTGATGTTAGTGAAAATTGTATATATGAAGGCTTGTTAAAATTACTTGAAAATAAAGATTTAAGAAAGACGTTTTCTCAGAACCTTTTACAACAAGATTTTGATAATGAAAATGAAATAAAAAACTATTAAATCTAGTAGTATAGTTTTACAAATATAAATAATTCAATAAGGTGGTTATATGATTCTATTTACTACAATTTTGTTAATTTTGATTGTCATATTTTTATTTTTGAATAAGAGAAAAATAACTTTGGGATTATGGTCAATTACAACATTTAATTCTAGTACATATATAACAAAAATTCCTGAGAAAGAAAAGTTTGTAAGCCCTTGCTTAACGGCTAAAGACGTAAATGATGTGCCTGCAGAATTTGTAGCAGATCCATTTATTATAGCGCATAATTCAACTGTCTATATGTTCTTCGAAATTCTGGATAAGATATCTGGAAAAGGAATTATTGGCCTGGCCAGTAGTGAGAATGGCCAAAACTGGAAATATCACAAAGTAGTCTTAAGGGAAGAATTCCACCTTTCATATCCATATGTTTTTGAATTTGATAACGAATTTTATATGATACCTGAAACATGTGAAAAAAATAAAATTTTATTATATAAGGCAAAAAAGTTTCCATATCAATGGTCGTTAGTAAGTGAATTGCTAACAGGAAGTTATGTTGATTCAAGTATTTTTAGATTCAATAACATGTGGTGGATGTTTGCGGGGAAAAGTGGAAAATTACATTTGTTTTTTTCAGAAAAACTTGAAAAAGGCTGGGTGGAACACCCTAAGAGCCCGATGATTACAAATAATAAAAGAATCACCAGACCGGGAGGCAGAGTTATTGTAGAAAATGGGAATATATTTAGATATACCCAAGATGGCTTTCCGAATTATGGTAGTGCAGTTAATGTATTTAAAATAAATAAGTTAACCGATGATGAATATGAGGAGGAACAAATTAATTTAGTATTATCAGGTACAAAGAAGGAAAATGATTGGAATAGGGACGGGATGCACACAATCGACCAATTAAAGCTTGGTGACAATAATTGGTTAATTGTAGTAGATGGACATAAGTTTGAAACAAAAAATCATTTATTATGGAGGATGGGTAGATTATCGGCTAAAACCTTTTCTCTATTCGGATATAAAAAACAAATGCGAGTATGTTTAATTAAATGTATCGGTATACAAAGAATCATAGATGATAATAAAAATTACAGTTGTAATAGTGCGGAGATTAATACAAAGGAGAATTGATTTTGAATGGTAGCAATAAGAGTCAACTAAAAGCTGGTGCAATATTATCATATGTTGCGTTGTTTCTTAATAGCGGGATTTCAATCCTCTATACACCAATAATGTTGAGAATGCTTGGTCAATCTGAATATGGGTTATATAGTCTAGCAGCCTCACTTGCAGGTTATATAGGGGTGTTAAATTTTGGATTAGGAAATGCTGTTATAAGGTATACCGCAAAATATAGATCTGAAAATGATGAGGAAGGCTGTTATCAGCTATTCGGAATGTTTACTAAAATGTATGGATTACTGGGGATGTTTGCATTAATCATAGGAACAATATTAACCCATTACTCTCATTTTTCTTTTCAAGCACTTTAAGTATAGAGGAAATTATTAGGTTAAAGATAATAATGGGGATTATGACCTTTAATATTTCAATTGGGATAGGTCTTGGTCTCTTCAGTGTAATTGTTTTGGCTTACGAAAAGTTTATTATTGAAAAAATGATTGCTATCGTATGTTCTATTATTAATCCAATAATTATGCTACCTCTTCTATATATGGGTTACGGAACGATTACAATGGCAATTGTAACAACTGTAATTAATATAGTTTCCATTTTAATAAATATCTATTTTTGTTTTAAGGTAATAAAGATAAAAGTTCATTTCGAAAAAATTAATTATAGCATGTTAAAAGAAATAATTTTATTTTCATCTTATATTTTTATAAACCTAATTATTGGAACTCTATATGTACAAACAGATCAATTTATATTGGGAATTTATAGTGGGACAGTTGCTGTTTCCATTTATGCAATAGGAGCAACTTTTACAGGATACTTTTCTGGATTTTCCTCAGCTATATCAAATGTATTTTTAAGTAAAGTGTCGGGAATGGTTTTTAATGATGTGTGTGATAAAGATTTATCAAACTTATTTATCAGAATAGGACGAATTCAATATATAGTAATAGCATTTGCATTTAGTGGTTTTTTTGTATTTGGCCAAGAGTTTATAAATTTATGGGTGGGAAGTGAGTACAATCAATCCTATACTATTGCTATATTAATTTTAATACCGCTAATTTTTTTCCTTATTCAAGGGATGGGTGGTATTATACTTCAGGCTAAGAATATGCATGGATTTAAGACTATTATTAACATTTTTATGGCAATATTTAATTTATTTTTAAGTCTTATATTTGTTCAGTTGTGGGGGGCAATAGGATGTGCTTTAGCTACAGGTATTTCTTATATGACAGGAAATATAATTATTATGAATTATTATTATTGGAGAAAAATAAAAATTGATATTGTTGGTTTTTGGAAAAATATATTGTTTATGAGTTTGCCACTGGCCATTAGTCTTATATTTGGTTTAACGATAAATAAACAACTATTTGCAGAGTCTTGGATGTTTCTATTTTTTAAAATGATAGTGTTTTCTATAGCATTTCTAGTCCTAATGTGGATAACAGGAATGAATCAGTATGAAAAAGAATTATTATTAAAAGGACCAATAAAAAAAATAAATAACAAATTAAAATTAAAAAGTAATGTAGCTTAAAAACTCGCTTAAATTTATCGAAAATCCCGAAAAAAAGGAAAAATATCAGTTCGTTCTTTATAATGAACTAAAAATGTAATGCGATTTAATAATATTGGATTTGGAATTACTTTAAAAGAATCCTTTTGGGGGATTTCTCAATGGTAAACACCTTTTATTAAGAACGTCTGTGTAAATATTAACGGGAAGAATTGATTACGCTGCTGGCAGATAAACCCGAGAAACTTGTAGTCTGAAGTGTGTGTGGATGGGGTAGATGCCTATAAATGTGACTTTACTCAGAAATAAAAGTATAAGGGTGCGGCTATTTTACTTTATTGAAATGTTAAGAAAATGTTTAGAGTGGTGTAATTGAAGCTATTAATATCATAACATGATGAAAAAATTATGTTGATTCATTTTAGAAAGATTCTTTGGAAAGCCTAGTATTGACATATCAGTAAAAAAACAATGATTATCATCAGAGTTAATTTATATACAGGAGGAATTATATGACCGTTGACATCCATAATCACATTTTACCTGGATTAGATGATGGGCCAAAAAACTGGGATGAAATGTTGCTGCTAGCAAAACAAGCAGCTGCTACTGGTATCTCTCATGTAATAGCCACACCTCACCATAAACATCAACATAAGGAGCATTTTTATGAAAATGATCCTTTTACAATCAAGAAGTTGGTTAAGGAAGCAAATATACATTTAAAAAATAAAGACATACCATTAACTATATTACCTGGTATTGAATTTCATTTGCACAATCAAATCCAGTCCGATATTAAAAAAAGACTAAAAGATTTCTTAACTTTAAACGACACTGGAAAGTATATGTTAATTGAACCTCCGTGCCATCACTTACCAGACCATACAGATATGACATTAAAACTTTTACAAAAGGTAGGTTTTGTACCAATAATTGCTCATCCAGAAAGGAATCGAGTATTAAGAAAAAATCCATCAATAATCTATAAATGGGTAAAAAGTGGAATTTTAATTCAAGTTACAGCGGGTAGTATCAATGGCACATATGGGAAAAGACTTAAGAATTTTTCATTGCATTTATTAGATCATGAGCTTGTTCATTTTATAGCATCAGATGCTCACCATATTAGAAGACCATTTGAATTGATTTCGTCCTATGAGTTTATTGATAAAAAATATTCTACAGAGTATCGAAGTTATTTGGAAAATAACGCATCTAAAACGTTGAGTGGGGCAGGAATTGAAATTAATGAACCAACCTATATAGAAAAAAAACATCAATATTTTTTCTTTTATAATCATCCATTAAATCGAATAAGAGAAACCTAAGGTTAATTTCGGAGGTGTACTTATTATTTTGAAAAGAATACTAGATTTATTAGGGGCACTTTTCATCCTGTTTATATTCTCACCAATCATAATAGCATTATCAATTATTATTAAAATTAAGATGGGTTCTCCGATAATATTTAAACAAACTAGACCGGGCCTTCATGGAAAGCCATTTAATATCTATAAATTTAGAACGATGATTGATAAAAGAGATGAATATGGGAAAATGCTTCCAGGCAAGTATCGGTTAACAAAAATTGGGGTTGTAATACGGAAATACAGTTTAGATGAACTGCCACAGCTTTTTAATGTAATAAAAGGTGATCTAAGTTTAGTTGGTCCAAGACCATTGTTACCTGAATATCTTTCATTATATACAAAAGAACAAGCACGTAGACATGAAGTAAAGCCTGGTATTACAGGTTGGGCTCAAATCAATGGGAGAAATGCAATCGATTGGGATAAAAAATTCGAGTTGGATTTATGGTATGTAAACAATCAATCTATCTGGCTTGATCTGAAAATCTTACTTCTAACAATAAAAAAAGTAATTAAAAAAGATGGTGTAAGTGCCAAGGAGCATTACAGCATGGAACGTTATAAAGGTGTTAGTAAAAATATGTAAATAAACTGAACGAGGTGCAAAACATGGAGAAAATCGTAATTACAGATGTAGGGGTTGCTCCTGCTGAGAATGTTATTAAATCTTTTAATAAATCTGCAACAAAGGAAAAAATAGTTGGTGTATCTAGGAATCCTTTTAATCTATTTTCCTCAAAAGCGGAAACTAAAAATCATATCCCATATGAATATGCATTTGGAGATAATTATAAGAATTCATTATTAGATCTGTTAAAAAAGGAAAAACCAGGATTACTGGTTTTTATGAATGATCGTGAAATACTAGAGGCTTCAAAATATAGAGATGAAATAACAGCAACTGGAACAAAACTGTTTATGCCCGAGCACGAAGTAATTGAGGCATGCACAGACAAATATAAATCTTACAAGATATGGGAAGCACAAGGAATTAAGGTTCCAAAAACGATGATTGTCAATAATCGAGATGATTTAAAGAAGGCATTTCATGTACTTGGTAATCAAGAAGGTAAGATTTGGTTACGCTCAACTATCGGAGCAGGTGGAAAAGGCGCTTTACCAACAAATGATTATGAATTTGCTGCAAATTGGATTGACATATATAAAGGTTGGGGTTCATTTACTGCCTCGGAATTATTACAATCTGAAAAGACAGTTACATGGCTTTCTATTTGGTATGAAGGTGAGCTAGTGGTTGCACAAACTAGAAGACGGAAATCCTGGGGGTTTGGAAATCGCACATTATCTGGTGTAACGGGTATAACCGGAGTTGGTGAAACATACTCAGATGAAACTGTAGACCGGGTAGCCTTAGACACAATACTTGCGATAGATGCTAAACCTCATGGTGTGTATGGTGTAGACATGACATATGACAAAAATGAATTTCCAAATCCTACGGAAATAAATATGCGATTTTTTACAACCTGTTATTTCTTTACGGAAGCCGGGTTGAATATGCCTGAAATATATAAGGATATTATACTTTATAATAAGTTTCCAACATTAGAGAGCAAGATTAATCCACTCCAAGATGGACTACTTTGGATAAGAGATATGGATAGAGAACCAATTTTAACAACTGAGAACGAAGTAATGAAAAGAATACAAGAGAAAAATATTTATACAGTATAAACTAAATAGTTCTATTAAAGAACATTTAAAAAACGTCACTTTAAATACTAATTAAAGGAGAGTAAAGATGTCCATTTTAGTTACAGGAGGAGCGGGTTATATAGGGAGCCATACTTGTATTGAGCTTCTTGAAAGTGATTATGATTTAGTAGTATTAGATAATTTGTCAAACAGTAGTGTTGAATCTATAAGACGTGTTGAAAACATTACGGGAAAGTCAATAAAATTTTATAAAGCAGACTTACTCAATCGCAATGAAGTTGAGCAAGTCTTTATTGAAAACACAATTGAAGCAGTTATTCATTTTGCAGGGTTAAAAGCAGTAGGAGAATCTGTGCATAAACCACTACAATATTATCAAAATAATATTTCAGGGACGATTATATTATGTGAAACTATGGAAAAATATGGTGTATACAATATGGTCTTTAGTTCGTCAGCAACAGTATATGGTTTGCAACAACAGGTTCCACTTTCAGAAGAATTACCAATAAAAGCTACAAATCCGTATGGTAGAACAAAATTAATGATTGAGGAAATATTAAGGGATTTGTATAACTCAAATAACTCATGGAGTATTGCTTTATTGCGTTATTTTAACCCTGTTGGGGCACATCCTAGTGGATTAATAGGAGAAGACCCTAATGGTATTCCGAATAATCTAATACCATTTATTTCCCAAGTAGCTGTAGGTAAATTATCATGTCTAAATATATTTGGAAACGACTACGATACTAAAGATGGAACAGGTATCAGAGATTATATCCATGTGGTCGATCTTGCATACGGTCACATTAAGGCACTTGAAAAGGTATTATCTAGTTCTGGTGTGGACGCATACAATCTAGGTACTGGTAAGGGTTATAGTGTACTAGAAATGATTAGATCTTTCGAAAAAGCATCTGGAAGAAATATTCCTTATGAGATAGTGGGGAGACGAACGGGAGATATTGCTATCAGTTATGCGGATCCATCAAAAGCAATTGCTGAACTCAAGTGGATAGCCAAAAAAGGGATTAAGGAAATGTGTGAAGATTCATGGCGCTGGCAACTACATAATCCAAATGGATATAAAACAGAAACTAAAGTGCTAAGAGTTACGTAATGAAAAGGATTTTAAAAATGTTGACACTTCGTTAAAGAGGTGATATTTTTATAATATATTGTTCTTTATAAAGAATAAAACATGATTGTTTATAAAACAAATCGACAGATAATCTACTTTTATTTGGTTGGATTTAGTTTTACTTTTTATGATAAATCTGTTCTTTATAAGAAACGATAATGTGTGAGTGTTACCTATTAGGAGGATGTAATGAGTGCCATAGCTGGTTTTTATAATTTGAATAAAGAACCAATTGCTATAGAAAATTGTATAAGTATGATGCAAAGTTTGAGCAAGTTTCCAGCAGACGCTATACAAACAATGTACAAAGGGGATATCTTTTTGGGATGTCATTCCCAATGGATTACACCCGAGTCGGTAGGAGAACCATTACCTTATTATGATTTTGAAAGACAGTTAGCCATTACTGCTGATGCGATTATAGACAATAGAGAAGAATTGTTTGACAAATTGGATATAAAAAGTGACAAAAGAAAAAACATGCCTGATAGTCAATTAATCTTGCTAGCCTATCATAAATGGGGAGAGAACACCCCTAAATATTTAATAGGCGATTTTGCTTTTATAATCTGGGATGAAAAAAGTGAAGTTCTATTTGGTGCAAGAGATTTTTCTGGAAGTAGAACATTGTATTACTACCATGATTCGAATCATTTTGCATTTTGTTCCATTATAGAACCATTATTAACTTTACCCTTTATAAAAAAGCAATTAAACGAAGAATGGCTTGCTGAATATCTTGTTGTTCCGGGAATGATTGATGCAGTAAATTCGGAAATAAGTCCCTATAAGGGAATTAAGCAAATACCACCTTCTCATTCTATATTAATTGATAGACAGAGAATTAGGACAATTAGGTATAGTAATCTTGCGTCAATTGAACCATTAAAGTTTAAAACAGATGAAGAATACATAGATGCGTTTCAAGAAGTTTTTCAAAAGGCAGTTAATGCAAGATTAAGAACTTATCGTAAAAATGGTGCACAGCTAAGTGGGGGTTTAGATTCTGGTGCAGTAGTAAGTTTTGCTGTTAAAGAATTAAAAAAAGAGAATAAAGAGTTATTAACTTTTAGTTACGTTCCTCCAAGTGATTTTACAGCTTTTAAATCTAGTAGACATATTTGTAATGAGAGACCCTATATTAAAATGACTGTAAACCATGTTGGTGGAATTAAAGATCATTATTTAAACTTTGATGGTAGAGATTCTTTTACGGAAATCGATGATTTCATGGAAATTATGGAAATGCCTTATAAATTTTTCGAAAATTCTTTCTGGTTAAAAGGAATGTTTGAAAAAGCTTACCAGGAAGGAGTTGGTGTTCTTTTAAGTGGAGATAGAGGGAACTTCACAATCTCATGGGGATTTGCATTGGATTATTACGCACTTCTATTAAAAAAATTCAAATGGTATTCACTTATTAGTGAATTAAATAAATACAGCAAGTTAACAGAGGGTCCTAGACTTGGTAATCTACCATACATTGCAAGGTTGGGATTCCCGATAATTGACAAATTGTTTCCTCAGAAAAATATGTATCAACTTCCGAAAATAATAAATCCAAATTTTGCTGAGAAAACAAAAGTATTTCAAAAACTTAAAAGCTATGGAATGGACCAATCAGGGTGGTATCCAAATTTAAACATTTTTGAGGAAAGAAGAAAACAATTTGAAGATGTTTTCCAATGGAACGCAGGCAATACACTTTCTTCGAAGTTATCATTACGCTATTCTTTGTGGAAGCGAGATCCAACTAATGATTTACGTGTCGTACGTTTTTGTTTAGCAGTTCCTGAAGAGCAATATGTACAAAATGGCTATGAACGAGTACTTGTTAGAAAAGCAACTAAGAATTATTTACCAGATAGTATTAGATTAAATCAAAGGTCTAGAGGTATTCAAGGTGTTGATTGGGTTCATCGGATGGCACCTCATTGGGATAGTTATAAAGAGGAACTTCTTTCTAATATGAATGATAAGTATGTCTTAGAGTTTTTAAATGGAGATTTATTAAAAAAAGCTTTTACAAAGGTAGAACGTGGACCAATACTTACAAATTCAATTGACCCGGAGTCTAAGATATTAATGAGAAGTATTATCATATCTAGATTTATAAAGAAGTTTATCTGAAAGGAGGTGACATAATGAAAAAAGATTGGAACAAACCAACACTATTAGTATTAGATGTAAAAATGACAATGGCTGGTCAAGATGGACCTGCAACTGATGCAGCGTTTCCAAATGGTACTCTCAAGGGAGATTTAACATTTTGTTAATTAACCAACACATAATATTTTATGTGTAATAAAAATTTTATTAAGTACTAATGGCCCTTTTACACTAGTAAAAGGGCCATTCACAAAAAATGCATTTTGTAAAACGGGGTGAAAATAATGACTCATATCATAACAAATAAAATATATAAGGCTTATGGATTTTATCTTAAAAGTGAAATTTCTTTACCAGAACTACCACAGGTATGCAGTAATGTAATTCATGATATTGAAATAATCACAGAGGATGTAACTGATTTATGGGTTCAATTATCTGATACGTATAATGCTTTTGTAATAAAGGAAAATTTAGTAATGTTTCAGGTGCCTAATATAGCTATCTTTGCAATTAGTAATGGGAATCAAATCCTAATTACCCCACTAGAAGGTTATGATGAGGACGTCGTTAGATTATATATATTGGGAATATGTATGGGTTCAGTTTTGTTACAAAGGAAAATAGTGCCACTTCATGGAAGTGCTGTAGAAATAAATGGAAAAGCGTATGCTTTTGTAGGAAACTCGGGGGCGGGGAAATCTACACTTGCATCTACATTCGTTAAACAAGGATTTAAACTGTTAAGTGATGATGTTATTGCTGTAATTTTTAAAGATGATAATCCTATTCCATATGTTACCCCTTCTTATCCTCAGCAAAAGTTGTGGGAAGAAAGTTTGAATAAACTTGATATGGAAGCTAAAGATTACAGATCTATATATGGTAGAGAAACGAAATATAGTGTTCCGGTTTCAAATTACAGTTCAGAAAACCTACCATTAGCTGGTGTATTTGAAATAATGAAAACTGACAATGATGATATAAAGATAAGTGAAATTGAAAAACTTGAGTCTTTTTATACACTTTATTATCATACATTTCAGAACTGTCTAATTCAAGGTCTTGGACTAATGGATTGGCATTTTAAAACGACGACCAAAATTATAGAAAATATTAAGATGAATCGAGTACAAAGACCAGTTTCGTCCTATACTGCACCACAACTTGTTTCTCTAATACTTTCAAACATAATGGAACTTGCTCCAATGGTTAATAAATAAGAAGAGTTGTATGAGAGTAGGGGGAACTGCGTATATGAAGGCGGTTTTATTCTTTGTAAAAAAATTAAGTACCTTTGCTGGTAAGGCATTATATATCAATTTACTTGGGATCCTTTTTATTAGTCTACTAGAAGGTGCAGGAATATTCTTAGTTATACCTTTAATTGCCCTCACAGGAATATTCAATTTAAATACATATGATTCTATCCCTTTTTCTTGGCTATCTTCCTTTTTCGGATCCATTCCTGAAACAATTAGTTTATTAATTATTTTATGTTCATACATTTTGATAATGATTGGACAAAGCTATTTTCAAAAAAGACAAACAATAACTAATATGAAGATACAACAGGGGTATATCCGTTATTTAAAGGAAGAGGTTAACAAAAGTCTATTAGAGGCAAGTTGGAGTTTTTATTTAAAACGAAGAAAGTCTGATTTAATTAATATGATGACCTCAGAAATCGGAAAGGTTGGAAACGGAACTTACTTGTTTTTACAGTTTCTATCGTCTATTGTATTTACTTTTATACAACTTGCAATTGCTTTTTGGTTATCTGCACAGATGACAACTTATATTTTAATTTTTGGATTATTCCTTATTTATTTTGCACGAAAATTTATTAAAAAATCCAATTCAATTGGTAAAGATGCTTTTGAGCTAAATAAAAATTACATTGCTGGAATAACCGAGCAATTAAACGGAATTAAAGATATTAAAAGTAACATATTAGAGGAGACTCAACTGAAAGACTTTAGTAGTACTTGTAAAAGGATGGAAGAAAATGTGGTAAATTTTTCTAAATTATATGCTACTTCACAATTTACCTATAAAGCCGTTTCAGCCGTTTTAGTTGCACTCTTCGTTTTTTTAGCCATTAAATTATTTCAGGCTCAAACCACAGAACTAATGTTAATTGTGATTATTTTCTCAAGACTTTGGCCTAGATTTACTGGAATTCAGTCAAATTTAGAACAAATTGGTTCAATAATACCATCCTTTGAAGCATTAATTGATTTACAAAGAGAAAGTATGCTGAACAAAGAACTCCAAGATGAGTATTATAAAAATGTAGAGTCGCTCAAGATTGAATCTAAAATTGAATGTAATAATGTTTCATTTAAATATAAACAGGATAATTCTTCGTTTTCCCTAAAAAGCATATATATTAATATACCGGTAAATAAAATGACTGCTGTAGTAGGTAAATCAGGTGCTGGTAAGACTACACTAGTAGATGTCATAATGGGTTTAAATAAGCCTGATAGAGGGGAAGTATTAATAGATGGTACCTCTATATCAGGTGATAATCTGGTACCATATAGACGGTCAATAAGCTACGTCACGCAGGATTCTTTTCTGTTCAATAAAAGTATTAGGGAAAATTTATTATTGACTAATCCAACTGCAAGTCAAAATGAAATTTGGCAAGCACTCCAGTTTTCTTCGGCAGCTGATTTTGTAAGTAGTTTACCGGAGGGATTAGATACACTTGTTGGTGATCGTGGCATTAGGTTATCTGGAGGTGAACGCCAAAGGATAGTTTTGGCAAGAGCAATTTTGCGTAATCCTCAAATTCTTATTTTAGATGAAGCAACTAGTGCTTTAGATACTGAAAATGAATCTAAAATTCAAGAAGCTATCGATAGATTAAAAGGGAAAATGACCATTATTGTTATTGCACATAGATTATCGACCATCCGTAATGCGGATCAGGTTATTGTGTTAGATAAAGGAAAAGTAATACAGTCAGGTGAGTTTTATGAATTGGCAAAAGAAAAGAAAGGTATGTTTAGTACATTGTTAGGCAATCAAATGAGGGCAAGTGTTTAATTTTTTAATAAAGGTAATTATACTAAAAATGTCTTTAGTTATTTATTTTAGGTTTTTTATGCAATATTTTCCTAAAAAGTTATATAGTTTATATCCGTTTTAACAAGAAGTATAAACGTATAAAGCCTATTATTGTTGGGAGGATTTATTTTTGAGGCTAGCATTTATTTCAGACATTCACGGCAATGCGGTAGCATTAGAGTCGGTATTAAATGATATAAGGAAGAAGAACGTTGATAACATTTTTGTACTAGGCGATTTGTGTTATAGAGGACCTGAGCCAAAAAGATCATTAGAACTTATAAAGGATTTAGGAGGAACTATAATAAAAGGCAATGCTGATGAATGGGTCATTCGCGGTGTACAAGAAGGTGAAGTACCAGATAGTGTGCTCGAAGTCATGAATAAAGAGAGAGATTGGACCGTTTCAAACTTAAATCCAGAGGATATAGAATATTTAAGTGGGCTCCAATCTGAACTACATATCGAATATGGTGGTACTCATGTTCATGCTTTTCATGCGACTCCTAATAGTTTGTTTGATGTGGTAAAACCCTTTGAAAATGATGAGAGCATGAAAAGAAAGTTAATGGTTAACGATGCTGATATTTTCGTGTATGCACACATCCATATGCCATTTATCAGGTACATAAATGGAAAATGCATTGTAAATCTTGGAAGTGTTGGCTTGCCTTTTGATGGTTTAAGGAAGGCATCTTATGTAATCTTAGATATTGAAGAGGAAGGTTATCAAGTATCAAGCGTGAGAGTTGACTATGACTACTCTAAAGTCATTAAGCAAATCGAAAATTCTGATTACCCAAATAAAGAGTTTCTTTCAAAATTGATATACAACGCAAAAATATAATAATTATCATTAAAACGCACCGATTTTTTTATCGGTGCTTGGTTAGTTTAAAAAGCTCGAAAAAAATTAGTAAATCTTTTATGTGTTAATTGTAAGTATAGGGCTACATAACTTTTAGTAGAATGAAGTGTGTTTAGTTCTGTTTCTACCAGATATTTAGATGGGAAAATCCATGCAAAGAGTTCAGCAATACTATGAGAAAATAAATCAAAACTAAAAATTTGATAATCGATGAAGTCTAAATATCTTCGAAGAGATTTTTTTCTAGTTGTAATACTTCTTCGTAGCTCCAAAATAAAATAGACTTTTTCTTGAACAGCCTCTTTTTTTCACTTAGATAAGGGAAAAGTTTATAAACGATAGATAATGTCCTAATAATCCTATTTAGTGTTTTATCTGTTTTTGCTTGTTCAAATATCTCTTTGTATGAAATGACTAAAACGTTATTGTTAATAAGCTGTAAAATATCTAGAAAATATTTTAACGAATTCATATTATGTCTCCAGCCATGGAGGGTAATCATATAAAACGTGTGTTGGTCAGATAGTTCTTTTACATAATTAAAATTACTTATAGGAGTTGCGTCCTCCCAGAACTGTTTTGTATCCAAACTAGACGTTTTAGGATCCGCAATATTCCAATGTATCTCAACCATTAATGGTATAAAGGAATGAGGTATTTCTTTAGTGAAAGTTAAATTAAAACCAGATGGAACAGCCTTAGGATCTGGAACAAATCCAAGCTTTTTTATACGAACAATAGCCCTATCCAGCTCAAACGGTTTAACGAGTAAATCAATATCCGATGTTCCCCTTGCCCCAACATGTCCAAAATACTTCTCCGCAAAACGTACCCCTTTCAAAGGAATTACTTCAATTCCAACTTTCTCAAACTCTCGTAAAATTAGTTCTGTCTGATTCTTAATAAACAGATTTTGATACAGTGCTTCAGTGTACTTTAGTTTTAGTCGTTCTTGAAAGAAGGGGGGAGTATACTCTAATTGTTCATTTTGTTTTAACAAATGATAGATCTGCGAAGTAATCCCGAAAAATTCAATGTCATCAATTGCTTCTTGATAGTACTGCTCATCAAGTGGGAGTGGAAATGTAGAATCATATATTGAACGAATTATTTCTATGGCCACTGTGATACCCCTCTCTTGTTAATTTGAAACGAATGACAGCTCAGGCTGCTCTAGTTCAAATTGTGTTTTATATAGATTTTGATAAAGCCCCATTTCATTTAATAATTGGTCGTGTTTTCCTATTTGAACAATTCTTCCTTCATTCATTACTACAATTAGGTCTGCATTTTGAATTGTTGAAAGGCGATGGGCAATGACCAATGTCGTTCTATTTTTCATTAAACGGTCCAGAGCACTTTTGACATAATATTCGGTTTCACTATCTAATGCTGAAGTGGCTTCGTCTAGTAATAAAATAGGCGAATCCTTAAGCAATGCTCTTGCAATTGCAACACGCTGTTTTTGTCCACCCGATAGCTTTACGCCACGCTCCCCGATTTTAGTGTCATAACCCTCAGGTAAACTCATTATAAAATCATGGATATTTGCGTTTCGTGCTGCCTCAATCATTTCCGTTTCGGTTACATAAGGGTGTGCAATCAGTAAGTTTTCTTTTATTGTTCCATCGAAAAGGAAAGATTCTTGTGGTACTAAGGCTATTGAACCTCTTAATTCTGAAATGGATAGTTCATCAGCACACTTTCCGTCAATCATGATTTTTCCTTCCTGTGGCTTATAAAATCGCAATAAAAGATTAAACAATGTCGTCTTGCCAGCCCCACTGTGGCCAACTAACGCGATTACTTTTCCTGCTGGAATATCTAGATTAAGTTCTTTGAAAACTTGTTTACCTTCCTCGTAACTAAATGAAAGATCCTTAAACTGTATAGTAGGGCCTGTTTTATTTGGTATTATTTGGGTCGGCAAATGATGTGATTCCGGCTCGTAATCCAATACGTTTGAGATTCTTTCAATTGCAGTTATCGAGTGTTGAAACCCCGCCCATAGACCTGCAATACCTGAAAGGGGATATATTAGATGTCCCATCAATGTTAGGAAAATAAATAAAGAGCCCACAGTAATTTCTTGAATCGATACAAAATATGCACCTAGGCAAAGGCAAATTAAATAGGCAGCAGAACTTATTGATTGTGAGATGGATGAAAACCAGCCACGGAGTTTTGTGTTCTGCAGTTCTAAGTTATAAAGGTCTTTGTTTTGTTTCGCATATTTTCTATGAAAAACCTTTTCTAATGTAAAAGAACGCATTACCGATAACCCTTGAAAAGATTCATTAAGCAGAGTATTCATATCACTGTATAATTTATGTATTTTTCTACTGTTTTTCCGTAGGATGAGACCAAAAAATGCTCCAACAAATAGTCCCAGTGGGGCAATTGAAACGATAAGTAAAGTCAATTGCCAACTTATTTGGAATAAATAGATAAATGCAGCAACAAACATTAACGGTAGTCTTACAAACTGAATCAAACTACTTCCTATTAAACCATCGATATTGTGAACATCATTTGTAAAATGAGAAAGCAATTCCCCAGAATGATGATTCGAAATTTTACTACTTGGTAGTAGTAATACTTGTTTGTATAAATCATTTTTCAAATCCCTTTTTACAGGACTTGTCGCTAAAGTTTCCAAGTATGTTGAAAAAAATGAAGATGAAATGCTTAAAATTGTTAAGCCAATACCAAAAGGAACCAACCATTTTAAAGAATCGAAGTCACTTCGAACTGCTGCATCAGTAATATTTCCCATGTACCATGCGAATGCAACAGTTAAAAAGATTTCAATTAATAAAAAGAAAAGGAGACCTATATAAGCCATCCTATGGTTGTTGATATAAGGTTTTAATAAATTAGTAGCCCTTTTAATATCTTCTATATTTACGAGTTGTTTAAATGATACTATTAGATGCTGTAGCTTTGATTTCATAGACTACACTCCACTTATATACGAATATGTAATTTGTTTCCTTGTGTTTTTGAGAGATACACTTGTAGTAAATTAGATATACTTGGCATGGTTATAATCAATTGTGTCCAACATTTGTTTTTGAAACTGGTTATTTTTTTCGATTTATTTTTTCTGTTTAATTTTGTTAGTTTACCAAGAATCTGATCTGCTTCAACTGGCTCATCAAAAGCAAGATTTGTATCGCCTTTAAAAATAAAATGTTTTTTATTACTAATGATGGTATTGTTATAGAACCTATGAGCTACAAGTTGCCCATTTTTAAGGAAAAACAACACGATGTCGCCTTTTTTTAAAAAGGCGGGGTTACAAACAGAAAAACTACATATATCTTCTTCTTTTATAAAGGGATACATACTCATCCCTTTGGATGGGAGGTCAATTGTACCGTATTTACGTAAGACATTCGATATCAAAGCTATTTCGGTACTTTTAACCTGCATGCTCGACCAACCCACATTGAATTAATTGTTGTAAATAATTTTCAACATCTTCGAAAGTAGTTGAAGAGTTATAGTTTTCTTTTATTTCTTGAAGAAGTGAATTAGGTGATTGTGATTTGTCTAGTAAATGCCAACAAAAGCCACCTATTTGATTTAATTTTGTAATGGTATAATTATCTGTATTTAATATAATCCACTCGTCCTCTAACTGGGTAATGTCGTAATTACTTTTCTTAATGTATTGGTTCATTATGAAATCAACTCCCAAAACGTGTCATTTTTTTGAAAATGCAATTCATAAATTGGTACAGTTTGAACTAAATACTTTAATAAGTCCAGAACTTTCCTAGTTTCCACGTCAGAATACTCCCAGAAAAATACTTTATCCAACAAATGAAGAAGCCCGTCGGCTTTTTTTAATTTAATTCGCTTATTCTGTAAGGATTGATGTAATAGTTGAATGCTTGATAATGGTAAACTGCTGTCCTTACAGTTTGAATCTAGTTCACTATTAAAAGGTGAGTTAAAGACTAAAACTTCCTCAGAAGTTATTTTGACAATTGTAGCCTCATCCGATAATAGCTCTCTTGGCTGGGATAAACGAGCTGCTGTTGATTTTCCAGCACCTGAATGTCCGGAGAATATATGAGCTGTGCCATTTTCTTTAACGCAAGAGGAATGAATTAATAAACCCCATTTATGGTGAACAATAAACGAGCTGTAAAGGTTCATAAGTGCATGTTTGAGGGCAAGATCGTTATGAACTTTAATAGTTGCATTTTTGAATTCAGCATCTATTTCAACCAAATAATCAGCTCTTTTATAAAAAAGTTTGTCCTTACTTCTAATGACTTCGACTTTATAATCTAAGAAAGGAACACCATATCCTTCGTAGATATTAATAGATAAATCTAATTCGTCATTATTATATTTTCCTATTACATTAAAATTCTTAATTAATCCCTTTGCTAAATTACTAGAACAGCACTTAATTAGCATTAAGTGCTGTCCAATATTAATATAAAAATTCATCCTGTCTTTTGCTCCTTGTATTTAATGAAAAATATTTTATCCATTCCCTCTACCTTTTCCATTGTTCCCATTATTCCCATTGTTTCCACCAGGCCCACATGCCCAAGGTGGAACATTTCCCATATTAGGTGCTCCTCCTGGAGGTCCACCATTACCATCTCCTGGAGGCCCCGGAATTTTTCCATTGCCCATCCTACCTGCACAGTTCCAACTTTGAGCTGTTTCAAAGCGAATTGCTTGATGGCTTAAAACAAGTGGACGATCTTCTACAACTTTAATATTCATATTTACCATCTCCTAAAATTGTATATTATAAAGAACAGTGAAATTAAGCTTAGTAAAAAATTGACCTTAAAGGTTATATTATCTTTTTTATTATAGAACACAGATAGTTCGTTTTAAAGAATTAACCTTCGACAAATCCCAACAAATCTTATGATGTGAAATGTTATAAATTCTTAATAAAGAAATTAAAATAGATAAATGACTTGAAAGTATTTACACAAGGAAGGACTTAGTTTATAATGTTCTTTAAAAAGAACATATTCTTTAGGAGGTCCAAAATGCTAACCAACCAAACCATTTCATTAAATAACATCGTTTCACAACGCGAAGGTAACATCGTAAGTAATATGGGTGAAGAGAAGGTAATGTTAAGCGTTCAGAACGGAAAGTATTATAACTTAGGAGAAATTGGCGGAGAAATCTGGGATCAAATTGAAAGTCCTAAATCAGTAAATGAAGTGATTTCTTCCTTATTAAATGTGTACGATGTAACCCAAGCAGAATGTGAAGAGCAAGTATTATCGTTCTTGGAGCATTTATATAATGAAAAACTAATTGAAATTAAATAAGAGGTGTCTGAAATTATTAAAAGAATGAAGGCATTTTTTTTACTTGATTTTGCTACGAAAGTTATTTTAATAGAAGCTTTTTTTATTTAGCCTGGGGACGAATTTTAAAAGCATTGCCGTTTGCGAAGGTTGCTCCTACTTTAGGGGTACCATTGAGGGAAACATCTTTTAAGAAGAATGTTTCTAATATGAAGGAATTAAAAAATGTAGCAAATGCGATTCGAATCATGAGTAACTATACATTTTGGGAGAGTCAATGTCTAGTTAAAGCGATTGCCGGGATGAAAATGCTTGAAAGACGACACATCGACTGTACTCTTTACCTCGGTACGGCAAGGGATGAGAAGGGGAGCATGATTGCGCACGCATGGTTGCGAAGTGGAAACTTTTACGTATCCGGTGCTGAAGGAATGGAAAGGTTCACAGTTGTCGGCATGTTTGCAAAAGGAGTTCGTAATAATGAATTCATGGGAGATCGAAATGAACAACATTACTCAACTTGATGTATCTAAGGTGCCTAAGGAACTTATCTTTCTTTTAGATGTTATTAAAATGGAAAACATAACTGATATTGCAGAAAAATATAAGAAATCCCTTGATCAAATGGACTGGGATCACATTCTTAAACTGGTTCTTCACCATCGTCTATATCCACTTTTATACTCAAAGATTAGCGTATTAGAAAAGATGAGAATCCCCACGAAAGTCGTAAAAACGATTTCGTATTATTATCAAAAAAATACCTTTCAGATGCTTCATCTTTGTGGACAAATGGAATACGTTAGTAAATTGTTTATTTCTAATGGAATCTCTCCTTTGTTTTTAAAAGGTCCCGTACTTGCTACAGACCTTTATGGTGATATTTCTCTTCGTACCTCTGGTGACCTAGATGTTCTTATCTCGATTGAAGACTTAGAACGTGCTGAAGAACTTCTTATTGAAGAGGGTTATATAAAGGATGAATATATTCAAACTGTGTTGAACGATTGGAAATGGAGGCATCATCATTTTACTTATTTTCATCCGAAAAAGGGGATAAAGCTTGAAATACATTGGAGGCTAAATCCTGCGCCAACAAAAGAACCAAGTTTTCATGAGTTATGGAACAGAAAAAGAGTAAGCACGATTACTAAGTATCCTGTTTATATTTTAGGTAGTGAGGATTTATTTTTCTTTTTAGTAACACATGGAGCTAGGCATGGTTGGTCCAGGTTACGCTGGCTATTGGATATCCATATGCTAGTTCAAAAAGAACTTCATTGGCCAGGGCTTCGAAATTTATTACATAAATATAAAACTATACATATAGCGGGGCAAGCCTTGCTTCTTACATGCAATTTGTTGGATACAGAAATAACAGAAGAAATGGAGCCACTCATCAAAAGTAATCGGAGTCAATTGTTGGCCCAGCAAGCAATTTTTTATAGTGAGAGAATGATAAACTTACATACAGAACCAGTCCCCCATGATATATCAAAATATCATTCACGCCATTTATTTTCACTTATGTCAATCCAACAGAAGATAATGTTTATACTGAGTACATTGCATCCTTACTATATGGACAAGGAAACACTGCCATTACCTAAGAAACTACATTTCTTGTACTTTCCATTAAGGCCATTTCTATTGATGTGGAGAAGAGGAAGTAGGCAAGTTTAAATGAATCGGAATCAGGACATGATTGTAACGAAGTATAATGTTTGTAGGTAAAGGTAGGTTTTTATGCAATTATTTATCATTCGCTTTATTTTAAGATTTTTACCCGTTATATATATGGTATGGATATGGTTACAATCAAGTCATTTTAATCCTAGTAAATTAGAGGGGATACATGTACAAATTGGTATCCCCATTTATTTATTGTTAGGTGCTGCACTGGAAATTGGTCATCTTTTTCAGTTTGCTATTTTATATGCCTTGTTGGTGATGGCTTTCCTGACCTTTGGAAAGCTTTCACTCAAGATAGAAATTCTTCTTTTTGCAATTGCTGTACTATATGGTGTGCTTGATGAAATACATCAATTTTATGTACCGTTCAGATCCTTTTCGATAACTGATTTAATAAAAGATGGTATTGGCGTTATCGTTGTATCCTATATCATCCACAAAAAGTATTTTAATAATGAGCAATCTAGACTTGGTAGATTATTAAGGGGAATCACTGTATTGCATTAAAAGGTCTTAAGGCTCTTGTTACTGCTATTGACTGAAATTGTTTAAAAATATATGCAGTCAAAAACAGTTTATAGAAAAAAGTGACTACTTTTAAGAAAAGTGTAAGGCATTTGGGAGTCTACTACTCCCAAATGCTTTTTTTCAATGCTATCATTCGTTCTTTTGTAAATGAGTATTTGGTTGGAATTTATTATATTTTAAAAATTTCGGGTTTTCTTTTATAAAAAATCATAGAAATCCGTTTTCTCACTTTATCAGTATGCTTCTCGGTCAGTAATCCAATTATCCATGCATATCCAAAGACTATCATAGCTAGCAAACCTTTTATAACTAATGAGTTATCTTCAAATGGCCATAAAGGTGACACTCTCCATGTTAGTATAAAGTTTGCCAATGGGTAATGAGTTAAGTATAAGGTATAAGAAAATCCTGCTAAATACTTTGGGATATTAAATTTTGATGAGCTTGGACTTTCATTTAAAAAAGAAATAATAAAATAAGTAAGCACTGAGAATGATAATCCTACACCTAAATCAAAAAGGAAATTACTACCTGCTTTATAATTAAGTGAAAAAACTGCTAGTATAGAAACTATTACCAAAATAACAATTTGTAAAGCTTTATTATCTATCTTTATTCCCTTAATAAGGGGAATAGCAGCTCCTAACAACCAAACCAAAAAGTACGACATAATTTCTTTGCCTATAAAAATAGAAATAGTTATGGAAATAATTAGGTAGAAAAATTTTGTGCTTTTTTTTCTTGAATGAAAAATTAGAATTATACAAGGAAATAAAATATAGTACCAAAACTCATATGTTAAACTCCAAAGTGGTCCATTTAACCCAAATGGTCCTTCTGTAATAATCCCTTGAAGGAAAAATAAGTTTCCAATTAATAATTCCCAAGTTAAATAATCAGAAACCCTTAAATCTAGGGGACTCATATCTTCACCGAATAAGCCGAGTTGTATTTTCGCCCAGATATAAGTTAGAAGCAATGCAGGAATAAGAACAATAAAAAGTCTTGTTATTCTTTTGAGTAGATAATCACTCCAACTCCATCTGTTTTCTGAGATTGATTTTAATATACTTGAAGAAATAAAATATCCACTAAGCACAAAAAATACCATAACTGCTTGGTAACCAGGCAAAGGCACATAAAAGTGAAATAAGAATACAGTTAGAGCAGAAAGAAATCTTATAAAATCTAGAACACTTGAGGCTTTACAGTTATTTCTTACAAGATTTAAATTCTTCACACTACAAACACCCACCTTAGTTTTTATATCAATAATTTTAACACAACCGTTCATTATTAAGAACAATTTTATTTTTTTTAGAACATCTGTGTAAAAAGTTATAATAATTCATTTTGTTTTGTTGATTCGGGGTGAACATATAGGAATTTTCAATCGTATATGGAAGAAAAAATGTACTTTGTATGAAAAGTTTGCAAATTAGCTATTATAAATTTATAGTGAATTATTTCCAGGTTCGATCGATTTTCAATATTAGAGCTCTGCGAAAAACTTTTTGCGTCTTATTAAAAAATACAATCGTTTTCTAAAACAAGAATTTATCCAAAAAATAAAAAAGCCCTTCAAGAGATGAATTATTTTTCACTCTCCTGAAGTGCCTTTTTATTTATTGTTCGTGTTTTTCCATTTGTTAAATTCTAAGAACGCTTTAAATTCTTCTTTTGAAACCCCGGACTTCATTGCTTCCTGGACAAGTTGTGCCCAGTCAGAATCAAGATCTTCTATTTGAGCTTCGTGATCCTCATCATGGAGTAATGTATTCACCGATACCCCAAGGACCGCGGAGATTTTCTCTAAAAATTGAATAGAAGGATTTGATTGAAGGTTGCGTTCGATTGAACTTAAGTATGATTTTGCAACCCCAGCTCTTTCAGCTAATTCAGATAAGGATAATTTTCTTTGCAAACGGTATTGTTTGATACGTTGACCAATCATAAAATCCACCTTCCTCCATTTTGATTATAACATAAAATGAAGAAATTGTTTTGTATGACGAACGATTTATTCAACTATTTTGCAAGAAAATGCGCTTTTTCTAGAGTGGGAGTGGGTTTTATTGTTCTTTATCCAATCATCGAGTCAAGTCCGCCAGCTTTTTCAGCAAAGAATGTTTTAATTTCATTCACGCTGATTCCCATATCAAGTGCTTCTAAAATTAAATCTACCCATTCCTGATCAAGTGTTTCGTTTTCTGATTTCATCATATTTTCCAATACCCTCCCAAAATACATTAGTATTCCAGGCAATCCAGCCGTCATAATTGATAATCTCCAACCTTAGACCCGTGACTTTGCGTCCCTATTTTTCAATAGGTTTGCCTTTTTCTGAT
>NZ_HE610988.1:0-7742 GCF_000285535.1 Bacillus timonensis | reverse complement strand
CTGATTGCACCATGCTGACTGACCTAAATCGATAGTCCATATATGTATAGAACCTTTGTATTATATTTAGAAGTATAAAACATAAAAAAAATCTTTTATGTAAAAAACTGTCGATGTCAAAATATTTATAAAATACAATTAATTTCTTGTCCGGCTTATCGAAAAATAGACAGATATATAGATTTGTGTTGGAATAACTCGAAAAATAAGGAAAAAGACCTACTGTTTGTTAACTAGGAGGAAGAAGGGGTTAATAAATAGTGGAATCTCTATAAGGTTTTTTGTAAAATTTCCAAGTATATGTAAGGTATTTGTCGAACGATTTTTAAGAATTCACCCTCAAAAAATGAAAGCCTATCCTCGAATGTGAGGATAGGCCTATTTTAAACGGCATTTTGACATAAGTAAAACAACCCACCATTGATAATTTCGACAAGAACCTTAGGTTCGTATTGTTCTTTAAGTGCTGCTTTTTCAATATCATAGCTTTCTGGTTTTTCCTCAATACCTTCATAAAAGGAGTCCAAAAGGGCTAAATCTTCTTTCCAACGTTTCCTTGCTTCATCGGCCCAAGCGTGATCCTGTGTTTCAACAAAACCTCTTACATATTGCTGGAGACGGTTGACACCACTTTGCGGCTTTACAAGAGGTGACATTGTATATGTTAAATCAGGTATTTTCGGTGTCAGTGATAACTTTTCTAGTTTTTCTTGAAAATCCTCTATAATGATACCATTGATCAGCTGCAGACCTAGTGACATAAGAATGTCGCGCTTACGGTCACATTTATATGAAACCTTGATATTTAAACCAAGCCAAGGGTATAGCGGAGTATTTCCCTGTATACCAGGTTGCGTATGCTGATAAAGGCGAATATAGCTTGCGAGTTTTTTTGTTGATTCAAAAATTTGGTGTAAGCGGGGTGCACCGAAATGGATAAAGTCGCCTTTTACATTGTCGGGTGTTTGGTCCCGGTCTGTAATTAACGTTAGCTTCATCGGATTCGGTTCTCCGCCTGTTTTTTCAACATAAGTCCAATAAAATGGACGGTTCATTAACTGCTTATCTAGATCTATTGTCAGTTGTACCGTCATATGTCCGGTTTGCCGTTCAAGAATATCACAATGATTTGCTACAAAATATTTCTCTAGAAAATTAACGATTTCCTGTTGCTGCACGCTGTTCACCACCATTTTGTTCTTCTTCAAAGCTGATTATGGAAGTTAAATTCTCCATCTTAATTTTCATTTCACCCTCGCTCCTCGAACGAAGCATAATGTCCTGGATATGCTCTTCGATATTTCCAAGATCCAGTCGAGTTAAGATATCATCCAACTGACCTATGACACGCTCAAACAGATTAATTTTTTCATATAATAGCTTTAAAATATGCTCTTCAACTGTATTCTTGGTCGCGAAGTTATAAATATGAACATCCTTTTCTTGGCCAAGGCGATGGATACGTCCAATTCGTTGTTCAAGCCTCATCGGATTCCAAGGAAGGTCATAATTGATAATATGATTACAGAATTGTAGGTTAATTCCTTCACCGCCAGCTTCTGTAGCAATTAAAACTTGGAATTTCCCTTTAAACAATTCTCTCATCCAATCCTTTTTCCCACGTTTAAATCCACCTCTAAACGGGACAGATGAAATGCCGTTTTGCTGTAGGAACCATTGCAAATACATTTGAGTCGCGCGATATTCGGTAAAAATAATGACTTTATCATCAATTTGCTTAATTAATTCAACTGCTTTTTCGGCTTTCGAATTTTGCGTCACTTGTTCTACTTTTTTCATCAGACCTACTACCAAATCTTCTGGTACTGCGGAACTACCATCTTCATTCTTTTTCTCAAGCATCTTTTTCAGTGTAAAATAAACGGCTTCACGACTACTACAAGCCTCTCTTTGCAAAGTTAAAATGGAGAACATACTGGAGGCAAAGTTTGAAAAACTAGACCGATAGGCTGAAATTGCATCATATAGTTCTTGTTCAGACTCTGAAAATTCAATTGGAACTGTTTCAACCTTACGTTTTGTCCATTCAATGCCAGTGTCATCACGGCGATTCCGAATCATCACCTTATTGACCAATTCCTTTAAATGCTCATGGTCATCAATCGAACGACTTTTCTTACCGAATGATTCTTCGAAATTCTCCTGGTTCCCTAAATGTCCAGGTTTTAACAATGACACAAGGTTAAAGATTTCATCAATTCGGTTTTGAATCGGGGTGGCGGTTAATAGTAAACAAAACTTCTTTTTTAGGTTTTGAACAAATTCGTAGTTTTTTGTTTTGTTGTTTTTTAACTTATGAGCCTCGTCAATGATAATCAAATCATAGTCCTGCTCATACACAATTTCCCGATGTGGACTTCTTTTGGCTGTATCAATGGAGGAAACAATGACATCATATTGCTCCCACATATAGCTCTTTTTCTGTTGGACAGCTGGAATATAAAACTTTTGATTTAGTTCTGAAGCCCACTGCGAAACAAGAGAAGCTGGAACAAGAATCAACACTTTTTTTACAAGACCGCGAATCATATATTCTTTTAAAATAAGACCAGCTTCAATGGTTTTTCCTAGCCCAACCTCATCTGCTAAGATGGCCTTTCCATTCATTTTTTCCACCACTTGCTTTGCAACCTCAAGTTGATGGGGAAGTGGTGTCAACTGTGGTAAATGCTTAGGAGCTTGAAGACCTTCGAATTCAGGTATTGACTGGTGCTTTTCTACTTCATATGCAAGCTTATATAGCTCCCAGTTCGCCCAAGGACCGTCATCGTCAATTCTTTGCAAAAAGTCACCTTGCCACGACTGATCAAATTCAAAATCGACATTCATATATTCACAGTCCTTTCATTGTTAGTATATATATAGTAGAAAGTAAGCATTTCGGTAAAAACCGAACATTTTTATAAAAAAATAAATTAATGTTAAGAAAATAATGTATTGCTCAAATCACAGGATAATGGTACGATGAATGTAGTTCGAAAACGCTTCTCTTTAGTTTCCAGAAGGGTTAAGCGAAAGTTTTTACTTGATAAAATGAAAACTTTTGAGATGGACTTGATAAAATTTCCATAGTCGTTTCGTTAGTATTACCAAACAAATGAAAATTATGAAGACCGCGAATGAGAACAAGGGGAGAGACTATAATTTTTGTAGCGCCGAAGGAGCAAGCAATTCAATTGTGAATCTCTCAGGCAAAAAGACTCTTGTTTGACGCAACTCTGGAGAGAGCCGATAAATTGAGGGGAATTAGAAGCAAGAAGGTCGAGGAAGTGAAGTTTTGAGGATTGGAGCGTATAAAATTAATACGTGAGGACCGGAAAAACGAAACTGACGAAATTCACTGCTTATAATGACCCGAATGGCCACCAAAGGGGCAATCCTAATTTTTGAACAACAATTAGGTAAACTTTCAGGTGCAAGGACAGAGACTTCACACAACTGTGGAGTTTATCTGTCCTTTTTTATGTTTTCAGAATCTTTTGGTTTTAACCTAAAGCTCAAACCACATTTTTAATGATGACATGCGGAGGAGGAATTCGGTTGACTGAATTAAAACGAACACCATTATTTGATGAGTATCAAAAACATGGCGCCAAAACCATTGATTTTGGCGGGTGGGATCTTCCTGTCCAATTTTCAAGTATTAAAGAAGAACATGAAGCGGTACGCACAAAAGCAGGTCTTTTTGATGTTTCACATATGGGTGAAATTGATGTGAAAGGAAAAGACAGCTTAGCTTACCTTCAAAAAATGATGACAAATGATGTTTCACAATTAAAGGATGGCGCAACACAGTATACTGCGATGTGCTATGAAAATGGTGGAACAGTTGACGACCTACTTATCTATAAAAAAACGGATGAACATTATCTACTCGTTGTCAATGCCTCCAATACAGATAAAGATTTTGATTGGCTAAAACAGCATGTTTTTGGTGATGTGGAAGTAGTGAATATATCAAGTGAGATGGGACAATTAGCCCTTCAGGGACCACTTGCTGAAACAGTTTTACAAAAATTAACGAACACAGAATTAAGTGATATCAAGTTTTTTAAATTCCAAGACGACGTAGAGATTGCAGGCAAGAAAACCCTTGTTTCAAGAACTGGCTATACAGGTGAAGATGGGTTTGAGGTATACTGCCGTGCAGAAGATACGGTTGCATTATGGAATGCCATTTTAGAAGCTGGTGAACCTGAAGGTGTTTTGCCTTGCGGACTAGGCGCGCGTGACACATTACGCTTCGAAGCAAATCTTGCACTTTATGGACAAGAACTATCAAAAGATATTACACCAATTGAAGCAGGAATCGGCTTTGCGGTTAAACCAAATAAAGAAGCCGACTTTATCGGTAAATCTGTCTTAAAACAGCAAAAAGAAGAAGGTGCTCCACGTAAAATTGCTGGAATTGAAATGATTGACAAAGGAATTCCTCGCCACGGTTATGAAGTATATGTGGGGGATGAACAAGTCGGTGAGGTTACGACAGGGACACAATCACCAACCCTTCAAAAAAATATCGGGTTAGTCCTACTCAAATCTGAGCATGCCGAGCTTGGAAAAGAAGTCGAAGTTCAAGTTCGTAAAAAACGCCTAAAAGGGAAAATTGTGGCAACACCATTTTATAAACGTCCAAAAAAATAAGAAATGGATTAGTGGGAAGGGGTACATTCATGAAGCATCGTTATTTACCAATGACGGAACAAGATAAAAACGAAATGTTACAAGCAATCGGCGTATCTACTGTCGAAGAGCTTTTTAGTGATATACCAGAAAGTGTTCGATTTAAAGGTGAATACAATATTAAAAAGGCGAAGTCAGAAACTGCATTAATGAAAGAACTATCATTATTAGCTGCCAAAAATGCTGATCTACGGCATAATGCTTCCTTCTTGGGGGCGGGTGTGTACGACCACTACATGCCGGTAATTGTTGATCATGTTCTTTCACGATCAGAATTTTATACTGCATATACACCATATCAACCTGAGATTTCTCAAGGTGAGCTTCAAGCAATATTTGAATTCCAAACAATGATTTGTGAACTAACTGGGATGGATGTAGCAAACTCCTCCATGTATGACGGTGGTACTGCGCTTGCAGAAGCAGCAATGCTAGCATCAGGTCACACTAAACATAAAAAAGTACTAGTTTCAGAGGCTGTTCACCCAGAATCAAGGCTCGTTCTTGAAACGTATGCGAAGGGTCAATACATCGAGGTCGTGGAAGTTCCAACAAAGAATGGTGTAACGGACGTGGAAGCATTAAGTGATTTAATGGATAACGATGTAGCTTGTGTTATTGTGCAATATCCAAATTTCTTTGGACAAATTGAACCATTAAAAGAAATTGAAGCAGTAGCTCACACTGGTAAAAGCATGTTTGTTGTATCCAGCAATCCATTAGCACTTGGAGCTTTAACGCCTCCTGGGAAATTCGGTGCTGATATTGTGGTTGGGGATGCACAACCATTTGGAATTCCGGCAGCATTCGGTGGTCCGCACTGCGGATATTTTGCAGTTACATCCAAACTAATGCGTAAAGTACCAGGTCGTCTTGTAGGGCAAACAGTTGATGAACAAGGAAAACGCGGCTTTGTTCTTACACTTCAAGCACGTGAACAACATATCAGACGCGATAAAGCAACATCAAATATTTGTTCAAACCAAGCGTTGAATGCACTAGCAGCATCTGTTGCGATGACTGCTTTAGGTAAAAAAGGTGTTAAAGAAATCGCAACCCAAAATATTCAAAAGGCCTACTATGCAAAACAACTATTTGTAGCTAATGGTTTCGAAATAGCATTCGAGGGACCGTGCTTTAATGAATTTGTTGTAAAAGTAGGGAAGTCGGTGAAAGATGCGAATGCGCGTCTATTAGAAAACGGAATAATCGGCGGATATGACTTAGGTCGTGATTTTCCAGAACTTGATGGACATATGCTAGTGGCAGTTACTGAACTACGTACAAAAGAAGAAATTGATACACTTGTAAAAGAATTGGGGGATAGCCATGAATAAGCAAGATCAACCATTAATTTTTGAACTATCAAATCCAGGTCGAATTGGTTATAGTTTGCCAGATTTAGACGTACCTGAGGTAAACATTGATGATGTTATCCCTAGTGACTATCTTCGTGTAGAGGAGCCAGAGCTTCCAGAAGTATCAGAATTAGATATTATGCGTCATTACACTGCCTTGTCAAAACGTAACCATGGGGTGGATTCAGGTTTTTATCCACTAGGTTCATGTACGATGAAATACAATCCGAAAATCAATGAAAATGTAGCTCGATACAATGGATTTGCTCACATTCATCCATTACAAGATGAAAGTACTGTCCAAGGTGCATTGGAACTTATGTATGATCTTCAAGAACATTTAAAAGAAATAACTGGAATGGATGAAGTGACGCTACAACCAGCAGCTGGTGCGCATGGTGAGTGGACTGGATTAATGATGATTCGTGCCTACCACGAAGCAAACTATGATACAGCTCGTACAAAAGTAATTGTACCTGACTCTGCGCACGGTACAAACCCGGCTTCTGCAACAGTAGCTGGCTTTGAAACAATCACAGTAAAATCAGGTGAAGATGGACTAGTTGATTTAGAAGATTTACGACGAGTAGTGGGGCCGGACACAGCAGCATTAATGCTAACAAATCCAAATACTCTAGGCCTATTTGAAGAAAATATTTTAGAAATGACGGAGATCATCCACTCTGCTGGTGGTAAGGTTTATTATGATGGTGCAAACCTGAATGCGGTACTAAGTAAGGCTCGTCCTGGAGACATGGGCTTTGACGTAGTCCACTTAAACCTACACAAAACATTTACTGGTCCACACGGTGGTGGGGGCCCTGGCTCAGGTCCTGTTGGAGTAAAAGCGGATTTAATACCATTCCTTCCAAAACCAGTACTTGTTAAAACAGAGGAAGGCTATCACTTTGAATATAACCGTCCACAATCAATCGGACGTGTAAAACCATACTATGGAAACTTCGGAATCAATGTTCGTGCTTATACGTACATTCGTTCAATGGGACCAGATGGACTTAAAGCGGTAACTGAAAATGCCGTTATCAATGCAAATTACATGATGCGTCGTCTAGCGCCATATTTTGATCTACCATATGATAAGCATTGTAAACACGAATTCGTTCTCTCTGGAAGACGCCAAAAGAAACTAGGCGTTCGTACATTAGATATCGCAAAACGATTACTCGATTTCGGTTACCATCCACCAACTATCTACTTCCCATTAAATGTTGAGGAATGTATGATGATTGAACCAACGGAAACAGAATCTAAAGAAACATTGGACGCATTTATTGAGGCAATGATTCAAATAGCAAAAGAAACAGAGGAAAATCCAGAAATCGTCCAAGAAGCACCACACACAACAATTGTGAGTCGACTTGATGAAACTTTAGCAGCGCGTAAACCTGTTTTACGATTTCAAAAACAATAAATAATTATATAGTAGAGATTCATCCTTTTTGGATGAGTCTCTTTTTTTACCATAATTTACCGCGGTTTAAAGTATTGAAAAATAAGTCGTGGGCTGATAATATAGATTAAGTCATCACGACAACGTGTTTGATTGAGTCAAGTTTTTAAGAAGTCGAAAAATGGTTTTAAAAAAACTGTTGACATGAAAGTATGATACATGTTATATTATTAAAGTCGCTTTTGAGCGATAGATTAAAAAGTTCTTTG
>NZ_HE610987.1:491774-662127 GCF_000285535.1 Bacillus timonensis | reverse complement strand
GAGAAACGATAAATGATATACCGAAAACAGCTTAATCGATATATCACGCAGCCGAGAAACAATAAATGGTATACCCCAAACGTCAGAAAGAGGTCTACAAATGTAAAAATTTAGGTAATACCGGACAGGCAAACGCCAGAAAAAGGTTCGCAAATGTGAAAAATTAGGAAAAGCTGGACAAGCAAACGTAGGAAAGAGGTCCGCAAATGTAAAGAATTAGGAAGTGCTGGACAAGCAACCATCAGAAAAAACTCCATAAATCGAAAAACCAGGTAACATCGGACAAGCAAACATCAGAACGAAACTCCATAAACCGAAAAACAAAACAAACGAGAACACGAGCAAACGGCAATAAGAAAACCCAAAATGAAAACTAGGATACTTCAAACCCAATAAAGGCTAAATTAAGATCCTTATATTACAAAGCACCTAGTCCCACCACCACCCCCAGCCTAAAACCTCAACCAACTCAAACCAATAAAACTCAATCCTGAAACCTCCAACTCTTTAAATCCGTATGTATATACTATATAAAGCAATATTATAGGGAGGGCAAAAGATGCTAGCCGGATTCATCATATGTTTTCTTGTAGGTTTTTTATGTATCTTCATGGGTTTATTAATTTGGAAGAAGAAGCAGTTGTTTCTTATCGCCGGCTATAATGAAGAAACATATAAAGGAGATAAAGAGAAATTAGCAAAAGCCGTGGGGCTATTTACAATTTTTATTGGTATCCTCACTATGTTATTGCCATTTGGTCTAGAATTTATTAGTGAATGGATAGGACTTCTTTTCGGCTTAATCACAGTAGCTGGTTCAATTGCCCTAATTGTGTTTGTAAATATCCTAAATCAATCCAAATAAACAAATCCCCCACTTGAATGGTGAGGGATCTTTTTATTTATCCTTATCTAAGACTTCTACTTTTTTGCGAGAATCATCGGGGATTTGTTTGTGGAGATGGATGAGTAGAAGTCCTCTTTTATAGCTTGCTTTAATACGTTCTTCTTTTACTGTGTAAGGGAGTTGTATTTCTCTTTCAAATTTTCCTTGAAAGATGCCTTCTTGAATGATATCAAAGCCTTTAAAATTTAAGTTAATTTTTCCTCTTACCTCAAGAGTTTGATGGTTTACAAAAATTTCAACGTCCTCAACTTTTGCTAACCCGGGAAGGCTAAGAACGACTAATAGTTCATTTTCTCCTTGGTAGAGATTGAGCTGAGAATGAGGATTATCGAAAAATGGGGCAAATCCACTCCAGAATTCATCACCGAAAAAATGATCCCACTGCTTTCGCCAATCATTCATATTTTTAAATTGGTCCATTTTCATGGGCTATTATTCCCTCCTCATATGCACAAAATTCCACTAAAGTAGTATATGGGAAATAGGGTAGGGATGTGTCTAAGAAAAAATTCATAAAAATCATGTTTTGAGAGTGTCCTTTGGGGAAAATGTTTAGTACAATGAATACTTTGGTAAGATAAGTGAAGGAACTATTCTTAGGGGGAGTTAATTTGTTATCAAATGCGTATGTCATGGTCCTTATTATTTTAGTGATTAATATTGTATATGTATCCTTTTTTACGATTAGGATGATCTTGACAATGAAAGGACAGCGGTATTTGGCTGCGTTAATTAGCACTGTTGAGGTTGTTATTTATGTAGTAGGTCTTGGTTTAGTGCTAGATAATTTAAACCAGATTCAAAATTTGATTGCGTATGCGGTTGGATACGGAATTGGAGTAATCGTTGGGATGAAAATCGAAGAAAAGCTAGCACTTGGATATATTACTGTAAATGTGATTACAAAGGAATATGAATTGGATTTGCCTAAGCGTTTGCGTGATGAGGGCTATGGAGTTACGACCTGGATGTCTCAAGGAAGGGAAGGCGACAGATTGTCAATGACGATTTTAACTCCACGTAAATATGAGATGAAATTATACAAAACCATTACAGATGTGGATCCGAAAGCATTTGTGATAGCCTCTGAACCGAAATCCATTCATGGCGGCTTCTGGGTAAAAGCTGTAAGGAGAGGGAAGCTTGAATCATGAGTAAACCGAAAAACGTAAATTTGAAGTCCTGGAAAATGAGACGATTGATCAATGTCTTAATCGAATGAAGCAAGAAGGATACTTTCCAGTAAGAAGAATGGAAGAACCTGTTTTTCAGGAGGTTAGGCGTAATGGAGACATTATCGTGGAACCATGTGGTAGAAAGATTGTTTTTGAAGGGAAGTTGCAGTAAAACACGAACATTAAAAATGAATTTTTTGTAAAATGTTCGATATTAATTGACAATCGAATCAAACTGTTGATAAGATTAGGTTAGAAAAATACCTCATATAATCTTGGGAATATGGCCCATAAGTTTCTACCCGATAACCGTAAATTATTGGACTATGAGGGAAAAGTATAATTTTACCTATTCTTGATATAGAATGCTCAGGTAGGATTGCTTTCCCCTTTTTGGAAATCAGTCCTTGGCCTGGGCATTTTTACTTTATTTAAGACAAAAGTGTCGATTAAACGATAGCTAAATAAAGGAGAATTCCCCGGCGAATGCCTCGGATTTTTAAAGGGATTTATTCGAGTGAACTCGTATAAAAATGGGGGCGCAAATACGTCAAGGTGAATTTGATTGATTACAATTTAGGAGGATTTTATGAATCCAGTAGTTGGAGTAATTATGGGAAGTACTTCTGATTGGGAAACGATGAAAGAAGCTTGCATGGTATTAGATGAGATTGGAATTCCTTATGAAAAAAAGGTGGTTTCTGCTCACCGTACACCAGACCTTATGTTTGAGTATGCGGAAAACGCAAAAGGGCGAGGAATTAAGGTAATCATTGCCGGAGCTGGTGGTGCAGCGCATTTACCAGGGATGGTAGCAGCAAAAACGACCTTACCTGTTATCGGGGTTCCCGTTCAATCACGTGCTTTAAACGGCCTCGATTCACTATTGTCAATTGTTCAAATGCCAGGTGGGGTGCCGGTTGCTACAGTTGCGATTGGGAAAGCAGGGGCAACAAATGCAGGATTACTAGCAGCTTCCATTCTTGGAACGTCTAATCCGGAATGGGATCAGAAGCTTGTTGATATAAGAGAAAATAGAAGAATTCAAGTACTAGAAAGTAGTGATGAACTTGAATAATCGAATTTTACCAGGACAAACAATTGGGATTATCGGTGGTGGACAACTTGGGCGAATGATGGCTATTTCAGCAAAGGAAATGGGTTTTTCTGTTGCAGTATTAGATCCGACGCCAAATTCACCATGTGGGCAGGTTGCTGATATCGAAATTACAGCTGATTACGATGATCTTGATGCGATTAAAAAACTTGCAAACGTTAGTGATGTCATTACGTATGAATTTGAAAATATCGATTACGAGGCCTTAACGTGGCTTGAAGAGAATGCAAATTTACCACAGGGAAGTCACTTGTTAAAAATCACTCAGGATCGTGGTACAGAAAAGAGCGCGATTCAGGAGATTGGCTTGCAAGTTGCTCCGTTTGTATTAGTGGAAAGCGAAGAGCAACTGGTTGATGCTATTGAGACAATAGGAGTTCCTTCTGTTTTAAAAACTTGTCGAGGTGGTTATGACGGAAAAGGTCAATTTGTTTTAAAAAAGAAAGAGGATAGGAAAGAGGCAGCAATGCTTCTTAAATCTGGGATGTGTATTTTAGAAGCGTGGGTTCCTTTTCAAAAAGAAGTGTCTGTGATCGTGACAAGAAATCCTGCAGGTGATGCAAAGACATTTCCAGTAGCAGAAAACATTCATGTTGAGAATATCCTTCATCAATCCATTGTACCAGCGAGGATTTCAGAAAAGACAGAAGCTAAAGCAAAAGAGACGGCAATGAAACTTGCTTCAGAATTTCAATTAGTTGGAACATTAGCGGTTGAAATGTTTGTGACAGAAGACGGAGAAATCTACATCAATGAATTGGCGCCACGTCCGCATAACTCTGGTCATTATTCGATTGATGCTTGTGAAACCTCGCAATTTGAGCAGCATGTTCGATCAGTATGCAACTGGCCGCTTGGAGAAACAACACTATTACGACCAGTAGTTATGACAAATATTTTAGGGGAGCATGTTCAGCCATTACTCGAAAAAGTGAACCTTTTATCAAAAGTAAAAGTTCATTTATACGGAAAAAAAGAAGCAAAAATCAAAAGAAAGATGGGACATGTGACAGTTTTAGGAAATACTGTGGAAGAGGCTCTTGAAAAGTCCGATTCTTTACAAATATGGAATGATTCACATTATACCAATTGAGGAGGAAACTACATGATTGAACGATACACACGTGAGGAAATGGGGGCCATCTGGACGGAGGAAAACCGTTTCCGTGCTTGGCTTGAGGTTGAAATTTTAGCATGTGAGGCTTGGGCGGAGCTAGGTGAGATTCCGAAAGAAGATGTCGCCCTTATTCGTAAAAATGCATCCTTTGATGTGAATCGAATTAAAGAAATTGAAGAGGAAACAAGACATGATGTTGTGGCGTTTACGCGTGCCGTTTCAGAAACACTAGGTGATGAAAGAAAATGGGTTCATTACGGATTAACGTCTACGGATGTTGTGGATACAGCTCTATCTTATGTTTTAAAACAAGCCAATGACATTTTACAAAAGGATATTGAACGTTTTATCGAGATATTAGCCGAAAAAGCGAAGGAACATAAATACACGGTGATGATGGGACGTACACATGGTGTTCATGCTGAACCAACGACATTTGGCTTAAAGCTTGCTTTATGGCATGAGGAAATGAAACGTAATCTTGATCGCTTTAAGCTCGCAGCAGATGGTGTTCAATTTGGTAAGATTTCAGGTGCGGTTGGAACATATGCCAATATCGACCCATTTGTTGAAAAGTATGTTTGTGAAAAACTTGGAATCACTCCCGCACCGATTTCAACTCAGACCTTACAGCGTGATCGACATGCAGCCTATATGTCAGCTTTAGCGCTTGTTGCAACTTCGATTGAAAAATTTGCGGTTGAAATTCGTGGCTTACAAAAGAGTGAAACAAGAGAAGTAGAAGAGTTTTTCGCGAAAGGGCAAAAAGGCTCATCTGCAATGCCACACAAACGAAACCCAATTGGGTCAGAGAATATGACAGGTATGGCACGAGTTATTCGTGGCTATATGATGACAGCCTATGAAAATGTTCCACTCTGGCATGAGCGTGATATCTCACATTCCTCTGCAGAGCGCATTATTTTACCAGATGCAACGATTGCGTTGAATTATATGCTTAACCGCTTTGGAAACATAGTGAAGAATTTAACGGTATTCCCAGAAAACATGAAACGCAATATGGACCGTACACTTGGTTTGATTTACTCACAGCGTGTGCTTCTAGCGTTAATTGATTCAGGTTTAACAAGAGAAGAAGCATATGATACGGTGCAGCCTAAGGCAATGGAGGCTTGGGAAAAACAAGTTCCGTTCCGTGGTTTAATTGAGGCTGAGGAAAAATAACAAGCCGTTTAACACCAGCACAAATTGATGATTGCTTTGATTATAACTACCACCTTAAGCATGTTGATATGATATTTGAACGCTTAGGTTTATAAGAGGTCAGTCACCTAATCTGAAACTTTGAGGGGGAGTCCTAAATGGATGTAGCAAAACTTAGTTTGTTGTATGAAGGAAAGGCCAAGAAACTTTACCAAACTGCCGAAGAGTCAATTGTTTTAGTGGAATACAAGGATGATGCAACAGCCTTTAATGGGGAAAAGAAAGCAAAAATCGTTGGAAAGGGCCGCTTGAATAACGAAATTACAAGCATGCTCTTTTCAAAACTTCATGTCGCAGGAATCAGAACACATTTTATCGGGAAGCTTTCGCAAAATGAGCAACTCGTAAAGCATGTATCCATTATTCCGCTTGAGGTTGTTGTACGTAATGTGGTTGCTGGTAGCTTTTCGAAGCGAGTGGGTATTGAAGAAGGAACAAGCTTGGCGAAACCGATTGTAGAATTTTACTATAAAAACGATGAACTTGGTGATCCACTTGTGACAGAGGATCACATCGATGTGCTAGAACTTGCTACAAAAGAACAAGTAACAGAGCTGAAAGTACAGGCGCTTAAGATAAATGAAGTATTGCGTAAAATCTTTTTAGACCTTCAAATCAGATTAGTAGATTTTAAACTAGAATTTGGTGTAACGAAAGACGGAGAGATTATTTTAGCAGATGAAATCTCACCTGATACTTGTCGTTTATGGGATATTGAAACGAATAAAAAATTTGATAAGGATGTATTCCGTAGAGACCTTGGAAACTTGACGGATGCGTATACGGAAATTTTAACCCGACTAGGAGGACAAATTGCATGATGTACAAAGTAAAGGTTTATGTAACATTACGTGAAAGTGTATTAGATCCACAAGGTAGTGCTGTAAAGGGTTCTTTGCATCAATTGAATTATCAGGAAGTTAAAGATGTTCGTATTGGAAAATATATGGAGTTAACGATTGATGAATCTGTAGCAGACCTCGATAAGACGGTTAAAGAAATTTGTGAGAAGCTATTAGCAAACACGGTAATAGAAGATTATCGTTATGAGGTTGAGGAGGTTGTCACACAGTGAAATTTGCCGTAATCGTGTTTCCAGGCTCTAATTGTGATGTTGATATGTTTCATGCCATAAAGGATGCGCTAGGTGAAGAAGTCGAGTATGTATGGCATAATGCAACAAATCTTGATGAGTTCGATGGTATTTTACTTCCAGGAGGATTCTCTTATGGAGATTATCTACGCACTGGGGCACTTGCTCGTTTTTCAAATGTGATGGAAGAAGTAATAAAAGCAGCTGAGGCAGGTAAGCCGGTACTTGGCGTGTGTAATGGATTTCAAATTTTATTAGAAGCAGGACTTTTACCAGGGGCGATGCGTCGTAATGAAAAGTTAAAGTTTATGTGCCGTCCGGTTGAGCTACGCGTTGAAAACAATAAATCGATGTTTACATCTGAATATAAAGCGGGTGAAGTAATCACAGTCCCAATCGCACATGGTGAGGGGAACTATTATTGTGATGAAGAAACACTTGCTAGATTACAAGAAAATAACCAAATTGCATTCACATATAATGGAACAAATCCAAATGGTAGTATTGCAGATATCGCAGGGATTACAAATGAACGAGGAAATGTTCTTGGAATGATGCCTCACCCAGAGAGAGCGGTTGAGGATTTACTAGGTAGTGCAGATGGAATTAAGCTATTTCAATCAATTGTGAAAAATTGGAGGTTAGCAGCACATGTCGTTACTTCTTGAACCAAGTCCGAAACAAATTAAAGAAGAAAAAATATATAGTGAAATGGGTTTAAGTGATTCAGAATTTGAGTTAGTCGAAAAGATCTTAGGTAGACTTCCAAATTATACAGAGACCGGGTTGTTCTCGGTTATGTGGTCTGAGCATTGTAGCTACAAAAACTCAAAGCCTGTGTTACGAAAGTTTCCTGTAACAGGTGAACGCGTTCTTCAAGGGCCTGGTGAAGGTGCAGGAATCGTTGATATCGGTGATAACCAAGCGGTTGTTTTTAAAATTGAAAGTCATAACCATCCTTCAGCAGTTGAACCATATCAAGGGGCAGCAACGGGTGTAGGCGGTATTATCCGTGACGTATTTTCAATGGGAGCTAGACCAATTGCTCTATTAAACTCGCTTCGCTTTGGAGAGCTTACTTCACCAAGAGTAAAGTACTTGTTTGAAGAAGTAGTGGCAGGTATTGCTGGCTACGGAAATTGTATTGGTATTCCTACAGTTGGTGGGGAAATTCAATTTGACGCTTCCTATGAAGGAAATCCTCTTGTTAATGCGATGTGTGTAGGTCTAATCAATCATGAAGATATTCAAAAAGGTCAGGCAAAAGGTGTTGGCAACACTGTCATGTATATCGGCGCGAAAACCGGCCGTGACGGAATCCATGGTGCAACTTTTGCTTCTGAGGAACTTACGGAGGATTCAGATGCAAAGCGTCCTGCAGTACAAGTTGGCGACCCATTTATGGAAAAATTATTGCTTGAAGCTAGTTTAGAGATTATAAAATCAGACGCATTAGTCGGAATTCAAGACATGGGTGCAGCAGGATTAACAAGCTCTTCAGCTGAAATGGCAAGTAAAGCGGGCTCAGGCATCGAGATGAACCTTGACCTTGTACCGCAACGTGAAACAGGAATGACTGGTTATGAAATGATGCTTTCTGAATCACAAGAGCGGATGTTAATTGTTGTAGAAAAAGGTAGAGAGCAAGAAATTCAAGATATCGTAAACAAATATGACCTTGAAGCTGTCGCGATCGGAAAGGTAACAGATGACAAACAATTTCGCCTCGTACACAAAGGTGAAGTTATTGCAGATGTACCAGTTGATGCATTAGCAGAAGATGCTCCTGTCTATCATAAGCCTTCAAGTGAACCTGCTTCCTATCGTGAATTTAAGGAAATGAAAGTTGAAGCACCGAAACTTGAGAATGTTGGGCAAACACTTTTAGACCTACTAGCGCAACCTACCATTGCAAGTAAAGAATGGGTCTATGATCAATATGACTACATGGTTCGTACAAATACAGTTGTAGCTCCAGGATCAGATGCTGCTGTTGTGAGAATCCGTGATACCAAGAAAGCACTTGCGATGACAACAGACTGTAACTCTAGATATCTCTATTTAGATCCTGAGGTTGGTGGCCAAATTGCCGTAAGTGAAGCAGCTAGAAACATTGTTTGCTCCGGTGCCGCACCGCTTGCGATTACAGATAACTTGAACTTCGGAAATCCAGAGAACCCGGAAATTTTTTGGCAAATTGAAAAAGCAGCGGATGGAATTAGTGAGGCTTGCCGAGTTCTGAATACGCCAGTTATTGGTGGAAACGTGTCACTTTACAATGAAACGAACGGGAAAGCCATTTATCCAACACCAGTTATTGGGATGGTTGGGTTGATTGATGACGTTTCTCATATTACAACTCAAGAATTTAAAGAAGCGGGCGACCTAGTCTATTGTATAGGTGAAGCAAAAGAAGAATTTGCAGGAAGTGAACTACAAAAATTAATCCATGGTGAGATTTTTGGCCCGGTTCCTAAACTAGATTTAGAGATTGAAAGAAGAAGACAAAAACAAGTATTAACTGCCATTCGTGCAGGCGTAATTGCTTCTGCCCATGATGTGGCAGAGGGCGGCTTTGCAGTTGCATTAGCGGAAAAAACCTTTGGCGCAAAAGGCTTAGGGGTAAAGGTGTACATTCAAGGGGATGCGGTAACTGAATTATTCAGTGAAACACAGTCTCGTTTTATCGTTTCAGTGAAAAAAGAAAACAAAGAAAAGTTTGAACAGCTTGTAAAGGCAAATCTTGTCGGTGAAGTAACAGGCGATGGAACATTTATCGTCTGCGATCAAACTGGAAAAGAAATGATAAATCTTCCTGTCGATGAACTAAGACGTACATGGAAAGGAGCTATCCCATGCTTGCTGAACTCAAAGGCTTAAATGAGGAATGTGGTGTATTTGGAATTTGGGGACATCCAGACGCAGCCCAAATCACATACTACGGATTACACAGCTTACAGCATCGTGGTCAAGAGGGTGCTGGAATTGTTGTTAGTAATGGTGAAAAGCTTCGAATTGTAAAAGGGGAAGGCCTTGTTAACGAAGTATTTGGAAATGGGGAGCTTGAACAACTACAAGGAAAAGCAGCTATTGGCCATGTTCGTTATGCAACAGCAGGGGGCGGGGGCATTCAAAATGTTCAGCCCCTACTCTTTAATTCTCAAGTAGGTGGGCTTGCAATTGCACATAATGGCAATCTTGTAAATGCAAATGACTTAAAACATCAGCTGGAAAACCAAGGAAGTATTTTTCAAACAACATCTGATACCGAGGTTCTTGCTCACTTAACTAGAAAAAGCGGGTATACAAAAATTAAGGATCGCGTCAAAAATGCATTGTCCATGTTAAAAGGGGCGTATGCTTTCCTCATTATGACAGAAAAGAAAATGATTGTCGCTCTTGATCCAAATGGCCTTCGTCCACTATCACTTGGTAGACTCGGAGATGCTTGGGTAGTAGCTTCTGAGACTTGTGCATTTGATATTGTAGGTGCAACTTTCGAAAGAGATGTGGAGCCAGGAGAGTTACTTGTGATCAATGATGAAGGCATCCATTCTGAGCGTTTTTCATTAACGACAAATCCTGCAATGTGCAGCATGGAATATATTTATTTTTCACGTCCTGATAGCAATATTAACGGAATCAATGTTCATACGGCTCGTAAAAATTTAGGCAAACAGCTTGCGCTTGAAGCGCCAATTGAAGCCGATGTAATAACAGGTGTGCCTGACTCAAGTATTTCAGCGGCCATTGGGTATGCAGAAGAATCAGGCATTCCGTATGAGCTTGGACTTATAAAAAATCGGTATGTTGGAAGAACATTTATTCAACCTTCTCAATCTTTACGGGAGCAAGGGGTAAAAATGAAGCTTTCCCCTGTTCGTGGTGTGGTTGAAGGGAAGCGTGTGGTTATGGTTGATGATTCAATCGTACGCGGTACAACTAGCCGTCGAATTGTGAACATGCTACGAGATGCTGGTGCAACGGAAGTGCACGTGTGTATTAGTTCACCGCCAATAAAGAATCCATGCTTCTACGGAATTGATACTTCTACACATGAGGAATTAATTGCTTCCTCACACTCAGTGGAGGAAATTCGCCAAATCATTGGAGCAGATTCATTAACATTTTTAAGCCCGGAAGGTTTAGTAAAGGCAATTGGAAGACCGTTTGAAGGGGAAACGCGTGGGCAATGTATGGCTTGTTTTACAGGAAAATATCCAACAGAGATATTCCCAGACACGGTATTGCCACATGAAAAAGTATTCAGCTAAAATTAAGGAGTGTTAATAAGAATGGCAAATGCTTATAAGCAAGCTGGAGTAGACATTGAGGCAGGCTATGAGGCTGTTTCCAGAATGAAAAAGCATGTCGCAAAAACAATTCGCCCCGAAGTGATGGGTGGACTCGGCAGTTTTGGTGGAATGTTTGACCTTTCAAAGGTAAACGTAAAAGAGCCTGTTCTAGTTTCGGGTACTGATGGTGTGGGTACGAAGCTGATGTTAGCTTTTATGATGGATAAACATGACACAATTGGAATCGATGCTGTTGCAATGTGTGTGAATGATATTGTCGTTCAAGGCGCTGAGCCTTTATACTTTTTAGATTATATTGCTTGTGGGAAAGCACAGCCTGAAAAAATCGAACAAATTGTAAAAGGGATTGCAGATGGCTGTGAACAAGCAGGCTGTGCCTTAATTGGTGGTGAGACCGCTGAAATGCCAGGAATGTATAATGAAGATGAATATGACCTTGCTGGCTTTTCAGTTGGAGTTGCTGAAAAATCAAAGCTTGTAACAGGGACTTCCATTAAGGCTGGAGATGTTTTAATTGGGCTTTCCTCTAGCGGAATTCACAGTAATGGGTATTCACTTGTTCGTAAGGTGCTACTTGAGGATGGTGGATTAGACCTTAAAGAAACGTACGGAGAAATCGGCCGTTCATTAGGTGAAGAACTTCTTCAGCCGACAAAAATCTATGTGAAGTCTCTAATAAAGGCGATGGAAAAGTTTGAAATAAAAGGCATGTCCCATATTACGGGTGGGGGCTTTATTGAAAATATTCCTCGTATGCTTCCAGAAGGTGTTGGTGCGGAAATCGATTATGGATCATGGCCAATTCCACCAATCTTTGATTTACTTCAAGCGACCGGAAATCTTGAGCGTAAAGAAATGTTTAATATTTTTAATATGGGAATCGGGATGGTCCTTGCTGTAGACGAAGCATTCCTACATGGTGTGATCGAACTTCTTGAAGAAGAAGGAGAAAAGGCGTATATTATTGGACGTATTAAAAACGGAAATGGTGTAACCTTTGGTGGAGGATCGCTTGTATGAAAAAAATAGCTGTCTTTGCATCCGGAAGTGGCACAAACTTTCAAGCGATTGTTGACTCAATTAAAGAAGGAAGACTTGCAGCGGAAATCGAATTGCTAGTTTGTGATAAGCCGGGTGCTAAAGTCGTAGAGCGAGCTTCAAAGGAATGGGTAGATACCTTTGTGTTTTCACCGAAAGAATATCCAGAAAAGTCATTTTTTGAGGCGGAAATTGTAGAGGCACTACAGGCTAAGAATGTGGATTTAATTGTACTAGCTGGGTATATGCGATTAATTGGCGATACCTTACTTAAGGCATATCGAAATAAAATTGTAAACATCCATCCTTCTTTATTGCCAGCATTTCCGGGTAAGGATGCGATTGGTCAGGCATTTCGAGCAGGTGTGAATACGACCGGTGTTACGATTCATTATGTGGACGAAGGAATGGATACAGGCCCAATCATTGCACAACGAGAGCTAACGATTGAAACAGGCGATACACTAGATAGCATCGAAGAAAAAGTACATCAAATCGAACATGAATTTTATCCACAGATTTTACAATCACTTGTAACAACAAAGAGTAAAAATTCAACAACAATAGGGAGCGATTTAAAGTGACAATCAAACGTGCACTAGTCAGTGTTTCAGATAAACAAGGACTTGTTCCATTTGTAAAAGGATTAATTGAAAACGGAGTTGAAGTCATTTCAACGGGTGGTACAAAGCGGACACTCGAGGAAGCTGGCCTTTCTGTTATTGGAATTTCTGAGGTGACAGGCTTTCCAGAAATCATGGATGGACGTGTAAAAACTCTTCACCCCAATATTCACGGTGGATTACTTGCGGTTCGAGAAAACGAAGAGCATGTAAAACAGCTTCAAGAACATAATATAACGCCAATCGATTTGGTTGTTGTAAACCTTTATCCATTCCAACAAACAATTGCAAATCCTGACGTTCAGTTTGCGGATGCCATTGAAAATATCGATATCGGTGGACCTTCAATGCTTCGCTCTGCGGCAAAAAACCACAAGTATGTAACAGTAGTTGTTGACCCACAGGATTACGCTACTGTCTTAGCAGAGATTGCTGAAAAAGGTGAAGTTACAGCTGAAACAAAACTTCGTTTAGGTGCGAAGGTTTTCCGTCACACTGCAGCATACGATGCTGTTATCGCAGAATTCTTAACACGTGCAGCGGGTGAGGAAAGTCCAGAATCATTAACAGTAACGTATGAGAAGAAACAAGACCTTCGTTATGGAGAAAACCCCCATCAAAAGGCTGCTTTCTATAAAAAGCCATTAGGGACAGTGTTATCAATTGCGTCAGCTACTCAATTACACGGAAAAGAATTATCCTACAATAATATCAATGATGCAGATGCTGCTCTTCAAATTGTTAAGGAATTCAAAGAGCCAGCAGCGGTTGCTGTTAAGCATATGAATCCTTGTGGTGTAGGAGTTGGCGCATCCTTAGAAGAAGCTTATCAAAAAGCATTTGAAGCGGATTCTACCTCTATTTTTGGTGGAATTATCGCGGTTAACCGAGAAGTTGATGCGCAAACTGCACATAAAATGCGTGAAATTTTCCTTGAAATTATTATTGCACCATCATTTAGTAAAGAAGCATTCGAAATTCTTTCTTCAAAGAAAAACCTACGTTTATTGACTGTTGATTTTTCAGATGACGAAAAGGTTGAAAAGAAGCTTGTATCCGTTCGTGGAGGATTACTTGTTCAAGATGAGGATTCATACAGCTTAGACAATGCAACTATCTCCATTCCGACAAAGCGTGAACCAACTGAGCAAGAATGGGCTGATTTAAAGCTTGGCTGGAAGGTTGTTAAACACGTTAAATCTAACGCAATTGTGTTAACAAAAGATGATATGACAATTGGTATTGGCGCAGGTCAAATGAACCGTGTAGGCTCAGCTAACATCGCAATCAATCAAGCAGGTGAAAAGGCGAAAGGTTCTGCTCTAGCTTCAGATGCTTTCTTCCCAATGGGTGATACAGTTGAAGCGGCAGCAAAAGCGGGCATCACAGCAATTATCCAACCTGGTGGATCTATTCGTGACGAAGAATCCATTCAAAAAGCTGACGAGTACGGAATTGCAATGGTCTTCACCGGAGTACGTCATTTTAAACACTAATTAGGAAAGGCTCAAGCGCCTTGCAATTTGAACGTCTACTTTTGACCTCGAGGGGCTCGGTGCTGGAGCTAGACATCGTATATTTGAAATCAATCAAATTCGTTTGATGAGGTGAAAAAATGAAAGTACTAGTAATTGGTCGCGGTGGTCGTGAGCATACACTTGCCTGGAAGGTTTCCCAAAGCTCCAAGGTAGAAACAGTGTATGTTGCACCAGGAAATCCTGGCATGCAAGATATCGCAACAGTAATCAACATCGCCGAAAATGACTTTGACCGTTTAATTGAATTTGCAAAGGAAGAACAAATTGATCTCACTCTTGTTGGTCCTGAAGTTCCATTAATCAATGGTATCGTGAATCGTTTTCAAAAAGAGGGCTTAGCCGTTTTTGGTCCATCAAAGGAAGCTGCACTACTTGAAGGCAGTAAGTCATTTGCAAAAGAAATTATGAAGAAATACAATATCCCAACTGCAGAATACGAAACATTCACATCCTATGAAGAAGCAAAACAGTACATCCTAGAAAAAGGTGCACCCATCGTAATCAAAGCGGACGGACTTGCAGCTGGAAAAGGTGTTACAGTTGCTCTTAATTTAGATGAAGCCTTAACAAGTGTTTATGACATGTTGGAGGCGAATAAATTCGGCGAAGCAAGTGCGCAGGTTGTTATCGAAGAGTTTCTTGAAGGGGAAGAATTCTCATTAATGGCTTTTGTGGATGGAAAAACTGCCTATCCGATGGTGATTTCCCAAGACCATAAGCGTGCTTTTGACAATGACGAAGGTCCTAATACTGGTGGAATGGGGGCTTATTCTCCAGTTCCACAAGTTTCAGAGATGGCCGTCCAAACAGCGATTGAAACCATCATTAATCCAACTGTTAAAGCGATGGAAGCTGAGGGAAGACAATTTACCGGCGTTCTTTATGCGGGATTAATTTTAACGGCTAATGGACCTAAGGTGATTGAATACAATGCTCGCTTTGGCGACCCTGAAACACAAGTTGTTCTTCCTCGTTTAAAAACCGATTTTATCGAAGTTATTGAAGGGCTACTTGATCAAAAGGAGATTGTCCTTGAGTGGTCAAACAATGTGACTCTTGGTGTTGTATTTGCATCAAAAGGGTATCCAGAAAGCTATGAAAAAGGGGCAGTCATCGAAGGCCTTGGTAACTTAGACGAAAAAGTCACAGTCTTTCATGCAGGAACAGATATGGTGAACAAACAATTTGTTACGAATGGTGGAAGGGTGCTAACCATAGTAGCAAGTGGAGAAAGTCTTGAAGAAGCACAAAACCTTGTCTACCAAGAAGCGAAAAAAATACAATGTACTAACCTATTTTATCGAAAAGATATTGGGAAAAAAGCGATTACGTATAACGCAACTATTAAGAATAAAGCGCAATTCGTTTAATTAGTACAACCAGAGTAAAACGCAATCAACCAATTTACATGTAAAAAGGTAAGAGGGATTCCCTCTTACCTTTTTTATGATGGATTAACTGGAGGAAGCTCCTTTAGAGTAGCTGGTTCTTCTTGTTTTCTTTCGACGTATTCATTAAACAGAGCCGTAAGTGGACAGAAGCGAGTTATCCCCTCAGCTACCTTCATTCCCCCAAGCATTGCTACTACAATAAAGCTTTCACGCCAAGGGCGTTTCACCATTTTTGCTGTAGCCCAAGCAAGCATTGTAAACCCACATGTAATGCGGATTAATGCATTAATCATGCCGATATTTGGTTTCATACTTTTACCCCCGTTTACATCTTTACGTAAGCTAATATATAGTTAAAAATTTTTACAAATTTTCACAAAGTCTTTAATGCAGTAAACCGATTAATATGGTACTATAATGTAAAGCGCTTCCATGTAGCATATGGTAGAGATTGGAGAGATGGTTAATGGTTGGGCAACGATACCGATGGAAAAATAAGCAACTTAGAGAACATGTTGCTGTCATAGATGGAAAAAAATCACCAACGATTCTATTGAAAAATGTCACATACTTAAATCAAATGTTAAAAAAATGGATCAACGCACACATTTGGATTTATCAAGATCGCATTGTGTATGTTGGCCAGCAATTGCCATCAAAACTCAACGATTGTGAAATTGTAGAGTGTGATGGGAAATTTGTAGTGCCTGGTTATATTGAACCACATGCACATTCTTTTCATTTATATAATCCCCACTCATTTGCTCAATATGCATCCTATACAGGGACGACCACAATCATTAATGATAACTTAGTCCTTGCTTTACAAACACCAAAAAAGAAAGCGTTTTCTTTCCTGGAGGAAATGAAAAATCTTCCGGTAACAATGTACTGGTGGTGTCGATTTGACCCTCAGACTGAGATTCACCACGAGGAACAAGCATTTTCAAATGGGAATGTACTCAGCTGGCTTGAGCATGATTCTGTAGTTCAGGGTGGCGAGTTAACAGGATGGCCGAAGTTGCTTGATGGTGATGACTTAATGCTACATTGGATTCAAGAAGCAAAAAGGATTGGCAAGAAGGTTGAAGGACATTTTCCAGGGGCTTCGGAAAAAACACTAGCGAAGTTGATGTTATTAGGTGCAGATTGCGATCATGAATCGATGACAGGCACAGATGTATTGAATCGGCTTCTTCAAGGGTACACCACTTCATTACGATATTCATCGATTCGTCCAGACCTGCCACGGATTTTGGATGAAATCCGTGAAATGGGAATTGATCAATATGATAAGTTCATTTTTACAACGGATGGTTCACCACCGGCATTTTATGAGCAGGGAATCATTGATAACATGATAAAAATTGCAATTGAAAAAGGTGTACCAATCATTGATGCTTATAATATGGCAACGATTAATGTTGCTAGGCACTATAATATGGAGAATCTCCATGGTATGATAGCGACCGGAAGAATTGCAAACCTAAATATTTTATCTACAAAAGAAAATCCTACACCAGAATCTGTTCTTGCTAAAGGAATTTGGGTAAAACGCGATAATAAAGATCAACATGCGTTTTCTGACTTTCCATGGAAGAGCCAAGGCTTTACAAACCTCACGACAAACTGGGAGTTAACACTAGATGATTTGCAGTTTTCAATGCCATTTGGAATGAAGATGGAGAATGCTGTTATAATGAAGCCATATTCAATCTCTATCGATGCATCGTATGATGAACTTTCAATGGAGCATGATGAAAGCTTCTTAATGTTCGTTGACCGGGAAGGCAAATGGCGAGTAAATACGATTATTAAAGGTTTTGCAAATCGAATCTCCGGGTTTGCAAGTTCTTTTTCAAATACGGGTGATTTTGTATTAATTGGAAAAAATAAAAAGGATATGCTCCTTGCCTTTAATCGAATGAAGGAAATTGGGGGTGGTATTGTTTTAACTGAAAACGGTGCCATTTTACATGAAATTCCTTTAGACCTTGGTGGAGTAACATCAGCAAAATCCGTTGTAGACCTTAGTGCACTTGAAAAGGAATTTGTTTGTTTAGTGAGAGAACGTGGGTATAATCATAGTGACCCAATCTATACGTTGACCTTTTTATCATCTACTCATTTACCGTATATTCGCATTACACCGCAGGGAATCTATGATGTGATGAATAAAATGGTACTCTTTCCGTCAATAATGCGTTAAAATATAAAAGGATTTATCTCTATCCCCTTCTTTAATTTAGTAGGATAAAGATAAAGAGATTCAGTCCCAACTTCTTATTAAAGGTTGTGTGCTCAAAATATGAAAAAGACTTTATACATCCTAGGAACTTTCCTTTTACTCATTTCTGCAGCGTGTAGTAATAATGACGAAGCTGCAAAACAGCAGGATGAGCATGAACCAAAACAAGCTGAGCCGGTTGCAAAGGATAAGCCGACCGAAGAACTTGAACATGTTTTTCCATTAACAGGAATTGGAACAAATGAAGATGTAACCAGTCGTCCATTTGCAGTCATGGTTAACAATCATCCAAAGGCACGCCCACAATCAGGTCTTCATATGGCAGATGTTGTGTATGAAGTGTTAGCTGAAGGTGATGTAACACGCTTCTTAGCCGTATTCCAAAGTGAAAAACCAGACATTATTGGACCGGTTCGAAGTGCGAGAGATTATTATATTGAGTTGAGTAAAGGCTATGATGCTTTATATGTTGCACATGGTTGGAGTCCAGAAGCTCAACAAATTCTTAATAGTGGTAAAATAGATAACATAAATGGAATGGTTTATGATGGCACTCTTTTTTGGAGAGCTGACCATAATGTAGCACCACATAATTCGTATATTTCATTTGAAAATATTGAAAAAGGGGCTAAACAACTAGGATATTCAATGGAGGAAGAGGTTCCAAGCTTTTCATTTTTATCCGACAAAGAGACACAAAGTTTAGAAGGAACTGCTGCTGAACATGTTCGAGTGTCCTATTCATCAAGAGATATATTTGCTGCAGTCTATGACTACAATGCAGATAAAGGTAAATATGAACGATATAGCGGAGGAGATCAAACAGTAGACCGTGAGACAAATACTCCGATTTTACTGGATAATGTGTTAATAGTTGAAATGAATCACCGTCTTATTGATGATTCTGGTAGACGTGAGATTGATGTGACCTCTGGAGGCAAAGGCTATTTACTTCAAAAGGGAAAAGCGCAGGAAATTGAATGGAAAAATGTTAATGGAAGAATTGTTCCGTTTGCGAATGGAGAAGAAGTTGGCTTTGTTACAGGAAAAACATGGATTAACATTATTCCAACATCACCAGGACTCGCTGGCGCCGTTTCGTTTGGAAATTAGAAGAAAAAGGGAGATACTTTATGCAAATTGATAAATTACGCGGTAAAGCACTTGACCAATTATTTAATGCAATCCTATCACTAAATGATCTTGAAGAGTGCTATCGATTCTTTGATGATTTATGTACAGTAAATGAAATTCAGTCACTAGCTCAACGTCTTGAAGTTGCTAGAATGCTTCAAGAAGGGAATACGTATCATAAAATTGAAACAGAAACAGGAGCTAGTACAGCAACCATTTCTCGTGTGAAGCGTTGCTTAAATTACGGTAACGATGCCTATCAAATGGCGCTTGATCGTGTAAAAGAATTGGAAAAAAAATAATATTGAAAGTAAGTCGGAACCTAGGGTTTCGGCTTTTTTCGTTTGGAAGGAAAGAAGGATAATGAAAAATAGTAAATCGAAATATTATGAAATCCAGCTAGGTATTAATAGATGCATCTAGTTTTGCTATAATGGAGGAATGGAAAGATGAATGGAGGATCTTCATGTACGATTTTAGAGAATGGAGACATGTTTTTAAGCTGGATCCAAATAAGGAAATCAGTGATGAACATTTAGATGCAGTTTGTGAATCTGGTACAGATGCGATTATCGTTGGTGGAAGCGATGGGGTGACCTTGGACAAAGTCCTTCACTTAATGTCTCGAATCCGACGCTATACTGTACCAGTTGTGTTAGAAATTTCAACTATTGAGTCAGTTACACCGGGCTTTGATTTATATTTTATTCCAACCGTTTTAAATAGCAGTGACACAAGATGGATTATGGGGTTACATCATGAGGCGGTTAAGGAATATGGCGATGTTATGAATTGGGATGAAATGATTATGCAGGGCTATTGTATCCTCAATGAAGAATGCAAAGCTGCTAAGTTAACAGGTGCTAAGGCCACATTAAGTAAGGATGATACAATCGCCTATGCAATAATGGCGGAGAAAATGTTCTCGCTCCCAATCTTTTATTTAGAATATAGTGGAACCTACGGCGATAAGGAAATTGTCGAGGCTGTAAAGAACAACTTACAAACTACAAAACTGTTTTACGGTGGTGGAATTAAGACTGTTGAGCAGGCAATGGAAATGGCTCGTTTTGCCGACACAGTTGTCGTTGGAAATATTATTTATGAAGACGTGAATGCCGCCCTAAAAACAGTACATGCTGTTAAGGGATAAGGATGGAAATTCACAAAGAAATCTGGTAAAATAGAACACACGTTTGATACTGAAATGGGACGGTGAAAAAATTGCAATTTATCAGCAACAAATTGTTATCGGGACTAAACGAACAACAACAAGAAGCGGTGAAAGCAACAGATGGACCACTATTAATTATGGCAGGAGCGGGTAGTGGAAAGACTCGGGTTCTGACACACCGTATTGCTTATTTAATGGTGGAAAAGGAAGTAGCACCATGGAGTATTTTAGCGATTACCTTTACAAACAAAGCAGCTCGGGAAATGAAAGAGCGTGTTCAAGCAATTCTTGGAGGAGCTGCCGAAGATATTTGGATTTCAACCTTTCACTCCATGTGTGTTCGAATTTTACGAAGAGATATCGACCGCATTGGGTTTAGCCGAAATTTTTCAATTTTGGACACAACCGACCAGCTTTCGGTTATTAAAAATATTTTAAAAGAGAAAAATATTGATCCTAAAAAATTCGATCCACGGTCGATACTAGGAACGATCAGCAGTGCAAAAAATGAATTGCAAACACCTGAAGATTATGAGAAGACAGCAGGTGGCATGTATGAGCAAATTGTAAGTGATGTCTATAAGTTGTACCAAAAAAGACTACGAAAAAACCAGGCACTTGATTTTGATGACCTCATCATGACTACAATCCATCTGTTTCAAAGAGTGCCTGAAGTATTGGAATTCTATCAACGTAAATTCCAGTATATTCACGTGGATGAGTACCAAGATACAAACCGTGCACAATATCTTCTTGTAAAACTTCTTGCTTCACGTTTCAGAAATTTATGTGTTGTGGGTGATTCAGACCAGTCAATCTATCGTTGGCGTGGAGCGGATATTGCGAATATCCTTTCCTTTGAAAAAGACTATAAAAACGCAAAAGTAATTCTTCTTGAACAAAACTATCGTTCAACAAAGACAATTTTGCAGGCGGCAAATGAAGTAATCCAAAACAACATGAATCGTAAACCGAAAAACCTTTGGACGGAAAATGATGAAGGGAAAAAGATTTTTTACTATCGGGCAGATAGTGAGTCTGGGGAAGCGCAATTTGTCGCTGGGAAAATAAGAGAACTTGTAAATGGTGGAGAACGTACGTTTAAAGAAATTGCGATTTTATATCGTACCAATGCACAATCTCGTGTAATGGAGGAAGTTTTACTTAAATCTAATATTAATTATCAAATCGTCGGCGGAATTAAGTTCTATGATCGAAAAGAAATTAAGGATCTCCTGGCGTATTTACGTGTAATTTCAAATCCAGATGATGATATTAGCTTAACAAGAATTATCAATGTACCGAAACGTGGAATTGGGGCAACCTCGATTGATAAAATCGCGAACTATGCGATTGCACAGGACCTTTCAATGTTCCAAGCATTGCAGGAGGTTGAACAAATAGGTTTAAGCGCAAAGATCACAAACTCATTACGTGAATTCAGGGATTTAATCAATAATTGGGGACAGATGCAAGATTATTTATCTGTCACTGAATTGGTTGAAAACGTATTGGAGAAGACAGGTTATCTAGAGGTGCTAAAGGCTGAAAAAACACTTGAATCTCAAAGCCGAATCGAGAACATCGAGGAATTTTTATCTGTTACGCAAAACTTTGAGAAGGCAAACGATGATAAAAGTCTTGTAGCCTTTTTGACAGATTTAGCACTGGTTGCAGACATTGATAAGTTAGACGAGGATGAAAACGATAAAAATAATGCAGTTGTTCTAATGACCCTGCACTCTGCAAAAGGACTTGAGTTCCCAGTTGTATTTTTGATGGGAATGGAAGAAGGGGTCTTCCCGCACAGTCGTTCACTTATGGAAGAGGCTGAGATGGAGGAAGAACGACGCCTAGCTTATGTTGGGATTACGCGAGCTGAAGAAGAGCTATATTTATCGAATGCACAAATGCGAACTCTATATGGACGTACTTCAATGAATCCAGTTTCGAGATTTATTGCTGAAATTCCAGAGAATCTTCTTGAAGACTTAGGTGATCAACGTAGACAGCATATGCGAACCCCGTTTTCTTCATCGTCAACACCTTCAAGACAACCAGAACGAAAAGTCTTTACTAGACCTGTTGTTCAATCAACCGGTGGGGACGACATCGGCTGGAAGGTTGGCGACAAGGCAGAGCATAAGAAATGGGGAACGGGAACGGTTGTAAGTGTGAAAGGTGAAGGGGAATCGAAGGAATTGGACATTGCATTCCCAAGTCCCACTGGAATCAAACGATTACTTGCAAAATTTGCTCCGATCACTAAATCAAATTAAGAGAGGGTTGGATGGATGGAAAAAATGGCAGCGCAAGAAAGAGTTCACGAGCTTCATGAACTTTTAAACCAATACAATTATGAATACCATGTGTTGGATAAGCCCTCTGTACCAGATGCGGAATATGATCGATTAATGCGTGAATTGATTCAACTTGAGGATGAGTTCCCGGAATTAAAAACGGAGGACTCGCCAACAGTACGTGTCGGCGGGCAGGTTCTCGATTCCTTTCGTAAGGTAGAGCATCAAATTCCAATGCTAAGTCTAGGTAATGCTTTCAATGAACAAGATTTACGTGATTTTGACCGTCGTGCCCGTCAAGCAGTTGGGGATTCTATTTCGTATGTGTGTGAGCTAAAGATTGATGGTCTTGCTGTGTCTCTACACTATGAACAAGGGCGTTTTGTACAAGGTTCTACCCGCGGTGATGGGACAATTGGGGAAGATATTACGGTTAACTTAAAGACGATTCGTTCCATTCCTCTTCGTTTAAAGAGGGCACTTGATATTGAGGTGCGGGGAGAAGCATTTATGCCGAGAAAATCATTTGAGAAGCTAAATTCGGCTCGTCTCGAAAACGAAGAAGAACCATTTGCGAATCCAAGAAATGCAGCAGCGGGTTCATTGCGTCAGCTTGACCCGAAAATCGCAGCAAGTCGTAATCTTGATATCTTTTTATATGCCATTGCGGACACCACAAATTTAGGTGTTGATTCACATAGTGAAGGTCTTAATATGCTAGATGAAGTAGGCTTTAAAACAAACCCAGAACGCAGAAAATGTGAGACAATCGAGGAAGTTCTTGAATACATCACTGAATGGACTGAAAAACGGCCATCTCTAGCGTATGATATTGATGGGATTGTCATTAAGGTAGATTCATTTGACCAGCAAGATGAGCTTGGGTTCACAGCAAAAAGTCCACGTTGGGCGATTGCCTATAAATTTCCGGCAGAAGAGGTTGTTACCAAGCTACTTGATATCGAGTTAAGTGTTGGAAGAACCGGGGTAATTACCCCAACGGCTATCCTTGAACCTGTACGAGTTGCGGGGACAACAGTACAGCGTGCATCCCTTCATAATGAGGATTTAATTCGTGAAAAGGATATTCGAATTGGAGATTCTGTTGTTGTGAAAAAAGCAGGAGATATTATTCCTGAGGTTGTGAATGTTCTTGTTGAAAAAAGGACTGGCGAGGAGTCGGAGTTTTTTATGCCGACACATTGTCCGGAATGTGATAGTGAGTTAGTTCGATTAGATGGAGAAGTTGCTTTACGTTGTATTAACCCGAAATGTCCTGCCCAAATTAGGGAAGGATTGATTCATTTTGTTTCTAGAAATGCGATGAATATTGATGGTCTTGGAGAAAAGGTAATTTCACAATTATTTGATGAAGAACTGATTTCTGATGTCGCAGATATCTACACGTTAACAAAAGAACAATTAATTAACCTTGAGCGCATGGGTGAAAAGTCGGCAGATAACTTACTTTCTGCTATTGAAAGATCAAAATCAAACTCTTTAGAAAAACTGTTATTTGGCCTGGGTATTCGACATGTTGGTGCGAAGGCAGCAAAGACTTTGGCACAGCATTTTGAAACAATGGAAAAATTGCAGGATGCTACAAGGGAAGAACTCACGGCAATCAATGAAATTGGTGAAAAAATGGCCGATGCAGTCGTTACCTATTTTGAGCTTTCAGAGGTTCATGACCTTATAAATGAATTGCGCGAATACGGTATTAATATGGAATACAAGGGGCCAAAACTTGTTTCTGTAGAAGATAGTGATTCTTATTTTGCTGGAAAGACAATTGTTCTTACAGGTAAACTTGAGCAATTAACTAGAAATGAAGCGAAAGCGGACATTGAGGCCCTTGGAGGAAAAGTTACGGGAAGTGTAAGTAAAAGCACAGATTTGCTTATCGCAGGGGAAGCAGCAGGCTCAAAGCTTACAAAAGCCCAAGATTTACAAATTGAGATTTGGGATGAGGAAAGACTGGTACAAGAACTAAGGAAGTAAGAGGTGTTCGTAAATTGAGAAACCTATACATTCTAGGTTTGGCGGTTTTGCTTCTTTTATCTGGGTGTGCCCCAAAATTTGAACAAGAGACAGAGGTAGTTCAAGACTCAGATAAGAAAGCGGAGAAAGCGATTATTCCTAGATATAATATTTCAGATTCCTATTATAAAGCAGTAATTCCATATAAAACAGGAAAAGCACGGGGCATTGTCTCCGCTTATATTAACAATCGTTTGGATATCGATGAATTTGAGACGGGATTGATGCGAATTGCACAGGATGAATTCCCATCTGATAAATACTTCTTTCAGGAAGGTCAGTATTTAGAGAAAGATACAATCCAAGACTGGCTGAAACGTAAAAGATCTCCAGCCCAGCAACAGGCTTATGAAAAGGCAAAAAAAGCAAAAAACGGCCTGCCCAATGAGGGCTTAAATCCAGTTTTTGATACATCGGAAGAAGATCCTGGGTATGAAGCGGCAATGAAGAAGAGTCCGATTTATGTGGCTGCGATTACAGAGCAGAATTATCTAATTAAAAATAATGAGGACAAATTAGAGGTAGGGGGAATTGTCATTGGAATCGGCATGAACTCCCATCACTATTACAATCTACCTGCAAAAATGGGTGGTTATCCTAGAGATGTAGAGATTCCTAATGCTGAAATTGAAAGTGAAGGCAAAAAGGCGGCTGAGGAAATCATTAATCGAATTCGAACAGACAAGGAATATGAGAGTATTCGTGATGTGCCGATTATTGTTGCCTTATTTAGACAAGAGGCAGTTAGCTCAGTTGCACCAGGCAACTTTTTTACGAAAGCAAAAGTGGACGCTAATTCTTCCAAAATCGGAAAATGGGAAACAATTAAAGAGAAGTATTATTTCTTCCCATCAAACGAAGCAAAAAGTGATTACCGTGAGGATTCGTTAATGGTACAAAACTTTTCTGATGCCATAGCTGATTTCTTCCCGAACTTTACTGCCGTTGTCGGAAAAGGCTTTTATAAGAATGATGAATTACAGGAGCTAACACTTACAATACCAATGCAGTTTTATGGTAAAGCAGAGGTAATAGGTTTTACACAATACGTAACTGGTCTGATTATGGAGCATTTCGATAACTATATTTCACTTCAAGTATACATTGAATCTCAAAGTGGAGCAGAAAGTGTCATCGTAAGGGATGCTGGTAAAACTGAACCAATTGTACATGTGTATAATTAACCGAAAAACAAGATCTAACCACTGGGTTGGGTCTTGTTTTTTTGAATCGTCACAAGTCATCGATTCATTTTGTCGAATTTCATAAAAGATAGAATATTGTGATATAAGTTTTACGGGTTCACGAAAGCGCTTTATTTTAGTAGAATGGTATTGTTGAGTTTAATTTTGTTCAGCAGAAGTCCCTATTCCTGCTGAATAAAATTAAAGCCTCCGGCGATGCCACAGGATTTTCAAAGGAAATTTTTCGAGCTAACTCGAAAAAATCTGGGCGCAAATACGCCGAGGCGCATTTGGTAAACTACAAAGGGAGGCGAAGTAGATTGGTAGTACCTTACACACATGAACCATTTACGGATTTTTCAATTGAGGAAAATAAGAAAGCGTTTGAGGCTGGTCTCAAGACTGTAGAATCTTATTTAGGCAATGATTACGACCTCATCATAGGTGGTAAACGCGTTTCAACCGAAGATAAAATCGTCTCTGTTAACCCTGCAAATAAAGAAGAAGTAGTAGGGCGTGTTTCAAAAGCAAACCGTGAATTAGCTGAAAAGGCAATGCTGGTTGCGGATCAAACATTTCAAACTTGGAGGAAATCAAGCCCAGAAATGCGGGCTGATATACTGTTTAAATCGGCAGCAATTGTTCGCCGACGTAAGCATGAGTTTTCTGCACTTCTAGTAAAAGAAGCGGGCAAACCATGGAATGAAGCGGATGCAGATACTGCAGAGGCAATTGATTTTATGGAGTACTATGGTCGTCAAATGTTAAAAATAAAGGACGGAATTCCGGTAGAAAGTCGTCCAATTGAGCATAATCGTTTTACTTACATCCCATTAGGGGTTGGGGTTGTAATTTCACCTTGGAACTTCGCGTTTGCCATTATGGCGGGCATGACAACTGCTGCATTGGTTTCTGGTAATACCGTATTACTTAAGCCAGCTAGCACAACTCCGGTTATTGCTGCAAAATTCATGGAGGTTCTCGAAGAAGCGGGTCTACCTGCTGGGGTTGTAAACTATATCCCAGGAAGTGGCTCCGAGGTAGGTGACTACTTAGTTGATCACGCAAAAACACGCTTCATCAGTTTTACAGGTTCACGTGATGTAGGTTTGCGAATTTATGAACGCGCTTCCAAATTGAATGAGGGTCAAATCTGGTTAAAACGTGTGATTGCTGAAATGGGCGGTAAAGATACGATTGTTGTTGATAAAGAAGCTGATTTGGAATTAGCGGCTAAATCAATCGTTGCTTCTGCATTTGGTTTTTCTGGACAAAAATGTTCAGCGTGTTCAAGAGCAGTTATTGTTGAGGATGTATATGATGAGGTTTTAAACCGTGCTGTTGAATTGACAAAAGAATTAACAGTTGGTGACCCTACTCAAAAATCAACATATATGGGACCAGTAAATGATCAAGGGGCCTATGACAAGATTATGAGTTATGTAGAGATTGGGAAGAAAGAAGGAAAACTACTTCACGGTGGGGAAGGTGACGATTCTAAGGGATGGTTCATCCAACCTACAATCTTAGCTGATGTGGCAGAAGATGCACGCATCATGAAAGAAGAGATCTTCGGCCCTGTTGTGGCGTTCTGTAAGGCACGCGACTTTGACCACGCAATTGACATTGCAAACAATACAGAGTATGGCTTAACCGGTGCCGTTATCTCAAACAATCGTGCGAATATTGAAAAGGCAAAAGAAGACTTCCATGTAGGTAATCTATACTTTAACCGTGGATGTACAGGTGCGATTGTTGGTTATCAACCATTTGGTGGGTTCAATATGTCCGGTACAGACTCAAAAGCAGGAGGACCAGACTACCTCATTCTTCACATGCAAGCGAAAACCATATCTGAAATGTTATAAGAATTGTAAGAATGAAACGCCCACTCTTATCGAAGAGAGGGCGTTTCATTTGATAATCATATTGTGTAGGTAACTTTTTAGAATTTACTTAGAAGCTATTCTGAATCCTCTTCTGTCCCATCCTCTGTTTCTGTTTGATCTGTTTCTTCAGTATCTGGCTGTTGGTCAGTATCTTCACTGCTGCATGCTGTCATTAAGAAAATGGCAAGTAGGGAAGCTCCAATTTTAAACAATAAGTTCTTTTTCATTGGTTCTCATTACCTCCAGATAATCTATTTATTGATTGGCTGACCAAGCTGCCAATCTAGTAACAATATACAACAGAAAAAAAGCCAAAAGACATGATTTACAGTAATCATACAGATTCTTTACAAGAAATAGAAAAAGCAATGAAGTTGAAATGATGACATATAAAAAAGCGTGGAAAATGCTCCACGCTTATTAATGGTGGTGATGACCTTTGTTCGGGTTTGTGATGACAAATTGCTCTTCTGGAACGTAGAAAAATTGAATCCAAACGCCATCTAAATATTCCGCATCTCTTGTATCAAGGAGGACTTCGACGTCTTTATCCGTTTTTACAATTTCGTCATACTCTGTTGGGTTATCAAATTGAAGGGCGTAGTGTGCATGGTTGCCATGATGTTCCGTGATAATTACACGAAGCATTTTGCCTTCTGATTCTTCACTTTCGAGCATTTTCTTCATTACCTTTGCGGCATTACGATTAATTTTTACGTTCATGTTATTTCTCCCATTTCCATAAAAAATTTATACAACTTATTTTCTCAGTATTTCTGAAAAAAAACAAATATATAGCTTATTTTAGAAAAAAGTTCAACTTAATTTTATTCGTTTTCATGAATAGATATTAGATTATAAGATTTATAATGCAAATTTAAACAAAAAGATTGTATATTTATGCATTAGGTATATTGTTTCTGAAGATTCACCCTGTTCTGAAAAACAACTTATGTTACGATTAATTGGTGTTTTCTATACCAAGCAGTTATTATCGAAAAATAGGAATTATCATGAAATTGTATACAACTGCATAGGGATAGGATAGTAATGTTTTTTGAGGGGGTGAAAGTGTGGAATATAGTTTAACAGGAGCTACATGGTTTTGGTTGTTCGTGCCAATGCTTGCGTTAATTGTACTATCAGCTATCACATTATTTACTGACAAAGGAGAGGATGTCTAAACATGGATATTAACGTACAAACGTTAACAGCAATAATCATTTATCTTATAGGGATGCTTTTAATTGGCATTCTAGCTGCAAGAATGACGAAAAATCTATCAGACTATGTCCTTGGGGGGAGAAGGCTTGGTGCAGGAGTTGCTGCATTAAGTGCTGGATCGTCTGATATGAGTAGTTGGCTTATGCTTGGATTACCTGGGGCATTGTATGCTGGAGGAATGGGTGAAATTTGGCTTGCAGTCGGCTTGTCAATTGGTGCTTATCTAAACTGGCAATTTATCGCGAAGCCATTTCGTGTATATACTGAGGTTTCAAAAGATTCGATTACGGTACCAGATTATTTTGAAAATCGATTCCGTGATGGATCAAAGCTTCTTCGTGTTATCTCCGCGGTTGTTATCTTGGTATTTTTTACCTTCTATACTTCTGCGAGTCTTGTTGGTGGAGCGATTCTTTTAGAAAGCTCATTTAAGATGGACTATGAACTTGCTCTTTGGGTTGGAGCTGCCGTCATACTTTCCTATACATTCTTTGGGGGGTTCCTAGCTGCAAGTTGGACCGACTTTGTTCAAGGAATCCTGATGTTCCTAGCATTAATCCTTATTCCGATTGTTACCATTTATGAATTAGGTGGCTGGGGTGAGACAGTTAATAAAATCGGGGCAATTGATCCAGGCTATTTAGATGTCATGTCAGGAGCTACTTCATTAGGAATTATTTCACTGTTAGCATGGGGCCTAGGTTATTTTGGTCAGCCTCATATTATTGTTCGATTTATGGGTATTAAGTCAACAAAAGAAATTCCTAAAGCTCGTTTTATTGGAATGACATGGATGGTGTTGTCTTTATTTGGAGCTATTTTTATCGGTTTTACAGGCATTGCCTATTTTGCGGATGCTCCATTAAGTAACGCAGAGACAGTATTCATTGTATTTTCACAAGTATTATTTAACCCATGGGTGGCTGGGTTCTTATTAGCAGCGATACTTGCAGCCATCATGAGTACCGTCGATTCTCAATTACTGGTTTCTTCAAGTGCATTAACCCAGGATTTCTATAAAGCAATCTTTAAAAAGAATGCTGGTCCAAAGGAAGAAATGTGGGTTGGTAGAATTGCAGTTCTTGTCATAGCAGTAATTGCTATTTTGCTAGGTTATGATCGTGATAGTAAAATATTAGATCTTGTGGGGTATGCTTGGGCAGGGTTTGGAGCTGCATTTGGTCCTGTTATCATTCTCTCCCTGTTCTGGAAACGGATGAATCGTTGGGGAGCGTTAGCCGGAATGATCGTAGGAGCAGTTACAGTTGTTGTCTGGAGTATTTTATCTACACCTAAATTGAATGAGGCAGGAGAGGTCATAAAAGAAGCTATCATTCCATTTAGCTTGTATGAAATTGTTCCAGGTTTCCTACTTGCCCTGATTTCAATAATTGTAGTCAGCTTACTAACAAAGGCACCATCCCAAGAAATACAGGATGAATTTGAAACAGTAAAAGAAAAGCTGAAAAAAGCATAAAAATAAAAGACCATTATTGCAAAAGTGCAGTAACGGTCTTCTTTATATTTAGATTCCTAATCCTTCAAGGTATTCGTTGACTTGTTCTGGGGTTTTCGCATTTGCACTGTGTAAGTGGCCAAGCTTTTCTCCACCTTTATAATAAAGGAGACTTGGGATTCCCATTACATCATATTTTTCTGCGATTTCTGGGAACTCGTCCTTATCCATGCTATACCAAGGTACACGATTGTGAGTTTCAAGAACCTCCCCAATGAATGCTTCAAGTCGACGGCAATCAGGGCACCATGTAGTATCAAATTTAACAATTGCACCATCAGAGTTAATTATTTCATTAAATTGTTCAACAGAAGTAATCCTTTCCACTTCTATCCCTCCACATCCTGTGATTTATTAACCCTACTATAACAAATTAGTGGTCTAAAAGAAAAATAATCTGCCCAACTAGTTTATTCGCGTTGGCTCTTGTTGAATTCGGGAAGAATGAAGGGGAAGAATTGTTGCCGAAACAGAGTAATTTTTGATATTATCAGTATATTGTATGTACGGTGGAGGTGAAGGAAAATGTCGAGGATTTCGATTGAAGAAGTAAAACATGTTGCTAATTTAGCACGTTTAGCTGTGACTGAGGACGAAGCAAAGATGTTCCAACAACAGTTAGATGCAATTATTTCATTTGCAGAGCAATTAAATGAATTAGATACAGAAAGTGTGGAGCCAACTTCACATGTTCTATCCGTGAAAAATGTTATGCGTGAAGATATCGCAAAAGAGGGATTACCAGTTGAAGAAGTATTGAAAAATGCACCAGATGCAAAGGATGGTCAATTCCGTGTTCCATCCATCATTGAATAAAGGGGGGAGAAAAAGTGTCACTTTTTGATCACAAAATTTCAGAATTACATTCGCTTTTACATAAAAAAGAAATTTCAGTATCGGACCTTGTTGAGGAATCATTTAAGAGAATCAATGAGGTTGATGATAAGGTACAAGCCTTTTTAACATTAAATGAAGAAAGTGCAAGAGATTATGCAAAACAGCTTGATGAAGCACTTGGAAACAATAATGATTTAGGTCTATTATTTGGAATGCCGATTGGTGTTAAAGACAATATCGTAACAAAAGGTCTTCGCACAACGGCTGCAAGTAAAATTTTAGAAAACTTTGATCCTATCTATGATGCTACAGTTGTCCAAAAGCTAGGGAAGGCTCAAACGGTTACGGTTGGTAAGCTGAACATGGATGAATTTGCAATGGGTTCATCGAATGAAAACTCAAGCTTTCAAGTAACGAAAAATCCATGGGACCTTGAACGAGTTCCTGGAGGTTCTAGTGGAGGCTCTGCAGCAGCGGTTGCAGCAGGAGAAGTATTGTTCTCACTAGGTTCGGATACAGGTGGTTCGATTCGCCAACCTGCAGCGTTTTGTGGTGTTGTTGGATTAAAGCCTACATACGGAAGAGTTTCCCGTTTTGGTTTAATCGCTTTTGCATCTTCATTAGACCAAATCGGACCTGTTACTCGCACAGTAGAGGACAATGCTTTCCTTTTACAGGCGATTTCAGGTGTTGACCCAATGGATGCAACTTCTGCAAATGTAGATGTACCCAACTATGTTTCTGCCTTAACTGGCGATGTGAAGGGTCTAAAAATTGCTGTACCAAAAGAATACCTTGGTGAGGGTGTAACAGAAGAAGTACGTCAATCTGTTCTTGATGCTCTTAAGGTTTTTGAAGGACTTGGCGCGACATGGGAAGAGGTTTCACTTCCGCATTCAAAATACGCTTTAGCTACGTATTATTTATTATCTTCATCTGAGGCATCTGCGAACCTTGCACGCTTTGACGGAGTTCGTTATGGATACCGCACAGACAATGCCGAAAACCTTATTGAAATGTACAAGCAGACGAGAAGCGAGGGCTTTGGTGACGAGGTGAAACGTCGTATTATGCTCGGAACCTTCGCACTAAGTTCAGGATATTATGATGCTTATTATAAAAAGGCACAAAAAGTTCGTACATTAATTAAGAAAGACTTTGAAGATGTATTTGAAAAGTACGATGTCATCATGGGACCTACTACACCAACACCAGCATTTAAAATTGGTGAGAACATGGATGATCCACTTACAATGTATGTGAATGATATTCTCACTATCCCAGTGAATCTTGCAGGTGTACCGGGAATATCAGTTCCTTGCGGTTTTTCAAATGGATTACCACTAGGACTCCAAATCATTGGTAAGCATTTTGATGAAAGCACAATTTACCGTGTTGCAGATGCGTTTGAAAAAGCAACCGAGCATCATAAACAAAAACCACAATTGTAAGGGGGGAAAATAAAAATGAAGTTTGAAACAGTTATCGGGTTAGAGGTTCACGTTGAACTTAAAACTGACTCTAAAATATTTTCAAGCGCACCGAATGAATTCGGGGCTGCTCCAAATACATTAACAAGTGTCGTTGAATTAGGATACCCAGGTGTACTTCCGGTTGTAAATAAAAAGGCGGTTGAATGGGCAATGAAGGCTGCCATGGCGTTAAACTGTGAGATTAACCAGGAGACAAAGTTTGACCGTAAAAATTATTTTTATCCGGATAATCCGAAGGCGTACCAAATCTCTCAATTTGATAAGCCAATTGGTGAGCATGGCTGGATTGAAATTGAAGTAAACGGTGAAAAGAAAAAGATTGGGATTACTCGTCTTCACCTAGAGGAGGATGCGGGTAAACTTACTCACTCGGGTCGAGGCTATTCATTGGTTGACTTGAACCGTCAAGGAACGCCATTGATTGAAATCGTATCAGAGCCTGATATTCGTACACCTGAAGAAGCATATGCCTACTTGGAAAAATTAAAATCAATTATCCAGTATACAGGTGTGTCTGACTGTAAAATGGAGGAGGGCTCACTTCGTTGTGATGCCAATATCTCTTTACGTCCAGTTGGACAAAAAGAATTTGGAACAAAAACGGAGCTTAAAAACTTAAACTCATTTGCCTTTGTGAAAAATGGTCTTGAATACGAAGAGATTCGTCAAGCAGAGGTTTTATCTGCAGGTGGCGTGATTGAACAAGAAACACGTCGTTATGATGAATCTTCCAAATCAACTATTTTAATGCGTGTGAAAGAAGGATCAGACGACTACCGTTACTTCCCAGAACCAGACTTAGTCGAACTGTATATTGATAATGAGTGGATGGAAAGAGTTCGTGCAGAAATACCTGAACTCCCTGACGCTCGTAAAAAGCGATATATCGAAGAATTAGGTCTTCCTGAATATGATGCATCTGTTCTTACGGTGACAAAAGAAACATCTGATTTCTTTGAAGAAACGGTAGGAAATGGAGCAGATGCAAAGCAGGCTTCAAACTGGATCATGGGTGAAGTTTCAGGTTTCCTAAATGCTGAGCAGAAGGAATTACATGAAATTGCCTTAACGCCAGAAGGACTTGCTGGCATGATCAAGCTAATCGAGAACGGAACGATTTCCTCTAAAATCGCTAAAACTGTCTTTAAAGAGTTAATTGAAAAAGGCGGAGATGCGGAAACCATCGTGAAGGAAAAAGGACTTGTTCAAATTTCGGATGAAGGTGCCTTAACCAAGATTATCGTTGAAGTTATTGGTAATAACCCTCAATCAGTAGAAGATTTTAAGAACGGAAAAGGAAAAGCAATTGGCTTCTTAGTCGGCCAAGTGATGAAACAAACAAAAGGACAAGCCAACCCACAAATGGTAAACAAAATCCTTGCTGAAGAAATGAATAAGCTTTAATTGTTATCGGGACCTACTGAAGAGTGGGTCTCTTTTTTTAATTTATGATTGATTTTAATGGGTAATAAACGTATGATGTGAAAAAAGGTGAATATTGGAAGGAGAGGGAAGCATGAACCCAATGCTGATAGAGTTTCCAGAAGAGTTTACGACTGAAAGATTAGTCATTCGAATGCCTAAACCAGGAGATGGTAAAGTTGTATATGATGCCATTACGGCTTCTATAATTGAGCTTAAACCATGGTTGCCGTTTGCTCAAAAAGAGCAGTCTGAACAAGATGTTGAAATGAATATTAGGGAATCACATATTTCCTTTTTAAAAAGAGAGGATTTAAGATTACTAGTATTTTTAAAGGAAACAGGGCAATTCATTGCTTCTTCTGGATTACATAGAATCGATTGGGCTGTCCCTAAGTTTGAAATAGGATACTGGATTGATAGTCGTTTTAGTGGAAAAGGGTATATGACAGAAGCGGTTAAAGGAATTGCGGATTTTGCTTTTCACGAGCTGAATGCGAAGAGAGTTGAAATTAGGTGTGATGAAAAAAATAGTAAAAGTAGAGCAATACCAGAAAGATTAGGGTTTGCTTTGGAAGGTGTATTAAAAAACGATGACTTATCACCTGAAACGAATGAATTAAGGAATACTTGCATATATGCAAAGATAGTTTAGTATATCAGTTTGAGAGCGTATTCAATATATATATAAATAATCTTGAGGTTGTAGCTGAGCGTGTGGGTGTAATAAAACTGGGATTCAGTTAAGGAGAGGTTAATTTGGAGAAAAAATATACAGAAATCAATTCGAAAACGATTGATAAGTGGGTTGAGGATGGCTGGGAATGGGGGAAACCGATTAGTCACGAAGTTTTTGAAAATGCTAAAAATAAAGAGTGGTCTGTACTATTAACACCTACCAAACCAGTACCAAAGGAATGGTTTGGTGAATTTAAAAATGCAGAAATACTAGGATTAGCTTCAGGTGGCGGACAGCAGATGCCGATTTTTTCCGCGTTAGGTGCAAGGTGTACGGTATTGGATTATTCGGAGAAGCAATTGTTAAGTGAAAAAGAAGTGGCAAAAAGAGAAAATTACGAGATTAAGACTATTAGAGCAGACATGACAAAACCATTGCCATTCAAGGATGAATCCTTTGACTTGATTTTCCACCCTGTATCAAATTGTTATGTTGAGGATGTTATTCCTGTTTGGAAAGAATGTTACAGGGTGTTGAAAAAAGGAGGAATCTTGTTATCAGGATTGGATAATGGTATTAACTATATCTTTAATGATGAAGAAACAACGGTAACCTATAAACTACCATTTAATCCATTGAAGGATAAGCAACAATATGAGGACTCAATAAAGAATGATTGGGGAATCCAATTTTCACATACCATTGAGGAACAAATTGGGGGACAATTACAAGCGGGATTCATCCTTACTGATATTTATCAAGATACAAATGGTACAGGTAAACTTCATGATTTTAATATCCCGACATTTTATGCAACAAGAGTTATCAAAAATTGAGAGATATTTTTTCGTGCGTATTTGAAACATTTTGGGGATTTAATCGTAATCTAAATATAAGGTTTACTCATCCGGGAGGGAAGCAATGATGGAAGATAGTTTTATTTTTTATGTAATCGGTGGCGTTCTCCTTCTATATATTGTAATCATGATTCCCATCCAATACAGAAATATAGTCGCAACGAAGGAAGAAATAAAAAAGTCGAAGAAAACGCATAACGAAATGTACGAAAAGATGTCCTTTGAAGAACAACAATTACAATTCAATCTTCAAGGAAGTCTCTTAAATTTACCATCCACATTAATTGCAACTTTAATCTATAAAATACGTCATCGAAATAAATAATGGGTGCCGAGATCTTCTAAATGAAGGTCTTTTTTTCATGCTTAAATATCGCGAATCCTGGGTTTGTGGTATATCGTGTATCGTTTTACGTTCTGGTGATATCCCGAATCCGGCGTCAGCGGTATATCATGTATCGTTTTGCGGATTGGCGGTATACCGATTATCTCGTATTCGGTATATCATGTATCGTTTTACGGTTTGGTGGTATCCCAATTACCACGATCAAATACTTTTTAATTTTTTTATAAAAAGTGTAGGGTACAGTAGGTGTAAATTCGTCTATTATGGTAGACAGAGAGAAAGGGGGGAGTGCGATTGAAGGATGAGTTGCTGGTTGAAAAGGCAAAAGCGGGTGATGAGCATGCCTTTCGCTTATTCGTTGAAAAATATAAGAATCTAGTATTCAAGGCAATTTATTCGGTTTTACGACATGAAAAGGATGCCGAGGATGCTTCGCAGGAAGTGTTTTTAAAAATCTATTACGCCCTCCCCCAATATAGTTCACAGGGCATAAAGACTTGGATGACACGAATCGCTGTGAACCATGCTATCGATGTGAAACGGAAGAAACAGCGGCATCAAGAAATGATTGTTGAGGCTGATGATCTCCCAACACTCTCTTCGTCCGAGGAAAATATCGTCATCCCACTTTTACGAAAAGAACAAAGAGAATTAGTCAAAAGCAGGCTACACGACATGCCAGCGAATTATCGTGAGGTAATTGAAGCGTATTATATAGCGGAAAAAACCTATAAGCAAATAGCACAGGAACAACAGGTTGAAGTAAAAACAGTTGAAACAAAGCTTTACCGAGCCCGAAATTGGATGAAGAAACATTGGAAGGAGAGTGATTTTAGTTGAGACATTTCAGTACTGAAGAGTGGTTAATGTACATTCAAGATGAATTGGCAAAATCAAAGCGGGAAGAACTTGAAAATCACCTGTTTTCCTGTGATCAATGTTTGGAAGTCTATATGGAATTACTGGAGGCTCAATCTGTAGAGTTGCCCGATATTGAAAAAGATAGCTTTACAGACGAGGTATTTGCCAAACTTCCTATAAAAGTGAAAAAACAAAGGAAGTCAATTTTACAAAGTCCGATTTTCCATTATGGGGTTGCTGCTGTTGTGACATTAACTCTCATGTCGACTGGAGTCTTCCAAAGTATAACGGGTATTGTCGGTACGGTGGAGGCGTCTAGTTTTTCAGAGCAAAAACAATCAGTCTCAAATAATTTGATGGAAAAAGCATTATCGTTGTTTGACATAATTGAAAACATTCAAGAGGAGGGAGAAAAATGAGTTTTAATCCAGTACTAGCATTTTTTCTATCGTTCATACCAGGGGTAGGACATTTTTATGTAAATCGAAAAGTAAGAGGTTTCTTATATGGAATTGGGGCGGTTGGACCTGTTTTAATAGGAATCTTCGGGACATTTATGGTAGGGTATGATGATCCACTTTTTATTGGATTTATCTTTGCATTTTTTGTAGTGGTAATTAATGTATTGGATATGATTATCTTCCTGTTGCGAAATAACAAGCATAATCAAAATCAGCACGTAATCCAAACAGAAGAAGGGCAGGTCTTATCAGTTCGAACGGACGATTCAGACCGTTTCTTTACAATTATTCTATCGTTTATTCCGGGTCTAGGGCATTTTCAATTGGGTTTAATTAACCGTGGATTGACGTTTTTAATCGGATTTTTTGGGTTAGGAACGATGGTAGTATTTATTTCAGCATTTACGAATCAAGGAGCTTTCATGGTGTTTCTGGGAATTTTACCGATTATTTGGGTGTACAACATGTTTGATGCGGTTCAATTGGTAGGCAAGAAACTGCGTGGGGAAAAGATAGAGGATAAAACCATTATTGAGGACTTCGAAGAAACAAGACGTGAGCAGGGGCGTAAAAGTAAGACTTTAGCAACCGTTTTAGCAATTTTTCCAGGTGCAGGCCATTTGTATCTTGGCTTGCAAAAACGTGGTATCCAGTTAATGGCTGCGTTTTTATTCGCGATTTATATTTTAGATGTGCTTCGCTTGTCACTGTTTCTCTTTTTAATCCCAATCATTTGGTTTTACAGCTTTTTCGATGCCCTTCAGAAGGTGTCAAAGCATGGTGAAGAGGAGCTTGAGGACGTACCGGTTGTTTCTTATATTGTAAATCACCAAAAATGGGTTGGAATTGGTTTAATTACGTTAGGACTTTACTATTTAATGGTGAATGTTGTTCTACCAACGGTTGGTCCAATGGTTTCAAGAGTGTTTAATTTCGATATTCAATACTTCTACTACACATACTTCCAAGGAACTATCATCTGCATTTTGTTAATTGGTGGTGGCTTGAAGTTAATGGTAGGAAGTAAAAAACGGAAGGAGAATGATGCAAAATGAGAAAATGGCGTGTTGGTTCAGTTTCGATGGGATTGTCCCTTATTTTACTCGGTGTTCTTCTTTTCATATCACAGATAAAAGGAATGCAAATGATGGAGCCACTGCTTGTGTGGTGGCCGATCATTTTGATTGTTTTAGGAATTGAGATTGTCGTTTATCTCTTTTTATCAAAACAGGAAAATCCGATTGTAAAATATGATTTTTTAAGTATCATTTTTGTAGGAGTCATTGGGACAATTGGGATAGGGTTTACCTTGTTGTCATCTGTAGGGCTTGTCGATGAGGTTCAAGGTGTGATTGGGGCAGAGCATCGTTCCATGGACCTTCCGGTAGTAGAAGAAAAATTAACAGGAGACATCAAACGTGTCGTTCTTGAAACAAATGGTGTAACATGTAAAATTGAGGGCACCAATGCAAATGAATTGCATCTATTTGGCGTATATCGTGCTACGGTTCATCCAAAGGCCGACCCAATAATTTCAGAAGCAAAGGATTATGTGTTTATGAAGGTTGTGGGTGACACAATGTACCTGACATTGAAAGAACCTGCTGATCAAGCAGGACCATTTTCTACATACATAACGATGGAACCGACGATCATTGTTCCAAGCTCAATTCAATTAGAGGTTCGTGGTCAGCATAATCAAGTTGCCCTCTATCCTGGCTCACTTGAAAATAATTGGATTGTCGACGGGGCATCAAATGTCTCTGTTCATGTGAGCGAAAAGAGTAACATTCTGTTGTCTGCTGTTTCTAATAATGAGCTAGAGAATGGCAACATTGCCTGGGATAAAATTGATACAACAAAACGAGGCGGTATTGATGAAGTGTATGAAGAAAGTACTACTGAAAATTTATATAAGGGAACAAAAAAGCTAGGGGAAGGTACCTATAAACTATCCATTTTTAATAGTGAACTCGTTACTGTCAATCTAGTTGAAAAAATGTAAGGATGGAATGTGCGCATTGGTTTTGGCCAAGCGCATTTTTGAGGATACAAGGTTTCAGAGAAGGTGGGCAATATAATAGTGTTTTTTAAATATCGATGCTATAGTAAATAAGTGTGAGTGAATTGGTTTTTTTTACTAGTACCAAAATTGATTAAATGAATTGGATAAGCTATGATGTAAAATAGACGATTGATTATCTTTTTTTAGGATGATGAAAATGAAAAGAGCTCGTATAATATATAACCCAACTTCTGGGAGAGAATTGTTTAAAAGACATCTGCCGGAGGTCCTAGAGAAGTTAGAAAGAGCAGGCTATGAAACCTCATGTCATGCAACAACTGGAGCGGGAGACGCGACAAATGCTGCACGAATCGCGGTTGAAAGGAAATATGATCTTGTGATTGCGGCAGGTGGCGATGGAACCATTAATGAGGTCGTCAACGGTTTAGCTGAACAGGAATACCGCCCGACTCTCGGGATTATACCTGTTGGAACAACAAACGATTTTGCGCGTGCTATCGGTGTACCACGAAATATTGACGGTGCCTGTGATGTAATTGTCGATGGAATTTCTGTTCCGATTGATATAGGCCGAGTAAATGATAGATATTTTATTAATATTGCTGGCGGTGGAAGGTTAACTGAGTTAACATACGAGGTACCAAGCAAGCTAAAGACAATGCTTGGGCAGCTTGCGTATTATTTAAAAGGCATGGAGATGCTACCATCCATTCGTCCAACTGAGGTTAGTATTGAGTATGACGGAAAGCTTTTTGAAGGGGAAATCATGTTATTCCTCGTCTCCTTAACTAATTCTGTCGGTGGCTTTGAAAAACTAGCACCCGATTCATCGCTCAATGATGGATTGTTTGACTTGTTAATTTTAAAAAAGGCAAACCTAGCTGATTTTATTAAGGTGGCGACGTTGGCAATACGTGGAGAGCATATCAATGATCCTCATGTTCTCTACACAAAAGCTAATCGCATCAAGGTGAATCCCACTGAAAAAATGCAAATCAATCTTGATGGGGAATATGGTGGTTTACTGCCTGGTGAGTTTGTCAACTTATATCAGCATATTAATGTGTTGGTAGCAAAGGAAAAAGCGGATAAGATGTAAGAAAAAAGTCTGGCGAAGGCCAGATTTTTTTGTTTTTTGAGTATTTTTTTAAGCAAGCTTCAGGATAACCCCATTGGCACAACACACCTCCAATATGTTACAATCAGTTCAGCATTTCGAACGTAAAGGAAGAAAATACAATGACCAAACTGAAACCGCCAGTTGAAAAAAATACATATTATGATGTCACATTCGTGGACCTTACACACGATGGGGCGGGTGTAGCAAAAATCGAAGGATTTCCGATTTTTGTAGCAAATGGCTTACCTGATGAGAAAGCCAAAATAAAAATTACGAAGGTCCAAAAAAGCTACGCCTATGGACGGCTTATTGAACTTTATGAAGAAAGTAAATATCGAGTGGATGCTCCGTGTCCGATTTATAAAGAATGCGGGGGCTGTCAGCTCCAGCACCTTAGTTATGAAGGTCAATTGGTAGCAAAACGAAAACAGGTCCAGGAAGTTTTAACTCGAATTGGGAAGCTGCAAAATATCCACGTACATCCTGCTCTAGGAATGGAAAATCCATGGCGCTACCGGAATAAGGCACAGGTACCAGTAGCTGATCGTGAAGGGGGTCTTGTTGCGGGCTTTTACCAGCAGCGTAGCCATGAAATCATTGATATGGAAGCTTGTCTCATTCAGCAAGAGAAGAATGATTTGGTTGTGCAAACAGTAAAATCAATCTGTGAGAAATATGGAATTCAAGCCTATAACGAAAAAAGCAATAAAGGTACTCTTCGACATATCATGGCACGCTACGGCCAAGTCTCAGGCGAAATGATGATTGTCCTTATTACAAGAACAAAGGAGCTTCCACATAAAGATAAAATCATCTCAGATATTATTGAAAAGCTACCTGGTGTAAAATCGATTGTGCAAAACATCAACCCGAAACAGACGAATGTAATTTTTGGAAACGAAACAATTGTCCTTTGGGGAGAAGAATATATTTATGACAATATTGGTGATATTCGATTTGCAATTTCAGCCAGATCTTTTTATCAGGTTAACCCCGAGCAAACCAAGGTCTTGTATGATAAAGCTTTAGAATATGCGGAGTTGACTGGTGAAGAGACGGTTATTGATGCGTATTGTGGAATCGGTACTATTTCGTTATTTTTAGCACAAAAGGCGAAAAAAGTGTACGGTGTTGAAATTGTGCCTGAGGCCATCGAGGACGCGAAGCGAAACGCCACTTTAAATCATATTAATAATACCGAGTTTGCGGTTGGGGAAGCCGAGGTTGTAATCCCTAATTGGTATAAGGACGGAGTTAAGGCAGATGTGATTGTAGTTGATCCTCCTCGTAAAGGCTGTGATGAGGCACTGTTACAAACCATTTTACAAATGAAGCCGAAGAAAGTCGTGTATGTTTCTTGTAATCCGGCAACATTAGCGAGAGACTTAAGGGTGCTAGAAGATGGTGGCTATAATACACTTGAAGTACAGCCAGTGGATATGTTCCCACACACTGTTCACTGTGAAGCTGTTGCGAAGTTGGTTTTAAAATCATAAGATATAGGAATGTAATCGGGAATAGGAAATAGATAAACAAACTTAAACAGGGAGGGGCAAAGACAATGGCAAATGAAAAGTTGAAATCTAAGATTCTGGAAATTGTAGATAATCAAATCAACATAAATGACCCGAAGTGTACGAAAGAAACATTGGAACGTTTAGTTAACTCGGGTTTATCTGAGGTAGAGTCCAAAGAAATGATAGGCAGGGTGCTTGTTGAAGAAATGTATGATCTCTTAAAAAATCAAGTTCCCTTCAATGAAAAGCGATATGAAGAGAAATTGTCCATGCTTCCGTAAGTAGTTGTTTTCGGAAAAAATTGATTAAAATCAATCTGTACTATTCGACTATTCTTTAGAAAACCCATTTTCAAACAAACGTTTGTTTAATGGGTTATCCTAGATATATCAATGACATGCAAATTCAATCAAACGTTTGATTGAACGAATTTGGTATCGGCGAATCTGTCAAGATAATCGCTGTACTAGTCACAAAATTAATGTGAGAATATGGCAAAGCCAAGTCAACTCATTCTCTTTTCTACTATATTGTTTTATAATGGGGTGGGGTGAAGGACACATGGCACGCGAACGTAAATTTACAACTGAGGAACTATATCAAGCAACTGAGGAGCTTCTTCTAGCATATAATTATGAAGGGTTCCAGTTCAGTTTGGTAGCGGACCATTTACATGTTTCCCGTGGCGCGATTTATAAGTATTTTGAAAATAAGGAAGAACTGATCACGGACTATATGCTTTATAAAATGGAGGAATTTCTCCAAAGTCTAAAAGAAATCAACTCAATTGACGAGTTTCATGCACAGTTTGATTTTCTTCTAAATCTCATGTTTAAGAATCCAGAGCTTCCTCATCTTATTGAAATTGGAAAACGTGTCCCGGTAAATATTAACAAAAAAGTGAAAGAAAATAAAGAAAGACTCGAAACATACCACATTAAGATGTACCATTATTTACAGGGCTTTATTGAATCAGGTAAAAAGAAACAAATTTTGAATCCCAATATCCCTGAACCTGTTGTACTAGGTTACATTTTTCAATCCATCGCGATTCCGAATCATTTTGACATTCCCTATGAAGTCTGGGTTCAATCGATTAAAGATATGATTTGTCATGGAATCCTCAAAGAATCCTAATTGACACAAGTGTTACTTTGCAAATATAATTATCGTGACAACAGTGTCAATTTTTTTAAAAGTAAAGTGACACGAGTGTTACTTTCTAATACAAGAGGTGGGGGTTGAGTATACTTTGAAACATTTTTTACAAACCATTACAGATAAAGTCACTACCAAAAAGGGAATGTGGGTTACATTAGCTGTTTGGCTTATTATGACGATGGCATTGGCGGTTTTTGCGCCAAACGCAAAGGATTACGAGGTCTCAAGGATTGATTCTCTACCTGCTGATGCGCAGTCGGTAATTGCTCAAAGTAAGGTAGATGAGTATTTTAAGGATAGTAATGGGACACCTGGAATATTAGTGTTTCAATCGAATGAAGAAAAATTTGATTTCCAGGACCTTGTAGATGTTTTTAATGTGATTGAAAATGCTGCGATTCCTGGGGTAGAACAGGTAGTTCCTTTATCGACCTTACCACCACAGGCTGCAGCGGGATTTTTTTCAGAGGATCAATCAACCGCTATACTTCCAATCATATTTGATGACTCCCTAGAAACAAAGGAAATTGGCGATTCGAAAGATGAAATTATAAAGGTCGTTGAAGACAATTCAGATCTAACCTTGTATGTCACAGGGCCAGCGGGAATTGCAACTGACTCGCTAGATTTATTTTCAAGGGCAGATCTTGTATTGATTTTCTCAACTGTAGGGTTAATCCTTATATTATTAATTGTGATTTATCGTTCACCGCTATTAGCTTTAATCCCATTAGTAGCAGCCGTTTTTGTATATGAAGTGGCTATGCAATCACTAGGTATACTAGGAAAGGCTGGCTTACAGTTAAGTAATCAAACAATATCGATTATGTCGATTCTTTTATTTGCGGCAGTAATAGATTATTCTTTGTTTGTATTCTCTCGTTTTCGTGAAGAGCTCAAGAATTATGAAAGTAAATATGATGCCATGAGAGCGGCCATGAGAGAGGTGGGAATGCCAGTCTTCTTCTCAGGTGGAACGGTGTTGGCGGCAATGCTTGTGTTATTCTTTGCAAACCTCGGAGATTATCGTAATTTTGCTCCGACTTTTGCTACAACAATGGTTATCATAATGATTGCATCGGTTACGTTAGTGCCTGCTTTATTTACACTCTTTGGACGAAAGTCATTTTGGCCAAAGGTTCCGAAAGTTGGGGATGAGAAGGTAAAAAATAATTCTATTTGGAGCAAGGTTGGTCGGCTAGTTGTCAAAAAGCCAGGGCTATCTGTTGGAATTATTGGTTTATTTTTGTTGATCTCTGCCGCTAATATGTTCAACCTAACTTATGAGTTTGATACAATGAAGTCGTTTCCGGAGGATATGCCATCAAGGCAAGGCTATGAATTAATTGAGGAGAAATTTGCGAAAGGTGATCTCGCACCATCAACAGTCATATTTGAAGGAAAAGAAACTGTAACGAAGGAAGCGCAAGATGCATTACGTCAAGAGTTATTAGATCAAGAGCTTGTAAGTGATGTGAGAATAAATGGAGCAGCAGAAGAAAATCGGGTTCTGAATTTTAGTCTTACTTTTGAAGAGGGTCCTTACGACGTAAAAACAATGGATGCGATGGAGCAACTGATTAATAACTCAGATACGATAGTAGCAAATGCTAATGTAGACGGAAATCTCTATTTTGCAGGTGAAACGGCGACTAAAGTTGATGACCGCTCAACCAATAACCGTGATGTTATTTTAATCGTCATACTTGAAACAATCTTAATCTTTGGGATGTTAATCGTTTTAACAAAGTCGTTTAAAATGCCGATATATATGATGGGTACAATCTTAGTTTCATTTTTAGCAGCATTAGGATTAGGTATGTTTTTAACAAACTTATTCTTTGATATCGACACGATAGCAAATCGAGTCCCACTATATGCATTTGTTTTCCTAGTTGCACTTGGAATTGATTATAACATTATGCTTATCTCAAGATTCCAAGAAGAAAGAAGAAACCATTCAGTAAAAGAAGCGGTACAAATTTCTGTTGCAAAAACAGGTGGAGTCATCTCATCTGCTGGTGTCATTTTAGCTGCAACTTTTGCTGTTCTTATGACACAGCCGGTTCAATTATTATTTGTCTTCGGATTTATTGTAGCGGTAGGAATTCTTTTAGATACATTCTTAATTCGAGGAGTATTGTTACCTGGATTACTCGTTTTATTAGAGAAGGATAAGGCAGTAAGTAAAGAAAAATAAGGATAGTAAGGGCCTGTATCGATGGGGATGTAGGCCTTTTTTTTGCCATGAAAGAGTGCGAGTTAGGTCTGTAGACAGTAAAAACTGTAGTTTAAAATGATATTCCATCTTCACGTATTTGTCAGAATTAGATAACCGGGTACGGGAAATATAAATTCAAAGGAGGTTATCTATTGATGGAATCAGGTTCTTATAAAGGTACAAATAAAATGATAATCGGTATTGTGTTCGGTGTCATAACATTCTGGTTATTTGCTCAGGCAATGGTGAATGTCGTCCCGACCGTACAAGAGGATTTAGGGATATCATTAGGAACATTGAACATTGCGATAAGCTTAACAGCTTTATTCTCGGGAATGTTTATCGTTGCTGCCGGTGGTCTTGCAGATAAATTAGGACGTAAGAAGATTGCCTATGTTGGGTTTATTTTAAGTATTGTCGGTTCTCTTTGCCTTGTTTTAGCCCAAGGGTCTGTATTATTAATTATTGGACGCATTATTCAAGGTGTTTCAGCTGCGTGTATCATGCCCTCTACAATTGCATTAATGAAAGCTTATTTTGAAGGGGCAGAGCGGCAACGTGCCTTGAGTTACTGGTCGATTGGTTCTTGGGGAGGCTCAGGGATTGCTTCTTTTGCGGGTGGTACAATTGCCACCTCATTAGGATGGAGATGGATTTTCGTATTTTCGATTATCTTTGCAATTGTTGGTATGTTTTTGCTGAAAGATACGCCAGAAAGTAAACAACCATCTTCAGGTGCTTTTAGATTCGATTACTCTGGGTTAGCCATTTTTATCGTTACAATGATTGCGTTGAATGTATTTATTACATACGGGGCAGATTTGGGATGGACAAGCCCTATTTCGCTAAGTCTTATAGCTGTAACAATTATTGGTATACTGGTATTCATAAAAGTCGAAAGGAGTAAGGAGATTGTTCTAATTGACTTTGCCGTATTTAAAAATGCTCCATATACAGGTGCCACGGTTTCTAATTTCTTATTGAATGCCATTGCGGGTACATTAGTCGTAGCGAATACATATGTACAAGTTGGGCGGGGGTTTAACTCATTCCAATCAGGAATGTTATCATTAGGGTATTTAGTAGCTGTTCTGGCAATGATTCGCGTTGGTGAGAAAATTTTACAAAAGGTTGGCGCAAAATTACCAATGATTTGGGGTGCTGTAATTACCACGGTTGGTGTTGGGATGATGGGTTTAACATTCTTACCGGGCCTTACATACACAATTGTGGTGTTCATTGGGTTTTCTTTATTTGGTCTTGGTCTTGGCATTTACGCGACTCCGTCGACAGATACATCTGTTTCTAATGCTCCAGCAGATAAGGTTGGAGAGGCTGCTGGTGTTTATAAAATGGCAAGTTCACTTGGAAGTGCATTTGGTGTAGCGATTTCGACAGCGGCTTACGCTGCAGTCGCAGCTACTGGTAATCTGGAATGGGCAGCAACCGTCGGTATCATTGTCAATGTAATCTTTGGTGTTCTATCTATTTTATCGATAATCGTTATGGTGCCAAAAGATGCTGGTAGATCGACGAAAGAGGTTAACTCAAATCATACTTCAAAAAAGTCAACAACTCGAGAGCCTGTTCCAGAATAATGAAAAGTGAAAACACCGATGATAGTGGTGTTTTCATACATATGAAAGGAAGTACAGAACAATGAAAGAGCAATTAATGGAAATGTTAGAATCTCGTAAGGATGAAATGATTGAAATAAGAAGACATCTTCATGAACATCCAGAGCTTTCTTTTAAAGAAGAAAAGACAGCACAATACATTCTTGATTTTTATGAAGGGAAAGACGTAGAGGTTCAATCCAATGTTGGAAATGGTTTCGGGATTGTTGTCACAATAAAGGGTGGAAAGCCAGGTAAAAGTATCGGTCTCCGTGCGGATTTTGATGCATTACCCATCATTGAAGAGGCCGATGTGCCATTTAAATCAAAAAATGAGGGCGTGATGCATGCGTGTGGTCATGATGGTCATACTGCATACTTGTTAGTGTTAGCGGATTGCTTAATCCAATTAAAAGATGAAATACCAGGAACTATCAAAATTATACATCAACATGCCGAAGAAGTTCCTCCGGGCGGGGCGAAAAGTATTGTTGAATCTGGTATTCTTGATGATTTAGATAATGTATTTGGTATCCATCTGCTACCACTTGGACCAGCAGGAGTGGTCGGGTATCATTCAGGATATTCTTTCAATGGCAGGGCATATATGAAATTAAAAATTCAAGGTAGAGGTGGACATGGCTCATCACCACATCTAGCGAATGATGCCATCGTGGCAGGAGCCCATTTTGTAACAGCCGCTCAAACGATTATTAGTCGTCGTCTAAGCCCGTTTGAAAATGGTGTCATTACAATAGGTTCATTTGATGGAAAAGGAACTTTTAATGTCATCAAAGATAGCGTTGAGCTCGAAGGAGACATACGCTATATGACTGATGAAACGAAGAAAAAAATTGAACACGAAGTAAAACGTATAGTAAAAGGAATTGAAGAAGAATTTGGAGTAACATGTGAGCTTGCGTATGAAAATGATTATCCACCGTTATATAATGATCCTGAAATTACTGAAAAAGTCGCAGAATATCTAAAAAATGCAAATGACAAAGACATTAAAGAAGTAAAGGAATTTCCACCGATGGCACCATCGGAAGACTTTGCTTATTATGCAGAGAAATTCCTTTCTTGTTTCTTCTACATTGCATGTACGCCTAAGGGAGAAAAAGATCCGTATTTCAACCATCATCCAAAATTCGATATCGATGAGGATGCACTCCTTGTTGCTGCAAAAGCAGTGGGATATGTTGTTTGTGGGTATTATGAAGTAGAGTAAATGGAAAAAGTCCATCCAAACATATTGGGTGGGCTTTTTAAGTAGGAGGGGGCTAATAAAAAACAGGTGAAGAAAAGCAATTTAGTTTTTCTTCACCTGCCTACTGTGCCTTTTTGAGACATGTCATTTAGTTTTTCATTTTAGGGTCCAGTGCATCGCGAAGACCGTCACCCATTAAGTTAAAACCTAATACTGTCAACATAATCGCAAGACCAGGGAAAATAAGTGTCCATGGTGCTTGTTGAATATAGCTTCTTGCGTCACTTAGCATTCTTCCCCATTCTGGTTCAGGAGCTTGTGCACCTAAGCCTAGAAATCCTAAAGCAGCTGCTTCAAGAATAGCGGTTGCAATTCCAAGTGAACCTTGAACGATAATCGGTGTTATGCTGTTTGGAAGAATATGCTTTAAAAGAATTCGAGCATCTTTCATTCCGATTGCTTTTGCGGCCATAATAAATTCTTCTTCTTTGATACTAATAACCTTTGATCGTACAAGTCGTCCAAAGTTTGGTACGTTTATGATTGCAATTGCAATTAATGCATTTTGTAGGGATGGTCCTAAAATAGCAACAATCGCAATAGCTAAAAGAATACTTGGAAATGCAAGTAAAATATCAAACATCCTAGAAATAAGCATATCAACCCATTTCCCGTAGTAGCCTGCAAGAATACCAAGTAAAGAACCAATGATCGCAGAGGCAAGTACAGCGAAAAAACCAACCCATAACGAGATTCTTGCACCATAAATGATTCGAGAAAAAATATCTCTCCCTAAATCATCTGTTCCGAACCAGTGGTCAGCAGATGGTGGTTGTAAACTATCTGCTAGAATTGATTCTTTGTAACTCATAGGAGCAAGAACATCGGCAAAAATGGCAATCAAAATAAAGAAGGCAACAATTCCAGTACCAACTAAAGCCAATCGATTCTTTTTAAATCCCTTCCAAGCATCTTTCCAGGGAGAAACTACGGTATCATCCGTTTGAGGTTTTGACACGTTAGATTGTTGCCCGGGAGCTAATTCAGCCATGTGCAATTCCACCTCTTTTCCATTATTGATATTTAATTCGTGGATCAAATACTGCGTATAGCAAGTCAACAATTAAGTTAATAAATACGAAAATAGCTGCAATCAGTAATACGCCGGATTGAACAACGGGGTAATCTCTAAATGCGATTGCTTCATAAATATATCTTCCGATTCCAGGCCAACTAAAAATCGTTTCAGTAAGAATAGCCCCACCTAGAAGAAGTCCCATTTGAAGTCCAATTGTCGTTAAAACGGGAATAAATGCATTTTTTAATGAATGCTTATAAACAACCCAGAACATTTTTTGACCCTTTGCTCTTGCTGTTCGGATGTAGTCTGAACGCATAACCTCTAGCATACTTGATCTTGTCATTCTAGCAATAATCGCCATCGGAATGGTTGCTAATGCAATACTTGGTAAGATTAAGTGCTTCAATGCGACCACAAATTGGTCAAAATTCCCTTGAATTAAGGTATCTAGTAAAAATAAGTGCGTGATTGGTTCAATTGGATCACGTATATTCTCTCTTCCAAGAGACGGTAACCAGTCTAGCTCTAGTGCAAAAATCCATTGTTCCATTAGCCCAAGCCAAAAAATTGGAATGGAGACTCCGATAAGTGCAAGGATCATCGCTGTGTAATCAAACCATGAGTTTTGAAACCATGCGCTAATGATTCCTGCGTTTACACCGATTACAACGGCAATAATCATGGCAACGAGTGCAAGCTCAAAGGTCGCAGCTAAAAACGGCCAAATTTCTTCAGAAATAGGTGAGCGGGTACGAAGGGATTCTCCCAAGTCACCTTGTAATAAATCACCGATGTACGAAACATATTGTGTATACCATGGCTCGTCCAACCCGAGCTGCTGGGTCAATGCTTCCTTGGCGGCGGGTGATGCTTTTTCACCTAATATTGCATCTGCTGGGTCACCAGGGATAAGCCGTAGCATAAAGAACACGATAAGAGACATTCCGAATAAAACCGGAATTAACATGAATAAACGGCGAACCGTATATGAGAGCATTCTGTTCACCCCTTTTTATGGATAAGTATGTGTAAAATTTCGTAGTTAGTTTTTGATGTCAAGTTTCAAGCGCCTTGCTCTTTTCTCAAAAAAGGGGAGTAACAAGACTCCCCTTCTTAATGATTATTCAAAATATACGTTTGTAAATTTGTCTACACCTGTAGGATGTGGGACAAATCCTTTAAGGTTGCTGCTAGCAGCTAAAGCTGCACGTGCGTGTGCGATTGGAATCCAAGGAGCATCGTTATGAACGATTTCTTGGGATTGTTTGTACATGTCATTTCGTTTCGCTTCGTCTGTTTCAGTTTGTGCTGAAATTAGAAGATCATGAAGCTCTTGGTTTGCATAACGAGAATAGTTATTTCCGTCAATGCTATCTTGGTCTAATAATACATATAAGAAGTTATCTGGGTCACCGTTGTCACCTATCCAACCAGCGAGGTATGATTGTGCCTCACCATTTTGAACTTTTTCAAGGAAGGTAGTCCAATCGTAAGTTACGATTTCTACTTCTACACCAACTTTTGCAAAGTCAGCCTGAATTGCTTCAGCAATTTTTTGTGGTTCAGGCATATAATCTCTTGGGTTCGTGAAAGTCCAAAGTTCCATTTTGAAACCATCAGGATATCCTGCTTCAGCAAGAAGTTCTTTTGCTTTGTCTAAGTCGTATGCATAGCCTTCGATTTCGTCATTATATCCTGGCATGAATGAAGGATATGGGTTAATTGCAACATCCGCATTTCCAGCATAGAATGTATCGATAATTGCTTGTTTATCAACAGCATAGTTAAGTGCTTGACGTACTGTTGGGTTATTAAATGGCTCTACTTCAGTGTTAAAACCAAAGTAACCAATGTTCATACCAGGGCGTAGTAATACTTGTAATGCAGAATCGCTTTCGATTTGTGAAACGTCACTTGGGCTTACTCCATCCATTAAATCAATTTCACCTGTTTTTAAAGCAGTAAGACGAGCAGAGTTATCAGGGATGACTCTAAAAATTACTTTTTCAAGTTTTGGAGTTCCAGCCCAATACTCTTCGTTTCTTTCAAGAGTGATTGTGTCATTTCGTTTCCATTCTTTGAAAACGAATGGTCCAGTACCAACTGGATTTTCACCAAATTTATCACCTTGTTCTTTAATCGCTGTTGGACTAGCAATTCCGAAAGGACCCATTGCTAGGTTGTTTAAAAATGGTGCTTGTGGACGTTTAAGAGTGAATTTTACAGTATAGTCATCCACCGCTTCCACAGATTTAATCACATGTCCTTCGTCATCTTTAAAGCCACCGAACATTGCAGCGTAGTATACGAATGCGCCATCTGTACCGCCGCTCATCCAACGTTCGAAATTGTAAACAACAGCCTCAGCATTAAAATCTGTACCGTCATGGAATTTAACACCTTCTTGTAATTTGAAGGTATACTCCAATGAATCATCTGAGATTGTCCAATCAGTTGCTAATGCAGGCTTAACCTCTGTTGTTTCCTCTTCATAATCTAATAGAGTATCAAAAATGTTTTCTGTAACTTTTAGTGATTCACCATCTGTTACAACACCTGGATCAAGTGAAGTTGTATCAGCTCCACGACCGTAAATTAAAGTAGTTTGCGCTTCATCTTTAGCTGATGATGAAGAATCGCCATTATCTGCGTCTTTGCTGCCACAAGCCATTAATACGGCAGATAGGGCAACAAATAGTACTAACGTTTGTAAGAAACGTTTTTTCATAATTTTCCCCTCCAAATTTTCATCTTTGTGCAATGTAAATCGTAAGCTGACTCACGTTGCTTGTTTATATTTGCTCTTCTCCATAAAGGTGGCAAGCGGTAAAGTGACCGTGCTCTACCTCTTGGAGTGTAGGAACAACCTGTTTACAAATGTCCATTGCCTTCGGACAACGCGTATGGAACGGACATCCAGTAGGTGGATTTGATGGACTAGGTACATCTCCACTTAAAATAATTCGCTCCTGCTGGTGTTCGGGATCCGGAATAGGAACAGATGAGAGTAGTGCCTCTGTATAAGGATGTTTAGGAGATTCGTATAATCGATCACTATCGGTTAATTCTACGATTCTTCCTAAATACATCACTCCAACTCTATCACTGATATGACGGACAACACCTAAGTCATGGGCAATAAATAAATAAGTTAAATCAAAGTCTTTTTGTAAATCTTCAAGTAGATTTAAAACCTGAGATTGAATGGAAACGTCAAGAGCTGATACAGGTTCATCAGCAATAATAAGCTTTGGTTTAACAGCCAAAGCGCGTGCAATACCAATCCGTTGTCTTTGACCTCCACTAAACTGATGTGGATAACGTTTCGCATGGTAGGAGTTTAAGCCAACAATCTCTAGTAATTCCCGGACTCGTTTCTTTCTTTCTTGTCGATTACCAAGACCATGAACAATTAAAGGTTCTTCAATTATTTGTTCAACAGTATGTCTTGGGTTTAGAGAAGCAAAAGGATCCTGGAAGACCATTTGGATATCCTTTCTCATCTTTCGCATTTCAGAATTTGATAGAGCCATTAAATCTTTATCTTCAAAAATAATTTTTCCGCCAGTAGGTTCAAGTAGACGCATTAGCATCCGACCAGTTGTCGATTTCCCACAACCACTTTCACCAACTAAACCGAGTGTTTCTCCTTTTTGTAGGTGAAAAGAGACGCCATCAACTGCTTTTACTGCACCTGTTTGCTTTTGAAGGACTCCACTTTTAATCGGAAAATGTTTTTGTAGGTCTTTTACTTCTAATAATGTTTCGGGCATTTTTCTCCCTCCTTTACAAACTGATTAATGTGATGCACCTTGAAGGAGTACAGCCTTTTCTTCTGTTTCGTGTAGATGACATCTTGCACGTTGTCCATTTCCAACGTCTAATAATTGAGGAGCAACTTCTCTACATTTATCAAATGCATATGGACATCTTTCTGCAAAATGGCAGCCTTTTTTAACTGAACCTGGGATAGGAACACTTCCTGGTATTGAGAATAGTCTGTCCTTTTTAGTTCGAACGTCTGGTACAGATTCGATAAGCCCTTTTGTATAAGGATGTTGAGGGTTTTTGAAAAGGGATTTAGTATCTCCTTCTTCGACAACCTTTCCTGAATACATAACCGCGATTCTGTCACACATTTCGGCAACGACCCCAAGGTCATGGGTAATCATAATGATAGAAGTATTCGTTTCCTTATTTAGTTTTTTCATTAATTCAAGGATTTGGGCCTGAATGGTTACGTCAAGTGCAGTTGTTGGTTCATCTGCAATCAAAATTTCAGGTTTACAGACCATCGCCATAGCAATCATGACCCTTTGACGCATACCTCCGGATAATTGATGAGGGTATTCATCAATCAATTCGTCAGCTCTTGGTAGACCAACAAGGTTGAGCATCTCGATTGCTCTTGTTCGTGCCTCTTTTTTCGAAATCTTATTATGTATTAAAATAGCTTCGATTAGTTGGTTTCCAATTGTGAATACAGGGTTTAATGATGTCATTGGTTCCTGAAATATCATCCCAATTTTGTTTCCGCGAATTTGTCTCATTCGCTTTTCTTTTGCATCAACAAGATTTTCGCCATTAAATAAAATTTCACCGCCCACTATTTTTCCTGGATGACCAACAAGTTGCATGATAGAAAGGGAGGTTACACTTTTTCCACAACCAGACTCACCGACGATTCCGAGAATTTCTCCTTTTTTTAAATAGAGATCAACTCCGTTTACTGCAGGAATTGCTCCACTATCAGTGAGGAAGTGAGTTTTCAAGCCTTTTATTTCTAGAATAGTATCTTCCATAAAGTTCACTCCTTTCTATATTAAGATACTAATTAAAATTTTTGTAATATATTAATAACAAAAGATAATTATACACCTCACAATCAGAATTTCAAGAAAAATTACTCGATTTTAAAAGATGAAAATCTTTACAAATAAAGGTATACGGTGTAATGATTGTAATGTATCCGCTCACTTTTATTTTTGTTTTTTAGGGGAAGTTATTATATTAATATTTAATATAATTCGAAATATTATTTTAGTTAAAAAATTCTGAATTGAAATAAGCTACCTAATAAAAACTCCTTATGTCTTTAATGACATAAGGAGTTTCATAAAAGCTTATTTATTTTGCGCCATTTTAAATTCTAGGAAAAGCTGGTTGTAGATAGCGAGATTTTTTTTCCCAAGGTTTTCATAGACCTCGAGTTTCTCGGTTAGCTCAGGTGATGGATAAAAACGTTCATCTGTTACCATATCTTCAGGCATATATTGAAGTGCCTCTTTGTTTGGAGTGGAGTAGCTAACATATTCGGTATTTTGCGCTGCGATTTCCGCATCCAACATAAAATTAATGAACTGATGCGCCCCATCAATATTTTTCGCGGTCTTCGGAATGACCATATTATCAAACCAAAGGTTAGAACCTTCACTTGGTACCACATAGTTTAAATCTTCGTTTTCCCACATGATATCAGCAGCGTCACCAGACCATACAATCCCAATTGCAGCTTCTCGGTTTTGAATAAGGACTTTTCCTTCGTCGCCGACGATGGCTTTTACATTAGGAGTGAGCTTGATTAGTTTATCTTTTGCTTCCATTAAGTGGTCAAGATTTGTATCATTCAATGAGTACCCTAGGGAATTAAGGCCCATTCCCATGATTTCTCTGGCACCATCAACAAAGATGATTTCATTTTTTAAGGAAGGATCCCAAAGGTCGTTCCAGCTTGTAAATTCTTTTCCATCAAGCATTGTTGGATTATACACGATTCCAACAGTCCCCCAAAAATAGGGAACAGAATACTGATTACCTGGATCAAAGGGTAGATCCATGAAACGTTCATCGATGTTTTTTAAATTCGGAAGCTTAGAATGGTCAAGAGGGATGAGAAGATCCTCCTGGCGCATTTTATCAATCATATATTCAGATGGGACGGCGATATCGTAAGACGTTCCACCTTGTTCAATTTTTGTCATCATCGCTTCGTTGGAGTCAAATGTCTCATAGATGACTTTGATTCCAGTTTCCTGCTCAAAGCGGTCAATTAATTCTTCATCAATATAATCTCCCCAGTTATAAATCGTCAAGGTGTTTCCACTTGCAAGACCCTGAGACGAATTTAAATGGTGGATAAGATAGAGAAGACCGCCAGAAACGAGAACAATTGCAAAGAAAGCTCGCATTAGTTTCGTCATTTTCGAACCCCCAATCCACGTGTGCTACCCCGTTGTGCGATAAAGTAATAGCCGATAACAAGGAGCATTGTAAAGATAAATAAGAGAGTCGATAATGCATTGATATTTAATGAGATACCACGTCGTGCTAGGGAATAGATTTCAACAGAAAGTGTTGAGAACCCATTTCCTGTTACGAAAAATGTAACAGCGAAATCATCAAAGGAATACGTTAGAGCCATGAAAAACCCTGCGAAAATCCCAGGTGTAATATAAGGGATAATAACCTTTGTAAAGACCTGCCACTGGTTCGCTCCAAGGTCTTTTGCAGCATCGATTAATGTTGGGCTCATTTCTTTTAATTTTGGTAGTACCATCAGTACGACGATAGGAATACAAAAAGCAATATGTGAAAGCAACACAGAATAAAAGCCTAATTTGATTCCAGCCATTGTTAATAGAATTAAGAAAGACGCACCAATGATAACGTCTGGACTAACAATCAGAACGTTATTTAATGATAGCAAGGTATTTTGGGTTTGTCTCTGTTTGAAAGAATGAATCCCGATTGCTCCAAGTACCCCAATAATTGTTGAAAAAAGGGCTGAGAGCAATGCAATGACGAATGTATTTAATACAATGATTAGAAGACGAGTTTCCCCGAATAGCTCTTTATACCAGTCCAAGGTAAAATCTTCGAAATTGCTCATCGTACCGCTACTATTAAACGAATAGAACACGAGATAAAAAATCGGTGCATATAAAATGAAGAAAATAATAAATAGATACACTTTTGATGAAATGGTAAGTTTATCTCTCATTTTTAGCACCTCGTTTCTTGCGATTTCCAGTTGCGACCATGATTAAAACCATGAAAATAATGAGGAAGACGGCAATCGTTGAACCCATTCCCCAATCTTGTGTAACTAGAAACTGTTGCTCAATAGCTGTACCAAGTGTAATCACTTTGTTTCCTGCAATTAATCGTGTGAGCATGAACAATGATAGGGCAGGGATGAATACAACCTGACAGCCTGACTTTACCCCTTGAATTGTTAATGGAAAAATCACGCGACGAAACGTAGTCCATTTTGAGGCTCCAAGGTCTCTGGCAGCATCAAGTAAACTTGGATTTAACTCATTTAATGAATTAAAGATTGGTAAAATCATAAATGGAATAAAGATATATACAGATACAAATACAAAACTAAAGTCTGTAAATAATAGCTGTTTAGAACCGATACCAAGCACTTCAAGAATCGCGTTGGCAGTCCCATGAGCTCCAAAAATACCAATAAATGCATATGCTTTTAAAAGTAGATTAATCCAAGAAGGAGCAATGATTAACAGTAACCAAAGATGCTTATGCTTCGTTCTTGTTAGTAAGTAAGCTGTAGGGTATGCAACCAACAATGATACTGCTGTTATTAAAAAGGCATACCAAAATGAACTTAACGTCATTTTAAGGTAAATGGGTGTGAAAAATGTTTTATAGTTTATGAAAGATAGGTTTCCCTCTATATCAAAAAATGAATAATAGAGGACAAGTGTAATCGGTGCAATAACAAAAACAAGAATCCATAGAGCGTAAGGGATAAAATATATATTACGGGTAAGCTTATTTTTCATGGCTTTCCCCGTCCACATATGCTTCTAAGCGACGATCATATTCTTCTTCTGTTTCACCAAGACGCATAACATGAATCGCCTCTGGATCAAAGTATAGCCCGATTTCATCGCCGACTTTTGCTTTTTTCGTTGAATGCACAAGCCACTCATTTCCATCCTTGTCAAAACCGCAGATTTCATAGTGAACTCCCCGAAATAGCTGGGAATCTACAGCCACCTGCAGTTTTCCTTTTTCAACAGTGGTTATTTCTAAATCCTCTGGACGGATGACAATTTCGACTGGTTCATTTTCGGAAAAACCTTGGTCCACACAGTCAAAGGTCTTGCCGACAAATTCAACTAAAAAGTCTCGATGCATTTTTCCTTTTACGATATTTGATTCACCGATAAAATCTGCGACAAAGCGATTGATTGGCTCATCATAAATATCGATAGGGGTACCACTTTGTTGAATTTTCCCCTTATTAATTACAAAAATTTCATCAGACATGGCAAGAGCTTCTTCTTGGTCATGTGTAACAAAGATAAAGGTAATTCCAAGACGCTTCTGAAGATCGCGAAGCTCATATTGCATTTCAGTACGAAGCTTCAAATCAAGTGCAGATAAAGGCTCGTCTAACAAAATAATCTCTGGTTCGTTCACAATTGCGCGTGCAATCGCAACACGTTGCCTTTGACCACCCGACATTTCTTTAATTTCACGATTTTCATAGCCAGTAAGATTGACGAAGCTTAATGCTTCCTTCACCTTTTTATCTATTTCAGCTTGCTTCCATTTTTTTATACGTAAACCAAATGCAACATTTTCATATACATTAAGATGTGGAAACAAGGCATAATCTTGAAATACTGTATTTACTTGGCGTTTATTGGCAGGTGTTGTGTTAACTTTCTTTCCATTAAAATAAACCTCTCCACTAGATGGTTCAATAAATCCAGCAATCAAACGCAAAATTGTTGTTTTTCCACAACCGGACGGACCGAGAAGGGTATAAAACTTTCCTCTTTCAATTTCAAAGCTTACATTGTCAAGGACAGCTGGGTCATTGTCATACTGCTTTGTAACATTTTTAAATTGGATAATAGGTATACTGTTCATTAGCAACCCCCTTCTTTCTATTAATATATAAATTTTCGACCTAATTTTCGATGTCTAGCTTCAGGCACCATCGGCTCGGGTCATAAGTCAATCACTTCGGAAGGTAAAATACACCCACTGTCAGCGCTTGTCTTATGCTTGTCACCGATAAGTAGGGCCTTCCGCATTTCTTATCAATCCGGCATAATTATACACGAAACGGCAAAAAATTCAATAACAATCATATTTGTCAAGCCAAAATGATTGGGAGACTATTTAAATAAATAAGCTGAAAAAGCGTATAGGATAATTGGATTAGGAAGAAAATCACATTTTTAGAAAAAGTTATGGTCAATTTAATTGACCAAAAGGGAAAATAGAAATATAATTATAATACAATTTAAAATTTTCTTTTTACCTAGCAAATTGAATAATGTACAGGCAAATTCATTGAAAAATGAAGACGCAAAACTATAGGGGCTAAGTCCAATAGATCATGTTTAAATAGGAGGATGAAAAGGACCAAGAAGTTCGAGGCGGCACAGCTTTGAGTACCGGAACGTATGTATTTAATACGTGAGGAACACAAAAAGCAAGCCAACGAAGGCATTCGATGTGTCATTTTCACCGGACTTTTTTGAACATCCTTTAAGGACATGCCAGCCAGTTGCCGAGTATAAGCTCGTATCGAAAGAAACGTAGACTAATCGGTATTTGATTAGTCTTTTTTTAATACCTATTTATCAATATGTTGCTACTATATTACTAGATTTCTTGGATAAGGGAGTTTGATCAAAAGGAAGATGAAACTTTCAACCGACTTTTTGAACATCCTCTAAAAAACTTTGGAAGTGATTACATATGGAGAACACCATCCAGAATCTGAATGTACTCAAAAAACTAAGCGAACTAATTGAAAAGGTTGGGTCTGAAAAAGTTCTGATTTCTGATGAGATTCGTGACTTTTTTAATAGTGCCAGTCAGGAAAAAGAAGAACAAGAGATTACCAATACGCTTTTAAATCAGCTCCAACAAATAAACGAACAAATGGAAAACATCCATTGGATGAACAAACATTACCGCATCCTTCATGAATTTGCTCAAATTTGTAGTAAAACACTAAATGAAAGCGTTCTTCTTCAAAAGTCCTATGAGATGGTATCACGTGTTATGCCTGCAGATGCATTTTATATAGCTTTGCATAATCCAGGTGATGAACATATTCATTTCGTTTTTATAATGGATAACGGTGAGCCAGCTCCTCCTAGCATCGTTGAATTTGGCGAAAATTACACATCAAAGGTTATTAAAACACGAGAAATCGTTCACCTCAAGCATCAAAACCAAAACATTGAATATGATACGAAAATGGGGGAAGGGGACGAAGATACGAGCTCTTGTCTTTTCGTACCAGTTGTCATTGATGACCAGGTAAAAGGAGTCATCTCAACTCAAAGTTTTAAGGACTTCGCTTATCGGAAAGAGCATGAAGATCTTTTACAAATGATTGGTGCACAGGTTATTAACTCTATTGAAACGGCACGTTTATATGAGAAAATTTACACAATGTCTCGTACCGATGAATTAACCGGATTAAAAAATCATCGTGCATTTCATGAAGATTTAGGACAATTAATCAGAAATGATGACGGCGAAATTACCGTAATGATGATTGATTCGGATGATTTAAAACAGGTCAATGACCGTTTTGGACATGACGCTGGAGATTTATATTTAAAGATACTTGCGAACGGAATGAAGTCAGTATGTAATGACTGGATTGAGGGCTACCGTTATGCAGGTGATGAGTTTATGATTCTCATTAAATCCCATATCGATACAAACGCAAAAGAAATTTACTCTACATTAAAGGATTATTACAAGGAACATCCGCTTATTATGGATGATGAAAAAATTATTGTCTCCATCAGTACGGGTGTTGGCGTATATCCACACAATGGAACAACGGTAGATTTAATAAAAAAGGCAGCAGACCAAGCGCTTTATGCTGCAAAAGAAAGTGGGAAAAATCGACTTATTGTGTCGAACTAAAAAAAGCTCATCATAGTGATGAGCTTTTTGCTTGAAGTTTCATGAGATTTTCTTAGTTAATATGGGCAATAATGCCTTCTTCGTCGTCTAACACAAGCTTAATTCCGGCATATGGGTCTCTGTTAAGAAATTCTCCAAGCCATAAACGAATCGCCTCAATTAAGTTCGCCATAATTAAAACCTGTTTTCTATCGTTTACATACGCCTCTGCCGAAAAACCGTAGTCATCGTCATACATGAGTTCCACTTCAACTTCTTCAGGCTTAACTTGCTTTTTTAAACCGACATAGACACAAACGGCATTGATTATTTCTTGTTCAGAGAGGGTTAGCGTCTCCATGGATCTGCCTCATTTTTCTTTTTGTCTCTAAACATCACGAAGATTTTTCGAATGATGACGATAAGAACATAAATCGCAAGTACGTTAATCATTAATCCTAAAAACGAACCAAGCATACCCATTCCACCTAAAAGACCGCCGAATAAGAATCCTGCAAGTCCACCAAGCATAAGACCTCTCATAAGACCACCAGACATGAATCCGCCTCTAGGGTTGGTTGGAGTGGTAGATTTGTTTGTAACATTGGTATCTTCCTTTTTCTTTTGTTGCTGGAAGTTTGATTTATTGGTGTTTCCGATATTATTATTAAATCCTCTTTTACCTGACTTATAGCCTTTAGCCTCGACCGTTGTTGAATTGTCTTGGAAAACAAAATTCCCAAGTGGTGACAGGATTAACGTAAGTGCAACGAATGCTGATAAAATTTTCTTCATAAAAATGTATACCTCCATAAGTTAGTATTTATATTTTTACCATTATACCCTAATACCATGAAATTCTCTTGTAAATCACCTTCCTACTCTTTCTATCTTATATACGATGAAAACGAGAAATGGTTTCGAGTTTTTTTAAAATTGCTATTGGTAAATAATGACTAGTAATTCTACTATAGGTGTAGGTAAAAAGTGGTTTTCTTATCCTAAGAGCGATAAAAATGGTATAGTATATTTGAAGCAAATCTAACTTCATTCAGCATTAGCAACTGTTTCCAAAAGTAGTAGGATTTATTAAAAAGGGAATACAATTTAACGTTGTGTAATCCCTGGCTGAATAAAGTTAATGCCTCCGGCGGATGCCACAGATTTTCAAAGGGAATGTTTCGAGAAAGCTCGAATAAATCTGGGCGCAAATACGCCAAGGCGTATTTGATTTAATAGAAGGCGGGAGAGAGGATAAGAATGAAAACAGAAGTATATCCACAAAAAACATCCCTCATAGCTGATCTTAGATCTCTTTTTAAAGCAGGGGTATTACTAGCAAATGTTTTACCCGTTTTTTCAGGATTTTGGTTAGCCATTTACTTTACGGGTGGATCTTTTCAGGAACATTTGGGATTGTTTCTATACACAATGATTGGGAGTACACTCGTTATGGCGGGGGCTCTAATTATTAATAATTGGTACGACGTTGACATAGATACAGTAATGGATCGGACGAAAAAAAGACCGACTGTTACAGGACATTTTTCATTAGAATTTGTTCTAGTATTAGGAATTATTTGTACTGCGTTGGGGTTCTTTTTGCTGTTTTTCACATCATACGAAGCTGTCTTTTTTACATTTGTGGGCTGGTTTACGTATGTTGTGTTGTACACGATGTGGTCAAAACGTAGATTTACAATTAATACAGTGATTGGGAGTGTATCAGGCGCCGTTTCTCCTTTAATGGGATGGGCAGCGGTAGCTCCTATCCATCATACGGTGCCAATTGTGCTCTTTTTTATATTATTTGTCTTTCAAATGCCTCATACGTATGCAATTGCAATGAGAAAGTATGATGAGTATAAAGCTGCGGACGTGGCAATGTTGCCTGTTGTACGAGGTTTTGAGGAAACGAAGAAGCATTTTCTGTTCTGGGTCATCTGTTTACTTCCGTTGCCATTCTTTTTAGGAGACTTAGGCACGGTCTTTGTTGTGCTTGCAACATTGCTTAATGTGGGCTGGATTATCTTGAGTATTAAAGGATTTTCGGTCAAGGACGATATGAAATGGGCTCGTTGGAATTTCCTTTATTCGGTGAATTATATTTTGATTATCTTCCTATTAATGGTCATTGTCACATTGCCAAAATATATTGGATAAGAATATATTGGACCTCGCTACTTTTTTTGAAGTAGCGGGGTTTTTTTGTGCAATAAAACGTAAATCTTCATTCCAATAAACTTTTCTGTAAAAATTCAACCTTACTGTCACAAACTCTGACGTTTAGTCGTCTTGTTTGTAAATCGAACAGTAGGAGTGGGTATTTTGCAATCAGAAGAAAAGAAATGGGATTGTATCATTATCGGTGGTGGGATAGCCGGTTTAACTACATCAATATATTTGGCGCGTTCTGGAAAATCTGTGCTTATTTTAGAAAAATCAAAAACACTAGGTGGGAGAGGTCGAACAACGAAGAAAATGGATTCCTACTTGAACCTTGGGCCACATGCACTTTATTCGAATGGAAAATCGCTTGAAATATTACGTGAATTAGGAATTGAAATTGACGGAGGAATTGTGCCGACGAAAGGAAAGATAGTTTATAAAAATGAACTCTATGATATTCCGGCAACACCAATAAGTCTTATAACAAGCCCCTTATTAAATTGGAAAGCCAAAAAAGAACTGTTCACATTTTTTAGTACGTATAAGAAAATAGATACAAATAAGATTCATCAAATACCATTACAGCAGTGGTTGCAGCATAAGATAAAAGATGAAGTGGTGAGGCATCTCATTTTAATGATATCCCGTCTGTCGACATATTCGAACGAACCCGATTTGCTAAGTGCGGGTGCAGCGTTAAAACAGCTTCAGTTAGGAAATGCGATTTACCTAAATAATGGATGGCAAAGTATGATAGATTCTTTGATAAATGTGGCTACTGGTTTAGGAGTCCAATATCGAACAGGGCAGAATGTAAAAAGTGTCAATGGTTCGTATCCACAGGTAACAGTGCATACAAATAAAGAAGAATTTCATTCTCGAACTGTACTATCAACGTCAAGTCCACATGAAACAGCAAAAATGTTTTCAATGCTTGAAAACAATCCAGAAATGGATATCAAAGAGTATATTCCGGTACGTGTAGCATGTTTGGACCTTATTTTATCAAGATTACCTAATCCTGAAATTCATTTTGCATTGGGATTGGAGGAGCCTTTTTATTTTTCAAATCATTCCAACATAGCAAAATTAAGCGACAAAAATTATCAGGTTATTCATGTAATGAAATATATAAACGCTAAGGACGATACAGAAAGAGAATTAGAGGGTTTTATTGAAAAAATCCAACCAGGCTGGAAGAAATTTGTCGTCTATAAAAGATATCTTCCTAGAATGACAGTTTCAAATAGTTTAGTTTTGGCTAACCAAAACGAAAGACCGTCCCCTCTAGTCAAACATTTACCCGGAGTTTATATTGCAGGGGACTGGGTAGGAGATGAAATGCTTGTAGAGGCTTCGTTTCAAAGCGCTAGAAACGCAGCTCAATTAATCCTTGAAACCCTGCACTAAAGGAGGTGCGTTAACATGTTGGATAAACAGTTTTACCTTGAATATAAGCCTCTGTTGTTTTCAATTGCTTATCGTATGACGGGTACGATTACAGAAGCTGAGGATATAATCCACGATGTTTTGATCGACTTTGAGAAGAAGGATAGGGACCAAATTGAAAATCTAAAAGCCTATCTCTGTAAAATGGTGACTAACCGCTCAATTGATTATTTGAAATCTGCACGTAAGCAAAGAGAGGTGTACATTGGGCCGTGGCTCCCAGAACCATTAATTATCCATGATGTTGATCCGATACAGGTGGTCTTAATGAAAGACAATCTTTCATATGCTCTCCTTTCCTTGATGGAACAACTTAGCCCTGTTGAACGAGCGGTATTTGTTTTAAGAGAAGCATTTGGATATGGATACGATGAAATATCCACTATTATGGATAAAGATGTAACGAATTGTAGGAAAATCTTAAGTAGAGCAAGGAAAAAGGTAGATTATAAAGAGGATATAAACAATTTGCAGGTGAATCAGGAGGAATTGCAGCATTTAGTACATTCTTTTCTGCTTGCCGCAACAACAGGGAATATTGAAAGTCTGCTGAGCATGCTCGCAAATGATGTTTCCCTTTATTCAGATGGTGGAGGTAGGGTGAAGGCTGCAATAGTTCCAATAAAAACGAAAGATCGAGTTGCAAAATTTATCTTTGGACTCATTCGAAAATTTGGGCAGGATGATAATTTGGAAATTGAATTAGTTACAGTAAATGGACAGAGCGGGATATTGATAAAAAGAAATCATAAACCAGAAAATGTGGTATGCTTTGAAATAGAAAAAAATCAAATCAAACAACTCTTCTTAATTCGAAATCCTGAGAAGCTCACATATGCCTTAAAAGGTGTCCAATTTTAACTGGCAAGGCTCTTTTCTAAAAGGTTGTTGCTAAGGGATAAAAAAACCTATTGATTGCAGCGGAAGGTGGCGACTCCTCGAAAATGCATACGCATTTTCTTCATGCGTGGGTTATTTCAAGGAAGCTATTCAGTGTCCTGCGGGAAAAGCGTGAGACTTGAGACCCCGCATGAGCGCTAAGCGACGAGGAGGGCTCAAGCCACGCCCGCGGAAAGCGTTCACCAGCAGCTGAAATCAATTTATCAATAATAAAAAAGTTTGCAAAAACCGCTATGCATACATGTTACAAGGAGACAATCTATGGAAGACAAGTATTACGATGCACTATTACATGTAAAAACGGGCGGAGGACAAAAAGGTTTTAGTTCGTCCATCCATTATTACCGTTATGAACCAACACCATATGAAGGTCTAAATGCACTTTTTAAGCAGTACCAATTGAAAGAAACAGATCGGGTAGTGGATTTTGGTAGCGGTAAAGGTCGACTGCTCTTTTATATTCATCATTTTTTTAAAGCAACTGTTATTGGTGTCGAGATTGATAAATCACTTTACCATGAAGCGATGGAAAACCGCGACCGTTACGTAAAAAGGTCAAATGCCCGCGAGGAAGAAGTTGAAATTCATCATTGTGCCGCACAGGACTATGAAATCAATTCGAACGATAATCGTTTTTATTTTTTAACCCTTTTTCAATCCAGGTTTTTAAACATACGATTTCTAATATACTTCGCTCTTACAAACAGAATCACCGAGAGATGGAGATTATTCTATATTATGGATCGACAGATTACACCTATTTTTTAGAAAACAATACTCCGTTTCAATTAAAAAAGGAAATTATAATCCCAGGATTGTTTGAGAAAAACACATATGAGAGATTTTTAGTTTATCAATTAGAATAGGCAGCCTCCAATGGACTGAGGCTGTCTTTTTTATGTGGAAATTGAAGTCTAGCTTCAGGTGTCATCAGCTATTAAGTCTAATTCAATTGCTTCAGAAGCCAAAAATCACCTGCTGTCAGCGCTAATCTTATACTTATCGACTAAGGCAACGCGCTTAGCGCTTTTAAAAGTATGTTCACCAATTTGTCATTTTTCAATTTTAGAGGAAAGTATAGAGGTTGAGATGTGAATGAAATGTTGGAATGATGCGATTTAGTGGGATTTTTAAAGGATTTATGGACGGGGAAAATCCAGTTTTCTCGTCCATTTTTTATGGGTGTATCAAAAATTACACTTTATGTGTGATTCAGTTCACAACATTGAGAATCGTTCCTAATTATGATGTAAGTAAGAAGAACATAAGGAGGTTGAGTTGGATGGGAGCTTCAAAAGTAAACCGAAACAAAAATTCAGACGGGGAATACCAAGGTCGGTTAGTTGGAACTTGGATTTCAGTCGGTGTTGTTGGAGCAGTCATTCTATTTACGTATATAGTACTATTCGGCCTATTCATGGCTAGATTTTAGGAGGGAAAACGATGAAACAAAAAATGCATCTTGATGAAAAAATATGGCTTACAATAAGCTTCGGTATGATCATGGCTTTCATGCTTGTAACAGGCTACCAAACGTTCGCATTAGAGATGGGACCACCAAGTCATATGGATACAATCGATCCCCAAAAGGTTGACGAAACAGCTCCATTTGACAAACCAGGTGTATATCAAGTTGGTGAAAACGAATATGAAGTTGTGATGACGTTAGAAATTTTCAGTTTTAATCCAGGAAAGATTGAAATACCTGCTGGTTCAAAGGTTCATTTTATCATGACATCTAAAGACGTCGTCCACGGTTTCGAAGTTGCAGGTACAAACTTAAATGCAATGGTAATGCCAGGACATATTCAAAAAATCACTCAAACCTTTGATGAACCTGGAGATTATTTAGTTCTATGTAACGAATATTGTGGTGCTGGTCACCAATTAATGGCTACAACAATTACGGTGAAATAAAGGAGGGGAGACCATTGGCAACAATATTAAATAATTCAGATTTGACCTTAAAAGAAAAAACAAACAAGGTGTTAGGGGTAAATCCTCAAGATGCAAAAATCTCGAAATCCTATTTATCAGTAGCATTTATCGCATTATTATTAGGTGGACTTTTTGGGTTATTTCAGGGATTAAACCGTGCAGGTCTTTTAGAACTACCAAGCTGGTTAAACTATTATCAAGTATTAACCGCACACGGTCTACTTTTAGTAGTTGTATTTTCAGCATTCATTACAATCGGTTATTTCTACGCTGGTCTTTCACATGATTTAGGTGGTTTACTGCCTAAGGTAAGAAAAATGGCGTGGATTGGTTTCTGGACGAAGATTGTGGGTATCGTACTCGTTGTAATTCCAGTCTTAATGAACAAAGCATCTGTTATGTACACGTTCTATCCACCAATGGCTGCACACCCAGTGTTCTATATCGGGTTAGCACTCGTTGTGGTAGGTATTTGGATTCTAGCGGCTGGGGCGTTTATGCAAGTAGCAAACTGGAGAAAGAATCATAAAGGTCAACATCTTCCAATTCTTTCATTCTTTGCTACAGGAGTATTCATTTTATTAGTAGGAGCAACTGCATTTGTCGCAGTTGAAGTATTATTCTTGATTCTACCATGGACACTTGGCTGGGTAGATACTATAAATGTATTAGTTTCTCGTACACTATTCTGGGCGTTCGGACATACAGCAGTTAATATCTGGTATTTAACAGCGGTATCTGCATGGTATGTTATTATACCGAAAATTATCGGTGGAAAACGTTGGAGTGATTTATTAACTCGTGTAGTGGTCATTGCGTTAGTTATCATGAACATTACAGGTGGATTCCACCACCAAATTATTGACCCAGGTATTCTGCCAGCAGTTAAATTCCTTCATGTATTTATGAGTTTAGCAATTGGTTTCCCATCTTTAATGACAGCATGGGCAATGTTCGCAGTATTTGAACGTACAGGAAGAAAGAAAGGTGGAAAAGGTGCGTTCGGTTGGTTTAAAAAGCTACCTTGGGGAGATGTACGTTTCCTAGCACCATTTATCGCAATGGCTGCCTTTATCCCAGCAGGAGCAGGTGGTATTGCACAGAGCACAAACCAGCTTGACCAAGTCGTTCACAACACAATGTGGATTGTAGGTCACTTTCACTTAACACTAGGTATGTCAGTCGTAATGACATTCTTCGGAATTAGTTACTGGTTAGTGCCGCATATTTCAGGTCGTGTCTTAACAAAAGGAATGAATAAATTGGGTGTTGTTCAAACCATCATTTGGACAATTGGTATGGTTCTAATGTCCGGTTCAATGCACACGGTAGGACTACTTGGTTCACCACGTAGAACATCTTTCTCAGACTACTTTGGTAGTGCACAAGCTGCAGGATGGGAACCATTTATGATGGTAGTCGGTATCGGCGCAACATTATTATTAATCGCGGTAATCATCCAAGTATATGCTGTATTTAACATGATGTTCTTTGCACCTAAAGGCTTAACAGAATTCCCTGTCGCAGAAGTAGAAGAAAATGCTTCAAAAACGCCATTATGGACAGAGCGTTGGGGACTATGGGTCGTGCTTATGGTTCTAGTAATTGCAATGGCATATGTATTACCATTAACTGATATGATTGTAAACGCACCTCCAGGATCACCTCCATTTAAAACATGGTAATCCAGAGGTAGGACTTTAATAGAGAAGAGATAGCGAAATAAGCTGCTATCTCTTTCTACTATTAGACGACAAAAAATAGAAATAGGATGTGATCTTCGTGATCAAAAAGAATCGAACGACATTCGCTTGCTTGTTAATTTTACTATTTGGATGTGCATTGTTCTATACGGGAACAGATGGTTTTCGAGCATTTACTGCAGAAACAGCAAGAGTAAACCAACTAATAGAGGATAAGCCAGCATTTCCAGATGTAACATTCGAAGATAGCGAGGGACGAACATATCCTATTTCTGAATTTCATGATAAATACGTATTTATCACTTTCCTATACACCTCTTGCACGACTGTTTGTCCCAAGTTGGAAATGAATATGGCACAGGTTTACGAGCAAGTTCCACAAGAATACTTTGGAAAAGATATTGTCTTTTTAAGTATAAGCTTTGACCCAACTAGGGATGACCCAGCAACCCTAAGGAAGTATCGTACCTACTTTGGAGCAGATGGCGAGACGTGGAGAATGGCTAGGATTTCAAATGAAACAGAATTAAAAGCCCTTCTTGATGAATTTGGTGTAATTGTTATTCCAGATGGAAGAGGGAACTTTGCGCATAACTCAGCTTTTTATTTAGTAGATCCTAATGGTTCGTTGATTGATGTCATGGATTATCGGGAAATTGATCAAGCGGCTACCAAGGTCATTCGCATCTTAGACAATGAAAAGGGGGAATAAGCTATGAAACAATTTTTGATTGGACTAGGACTATTATTTGTGCTAGCACTTCCCCCAGTTGCCAATCTATTGGAGTCCATTATGATCATTCATATGCATATGCAGATGCCATCAATCATAATTGCGGGTTTTTTTATGGGAAAACTATTTCAACAAAAATTCCCGCGTCTTTTTGAAAAGTGGAATCAAGATGGAATACCGGGAATTCTATTATTTATCGTTATCATGGTGTACTGGACAATACCGAAAACAATGGACGAGACATTAAACATCACAAGCATGGAAGTGTGGAAATTTTTAAGTCTTTCTTTCTTAGCAGGTGTTCCGTTACGTGATAGCTGGAAGAAGTTATCGGATCGTGCAAAAAACATTGTATTCATCTTCTTTACCGTGAAGTATTTAGGAATGGGTGTATTATACATCAATATAAATAATCAATTATGTAATAACTACCTCGTAATTGATCAAATTACTCTTGGCTGGGGATTTATAACAACTGCAATATGCATTGTAATTTATCTCGTTTATAATAATTTTACGGATCAATCTATTTATAAGGAATAGATGGAGAAGAGAAGCTGCTGATGTGGCTTCTTTTTTAATGTTGATACTTTTTCGATTTGCAAGATTCTATTTGACATCTAAAAAATTAAGGTTCAGAATAATAGCAATACATAATTAAGAGGGTGGATAAGTTGGCAAAACGATTTGAGACAAAATTAATTCATAGTGTAGAAAAAAGCAAACTACCAATTCGAAGTAAAGTAACACCTATTTATCAAACATCCGCTTTTACTTTTGATAATCTTGAAGATTTAGAGGCTTATTACCAAGGAGAAGGGAATTATCTATATTCTCGTACTGGAAATCCAAATCCAGATGAGCTTGGCCAAATGGTTGCAGCAATTGAAGGTGCACCAGCAGGTATTGCAACATCTTCAGGACTATCTGCTATTTTAGCGGGGCTTCTAGCTGTTGTGAAAAGTGGAGACCATATTGTCGCAGCTGAGGATGTGTATGGAGGAAGCTTTCATTTGTTATACGAAGAATTACACCAACTTGGTGTTGATACAACATTTGTTTCTTTTGCAGACCTTGAACAAGTAGAAAAAGCAATTCAACCAAATACAAAAGCTCTTTACACTGAATCGATTACAAATCCACATTTACGTGTTGAAAATCTGCCTGCAATTGTGGAACTTGCTAAACAAAAGAAACTAATCACAGTGGTGGACAATACATTTGCTACTCCATATCATTGCAACCCATATGAGCTTGGGGTAGAGTTAGTGGTTCACAGTGCAACGAAATATATTGGTGGACATAGCGATGTAACTGCAGGAGTTGTTGTCGGAAGAGAGGATTTAGTTGCAAAAGCACGTGCGAAGGTAGCTAACCTCGGTGCAAACGTAAGTCCATTTGAAGCGTGGCTAACTACTCGAGGATTAAAAACGTTAGCCGTTCGTATGCAAGTACAGTCTTCAAATGCACGAAAGCTTGCAGAAGCATTACGTAATAACCCGAACATTTCAAGAGTGTATTATCCATTTGAGGAAGAAGCAACAGGGTTTGGGGCAATGGTGTCTGTGGAGCTTGCTAAAACTGTTGATGTTGGCCAATTTTTTAAATCAATCGGATGGGTAAAGCTTGTTCCAACTTTAGCTGGGGTAGAAACAACTGTATCGCATCCTCTAAAAACGTCACACCGTGCATTGCCGCCTGAAGCACAGGAAGCGTTGGGGATTACCAATGAGTTAGTTAGAATTTCTGTCGGAATCGAACATTACGAGGACATCATTTCTGTCTTTGAGCAGGCAATTGAAAAGTCTATAAAATAAATCATGAAAAGGAGTATCCATAGAAAAATGGGTACTCCATTTTTTAAACAAACGTTTGTTTGAAATGTGAAACCGTTGGGCAAGAATTCAAACAAACGCTTGTATGAACGCTAGGCCCGTTGCGGCTGTTAGGATAAAGTTCAAACAAACATTTGATTGAATCAAAATAGGAAATGTAATAGAAGGATGCGCGGGCTCCTTCTTTTTTTCCTAAATTAATCTAAAAAGTTCTTCAGCTGTATATTTTCCTTTAATACCAGGTTTGTCTTTTAAATACTGATGAATCTCTTCCTTAGGGTAATATTCTTTTAGCCCTGTAATGATTGTTTGCAAATATTCCTGGGAAGGTTTATTTATCGCGACATCATCCAAATCCCATGGTGCAGTAAATGTATAAATCGGATGGCCACCATCATCGCCTAGGAATAGGATTTTTCCATACCAAGCCTTTTCACGGAAAACCAGTGACCCGGACTCTTTTACCTTATTTAAATCAATTTCGAACTGAATCCCACTGTTTTCCTGTTGCAAAACATCCAAAAATTGTTCAGATGTGATTAAGTATTTCTTACTATAGGTCGTTGCTGTCTCACTTTTCGTTCCATTAATAAAAGCAACACCTTTTGACCCCCATCTTCCAGCTTCCTTCGCGAAATACAATTGGTAAGGAATTGTAAACACACCCTCGTCGATTGGAGATGAAGGATCTGTGCACCCAAGCTCAGTTTCAGTAGACCCTTTTGGTCTACCACCTTTTATATAACAGAGAAATCGATCCCTGTTTATGTTAGATCCATAGCTTGCATACCACACATATTGTTTCAACAACAATCACCATCCTTTAACTAATCTTAAGTAAAATACCAACTTACATGTGAACCAACAAGATCTCTTCTTTAAACTGCTTGTTATCTAATCATTCGACTTCATTCTACTCATTTCCCGAGCAATAAATGTATAGTAGTGCGGGAATATGAAGTTGTTTGTAGAATCGTGGATAATTTAAATATGAAATTTTCAGACTACTTGGGACCAGAAGAACCGTCCCTATGGTTCCGAATTCCGTATTTTTTAAGGCGATACTGGAGGTTTTGGCGACTCATACGGAGTGCTTCGGCTGTTTTTGTTATATTGAAGTTGAATTGTTGTAATGCTTGTTTTAAGTAGTCGATTTCGGCTTCTTCCATGTGTTTGTCTAGAGGCTGGAGTTCTGATGCTGTTACTTCTTGTGGGTTGTTTTTTTGGGTTCCAGGTTTAATATGTATTTTTTTACGAAAATGCATAGGGAGATGATTGTACGAAATCTCATTTTCATAGGTAATAACATTCAGTGCTCCTTCAATAATATGCTCTAATTCTCGAACATTTCCTGGCCAGTCATATTGCATAAAGGTCTGTAAAACATTGTCATGTATCAACGTTACATTCAGTCCGAACAGATGGTTATATTTTTGCACAAAGGCGTATGCAAGCTCGTAGATGTCTTCCTTTCGATTCCTTAACGGTGGAATAAAAAGGGTCACCACACTTAGTCTGTAATATAAGTCCTTTCGAAGTCTTCCTTCTGAAATGGCATCAATTGGGTCTTCATTCATCGTTGCAAGGATTCGAACGTCTATTTTTTTATCCTTTGTGTCACCGACTCGTCGGACTGTTTTTTCTTGGATGACTCGAAGGAGCTTTGCTTGTAATGATGGATTCAATGAATTTATTTCATCTAAAAGCAGAGTGCCGCCCTCTGCCTGTTCAAATAAACCTGGACGATCAATCGCACCGGTAAATGCCCCTTTTTTTGTACCAAAAAGAAGACCTTCGATTAAATTGTCCGGTAAAGCAGCACAATTTTGAGAGATAAAGGACGCAGAAGATCTGCCACTTCCATTGTGAATACTTTGGGCAAAAAGCTCTTTTCCAGTTCCGGTATCTCCAATAATGAGTACAGAGGAATTTGTCCGTGTAGCACGTTTGCTTGCCTCAATGACTTCTCTAATAGCTGGACTTTTTCCTATGATGCTATCAAACGTATAGTATGTATCATTCTTTCGATTCATATTTTCGCGAAGAAGTTTCTCAAGTTTAGTGACATCGCGAGCTATTTCCATTGCCCCAATTCTTTTTCGACCATCCATAATAGGGATTGTATGATTAATAGTTGTGATTTCTTGGCCTCGATTGTTGAAATAGGTTTGCTTTACATTTTTTATAGGTTCACCGTTTTTAAGGGCTTGCAGCAGTGTACTATCTTCATTTTTGTGAAAGGAAAATACATCAACAAGTTTTTTATTTAGGACGTCAAGTTGATTCATTCCCTCAATTTGAGCCATTTTTTTGTTGTAGATAATCGTTGTGCCATTTAGGTCTACAACATGTATGCCAACGTCAACTTCATGAACCAATTGTTCAGTCGCCTTGTTTTTTAATAACTCAACCTGCTTCATGCCATCGCCACCTTTTCTTATATACTATTTTAAATGAAATCATATCCATAGCAAATATTTTTTGCATTTAATAATAACGTAGAAAGAATTTTTTGCATTTAAAGGTGTCTCTTTTTGCAGAAAAGCAAAGGAATTTTGCGTTTTGTGATTCGAATTAACCTTTTATTTGTCAATAAATTCACATAAGAAAAAGTTGAATTACTTGTTTACAACAAGAAAACCTTATAGATATGAGCTTTGGAGACGAAAGGCACAAAATTATTATATTCTTCAAGGAGTTTGGCATGAATCTTGCATAATATAGTAATAGGAAGCAATTCTTAGAGTGTAAATTCCAAATGGAAACAGGAGGAAAAATAGAATGAACCAAACAAAAACAATCATTGAACAAACAGAGAGGTATGGCGCAAATAACTATCAGCCACTACCAATTGTGATCTCGAGTGCGGAAGGTGTATGGGTGGAAGATCCAGAAGGCAATAAATATATGGATATGTTAAGTGCTTATTCAGCAGTTAATCAAGGACACCGCCATCCAAAAATAATCCAAGCTTTAAAGGAACAGGCAGATCGTGTTACTTTAACATCACGAGCATTTCATAATGACCAGCTTGGTCCTTGGTATGAACTTATTTGTAAAGTTACGAATAAAGACATGGCACTCCCAATGAATACTGGAGCTGAAGCAGTTGAAACGGCTATTAAAGCGGCTCGTAGATGGGCTTATGATGTAAAAGGTGTAAAAGAAAATCAAGCTGAAATCATCGCTTGTAATGGAAACTTCCACGGACGTACGATGACAGCGGTGTCGTTATCATCTGAAGAAGAGTATAAGCGTGGATTTGGTCCAATGCTGCCAGGGATTAAGCTTGTTCCTTATGGCGACCTCAGCGCACTAAAAAATGCGATTACTGAAAATACAGCAGCATTTCTTGTTGAACCAATTCAAGGTGAGGCAGGAATTATTATTCCACCGGATGGTTATTTAAAGCAAGCTTACGAGACTTGTAAACAAAACAATGTCTTATTTATTGCGGATGAAATTCAAGCCGGACTTTGCCGTACAGGAAAGATGTTTGCATGTGAATGGGATGAAGTCATTCCTGATATGTATATACTAGGTAAAGCCTTAGGTGGTGGGGTGTTTCCAATATCTTGTGTAGTTGCTAATAAAGATGTATTAAGTGTGTTTAATCCAGGTTCTCATGGTTCTACATTTGGTGGAAATCCAATGGCTTGTGCTGTATCGATTGCATCCCTAAACGTATTAATCGACGAAAATCTGGCGAAACAATCTCTGGAACTTGGTGAATATTTTTTAAATCAATTAAAAGACTTAAAAAATCCAAACATCAAAGAGGTTCGGGGTCGTGGTTTATTTATCGGGGTTGAACTAACAGAGGCTGCTCGCCCATATTGTGAGTCATTAAAGCAGGCGGGACTTCTTTGTAAAGAGACGCATGACACTGTAATCCGGTTTGCTCCACCTTTAACTGTAACGAAAGAGGAACTAGATTGGGCATTGGAACGAATTGAAAAGGTATTAGGATAAAGAAAAAGGATCAAGACTATTTGTTTTGATCCTTTTTTGTTCTCCTAAGGCATTTCATCTTCTTTTACTCGGTTTTTAAAAGCTTCATGTGAGACAATACCTTCCATTTGTTCAAATTGTCGACTATGTTCTTTTTCACTACTTATGCTGTTCTTTGGAAAGTTGCCTGGATGACCTTTTTCTTTATGGTTAAAGCTTTTTCCACGACCCATTTTCAAATCTCCTTTCAAATTCTTTCGTAAGTAGTTTTTACATTCAGTTGGTTTGTATGTATTTCGTTCTATTTGGTAAAACGAGGTAAATAGTACTTAACTCCTAATAATTGTAAAAGGTGAATAGCTGTCCCCCTTGTAGAATATGTTCAAATATTGGAATACTCATGTTTTTTAAAGGGGGATATGCGGTGCAAACAAAGGTTGAAAAGAAGGTTCTCATTGCAAGCCTTGTTGGTAGTTCAATTGAATGGTTTGATTATTTTTTGTATGGAACAGTTGCGGCACTTGTTTTTAATACAGCATTTTTCCATAGTGAAGATCCAACAGTTGGGTTGATGTTGGCTTACGCTTCTTTCGCGCTGTCGTTTTTTATTCGGCCACTTGGTGGAGTAATTTTCAGTCATATTGGTGATAAAATCGGAAGAAAGAAAACACTGGTCTTAACTCTTTCCCTCATGGGCGGGGCGACGGTCTTGATGGGATTCCTTCCTACATATGAACAAATTGGGGTAATTGCACCTATCTTACTTATTTTACTGCGTCTCATTCAAGGGATTGGATTAGGAGGGGAATGGGGTGGAGCCCTTTTACTAGCGGTTGAGTATGCACCAAAGGGAAAACGTGGATTCTTCGGAAGTGTTCCACAAATGGGTGTTACCGTTGGGTTACTACTTGGGACAATAGCTTTATCTTTAATGTCGTTATTACCAGAGGCTGCATTCATGTCATGGGGCTGGCGTGTTCCATTCATTCTAAGTGCATTACTTGTCATATTCGGTTTATGGATTCGAAAAGGAATTGAGGAAACACCTTCTTTTAAAAAGGTACAAGAGAAAGGGGAGGTTGCCCGAATTCCTTTTCTAGAAACAATGCGCTCACATTGGAAAGAGGTTCTTATTTCAATTGGAGCAAAGGTTGTTGAAACAGCACCATTTTATATCTTTGGTACATTCATCGTATTCTATGCGACCACACAGCTTGGTTTCTCTCGTACAGCAACCTTAAATGCAGTTACGATTGCAACCATTGTTACAACGATTCTAATCCCAATCATGGGAGGTTTGTCAGATAAAATTGGTCGTAAAAGGCTCTATGTCGGCGGAACAATTTTAATGATGGTGTATGCATTCCCTTATTTTTGGCTGTTACACCAAGGTTCAGTTGCGTTATTAATTATCGCAACTGTATTAGGCCTCGGTATCATCTGGGCGCCAATTACAGCAGTTCTTGGAACGATGTTTTCGGAAATATTTAAATCAAATGTTCGGTATACAGGAATTACATTAGGATATCAAATCGGAGCTGCGTTGGCAGGAGGAACGGCTCCACTTGTTGCAACTGCCTTACTCGCTGCTTTCAATTACTCCTATGTACCTGTTGCTCTCTATATTATTTTAACCTCTGCCATATCACTTCTTGCTGTTGCTGCTATTCGTGACCGTAAGAGTGAGGACCTGGACAACGAAGAGATTGCATGATCCAGAAGGGAATCGCTAATTGCGGTTCCTTTTCATATTACCTATAGTTAGATTAAGGAAGAAGGGATATTATGCTTATTTTATCAGAATCGGAAATTCAATCCTTCTATTCGATGTCTGATGCTATTTTGGATTTGGAAGTGGCGCTTACATACAATAATGAAGGTAAAGTATTGAATCCTCACCGAACCGTATTAGATTTTCCGAAAGAGGAAGCGTCGGCCTTGTATATGCCGAGCTCTATAGAGCCTATTGGAAAATCTGCAGTTAAGGTCGTAACTATTTTTCCGCATAATCCATCTGTCGGTAAGAAGACAACACAAGGTGTTATTTTGTTAAGTGATACTCATAGTGGCGAACATCTTGCATGTATCAATGCGTCTTATTTAACTAGATTACGGACAGGTGCGGTAAGTGGTATTGCGACAAAGCATCTAGCGAAAAAAAACGCATCCTCTGTAGTTGTGATTGGAACGGGTGCAATGGCAGAGGAGCAACTTCAGGCTGTTTTAGAAGTACGTGAGATAAAGGATATTATGCTATATAATCGTACAAAGGAAAAAGCTTTTCAATTTGAAAAGAAGATTGCGGAACTAAGCCCTCGATACACGGGTTCGATTACAATCATGGATAATCCAGATGAAGCTGTTTTAAGAGCAGATATCGTTATCTGTGCAACACGTTCTATAACACCTGTATTTCAAGGGAAGGTTCTCCAGCCGGGTGCACATATTAATGGTGTGGGTTCCTATCTACCACATATGCAAGAGGTAGATGAAGAAACAATTATGAGGTGTTCAAAAATTGTTGCAGATACAATGGAAGGGGTAAAAGGCGAAGCTGGAGACCTCATTATTCCGGCTAATAAAGGAATCTGGCGTTTTTCGGATTTACATGGTGAACTTGGTGAGCTAGTCACTGGAAAAATTGCAGGTCGGGAAAGTGACGAAGAAATTACGTTCTTTAAATCTGTTGGAATTGCCTATTTTGATTTAGCGGTAGCAGCTTCAGTATATGACAAAGCTATAAAAGCAGGAGTAGGAACGAAGGTCAAGGTGTAAGAACGAGGAAATCGAATAAACTGCTTTCAGCACACTTTTCTACTTCCATGTTTTTAATATACGAAACTTCATTCATTGTTATGAAGACTCAACAGCAGGGGAAGATTCAGGTAAAAGGTCTTCATCAGGGATATGAAGACCCAAACTCAACCGTTCATCTCATCAAATGGTCTTCATCAAGCCAATGAAGACTCGATTGTTCAATAATTTAGTCGAAAAAGTACTTCATTACGTGGGGGACTACTAATGATAAAGTAATACACAATCTTTTTGGTTTTACGCTATACTATTATTCAAATATTTATAAAAAGGAGTCGTAAAATTGATTAAAAAGGACGCGCAGTTTTACATATCACATCTTGGGCTTGAGCCACATCCAGAAGGAGGGTTTTATAAACAAACCTTTGTTTCAGATATGATCATCAATACAGAACAAGATAATCAAAGAAAACTATACACAAGCATTTATTTTTTGTTGAGATCGGAAGAGATATCCCATTTACATAGATTAAAATCAGATGAGCTTTGGTATTACCATGGAGGAAGTTCATTAACAGTTCACATGATTGACGCTAAAGGTGAATACAAAGAAGTGAATCTTGGCCTCCAGCTTGACAAAGGAGAGGTTCCACAAATTTTGGTGCCTAAAAATGCGATTTTTGGTTCTTCTGTTAAAGAAGAAAATACATTCTCTCTGGTCGGCTGTATGGTTTCACCAGGATTTGAATTTGAGGATTTTGAATTATTTACTCAAGAGGAACTTCTAATGGAATATCCGCAGCATGAAGAGGCAATTCGCCGGCTTGCGTTAGAGAAAAAATAGATTAGGATAATGATTTAGCTATTTTTTTATATATAACAGCTCAAATTTTTATTCCTTACATTCGTTTAAACAAACGCTTGATTAAATTTTTGTATATTTGAGCCTGTAGGCTTAAGACGCTAAACAAACGTTTGTTTGAAATGAGAGTTGCAAAATGAAACAGATTGTTCTGAAACCATATTTCAATAATTTTTAAGTCTAATTAACAGACGCTTTTCCAATGACAGTGGAAGGGCGTTTTTTTATTGATTTAAAGCGTTTATCGTGCAACGGAGATTCTTGAGAAGAATGCCAAACATATTTTACATTATAGATAGATTGATTTTCCTAAAAATTGGAGGGGTACGGGTGAAAAGAAGAACGGCGGAGCCATATAAAATTAAAGCAGTAGAGCCAATAGCAATGCTCACATATGAGGAAAGAAAAAATGCATTAAAGCGAGCAGGCTACAATACCTTTTTGATTGATTCACAAGATGTATACATCGATCTTCTAACAGACAGCGGGACGAGTGCGATGAGCGACCGACAATGGGGTGCTTTAATGGTTGGAGATGAGGCTTATGCGGGGAGTAAAAGCTGGAAGAAGCTTGAGCAAGCGGTAAGGGAGGTTTATGGTTATAAATATATTTTGCCGACACACCAAGGGCGAGGCGCAGAAAATATTTTATCCCAGCTAAAAATAAAACAAGGTGATGTGGTACCAGGGAATATGTATTTTACGACAACACGTGCCCATCAGGAGCTAAATGGGGCAAGGTTTGTTGATATTATCATTGATGAAGCACATGATTCAACAATCAAGCATCCTTTTAAGGGAAATGTGGACTTATTAAAACTACAGGCCCTCATTCAAGAGGTCGGAGCAGAACGAATTCCATATGTTTGTGTGGCAGTAACCGTTAATATGGCAGGTGGTCAGCCAGTTAGCATGGAAAACATGAGGGAGGTCTATCGACTATGTAAGAGTCATGGTATTGATGTTATGTTTGATGCTACACGTTGTGTAGAGAATGCTTATTTTATAAAGGAAAGAGAAGCTGGATATGAAAATCATCGAATAAAGGATATTTTGAAAGAGATGTTGTCATATTCTGATGGCTGTACAATGAGTGGAAAAAAGGACTGTTTAGTGAATATTGGCGGTTTTTTGGCCATGAATGATGAGGAACTTTATGCTCGATCAAGAGAACTAGTCGTTGTGTATGAAGGGATGCCGTCTTATGGAGGAATGGCAGGACGAGACATGGAGGCCATGGCTCAAGGAATCTATGAATCTGTTGATGATCATTATATCCAACATAGAATACAACAGGTCCAGTACCTTGGTCAGCAGTTAATTGATGCAGGGATTCCAGTTGTTCAACCGATTGGTGGGCATGCCGTTTATTTGGATGCAAGACAATTTTTATCTCATGTAAGTCAAGAGGAATTTCCGGCACAAGCGTTGGCGGCAGCACTGTACCTTGACTCAGGCGTTAGGGCGATGGAAAGAGGGATCGTCTCTGCAGGAAGGAATAAAGAAACAGGTGAACATAACAAACCGAAGCTGGAGTTAGTACGATTAACGATACCGAGAAGGGTGTATACGAATAATCATATGGATGTTGTTGCAGATTCTGTAATTGCACTTTATGAAAAAAGAAATCAGATAAGCGGGTTACGAATGGATTATGAGCCTCCTACTTTACGCTTTTTTAATGCAAGGTTTTCACCTCTATCAAAAGATTTAGAGTTAGTACCTGAGGAATAAAATGCAGCCAGCCCTTTTAGGGCTGGCTGCAGACTGTTGACAAACGCTCGCATACTGCGTTGCTTGCCTCGCTCGTCCACTCATGAAGGCAACTTCTATTCGCGTCTTCGCTCAGCTGCGCGCCTTGTCTGACAAGCGATTTCAAAACAGTCTGGGAATAAGTTGAAATTTAGATATCCTAAAAAATTCGTGTAGACAAAGTCAACACTGACTTTGTCTACACTCTGAAGCCAGCCCTTTTAGGGCTGGCTGTATTTTATTTGCCTTTTACTAAATAAGGGCGGTTATTTTCCCAATTAACATGAACGGATAGATTAAAATAATCTGAAAGAATTTCACTCGTAATAATCTGGTTCGTTTCTCCTGAAGCAAATACTTCACCGCTTTTTAAGAGCAATGTTTTCGTAAAAACGGGAAGAATTTCCTCAACATGATGGGTTACATATATAATCGTTGGTGAGTTTTCTTTGATAGCAAGTCTTTCGATTGAATCTAATAATTGTTCTCTTGCAATAAAATCTAATCCATTTGTAGGTTCGTCCAAAATAAGGATTGATGGATTTGCCATAAGTGCGCGGGCAATCAATACCCTTTGTTTTTCACCTTGAGATAGGGTCGCATAATCTCGGTTTGCATAACCGATACATCCAAGGTCCTCAAGCAGTCCAATCGCTCTTTCTCGCATTTCGTCTGTAGGTGTTTCATATAAGCCAATTGATGCAAAAGCACCGCTTAAGACCACCTCGAACGCATTGTCGGTAGGATAGAACTTTTCCTGTAAAGAGGAGGAAACAAAACCAATTTTCTTCCGAAGCTCCTCACCAAGGTAGACTTTACCAAACTGAAAACCTAGTACAGTAGCACTGCCACTTGTAGGGAAATTATAAGCGTTGATTAAATCCAATAATGCGGTTTTTCCAGATCCATTTAGTCCATAGAGTACCCAATGTTCCCCTTGTTCAATTTGCCAATTAATATTCTGTAGAATTTGCGCATCATCACGCTGGAGTGTAATATTCACCAAATCTAAAACCACCGTTATCCCTCCTTATATATAGATTAATAGTATCAAATAATTCAGATAAAAGTGAACAAAGAAAATTCGCGGATTTTCGGAATAAAGACAACTCAAAGATAATAATTGGTACCTTTTCTGAAGCTAAGACATAATCTTTTACACAATCTTTACAGAGAGTTTACATTGCTTGTTTATAATTTTGAATATATATAGGTAAAAAGTCTGGGATAGGGAGTTTTTGCAAATGGTTAAAAAGTTGCGCAAGAATAAAATGATAGATAGAAAGACGAATGGTGATAACCGGTTTTTCCAGAGTTTTTTTCAAAAATTGAATTTAAGTACTCGCTTATTTATCTTGTTTGTCTCATTACTAGTGATTTCCGTTGTGTCGGTAGGAACGATTTCATACATAAAGGCTAAGGAAATGACGATTGAAACAATTGAAAAAAGACTAATGAGTGAAGCGGAGTTAATGGGCTATATCGCAGAAAGTTTAAAATTTGTTTATGTTAGTGATGACGCTTATTTTATGCAGCAACTAGATGGGAATGTTCGAATGCAGCAAGAGAAGCTTGAAGCAGATGGGATGAATGCCGAATTTTTTATATTCGAAATCAAAAAGTGGTACCTTTTAAAGTGAGTAAAGAAGATATTCCGGCTATGTCTGATAATACCATTACAAAACTAGTGAAACAAAAAGACGGGGTCATCCATGAAAAGATTAAAGGTGAGGATTACACAGTAACGTTCCAAATGATTGAAGAGGTAGGAGGAATTTATGGAATCCTTATACCAACGAAATCCTACACGGGACCGATTGACCAAATGGCCTATTTTACGTTACTTGTCATTGCAATCAGTATTATTGTTATGACTGGTGTAATTATCCTGTTTGTGAGAACAATTGTAAAGCCATTAAGTGACCTACGGAAAAGGATGAAAGAGGTAAGGGAAGGTAACCTCCACCATTCAGTTGACATACGAACAACAATACCTGAAATTGTTTCATTACATAATAGTTATAATGCAATGATTGACCAAATGAGAAGTATGCTCCATAACTTGACGACTTCTACTAAAGAATTGGATTCAACGGGTGATGAATTAATGGTTTCCTCCAAGGAAGCGCTTGAGTCTAGTCACCAGTTAATCTCAGCGATTGATACGGTTAGGCAAGGTGCAGAGCATACTGCAACAAGCTCTGAGGAGAGTGTCCATGGCTTCAAATCAATGACCAACCGGATAGGAGATATCATGGTAAATATGGACACTGTTATCGAGAGCTCAAATAATATGAATCTGTCAGCAGGCCACGGAGAGAAAAATATGGGACAATTGATTTCAACAATCCAATTCTTTGAAAGTGACTTCAATCGTCTAACAAAAACAATTAGAGAAGTGAAAGACTATTCGCTTGAGATTACATCACTAGTAGAATTAGTAACGGAAATCGCAAAACAAACCAAATTATTAGCATTAAATGCAACCATCGAAGCAGCACGAGCTGGTGAGGCTGGAAAAGGATTTGCAGTCGTAGCACAAGAGGTTCAGAAGCTTGCAGAGCAGTCAACAAAAGCTACAGATGAAATTACAAATGCAATTAAAAAAATGGAATCTATTACTTTAGTAGCCTCAGATGAATTCGATCAAATGCTCATTCAAATTAATTCCAATCTTCAATTGGCAAGCGAATCTAAGATTTCTATTAATGAATTGATGCAAGGGATATACAAGGTGAGTGAAAACATCGAGGTCATGCAGAATGAATTAATCGGATTAGAAAGGATTGTACCAGAACTTCAGCAATCTGTTACGCAATTTTCATCTGTATCCCAAGAAACATTAGCGAGCGCTGAAGAAATGTTAGCATTTAGTGAAAACCAAATGGAACAAATCGAAAATACGAATAGGGTAGGAATCAAACTGCATAACCTAGCAAAATCTCTTTCAGAAATATCAAAGAGCTTTACTATCAATTAGGAGTACATACAGGTTATTCGACCAAGTCGATTGTCGAATGGCCTTTTTGTGCATACTGGCCTTTTTGCGGTATAATTTATCTACATTAATGATAAGGGGAGTTCGGATATGATATATGGAAAGGTTCGTTGGGGGATTATTGGCTGTGGAAATGTAACGGAAGTGAAAAGTGGGCCAGCATTTCAGAAAATCACTAATTCGAATTTAGTCGCGGTGATGCGAAGAACTGGTGAATTGGCAAAAGACTACGCTCAAAGACATCATGTACCGAAGTGGTATGACAATGCGGACGAGCTTATCCAAGACCCAGAGGTAGACGCAATCTATATTGCGACTCCACCGGGATCCCATAAAGAGTATACACTAAAGGCTGCGAAGGCAGGCAAGCCCGTTTATGTAGAAAAGCCAATGGGGCGGAATTATGAAGAATGCCTAGAAATGATTAAGGCTTGTAAAGAAGCAAATGTTCCTTTATATGTAGCCTATTATCGCAGGGCACAAGAGAGGTTCTTGAAAGTCAAAGAATTGCTTGAGAATGGAGCAGTTGGGGATGTTCGTTTTGTAACAACTACTCAATACCGAAAAGCAACTGAAGATTCAAATGATCTGCCATGGCGTGTACAACCTAACCTTTCGGGTGGAGGTTTGTTTTTTGATTTAGCAAGCCATACTCTTGATATTTTAGATTTTTTGCTTGGGCCAATTAAAGAAGTTCGTGGTTTTGCATCAAATCAAGGCAGTATTTATGATGCAGAGGATATTGTAACCGGCACCTATTTATTTGAAACAGGTATCCATGGTGTTGGAAATTGGTGTTTTACCGCGTTTCAAGATGAAGATGTGAATGAAATTGTCGGAAGCAAAGGAAAAATTACATTCTCTACCTTCGGGAACGAACCAATCGTGTTAACAACCGAGAAAGGAACAGATGAGTGGAGCTTTGAACGCCCACAGCACGTACATCAACCACTTGTGGAAACCATTGTCGCCGAATTAACTGGGGAAAAGGGAATTTGCCCAAGCAAGGGAGAGTCTGGAGCACGAACAAACTGGGTAATGGATGAACTGGTAAAGGAATATTATGCGAATAAATAGATTGTATAAAAGGCGTCCTAAAACGGTCGCCTGTTTTTTAGTTTCCAAAAATTTTCTATGAGAATTTAAAATATTGTAGTGTTGGATGCTCCATTTATCACAAGATTGTGATAAAATAGTTGATATTATTATCAGAATAATATAAGATTTCGATTATTAAAGATTTATATTAAATGAAAGCTGGGATTAACATGACGACAGATTTTACACTTGATATCACCCTTACTACTCAGAAAAAGGAAATTCCTCCTTTTGACCAATTGGTGTTTGGAACAAATTTTTCTGATCATATGTTTATATGGGATTATACAGAAGGAAAGGGTTGGCACGATGCACGAATTGTACCATATCAACCAATTCTCTTGGATCCTGCTGCAACTGTATTTCATTATGGGCAATCTGTTTTTGAAGGACTAAAAGCCTATCGTACAAAGGACGAGGAAATTTTACTATTCAGACCGGATCAAAACATGAAAAGATTCAATAAGTCTAATAAGCGTTTAGTCATGCCGCAGTTTGATGAAGAATTTGCCCTACATGCCTTGAAGAAGCTAATTGAAATCGATAGAGACTGGGTCCCAAATCATCCAGGTACTTCATTGTACATCCGACCATTTATGATTGCTACTGAAGCACATCTTGGCGTCAACCCTGCTAAAAACTATAAATTTATGATTATCTTATCCCCAGTTGGTACTTATTATAAAGAAGGTATCAACCCCGTGAAAATTGCTGTAGAAAATCAATTTGTTCGTGCTGTTGCAGGTGGAACAGGTGATGCAAAGACAGCAGGGAACTATGCTGCAAGTTTATTAGCGTCAGAAATTGCAAGTGAAAACGGCTATTCTCAAGTATTATGGCTTGATGGCAAAGAGAAGAAATATATTGAAGAAGTAGGAAGCATGAATATTTTCTTCAAAATTAATGGAGAAGTAATCACACCTGCATTAAACGGTAGTATTCTGGACGGAATCACGCGTAAGTCAATTATTGAACTCTTAAAACACTGGAATGTTCCTGTAGTAGAAAGAAGAATTTGCATTGATGAAATTCAACAAGCCTACAATAATGGCGTACTTGAAGAAGTCTTTGGAACAGGAACAGCGGCGGTTATTTCACCAGTTGGTGAGCTTTTCTACAATCATGAAAAACTTGTCATTAATAATGGTGAGACTGGAGACCTTTCTAAAAAGCTATATGAAACAATTACTAACATCCAAAGTGGTACGGAAGAAGACGTATTTGGCTGGACTGTAAAATTATAAGGTTTAAATAAAAGTGGTTACCATTGCGGTAACCACTTTTTTGAAAAGCGCGGATTTTAAAAGAAAACTAACCAATAAATATAAGAAATTAGGAGTAGACCAACATAAGCCCAAGATAGCTTGCGTTGCCATGTTTTTGGTTGGAACATGGTAAATAGAAATGTGATTGGTACAAGTGACCAAGGTAGTAAGAGTAATAGACTTAGTAACAATAATCCGAACGAGGCACCGATTGAACCAATTTCAATTGACATTTGAGCAAGGTATGCAGATGCTCCTAATCCAATAGGTGAGAGTAGAAGTAGGAAATAGCTTTTAAGTTTGAAGGTTGAGAAAAATGTGCTGAGAGATTCTGTCTCAAATATGCTGAATTTGAAATGTGAGAGTGGTTCGCGTAGTTTTTCAGGAACTAATTGCATTTTTTATCACTCCTAATAGAGTTAATATCTGAAGCTATTATATATATTATACGTGAAAAATAGTAAAAAGTTTTACATTTGTACCATAATATTCTATTTCAATAGATATTATGATTATTGATTATGGAATCTCAGGGTTCGATGAAACATATTGGGTGTCAATGGTTCCTCCAAATCCTAAAATTTGCTTCGAAAACAACATTCATAAATAATGAAGGTAGTTTAAAAATAGATTCAATAAAGAAATGTAAAATTGGGGGTATTGACATTGGAAATAGGAATTAGTACTTTTGTTGAAACGACACCAGATCCTCGTACAGGTGAGGTCATCAGTCATGCACAAAGAATTCGTGAAGTTGTAGAGGAAATTGTTCTTGCCGATCAAGTAGGCTTAGATGTATTCGGTGTTGGGGAGCATCACCGGGAGGATTACGCTGCATCAGCACCTGCTATGGTTCTTGCAGCCGCAGCACCACAAACAAAGAAAATCCGTTTAACAAGTGCTGTAACCGTGCTTTCTTCTGATGATCCGGTCCGTGTGTTTCAGGATTTTGCGACACTTGATGCTGTTTCAAATGGGCGTGCGGAAATCATGGCTGGAAGAGGTTCTTTTATCGAATCTTTTCCATTGTTTGGCTATGATTTAAAAGACTATGATGAGCTTTTTGAAGAAAAATTAGATTTATTGCTTCACATTCAAAAGTCTGAGAAAGTGACCTGGCAAGGAAGGCACAGACCATCCATTAACAACAGAGGAATTTACCCGAGACCTGTTCAGGATCCTTTACCAATCTGGATTGGGAGTGGTGGAAATCAAGAATCAGTCGTTCGCGCAGGTCTTTTAGGATTACCACTAGTGTTAGCGATTATCGGAGGTAGACCGGTTCAATTTGCACCACTAGTTGAACTATATAAGAGGGCTGTTGCTCATGCGGGGCATGATTTTTCAAAATTAGCCGTCGCCTCTCATTCCCACGGATTTGTAGGTGAAACGATGGAAGAAGCAGCTGAGAAGTTCTTCCCATCAACTCAGCAAGCAATGAGTAAATTAGGACAAGAGCGTGGTTGGGGTCCTTATACTCGTGAAAGTTTTGATTTTGCTCGAAGTTTTGAAGGTGCATTATATGTTGGTGATCCTGAGTATGTTGCCAATAAAATCATTGACTTACGAAAAAATGTAGGGATTACCCGTTTTATGCTGCATTGCCCAGTTGGAACAATGCCACATGAAGATGTTATGCGTTCAATTGAACTATTAGGAAAAGAAGTAGCACCGCGTGTCAGGGAAGAAGTCGCAAAATGGGAAGCTGAGAACGAAGCAAAGTAAAAAAGATGGAAAAAAATGAATGAAAGATGAAATATTTGGGATATTACTACCTGAGGTGAATAATATGAAAAAATTAGTAGTATCCCTGCTAACTCTTGTCATCTTTTTCCCATTCCAAGTTGGAGCACAAGCAAATGTTGAATGTCCGAATGTGAGTCAGTTAGAGAATACCTCTATACAAAATAAAGATGAACTCATTCAGGCATTAGAAACCATTATTCCTCGTACATTTGGAGAAAGTGATTACGGAAATCATTTTTCTGATTGGGAAGTTGTTACAGCGCAACCTTTAGATGAAAAAGTTGCGAAGGAATATCAAATGTCTTCCAATTACTGTGGACAAGAAGTCGCAGATAAGTCATGGCTAGTGACATTGCATTTTCCTAGATGGGAAGGAAAAAGTGACATCGCTTCAGATGGTCAAATCTTTGTATCAAAAAGTAAAGCAAACGGTTGGTTCGTCTGGTACAAAAATCAATAAACATGATTGAACGAAAGAAAGCGTTAATCCGAATAAGGGATTAGCGCTTTTTTGGATGATTAATTCCGTACTTCACAAACTATTTTAGGTGTTGTATTTGGAAAACTTTATTAATCAAATGACGATTAAATTTTTCGTTCCATGACTGTAGAAACTTCTTTAAAACCAAGTTCTTCATATATACTTTTGGCACGGTTTCCTGAAAATACATTAAGTTGAACTTTATTCAAACCTTCACTTTTCAAATAGATGAAAGCCTCATTACATAGAGTCTTAGCTATGCCTTTATTACGATAATTGGGCAGGACGTATAATTCAGTTATTATTCCAATCATTTCATCCGTATTCATATCAACTGAACTACCGACTCCGATCCAGCCTAGAACTCTATTATTTTCATGACAAATCAAGTAATATCCACCATTGGATAGAAATGGTGTAATTAATTCTAATGCCTTTTTTCTCCTCTGTTTAACATGGCCCATCGTGGCTTCTTTCAATACCTCCAAAGAATGACTGAGTATTCTTTGTGTTTCTTCGTAAGTTGCTCTTCGAATCTGCACTGTTACCCCTCCCTTGTAAGCCATACAATTATTTATGTTTAGATTCTTAAAATATGCAAAGTATACCTGTACTACTAATAGCCATATTCAAAATATTGCATTACCACTTTCACCGTTATACAAATTTCCGCGCTTGTCTTAGGACATCTGACCTCTGCGAAATTCAAATTCTAACATAAGATAATTCTATTAACGGGTTTGGGGGTGAATATCATGTCTGTCGGATATTATCATTCTTTATGTAATAGATACAGAGGAAGAGCTGTTGAAATAAGATTGCGGGATGGAAGAGTCCATCGTGGAGTTATTCATCGTGTAACTGGTGACCGAGTATTTCTCCGCCCAATGGGTCCACGAAGAAATCTTGGTGGATTCGGCTATGGCTATTATGGTGGGGGATTTGCTGGTTTTGGAGTTGGTTTTGCTATCGGTGCAATTGTGGGTATTACCCTACTAGGGGGACTCTGGTGGTAGGTAACTAATAGTAAAATGCAACTGATAAATTACGTTGAAGGACACTTCAAACCATAATGAGACTGAAATGTCCTTCAATGATAAATGTATCTATTAAAACTTTATAAATAGGAAATAACGAAGAAAGCGGGGAGATGGAAAAATGGTTTACGGGCGACCAAGACGGTCTTTTCCTTCCAGACCTTACAATGTAGGCAGACAACAAAGGCCTTACGCTAATTCTCAGCCATCAAATATTTCGAGTCTAATGTCACACTTTCAAACAACCGATGGAAAGCTTGATTTTAATAAAATCTCTACTACTGCGGGACAAATGAAAAAGATATATAGTCAAGTGACCCCCTTACTATCCATGTTTTTGAAAAAATAAAGAATAGGTGGATTATTTATGAACTACACATATCTCGATAGTCTAGCCACATATGGGGTTGGGGGTGCTCACCCTGGAGGTTTACAGCTTACTAAACAACTACTGGCAAGGGAAAAAGTGAATCGAAAATCAGCAATTCTTGATGTCGGCTGCGGGACCGGACAAACAGCAGCATATATCTTTATGCAATATCAATGTCATGTTACAGCCTTGGATAACAATAAAGTGATGGTTGAAAAGGCGAAACAAAGATTTCGCTCTTTGCACTTACCAATTAATGTCGTTAAAGGGCAGACTGAAAATTTGCCTTTTAAAAATAAGGTGTTTGATTTTATTCTCTCTGAATCAGTAACAGCATTTACAAATATACCTGTAAGCATCTCAGAGTATAAAAGAGTATTAAAACCAAATGGTGTACTATTAGCGATTGAGATGACAGCTGAGCCAGTTCCCTTTACAGCTAAGGAAAAACAGTTTATTTGTAATTTCTATGGCGTTTCCGATTTATTAACAGAGTCGGACTGGCGTAATTATTTTCGAAAATACGGTTTTCGCCATGTGACAGTTGAAAAACACAAGCATCATTTTGTTCCTCAGAACGTTATGTACACCAATGATTTTATGCTTTCAAATCAAATACATGAAAAGCATTATGAGATTCTTGAGCAGCATCAACAAATTGTAAGTAAATACAAGGATAAATTAAACTTTAGAGTATATAGGTGTACAGTCTAATTCCATTTCACTAGAAAACGCTTGGAAAACCAAGCGTTATTTGTGTGAGGAGATTTATTTTTGCTACAAGTGTGAGAGTAGTCGTTCATAAATTGAATAAATGCATGAGATAGTGTTATTTTTTTCCTTCCATTGCTACTGCTGTTTGTTTAACCATTTGATGCCCAAATACTGCAACGCCAGCTGCAATTACTCCATTGTAGACAGCTTCTGCTGTTAACCCAAAGAAAAAGGCACCCCCCACTAAGGAAACTCCTAATAAGATCCATGTGATAGACCAATTTGGAATGGAAGGAGTTTGTTTTAAGAAATAACCAATAACCCATAACAAGGGAACCATCATATAATAATTTTCATTTAAAAATTGTAGCAAGTCCATGGTTGTCACCTCCTTCAATGCATCGTATGAACGAGAAGAACAAAGTGCTTGTTCATATATCCTAATTTTAAAAATATTTTCGTGAGTGAATACTCACTTTATATTGACTTATATAAACATTGGAAGGATAATGTGAGTAATCACTCACTTTTTTCTGAGCAGAATTTCCCTAGTGGGGGTTAAATGTAAAAGGGAGGTATTTTAATGACCAATACGGTGGAAATTGAAAAGGTTAGCAAAAGCTTTGGAAAAAAAGTTGTGTTAAATGAAATCAACCTTACCATCGAGGAAGGAACAATCTATGGATTTATTGGCCCTTCAGGAGCGGGTAAAACGACATTGGTGAAAATGATAGTTGGGATGGACTCACCTGACGATGGATCCATTCATGTGTTAGGAAAGAAAATGCCGAATTTGGAGTTGTTGCAGGATATTGGGTATATGGCCCAATCAGATGCACTATATACAGAGTTAACTGGGAAGGAAAACCTCGCATTTTTTGCTTCACTTTATAAATTAAATCGAAGTAAAACAAAAGAACGAATTGCATATACAGCACAACTCGTTAATCTAACAGAGGACTTAAATAAAAAGGTATCAGCCTATTCTGCTGGGATGAAACGCCGTTTGTCATTAGCTATCGCCTTAATTCAAAACCCGAAAATGCTCATTTTAGATGAACCAACAGTGGGCATTGACCCCGAGCTAAGGCTAACTATTTGGAATGAATTAATCCGCTTGAAAAAGGAAGAAGGCAAAACGATCATTATCACGACACATGTTATGGAAGAGGCGGAACGCTGTGATTATATCACAATGGTCCGGGATGGCCGTATTTTAACAAGAGGTACGCCAACAGAATTAAAAGAAACATATCATGCAAGTAATTTTGATGAAGTATTTTTACATGCGGGGAGGGGTAGACAATGAGAATCATCGCCCTCATAAAAAGAATCTTTCAGCAGCTGCTTCGAGATAAACGGACATTAGCTCTATTATTTGTTGCGCCGCTATTAGTCTTATCCCTTATGTACGTTATGTTTAATGGTGATTCTATAGAACCTACATTAGGTGTTGTTAAGGTTGATGAAAAAGTGGTCACAGCCTTAAAAGAGGTCGATATTCAAATTGAGGAATTCAACCACTCAAGTAATCCTAAACAAACAATACTAGATTACAAGCTTGATGGGTTACTTGCAATGGAAAACAACAAGCTCATTCTAACATTAGCAAACAGTGACCCAAGTTCCGCCAAAGCCTTGCAAATGAAGGTAAATCAAGTATTTGCTTCGCAGTTCCAGAAAAAAGTGGTACACCAGATACCAACAGTTGGTGATTTACCTCAAGTCAATCTAGACATAAACTATGTGTACGGAAATAGTGACACTATATTTTTTGATGTGCTTAGTCCAATCTTAATTGGCTATTTTGTCTTCTTTTTTGTATTTCTAATTTCAGGAATTGGATTGTTGAAGGAGAGAACATCAGGTACCCTAGAGAGATTGATGGCAACACCTATTCGTAGGGGAGAAGTTGTAACTGCCTACCTAGTTGGCTTTGGAGTATTTGCTATCATTCAAACAGTAATTGTTGTGTTCTTTACCATTCATGTATTAGATGTTGTATTAGTAGGCTCAATATGGAATGTCATTCTAATTAATTTATTGCTTGCTTTAGTTGCCTTATCATTAGGCATTTTACTATCTGCATTTGCTGCCTCGGAATTTCAAATGATTCAATTTATACCGATTGTCATTATTCCGCAAATATTCTTCTCAGGCATTTTTCCCCTTGAGGGAATGGCAGATTGGCTTCAAGTTATTGCAAAAGTCATGCCTATTTATTATGCTGCAGATGCATTAAAGGGAGTCATGTATCAAGGCTTAGGATTCATTGATATACGTTTGGACCTTTTAGCATTAGTCATATTCGCTACTATTTTTATTATATTAAATGTATTTGCGTTGAAAAAATATCGCGCATTGTGACCAAGGAAGTGAACGGAATTTGTCTAAAGAAAATCTATTAGATGCCATAATTGAACAATCAAAATTATCCAAGAAACCAACTGAAAAACAACAAAAAATCGCTGAAACAGCCATCAAAATGTTTGCGGAAAAAGGCTATGCAAATACTTCAACAAGTGAAATTGCAAAAGCAGCAGGAGTAGCAGAAGGAACCATCTTTCGACATTATGGTACAAAGGATAATTTATTGCTGTCCGTCATCCTTCCATTTTTAAAAGAGGCTTTACCAGGAATGGCTGAAAATGTCTTTAAAGAAGTACTAACGGAGGAGACACCTCATTTTAGAGATTTCTTAAAAGGACTATTCAAAAATAGAATTGAATTTGTGATTGAAAATAGAGAAATCTTCCAAATTATTGTTAAGGAAATCCTATACACTGATTCACTACGACAGGAAATCGCTCCTTTTTTCGCAGATAGTGTCGTGAAACGAATTAATCAGGCAATTGAGTTGTTTAAGGAACGTGGAGAAATAAAGGATATACCAACGAATACGTTATTGAAATTAATTATGACGACATTCGGTGGTTTCCTCGTCACCCATTTTGTTCTTTTACCAACCAATGAAAAAATGGATGTTGACTATGAAGCAGAAAACCTTGTTTGTTTTATGGTGGATGGAATCCGAAACTAAAAAAGCCTTGCCCGAACAACATGTTGGGCAAGGCTTTATTTACATGGACATTGGTACGGATTGACTTTTTCTACCTGCAGTTTCTTTCTTTCCATGCACAAAGAAGTAAAGAATAATGGTTGCTAATGCAACAAGCCCTAATAGTGAGTATAGCTTGCTGTAGCCTGTAAATGGAACAAGAAAACCTAATAGGTAAGGACCAAACCCAAGACCTGCATCTAAAAAGATATAGAATGTGGAGGTCGCAAGCCCCATTCGATGTGCAGGAGTTAACTTGATTGCAACAGCTTGAGTACATGATTGCATATTCCCAAATCCAAGCCCGATAAGCGCACCAGAAATAAGAAGTGTGGTACTGTTATGTGCAATACTTAAAAGAAACATCCCTAAAGCTAGAATAATAAAAGCTGGATACATGACATAGTTTGCACCTTTACTATCCATTAAGCGTCCAGTGAAAGGACGTGAAACGAGAATCGCAATTGAATACACAAGGAAGAAAAAGCTTGCTGCAGTTACTAAATCAATTTCAATCGCATAAAAATTAATAAACGAAAGAACACTTGCATAACAAAGCGAAATTGCAAAAGTAACAATTGCAATCGGGAGTGCTTTCGGTTCCACATAATTCGCAATTGAAAACCCTTGTTTCTCTTGATCTTGATTTGATTGTAGTTCAATTGGTGGCACATAAAGAATGAGTGAAGTAAGTAAACTGATGACCCCAATCGCAAGACATAGACCGAAGATAACCTGGTAGCTAGTATGCTGCGACATAAATAATCCGATAAATGGACCAATTGCCGTTGCTAATGTAGCACTCATACTGAAATAACCAATTCCTTCACCTCTACGTTTAGATGGAATAATTTGAGCAACGATTGTACCAGTTGCTGTGCTGGCGATGCCGAGTGTGATACCGTGAATAAAACGATTGATTAGGAGAAACGTAATTCCGGCGTGTACGAAGTATAAGAAGGTTGTGATTGTAAATAGGATCAATCCGATAAACAGTGTTTTTTTCGACCAATCATATCGATATAACGACCAATTAAAAGTCGGCCAATTAACGTTCCGACAATAAATATTCCTGTCACAAGACCCGCCTGGCTAGTGCTAGCGCCATATTCATCAACTGCATACACCGCAATGATCACAACCAATAGATAAAAAATAAAGGTTAAGAAAAAGTTGATGGAGGACACAATAATAAAATCTTTCGTCCAAAGTTTTTGATTATCCAAGTTGAAACTCTCCTTACATAAGTAGATTGTTACGAATTGCTTTCATAACATGTATTGCTTCAAGTAGTTCCTGTTCAGAAACACCCTTTATGATTTCCTTTTCAAATTCATCAACTGTCTCCCGGACTTCTTTGTACACTTGTTGACCGAGAGAGGTAAGCTGCATTCTTTTTTCCCGCCTGTCTTTTCCAGGAACGTGTTTCACATATCCAAGTTCCTCTAAGCGGTTAATGGTTCTTGTAACCGTTGGCTTTTCAACACCGAGGTAATTAGAAATGTCAACGAGTGTTGGGGAGCCAATGTTTACAATGTAATATAGAATTGACCATTGTGCCCGGTAAAGCTGATGTTTACCAAGTTCTACGTTCAGCTTACTTTCAAAAGGGCGGTATAATTGTGTCAGTTGTTGGAAGAACAATTGAAAAGTCTCGATTGGAGATCACTCCTTTTAAAATAGTTACGGAAGGTAATAGTTACCGAGAGTAACCATTTGATAATAGTATCAGAAATCATTGTAATAGTCTATGGTAAAAATAATGAAAAAAAGCGTGTTATATCTGTTTTCAGTATACACGCCATTTTTATAAATAATTTCTATCTACGAAGAGCCAAGTGCCTGACTTTCGTGCTCATTGACCCTGCTGATAAAAATTAACGCGAGTATCAAACTACCTGCTGCAGCTAAAAACAATACACTAAATCCAAACAAATCGATCAAATAGCCAAGCGTTGGTGGTGAAGTGATGGCTGCCAATGATGAAACTAAATAATACAACCCTGTTCTCGTTCCGAAGCTTTTTGCACTTCCTGTGGAAACAATAAACGGGTATGCATTTATGTTCACAAAAGCCCAAAAAATGCCTCCTAAAAATAAAATGGCCCTTAGGTAAATAACCGATTCAACCCAATTTAAAAGTAAGAAAGAAATGATTAGCCCAATAACCCCTGCGATAATTACATTTTTCTTCCCAATTTTTGCACCTAAAATGCCGCTTGGAATTGCAAAAACTACAAAACTTAGTGAAAAAAAGGTCAACGAAAACGCGGAGGCGCTCCTTGAAAGTCCTAATTCGTTCACTCCATATAGTGTAAACAGAGCTTCCATGCCTTGAATCGCAATAAACCAAAAAAAGATAGCGGCTAACAGGAAGAGCGTAGAAGCGTTCAATTCTTCCCTATAATTTATTTTTGGGACTGTTGTGTCTGTATAAGAGAGGGCATCACGTGGTTCATTAATATTTTTATAAACAATCCACAAAGTGATTAAAAAGGTGACCGAAACGGCAAGAAAAGGGAGTGCTTCATTGAGACTGAATAAAAGCGAACCGATGCTAAACGCTAAGATTGCACCACAGCCTCCCATAAAATTAATAATTCCATTTGCTTTTGTCTGTTCCCGTTCAGGTGTGATATCCGGCATTAATGCAATTGTTGGTGAACGAAAGATGGCCATTGACAAGTTCATACATAACATAAAAATGAGTAAGGATACGAGTCCTGTGTGGAGGGGAATGAGAGTGTAAAAGAGTGCTGCAAGTGGAACACCAACAAGTAAATAGGGCATTCTGCGCCCGAAACGAGTTCGGGTTCGGTCACTAAGTTGCCCAATATATGGCTGTAAAAAGAGAGCAATATAATTATCAATAGTCATCAAAAATCCTATCAAAGCTGTACTCGTAATAAAATTATCAAGAAAAAATGGGACAAACCCATTATATAAAGACCAACCAAGACTAATGCTAAAAAAGCCAAACCCTAACAGCCAAGTTTTTTTCATAAAGGTTCTCCTCAATGTAAAATCAAAACGTACTACTAACTTATGCTGAGGGATAGTACTTTTTGACTGTATTTGAACGCCATTCTTTTTGAACTGTTTCATTTGTTTAAAGCGTGAAAATAATGTATCGTATGTAATATGTGATTTCAGACAAAAGCAAGATAGAAAGTGGGGATATGAAATGAAAGAACGAAGTCTTATCTTTTTTGACATAGATGGAACACTCTTAAATCATAAGAAACAACTCCCAGCATCAACAAAGGATGCGATTTTTACACTTAAGAATCAAGGCCATGAAGTGGCCATTGCAACAGGTCGTGCTCCTTTTATGTTCGAAGACCTCCGCGAGGAGCTTGGAATTGGCACATTTGTTAGTTATAACGGCCAATACGTTGTGTTAAACGGAGAAGAAATCTATACGAATCCGTTAAATGAAGAAGCCCTTATCCAGCTTACGGAAAAAGCACTTGCCAATAATCACCCTATCGTCTACATGGACCACGAGGACATGAAGGCAAATGTTCCGGAGCACGAATTTATTACAGAAAGCATTGCAACCTTGAAAATTAAAAGTTTTCCAACCTATGATCCAAAGTATTATGAAGGTCGTAAATTGTTCCAATCTCTATTATTTGTTCAAGAAGGAGAAGAGGGGCAGTACGAAAAAGAGTTCAAGGCCTTTGATTTTGTACGCTGGCATCCGGTCTCTGTTGACGTCCTTCCAAGTGGGGGATCAAAAGCGAAAGGAATCGAAAAGCTTGTTAATCAATTAGGTATCCCAACAGAACGCATTTACGCCTTTGGTGACGGATTAAATGATATCGAAATGCTTACCACAGTTCAAAATAGTGTTGCTATGGGGAATGCACTTGACGAAGTAAAAGAAGTGGCAAAATACGTAACCAAATCCGTTGAAGAAGATGGAATTTTACACGGATTAAAGATGGTAGGATTACTATAGGAGAAAGAGAAGATCGAGATTACCTCGATCCTTTTTTTATATCGACTTTTAAGAAAATTAGGAATTCCATTTTAATCCGAGCTTGTTTACTTTATAATAGAGATATAATATTTCGATTTACGAAACATATAACGATTGAAAGGGGAAATTTCCAATGGCTTTAATTCGTTCTGAAGTACCTGTTGAACAAACGTGGAATCTACATGATTTATTTGAAACTGATGATTCATGGGAGAAAGAGCTTGCGTCTGTTGAATTTGACATCAAAACCGTAACCCAATTTAAAGGGAGTGTTGGCAAAAGTGCTAAGAACTTGCTTGATTGTTTAGTTGCTAAAGATGCGCTACAGGAAAGAGTTATGCGTGTTATGAGCTATGCAGATTTACATATGTCAGTTGACGGTACGAATTCTTCTTATCAGGCAAATGCTGCCCGAGCTGCATCTTTGGTTTCAAGTGTAAGTGCGAGTATGTCGTTTATCAAATCGGAGCTACTTGCACTAGATTCAGAAACCATTCAATCATACATAAAAGAGGAACAAGGATTACAGGAGTTTAAGAAAACCTTATCAGATATATTGGAGGCAAAGGAACATACACTATCACCTGATGCTGAGGAGGTGTTAGCAGCATTCGGTGAGGTAATGGGCTCACCTTATTTGATTTACCAAAGAAGCAAAACCTCAGACATGGAATTTTCATCATTTACGACGGATGATGGGGTTGAACATCCCTTAACTTTTAACTCGTTCCCGAAATATGAGGATTCAGCGAATACGGAATTGCGCCGTAAGGCATCTGCTGCTTTTGCTGAAAGTCTGAATAAATATAAAAACACATATGCGGCAACATATGCCACAGAGGTAAAAAAACAAGTGATTGAAGCACGATTACGTGGATTTGAGTCTGTAACAGAAATGTTGTTGGATGAACAACAGGTTACAAAGGAAATGTACCATAACCAACTACATACGATTCAAACTGAATTAGCACCACACATGCGTCGCCTTGCAAAATTAAAGAAACGTGTTTTAGGGTTAGAGAATATGTATTACAGTGATTTGAAAGCACCACTTGATCCGGATTTTGACCCTGAGGTAACATATGAGGAAGCGTCGAAGCTTGTCCTTGAAGCTTTACAGGTAATGGGACCAGAATATATTGAGATTATGGAGGAAGGGATTCAGAATCGTTGGGTTGATCGTGCTGACAATGTTGGAAAACGATCTGGTGCATTTTGTTCAAGTCCTTATGGCGCCCATCCCTATATATTAATGACATGGAGTAATTCAATGCGTAATACATTTACACTTGCCCATGAGTTAGGACATGCGGGACACTTTGTGTTAGCGGGTCGGAATCAACGAATCTCAAACACTCGCCCTTCACGATATTTTGTCGAGGCACCATCAACAATGAACGAAATGCTATTAAGTAGACATATTCTTTCACAGTCAAATGATGGCAGAATGAAGCGTTGGGTGATTTTACAATCATTAGGAACCTACTACCATAATTTCGTAACACATATTCTTGAAGGTGAATTGCAGCGCCGTGTTTACGAATTAGCAGACAAAGGAACTCCAATAACTGCAAAAATTTTATGTGAACAAAAAACGGAGCTTCTGTCTTCATTCTGGGGTGAGGATGTAGAAATGGATGAATTAGCTGCCTTAACATGGATGCGTCAGCCACATTATTATATGGGCTTATATCCATATACGTATTCAGCAGGTTTAACAGCTTCCACTGCTGCTTCTCAAATGATTCAAGAGGAAGGCCAGCCCGCAGTGGGGCGTTGGCTCTCTGCTTTAAAAGCGGGTGGAACACTGAAGCCACTCGAGTTGATGAAGCTTGCAGGTATTGATATGTCAACATCAGCACCTATTAAAAAAGCAGTTGCTTATGTTGGTTCATTGGTAGATGAGCTTGAAAAAAGCTTCGAATAAAACTTTATCCTAGTCATTTTGATGGCTAGGTTTTTTTATGTGTAAAAACGTGCTTAGGACATATCCTAAGGAAAGTTGAAATTTTACTGTTTGTACAATGATTCATCTGGTAGGCTCTGTAGTACAATGGTAGTAAAAGACTCAGATACTATAAAATGGGGGATTATCATGGACGAAATGGAAAAGCATTATTCAGACGACAAATTCTGGGAAAAGCTTAAAAAGTTCGCATTGAGAGCTGGCCACTCTGTCGTATACACCGCACTTTTGCTTTACTATGTATTGCAAAAGCCAAACCTACCTACGAAAGCTCGGGTCACTATTCTTGCTGCGTTAGGATATTTTATTTTTCCTGTCGATCTCATTCCAGATCTTGCCGCGGGGATTGGTTTTACAGATGACCTGGGAGCGTTAGGTGTTGCCCTATTCCAAGTAGCTATGCATATTGATGAAGATGTCAAAGCAAAGGCAAAAGCAAAGCTAATTGATTGGTTTGGCGATGACGTTGATACTTCAGATGTTGATGAAAAGCTTTAAATGTTTTTGCGATGTTTGTAAAGAACTATTCACATCATTTTGCTGTGGGCAGTTCTTTTTTTATGGTGATGGAGCGTGGCGTTCTCGGTTCATAATGTAATATGCCTTTCTCTTTAAGGCGATCAAGGTATGCTTTGATTGTGCTTGTTGAACTCACAGATGTACAAAGTCTTGAAAGTTCACGCATCGTTGGAGCTTTGTTATGCTTTTTCATATATTTTTCGATTTGTTGGAGTAATTCCTGTTCGGTATATTCCATTCGCATTTGTAGAGTTCTAATTTGCAAATTTAACAACTCCCTTTTTCTTTGGTGCAGCAGCTGACAAAATACTATCTATTTTAAAGGTTCTCTTTTTGTTTCGAAGTAAGCAAAAGGCTTTGATTGTACCTTCATTGATTTCCAAAACCTTTATATGGCGTTGCGTTAGAATCCCGTTTTGAGACATATAGATGATTTCGATTGGTGTATGCTGTAGCATGGCACGATGTAAAATCCCGCGCATATCATCATCTCCTTTTTTATATTATACACGAACATACATTCTATTATCAACCAAAATAAGAACGTTTATTCGTATTTTTATGATGGATTAGTGTATTTGTTATATTCGGGGAAGTAAAAATGCCGGTTAGCGCGTGAAATAGGTATACTTCTGGATAAAAATAGGGAGTGAACGCATGGAAGGGATATACGGTAGGATAAAAATAGAGAGTCCTAGACCAGGAAACGTATGAAGGGGTACGTGGTTGGATAAATGAAAAACACCAGGCTCAATAACCTGGTGCAATTATGATTTAGAAGATAGGTTTTGAGAAGGGTCTGCAATTCTTTTTCCCTGTACGCCGTTTGATTCAAGCAAGGCAATGATTTTTTCAAGATGTTCTTCTTTTTCTACAACTACAAAATTAATGAATGGGAATATTCCTTTGACCTTAATTGTTAATTTGTAGCTGAAATTTATACGGTCATCAATGCCATATAAATCATGCCAGCGGACAATTCGCTCGACCTTATATTCTTTCACTCGACTGTAAGAAAAATATCTGCCCTGTAAGATAATTCCCTTTGGCAATAAAAACAGGTTGCCACGGTGGCGAACGGCACTGATGATGACAAAGAAGAGATATGCCATCGAAAAAAAGGAAGATCCTAAAAAGTCAGTAGTAAGTACGACTATCAGTAACCCCAAAAGAATCACAATGGCTACAAAAGTACCCCAATTTACTAATTTGTAAGACCTTGTTGTTTTAGAAAGTGGTTCCATTTCCATCTTTTTGTACTCTGTTGGGAGGAGGATGCCGCGGATTTCCTCTTTCGTTTGTGGGAATAAGGCTTCTTTCGAAAGGTCAACGGCCTTTTTGAGACTGAGTCGGTATTGAATTAAATAATAGATACCTAGGATAAAAATAATGACAAAAAAGATATTAAAAAACAAATCATCACCAACCTTGGCTTTTACATTATTTTCTATATCTCTATTTTTTCACAAAGGTAGACTTTTGAAAAGGAAAAAAGGCCACAACATTGTGGCCACAGACTGTTGACAAACGCTCGCATACTGCGTTGCTTGCCTCCCTCGTCCGCTCATGAAGGCAACTTCTATTCGCGTCTTCGCTCAGCTGCGCGCCTTGTCTGACAAGCGTTCGCAAGACAGTCTGGGAATAGAATTTAAATTTTGATATCCTTAATAGTTCATGTAGACAAAGTCAGCACTGACTTTGTCTACATTCTGAGGCCACAACATTGTGGCCCATCATGATTACTCGACGTGTTTTGCTTCCTCGACAATATGATATAACAAATGAGCGAGGTGATGGATTGGTCCATATTCTTGCTCTTCTTCTTCAGATTCCTCGTCTGAGAACTCAAGGTCATTAAGATACAATGCCATAAATTCATAAAAATCCTTAAGCTCAAATGAGAAACAGTATGTAGGCTCTTCACTTTCTTCTTCGTATTGAAGTGCGAGATAGTGCAAATTTCCTTCTGAGTCTGCTCCATCGAAAAAGACAAAAAATCCAATATTCGTATCAAGCTCAAAAAGGTGACGAGTGCCGCCTTCTGTTACTCGGTTAAAATCCTCTTCGCCAAGAATATCGACCTTCATGGCTTCAATTGCATCTTCCTTATGAAATGAGACATTCATTGATTTCATCGATCACACCTCCTTAGTATCTTCTATATAATGCACTAAAAATATGAAAAGTAAAACAAAATCGCTGAAATTTCCTTGATTTTTAAGTTTACTAGATTTTTAGGTATAGATATATAAAACCCTGTCTATCCTTGTTAAAGAGGTGAGGGACAGATGAAGATGACAATGGCATTAATCTTATCGATAGGAATATTAGCTGGATTTTATTCAAATAATCAGGATGAACTTATTCAAAAGAATGACCTAATTGATATGAAAGAACTTGCTCATAAGAATAACGTTGAAATACAATCATGGATGGCCTTGTCACGCGGTACAATTGGACAAGTTAATGATGTGAAGGAAATGGAGAATCAAATTGAAACATTCATGAGTAATCATGATTCATATAGCTGGAAAAGTATTCTTGAAGAAGAAAACAGCCATTACGTATGGCAAGGTAAAAAAGAGAACGAACTCGGAATTACAGAGTCAATTAAGCTAAAAGTATATAAATCAGCTGGAAAATTCAAAATCGCGATTACCAAGGAAGCCCAAGGGAAGGAACTTACAGCTGAGCAAATCAATTGGGTAAGGGAATCGTTCAAAGATAGCACTACCTTTTATACCATTTCCGGTGTAATGAAGTCTAAAGGTAGTCAATTGAAAGAGATTGCAGCAATGATGGTAGAGGACGCTAACGGCAAAGCTGTGGAGCAACTTCAAGAAAAGAGTTTTGTCTCCGTTTCGGCTTACTCTACTCTTTTTGAATCCGAGTTATTGACTGCAAAACAGGAAAAAATCAACTTGCAGGTTGGTTTAAGGGAAAACGTTGAGCAAAAAGGAATCGACGTGACGATTGGGACACCGATTATTATAACGGAATATTGACACCAGGAGGCTTGGAACATTTCCAAGCCTATTTTTGTTTACATAAATTTTACATAATCTTATTACTCCAAGGAAAGCTCACACTTTATAATATAAATAGACATCCCGTTAATTTTGTACAAAAGGTAGGAGCCCATGAAGACAAACCATTTACGTAATTTCATACAATTTCTTGTTTTTTTAAGGCTGTTTTCGTAAAGTTTGTTGTTTTTTATAAAAAACAAAGTATTATACTATAATGGTATAATAAAGATAAAAAGGAGGTGGCTTATTTGGTAAAAAACTTACCTTTGCTAATGGCAATGATGTTAATTGGAGTTAGTACCTTAACAATCGGCTTAAATACACATTTACCAGAATTCATAAAATTGCCCCTATTAATAGTAAGTTGTGTTTTGAATGTCTGGAGTATGATGGGTTTAATTTTACACGTAGGTATGAAAAAACTAAGCAAGAATTGATATTTAAACAATTCCCCTTAGTTGATTGACTGTTATTTTATTTGATTTTTGGCAGGTAGAAATAAGCATTTGGTTGACTCGTTCATCAAATGCTATTTTTTTGCCCAGCTCCAACCATCTGAACCAATAAAGGTAATTATCAAGATATTTTGTTGCAACGCCTTGAAATCGTTCCATCCAAGTTTTTAATCTGTTGTGAAAATTATTAACGTGCTGAATGTGGTAGATTCCTTTCTTTACACGTTGTTTTTGGCGTTCATTGATGGTTTCGTGTTGTAACCCTTTTAGTTTGGCAAACTTTTTATAATTCGTTGCTGTATCTGTGCATAGCAAAGCAGACGGGTGAATATACTCACCTATCACAGTATCAATTTCTTCAGCTTTTACACGCCCTGTTCCTGCTTTTCGAGCAATCCACTACCGTTGCGGTCTTGTGCTACTACAACAGCAATTTTAAGGTTAGAAATACCTCTTTTCTCGTCTTTTTCACCACGCTTCTTAGGTTTTCTGTGGGTGATTTCTCTACCTTTCATAGACTCACGAAAGAAGGTTTCGTCACTTTCAACGATACCCTGCAATTGATTAAACCCAAGACTGCCTAATGCGTTCAAGATTTTATGTCTCCAATAGAAGGCGTAGAGATATGAATTTTCAAGCGTTCAGCGATTTTTGGCAAAGTATAACCTTCGACCATCAGTTCAATGTATTTCACCCACTTTTCAGGGTAGCGAGAGCCTGAAAACGGAGTGTTCGTCATATCGTTGAAAGACTTCCCACAATCATTACATAGATAGCGTTGTCTGGAACGATACTTACCGTTCCGTTTTACCGATGTGCTTCCACAATGAACACAACCTAAACCAGAAGCAAATCGGGCTTCACGAATGCTTTTGAGTAGTCTCGTAATTTTGTCTGGTTCATCTGGAAACAAGTCTTGTTTCATCGCATTAAATAACGCCATTTGCTCAGATTTGGTTAACTCGCTGTAATCTTCATAAATATCTTCCCACATACTTGAACGCCTCCTAAAACCCCATTATATCGACCTTTTCATAGTGTGGTCAAGAAAGCCACAATCTATACGAAAACAGCCTTTTTTAAAAAGGAAAAGGGGCGCATTATACCAAGAATACAAACGAGACGAAGAACTTAAGACACTCATGCATAAATCAAAAGTGAAAACCGTGTTTCAACCAATACTCTCACTTGAGGAAGGCTCTACTGTTGGATTTGAAATATTGAACAGACCTGAAAGTACAGTTCATTTTCCAACAACGGAAACCTTTTATGACTATGTAGGGGAAAGCTCTTATGTAGTTAAAGTAGAACAATTCTTACGAAATCTCTCTATCGAAAGATTTGCGGAGCAAGTCAAAAACCAAAGTGGCAATCGCGATCCGCTAGTATTTCTTAACATTCAAACGCAGGTATTGGCAGATCCTTGTTGGCGGAGTGGGATTACGCTTGAATTGCTAGAAAAATACAATTTATCTCCAAACCAAATAGTATTAGAATTAACAGAAAAACAATCTGTTATAAACTATCATCAATTTAAAGAATTAATCGAGTATTATCGGCAACAAGGGTTTCGCATTGCAGTTGATGATGCCGGGACTGGATATAATAGCTTACAGACACTTGTATACCTTAAACCGGAATTTATTAAGCTCGATAAGTCACTTATTCGGAATATAAACAGTCATCGAGAAAATCAACACTTAGTTGAGCTTTTGGTGAAATATGCAATGCAGGTTGGAACGACAATTATCGCCGAAGGCATTGAAACAGAACATGAGCTTGAATATTTGCAAGACATTGGCGTACACATGGGGCAAGGATATGCACTAGGAAAACCAATGCCTGAGCTGCGATATGGAAGCGTGCCTAAAGTAAAGATGTTTCATCAATTAGCGATTACTTTATAAAAGAGAAGACTCTTGACCAAATCCAGTATTTCGTCTAAGAGTCTATTTACATTAAATTTCATACGAATTGGCACAGGAGCAGGTCTGTGCCAATTTTTTATATAAAGTATTATTGACAATGAGAATGATTATCATTATTATTAAAATAAGTGAAAGTGATTATCAATATCATCTTTGGGGGAGGAGGACTGTTTATGTTAGATTCACTATTTTTATCTTTCCGTGAAGGACTTGAAGCAGCATTAATTATTGGAATTATCCTTATAACTTTAACGAGGCTTGGCCGAAACCATCTTTACAGAGCGGTCGTGTCAGGGACTATTGCGGGAGTAGTAGGAAGTGTAGTACTGGGCTTTATCCTTTTTCAATTTGCACAAAGTATTTCACATGAGGCAGAAGAGATTTTAGAGGTTTCCATGATGTTAGTGGCATCTGGACTGATTGCTTATTTTATCCTATGGTTGCATCGTAATCAGCATGTAACAACAGAGCTAAAAGAACAGGTTGCCAAGACACAATCAAGAATTGGTTTATTTCTATTAGCTTTTTTATCAGTGGCACGTGAAGGAATAGAACTAGTCATCTTTAATTTAACCAAAGTAACGGAGGCAGCTAGCACCGTTGTTTTAGGAAGTCTTATTGGAATCATAGCTTCTATATTTATAGCTATTTTACTGTTCAAAACAACGATAAAATTAAATCTTGGCCTTATCTTTAAGGCGTTAGGCCTCATTCTTATTCTAATCGGTGGTGAAATGTTTGCAGAAGGTATCATCGAACTTATTTCTGTAGAAACAGAAGTCATTGAAATTGGTTTAATGGCATTGTTCATAATTCCTTCTTTCTACATCTTATTTAAAAATGATTTGTCTAAATGGATGAAAGCTAATACTTAATGCCTAAATAATAAAAAGGAATATATTTGGACGCAAATAACCCTATAAATGGCGTGCTAAGATTGAGATTAGCACGCCATTTCCATAAGACGAAAAGAATCTTAAACCAGACCCTTTATGTTTAAACAAGGGTCTTCTCTTTTGTTCGCTCTTCAAAATCATCCAATGTAAGATAGATGCTGTTTGTTATTGATTTGCAGTAGCTTTTTAATTTTGCAGATTCCAAGCTTAATTGTTCAAGCGATGTGACGGGTCTCTTTTTATTTTGGATGATCGCAATGGAGATACTAGCCAAGGGTAGTTTTTCGGGGATGCCTTGCCTATTTTTCCCAGACACATAACCATTTCGAATATCCTCCTGTGAATAGAAAATACGTAGTGAGTCAGTAAACCGTTCAATAATGTTTTCACATATTGCTCGATAATGATGATGTGGCAGCGTAACAATAAAATCATCTCCACCAATATGTCCTAAAAAAGAAGGTTCATTGTCTGTGGTCATGATTGCTTCAGAAAGAATGATAGCTGTTTCCTTAATTAATTCATCCCCCTTTGAAAATCCGTATGTATCGTTAAAGGATTTAAAAGAATCAATATCGATATATAACACACTAAACTTGTTATAGGTGAGGACCTCCTGCAAGGTCTCTTTGATTACATTGTTACCAGGTAATCCGGTTAATGGGTTAGAGTATCGTGCATTTCTTATCTGAATCTCTGCAAGCTTCATAATTAGTTCGCGAATGCTAACGGTTCCAAATAAGGTATTTTCCTTTGTTACGATTACGACATCATATAAATGCTCTAATTTCCTACTCATTGCAAGAGAACTTACTTCCGTTAAAGCTAAACTATAATCCACAATTAAAATTTCTTGGTCCATTACGAGATCAATCGTTCGTTTCATAAAAAGGTCAAACCCATACTTGATAGAGAGCCTTTGAAAAAAATGGGTTTTCATTACGAGTCCTACCGGTTGTTGTCGGTCCGAGCATACAACTACTCCCTCAATGGCAGACTCTCTTTCGAAGATTGAGTACACTTCCTCACATTTTGTTGAAGGAGACACAATGAAACTCTCTTTCGCTATTTCTCCTATCACAATTTCCATTTAAAAGCCCATCTCCTATACTATTAATTTTTCTATATACAAATCCTAAATAGGAAAAGAAAAATAATACCAATTGCCTATAAATAGATTATCAGTCTCCTATTAATAATTTAATGTAACAACGTTAATGTTTTGTAAATTAAGTATTAATTCACAAGTTTTTGTCAATAAGTGTAAAAGTATGAACCGACTGTTCTCATTGAAAAGCATGAGTACATTTTTATGATTTTTTAAAATGTTATGTTAAATTAAGAGAATAAACCTCAAAGGAAGGATGAATAAAATGTCACTTGAAAGTGTGAAAGAACATTTTAAAAGATGGAATCGCGAAAAGGATATTATGGAGTTTGAAACAGTAAGTGCAACGGTCGACCAGGCTGCCGAAACAATTGGTGTTGCTCCAGAGCGAATTGCTAAGACACTTTCTTTTCGTGGGGAAGGGGAGTCTGCAATTTTAGTTGTGGCTGCGGGCGATGCAAAAATTGATAATAAAAAGTTCCGTCATACTTTTGGCTTAAAAGCAAGAATGCTTCCAGCAGAAGAGGTTGTTGAACAAACGGGACATGTGATTGGCGGTGTTTGCCCATTTGGTTTGGCAAATAATCTGGATGTGTATCTAGATGAGTCTATGAAGCGTTTTACAACTGTGTTTCCAGCTTGCGGCAGTATCAATTCTGCAATTGAATTAACTTGTGATGAGCTATTCCAATTTTCCGAGGCAAAGGGTTGGGTGGATGTCTGCAAAGGTTGGCAAATTGAAGAAACCGAGGATAAGGTTGCGGTACATAACGAATAAAAGGTGGGACAGTCTCACTGTCCACCCTTTTATTACTGCAAACCATAAATTAACGATGTTTTTTCTTGTTGTAACCTTGTTCTCCATATGGTTGGAGCTCTTCTAACCATTTATTTTCAAGTGCTTGCAATGCCTCTTTTTCATTAAAATAAGGGTCATCTTTCTTTTTAAGTTTTTCTAAAATATTTATGCTGAATTCACTTGCCCCATAATGACTCCAATCTTCTTGAAGTTCCTTATTAATAGGTGAGGCTGTACCTGAACTTAAACTGAATTTTAACCCGTTTAATGTTTTAAAGTTTCTAGTGCTTCCGATGAAAAGTTTTCCGTTTTGAGTATTTTTAATTTGGTAAACACCTGCTTCAACCGGTGTTTCTTTATATTGTTGTTTCAACTCTTTTTTTCGATCCATTGTAGACCCCCACTCCCATATTATTGTTTCAGCCAATATTGGCTACCATCAGGCTTTCTTTCTAAAAACCCATAACTAATTAAATATCTTCGAATCAACACATAATCATCATGCACTTTTTCTAAAATCTGATTGATTTCTTTTTCTGTGTAAGTGGTGTTGCTGTTGAAGAGTTTTGTCAATTCCCGAAGAACAATCAGTCTTTGTTTTTCTTTAGGAGGGAATTTTTTTAATCGACCATTTACCCCATCTGGTAAAAACTTGTGAATGATTTCTTGTTGTTCCCCTTCTGTTACAGCATATCGATCATCAACCATTGTTGCCGTGTTATGTGGTGGCACAAATGCTGGTGCATATTGGTCTCTTTCTTTTAATAGCTCCATAATAGCTAAAAAAGCCTTAGCTTGTCGTTCTTTTCTTTCAAGGCAAAACGATGATGTCTTATCGTAGAGGTACTGCCAATGCCCATCTTAGCTTGAACCTCCTTATCACTTTTACCTTGGTAAAAGAGGCGAAGTAAAAGATTCTGATGATCAGTAAGCCCAGTTAGCTTTTTATCAAGCCCAATTAAATAATCAAATACGGATTGATGGGTGCCTTCGATATGAATACGCATATACCTTTCAGCTTCATAAAGGACTCCTTCTTGAGGGTATACAACCCCTTTTTCTACTTTCTTACCACATAAAAGGCATATATACGAATCGTGCTCTTGAATGTAACCTTGTTTAAGTTCCTCTAATGAGGAATTCCAAAAATTTTCTGATATATCCACTGTTCAAACACATCCATTCAAATAGTAAAATTGAACAAACAAATATTATATATGTTTATGTTATTACAAACATATTATTATTTTGTTTGTTTATTGTCAAACATTATTTAAATTTGTTTATGAATGACTACATGATTCGATGAAATGTTTGTCTAACCTACAAAAAGATTAAAGTAAGAAGGCAGTCAGCAGTAGAACTTGATAGATGGGGGCAAATACACCAATGCCTTTGGTTGGAACCAAACTAGCCCACCGAACATAATCTGTTATGAATGTCCAGAAATTCAAAAAAAGTAACTGGAGGGTTACAGATGTACCATGCAAGGCTAGTTCAATATACATTAGGGAATGGACAGAGATTAGTCGCTGAGAAGCTTACAAAAGAATTTGATCGAATAAGTAGAGGCCTAACGGGATTTAGAGGGAATGTCTATTTTTTTGATGATTCCACTGGAGAATATAGGGCTATAAACTATTGGGATACAAAGCAAGATGCTGAGGCAGCCAATAAGGTAATCTTTCCAAAACTAGAAGAATTGTTACAGAATTACACAAACGAAAAACCGACTTATCGATTCTTTGAAGTATTTGATGCGATTGACGACGGAGAAATTCTTTCATCCCATACAATTACAAAATAAAAAGAGCTTGAAAGACCAAGCTCTTTTTCTTTACTTCACCAAATCAACCGATTTTAGACCGTTGTACACTCCGGAATTCTCGACATCTGTCGTTTTGAATTTTGCGTAGGGAAATAAATCAGGATTTGCATTACCCATTGCGAATCCTGCCCCAACCGCTGACAGCATTTCTTTATCATTCATTCCATCTCCAAAGGCGGCTGCTTGTTCTGGTGGAATATGGAGGGCATCTAACACGGCTTTAACTGCCACGCCTTTATTCACCTTGCCCCGAATCACATCGCGACAGTTTTTCATCCCTTCCACATTTACAGAGGAGAGATGGATTTCATCGATATAATTAAATTTTTTCTCGGCATGTTCTTCAGTGGTAATAATGGTTGCTCCCAGGATTTCTTCTTTTTTGGTATCATCATAAATTGCATTTTTCCTTAAATGAAAGGTTTTTATGAATTCTTTTACGATTTTAGGTTCCATGCTAGTAAAGATATTTTTATTTCGTGAATAGAGAACAATATCGAAATGGTTTTCTTTACTTGTTTTTAATAGATTTTCAACTAAGTTATCTGAAAGTGGTTCATGAAAGAGCGTGTTACTTTGATGGGTAGCAAATGCCCCGTTATATGCAATATAAGACGAAATGGAGAGTTCATCTCCAATATCCGTAATTTCATGAAGTGGTCTACCAGTTGCAAGAAACACTTCAATTCCCTTTTGTTGCAGCTGAGTAACAGCTTTTTTAGTAGATTGTTCAATCGTATCGTCTGGTCGTAAAATCGTTCCATCTATGTCGAGAAAGACAATTTTTATATCAGGCATTTGTGAACTCCTTTTTTCAATTAGTATACCATTTTGTTAAGTTTGAAACCTGATTAGGTGTTTATTCGTATTAATAAATAAGACAGGAGGGAACGGTATGCGAGCGAAATTTGGTGGCTTCATTTTTTTACTAGCATTATTATTTATCTTTCCAATTCAAGGATTTGCAGTGGACTATTGGATTAATGATGTGAAGATAGACGCACATCTGCAAAATGACGGTACTGTTTACGTAACTGAAACCCATACATATGAATTTGATGGAGAGTTTAACGGAATCACTAGGACAGTCATTCCGAAGAAGGGGAGTTCAATTAAGGACTTTTCCGCTACTGAAAATGGTGAAAAGCTACGAGTAGAAAGGGAAGATGACCTGTATAAAATCCATCGCAAGGGGGAGGACGAGACAATTGCAGTTACACTCTCCTACAAAATTGAAAATGGTATTGAAATCTATCAGGATGTCGCGCAATTTTATTGGCCGTTTTTTGATAACCGGAACGAGTCAACCTATGAAAATCTCGTTATCACGGTTCATCCACCTCAACCAACAAGTAGTGATGTAATTGCGTTTGGGTATGATGAGGCATTTCAAAAAGAGACTGTACAGTCAGATGGTTCAGTTGTTTATCAGTTTGGGGAAGTACCAAGCGAAACAAACGGAGATATTCGCATTGCATATGATGTTAGTCTGTTTTCAGGAGCCACTTTTGTAACAAGCGATAAGCCAATGAAAGAGGAAATTGTAAAAGATAAAAACGAGCTATTTGCAAAAGCACAGGAAAAAGCAGAGACAAAAGAAACTCTCTCAAAGGTTGCAATAGTGATAGTTCCGATATTCGCGTTACTCTTTTTCGTGATCATTATTCGAAATCGATTTGAAGGAAAAGCAAGGCTAGCGGCAGTAACAAGCGAAATGCAGAATCCTGGCTACCTTCCTAAGCAAGAGCTTAGTCTACCAGCAACAATTTCCTTTACAAACCATAACTATCTTCCACAGGGGCAGTCAATGGCTGCAGCATTATTGGATTTAGTGAGAAAGAAGATGGTGAGGCAGGTATCGGATGAAAGGTTCCAGCTCGTGAATCAGGCAGGAGCTTTACCACATGAGAGTATTTTAATCGAGTGGTTATTTAAAAAAATTGGTCAAAACGGTGAGTTTGGTTTTTCAGACCTGAAGGCATATTCGAAAAATAAGAAGAACTCTGGTAAATACTCAAGTTTCCAAATGAAATGGGGAGAAGCAGTCCGAAATGAAGTAAAGGAACGCCAGCTTTATGAGGATAAATCAAAATTCAAATTGTTTTTTGGATTAATTAGCATTGTGTTAGTGCCGTTTTTATTCCTGTTTCCAATGTATGACTTGTTTGGATGGTTTGTTTTAAATTTGATTTTATTTGGAGGAATCATTATATACGTGATTTCCTACCGCCCGAAAAATATGGAAGGCTTAAAGATTTACCACGAGTGGTTACTGTTTAAAAAACGGTATAAAGTCCTTACACCGGATGAATGGAAAAAGTGGTCAGAAGATGACCAAATGCGTGCCTATATTTACGGACTAGGAATTGGCGATAAGGAAATGAAGAAACAGAACGAGGATTTACTATCCGCACTTTACAAACCTAACTACAACGAAAGTACCTACTTTTACCCGTATTCGGTTTATTCCTTTGGGAACGTGGGGCCAGAAGCTTCTGCTCATTTTCAATTTGCCAATGAATCTATTGGAACCGGTAGCAGCAGTTCAAGTAGCGGTGGAGGAACCGGTGGCGGTGGCGGTGGATCTGGCGCATTTTAGCCCTAACCTGGTCCACGGGGACAGGTTCCATGACCCGCCATATTTTTACAGCGACAAAGTACCAGTCCCTCTGATCCAAAAGTGGAAAATATAAAAAAAGGTATGCAACATAGCATAGTATCGTTGCTATGTGTTGCATACCCTCATTTTATATTTATTGGACTTTTATTTTGATAAAGTTTTCAATCGATAAAGCTGCAACCCCTAATGCAGCGGCATCATTATATAATTGGGAAAACTGAATGGAAAGGCCTTCTTGATGATAGCCCATTGCATGAACATTTACATATTTTTTGATTGGTTTTTCAATCCATTTCTTGGCCATGGCAAGTCTGTTTCCGATGATGATTAACTCAGGATTAAAGCTGTTGATTATATTGCTTATTCCGACTCCTAAGTACATCCCAATAGTATTAAAGATAGTAATGACATCTTCATTACCATTTTCAGCTAAGTTGAGTAATAATTCAATCGATAGTGTTTCCTTTGTTACCTGAGGCAATTTGGCTTTTAAGGCCTCATCTAAAAGGGCGCGCTCAGATGCATATAGTTCCCAACAGCCACTACTGCCGCAAGAGCAATCTTTCCCACCAACTTGAATGACCATATGCCCCATTTCACCTGAAAAACCATTCATTCCAGTGAACAACTTCCCATCTAGAATTGAACCGATTCCAATACCAATACCGGCACTCACATACATGATATTGTTATAATCTTTTCCAGCACCGTAAATTCTTTCACCATATGCCCCAGCGTTAGCCTCATTTTCAATGAAAACTGGGATATTAAAGGCATCCTCAATTATTTTTTGTAATTCGATATCTTTCCAGCCAAGGTTCGGCGCTACAAGGATTTTATTACTATTGGTAACTAAACCAGGCACACCAATTCCAATTCCAACGATGCCATACCGGCCCATTGGAGCACTTTCAATTAAGTCTTCAATCATCTTTTGGAGGATAAGAAGTACGTCTTCATAATGATGAACTGTAATCTTTTTATTAATTTCAACGATTTTATTCCCTTTTAAGTCTGTTAAAAGTCCTAAAATATAGTTTACCCCAAGGTCAATCCCGATTGCATAACCGGCATTTTGGTTATACAGTAACATGACAGGTCTTCTACCACCACTAGATTTTCCAGGACCTGATTCATAAATAAATTGTTCCTCAATCAGTTCACCTACAAGGGAGGAAACCGTTCCCTTATTAAGACCGACTTTTTGAGAAATATCAGCCCTTGAAATCGGCTCCTGTTTAATTACCGACTCTAAAACTAATTTTTTATTAATCTGTTTGACTAACTGTTGATTTCCAGTCATAATATCAGTCATTATTTTTTACCCCGTCACTTAAATTTAGGATAACTAGTCACTCTATCATCGCTATTTACCCTTTGTATACTATTTAAACAAAGATTTTTATAGATAGTAACATCTTATCAAAAACGGGAAAAGAAAACATTATTTATTTTCAAAACTATGAAAACGCTGTCTTTACAAAAGAATGGAGAATAGTTTAGAGGTATTGATGTGATTAAGGGCAAATACCAAGTATGGTACGGAGTCTACTCTTTTGTCACAAGGTAGAAGATTATGAATTTGAAAACTTAGTTTATGTTATAGACAAACTAAGTTTATGGTGATAGAATGACAACTGTAAGCGTTTTAAATTACTGTATTTAATTGACCGTTTGTTTTAGATTCAATATCATTCATTTTTATCGTAAGAACGTTTTTAAGGGAAGAAAATAACATACTGAGGTGATGATGAATGCTTAAAATTCAAAACCCAATATTGACTGGTTTTAATCCGGATCCAAGTATTGTCCGTAATGGAGAAGATTACTATATTGCTGTATCTACATTTGAATGGTTCCCGGGAGTGGGAATCTATCACTCTAAAGATTTGAAAAATTGGCGTCTAGTCAGTCGTCCACTAAACCGTTTAAGTCAATTAAATATGATGGGAAATCCCGATTCTGGTGGTGTTTGGGCTCCAGCTCTTTCTTATGCTGACGGTAAGTTCTGGTTGATTTTTACTGATGTAAAGGTTACTGAAGGACGTTGGAAAGATTGCCATAACTACTTAGTAACATGTGACACAATTGATGGTGAATGGTCTGATCCGATTTATTTAAATAGCAGCGGCTTTGACCCATCACTATTCCATGATACAGATGGAAGAAAATACATAGTGAATATGTATTGGGACCACCGCATTGATAAGCATAATTTTTACGGAATCATGCTTCAAGAATATGATCCAGAGCAACAGAAATTAGTTGGGGAGCAAAAAACCATCTTCAAAGGCACAGATGTTAAGTTAACGGAAGCGCCTCATCTTTATAAAATAAATGGATACTACTACCTCTTAACTGCAGAAGGTGGTACAAAATATGACCATCAGTCAACGATAGCTCGTTCGAAAGATTTATGGGGACCATATGAAGTACATCCGGAAAACCCTTTAATTACTTCATTCCCATATCCAAGAAATCCACTGCAAAAGGCAGGTCACTCATCTATTGTTCAAACACATACAGATGAATGGTTCTTAGTCCACTTAACCGGTAGACCACTACCCAGAGAAGGTGAGCCATTACTTGATCCGCGTGGCTATTGCCCATTAGGAAGAGAAACTGCTATCCAACGATTAGAGTGGCGCAACGATTGGCCATATGTAGTTGGTGGAAATCAACCTTCAGTAGAAATCGATGGGCCAAATGTAGAAGAAGTGAAATGGGAAAGAGATTATCCAGAAAAAGATGATTTTGATTCTCAAAACTTGAATCTTAACTTCCAAACATTGCGAATTCCATTGGGTGAAGACATCGTCTCTTTAAAGGATAATCCAGGTCATTTACGAATTTATGGTAGAGAGTCATTAACATCTAAATTCACTCAAGCATTTGTAGCAAGACGCTGGCAGCATTTCAATTTTACGGCGGAAACAAAAGTTGCTTTTAATCCTGATACCTTCCAACAATCTGCAGGATTAGTTAACTACTATAATACTCAGAATTGGACTTCTTTACAGATTTCTTGGCATGAGGAAAAAGGAAGAATAGTCGAATTAATGACATGTGATAACTTCACATTTGGTCAACCATTAAGAGGAAAAGAGATTGTGATTCCAGAAGATGTAGAGTACATTTTCATGAGAGTTGACGTGGATACTGATGTTTACCATTACTCTTACTCATTTGATGGTGAAAACTGGTCACAAATTCCAGTTACATTCTATTCTTATAAATTATCCGATGATTACATTCAAGGTGGAGGCTTCTTTACAGGTGCATTTGTCGGAATGCAATGTCAAGACACATCTGGTCAACGTAAACCTGCCGACTTTGATTACTTTATTTACAAAGAAAAATAAGAGATTATCTCTATTAGTAGAATAAAAATAGGAGTGCCCAAGACTAGTTTTTGGGCATTTTTTAATAAAAAGTAAGGCTCTTCTGAATTTATACGGAGGTGTGCGGATGTTTTGGGAAAATTATATCGTCAATGACTATCATGATGGTGATTTTAAATTGGTTCATAACAATAAAGCTGCCACTATTCTTGTGGAACAAGAGGACTACCAAAGTGTAGTAAGGGCAGTCAAGGATTTGCAAAATGATATACATAAAGTGTCAGCTATCAAACCAAAAATTGTTCATGAATGGATTGCTGAAGAGGAAGCTATCATTATTGGTACCATTGGTAAAAGTAACGTGATTGACCAATTAATTTCTGATGGAAAACTAGATGTAGCGGAAGTTAAGGGTAAATGGGAATCCTTTGTGATTCAAACCGTTCAACAGCCTCTTCCGAATGTGGAACAGGCTTTAGTTATAGCGGGAAGTGACAAACGGGGCACCATTTTTGGTATTTATGATATTTCCGAGAAGATTGGGGTTTCACCTTGGTATTGGTGGGGAGATATGCCAGTTAAGCACCGAGATGATTTACTAGTTAAAGAGGGAATCTATAAACAAGGCGAGCCATCTGTTAAATATCGCGGGATATTCCTTAATGATGAAGGTCCATCCTTAATGTCCTGGGTTCGTTCAAATTATCCCGATTTCACACATAAATTTTATGAGAAAATTTTCGAATTGACCTTACGATTAAAAGCAAATTATTTATGGCCAGCGATGTGGGACAACACTTTTTATGAAGATGATGAACAAAATGCAGTTATTGCAGACTATTATGGAGTTGTAATGGGAACATCTCACCATGAGCCAATGATGCGCCCACATGGTGATTGGAAGAAGCACCGTAATGGTCCTTGGGATTACTCCCTTAATGAAGAAGTTCTTTACAACTTTTGGGAAGAAGGTGTCAGAAGAAGTAAAGACTATGAAAATATCATTACACTCGGCATGCGAGGTGATGGTGATGAAGAAATGGGTGGGGAGTTAACATTTGAAGAAAAAATTCAACTTCTGGAAAAAATCATCACAGATCAACGAGAAATGATTGCAACCTATGTAGATTCCGATGTCACAAAGGTTCCACAACTATGGGCATTGTACAAAGAGGTTCAAGATTACTATGAACATGGCATGCGAGTACCTGATGATATCACTTTACTTTGGGGTGATGACAACTTCGGAAATATCAGAAGGCTCCCGACCGAAGAAGAAAGAGAAAGAGCAGGTGGGGCAGGCATTTACTATCATGTCGATTATGTAGGGGGACCTAGATCATATAAATGGATAAATACTGTACCTATCACAAAAATATGGGAACAGATGCATAAGGCCTATGAATATGGTACGGATCGAATTTGGATTCTAAATGTTGGGGACTTAAAACCAATGGAATTTCAATTGGAATACTTCTTGCGCATGGCCTGGAATATCAATGAATTTACCAAAGATAATAGCTGGGAATACAGTGTAGCTTGGGCCAAACGCCAATTTGGTCCTGAATATGCAGAAGATATTGCTTATATTATCACCCAATATTCTAAATTTAATGGACGAATTAAACCAGAACAATTAGTCGATGTTCCAATTTATAGTTGGGAGAATTATGACGAAGCTGAAAAAGTGTTGGCAGAGTTTTATGAGATAACGAATCTGGCAGAATCCATTTATGGGGAGCTTCCAGAGGAATTAAAAGATTCATTCTTCCAAATCGTGTTATATCCGGCTAAGGCATCCAAAATTGTAACAGAGCTTTATTTAAAAGCAGAAAAAAGTAAGCTTTTAGCAAAACAAGGTAGGGTTTCTGCAAATATTGCAGCTAGAGAAGTAGAACATTTATTTGAAGAAGATAGCCAGTTTTCATTTGACTATAATAAGAGAACCTCTCTCGGTAAATGGAACCATATGATGGATCAAACTCATATTGGATACACGTATTGGCAACAACCAGAAAACAATACAATGCCGGAAGTTGCTCGGGTTGAGCCAAAGGATAGCGCGGAAATGGGTGTTTTTGATAATGGTGGATTGAAATATGACTGCTATACAAAACGTCATGCCACCATCGACATCTATAATAAAGGATTACAACCATTTACGTATTCAATCAAGGCAAATAATCCGTGGCTTCATGTTCCATCTAGCCAAGGCCTCATAATAACTGAGAAAAAAATTGTGGTTGAAATAGATTGGGAACATGTACCTGTTGGGGAATCAGTTAGTGGGGAATTAAAGATAACAGGATCGGAAGGGTCCGTGTTTACAGTCCCTGTTTCTGTATATAATCCTGCAAAACCTACACGAGATTCATTAGAAGGTTTTATTGAAATAGACGGCTATGTTTCTATTGAGGCAGAACATTACACAAATAAAAAAGATACGAGAGATGCGAGTTGGGAATGCATACCAGGGCATGGTAGAACATTATCGTCTATGGCAATCTTCCCAGTAACAGCTGAAAGCATAACAACAAATTTCGAACATTCACCATGTCTAGAGTATAAAATGTTTCTTTCAAACCCAGGTGATGTGGAAGTGAATTTGTTAGTGGCACCAACATTGAACTTCATGGAAGGAAAAGGTGCTCGAATCGGTATTTCCTTTGACGATCAACCAATTCAAATGATAGATGCCGTTAAATATAGTGAAAATGGTGGCTTCCATTATGAAGATTGGGCGAAAAGTGTCATTTTTAATATTCGCGAAGTGAAATCGAACCATCAACTTAAAGAGAAGGGATATCACACTCTAAAAGTTTGGATGGTTGATCCAATTGTTGCGTTGCAAAAAATTGTCGTTAATACAGGTGGGGTTAAGCCAAGTTATTTAGGGCCACCTGAAAGCTTTTATAAGGGAAAAGCTGCCGAAGAACGATACCCTATAGATCATGATTCATTTATGATTCCTGGTACGATAACAAAGGTTGGGGCTAATGAAGAAAGGAAGATGTTCGTCGAAGATAGCGGCATTTACGAGATTCAATTAAGTGGGTCAAGTAATGCGGTTATAAGTGTTCATCTCAATGGTACGTGGAAAGATCATGAGATTACTGAAACCAAAAATCAACTATGGTTACCTGCAGGAACCCACCAATTCCATATAGACCGTGAGAATATAGATGTTGAACTAAAGTTAATCGACAAAGATTATCTAAAAATAGCTCCAACATTACGGAAAGACGTAGAAGCTGGAAATGGGGTAATTTTACAAGTCGGTTTATATAATCGGGATCAGTACTCTCACAAGTTCTCAATGGAACTTTCATTGTTCAATGAAGCGGGAATAGAGATAGGTTCAGTTATACTACCAGGTATAGCAGAAAATAACGGAAAAGAAATGTTTAATGTAGGGTTCAAGACCAAACCAAAAGGAGTATTTACATTAAAAGCAACTCTCCAATATAGTGGAAAATCAAGAAACCATCAGTTTGATTTTCAGCTCTACTAAATACTGTATGATATGCGGGAGAATATAGATTTCTCTCGTAACTCAAAAAATTTACCTCAGAGTTGTTAGAGAGAAAGGGGCCAACACCATTAATGTCAAACGTAAACGAAATCAATGAAACGTTAAGTGGACCAACAGCTCCGAAGGACCCAATTGAGAGACGGAGTGGTTTTTATATCGCGTTTGAAACGATAATCGAAGCAACTGCTAGAAAAGGGGGCAGACCTTCACAAGAGCTTTATTTAGCGGGCGAACAATTAAAAAATAAGGCTCGTTTGGCAGGAGGCATTACCAATGAGGATATTTTAGAGCATCTTGAAACTTGTGAAGGGTTTCATCAATTGGTTCATAGTGTTGGAATTACTGTGAAACCTGTCAATGTTAGCTCAGATACGATACACTTTGTTTTTCAAAATTGGGGTAAAACGGTGATGTACGAGACAGGTACTGTTCTTACAAAAGAAATTCCGATGGATGGGGCCGAACACATTATTGTCTTATCTGAGTATAAGTGGCTGGAAGATGATGATGTACCAGGCAAGTTTGCCTTTGAATTTGAAAAAGAAGGTGAAATGGCTGAAGTAACAATAAAGTTTTACTTGAATGACGGGTATGAGGTGCCTGAATTTAGTCCTGAGGATCCTGTTAACTATGGATCAACTATGTATAAAGAGATGATTGCAAAATCTTTAGTAAGTAAAGGGAATACACTTAGGCTGAAGAATGCTATAGAAAAAGCAAAACGTGGAGACGATGTAACAATTGCATTTATTGGAGGCTCAATTACACAAGGTGCCGGAGCAAAGCCTATTCATTCGAATTGTTATGCGTACAAAACCTATGTGCAATTTAAAGAGAAATTTGCTAAAGGCGACGGAGAAAATGTACATTTTATAAAAGCGGGTGTTGGTGGTACCCCATCGCAATTCGGAATGATTCGCTATGAAAGAGATATTTTACGAGATGGTAAGGTAAAGCCGGATATTGTGATTATTGAATTTGCTGTCAATGATGCAGGAGATGAGACAAAAGGAGATTGTTTTGAGAGTTTAGTTTTAAAAAGCTTAGCTGCTACGAATAATCCAGCTGTTATCTTATTGTTTAGTGTATTCCCAAACGACTGGAATTTGCAGGATAGACTAGCTCCGGTAGGGTATCATTATCATTTACCGATGGTAAGTGTTAAGGATGCCGTAGTCAACCAATTCAACCAATCTAAAAACGAGGGCAATATCATTTCTAAAAGACAGTTCTTCTATGATATATATCATCCAACAAACGATGGACATACAATCATGGCTGATTGTCTTATGAATCTAATCGAACAAGTTGATCAAACAGCAAGAGATTTTGAAGATATACAACTGTTGAAAGAACCAATCATTGGCAACTCGTTTAAAAATGTCCGCTTATTAGATCGAAGAGACGGGGATAAGGGTGTTGTTATTGAGGAAGGTAGTTTTACTGAGTACGATACTGATTTACAAATGGTAGAAATGGATAATCATCCTTCAGGTAGGCCGCAGTTACCATATAACTGGATGAAACCAGTCGGTTCTGAGAATGTGAGCTTTAAAATGACAATTCGATGTAAAAGCCTCCTACTTATTTTTAAAGATTCAGGAGATAGTGAGTTTGGGAAGGCGAATGTGTATATCAATGGTGAATATGCTAGAACATTTGATCCACATAAAAACAATTGGACGCATTGTAATGCGGTCATCTTACTAAATGAAGCACAATGTAAGGATTATACAATCGAAATTAAAATGGTTAACGAGGATAAGGATAAGAAGTTTACCATTCTTGGATTTGGTTATACGGTTGAATAAAGGATAGAATAGTTGATTAATCTTCGAAAATCCATAAGTTAATCTTTGTTTAATCTATATACAAAGTAAAATTGTTTTGCTATTCTTAAATTAGTAAGTGCTTTCATATCTGTTTTGTCACCAATTTACTACAAAAGAGTAGCAAATCTTTACTGGAAACCAGCAAAAATTCAAGAGGAGGAACAGAGATGAAGGCAGTGAAGTGGGGCATTATGAGTACAGCCAATATTGCACTGACCCAAATTATACCTGCAATTAATCGTGCGAGTAATGCTACTGTATTAGCAATTGCAAGTCGTAGTGAGGAAATGGCACAAAATATAGCGAGAGAATATGAGATTCCAAAATTTTATAATCGCTATGAGGATTTATTAGCTGATCCAGAAATCGATGCGGTATATATCCCCCTCCCTAATCACATACACAAAAAGTGGGCTATTCTTGCAGCGAAAGCAGGGAAACACATTTTATGTGAAAAACCTATTGCGTTAAATGTTAAAGAAGTTGAAGAAATCGAGAAAAGTTGTTCAAAGAATAAGGTATTTTTTATGGAAGCTTTCATGTATCAATTCCACCAACAGCATAAAAGAGTCAAAGATATCCTGAAAAATGGTGAGCTAGGTACGATTAAATTAATGAGAGCAAGCTTCACCTATAACATGACAGACCGAAAAACAAATATCAGAATGAAAAAAGGTATGGGTGGAGGAGCTATTTATGATATTGGGTGTTACTGTATACATTCAATTCGAACGATGTTAAACGCGGAACCAGTTTCAGTTCAAACTTTTGCTGAGATTGACTCAAAATCAGGGGTAGATGTTAGTGCTATTGTACATATGAAATTAAATAATAATGTCGATGCACTATTTGATTGCGGATTTAATATGACATTTCGGAATGAATATGAAATTGTTGGCTCTGAAGGGGTTTTAAAAGTACCACGTGCTTTCAGACCTGACACAGAAAATGGCGAAGGCCTTTTAATTATTGAGAAAGGCGATGAGGTAAGAACAGAGAGGATAATAGGAGATCAATATTTGAATCAGATTGAATATTTTTCTAACTGTGTCATCAATCGTACGGCTCCTGAATATACACTTCGAAATAGTAGTAAAAATATGAAAGTTATAGATGCAATTTATGAATCAATCAGAAAAAACGAGGAAATTGTGTTAAATAAGCACCTCTTAGTTTGTTAAATGGATGAACTATGTAGGGAACATTTTATTTCTCCAATGCTAGTTAACAATATTAAGTGTGTTTTTAGTATGTTCATTCCAGAATGTAAGTTGGGATATCCGCCATTTACCTATATCAGATTAATTACCTAAGTTAAAATCATTCATCTAAGGAGGAGATAAGATTGACAAAACAAGTTGAGATTCCTTCATTGTATAAGAAGTATGAACCATACTTTGATATTGGTGCTGCAGTAAACGTGAAAACGATTCATACTCAAAAGAACTTATTATGTAGTCAGTTTAATAGTTTTACAGCAGAAAATGAGATGAAACCAGAACTACTTCAGCCAGAAGAGGGTTTATACACGTTTGAGAGTGCTGATCAGATTGTAACTTTTGCTAGAGAAAATGAGAAGAATTTACGCGGACATACTTTAGTTTGGCATAATCAAACACCCAATTGGTTCTTTGAAGACAAAGATGGTCAAGTTGCAGACAAATATACGGTATTAAAGAGAATGAGGGACCATATTCATACAGTTGTTACTAGATATAAAAAGGATATTTACTGCTGGGATGTCGTAAATGAAGTTATCAATGATGAGGGGCCTGAGTTATTAAGGAAATCTAAATGGCTAGATATTATTGGTCCTGAATTCATTGAAAGGGCTTTCGAGTATGCTCATGAGGCAGATCCAAACGCACTCCTTTTCTACAATGACTACAATGAATCCAATCCAGAAAAAAGAGAGAAAATCTATACCCTTGTTAAGTCACTTATAGAAAAGGGAATACCAATCCATGGAATAGGGCTTCAAGCTCACTGGAATTTAACACAACCTAGTACAGATGAAATTCGTGCAGCGATTGAAAAGTATGCATCTTTAGGCTTGAAATTGCAACTAACTGAACTAGACATTTCGGCCTTTACATTTGAGAATCGACGCACTGATTTATTATCCCCAACTGCAGAAATTTTAGAACAACAAGCAGATCGTTATGATCGTTTATTCCAGTTATTAAGAGAGTATAAGGAAGTTATTACGGCTGTTACATTTTGGGGAGCTGCAGATGATTATACATGGTTAGATAATTTTCCGGTAGCAGGAAGAAAAAATTGGCCATTTTTATTTGATGAAAATCACAAACCAAAAGATTCGTTCTGGAAGGTCATTCAATTTTAAACAACTTGGGTGCATATTTCATTAATATGTGGGAGTCCAAATTGTTATACCGGGCGTGGATTCACAATTGGTTACATGCAATTTACAACTAGAAATCAATTTTCAAACAGGAGGTAGTTCATGATGTTGACGTTACAACCAAATTTAAATGGAAAAGTAGCCGTCATTACGGGTGGTTCTGGTGTGCTATGTAGCAGTATGGCGAAGGAATTAGCTAGACAAGGAATGAAAATCGCAATCATAAATAGAGGGAAAGAAAAAGGTGAAGAGGTAGCGAATGAAATTCGTAAATCAGGTGGAGTGGCAATTGCTATTTCATGTGACGTATTAAAGATTGAAGACGTTAAGCGTGCAGAAGAAATTGTTTCACGCGAATTAGGAGATTGTGATCTTTTAATTAATGGTGCTGGGGGAAATCATCCACAGGCTTCTACCACGAATGAGATTTTCAAAACGGCTGACCTGGTTAATCAGGATATCCAATCCTTCTTTGATTTAACACCTGGTGGTTTCGAGCATGTATTTAATTTGAACTTTATCGGTACTTTTATACCTACTCAAATTTTCGCGAAAAAAATGGTAGGAAAAAATGCAACGATTATCAATATTTCTTCCATGAGTGCACCAAGTCCAATGACAAAAGTACCTGCCTATAGCGCAGCAAAGGCAGCCATTGAAAACTTCACTCAATGGTTAGCTGTTCATTTTGCCGAGGCTGGTATTAGGGTAAATGCAATTGCACCAGGATTCTTTTTAACTGATCAAAATCGTAATCTATTAACAAATCAAGATGGGTCGCCAACTGAAAGAATGTCAAAAATTTTGTCACATACTCCAATGAGAAGATTAGGAGAACCTGAAGACTTACTTGGAACTTTACTTTGGCTTGTCAATGATGAAATGAGTGGCTTCGTAACAGGTGTGACGATTCCAGTTGATGGCGGCTTCATGGCCTATTCTGGTGTTTAAAAACGAATGACACAACCTCATCAAAGGAAGTGAAATGTATGGATGTTGTTACGATTGGTGAAACGATGGTGATGTTTACCCCGCAATCATCTCCACTTATGAGATATGCTGAAAGCTTTATTAAACGTTATGGTGGTGCTGAATCCAATGTTGCGATTGGATTAGCACGACTGGGACATAAAGTTGGTTGGATCAGCAAAGTGGGGAATGATGAGTTTGGGAAAGGAATGATTTCCTTTATTCGAGGGGAGGGGGTTGATGTAAGTCAAGTCAAAACGGATTCTCATGCCCCGACCGGACTGTATTTTAAAGAAGTGAAAAGTGGTCATAATGTCACTGTTCAATATTATCGAAACGGGTCTGCTGCTAGTCATCTTACACCACGAGATTTAGATCCGGATTATATTAAACAGGCAAAGTTTCTTCATATAACTGGGATTACACCTGCATTAAGTGATTCATGCTATCAAACTGTTAAAAGAGCTATTTCTATTGCAAAAGAGAATGGAGTTCAAGTCATCTTTGATCCAAATGTAAGGAAAAAATTATGGTCTGAAGAAAAAGCCAGGGAGGTATTGGTCGAATTAACCACTTTAGCAGATATTGTGCTCCCAGGATTAGAAGAGGGAACATTTATGTTTGGCGAGACTGATTATGTAAAAATAGGAAAGCGGTTCCTGGAGACTGGCCCAAAACTGGTCATTATGAAGGACGGTAAAAAAGGAGCTTATGTTTTTAAAGAGGATTGTTATGAGCTTATTCCAGGTTTTGAAGTAGACGAAGTCATTGATCCTGTTGGAGCAGGAGATGGTTTTGCTGCAGGGTTTATTTCAGGTCTTTTAAGTGGTTTTACTGTTGAGAAGTCAGTAGAAATAGGGAATGCAGTAGGTGCTCACGTTGTTCAAATACCTGGGGATTTTGAAGGTCTACCTTCGCAATGGGAGTTAAAGCAATTCTTGAATAGTGGCGCAACAACTGATGTATTAAGATAAAAAATCGAGAAGGCATTTCAACGAGGTGAGGATAATGACAATAGTAGAGCAAATGTTAAATAGCGGTGTTGTAGCAGTTATTCGTGGCGCCAAAGAAGATACAATTGTTCCGATTGCTGAAGCTCTTAGTAAGGGTGGAGTGAAAGGGATTGAGATTACTGCTGAAACTCCAGGGGCACTTAAATTGATTGAAAAGGTAGCGGTCGAACTAGGCGATAAAGTAATTGCTGGTGCAGGAACTGTTCTTGACCCAGAAACAGCTAGAACAGCAATTATGCATGGTGCCAAGTTTGTATTCTCACCTACAATTAATCCTGAAACGATAAAAATGACAAAACGATATGGGGTTATTAGTGTTCCAGGAGCATTAACACCAACAGAAATTTTAACAGGGTATGAACATGGAGCTGATTTAATTAAAGTATTTCCTGCCAATTTAGTAGGTCCGGGATATTTAAAAGATGTTCACGGTCCATTACCACATATTCCTTTAATGCCTACCGGTGGTATTAGTTTATCCAATGTCGAAAGTTATATTGAAGCAGGAGCAGTAGCTGTAGGTGTAGGTAGTACGTTAGTGAATACGAAAGTAAAAATGGATGATACGTATTTTGAAAGTTTAGTAGAACGAGCAAAAATGTTTAGTGATTTAGTGAAGAAAGCCAGGGGAAAACAGGAATATTCACGTTATTCAATGTCGTAACATTTAGTTTGTTTAGTGATTGTATTTATTTTCAAAAAATTTGGCGAAAAATGTACCTGAAACCGTTTACAAATACCTGAACCGATGGTACAATTCAACTATAAAGATAGTTTGTTCATCGGACTAACTATTTGTAGATAGTAAATAGGTTGAAAATTGATATATATCTTTTTTAGAGAATTAGACTCATCAAAAGGGAGGGCAAGTTATGAAAGAGGTTGTTCATAGTACCAATACGAATCAGTCAATGATAGAAATCCAAACCCCAAGTGTTTGGAAGCGTATGCTTAAAACATTAGGGAAAGATTGGCAATTATATTCCTTGTTAATCCTTCCTGTAATTTATTTACTAATTTTTAAATATGGCCCTATGTTAGGCAACATTATTGCGTTCCGAAGATTCGTTCCAGGAGGAAGTATTTGGGGTGAACAATGGGTTGGGTTTTATTACATAAACATGTTCATCAACGATCCGAAATTTTGGGAAGTGTTCGGTAACACGTTAGCATTAAGTGCTTTGACATTATTAATTACATTCCCGGCACCAATTATATTTGCACTTTTATTAAATGAATTAAGAAGTCAAAAGTTTAAGAAGTTTGTACAGACAGCATCTTATTTACCACACTTTTTCTCAATTGTAATTGTGGCAGGAATGATCCTTGAATTAACGTCAAGTGCAGGTCCGATTAATGCAATTGTTAAGTATTTCACGGGTGAACCCATATTCTTCATGCAAGATCCAGACTGGTTCAGACCTGTTTATGTCATTTCTGAGTTATGGCAAGGCTTAGGTTGGGGGGCTATCCTTTATCTAGCAGCTTTAACAAATATTGATGAAAGTCTTTATGAGGCAGCAAAAATGGATGGAGCTAGCAGGTGGAAACAAACGATTCATATTACGATACCTGGTATCATGCCAACGATTGTAACACTATTAATCTTAAACCTAGGATCATTGTTAGCAGTTGGATTTGAGAAAATCTTATTGATTTATAATCCATTAAACTATGAAACATCTGATGTAATTTCAACTTACCTTTACAGAATAGGTTTAGAGTCTAGTAACTTCAGTTATGCAACAGCAATTGGTCTATTCGAATCAATAATTGGGTTGACGTTAGTTTTATCAGCAAACTTTATTTCGAAAAAGCTAACAGAAACAAGCTTATGGTAAAGGAAGGGATCTCATGAAAGAATCAGCTTCTTATAAAGTATTCAAGGTATTTAATATAGTAATCTTACTATTTATTGTTTTTCTAACGCTCTTTCCTTTTGTAAATATCATTGCTCAATCATTCAGTAGTGAAGCAGCCATTCGTAGTGGACAAGTTAGTCTATTACCAAAAGGATTCAATATCGATACGTATAAGACGGTTATGGCTGATGCAATGTTTTGGACGAATTATAAAAACACCATCATTTATACAGTAGTTGGAACAACAATCAATATTGTGATGACAACGATGTTTGCCTATGCGTTATCTAAAAAACGTTTAGCAGGAAGAAACTTTTTTATTAAATTTGCCGTATTTACGATGTTCTTTAACGGTGGATTAATTCCAAACTATATCCTTATTAACAACTTAGGATTTACAAACACCATGTGGGCAATTGTTATCCCAGGTGCAATCAGTGTTTTCAATATGTTAATTATGAAATCTTTCTTTGAAAATATGCCGATTGAATTGGAAGAGGCAGCATCTATTGACGGATGTAGCACATACGGAACGATGTTTAGAATCATCTTGCCGCTTTCCAAACCAATATTAGCAACTATGGTTCTATTTTATGCAGTAGGAAACTGGAACTCTTGGTTTAGTGCTTTCCTTTACTTAGATAAAAAAGAACTTTTCCCGGTAACTATTTATTTGAGAAACTTAATTTCTGCTGCAACCGGCAGCCTTAACTCTGGTGCAACAAGTGCAGATGACCTATCTCAAATTTCAGCGAACATTAAATCCGTTACGATGGTATTAACTGTTTTACCAATTATTATGGTTTATCCATTCTTACAAAAATATTTCGTACACGGAATAATGTTAGGGTCTGTAAAACAATAATTGGATGCTACTTTTAACAAAGTTCATCATATAAAAAAACTCTTAGGGGGAAGAAAGATGAGTAAAAGTTTTAAAAAGCTTTTTCTTCTAGTTGCTGTTATTACAATGATTGGCACTATTCTCGCTGGCTGTAAAGGCAGTGATGAAGCAAGTAAAGAAGAAGATTTATCCAAGATTGAAGATTCAGCAGCAATGGCAGATTATGATGTTGATGTTACTTTCAAAGCAAATGAACCATTAACATTCTCTATGCTATTTAGTGATCAACCAGTTTATCCATATAAAGCTGACTGGACATTATTAAAAGAAATCACTGATAGAACAAACGTATCATTAGATATGACAATTGTACCTATGAGTGACTATGAACAAAAGAGAAGTTTATTAATTAGTTCTGGTGATGCTCCACTTATCATTCCTAAAACATATCCTGGCCAAGAAGGTCCTTTCGTTTCTTCAGGTGCAATTCTTCCTGTAAGTGACTATATTGACTGGATGCCTAACTTTAAAGATAAAGTAGAAAAGTGGGAATTAGAAGGCTATCTTGATGGATTACGACAAAAAGACGGTAAGTTCTATGTTTTACCTGGATTACACGAAAACGTTTGGCAAGATTATACGTTAATGGTGAGAAAAGATATTTTTGATGAAAATAATATTGAGCTACCTACAACTTGGGATGAATTACATGATGCATTAGTAAAACTAAAAGAAATTTATCCTGACAAGACTCCTTATTCTGACAGATGGAAATTTGATTCTACACTTAACTTTGCTTCAGGCTCTTTCGGCACAATTGGTGGTTGGGGACTAGGTAATGGAGCTTATTTCGATAGAGAAAATGAAGAGTTTGTATTTGCTCCTGCTACTGATGAATACAAAGAGATGTTAACATATTTCCACTCATTGGTTGAAGAAGGTTTACTTGATAGAGAAAGCTTCACTCAAGAAGACGATCAAGCAGAATCAAAATTTGTAAATGGTGAATCTTTCGTAATGGCTACTAACTTCCAAGAACTTGTAAGAGTACGAGGAGTTATGGATGAAACTTTAGGTAAAGGAAATTACGAAATTGTAAAAATTAATGTACCAGGTGGTCCAGCAGGACATAAATTAAACGGTACAAAACTTGAAAATGGTATTATGTTCTCTTCGAAAGCAAAAGATGATCCGAACTTTAAAGCTATGATGCAATTTATTGACTGGCTCTATTATAGTGATGAAGGACAAGAGTTAACTAAATGGGGTGTTGAAGACGAACACTTTACAAAAGATGATAGCGGTAAACGTACCCTGTTAGATCCTTGGAACTATTTAGGTCTTAACCCAACTGGCACGAAAGACCTTCGTGTTGAAAACGGATTCTCCGGTGGAGTATTTTCATACGGTGGTACAACAGAATTATTACATTCTATGATGAATGAAGAAGAAGTTAAATTCCAGGATATGATTCTTTCTACAAAAACAGTTGTTGATCCAGCACCTCCATATCCAATGGATCAAATGCAAAGCGAACAATTAACATTAGTAAGCACACCGTTAAATGACTTTGCGAAAACAAGTACGTTACAATTTATCTTAGGTGACCGTGACCTTTCTGAATGGGATGCATATGTTGCTGAACTTAAATCAAAAGGTATGGATAAATTCCTTGAAATTGTAAACGGTGCGTATGAAGAATATAAAGAGAATAATAAATAAGCTTTTTACGTAAGGTTTTAATTGAAATTTTAAAAGTTGGCTGTGAGGAAGCATTTTTTCACAGCCAATTTTCATAAGTTGACAGCCGCAGATTTAAATATGAAATGAGGTTTACGAATCATGAACACAAAAAGGGTCTATGGAGAAGGAATCGTATTTACGTTAGGTAATCACATATATTGGTTATTCATGCTAAATCTATATTTTGTTTTGACGAATGTCGTTTTTCTACTATTTTTTATGACTTTAGAGCGAGATTTTTCAAATATCCCTTTATATTTTTTAGCATTAATTCCGACAGGACCTTCTATATCAGCTCTTTTCTATTGTTTAGATAAAATGCTAAAAGATAAGGACCTCTCTCCAACAAAGGATTTTTTTACGGGTTATAAGAAAAACTTTAAAGATTCAATGAAACTATGGATACCATCATTAGTTTTACTGTTTGTTTTTTTTGTAGACCTTCAATATTTTATTGTAAGTGAATCTAGTTTTTCTACTGTCTTGTCCATTTTCTTCTTGTTGGCATCTGGCTTAATTTCTCTTATGGTACTTAATGCATTCATCATAAACCTGAACTTTGCCTTTAGATTGAGAGATTTATATAGATTATCTGCATACTATATCATACGAAAATTAAAGATTACATTAGGAAATATCGGGATTATTTTTATTTCGTTATTTATCATTTCACTAACAAATAATTTCCTAATCTTATTCTTCGCCATCCTCATTTTTTATTTAATTTTGCTCAATAGCAAAGATTTAGTGGAGGATGTGCAAACAAACTTTACTAAATCCGAGTAGTTAAAATCAACTATATTTTTAGAGAAAGCATAGATCTATTAACAGTTTGGAGGAGTTTTGATTGACGAAGTTAGAAACGACAGCGAGTATTCTTGCAGAAAAGCATAGTAAAAGTTACGCTAGTTGGCTTAAATTTGAAGAGATATCAGAAAGTGAAGTAAAGAATAAATATCTCCCGTTTTGTTCTCATGTAACAGTTATGAATCGTTCGGAAGTAATTGATACAGCAGTTACTGAGCTTAAACAAGGGATTCATTCTATGTTAGGTAAAGAACTGCAAGTAACAGAAAATATCAGCGATAGCGGAATCATTTTAGGAACGATTGATTACGTAAATGATTCTCATTTTGACCTATCAGAGGTTGAACTAGCAAATGTAAGACAAGATGGTTATATCCTAAAGGCATTTACCCAAAATGGAATTTCAAGACTACTGTTGACTGCTAAAACTGACAAAGGTTTGCTGTATGCTGCTTTTCACCTATTAAGAGAATTGCAGTGTCATGGGGATATTAGTCAACTATCAATTGTTGAAAATCCCAAAAATCAATTAAGAATGATTAACCATTGGGACAATATCGACGGAAGTATTGAAAGAGGATATGCTGGTAAATCCATTTTTTACAATGAAAATAAAATAACTTCAGATAGTAAGAGAATAAAGGACTATGCTAGAATGCTAGCTTCTGTAGGGATAAATGCCATTACTCTTAATAATGTAAACGTTCATGAAGTAGAGACGAACTTAATTACAGAGACGTATTTAGATGAAGTTGCAAATGTAGCAGGTATATTTAGAGCTTACGGAATTCAAACCTTCTTAAGTGTTAATTATGCAAGTCCGATTCAATTAAGCGACATTCAAACAGCTGATCCACTAGATGAGAATGTCCGTACTTGGTGGAAAGAACAAGCAAAAATTATTTACAAATATATACCTGACTTTGGTGGTTTCCTTGTAAAGGCTGATTCTGAACACCGTCCTGGTCCATTCACATATGGCAGAAATCATGCTGACGGAGCAAATATGTTAGCAGAAGCACTAGCGCCATTTAACGGTATTGTGATTTGGAGATGTTTTGTCTATAACTGCCTACAAGACTGGCGTGATCGCTCTACCGATAGAGCTAGAGCGGCTTATGATCATTTCAAGCCATTAGATGGCCAATTTTTGTCCAATGTAATTTTACAAATAAAAAATGGACCAATGGATTTTCAGGTTCGTGAAGCCAATTCACCGCTGTTTGGAGCGATGGAAAAAACAAATCAAATGCTAGAATTCCAGATTACTCAAGAATATACGGGTCAACAAAGACATCTTTGCTACCTCATTCCGCAGTGGAAAGAGATTTTAGAATTTGATACGTTCGCTAGAGGTAAAGGTTCAAAGATTAAAAATATTGTCGATGGTTCATTATTCGGTTTTGAATATAGTGGGATTGCAGCTGTAGTAAATGTGGGACTCGACTATAACTGGACTGGCCATACATTAGCTCAAGCAAATCTATATGGATACGGACGTCTCATTTGGAATCCAGACTTAGCAGTTGAAACAATCACAACAGAATGGATTCTTCAAACATTTGGACATGATGTCGATGTTCACGAAAAAATATCATCCATGTTGTTAAACTCTTGGAGTATTTATGAAAATTATACAGCTCCACTTGGTGTTGGCTGGATGGTAAATCCAAACCACCACTATGGCCCAAATGTAGATGGATATGAATATGACAGATGGGGTACATATCATTTTGCAGATTGGAAAGGTATTGGAGTTGATCGTACAGTTCAATCAGGTACAGGTTATACAAGCCAATACTTTAAAGAAAATATGGAAATGTATGAGTCGTTAGAGACTTGCCCAGATGAGTTGCTATTATTCTTCCACCACGTTCCATATACACATAAGTTGAAGTCAGGGGAGACAGTCATTCAACATATCTATAACACTCATTTTGATGGAGTTGAACAAGCCGCTGAATTAGTAGCTACTTGGAAACAGCTTGAAGGAAAAATAGACAGTGAGCGTTACCAGGATATCCTAGCCCGATTAGAAGAACAGGCTGAACATTCAAAAGAATGGCGAGATATTATCAACACGTACTTCTATAGAAAATCTGGGATTGCGGACGAAAAGAATAGAAAAATTTATTGAGCATACCAAGTAAGTAATAGATATCTATAAATGAACAGGGAACTATCGTAGAAATATAGTTCCCTTTTTTAAATCGTTTAGACTTTAGGAACCAAATAAGGTGCCTACTCACCTATAGGGGAGGAACATATTCGTCATGCTATATGAAGCGAGAAATAAGAAAGTCCTTTTTAATGATGGATGGGAATTTGCAAAAAGCGAACTCGGTGTAACTGATTGTGGTCATTTACAGTTTCAAGCTGTTGATATCCCTCATGATTGGCTCATTTATAATACGTTAGATTTGTATGAAAACAGCATTGGCTGGTATCGTAAAAAATTTCATTATAAGAATCGTGACAAAGAACGAATAGTATTAGCCTTTGATGGCGTCTATATGGACTCCACACTTTATGTGAATCAACAACTAATCGGGGAATGGAAAAACGGTTATTCGTCATTTGAACATGATATAACAGACGCATTAATTTCCGGTGAAAATGAAATTATCGTGAAGGTCGTCCATCAAAGCCCAAATAGTCGGTGGTACTCAGGAGCAGGTATCTATCGAAATGTATGGTTAAAAGTAAGAGAGAAGAACCACATCGTTACAGATGGAATCTACATATCTACGAAACAAGTGGGACAAAATTGGACCGTTGAAGTTGAAACAGAAGCTACTATTTATGAATCAGTTGTCTTAAACCATTCCATTATGTACAAGGGTGAAACGGTTGCAGTGGAATCAATACAGCTGGATCCACAGATGGACAATCCGATTATACTCAATAGCCAGCTTTTACTCATTTCAAACCCTTTACTTTGGAGTGTCGACGCCCCAAATTTATACCAACTGAAAACGGAGTTAAAGAGTATAGAGACTGGAGATATCCTAGAATCAATTACTCAAAATGTCGGCTTTCGTTCTATTGTTTTAGATCCTAGTAAAGGTTTCTTTTTGAATGATAAGAACATGAAATTAAATGGTGTATGCGAGCATCATGATTTAGGTGCATTAGGAGCAGCATTTAATAAAAGTGCATTAAGAAGAAGATTTGAAATCTTAAAGGATATGGGTGTTAATGCAATCCGGACGGCTCATAATATGCCTGCGAAAGAGTGGATGGATTTAGCAGATGAAATGGGTTTCCTTATCATATCTGAAGCTTTTGATATGTGGGAGCGGCCGAAGACTACTTATGATTATGCAAGGTTTTTTAAAGAGTGGGCAAAGGCTGATGTGAAAAGTTGGGTAAAGCGGGATCGAAACCATCCGAGCTTATTGATGTGGAGTATTGGAAATGAAATATATGATACACATGCAGATGAACGTGGACTAGAAATCACAAAAATGCTCACGGAAGAAGTGAAAAAATATGATCCGAAGGAAAATGCTAAAGTCACAATCGGGTCGAACTACATGCCTTGGGAAAATGCCCAAAAGTGTGCAGATATTGTGAAGATTGCTGGTTATAATTACGCTGAAAAATATTATGAGGAACATCATACGAAGCATCCGGACTGGATCATATACGGCAGTGAAACAGGGTCGGTTGTCCAAAGTAGAGGGATTTATCACTTCCCATATGAACAATCGATTTTGGCTGATGATGATGAACAATGCTCTTCGCTAGGGAATAGTTCAACAAGTTGGGGAGCAAAATCAACGGAAGCCTGTATCATTGCGGATCGCGATACACCATTTTCACTAGGCCAATTTATTTGGACTGGCTTTGACTATATTGGTGAACCAACACCTTATCATACGAAAAACTCATACTTCGGTCAGATTGATACAGCCACTTTTAAAAAGGATTCCTATTATATGTATCAAGCCGAATGGACGGATTATAAACAGAGTCCGATGGTACATATTTTTCCATACTGGGATTTTAATGAAGGTCAAGTAATTGATGTTCGTGTTTGTTCGAATGCACCGAAAATTGAATTGCAACTAAATGGTAAAACAATCGGCACTCATGAAATAGATCATAAACACGGAAAGAATTTAGTGGGTAGTTGGAAAGTTCCCTATAACAAAGGTGAACTAAAGGCCATTGCATATGATGAGTATGATCAAGTGATTGCGACAGATTGGAAAAAATCATTTGGCGATGCCAAAAAAATCACACTGAAACCAGACAGAGGAACCATAACGGCAAATGGAACTGATTTAATTTTTGTTGAAATTGTAACAGAAGACGAAGATGGAAACCTTGTGGAAAACGCAACAAATCGGGTTCACGTTGAGCTAACAGGAGCAGGAAGATTAGTTGGTTTAGATAATGGTGATAGTACAGACTATGATTCTTATAAGGGAACAAGTAGACGGCTGTTTAGTGGGAAATTAATGGCAATCATAGCTGCGACAACAACAGCTGGAAGTATTCAATTGACAGTATCTTCTGCTGGTTTGAAGGCGGGAACATTACAATTTGAAGCATTGCCAGCAAGGGAAACAGACGTAATGGGAATCACCGCAAACACGAGCAATAAAGAATTGCCTATCGTTATGGGGCATGGTGAGGAAGTACCTGTACGAAAAATTGAAATCATAAGCGAGACTGGACAACACTTCGATGTAGGAAATAAAGAAAAGACGGTTCGTATTCAATTATACCCAGAAAATACGACGTACCAGGAAGTAGAGTGGAGTGTCGTAAATGATGCTGGAATCACATCTACGATTGCCAAAATTAAACCAAGTGGCCATGAAGCAACGGTGACGGCTTTAGGTGATGGAATTTTTCGTGTCCGCTGCACAAGTAAAAATGGTACGGATAAGATAAAACTTATTTCCGAATTGGAATTTACGGCAGAAGGACTCGGAAAAGTGCATAAAAATCCTTATCGTTTTATTTCTGCAGGCCTTTATGACTACAGCAAAGGTGAAGTAAGCAATGGAAATGAACGAGGTATCGCGACAAGTAGAGACGGAGAAACCCAGGTTGGATTCCGAGACATCGATTTTGGTGACATTGGTGCAGACACAATTACTGTTCCAATTTTTACATTGTCAGATGAAGAATATTCATTACAGATTTGGGAAGGTATGCCCGATGAAGAAGGTAGTGAATTAATAGCTGATGTTATTTACCAAAAGAAATCAAAATGGAATGTGTACCAGGAAGAAACGTACCGTCTATCCAAAATTCTTCGTGGGATAACGTCGCTCTGTTTTGTTTTTAATAAAAAGGTTCATCTGAAAGGATTTTCCTTCGAAGAAAAAAATCGAGCATTTGAACAAAATTTTGCTACAGAATGTAATCAAATTTATGGAGACACATTTACACTCCTAGATAATTCAGTAGAAGGTATTGGAAATAATGTTTCGCTTGTGTTTGATGGGCTGAAATTTGGTAAAACAGGTGCTTCAAAGATAGTCATTTGTGGTCGATCACCGATTGATAAAAATACAATTCATATTCGGTTCTCCAATAAGGAAATCGAGAGTAACCAAATGATTGAATTTACGCAAAGTGATAACTATGTAGAACGAATATTTGAAATAAAAAAGATAACGAATACCCAAACTGTGACATTTATTTTTCTACCCGGAAGTAATTTTGATTTTAGTTGGTTTCGTTTTGAATAGGAGGTTTGAAAGGATGGATAGAGTTTTACATGCAAAAATGTTTATTGATAAGTCCTATAAAGTTTCAGAGGTTGACAAGCGAATCTATGGATCGTTCGTAGAGCAACTAGGGCGTGCAGTTTATGGTGGGTTATACGAACCAACCCATCCGACTGCAGATAAGAATGGGTTCCGCCAAGATGTTATTGATGTAGTAAAGGAATTACAAGTACCAATCATTCGATATCCAGGTGGTAATATGGTTTCGGCTTATAACTGGGAAGACGGAGTTGGTCCTAAAGAAAAACGCCCACGCCGTTTAGAGTTAGCGTGGCGGTCACTGGAAACGAATGAAGTGGGAACGAACGAATTTGTTGAATGGGCCGAAAAGGTTAATGCAGACGTTATGTTAGCAGTTAATCTTGGGACACGGGGGATTGATGCGGCTCGCAATCTAGTAGAATATTGTAATCATCCAAGTGGCACTTACTGGAGTGACCTAAGAAGAGAGCATGGTTACAACAATCCTCACAATATTAAAGTTTGGTGTTTAGGCAACGAAATGGATGGTCCTTGGCAAATCGGTCAAAAGACCGCATATGAATACGGACGGTTAGCTGCTGAAACGGCTAAAGCGATGAGACAAGTTGACCCTTCTATTGAACTAGTAAGCTGTGGTAGTTCGGGTTCAGGCATGGCTACTTTTCCAGATTGGGAAGCAGAAACATTGGAGCATACTTATGAATATGCAAATTATATTTCCTTGCACCAATACTTTGGAAACCAGGAAAACGATACAGCTAATTTCCTCGCGAAGTCAATGGAAATGGACCATTTTATACATTCTGTAATAGCGACATGTGATTATATCAAAGCTAAAAAGAGAAGTAAAAAGACGATGATGTTAAGCTTTGATGAATGGAATGTGTGGTACCACTCAAATTCACAGGATAAAAAGGTAGACCCGTGGTCCATTGCACCACCGTTATTAGAGGACATTTACACATTTGAGGATGCTCTACTAGTAGGGAGTATGTTAAACACGCTGCTCAATCATGCGGACCGGGTTAAAATGGCATGCATGGCTCAGCTAATCAATGTAATTGCACCGATCATGACTGAAAATGGTGGCGGTGTATGGAAGCAAACTATTTTCTATCCTTATTATTACACATCAGTATACGGGCGTGGGACTGTCCTTCATTCGATGGTGGAATCACCGAAATATGATAGTAAAGATTTTACGGATGTACCATATCTTGATCAATCTGTCGTCTATAACGAGGAAACAGATGAGTTAGTTATTTTTGCGATTAACCGTCATTTAGAACATACATTACTTGTGGATGTAGATACCCGTTCCTTTACGGAGTATGAATTAGTTGAACATATCGTATTAGAAAATGAAAATCCGAAAGCTGTGAATCGCCTTCACAACCAACAAGTTCAACCGAATTCAAATGGTCAATCATACTTAGAAGGTGATAAGTTAGTCGCAGTTTTACCAAAGATGTCTTGGAATATGATTCGATTACGAAATAAAAAGGATTGTTAGTTTTGGAATGAAGACATTGGTACCGAATCTTTTTATGGAAGGACATGGGGTATGGAGGTAACTGTTCAAGATATTATCAATCATTTAACAACTTCGTTAGGTCATATAGAGAATACAGTGGATACCTTAAAATCTGGATTACCAAGTTCACAAGTAACAGGTATCGCTGTTTCATTTATGCCCACTTATAATACGATTCATAAAGCAATTGAATTGGGAGCAAATCTGCTAATAACACATGAAGGCCTATTTTATAGCCATTGGGATCAAACCGATTTTGGAAAAAACGAAGTCATTGATCAAAAGAAGAAACTAATCAAGGACTCCGGTATTGCCATTTTTCGTTTTCATGACTATTGGCATAGATATCAGCCTGATGGCATTATGTTGGGCTTAGTTACTAATCTTGGTTGGGATGATTATGTTGTGGAGCATCAACCAGCAGCGACTATTATCTCCCTACCTGGAATGACCGCAAAAGAAGTTGCTGACCATTTGAAGAATAAATTACACATAAAATATGTACGCTTTATGGGGAATCCAGAAAAGCAAGTTAAGCGAGTTGGTATATTAGTTGGGTATAGAGGTTCTGGCTCAACAGCTATTCCTTTCTTTGAAAATCATGATCTTGACTTAGTGATATACGGAGAAGGACCTGAATGGGAGACTCCTGAATATGTAAGGGATTCCATTAGTCAAGGAAAAGAAAAAGCGTTACTTGTTATAGGACATGCAGAAAGTGAAGAACCTGGTATGAGCTATTTAGCGGATAAGTTGCAACAGATGTTTCAGGAAATTCCGGTATATTTTATTCCAAATGAATCTTGCTTTGAAATGATGTAATAGAAATCATCAAGAGTAATCCATTCAAACTGAGGAGAGCTGATGTACGATGAAAATGTCTTGGAGATGGTATGGAGAGGGGAACGATTCAATAACACTTGACCATATACGCCAAATTCCAGGTGTGGAGGGAATCGTTTGGTCACTCCATGATAAAGTTGCAGGTGAAGTGTGGGAAATCGAGAGAATTCAAGAAGTTGTTAAACAAATCCGTAGTAAAGGATTTAGCCCAGAAATAGTTGAAAGTGTAAATGTTCACGATGATATAAAAATTGGTCTACCAACTAGAGATAAATATATTGATATTTATATAGATACGATTAAAAAACTTGCTAGTGTGGGAGTTAAAGTAATCTGCTATAACTTCATGCCTGTTTTTGATTGGACGAGAACAGATTTATTTAAAGAACTACCAGACGGTTCAAATGCCTTTTTCTATGAAAAATCGGCTATTACGGATAATCCGAATGAAATGGTAAAACGAATTCTAGGTAATGGTAATTTTTCAATGCCTGGATGGGAGCCTGAGCGTTTAGAAAAATTAGATGAATTATTTACTGCCTATGAAGACGTAACAGAAGAAAAACTTGTTGAGAATTTAAAGTATTTCTTAGAAAGGGTCATACCTGTTTGTGAGGAGCATGATGTAAAAATGGCGATCCACCCAGATGATCCACCATGGCCAATCTTCGGGTTACCACGCATTGTACATAGTCGGGATAATATTAAAAGAATACTAGACCTTGTTGATAGTCCATATAATGGGTTAACATTTTGTACTGGCTCATTAGGTTCTAATCCAGAAAATGATTTACCTACCATGATTCGAGAATTCCATGACCGAATCCATTTTGCTCATATTCGAAACATTAAAGTATTTGAGAATGGAGATTTTATTGAAGTATCTCATCGTGGCAAAGATGGAAGTGTTGATATTTACGAGGTGATAAAAGCTTATCATGACCTTGGATTTAAAGGATTCGCACGTCCAGATCACGGCCGTCATCTGTGGGGAGAAGAAAAACATTGCAGACCTGGTTATGGACTATATGATCGTGCAATGGGTGTTATGTATATGTTAGGTGTTTGGGATAGTCTAGAGAAAAGAGTAAAGGAAAAAGAAGTGCTTTAAGGATTTTTGGCGAGAAAACGAGGATTGGGGACATCCATAAGGCGGATGAAGGACTGTTCGTGAGAAAACGAGTTTCTGAGAGTCCCTCATAAAGTGGAAGCAGGACTGTTCGTGAGAAAACGAAGTTCGGAGTGTACTTCATAAGGTGGATGAAGGACCATTAGCGAGACAACAAGATTTAGAGAGTCCTTCATAAGGCGGATGAAGGACCATTAGCGAGACAACAAGATTTAGAAAGTCTTTCATAAGGCGGATGAACGACTATTCGCAAGGTAACGAGACTTGAAAATCCCTTCACTAGCCAATATAAAAAGCGGCCCAGGCTGCCGCTTTTACCTTTCATTAATACAGTTTTCCTTGGCGATATAGAACTGTCGATAATCGCATCACAGATTGAATATAACAATTTTGTCTTAAAGTGAAGGAATCACCGAAAAACGCCGGTAAAATCGAATCCAATGTTTCTTTCATTTTCTTAAATAGCTGACTAAACACTTCTTCCTCGGAATAAAATTGAGTTTCACGCCCTTGTAACCACTCTAAGTAAGAAACGATAACTCCGCCCGCATTGGCAAGGATGTCGGGTATAATAAACACACCTTTTTTACTCAAGAAATCGTCCGCATCCTTTGTAATCGGTGCATTCGCCCCCTCGACAATAATCGGTGCTTTTATTTTCTCCATATTATCGTTATGGATTTGATCCTCCAAGGCTGCGAGAATAAGCGCATCTACCTCTAGATAAAGAATAGCCTCTCGGTCAAGAATATCTGCCTTCACTCCAGCAACAGCCAATTCCTCGTCAGATACAGGGAGGTCCCCTTTGTTACCCTTAGTGAATTTTACGAGAGAAGGAATGTTCAAACCGTCCTCATTGAACAATGAAATGTTTCGGTCACTAACCGCCACAATTTTATTTTGTAGATTGGAACATTGATAAGCTTCTAAGGCTGCTACTGAACCAACATTACCAAAGCCTTGGACAGCAAGCTTTAATGGTTTATTTTCAAATGCAGCAACCGTCTTTGCAAACACATTGTCGGTTTTGGAAAGTAATCTTTTTTGGCTTTTAAGAAAATCATGAAAGAGATAACGGAAGGTAAAATATACTCCTTTTCCTGTAGCTTCACGTCTTCCTAATGAGCCACCGTTGACCACGCTTTTTCCAGTAAAACTACCACGATAGGGCGTGCCAGGTCGAATACTTTTATATTCAGCCATCATCCAATCCATCTCACGCTCCCCTGAACCCACGTCAGGTGCAGGAATATCCTTATCAGGACCGAGACTGTCTGCAAAGTATCGAACGTATTTTTTACAAATTAAATGTAGTTCCTTTTCAGAAAGTGTTCGAGGATTGACCACGAGGCCACCTTTTCCTCCGCCGAAAGGAACGTCATGAAGGGCATTTTTTAAAGTCATTAAAGATGCAAGATTAATCACTTCATCCTCATTAACGGTTTCGTGGAAACGAATTCCCCCTTTGTAAGGACCTAAAGCATTATTATGCTGAACACGGTAGGCTGGAATGCGAACGACTTTACCATTTTCTAATGGAATTCGTAAAAAAGATTTATGTACATGATTCGGAGTAGAAAGTATTGAGGCGAGTGAGGTAAAAGCTTGCTCTCGGGTTTCCCCCGTTAGCTCAGGAATAAAGGTATCATCCTTCATTAAGGCATCTAATGATTTTTGAACAATCTGTTTTGTTTTATTCAATTTCATTCCTCCTTGTTGAAAGCGTTGTTACAATTAATTGTAACACATGGAGAAAGATTATGTGGGGTTGAGAATTGTGGATTGGTTCTGTGAGCCTCCATTTTATACTGGGACAACGGACCTGTCCCTGTGTCCCAAATAAGATGTTGGTTTAAAAGTCGCGAAATAAAGGAAAATAACAGGATGGAGGGATAGAGATGCATTTTATTATTATTGGTGGAGATGCAGCGGGAATGAGTGCTGCTATGCAGATTGTACGGAATAGTACAGGACATTCGATTACGGTACTCGAAAAAGGAGGGAACTATTCATATGGTCAATGTGGGTTGCCCTATGTAATAGGAGGGAAGATTGAGTCCACAAATAAAGTGATAGCAAGAACGCAAAAGGAATTTCAAGAAAAATATGGAATTGATGCTCGAGTTTTTCATGAGGTGAAAAGCATTGATGCGACACAAAAGGTTGTGACAGGAGTGAACCATTCCACTGGAGAAACCTTTGATCTTGCTTATGATCGGTTACTTATTGCAACAGGGGCAAGTCCAGTTGTGCCGAACTGGGAAGGAAAAACACTACAGGGCATATTCACTTTAAAGACAATACCGGATACCGAAGAAATTTTAGATTACTTATACAAAGGATACCGTGATATAAAAGATGTAACCATCATTGGAGGAGGTTATATCGGCATTGAAATGGCTGAAAACTTTGTGGAATTAGGTAAAAATGTAACTATCATTGATAGAAATGAGCAGCTTGCTGGCATTTTTGATCGAGAACTTGCAGACCTTGTTCATGATGAAGCAATGAAGCAAAATATCAAGCTTAGGCTTGGTGAAACTGTAGAGGGTTTTATCGGGGAAAGTTTTGTTGAGTATGTAAAAACAGATAAAGGTGAAATCAAAACAGATTTGGTGTTAATTGCGGTGGGAGTTAAACCAAATACAGAATTTAGTAAGGAAGCTGGAATCGTAACCGGGGTGAAGGGAGCAATCCAAGTAAATTCCTGTATGCAAACAAATGTTAAGGATATTTTTGCTGCTGGAGACTGTGCAACACAGTTTCATCGAATAAAAGAGCGGGATGATTATATTCCCCTTGGTACTCATGCAAACAAACAAGGTCAGATTGCGGGCTTAAATATGGTTAATTTACATAAAACCTTTAAAGGCGTTGTAGGAACATCGGTTATGAAATTTTTTGATTTAACTCTTGGAAGAACTGGACTTTCTGAAAAGGAAGCGGAAGGGTTGAATATACCGGTTGCTTCTGTAGCCATTCAGGCGCGAGACATTGCGGGCTATTATCCAGATGCGAAAAAGATGACCGTGAAATTGGTCTATCATAAAGAAACCCATAAGCTTCTTGGCGGACAAATCATTGGTGAAAGAGGTGTAGATAAACGAATAGATGTACTATCAACTTCCCTTTTTCACTCCATGACAATTGAGGAATTAGTAGATTTAGACTTAGCATATGCACCCCCATACAATGGGGTTTGGGACCCAATTCAGCAGGCTGCAAGAAGAGTAAAATGAAGGACGAGGGAAACGGTTATCGTGTACTGCTACTTTTTAACAAAGAAGATGATCATGTCTTATCTTGACGTTTTACAAAGAGTCTTATAAGATATGATATGGATACCCGAATGTCATCGGGAGAGGTTCATAGCTGAAAACCCTCTATAAAAAACTATGGATACATGACATTATGCCATGTCCATATTGGACGTGGCTTTTTTCGTATTTTTATCCATCCTAGTTTTTGCAAAATAGATAGGTAGAAGGTGAATCACTCTATAAGATGTTGGGACAACATTTTACAGGGAGGTTTTTTTATGTCTGGAAGAAGTCATGAAGAAGGATTGAAGGATTTAACATTACTTGGGAATCAAAACACGCAATATAGTTTTGATTATGCACCAGAAGTTTTGGAGGCGGTCGACAATTTACATACAGACCGTGATTATTTTGTAAAGTTCAATTGCCCAGAGTTCACGAGTCTTTGCCCACTTACGCACCAGCCGGACTTTGCAACAATGTACATTTCATATATCCCAGATAAGAAGATTGTTGAAAGTAAGTCTTTAAAATTATATTTATTTAGTTTTCGGAATCATGGCGATTTTCACGAGGATTGCGTGAACATTATCATGAATGACCTTATTAAACTTCTTGATCCTCGTTACATCGAAGTATGGGGGAAATTCACGCCACGTGGTGGAATTTCGATTGATCCATGGTGTAACTATGGGAAGCCAGGTACGAAATATGAGGAAATGGCACAGTTCCGTTTGATGAACCATGACCTTTACCCTGAGAAAGTAGATAACCGATAAGCGTAAAGCACATAGTGAGAACCGTTTCTACGGTTCTTTTTGTTTGCACATCATTGTTTGATGAAATAAGATAATACATATAAGAATAATGGGGATTAAGGAGAATTCGAATGTCTAAAAAAATATATATTATTCATGAAAACGATGAGTGGACTGCCCATTTAACAAAACGATTAGATGAATTACAACTTCCATATGAGGCATGGCATCTTGATAAAGGATTAATTGATTTAACATCGGTTCCACCTGAGGGTGTGTTTTATAATCGAATGAGTGCTTCTTCGCATACAAGAGATCACCGATTTGCACCTGAGTTGACCGGTGGGATTCTTGATTGGCTAGAATTTCATAATCGTACTGTATTTAATGGCAGTAATGCCTTACGTCTTGAGTTAAGCAAAATTAAACAATACACAGCACTTGAAGCAAATGGTATTCGTACTCCGAAAACAATCGGTGCGGTCGGCCTTGAGCAAATCATAGAAGCAGCTGAAAAGTTAGGGACAACGCCTTTTATCACAAAGCATAATCGAGCTGGTAAGGGGCTTGGGGTGCAATTATTTCAATCAGTAGAAGCATTAAAATCATATGTGAACAGCCCTGCGTTTGAAGAGCCGATTGATGGAATTACATTGATTCAGGAGTATATCCAATCACCAGAATCGTATATTACAAGAGCAGAATTTGTGGGTGGCAAATATATCTATTCTGTCAGAGTCGATACATCAGACGGTTTTGAGCTATGCCCAGCAGATGCTTGCCAGATTGGAGATCAGTTTTGTCCTGTAGGGGATGAGGCGGAAGTGCGTCCTAAGTTCGAAATAACAGAAGATGTTGATCCAGAATTGATTGCGCGTTACGAAGCCTTTCTAAAAGCAGTTAAAATTGATGTAGCGGGTATTGAATTTGTGAAAAATGCTGCAGGTGAAACCTTCACCTACGATGTAAACACAAACACAAACTACAATTCCGACGCCGAGGCCAAAGCCGAAAAATATGGAATGCTCGAACTAGCAAAATTCCTTGGAGAAGCTTTATAGGGACCAGGGACCACGGGGACGGTTCCTGTGGCTCCTATTAGATCTTCATCCGGTTAGTGGAGTGAAAGAATTAGAAAAGGGTAGCATCTCTGCTACCCTACATTTGTTTTTGTTGCTTTTGCTGTTTTTGCTGAATAAATTTTAAATAAAACAAATGCGACGGCTGACAGGAAGATACCTGAGATATAAGGTAATCCGAGGGAGAACGTGTATAGCCAGCCACCTAAAACAGGTCCAAGAATTCTTCCTAGTGAATCGAAGGAAGATAATAGCCCTGTGACACTTCCATGTCCAGTTTTGGAACGTTTCGTTAATAAAGCTGAAACAGCTGGTCGAATCACACCATTTCCGACTCCAAATACCGTCAAATAAATTGCGGCTGTAAGGAAATCCTTCGTATATAAAATAAGAAAGAATCCTAAAGCAGATATGAAAATACCGATTTGGATGACAAAGCCTTCACCAAAGCGTTTTGTCAATCTTCCGACTAGCCCGCCTTGTACAATCGCTCCAGCCAGCCCCATAATCATAAAAATATAACCAAGCTCAGTTGTGCCCAACCCGGCTTTTTCAGCAGCAAAGTAGGCAAAGGTTGCCTCGAGCCCTGATAAAGACAAGGTGATAAATAAAGATAGGAAAAACAGAACACTTTCCGGACCGTTAAGCGCTTTTAATAGACCAGTTCTTTTTCGATTTGTTTGGTGACGTTCCTCTTTTTGTAATGATTCCTTGAGAACTAACATGACTAAGAAAAAAGTTAGTAAGGATAAGATTCCTGCTATGTAAAATGGCATCTGTAAGTCAGTTTTTGAAAAAATGCCACCAATTGCTGGACCAAAAATAAACCCTAGTCCAATTGATGCACCAATGACTCCCATACCTTTAGCACGGTCTTCCTCCGACGTAATATCGGCAGCATAGGCCATAACTGTTGGCATATTTGCAGCAGAAAGAAAACCTCCAATGATTCTAGCCGCAAAAAGCATCCATAACTCTGTAGATAAGGCCATTAAAAAAAATGAAACGGCAAGGCCGAAAATACCAACCATAATAACAGGCTTACGACCAATTCGATCGGAAACTCTTCCCCACATCGGTGCAAATAAGAATTGCATCAAGGAATAGACCGCCATGAGAAGTCCTAGTTCCGTTGGTGAAGCACCGAGGTCTTCTGCATAAAACGGTATAACAGGAATTATGATTCCAAACCCGACGTAAACCAAAAACATAACTGCAAATAAGATAGGTAACGCTTTTTTTGTATCCAAAATATGTCACTCCAGTATGATAGCTTCCCTTCTTATAATAAATTAAATGAAGATAATTTAAAAGTTTTGGGGGGGGGAAGAGTCAAAAAATCTTCAAAAAAAAAGCATCTTCAAAAATGAAGATACTTTTTGATATAAGCCTCCGGCGAATGCCAGAACTTTTCAAAGGCAATATGTCAAGTTTGTTTAGTGCATAACACGTTTAACTCGTCCGTTAAATGTATTTTTCCAGTATCCACGAGTCATATCGGCAATGCCAACACCTGTAGAAGATTGGGAACCGATAAATTTACCGCCACCAATATAAATTCCTACATGGCCATCTGTTTTATAAGTATTAAAGAATACTAAATCTCCAGGCTTCATGTCACTTACTGAAACAGCTGTACCTTGATTTTTCAGTGCGTCAGTGCTAGCTCCAACACTTACACCTGCTTGTGCAAATGCCCAGTGTACGAAACCAGAGCAGTCAAATCGACCGTGCGCGATATCATAAGAGTTTCTTCCGCCACCAAATACATAGACGGAGTTTCCAATGTATTTATAGCCTGCATTAATTACCGTGCTAATTGAACCCGTTACTTTTGGTGTAGAAGTTGGAACGGATGCAACTGCAGTAGATTTAGCAGTAGATGTAGATGTTGAAGCAGTAGTAGAAGAAGCTGTTGATGTAGTAGTAACAGCTGGTGTAGCTGTTATCATACTAGCACGAAGTTCTTCAATATCGGCTAAAGTTTTTTGTTCTTTTGATTTTAATGCAGCTTTTAATGCATCATTTTGAGCTTTTTGCTCTGCAATTTGACCTTGCATGGCAACCAATTCGTCTTTTTTGCTTTGTAGAGCAGTCAGTGTCTCCTGAATTGTATCTTGTTTTTTCTCAACCTGTTTAATAGCATTTGCTTGTTCGTCAATTACTTTTTGATCAGCTTCCATAATAGTAGAAACTGCACTTACACGGTTAATAAAATCTGAAAAGCTTTGTGCACCGAAAATGACATCTATGTAACTAATTGTTCCGCCAGATTCCTGCATGATGCGAGCACGTTCTTTTAGAATCTCATTGCGCGCTTCAATTTCCTTGTTAAGTTTATCAATCTCTCCTTGAAGAGTTGTAACTTGTTCTTCAGACTTCTTAATTTCCTCTTCTGTTTGAGATATCATTTTTTGGTTATCTTCAATTGCTTGGTCAACTTTTGCAATTTGTGTATTTAATTCCTTTAAGGCATTTTGCGTTTCTGTAAGATCACTTTGAAGTGAGTTAATACTTTCCGCGCTAGTTGATATAACATATGGAGAAAAGGCACTTATCATTAAAGTGGCACTTAACGTTACGAGTGTCTTTTTCAAGATAATTCCTACTTTCTTACTAGTCTACTTAGGTTTTTTACCTAGTCTTTTATTCTCTCATATTATCATATATTTCTTTAAATTTCTCCATTTGTCGCGAAATTGTTACATTTTGTTATAATTGTAATGTTTGAAAACCTAATAAAATCAATGATGGTAATGAAGGAGCACTGCATTTAATGTCGAAATAAATTTGTAACAAAAGAAATATTTTCGATAGATTAAGGGATTTTTTTCCTACTAAAGTAGGATTGGAAGGTAGAATGGTAAAATAGGAGAATACGTGTGTAAGGTGAATGATTTAAACAAACGTTTGATTGATTTTTTAAACACAAGGGAGAGTAAGGAAAAGGCGCTAAACAAACGTTTGATTGAAAAAGCATGTCAACTAGCGCCTGGGGTTTTTACTTATAAGCCTTCAAATTTTTGAATTCTCTCTTTTATATCGTCTGGTATAGGTGCTGAAGCTTTTGTAACATTGTTGTAATTTACTTGAATGGTTTCTGCTTCTATTAGTATCTCGTTTTCACGTTTGATGACACTCTCGATTGAGAGACTAGAACTCCCCAATTTTTTGACACGTACATATACCTGTATGAGGTCATCCAATAATGCCGGTTTTTTGTACTCAACCGTACTTTTAACAAGGACTGGCTCAAAATGTAACGAATGAGAATTTATAAGCCAATCAGAACCGAGGATTTCACGCATATATTCAGTAAAGGCGATATCGATATATGTAAGATAATGCGCATTGAAAACAATTTTCTGGCCATCAATTTCAGAATACCTAACTCGAATGGTATGTGAGAATTTAAAATGTTCCATAGTGTCCCTCCTTTATTTATAAAGAGTATATTCTGCAAAAGGGTTACTTTTCCTGCATATAGTAAAGAGCACAAGTAATTAAAACGAAAGGTCGTACATAAAATGAAACTTACTCAAATAAGGGGAATTGGATTGTCTTACGTGGTTGCGACGATTGGGGGCGTGCTGTTTTATTTATTGCATTTTCCGATTCCCTGGATACTCGGGCCGATGACATGTATGATTTTATTCAAAGCCATTACACATCGAAAAATGTTCGTGTCAACTCGGTTATATAATGTTGGACTTTCAACACTAGGAATCTACTTTGGATTATCTTTTACAAAGGAAACATTTAGTACGGTATATCCGTATATTATCCCATTTTTACTAACGACAATTTTGCTACTGACAGTTAGCGTGTTAAATAGTATTTTTGTGACAAGGTTTATCAAAATTGATCCGATGACGAGTGTTTTTGGCTCCATACCTGGGGGACTATCTGAAATGGTAGCGGCAAGCCACTCCTTAAAAGCAAATTCAGCAATGGTCACTATTTTTCAAACAGTTCGTTTGTTAACGGTCGTATTCATGGTGCCATTTATTGTGACACATTGGTTCATCGCAAGCGTGGGAAATCCATATGAAGTAACAAAAAATTTTAGCAGTGTGCCTGTATACGCCTATCTATGGTTTGGATTTGCCTTTTTGGCGGGATGGCTTCTTCGAAATAAATTTCCAGCTGCCTATGTCATTGGTCCACTTGCGGTTACAGCCATTCTGGGTGTCGTGGGGGTAGGATTACCAATTATTCCATCTTGGTTTCTCATTCTTGCACAAGTTACGGTTGGAATGAGAATGGGGAATAATATTCAGTTGAGAGATTTAAAGATTGGTGGAAGGTATTGCGGGGTTTACTTTCTATTGACGGTGTTATTAGTGGCAATATCTTTTGGACTTGGCTATATATTTGCTAGTTTCTCAGATTTAAATTTGCCGACAGCCTTACTAAGCTTGGCACCAGGTGGGTTAGTTGAGATGGTATTAACGGCGACTGCAATTGGAGCAGATCCAGCAGTGGTTAGTTCACTGCAACTCATACGTCTATTGTTTATCATATTAATTGTTCCTAGTTTTTTAAAATGGATGTTCAAGAAAAGAGAAAAAGCAGCGGCATAAAAATGTCCATTCAAACAAACGCTTGATTGAAATTTGAAACCCTTGCGCCCTATGTGATGGACAGCTAAACAAACGTTTGATTGAAAAATGTGAAGTCAACTAAAACAGTGCTGAGGGCAAGATAAAGGAGCCAATGAAAAAAATTGGCTCCTTTTGTGCAAAATGAATTAAGCTCCCCACTCTTCTTTAGAAGGACCATAAACACCAGGTACCTTCAAACCAGCTTGACGCATTAAAATGGTCATTTGACCGCGGTGGTGAATTTGGTGGGTATTCACCATTTTAAGTGCTACCCCTTTTGGCATTTGCTGGCCAAAGATATCAACTACTTCTTTTAGACTTTCATCATTCCATTGTTCTTTTACTGCCGAAACAAAGTTCTCACTTGTTGCACGGTAGCTATCAGCAATTTCCTTTGCAGATGCCGGAACTTCCTCACCAGTTGCGCCTTCAAACTGAAGACCAGTAAGTGAAACAATATGATGTAGTGAAGTCGCAACATGCCATGCAAGTTCACCTAATGTACGGTGGCCTGGTGCCACTTCTTGTGATAATGACTCATCTGTTAAAGCTTCAAGAATCTTATAAGTCGCGTTGCCTTCATAATTCCAGTCTTGCAAGAATTCTTCAAGTGTATGGTACATATGTATTCCTCCTAAAAGTATGTTTACTTCCATTATACTTCATGCACAAGTAAAAACCATTTTAAACGCCTTCATGATATTTTAATGAAGAAGATGTATTATTGATAGAATATCTGTAAAATAAAAGGGGGATTCTAGATTTCAACAATGAAGGATGTTGACGTATGAAGGATATAACAATTGGATCGCTCTTAGATGTGATTGGGGAATTGTTCTCTGACGAAATTTCAATTGCTGTTTCCAATACAAAAGAATATATCTATTACCGGCCAAGCAAACGAATTGACTTAAAAATAAAACCGGGTGATGTAGTTAAAGAGGGGACTATTGCGTATAAAGCGATTACGACAAGACAAAAAACATCAGAATTTATTAATCGTGACGTTTTTGGCATTCCTTATCATGGGATGGCGGTACCATTTTTTCATGGCGATGAGGTAGAAGGGTGTGTAACAGCAATTTACCCAGCCTTAACGGATGGGAAATCGGTTGTTACCGTCAAATCTCCAGATGGCTGGGTTCCCATTCCCTTTTCCGATGTTATTTTTCTTGAAGCAAAAGACAAAAAGACCCATGTGTATACAAAGGGTTTCTCTGGAACACATAAATATTCCCTGCAGGAATTCGAATATACACTACCAAAGGATTTTTTTATCCGTTGTCACCGCTCGTTTATAGTGAATGTTAATCAGATAAAAGAAATTCACCCAGATACTCATTCCACGTTTTTGTTAGAAATGAAAAATGGAGCCAGAGTTCCAGTTAGTCAAAACTATTCTAGTTATTTTCGAAAGTTATTAGGCTTTTGATTAACATAATTCTAGAAAAAGAACGAATCTTCTACCTTAGGGGTTCGTTCTTCTTTTTTATCTGATATTATTGTTCTTTACTCCTGAAACCTCTATTCTACGGTCGAAAATAGGTAAAATTATCTTAATATTCAATTTCATAAAGGGGATGGGAGAAATGAATACTAAACTAGAGCGCATTAAGGATACTCGTCTGCATGACCGTGTTGTCACACCGGAAGAAGCAGCAGGATGGATTGAGGACGGTATGACGTTGGGACTTAGTGGGTTTACTCGTGCAGGTGATGTGAAAGCGGTACCATTTGCACTTGTAAAACGTGCTGAGAGTGAACCATTAAAAGTAAATGTATATACAGGAGCATCATTAGGCTCTGATGTTGATAAATTATTCGCAGAAGCAGGAATCTTAGGTAAGCGTTTACCGTTCCAAGCTGATTCTACCATGAGGAAGGGAATTAACGAAGGGGATTTCTTGTTTGTGGACCAGCATCTATCACATACGTCAGAATTAATTCGATCTAATGTAATGAACGTAGATGTCGCAATTTTGGAAGCGGTTGCAATTAGGGAGGATGGTCTCATCATCCCAACGACTTCAATTGGAAATTCTTTGACGTTTGCGCAGCATGCAAGCTCAATCATTGTAGAAATCAATCTTGCGCAGGCGACGGAACTTGAGGGAGTTCACGATTTATATGCACCGGGCAAGCAAGGGGATAGAGATCCAATTCCTTTAACAAGACCTGATGACAGAATTGGATTACCAGGAATTAAAGTAGATGTAGAAAAAATCAAAGGAATCGTGTTCACTGACCAAACAGATTCCCCATCAACAATTGTGCCTCCAGACGAAGAAACAGAAATCATGGCACAGCATCTGTTAACATTTTTACGCAAAGAAGTGGAGGCAGGACGTTTAACTGAGAAGCTTGCACCACTTCAATCAGGGATTGGTTCTGTTGCAAATGCAGTGCTTCACGGCATGCTTGATTCTGAGTTTACAGATTTAGAGGTTTATTCCGAAGTACTACAGGATGCAGTTTTTGACTTAATCGATGCAGGTAAAGTTACTTTTGCCTCTTGTTGTTCGATTACCTTATCAGATGAAAAAATGAAAAAGGTATTTTCGAACTTTGAGCAGTACCGTGAGCGTTTAATCATGAGGCCACAAGAAATTTCAAATCATCCTGAAATAATCCGTCGTCTCGGACTAATTTCAATTAATACAGCGCTTGAACTGGATATTTACGGAAATGTAAATTCAACGCATGTGCTTGGTACAAAGATGATGAATGGCATCGGTGGGTCTGGTGACTTTGCTCGAAACGCAAGACTTGCAATTTTTGTGACTAAATCAATTGCAAAAGGCGGAAACATTTCGAGTATCGTACCATTTGTATCCCATGTGGATCATACAGAACATGACGTCGATGTCATCGTTACCGAGCAAGGATATGCAGACTTACGAGGACTTGCACCAAGAGAACGTGTAGAATTACTCATTGAGAACTGTGCACACCCAATGTACAAACAACAACTTCGTGATTACTACCAGGAAGCACTCACTAGAGGTGGTCAAACGCCACATGTATTAGAAAAAGCATTCTCGTGGCATACAAACTTTGCGCAAACAGGGACCATGCTCCAAAAGGAATTAGTAGAGGCATAACTTTTTTTAGCCGTGTAAAGAAGAAATTCTTTATGCGGCTTTTCTATAGGTAAAAAGTAATATATCCCATCTTTTGGAAACATGATACGATTATCAAAAAACGTGAAGTGAAAAGAGGGGTTAAATGAAACAAATCAAGGCATTTGTTGGTTGCTTTTTCATCGCGGTGTCTGCCTTTTTGTATGCGACAAAACACATCACTGCAGCAATCGTATCATCCAATATCAATCGTCCGGACGTAAATTACTATGAAGGTGCCTACAAAATAGTCGGGTTTGGCATCAATTTTTGGATTATCGCATCCTTAATGGTGGGGATTGTTTTGTTAATAAGCTTACTCACACAAGGGATAGCATTCCCATTCAAAAAGAAACAAATAATCGAAGAAAATCCCCACCAATGAATGATGGGGATTTTTACACGATAGAAAAATGTTAGAAAGGCTTTAAAATCATTAACGCTATGACAATGATAAAGATTGTATTCTCAATATGCTCTACTCTAAAGAGTGCTTTTGCCAACGGATAGTATTCTGCAGGAATATCTTCACCTTGATGTGAATCTAATAAAGCTTTTACTGGCCTTGATTTAGGTGTAAGAGCAAATGGTCCCATTGCTAACGCAACAAGAAACAGCAGTAAGCTCGTCACATACCAACCCATTGTAAAAAGGTATGGGTGAATAGCTCCCATTAATAGTCCAGTTATGAGCAGCAGTATGCCACCAATCATAACAAATATGTGAAGTCTATGTCTGATTGCATACGAATGCCTAAGCTCTGTCATTGTATCACCCGATTTCACAACCGTTGTTAAAATAAAGCCAGGTCCCATTCCAAGGATGGCAGAAAAAATATGTATGAAAACAAGTATTTTGTATATAACACCCAATTGATGGAAACCTCCATTCACAACATATTCCACTATTATGATAGCACTATAATAAAAAGGGTAAGTGATGTACCTCACAATTCCATCTATATTATCTTACTATTTTGTGACAGTTGTTTTCCAGTAAAAGATACGTGGTATAATACATAAGGAGTTCTTAAGTTGGAGAAAGGGGGCGACTTTGTGAAGAGAATCACGAAATTTTTATATATTGTCTTAGGTTTTATTTTCTTAGGCCTTGGAGTAGTAGGAATTGTATTGCCCATCGTCCCAACCACGCCCCTATTATTACTTGCTTCTTTCTTTTTTGTAAAAGGATCGGAAAAATTTGACCGGTGGTTTAAAGGCACTAGTTTATATAAAAAACATCTTGAAAGTTTTGTGAAGCGTCGTGAAATGACGTTAAAACAGAAGTTAACGATTTTGTTAACAGCTGATGCGATGATTGCAGTCCCATTTATTATTTTAGACAGCATCGCCGTTAAACTACTATTAATTGCTGTTGTTATTTATAAATATTACTACTTCATCACAAAAATAAAGACTGTGGCACCAGAAGAGCGGGCAATGCATGAGCAGGCTCTTGTTGAAGAAACAAGCCATAAATAGACGAAAAACCCTTGTCCTATTCAATGACAAGGGTTTTGTTTGTTATTCATCCACTTTACTAAATTCATGGACCCATACTTTCATTTGAGGGAGCCAAGGCATGCCTGGATGGTAGGAAAGAATTGATTCTTTATATTCGTCAACCGTATTAAAACCTTCTCTCTTCGCATCTTCATCTGTCAGTTCCCCAAGAGATTGTTCATATACACGGTCAATTTTAAATTGTTGGCCCTCAAGTGTCATAATTTCCCCAACATCAGCATATCTACCATTTCTTCGTGTAGCAGTTTTTTTGCCTTCCAGAACCTTTTTTATGTCCGATTCCATTGTCACAAGTCGATCAATGGTACATGTTTTAGCTGGTAATTCATTATTTGATGTAGTCATTTACATGCTCCTTTCAATTGGAAGTTTTCATTTTCAATACTTCCAACATTTACTATACACAATAACAAGAAATATCATTCTTCACAAGTTACACTGTCTTACGATCAAAATACCTTCTCAAGCCTTCCCCCAAAATTGTGAAGGTAAACATCGTAAACGAAATTGCAACACATGTCCAAAATGGAATCCAAATTGAGCTAATCATGTCTTTTCTAGCTTGCCCGAGCAAAGTTGGCCAGTTAAGGCTTGTGTTAATCATCTCACCGGCACCATAACCCAATTGCACAAATACTTGTGAAAGAAATACACCGAAAATACCAAGTTGTGCAATTAAAAGGCAGGTCCTCCCGATATCAATAAAGAAATTCACCATAATTGCAGGATATGTGTTCGGTAAAATATTTCCTAATGCCAGACGAAGTGGGGATATCCCAATTGTGACTCCAGCCTCAATATAAGGTTTTCTTACAATCCTTTGGGTTTCCTCCCGAATAATATGGCTCACTTTTCCAACTTCAATCATAGCTAAAAGAAAGATGGACCACCCTAAACGATTTTCATTCATTACTAGGACTGGAATCGCTAACAGAAGTAGTGCTGAAAAAATAATTGGAATCCCTGAAAACACATTGTTCCAAGTCGTAACAATCCAGGAAAAAGGATTATTTTTTCTTGTAGCCAGTAATCCAAGAGGGGTGGCAATGAGATAACGAAGAACCACAATTCCTAAAATAATTTTCAGTGTATCCTTAGCGCCAACTATTATAACACTTAATAAGTCTCGACCTTCATGGTCAGACCCAAAAGGAGGTTCTTGTCCTGGGGTAAAAGGTGCCTTTAACAAACCCTTACCACCGTCGATGAAGCGAATTCTCCCGCCTTCAATTCCTTCTTTAACGTATGGTATATGTGGTCCAACAAACGTAATAAGAAGAAGGATGCCTAACATAACTAAGCCAGTAATTAAAAACCAATTTCGATTCAACCCACAAAACCCCCTTTATTTCGGATCTAATCTCATTTTGATGATTTGACTAATAATATGTGCCACCATCACAAGGAGTAGAAAGCTTATACAAATTCCAATAATCAGACCGCGTTCATCAGCTCCACCGCCTGGAGGGATGAAATTCGTATAGCCAATCGCAGAAAACATTCGATAAGCTGCTCCCTGGTAACCTAGTAAATATTCAACTACTAATAGGTTTGATAGAACAAAGACCATAATCGACTGCAAATGACTGGATACTGTTATGAAACACGACCTCATCATATGGTTGAGAAGTACTTTATTTTTGGTAAAGCCCTTGGCGAATGCTACTTGAATATACGGTTCACGGTCCTGAGTGAGTAGAGAAACAGATGTAATTCTCGCAACATACAGTGTTGGTGCAATTGATACGAGAATACTAGGAGCGATAAACTTCCACCAAGCCTCTGTACCCATAATGCTAAAGTCAGGAACATATAATAGGAAAAAATAACTTAAACAAATGATGATAAAAAAGTCAGGAACCCCTGAGAGGAACCAGGTGGCGCCGCTTCCCAAAAAGCTCTTTTTCGTATTTGTTAACCGATAATCAAGAATTCCTTTCAATACACCAAAAACAACACTGAGAAGATATCCAATTAGTATAACTTTCAGGCTTCTTGGAAAGAATTTCGCGATTTCATCTTCAGCAGAAAGGGAGGCGAATTTAGTACCACCCAAACTTTTATTCTCGTAAGCATCCAATAAAAATGTGCCTATACTCGTTGCATATTCTTTTAAATTGAAATGATAGGAATACACAACTTCCATTGCCTTACCCGAATAATCAATACTAGCTTCGCGAGGGAAAAGGACAAATAAAATTACACAAAAAAATACACATAAATAAATCGCAATAATTTTTCCGAACTCCTTCATAACCCCCACAAGAACACCTTCCTTTTCGAAAATAACTACTATTCTAAATATATTCTAAATTCCATTTCCTGTCACCACCCGATTTTCCCCGCATTAACGGGCAGCAAAACCCCATAGGTGGGGTTATAACTGCCCGTAAAAGCCCGAAATAAAGAACAAAGACTATTAACGCCACCTCCTGTGGCAACGTCTTTGAGGCCCACATCGTGTGGGCCTCAACTAACAATCATTGGGAGATGAAGTAAACCCCCATGATTGAAGTTTCACTTTATGTCGATTGGTTTGGTTCTATTGTTCTAATTCTGTTTCATAAAATGTAAGGAGAGAGTCACAGATAGTAGAGAATTGTCAATTCAATATTTCTTTAAGCCTACTAATATGATAATATAGTGAAAAAGAAATTATTTAAATTTTTAAAAAACAGAAAGGGGTTACATATGTGAAGAAGTTATCTGTTTTTTCAATTTTGCTTGTTTTTCTCTTCTTAGCTGCTTGTGGAACAAGTGATACGAGTGGAACTGGTGGAGAAAAAGAGGGAAAAGACACAGGCAAAAAAACACTTAAGGTCATGACAGATGCTGCTTATGCACCATTTGAATTCATGGAAGGTGACAAGATTGTTGGTTTTGAAATTGATGTGATTCATGCAGTGGCCAAGGAAGCAGGATACGAACTAGATATCAAGCATACTGGTTGGGATCCAATTTTTGTTGAATTAAATAAAGGTTCTTATGATATGGCGATTTCTTCAATTTCGATTACTGAAGATCGAGAAAAGGAATATTTATTCACAATTCCGTTCTTCTTATCAACTAACAAAATCATGATTCCTGAAGACAGTGATATTCAAACCGCTGATGATCTTAAAGGAAAAGTTGTAGCCGTGCAGGCTTCTACAACTGGACATTTTGCAGTTGAAAAGGTGCTAGGTGAAAAGCACCCTGATATTAAAGCTTTCGAAAATAACAACCTAGCGATTCTTGAGCTTGAAAGTGGTGGAGCAGATGCGGTTGTAGCTGATAATGGTGTTATTGAATACTATGCAGCACAAAATCCTGACAAAAGTTTAAAAATTGTTGGAGACAAAGATACATTTGATGCTGAATTCTATGGCATGATGTTCCCTAAAGGCAGTGATGACCTAAAAGCTGAATTTGACAAGGCAATCGAGGCCATAATCGAAAGTGGAGAATACACAAAGATTTACAAAGAATGGTTTGGAGCAGAACCTGATCTAGAAGCACTTAAGGCAGAACAGGAAGCTTCAAAATAAATAACAAAAGTTGCGTAACGACATCAGTGTTACGCAATTTTTGGCTTTAACAAATCGTACTGGGGGACACAGCATGGATTTTAAGTTTGATATAATCATAGATTATCTTCCCTATTTTGGGAAAGGAGCATTATTAACAATCGGCTTATCGATTGCTGGTATTTTGCTTGGGACAATCCTAGGTTTGTTTATCGGACTCGGAAAAATGATACGCAATAAATGGATAGCACTTCCTTTTGTGTTTTATGTTACCTTCTTCCGTGGAACGCCACTCCTCGTTCAAATCTTTTTAGTTCACTTCGGAGTAGTTCCATTATTTTTAGGTGGAACAAATGGGATTGTTGCAGGTGTTATTGCACTTACATTAAATGCATCCGCATACATAGCTGAAATTTTTAGAGCAGGAATTCAATCTCTTGACCGTGGACAAATGGAAGCGGCTCGCTCGTTGGGGATGACACATGTTCAGGCAATGAGATATGTCATCATCCCGCAAGCCTTTAAACGGATGATCCCTCCATTAGGAAACGAATTTGTAATTCTAATAAAAGATTCATCCCTTCTTTCGGTAGTGGCAACTCCGGAATTAATGCATTGGGGTCGAATGATGACAGGTCAATATGCACGCGTATGGGAACCCTATTTAACGGCAGCCTTCATTTATTTACTATTAACTCTTACATTGACACTCCTACTAAACCATCTCGAAAGGAGGCTGAAAACTGAATGATTAAAGTAGAAAATATTAAAAAATCATTTGGGAAAAATGAAGTGCTAAAAGGCATCTCAGTTAATATCAGGCCCCAGGAGGTAGTGGTGGTGATTGGCCCTTCGGGATCTGGTAAATCTACTTTTTTGCGTTGCATTAATTTATTGGAGCCGATTGATGAAGGGCATGTTTATATTGAAGATGTCGATATAACTGATAAAAAGACGAACATCAACCAAATTCGAACAGATGTTGGAATGGTATTCCAACAATTTAATCTGTTCCCTCACAAAACCGTGATGGAAAATATCACGCTTTCTCCAATGAAAGTGAAAAAGGTTTCAAGCGAAAATGCGTATAATAAGGGAATGGAGTTGTTAAAGAAGGTTGGTCTTGCAGAAAAAGCAGATGCCTACCCAGATTCATTGTCAGGTGGTCAAAAACAACGTGTTGCAATAGCACGAGCTCTCGCAATGGAGCCTAGAATTATGCTGTTTGATGAACCAACTTCTGCTCTTGACCCGGAAATGGTTGGAGAAGTTTTAGAGGTTATGAAGCAACTAGCAAGAGAAGGAATGACAATGGTGGTCGTGACACATGAAATGGGGTTTGCTCGTGAAGTTGGCGACCGTGTCCTATTTATGGATGATGGATATATTGTTGAGGAAAATACTCCGAAAGAATTATTTGAAAACCCTCAACATGAACGCACCAAAGCATTTTTAAGTAAAGTGCTGTAAAAGAGTTAAGCTGCCACGTATTGATAGGGAGGCTAAAAAATGGATATGATTGAAAAAGCTATAATTGTAGCGAGTAAGGCACATGACGGCCAATATCGAAAATTAACCAATATTCCATATATCACCCATCCACTTGGTGTCGGCCTTATGTTAATAAAGATAAATGTACGCGCGGAACTTGTGGCTGCTGGAATTTTACACGATACGGTGGAAGATACAGATATAACTTTAGAGGATATAAAAGCTGACTTCGGTGATGAGATAGCAGAGCTCGTAGACGGTTGTTCAGAGCCAAATAAATCCCTACCATGGGAAGAGAGAAAAGAACATACCGTTTCATTTCTAAGGACAGCATCAGAGGATATTCGAACAGTCGTATGTGCGGATAAACTACATAATATTAGGTCGATTATTCGGGATTATGAGGTTCAGGGTGAGCAAGTATGGCATCGATTTAGCAGAGGCAAGGTAAAACAAGAATGGTATTACCGAAGCGTGGCTGATAGCCTAGGTCAGGCTTCAACTGTTCCATTATTAGAGGAACTTAAAAAGGAAATAAATCGTTTGTTTGGGTAAGATGAAATGTCTCAAAGGTAGCCTTTGAGGCATTTTTTTTTGGAGAATGAAACGAAGTGAATATCCAGTATTTTTCAAGTGCGTTCATTATCCCTTAGCTATTGCCCCTTATTTTTTATAATTAGTTTCCGTACGAGAATGCTAGAAACCATTCGTGCTGTTGAAGAATACAGCTGGAGTCGCGGTGAAATCGGGGGCCTTGATTGGGGATTTGATAGGCTATTGGTGCAACACCCACAATGCCTATATCGTTATCAATACCCGCAATTATACCTGCGCAATGGGTTCCATGCCCATTACGATCTTGGAAATCACTCGCATCTTCTGATGTAAAAATTCTTACTCATTTTGATATTTTCTTGTAAATCAGGATGATTGCGGTCTACACCTGTATGAAGTATAGCTACTTTTATTCCCTCTCCCTTTGTTAATGCCCAAATGGTAGGAGCCTGAACCATACTCACTCCCCAATCAATGACTTGATTTGGCAATTGAGATTGGATATCTAACACGTCGGATTGTATTTTAAATTGCATATGGCTACCCCCTCTAAATTCTATTCGTTAGAAAAGTAACCATTCTAGAAGAAAATGCAAAGAATGAATCTATATTAAATACGCACAAAAAAGACCAAGGCCATTAGCACCTTGGTCTTACCGTTTTATTGGTCGATTTTTTCAATTAGGACACCTGGGATGGATATATTTCCACCCATTGTAGATTCATAGGTGATTAATCCTGTAGATGAACCGTAAATCGTAATCACATCATCTTCTAAAATTCTGGAACTGACAACAGAAGAATCATATTCACCAAACAAAATCGTATCGTAATTATCATTCACCGCTAAACGAATTTGGGTGACTCCATCCCCTTCCATTACTTGAACCACTTTGCCTTTAAACTTTACTTTTTCAAACATATAATCATCTGGTGTTCTTGCTAGTTGGTCATAGGTAATACCAGTTTCATATCCTTTTTTCGCTTTTGCTTCCGCTTTTGCTTTTTCTTCCGCTTCGGCTTTTGCTTTTGCTGCTTCCTCAGCTTCTTTTTTTGCTTTTTCTTCAGCTACACGCTTTTCTTCAGCCGCTTTCGCTTCTGCTTCTTTCGCTTTGCGTTCTTCCTCTTGTAATTTAAAGAATGGTTCTGCTTCCTTCACTTTTGCTTCAAGCTCGGCAATCTTAGTTTTTGATTCCGTGTTTTTCGCTGTAAGTTCTTCTACTTGCTTAACTAATTTATCACTCTTTTCTACAGCTGCGTCTACATCACTTTGAGATGGACCCCCTGCAGAACCAATAATAAGAGCAACAATCGCTACTAAAATATATTTCCAACGTTTTTTCGCAAACCCTACTACTTTTTTCATACCCTTTTCCCCTTTTTATAGTTTAATAGTCTTATTGTAACACGAAAAAAGAACTAGATAAAATTGCCTAGTTCTGAAAATTACATGACAGATTTGTATATTAATGACATAATCACGCTTTGCAAAGTAGACATTAGATTTTATGTTTCTTGCATTGGTCCACTAAATACGATTTCCAGTTTCGTTTTGGGATTTGACTTGGAAAATCAAGGATTTCACAACGTACCCCATTTACTGATAAATGACAATAGGAGACATCATAAAAAGGTAAGTAAGGGTCTGTTAATAGGCGTAATCATTCTAATACAATTTTGTCTTTTTCGTTAAGTCATAAAAGTTTATATACTCTAATTCATCAATATGGTAATTAGGTGGAACAGGGTTTGTTTCTTAAACACCATACTTCCGATAAACAGTTTCCGCATAACTCAAATAGTCTGAAGAATTTGTAAGTGTAACAATGAAATAGAGAATAACGCGATATAATGGAAATATACAACCCGAATTAAAGGGAGGGCGAGACAAATGAATATCATTGAAATTCAAAACTTAACAAAGATGTATGGGAAATCGCGTGGTATTGAAGATATCAGCTTCCATGTAGAGGAAGGGGAGATTTTCGGATTTATCGGACCAAATGGAGCAGGAAAATCTACAACAATCCGGACCATGCTATCACTTATTTACCCTACAAGTGGAAGTGCCAAAATTTTTGGGAAGGATTCCATCCAGTTCTCCTCCGACATAAAAAAAGAAATTGGGTATTTACCATCTGAAGTGTTTTACTATGACAATATGAAAGTAAAGGACTTACTCAATTATTCAGCTAGCTTTTATAAAAAGGATTGTACGAAACGTATGAAAGAATTGGCTGAGATCATGGAACTCGACCTTACTCGTAAAATTGATGACTTATCACTTGGAAACAAGAAGAAGGTAGGCATTGTGCAGGGACTGCTACATGAACCAAAACTTGTCATTCTTGACGAACCTACGAGTGGCCTGGATCCTCTGATGCAGCAACGCTTTTTTGAATTGTTGGAGGAAGAAAATAAAAAAGGTGTGACCATTCTTTTCTCATCTCATATTTTGAGTGAGGTTCAGCGTCTTTGTAACCGAGTTGCCATCATCAAGGAAGGCAAAATTGTAACGGTTGAAAAAATTAGCACATTAAAAGAAAACAATTTTAAGAGATTTTCAGTTGAAACTGCTCATCCGATTGATAATAATTACTTTTCAATTCCGGGTGTAAATCATTTGAGTAGCAAGGAAATTACTTTCTTGTTCAAGGGGAATATCAATACAGTTATGGAAAAAATCGCCGGTATTGAGATTACCAATTTATCTGTTACTGAGCCGGACCTTGAGGAGATTTTCATGCATTATTATGAGAAGGAGGCATAAACAAATATGAATGTCTTTTTTCATGAATTACGGGCCTATCGGAAAACCACTATCATTTGGACATTGTCGCTAGTTGGGGTAATGGCATTGTTCATGTCCATGTTTCCGACGATTGCGAAGGATATAGAGGAATATAAAAAAGTGTTGTCAGGATTTCCAGATGCAGTCAAACAAGCATTAGGACTACAAGTAGAAACCTTTGGTTCAGTACTCGGATTTTACTCCTATGTGTTTGTATATATCAGTCTTTGTGGAGCCATCCAGGCTATGAACTTTGGTACCGCGATTGTTTCAAAGGAGGTAAGGGAGAAGACTGCCGATTTTTTATTAACAAAACCAATTACAAGGAAAACGATTTTAACCTCGAAAATTTTAGCAGCATTCACATCAATTCTGTTTACAAGCATAGTGTATATCGCTACTTCCTGGCTAATGGTAGCAATTGTTGCGACCGATGAATTTAGTTCAAGAGCATTTTTGTTGATATCGATTTCCTTGTTTTTATTGCAGGTTATCTTTCTTGCAATTGGGATTCTATTTTCAGTCTGCCTTCCTAAAATAAAATCAGTCCTTTCTGTTTCCTTAGGAACAGTTTTTGGTTTTTTTATCATCGGAATGCTAAGTTCATCAAGTGGAGATGAGTATAAACGGTATTTGTCACCTTTCCAATATTTTGATTCCTACTATATGATTGAGCATACGAGCTATGAAGGATCGTTTTTAGCTGTGGGATTGGGGATTGTGTTACTTGCATTTATAGCAAGTTACGTCCGTTTTGTAAAAAAGGATATTCATTCGGTCTGAAGGAAGGAGGTTTTTACGATGAATGTATTTTTGCGTGAGATGAAGGCGTACCGAAAGTCACTTATCATTTGGAGTATTGGACTCGTCTTGTTACTTTTAATGGGAAAAACGGAATACTCGAGCCTATCTTCATCAGGTCAATCGTTAAATGAACTGATTGAATCAATGCCAAAAGCTCTACAAGCGCTTATGGGGACGGGGACACTGGATCTCTCGACGCCGATTGGGTATTTTTCAATTCTGTATTTATACTTACTTTTAATGGGAACGATTCATGCGGCAATGTTGGGAGCATCAATCATTGCAAAGGAAGAGCGGGACAAAACCTTTGAATTTCTATTTGTAAAACCCATTACAAGAACAAAGGTTATCACGATGAAATTGTTGGCAGCACTCACTAATCTTGTCGTTTTTAACGCTGTTACAACCATTGCTACAATCCTCGTTTTTGAAATGAATCGTGAAATTAAGGACCTTTTTATGTTAATGAGTGGGATGTTACTTTTACAACTTTTATTTTTAATGATTGGCTCTGCACTAGCTTCTGTTATCCGAGGTCCAAAAAGAGCTGCACCATTTGCAATGGGAATTTTACTTTTAACTTTTATTTTGTCTATCGTTATTGATTTAAGTGAGAAGCTTGAACCATTTACATACATCGTACCATTTAGGTATTTTACAGCGAAAAAAATACTGACAGGAGACGGGTTTGAAGCGGTGTATGTGATTCTTTCACTAAGTTTTATTGTAGCCCTCACAGTAACTACTTATGTTTTTTATAAAAAGAAGGATTTGAATGTGTAAAAGATTGAAGATTCGTACTTAAAGGTAGGAATCTTTTTTTTGAAAAAAACTTCCTACCCATAAAATGTACATTTAACAAGTACAAGGAAAGATTTTCTAGAAAAACGCTTTCGAAAACTGTTGACGAATTTTGACAAGAAGTGCTACTATTCAAATATAAACTTTAATTTGTTTACCCAACCAACAAATTAAAATTCAATTTGATATTTTAATAAATGGAAGGGGTCTTCTATATTTGAAAACGGTTGATTTTTTTATCCTGAATATACTGAATAAACACATATCAACACAGGGTTTCTAATAATTGCGCTTTCAAAAAAATATTGACGAACTAGTTTATAAAGTGTTATTATTCAATTTACAATTTAATTTGTTCAACCAACTAACAAAAAATATAGTTTACTATCCTAATTAATTTATGGGGGAAGACGAAATGAGCACAGCGAAGAAACTAGATTTTACAGAATCAAATGTAAGCGGAAACGAAGCGCGTCCTAATGTACGTCCTTTTGGTTTAAGGGATAAGCTTGGTTATTTATTTGGCGATTTTGGCAACGATTTCTTTTTTATACTTGTGGCTATATTCTTAATGGTATTCTATACCGATGTTTTTCACATTCATCCAGCAACAATTGGGGGATTATTTGCAGTCGCACGTCTTTGGGATGCTTTTGCTGACGTAGCGTGGGGGCGTTTCATCGATACAAGAAAGACAACCCCTCAAGGTAAGTTTAGACCGTGGATTTTAAGAATGTCATTCCCACTTGTTGTTGTAGGTGTGTTAATGTTCGTTAAGATTCCAGGCATGTCTGATGGATTTTACCTTGCTTGGGCATTTGTAACATATATTGTATGGGGAACTTTATACAGTACAGTTAATATTCCATATGGATCAATGGCTTCTGTAATAACAGATGATCCAGTTGAACGTACGTCTCTTTCTGGTTGGAGAACTATGGGTGGACAAGCAGCTGGTCTTATTATCGGCGTCGGTGGTCCAATGTTCATATTTGTTGATAATAAAATTGATCCTAACCGCATGTTGATGGCTGCCATTATTTTTGGTGTTCTTGCGCTTGCTTCTTATATCGCATGTTATAAATTAACAACTGAGCGAGTTGTATCACCTGAGAGACCAAAGCAAAAAGGCTCTTCAAAAGCAACAATGAAAGGGCTTATAAAAAATAAACCGTTAATCTGGATCCTTATTGCATCTCTAACTTTCATGGTTTGTACGATGCTCATTCAGTCAGTTAACACGTTTTTATTCAAAGATTATTTTGGAAACGCTAAAGCATTAAGTTTAATAAACTTAGTTACTTCAGGTACTGTATTTGTTCTAATGCCATTCTTGAGTCCACTTGTTAAAAAGTTTGGTAAAAAAGAATTAGCGGCATTTGGAATGTTACTTGCTGGTGCAGTTTACTTGCTGTTATTCTTCTTAAAGGATATCAGTGCAATGCAATTTGTTGGTATTGTAACAATCGGTATGTTTGGTAATGCAATCTTTAATCTAGTAATCTGGGCATTCGTAACAGATGTAATTGATTACCATGAATTTGTTACAGGTCTACGTGAAGATGCAACAGTCTACTCTATCTATTCAATGGCCCGCAAAGTTGGCCAAGCAGTTGCTGGTGGTCTTGGTGGCGTCTTAATTGGAGTAGTTGGATATAATTCAACGTTGGAATTGCAATCACAAGAAACATTAAATGGTATTCATGCCTTAGGTACCTTATTACCAGCCGTAATCTTCTTGGTTATTTTCCTAATGATTGTTTTCTTCTATCCATTAAATAAAAATCGTACCCTTCAGCTAGCAGCTGATTTAGCTGAAAAAAGAAATGCTAAGAAAGAAATGTAAACGAATATTATAGATTCGTTAAAAGCCCCTTCAAAGTTGAAGGGGCTTTTGTTTGTTTATTCATTAATTTTCGTTATGCTTCCTGGTATTTTAAATTTAACATGGGGACATCTAGAAAATGCTTAATAGCAAAGGCGCAGGCACCCATTGTGACCGATTTTTTTCCGAAACTTGATATGGATAATTGACGATAGTGGCTAATAGAAGAGGTTAAATGTTCTTCTATCTTATTTATGGAGTCCGGATATAGTCGGAGAATTTCTCCATCAAGGACAATTGTATCGGGATTATACATATTGATCATATTATTTAAGCCAATAGAAAGGTAATAAATATAGTTATCGAGGCGCTCAAGTATTTCTTGATCTCCTTCATTAATTAGTTTTTCTAGATCACCATATGTAAAAGATGAAAGATTTCGTTCTTCCTTCATATTTTCTAAAAAAACAATTTCCGAAGCGTATTGTTCCCAGCAGCCTTTATTGCCACATGAACAAGGTCTTCCATGTGGAACGACAATCATATGGCCAATTTCACCCGCGAAACCATCATTCCCACGAAAAAATTCATTATCCATAATCATACCTAGTCCAATTCCTGAATAGATGGTTGCGCATAAAAGACTGTTTGTTTCGTGATGATGATAAGCTCTTTCTGCAAAAGCGGACATGTTCGCATTATTTTCAATGTGAATGTTGAGTTTACATGCTTTTTCAAGGTCTTCTTTCAATTGAACGGACCGCCATTGGAAACGAGGTACGAAATGAATTTTTTCATCTTTTCCAACAAGACCATGGATAGCAATCACTACTCCAATAATGCCGTATCGGTTGTCGTTGAATTCCTCATTAAATAAATTGATTTGCTCAATTAGGATTTGAAGAACATTTTCATAGTCTAGATTTTTGTATTCAATTATTTTTTCAGTGACAGGTTTTCCGAGCAAGTCTGCTATGGTAAAGGAAATCTGCCCGTAGTCCACATCTATACCAAGGGCATAGCCTGCCTCAGCGTTTAAGGAAAGCATAATCGGCTTTCGCCCAACACTATTGTGTTCAAGTTGGGCTTCGATGATTAAGTCTTCATCTACTAGATCAGCAACCTGTGCAGAGACTGTAGCCCTTGTAAGTGCCGTTGCTTTGGAAATGTCAGCCCTTGAAATCATGCCTTCTTCAATGATTTTCTCCAAAATAAGTGAGCGATTTATTTTTTTTATATATGCTGCATCTCCGGTTATCATATAAATCCCCCATTTGGTAGTAGATACAACTAAATCAACATGCAATAAAAAAAGATTACATCATTAAGTTACACAGCAATATGTAAATTTATTATGACTACGCTTTCAAAAAAATAAAATTTGCAGTTTGAGATAATTGTTTAGTTTTGATTTATTGACGAATAAAGATAAGGGTGGTACATTATAAATGGTTATAATTTGTTTAGTGAACGAATTAATTATACAACTTATTTTTAGGATTGAAAAGATTAGTTTTTTTATTGAAAAGATTAGTCTTTTTAGGTAGGGTTAACAATAGGGTTTTTATTTTAATAGTTTAGGAGAGTGGTTACATGAAAACAGCTTTAAATAGCAAAGAATTAGATACGTTAGCAATTAATACAATTCGAACTCTATCAATTGATAGTATAGAGAAGGCAAATTCTGGACATCCAGGCATGCCGATGGGTGCTGCTCCTATGGCTTACACTCTATGGGCAAAGGAAATGAATCATAATCCTGCAAATCCAAATTGGTTTAATCGCGACCGCTTTGTTTTATCAGCTGGACATGGTTCCATGCTTTTATATAGCTTATTGCATTTATTTGGTTACGATGTAACTTTGGAAGACTTAAAAGGTTTTCGTCAATGGGGAAGCAGAACTCCAGGACACCCTGAGTTTGGACATACTCCAGGTGTCGAAGCAACTACAGGCCCACTAGGTCAAGGTATTGCAATGGCTGTTGGTATGGCAATGGCTGAAAGACATCTTGCTGAAACTTACAATAAAGACAAATTCGATTTAGTAAACCACTTTACATATGCAATCTGTGGTGACGGTGACTTAATGGAAGGTGTTTCTGCAGAAGCAGCTTCACTAGCAGGTCACTTAAAATTAGGCCGTCTAGTTGTAATGTACGATTCAAACGACATTTCTTTAGATGGTGATTTAAACCTTTCTTTCTCTGAGAGTGTTGAAGATCGTTTTAAAGCATATGGCTGGCAAGTAATCCGTGTTGAAGATGGTAATGACACTGAAGAAATTCAAAAAGCATTACAAGAAGCAAAAGCGGACTTAAACCGCCCAACTTTAATCGAAGTCAAAACAACAATTGGTTTTGGTTCTCCAAATAAAGGTGGAAAATCTGCTTCACACGGTGCTCCACTTGGTAAAGATGAAGTGACTTTAACAAAACAAGCATACGGATGGACATATGAAGAGCCATTCTTCGTGCCAGAAGAAGTTAAAGAACACTACAGCCAATTTGTAGAAGCTGGCAAGCAAAAAGAAAGTGTATGGAATGAATTATTTGCAGAATATAAAAAAGAATACCCTGAATTAGCGAACCAATTTGAAATGGCGTTAAATGGTAAACTACCTGAAAACTGGGAAGCATCACTACCAACATTTGAAGAAGGAACATCATTTGCAACTCGTGATGCATCTGGTAAAGCTTTAAATGCCGCTGCTGGTGCAGTTCCACAATTAATCGGTGGTTCAGCTGACTTAGCAGGATCAAATAAAACGTTAATTACGTCTGAGAAAAACTATGCAATCGACAGCTTTGCTGCTCGTAACATCTGGTTTGGTGTTCGTGAATTTGCAATGGGTGCTGCTATCAACGGTATGGCACTTCATGGTGGGGTAAAAGTATTTGGAGCAACATTCTTCGTATTCTCTGATTACCTACGTCCAGCTATTCGTCTAGCTGCTCTAATGAAGCTACCTGTAACATACGTATTTACACATGATTCAATTGCTGTTGGTGAAGACGGCCCAACTCATGAGCCTGTTGAACAATTAGCAGCATTACGTGCTATGCCTGGTCTTTCTATTCTACGCCCAGCTGATGCAAAAGAAACTGCTGCAGCATGGCGCCTAGCAATTGATAGTACAGACACACCAACTGCGCTTGTATTAACTCGTCAAGGTCTACCTACTTTAGCGCTTGATCAAGAAGCAGTATATGAAGGTGTTAAAAAAGGTGCTTACGTTGTTTCTGAAGCAAAAGGAGAAGTTGCTGGTCTATTACTTGCAACTGGATCTGAAGTTGCATTAGCAATTGCTGCACAACAAGAGCTTGAAAAAGAAGGTATCTTCGTTTCTGTAGTAAGTATGCCAAGCTGGGATCGTTTCGAAAAGCAATCAGCTGAGTACAAAGAAAGTGTTCTTCCAAAAGCTGTAAAAGCTCGCCTTGGAATCGAAATGGCTTCTCCACTAGGATGGAAAGAATTCGTTGGTGACGAAGGTAAAGTTCTAGCTATTAATACATTTGGAGCATCTGCACCTGCAGATAAAGTTCTTGCTGAGTATGGCTTTACAGTAGAGAACGTTGTTAAGAACTTTAAAGAACTTATCTAATATAGTAGTTTTTACTAAATGCATTTGACCACCTATGCGAATAGGTGCGTCAAATGTGTTTTAAAATATTTTTGTGATATAATAAAGTAACTGGAGGGAAAAAGAAATGAAATTTTTTATTGATACAGCTAACTTAGATGATATTAAAAAAGCGTACAAAATGGGTGTACTTTCTGGAGTAACAACTAACCCATCACTAGTAGTAAAAGAAGGCGTAAAGTTTGAAGACCGTATTGCGGAAATCCTTCAAGCTGTACCTGAAGTAGAAAGCGTATCTGCTGAAGTATCTCCAAGCGCTGAAACAGCTGAACAAATGATTGCTGAAGCTGAAGAGCTTTTAAAAATCAATGGTGGCGACAAAAACATTACAATCAAAGTTCCTATGACAGTAGCTGGATTAGAAGCTACACGCTACCTATCTAAAAAAGGCGTAAAAACAAACGTTACTTTAATCTTCACAATGAACCAAGCGTTATTAGCAGCTCGTGCTGGTGCAACATATGTATCACCATTCTTAGGTCGTCTTGACGACATCTCTGAAGATGGTGTACAACTTGTAGCGAAAATCGCTGAGCTATTCCGTGTCCACAACTTAGATGCTCAAATCATCGCTGCATCTGTTAGACACCCTGACCACGTTACTCGCGTAGCATTGGCTGGTGCACATATCGCAACTATTCCTTACTCTGTAATTGAGCAACTTACTAAGCACCCTCTTACAGACCAAGGCTTAGAAAAATTCGCAGCTGACTGGGTAAAAGCAGTTAAATAATTGAGTTTATAATGATAGGAAACCCCGATTTGCATTAATGCAGATTGGGGTTTTTTTGGATTGAATTAAAATGATGGGGTTAAAGTAACGGAACTATAGTAGATAATAAGCTAAACATGACTTCGTGCTTTAGTGGTGAAATAGACTGTGGTTAAGAAGTGAGGAATTCCTCCTGAATCTTCTTTATGGAGTTGATGAAGAGGAAAAGAAGTGAAGCTCAAGTCCCGAATCCTCTTCATGGGTTGATGAAGAGGAAAAGGAGCGAGGCCGAAGCCCCGAATCCTCTTCATGGGGTTG
>NZ_HE610987.1:489365-490886 GCF_000285535.1 Bacillus timonensis | reverse complement strand
TCTTCATAAAGATCAAAAAAGTAACAATATCCTATAAATCCCATATCCATTAATTTTAATGGAAAGTTTTATAAAGAATCTCCCTTTTTAATAAAAAGAACAGTACCACCTTTCATTTAAAATATGACCATTGATGAACCCCCACCAAGGTAAAATTCTTTGATAGAATGTAACGTATTCTCTCTTTTGACTGCACAACCTTACACCAATCAAAAATAACATTGGTGGTGATTTTTTGATCTGGGAATAGTGTCTGAAACTCTTTAACTGCCCTCAGTACCGCAGTTTCAACCAACTCCTGATATCCACATTTTTGACATTTACATTTTCTACCTTCAATGCTAAGGGAAAAGGAATCACAAATTTTACAAGTTATTCCCTTTCGAAACTGCTCATAGTGATAGATAGGAATTTTAGAATAAGGGGATTTAGTGATATGTAATGATACTAACAGATTAGCAATTCTTTTCTGTTTTTCATTTATTTTTGATGGGGTTTCATCCAATGCCCTCATGTGATTATGGATTTGGGTCGGTAATATGGCTCGCAAATTTAGGGGGGCTTGGTAAAGGGTAAAAGTAGGGTTATTAAAAACAACTGATGCATCAATGGGATGGTGAAATCCGTGGTTGCGAAGTAATTGACTTAATAAAGATTCGCTCCTATCTAGTTGGAGGAATGGGTTACTTACTTCATGTTTGGGTTTTTTATAAAATTTATTTGACTCATAATAGTAGTCGCCTTCAAAATATTTCACCTCATAAATGTAAATTTTGCCATCAATTAATAGTAGGGTATCAATTTGGAAGGTTGTATTATTCACCTCGAGTAATAAATCATTTAAAATTAAGCAATCGCATTGAAGTTTTTCTGTCAAAGAATCGAATAATAATTCGCCTGCGTACCCTTTTTTCAATTTAAAATAGTATTGCTTGTCCTTGCTGGATAACTCAATTCGCTTGTTTAGAATTTCAAAGACAGTTAATTCCTGAGGTTTATTGCGGTGTTTATAAATCATAGTCCACATCCTTTTCTAGTATTCAACATCATTATATTTGAATATTTTGTAGATTTAAAGGACAAAATTCACAAGTTTTTTATAAATTGTGTGTAAAGGCCCCAATTGGGGTAGAAAGTGAGTAAAAGACCTCATCGGTAAAATGAAGCCCCGAACGCAGCCAGACCCGATGAGGAAAGTCCTTCATGGCCGTGATGAAGTCCCGAACGCAGCCAGACCTAATGAGGAAAGTCCTTCATGGCCGTGACGAAGTCACGAACGCAACCCAAGCCCACGTGGAAAGTCCTTCATGGCCGTGATGGAAGCCCCGAACGCAGCCCAAGCCCACGTGGAAAGACCTTCATGGCCGTGATGAAGCCCCGAACGCAGCCCAAGCCCACGTGGATAGTCCTTCATCAGAGGTATGAAGCCTCAAACGAGATGAAGAATCAAATCTAAAAGGTTTTCACTCTTATATTCCTAACGAAAATAGCCTGCCCAAAGGCAGGGCTCAGACTGTTGAC
>NZ_HE610987.1:472539-488849 GCF_000285535.1 Bacillus timonensis | reverse complement strand
CAACTTCTATTCGCGTCTTCGCTCAGCTGCGCGCCTTGTCTGACAAGCGCTTTCAAGACAGTCTGGGATGAGTTAAAATTTAGATATCCTTAAAAATTCGTGTAGACAAAGTCAGCACTGACTTTGTCTACACTCTAGAGCCTGCCAAAGGCAGGCCTTCAAATTTTATTTCGGTACAACAAGCTCTATTCTAGTTCCTTTTCCTACCGCAGACTCTAGTGTAATGCTACCACCGATGCCTCGGGCGCGTTCTTCCATGCTGAAGAGGCCGACGCCATTCCCTTTACCATCAGGTGTGAAGCCTTGACCGTTATCAATTACTTCAACCGTAACCTCAGATTCACTTTCATGAATCTTCACAACCGCATCTGCGACGTTTGCATATTTTGCGATATTTGTTAATGATTCTTGGACAACACGATAGATTGTCGTTTCCTTATGAATATCAAGGCGTGTTTTTAACGTGCATTCAAAATGAACATCAATCCCGTAATGTTGTGAGTAATTTTCAACATACTTCCGAAGAGCAGGCACAACACCAAGATCATCCAAAACAGAAGGGCGAAGTTCCCATGCAAGACCACGGATGTCTTCCATCATGAAGGAAACATCCTGGCGCAAGCGCCCTAGGCGTTCATCTGGTTTTTCGCTGAGCAATTGATCGAGTTGAATCAATAGTGAAAACATACTTTGCCCAATTCCATCATGCAACTCGCGTGAAAAGCGTTTCCGTTCTTCCTCTTGGATGCTGATGACACGAGTCATCATATTTTTTAATTCTTCCTGTGTTTCTTTTAGAGCGGTGACCTCGTGACGAACGGCTAAATATTGATTCGGTCGCCCATTTCCGGATAAAATTGGAACAATGGTCGTATCGACCCAATAGTGGGAGCCGTCTTTTGCTTTGTTTTTAATTTCACCTTTCCAGACTTGGCCAGACCCAATTGTACGCCACATTTCCTTCCAAAATTCTTTGTCATGATAACCTGAATTAATGATGCGGTGGTCTTGACCGATTAACTCTTCCTTCGAAAACTTCGAGATTTCACAGAACTTATTATTGATATATTGAATTTTTCCTTGACGATCAGTGATTGCAACAATGGAGGATTCATCGAGTGCAAAAGTTAAATCAGCCAGATGACGCAATGACTTTTCAACGTCCTCGCGGAATCTAGGTTCTGTGATGTGGTTCTCTAGTTCTGCCAGAAGCTTTACAACACTAGGACCGCCAATTTCAGATTGGTGTTTAAGTCGATCGATTTTACTCAAAATGCAGTAATCCTTTCTTCATTGCATATTTCACAAGTTCAGGTCGAGATTTTAATCCAAGCTTTTCCATCAAATTGCTTTTGTGAGATTCAACGGTTTTTACACTTATCACTAAACGTTCAGCGATTTCCTTATTTGAATAGCCTTTTGCAATCCATTCAAGCACTTCTTTTTCACGTTCGGAAAGCAATGCGAAAGTGTCCGCATTATCTCCCTTTTTGACACGGTCTAAATATCCGCTCATTAATACTTTTGTTGCAGAGGGTGTTAAATAAGCATTCCCTGTTGAAACGGATTCAATTGCTCCCAACAAATCCTCGTGTGGAGCATTTTTTAAAATATAACCTGAAGCCCCAGATTGGATTGCTCTGAACAAGTATTCCTCATCGTCATGCATTGTTAAAATGAGAATGGCTACATCTGGCATAAGCTCGTGGAGTTCCTTTGTAGCAGTTAATCCATCTTTTCCGTGAGGCATGCTTAAATCCATTAGCACGACATCAGGGTTTAATTCCTTGGCTTTATTAATCGCCTCGTCACCTTCTGATGCTTCCCCAATGACTTCTATATTATTTTTACCGTTCAATAGCATCATTAGCCCTGAACGGACAACGGCATGGTCATCAACAATCAGTAATCTAACCACAATATTCCTCCCCATATCTTACGAAACATTTTCCTCATACAATAGTTTCATTATACCATGTTCACCACTCATTTTTGAAAAATCACGTTCAAGGAATTGTTACAAATAAGGGGTTTTTCTTTCAAAGATAGGGGGGTTCCCTGATATGTTTTAAATCACAGTTCTTCTACAATAAGTATTAGTTAATCGATTGAGGAGGAGTTCGTATGCAGGCAAAAGCTGCAGCAATCCAGAAGAAGCAGACACCAGCTTATCATAATGCATTTGCATCAAAATTTGCCAAGTCCATGTTTTTATCTGTGCTAGGGCTGGCTATTTTATCATTTATCGGAACTAGAATGTTTACACATGTTGACTTGAATCTTTACGGTTATATGGTAGGAACCGTTGTTTTTATAGGAGGTTTCTTTTATCGGTTCATCGCATGGGGGGAAAGACCACCAACGAAGATCATTATTAAAAAAGGCATCAAACTTTTATTTCGAAAATCTACACCAAAAACATCGGTTGAGCATCTAGGAACATACAATTTCATCTGGAATAGGGGAATTTACCGATGGACCCAGCATATTTTAATCGGTTGGGGCTGCATCCTTTCCTGTTTTGTCACATTTCCACTTGTTTTCGGTTGGATGTACTTCACGATGGATGACAACGGCTACTACAATATTATCGCTTTGGGAATGCAAGTGATGACCGTTCCAGCAGATGGCATCATCGCAAATCTTTCCTATAATGCATTGAATATAACGGCTGTCATGGTGATATCAGGAGTTTGTATGGCATTGTATCGCCGTATGAAGAATTTACAAGCAAGAGCTGAACAAAAATTTATGTATGACTTGCTGCCACTTTATATGCTGCTGTTTGTTAGCATTACCGGTTTACTTTTAACCTTTATGAATATTTTCTTGCACGGAGCGGGTCAGCCAGTGATGTCACTAATCCACCAATGGTCAGTGATTCTAACTTTGATTTACTTACCATTTGGAAAGCTGGCCCACATTCCATTCCGCCCAATGAGTGTGTTGGCAAGAAACTATCGCGAGCATTATGCAGAAAAAGAAACGAAAAAATGTAAGGTTTGTGGAAACGGCTTTGTTTCCGTTGAACAATCACAAGATGTCATCAATGTACTTGATGTGAACGATATTCATTTTAAAACGAGTGAAGGTCATCATTTAGCAGAAATGTGTCTTCCATGTCGCAGAAAATACCGGATTGCACAATTTTCCGGCTTCCCGACACACGAGGTAAAAGTCAAGGAGGCAAATCAAAATGCAAAGGGATAAATTCTTTAAAGAAGTTAAAAACGTCATTCATCCGAATGAAAAATTAATTAAAACACATTGCAGTTATTGCGGAATGCAATGTGGAATGAACCTGAGAGTCAATACCGTTACAAATAAAATTGTGGGTGTTGAACCACGTTATGACTGGCCAGTAACTGTCGGAAAAATGTGTCCGAAAGGAGTTACGGCATACCAGCAAACAAACCATAAGGACCGAATCTTAAAGCCGCTTATTCGAGACGATGCTTCCTTAAAAGGAACGACAAAAGGCTTTCGTGAAGCAAGCTGGGATGAGGCATACGACTTAATCGTAAAAAAATTCAAGAAGTTACAAGAGGAATATGGAAAGGATTCATTATCTGTCTTCAGTGGAGTGTCAATGACAAATGAAAAATGCTATTTAACAGGGAAATTTGCTCGTGTAGCACTTGGCACTCGTTATATTGATTACAATGGACGTTTCTGTATGTCAAGTGCGGCTGGTGGATTCCTTCGCTCCTTTGGGGTTGACCGCGGATCTACTTTACCATGGACTGATATTCATGAAACAGATTGTCTATTTATCGCTGGAAGCAACACCGCAGAGTGTCATCCAACTTCCATGTTCCGTGTTTGGAACGTACAGGAACGAGGGGGATATATCATTGTTGCTGATCCGCGTGAAACACCTTTAGCAAGAAGAGCAGATGTACATCTTGATCTAAAACCAGGAACAGATTTAGCTTTAGCAAATGGAATATTACATTTACTTATTGAAAATGGATATGCAGATGAAGAATTTATCGCCAATCACACGAATGGCTTTGATGAGACGAAGGAACTTGTGAAGGAATTCACACCTGAATACACAAGCGAGTTAACAGGAGTTGCACCTGAAAAAATCATCCGTGCAGCGGAAATTTACGGAAAGGCACCAAACTCGGTAGTTATGTTTGCACGCGGTATTGAGCAACAGCATAAGGGTGTTGATAATGTATCCGGATATACAAATATGGCGCTTGTAACAGGAAAAATTGGTCGACCAAAATCTGGTGTTGCGACATTCACAGGTCAAGGAAATGGCCAAGGTGGTCGTGAACATGGACAAAAATCGGATCTATTACCAGGCTATCGCAAATTGACAAATCCGGAACACGTGAAAGAAGTCTGTCAGGTATGGGGCATTACACCAGAAGAAATGCCGAAACCAGGTGTTTCAGCATATGAAATGTTTGAGCTAATGGAGCAAAAAACGATTCGTGGGTTATATCTTCTTTGCTCAAATCCAGCTGTATCTGCACCAAACTTAAACTTTGTGAGGAAAGCTCTTAAATCATTAGATTTCATGGTTTGTGCTGACTTTTATTTATCCGAATCTGCAGAATTTGCGGATGTTGTTCTCCCGTCAGTAACATGGTCAGAAGATGAGGGAACCGTTACAAATATTGAGGGTCGTATCATTAAAATCAATAAAGCCCAAGAGCCAATTGGAGAATCAAAGCCAGACTGGCAAATGCAAGTCGAGCTAGCAGAACGTCTAGGAAGAGGAAAATATTTTTCACATTTACAAACAGCAAGAGATGTTGCTGATGAATTCCGCCTTGCGAGTAAGGGTGGATATGCTGACTACTACGGGGCAACATGGGACAAAATCGATAAGCAAGATGGGGTATTCTGGCCTTGCCGTGATGAAGAAGACAAAGGAACACCACATATGTTCCTTGATAAAAAGTTCTATCATCCAGACGGAAAGGCAAAGATTTGTGCATTGCCTTACCGTCCACCTGCTGAAGAACCAGATGAAACCTATCCGCTTCGCCTAACAACAGGACGTGTCGTGTACCATTACCTATCAGGAAACCAAACAAGACGTATTCCATTTTTAAAAGACATGTGTCCAGAACCATATGTTGAGGTCCATCCTGAAACAGCAGCAAAATACGAAATTGAGCATGAAGAACGTGTTCTTCTTTTTACAAGAAGGGGCGAAAGTATTTATAAAGTGAAAATCACGGAAGCAATCCGAAAAGATACCGTGTTTGTTCCCTATCATTTCGGTCATGAAGAGTCTATTAATCTACTGACAATTGCAGCGCTTGACCCAATTTCAAGAATGCCAGAGTTTAAGGCATGTGCTGCCCAGATTGAAAAACTAGTTGTAAAGAAGGTGCAGTAAATGCAAAAAAGGCTTTATTTAGAATTGGAAAACTGTATCGGGTGTCGCTCTTGTCTTGCGGCATGTACACAATGTGGCGGTCATGAACAACGTAACCGAAACTATGTGTATGATGTCAATCCGCTTGTGAACAGGCAGACCATGCCACTTATGTGCCTGCATTGCGTAAACCCAGCATGTGCAAGAAGTTGCCCAGCACAGGCGATTCAAATTCATGAGTCAGGTGCCGTGTTATCGGCACTTGTGGAAAAATGCATTGGTTGTCAAAACTGTACCATTGCTTGTCCATACGGTATTCCAAAATTTGATGAGGAACAAAACTTAATGTACAAATGTGACCTTTGTATCGATCGCTCAAAGGATGGTATCCCACCAATGTGCGCAAGTGTTTGTCCTTCTAACACAATCCAGTGGCTAACAGATGAGGAAATTGAGGCTAAAAAACAAAGTCATAATCTTGATAACGGAAAATGGGTAACAAGTATGCCGCTTGAAGGCGAAACAAATGTGAAAATTAGTTTGCCTGGTATTTTACAGGGTATTCAGAAGTTATTTTAAATATCTGTTCAAAAAGGAGGATGAAGAGGACCGAGATTTTCCAGGCAGTGCAGTTTTGAGGACCGGAGCGTATGTAGTTAATACGTGAGGACCGGAGAAGCAAGCCAACGCAGAAAATCGATGCGTCATATTCACAGGACTTTTTGAACTTCCCCTAAGGAGTGATGGGAATGCCGTCTGATAAGAATAATAAAATCCCTTTTAATGAGGATAATTACATGCATAATATTAACCGCAATAATGAACGAAGCCTTGACCGCCGAGGCTTCATGAAAACATTGGTTGGAGCAGCAGGAGTGTTTGCCATTTCATCTCTGCCATGGGGGGCTGTAGCTGCAAAAGAATTATTGGGGCTTGGGGATAAAGAATATTCTCATAAAAAAATCACCGACGTCAGTAAGATAGCTGTTGGGGATTCTGTTAATTTTACCTTCCCTGGAGAACATGACGATGCCATTTTAATTAGGCTGTCTGACAAGAAGTATGTAGCCTATCAAAATGCCTGTACTCACCTTCGCTGCCCAGTATTTTGGGTGAAGGATGAGGGGGAAATGATTTGCCCCTGCCACCATGGAAAGTTTGATGTACAGACTGGAGCACCAACAGCTGGTCCTCCTCGACGTCCGTTGCCTGAAATCCAGGTGAAGGTCGAAAATGGTGCAGTTTATGCGGTGAGGGTGAAGCGTTATGAAGCGTAGTTACCGAGGTGTACTCATCCTTTCCGTGATTCTATTATTGAATATCATTTTTACACAAAAAATGGTTCACCAGTATTTTTATGAAAACTATGTAAATACGCTTATCTTTTGCGGCTTAAACATCGTGTTATTTCCGGTCGCATGGATTTTCTATAAAAAGTTGAAAAAGGCGTGATGCACATGAACAGCGAAACCTATCTTGATTTTTGTTTTATAAGAAAGGCAACCGGAAATTTTAAAGAAGAAATAAATGAACTGTTAACAACGTTATTTAAGGGTGTTCGGTTGAATTGGTATTTGGAAGAAAAGACGGAAGATGGCATTGAAATTGTCATTGCTGAGGTGAAAGGAATGAGCAAATGGCAATCTGAGGATGAAACGATTGAATATATCGAGACAAATGCCGATAAAGCTTTTTGGTCCTATCTTCAAGGTTATAAAATGTATATCTATCCTGCAAAGAAAGGGTGCAGCAGCTGTGGAGTTAACTGAAATGAAAAGCTTGGAATCTTTTATTTTGGGAAATGTGGAAGTGTCCATTTTGGATGAAGAGGGGGAAGATAGAGCCCCTTTTGTGAAAAAAGAAATCGTCAAGACGGAGCTTTGTCCAGATAGGACCCACCTCCGCATTTATTTTAATCGTCATCAGTTTTTTGCTGTTCCCTTAAGTGCAGAGGTAGCCATTAGTGATGATATTTGGTCAGCTTATGACAAGCAAGCGGGACTAACTTATGTTGTGAAAAAAGGGAGTGGTCTTAGTGGTTAAAATAATCCAGCTTCCTCTACAAACGTTAAACCTTGTCGCTGGTTTTATGATTTGGGTACTTATTTCATCTCTTTTACCATTTATGAAAGAAGATATTGCAATTCCGGCGAACCAATTGGCATTGGTAACTGCCATTCCTGTTATCTTAGGATCGATTTTGCGAATCCCTCTTGGGTATTATGCGAATCAATTCGGAGCTCGAATAATCTTTTTACTGAGTTTCATTCTATTGCTATTTCCTGTTTACTATATTAGTATAGCGGATTCTGTGAATGATTTACTGATTGGCGGACTTTTTCTAGGGATTGGTGGAGCCGTATTCTCCGTCGGGGTTACGTCATTGCCGAAGTACTATCCAAAAGAAAAACACGGATTTGTTAATGGAATCTATGGTGCTGGGAACTTAGGGACTGCGATTTCGACTTTTGCAGCGCCTGTGATTGCAACAAAAATTGGTTGGTCTTTAACGGTTCAACTATATTTAATTGTTTTAGCGTTTTTTATAGTAGCAAACTTCTTATTAGGAGATAAAAAAGAAGTAAAAGTTCAAACTCCGTTAATGGAACAAATTAAGGGTGTCTATAAAAATGAAAAACTATGGCTTTTAAGTTTATTCTATTTTCTTACGTTTGGATCTTTTGTGGCATTTACAGTCTATTTACCAAACTTTTTAGTTGAAAATTACGGTCTAGATAAGATAGACGCTGGTCTAAGAACGGCAGGATTTATCGTTCTGGCGACTGTAATGCGACCAATAGGTGGTTGGCTAGCGGACCGTTTTCATTCATTAAAACTGCTAATGTTTGTGTTCGGGTGCTATACATTCTCAGCTATGATTCTGTCGTTTGCTCCATCCATTGGATGGTACACAGTCGGATGCTTAACCATTGCATTCTGTGCAGGAATCGGAAATGGGGTTATTTTTAAATTAGTGCCGATGTATTTCCAAAAGCAAGCGGGAATTGTGAACGGTATTGTGTCTGCAATTGGTGGTTTAGGTGGATTCTTCCCACCCATCCTCTTGGGTATCCTCTACCATGTCAATGGACATTACGCGATAGGATTTATGGCTTTATCAGAGGTGGCGTTAGCGAGCTTAATTCTTGTAGTTTGGATGTATTATAATGGAAGAATGGAGCTAGCAAAACAAGTCATTGACCATACGGCTGAAGGAATTATGGTTACGGATTCGCATGGGAAAATTATATCCGTGAATCCAGCTTTTACAACTGTTACGGGGTTTACGGAGGAAGAGATTATAGGAAAAACACCAAACGTCCTTAAATCTGGTAAACAACCTAAGGAGTTTTATGACGAACTCTGGAAAAAAATCGAAACAGAAGGCTTCTGGCAAGGACAAATTTGGAACAAACGTAAGGACGGGTCAACTTATTTGCAATGGCTAACGATCAGTGCAATAAAAAATGACTCTGGGGATATCGTCCAATATGCCGGTATGCTGAGTGACATGACCGGAAAACAAGTTAAAGAAGGTTAAAAACGAAAAAATGAATCCTATTCACAGGATTCATTTTTTTATTTCAGTAATCTCGGATGCTGTCTTCTTTAAGAGCTCCACTTGTTCAGTTGTGTATTTTACTTCAGTTCGCGAGCCAATCAGGAGCACTCCACCCACTTTCCCATTCATTTGAACAGGGACCGCAACCGCTGAAACCAAGTTTTCAGCAAGCATGATTGGGTATTGAAGTCGTGTACGTTGTCGGTTTGGGGTATCAATGTCTAGCACCATCGTTGTACCAAAACGCACAACAGAGCCCGATAATCCTTTACCAGGTCGAATCACCATGTTCTTGTAACGGTTATTAGTAAACCCGTGTGCATATTCCCAACGGATTGTTTGACTTCCTTGATCGACATTTGCAAATGCAGAGAAATCACTTGAGGTGTTTGTACACAAATCATGAAGTTTTTGTTCAATTTCCACTTGTATCGCTTCCACGAGTATCTCTCCTCAACCATTAATCGTGATTTCTTTTATATAAAGGTGTGTAATTTTCATGCTTCTCATCTATTGTAAAGCTTTTTAACAAGATTGTATGTCAGGGAATTCCCTTAACTTTATTCAGCAGAATTCCCAAAACTTTTTAAATATGAGGTAAATGTAATAACTGTAAACAAATCAGCATGTTGAGCTTAGCTAAATAAAGTTAAAGCCTCCGGCGGATGCCACGATTTTTTAAAGATATCTTTTCGAGCAGTAAGATCAAAGACTAAATACGCCCACTTCCTGTGGCAACGTTTTTATGATCCACTTTCTTTTTGGCCTAAAAATCGGGCGCAAATACGCCAAGGCGTATTTGATTGAATGGTTGAAAAAGATGATATTTAAACCTGTTATAGGGGGAATTCCGATGAGGCGTGCTTTTTTAGGGGTAAATTCCATAAGAAAAATAGGGGATTTGGAAGCAAAAGTTCAGGAATTCCCCCGATACCTAGTTTTTACTATTCGCCGTATGATAATAGTATAAAGTCAGTGACGGGGGGATTCAAAAATGGCAATGATTATACAGGAACTAAATACTGAGATTCCTCATATTGAGTCAATTAACGAAAGCATCGATCAATTTCTATCAGAAGAAAATCTAAATAAATTACAGAGCATCATGCGTGTTCGAAAAGTAGCAGCGGGAACTCACCTTTTTTGGGATGGTGAGGAAGTGAAAGAAATGTACTATATGTTCTCTGGAAGAGTGAAACTTCGTGCTTCCTCAGAACGAGGAAAGGATTTCTTATTATCGATTAAGGAAAAAGGAAGTCTAATTGGAGAGTTTGGTGGCTTCACTGAAGAACTATACTACAATTACCGAGCGGATGTTGAAGAGGATGCCCAAATCGGAATCATTCATATCAATGATTTGAAAAAGTTATTATACCAATTCGGTAATTTTGCGGTAGAATTCATGAGCTGGATTGGCTGGACACAACGTATCATGCAAAATAAATTATACGATTTCCTATTCTTTGACAAACAAGGGGCACTTGCATCGACATTAATCAAACTTACAACAACACATGGAGTTAAGTGCAAGGATGGAATTTTACTAGCAATTGAATTAACAAACAAAGATTTAGGGGATTTCATCGGCACCACTCGTGAAAGTGTGAACCGCCTTTTAAACGGATGGAAGAGAGAGGGAATTGTTGAAATGTACGACCATAAAATTGTCATCTACCGAATCGAACGATTATATGAGATTTGTGATTATTCGGGTGGAGTACATTAATCATGAGAAAGCGCATGGTTTCAGTAATCAAACACTGTAACCATGCGCTTTTGCTTTCTTATATTAAATCATAGCTTTTACTGGAGTTTTGCTTTTTTTGTTTTTTTGCCACATCATTGTAATGAATAATGTGACAATCAGTAGGATTAGCCCGAGAATAAATGGATAAATGATATGAACATCATATAATAATCCACCAAGTGTTGGGCCTAATATATTTCCAATGCTCATGTATGCATTATTCATCCCCATTGCAAATCCTTGTTCATTCCCTGCAAGTTTAGAAATTAATGTATTCAGCACAGGACGAAGGATTGAAGTTGCTAAGAAGATGAGGAGCGTAATTCCAAAAAACATTCCAAAACTATTCGCAAGTAATGAAAGCAGGAAGCCTAATGCAACTACAGAGATAAAAATGTTTAAGATTTTACCTTCTCCATAGCGTGTTACCATACGATCCACAACAAATAGTTGAACAATTACACTAACAAGTCCAGTTGAGGTGATCATTAACGCAATTTCCTGTGGGGTTGCATTGAATTGGTTATCAACAAATAGACCGATTACGGATTCAAATGCCATTAAACCAAAGCTCATTACGAGTGTAATGACCAATGGAATGAAAAACGGCATTCTTACAGAGCGTACAAGCTTTTTGGCCATTGTTTCATTATCAATATGCATGAACCCTTCTTCTTTTTGTTGGCTTTCCTTAAGAACGACAATTGAGAAAATAACCGACACAAGGGAAACGATTGCTGATATTAAAAAGGGAAATTTTATCCCATAGTCAGCTAAAAATCCACCAATACCAGGTCCCACGACAATACCAAGAGACATCGCTGCTGATATATAACTGTTACCTTTTGCACGTTGTTCCATGGTTGTTATATCTGCAACATAGGCAAATATAGCGGGGATAAGAAGTGCCGCACCAATGCCACCGACTACGCGAGATGCATATAGCAACCAAATCGAATCCACAAAGTAGAAAATAAACATAGAAAGTGTTAATCCTGCTAGCCCGTAGATAATCATTTTTCTACGACCATATTGGTCCGTCCATTTCCCTGCGATAGGCGAGAAAACAAATTGAGCTCCAGCAAAAATTGCAATCATTAATCCAGCTGCTTTTCCACCCTCATTTATGGATTCAAGATAAGCGGGTAAAATGGGAATAATAATACCAAAGCTTCCGATTGCAATAAACATATTAATCATTAAAATAATCATTTTTTTACGTTGGTCTGCAGTCATCGTGCACCTCTTTTCCGGGATTAAAAGTTTAATCCTATTAATCAATAACTATACTAAGTTATTATAACTTTAGGAAGATGTCAAAGAGAAAATTCACCCATAAATCGACAAAATTAGAGGATTGTCTGGTTATAATAAGAAGAAAAATGAGGTAGGTTCGTATGAATGGTTTTGAAACATATCATTTAAGTGAAGAAATCAGTAAAGCAATATCAGCTTTACACTATAAAATTCCAACCGAAATCCAAGCAAAGGTAATCCCGATTGCGTTGCAAAAGAAGGATATTGTCGGAAAGTCTCAAACGGGAAGTGGAAAAACTGCGGCATTCGCCATCCCGATTTGCGAATTAATTGAATGGGAAGAAAATAAGCCACAGGCTTTGATTTTAACGCCTACAAGAGAACTTGCTGCACAGGTCAAAGAGGATGTCATCAACATTGGTCGATTTAAGCGGATAAAAGCAACTGCCATATTTGGAAAGCAATCTTATGAACGACAGAAGCTAGAGCTAAAGCAAAAGACGCACGTTGTAGTGGGGACACCTGGGAGGGTAATGGACCATATCACAAAGGGGACGCTTTTTGTTGACAATCTAAAATTTCTTATCATTGATGAAGCAGATGAGATGCTAAATATGGGTTTCATTGAACAGGTTGAATCGATTATCGAAGCCCTTCCTACTGAACGGGTAACGATGCTTTTTTCTGCAACATTCCCTACGGATGTGGAAGCTCTTTCAGCAAAATATATGAAATCACCCACATTAATTGAGGTTAAAACTCCAAACACGACAAAAGGAAAAGTGGATCATTTTCTGATGAAGGTTGAGGAAGAAGATAAATTTACAGTTTTAAAGGATATTACCACGGTAGAGAATCCAGATAGCTGTATTCTTTTTTGCAGGACCCAGCAGGGTGTGGATAATCTATATAGGAAACTCACAAAAGCCAATTACTCATGCGGTAAAATCCACGGCAGCATGATTCAAGAAGAGAGATTTACGGTTATGGATGAGTTTAAAAAGGGAAAATTCCGTTACCTCGTAGCTACAGATATTGCAGCACGAGGAATCGATGTTGAAAATATTTCGCTAGTCATTAGTTTCGATGTACCTCAAGATAAAGAGCGGTATGTTCACCGAATCGGTAGAACAGGTCGCGCAGGTAAAACAGGAAAAGCAATTACTTTTGTAACATCAACAGAAGAAGAACAGGTAAAAGAAATTGAAGACTACATTGGGGAAGAAATCAAGAGAATCGAACGTCCAAATAGTGATCAGGTTGCAAGAGCAAAAACAGCCTTTGAGGAAAAAATGAACACAAAACCTATCCCAAAATCGGATAAAGCAGAGCAAGTCAACAAGGATATAATAAAGCTTTATTTTAATGGTGGAAAGAAAAAGAAGCTTCGAGTGGTTGATTTTGTCGGGACTATTGCTAAAATACCGGGGGTAACGGCAGAGGATATCGGAATCATCACCATGCAGGAGAATGCGACCTATGTGGATATCCTAAACGGGAAAGGACAGCGTGTTTTAAACGCAATGAAACAAACAACGATAAAAGGAAAACAGCTAAAGGTACATATAGCAAGATAGCTCGAAATGGAGTGCTTGGGGAATGCTCCATTTTTGCTGGTTAATCTCAAGGAACATAGACGTGCAGACCAGAATACTCATAAAAGAAGCAAGATATTGTTATAATGAGAACTATTGCGTACGAAAAGGGGAGGATAGAATGCCAAATCCGAATGTCGATGATTATCTTCAGCAGGGAATACATGGAGCAAAGGAAATAAAACCCGAAGAACGTAAAAAGTTTCTGGGTACCATTAGAGAACGTGTTGAATTTGCGCTCACTCAGTCGCAAGTTAGAGAGAATAAGGTATACCAGGAAATCCAAGCTGCTTGTAAAAAGAACAACAAAGTACATATGTACTTGAATGGCCATGTCGATTATCGTTATCTGTCCAAATACGTGAAGTTAGCGGGTTCAAATAACATTGAATACACAATTGTCACTAATAAAGACTACAACTCAGAACTAGGGCTTGTACTTGCATACGATCATGCGATAGACAAAGAAGACATTTATATAAATGAAAAAATAAAACCCGTATTACCGAAACCGAAAAAAACCGAAAAAAAGGACTCTTCTCTCTTTTTAAAAAAACATTTAAAAAATAGGGAAGAGTCCCTTTTTATGAAGAGCGCAGTGGGTGATGGGGACAGGTCCCGTGACCCACCATTATTTTTCTGGGACACTTAACCTGTCCCTTTGTCCCACATCCGTTTTTAAAAAGTATGTTTGATTTTCCCCGAAGTTCCGTAAACTAGGAAAAATACATAAAGGATGTTTGGAGGAGGAGTACGAAGAATGAAGACGCAAAAATTGCAGCTACCACTTCAAACTGCAAGCTTAGTTGTTGGTTTTATGGTATGGGTGATTCTTTCATCCCTGATGTCTAGCATTAAACAGGATATTCCATTAACGGCTAACCAAACTGCGATGGTTACTGCTGTTCCAGTCATTTTAGGTTCCTTATTACGAATACTATTAGGATTTTGGACAAATCGGTATGGGGCAAGATGGTTGTTTTTTATCGGATTTGTCATTCTGGTCCTTCCAATCTTTTATATAAGTATCGCGGATTCAATGTTTGATTTAATACTAGGTGGACTTGTCCTTGGAATTGGTGGTGCGCTATTTTCAATTGGGGTTACCTCGCTTCCGAAGTACTACCCTAAAGAACGTCACGGGTTTGTTAACGGAATTTATGGAGCTGGGAATATTGGCACCGCCATCACATCTTTTGCAGCACCAGCTCTTGCGGTCAATATTGGGTGGCAAAGCACTGTTCGCTTATTTTTAATTCCTGTCATTCTATTTGCACTTTTAAACTTTTTGCTAGGTGACCGTGACGAACCTAAAGTAAATAAACCGTTAAGTGAACAAATTAAAAGTGTTTATAAAAATGAAAAGCTTTGGTTTATCAGCTTATTTTATTTTGTGACATTTGGATCGTTTGTTGCGTTCACTGTGTATTTGCCGAACTTTTTAGTTACATATTTTGGATTAACGACGGTTGATGCAGGACTCCGAACGGCTGGATTTATTACACTGGCCACTTTGATGAGACCTATCGGGGGCTGGCTTGGTGATAAATTCAACCCATATTTGATTTTGTTTATTGTATTTAATGTCATTACCTTTGCAGGAGTGCTCCTGGCTTTTACACCTGATATTGTGTTGTATACGATTGGCTGCTTGCTAGTTTCTTTGTGCGCAGGGATTGGAAATGGAACGATATTTAAGCTTGTTCCGTACTATTTTTCAAAGCAAGCCGGGATTGTCAATGGAATCGTTTCAGCAATGGGCGGTTTAGGTGGATTCTTCCCTCCAATTGTTCTATCCATCGTGTTTGGTATGACAGGACATTATGCGATTGGATTTATGTCACTTGCCATGTTTGCACTATTAAGTTCCGTATTTGTCGTTTGGATGTTCTACACTGAAAAAATTCAACTGGAAGCAAAACTTATTGAGAATGTTGCCCAAGGCATGATGGTTACAAATCCAAAGGGAGTCATCCAAAAGGTAAACCATGCCTTTACAACGGTCACAGGATTTGAGCCAGATGAAGCAATCGGAAAAACACCAAGTATTCTGCGCTCCGGAAAGCATGATTCAGCATTTTATGATCAGATGTGGGATTCAATACGCAGTAAGGGGTATTGGCAAGGCGAAATTTGGAATAGGCGAAAAAACAAAGAACTTTATCGAGAATGGCTTACCATAAGTGAAGTGAAAAACGAAGTTGGTGAAGTCAAATACTATGTAGGTCTATTCAATGACCTCACGGAAAAACAGGACACATAATTTGAAATGGGCTAGGGTGAAAACCTTAGCCCTTTTTGATGCAGCTTTCATAAGATGCATATCTGATGCAAAGAGATGGCTTAGGAAAAAAATTGCAAATCTGTGGGGGGGAAGACGCAAAAATTGGGATAATGACGCAAATCCGTGGGAGCAGACGCAGAAATCGAGATGGTGACGCAAATCCATGGGCGCAGACGCAAAAATTGGGATTTCGACGCAAATCCGTGAGCGGCAGACGCAAAAATTGGGATAATGACGCAAATCCGTGGGCAGCAGACGCAAAAATTGAGAAAGTGACGCAAATCCATGGGAGCAGACGCAAAAATTGGGATAATGACGCAAATCCGTGGGAGCAGACGCAAAAATTGGGATAATGACGCAAATCCGTGGGAGCAGACGCAAAAAATAAGGATTTCGACGCAAATCCGTGGACGCAGACGCAAAAATTGGGATTTCGACGCAAATCCGTGAGCGGCAGACGCAAAAATTGGGATAATGACGCAAATCCGTGGGAGCAGACGCAAAAAATTGGGATTTCGACG
>NZ_HE610987.1:443762-471711 GCF_000285535.1 Bacillus timonensis | reverse complement strand
CCGACGCAAAAATCGAGAAAATGACGCTAATTCGTGGACGCAGACGCAAAAATTGAGATAGTGACGCAAATCCGTGGACGCAGACGCAAAAATTGAGAAAGTGACGCAAATCCGTGGGCGGCAGACGCAAAAATTGGGAAAAATCCGTAAATCCCCAATCCCAGACGCAAAGACCGAGATAAATCCACAAATCACAATTCCCCGAGCACAGACCCAAATCCACGGCCCACAGACGCATTTCAACACCCAAGTCCTAATTCCGACTACCACTTTCGATGCCTTAAATTGTGACATTTTCGGCAAATGTACGCATAGGAGTTTAAGTAGACTCAAGATGGAGAGGATTATGAAGGAAGTTCAAATTTAGGTATGTAAGAAAGGATGATTTGTGATGTCAACAGGACCAAGTTTACGAAAAACGGATTCCCATTCAGCGATTCATGAGGCTGCATTGCACGAAGCAAAGGAACTCCGCAATATATTCCGGAAGTGTATCGAGCAAGGAGATAAGGAAAAGGCATTACAGGTTGCAGAAGTTGCGATTGACCATTGGGAGTCAAGAACATTAAAACATGCAGATTCAGAAGAAGAAGGTCTATATAAAGAGATAATCGAACAAACTCCGAAATTTGAAAAACTGGTCAACCAATTAACTCGTGATCATGATTTGATGCGACGCATCGTTGCAACAATGAAGAAAAGCCTTGAGACGGAAGAGGCTGACCATCGGATGATTCCTCTATTGGATAGCTTAATTATTATCGATGAAATCCATAATGATGATGAAATGAATAAACTACTGGCCCATAACGAATAATAAGATGAAAAATAAGGAAAAAGAGGAAAGGGGATGAAAATGGGTAAAAAAGAGGAAATTGAAGGGAAACTGTTGCGGTTTGCAGCTCCAAGCCTATATCAAAAGATGATTGAAGTCTTTTCTTCATATAACATTCATTCTTATGACATTTATGCAACTGTTGTGAAGTTGGATGAGGGCTATGATTTAACATTGCGATTCTCTCAATCGTTTTCTCAAGTTGTCACAGCCTTTATAAGTTTTGAACAAGCAACAAATCCTGATGAAGAGATGAATACTTTTTTTAAAGAAACAGCTGAAAAATGTAAAAATCAGTTGATTTCTGATTACTACAAAATGATTAAAATGTGAACTACTAGTTTCAAAGTTCTACCTTAAGTGGCCTTACACAATTAAGTGGCAATAGGTATGAATCAAATAGAAAGGGGTTGGTGTGTTGTTTTCGATGGAGAATGACGCAATGTTGATTGATGACCGGGAAGATTTGATTGCTGTTCTTAGAATGAGATTTGGAGACATCCCTGGAAAGATGATTGAAGACATTTATGAGATTCAGGATATGAGTACGCTCCAGCGTCTTATTCTAGCTGCAGCAAATGCATCAAGCTGGAAAGTCTTCCTTGAAGAATTCCAAGCAGGTACACAAAGCTTCAGGTTAGTGGGGGAGGACTTTAACCCATTGGCAAATACTCTAAAGGGAAGGGATGGAGACATTGGCAAAGCAGAATAGTCTCTTCCGCTCACTTAAGCATTTAGTGCGTGGAGAGCGTATAAATGATGGTTGGACAGAGGAAAATCCACGCCCCCGTGACTGGGAATCAATCTATCGTCAGCGATGGGCCCATGACAAGATAGTCCGATCCACTCATGGGGTCAACTGCACGGGCTCATGTAGTTGGAAAATCCATGTCAAAGACGGGATTATCGCCTATGAAACTCAGCAAACCGATTACCCGTCAACCGGAGATAATTTCCCAGATTACGAGCCACGCGGATGTCCCCGTGGTGCAAGCTTTTCTTGGTACACATACAGTCCTACAAGGGTGAAATATCCCTATGTACGCGGTGATCTTCTTGCGCTTTGGAAGGAGGAACTTGCGAATGCAGACAACCCGGTTCAAGCGTGGGAAAATATCGTAACCGATCCTGAAAAACGTAAATCGTATGTGTCAGCCCGTGGTAAAGGTGGATTTGTAAGAGGAAACTGGAAAGATGTTTGTCAAATGATTGCAGCATCAACCATTTATACGATAAAGAAATACGGTCCGGACCGAGTTGTAGGATTCAGTCCGATTCCCGCAATGTCTATGGTGAGCTATGCTGGCGGAGCAAGATTTTTATCGTTAATTGGTGGAACGATTCTTAGCTTTTATGACTGGTATGCAGATTTACCTCCAGCTTCACCACAGGTGTGGGGTGATCAGACGGACGTTCCGGAAAGCGGTGACTGGTATAATACCAAATATTTTATCATCTGGGGGACGAATATTCCGCAAACAAGAACACCAGACGCCCATTTTATGGTGGAGTCGCGCTATAACGGAACAAAGGTTGTCGGTGTGAGCCCAGACTATGCGGAGTATGACAAATTTGCTGATATTTGGCTACCAGCAAAAGCGGGAACTGATGGTGCCCTAGCAATGGCGATGACCCATGTAATTTTAAAAGAATTTTATGTAGATAAAGAAACACCTTATTTCCGTGATTATGCAAAACAATATACAGACCTACCATTCTTAATTACTCTCAATAAAAAAGGTGAAAATTATCGTTCTGACCGTTTCCTACGTGCTTCTGATTTTACTGACCAACACGAACTAGGCGAATGGAAGACCGTGGTTTGGGACGAAAATACAAACCAAATCGCCGTGCCAAACGGAAGTCAAGGTTTCAGATGGGATAGCAGTACAAAATGGAATCTTGACATGACGACAGAGGATGGCACTAGCATTAACCCAAAGTTAAGCTTTATAAAAGAGTCGGATGAAACTGTGATGGTGGAGTTCCCTTATTTTGCGGAAAAAGAGGGCGGGAAAGTTGTACGGGGTGTTCCAGTCAAACGCATGAAGGATAATTCCGGTAATGAACTAATGGTGACGACTGTTTATGACCTGATGCTCGCACACACCGGGATTAACCGCGGTCTGAAAGGTGACTATCCAACGGACTATAATGATGCAGCAAGACCTTACACACCTGCATGGCAGGAAAGCATTACCGGTGTAAAAAAAGAGCATGTCATCCAAGTTGCACGTGAATTTGCAGAAAATGCCGCATTAACCCAAGGAAAATCGATGATTGCGATGGGTGGAGGAACAAACCACTGGTTCCATAGTGACCAAATTTATCGTTCCATTTTAAACCTTGTTCTTTTAACTGGTTCACAAGGTGTTAATGGTGGTGGATGGGCTCACTATGTTGGACAGGAAAAAGTTCGTCCATTGGAGGGCTTTTCTCAAATTGCTTTTGCGAATGACTGGGTAAAAGCACCACGGCTTATGAATGGTACTTCCTTTTTCTACTTTGCAACAGAGCAGTTCCGTTATGAATATGATTTTGATGACAGGGAAACGGATTGGGGTAGCAAGTACTCCAATATGCATCCTGCTGATTTTAATGCGATGTCTGCAAGACTTGGATGGTTGCCAAGCTTCCCAACTCTTTCACAAAATTCATTGGATGTTTTAAAAGAAGCTCGTTCAAGAAATAGTGATGACAAGGCTGTTATCGATGATATTGCTAAACAACTCGTCGATGGAAAACTGGATTTCGCAATTGAAAATCCAAATGACCCTCGAAATTTCCCTAGAGTGTTCTTTAATTGGCGTTCCAATTTGTTAGGGGACAGTGGGAAAGGTCATGAGTATTTTGTTAAGCATTTAATTGGCTCAAAGGATACAGTATTATCAGATCCAGAACAATCATGGCAGCCAAAGGATGTCAATATTTCCGAAAAACCGCCTGAAGGTAAAACAGATCTTTTTATCAGCATGGATTTCCGAATGACAAGTTCAGGTCTGTTCTCTGACATCATCCTTCCTGCTGCAACTTGGTATGAAAAACAAGATATCAGTACAACGGATTTACATCCATTTGTTCATCCCTTTAATGCTGCGATTAGCCCCCCATGGGAAACAAGAAGTGACTGGGATGCATTTAGGGAAATCGCAAAAGCATTTTCAGAACTTGCAAAGGACCATTTGCCAGCGCAAGAGGATCTTGTGATTTCACCACTTGCCCATGACACGATAAGTGAAATTGCACAGCCTTTTGGAAAAGTAAAGGATTGGCGTAAGGGAGAAGTAGAAGGAATTCCCGGAAAAACAATGCCGAACTTTAATTTCGTAAACAGGGATTATCCAAATGTGTACGACATGTGGATAACTGTCGGACCAAATATTAAAAATGGGTATGGAACAAAAGGTGTTAAAATTCCTGGGGATAAAGTATTCGAATCCTTAATGGATAGACTTGGCCCTTCAAAATCTGTGGGTGTTGGAAAAGGTCTCCCATCTCTATATTCAGATGTGAAAGCAATAAACGCAATTCTTTTAATGTCAGGAGCAACGAATGGAAAGCGTGCTGTTGAGGGTTGGAAGTCGATGGAGCAGAAGACAGGGAAGAAGCTCAGGTCTATTTCGGAAGCACGTGAAGAAGAAGATTTTACATTAGATGCTTTAACTATTCAGCCAAGACAAACCCTTTCAACCCCAGTTTGGAGTGGACTTGAAAGTGATGGTCGACGCTATTCACCATTTACTGTAAACAAAGAGTACCACATTCCATGGCATACCCTTACTGGACGACAAAGCTTCTACTTAGACCATGAGGTCATGCTCGATTACGGTGAAGGACTTCCACTATATCTTCCGCCGATTAACAAAGGTCCTTTTATAAAAGGGGAAAAAGAGGTTGAGAATAGTGGAAAGTCGATTACGCTTCGTTATATGACCCCTCATCAAAAGTGGGGAATCCATACGATGTTTACAGATACTCGCAATATGGTACAGCTATTTAGAGGCTGGCAGGTTGTTTGGTTGAACGAAGAAGATGCCGCTGAAATTGGGATTAAAGATAATGACTGGATAGAATTATATAACCGTAATGGTGCTGTGGTGGCAAGGGCTGTGTTAACTTACAGAATGCCGCGTGGAGCAGTCTATATGCACCATGCCCAGGACCGCACAATGGGAGTACCAGGAAATACAATTAATAAAAACCGTGGTGGAACACATAACAGTGTAACGAGAATTTATCCAAAAGCAACACATATGATTGGTGGTTATTCACAGTTAAGCTATGGATTCAATTATTATGGACCAACAGGTAGCCAAAGAGATACGTTGACAATTGTTCGTCCATTAAAGGAGGTCGACTGGCTTGAGAATTAAAGCACAAGTTGCGATGGTTATGCACTTAGACAAGTGTATCGGCTGTCATACTTGTTCTGTCACATGTAAAAATGTATGGACCAATCGACCAGGTATGGAGTACGTCTGGTTTAACAATGTTGAAACACGTCCAGGACCAGGGTACCCGAAGGAATGGGAAAACACGGATCGTTATAAGGGTGGTTGGACATTGCGAAATGGAAAACTGCATCTTCGCGCTGGTGGTCCAATTTCCAAACTTGCAAACATTTTTTATAACCCAAATATGGCAGAACTAGATGATTTTTATGAGCCATGGACATATGACTTTGAACATCTTCATTGGGCTGAAAAAGGGGAAAACATCCCTGTAGCTCGACCAAAATCAATGATCACAGGTAAATACATGGATAAGCCGGAATGGGGACCAAACTGGGACGATGACCTTGCCGGTGGTAGTGAAGTCGTCCCTATGGATCCAAATGTGCAGAAGCTTCAAGAGCATATTGCGATGGAATATGAAAAAACATTCATGATGTATTTGCCACGAATTTGTGAGCATTGCTTAAATCCATCCTGTGTCGCGTCATGTCCATCAGGAGCGCTTTATAAAAGGGACGAAGATGGAATTGTTTTAGTTGACCAGGATGCTTGTCGTGGCTGGCGTTTTTGCATGAATGGTTGCCCATACCACAAGGTGTACTATAACTGGAACACGCATAAAGCGGAAAAATGTAATTTCTGTTATCCACGTACAGAAGCGGGTCTACCAACGATTTGTTCCGAAACATGCGTAGGTCGAATTCGCTATATCGGGGTTGTTCTATATGATGCTGATCGTGTGAAGGAAGCAGCTTCTGTTGAAGACCCGAAGGATTTATATGAATCACAGCTTTCTGTGTTTTTAGACCCATTCGACCCAGACGTGATTAAGAAAGCAGAAGAGCAAGGAATTAATCAAAGTTGGATAAAAAGCGCGCAAGAGTCACCAGTGTATAAAATGGCGATGAAGTGGAAGATTGCATTGCCATTACATCCTGAATATCGCACAATGCCAATGGTCTGGTATGTGCCGCCACTTAGTCCAATTATGAACCATATCACCAATGAGCAAGGATTGAGTGCGGATGGTTATATTCCTGCTGTTGATGATATGAGAATTCCAATGGAGTATTTAGCATCCATTTTATCTGCAGATGATACGGATGTCATTCGCCGTGTCCTACTTAAAATGGCGGCAATGCGTGTTCATATGCGTGCTAAGACAGTTGGAGGAGTGGACGAAGTGGAGAAGTCGAAGCTTTTAAAAGAAGCCAATACAACTGTTGAAGAGCTTGAAGAAATGCAACGTTTATTAGGCGTTGCGAAATACAATGAACGCTTTGTCATTCCAACTGGCCGTCGCGAAATGGATGAAGACCTCCATTACAAGCAAGGTGCATGTAGTATTGAGGATTTAGCACCACCAGAAGGAATGGTGACTTATCCATTTGAAAGAAGTGGAAATCAATGACTAATGAAGCAAAAGCAATTTTAATGATCATGTCGCGTATCCTTGATTATCCGGACCAAACCCTTTATCAAGGGTATCCGGAAATCGAGGAATATGTGAATAAAGAAATCGGCTCTGTAAATATGAGGAATGAAATCTTAGAAAGAACTGCCCCTCTTTTCAAGATTCCATTACTAGGATTACAGGAGCTTTATGTGGATACCTTCGATTATAAGGATAAAACGGGTCTTTATTTAACAGCACACGAATTGGGAGACAGTAGAAAAAGAGGTGCTGCGTTAATTAAGCTACAAAAGTTAATTGTCGAAGGTGGTTTTGAATATCACGGTAAGGAAATTATGGATTATATCCCAATGCTATTTGAGCTTTTAGCTCACGCACCAGAGGGGGAGAACTTCGAGAGACTATACCGCCGCTTAGCCTTTGCGGTTGATCGAATCCATAAAAACCTTTCCAGTTCGAATCCATACCAAAGGATTGTTGATATTTTAATGATGTTTGTTTTTGAAGCACCAGAAGCAGAAGAAATTACATTGCTAGAAAATCAACGTGAGGAAGCGGACTTAGAAGAGCTTCCATATCCTATGCTTTATCAATAATTGTTCATAATTTTGTGGATAATGTGGATAATTTAGATGCCTTGTTGTGGATAACGTGGATATTGTGGAAAAAGAAAAGTGGTGAACTTTCAACACTATCCACAAAAGCATCCACAGGCTGTGGAAAACAAATGTTCCTATGTGGATAATCTTTTTAAAAAAATCAGTTGGCTTCATCATTTTGAAAGGGGGTCATTGAATGGAATTACATTTCTGGTGGACGGCATATCCCTATTTATGTGCGGCAATCCTTGTCGTTGGGACCTTTTATCGTTTCGTATTTCGAGGAAAAAGCTGGACTGCACCATCGACGGAAATCTTTGAAAAAAAATGGCTTCGTTACGCATCTGTCATCTTTCACTACGGGATTATTTTTGCCTTTATCGGGCATGTCATGGGGGTACTGATTCCTCTGGAGTTTTATAATGCGATTGGAATCGACGACCATACATATCACTTCTTTGCAATCGCAGGAGGTGGTGTTGCCGGACTCATGGTTGTACTCGGATTATTTTTATTTTTGATTCGGAAATTTGCTATTGAACGTGTTCATGTCCATACATCAGCAGGCAGTTATTTTACGATTATCCTCCTGCTACTAGTTGCTGGTTTAGGTACATACATGACATTGGTGTATAACACAACGGTAGCGGCATATGAATACCGAATTTCAATCGGGCCGTGGTTTCGAAGTCTATTCACACTTAATCCACAACCCGAATTAATGCTCGGAGTTCCAACCCTGTTTAAAATACATGTTATCCTGTCGTTCTTGTTATTTGCATCTATTCCATTTACAAAGCTCGTTCATATGTTCAGTTTCCCATTGCGTTACCCGGCAAGAGCACCACAACAATACCGATCACGCGATGGATATTCAAAAAATACACGTCAAAACTAGGGGAGGCTGATACCTCCTCTTTTTAGGTTTGTATGCTCCTGTTAGTTGAACATGACAGCTAATCTAAATATCACACCCTTCATGGAATTGACAATCATCGGATATTGTTATAAAATTATCTTGAATTCAAGATAAATTAAATTAAGATAATCAAATGGAGAATATTCCACTGTATCTTGTTTGAAAATAAAAATAGATGATGCTAAAGGAGATAGGCTATTATGAAAACTGCAGGAATTCACCATATTACAGCAATCGTTGGACATCCCCAAGAGAATGTTGATTTTTACGCTGGTGTTTTAGGATTACGACTAGTGAAACAAACGGTCAATTTTGATGACCCTGGCACGTACCACTTTTATTTTGGTGATGATGTAGGAAGTCCTGGCAGCATCATTACCTTTTTCCCATGGGCAAATGCGTACCAAGGTAAAATTGGCGATGGTCAAGTTGGCGTTACTACCTATGTGGTTCCAAAAGGAGCATTATCTTTTTGGGAATCAAGACTCACAAAATTTGCTATTTCATATCAGAAAATAGAACGTTTTGGAGAACAATTTCTTCAGTTTACTGACACCCATGGTTTACAACTAGAGCTTGTAGAACGTGAAGAAGGAGCAAACAGTAAGTGGGAATTTGGAGATATAAAAACTGATGTTGCTATAAAAGGATTTGGTGGGGCGATTTTATTTTCCTCACAGCCTGTAGAAACGGAAAATCTTCTAACACTAATGGGCCTAGAGCGGATTGGTGAGGAAGAAGGATATATTCGCTTCAAATCTGAAGGGGACATCGGAAATATCGTTGATGTCAAACAAATACCCGGTGAAAAAGGTAAAATGGGTGTGGGAACAGTTCACCATATTGCGTGGCGTGCGAAGGATGATGATGATCAATTAGAGTGGCAACAATTTATTGCTAAACATGGATATGGAGTTACCGCAGTGCGCGACCGTAATTATTTTAATGCGATTTATTTTAGGGAGCACGGAGAAATTCTTTTTGAAATCGCAACAGACCCTCCAGGCTTTGGCATCGATGAGGACTATGAGAAGATGGGCTCAGAACTAAAGCTGCCCGTACAATATGAACCGCATCGTCAGAAGATAGAAAATGTATTACTACCATTTGAAGTGAGAAGTCTTGATTAACTTTATTCAGTAGAATAAGCCACTTTAAAGTACGTACGTCAAGGCGCATATGATAAGGAGAGATTAAAAATGATTTCAATTGATCCTACAAGAATTTCTGAAAGAGATAATTATAAACTGATGATTGGAAGTATCATCCCGAGGCCAATTGCTTTTGTGACATCAACAACGAAAACAGGGACTCTAAATGGGGCACCTTTTAGTTATTTTAATATAGTTTCTTCCGATCCACCTCTTATTTCATTATCCATTCAACGGAAAGATGGGGACATGAAGGATACCGCTAGAAATATTATAGAAGGAAAAGAGTTTGTTGTTCATATTGTGGATGAAAGCAATGTAGAAAAAATCAATAAAACAGCCGCAAGCCTACCACCAAACGAAAGTGAAATTGAGCTTGCAGAACTAACTCCGGTAGAAAGCACGAGAATTAAAGTACCCGGGATTAAGGAAGCAAAAATCCGTATCGAATGTGTGTTAGAGAAATCCATTGAATTAGGTGGGCAGGCAATGCCTGGTTGCGATTTATTAATCGGAAATGTAGTCCAGTTTCATATTGATGAGGCGCTATTTAGCAAAGGAAGAATCAATCAAGAAAAACTTGGAGCGGTAAGCCGATTGGCAGGGAATTATTATGCGAAAGTAGGAAATATATTTGAAATAGAGAGACCAAAGTAATTATTACTTGTCTCTCTTTCTCTTTGATTTGACTTTTCTTAATGGTCCCCTGGTCTGCTTATCTATTAGCATTTATCCTTTTTTCGGTTTAGGAGTAATTTTTCGAGGTTGATAATTGATATCTTCCGATGAATAAACCGTTACGATTAGTGACCCTCCATAAACCTTTGCCCGAATTAAAATTGGTTGATTATATGTATTTTTAAAAAGAAAATCTGGCCCATACCAGCTAACTGTTGCATCTCTTCCTGGAGGAACATAACCGACACGTTTGCTGTGGGAATAGCGTTCAACGATTTTAACCCCGGCAAGATCGACTGCATTAAATAGGGTGGATGAGGTCTGGCAAATGCCTCCCCCAATACCTTCGATTAATTCTCCTTTGATAATTTCAGGAGCAGGTTGATAACCTCTTGCAGCCGTTCGTTTTCCGACAACTTGATTAAAAGAAAATGTTTCATTTTGAAAAAGAACATAACTATCAATTGCAGCTGCTGAAAGAGCAATATTCGTAGAGCGTTCTTTATTGGATGAATTAAAATGCGTGACGTATTGTCCAATCTTTTTAACTCGAATCGTTGATAAAAGTTCACTATCTACCCGCGGATAAATTCGTTGGATGGGTACTTCTAGGGAATCCCCTTTCCCAAAAAAATGAGAGTAAAACAATTTAGTAAATTTATCTTTATCCAACCTTACACCAACATGTTCTTGTTGGATTTCACCAGATCTACTAATTTTTGCATCCTTTGACTCTTCATATACCTGCTCCTCTAAATAGTTCAAAAAATCCGAATACTTTTTGGTGTTTAGGGTGGGAACTCCAAGCAATGGAATGGAGTATTCAGCTCGATTAACAGTCGCAATCGGTTCTCCTTTATAGGTAATATAGAGATTTTCTTGTGGGTGAAATGGCTGTGCTGAAAAGAAAAGCATCAAAGTCAATAAGAGTTTCACTGTCCCACCGCCTTTTTGAAAACAGCTTTTTTTATAGTATGGATGGTTACTCTAAATTCCATTAATAATGAGGAGATTTTTTTGGCTTTAATATTGTAACAAAATGTTCAAATTCTAAAAAAAACCTGTGATATGCATCACATCAAGCTTTGGAGCGTTTACTTTAAGATAATATTTATTTACAAAAACTTCCTTCCCGATTCTGTAACAACTTTTTAGGATTTTGGTGTTATTATCATTTACACAGTGATAATTAATTTATAGAAATAACTTCACGAAATAAATTAGCTGCATTTTTTCAAGATATTACGAAAAAAACAAGTAGCTAAAAAAATTTTGACAACTTTGTGAAGTTGTACACAAATACAGTGTGACGCACATAGTTGTGAAATAAGAGCATTTAGTTGGGAAAGGAGTACGTTTATGAAAATCAAATGGTTTTTCTTTTCAATGGTTATTACTATTGCCACAGTGCTAACAGGTTGTGAACCATTAGCTGTCCTCGACCCTAAAGGTCCACAGGCTGAACGACAAGCCCGTGATATCCTTCTTTCAATTGGAATTATGTCGGTAGTAGTAATCGTCGTTTTTGCATTATTAATTTATATGCTTGTTAAATATCGAGCTTCAAAAATGCCCGAGGATTATGAGCCACCACATATTGAGGGTAGTAAGTGGGTAGAAGCGATTTGTATCGGGATTCCAATCTTAATTGTTGGTTATCTTTCAGTTGTTTCTGTTCAAAGTAACTACATTGTTGAGTCTGCACCAAAAGGCTACGAGGACCAAGAGCCATTGGTGGTTTATGCTTCGTCCTCGGATTGGAAATGGCATTTTAGCTATCCGGAAGAGGATATTGAAACAGTCAATTATTTATATGTTCCAACAGACCGTCCACTTGAATTCAGATTATATTCTTATGGACCAATCTCAAGCTTTTGGATTCCACAGCTTGGCGGGCAAAAATACGCCATGGCTGACATGATTACAACATTGCATCTTGCTGCGGATGAGCAGGGTGAATTAATGGGACGTAATGCAAACTTTAGTGGTAAAGGATTTGCGGAAAACACATTTAGTGTAAATGTCGTATCTCCAAAGGATTTTGATGAATGGGTAGACGAGGTTAAAGAAACTGCAAAACCTCTTACCAAAGAAAAATTTGATGAACTTTTAGAACCTGGACATCTTGGTCAAATGACATTTACTGGAACTCACTTAGAGTTCTCACCACCGCCTGAGCATGACCATGGCAATATGGATGCAGACGGTGGAGAAAATGCTCACGAAGAACATGACGAGCAGGACAATCATTCAGAGCACGAAAGTCATTGATTCTAAATAGATTTTGAACGTAGATTATTGACTTCATTTGAAAGGAGTAACAAACGGATGGAATTCTTCGAACGTTTTGCGATACCACATCCTAGTCCAGCCATCTATGCAGCGATGGTGGCAATTGGACTTACAGTTATTGGTATTATCGCCGGTTTAACCTATTTTAAAAAATGGGGTTATCTTTGGCGCGAATGGTTAACAACGGTTGACCATAAAAGAATTGGTATTATGTACTTAATTTCCGCTTTACTCATGCTATTCCGCGGTGGGGTGGATGCAGTCATGCTACGTGCACAGCTTGCTACACCTGAGGCAAAGCTGTTAGACGCACAGCATTATAATGAAATATTTTCGACACACGGTGTTATCATGATCATGTTCATGGCAATGCCGTTCATAATGGGATTTATGAACTATGTTGTACCTTTACAAATTGGTGCGCGCGATGTGGCATTCCCACGCTTAAATGCAATTAGCTTCTGGCTATTCTTTATGGGGGCCATGTTATTTAACATCTCTTTCGTAATTGGTGGATCACCTGATGCAGGTTGGACTTCATACTTTCCATTAGCAGGCAATGAATTTAGTGAATCAGTCGGAACGAACTATTATATGATAGCCTTACAGATTTCCGGATTGGGAACATTGATGACGGGTATTAATATGATTTCGACGATTTTAAAAATGAGAGCACCTGGCATGACATTGATGAAAATGCCAATGTTTACATGGTCAACTCTAATTGCTAACTTAATCATCGTAACTGTATTCCCAGTATTAACGGTTGCTTTAGCAATGGGAACAATGGATCGTCTATTCGGAACACACTTCTTTGCAAGTACAAACGGTGGTATGGATATGCTTTGGGCAAACCTATTCTGGGTCTGGGGACATCCTGAGGTTTATATCTTAATTCTACCAGCGTTCGGTATATATAGTGAGATCATATCAACCTTCTCAGGTAGAAACCTGTATGGTTACAAATCCATGGTTGGTTCAATGGTCATTATTTCAGTACTATCTTGTTTAGTTTGGGCTCACCATTTCTTTACAATGGGGCAGGGAGCTGCATCCAATAGCTTCTTCTCAATTACAACAATGATGATTGCTGTTCCAACAGGTGTAAAAATCTTTAACTGGTTATTTACATTATGGAAAGGTAAGATTCGTTTTACTGTTCCAATGCTTTACTCAATTGGATTTATTCCGTTATTCACAATCGGTGGGGTAACTGGGGTAATGCTTGCGATGTCAGCAGCCGATTACCAGTACCACAATACAATGTTCCTTGTAGCACATTTTCATAATACGATTATTCCTGGTGTTGTATTTGCGATGCTAGCTGCACTCACATATTACTGGCCAAAAATGTTCGGATTTATGCTGAATGAGCGAATTGGAAAATGGACGTTCTGGTCACTTTCAATTGGTTTTGTTCTTGCTTTCTTCCCAATGTACATTACTGGACTGGATGGCCAGGCTCGTCGTATGTACACTTATTCTGAGTCTACTGGCTTTGGTCCATTAAACATGGTGTCATTTGTCGGTGCAGGAATTATGGCTATTGGCTTTGTTCTAATTGTGTATAACATTTACCATAGTATTCGCTACGCACCTAGAAATATCGGTAGCGACCCTTGGGATGCACGTACTTTAGAATGGGCAACTCATACACCGGTTCCTGAGTACAACTTTGCGCTAACACCAAGTGTCAATTCGAGTGAACCTTTCTGGGATGATAAGAAAAACAAGCACAAGTTATTCCCAGGTAAAATTGAAAAAATCCACATGCCAAACAATAGTGGATTGCCGTTCATCATGTGTAGCATTTTCTTTGTATGGGGCTTCTCATTCGTATTTGCGATATGGCCACTTTTAATCACTGCAACAATCGGTATTTTTGCATGTATGGCATATCGATCATTTGAAAATGACCACGGTCACTATATACCTGTTGAAAAGGTAAAAGAAACAGAAGAAAAATTAGGAGGTGCTAAGCTATGAAACTAGATCACTCGCAACCTCTTGAATATAGTACGCACCAAAACCAGTTAAATATTTTTGGCTTCTGGATTTTCCTAGGTGCTGAAATTATGCTTTTCGCAACTTTGTTTACATCATATTTTACATTAGAGAACCGCGTCGGCAGCGGTCCATCAGGTGGAGAAATCTTTGAAATCACACCTGTGTTAATTGAAACATTTTTACTTTTAACGAGTAGTTTTACCATCGGTCTTGCTGTTCATGCGATGCGCCTTGGTAGACAAAAGGCCATGGTAGGTTTTTTCGTAGTAACGTTGCTTCTAGGTTTATCCTTCCTAGGCGTTGAAATTTATGAATTTGTACACTATGTCCATATCGGTGCTGGTCTACAAACAAGTGCATTTACAGCAATGTTGCTAACAACGTTAGGAACTCACGGACTGCACGTTACATTTGGTTTATTCTGGGGAACTATGATTATTCTCCAAATTAGAAAAAGAGGCTTAACTGCAGAAACTGCTGGTAAATCATTCATCTTTTCATTGTATTGGCACTTCCTAGATGTTGTCTGGATCTTCATTTTCAGCTTCATCTATTTGAAAGGAATGATGTAATATGAGAGAACTATTTCCAGCAAAACAAGTGATGGGTTTCTTATTCTCATTGATCCTAACTGCTATTGCTTTGGCAGTGTACTTCTTTGACTTATCCTTTACAGCAGGCTTAACAATACTGATTGTTACAGCATTTGTTCAAGCCCTATTGCAACTAATCGTATTCATGCATGCTGGTGAAACAGAGGATCGATGGGCAGTTTACGGTAACGTCTATTTTATGATTTTTATAGCATTAATTACAGTCTTTGGTACACTATTCCTTCTAGTTTGGGATATGTAGTATTGAGATTTAGAGAGTGTCTTCCAAGGCACTCTTTTTTTTGCAAAATAAAAAGCTTAGCCACTTAAGTAGCTAAGCCCATTTATGAACGTCCAATTTCTTTATTCTTGTTTTGTACCTTGTGCTTTAAGCAACATCTCTTCAGATGCGATTAAAAACAGCCCCATTAAAAAGACAAAAATAGCCCCCATAACAGTTCCAATTCCAATCGGTGTTAACACACTGGAACCGCTTCCGAAAAATCCTAGACAAAAAATAATGATACCGGCAATAAGCACTGTTCCCCCAAAATACTTAACAGCCTCAAGCATAGTAGATTTCATTTTTCCTCATCCTCCTACTATAAATTATTCAACACGTTCACAAAATTGTCAAATACTTTTCACTAAATGTTCAAAATTAGATATTGGGATGGAAAATAGGCATTTTTAAAACTGAAGTCGTCCAATGAGCTTTTACAAGATGTATATGATACTATGGTGAAAAATAACCTAAATGAGGTGTTAAAATGAAAATTGAAGTTTGGTCGGACTTTGTATGTCCATTTTGTTATATAGGAAAGCGTCGCTTAGAAGAGGCTCTTGAGCAATTTCCCAATCGTGATCAAGTAGAGGTGGAATTCAAAAGCTTCGAACTAGATCCAAATGCAAAGTTATATTCAGGACAAAGTATTCATGAATTGCTTGCTTCAAAATACGGTACTAGCGTTGCACAGGCACAGCAAATGAATGAAAATGTCGGTCAGCAAGCAGAAGGTGTTGGGCTAAAATATGATTTTGAAAAAATGAAGCATACCAATACCTTTGACGCTCATCGTCTTGCAAAATATGCAGCAACTATTGGGAAAGAAAAAGAATTGACCGAGCTTCTTCTTCATTCCTATTTCGAGGAAGGAAAACTCATCAGTGACCATGATGTATTAGCAGACCTTGCAGAATCTGTGGGAATAGCTCGTGGGGAAGTATTGGATGTACTAAGAGATGAAAAGAAATTTGCGAATGAAGTACGGATTGACGAAGCGATTGCGCAACAAATAGGAGTCACAGGCGTTCCGTTTTTCGTAATCAATCAAAAATACTCCATTTCCGGAGCCCAGCCAACATCGACATTCCTTGGAGCACTCCAACAAGTTTGGAAAGAAGAAAATCCAGCTCCAAAGCTTACGGATCTTTCAAGCAATCAAGGTGCAGTTTGCACTGATGAAAGCTGTGACATCCCAACCGATAAATAGTATGATTGTAGTGCAAAACCCACTCGGGTTTTGCACTATTTCGTTTACTCAAAAAAGAATGGATTCCAACATTACGAATATATAGTAGGGTAATAGGCTGGTAAGCGATTGATTTTGATGGTGGCAACCTTGGACTATCATCAAGACAGGTCTTGTTTTTTTATCGAAAGGAGAAGTTCGTCCTTATGTATATGTATATTGCTATTCTATGTCTCATTTGGGGATTTAACTTTGTTATCATGAAATTAGGAAACGGTGTTTTTCCTCCAGGTGAATTTGCTGCATTGCGATTTTTGGTCGGTTCCATCGTATTAATTGGTCTGTGTTTTGTGAAAAAAATTCCCATTCCAAATAAATCGGATTTGAAGTGGTACGCTTTATGTGGTTTGCTCCAAACAACTTATTTTAATCTTTCTATTCAAATATCGCTTAACTACATTAGTGCAGGTCTTACCTCTGTTCTGATCTACAGTATGCCGCTTTTTCTCTCCATAATGGCCCATTTATGGATCCCTGGTGAACAGTTGACGGCAAAGAAGACATTTGGAATTGTAATAGGAATAGTGGGTATATTTCTCGCGATGAATATCCATTTTGGAGGATCAATTTGGAGTGTGCTATTAGCACTAAGTTCCGCAATTTCTTGGGCTTTAGCTAATTTGCTTTTTAAACTGAAATTAAAACATGCTGACACCATTCAATTTACTACTTGGCAAATGGCGATTGGAGCGGTGGGACTATTAATTTATACTCTTGCGTTTGAAAAGGGTGAATCGCATTGGGGATTCATGTCACTTGGTTATGTGCTGTTTTCTGGTGTTCTTGCCTCTGCCTTAGCCTTTTTATTGTGGAATCATATATTAAGGCAAACAGAAGCAAGCAAAGCCTCAACTTCACTATTATTTGTACCAATTGTAGGAGTCATTTCTGGATACATATTTTTGGATGAAAACATAGGCATTATTACGTTTGCAGGTATTTTATTGGTGCTGGTAGGGATATGGTTTGTAAATAGTAAAAATTCTCATGAAAATCGCGTGAATGTGTCGCGTGAAATTGATAAAGCACTGTAGGATATTCTAGATATAGAAGAGATAAAAGATAGGAGAAGATGATCATGGAAAAAGTAACACCATTTTTAATGTTTCAGGATGGCAATGCAGAGGAAGCGATGAACTTTTATACGTCTTTGATTGAGGATTCTGAGATTACAAGTATTGTTAGGTATGGAGCAAATGAACCTGGAGATGAAGGAACTGTTATGCATGCTACTTTTACGCTAAAAGGGCAAGAGTTTATGTGTATTGATAGTAATATAAAACATCAGTTTACGTTCACCCCTTCTTTTTCAATCTATCTGACTTGTAGTAGTGAAGAAGAAATCGATACGATTTATGAAAAGCTAAAAGAAGGCGGAGGAGAACTAATGCCTCTAGGCAATTATGGTTTCAGCAAGAAATTCGGTTGGCTAAATGATCGCTTCGGTGTTTCTTGGCAATTAACCCTTTTATAAAATCCATTTAGGTAAAGAAAAAAGTAGTCTAGGTAAGGTATATTTGCAATTAACCAAGATGCGTCAATTACGTTGCATTTTTTTACAAACGCTTGGATTCTAAAAATCTAAGCGTTTTTTTGGTTACATTTTCTTCTAATTTTTTTCTCGAAAAGCGTAATTTGTTGGAGTATAATATAATTTGTTCAAAATGTAAGTTATGAACGGTGGCATTTTGAAGTAGTAAAAACTTACATTATAATAAAATTATTGAGTGTTCAAAAAGTTGACAAATCAGAAGCAAGAAAATCAAGGAACGACAGACTTGAGGACCGGATTGTATGTTCTTAATACGTGAGGACCGCAGAGTTCGAGTGACGCAGAGATTCGAAGTTTATCATTTGGTGACTTTTTGAACATCCTCTATAAGATTTAAAAGTTGAAAGCGAGTGTTCAAGATGGGACGTAAATGGAACAATATTAAGGAAAAGAAAGCTTCCAAGGATGCGAATACTAGTAGAATTTACGCAAAATTCGGACGCGAAATCTATGTTGCTGCAAAACAGGGCGAGCCTGACCCTGAGTCTAACCAACAGTTAAAAGTCGTTCTTGAGCGTGCGAAAACATATAGTGTACCAAAACACATCATTGATCGCGCGATTGAAAAAGCAAAAGGTGGTTCAGAAGAGAGTTATGATGAGCTACGTTATGAAGGCTTTGGGCCAAACGGATCAATGGTTATTGTGGATGCATTAACTAATAACGTTAACCGTACTGCATCAGATGTGCGTGCAGCTTTTGGTAAAAACGGCGGAAACATGGGCGTAAGTGGTTCTGTAGCATATATGTTTGATGCAACTGCCGTATTCGGTATTGAAGGAAAAACAGCGGATGAAGTTCTTGAATTGTTGATGGAAGCAGACATTGATGTACGTGATATTCTTGAAGAAGAAGATTCCGTTATCGTATACGCAGAGCCGGAGCAATTTCATGAGGTTCAGAAAGCTTTTAAAAACGTGGGAATTACTGAGTTTACAGTGGCAGAATTAACAATGCTTGCACAAAACGATGTAACACTTCCAGATGATGCAAAAGAAAAGTTCGAAAAAATGATTGATGCACTAGAGGATTTAGAAGACGTTCGCCAGGTATACCACAACGTAGACTTAGGTGAATAAAAATAAGCAGACCTTTGGGTACGGGTTCCCTGACCAAATGTCTGCTTTTTTTGTGGAACGGAACTTGTACTAGTGGTGGGTCATAGGGACAGGCTTGTTGTCCCACGGCAACCGTAATATGACGTAAAAATTTTTTGAAGATTGAAACTTTATATTCGTTTAAGCGTATGTAAGTAGTACAGATTTCCTTTGAGAGGGGGAAGACTATGTATCCAGGAGATGCGATGTTTAATATTGTGCCAATTATAGTAATGATTGGGTTCGTTGTTGTGATAGCACTTGTTATTATTAATACGGGAAAAGGAATCAGTCAATGGAAAAAGAATGAGGATTCACCAAGACTAAGTGTACCTGCCATTGTAAAAACAAAGCGCACACATGTGAGTAGACATACCCATCACCAAACAGAGCCACATCACCACGATTCTATTTCCTCATCCACAAGTTATTATGTTACATTTGAGTTTGAAAGTGGGGACAGGACCGAGTTTAAGGTTTCAGGTAGCGAATATGGTCAACTTGCAGAAGGTGACAGGGGGAAATTAACATTTCAAGGAACGCGCTATTTAGGATTTGAAAGATTGAGAGCTTAAAAGGATTTTGTCGATTTTTCTAGAATTATAGGGTGTAGAGGAGGGACATAAAATGTCAATTGAACAATTTTTAGAGGAACAAAATAAAGCCATTCGTGAATTACATATTACTAGTGCAGAAGCTTCCTGGATGGCAGCTACAACTGGGGACGAAGAGTGGAATGTGAAATCTGCAGAAGCGGATACAGCCTATAGTGTTTATTTTTCGGATGCAGAACGCTTTGAACAAGTGAAAAAATACCTTGAGCAAACCGAGGATCCTGTCCAAAAACGCCAACTTGAAATCTTATATTCAAATATGATTGAAAACCAACTTCCGGAAGATAAGCTGAAAGAAATGGTTCAACTATCAACTGAATTAGTCGGTGTGTTTAATACATTCCGCGCAACGTTAAATGGAGAGCAAATATCAGAAAATGATGTCCGCCAAATTTTAATTAAAAGCAATGACCTTGAATTACGAGAGCAGGCTTGGCATGCAAGTAAGCAAATCGCTAAAGAAATTGAAGAAAAGCTACTAATACTTGTAAAAAAACGTAATGAGGCTGCCCGTTCATTAGGCTTTGAAAACTTTCATCAAATGAGTTTCGCCTCTCAGGAACTTGATCGTGAAGAAATTTTTTCGATTTTTACGAACCTAAAAGAACTTTCGGATGAGCCTTTCCATCAGGTAAAACAGGAAATGGATGAGGAACTTGCAGAACGCTTTGGTATTAAAATAGAAGATCTTCGCCCGTGGCATTATGCAGATCCATTTTTCCAAGAGGCCCCACCTTTAAAAGAATTGGACTTGGATCCATTTTATGATGGGAAGAATCTCGAAGAATTATCAACAACGACTTTTGCGAAGATGGGTATGGATATTTCAGATATGCTACAAAAAAGCGATTTGTATCCAAGAGAGAAGAAAAACCAACATGCATTTTGTACGGATATCAATCGTGAAGGGGATGTGCGCGTATTAAGTAATAATGTGCCTTCAGATTATTGGTCCAACACGATGCTACATGAATACGGGCATGCGGTGTATTTCAAATATATCAACCATAGTCTACCATTCTTATTACGTAGTCCGGCACATACATTAACTACTGAGGCAATCGCGATGTTATATGGCCGTTTCGGAAAAAATCCAGAATGGCTCCAGAAGTTTTTAGGACTACAACAAGAGCAGGTGGATGAGTTAAAGCCAGTAATTGAAAAGTCATTACGTCGCCAAATGCTAATTGCTGGCCGTTGGATTATGACTTTTGTGTTCTTTGAACGCGAACTTTATGAAAATCCTGACCAAGATTTAAACCGTTTATGGTGGAAGCTTGTAAGTGAAATACAATTATTGACGCCACCAAAAAATCAAGATTATCCGCATTGGGCTGCGAAAATTCACTTTACATTAGTACCGGTTTATTATCAGAACTATTTACTTGGGGAGCTCACTACTTCTCAGCTCCAACGCTACATTGAGAAGAATATCTCAACTGATCTTTTTACCGAAAAAGTAGGAGAATTCCTGATGAACGATTTCTTTAAGCCTGGTGCGTTGTATAATTGGAATGAAAAAATTGAAAGAGCCACTGGTGAAAAACTAAATCCACAGCATTTTGTCGATCAGTTTGTTTCAGTGAAGTAAAAAATGAGAGAATTTTTCTCTCATTTTTTCATCAAAAGGAGGATGTGGATGGTTTCTTTTTTTGGTGCGAAATGTGCGATCTGTAAAAGAAAAATAAAGCCTTTACGAAAGTATGTCGATGATAAAGGGTATACAATTAAGGTGTGTATTTCTTGCTCTGAATACGCGGAACGAAGGGCATACAAAATTCGAAGATAAAGAAGGATGAAGTAAGTTGTATTTAACAGTAAAAGAAACAGCAGAATATTTGTCAATTTCAGAGGAACTAGTGAAAAAGCTCATTCAGGAAAAAAAGGTGCGAGCATTATTTGATGGTGAGCAGTATCTACTTAATAAAGACCAATTTAATGCCACGATGGAGCAACTTGAAAAATACAAAAAGCTCTACGAAGAATGGCTCAACGAACCAATTCCTGAGGACATCGATGTAAAAGACGAAGATTAAGGGTGGGTCGCGGGGACAGGTTCCACGTCCCACCATCTCTTTACAGAGGATAATTTTTACCTATCCTTAATATCCCTTCTGATAATCCACAACGTTCTTCGGCAACACTCCGCCTTGAGCGTAGCTCTTCAGATTTGGAATAAAAATATCCTCCATGACACGCTTCGTGTAGTGTTCAGTTGAACCAGATGTATGTGGTGTCACAATTACATTTTCAAATTCCCACAGTGGGTTATTCTCATCAAGTGGCTCTTTTGTGAATACATCCAATCCAGCGCCTGCAATCTCACCAGAACGCAGTGCTTCAATCAAATCTTCCTCCACGACAATCTCGCCCCGTCCTATATTAATGAAGAATGCAGATGATTTCATTTGCTTAAATTCATGAGCACCAAATAAATGACGTGTCTCATTCGTCAAAGGCAATGTCACAACCACGTAATCACAACGTGGCAGAACTTCGGACAATTGTTCAGTCGTATACATTTCATCAACAAATTCCTCTTCGCGTCCTGAATGACGAACGCCGAGCACGGTCATTCCAAATGCCTTTGCAATTTTGGCGGTTTCTTTACCGATATGACCCACACCCAAAATACCAATTGTTTTTTCGTGCATTTCAAGTTTCATATCAGCATGGTGCCATTTTTTCTGTTGCTGATTTTGAACATATGTATGAATTTTTCTCGTTAACCCGAGCATTAATGCAAAAATGGTCTCTGAAATCGGGTATGCATGGACTCCATTTGCGCTCGTAAGAAAAATTTCTTTCTTTTCCATAGCTTCAAGTGGCATGCTATTGACTCCTGCACTCCAGCTTTGCAACCAACGAAGTTTAGAATCAGCATAAACGCAATGCTCGGCAATTTCCTTTTTCCAGCCAACAATGACTTCAGCATCTTTTAAATGCTCTAACCAAATAGACGGATCCCGTCCAGCAACAATCTCCCAGTTAGGAACGATTGTTTTAATTTGATCCAGATGAGACTCTTCGATATCTTGTGTAATAACTAGCTTTGACATGTTGCTCCCCCAATACCTGAATTGATTTAATTTTATAATAATACAGACTGGCTCGCATTACCAGTGGGACATGGGGACAGGTTCCGCGTCCCACCATATTTTTACAGGGACAGTGTACCTGTCCCTCCGTCCCAGAACGTATCAAATTTTGACTAATTTTTGATGGAAATGTGGCAAAAAAGGGAACTTCATTAATTTGTGAAATATTTCACATGACAGCGGGTTAGACCCATTGTATGATGAGGGTGTAAAGAAGTTTGTTCAGTAGTGAGCAAACGAAATCTTAATCAAACTAATATTAAAACACCTTTCAATGGAGGTCATGAATGATGAAAGCATGGGCTGGTTTTAAAGAAGGTAAATGGCAAAAAGAAATTGATGTTCGAAATTTTATCGTAGAAAACTTTACACCATATAGTGGGGATGATGCATTTTTACAGGGACCAACAACTGCGACTCAAGCCCTTTGGGACCAAGTTATGGAATTAACCAAACAGGAACGTGAAAATGGTGGAGTCCTTGATATGGATACAAAAATAGTATCAACCATTATTTCACATGGCCCTGGTTACCTCAATCAGGACATAGAAAAAGTGGTAGGTGTCCAAACGGATAAGCCATTTAAACGCTCACTTCAACCGTTTGGTGGAATTAGAATGGCGGTTGATTCTGCGAAATCCTATGGGTTTGAGATTGATGAGGAGATTGTAAAAATTTTTACTGAATATCGTAAAACGCATAACCAAGGTGTGTTCGATGCCTATACACCAGAAATGAGACTTGCTAGAAAGGCTGGAATTATTACCGGACTACCTGATGCATATGGTCGCGGAAGAATCATTGGCGATTACCGTAGAGTGGCCCTGTATGGTGTCGACCGACTCATCGTAGAAAAGAAGAATGACCTTTTTGAAACCGGAAATGGAACCATGTCTGAAGACATCATTCGTGACAGAGAAGAAATTTCTGAACAAATTCGTGCTCTCCAGGAATTAAAGGAGCTTGCGCTGTCCTATGGGTATGATATTTCAGAACCAGCAACAAATACAGTAGAAGCCTTTCAATGGTTATATTTTGCCTATTTAGCTGCGATAAAAGAACAAAATGGTGCTGCAATGAGTTTAGGACGTGTGTCGACATTCCTAGATATCTATATTGAAAGAGACCTAGCCAACGGAACTTTATCTGAGCTAGAAGTGCAGGAAATTGTTGACCATTTTGTAATGAAGCTACGACTTGTTAAGTTTGCTAGAACACCTGACTATAATGAACTTTTTAGTGGTGACCCAACGTGGGTAACAGAATCACTAGCAGGTGTCGCACTTGACGGACGGCCATTGGTTACGAAAAACTCTTTCCGTTTCTTGCATACATTAGACAATCTGGGCCCAGCACCAGAGCCAAACTTAACTGTCCTTTGGTCTGTGAAACTACCAGAAAACTATAAAAAGTACTGTGCAAAGATGTCTATTAAAACAAGCTCTATCCAATATGAAAATGATGATATTATGCGTGAAACGTATGGCGATGATTATGGTATTGCATGTTGCGTATCAGCAATGGCAATTGGAAAGCAGATGCAATTTTTTGGAGCAAGAGCGAATCTTGCAAAAGCATTACTATATGCAGTCAATGGTGGAATCGACGAAAAACTAAAAGTCCAAGTAGGACCAACCTACGCACCGATTACCACCGAGTATTTGGATTATGAAGAAGTCATTCAAAAATATGATGTGATGCTCGAATGGCTTGCAGGGCTTTATGTAAACACATTGAACATCATTCACTATATGCATGATAAATATAGCTATGAACGTTTGGAAATGGCGCTTCATGATCGCGAAATTTTACGAACTATGGCATGTGGAATTGCGGGGCTATCTGTTGTGGCCGATTCACTAAGTGCGATTAAACATGCAAAAGTAAAAGCGATTCGTGATGAAAATGGAATTGTTGTAGATTATGAGATTGAGGGAGATTTCCCGAAATACGGCAACAATGACGACCGTGCCGATGACATTGCAGTTGAGCTAGTGAAGCGTTTTATGACCAAAATCAGAAAGCACAAAACGTATCGTAACTCTGTTCACACTCAATCCATTTTAACAATCACATCTAATGTTGTGTATGGGAAAAAGACAGGTAACACACCAGACGGTCGTAAAGCAGGGGAACCGTTTGCACCAGGTGCAAACCCACTTCATGGTCGAGACACAAAGGGTACACTTGCATCCTTGAGCTCTGTTGCAAAACTGCCATATGAATATGCCTTAGATGGAATCTCTAATACTTTTTCTATTGTTCCAAAAGCTCTTGGAAGAGAGGAAGAAGCAAGAATTAGTAACCTTGCTGGCTTACTTGATGGATATGCACTGAAAAAAGGACACCATCTAAATGTGAACGTCTTTGACCGTGAAACGTTGTTAGACGCCATGGAACATCCTGAGCTATATCCACAATTAACCATTCGTGTATCAGGATACGCCGTGAATTTTATTAAACTAACAAGAGAACAGCAAATTGATGTTATCAACCGGACATTCCACGAAAGCATGTAAGGATGTAAGAAAAGAGGAGGACGAGAAGCATGAACGGACGCATTCATTCCATAGAAACCTGTGGAACGGTAGATGGACCAGGACTACGTTATGTTATTTTCACTCAGGGGTGTTTGCTCCGTTGCCAGTTCTGCCATAACCCAGATACGTGGAAACTAAATATGGGGAAGGAAATGAGTGTTTCAGAGATTATCACTGATATCAAAACCTATCTTCCTTTTTTCCAAGCATCAGGTGGTGGAGTGACTGTAAGTGGTGGTGAGCCCTTGCTTCAATTAGATTTCTTAATTGAGCTCTTCAAAGAATGTAAAAAGCTTGGGATTCACACCACAATCGATAGTTCTGGCGGATGCTTTACTCGTATGCCTCATTTTATGGAGCGTTTGGAGGAGCTTCTCACACTAACCGATTTAATTTTACTTGATATTAAGGAAATCAATCCAGTGAAGCATAAGGAATTAACCGGAATGAACAATGACCATATTCTAGACTTTGCTCAGTATTTATCAGATAAAAATATTCCTGTTTGGATTCGTCATGTGTTAGTTCCAACCATTAGTGATAATGACGAGGATCTTATGAATTTATCAACGTTTATAAAAACCTTAAAAAATGTTCAAAAAATTGAGGTTCTTCCGTATCATAAGCTCGGAATGTACAAATGGGAAAGCCTTGGTCTTGAATACAAACTACAAGGTGTTGAGCCCCCAACCGAAGAACGTGTAAAAAATGCAGAAAGAATTTTAGAGTTATAGGGACAGGTTCCGCGTCCATCCCACCATCTTTTACAGGTGAAGTAAACCTGTCCCTTGAGAGTATGAACATCGTTTTCATACTCTTTTTTTATGCAGGAAAAAGAAAAGTTTCTGAGAATTTGTAAAGGGATGATATATTTTAAAATGATTGAAACAAATTTAGAGTTGAAACGACTTATTCTTGATGGGGGGCGAGGCATTGGAGAATATGTCATTCGATATAGAAAAAATCTATGACACGTATTATCGGGATGTGTATCATTTTGCACTGTTTTACACAAACAACAGACAGGAAGCGGAAGACATTACACAGGAAACCTTTATTAAAGTTATGAAAAACATAGGAAGCCTACAAAATCCAGAACGAATAAAAACATGGATTTTCTCGATAGCAAAGCACACTGCAATTGATCTGAAGCGAAAACAAAAATTTATTCAATTTTTGCCAGACTGGATTTACGAAAAAGAATCAGAGGAAGCTACACCGGAAAAGAAAGCCATTCAAAAGAATGAATGGGAAGAACTACAAGCAGCACTTGTAAAGGTAAAGCCTACCTTTCGTTCCATCATCATTTTACGAGGATTAAAAGAGATGTCTATTAAAGAAACGGCTGAAATTATGGGGTGCAGCGAAAGAAAAGTACGCGTCGATTACCACAGAGCCATTCAACAAATGAAAAAGCATGTTCAAGTACGTGAGGAAGGGTGGGGGCTCAATGAACAATCGAAATGATGAAAAATGGTTACAGCCCTTAAAAAATCGTCCTGATTTAGAGCCAAATCCAGTTTTTGTGAAAAGTCTGAAAGAAACCTTGAGAGAAAACCATTCATTAAAAAGAAGAAATTTTTCAGGGCTAAAAATTTGGCTCCCACTTGCATTATCAGTCTTTTTGTTTTCCATTATAACGGTGTCCTATGTAACGAATAGTGGTCAAGAACATGGAAAGAAGGAGCATGTCGAAACAGAGGAAACTTCACATGTAGTTACCACAAACTTTGATACGTTGGTAGCGGAGAATCCTGCATACCAACAATTTTATGACGCAGTCTTTAAGGTTACCGGAATAGAAGAAGCCAGTAAGCTAGTTATTAACTTTTTCGAAGCGTTGCATGTGGAAGATGAGGAATTTCTTAAGAAAAACGTGTTTTTTGTGGCAAATCCGGAAAAAGAAGTTGAAGTGTTACTTGATTTTTATAAAGGAATCGATGTGAAAACGGTAGCTGTTCATTCGTTTAAGGAGAGCCAGTCTGAACCAAGTGTAGAAATTGTCTTTTCATATAAACAAAATAATAAGGAAAAGCTACACCACATTCATGTTAGCTATTGGGAAGAGGGAAAAGTGGAAATCTATGCACCACTAGATGAATATGTCCCAGAAATCAAAAATGATCTTGAACTAAATGAGCAGGAAAGGGAGGCATATGAAGCATTCAAAGTTGACCATAATCCTGAAGCATTAAGAAATCTCGGGCCGATTAGTGTAGCGAAAATGTATCTCCAAGCCAATGCTGATGACGATCAGGAAACCTCTTATGCCCTGTATACAACGAGACAGGACCGAATTATGTGGTCAAAGGAAGAAGATAAGAAGTACTGGGAACAAGAAACGAGAGACCCTGAAAATGATAAGAAGTCCTTTTACGGATTAGGTTCAGGAACCTTCCAACAAGAAAATGAAAATGAAGGGTACATCTTATACCGTAACAAAAATGGAGACCAGTTCTTCAAAATGATAAAAGATGAAAACGGGGTTTGGAAGGTAGCTTTTATGCCAATTCAATAGGGACACGGAGACAGGTTCACGACCCAATATATCTACTTTGGGACAGTGAACCTGTG
>NZ_HE610987.1:390703-442163 GCF_000285535.1 Bacillus timonensis | reverse complement strand
AAACGGAGTTCGAATTAGGTCAGTTTCAATGCCCGTCAATTCTAAAATTGTCTGCTGCGTTTGGTCCATCTCACCTACAACAGATTTAGAAGACTGATAGAATTTATTTTTATCATGGGTCACGCCATGAAGGCCAACACTATGACCTTTACTCACCATTTCCTTAACGGCATCTGGATAATTCTTAATATTGTTGTCTAACATAAAAAAAGTTGCCTTCGCATCATATTGATCGAGTAAAGCAAGGATATCCTTTGAAACCTTATGAGGACCATCATCAAAAGTAAGATATACCGCCCTTGATGGTGGGGCTGGTGTTTCCTTTGGTGCCTCCTGTTTATCATCGGCTTCCTGTTCATCATCGACTTCGGGAGTTGTTGGTTTCACGGTAACTGGAGCTGGGTCGACTGTAGGTTTTGTAGTAGTTGTAGGTTCTTCCACAGTGGGCTTTTGTTCTTCAATATTACCTTTTAATGGGTCATCAACTTTTAAATCATCGTCGATTGGTTTGTTTTTTTCAGGAGTTTCAGCAGGTGCGACGGTCTCGACTACAGGTTCAGATGCATCGGCTTCGAGAAAAAACTTTGTTTTTAGTAGAAAAAAGAATACAAGAGTAACAACACAATAAAGCCAAACAATGCAATGATTTTTAAAATACTGCCCTTCCTGATTTTTTTTACATTTGACATTAGGCATTCCTTCTTTGCTGAATATTCTTCACTATATAAGACGTTTATGTTGCAAAAACGTTTCATTATTATTACGAGATTTTTACAAAAGTGATACAAACAAGCCCTATCTTAACATAAAGCCTGTGTCTGGGGGAAGAATAAATTTGGCAAAAAAAGGTTTTTGAGAATAAAATGATCTTAGTCTAATATGAAATGAGACAATTTACTTGTTTCAATGATTAAAATAGTTAATAATCCACATATAAACATACTTAATTAAAGGGGGATCTCAATTTGAAAATGAGGGTTTCAGCCGTGCAATATCATCTTCATACCATTCGTTCCTTTGATGAATTTGCGGCTCAATGTGAGCATTATATTAAAACAGCTATGGAATTCGATGCAGAGTTTATTCTGTTTCCTGAATTTTTTACAACCCAGCTTTTATCAATTGGTAGGGAAGATGGCTCAAGTCTAACAATTGACGACCTACCAAGCTTTACGGAAAGGTATAGAGCATTGTTTTCTAATCTTGCAAAACAATATAATGTGCACATCATTGGCGGAACACATGTAGTTCGCAAGGGGGACCACCTCAACAATGTTGCTCATTTATTTTATCCAGATGGAAGAGTGGGAGAGCAGGCAAAGCTTCATATTACACCTACAGAAGTTCATGAGTGGAATATGTCGCCTGGGGAAGACTTCCAAGTTTTTGATACAGAAAAAGGACGCATTGCAATGTTAACCTGCTATGATATTGAGTTCCCTGAAATCGTTCGAATCGCGAAAGCTAAAGGTGCAGATGTAATCTTCTGCCCGTCATGTACAGATGATCGCCATGGTTTCCATCGCGTGCGCTATACAAGCCATGCAAGAGCAGTGGAAAACCAAGTCTATGTAGTGGGTACAGGTACTGTTGGTTCTTTGCCAACGGTTGATTTTATGCGTGCTAATTTTGGCCAAGCAGCAGTGATTACACCAAATGATATTCCATTCCCACCAAAAGGGATTCTAGTGGAAGGCGAAATGAATAACGATATGATTGTAACTGCTGACCTGGATTTGGATCTTTTATATGAAGTTCGTGAACGTGGTTCAGTTACTACTTGGCGTGATCGTAGAACTGACCTTTATCCTGATTGGAAATAACTTTATTCCAATCAATAAAGTTAGTACCTCCGGCGGATGCCACGATTTTTTAATGGAAATTTTTTGATAGTAAGAACAAAGACTAAAAACTCCACATCCTGTGGGCCTAAAAATCGGGAACAAATTCGCCAAAGCGCATTTGATTAAAAAGGAGAGTGAAAGAGTTGGATTATAAAAGAATAACAAGCATCAATGACCCATTGTTTTTCAAAATGCATGAATTAATGAAGAATGTATTTCCGAAAGAAGAAGTATTAGATTTTGAACTTTGGAAGGAGCCACTTGAAGACCCAAGTATCCGTGTATTTGTTGCCGTGCATGAGGATGAGGTTGTTGGGGCAACTGAGTATCGTTATTATCCAGACTGGAATATTGCGATGACTGATTTTACAATCATTGGTCAGCCTGGTTTAAGTATCGGTCGCTTTTTAGCGCAAAATCGCAGCAAAGATTTAGAGGAGCTTGCCAGGGCAAATGGAAAAGAGCTGTTCGGCATGTTTGCAGAAATCTATGACCCATATCAGGTAGCACACTATGAGTTTGGAACAGTGAAGCCGATGGACCCTTTTGTTCGTCGCGAGGTTCTTTCTCATCTCGGCTATAAACGTCTTGAACTTGATTATGTTCACCCATCATGGAACAATGATGGTGAAGCCGTGAAGGGGCTTGATTTATGCTTTATGCCTGGTGATGAACAAGTGAATCAATTACCAAGTCAATTAGTCGTTGATTTCTTAACCACGTATTACACGGTTCTTCCAAACAAACCTGTAGAGTGGCAAGAAATGGTCAATGGGTTAAAGGAAAAAGAGTCAGTAAATCTATTACCACTATAATCAAAGAATCCATAATTACATTCAGAGGTGTAATTATGGATTTTTTTTGTCTGAAAAATGTCTGAAAAACGACATGTGATATAAATCATATTCCGTAAAGTGTGTAAAGATTTACAATTACTATAGAAGAGTATGTTTAGAGGGTCAGGTTGTGTGAGTACCGAATGATGGCTTTCTGAACAAAATCATAAAGCTGGTGATAGTGTGATTAGTCAAATTTTAGATGGATTTAGTTTTCACGCCCAATGGAACGGTGGGGTCATTTTTTTCTCACTGATATTAATTGTTTTATATATGTTCCTTTTACCGACACCAAAGGATCATAAAAAATATAAATCAATCGCGTTTGCAGGGAGTATGCTGTTGATTCTTTTTGCGGTGGGTAGTCCACTAAACCTCTTGGGACGCTTGCTGTTTCGCGCTCATATCATTCAGATTGTCATTGTCCTATTCATTGCAGCACCTTTGATTGTTATCGGAATAAAGACAAACCTGCTTGAAAAGATGCTTAAAAACAAGGTTATCAAAAAGGTATATCGATTTTTGACTCATCCATTGTTTGCGATAGTTTTATTTTACAGTTTGTTTATCGGATATCATGTGCCAGTTGTATTTGATTGGATTCGAACTGGATATTTTACAAACTACTTCTTTTTAGTCGGGTTAATCGTTGCAGCCGTCCTCTTGTGGTGGCCAATTATCGGACCAATTAGAGAGTATGACACTTTGACTTTTAAGCAAAAGCTCATTTATATCGTGGTCAATATTGTGTTATTTGTTCCATTAACGCTCTTTTTGTGGCTGGCAAATGGTGAATTGTATACAGTCTACAGTGACACAAGTCAGATGCTTGCGGCATTGGCATTATGCATGCCTATTGGCGAGGAGGTTCCACCAGATTTATTAGAAACACTGCTACCATATCCACCAATTAGTGAACAAAGGAACGGAGCGATTATCTTATTTATCTCCCAAGCATTGATTTTTGGCATAAGTACGTTATGGTTGTTTATGAAAAAAGGCAGGAAGTAGTTCCTGCCTTTTGGTATTTAACTTAGTTTTCCGATATAGGCTAAGTCTGCCACTTCATTAGAATCGGTTGAGCCATCAAGAATCTTTCGGATATCTTGTAAAGTATCCTGTAAGCTGATGGTTTCCCCCTTTTTACCAGTAAAGGCTTCTGCGACATAAAAAGGTTGTGTCAGATATGCTTCAAGACGTTCCCCACGTTTGTAAGTTTGAACCTCAGCTTCTGGTAGCTTTTCAAGCCCGTGAACGCTAACGAGTGAACGGAGCTCACGATATCTTCGTAATAGTTTTTTTGCACGCTGCTGGATTGTAAAATGTGTTTGATCTAGATGTGCCCCTTCGAGAACAGAAGAGGTAGAGTAAACTGGGTTAATGGCAGGATATTGATGTCTAGCAGTGAGGTCAGCGTCGAATTGCCATAATGTTTCAAGTGGTCCAAATGGAACGTCCTCATCCACAACGTCACCTTTTAAATCAACAAGAATGGTCGTGACAGAATCAATCCCAATAGAATGCAATCTCTCCTGTAAGGCTTGGATTTCTCCTGTGATAACATGGGAACGATCCGCCGCAAATGCGACTTCTGTCGTTTTACCAAGCTTTGCAATTTCCTCGTACGCTTCTTGAATTGTTTTTACTTGGAGTTGAACTTCATCCAAAATATCATTGACTTCTGGGTGATCACCTTCCGGCAAAAGCAATACGGATACATAATCATTGGTACGTAAGCGATGGAATAGTTCTGCAAGTACTACAAGCTGGCCCATTCCAGGACGAGCTACAAGACCAACAGTCCCACCTTTTGCTAATGGTGCAAAAACATCAAGCGTTTTAATCCCAGTTTCAATCATTTCAATTTTCTCCCCTCGAATTAGTAATTCATCCAAACTACATTCAGCTAAATCAGCAAGCGCCACTAATGTGCGCACTTCTGCTCGCCCAACCGGAATTTTTCCCGTACACAGATTTGATACAGTCGCAGGGCGTAATCCAACCGAGCGAGCCGCAGTTGTTAAATTAGGTACTCTTCTACGAAGTAAAGATACATTGAGTCGAATATCTTCCAAAATTTACACCTCCTGTTACTTTTTAGAGTAAACTAATTTTCGTTTGAATGCAATAGATATTTTCTTTGCAGAGTAATTTTTTTTACGTTCGTAAGATGAGTGCGCCTGAAATCGATAGAACTGGATTAAAACGGGTAGAATCGAAATATAAACGATAAAACGCAACTCAAACGGATAGAATCAAAATCGATAGCATGGAAACTCTCACGAATTGTCCGGTATTAGTGAAAACGGTAATTCTGGTACCTCAACCTGCTGATGGAAGGGTCATTTTCATATTGCTAAATAACGTCCGTTGCCACAGCCTACCAATCCCTAGAATACACTCGTTCTTTCACATCCATACTAAACCTAAAACCAACACAAGGAGCAATCATGACCGAAATTTTACCTGAATCATTTTTTCATCAACCTACATTAGAACTAGCCAAAGCTCTCCTCGGATGTAAGCTTGTAAAACAAACCGACGAAGGTATCACTTCAGGCTACATCGTTGAAACCGAGGCCTACCGAGGTCCGAAAGATCAGGCAGCGCACTCCTATCAAAACAGACGGACGAAACGTACCGAAGTAATGTTCGGGAAACCTGGATATGCCTACACCCATCGAATGCACACGCATTGTCTTATTAATGTAGTAAGTGGTGAAATTGAAGTTCCGGAATCTGTTTTAATACGAGCAGTTGAGCCAGACGAAGGAATTGACCACATGTACCATCGACGCGGGGAAATGCCACAAAAAAATTTAACCAATGGCCCCGGAAAACTAACAAAGGCTTTAGGGATTTCAATGGAAGACTATGGACTTCCCCTTTTTAAACCGCCTATTTATATCGCAAAAGGGTATACTCCCGAAAATATCTCTACCGGACCACGAATTGGAATCGAAAATTCAGGTGAAGCAAAGGAGTATCCATGGCGATTTTGGATTACAGACAATCCGTTTGTTTCTCGCAAAAGATAAGGGTTTGCTCGTACAAGAGCAGACCCTTTTTTCATCTAAAACTTAGTGACCCTACGCCTCAGGTCCTAGTGAAAAATATAACTGCGGCTCATTATGACAAAGTGAAATTCAGGATAAGATTGAATCATGAAAGGAGGAAGTAAACATGAAAAAGTTCGGATTGTTTATTCTTGGAGGTATTGCAGCAATTGTGCTTTTATCACATATTGGCCCAATGATTGGTCTAGTGATAAGCCTTGCGATTCTGTATTTTGCTTTTAAACAGTTTATCAAAACAGATTCAACAGTAGGTAAGGTGCTATGGGCGATCATCGGAGTTATCGCAATTACCGCTTCAGCATCAAATGTACCAGCCATTTTAGGCGTAGTTGCAGCATATATCCTCTACGTTGTCATTAAAAAATGGAAAAAAGAAAAGCATCAAGTAATTACTGAATCATCAGACCCATTCACTAACTTTGAAAAACAATGGGCTGAATTAAACAAACATTAATTTTTTGAAACAAGGCTACAAAATCAAAACAAAAGGAGAATGATACAAATGGCAAACCTATTAACTCGTATAAAGGATACAATTTTAGCAGATTTCCACGGTGTTTTAGATGAAAAAGAAAAGAAAAATCCAATAGCATTACTTAACCAGTACTTACGTCAATGTGAGGCAGAGGTAGAAAAAGTCCGCAAACTTGTTGAGCGTCAGCACTCATTAAAGGATCAATTTGCTAGAGAGCAACGTGAGGCAGCGGCTCTTGCTGATAAGCGTAAATACCAAGCGGGTGTGGCACAACAGGCTGGGGAAACGGAACTATATGAGTTTGCTGTACAGGAACAAGCTGCATATGAGGAGCGCGCTGCTAAATTAGAAGAAGCATTTAAAAATGCGAGCACAGAACTCATCGGCCTTGAGAAAAAATATGAGGAAATGAAGCATAAATTAAAAGATATGCATATTAAGCGGATGGAATTAATGGGACGTGAAAACATTGCACGTGCGAACCATCGTATGAACCAAGTGCTTGATACAAATGCATATACCAATAAAGCTTCAAGAACGTTTGATGAAATGGAATCATATCTTGATCGACTTGAAAATCAAGTGAATTCCTCTTACCATCGCAACACAATTGATGCAAGAATTGCACAGCTTGAAAAAGAAATAAAAAATGAAGAAACACATTCAATTTCATAGTGAAAACATGGTATTCTAAGAAGGCGTAGACAAACTACGCCTTTCTTAGCCCAGATTTACGGGTAATAATCAATACATTCAAGAGGAGGTTCAAAAAGTCCGGTGAAATTGACAGATCGAATTTCTTTGTTGACGTGGCGCTCTAAGCCGGCGTGGTCCTTTTCATCCTCCTTTTTGAACACTCATTTAATATGAAGGGAGGCTTTCGAACCTTGTTAAATAAAATGAAAACAGACAATCTTAATGCATTTATTCTTTTTGGAATTATTTTATTAGTTATTGAAGTTACGTTTTTTAACGGCGGGGTTCTTTTCTCTTTTATCATCTCGTTTGGATGTATTTATATTGGCCGTAAAAAAATGCCAAGAACGTTTGGAAAAGTCCTGTTTTGGTTTGGATGGATTAGTTTAGCATTTACGATATTAGGTATGATGACAGTCAAATTTTTAATTCTCGCAGCTCTAATCTATCTACTCATTCAATTTTTTCAATCAAAGAAAAAACCACATTATATTAAACCTGATATAAAAGAAACGGAAAAAACATCACAACAGGAACCGATTATAAAGCGCCAACCTTTGTTTCAAAACATCATTTTTGGCGGGCAAAAAACACCCGAGTATGTCTATGAATGGAATGATGTGAACATCCAATCAGGAATTGGCGATACCATTATCGATTTAAGCTACACGGTTCTTCCTAAAGGTGAGTCGGTTATTTTTATTCGCAATGTGATTGGAAATGTTCAAGTTTTTGTTCCATATGAGGTAGAAGTGAAGGTGCATCACTCTGTTCTTTACGGAGCAACAACGATTTTTGAAAATCACGACAATAAAACCGTCAACCAAACACTGCATTACCATACTGAACAATACGATTACGCTGAACATAAGCTTAAAATAGTAACTTCAATTGGGGTTGGAGATCTTGAGGTGAAACGAGCATGAGTACCATAAAAAGACAAATGATTGTTGGTATTTGTGTCTCGGTGACTTTATTTGTACTAGCTCATGTCATTGTGTTTATGGCATTTCCATTAGCAAATTGGGGTTCTCTTTGGCAAACAGAGTTCATGGACCTTCCCTATATTATCCTTGCGATAAGCTTTAGCTTAATAGGCGGGCTTGTTTTTGGCATTATGTCAGGAGTTTTATGGAGAAAACAATTGCTTTCCGTGTCTGACGCGATTTATCAGATTGAACAGGGAAGGGCGATACCGGAAATCCCTGAAAACCAAACAATTGAAATAAGCACAATATGGGAGCGGATTAAAAAGGTTCAAGCTCATATTGCAGAACAAACGAAGCTTTCCCAAAAACTTGCAAATGAAAAAGCGGAAGACCAAGAAAAACGTATTCAAAAGATTGTTTCTGAGGAGCGTAATCGGTTAGCGAGAGAACTCCATGATTCCGTTAGTCAACAGCTTTTTGCGGCTTCGATGATGATGTCCGCAATCAATGAGTCGAGGCCACGAACAGATGCACGTGAGGCAAAACAATTTAAGCTAGTTGAGGAAATGATTCATCAATCTCAATTAGAAATGCGTGCACTTTTGCTTCATTTACGTCCAGTCGCATTAAAAGGAAAGACGCTTCAGGAAGGCATTCAAGAACTTATAGTTGAACTTGCACAAAAAGTACCAGTCACAATCGAAAAAAAGATTGAGGATTTTCGAATTGATAAAGGGGTCGAGGACCATTTATTCCGCATCCTTCAAGAGTCACTTTCAAATACCCTCCGCCATGCAAAAGCAAATCAGTTAGAAGTCCTGTTAATTAAAAGAGATCATTTTATTATTTTACGAATTGTCGATGATGGAATTGGATTTGATGTCGAACAGGCAAAGACAGGATCCTACGGGCTCCAAAATATGTATGAACGCGCAGTTGAAATTGGTGGCACGATGCGCATCGTTAGCATCAAAGAAAAAGGAACACGTATTGAAGTGAAAGTACCATTATTAGAGGGTGAAGAAAATGATTAAGGTATTATTTGTCGATGATCATGAGATGGTAAGGATAGGGGTCTCTTCTTATTTATCTGCACAGCCAGATATTGAAGTAATTGGGGAAGCTGATGATGGAAAAAAAGCGGTCGAATTAGCGTTAGAACTTAGACCTGATATTATTCTCATGGATTTAGTAATGAAGGAAATGGACGGCATCGAAGCAACAAGAAGAATCATCGAGAGTTGGCCAGAGGCAAAAATTATTATTGTGACAAGCTTTATTGATGATGAAAAAGTGTATCCGGCACTTGAAGCGGGTGCCACAAGCTATATGTTGAAAACCTCAAAGGCAAGTGAAATTGCTGAAGCTGTCAGAAAAACGTATCACGGACAATCAGTACTTGAACCAGAGGTTACAGGGAAAATGATGGTTCGAATGAGGCAAAAGGATACACATCTTCCTCATGAAGAATTAACAAACCGCGAAATGGAAATATTATTACTTATTGCTGACGGCAAAACAAATCAAGAAATTGCCGACGAGCTATTTATTGCTCTAAAAACGGTAAAAGTACATGTCAGTAACATTTTAAGTAAACTTGAGGTTCAAGATCGAACACAAGCAGTCATATATGCATTTAAACATTCTCTTGTAAAATAACATAAAATTCGACAAAAAACACAGATTTCAACCTGTGTTTTTTTTATTGGCAAATGATAAAATAAAACTTTTTACCCTATATAGTCCAAAAGTCCCGTTTTGTAATTGCCATATTTTATAAGGTTTAGGAATAATTTTATACCTAATTAACTATTCAGTTTGTAGTATATATGGTTTATAATGAAAAAGTCGATTATTGACGAATTACGTCTGTGACTTTTGTACCTTTTTTGTAATAATTAAAGGTTATTTGCATATATATCTAGAATTATAAGAGAAAATGGAGAAAAAGAGATGCGAAAAATGATAAGCAAATCTACTATTCTTAGTACTGAAGAAAAAGGTACATTAAAGTGGTTTTTGAGTCTTTTTTATTTAATAATGGTAGTTTATGACGTGTTTTATTATTTTATTTATCCAAAGTTTATCACCAATAAACCTGTCGGGCTACCAAGCGAATTTGGCTATGTATTGTACTTAATTATGTTTGCTTTAATTCCCGTAGCAATCTATCTAAGCAAAAAAGACAAACATTATCTAGTAAAATATGTTGTAGTGTTAACTTATTTGGTTCTATCAATTTTTAATGATGTTTCATTTTATCTAAATAGTGAACATGAATATAAAAGTGGTAATATTGCAGAAATGTTTGTTATTTTGTTTTCCCCAATTTTCATTAGCAAACGATTCTATTATGTTGTCACTATTGGTGCATTGAGTAGATATTTAATAACCGGAGCAGTCCTTCAAGAAACAGAAGTATTTTTCCTAATGCTACTTACCACAGTATTTGCAGTTATAGCACTTATCTTTTTATTTAGATTTCAATCATATGTAAATGCAGTTAAAACATCCTATGATGAACAGTTGGAAGGAATGGTTAAGGGAGTAATAGCTGCGCTAGAATTAAAAGATCCATATACTAGAGGTCATAGTGAAAGGGTTGCAAGTTACGCATTATCCCTTGCAAAAGAAGTAAAACAGTTTTCAAATGATGAGTTAACGGCATTTAACTATGCTTGTTTACTACATGATATTGGTAAGGTAAATATTCCTGACCAAATCTTGATGAAACCTTCTAAACTAACAAATGAAGAATTTGAGGTTATTAAAACACATCCAGTTGTAGGTGCAGAAGCAGTAAAGAATATTGAAGGATTAAAGGGAAACATTTGTGTCATTCGATCACATCATGAACGATGGGATGGAAAGGGTTATCCCGATAATTTACAGGGTGAAGATATCCCATTGCTCGCTAGAATTGTAGCAATTGCGGATGCATTTGATGCAATGACTTCTTCTCGATCATATCGAAGTGCTCTTCCCGCTGAAGAAGCATTTAAAAGAATTATCGAAGGACAAGGAACCCAATTTGATCCAATTCTTGTAGAAGAATTTAAAAAGGTTTTTCCATCGTGGGCATTAGTTACTAAAAACCATGATGCTAGATGATACATTCAATAAATTCCATAGAAAGGAGGCGATAGTATGAAAATCAGAAAGCTTAAAAAAATTAAAACAACTTGTTGGTGGTGCCCATTCACACCTAGAACATGATAATTCACAAGGGATGCTTACTTTCTAGTTTGCATCCTCTTTTTTTTAGGGCTATGATAAATAAAAAATCAAAGGTAAGATGATGTAATCTGAATATAAAACAAACATTAGGGTGAATGTATTGAAACTAACAAAAGAAACTTTACTCACACTGCATGATATAGAGGTTCGTGAGGGGTCTAAATACTATATTGTGGAAGACCTATTAACACAAGAATTCTATGAGATGCCATTAGTTTGTATTGATGCATTAGATTTAATTCAAAAAGGAATGAGATTAGGTGAAATTGAAGAAGTGTTGACTAAATCCTATCCAAATGAAGAAATCAATCTAATTGATTTTGGGGAACAACTTCTTGAATTAAATCTAGTATTATCAATCGACGGTGAGGAAATAATCCATAAACTAGAACAAAAGAAGAAGTTAGGATTTGAGTGGATTCCATCAGAACTTGGAAAAGCACTTTTCAATAAATATACACCCTACATTTATGGGGTATTATTTATTATTAATATTGGAATCTTTTCTATCCGCCCTTCGTTATTTCCGCATTATAAAGACTTATTTGTATTTGATTTATTGTCACTAAACATAATAGTATTAGGTTTTATGTCTTTGTTTCTCGTTCTTATCCATGAATTCGGTCATATATTAGCCATTCGTTCATTTAATTTACCAACAAGGTTGGATATTAGTCATCGATTATATTTGCTTGTTTTTGAAACAGACCTTTCATTGGCTTGGAAACTTCCTGCAAAGCAAAGAAACATTCTCTATTTATCGGGTGTTTGCTTTGATAATGTTGTCCTCTTTATAGCCTTGATGTTGCAATTATTTGGACCCATACATTCGCAGATGTTTTCAGGTTTAATTGGACTAATTATTTTTGATGTTGTGGTTAGAATTGTGTTCCAAGCCTGCATTTATATGAAAACGGACTTTTATTATTTATTTGAGAATGTGACAGGGACATATAACTTGATGGAAAATAGTATTCTTTCAATTAAAAACATATTTTCACGAACTAAACGAAAAAATAATGAACTTTTCCCCGGAGAAGAAAAAATAGTTGTATCGTACAGCATCTTTTATATCATTGGACTCATACTTACATTTGGTTTATTTTTCATCTACTATTTACCGCAATTATTATATATGATTATTAACATTATTCCTGGCTTTAGTAGGCCAATATCCGAACCTTATTTTTGGGATGCAATCTTGTTTACAGCTCAAATTATTACACTCTTAGGATTATTAATCTACTCGTTTTCCAAGTCCTATACTCGGATAAATGTCGAAAAATGATAAAATATGTTAAAAATGTAGTACTTTTAGTATATAATGTGTAATGAAAGAATCACTATGAATATTATTAAAGAGGGCTAGTGATGGGTATAAAAAATACATCCGCGTTACTACAACATGAGGAAAAGCGCGCGCTAAAAATATATTTAATTTCCTTTTATATTACTTTAGTTTTTTTTGATTTAATATTTTATTTTATATATAAAAGAATGAAGGTAACTCCTGGATTTAGTAATCAGCTGGGTTACGTAAATTATGCTTTTTACATTGGGTTATTAATTCTTTCCTTCTACTTGTATAAAAGTGGCAAGCAAACCTTGATAAAATATATCTACGTAATAACCTATTTTTCATTAGCTGTAATTTATGATTGTCTCGTTTTTATCGACAATCCTTCCATATATGCAAGTGGAAATGCTGCGGAATTAATTCTTGTTTTATTTTCACCGCTCTTTATTAATAAACGATTTTTTTGGATTGCGTCACTGGGATCGATGTTGCGTTATGTAATTGTTGGGGTTGTTATTCATACAACTACAGTTTTAATCCCTATTGTACTGGTTTTAATATTATCAATCGTCGCCTACATCCTATTAATTCGCTTTTCCTCATTCATCGAAGCATTAACGGAAACGCATGAGGAGCTTCGGCAAAAGGAGAAGCTTGCGTTTGTGGGCCAGATGGCAACTACGATTGGTCATGAGATTCGTAATCCTTTGGCGTCTTTGAAAGGGTTCACCCAGTTTCAGCGGGAAAAGCATCGAGAGGATGACTTTCAATATTCGATTATGGAACAAGAAATCGATCGAATTGATTCAATCCTAAATGATTTACTTGTGATTGGAAAGCCAAGGCAAATTCATGTAACGAAATGCAATTTAAAGGAACTAATTGATTATGTCGTTTCGATAACTGAGCAATCTGAACAAGGAAAAAATATCGAGATTAATCTGAAAATAGATAAGTCCTTTCCACTCATTGAATGTGATGAGAAACAAATGAAGCAAGTGTTTTTAAATCTCATTAAAAATGGGGTAGAGTCCATGACAGAGGGTGGAAGACTAACGATTGAAGGCAATCAAGGCATCAACGATACGGTATCGATTCGGATTTATGATGAAGGTTGCGGAATTCCTACGGATGTAAAGGAAAAGCTGTTCGAGCCATTTTTTACAACGAAGGATTATGGAACAGGCCTAGGTCTAATGGTATCAAAAAAAATTATCGAAGATCATCATGGGAAGATTGACATCGATAGTAAAGAAGGAAAAGGTACAAAGGTAGAGATAACATTACCAATTACTCAATGAGCCACTCTGAAAGGAGTGGTTTAATTTTTTATGTGCAACAAAAAAACAGGCCATTTGGTCCTGTTTTAACGATAAATGTTATTTCATTCTAGCCTCTGTTTTCTCAGCACCTTTGTTTTCAATCCAAAGTTTAATTTGAGTTAAAATGGAAAACACAAAGAAGAAATTCATTGCTAGAACACTGACCAAAAGATGGATGTCTCCAAAATAAATTCCGGTATAGCCTTTTAATTTAATCACAATAAAGCCCTCAAAGAGTAATAAAAAGACACTTAAAAAAGCGGCAGCCCCCGTGCGAATCATATAATGCTCCCCCTTATGTAAATAAAAAATGGATGGGTGTTGCAAATAATTATGGACATTTTGTGAACTTACTAAAATTATACACTATTTTCTTACTATACGTAAGATGAAAGCGCTAAAAAATGTTGATTCACCAAGACTATTTTTATCCTGAATATCCCATAAATTTGGTTGCGTTCCCACTATTCCTATACTATAATCAAAAATACGTCTTTTGTCGGAATAATTTGTTCTTTTCACCATGGGTTAATTGTTAATTCATGGTTTTTTTACTCTTTCTTATAAGTGTGGAGGTGATTGGATGAAAGAAAGACATGATGATTTTGAGGTTGAGGCAGAGAGGTTAGAATTCACAAAGCAGTATATGGAAGTTGTCATTCGCGCATCAGAGTCAACTGAGGAAAACTTTAGGGATAACTTAAAGAATGCTCTTGAAGGAGTAGATTTCAAAGATAGTAGTTTGAGCTATTTAAATATGTTAACGAATTCAACATTGCTTAGAAGGACCAATGAAGAAGTCCGACAATTGAAGAGAAATCAAACTAAGCCTTATTTTGCCCGAATTAATTTTCATCGGGAAGAAACGGGGAATGAGGAGATACTATATTTCGGGAAGGTATCCCTTTTTGATAAAGAAACGCAGCAACCAATCATTGTCGACTGGCGTTCACCAGTTGCGAACCTCTATTATGATGGCCGGCTTGGGGAAGTGTCATATGTGGCCGAGGGTGAGGAATACAAGGGTTACTTGTCCTTAAAACGTCAATTTATAATTGAAGATGGTGAACTAGCGGAAATTCGGGATGTTGATTTAACCACAACCGATGAGCTTCTACAAAAATCTTTATCCGAAAGTGCAAGCAATCGCCTAACAGATATTGTCTCTACGATTCAGGAAGAACAAAACAATATCATCCGTGCGGATCTTAACAAGCCAATCATCGTCCAAGGAGCAGCGGGAAGTGGAAAAACTACGATTGCCCTGCACCGAATCTCTTATTTTATTTACACCTATGCTGACTATTTTTCACCTGACCAACTCATGATTCTCGCACCAAACCGGCTTTTCATTGATTACATTTCAGAAGTACTCCCAGAACTAGGCGTGGATAATATTCTACAAACAACCTATGTGGAATTTGTAAAAAAGTGCCTTGGTAAACCGATTAAACTTACAAAGCCAGAAGGAAAGTTACTAGGCTTTATCCATGAAGAATTCAAAAACCCTGAGATGATTAAGTGGATTTCAGCTTTTAAGGGTTCGCTAGAGTATCGTGATATACTCGATCATTATGTAGAGGATATTTTAAGTTCCTTGTTGCCAAAAGAGGACTTCTTTGTTTCAAAGTTTCGTCTCTATAAGGCAAAAGATATTCACCATTTAATGACCTATGAATATCGATATCTTCCATATTATAAGCGGATTGATAAAATAAAGAAGGTGCTTCAAAACACAGTTCGTTTGGAAAAGAAAAAAATGGTCCATAAGGTCACGAAGTTTTATGATGACAAACTTGATAATGTGTTATTCAAGACAAAAATTGATCCGGAAAAACGGCGTCGCTATGTGACAAAGGCTCTCGATAAAAAGGCTGAACTCATTGAGGAAATCACGAAACAGTCCCGTACGGCAGTTAATGCTTATATAAAAAAGCTTCCACATCATGATGTTTTCTACTATTTTCAGAGGTTTGTGAATGAACGATTTTCAACATACGCATCCGGGATCCTAACCGATGACCAAATTCAATTCTTTATGGACTATCAAAAGCAACTTCAAAAATCAAAACAATATGAACTTGAGGATTTAGCGGGACTTCTTTATTTGAGAGCAAAACTATATGGAATAAAAAAAGAATTAAAGGCCCGGAATGTTGTAATCGATGAGGCACAGGATTATAGCTATTTTCAGTTAGCCGCACTAAAAACAGCACTAGAAACCGATATGTTCACGATTGTTGGGGATTTAGCCCAAGGAATTCATTCTTACAGAGGAATTAACAATTGGGCACCAGTCATAGACGAGATTTTCCCAAGAGCCACCTATAAAACTTTACAAAAAAGCTACCGGACTACAATTGAAATCATGAATGCTGCAAACCAATTGCTTGAGCTATTAAAACTAGATTTGCCAATGGTTGAGCCGGTTGTTCGTCATGGGGAGAAACCTACATTTTATCAAATTAGTGGGGGGGAGAAAGAAATCGTCCATGAAATGACAGAGGCAATTAAGACCCTTTACGATGAAAATATGAAAACGGTGGCAATTATTGGGAAGACAAATATCGAGTGTCAAAGATTAGCAAAAGCGTTTAAAAAGTACAGTGAACTTCCAGTTCAGCTGTTGAAAGAAAATGAAGAAATTAATAAGGAAGAAGTCGTAATCGTAAGCTCGCATTTATCAAAGGGTTTGGAGTTTGATGTGGTGTTGATTTACTCAAACGAGGAAAAGTTCTTTCAAGATGAAATTGATATAAAGCTTCTTTATGTATCGATGACCCGTCCATTGCACCGGTTACATTTTTGGGGCACAGACCTTACTAATTTTCTATTGGATAAAGTGGATGAAGAATTATATGGAAAAAAGACGCAAAACACAAACTGAATTGTGTTTTGCGTATGTTTATCTACGTCCAGCTCCAGCGCCTAGCCCCTCGAGGTCACAAGCCAATCTATCAAGAATGTCAAAGAACACGCCTTTTGACAGCTCGTCTTGTGCTTGTCAGACTTGCACAGGACAAGAAAGGCTACGGGAGCATAATCATCGCACGAAGAAAATGCAAAGCATTTTCGAGGAAGTGCTGACATCGACGTTCGCCACAGAACGTGGCGGTAGTTAGCCGATGTTCCTCTTCCAGGGCGCTTGCACATTTGTTTTTTAGAATACTTTTGTAGTCCAAGATTCAACATTCCACACATCTGTCACGACATCTTGATAGAATTCAGGTTCGTGGCAAATGAGAAGCATACTTCCTTTATATTCTTTAAGAGCGCGCTTTAGCTCATCCTTTGCGTCGACATCAAGGTGGTTTGTCGGCTCATCGAGAAGAAGAATGTTAGTTTCTTTGTTAATTAACTTACACAGACGTACCTTTGCTTTTTCCCCACCACTTAACACTTCAACCTTACTTTCAATATGCTTTGTCGTTAGACCACATTTTGCGAGTGCCGCACGTACTTCATATTGGTTGAATGATGGAAACTCACTCCAAATTTCTTCAATACACGTATTATAGTTTGCCTCCTTGATTTCTTGTTCAAAATACCCAATTTCTTGGTTTTCGCCAAGCTCTACTGTTCCAGAGAGAGGTTTGTTCATGCCTAGGATGCTTCGTAATAACGTCGTTTTCCCAATCCCGTTTGCGCCAACTAACGCAATCTTTTGGCCTCTTTCCATGCGTAAGTTTAGCGGCTTTGAAAGTGGGTCATCATAGCCGATGACAAGATCTTTCGTTTCAAAAATAAGCTTACTGGATGTTTTACCTGTTCGAAAATGGAATTCTGGCTTTGGCTTTTCCTTCGCAAGCTCGATGACATCCATTTTTTCAAGCTTCTTTTGACGAGACATGGCCATGTTTCGAGTCGAAACACGTGCTTTGTTTCGTGCAACAAAGTCTTTTAGTTCGGAAATTTCTTGTTGTTGCTTTTTATATGCAGCTTCAAGTTGTTGTTTTTTCACTTCATATACGTTTTGGAAATTATCATAATCCCCAACATAGCGATTCAGCTCTTGGTTCTCCATATGATAAATAAGGTTGATAACACTATTTAAAAATGGGATATCATGTGAAATTAAGATAAATGCATTTTCATATTCTTGGAGATAACGTTTTAACCAGATGATATGCTGTTCATCTAAATAGTTTGTCGGCTCGTCGAGTAAAAGAATGTCAGGCTTTTCAAGTAATAGCTTAGCAAGTAGGACCTTTGTACGCTGTCCACCACTTAAATCCTGTACATCACGCTCAAGGCCGATATCTTCAAGGCCCAATCCACGGGCGATTTCGTCTACCTTTGCATCAATCACATAAAAGTCATTATTTGTAAGGGTATCCTGAATCGTTCCAACATCTTCAAGCATTTTTTCAAGTTCTTCAGGTGTCGCGTCACCCATTTTTCCGTAAAGATCATTCATTTCCGCTTCCATATCAAATAGATATTTGAATGCACTATTTAACACATCACGGATGGTCATTCCTTTTTCTAGCACAGTATGTTGATCAAGATACCCAACACGGACATTTTTTGACCATTCAATTTTACCTGCATCAGGCTCAAGCTTCCCAGTAATGATATTCATAAAGGTTGACTTACCTTCACCATTTGCTCCAACTAACCCAATGTGTTCACCTTTCAAAAGACGAAACGAAACATCATTAAAAATCGCACGATCACCAAAACCATGGCTCACATTCGAAACCGTTAAAATACTCATCTATATACACCTTTTTCTGGGACCAGGGGGACGGTTCCTCTGGTCCCTTGTTTTCGAAAAATTAAAATAAATAGGGACCAACAGAACCGTCCCTATGGTTCACACATATACCGATTATAAACGAGAAAACAAGGGGTTGGAAAGGGAACTTTATTAGTATTGGAGTAAAAATTTTCTTTTCGTCAAATAATTTGGAGACTTGTCTCATATTTATATAGTACTGAAAATAACAGATAAGGGGCTACAGGATGAAGACATTTTTTAAAGGTGCATTGTTACTGATGATCGCAGCTTTTATAGGTGAGTGTGTTGAATTTTTAATCAATCTCGTTCTGGCAAAAGAGCTCGGTGGGCATGGAATGGGGTTATATATGACAATTTTGCCATCCATTTTTTTAGTTGTCATTTTAGCGAGTCTTGAGCTGCCTGTATCCATCTCAAAATTTATTGCTGAAAAAGAGGATAGGTACCATCGGAGTATGCTAAAACATGCCACCGTGCTAACAACCGTCTTTACAGCAATTATTATTTCGCTCGCATTTGTAATCCTTCCGGTAATTCCCGTTTTCGATGATTACCATCCATTTGTTAGATGGTTAGTCATTTTATTTATTCCAATTGTTTCGTTTTTATCGATTGCTAGGGGATACTTTATGGGGATTCAATCGATGGGCCGAATCGCGTTTGCCAATTTTCTACGTAAAGCAGTTCAATTAATCTTACTCGTGTTTATTTATCAGTTGCTAGAATTTGAAATTCATACATCAATCCTTATTGCACTATGTACACTTGTTGCAAGTGATTTAATCGTATTTGGCTATTTAGGTTTTGAATATATCGTTCATTATCGAAAACTTGGCCAAAGACCGACATCATCGTTAAGTGGAAGGGCTGTTCGGCAAAACCTACTTGCTGTTTCCTTGCCGACAACCGGAATGCGGATATTTCACGCAATTTCACATGCAGTTCAGCCATTTTTAATCAAAGCAGCTCTTTTAAAAGCAGGCATGCCTGCAGCGGTTGCAACTGAGCACTTTGGATTGATGACTGGTGTAGCATTAACAATTGGATTCTTTCCAGCGTTCATTGCTCATTCGTTACTCATCGTGTTAATACCAACTGTTTCTGAAACCTATGCTAAGAGAGATATGCCGATGTTACAAAACTTGTTAAAACAGGTTATGAGAATGACGTTCCTGTACGGAATCCCTGCCTGTGTGGTTTTTTACTATTTTGCTGAACCACTCACGCAAATTTTCTTTGAATCATCAGCAGCAACCGTATATTTGCAAATGCTATGGCCATATTTTCTATTCCATTTCTTTTTAATCCCCATGCAAGCTTATTTAATCGGATTAGGTTTGGTAAAGGATGCATTTATCCATAATGTGTGGTCAACCGTTGTTTCTTTTGCGATTATGTTCGTTTTGGGTTCACTTCAAACATTACAAATGGAAGGAATCATTATTGGCATGAATATGGGAGCTGTTTTACTAGCCTTAATGCATTACGTAACGATCTGTAGAAAAATTGGTGTATCCGTTTTTTCTACGAAGTTTTTGCATACGGCTTCATAATACAATTTGTTTGTTTAAAAAATGACCTCGTGATATAATGAGCAAGATTAATGTCTAGCTGTCATTAATCCCATTTATTATGAGTAAGCAGAAACGATGAAAAATTTAAAATGCAGTCCGTAAAGAATGGTAAATGGTAGAATATCAATAATAAGTCTAACCATGGCCTAACTTCTATTTTTTGTAGAGGTTAGGCCATTTTTTATTGCGTTTTAGGAGGATTATGAATCGCATGTCAAGAAGCATCATTATAAAACAGGAAGAATTAACACATATTAGTAGCTATGTTAGCAAACTAATAAAATCAAAATTTGGGAAGGGTCCGGAAACTTGTTATACCTCGATTTCCGATCAATATATTGTCGTCCATATCAAAAAGTTCATGACAAAAATCGAATATGAGCTTGTAATAAAAGACGATTTTGCGACTGCTGCTAAGATTCGTAAGAAAATAATGGCAGACCTTTTAGACCCAATACAGGAAACGTTAGAAGAAATGTGTGAGAAACCAATCATCGAAATATATCAAGATTGGAACTTTCGAAAAAATACCGGGGTATTACTTGCCGTGGTCAAACCAACAGAGAAAATCGAACTAGAAAATTCGCTTGAATTTATGTTCCTTCGAAATGAAATTAGCAAGCAAAGTGAGTTCTATCGATATCACCCTAATGAGATGGAGTTTACAAAGATAGGTGAAAGGATTTATATCATTAGATGTGCTGGATATATCCTTCCAATCGAAAAAATACTGATTGAAAAAGGAATGCACATCCTGGAAGAAAGAGAAAATAACATCCGAAAAAAGTACGATGCAAATATAAAACGATTTAATAAAATCATCAACAATGAAATTCGCGATATTTTTATGATTTGGAATTACGAAACCGATGAAAGTTATAAAATCTTTTATTGTTAGTGAGGTTGGTCTAATAATTCCCACCAAAATAGACAAACTATATGGTAAACATGGAAATGAAAGGGAAACGATGCTACAATAATAAAGGCTGATGAATATGAGGTCATTAGTTATTGTGGAGAATTCCCTAAAGGTGGGAATGACTTGAATTTACAAGAAAAATTAAAATACATAAGCAGTTACACAAGTAAGCTTCTTCGAAGTAAATTTGGACGAGGACCTGAATCGTGTTTTGCAGGTACGGCGGACCATTTCTTAGTCCTACATATTCGTGGCTTTGTCTCACCAATGGAAGAGGTTCTTTTACAAGAGAATCAGCATATTCAGGTGGACCGTGCAAGGGATGTTGTGATCAAAAGCATTTTAGCGGAATTAAAAGGTGTATTCCAGGTGACTCTTGAAACTGAGGTAAAGGTCTTTTCTCATGATTGGAACTTTCCTAATAACACGGGCGTCATTATTGCAGAATTAGATCAAACATTAGTTCCCATGGAAAAGAATGAAGAAGTCAATTTTTTACTGCTTGAATCTGAAGTCGAACGAATTAGCTGTCTTGTTGAAAAAACACCTGAGGAAACGTTGAGTTTTCAGATTACTCCAAAGATTTTTATTGTAAAGCGCGAAGGGATTTTGGTTCCGATTGAAAAGGCATTAATCGAAGCAGGCTTTGAGAAGGAACTCCATTTTACAAAGGATGAACTTGAAAAAAGTTACTTCCATCGTCATGGGAAATTTGACCAAGTTTTTCATAGATCAGTTACCGATATATTTATTGATTGGAATTTTAAGAATGATAACAGCTTAATTTGTTTTATTTTAAAATAAAGATGGTAAATGCGAGGATGTCTTTTGGGCAAGCCTTCGTCATGGCCTAACTTCAATTCTGAGGTTAGGCTTTTTCTTTTTTAGTAAATATAGAGAGAAAAGGTTGGAGAGAAATGGGAATTAGAAGATGGAAAGCGTTAAATTTTCAATTTTTCTATGTTGTGTGATTTTGTTCTTGGGTCAGATCTTTTATGCCGGATTCATGAACCGTTGGGAACCTTATCTTTTAATAATTGCACTCATCGCTTCACTACTATCCATCTATGAATCACGCAAAAATCGAGAGTTTCGCTTTTTGGTGGAAAATTCACCATATGCGATTTTGCTTAAGCGGGCTGGGAAAATCGTTTATATCAATGATACGGGGAAATATCTTATTGGTGCCGATAATGAGAAGTCGGTTATTGGGCATTCACTGAAAGATTTTATTCAATATGAACCTGGAAAATCGACTAGGAAAATTGAAAAAGGACATAAGTTTAAAAAAATTACGGAGGGAAAAATTGACCACCCTACTTTAGGTGAAATGGATGTCGAAATAAAATTGATGCCAATTACTTTTCAAGGGGAAAGTTGTGAATATATCGTCGTTAGGGACATAACAGAGGTAAAAAAGGGTGAGGAGTTCATTCAACAATCGGATAAGCTTACGATGGTAGGGGAAATGGCAGCTGGCATCGCGCACGAAATTCGAAATCCACTCACTAGCTTAAAAGGGTTTGTGCAACTTTTGCAGGCAGAGAAAACAAACGCCTATTCCGAGATTATGGTATCTGAAATTGACCGGATTAATACGATTGTTGATGAGATGCTGTTGCTCGCAAAGCCCAAAAAGCTACAATTACGAAAACAAAAAATCACAAATGTGCTGAATGAGGTTGTGTTTTTGTTAGACACCCAGGCAATTCTCCACAATATCCAGATTAAGACATCCTATCATGATTTGAAAGGCGTGTTCATTCATTGTGAGGAGAACAAGCTGAAACAAGTTTTCATCAATATCTTGAAAAATAGTATTGAAGCGATTGAAGATGGGGGACTCATCGATATTTCAGTATATTCAAAAGGAGGCAATGCAATGATTCATATTGCTGACAATGGCTCCGGAATACCGGCGGATAAGCTTCCAAGGATTGGTAGGGCCTTCTATACCACAAAGGAAAAAGGGACCGGACTCGGTCTCATGATTTGCCAAACCATCATCCAAGAACACGGCGGTCAAATGGCAATCAATAGTGTCGAAAACGAGGGAACAACCGTTGAAATTTCATTGCCTATCATAGAAGAGGGTCTTCATATCATATGAAGACCTTTTTGCTTTAGGAGAATAGTTGAAGGTCCTTCATTATGGATGATGAAGGACCAAAATTGAGTTGCGCCTGAGCGAAATTCGGGGTAGTAAAGAATATCAAGTTGCTAGAGCTCAAGCACAAGTTTATATCGAGAGAATGTAAAACCGAACGCGACCATAGCCCGAACTGATAGTCTTTCCTCCAGCTTATTCATCAGCTATTTCTGCCTTTACAACTTTTAGCCCGCCACTTTGACCGTTCTCGGCGATATGCTTCAATATCGATAGTTTATTATTCCAGAACTGATCGAAATACGCGAGCCATTCATGCAACTCTGAAAATGATTCGGGTTGGAGGCGATAGCGTTTTTCCCTTCCTACCTTTTTCCCACTCACTAGATTTGCTTCGGAAAGGATATGAAGATGCTTTGCCACAGCCGTTCGGCTCATTGAAAAATGGCTAGTAATTTCCGAAATAGGAAGTTCCTTTTTGGAGAGTAACCTTAGTACTTCTCTGCGTGTTGGGTCTGCGATTGCTTGAAACACGTCATATTTTTGAGCAGACTCTGCCACTAATTTGTCGCCACCTGACGTAGTTTTTGCACAATACCAGCCCAACCACCATTCATTGTTTCACGAACTTCTGCAGCAGTTCGATTTGCTTTTCCAATGACTTCTTCAGAATCTTTCCAGCCGCCATGAATGAGGGTAAACTCTGTTTTCCCATCGACTTCTTTCAAAAGAAACTCAACAAACCAGCCTTCTGTGTCCCAAGAAAATGTTAGGCGGTGAGGTGGTTCAACCTCTAATACCTTACATGGAGAAGGACCAAATGGAGATTGAATATGAAATTCGTGACCTTCCTTTGCAACTAAATCATTTGGCATAAACCATGTGCCGATGGCTTCGCCGGTTGATACAAGATTCCATACGTTTTGAATAGGTGCTTCAATTAAAATAGTTTGTTTTATATCAGGTACTTTTGCCATAATTGATTCTCCTTTTAAAATAAATGTGAAACCATTTGGTTCTGTATTTTATTATATGAAACCAAAAGGTGTTATGTCAAGGGTGTTATACTAAAATAGTATGATCATTTAAAATGGAAAAACCTGTGGTTAATTTTGGTAGGTTTGTAAGCAAGAATCATAAGAGTTCTATTGAAAGTGAAAAAAAATAGGAGTATGCTAGATTATGTATTTATTGTTTAGTTATTTTACGATATTAATTGAGGGGGGAATTACCCTATGGATATGCTAACGATTCTTGGACTAGCTATCTCTTCAGGAGCTACAATTGCGTTATTAAAAATCATTGCAATTGATATTATTTTATCTGGAGACAACGCTGTTGTGATTGCAATGGCAACAAGAAACCTTCCGAAAGATCAGCAAAACAAAGCAATCTTTTGGGGAACAGCCGGAGCTGTAATTTTACGTATTTTATTTGCAGCCGTCATTGTTTACTTATTAAAAATTCCATTTGTGAATGTAATTGGTGGATTATTACTTCTTTTCATTGCCTACAAGGTATTAGTTGAAGATGAGGGTGAAGCACATGTGAAATCTTCAACTGGTATAATGGCAGCAATTGGTACCATTATTATGGCAGATGCTGTTATGAGTCTTGATAATGTCGTTGCGGTTGCAGGTGCTGCCGATGGCCACATTGGTATGATTGCACTTGGTGTTTTAATTAGTATTCCAATTATGATTTTCGGTTCTAAATTTATTGTAAAAGCCATGAATAAATATGCTTGGATCGCTTATGTTGGAGCAGGTATTCTTGCTTGGACAGCAGGAGAAATGGTATTTAAAGACGAGGGCTTAACAAACTTCCTTCATATCGAACATGGACCAGTGACATATTTCATAGCTGCTGTAATAACAATTCTTGTACTAACGCTAGGCTACGTGAAAAATAAAAAAATCGCAGCAAAAAAACAAAAACTACAACAAACCGCATAATAAAATGCTGAGGCCAAATCGATCACCGATTTGGCCTTTCCTTTTACATAATTGACATAATCAAAGCCAAAGCTAATAGGGACCACAGGGACGGTTCTTGTGGTTCCTTTTGTCAAATAAATCAGGGGCCACAGGGACGGTTCTTGCGGCCCCTTTTATCAATAAATCAGATTATTGGGGCCGAGAGAACCGTCCCCCTGGTTCCCTTGGTTCAAGAAGGAAGGTTTTTGGATGTCGTCGTCAATCGTTAAGGATGCGTTTAAAATTAATAGGACGCCGTTTCCGATGCGAAGGGCGATTGGAGCGGCCATTAGTTCCTCGGTTCCCATCATTATTGGAATTTTGCTAGGGCACTTTCAATATGGGCTATTGGCGGGAATTGGTGGATTCTCTTATTTGTATGTTTTCAATGATCCGTATAAACATCGTGCAAAAAAGGTGTTTTTCGTAATGCTTGGATTGGCAACATCAATGGGGCTAGGCACCCTAACTGCGGATTCTCCCTTTTTATTTGCGCTTATTTTAGGATTAATTGGTGGAATTGGTACGTTCATTTTTGGTGCTTTAAAAATTAGAGGTCCTGCGTCAATCTTTTTCGTCATTATTTTTGCAATGACGTCTGCCATGGAAATTGATCCAAATGCTGCCTTACAACGTGCATCTTTTGTGTTTTTTGGGGGAGTTGTCTCTTGGATTGTCGCGATGATTGGGTGGTTTTCAGATCCATATAAACCAGAGAAAAAAGTAATACACAGAATTTATGTAGAATTAACGAAATTAGCAGGAGCCATTGGGACTTCCCAATTTGATGAGATGAAAGAAAGTACTTTGTTTTCGTTGAGGGAGGTTGAAACAACACTTTCCTCTGGCTATATTTCGTGGCGAAGTTCAGACTCTTTTAAACGGTTATACATATTGAAAGACATTTCTCATTTCATATGGGGAGATATTTTGGAAATTGAGTCTCGTGGAAAAACAAAAATCGCACCTGAAATACTTGATTTACTAAAACAAATCACACAAGCACTACCTAAAAAAAGTCTGATGAATGAAATAGAGGTTCCAGATGTAACACTAGAAGGGATAGAACGGAATCTGTTTAATAAGATAGTCGGAGTAGTTGATGTGATACAAGAGTACGTACCGGTTGACGACCAGGAGATTCCTTTTATAAAGCATTCGGTTGCAAAACAATTTTTGGATGCTTTTGATAAAAACTCACTAGTCTTTTTAACATCACTGCGCTATGCAGTTGTGCTCGGTATCTCTGCCATCATTGCGTTTTCTTTCAATTTTGAGCGTTCCTACTGGATTCCGGTGTCATGTGGATCGGTTATGCTCGGTTCCACAATTATCAGTACATTTCATCGTTCCATACAGAGGTCAATTGGCACACTGGTTGGTATCTTTGTTGCAGGTATAATTCTTTCACTGGGTCCGGCACCAATCATTGTTGCACTTTTGATCGCCATCTTTAACTTTTTTACGGAATCTTTGATGGTACGGAACTATGCACTTGCTGTTTCCTTTATTACACCGAATGCAATATTAATTGCTGAAAGCACAACAAGACTAAACGATTTACCCTATTTTGCAGCTGCCCGGATCACCGATGTCGTCATCGGATGTATCATTGGGATAGTAGGGGTGCTGTTTGTAGGGCGTCAAACTGCTTCAAGCCGAATTCCTCATTTGATGTCCAAGACCATTCGTAGCCAAGCACAGTTATTTTATAAAATCTTTTCAAGTAACAGTGCAACTATCGATGACAGACATCTTAAAAATAAAATGAGGACAAATTTAAATAATTTACGTACCGTTTACGGAGCAGCGCTAGGAGAAATACCCAATAATATTGCTTCACTAAGCCTCTTGTCACCTGTACTATTTTCAATGGAACAGCTTGGCTATTTTCTTGAAGCGGGAGCTAGGAATCACACATTAACAAAAGGGGAGATTGGGCAATTTTTATACATTTTCGAAACAATCGCCCAATCCGTAGAACAACACCATTTGCTCGAGAACTTCAACATACCCGAAATTCCAAACCACGCCCGAATCCAAGAACAAATTGATACATTACTAGAAGCACTGATCACATACCTGAAAAAACGGAACCATAGGGACGGTTCTTGTGGTTCCTTTATGTCAAATAATTCTGATTAAAGGGGACCAAGAGAACCGTCCCCTTGGCTCCCCTTGGCTCCTATTTTGCAATTTTGTGGAGTTTTGTGATGATGCTTAGGGAGCGTCCGGTTCCAATTGCGACTGATTCTAGTGGGTTTGGTGCAATGTGGACTGGAACAATGATTTCCTGGCTGAGCCACTCCTGCATGCCATTTAGTAATGCTCCACCACCTGTTAAAATAACCCCGCGATCCACAATATCGCCACTTAATTCCGGTGGGCAGTCCTCTAATGTCGCACGAATAGTTTCTAAAATATGAAGTAATGACTCTTTTAATGTTTCTTGAACCTCAGTTGAACGCAATGAAATGGTTTTAGGTAAACCTGTAACAAGGTCGCGGCCGCGAATGTCCATTGTTTTAATCTCATGATCAACAAGGGCATAGCCAATTTCAAATTTTATCTGTTCAGCTGTATGTTCCCCAATCAGAACATTGTATTTTTTTCGTACATATTGGATGATATCTTCATCAAACTGGTCTCCGCCAATCCGAATGGAGTTGCAGCTCACAACACCGCCAAAGGAAATAATCGCAACTTCCGTATTGCCTCCACCGATATCTACGATTACGTTCGCAACTGGTTCATCAACCGGTAAATCAGAGCCAACAGCAGCAGCAACTGGTTCTTCAATCAAGTACACTTGTTTGGCACCACATTGTTTAATTGCATCCTGAATGGCGCGTCGTTCAACAGAAGTTGACCCAGATGGTGTACAAACAACCACATTTGGCTTGCGTAGGGAGTAGCCGATTTTTTGACTTGCTTTTTTCATAATATGACGAAGCATGTCGGCTGTAACATTGAAATCAGCAATAACACCTTTACGTAAAGGACGGATTGCCACAATCTTCTCAGGCGTCTTTCCAATCATCCTTTTCGCATCTGTTCCTACCGCAACAACTCTGTTATTTTCAGTGTCAATCGCAACAACGGATGGTTCATTAATGATGATGCCTTTATTTTTACTGTATACCAAAATATTTGCAGTTCCTAAATCAATACCTATTTCAACGTTTGAAAACATTTTTATCTCCATCCTTCTAAGAGTTTGGGGTTATATGTCTAATAGACTAAAGATGTTTGTCCAAAACATTTTTAGCTACTATTTTTTATCTATTTAAATGAGTAGTCATTTTAACCCACTTCACCTTATAAGAATTCATGAAAATATGTCGATTTTTGGGGGTTGTTGTCATATTGTAAAAAATGAAATATAGGAGAAATATATGAGGAGAATGGCAATATGTTCAAAAAACACGTAAAATAGTAATAGATGAATCACTCCCAAAAAGGAGGGCGTAGCAATGGATTTTTCAAGTATCGTGTCAGAGGATAAAATTCGCAAGGCCTATAAGGATGGGGAATTTGACAACTTACCCGGATATGGAAAACCCCTTAAGCTTGATGACGATTCGGCGATTCCTGAAGATCTTCGTATGGCATATCGTGTCATGAAAAATGCAGGACTCATTAATGAAGAAACTGAAATTAAGAAAGAATTGCTCACAATTGAAAATCTACTAGAAAACTGTGAGGATGAAGAACAGCGGGTCATTTACCAAAGAAAGCTAAACGAAAAACAATTTCGCTTAAACCAAATTTTAAAAAATAGAAAGACATCGCATTCTTCCGTTTTTAAGGACTATCAAATGAAATTGCATAATAAATTTAAATAAAAAATGAAGGGGTCAAAACATTGCGTTTTGCCCTTTTCTATTAGAAAGGAAAAAGAAATATGATTAAAAATGTGAAGTTAAAACGAATTTATGAGCCAGCTGATGCAAAAGACGGAAAAAGAATATTGGTTGATCGCATTTGGCCTCGAGGAATTTCAAAGGAAAAAGCACAACTTGATTTGTGGATGAAAGATGTTGCCCCAAGCACGGAATTACGCAAAGAATTTAACCACAAACCAGAAAGATTTGAAGAATTCAAGGAACATTACATAAAAGAATTAGAGAAGGATGAAGAGAAGAAAATAGCGGTGGAACAGTTGCTAGAAATGGCAGGGGAAGGGAAAGTCACTCTCCTTTTTGGTGCAAAGGATGAAGTTCATAATCAGGCCGTTGTTTTGAGGGAAGTACTAAAGAGTGAAGTGGACAAGCGCCAAAACGGGTAGTTGCGGTATTTCTAGGGCAGTGGCAGTATTTCTGATATAGCTGCAGTAACCATCAAATAGTGACAGTTTTTATAAAATACAACAGTGAAGACACCACATCATCCATTGCGGTTAGATTAGTTGACTAACTTGTATATACAAGTTAAACTACAACTACAAATAAGTTTGTTTTGTTTAAGTCATACTACAAACATGAATTACGAATATGGTGGTGTAGCAATTGGAACAACCTTGGTGGAAGAAATCTGTAGTTTATCAAATTTATCCAAAGAGTTTTAATGATACGACTGGAAATGGTCTCGGAGACCTACAGGGGATTATTGAAAAACTTGATTACTTAAAAGCATTAGGTATTGATGTTATTTGGTTAACGCCTATATACAAATCTCCGCAGCGAGACAATGGGTACGACATCAGTGATTACTTTGCGATTCAAGAAGAATATGGAACGATGGAGGATTTTGACCGCTTGCTTGAAGAAGCACATACTCGTGGCATCAAAATCATCATGGATATCGTCGTCAACCATACATCGACTGAAAATGAATGGTTCAAACAGTCTCGAAAATCAAAGGATAATCCATATCGCGATTTTTATATTTGGAAGGATCCAAAAGACGGTCATGAGCCAACGAATTGGGAATCAAAATTTGGAGGGAATGCCTGGGAGTATGATGAACAAACGGGCCAATACTATCTTCACCTTTTTGACGTTACCCAGGCTGACCTTAATTGGGAAAACGAAGAGGTACGTAAAAAAGTGTATGACATGATGACTTTTTGGTTTGAAAAAGGGGTAGATGGTTTCCGATTAGATGTTATCAATCTTATCTCAAAAGACCAGCGTTTCCCTGATGATGACGGATCTGTGCCTCCTGGTGACGGCCGAAAGTTTTATACAGATGGGCCACGCGTACATGAGTTTATGCACGAAATGAACCAGAATGTGTTTTCGAAATACGATAGTATGACGGTTGGGGAAATGTCTTCAACGACAATTGAGGATTGTATTAAATATTCGAATCCTGACCGCAATGAGCTAAGTATGACCTTTAATTTTCACCATTTAAAAGTAGACTATCCGAACGGTGATAAGTGGACAGTTGCAGATTTTGACTTCCAAGCGTTAAAGCAAATCCTTTCAACTTGGCAGGTAGAAATGCATAAGGGTGGCGGCTGGAATGCGTTATTTTGGTGCAACCATGACCAGCCACGTATTGTATCGAGATATGGTGATGATGACAAGTATTTAACAGAATCTGCAAAAATGCTTGCAACAACCATTCATATGATGCAAGGTACGCCTTATATTTATCAAGGTGAAGAAATCGGAATGACCAATCCGAAATTCGATGACATCTCAGAATATCGAGATGTTGAATCTCTAAACATCTATAACATTAAAAAAGAACAGGGAATGAGCAACGAACAAATTATCGAGATTTTAAAACAAAAATCACGTGATAATTCACGTACACCTGTACAGTGGGACGGATCAGAGCATGCAGGCTTCACGAGCGGTACACCGTGGATTAATGTTGCTGCTAATTACAAAACAATCAACGTAGAAAAAGCAATAGAAGATAAAAACTCAGTGTTTTATCACTATCAAAAATTGATAAAACTACGAAAAGAATACGACATTATTACGTATGGGGATTATGAATTATTGGTTGAGGATCATTCAGAAATCTTTGCTTATGTAAGAAATGGGGATAGTGAGAAACTTCTTGTCGTAAATAATTTTTACGGAAAGGAAACCACATTCCAGGTTCCTGAAAGTATTCAAATCGAAAATTATACGACAGATCTTCTCATTTCCAACTATGGGGATTCTCAAACGGATATTTCAACAGGATTGAATCTTCGTCCTTACGAATCAGTTGTGTACCATTTAATTAAAAAAGCGTAGACGAGTTTCGCCTACACTGTATGAGCCATGCCCTTAGAGGGCGTGGCTTCTTTAATAATCGCGATCTGTTGGGATTGGGTCGATTTTTGTGGAGTCATCGATATCCATCGATGTTGCGACAAAGTAAAACCAGAATCCAGCGGAGACAAAATACAACACAGCCATGCCTATAAGCGTTAGCCAAAGTCCTAGCACATGTATTCCCCCCTTTAAATGGGGCATTGCCACACTGCGGTTTGACCACAGATGACATGCAGCACATGAAACCTTTCTTTAACAAATTGCCCCTTTCTATACGTATATGCAGCGGGGGAAAGTTATTGACTGAATTACCGGAAAAATGTCATTGCGTCTTACATAAAATTTCCTTTCCAACCATCTAATTGCCGTATCCTAATACGTAACCAATCAAAAAAGCGACCAAATGGCCGCCATCATCACTATGTATGATTTATTTTTTTCGTAAGCTTCCGAGCTCTTCCACAAGTGCCTGCATTTCGTTTGGGCTGAATGAGTTCTTTTTCATGGTGAGATCGTAAATATCTTTTAATTCCTCGTACATTTCTTCATCAAAATGGGAAGGCTTAATTGCACCTATGTTAAGAACCTTCAATTTTTCTTTAATCTTCTCTATCATAAACTCTACGTTTTCAACCGACTTTTGTGAGAGGTCCATGTTTTCATCCTTTCAGTTTTCAGTGTATTCTTATTGTATCACGTTTCTGCTATTATTTAATATGGAAGAACACAGAAATACATAACATGAAGGAGAAAATACATATGATTAAAGTTTTATTTGTTTGTTTAGGAAATATTTGTAGATCACCGATGGCGGAGGCCATTTTTCGAGATTTAGTAAAAAAAGAGGGACTTGCTGATGACATCCAAGTTGATTCTGCAGGAACTGGGGATTGGCATATCGGACATCCCCCACATAAAGGTACGCAGACCATTTTAACCAAGTATAAAGTTTCCTTTGAAGGGATTCAAGCACGTAAGGTGTTGCCAGAGGACCTTGGTCAATTTGACTATATTATTGCGATGGACTCTGACAACTTAAAGAACTTACAAAAAATGACGGGTAACGAAAAAACAGGTCAAATAAAACGACTCCTTGATTTTGTCGATGATAGCAAGGTTACAGATGTACCAGACCCGTATTACACTGGAAATTTTGATGAAACATACGAGCTTGTAAGTAACGGTTGTAAATGTCTTTTAGAAGTCATCAAAAAGGAAAATCTAGTTGGAAAGGAGTAATACTCTTGGCAAAACGCAATAAAATGGTGGAAGGCATGGTCATAGGGGCTGTCCTTGGTGCAGCAATTTCTTTAGTGGATAAGGAAACAAGAGAGCAATTTTTACATACTAGTAAAAGAGTTGGTAAAAAATGCGTAGACGTCATGAAAAATCCGCAGGGTTATACAGAGCTTGTAAAAGACCAGTTCAACGTGGTTCGTTCAACCATCGAGCAGGTAGCGGAGGACGTTCGCATTGTAACTTCGAAAGTGAATGAAATTGTTGAAACAACACCAGAAATCGTTGAAACAGTGAAAGAAACTAAGAACACAATTTCTAATAAAATGGAGGTAATTAGGGACGATAATATAGAGAGGTGAAAAAATGACCCAAATTCGAACCTTAGATTTGCGGTTTATTAAGGAATTAATTTTGCGATATAAGGAAGATGAAGTAGGGAGTCTTTCTGCAGAGCTTGCCTATTTTTTCTTGCTTTCTTTATTCCCATTTTTAATCTTTCTAGTGACTCTGATAGGGTATTTACCAATTTCTCAAATAGATGTTTTGGCGTTTGTTAGTCAGTACGCTCCTGAAGGTACAGTTGAGTTAATTGAAGAAAACCTCAATTTCATAGTTGGTTCTCAAAAAGGTGGACTGTTATCGATAGGAATCATTGGTACGTTATGGTCGTCCTCTAATGGAATTAATGCAGTCGTTCGTGCATTTAATAAAGCGTATGATGTAAAAGAAACACGGAACTTCTTTTTTACGAGAGGAATTTCGATCTTATTGACCTTCGGGATGATTTTTGTCATCATTGTTGCTTTATTATTACCGGTATTCGGAAAGCAAATTGGGATTTTTATCTTTTCCTCTTTTGGCTTGTCTGAAGAATTTCTGGATATTTGGAATGGTATTCGATGGATTGTGAGTGCGGCAATCTTGTTTATCGTATTTACCTTTTTGTATTGGGTTGCGCCCAACCGCCCGTTAAAAATTAAAGAAATCATATCAGGAGCCTTTTTTGCAACCTTTGGCTGGATGTTTGTTTCCCTTGCATTTTCATATTATGTGAATAGCTTTGGACATTATTCCACGACATATGGAAGTCTAGGAGCCATTATTGTTCTCATGATTTGGTTTTATTTATCAGCGATGATTATCATCATAGGTGGAGAAATTAATGCCATTTTAAACTGCCATCGCATTAGGGACGGTCGATAATTTTACCGGAAGTTACCTTCATGGAAAATAGGTAGCGAGAGATAATAAAGGTGTAAGAACAATTTAAGGAGGCCTTTATATGTCTAAAAAAGACGGTGGAACGAAACAAAAAGGAAAGAAAAATAGTCCAAAACAAAAAACAAGCGGTTCAGCAAACGGCAGCAACGGCTACCATTAGGAACCAGAGGGACGGTTCTACTGGTCCCCAAAATAAACAAGGACTTGACCATATGAGGTCAAGTCCTTTCCTGTTATGATTTCAAAAGTCGAAGTCCATTTAATATGACGAGTATTGTACTTCCTTCATGACCAATCACACCAAATGGGAGATCAATGAATTGAAAGAAGTTTGAGAGAATCAACAGCGTAATGACGCTGATTGAAAAGATGATATTTTGTTTGATGATGCGATTCATTCGTTTCGAAAGTTTAACTGCTTCGGCAATACGAGGTAGGTCATTTTTCATGAGCACGACATCGGCAGTTTCCAGTGCCACGTCCGTACCTTGCCCCATTGCAATACCTACATTCGCTGTTGCTAAAGCAGGTGCATCATTAATCCCATCACCCACCATGGCAACAGTATCATATTTTGAAATAAGTTCTTTAATGTGGCCTACTTTAGTTTCTGGTAAGCATTCAGCAATATATTGGTCAACTTGGCTTTCTTTAGAAATGGCTTCAGCCGTTTTTTCACCGTCACCAGTAAGCATGACTGTAAAGATTCCAAGATCCTTTAAGTCGGAAACTGCTGATACTGTATCATCACGAACAACATCCTTCAAAGCGAGAATACCAGCGATTTCTTCATCCGATTTTACATATACTATCGTTTTTCCTTCAGAAGCCAATTGTTTTGAAATGCCATTTTTAAAAGTTTCTGCAGCTTCTTTTCCAACAAGATCAGCTTTACCGATTAACCAATGTGCATCTCCAACCGTAGCCTTTACACCATATCCAGGCATATCCTCAATTCCGTCTATCGAAACAAGCTTCTGTCCATTTGATTTAGCGTGTGCCACAATAGACCCTGCCAATGGATGTGTGGATTGATTTTCGATAGAAGCAACAATGCGCAAAAATTCGTTTTGATCGATTGTTTCTGAAACAATCACATCGGTTACAACTGGCTTACCTTTTGTCAGAGTACCTGTTTTATCAAATGCAATCGCATGTAAGTTTCCAAGCTGCTCTAGATGTATACCACCTTTGAATAGGATCCCTCGTCGAGCCCCATTTGAAATTGCTGATAAGGTCGCCGGCATAATCGATGCAACTAAAGCACATGGGGATGCAACCACTAGTAAAATCATTGCCCTGTAAAAGGTTTCAGTCCATGTCCACGCTAATAAAAAGTGGGGAAGGAACATCATTAAACCAACTGCTAATAACACAAACTTTACGTATTTACCTTCAAACTTTTCAATGAAAAGTTGGGAAGGGGATTTTTCACTTTGTGCCGATTGTACAAGCTTAATGATTTTTTGGAACAACGAATCTTCATTCGGCTTTGTCACTTCAACTGTAACGGAACCACTAAGGTTAACTGTTCCTGCAAAAACTTCGTCACCTAATGTTTTACGTACAGGAAGAGATTCACCTGTAATTGCTGCTTGATCCACGTTTGTATCGCCCTTTAGAAGCTTTCCATCTGCAGGAATTCGTTCACCAGGTTTAACTAAAATGGCATCTCCAATTTTTAGCGATGAAACATGTACGACACTTTCCATCCCGTCTTGGATAAGGGTTGCCTCTTCAGGCTGAAGCTCCATCAGTGAGGAGATTTCCTTATGGCTTTTGTTCATCGTATAAGTTTCAAGAGCGCCGCTTAGTGCAAATATAAAGATTAAAATCGCACCCTCATTCCAGTAGCCGATGATGGCTGATCCAATTGCGGCAAATATCATTAGCATTTCCACATTCAATTCTTTTTCAGCGATTGTGTCTGAAATCCCTTCTTTTGCCTTTGCAAAACCACCTATCACAAAAGCGAGTAGATACGTCACAATCGAAGCAGTACTCTGTTCAAAATGACCCAACGTCCACCCAATTGCGATTAACACACCACTTGTTAAAGCTGCAATGAGTTCTCCGTGTAGCTTTACTTTTTCGAGGAATGGGGAAGGTTGTTTTTCTGTTTTATATACATGCTGTGGTCTAGGTGCTGTTTTTACTTCAGTGTTCATTTTTATCGCCTCCATTTTCTAATTGAGAAAAATAATCATTTAAACCACTCTAATTGAGAATTGTAATCAACGTAAGATTTCTAATTGAGAAAGGGAATCACAATCAATAAGCCATTTTAACAAGAAAACTGCAATCTTTTCGATAGCAGCGGTTTGTTTTACTGATTTTTACTTTATAATTATTATTAATTATAACACATCACTTGTTTTTTAAAAGTCCTTTTTAAAATTATTTTAATTTAGGATTTGAAGGCAATAAAAAACCCACCTATAAAAGGTGGGACAGAGTGTAGATAAAGTCAGTGCTGACTTTGTCTACACGAATTTTTAAGGATATCTAAATTTTAACTCAAGTTCCTGACTGTCTTGAAGGCTCTTTTCGGACAAGGCGCGCAGCTGAGTGAAAACGCGAATAGAAGTTGCCGAATGAGCACAACGAGCGAGGCAAGCAACGCAGTATGCGAACGTTTGTCAACAGTCTGAACCACCTATAAAAGGTGGGACACTCAATACTCAATGCTATTCAGCAATCTCCTCATATAGAAAATAAGTTGTGTCATAGATATGTTCGATATCTGCATCTGTCATATACATTAGCTCCATTTTATCAATGCCCTTTACTTTTTCAATAAATTCCATCATGTTTTTGCGTTCTTGTCGACTCATTCCTATCATCTCCTTAATATTAAAATTCGTCTTGTACCTCTGTTTTAATACAGTGTATCGTTATGTAATCTATTATATAACAGATTTTTAAAAAACGTCAACAATAGACGGAAAAATAGTCCAGAAATCATAGAAAAAATGACTCCCTAAAAAGGAAGTCAATTTTCAACCGTTTTTGTTGCGGTTTTAGTACCAAATACAGAAATGACAAGAAAGATTAAAAGAAGAATACTCCCGATGACATTGAAGAAGCTGATATCTTCAAAGAATTGGATAAACAAACCTCCGATAAACGGCCCAACAAGACTACCGATGCTAAAGAAAATTCCACAAAGAAGGTTACCTGTCGGGAGCAAGGTTTTCGGCATTAAGTCTGTCATATAAGAAATTCCGAGCGAGAAGGTCGATCCAACGGCCATTCCTGCAAACGTAATACATAACCACAGCCCGACATGAGAGTGCTCTAAGAGACTTGCAATGGTAAACATTAAAAATCCTAAAAATAGCACAATCATTAAAATATTTCTTCTTCCAAATTTGTCACTAAGAATTCCTAATGGAAGCTGGGTGATGATGCTTCCAATCGCGAATGAAGTAAGCAAAATGGACACAAACGTGACATTGAGGTCAATTCGTAGTCCATACACGGGGAAACTTCCGTTTAAGGATGACTCCAAAAAGCCATAGGCCATTGGCGGTAAAAATGCAACCCATGCGTACTTCCATGCTTTTGAGAACCGATCGATGGTTTCTTTAAATGAATTCACACCCATATCTGTTTCAGGAAACTCATTTTTTAATAGAAATAAAAAGAACCAACCGATTAAACAAAGGACAGAAGACAGAATAAATGGCAATGTTTCACTGATCTTGACTAATGGTGTTAATAACGGACCTGTCGCAAAGCCGATACCAAAGAATAACCCGTACAAAGAGATGTTTCTTCCGCGCTTATTCTCTGGTGAAAATGAGGTAATCCAAGTTTGTGTTCCAAAGTGCAAGGAGTGGTCCCCAATCCCGATTAAGAGTCTTAATACAAACCAAAACCAAAACGACTTCCATAAAGGGAACAAGGCAAGTGAGACAGCCACGAGCAATCCACCAAATAGAATGATAGGTTTATAGCCATATTTCCTAAGAGGGTACTCCATAAATGGAGATACAAATAAAATCCCGATATATAGGGCAGTTGCATTTAATCCATTTAAGGTCGATGATAGTCCGCTATTTTCAAAGATAACCGCAATCAAAGGCAATAGCATGCCCTGACTAAACCCCGAGACGGCCACAATACTTACTAAAATCCAAAAACGTAGTTTCATGTTGTATTCCCCCACTTTGATTTCCAATCTAATCATACAAAATTAATGAGGGGTTGGAAATGGAAAAGATTTAAATTTATTCGGTAGAGTTCCCACTACATTAGGCGCAATTTGTGTTGTAAGGGGAATATGAAGTCCCGAATGCGTGAGGTGCAAAGTCGGAAAGTCCTTCATCGAGGTGATGAAGTCCCGAACGCGTGAGGTGCAAAGTCGGAAAGTCCTTCATCAAGTTGATGAAGTCCCGAACGCGTGAGGTGCAAAGTCGGAAAGTCCTTCATCAAGTTGATGAAGTCCCGAACGTTGCAATGGATCAATCAAAAAGTCCTTCATCGAGGTGTCATCATGTTAACATTTCGTTCAGGCAGGATTTTTAGTAAACTAAAGATAACAAAAGGAACAGGGGGCGTTTTTTGTGATTTTTAAAATGCAAGAAGTTGGTTTTTATACAGATGTAGAATTTGGGAAACTGCAAGTTGCGGGTGATGAATCATATGGATTCAGGCCTTATCAGCTATTAGTATCATCAATTGCGGCTTGCAGTGGGGGAACCCTTCGTAAGATTCTTGAAAAAAAGAGAATGAATGTGGAGGACATCACTATAAAAACGGAAGTTGAGAGAAATGAGGCGAAAGCGAATCGGGTTGAGAAAGTCCATCTTCATTATCTGATTAAAGGTACGGACTTAGATGAGCAAAAAATTCAGCGGTCAATCGAGGTAGCACACAGAAATTGTCCAATAGCTCAATCGGTTAAGGGGAGTATTGAAATTTCAGAGACGTTTGAACTATTTGATGCATAAAAATAGAAGAATGGAACATAATTTTTATAGAGAAAAACTACGCTAAGTTGGGCGTAGTTTTATCTTTATAAAGAGGTGTTTGAACGCTTCCTTATAAAGGTAAGCAACCGGCGTATACTTTTCGAACAATAAAATCAAAGACTAAGTACGCTACTTCCTGTGGTAATGTCTTTGTGACCCACTTCCTGTGGGCCAAAAAATCGAGCGCAAATACGCCAAAGCGTATTTGGAGGTCAAAGGAAGGTTGTGTCCTAATGAATCGACTCTTTTTAATTTTGGTTGTGATTGGCGTGCCCCTATCAATCATTGGAAGTCTGCTACATTGGCCTGCCGTTATCATGTTTGTTGTCTACTGTTTAACAATAATTGCCTTGGCAGGTTTTATGGGAAGAGCTACAGAAAGCCTTGCCATTGTAGCTGGACCTAGAATTGGTGGTCTGTTAAATGCCACCTTTGGGAATGCGGTTGAACTAATTATTTCTATTTTTGCATTAAAAGCGGGACTTGTTACAGTTGTTCTTGCATCTTTAACGGGATCAGTGCTTGGCAACCTTTTACTCGTTGCTGGTCTTTCCTTTTTGGTTGGTGGGGTAAAGTATAAGCGTCAGAAATTTAGTGTCCATGATGCACGGCATAACTCAGGGCTACTCATTTTTTCAGTTATCCTTGCCTTTGTGATTCCTGAGGTTTTTTCTATGGACATGAACGATACTGATACATTTACATTAAGTGTTGGTATCTCAGTAATTTTGATTCTACTTTATTTAGCTGCACTTTTCTTTAAACTTGTTTCCCATCGTGGAATTTATCAAGAAGATTCAGCACAGGTGGCAAAGGAAAACGAAGAACATGAGGAGCCAGAATGGGGGAAGTGGAAGGCGCTTATTATTTTGGCCCTTTCCACAGTTGCAGTAGGGTATGTTTCTGAAAATCTCGTACATACCTTTGATATCGTCGCAGAATCCTTTGGATGGAGCGAAATTTTTATAGGAATCATAATTGTAGCGATTGTTGGGAATGCAGCAGAGCATGCGTCTGCAGTCATGATGGCTTACAAAGATAAAATGAATGTCGCAATCGAAATCGCGATAGGTTCAACCTTACAGGTTGCCATGTTTGTCGCACCATTACTCGTTCTCATCTCATTTTTTCTCGACACCAAAATGGCACTGGTATTCTCAATGCCAGAGTTAATCTCGATGATTACAGCAGTATTTTTAACAATTGCCTTAACAAATGATGGTGAAACAAACTGGTTTGAGGGTGGTACCCTTTTAGCAGCATACGCCATTATGGGGATTGGATTTTACTTATTATAAGAGGAAGTTCAAATCGTCCGGTAAAACTGACGTAATGGTCAACTAAATTTGCCGTTAGACCAAAAAACGACTCTGTGCAGACATCATCTACACAGAGTCGTTTGTGTTTTTTTTGCAGTCTTCTAAGTACTTTTTAAGGGATAACATTCATTAGTGATCTCTTCGTCCGGCAACTCGATAGCATACCCCCTTGCATTAAAAGGTATGGTCTCCCTATCCCTCCTTCAAGTTTGGTATACTATATAGTATTTGCCTAACATTACAAATATTCTGTTAAATTTAAAAAAATAAAAAATTATCGATTAATTGTTACGGCTCCATTATAATAAATGCAATATTTAAACAATAAATCATTTTAGGAGCTCAACTATGATTGTACGAAGAATCACTTTCTTTTGCATTGGGTTATTTATTTTAGCATTCGGGATTAGTTTAATGATTATTGCGGATGTAGGAGCAGGAGCATGGGACGCGCTTAATGTCGGGCTCTCGGAATCAATGGGTCTTACAGTCGGAAACTGGGTAATTGTTGTTGGCTCCATCGTCATGTTTGTAAATGCAATTTTACTTAAGGAACGGCCAGCATTTTTATCAATTGGAACTATCATAGTAATTGGTTTCTTTATTGACTTTTGGTTACTAGTTGCTTTGAAAAATGTAAACCTAGAAGGATTGTTTATGCAGATTCTCGTTTTGTTAGGAGGTTTAGTGATTGCTTCATTTGGGGTTTCTGTGTATTTGCAGGCCAAGTTTCCACTTTCGCCATTAGATAATTTAATGCTCGCAATAAGCAAACGATTTAAATTAAAAGTTGGGATTTCAAAAACAATTGGAGAGGCAACTGGCTTAGTCTTAGCACTTTTGTTTGGTGGTCCAATTGGGATTGGAACCGTAATTGTTACATTCGGAATCGGACCAATTATTCAATTCTTTTTTCCTTATTGTGAAAAGTTGATGAAAACAGGAGTTAAAGCTAGCAGGGGATGAGTGCTAGCTTTTTTCATTTCAATAATTTCTAATAAAAGGATGGATAATCTGTGAAATCTTCGAAAACACTAAGCACAAAGCCAAGGAAAGGAGTACCGATCTATGAAACGAAAATTTCTTTTTATAGTTGCCGTCATTTTTATGTTTGGTCTTATGACAGGAACAGCAATGGCGGAAGGTACCAAAAAGACGAAGGGTGAAAATGTAGATAAATTCAAAATTCCTAGTTCTGTTTTAGACATTTCACAGGATAATACATATCCGAACCCGACACAGGATTTGCCATATCTCCAACCAAGTAAGCTCACAAAAGAGCTTATTAATAGTGCTGATGTGAAAATCGAAAATCCAGACCTTATTCGTATATTAAATGAATCAGCAATCCAGACGACACCGCTTGCCTTGGGATATCGCGCGACCATTTACTTAGGGCAATGGCCGCTAAACTATGAGTCGTCTGAAACAAGTACGAATTGGGAATATGAAAAAATCAATACGAATTACTATGACAATCGTGGGGGTAAATCTCCATATAAGATTCACTATAAACAGGAAATGCAGAAGATTGTCAGAGGCGGTTTAACTGCAGAAATTCAAGATGCAGACGATGTAAAGAAAATGATGCTGATTAAAGCTGCGAATAAATCAAAGCTCCCACTTTCCTTTACAACCATTATTGGTGGTGGAACAAAAAAGGACCAAATTTATAATGTTCCACCGAAGAAGCTAGGATATTTATATGCATATGCTCCAGCTGTTAATGAAAAAGGGAAGGTTACTTATGGTGAAGTCTACCTTGTTTTAAAAGGAAGCAAAAAATCCATTGTTGTGAAAAACGTAACCCACCAAGGAATCGGCGCATGGATCCCTGTCCAAGACCACGTTTCCTACGGTTTCCTCGTAAGTGATACTCCGAGATAAAAATACAAAACAGGCACTTTCAAGGTGCCTGTTTTCTTTTGGGAGAAGGGGAATCCTGGTAGTGGGCCCGTATAGATTTTCCGAATTTTTAAAGTACCTCTATTTTAGATTTGCGTTTTGTAAAGTCAACTTCTTTGTAATAAGCATTTTTCACAAGGATATTTGGACCAAGGCATTTCACTGCCGGGCAATGGCAGCTTAATTCCCTCGCTACTTTTGTTTGCGTCCAGTTGTCATATGCGTCTTGAAGTGATGTTGTCTGGACATTTCCAAGTGGTGGTGTATCGCCGAAATCGGTCACGATTATATCTCCGTTAAAAATATTGACATTCAACCGTGAGCGTCCATCAGGGTCATTACGTACCGTCACATTTTTACTACGATAAAGACGTTTCAATAAGGCAAGATCCTCCTTGTTGTCACTGCACGCATAAAAAGGTAACGTGCCAAATAACATCCAAATATCCTCATTACGAATGTCTAGAAGATGATGAATAGCACTTCTAATTTCCTCAAGCGATAATACCTCAAGATTGCTGGCAAAGTCACTTGGGTACATAGGATGCACCTCGTGTCTGCTACACTCCATGTCCTCGACAATTTGTTTATGGATGTACTTCAAATGTGGAAGAGTGCGTTTATTCAACATCGTTTCCGCAGCAACAATTACACCAGCTCTTGATAAGGCTTTGCTATTTTCAATCATCCGCATAAAATAACGTTCACGCTGCTCAAATGATGGCTTTTTCTCCATCATTGCAAATCCACCTTCAACAAAATCGTCAACCGTTCCCCAATTATGTGAAATATGAAGCACATCTAAATAAGGAACGATTTTTTCATAGCGGGCTAAATCAAGGGTGAGATTTGAGTTAATTTGTGTACGAACGCCTCTTTCATGGGCATACTTAAGAAGAGGGACCACATAATTATCAACTGATTTTGTTGACAACATTGGCTCGCCACCTGTTATACTTAATGACCGAAGCTTTGGAATTTCATCTAGGCGCTTTAGTAAGAGTTCAATTGGTAAGCCTTTGGGATCCTTTGGTTGCAAAGTATAGCCAACCGCACAATGTTCGCATCTCATGTTACAGAGATAAGTTGTTGTAAATTCAATATTGGTGAGGTGCATGGAGCCATATTCCTCAACATCTAAATAAGCCTCCCACGGGTCATATGCGGGAGAAATTCGTATAGAAGATTGTAAATTTGCCATTATGTAACTCCTTTTTTGGATTTGGTGAATCACAAATCGCCATAGGCATTGTATTGAAAAAGAATAATAGTTGTCAATGTAGACACTTTTTATTAAAATAAAAAAATGGAAAAATGAAAGGAACGTTGTCACTTGGGAAACGCGATTCATGATAAGGACTTACAAATAACCTATTTAAAAAATAGGCTGAATATGTTTTTAGAAGTTATTGATTCATTAGACCCTGAATCTACGGATTTAGAGGATATCGATCGCCTAATCGGGATGCTAGACGACCTAGAGGGAAAATACGAAATATTTAAGAAGGATTGGAAAGAATAAAGATGTTTAAAGAACGCTCAGTTGGTGCTGGGCGTTCTTTTGTTATTGGTATGTTACGTGAGGGGAAAGTGAGAGTTAGTATACCGAAAATGGGTTAATCGGTAAATCGTATATCGCTAATCCTAAAAGCAAGAGCTGATACATCATCAATCATCAAACTAAAAAAACAGTGGATTTCAAAGCGAAATCCACTGTTTTTTTTGCATATGGAACCAGAAGAACCGTCCCTGTGGCTCCCTGGCTCTCTGCCATTAAAAGGAACCAGAAGAACCGTCCCCCTGGTCCCCTTGATTTTTCGTCTCTAGTGTTAATCCTTCCACAACGACGTCTTCGTCGATCTCCAGTAACAAACAGCGTTTGCCTTGGTACATGATGTATTTGACGTATTTGAGCTCTTTTGGACTTAGGGAGAGCTTGGCGACCTTTGTGTTGATTTTGATTGATTTTGGAACGAGATTAGCTGCCTTGAATTCATGGCGTTCGTCGTCAATAACGGTTTTAAATGCATGTTCCACCTTTTCTGTGTCGACATTTTCAACGCCGCTGACCTTCAAGATGCGTTCCACGTCCTGGTAGTTGATCATTGGTGGCTCACTGTCTTGCTCTTCCTCGTCTTCTTCTTTTTCCTGAACGAACCGGTCAATTTCTTCGTAAACATTCGAAATAACTTCGGATTCTACCTTGTCCCCAATGACATTCTTCAAAATCATTTCGAAGCCAATCTTATCATCTTCCGCTGTCATGATATCTTCGCAATTCAACACATCGGCAATGAAAGAATAACTAGGCTCATTTGCTTTCCCGGAGGCATAAAGTATATGATTCACGTCTGCTGTATTGTCATTAAAGGCTGGAAAAAGGAAACCTGTTAACGGAGAAGTTAGGTTAATAACCGGGTCCATCACAGTATTTGATTTAAATGTTCTCTCGATATAATCAAAAACCAATGTCTTTTTAGGCTGATCAATTTTATTTAACGTGCAAAGTATGAGTGGGCTAAAATAAACCTCATCTGAGCCGCCTTGTTCTGATTCAGGGTCACGTTTTCGTGTCGGCTTACGATATTCTGCGCGGATGAATGTAACCACTGTGTCGAACTCATAAACCTTAGTAGCATACATCTTCTCCACAAGTTGTAGCATTTGCTCGAGCCAATCTTCGGTATCTTCCATGTGCAGTCCATCGTATAAAAGGTCACGGGTGCTATTTTCAACACCATGCTGGAACTTCAACTCAAACAGCTTCGTATCAAGCTGCCCAGCTAGTGTCTTTTTAAAGTTATCTAAAAATAATTCCTGGGCTTCCTGTTCTAGCAGCTCAAACGGCTGACAAATATGGTGGTAAATTTCATTAGATTCTTTTTTCACATACACATTGAAAATCTCGTTGATTTTTAAGTATTGATTATTTAACTTAAATTGTTTGCGGATGTTTGCGATGTCTTTTTTATTCATTAATCTCAACTCCCATTTTTTGATTATACATGTACAAGTTCAAAATTGTAATGATTGATTTTTTCAGATGTGTATGAGCACTACCTATACAAAAACCCATATATATAACATAAAAAGCAAACAGGGGTAGATAACATTGGGCATACAAACTAGTAAATTTAGATGGGTTATTTTTGCTTCTGTTTTGTTTACGTATGTAGTGATGTCAAGTCAGCGAACCGCTCCTGGACTGATCACAGATCAATTGATGACAGACTTTCAAGTCACTGCAACAACAATCGGACTTTTAACTAGCATCCAATTTTTTGTGTATACAGGTTTGCAAATGCCAATGGGTATTTTAGCGGATCGCTACGGACCCAATCTTTTTCTGATTACAGGTGCGATTTTGACGGGTGTTGGGACGATTATTTACAGCCTTGGTACCCATGAATTTATCCTCTTTTTTGCAAGAATTTTAACTGGAATAGGGGATGCAACCATCTGGGTTAATTTAGTGTTGATATTAAGCAAATGGTTTAATGAAAGAGAATTTACCCGACTAATTGGTGTGGCAGGAATGACAGGAAGTCTCGGTTTCCTATTAGCAACAGTCCCTTTTTCTGCATTAATCGTCCAACTTGGTTGGCGGATGGCCTTTTTATCAGGAGGAGTCTTATTAAGTTTTTGTGGAATCTTTCTCTATTTTGTTCTTGTAAAAAAGCCGGGGCACCCAATTATTGAGAAACAAGACGTTGTGCGTGAAAAAACATCGATTTTACTGCGTCGAATTTTTTCAAATCGCCAGGCATGGGCTTTGTTCTTATGCCACTTTGGGCTAGTTGGTGGGTATTTAGGTTTTATTGGTTCATGGGCAGTACCGTATGGAATGGATATTTATGGATTGACGCGTCTAGAAGCAAGTAAGCTGATTATGTTCAGTCTAATCGGTGCGCTACTTGGTGCGCCATTAATCGGTTGGATTTCAAGCCGAATGGGAAAAATTAAACGCCCTTATCTGTTTTTTCATATAGTCACTGTTTTGTGTTGGTCTACTTTTCTTTTATTTCGTGAAGGACCACCATTATTCTTGCTCATTTCGCTTTTCTTTATCATCGGATTTTCGTTTGGTTCAAATTCATTGACCTTTGCTGTTGCTCGTAAAACGTTTCCGATAAGTGAGTCTGGCATGGTGTCTGGATTCGCAAACACGGGAGGATTTCTAAGTGCTGTATTACTTCCAGCCCTTTTCGGAAATGTCTTGGATCATTTTACATCCGGCTACTATTTTGGATTCGTAATCCCGATGGTTTTTTCAATTTTTGGTTTGATAGGAGTGAATCTTATAAAAGAAAAATCCCAGGTCGCGACATTGCACCTAAAATCACATGAATAAAATCTGGAATCGTTTGCAAATCCCTTTCCGAAAAAAATAGATAGGAGTATAATGAAAATTGTGATTATGGACATAACCGTATAAAAATGGGGATAAAAGGGAAAGGGGAATACAGATGGATAAACTACAACAAAGTATGTACAAGCTAATTGTAGAGACATCAACAAGACTTCCAAAGGATGTACGTAGAGCGGTTGCTCGCGCAAAAGCGAGTGAAAGTGCCGGTACTCGTGCTGCTATGTCTCTTTCAACAATTACCAATAATATCTCAATGGCTGATGTGAACGTATCTCCAATCTGTCAAGATACAGGTCTACCAACTTTCAAAGTGAAAACTCCTGTTGGCGTGAACCAATTAAAAATCAAAGCAGCGATTCGTGAAGCGATTGTGGAAGCGACAAAAGACGGAAAGCTACGTCCAAATGCAGTTGATTCATTGACTGGTAAAAACAGCGGGGATAACCTTGGTGAAGGTGTTCCTGTTATTAAGTTTGAACAATGGGAAAAAGATTATATAGATGTTCGCCTCATTCTAAAAGGTGGCGGATGTGAAAATAAAAACATTCAATACAGCTTACCATGTGAATTAGAAGGACTTGGTCGTGCGGGTCGTGACCTAGACGGAATCCGTAAGTGTATCATGCACTCTGTATACCAAGCACAAGGTCAAGGCTGTAGTGCTGGTTTCATTGGTGTTGGAATCGGTGGCGACCGTACTTCTGGCTACGAGTTAGCAAAGGAACAGCTTTTCCGCTCGGTAGAAGATGAAAATCCAAACGAAGAGCTTCGTAAACTCGAAGAATATGTCATGGAAAATGCAAATAAACTTGGAATCGGAACAATGGGCTTCGGCGGCGAAACAACTCTACTTGGTTGTAAAGTTGGCGTCATGCACCGTATCCCTGCAAGTTTCTTCGTTTCCGTTGCGTACAACTGCTGGGCTTACCGCCGTCTAGGTGTCACTCTTGATGCTGAAACAGGTGGTATCAAAGACTGGTTATACCAAGATGGTGAAGAAATCGACTTCTCAAAAGAACAAGAAGAAGTAGAAGTAAAGTCTGAAACTCGTGAAGTTGTACTACAAGCACCAATCACTGAAGAGCAAATTCGTGAACTTAAAGTGGGAGACGTGGTTAAAATTAACGGTCGTATGTTCACTGGCCGTGACGCCATCCACAAATACCTATCTGACAACGAGGCTCCAGTTGATCTAGACGGCCAAATCATCTACCACTGTGGTCCAGTTATGCTTAAGGATGAAGATGGCAATTGGCACGTGAAAGCTGCTGGTCCAACTACAAGTATTCGTGAGGAGCCATACCAAGGTGACATCATGAAGAAATTCGGCATCCGCGCGGTAATTGGTAAAGGTGGAATGGGACCAAAAACTCTTGCTGCCCTAAAAGAACATGGTGGAGTATATCTAAACGCAATTGGTGGAGCTGCACAATACTACGCAGACTGCATCAAGTCTGTTGATGGTGTGGATCTCATGCAGTTTGGTATCCCTGAAGCGATGTGGCACCTATCTGTAGAAGGCTTTACTGCCGTTGTCACAATGGACTCACATGGCAACAGCCTACACGAAGATGTAGACAAATCGTCATTAGAAAAACTAGAACAATTCAAAGAGCGTGTATTTGCTTAATATATTGATTATGGAAAACCCGTTACGTTTGTGCATAGCGGGTTTTTTTGTTCGGCGGATTTTAGCTGATTTGCGGATTGGGCACAAATAATTGAGGTTAGGAAATGACCAATTAAGGTTTAGCCATATAAATTCTAAGGCTGAACTGATAGATAACGAAAAGCAACTTAGGAGAATGATTGCACTTTGGTACTGACCTGAATCCTATTAAAATGGCAGAAGACTGAGAGAAGTTGTGGTTAAAATTAGTCGGCGTACTTATAATTCTTTAGATGAGTGGACAGCTGATTTAATAGACTTGGTAACATTACATTGTTGGTATGCAATTTCATTAATAATTTAGTATTTTGTAAATATTAAATGTTAATTTACTTTTCTAAAAACTAATTCTATAATTTAAAAAAGATGAAACAAAATGAAAAAACGAAACAAAATGAAACAAGCTCATCATCTTGATTCGTTTTTTAAATAGGAGGTGATTGAAATAAGCGTAACACTAAGAGATATCGTAGATGCGTCGGGTGTCTCATTAGCCACTGTATCCCGTGTTCTATCAGGAAAAACTAATTTATCTAGTAAAAAAGCTATTAAAGTAATTGAGGTTGCAAAAAAACTTGGTTATGAACTTCCTAAAGAAATGGTAGCGAGGCGTTCAATGACCTTTGGTGTCGTAGCCAGTAAGAATGTAGAACAATCTACAAGTAACGCATTCTTTTCTGAAGTAATAAAGGGTATCGCGAACTTTTGCAACACTAAGGATATTAACATTCAGCTAATAATTGAAACGCAAGAAGAACTAGAATTATTAAGATGTGCAAAGTTAGTTGAAAACGGTGATATTGATGGGTTTATTCTGTTGGCATCAAGGGTAGATGATCAATTAATAAATTATTTATCATTGAATGATTTTCCGTTTATTGTAATTGGTCACGTTAATAAAGATAGTGTTTATACGGTTAATACAGATGGGAAAAAGGCATTCGAGCAATTAACTAACCACCTAATTATGTTAGGACACAAAACAATTGGGTTAATAAACAGTTCGATAAAATTTGTAGGTTCACTTGACGCACTTGCAGGTTATAGAGAAACTCTACAAAAAAATAATATTGAATTTGATGAAACTTTGATATACGATGGTGGGCTTTCATGGGAGGAAAGCTATGAAACAGCTTTGCAAATACTTAGCAATAGAAACGTACCGACTGCATTAGTTGTATCAGATGATATTATGGCAGCTGCAGCAATTAAAGCTATCAGAGAACAAGGTTTGAAAGTCCCTGGGGATGTTGCGATTGTAAGTTACAGTGATCATTATCTCGCTTCCTTAATGAATCCGGGGCTCACTACCATTAGAGTACCCATTATTGATTTAGGTTTTACAGCAGCAAAATCTCTATATCAAATAATGAATAAAGAAGAAGTAGAAAAAAATATTATTTTGGAAACTAAATTAGTAATCAGGGATTCATGTGGCTTTAAAAAAGGTGCAAAAGTTTAACTAAATTAGTTTAGAAAGTGACAGTTCTGTAGTCGCTTGCATAAAAGAAGAAGTTTATTTTGCTAGAAGAGATTCATTAGTAATTTAGAAACATTTATAAAAAATATGTAAACACTTACATGTAAAGAGAGGTAACCCATGGATAAAAAAATTAAAGTGACGATTTGGAATGAATACCGTCATGAAAAAACAAATGAAAAGGTTCGGTCTATTTACCCACAGGGAATGCATATGGCTATTGCAGATGGTTTAGGTGATGAATTTGATATAAGTACAGCTACACTTGATTTACCAGAACATGGTCTAACGGAGGAATTGTTAAATGAGACTGATGTGCTTATCTGGTGGGGACATAAAGCTCACGAGGAAGTAAACGATAATGTTGTAGAAAGAGTGTATCAGAGAGTACTAGAAGGTATGGGGTTAATAATATTACATTCGGGTCATTTTTCTAAAATCTTCAAAAAGTTAATGGGGACTTCATGTGATTTAAAGTGGAGACGTGCTGGTGAAAAGGAAAGAATTTGGGTAGTTTCTCCTAGCCATCCAATCGTGAAAGGAATCGATACATTTATTGAATTAAAAGAAGAAGAAATGTATGGTGAACATTTTGATATTCCAGAACCTGATGAATTGGTATTGATTAGTTGGTTTGAGGGAGGCGAAGTGTTCAGGAGTGGATGTTGTTATAAAAGAGGATTAGGGAAAATCTTTTATTTCCGCCCTGGCGATGAAGCTTATCCAACATATTATCACGATGGAGTTCGAACCATACTCCGTAACGGTGTACGGTGGGCTTCTTATGAAGGAGGAACACATCCAACTTACGGAAATGTACCAACACCTTTAGAGCCGATTAAGAAAGGATGATTGAAGAAGATGAGTAAGTTAAAGATAGGAATAATAGGTGCTGGTAATATATTCCAAAGTGCACATACAGAAGGCTGGATTACCCACCCAAAAGTTAATTGGTAGCTATTAGTGATCCAAATGAAAAAACGCCCAAATAGTGGCTGAAAGGTATGGAATTACTCGGACTTATTCAGATTATCAGGAAATGTTGAATAACGAAGATTTGGATGCGATAGATATTTGTGCTCCTAATTTCTATCATTCTGAAATTGCAATAAACGCATTAGAAACGGGGGTTTATGTATTTAGTGAGAAACCAGATGCAATAAACCCTATAGAGGCACAAAAAATGGCGGATGCGGCAAAAAATTCAGGTAAGATTTTGATGGTTATGCGTAATAATCGTTTTACACAAGCTTCGCAGTTTATAAAATAATTTATGTTAACAAAAGGAAAAAACTTGATTAAGGACAAATTAAAGTATTAGATCTAGAACTTGAGTAAATATTACATTGAGTCTTCCAATGAATCGTACAAGAGTTAACCGCGGAACAGCTTTTGATATTGCTGGAAAAATTATTGCAAATGAGCTTTCATTAAAGGAAGCAATTAACATAGTACCTGAAACAGTATCTAAATAAATGATGGAGTAAGGTGTAATGTAAAAGGATTTGCTTCTTCTTTATAGTATTCGAGAGTAAAAATGATAAGGGTTTACTTTTTAAGGAGTGTCAGACAATGGCTTTTCCAAAAATGGCGAAAATACGGCAAAACTTCCAATTAGAAAGTATAAGGAATATTCCAGCAACCATTAACGAACAATTCCAGCAAGTAAGCGCTGATGAAAAAATTAAACCTGGAATGGAAATTGCAATTACTGTTGGAAGTAGGGGGATTGCGAATATTCCACTAATTGTTAAATGTGTTGCGGATGAAATCATCAACCGGGGAGCAACTCCTTTTATCATTCCGGCAATGGGAAGTCATGGCGGAGCCACTGCTCATGGACAAATCGAGGTTTTAGAGGGACTAGGAGTTACTGAGGATTCAACAGGATGTGAAATACGTTCATCCATGGATGTTGAGGTGATTGGAAAAACTTCGGACGGTATCCCAGTTTATATAGATAAACATGCTTATCATGCAGATGGGATTATCGTTATGGGCCGTGTTAAGCCACATACTGATTTTAAAAAT
>NZ_HE610987.1:325572-388988 GCF_000285535.1 Bacillus timonensis | reverse complement strand
AAAAATAAAATTGAAAGTGGCATTTTGAAAATGGCATCGATTGGAATGGGGAAGCACAAACAAGCGTTGGCTTTACATTCACATGGTATTAAGGGAATAAGTAAAATGATGCCTGAAGTTGGAAAAATGGCTATCAGAAATTCTAACACCCTATTTGGTATAGCTATTGTTGAAAACGCTTATGAAGAAACAGCTATAATCGAAGCTATGGAACCTGACCATATTGAAGAACGCGAAAGTGAATTATTAAAAAAAGCATTTTCACTAATGCCTGGTCTTCCGGTTGATGAAATAGATATCCTAGTGGTTGATGAAATTGGTAAGAACTATAGTGGAACAGGAATGGACACGAATATTATTGGACGAATTCGCGTATTAGGCGTTGAAGAACCAAATAATCCTAGAATAAAATACATTATTGCTTCAAATTTGAGTGAGGCAAGTCACGGTAATGCATTAGGCATTGGTCTAGCTGATTTAACAACAAAGCGCTTATTTGACAAAATTGATGTAAAGGCAATGAATGAAAATGTTGTTACAAGCACGTTTTTATCTCGAGCAAATATCCCCATTATTCTCGAAAATGACAAGGAAGCTCTAGAAGCAGCTTTACGCGCAAACTGGGGTGTAGTTCCAGAAAAAGCAAGAATTGTTAGAATCCCAAATACACTTCATATAGGAGAGCTATATGTATCTCAAGTTATTTTAAATGAATTAAAGGATAAAGAAAATATTGAAATCTTAGAGGATCAGCATGAAATGACTTTTGGCGAAGACGGTTATTTCTTGCCTATGTAAAGCTATCTTTTATTAGAATTAAGCAAAGACAGTATACACACAAAACGGGTTTAAATGATGCAGTTATGGCTATAAACATTTAATAATACTATAAACTTGAAAGCACCTAAGGAAAGAAATGTCCATAACACGTACTGCAAGAGTCACGTGCCCACAGCAATAATCCGCTAGCAGGTAGTAGGTCGCATCTTGTTAGCGGTACATTCCGCACCACTCAGTATGCACCGCCTGACTAAATTAGCCCCGGATACTTCTCCTCCACCTCGTCCGAATTTATTCCACCTCCCAACAAAATCTTTTTGGTAATTCATTCCCTGCATGAACTCCCTAAATGTGGTAAAAACTAACTCTACTACTAACGGAGTTTGGGAGGTTTTACTTTTGAAAAGGCTTTGTGGCTTACTTCTTCTTTTGACAGTTACCTTTTCATTTGCTGGTGCACACCAGGCGGCAGCGTATTCAAACGCACCAATCCATTGGGGCTTCAAAAAAAGCAAAAATCATGAACCGGCCTCAGCTGGTGAGGAGTATGATAAATTACTCGCAAAATATGGCGCATTTTATATTGGCGATACATCGCAAAAATACATCTATCTTACTTTTGACAATGGGTATGAAAATGGGTATACCGAGAAAGTGCTTGATGTGTTAAAAGAGAAAAAAGTTCCCGCCACATTCTTTGTAACTGGGCATTATTTAAAGGACCAAGCCGACCTTGTCAAACGAATGGCAAAGGATGGGCATATCGTTGGCAATCATTCATGGTATCATCCGGACCTAACCAGAGTAAGTGACGAGCGGCTTAGAAAAGAATTGGATTCAGTTCGAGAGGAAACGAAAAAGCTAACAGGGCAAGATGTAACCTATCTTCGTCCACCACGTGGGATTTTTAGTGAACGAACATTAGCGTTATCTAACAATTTGGGCTATCAAAATGTGTTTTGGTCGTTGGCATTTGTTGATTGGCATATTAATAACCAACGTGGGTGGGAGTATGCCTACAACAACATCATGAGACAAATTCATCCGGGTGCCATCCTTTTGCTTCACACGGTTTCAAAAGATAATGCGGATGCGCTTGGAAAAGCAATCGATGATTTACGTGAAGAAGGTTATATCTTCCGAAGTCTAGACCAGCTAATGGCCGAAAAAACCATTAAAGAAGAACTGTTATTTGATTTAGATTAACAAAAAAGGACTTAGAAACGTGTCTAAGTCCTTACCCTTTTACATATAAAGATCCACTAATTCATAGCATCTTTCTTTCGTGACCTGTGCTTGGGTGCGTATTTCCACTAATGACTCCATTGAGCCACCTTCGTATTCGGAAGCTTCTTCACTTGCTTTTTCATATTTAACTTTAATCCATTGGCGTTGATCTTCACGTAATTTATCCATTTTTTCTTTAGGAAGTTGTTTCTCTAGTTCTTTCCAGATTTTATTTAGTTCATCGTCCCAGACTTTATACGTTTCTGCTGCAATCTCTTCCATCTCAATTTGCGTTTCGCCATCAGGTTTACTCTCAATTTCTTGCTCTAGTGTATTGAGGTCATTTAAATATTGGTTTTTCAGTTCGCTATTTTCGGATGCCTCGTCCACGCTCGTATCAGGAGCTTCGGAATCAACAGTTGAATCTGATGTATTTTCCTCATTAGTGTTTTGCGAAACCTCAACTTTGTCACTGGTTTTTCCAGAATCTGAATTATTTTCCGTGCTCTTAACAGATTCCTTTGGCGTTGAACTTGCCTTCTCATCAGTATTCCCACAGGCAGCCAACAAAACTATCAAACTAGTAAGTAGTAATAACTTTTTCATTGCATAAAACTCCTTGTTTAATTTGTACTATACCCTACTGTAACAAAAAAAGGGTTGATTCTTCAAATTATATCCTAAAAAGGAGTTGCGGGTTTAGCTCTTTATCTGTGTTACCTTTTTCTTTCGCCAAGGTTTTATGAATGAAATAATGAAAATGAAAATGGTAACTACCACCTGAAAATAGACGGCATATTGTCTAATGATGTGGTTTTGAATAAATTCTGGGTTAGTTAAAGCTAATTCTCGTTGTGTTTCAAGTAATTCCATATTTGTAACCATGAGCTTGTCTATGATAAAAATTCCAACAATCGTTTGAATGATATATAGAACGAATTTTACACCCACCCATCGATGTTTGAAAAAGCCCCAGTTTGTAAAAAATCCATAGATGAGCCCTATTAATAAAGTGCCAATTGCACCCCACCGAACAATATTATCACTGATGATTACGATATTTTTATAGCCCAGATAGGACTCGTCAAATTTAGTAAAATCAAGGTGAAGATTTAGTGCAAGGGAACTTAAAATTCCTCCAAAAAATAAAACAACTAAAAAAACGTGAATAATCTTTAACCATTTCATACCCTTAGGTCCGATTTTTTTCATCTTAAGCATACCTCCAATTTGTTAACGAATCGACGCCTTTCATTCTACTCCAAGGAAGTACATTGAAAAATGAGCCACAGAAGTAATTTTTACTACAACTGAGGTCCTAGATTAGGCAAACTTTACCGTGAGTGATTGGAATACGCGAAAGGGGATTTTTTGTCTGCACAAATGGTATAATGTGTACTAACACTTATGAATTGAGGTTGGTTTCCATGTGGGAGAAAACAGTGCATGTACAGCCACCATATAATTTTGATCGCGTCCTAGATAGGCTAGCAATAAATCCACTTATCAATTTAAATAAAGATGAACGTTGGGTGAAGGTCCCTTTTTATGTTAAAAATGAACCTGTGGTTGTTACGGTAAAAGCAACGGGCACAATCGACTCGCCAACTTTTGTAATAACTGGTTCACAAAGAGAAATGATGGAACAGGCGTTACAATATGTTTCTCATATTTTTCAATGGGAAGTACCATTAAAGGACATCCAAGACTATTTTTTACTAACAGACCTTCAAGATATTTTCATAGAACATCGCGGAACACCACTGGTCTTAGATTTCGATCCGTATTATTGCTTGATGAAGTGTATCATTCATCAGCAGCTTAACATGACATTCGCTTATACATTGACATCAAGGTTTGTCACGACGTTTGGCCAGGAAATTGAGGGAACATGGATCCATCCCCGGCCAGAAAAAATAGCCCAACTATCTGTTGCAGACTTAAGAGAGTTGCAATTCAGTGGGAGGAAGGCTGAATATGTGATTGATACGTCGAAGCTAATTGCAGCAGGAGAGCTTACGCTAGCAGACCTCCAATCGAAAACTGATGAAGAGGTAATAGACACTCTCGTAAAAATAAGGGGAATCGGTAAATGGACCGCACAAAATTTCCTGTTATTCGCGTTGGGCAGGCCAAACCTATTTCCAATAGCAGACATCGGAATCCAAAATGCCATCAAAAAGTTATACAATCTCGATAAAAAGCCAACCTATGAACAAATGGAAGAATACAGCAAGCCATGGGAGCCATACCTAAGTTATGCCTCCTTATATCTATGGCGCAGCATTGAATAGAAAGTTGTGTGTATGATGAAACAGCAAAAAGAAAACCAAGCAAAGTTACAAGTGGGACAAACCTTTCCCCTTACAATAAAACGACTCGGTATCAACGGAGAAGGTGTTGGATATTTTAAAAGGCAGGTCGTCTTTGTTCCTGGGGCATTACCAGGTGAAGAGGTCGTCGTAGAAGCAACTAAAGTTCAACCAAAATTCTCTGAAGGTCGGATTAAAAAAATTCGCAAAAAGTCGGAGCATCGGGTCAAGCCACCATGTCCAATCTATGAATTATGTGGTGGCTGCCAGCTGCAACACTTGGATTACCGTCAACAATTAAAAGAGAAGCGGGACATAGTCGTCCAAGCCTTTGAACGTTACGGTAAAACACCTATTGAAAAACTCAATATAAAAGAAACAATTGGAATGGAAAACCCGTGGAACTACCGAAACAAAAGTCAGTTCCAGGTCGGACTTGATAAGCAAAAAGTGATAGCAGGTCTTTATGGCCTTAACTCTCACAAACTCATTGATATTGCGGACTGTATGATTCAGCACCCCGCAACAAGCAAGGTCACACAAACAGTCAAAATGATTCTTCAGGACTTAAAAATATCAATCTATAATGAACGAAATCGAAAAGGACTCGTCCGTACCATCGTAACGAGAGTCGGCGTTCAATCGGGAGAGGTTCAGCTTGTCCTCATTACAGCTGAAAAGGAAATCCCAAGAAAAGGTTTATTAATAGAAGAAATCACAAAACGTTTGCCAGAAGTCAAATCGATCATCCAAAACATCAATGGTCAAAAAACCTCACTCATTTTTGGAGACGAATCGATTCATCTACATGGTAGCGAGGTCATTCAAGAAACGCTCGGAGATCTATCGTTTGAGCTATCAGCTCGTGCATTCTTCCAATTAAACCCTGAACAGACCGTCAAATTATATGATGAAGTGAAGAAAGCAGCTCAATTAACAGGCAAGGAAAAAATCGTCGATGCTTATTGTGGAGTGGGTACAATCGGACTATGGCTTGCGGATGGTACAGCAGAAATTCGAGGAATCGAAATCATCCCGGAAGCCATCGAAGACGCAAGAAAAAATGCAAAAAAACACGGTTTCCAAAACGCCACCTATGCCGTAGGCAAAGCCGAACAACTCCTACCAAAATGGGTAAATGAAGGCTGGCGTCCAGACGTTATCGTCGTTGACCCACCACGTACCGGCTGTGACGATCAATTCTTGCAAACCGTATTAAAAGTAAAACCGAAAAAAATGGTGTATGTTTCTTGCAATCCTTCCACACTTGCAAAGGACATTCAAGTATTGTCGAAACTTTACAAAGTGGAATATGTGCAGCCAGTTGATATGTTTCCGCATACGGCACATGTTGAAGTAGTCGCGAAATTGGTGTTGAAATAGTTTTTAATAATAGGTATTAATTGTTAATGCAGTTAATTAACTTTAAAAATATATTAGAAATATTATTCTTGATTAGTGTAAAATAAATAAGGTTATTGTATTAGCTTAATTATTAGAAAGAACTAATGGGGGCTTTCTGAATTAAGAATGAAAATTTAACTAATCAAGTAAAAATCCAATATAAAAACTCAGCTTAAATATTGTAATATTTATCCGGTTGTTATATGCTGCAAGAAGAAGGTTTTATATTAGGAGCGAGAAAATTGAAGGCAAGTGAAAAGAAATTTAAACTTATAGATTTGTTTGCAGGTGCAGGAGGCTTAAGTAACGGTTTTGAGCAGACTGGGAAATTTGAAATAGTTGGAGCAGTTGAAATTAATAAAGATGCTATTGAAACATATATACATAACCATGGAGGTAAAAAAGAGGTAATAATTAAACCTCCCAATTCTAATATAAGTGATATTAGTAACATTAATTTTAAGCAGTTCATGAAGGAGAAAGAATTAAATCCTTTGGAAACAGTAGTGATTGGTGGACCGCCGTGCCAAGGTTTTTCAAATGCAAATAGGCAAAAAAACTATTTAATTTCAGGTAATAATCAGCTCGTAAAGGAATTTGCACGTGCTATAGATGAGGTTAGACCTGTTGCTTTCTTAATGGAAAACGTTAAAACGATGAATTCTAATACTCATAAATTTTTTGTAACGGAACACGAGGATGGTACTATATATGCCTATAGTTCTGAAAAGCATTTAAAAATGATAAATAGTCGGGAAACCCCTTTTTGGAATGATGACGAATTAATTTTACTGGAAACAGACAACATTGAAAATAAAGATTTAATTAACAAAATTGTACAGAAAAATAAAGTTCAGCCTATTATTACAAACGCAATTGAACTTTCAAGGATTAGAAGTGTGATTCGGAAATTAAAAAAGGAAAAACCATACAACCCAATTTCTGCTAAAGAAAAGAAAGAACTGGTAGAAATACAACAAATTATTGACTCATTGTTAGCATACGAATTTGGAGAATTACAATTTGAAGAAAAGATGACAGAAATAGTTCAATTAGCTATTAATACTTTCAAAAAGATAGCTAGTGGTAGTAATAATAACAACGAAAGTTTGTTACATAATCTTCGGAGCTTTATGGAAATAAACCAATTGCTAAGATACTTAAAAGAAATTGAAGAAGAACACATAATGAAAACAGGGAATCCAATAGTAATTGGTGATAAAAAAATAAAAGTCGTAGTTCAAGTTAAATCATATAATATTGTTGTTTATTTAGAAGAGTTTTTTAAATACTTAGGATACAAAATTACTTCTGGTACAGTTTGTTCTAATCATTTTTTTGTTCCTCAAAAACGGCAAAGATTTATGATGTTAGGAATAAAATCAAATATAATAAACTGTGAAGAAGTCTCATTTCCACATAAACTTAATGAAAGAGATTTTACTGTAAGAGATGCAATAAGCGACCTGGAAAATATCAATGCAGCCAAAAGCGTTGAGGATAATAAATTAGCATACACTGGAGACAACAATATGACTGGAATGCAAGAATATTATCGTTCAGGAATGCAAGAAAATATTATCTATAATCATATTAATACAGACAGTGAACCTTTGAGTAAACAACGATTTGAGGCAATAAAGAAAAGTGGAGGTAAAAATTTCCACAGTTTATCTACTGAACTTCAGGAGATTTCGTACGCAGATGCCTCTAGGACACAAAATACTATTTACCTGAGATTAGGTTACGATCTTCCGTCTCCAACAGTTATTAATGTTAGAAAGTCTATGTGGCAGCATCCTACCAAAGCAGTTGCTTTAAGTATAAGAGAGGCAGCAAGATTACAGTCTTTTAAAGATAATTACGTTTTCAAAGGATCAAAAGATAAGCAGTATCAACAAATCGGCAATGCAGTACCACCGTTAATGGCTAGAGCAATGGCTGAGCAAATACTGCATTATTTAGGAGAAAAGCCTAGGGAATTTCTCAAAAATGAGTTTAATTAGTAAAAAAGAAGCGAGCCATTTGGTATGGTTTGCTTCTTTTTTTATTTTATATATATTGATACAATAATATAAAAGTAAAAAATTAGGTGATAATGTATGACCACAATTAATACACAACCTTCGGCTGCACCCGTTATCCAAGCTCTAAGAAGTATTGGATATAACGCACAAACAGCAATTTCAGATATAGTCGATAATAGTATAGATGCACAAGCGGATTTTATTAATATAGAATTTGAATATGACAATGAAGAAAGTTTTATCAGAATAGAAGATAATGGAATTGGAATGATTGAGGCAGAATTACAAAAGGCTATGACGATTGGTTCAAAAGACCCTAGGGATAAGAGGGAAAAGGATGAACTTGGAAGGTTTGGAATGGGCTTAAAAACAGCATCCTTTTCTTTGGGAAAACGCTTATGTGTCATAACCAAGAGGAATGGAACGATTTCCGAACGCTGTTGGGATTTGGACTTTGTTAGTGATAAAAATGAATGGTTGCTCTATAAATCACTCCCATATGAAATAAAAAGTAAGATTGGTAAGGTAGAAGGAGATAGTGGAACAATTGTTTTTATTGATAGACTAGATCGTTTTTGTGGGGCTGGTACTAAAAAAGTATTGAAAAAAGAAAGCTTTTTTTCAAAAGTAAAACGAATTCATAAATATTTAGAAATGGTCTTTCATGTGATGTTAGAAAAAGGCTTGTTGATTACTATAAATGGTAACACTATATACCCTTGGAATCCCTTCTTAGAAGACAATCCAAGAAGAGTAGAGGGGGAGGAGCAAATCTTAAGAGTTAATAATAAGTTTGTTAGGGTTACCCCTTATGTACTGCCACATCCATCTACTTTTAATCAAGTGGATTATAAGTATGCTGGTGGTTTAAAAGGATGGCGAGATCAACAAGGCTTTTATATTTACAGGGAAAACAGAATGGTAAGCTTTGGAGACTGGTATGGTATGTTTCCTAAGGAGGTACCATCCGAATTAGTAAGAATTAAAGTTGAGTTTACAAATGATGGAGATGCTGATTGGAAAATTGATGTAAAAAAGTCCATGATTTCAATTCCTGATGAAGTTAAAGAGGATTTAAAAGCAATAGCAAAATATTATAGGCAGATATCACAAGAGATGATGTTATATCGTACAAAGGCAAATCGTACAGGAAATAGAATTAAAGGTACTTTAAATACTTGGGAACTTGCAACAGATGATACTAATAGCCCCTATATATTAAATAGAACTCATCCAATTCTAACAGGCATTCTTAATTCAGTTGATATAGAAGTTAGACGGAATATAAATGTATATCTTAAACTTGTAGAATTAGGTTCACCTACTAATCTATTAAAGACTGCTAATCTGGTAAAAATAGAAGAACAACAAATTGATGAAAAATTAAAAAAAATGGTCCTTGATTATGCTGAAATGTTATTTAAGTCGGGTATTGAGTTAAATGTTGAACAGGTTGCAGAAACAATCTCTGTGATGGCTGGATTCGAGGGAATAGAGCTTTATACAATTAAAACAATCATCGAGAAAGAAGTGAACATTCATGAATCGAGATGTTAGAGAACAATATAATACTATTGTTGATAACTTATATTCTACCTTTAAAAATTTAGGTTTTGATAATCCAATACAAAAAGCAATTGAAGAAGCCGAAAAACAAATCACTAAAAAATATGGGAATTTAGAAAATGTAGATTTTGAAGGGTTAGCTTTAGAAACCTACCAAGTGTATGGAACTATAAACGTGCGTAAGATTAGTACTATGAGAAGCAATGAAAATCTTCCATGGTTTACGGGTTCAAATCCCATCTATTCATATTTTTGGCCGCGTTACGAGAAATACTTGAAAGACTTAAAGAATTGGCCTCATTCGACAGTGGAGAGTATTGATAATACTACGAATGAAATTTTAAAGAGTATTGGTAATCCTAAAAGTTATACTGATTTCGATAAGCGAGGCCTAGTTTTAGGGCATGTACAATCGGGGAAAACTGCTAACTTTACAGGTCTAATTAATAAGGCTTTTGATGTTGGTTATAGATTAGTAATTGTATTAGCTGGTATGCACAATGACTTGCGCTCACAAACACAATTAAGACTGGAAAGGGAAGTAGTTGGCACTATTGATAGTATAACCGGTGAAAAACAAGGAGTAGCGGTTGTAAGAAGTGGAGGAACGCAAATTGAGACATGGACGACTGTGCAGGAAGATATTTCGACTAATAATGCTATTGGGATTAAAAATTTAGATAAACCAATTTTGGCAGTTGTAAAAAAACAAAAGGATGTGCTACCTAAACTTATTGATTTAATAAGAAACAGTATTAAACATTCTGAGGTAAGTCCTCCAGTATTAATAATAGATGATGAGGCCGATCAGGCTAGTGTTGATTCTTCAAATAAAAAGACTGATGACCCAAGCACAATTAATCGTCATATTAGAGAACTATTAAGTTTATTTAAACAAAAGGCCTATGTTGGGTATACTGCAACACCATTTGCAAATTTATTAATTAAGTCTAACGCAAACCATGTTGAAGTTGGAGAAGACTTATATCCAAAAGACTTTGTTATTGCATTGCCTAAACCGGATGGTTATTGTGGTCCAGAAGAATTTTTTAATACGACTGGATACACGGAAGATAACAAACCCATGTTTATTAGACACTTAAGCACAGAAGATATAGATATCTTAGATAAAATGAGAACAAAAGATGATGCAGCATTATTTACAACAGTACCGAAGTCGATGCAGGAAGCAATATTAGCATTTCTACTTTCCGTAGCTATTAGAAATCTAAGGGGACAAAATAAAGAACATAATTCAATGTTGATTCATACTTCAAGACTAACTGATATTCAAAACTCTATGTGCAATGTAATTAACGATTTCTACAAAAGGTTATCAAATGACATAATATATAATTCTAAAAGTGAATATATTTCAAGGCTAAAAGAGCTATATGAAAATGATTATGTAGAAGTACAAAAAAGTATTGAACCGGCAAGTAAATTTCGGGTCTTTTCCTGGGAAGAAGTCTACAAACAAATTAAAGTGGTTGCAGGGAAAGTAGAAGTGATGGAGATTAACGGAGAGAGTGAAGATGCATTAGAATATGATAAATATAAAGAAAATGGGCTTTATGTAATTGCAGTTGGAGGAAATAAATTATCAAGGGGACTCACTTTAGAAGGGTTAACAGTTTCTTATTATTATCGTAGTAGCTCTATGTACGACACATTGATGCAAATGGGGCGCTGGTTTGGTTTTCGAACAGGATACATGGATTTATGTCGCATATATACTAGTGAAGAGATTGCGGAGAATTTTGAATATCTAGCTGTTGTCATGAGTGAGTTAAGGGAAGAATTTGAAAAGCTTGCAGAAGATGGTTTGACTCCAGAAGAATACGCAATAAAAATGCTTACGCATAACTCTATGACAGTTACTAGCCCTGCAAAGATGGGTACTGCAGAGTCGCTTGTATCCTATACAGGCACAATGCAACAAACGCGTAGTTTTGAAAAGAATATGGAATTTTATTCAAATAATATGAAAGCTACTATTCAACTTTTTAATAATGTTGAACAAAAATTTGAAGTAATTGATAAAGACACTAAATATCATATCGCTAAAGATGTACCTAGTCATAATATTATAAACTTTTTAAATAAATATCAAACCATTTCCTCAGCACGAATAGTTAATAGTAAAAAGATTGCAAGCTATATTAGTAAAATGAATAAAAATAACCTTTTAGACAAATTTAATATAGCTGTTGTGGATATTACTAGATCTACGTTGAAAAAACAAAAATCAATAGAGCATGGAATAACTCCTTGGAAAGTAAACCTTGGTAAAATCTCAATAGAAAGTGCAGTAATTCGTAGTATGGATCAAGATAAAAGTAAAGGAATTGGAGTTGTCGATTTAGGTGCAATTGTTGCTGCTAATCAGGAGTTTATTGATTTAAAAAATTCAACTAAGGATAAAAAGTCAAATATAAAACTCAGGTCAAAATCAAATCCGCTGTTATTAATTTATCCGTTACACCCAAAGGCCAAGCCGTTTAGAAAGTTAGATATTGATTTTAGTGAGAACCTTGTGCCAATTGGTTTAGCATTTTCATTCCCTGAGATTATTGAAGTGCCAGATAGCGATTCTGAAGAAAGAATGAAAAAAGAAGGTAAATATATTTATAATAAAACAGTTGGGCAGGTTAGTTCTAATGATTAATATATCAGAAAAATTCAAGTTGATGATTGAACAGTCAAAAGATGAAGACTCAGATGATATTTACCTTCTAGAGCCAATCTACTTTCAAAAACCATTTATTCTAATTGGAATAGACTTACTGAATTTTCAACGTCGAATCTATATCGATATTACAAGTGAAAATTGGGAGGATGATCAATTAAAATCATTTCCAAAATGGCGTGGTATAGAGATTGGGCAAGAATACTTTTCACAAATTGGTCCACTCAAAGAAAAAAACTTTTTAGTGATTTCCCAAAATGTAGAGGACAGTGAAGAAATTTTCGAGCGGGTTTTACAATTCTTGGTAGAACGTATTATTACTGAGAGTGATATACCTCTTTATACTGTAGTATATGAAGTCTTAGATCGATGGCACAACTTTTTTAAAAGAAAGTGGGATACAAATTTAACACTTGAAGAAGAAATGGGATTATTTGGGGAGCTCTATTATATTTATAGATGGTTAGAATTATTTCCACAAGAGCCACCTTTGATAATAAAAGATTGGAAGGGGCCTTTAAAAAATCGAATCGACTTTGTTAATAAAAATGCAGGAGTAGAGATTAAGACTATTTCGTCAAAAATAAGGGACCAAATTAAGATCTCAAATGAACTACAACTAGAGCTAAATCCGGTAATTGATAATTTATTTCTTTATGTATTAAAAGTCGAGGTAAATAATTCGATTGGTAAGTCGTTACGTAATATGATTGAATTAATAGAGGAAAAGCTTACTCTTCGTGCCCCATCTTTAGCGGTAAAGTTCAAAGAACTACTAATGGAGGTAGGGATTTTGGGTGATGATTATGACAAAAATTTCTTTTTTGTACACGAAGAATTAGCATTTAATGCAACCGAGGAATTTCCCAAGGTGACTTCAAAAAGCCTGCCATTGGGCATTTCAAATGTTTCTTATTCAATTGATTTGTCACATTGTAAAAGTTTTGAAGTTTCAATAGAGGATATTTTCAATTTGAATAAATAAGGATGATTCAATGTGAATGAAACAAGGAGAAAGTTAGATTTTTATAACGAATTTATAGATACTGTTGAACAAAAGGGTAGAGTACTAGGTAGTCGGCAAACACCTTTTCTGCAAGAAGTATTACCATATATAAGTTCAGAAGACGAGCCATCAATTATTTATTTTGGAAATAAAGAATCAAAAATCCAGTTGAATGGCTATTTATATCAGGAAGATAGTAGCATATTAAGTTTGTATGTTGTAGAATATGAGCCTTTTTTTGAGGAAGATCTACCAGTGGCAAATATGACTTCCTTAAAAGAATATGCAAATAAGGCAAAGCGGTTTTACACAAATGCGGAAATGATTTTGCAATTAGCGGATCGTTCAATGGAATACCATGATGTTACAAAAATGATTGTTGATAAAAAAGGTGAAATTGAAGAAGTCAATATTTACGTAGTAACAAGTAAATTCTATCTTTCTAATAAGCCAATTGACTTAAATATTCCCGGTGTTGAAACTGTTAATATACACGTGTGGGATATGGATCGTATTTTCAGGTTATCTGAAGCAGAGCAAGGTATTAGGGAATTTGATATTCATTTCGAATCAGAATATGGAACAAATTTACAAATGATGCATGTGCCGAATAATAAAGAAAAGGGTTTAATAGATTGCTATATAGGTTTTATTCCTGCAAAAATTCTAGCTAGATTATACGATGATTGGGGCCCAAAACTAGTAGAACGGAATGTACGGTCTTTTTTACAGGCACGTGGAGGAACAAACAAGGGAATAAGAGATACATTAAAAGATGAGGAACAACGTGAATTATTTGTTGCGTATAACAATGGCATCTCCAGCGTTGCAAAAGCAGGGGATATTGAACAAATTGGAGATTCAAACCTCTTTAAAATAAGGAAACTAACAAGTTGGCAAATTGTTAATGGTGGTCAAACAACAGCATCAATTCATCAAGCATTTAAGAATGAAATAGATTTGGATGGTGTCTATATACAAGCAAAATTAAGTATATTAAATGTTCCGGAAGAAATGGATACCGAAGATACACAAATTGATCGTCATGCCTTTGAAGATGAAATGATAGCAAAAATCTCAGAATATGCAAATACTCAAAATAAAATTAATAAATCGGATTTACTTGCAAATACTCGGTTTATGTCAGATATTGAGAAATTTTCTCGTAACATCTGGATTCCAGCAAAGGATAATCGGAAAGAGGAGTCAAAATGGTATTTTGAGCGTGCGCGTGGACAATATATGGTTGATATAAATAGGCGTTCAAAAGGTAAAGAACAAACTGCTTTCAAAAAAACATTTCCTAAAGAAAATGTTATAACTAAGGTAGAATTAGCCAAATACTTCATGTCCTGGGAGGGCTATCCACATGTTTCTAGTAAGGGTGGGGAAGAAGCCTTTAAAAGATTCATGGATCTAAATAGTCAATATTGGAAACAAAGTTCCGTTACCAATGATGATGGAGAGGTAATCAAAAGTATTGTAAGTATCGATAGTGACTACTATAAGCAACTAATTGCTAGAAAAATTGTGAATACGTTTGTGACTAGAATTGTTGAAAGTATGAATTTAAAAGGTTATAGGGCAAATGTAATATACTACTCAGTGGCTATGCTGAGGCATTTGTACGGAAAAGAACTCAATTTAATGGATATTTGGCAGCAACAAAACCTTTCAGATAAATGGGAAGGTATAGTACGAACGATAGCAAGTAATGCACTTAATTATCTAAAAGAATCTGCAGGGGATCAAAACGTGACACAATGGGCAAAAAAGGAAGACTGCTGGAAAGGTTTTATTAAGGAGTCGTCCGCTGTATTAAGTGGAATGATCTAATCGATAGAAAAGAGAAACTTTTTTAAATGACAAGGTTTTTATAACGTAAGGAAATGTAAAAAAGCCTTGAATAACAAGGCTTTTTTACCGTGAAAAATTATTTAACTATATCTCAACTGTTTCTTTTGCAAGACTATCATAGTGAAGTTCAGTTAATTGAGATTGAAGAAAATCATCATTTAGTAATTTTAAAAAAAGTTTTTTAGATTTTTTAGTTTTTAGTTTTATCCTTGTATTATCATCATTCAATTCAAATCTACCTTTTAATGTTGGATAGGTGGTAACGAACTCAATGATTGTATTCGCAGGTATTTTATTTAGGACTGGAGAATGTGAGCCAATTTTAGTTAGTTTACGGGCAAAGGTGATGTCTTCTATCATTTCTCCTAGTGAATCAATATCTTCGATAATATTTGCAGCTTCAATATCATTTAATGCTTTTTCCGCAGTGGTTTTAATAACCTCGTGAAAACTAAAAAATTTCTCTAGAATATTAATATTTCTTATAAAAAGTTCATCATTCAATCTAAAGAAATCAAAATCTGGATATATTCTTAAAATGTCATCCGGCATTTCTTTAAATCTGGTATCATTTCCCCATTTTATTAAAGGTATACCATTTCTATCTCTTTTATATAAATTTATTGGATAGTTCCTTTTGTAAGATATTAATGTATTATCATTGTAATGAATGAGAAATATTATTCCTGTTATAGCATCTAAACGATCAGTATTGAACGAAAAAAAGGAAAATCTTCTGTTCTTTGGAGTTCCTCTAAGATCTTCAACCCTGCTGGAATTTGTTCTAAATCATATTCAAATAAAACATTTTTTCTTTCGTCAATATTTGAAATAGGTAAGACACTAAGGTCTTCATTACTGACTATTCTTTCATTCAATTTTTCCAAAAATTCATTTTTAACGTTGGTTTGGGCAACAATTTCTATATCTGCTCTTTTTAAAATATCCCCTTCTGGATTCCTTAAAACAAAAAGTATTTCAGCTACAAATCCATTATGATTATCTATAAAGTTTTTAATAATATTTACTAACTCCGTTTTATTCACCTGATAACCCTCACATAATAAATATTTTCATCAATTTTTCTATAACTCACTCTTTGATTAACTCCAAGGTCTTCCCTGGAAATTAAAATAATATTAGTACGGTTTTCGATTCTAAATTTAGCGTCAGCTTTGTAAATGCGGTAACCAAGTATAGCTAATGTTGGATTTGAATAAAAGAGATTTGTTTTTAAATAAATAATTCCAATAGCAAGAAGCAAAACAGACAAAACAACTAAATATTTTGGCTTTGTTAAATCAAAAGCAATTAGAGGGATAATATAAGTTGATAAAAAAGTTAAATGTTCATAATTTTTATTTTCAATATTATTAATTATAATTGGGGTCTGCTCACTACCAGAAATTTTATATTTAAATCTAAATACGCAAAGTATACCGAAAATTAAAAAGCATAGTGCGATAATGGGAATCCAATTTAAAGTAAGAATTTTATTAATACCTATAAAACTACAACCTTCACCAAAACAAATTGGTATGTTGATAGTAACAATAAGTATTAATAAAAATAGTAACCAAAGTGATATAATATAAAGCTCTATTTTATCCCATTTGTTTTTGAGCAAGATTATCACCTCAATATTTTTCTAACACTTTATTAATTATATCAAATATTCTTTATTTTTTGGGTGAATAAACAATAATTAACAGATTGTAAATTTTTAAATAAAATTATTTTTCTATAGAATTTTTATTTAAAAACAATTCTTTATATTTATCTGTGTTTTGCAAGTAGAAATTTTAGGGACTTATCGTTTGAGAGAACTTTTCGAATTTAATACAGAAAATGGCCAATATAGTTTAGTTGTTAATGAAGAAACATGTAGATTAGTTTTTAATTCGTTAAAGTATACTGAACATATATTCAGATTTATCCGTTCAAAATATTTAACAGAAAGTATTGGTCATATATTTGATGATATATCTTTTAGAATATATTCACATAGAGTTTTTCATGGGGATAGAGATGATAGATTACTATTAATACGTAATTCTCCGACTGTCTTGGATAATTTATTAAACAAACAAGAGATGGATCCAAACTTTGCACAATTAAACCGTGCAGTTGTTTTAGACTTACTGATACTCAATGGATATATGCAGGATGTAGCAAAGTTCCCAGTACTTTCAAAAGAAAATGAAAGTATTTTTGCAATGCAAAATATACAAAACACTCTACATAAGGAACTAAGTCCGTTCCTATCATTGGTTCAACATTTAGATCCAGAGATTCAGGAAAAAAGTAGAGAGAAATTAGAACAACAAATTGAAAAAAAAAGTAGAAAATCATGATAATAAAGAAAAAACATTTACTATAAGTACTAAAATAAAAAAACTGATTATCCCCATTCTGGTTTCATGGCGCTTTATTTGGCATCAGCTAGCTCGGGGCAGTCATTTAGAGTATTTAAAGATATAAATATTAAGGATATTAAATTGGATGGTTTTGAACGTAATGATGGGAGTATGGTCATGATGGAGTTCAAACCTCATGAATCCAACTTACCACCCCTAAAAGCCGAGTATTGGACTGAAATCTATGAGGACAAATTAAATAGAACGTTAACTTTACAGATAGTAGATGAAACTGAATCTGAAAATATACCATATATCTTAAAGTTAAAGATACGTCCTAATGGCAATATTACCTTTAATATTGAGCCATCACCATATGCGTCATCAGGAGATTGGCGTAAGTGGTATGAAATTTTAACTTAAATTAAAAAATTAACTTATAGAAGAACATATATATTAGGCAAAAATAATGAAAAGGCAATAACCTCATCTTGCCCTATTATAGAAAATGGACCTTCAGCTTTTGAAAGAGAGATAATCAATAATTTATCTGACCTTGAAGAAAAAGTAGGGAAAACAATAAGGCCACCATATGAGTTAACACAATCTCTTCTAAAAACCGTTAAAGAGATGAATGAAAGCTGGGATCAATTTGATCAGCAAGAAAGAGCTTTAAGAATTGAACAATTTGAAGATAAATATAATAATTTAAAATCTACATTAATAACAGTTCTGTTGAAAGAAGAACAAAATATTATGGTTCCGATGATGACTATACAGCATCTTGGATGGATAGATTATGCCCAATTACAGCTAAAATTCAACGATACTATAAAGAAAAAAGAATGGGATCGAATTGTTAAAAATCAAGGTGAGATAAAACTAGTTGTGAATGCACGCACATATGAACCTCATCAATTTTTTAAAGAATTGATGGTCTTAAAATCAGATGGTGAGGTTTATATACTAAATATGATTAATAAGTTACTAGAAATACATTCAGAGGTATTACCGCCAATAAAGACTAATTTGCAAATTGATTTCTTAAATCCAAATGGGCTAATACAAGAAATTAAAGTTACAATTCAACAAGCAGATGATGACTATAACACTATGGAGAAACTTTTAGCTGAAGAACAATATATTGCTGCTATTCCTTATTTGGAGAAATTAGAAGTAGATAAGGTAACATTGGCATATGGGTATGCACTAAAACATCAATTTGACGATGCAATACAATTGGCTAATGAAATAATAAAACAAGACATATCAACAGTTGCTCATATGACAAAAGGGCTTGCATTGGTTGGTAAAGGTAATTATAAAGCTGCTTTTGAGTCATATCAGTTGGGTGTTCATATTTGTGCAGATAGATGGTATCCAATTGCAATGGAAAACTTAGAAATATTTATAATAAATAATAACATTCCGAAAACCAGTGAATTACAGCAAATAGTAGATTTACTTTGCACAGAAAGAAAAAGAATGAACCCAAAACAAAAATGTTATTGCGGAAGTAAGAAAAAATTTAAAAAGTGTCATGGTAAGCACCAAGAAATAAATTGAACTAATAATTAATATTAGAAAGTCGAAAAATTTGAAGTAAATCAATAAAAATCTTCAAAAGTTAAAAGGTGCATTAAATTAAATGTTAACATTTTGCTAACGCAAACAAATAAAAATAATAAAACTACAGTTAAAGATATAACAATCTTAATTTTCTCAAACATTGTTAAACTGCAGTTTTGGAACCTATCATGAAAGATATTACAAACTTTCACCTTTCGGGTGGCATGATTTAATATCGGGTTTTGAATGAATAATTTGATTGTTAATTAAAAAGTAAGGTGAAACGCTACTACATCTATAATTATCTGCCATCACCATCCAGGCCATGTGGAAGCTGTAGTGAGGTTGAAGTTATCATAATTATATTAAAAGAACGTGTTCAAATTTTGGCGGATTCGTTCTTTTTTGCTTATTAATTATCGATTTCCTTTATAACAAACCCTCTTGCAAAGGTATTAAAAATACGGATGAGACGATCTGTCATTTCACCGGGTGTCACATTGAAATCCTGCGCAATCCAGTCCATAATCAACCCCGCCGTACCATATGCCATATAACGCTTTTGGTGGTAATCATCAACAGAAGACACCCCGTATTGAATATCAAATTTATTTTTCAATAAATTAAATATTGCTTCAGGTAGTTGCTGGTGAATGTGTGGCAAAGTATCTTCTAAAAGTAATAATGTAAAGTAATCACGGTTATCGTAAATATAATACAACAAATCGAAGGAGTTTGTTGTTAACTCTTTTACTTTTAACTGACTATCGCTTTGGTATTTAGACATGCTGTAAAACTGAATAGCTTCAAACATTTCATCCATTAACTCTTCAACAAGCTCATTTATGTTTTGATAATACACATAATAGGTTGTTCGATTATATTTCGCATAATCAACGATATCCTTCACGGTAACAGCACTATATCCCTTTTTATGTACCATTTCAATAAATGCCTTTTTTAAGAAATTCTTTGTCCTTATTGCTTGGTTGGAATTGGGTTTCATCATATTCCTCTCCTATTAGACAGATTTGATGAAAGTGTTGGTTTCCTCAACATTATAGCAAATATTAAGGATGGTTTATAGGAAGATAAACCTAGTAAACTATAAGTGTAGCAAGAATTATTAAAAAATAAGATTTTAACAATTTGGAGGAGATAGTATGAGAGGTTGGCTATTTTCAGGTACAAATAAACCACTAGAATTGATTGAAAAAGAAAATCCGAAGGCGATTCCAGGTCACGTTGTGATAGACGTGAAAGCTGCTGGTCTATGCCATTCAGACGTTGCAGCACTACAAGATCCAGGTTGGATGCCACTTTTCCCAAATGGTCCTGTTATTATGGGGCATGAGTTTGCTGGGGTTGTTATTGAAGTGGGTGAAGGTGTTGAAGGTATTAAAGTTGGAGACCGTGTTGGGGCTAATCCAATGAATAGAGAAACAAAAGTAACTGCTGGGTATAACTATGACGGTGGGTATGCAGAAAAAGTACGTGTTCCAGCAGATCAATTAGTAATTATTCCTGAAGGCGTTTCCTTTGTAGAAGGAGCAGCTTCAACAGATGCAGGGATTACAGCGTATCGTGCTCTTTTCAGTATTGGACAAGCTAAAGAAGGTACGAAATTAGGAATCATCGGAATCGGTGGACTTGGTCAATTTGCTTTACAAATGGCATTGATTAAAGGTTGCGAAGTATACGCTACAGATGTATCTCCAGAGGCTCGAAAACTTGCTGAAGAACTAGGTGCTCATAAAGTTTACGATACTATTCTAGATATGAAAGAAGCAGAATGTGACGTTATTGTGGATTTTGCTGGTTTTGGACAAACAACCTCTGATGCACTGGAAGCTGTAAGACCAAAAGGAACAGTTGTTATTGTTGGTATGGGTAAATTGGAATCGAATATTAATACTTACTTGATGATTACAAAAGAAATTAAGCTTTTAGGAAGCAATGGTGGGTCCGTAGAAGACTTAAAAGGTGTATATGATTGCTTTGCTACTGGAAAAATGAATCCAGCTCTTATCACAATTCCTTTTGAAGAAGTCGACAAAGGTATAGAAAAACTGAAAAACCATGAAGTAAAAGGACGCTTAGTAGCTGTATTTGAATAAATGTAAGTTTTCTTTATAAAGGGAGAGGTTAAGATAAAATACCTCTCAAAAATGAAAAAGCCTGTGGAATTTCACAGGCTTTTATATTTTTAGAACAAAACTAGAAACATCATAAAGCAAACAAAGTAATTTGCAATTAATGTGCCTACTGGTGTGACCCGCAGTAGACTCTTTTGTTCTCTAAATTTCCACTATTGCAAATTATATGGTATATTATAAAATACTTGTCTACCAAAATATGATTCGTATGTTTGCCGAAAAGTAAAAGCCTATAACAGGTTAATTAAACCTCCTGAGAACACAACGTGGCTACCCTACCTGGGGTTTAGTGAGTGCAACGATCAGGTGAAGTGCATCCTGATTTTTCAGAAAAGGTGGAATAGTGAAATCGATTGTTGGAAGACGATAGTTTATACGATTACCTAATATTTGTGAAATATGTACACTTAGAAAAGGATTCAAGCAGATTGTGACATCAAAAGAGAAGGGCTGATTTACATATGAAAAAAACTCTAAGAGATAGTAGTATTATTGGGCTTGCGCTTTTTGCCACATTTTTTGGGGCTGGGAATTTAATTTTCCCCCCATTTTTAGGGCTACAGTCCGGGACGGGCTGGCTTAGCGGGAACATCGGATTCATTATTTCAGGGGTCTTTTTCCCTATAATGGCGATTTATATTATCGCTTATGCAGGTGGTACTGTAGATCAATTGACGAAAAGAGTGCATCCTAAATTTTCGCAATGGATACTGCTAGGCATCATGTTATTTTCAAGCTTTATCGCCATACCGAGAACGGGGGCTGTTACCCATGAATTAGGTTTTCATGCAGTTTTCCCATCGATTCCGGCAGCACCTATTGTTATCATTTTCTTCGCATTAACTTATTACTTTGTAAATGACAGGAACAATGTTATCGATAAAGTGGGAGCTTTTTTAACACCTGCATTAGTTGTCATTTTAATTGCTATCATCATAAGTGGAGTCATAACGCCAGTTGGACAACCAGTGGACACAGAGATTTCAAGTAGTTTTGTGAATGCATTTCTTGGCGGATATCAAACTGGAGACTTACTTGTAAGTTTTATGGTTGCAAGTGTGTTTATTTCACATATTGTTGGCAAAGGATACCGGTCTGAAAAGGAAAGAAATAAAATGATCGCATTTGCCGGGCTCATTGCCTTTATCTTTTTAGTGCTCATCTATTCTGGGCTTTTATATTTAGGGGCTTCAGTTAGTGGGATGTATCCTCAAAACATAGATAGGGCCGAACTATTATTAGGGATTGTAGAATCGATATTAGGTAAAGGCGGGCTCTACGGATTAGGAATCGTGGTGGCATTAGCATGTCTGACTACTGCAATTGGCTTGACTACAGCTGTTGCTCAATTTTTTGATCGTTTAACAAATGGGAAGCTAAGTTATAAAACAACAGCGGCCATCGTTTGCGTACTTGGCATTGCCATTGCATTATTAGGTGTAGATCGAATCGTATTTATAGCAACACCGCTTTATGAGGCAATCTATCCGATTTGTATCGTGGTCATATTGGTCGGGATTTTCCATAGACACTTACCAAACGCTACCTCCTTTCAAGGTGCCGTGTTAGTAACAGTGATTATTAGCGTATCTGAAGCTATGGCAACAGCTATAAATATACCATTTGTATCTCATTTAATTGGCATGATCCCATTGAGCAGTAATGGGTTCGCATGGTTAATTCCAGCAATAATCGGATTCATTGGCGGAGCAATCCTTGGAAGATTTATAGAGAAGGAGAAAGCTACAGAGCAGTCAATTGCTAATTAAATTACATCCTCTCATTTTCAAAATAAATACACGTCCCTCTTCCCAAAGGAATAGGTGACGTGTGTTTTAGTTTTATCAAAATCATTTACACTAGCATTGCACAAAACATTAATATCCTACTCAACACAGAGCCTCAATTTATAAAAGAAGCGAAAGAATAAAGGGGAGGCTCATGGGCGATAATTAAGAAATTGAGGATTTGCAAAAAGTAGTAATTATACAAGGAGAAAGCAATGAATAATTATAAATTAACCATTCAGTATGATGGTGGGCGTTACAAGGGTTGGCAACGACTGGGTAATGGTGACAATACCATTCAAGGGAAAATTGAAAATGTATTAACAGAGTTGGCAGGAGAAAAGATAGAAATTATTGGATCTGGAAGAACGGATGCAGGTGTACATGCTCTTGCTCAAATCGCTAATTTTAAGATGCGTAAAAATGCAAACGAAGATGAAGTTATGCACTATTTAAACAGATATCTTCCTAATGATATTAGCGTTGTGGATGTTACATTAGTCCATGATCGTTTTCATGCACGCTATAATGCTAAAGATAAAACCTATTTGTATAAGATTTGGAACGAGCAATATACACATCCCTTTATGCGAAAGTACAGTATGCATGTGGAGGAAAAGCTTGATATCGAAAAAATGAGAAAGGCATCTCACTATTTTTTAGGGAAGCATGACTTTACTTCCTATTCCAATGCAAAATCGAAGAAAAAGTCGATGGTGCGTGAAATATATTCGCTTGAGATAAATAAAAATGAAGGCTTTATCGAAATAAAAGTGCGTGGCAATGGCTTTCTTTACAATATGGTGAGAAAAATTGTAGGAACCTTAATTGAAGTGGGATTAGGAGAAATAGATGCTACTGCAATACCCAGTATCCTCGAATCAAAAGAAAGAATTCAAACAGGTCGTATGGCGGATGCTGAGGGGTTGTATTTGGAGAAAGTTGGTTTTTAAACCATCTCCTTATTTTTTCAACAGAGTTATAATCGCCAGCACCTCATGTGTTCATTCTGGATTTGTGGAGTGATGTGCGTTGTTAAAGTTGAATATGTAAATAAAAATAAACTACCGATATCCATAACAAACCTACAGCATATTCAAAACAAAGTTCTGAATTTCCGGTTGGATAATGTGTGGGTAGAGGTGTGAATAAACCGAAGAAGAAAGAGGGTGGGAACAGAAATCCCATCCTTTTTCTTGTGTGACAGGCTTGGCGCTGACGAGCTCTCGTCTTTCCCAAAAATGAGAAAATAGTGGGAAATTGTATGTCGCATACAAAGTATATTTTGAAGGCTCCGCAAGAAACGTAATACAAAATGATTGTGAACTATTTTACAGATAGCTCATCCTTCTAGAACACTACTCTTTTAGGTGAATATCCTGGTATTGGAGGTGTTTTTTTATGAGGGACTCAATCAAGCGAATAGCACAACAATTTATCGTTTCCCACTATCCTGAATCAGATATAGTTTGGGTAGGTGGAAGTGCTGTTTCTGGAAATTTAACAAAGGAATCTGATATTGACATAATTATTATTGATGAATCAGAAACACCAAGACTTGAATGTTATCACTTTCTTGGGTGGAAAATAGAAACATTTATTCATACAAACTTATCTCTAGAGTTTGAATTTCAAACAGCTAGGTATAGGGGGATGCCCACCATCATTAAAATGTGTGCCGAAGGTCTACTTATACAAGATAAACAAGGGAATGGAAAAGAAGTCCAAAGAGAGGCAAAAATACTTTATGAACAGGGTCCGCACCCTTGGGATGAGGACAAAATAAATGAAGCAAGATATCAAATTACAGACTTTTTGTCAGACTTTAGAAGTTCAGAAGACTTTGAAGAAAGTTTATTCATTTTAAATAAGTTAATAAATACGTTGACTGAATTGATTTTAAGGGCAAATGGCAATTGGGTTGGAGAAGGAAAGTGGATGGTTAGAACCCTTAAATCACATGATAAAGATATGTGTGATAAACTAGTCGAATCTACAAAAACATACATGAATACAAATGATAAAACTGAACTAATTTCATTCATTCAATCTACACTTGAAAATTATGGCGGAGAATTATTTGTGGGTTATAAAGGATTCTTTTAAAAATTTCCGTACCTTAACGGAAATTGCGCAAAAGTTCTGTTATGGCTCCAAAAACTAAGAAGCTTTATAAAAGTGAACAAATCTCTTTTGCTACTCTAGGTATTCATCCTACCTTTTGACGATTACTCTAATTTATCTAGTTGAAAATTCTTTTGTTACATTATGTTTACCTACACTCAAAATGAAATATTTTACTTGTTTTTTAAATTTCTCCATATTTGTCCATATCCCCGATCACCTTTGTGGCATAACCTATACTATCATTCTATAAAGGAGGAATTTTAGTATGCCATTCTTCGTAGGTGGTTTCGGTGGTGGTCCTCGTTACCGTTTCCGTCGAGGTCCCGTTTTCGGTCCTCGCTTTCGTTTTCATCGCGGTCCTGGTTTTCGTTTTCGCCGTGGCCGATTTTTCTATTAATGGTTGAAACTTTTCTTTTGAAATTGTGAAAAGTTTTACTACTAATGGCGGTGTTTAAAATACTCCTCCATACATTACACATAGAATAGCTATTAAGGTAAGAAACGATAAAGCTTCGATTTATTGTAATATACTTGTTTAAACCCCAAAAAATTTGCCATTGCAAATGATAATCGTCTTACTCGCAATTTATCATTTAGTAACTCAAAAAGGGAAGGTACTAAATAAATGATGGGTGGGATTGGATACGGAGCTGTACAGGATCTGCATTAATAGTGTTTTGTTCTTTGGTGATTCTTATTTGCGCTACTAAGTGAATAGGTAATATTTTTTTCCACTATCAAGATATCTAAACTATCAATTAAAGAGAAAAGAAGTTGATTTCATACTATAGGTGAAAAATCAACTTCTTTTCCTTTAAATGAAAATACCAGTTCTACATCCATTGTACGGTAATGGCAAAAATGAAATTTGTATTGAGTAAAAGTGATTGAATCGGTCGTGGACAAGTTCCTAACTAACGATTTTACATACAACTTAAAGGGTAAAATAAATCATGGTCATCTTATTTTTTTATGTAGTTTTCTTTTCTGAAAGTAAATATCATTAATTTCTACTAGTTAAATAGGGAACTTATATAGTAAAATAATAATCAAATCTTCAAAGTATTTTAATTTTCGGAGGTAGAGAATGGCAGAATTAAATGTAAATGCAAACCCAGGGTACTTCGCAAGACTGAATATGGCTATGCCAAAGCTTCGTGATTCTGAAAAAAAGATTGTAGAGTTTATTGAAAACAATCAGGAAGAAATTATTCACCTTTCAATTACGGAGGTTGCAGAACGAAGTGAAACAAGTGAATCTTCCGTAGTCCGTTTATGTAAGCGTTTGGGATATAAGGGATTTCAGGATATGAAAATCAATTTAGCTAAAGAAGTTATTGAACCTGTTAAACAAATTCATGAAGTCATTGAAAAAGGTGATAATGTTAAGTTGATTAAAAAGAAGGTATTCCAATCGAATATTCAAGCATTATACGATTCATCAGAGGTATGTGATGATGAACAATTGGAAAAAGCAGTTGAAGTCATCAAAAATGCTAGGACATTGGAATTCTATGGAACAGGTGGATCTGGGACAGTTGCACTAGATGCGCAACATAAACTTTTAAAGCTCGGTATTAAATCTTTTGCGTATATTGACTCAACTCTTCAAGCGATGTCTGCAAGTATGTTAACCAAAGATGATGTGGTTATTGGGATTTCACATACTGGATCTAATAGAGAAGTTCTTAACTCTATGAAGATTGCTAAAGATGCTGGAGCTACATTGATATGTATTACAAATTCCTCAAAATCACCGATTACAACTATTTCAGATATCGTTCTACAAACTGCTTCAAATGAAACATTGTTCCGTACAGATGCAATTGCGTCTAGGATTGCACAATTAACAATAATCGATATCCTAGTGGCATCAGTTGCAAATGCAAAGTATGAATTTTATTATGAAAACTTACAAAAAACAAGAAGATCTACGACTGATAAAAAGATGTAGGAAATCAAATTATTCAGCTTTGCTCAAATTATTAAATTTATTTGAAAATTATCTTGAAGGAAATTACCACCATGTGTTATCCTGATGTTAACAAATAAAGAGATAAAAGAGGGGATGGTTTTTTTAGAAAGAAAAGAAAGCGTTAACAAGTCTGATTATTACAACAAGATGCGTGTCCAGATTGAGGTTATGGCGTTTTTGGAAAAAATCTTCACCAAAAAAAGAGGGGGCTAATATGAGAAGATTAATTGTTTTGCTAATCATGGTCGTATTAACATTTGGATTAGTTGCATGTGGAAGTAACAACGGTAGTAGTAGCGCTGGAGGTAGTGCAAAGAGTGGAGGAGAAAAAGTTAAACTTAAGATTTCAACTCCAGACCCTGATAGTGCTTCAGTTACAGTGGCTGCAAAAGAATTAGCAAAGATTATTGGTGAAAAAAGTAATGGGGAAATTGAGGTAAGTGTACATCCAAATGGTACCCTGTATGGCGGCGACCCATCTGGTGCAGTAAAGCAACTTGGTGCAGGGGGATTAGATATGCTTGTTCTCTCCACCTCCCTATATGCAAATTTTGATTCAAGGTTTAACGCAATTAGTATTCCATACTTATTTGATGATAAGAAACAGTTCACAGAATTCTTAAACAGCGAACTTGGAACACAGTTATTAGATTCAACTTCTGAACTAGATATTAAAGGCTTAGGATATTGGACACGTGATTTCAGACAAATTACAAACTCTGTGAGACCTATAACTCAACCGAAAGATCTAGAAGGCGTTAAGCTACGTGTACCTAATAACCCACTATGGGTTGAATTCTTTAAAGGTGCTGGAACAGTAACAACTCCAATGGACTTTAGTGAGGTTTATAATGCACTTCAATTAAAAACAATACATGGACAAGAGAATCCAATTGGGGTTATTTTAGCAGCGAAAATATTTGAAGTACAAGAATATTTAACAATTTCAAATCATATGGCGGATGGCTGGCTTGTAGGGATGAACCAAGCAAAATTTGATGGTTTATCGGATGAGCACAAACAAATAATTACCGATTCTGTAAAGGAAATTCAAGCTTGGCTTACTGAATATGATGCAAAAGAAGCAGAGACAGCGATCAAGACAATGGAAGATGCTGGTGTCAAGGTGAATGAGCTAACAAGTGAACAACAGCAACGGTTTGTAGAGCTTTCAAAGAAAGCGTATCCAACATTTAAAGAGTTAGTAAATGATGACCAATTCTTCTCTGATATCCTTGAAATGGTTGGTAAGAGTGAATAGGTACACTGACTATTACTTAATTACCAAACAATAGAAAGGTGATAAATATGGTTAATCATAATGAAAATAAACCTGCAACCATTTTTATGATTCTTAATCGAATTACAGATGTATTAGCAGGCATTTCAACTGCTGCCATATCTCTCGTCGTTCTTTGGCAAGTCTTCGGAAGGGTGCTGGGAATTCCAGCACCTTGGACTGAAGAAGTGACAAGGTTCTTGTTTATATGGCTTGTATTCTTGGGTATAGGAATCGGGTTTCGCAAAGTTGAATCAGCAAGGGTGACTATTTTATTACAATATGCTCCGAAATTTATAAAGAAGCTAAGTGTATGGATTTACGCAATAGCGAGTGTCGGATTCTTTATTTTTATGACTTTTTATGGTTTCGAGTTGGTCACGCAACAAATTAATATTCATGAAAAGAGTGCTGCATTATTATTTCCAATGTGGATTATCGGTTTGAGTGTACCAGTATCTGGTTTATTAGGGATATTTAATACGGTTCAATCGTTAATTTATGATAAAGAGATTATTGAGAAAGGGGGAGTATGATGTCGATATTCTTATTAGTCTTATTTTTCATCCTCATGTTCTTAGGAATTCCAATTGCAACATCACTTGGAATTTCAGTTGTTGCCGCAGTCTTATTATTCACAGACGTTCCACTAAGTCTTGTCATTCAATCAATGTTTAGTTCGATGAATAGCTTTCTATTGGTTTCGGTACCGCTTTTTATTCTAGCAGGGTTGATTATGGAAGAAGGCGGAGTAGCAGACAGGTTATTTGGATTTGCGCAAAGTCTGGTTGGTTGGATGACTGGTGGTTTAGGACATGTGAATGTAATTGCCAGCTTGATATTTGCTGGGATGGCAGGGTCTTCAGTAGCTGATATTGCGGGTACTGGTAGGATGCAAATTAATGCTATGGTAAAAAAAGGATACCCCTTATCATATTCTGCAGCATTAACGTTAATAACAGCCATGCTAGCATCGATTATCCCTCCAAGTATTCTCATGATCGTGGCTGCATCGACTGCTGGTGTATCTATCGGAGCTGCGTTAATAGGGGGGCTGGTTCCAGGTATCATCATATCCATCATCTTTATGTTATTTAATCATTACTATAGTAAAAAGCATAACTATGGTATTCGTGAAAAATTTGATTGGAACTATTTTAAAAGAGAGACAATTACATCATTACCAGCTTTGTTGGCTCCAGTTGTACTACTTGCTGGAATTTTAAGTGGGATTTTCACTCCAACAGAAGCGGCTGCAATTTGTGTACTATATACATTAATTATATCGGTATTCATTTATCGAAAGTTATCATTTAAGCGGCTACCAAATCTAATGCTCAAAACGGCAAATATGAGTGGAACGATTCTATTCATTGCTGTAACTGCGAAAGCTGCTAGTTGGGTTTTTGAATATGATGGGTTACCGTCTAGAATAGCTGCTGTGATTGGTGGCATTAGTGAGAGTCCTATCATTATTATGTTAATTTTGTTTGTATTCCTTCTCATTGTTGGTATGTTTATGGATGCAACCGCAGCAATCTTTATTTTAGTACCAATCTTAATGCCAGCTATTATAGCTGTGGGTATTGATCCTGTCTACTTTGTTGTATTCATGGTTGTGGCACTGTCATTTGGTTTAGTTACACCTCCGGTAGGAGTTTGTTTATACGCGACAAGCAATATCACTGGATTAAGCATAGAAAGACTGAGCAAGGATTCAATGCCTTGGTTTGGGGTAACGATGATAGCGCTATTAGTCCTTATATTTATACCACAAATCATTACAGTACCACTTACTTGGTTTGACTTATGAGAAAAAGAAAACTTTTCTCACTTTTTTTGATAAAAGTATGAAGAATATTTTCACCACGTTTATATACTAAAGAAATTGGAGTGATTTTATGAAAGCAGCAATATTTTATGGACCAAATGAAATGCGATTAGAAGAGATTGAAAAACCAAAAATCAACGAGCAGGAGGTGCTGTTAAAAGTAAATTCTAGTGCAGTATGTGGTACTGATGTTCGAATTTTTGAGGGGAAAAAGACAAAAGGTGTTCGCACACCTTCGGTAATCGGTCATGAACTAGTTGGAACCATTGAAGAGGTGGGTGTGCAGGTTAGCGATTTTTTGGTAGGTGACAGAGTAGGTGTAATGCCAGTTATACCTTGTGGAAAGTGTTATTACTGTATGAATGGAAGAGAGAATGTCTGTCAAAATCGTACTGCAATTGGATATGAATATGATGGTGGATTCGCGGAATATGTGAGGATTCCAAGTACGGCCCTTAAATCAGGAAATATTGTAAAACTTCCGGATCATGTTTCATTTGAAGACGCGGTTATAACAGAACCTCTTGCATGCTGCCTGAATGGACAAAAGAAAGCAAACGTTAAAATGGGCGATGTAGTAGTTATAACAGGAGGTGGACCGATAGGATTAATGCATGTTCAACTGTCAAAAATTGCTGGAGCGAAGAAAGTAATTCTAAGTGAGCCAATTGTACACAGAAGAGAGAAAGCAATAGATGCAGGTGCCGATATTGCTGTTGATCCAATCCATGAATCCTTGGAGAAGATTGTATTAAGAGAAACAGCTGGACTTGGAGCAGATGTAGTCATTATGGCAATCGGTTTTCCATCTCTCGTTAATTCATCTGCGAGTCTATTAAAAAAGGGAGGAACATTAAATCTTTTTGCCGGTTTTACAAATGGAGTCCTTTCCGAAATTGATCCTAACATTATTCATTACAACGAAATTACTGTAAATGGAACTTCTGCTTTGACACGCGCAGATTATCATCAATCCTTGGCACTTATTGCATCAGGACAAATAAACACAAAAGTGCTAACTACCACGGGTTATAAATTAGATGATATCGAGCAAGCGATTGATGATGTGCGTACAGGTAAAGGAATGAAATCAGTTATTAGTTTATAAAACTTATATTTTTATCTTTTAAATTAGAAAAATACTACTCAAAAAAACGATTAAAGGGAGTGCTTTTTATGGCATTATTAGGAAAAGAAATTCGGTTAAGCAGATTATTTAATCAAAAATCAGGTAAACTTCTAGCGGTAGCAGTAGATCAGGCGATGGCAAGAGGTATTTTTGAAGAACTTATGCCAATCGAACGAAAAGTAAATGAAATTGTCGCTGGTGGTCCTGATGCTATTACGATGCATAAAGGAATTGCTAATACTTGCTTCCGCCCACATGTGGGGAAAGCTGGTTTGATTCTAAAGTTGTCAACTTTTTCTCCTTGGCAACCAAATTATGATGCTTGGGTAACTGAAGTTGAAGAAGGTATTCAATTAGGTGCTGATGCAGTATCAATGGGATGCATTGTTGGTGGGGATGACCAGCCAGAACAATTAAGAAACTTAGGTATTGCTGCAGGAAGGGCTGCTTCATATGGAATTCCAATGATAGCTCATATTTATCCTAGAGGTAACCAAATCCCAGAGGAAGAGAAAAACAACTGGAAGCACGTAGCCTATGCTGTTCGTGCTGGTGCTGAATTAGGTGTAGATATTGTAAAAACAAAATATACGGGTGATCCAGAAAGTTTCCATAAAGTAGTTTCCTCAACTCCTGCTAAAGTGGTTGTTGCGGGCGGGGATAATGGAAATAACATTGAAGATTATTTTAAAATGGTATACGACGTAATTGATGCCGGTGGTACTGGTATTACATTTGGTAGAATAGTATGGAACAATCCAAATCCTACAGCAGTGGTACAATCTTTTAAACATATCATTCACGAGAATGGTACAGTAAAAGAAGCTGTTGAATTATACAATGAGTTAATGAACGAGCCAATACCAAATAGATAAAGGTGATCATATGTCTCACGTAATTGGAATTGATATTGGAACAAGTGGAGTAAAAGTGGCTGCAATGAATAAAGAAGGGGTATGGGGATACTTAGAGTATCACCCATACTCTCTTCTTTTTCCTAGGGATGGATGGGTTGAAATTGATGTAAACGAAGTTTGGGAGATTGTAAAAAACAACTTAGTGAAAGTTTGGAAAAGAGTTGAGGCTGAAGGAAGTGTAGATGCAATTTCTCTTTCTTCATTTTGTAATTCCTCTGTTTTTATGGATTCAGATGGAAATGCATTATACAACGGAATTATGTATTTGGATCAAAGGAGTAAAAAGGAAGCTGAATGGATTAATTCATTCATAGGCAAAGAAAGGATCTTCGAAATTACCGGAAATAGATTAGAACTTGGGATGTATACAGTTACAACTCACTTGTGGTTTAAGAACAATGAGCCTAATCTATATGAAAAAACATTCAAATGGGGATCCCTTTCAACTTTTATCCTTCATAAACTAACAGGTGAATTTGTAATGGATTGGACTCAAGCCTCTTTTTCAGGATTATTCGAGATAAATAATTATGAATGGTCTAATGAAATCTGTGAAAGAGTTGGAATAAGTAAAGATAAATTACCTACAGTGTGTGACCCAAGCTTGATTATAGGTAATTTGATTAATACTGACATAGAAGGGAAACGAGTGCCAGTGGTGGCGGGAGCAGCCGATACAGCTTGTTCTGCCCTAGCACTAGACGTTCAACCTAATACAATTTTTGAGTCAGTAGGGACTTCAAATGTTTTAACTGTTTGTACGGATAATACTCTTGTGTTGGACAACAAGTTTTTAAACCGGTGCCATGTTATAAAGGGTAGATGGCTATCTCATGGAGCGATGTCTTTTCCTGGTGCTGCTATACAATGGTTTTATGAACGTTTTTTAAAACCTGAAGGGTATCAAATTGAAATATTGAATGAGTTTGCAAACAAATCCCCTATTGGATCAAACGGAGTGTATTTCTTACCGTATATGCAGGGGGAGCGATCCCCAATTTGGGATCCAAATGCCAGAGGAAGTTTTGTAGGAATCAATTTGAATACTTCAAAAGAGGATATGTATCGCTCCATATTAGAAGGATGCTCCTTTGGCCTGAAACAAATCTATGAAATTATTGAAACGAAATATAAAATTTCTCCAATGAGTATTCAGTCTATTGGAGGCGGTTCCAAGAACAGAGCATGGTCCCAAATTAAAGCAAATGTATTGAACAAAACATTTGAACACAAAAATATTTCAGAAACTGCTGTTTTAGGTGCATGCCTCATTGCTGGAAATGCTATTGGTTATTTTTCATCTTATGAAGAAGCAACATCTGTGATGACGAATGAAACGATTGGATGGGTTAAACCAGAGGAAGAGCGAGTGGATGCTTATCTTCAGCTTTATCAAGTTCATAACAGGTTGTATCCGGCTCTTAAAACCTTTTTCTCGCAATGTGTTGAGCTAAACGAAGAAAAAATGGAGGTAAAGTGTTGAAGTCAAAAGTATATATAACCCGAAAGCTCCCTGAAGGAATTGTTAGCCGGTTATCTGAACGATTCGAAGTTAGAATGTATCAGGAGGAAGATTCAATTGTTCCAAGAGACATTTTATTAAATGAAGTTAAGGATGTTGATGGGATAATATGCCTATTAACCGATAAAATTGATCAAGAGCTACTTGATAAAGCTAAGAATCTTAAGGTTGTAGCAAATATTGCGGTAGGTTATAACAATATTGATGTAAATGCTGCTGTCAAAAAGGGAGTCGTTGTCACAAACACTCCGGGAGTTTTAACTGAAGCAACAGCTGATCTGACATTTGCATTATTAATGGCTACTGCAAGAAGAATACCTGACGCCTCCAACTATTTAAGAAGCGGGGAATGGGGGGCGTGGTCCCTTATGCAGATGACGGGACAGGAAATATACGAAGCGACAATTGGAATTATTGGACTTGGAAGGATAGCTGAATCTCTAGTTAAGAGGGCTAAAGGATTCAATATGCGAGTCATTTATTATAATCGGACACGTAAAGTTGACAAAGAAGCTGAATTAGGAATTGAATATTGTGATCTACACTCACTACTGCAACAATCTGACTTTGTTTCCATTCTTATACCTTATAGTCCGGATGTTCATCATTTTATTGGTAAATCTGAATTGCAGTTAATGAAGAAAAACGCCATCCTTATTAATACGGCAAGAGGTGGTATTGTCGATGAGGGAGCGCTATATGACGCATTAGTCAAAGGTCAGATTTGGGGAGCTGGCCTAGACGTTTTTGAAAAAGAACCAGTTCCTGTTGATCATCCTCTTTTATCCTTACCTAATGTAGTTACTTTGCCTCATATAGGAAGTTCAACAGTTAAAACGAGATTGCAAATGGCTACATTAGCCGTAGATAACATTATTAATGTGTTCGAGGGTAAAGAGCCACTTACTCCAGTTAATAGCTGATTCAATGAAAATTCATTAAATTTCTGATTTGAAATCAATTTATTAACCTTACCACCCCTTTGTCATCCCACATAACTTTGGATAAGTCGAGCACATTGTTAAGCTTATCTTACTAAAAGAATAGAATAAAATTAAGGCTCAGTTGTTAGTAATAACTGGGCCTTTTTACATATCAGAAGATAACACTTAACGTTTTGCAGCACAGTGATATACCAATTGACAAAGTAAGTGTAGTTACACAGCCTTATAGTCTATCAGCAACTTCCTTGTTATTTTTGATAAAAACTCTTATGGGTATATAATACAATATATTGTGCTATAAGATTGTACAAAAAGGGATAGTCATTTAAATTAGGCATACAACCTTAATTCTGAAATTCTTGTTTAGTTCGCTTATAATGAAAAAGGGGTGAAATGATGGGACGGGACAGTAAATTTACAAAAAGTGATTTGTATAAGGCTACCAATCACCTATTATTGCAACATGGCTATAATGGATTTCAATTTGGTTTGCTGGCTGATCAATTGAATGTAACTAGAGCAGCTTTATATAAGTACTATGATAATAAAGATGAATTGATTACGGAATATATGGCCTTTGAAATGGAACAATTCTTGCAGGACCTCCAAAAAATTAAGGAGTATCCTCTGTTTGAAAATCAATTAGCCTATTTACTCGGAGTTATTTTTAAATATAGCAGAATTCATCAAATTCTTTCTATGGTTTTTCAAATTGAAACATCCAATCATACAAAAGTTAATGAAACCCTTCATTTGTTAGAGAGCCAACATGAAAAAATGTACGCCTATTTAAATGATTTTGTCCAACTAGGAAAAAGGGAAAAACTCTTAAAATCTGAATTTCCCAATCATCTTATTTTAGGGTTTATTTTTCAAACCGTTAATATTCCCAATTATTCTCGGTTACCTGAACAGGATTGGAGAAATTTAGTTATGGAATTTCTTTGTCAGGGGATGTTTAATGATAAATAATTGACACTTGTGTTACTTTGAATTACACTAAGCAAGTAGCACTTTTGTCCTTCCATTTTTAAAAGTTACACTTCTGTAACTTTTAATTTTGAACAAAAGTTACACCTTTGTAACTTTGGACTCCGCACACAATTTAGAAAATCTAGTAAATAAATCTAAGAGGTGAAAATATGTTTCTTGCATTAAGAGAATTAAAACATGCAAAATTTCGTTTTTTTATGATTGGTATGATTCTAGTGTTAATCTCTTGGCTTGTTTTTATTTTATCGGGACTAGGAAATGGTCTTTCTTCATTAAGCGCTTCAGCCTTCAAAAATATGGATGCTGATTATGTTGTCTTTGAAGACGGTGCCCGTCATTCGATGCTAAGGTCGGTCATATCTGAAGATTTATCCGAACAACTCAAAAATCAAGAACATGTAAACGATGCTGCCCCAATGGGGTCGCGTACAGCAGTGGTTCTTAAAGAAAATGCAACATCTGATGATGAAAAAATGGATGTATCCCTTCTTGGTATCAATCCAGGAACATTCTTAGAACCTGAAGTCATTGAGGGAAATCCACTCACAAAAGGAAAGGACAAAGAAGTCATTGCGAATGATGTGTTGCAGGACAAAGGCATTAAACTAGGCGATACCCTTGAAATTGAAGGTTCAACTGAAGTCCTCAAAGTTGTTGGTTTTGTTGAAGACCAGTCATTTAACCATTTACCAGCAATTTTTATGACGATGGATTCATGGCGTACGATTCATTTTGCCGCACCAGGTTCAGATATGGGGATCAACAATCCGGTTAATGCGATTATGCTTCAAGGTGAAAATATTATTCCTGAAGACGTAGATCAAAGTGTTGAAGGAATTGAAACAACAACGAAACAAGAGGCAATTAATGGACTGCCTGGCTACACAGCTGAAAATGGAACAATCATGATGATGCTTGCCTTTCTCTTGGCAATCTCTGCTGTTGTAATAACCGTTTTCTTCTATGTGATTACGTTGCAGAAATCGAATCAATTCGGGATTATGAAAGCGATTGGAGCAAGTAATGCATTTCTTGGACGAGCTGTCATTTCCCAAATATTCATGTTGGCAGTCATTAGTATTGGGTTAGGAATTATACTGACTTATGGAACGGCAGCGATTTTACCAGAAGCAATGCCTTTTGCGCTTGATCCGATGCTAGTCTTCATCTATGCGTTTGTATTATTAGCCGTATCTGTAATGAGTTCCCTTCTTTCTGTTCGAAAAATAACAAAGATAGATCCACTTCAAGCTATTGGGAGGGTTGAGTAATGAATGGAATTCAGTTTGAAAATGTATCTAAGTATTATAAAGAAGGAGACAATTCGTTTATCGCTTTAAACAATGTTTCCATTACAGTTAACCCTGGTGAATTCGTCGCAGTAATTGGTCCATCAGGCTCAGGAAAAAGTACTTTCCTTTCAGTTGCAGGGGCTCTGCTACAACCGTCTGAAGGTAACGTCTCAATAAATGGAATTCAATTATCCGATTTGAAGTCGAAGGAACTTTCCAAATTGAGGTTGGAACAGATTGGTTTTATTTTGCAAACTTCCAATCTTGTACCATACTTAACGGTTCTTGACCAACTTTTGGTCGTAAAGAAAATGAAAGGCTCTGTTACTAATCAAGATAAACTATTTGCGAAAGAGTTGTTAGAGGAAGTAGGATTAGGGGATAAACTGAAAAAATTTCCTGATCAATTGTCAGGTGGCGAACGGCAACGAACAGCGGTTGCTCGTGCCTTCATGAATGATCCAAATATCATACTTGCTGACGAACCTACTGCAAGTCTTGACACACAGCGTGCCTTTGAAATTGTTGAACTTATTTCAAAGGGAGTGAAATCACGAAATAAAGCTGCAATCATGGTCACCCATGATGAACGTTTATTAAAATATTGCGACAAGGTTTATCAAATGTTGGATGGAAATTTGAAGTTACTTGAAGAATCTTTAGCAATTCGTTAAATAAAAGGGTCAGTCCTCACTTTAAAATACATACTAAAAGTGGGGACTGACCTTTATTCGTTTTAGTGATTTTGAAATCTTTGTTGTTTCGCTTAACGCAGTGCGAGCCCCCTATAAGAGAACCACCGATTTACCAATTACCCTCCTTTGCAAGAGTTGTCAGATAACCTCTATCCAAAAAGAATCCCACCTAGAATTAAGGGTGTAGAAGCATGAAAATACAATCACTGACAATTTTCAATTTGCTAGTTCTGTCGCTTCCATCTTTAACACTGTGCTTTGTAATAAATGATGAAAATAGTAGACTAAACTTCCGTATGCGTTTACTCTCGATTGCTACCCATATGTCTCCAGCCTTTGAAATGGTATAATCATGTTTATCGTTTGCCTATATTGTAATTGTAAGTATATTTTTTTAGAAAAGTCGACACGTTTTGTTGTATAAAACAAATTAAAACATTCAACGGAGGTCACTGTGACGGGCGACAACAGTAGAACGAAGAGGGGGAGTTATTGTGATTAAAATGGGGGTTATTGGACTTGGAGACATTGCACAAAAAGCGTATCTTCCAGTTTATAGTGGATTAAGGGAGATTGAGTTTCACTTTTACACAAGAAACCAAGAAAAGTTACGAACAATTGCCAACCAGTATCGGTTTGAACATATTCACTCCGACCTCAAATCCCTGGTGGATAGTGGAATTACGGGAGCATTCGTCCATTCATCGACATCCTCTCATGAAGAAATTGTTCAGTTGCTTCTAAATCATGGAATCCATGTGTTTGTGGACAAACCAATTACGGACAATTATGAAGGTGCTCGTAGACTTGTTGAACTTGCTGAGGAACGAGGTCTTATTCTGATGACTGGATTTAATCGCAGATTCGCCCCTTCATATGTAAAGTTAAAGGAAGTTTCTAATCCAAATATGGTTGTGGTCCAAAAAAATCGTAATAATCTTCCAGGTGAGCCGAGAACGTTTATTTTTGATGACTTTATCCATGTAGTGGATACGATGAGGTATTTATTTTCACACCCGATTGAAGAGATGATCGTTAACGGTCGTATGGAAAATGGATCCTTGTACCATATTGTGGTTCAGTTTATTTCCAGAAGCGGAATTGCCATTGGCATTATGAATAGGGATAATGGGACCACTGAGGAGATTGCCCAAGTTATGGGTCCGTTGGAGAAGCGGACGGTTACGAATGTATCCAACTTAGTTATTTCGAAAGGTATGGAAAATAGCGAGGTTCGGAGCAGTGATTGGGAGCCAACCTTGATTAAAAGAGGATTTGAGCAAATGGTTAAAGAATTTATCAACGCCGTCAGTACAAATTCGGAAACCTTACTTCCAGCTCGGGATGCACTGAAAACCCATGAAATATGCGAAAAAATTCTCACGAAACTAGCGGAAAAGAAGTAAGTCACTATTTGAAAAAAAGGGAGTCAAATAATGGATAATAACGATATTTTAATCCGATTGAGATATGCATTGGAAATTAAAAATAAAGAAATGGCAGAGATTTTTAAACTGGGTGGCACGGAGGTATCAGTACCAGAGGTAGTCAAAATTCTCACAAAGACATACGATGATGATGAATATGAGAATGAAGATCAAATAAAGTGTACTCACAGTATGCTAGACTCATTTTTAAATGGTCTTATTATTTATAAAAGAGGGAAACAGGAGCCGAAACCAGGGCAGCCTACTCCACCAGAACCTGCTTTAAAGACAAGTGGAAACGTGAATAATCTTCTTTTAAAGAAAGTGAAAATCGCACTAGCTTTAACGACTGAGGATATGCTAGATATCTTTGATCATGTAGGATTACGGGTATCAAAAGGAGAACTAGGGGCTTTATTACGAAAAGAAGGACATAAGAATTATAAAGAATGTGGAGATAATTTCGCCAGGAACTTCTTAAAAGGGTTAACTATTAAATATAGGGGATGACATTATATCGTTTTAAGGAAGTTCTGTTTTCAGATATCTCCACTTATCACTTGTAATCAAGGAACGATAAATTAAGGTTTGCCAAAGGTTTTCGCGACTTTTTGGAAGCCTTTTTTTATAACTCTTTAATGGACATGCAGAGAATAAAATTTTATTTTACCTCACAATAAAATAGGCTGTCAACAAGAAAGTTTGTGAAAGTTTCAAAAAAGTGTTACGATAGTCTTACAATTAATTTTTTCAATCACCTTAAGCCAAAGTGAAAATTCAAACAGTTGTGTGGGCTTTAAAGGTAAGTACGTTGAATAAAATTATCGTGTTTTTATCCTACAAGGAGGACTAGAATAATGAATTTAATCAATAAGAAAGTTACACACAAGCGTTTTGGCATGGGTAGTATAGTTGAACAAAATGATTCTAGTATTGAAATACATTTTGAATCTGAAAATAAAAAGTTCGTTTTCCCGGATGTATTTGAAAAGCACTTAAAACTTCACGATAAAAGTATAGCGAATTCACTTGAAAAAATGATACAAGAAAAGGAAATGGAACGAAAAGAGGAAGAATTAAAGAAAGAAGAGGAAAAGAAACTTCAACGAAAAAAATACGAACTTCGCTTGGAATATGAAAAACTTGTCAAAAACCATAAACTTCATCCTGAATCACAGATGGTTTTTTGGTGTGACACAGAAGAACAGAGTCGTTCTTTTTCAGAGTGGAAGGTTTTTTCAGGCGTAATAAAAAGTGGTATTAACAAGGGGAAGCCAAACAAACCCATCCGCTTGCACCAAAATAGTGCTGTTGTGTTAACAGCAGTAGAACCCGGCATGCAAGAAAAAGACAGACGTATCTTAGGTGTGTATATGGTGAATGAAGAGTTTATCGGTAAGGTTTGCGAAGATGGATATATTCCTGCACATTCAAAATACAGAATCAAATTAACAGAACAGGAATCGAATCAGATGCTTTTCTGGAACTATTATGTGAATGAAAAGTTCCCTCACAAAGTCACATGGAATACAGGTAAACACCGCTATTTTGATAATTCATGGATGGCTCAAATTTTAAGAGATATCGTTTCGTTGAAAAGTGACTCAAAGGAACGCGAGCTTGCACAACAATTTTTTGGACATTTTTGTAAAATGAATCAGATAACAGATCAAGAGTTAGCACAGCCTAATGGTGCATTAAAGCGTATGTAACGGTAGCCAAAAGTAAGAATAACTGGGAATGTCACATTTACGTCACTCATCACTAAATACGAGCCCAGTGACTGGCTAAAGCGGTCGCTTGGTTGGAATTGGTATAATAGAAAAGCAGCTGATATAGAAAAAATCTATACCAACTGCTTTTTTGTGTTTGTAAAAATACGATCCAGGACCAATTTTCTATAGAATAAATATTTCCGATGCCCACACTAGTATGTGAAAAAAACGGCAGAAAAGGGAAGACTTTCTTTTATCAGGATTAAATGCAAGATTCGGAGGATGAAAAGGTATGAACGAAGTAAAATTAAGGCCTTTAGAAAGAGTGGACCTAGTATTTGTCCATAAATTAAATATTAATGCAAACATAATGTCCTATTGGTTTGAAGAGCCATATGAATCATTTGTTGAATTGCAGGATTTATATGATAAGCATATTCACGATCAGGGTGAACGAAGATTTATTGTACAAAAAGGCGATGAAATGGTGGGGCTAGTCGAATTAGTTGAGATTGATTATATTCATCGTAGGGCTGAATTCCAAATTATTATTGATCCGAAACATCAGGGAAATGGATATGCAAAGTCTGCGACTTACCTCGCAATGGACTATGCGTTTTCTGTACTAAATATGTATAAATTATATTTAATCGTCGATAAAACGAATGAAAAAGCAATTCATATTTATAAAAAACTTGGTTTTCAGTTTGAAGGTGAATTAATCGATGAGTTTTTTGTCGGCGGAGAGTATCATAATGCAATAAGAATGTGTATGTTTCAACATCAATATTTCAGTAGGGATTCTTGAGACTGTATCAGTCCTTAAAAAATACATAACGAAAAACAGTCCGCTCCAAGATGGGGCGGACTTACTTATGAAAATGACCAACTCTAGTTACTTATTTAATTAGGAATCTCTATTTTATTGTTTTTGTGGGAATTCAGGCATAGTTCTGTTGCGTTATCCTCCTCATCGAGGCAATGAAGGGGAATTTGTGCTCAGTTTTGTTGCGTTATGCTCTTCATCGAGGCAATGAAAGGGAATTCGAGCATAGTTTTGTTGCGTTATGCCCTTCATCGAGGCAATGAAAGGGAATTCGAGCATAGTTCTGTTGCGTTATCCTCTTCATCGAGGCAATGAAGAGGAATTCGAGCATAGTTCTGTTGAGGTATCCTCTTCATCGAGGCAATGAAGGGGAATTCGAGCATAGTTCAGTTGCGTTATCCTCTTCATAGAGGCAATGAAGAGGAATTCAGGCATAGTTCAGTTGCGTTATGCTCTTCATCGAGGCAATGAAGAGGAATTCGAGCATAGTTCAGTTGCGTTATGCTCTTCATCGAGGCAATGAAGAGGAATTCGAGCATAGTTCTGTTGCGTTATCCTCTTCATTGAGGCAATGAAAGGGAATTCGAGTCTAGTTCTGTTGCGTTATCCTCTTCATTGAGGCAATGAAGAGGAATTCGAGCATAGTTCTGTTGCGTTATGCCCTTCATCGAGGCAATGAAGAGGAATTCGAGCATAGTTTTGTTGCGTTATGCCCTTCATCGAGGCAATGAAGAGGAATTCGAGCATAGTTTTGTTGCGTTATGCCCTTCATCGAGGCAATGAAGAGGAATTCGAGCATAGTTCAGTTGCGTTATCCTATTCATTGAGGCAATGAAGGGGAATTTGTGCTCAGTTTTGTTGTGTTATGCCCTTCATCGAGGCAATGAAAGGGAATTCGAGCATAGTTTTGTTGAGGTATCCTCTTCATCGAGGCAATGAAGGGGAATTCGAGCATAGTTTTGTTGCGACATGCTCTTCATCGAGGCAATGAAGAGGAATTCGAGCATAGTTTTGTTGCGTTATGCCCTTCATCGAGGCAATGAAGAGGGTTTCGTGCCTAGTTTTGTTGAGGTATGCTCTTCATCGAGGCTCTGAAGAGGAATTCGTGTATAGTTTTGTCGCATTTTCCTCTTCATTAATTAGTAGCTTAAAAGGATAGGTGACTTTTAATAATGGACATGAAAGAATTTATAGATTTTTGTAAGAAAGGTAATCCAATTTTTGGTGAGGATAAAGAATTACATGGGCTGTTAACTCAATGTAGTTATGAAGCTCAAAGAATAACAATGGAATTGAATACTGCCTATCACTCCAAAGAAGAAATAGTAGAGATTTTTAGTGAACTGACAGGTAACAAGGTTGATTCGTCTTTTATGTGTTTTCCGCCATTCTATACAGACTTCGGTAAAAACATTACGATTGGAAAAAACGTGTTTTTAAACACCGGATGTTCATTCCAAGACAGAGGCGGAATTACAATAGGAGACGGTACAATGATCGGTATGAATGTTACGATTGCAACACTAAATCATGGGTTACCTTTGGAAACTAGAAACACGACCTATCCTTCTCCGGTCGTTATAGGTGAAAATGTGTGGATTGGGTCTAACGCAACAATTATACCTGGTGTAATGATTGGAAATAACTCTGTTGTGGCGGCAGGAGCAGTTGTCACTAAGGATGTCCCAGAAAATACGGTTGTTGCAGGAGTACCTGCTAAAGTTGTAAAGGAAATTAGTAATATTGTTGAGTAAACCTTAATTTAATAGTGGAGGATAGTATACTGTTTTAAACGCTCGAAGAATCATTTTTTCGAGCACTTTTTGGGTGATAATTTATTAGTAACGCTAGCACTTATGTGTTGCCAAGAATGTTGAAGTGGTTGCTTAGCTAGGGTTTTCGGGACTAGGGGATGAAGTACCTTGTAAATTAAATAGTAAAATTTCTTAATACTTCTCTTCAGGAGTCTATGTAAATGTATGGTTTAGGTTTAATAGAATATAAGTTATATTTTAACGGTCACTAGAGTTAAAGGCAGTTTATTAGACGAAGCAGGGGTAGTACTGAGCCAAATGATGGGAAACCAGAAATTGTAATGTTAAAAAGATGCAATAAACCAATTATCATGATAATATGTTTATGAAAGCGGTTGACATAAATGAGTAACCGTTAAAAATACTATATTGGTGGTCTAAATGAAAGCAAAATTAGAAGATGTAGCAAAACTAGCAGGTGTTTCACCAACTACTGTTTCAAGGGTTCTTAATAATAGAGGATATATTAGTGAAAAAACCAGACAAAAAGTAGAAAATGCAATTCAGGAATTAAATTATTACCCTAATGATATTGCACGATCTCTATTTAAACAAAGGACTAATTTTATTGGACTAATATTACCCACAATCAATAATCCTTTTTTTAGTGAATTAGCATTATATATCGAAAATGAAAGTGCAAATCATGGATTCAAAATTATTCTGTGCAATAGTCTTGGGCAATTGGATAAGGAAAAATCTTACGCATCGATGTTAATTAGGCATCAAGTCGATGGAATGATAGTTTGTTCTTATAACAGGGGGATAGAGGCGTATAGAAATCCTAAACTACCCATCGTTGCCATAGATCACTATTTATCTCCTGGAATCCCGGTGGTTGGATCTGATAACTATGAAGGTGGCAAGTTAGCAGTACAACACTTAATTAATCAAGGCTGTAAATCAATTATTCATATAAACGGACCTGCAGAATTAGAAACCCCTGCTCAGAAGAGAAGAAAAGCATATGAAGACTTGGTGAAAAGTCCAATAACCTATGAAATAACAGATTTATTTAACGAAGAAGCAACTGCAGTAACAATTAGAAGGATTTTTGAAGAACATCCAGATACAGATGGGATTTTTGCAAGTGATGATTTAATGGCTGCAACCTGTTTAAAAGTAGCAAATGAGTTGAATATTAATGTACCAGATCAATTAAAAGTTGTTGGTTACGATGGATCTCAAACCGTTATGAGTTTGTTACCACAGCTAACTACTATCAGACAGCCAATTAAAGAAATTGCTAAAACCTCGGTATTAAATTTAATTGATCAGATTAATGAAGACCCAATGGAAGAGATCATGGAGATTGTTTTACCCGTTCAGTTACTTAATAACGGTACAGCATAAATCTACTCAAATTTATTGAGTAGATTTATTTTTTAAAAAAATAGGTCAAGCGGTTGACATATAAAATAAAACAAATTAATATATATTATATCAACCGGTTGACATATACATACAAAACCAGTTGGGGAATAGTGTGAAAGCGGTTAACACAATAGAGCACCTTAAGTATTCTAGTTTAGGGGGGATATTCTTTTATGGGATTGCCAATTACAAAAGATAAAGAGAATAAAAGAGAGAAAATCTCGGATTCTCTAAAGTTAGTAAAAGTCCAGAATAAAAAGAGGGAGAGCTTTTTACATTATTTCAAACGTAACTATACCCTTTATTTGTTTTTAGTTCCTGCTATTTTACTAACGATAGTTTTTAAATATGTACCGATGTATGGGGCTATTATCGCATTTAAAGATTTTAGTCCAATGAAGGGAATTCTGGGGAGTGATTGGGTAGGCTTTGAGCATTTTAAGGACTTTTTGACATCCCCAAATTTTGCGGAGATTTTTATGAATACGCTTAAGTTAAGCGTTTACGGTTTGATTTTAGGTTTCCCAGTTCCAATTATTTTAGCTTTAAGTCTTAATCAGGTAAGAAGAGCAGCAATAAAGAAAAATATTCAACTAATCTTGTATGCCCCAAATTTTATTTCCGTCGTTGTTATTACTGGGATGTTGTTTATCTTTCTTTCACCTACAGGACCCATTAACGCATTATTATCAATATTTTTTAACGAACCAGTTTCTTTTATGACTGATCCGGAATATTTTCGATCGGTTTATATTGTATCTGGGATTTGGCAAGCAGCTGGTTGGTCTTCCATTATATATGTGGCCGCTCTCGCAAACGTTGATCCTCAACTGCATGATGCTGCTACCATTGATGGAGCAACACTTTTACAAAGGATTAGACATATTGATCTTCCAACATTAAAACCATTAATGGCTGTTTTATTTATTCTAGGAGCAGGTGGAATAATGGCAATTGGATTTGAAAAGGCTTACCTCATGCAAACAGCTATGAACATACCAACTTCTGAAATCTTGCCAACCTATGTATATAAAGTTGGATTGCAAGCAGGTGATTATGCCTATTCAACTGCAGTAGGATTGTTTAACTCCGTTATTAATGTAATCTTACTAGTTTTCGTCAACTTTGTTGTGAAAAAATTAAATGAAGGTGAAGGTTTATATTAACAGGGGGTGAATAGCAGATGAAAAATCATACTAAAGGAGATCGATTCCTTCTTTTTAGTAACAAAATTGTTTTAATACTACTCGTTTTAGTAGTTTTATTACCGTTACTTTATATTCTTTTAGCCTCTTTCCTGGATCCAAATGTATTACTTAGTAGGGGATTTTCATTAAATCCAAATGATTGGAGCCTGGAAGGGTATAAAAGGATTTTTCAAGATGACTTAATGATAAAAGGATTTATTAATTCCATCGTTTATTCAGTAGGATTTACGCTTGTTACAATTCTAGTAACGATATTTGCAGCATACCCGTTATCGCTTGATGGTTTTAGAGGGAAAAATGTAATCATGGTATTTTTCCTAATTACAATGTTCTTTAGCGGTGGGTTAATTCCGACCTACTTAGTAGTAAAGGATTTAGGAATGTTAAATACGATATGGGCCATTATCCTTCCGGGTGCGATTAGTGTTTGGAATATTATTTTAGCTAGAACATTTTTTAAGAGCTTACCAAAAGAGCTTTTTGAAGCAGCTAAAATTGATGGTGCTTCAGAGTTGAAAATCTTTTTAAAAATAGTGTTGCCATTGTCCAAGCCTATCATATTTGTCTTAGCTTTATATGCCTTTGTTGGTCAGTGGAATTCCTATTTTGATGCAATGATCTATTTAGAGGACCAAGAACTACATCCATTACAACTAGTTTTACGTTCTATCCTTATTCAAAACCAAGTTCAACCAGGCATGATTAGTGACCAACTTGCAATGGCAGAATTAAGTAAACTTGCAGAAAAAATCAAATATGCATCAATCGTTGTTTCAAGCTTACCATTGCTAATTATGTATCCATTCTTCCAGAAGTATTTTGAAAAAGGTGTAATGGTAGGGTCATTAAAATAAAAAAGATAAATGGAGGGGTTATTTATGAAAAAGTTTTACAAGCTATTGGTAGTTTTCCTGGCTTTTAGTGTAGTGCTTTCAGGATGTGTCGGCGGGAAAAGTAGTAAAAGTTCTTCGTCAGAGGATCTGGGGTTAAAGGACATTAATTTCCCACTCGAAGAGAAAGTTACACTTCACTTTATGACCCAAAGTTCTGCTTTGGCACCTACTGATCCAAATGAGAAATTAATCTATCAGAGATTGGAAGAAGAAACTGGAGTTCAAATTGATTGGAAAAATTACACAAAGGACCAATTTATCGAAAAAAGAAACTTGGCACTAGCAAGTGGTGAATTACCAGATGCTATCATGGATGCGGCGTTTAGTGATTACGATCTATTAAAATATGCAAAAGATGGAACAATTGTACCTGTTGAGGATCTTATTGAACAATATATGCCTAACTTACAAAAGGTTCTTGAAGAAGCACCAGAATACAGATCAATGATCACAGCGCCAGACGGTCATATTTATAGTTTTCCATGGATTGAAGAATTAGGTAGTGGAAAAGAGCGTATACAAGTGGTTGATGATCTTCCTTGGATTAACGTTGAGTGGTTAAATAACTTAGGTTTGGAAATGCCAAAAACAACTGAGGAATTAAAAGAAGTATTAATTGCTTTCAAGACGCAGGATCCAAACGGTAATGGTGAAGCCGATGAGATTCCACTTTCATTTATTATTAACCATGGTGGAGAGGATCCAGCTTTCTTATTTGCTTCATTTGGTTTAGGCGACAACTGGGATCATACAGTTGTAACAGATGATGGAGAAGTTGTGTTTACAGCTGCACAAGAAGGATACAAAGAAGGAATGAAATTCTTTAATGAATTACACGAATTAGGATTGATCGATGTTGAAGCATTTGAACACGATTGGAACAAATATGTTGCAAAGGGTAAGGACCACAAATATGGACTATATTTCACTTGGGACAAAGGAAATATAACGGGGATGAATGATTCATACGATGTAATGCCTCCGCTAGCAGGACCTTCTGGAGAGGTTAATGTAGCGCAAACAAATGGCTTTGGACTTGATCGTGGACGAATGGTAATAACAAGTTCAAATAAAAACTTAGAATTAACAGCAAAGTGGATTGATAAATTATATGAACCACTACAATCAGTTCAAAATAACTGGGGTACTTATGGTGATTCAGAACAGCAAAATATCTTTGAATTTGATGAAGCTGCAGGTATGTTGAAACACTTACCATTAGAAGGAACTGCTCCAGTCGAACTAAGAGAAAAAACTAGTGTAGCTGGTCCATTAGCAATCCTTGATGAGTATTACGGTAAATATACAACAAAACCAGATGATGCTGCATGGAGACTAGATTTATTGAAGGACGTAATTGTGCCACATATAAAAAGTGAGAATTTTTATCCGCCAGTATTCTTCTCATTGGAAGAGGCTGATGAAAAATCAAAGATTGAGACTGATTTATTTGCATATGTAAACAGAAAACGTGCTGAATGGATGACGAATGGAAACATTGATGCAGAGTGGGATGAATATTTAGCAGAACTTGAAAGACTTGGATTAAGTACATGGTTGCAAATTAAACAGGATGGATATGACAGAACTGTTAATTAATAGGAGGTAAGGGATTGAAGACTACTAAACTTGAAAAATATAGACCAGCATTGCACTTTTCTCCTAAGAGAAATTGGATGAATGATCCGAATGGTTTAGTATATTTCAAAGGTGAATACCATTTATTTTTTCAACATAATCCGAATGATAGTATTTGGGGCCCCATGCACTGGGGCCACGCAGTTAGTAAGGATCTAATTAAGTGGGAGGAATTAGAGATAGCCCTTTCTCCAGACGAGCATGGAACTATTTTTTCGGGAAGTGCTATCGTTGATTGGAACAACACCTCTGGTTTCTTCCCAAATGAACCTGGGTTGGTAGCTATTTTTACTCACCACTTGGAGGATGAAACACATAATCCTCCAGAACAATCACAAAGCTTAGCATATAGCTATGACAAAGGGAGAACTTGGATCAAGTATGATGGGAACCCAGTATTAACTCACCCAACGAAGGTTGATTTTAGAGATCCAAAAGTATTTTGGCATGAGGAAAGTAGTAAATGGGTCATGGTACTAGCAACAGAACAAACCATATCAATATATTCATCTCCTAATCTTACAGATTGGCAGTTTGAAAGTGAATTTGGTGAAGGTATCGGATCCCACGATGGGGTATGGGAATGTCCAGACTTATTTGAATTAACGGTAGAACATTCAAATCGTAAGAAATGGGTACTCATCGTCAGTATTGGAGACAATCCTAGATTTGATTCTGGTTCACGTACCCAATACTTTGTGGGGTCTTTTGATGGGAAAAATTTTGTAGCAGAACATGATGATGTAAAATGGCTGGACTATGGAAAAGACAATTATGCAGGTGTTAGTTTTTCAAATGTTCCAAAAGAAGATGGGAGAAGAATTTATCTTGGGTGGATGAGTAACTGGCGGTATGCAAATCAAGTTCCAACTGATGGATGGAGAAGTCAGATGACACTGCCCAGAGAACTAAAGCTACGAGAAACACATGGGAATTTTGAAATAGTACAAAAAGTTGTAAGTGAATTAGACAAGTACTTTACTAATAAAACAGAAATAAAGGGTGTCACCATAGGCACTAATGGTACAGACAACTTTGAGGTTGATGCAGAATATGCAGAGATTGAACTAATATTTGAAAACAATAATGCTATCCAGTATGGGATAACAATACATCACACGGAAGCACAATATACAACGATTTGCATCAATTCAATAGATAATGCTTTAACTTTAGAACGTAAACATTCTGGGAAAGTAGACTTTTCCGATAATTTCTTCAGGCCTCAAATGTTAAAACTAAATGAATCAAAAAGAATACAGCTCCGAGTTATTATTGATTCTTCTTCGGTTGAATTATTTATTAACGAAGGAGCGAAGGCATTAACGAGTTTAGTCTACCCTGATAAAGCATGTGAAGGAATTTCACTCTTCGCATCTGAGGGTAAGGTAAAAGTAGTTCATGGAAAAATTTCAATTCCTTCAATAATTTAAGAAGTGTATCTTAACAGCCAGAGGAAGTATGTAGTTAACTACCCTCTGGCTACTTTTTTATAAAAAACTGTAATTAGTTAAATCGAGAATAATAAAGGTAAGTAGGTGTCTGGTGATGAAAGATGTATCCGCGTTAGGAGAAATACTAATTGATTTTACTCCCAATGGTTTAAACAAACAGGGAAATCCAGTTTTTGAAGCCAATCCGGGGGGGGCTCCGGGAAATGTTTTAGTTTCTTTGGCATGTTTAGGAATGGAAACAGAATTTATTGGCAGTGTTGGCAATGACAGTTTCGGTCACTTTTTAGTGTCCACCTTGCAATCAAAGGGTGTACATACAAATGGAATAGTTTTTTCAAATATCAATACAACACTTGCATTTGTTCATATTAATGAAAAAGGAGATCGATCATTTTCTTTTTATAGACGACCAGGAGCAGATATGATGCTCGCGAAGGAGGAAATAGATCTTCGTCTGATCTCTGAATCTCGTATTTTTCATGTGGGCTCAATATCTATGACGAATGACCCTTCAAGAGAGGCTACATTAACAGCATTAAATTATGCAAAACAACATAATGTGGTTATTTCTTTAGATGTTAATTTACGGCTACCTCTATGGGATAGTCTAGACCTTGCAAAACAGGAAATAGAATTAATTATGAATTATGCAGATATAGTCAAGGTTTCAGAGGAGGAATTGGAATTTTTAACAGGTACAAAAGACATTGCTATTGGGGCTAAACAAATTTATGAACAATATCACCTTTCTCTTCTTTTTGTTACATTAGGAGACCAAGGAAGTTATGCATATAACAAAAATGGGTTAGTGTTTGTACCAGGTTTTTCTGTGAAGGCAGTTGATACAACAGGGTGTGGTGACGCATTTTTTGCGGGGGTCTTATTTCAACTATTAAATAATGATTTATTAGAAGAGGAAGTAAAGCAAGAAAAGATAGAGCAAATTTTACGTTTTGGAAATGCAATGGGAGCCTATGTTGCACAGAGAAAAGGGGCTATTCCGTCCATGCCAACAAGGGATGAAATAAAGGAATTTATAGCTAGCAAAGTCTAATTGTTGATTTCAGCAATTTATTAATCAAAATTAGTTGAAGGTTGATGGTCTTTCAAAACTTTTTAAAAGGAAGGTAGTAACAGGCAACAATGAAAAAACTACTCGCAGTTTTCGGAACTATTTTGTTATTAATAGTAATTTATTTAATATATCAAAATCGAGAGGTTGGAAAGAATTTGGATGCATTGAGACCTGATAATATGAAAGCTGCCACTTCTGATTATTATACAGAACTATATCGTCCACAGTACCATTTTTCAACTCCAACAGGGAATTTAGCCGATCCTAACGGATTAATATATTTTGAAGGAGAGTACCATCTATTCCATCAAAAAAATGGTAACTGGGCTCATGCGGTAAGTAAAGATTTGCTTCATTGGGAGCACTTACCTGTCGCATTAGAGCATGATACCCTTGGACAAGCTTTATCCGGGAGTGCTGTTGTTGATTGGAAAGATTCAACTGGTTTCTTTGGTGGTAAAGCTGGTTTAGTAGCAATTTATACAAATACAGAGGGTGGAGAAGCACAAAGTATTGCCTATAGCCAAGATAACGGAAGAACGTGGGAGCGATATGAAGGGAATCCTGTCATATCAAACCCCGGTATTAAGGATTTTCGTGACCCTAAAGTGTTTTGGCATGAGGAAACAAAGAAATGGGTAATGGTAGTATCAACAAATCAAAGTGTATCATTCTTTAATTCTGATAATCTTATTGATTGGAAATTTCAAAGCCAATTTGGTGAGAATGAGGGATTACACGCAGCTGTTTGGGAATGTCCAGATTTATTCCAATTACCTGTTGATGGTGATAAAAACAATAAGAAATGGGTGCTTCAAGTAAGTATTGGCGATAATGATGAAACAAACGGTTCTACAGCTCAATATTTTATTGGGGAATTTGATGGGACCCAATTTGTAAATGATAATCCTCCTGAAACAGTTTTAACAACAGACTTTGGTCAAGACTTTTATGCGGCCCAATCATTTTCCGATATCCCTAAAGATGATGGTCGTAAATTGTGGTTAGGATGGATGTCAAACTGGAGGTATCCATACCAGTCACCTACAAATCCTTGGATGGGCTCTATGTCTATTCCGCGTCAACTATCCCTAAAGACTGTTGAAGGGGGCAGTATTAAGCTCTTTCAACAACCAATAAATGAAATTGAAAGTTTAAGGGTTGATCACACCACTGTGGAGTCCATTGAAGTTGAGGGAGAGCATCTATTAAATGAATTTTCCGGTACGTCTTTTGAATTTGAAGCAATAATTGAATGGGAGGATGTCGAGGAATTTGGAATTCGTCTTCGTCAATCAAAAGAGGAGGAGACGGTATTTGGCTATAATACTCTAGATGGACAACTTTTTTTAGATAGGTCGCGCTCAGGATTAGAAATATTGCTTGACCGCAATGGTGAGTTCTTCCAATTTGGTACAAGATATAATACAAATTATTCTTCTAAAAATAATCAACTAAAAATAAGAGGTTTTGTTGATGAATCATCCATTGAAGTATTTGTTAATGATGGAGAATATACTTTCACGAATCTGATTTACTCAAAGCCAACTAGCGATAAAATTGAACTTTATTCTAAAGGCGGGAAAATAAATGTTACTTCACTAGATTTCTATCATTTGTATTCAACATGGCGAGAACGTCCAAAGGAACATGAGGTTGAGCGCATTGTCTTAAGTGAAGAATATGTAACATTGAAAGTAGGAGAAAGTAAAACGATTCAAGCAAAATTAAAGCCCGATTGGGTTAAGAGGGATGCTAAATTAATCTGGACGTCTAAAAATCAAGATAGTCTTGAAAGTACACAATTAAATGACTCCAGTATCATGATAAAAGCAATTAAAACAGGTGTTAGTAGTATAGAAGTAAAAGACAAAGTAAGTGGGATAACAAAGGTAATAAGGATAAGAGTACTCGAAAAATAAGATGTTGAAAAACTATTGAAGAGAGGGTAGGAGATGAAGCCTAATTTGAGAAGATTTTTTAATGTAATTTTGTCAACTTTGCTCTTTATTACATCTTTGTCTTCCTTGTTCGTCTATCCGTTGACAGGATGGGCTACTGAAATAAATGAAACAGGGGAGGGTCCGACAATTAATAGCATAACTAAAGCCTCTACAAATATTAAAGAATGGCAAGTAAAAGGAAAAGGAACATTAGAAGATACAGAACAGGGACTTTTGCTTACTTCAGAACCTAAAGAAAATGTCATGGCAATATCAGAGGTTATGTCAGAGGACTTTATTTATGAGTCAGATATTAAAGTAATGGATAAGAATGCGGATGCTACTTTAGTGTTCCGTTCTAGTGAAGATGGATGGGATTCTTATATGCTGCAAATTGTTCCAAATGCTGGTATCATTCGACTTCGTGACGCTCGTGACGATAGTAGATTAAAAGAAGAATTCCACGTAACATTACGCGAAGGTCAAATCTATCATTTGAAGGTAAAGGTGGTAGAGGATAATATCAAGGTTTATTGGGAAAATAGATTCACTCCTGTTATTGATGTAAATATTGATTTGTATAGTAAAGGTTTTCTTGGACTTAACGTCTGGGACGGTTCCGCTTTGTTCCAAAATGTAAAAATTAGCGAACTAGCAACAAATCTTGGTATATCTCAATATAAAAAAGGAAAATGGGAGCCATCTATAAGTGGCCTAAAGGGAATCTTTGATAATAATATGGAAGCCAAGCTAATCTACAGTAAAGATGCAAATGATTTTGTTCTTGAAGGAAATATATCTTTCAATCAAAATCAATCGGAAGCAGCACTAGCATTTCGAACAAATGAACAGGGAACCACTGGTTATTTGGCTGCACTCATTAAAGAGGGAAATAAAGTTAGAGCTCAATTGAAAAAGGCTGACGGTACAGTTCTCAAAACATCTGACCGCACCTATAAAACCGGAGATGGTACTAAACACCATCTTGAAATTAAAACAAACGGAGAACAAATCGAACTTTATGTTGATGGCTTTTCAGATGCGGCTATTAAATTGACAGATGATGAAAACAAGTCTGGCTTTGTAGGATTTACCGTTACATCAGGATCTGCTAGTTTCCAGGACGTATATTTTGTTCCACTATCAAACTATTACAATGAAAAATATAGGCCCGATTATCATTATACTCCAGCTCGCGGCTCTGTAAGTGATCCAAATGGTCTAGTCTATTACGAAGGTGAGTATCATTTGTTCCATCAAGACGGAGGAACTTGGGCCCATGCTGTAAGTAAAGATTTAGTAAATTGGAAGCGGCTCCCTATTGCTTTACCGTGGAATGATTACGGGCATGTTTGGTCTGGTTCGGCTGTTGCAGACCTTAATAATGATTCTGGATTGTTCACTAATTCTGGAGGTAAAGGTCTTATTGCCTACTATACTTCCTTTAATCCAGATAGATACAACGGGAACCAACGTATAGGCCTTGCCTATAGTACGGATGAAGGACGTACTTGGAAATATTCAACGGATCGTCCGTTTGTGATAGAAAATCCGGGTAAAACTGGAGAAGATCCAGGTGGATGGGATTTCCGAGATCCTAAGGTAGTTCGAGATGAGGAAAATAACCGATGGGTAATGGTTGTATCGGGAGGAGACCATATTCGCTTCTTTACTTCTACTAACCTAATTAATTGGAAGCACACAGATAATTTTGGATATGGTGAGTATGTTCGTGGCGGTGTATGGGAGTGCCCTGACTTTTTTGAACTTCAGGTAGAAGGTACAGAAGAGAAAAAGTGGGTTTTAATGATCAGCACAGGTGCGAATCCGAAAACAGAAGGTTCAGATGCAGAGTATTTTGTAGGGCACTTAACTGCCGATGGTAAATTTGTGAATGAAAATCCAGTAGGTAAAGTATTAAAAACAGATTATGGTAAAGAGTTTTATGCATCAATGTCCTTCTCCAATATGCCTGATAACCGTCGTGTAATGCTGGCATGGATGACCAACTGGGATTATCCTTTCGCTTTTCCAACTTCTGGCTGGAAGGGTGAACTTACCATTCCTAGAGAAGTTAGGTTAATAAAGACAAATGATGGGATAAGACTGGCACAGGCTCCTATTAAAGAATTGCAGTCAATCAAAAGTACTATATTTCAGACACAGAACAAGGTAATAAACCCGAATAACTCTGCAAACTTGTTGAAGGGAATCTCTGAGGGTGCATTTGAAATAGAAGCAGAGGTTGAAATTCCCACCACAAGTACCATAACCGAATTTGGTTTTACAGTTCGTGAAGGTGCTAATCAAAAAACGGTTATTGGGTACAGAACGGGAGAAAAGAAACTATTTGTCGAACGTGCCGAATCAGGAGAAACTGATTTTTCAAGATTATTTTCCACTTTACAAGAAGCACCTTTAGCACCAGAAAATAAGCGAATCAAATTAAATATCTTTGTCGATGATTCCTCTGTTGAAGTCTTTGCGAATGACGGAAAGATTGTCTTTTCTGAAGTGATTTTCCCGGATCCCTCAAGTCGTAATATGAACTTCTACACAAAAGGTGGGGAAGTGAAGGTTGTTTCATTAAAAGTACACTCATTTGCAAACACTTGGAACCAAAACAGTGATAAGGAAACTCGGATTGTAATAGATTCAAATCAAAGAGAGTTGAATATTGGTGATTCGTTAACATTATTTGCTTCTGTGAAAAATGGAAACGGAAAGGGCACTCAGCCCATTATATGGAAGTCAAATAATTCAAATGTAGTGAAGATTGATTCCTCCCAGAATTCTAAAGTAGTATTAGTGGCTCAAGGTAAAGGTGAGGCGACAATATTAGCTTCAACACCGGATGGAAAGACCTCAGAAAGTGTAGTTGTAAGGGTGTATGATGGAGAATTCTACACTAATCTTACTGGTTGGAAATCGGACCTCACTGCTGCAAAATGGACTATTACCGAAAGTGGAATCCGAGGTACGCATACAAGTGATGCAAACTATATGGCACAGGAAACTGGCGGGAATTTTACGTATGAAGCAGATATGATGCTGGGCGAATCCGGAGGAGCGGGATCCGTTTTGTTCCGGGCAAGTGAAGATGGAAGAAGTGGCTATTACTTTAATCTTGACCCCAATATGAAGGCTTTTCGACTCTTTTACAAAATTGAAGGTTTATTTGAGGAGCGTATGGTTATTGAAAAGGTTCCTGCTTTTATTCAACCTGGCAAAGTGTATAAGGTAAAAATTGAAGCGAAGGGCCCCCACATCCAGATTTTCGTGGATGGTCAGAAAATCATAGATGTGCAGGATGGATCCTTTGCAGAAGGCCATTTTGGTGTGAATGTATTCGGTGGGGAAGCGTCATATCAGAATGTTCATGTAAGCAATTTATCCAAAGCAAACTTAACTTATACAAGCTTTACTAATAAAGCAACAGGTCAAGCAATTTATTCTGCAAAATCTGATAACGGTGAGCCAGTGACAATAGGCGATGCAGGTATTGCAACGATTTGGACCTTAGTTCCAACAGGTGATGAGCACGGTTCATATTCCATACGTAAAGAAGGAAGCAGAGCACTGGATTTGGATACAGGGCAAGATAGAATTCAGTTGTACAACTATCTTGGCTATAATAATCAGCGGTGGATTATTGCGAATAATGATAATGGAACCATTACAATCTCCTCTGTTCATAATGGCAAAGTTCTTGAGATTTCAGAAGAAGGAGTTTTAATACTTAATGATTCTAATCCTGGACTGGAGCGTCAGGAATGGATCCTTTCCTCTGAAATAAATTAATTTAAGAATAAATAAAAAGATATGTAATTGTACAGGGAATGATAGTAAGGTAAGGGAACTCTAAAAGAATAGGGTTCCCTATATTTTTGTTATGCAAGCATGATGGTTTTTTGAATTTTTAGCAATCCTTCAAAAACAAAAAGGAACACAGTTTAATAATAGAATAAAAACGAAAAGTTTTATCTACATTTCTTATTTCGAAATTTTGGTATTCTCTTATAAAAAAATTCATAATCAAAAGATTTAGAATCCTAGAGACTACATAATATACGTCTTCCAAGATAATGAAATTGTCAACCAAGACATTTATAGCTATTATAGTAAAAGTGTACTGTTAGGTTTCCTTGTTTCATTGGATGAAAGAGGAATATTCATTACTTAAGTAAATGGGAAAGAAGAATGGAAAATATTATTAGTGTTTAAAATTGACTAAACTTTGATAAAAGGTACTAAAGCATGGTATATGTTTTAAATAAGCAGGAACATTTATAAAAAGTTTTGAGACTACCTTGTATCCCATAAAGAGAGGTTTGAGTTTGACTATGATAGACAATTTTTGGCGTGATTTACCAAAGCCATTTTTTATACTTGCACCAATGGAAGATGTGACAGATGTTGTTTTCCGTCATGTCGTGAGTAAAGCGGGGAGACCTGATGTGTTTTTTACGGAGTTTACAAATACGGACAGTTATTGTCACCCAGAGGGGCAGCAAAGTGTGCGCGGGCGTTTAACTTATACAGAAGATGAACAACCAATTGTGGCTCATATATGGGGTGATAAGCCTGAAAACTTTCAGAAAATGAGTATCGGTATGGCTGAACAAGGATATCGGGGTATCGATATCAATATGGGCTGTCCAGTAGATAATGTGGTAGATGACGGAAAGGGATGCGGTCTCATCCGTCGTCCGGAAGTTGCAGCTGAAATAATCCAAGCAGCAAAAGCGGGAGGACTGCCCGTCAGTGTAAAAACAAGGCTTGGTTACAAGGATGTAGATGAATGGCGTGAATGGCTAACACATATATTGAAGCAAGACATTGTGAATTTATCGATTCATTTGCGGACAAGAGAGGAAATGAGCAAAGTTGATGCTCATTGGGAGTTGATTCCGGAAATCAAGAAACTTCGTGACGAGGTTGCACCAGATACACTTTTGACGATTAATGGGGATATTCCTGACCGTCAAACTGGCTTGCAACTCGCAAATCAATACGGTGTTGATGGGGTTATGATTGGGCGCGGTATTTTCAAAAACCCGTTTGCCTTTGAAAAGGAACCGAAAGAACATAGCAGTACGGAATTGCTTAATCTATTAAGATTGCATCTCGACCTTTTTGATGAGTATGCACATTTACAAACACGTTCTTTGGGACAACTTCGTCGCTTTTTTAAGATTTATGTCAAGGGGTTTCGAGGGGCTAGTGAGTTGCGAAATCAATTGATGAGCGCAAAGTCAACAGATGAAGTGCGTGAATTGCTTGATAGCTATGTGTTAGAGAATGAATAATCCTATATAAGAAACACTACTGCATCACACTAAATGTGATTACTATCATCCAATGTGAAGTGTTTTCCACTAGTTTTAAACGTTTGAAAAAACGGGTCAACAGTAACGGGTTCTGTTTTGAATTACAAAATTTAAATTAACCCGTCTCGCAAACTAAATAACATACAAAAAACACCGCAAAAAATTTTAGCGGTGTTTTTCTTCTTATTCAACGATAGTGCGACCTTTCACAAGCTTACCAGTGTACTTGAAATTTATTGCCATTTAAATCAAAAAAGTGGAAATAGGAATGTCCGTTATCTTCTTTAATATCCTCAACCTGAACACCATTTTCAATAAGGTGTGTATGGAATTTAGTTAATTCTGGACTAGTAAAACCAATGCTAAAGGCTGGAACAGTATCAATTGTAAAATGTGCAAATGTATCATCTTCAGTAGGAACTAAGATAAGTAAAAAGGGTCCCTCATTAACTTTTATAATGGCATATGGACCCTCAGTAATAGTTAATAATTGAAGCCCTAATATGTCTCTATACCATTGTGCAGACTGCTCTAAATCTTTTACCGGAATTCTAATATAATGTACTTGTTCAATAAATGATTTACTCATGAACTAGCTCTCCTTTATTTAGTATGTCTATCGAGTAATTCCCTATTTATGTCCCTTTTTCCTACCAATTTATTAAAATAGCCATCTTCGTTTGTTTAAGTCAATTCTTCATAATGTCTAGATACAGGATTTTTTATGTGTAAAAAATTGATTTTATTTGTCTAGTTATCGCAAAATTTCCTTTTAATTACCATATCATCTATGATATGGTAATTGTAGAATGCGAATTTTGTAGATATATGATTCTATTTGTAGAAAAATATCAATCTAGCAATGGGGGATATAAGGTGCGTAGACGTAGGAGGTTAAACAAAAGAGGGAAGATTGCAGTTTCTGTTCTCTTAACCATCATCATTGTGCTATTATCTGGACTTATTGGTGACGAACAAAAGAAAACAGCGAAGGGACATGACCTTACTATTGCAAATACAACGGAAATGATACCGTTTTCTGTAGAGCCGGTTGTAGCTTTTGCTGATTCAACGTTAAGTAAATCTATTGTTGAAAGCGAAAATGAAAAAAGAGAAGTTGCTAGAAAAAAAGAGATTGCTATGCAAAATAAGATAGATAAGCAGGAAAATGCGATTTACCTTACATTTGATGATGGCCCATCGAATGTTTCAGACGACTTATTGGATATCTTACATGATTATCAGATGGAAGCAACATTTTTTATGATTGGTCCAAAAATAAAAGAACATCCAAAAGTCGTGAAACGTATGCAAGAGGAGGGCCTAGGACTTGCACTGCATGGTATAACACATGATGTACATAAGATTTATAGTAACGAAGCTGCCCCAACAGAAGAAATGGTAAAAAATCAAGAGATACTCGAAGAAGTAACAGGTGTGCGTTCTGAAGTTATCCGCCTACCCTATGGAAGTATTCCTTATTTAACAGAAAATATGCGCTATGTACTAAACCAACATAATTTTAAGGTTTGGGATTGGAATGTAGATAGTCTTGATTGGGAACTAAATGATGAACGTTATGTTCAACATACAATCCAAGCCTTACAAAAAATGAAACAATCAGGTGTAACCCCAGTAGTCCTTCTTCATGATACACGTGAGACAGTAAAACATTTACCCAAACTACTAAGCTATATTAAGGAACAGGGTTATACAACAAAAGTATTGACTAATGATATGTCACCATTGACATTTTCATGTAAAGGGCGGTGCCATTCAGTAAACTAAAGTAGTAGGGGGTAACTTAGGTTGAAGAAGAAACGAATACTAATTGCGTTGGCGATTATTATGAGTTTTATTTTGATTCTTAAAGGATGCCAGTTCGATAAAAAACAGGCTTCCAAAATCTATAAAATAATGGCGAAATCAGCAGAGTTTGAAAAAAAATTTGCAGCTACTCAACTAGAACTATATGAAACTAGAAAAAATGCGCAGGCACTATATAATGAATTGATAAATCTTACTATAAATGATAAAGATATTATTAATCAGAAGGTTGAAGAAGGCTTCACTTTCATAAAAGAACAACAACAGCTAGTAAAGGAAGCAGAGGAAAACTTCACTAAAGCTTATCATACGTTGTCAAAGATAAAGAAAAATATTAATAAGATACAAGATGAGGATCAAAAGAACCAAGCAACAAATCTAGTGACGATTATGGACGAACGGAAGAAACGGATAGACTCCTTTTTTGAAGACTACAATGAAAGTTTAGAATTACAGAATACATTTTATCAACAATTTGAGGATGATAAAATTAGAATAGATAGCCTTACTCAACAGATAAATGATATAAATATACGTACCCAAGACATGGGTGAAGCTATAAAAGAATTTAATCGATATTCTGAACAATATTTTGAAGTAGAAAAAGAGTTTATGAAATGAATGAGTTAAAAGAGAAAAGAACGAGATGTTTATGAACATATCTCCCAGAAAAACCAATATAAATCTTACACATCGCCAATCTGGCGGTGTTTTTTCATTGAAAAAGGAGGTATGTCTTATTAAGTAAGTTCACAAACCTATTTGAAATAATCTTATTACTTTCTTAGCAGTAGTATTTAGTCTGAAGAAATGTTCAACCTTCAAATACTTGAATAGCTGATTTTCACAAAAATAAATAAAACATCCGAATTAATTACTTGTAATAATCAAGTGATAATGTTATAAAATAATTATATTTTAAACCTATTTATGGAAATTCAGTATTTTATTACTTGTAATTAACAACTAATAAGGGGGCTATTCTGTGAGGAAATCATTTCAATCCATTACAAGGAATTTTGGTTTATTAAATAAAACCTGCTGTTCTGTTGATGGGGTTGATGTATCTGCCGTTCAAAGTCATATCCTTTACGAAATAGACGTAAATACTAATCCAACTATGCAACAAGTTGCAGATTTGCTTGGGATTGAAATTACAACATTTAGTAGGCAAATTCAAACTCTGATTAAAATGGAGCTTGTAAGTAAGGAACCTTCTACAGAAGACAAGCGAGTTAGTGTTTTGTCGTTAACAGAAAAAGGGAAAAAGGTCGCTACAGGTATTGATCAGCAGGTGAATAGTTTCTTGAATCAGATTTTTAGTGAGATGACTGAATTTGAACGTGAGACAACGCAACGTGCAGTAAACTTTCTTGCTGAGGTGATGACAAAATCATCATTATGTTGCGGAAGTAGTAATGAAAAACGGAACTGTTAGGAGAGATATAGTGAAATGAGTAATCTCAAAATTCGAATCGCATGTATTAATGATGTTGAAGGTATTCTCTCCATTTATAATGAGGGAATTGTAGATCGAATCGCGACTTTGGAAACCTCAATAAAAGATAAGGCTTTTATGCTTGAATGGTTTCAGCGTCATACGGATCGTTATAAGGTCTTAATTGCCGAAATAGAGGGAGAGATTGTAGGTTGGGCAAGTTTAAATCAGTATAATAGTCGGTCGGCATATGATGGGGTTGCTGATTTATCTGTTTATGTTAAAAGGGAGTATCGTGGCAGAGGTGTAGGAGGAAATTTACTTTCTTCAATTGAGGAGCTTGCTAAGGAAAACTCATTCCATAAAATTGTCTTATTCACCTTTCCGTTCAATGAGCTAGGTCAAGGGTTATATAAAAAAAGAGGATTTCGGGAAGTGGGCGTATTTAAAAAACAAGGAAAAATAGATGATCAATATATTGATGTCATGGCCATGGAGAAATTGTTCGTTTAGGAGGAAAAAGAAAATGGAAATGTCTAAACAACGTAATCTTCCAGTTGCGATAATTGGTGGTGGACCTGTTGGGCTTGCAGCAGCTGCTCATCTTGTTCAAAAAGGTGAAAGTTTTATTTTGTTTGAAGCAGGAAAGTCTGTTGGTTCGAATATTTTAGAATGGGGACATGTGAAAATGTTTTCTCCATGGCAATATAATATAGATAAAGCTTCAAGGGAGTTACTCGAGAAGTCTGGTTGGTTGTCCCCGAATGATACTACCTTGCCAACAGGTCAAGAGTTAGTAGAAGATTACCTTTACCCTTTAAGCCGACTCAATGAATTGAAAGCGCATATTAAATTAAATGCAAATGTAGTGGGTATCGCGAGAAAAGGTTTAGATAAGTTGAAGGGCTTAAAGAGAGACGAAGTCCCGTTTGAGGTATATGTTGATATTGATGGAGATACTAAAATCTTCGATGCTAAAGCTATAATTGATTCATCTGGAACTTGGAAAAACCCAAACCCATCGCTTTCTAATGGTATCTGGACAAATGCAGAACGCTCCTTGAAGAATCAGATATATTATGGAATACCCGAAGTGAAAAATATAAGAGAACGTTATAAAAACAAAAACGTAATGGTAATCGGAAGTGGTCATTCCGCAATTAACGCACTTCTTGAGCTAGCTAAGTTAAAAGAACAATATCCAAATACTGTAATATATTGGGCGATGAGGAAACAAAATGTGAAAGAAGCATATGGTGGTCAAGAGAATGATAGTCTTGAAGCGCGTGGTGAGCTTGGCATCCGAATTCAAAAATTGGTTGATTCAGAGCAGATAAAAGTCATACCCTCATTTTATATAAATAACCTTCAAAAGGAAAATGGGAAAATCACTGTAAAAGGCTATCAACGAACTAAGGAAACTTTAATCCATGATATTGATGAACTTGTTGTAAGTACTGGATTTAGACCCGATGTCTCATTTTTAAATGAAATAAGGGTAAATCTTGACCCGGCCGTTGAAAGTGTGGAAGCTCTAGCTCCACTTATTGATCCTAATCTTCACAGCTGTGGAACAGTTAGACCACATGGTGAAAAGGAACTGAGGCAACCTGAAAAGAACTTTTACATCGTAGGGATGAAAAGCTATGGCCGTGCTCCAACATTCTTGCTTGCAACGGGATATGAACAAGTTCGATCAATTGTTGCATATCTAACAGGAGACTTGAAAGGAGCCGAAGAGGTACATTTAGAGTTGCCTGAAACAGGTGTATGTAGAACAAATATTGTTTCTGATTGTTGTTCAACCGAAACTACGATTATCCAACTTGAATCTGAATCCTGTTGTACACCTAAAATTACGCCGTTTAATATAGAGATAATAAAAAAGGACTCTACTTGTTGTAGCTGAAATTTATTGACCGGTCTGTGCATTAGATTGGTCTTTTAACATAAACAGAAATTTATTAGTAAACAAAACAGATGGGTTGCAACTATACGATGGTTTGCAACCCA
>NZ_HE610987.1:291339-324265 GCF_000285535.1 Bacillus timonensis | reverse complement strand
ATTAAGAAATGATTACAAAAAAATCCTTGTAATCTACATATAAGTAAAATATTATATAAGCAAATGTTTATATATTTAATTTAGGAGGTGCTCTTTATGCAGCTGTTAAGAATTGAAATAGAAAAAGCTGCCTCAATTCTTAAGTTATTAGGGGATAAAACTCGTCTTACGATGGTGAAAATTTTAGATAATCATGATTGTTGTGTATGTGAATTTGTTGAGATTTTCAAAACAAGCCAACCAGCAATAAGCCAACATGTACGTAAATTAAAAGATGCAGGAATCGTACGAGAAACAAGAAGAGGACAATGGATTATCTATTCCCTTAACAAAGAAAGTGAATATTATCCATTCATTCAAAATCTAGTAGAGCATCTTCCTAGCCAAGATTTTAAACTACAAGAACTAGAACAACAGGGATTACGAATCTCGTGTGAGTAACTGGAGGGAATATATTGACATCAGTCGTTTTAGCATCCGTCATTTTTTTACTAACTCTTATTTTAGTTATTTGGCAGCCCAAAGGCCTATCCATTGGTTGGTCCGCTTGCGGTGGAGCAGTCGTAGCTTTACTTGCAGGAGTGGTTGATTTTAACGATGTAATTGATGTTACATCGATTGTTTGGAATGCAACTTTAGCGTTTGTTGCTATTATTATCATTTCGTTAATACTAGATGAGATTGGATTCTTTGAATGGTCAGCTCTACATATGGCAAGAGCGGCAAAAGGAAATGGAGTCCGAATGTTTGTGTATGTTTCGATATTAGGAGCATTAGTTGCAGCGTTCTTTGCCAACGATGGAGCAGCACTTATTTTAACTCCAATCGTATTGGCGATGGTTCGAAACCTAAACTTCAACGAAAAAATGGTTTTCCCATTTATTATGGCTAGTGGATTTATTGCAGATACGACATCTCTTCCACTTGTTGTAAGTAACTTAGTCAACATTGTTTCGGCAGATTTCTTTGGAATTGGTTTTGCAGAGTTTGCTTCAAGAATGATTGTTCCAAACTTCTTTTCATTAGCAGCCAGCATTTTCGTTTTATATTTATTTTTCAGAAAGAGTATACCGAAGAATTATGATATGGCTCAATTGAAAAAGCCAGTTGAAGCCATTCGAGATATGAAGATGTTCCGTTTATCATGGGTTGTATTAGGGATACTTCTAATTGGATACTTTGCAAGTGAATTTACAGAAATTCCTGTATCTATAATCGCTAGCATCGTAGCGATTTTCTTTCTCTTCATGGCTAGAAGAAGTCCAGCCGTAAATACTCGTACTGTTGTAAAAGGTGCTCCGTGGGCAATCGTGTTTTTTTCAATTGGTATGTACGTAGTCGTTTATGGGTTGCGTAATGTGGGACTAACAGATTTATTAGCTGACCTTATCCAGGCTACTGCTGATCAGGGATTATTTGCGGCAACGATTGGTATGGGATTTATCGCGGCGATTCTTTCGTCTCTAATGAATAACATGCCGACTGTTATGATTGATGCTCTTGCAATTGCGGATACGAATACAAGTGGCGTAATTAGAGAGGCCTTGGTCTATGCTAATGTCATTGGCTCAGACTTAGGACCAAAAATCACCCCAATTGGTTCTCTTGCCACTTTATTATGGCTACATGTTCTTTCACAAAAGGGTGTTAAAATTTCATGGGGAACCTACTTTAAAACCGGTATCATATTAACGATTCCAACGTTATTCATCACATTAGTTGGCTTATACATTTGGTTACTTATCATTTCATAAACTTTAAAGGAGATATACATGATGTCAAAAAAAACAATCTACTTTTTATGTACAGGCAACTCGTGCAGAAGCCAAATGGCAGAAGGATGGGGAAAGAAGTATTTAGGTGAGGAATGGGTAGTTAAAAGTGCGGGTATTGAGGCACATGGATTAAATCCGAATGCTGTAAAAGCTATGAATGAAGTTGGTATTGATATTTCTGACCAAACTTCAGATATGATAGACCCAGATATCCTTAACAATGCTGAGTTCGTAGTAACTTTATGTGGGGATGCAGCTGATAAATGCCCAATGACACCTCCTCATGTAAAACGTGATCATTGGGGATTTGATGACCCTGCAAAAGCTCAAGGAACTGAGGAAGAAAAATGGGCTGTTTTCCAACGTGTTCGTGACCAAATCGGTGAAAGAATAAAGAGGTTTGCTGAAATAGGTGAATAAAAAGAATAAAGGGTATCCCCAAAAGCCTAGCATTTGGGACAACCTCATACAGTTTCATTTTTATAAAGGTAGGTATTATGTAAGAGAAAAGAGGGATTCACATTCATATTCTATGGGATTTTGACGGTACATTATTCAATACATATCCAGCATTGGTCAAAGGGTTTATCCATCTAAGCGGCAAAGACTTGGACCCTAATGAAGTACTGAAGTGGCTCAAGGTCAACTCGAAAGTGGCCTTTCAGCATTATGGAATTGATGAAAGTAAGCGTGAGGAATATATCAAATTATATAATCAGTATTCTTTTAACAGCCAGCCTTTTGAGCATGTGAAAGAGGTTTTACAAGTTGCCGATGACAATTTTATCGTCACGCACAGAGACAAGGAGTCTACCCTGTTCCTTCTGGAAAAGTTTAATTTATTACGTTATTTTAAGGTGGTTGTTTCGGTCGAGGAAGAAGGCTTTGCCCGCAAACCACATGCAGCATCCTATCAACATGTGATGAAGGATTATCCGATTGATTTAGTAATTGGTGACCGCGAACTTGACTTAATTCCGGCTAGAGAATTAGGAATTAAAACAGTTGCCTTTGATAATTCGGATATAGAGGCAGACTTTCACCTCGACAGCTATGCTGATTTCAGTACGACAGTCCTTCCTTATGTAAATAAAATAGATTCAAATTGACCTCAATAGTTGGGGTCTCTTTTTTTTGAAACTTTCGCTCTACCTGTTTTTTAAAAGCTAGACTTTTCTATTTCTTTTTACCTAGTACAATTTTCCCAATTGTTTAAATATAAAAAATATTTACATTGTATTTACATTCTATTAATCTAGCGAACATAATTTCTGCCTATAATTTAAATCGTTAAATAAATAAATAATTTGGAGGTAGAAAAATGGGATCTCGTGTAAAGAAGGCAATTCCAATTATCGCAACAACGGTTCTTGCTACAACAGCTTTTACAACCCAATCCTTTTTAAATGATGGAAATGGTCATAAAGTGGAAGCAAAGGAATTTTCAAAGGAAGAAGTAAAACAGAATAACGCTACTTGGCTTGCTGGTGATCATCACGTACATAGTGAGTGGAGTGTTGGCTGGGACAATTCAACAAATCCTCCGACACCTATCCGAGCTGGAGATGCCATTTATCCAATTTCGAAAAATGCGGAAAAGGCTAGGGAGTACGGACTTGATTGGGTAATGACAACCGATCATGGGGGTCCTAACCATTCTAAGGTTAACTTAGAGCAAGCATATCCTGAATTGTTGAAATCCCGTGAAGCTGTTCCTGAAGTTCTTCAATTCTATGGGATGGAGTTTGACACACCGGCTGCTGACCATAGTTCACTAATGATTCCGAAAGTAGAAAATGAGTCACAAATTCTCTATGATATTGAAAGCAAATTTAATAAGCGTGAACCTTTTCCAAATGACGGCAGCAGAGATACTGAGTCTACAATGATCGAAGCACTTAACTATATGAAACAATTAGACGAAAGTGAGCAGCCAATTCATATTGCACATCATCCTTCTCGTTCAGCAAAAGGTGACGGTCAATGGGGACAAGATACACCAGAGGAGTTTCGTAATTGGAATGATATAGCACCAAATATCTCTATCGGTATGGAAGGCGCTCCGGGTCACCAGGCCACAGCCATCAATCCGGATGGCTCTCAAGATCCTAATGGTGCTCGTGGTTCATATGGTAACTATCCAACAATGGGCGGATTTGACCAAATGGCGGCAAAGGTTGGTGGACTATGGGATTCTATGCTAGGTGAAGGAAGACACTGGTGGATTACAGCTACTTCTGATTCACATGTAAACTGGCGCGATGGCGGTGGTGACTTCTGGCCAGGTGAATACTCAAAAACATATGTAAAAGCAGAGAAAGACTATGATGATATCATGGAGAGCATTCGTAATGGAAATGTTTTCGTTACAACGGGCGACCTCATCTCTGAACTTGACGTAAAAGTTCAAGCTGGTGGAAAATCACCTTGGTTTGCGAAATCCAAAGGAAATTCAGCAACTATCGGCGAAACGTTAACGATACCAGGAAAATCTAAAGATGTAACAGTAACGGTACGTATTAAAGATCCAAACGCTGCAAACGCCAATGGCGATAAGCCAGCAGTTGATCATGTTGACTTAATTATGGGTGAGGTTACTGGAAAAGTAGCAGATCGTTCATCTGCAACGAATGCGACAACGAAAGTCGTCAAAACCTTCACAAAGAAAGACTGGAAGCAAAAAGGTGAGTATATCGAGATTACCCACACACTAAAAGATGTTGATAAAGACAGCTATATCCGTTTACGTGGAACAAATACTCAACAAACAGAACCTGAAATTGATCCTCGAGGAGAAAATCCGTGGACTGACCTTTGGTTCTACTCTAACCCGGTGTTTATCAAAACTTCGAAATAGGTAAAAAGAAAATAAGGCGAGGAGACGAATGCCTCCTCGTCTTTTCCTTTTTCAACACGAGAGAACGATACTATTCAAAAAATGGAGGATCTTATGAAAAAGCTATATTTACTCTTTTTAATTATGATGTCAATTACCTCTTTACTTCCATCTCCCTCAGCTTATGCTCATACCAATAACAGTGAAGGGTACTCGCACATTAATGTGAATGGAAATAATCTCGATTATGAACTGAAGCTTGATCTTACAGAACTCGGGCATTCCATGCAAAAAGAAATGGACGGTCAACAAGTTTTTGAAACGGAAATCGTTCAGGAATATATAAATTCACATATTGATCTATATGCAGATAGTGTAAAAGTGGAAGGAGTCATTGAAGCATCTGATATTGAAACGATTGACGGGCGACAGTTTGCAGTAATAGACCTGAACTATGAGCTAGATGAAAAACCTGAAAAATTAGTCTTAGACTATAATATATTTCTAGATGATTCAGATCCAAGTCATGCCAATTATGCAACGATTAAACTAAATGGAAAACAACAAGAAGCGGTTCTGTCATACGAATCAAGAGAGCTCGAAATTGGAGAAGTGACTTTTATCCAATCTGCAAAGCAGTTTCTATTACTTGGCTTAGAACATATTTTTACAGGTTATGATCATATTCTGTTTGTCATAAGCTTATTATTTGGAGCAAAGAACATCCGAAACATTTTCTCCTTGGTCACTGCTTTTACAATTGCCCATAGTATCACCTTAGCACTTGCAACACTAGATATTGTGCAATTACCTAGTAGATTAGTAGAGTCAGCGATTGCTTTAAGTATCATATACGTAGCACTTATTAATATTTTTAACCCTAACTCAAAACATCAGCCATGGCTTGCTTTTGGTTTTGGACTCATCCATGGATTCGGTTTCGCAGGAATACTCTCTGAAATGCGACTTGATGGAAGCCATTTGGTCACTTCCCTACTATCTTTCAATATCGGTATTGAAATTGGTCAGCTTATCATCGTTTCAGTGGTCTTTCCAATTCTCCTGTGGTTGAAGCAAATGACATTCAAACCTATAAAATGGGTGATTCCAGGAACTTCGGTCGCAATTTTAGCATTCGGAGTAGTCTGGTTTGTAGAAAGGGCTTTTTAACAAAGCTGTAACACGTAAGACGTTACTAGAAAAAGAAATTATGGCTAGACTTGTAGTAAACTGAAAAGAAACGAGTAGATAAATCAGAAAGGAGGACCAAATGTCAGACAGAAAGGATGAAATCATTTTAAAAGGGCTTAAAGAACATAATTTAAAAAATATAGATTTACATATACCAAAAGAAAAAATCATCGTATTTACTGGTCTTTCAGGCTCTGGAAAGAGCTCAGTTGTATTTGATACATTAGCGAAAGAAAGTAGAAGACAAATGACGTTGAATTACCCTCTCTATGTCAGAAATCAAATGCCAAGGTATGAAAGACCACACGCTGATCTTATGCAAAACCTAAGCCCGGTTGTAGTAGTAGAACAACGACAAATAGGGGGCAATTCCCGATCAACAGTAGGAACCTATATGGATATTGATCCTTTAATTAGACTTTTATTCTCGAGAATTGGAAAGCCATCAATCGGTTCTGCCACCGATTTTTCGAGTCATAGTTCCTTTGGTAGATGTCCTGAATGTGGTGGATTTGGGGAGGTAATTGCGCCAGACCTAAACAAGATAATCGATTTCGATAAGTCGCTTCGAGACTATGCTGTAAAATTTAAGCCATTATCACCTTCTGGTTGGCAAGGTAGATGGATGATGACCGGTGGTTTATTTGATCCAGATAAACCTATCAAGGACTATTCAGAAGAAAAACTCCATCTGCTATTATATGGTCCCCCGGAAGGTGAAAAAGTCTATGCGCCGTTTCATACAAAAAATGGACCTCAAGATCATGAGTGGGATGGGCTATTACCTCGATTTAAGCGCCTTTATATCAATAGAGATATCTCAAAGCTAAAAGAAGTATCCCAGGAGGATGTTTTTGAAGTCTCAACACAATCTTTATGCCCAACCTGCCAAGGTTCAGGCCTAAATCCAAAGGTATTAGAATGTAGAATAGATGGCTTACATATTGCAGATTATGATCGTTTAGAGCTTCCAGAACTACTAGAAGAGCTAACGAACATAAAAGATCCTATGGGAGAATCGATTGCACAACAAGCAATCCCACATGTAAAACAACTAGTCGATATGGGACTGGGATATTTGAGTCTATCTAGAAAAATGGGTACCTTGTCCAGTGGCGAAGCTCAAAGGGTAAAAATCGCTCGTCATTTGGGGAGCAGTCTAAATAACATCACATACATTTTCGATGAACCAAGTGCAGGACTCCATCCAGAAGAAGTGGATATGTTAATACAGATGCTAAAAAGGTTAAAAAGCCAATATAATACTGTAATCGTAATTGAACACAATCTATCCGTAATAAAAATAGCGGATCAAATAATTGAAATGGGACCAGGAGCAGGTGTAAATGGAGGAGAAGTTATTTATCAAGGAACTGTAGATGGACTAAAAAACTCTCCAACCGCAACAGCCCTAAACCACAAACTAAAAATAAACAAAAATCCAAGGGATAGAAAGAGTTATTTTACAATAAATAAAGCAAGTAACAATAACTTAAAAAATATAAGCGTACAAATTCCTAAGAATGTCTTAGTCTCTGTATGTGGAGTATCAGGTTCAGGGAAAAGCTCCTTACTGTTGGAAGCGTTCGCGAACAAATATCCTGAAACAATCATGGTAGGACAAGGTAGCATTGGAATCTCTACCCGTTCGACCCTCGCTACATATATGGGAATAATGGACGATATTCGTGTAATACTTTCAAAAGAAACAGGACAACCACCAGGTTTATTCAGTTTTAATTCCTTAGGAGCATGTCCTATCTGCAAAGGAAAAGGGATTATAGCTCCAGATGTAGCATTTGCAGATCCGGTGACTATCCCTTGTGAAACATGTGGCGGTACGAGATACTCAGACGTGGCCCTTTCATACCGTTATCAAAATAAAAATATCGTAGAGATACTAGAATTAACAATAGATGAGGCTATTCATTATTTTACAATACCAAAGATTTTAAAAAGAGTGCATACGCTAAAAGAAGTAGGATTAGGGTATCTAACCTTAGGGCAGACGACAAGTTCCCTAAGTGGAGGAGAAATTCAACGTCTAAAACTTGCAAGCCACTTACAAAAAGAAGGACAAATCTACCTATTAGACGAGCCATCCTTAGGACTGCATACAGAAGATAATGAAAAACTCTTAGACGTATTTCAAAATCTTGTAAATAGAGGTAATTCTGTCATCATCATCGAACACAATCTAAATTTTATCGCGGCGAGCGACTGGGTAATCGAATTGGGTCCAGGAGGAGGAAAACAAGGCGGACAACTCATATTCGAAGGTACACCAGAAGAAATGTTACAAGCTGAGACAACAACAGCGAAATGGGTAATGGATAGTGTTGGAAAACAATTCAATGAAAATAGTGAAAGAGTTTTTTAAATGAGGAAACTCATAGGGCTAAGATGAATCGTTGATTGAGAAGTAAACCAAAGGTGAAAAAGAATAATGTTAGGTCTGCCCTAGTGGAGTACTGTGTGTATTCAATGGAGGCAGGCCTTTAAATGTTTCCACGGGAACATTCTGTAAAACATGAATACTCGTGTTATCATTGTGATAAAAAAATATCTTGAATTCAAGAGTCTTGAATTGACGATAAATATGTTTAATGCTACGATAAAAACAATCTAGAATTCTCACAATTCCTTCATTGCCATAAGAATTTAGGCTTAATTAAGGTAATTGTGGACCTTAAAGGAGTTTACTCAAGTGGAAGACATGAATAGGACCCTACATTATGTAGACAAATCCATAAGCTCTGATATAGCGAAACAAAAACAAGTAGAAGAACAAAACGAAAAATATAGATTGATTGCTGAAAATACAACAGATTTAATAAGTCTCATTGAAGTAGACGGCTCGTTTCAATATACGTCTCCTTCCTTTGAAACTCAATTAAACTATAATTTATCTACCATCGGACAACTTAATTTTTTTGATATGGTTCATCCAGACGATCAGGTGGTGGTTAACAAGGAAATAAGGATTTTTTGCAAGAAGAAGAAAACAGTTAGACATATTGAGATTCGTATCCGCGATAACAAAGGGGATTATATTGATATAGAGGCCAGTTTTAGTGTCATTGACAAATCAACCTTCTCTAAAAATGATTTAATTCTCGTTGTCATGCGTGATATTCGATTCAGGAAGATATTCGAACAAAAAATATATCATTTAGCTTTTCATGACACATTAACCAACCTGCCGAATCGACGTTCTTTTATGAATGAATTCAATAGGGAATTAATTGACAGGAAAAATAGGGCCTCTTCTTCTAAGATGTCGGTTCTATTTATTGATCTTGATAATTTTAAATCAATTAACGACCAGTGGGGGCATGATGTAGGTGATCAGGTATTAATTGAAGCCGCAAGAATTATAAAGGACACAATTCGCCCAAGTGATCTAGTAGGTCGTGTAGGTGGGGATGAATTTATTGTATTATTCAAGGATATAAAAGATGAAGAGGATTTAAAACAATATGTGAATCAAATTCTAACGAAATTTAACACCCCGATTTCCATTTCTGGGCAGGAGTATTTCATAACATGCAGTATTGGGGTAGCTACCTATCCGAATGATGGTGATACTTCGAGGGAACTGATTAAGAATGCAGATGATGCCCTTTATAACGTCAAAAATAAAGGAAAGAATCATTATTTACTCTTTAATAGTAAAATTAAAAGTGAATCTTTAGAACGTAGATTACTAGAAAGCGCATTAAGAAATGCGATAAAAGAAGAACAATTCTATTTAGAATACCAGCCAAAATTAAATATTTCTACGAAACAACTAATTGGAATGGAGGCTTTGGTTAGATGGAAACATCCTGAGCTTGGTACCATTCCACCTGGTAAATTTATAACATTGGCTGAAGAAACAGGATTAATTGTGCCACTAGGGGAATGGATCCTGCGGGAAAGCTGTAGGCAAATGAAGGAATGGCAAGAAAATGGCTATCAATCATTGGTCATATCGGTTAACGTTTCCATCCGACAGCTTGAGGACCCTCATTTCATCAAAACAGTTGAGAAGATACTAAAAGAAATAGATTTAGACCCAAAATGGCTAGAAATTGAAGTGACAGAGAGTGTTTTTATGGATGTGAATGATGCTGCATCCGTTCTTGAGGAAATTCGCCAATTGGGAATTCAAATTTCAATTGATGATTTCGGAACGGGATATAGTTCGCTTAGTTATCTTAAGCATCTTCCGATTGATACACTAAAGGTCGATGCCTCCTTTATTAAAGATATTCATGTCAATGAAGAAAGCAGAGCCATTGTAAAATCCGTCCTAACCCTAGCAACAACCTTAGGTTTAAATGTAATTGCAGAAGGAATCGAAACTCAGGAACATGTCAATGAACTAAACAAAGATGGTTTAATATTTGGACAAGGTTTCTATTTTAGCAAGCCATTAAATAGTCAAGCGTTTGAAGAATTTCTTTTAAGAGAAGTGAATGTCTAAGTTGAATCGGTAAAGTAGAGAAAGTAACGTCAATTATGGCGTTGCTTTTTTTAGAGGAACTCAAATATACGTGTCAACTCCTACTGAATCACCATGCATATGAATATCCTGAACTATATGTTCTTGTCCAAAACATATTTCTATTACTAGGCAAATATCTTTAGTAATAAAGTCAGAGCAAAGGTGTGATGTCATGCAGAATCAACCTCAACTTCCTGGTCATGAGGTATGGTTCAGTTTAATCAAATGTTAATTTCACTCGGATCGTTTGCTACAAAAACCTGAATCTCTTCAGAACAATTATTTGTAGAACAATCCCTTACAGAAGATAGCTTTTGTTAAGAATCATGAAGGATCATGCAATGTTCTTGGGTGAGGGGTTTAACCGAAAAGATACTAATCATATTCAGCAAACAGAAAGGTATTATTACTTTGAACAACAGGTAAAAAAAGACTCATCAAGTTCCAAGTGATGTAACATTAGTAAGAAAATTAAACGAGGAAAGTATTGAACTGGTTCATGGGTTTCGAAATTTTAAAATGAAGGGTTATAAAAGTGGAAGGGGAGGTTTTATGGCAAAGGTAGGAAAAGATGATTTCATAAACGGTTTTGTTCCACATCATAATCATGGCTCCGTTGATTATACTTCCGTGGAGGCTGACCACGTTCACCAGTGTTTAGATGTCACTTCACCACCGATTCCTACTCACGATGGCAGCCATATACATTATACTGAAGGATATGTTGTTTTTGAAAATGGGCATTCTCATCATTACAAGGCTTATTCAGGGCCAGCGATTCCGGTAGGTAATGGTATGCATGTCCATTATTATGATTTTTACACTTCCGAAAATGATGGACACAGGCATCATGTAAAGGGTGTAGACCGACCAGCACCCGGTAATCAATAGCAATCAGGAGGCCATGTTATCCAAATAACCTACTAGATATTCATAGTAAACTAGAGTTTACTTTTTTTAAAAACATGTTCCTCAAGATTATCAGATGAAACTCTGATAGGATTGCCACGGGCTACCTCCAATATATCCTAGGATATTATTGAGGGTAGCCTTTTTGTATGATCTTTAAAGGATAAGAGGATTTAATATTTAACATTATTTTCCGCAATGTTGGGGAATATAATCCCATACTAACCTTGAGAAAATACATAAGACTGCAGCAGCAATCATAAAAATTCACTCACTTTTTGATATATCGAGTAGAGGTGAAAAATTCATCGGAGGTTTTGGTGTTGTCACTTACCCTTACTTTTAGTCTTACCTTGTTAATGATGGTTGCTTTTTTTTCGACAAAGAAGCATTTGCATATATTTGAACTGTTATTTGTATTTTCTCTTTTGGTGTTTGTCTACACTAGTTTTGTGTCAATTATAAGTGTGAACCTCAAACTATGGGAAATAAGTACCGAGATACAGGATCTTTTCGCCCTTCGTCTAAACGGAGTTATCTTTGTGCCGTTAACCATTTTGTGGCTTATCGATTTGTGGCATGGATTGAGAAGTAATCTTTATAGATATGCCCTTCTTTTCCTGTGTTTTTTCATTTTCTTATGGATAGGTGATTATATATTAAGATTTTACGATGTATATCAATCTCATGATGGGAATTATGCAATTTTAGGTATAGTTTGGGGGTTAATATTTTTCATTATGTTACTTGCACAGCAATGGTTTAGATCGTTACTTATTAAGGAAGGAAACATATCATGAATTTACTTCCACTTCCCAATGAAGTAAGCACAAATGAATGGTTTGTCATTATTTCGCTCATTGTGTCTTATTCGGTATTTTTCTTTTTACCGAGAAGAAAATTCCCCATGAGTATAATCATCTTGATTCTGTTATTTTCTGCTACTATATCAAGAATTGCAGATCATCTATTCGCAGGCCCACCGCTGGATTTATATGATTTAATGGATAATGGTAATTTCGAGATGTTTGATATTCTTACCTATCTTCTATATGGGCCATTTGCTTTGTTTTTTATTTATCTTTATGAAAAATTTAAAATCAAGCAAATTTATACCTTTTTATATATCATGGCGTTTTCGATTTTTAGTGTCGTATATGAATGGATTACAGTATTGTTCGGTGTTTTTACATTCAAGGAATGGAGGTCTATTTATTCCTTTCCAGTATATTTATTTGTTCAGTCATTAATCATTTTGTATTATCACTTGTTGAAACTGTTTATAAAGTGCAAGTAAAGGTATGGATAAGGAATACGAAAAGTCATGATGGAAGTCATGACTCAGACTGTTGACAAACGCTCGCATACTGCGTTGCTTGCCTCGCTCGTCCGCTTATGAAGGTAACTTCTATTCGCGTCTTCGCTCAGCTGCGGCCTTGTCTGACAAGCGCTTTCAAGACAGCCTGGGACTTGAGTTAAAATTTAGATATCCTTAAAAATTCGTGTAGACAAAGTCAACACTGACTTTGTCTACACTCTGAGTCATGATGGAAATCATGACTTTTTTTAACTGATTTAACAATTTATTATTGTAATTGTTTTGGTGTATGAGAAGAATTTTTATTGATGGTTTCAGTGAAGATATTGTCCTTGTCCTGTGTGGATGTTTGGTTGTTTTGGACCATAAGCTGACCTTTTTCAATCAATTGAATAAGGTTCTGAATATCTTCTTTTGTTGCAGGTTGTTTTTCTTTTTTTAATGTATATCCCAATTGACCACTTGCTTCAAGTGTAGCAAATTCAACATCACTAATTGCAGTTATTCCTGATTGTCGTAGTCGTTCTTCTAATTTATCAACGGGGAGTCGGAGTTTGCTTAAATTCTTTTCATGTAAGGTACCATTCTCGATAACAGGGATGGCCTTACCAGAAATGGCAGACTCGGCTCCATCAAATTTTAATTGGATGTATTCAGTTAAGAGTAGACTTAGCACCAGAATTAGTGCTACACCAAAAGTTGTCCAAAGTCCCTTTCCGGTGACCGGCTGAATCAAAAGTGTCCCGATTGCTAACATGATAACAGTTTGTGGAAACGTCATCTGAGAAATCGTCCTTCTACCACTCATTTTTAAAACAATCGTTCCGATTACAAATATAAGTATTGTCTGCCAAATTATGTTGAAATCCAAGCTCATTCTCCTTTCCTGTGTGTAATCAGGATGATTCGTTTCAAGGTATGTATTTGTTATATACCATTATTATCTTTATAAATTTCTCTTATATGTATTAGAACTATTCAAAGAACGTTACTGTTTCATTTCTACTTCTCGTTATAGGCAGTTTCATCTTCATAAAAAAAGTGAGTTTACATTGTCTTCTGTTTGACAACGTAAACTCACTTTATGGTCTTTCTTTATTCATGATTCATTACGCTATGCTTTTTACCATAGATAAAATAGAAGAGTAATCCAATTACAAACCAAATACCACATGCAATCCATGTAAAGACAGAGAGCTGAGTAATTAAAAATAAACATAATAAGAATGAACAAATCGGTAAAATAGGAAAGAATGGCACTTTAAATCCATTAGAGGGTATGCTCTTATTTTTCCTTAAGTAAATAACACCAAGTGAAACGATTGTAAATGCAAGTAATGTTCCTATGTTAACTAGTTCTGCTAGTGACGATAGAGGAACAAAGCCGGCACAAAAAGCTACCAATGTTGCAAATACCCATGTGTTTTTAACAGGTGTTTTATATTTTTTACTAAGATCAGCCATACTTTTTGGGAGTAATCCATCACGACCAAACGCGTAAAGAAGTCTAGTTCCGCCATATGACATAACGAGGATAACTGTCATCATTCCGACAACAGCACCAAGTGAAACAATGCCAGCCACCCAATCTTGGCCAACAATCTGCATAACAAAGCTAACGGGATCACTTACATTAAGTTTTGTATATGAAACCATTCCAGTCAAAACAAGCGAAACAGCTACATACAGAATTGTACAAATAAATAATGATCCGATTATCCCAATTGGCATATTTCGTTGAGGATTTTTTACCTCTTCAGCCGCTGATGATACCGCATCAAACCCAAGGTAGGCAAAGAAAACAAGGGCTGAACCACTCATAACACCATTCATTCCGAACGGCATAAATGGGTGCCAATTCGCAGGTTCAACATAAAAAATACCTACTCCAATAAATAAGAGAATAACACCTACTTTAATAAATACCATAATCGTATTAAACTTCGTAGATTCTTTAATTCCAAGCGTTAATAGAAATGCAGTAGCAAATATAATGGCGATAGCGGGTAAATTGACAAATGTACCATAAGTTGGATTAAACGAACCAGAGATAGCCTTTGGAATGGTAATATGAAAACCTTCTAACAAAGTACTTAAATAAGCAGACCAACCAGTTGCGACCGCCGCAACGGCTAAGCCATATTCTAACAACAAAGCCCATCCAACTAACCAAGCGACTATTTCTCCAAATACAATGTATCCATACGTATATGCACTACCCGTTACTGGAACGGATGAAGAAAATTCTGAATAACACATTGCTGCTAACGCACAGACAATAGCTGCTATAATAAAGGAAAAAACAATTCCTGGACCAGCGTGTCCCGCAGCTACTGTCCCAGGTAGAATGAATATACCTGTTCCGACAATGGCACCTACCCCAAGAAGCATGAGGTCAAAGGCTCCTAATGATTGCTGTAACTGGATTTCTCCGTTTTTTTTCAGTAACTCGCCGAGATCTTTTTTTCTGAATAATTTATTTCTCATACTTGATCCTCTTTTTTTGAAAATATGTTAAAAATTCTATCTGTTTATCTCGAATAGGTCAACTGGTTTTGTCGAATTACCAATATTTTTGTCGAATAATGTGATATTTATAAAAATTTAGTAAAGAATGGAGCGAAAATACTTTTCATATAATAGCTTTCTATGGTTTGAGCCCCCTCGACGAAATGCGATAAGCGACTGATAATTTTGATAAATTGTTAGCCTTGCCAAAACATTAAAATATGAAGACTTCATCAATCCTGTTAAGGCCTAAATAGAAGTTACTAGATATTGTTAATAAATAAGGATTGACGAATTGATTGATATTATTGTAGTATAGAAAAATAACAATTGAATAAGACCTCACTTTTTTAATAGTGAGGTAGAGGCGCGATATTTAACAGTCTTTAGTGGAGTTTGAGAAGCAGTGATACTAAGGAGAAGGAAATGTCGCCGAAGTGTGTAATAGTCTCACTATTGCATGCTGGGTCTGCAGTTAAGAGCTGCAGGACTGTCTCAATAAACCTCCAGTTTATTGAGTTGTGCTATCTCATTTGGGATAAAAGAGAGGACTTTAGGGCAAATTTTCAGCGACCTGAGTACATCTCAGGTCGCTTTTTTGTCGAAATTTATCAAAAAACGGAGGAAATTCACCATGAGAAACAAGTTATCTTTATTCATAGTTTTATTGATTTCAGCCATTCTTTTATTAGCAGGTTGTGGAACAAGCGACAGTTCGGATTCAGGAACGTCAGAAGACAATACATTTAAGGTAGGACTTGAAGCTGGATATGCTCCGTTTAACTGGACTCAAAACGATGATTCTAACGGTGCGGTTAAAATTGAAGGCTCTAAAGAATATGCCGGCGGATATGATGTAGAAATCGCGAAAAAAGTAGCTGAAGGACTAGGCAAAGAATTAGTGATTGTCAAAACAGAGTGGGATGGTCTTGTACCAGCTTTAACGTCAGGGAAAATTGACGCAATCGTAGCTGGCATGTCGCCGACTGCAGAACGTAAAGAAGCAATCGATTTTTCGGATAATTACTATACATCAAATTTAGTGATGGTGGTGAAGAAAGGTAGCAAGTATGAAAATGCTACTTCCATTCAAGATTTTAAGGGAGCAAAAGTTACAGCTCAATTAAATACGTTCCACTATTCAGTGATTGATCAAATTGAAGGTGTAGAAAAGAAAACAGCGATGGACAACTTCCCAGCGATGAGAGTTGCTCTTCAATCAGGAATGATAGATGGATACGTTTCAGAGCGTCCTGAAGGAATTAGTGCTTCATCTGCAAATGGGAACTTTGTCATGGTTGAGTTTGAAGATGGATTTAAAACATCAGAAGATGACACAGCAATCGCTGTCGGACTTCAAAAGGGCAGTGAAGTAACAGATAATATTAATGAAATTTTAGCAGGTATCTCAGAAGATGAGCGTACAAGCATAATGGATTCAGCGATTAAAAATCAACCAGCAGCAGAGTAAAAAATCCCCAAAAACCGGCTGTATTTCAATATACAGTCGGTTTTATAAAGTAAAGGAGGAAAAACGATGAGTTTTGAGTGGGTCATACGAATAATCACAGAAAACTGGCCAATGTTCCTTCGTGGTGCGGGTGTAACACTTTTGATTGCTCTTATTGGGACAATCTTTGGGGCAGTAATTGGTTTGTTAGCAGGTGTTATCCGTACAATTCCAATGCCAGAACGTGGAATGAACAAAGTTTTATTAAAAGTGATTAATGTTATCCTCTCCATCTATATTGAATTCTTCCGTGGAACGCCGATGATTGTACAAGCGATGGTTATTTATTATGGTTCTGCGTTAGCATTTGGGATAGATATGAACGTGTTTGTTGCAGCAATTATTGTTGTATCCATCAATACAGGCGCTTATATGGCTGAGTATGTTCGGGGTGGAATTGTATCAATTGATAAGGGGCAGTTTGAAGCAGCACAAGCAATCGGAATGAATCATTTTCAAACGATGTGGAATGTTGTCTTACCACAGGTTATACGAAATATTCTGCCTGCGACAGGGAATCAATTTGTAATTAATATTAAAGATACATCCGTTCTAAATGTGATTTCTGTTACTGAATTATATTTTGTGACAAAATCGATTTCCGGCAATAATTTTAGATATTTTGAATCATTTTTCGTAGCATGTATGATCTATTTTGTGATGACCTTTATTGTAACTAGAATTCTACTATACTTTGAAAAAAAATTAGATGGCTCTGATAACTATACGATGATCGGAAATGATTGACCAATACAGGTAAATCAACAACAATAGGGAGAAGGAGGAGAGAATATGGAAAAGATTATTGATATTCAACATGTAAACAAATCCTTTGGAACTCATGAAGTATTAAAAGATATTAATTTTTCGGTGAACAAGGGAGAGGTAGTCTCCATCATCGGTTCCTCAGGATCTGGTAAATCAACTCTTCTTCGTTGTATTAATCTTTTAGAAAAACCAAGTGGTGGGCAAATTATCTATCAAGGTGAAAATATATTGGATAATAAGCATGATGTCACTACTTACCGCAGACATTTAGGGATGGTTTTCCAACAATTTAACTTATTTAACAATCATAATGTTCTTAGCAATTGTGTGGTAGGGCAAATAAAAGTATTGAAACGCTCCAAAGAAGAAGCCGAAAAAATAGCGATGAAATACTTGAAGGTTGTTGGTATGGATAAATACATTAATGCCAAGCCAAAGCAATTATCCGGTGGGCAAAAGCAACGTGTTGCAATCGCAAGAGCACTTTCCATGGAACCGGACGTTATGTTATTTGATGAACCTACATCAGCTCTTGATCCAGAAATGGTAGGCGAAGTTCTAAAAGTCATGAAGGAACTCGCTGAATCCGGACTGACGATGCTAATCGTAACGCACGAAATGGAATTTGCAAAAGATGTATCTGACCGAGTCGTATTTATGGACAAGGGAGTTATTGCAGAAGAAGGAAGTCCAGAGCACATTTTCAATCATCCTACACAAGAACGTACAAGGGAGTTCCTAAAACGTACATTAGTCCATTCATAAAGATAAAGTCGTTGTTTATAGAAAAAGGCCGGGCGTTTGCCCGGTTTTGTTATATGAAAAATGTTGATGAAGGACATTCAGTCTATGAATTTGTTCGGTAGCGTCCTACATCGGGGTAATGAAGGACATTCCGAGGAAGAATCTAAGTGTAAAAGTCCTTCATCGGGGTTATGAAGGACATTCCGACGAAGAATCCAAGTGTAAAAGTCCTTCATCAAGGTATGAACGACATACCGACCAAAAAACCAACAAACTTTACAAATTAAACCAGCTCTTTCATTGTTGTTGTTCCTCCAAGTGTTGCGAAATCTTCTCATGGACTTGGGATTCTAACGCTTCAACATGGCTTTCCTCGAAAGTATGTTTAGGATGAGGATTAAACCAATGAATCTCTCCTTCGTGAAAAAGTCCTTGATAGTCTGTTCCATCAACAGTTATGGTGAATTGATGACGTTCATGAACTTGGTCTTCAAACATGGGTCTTACTTCCAAATTTTCGAACATAACGAAGTCCTCCTAAGTAGTAATTTTCTTTCAAGTTTTCCCTATACTAGATGGTGTATGCCTACTATTTATGTAGAGATAGAGGAATTTAAAAATAATCTGCATCTAAAAATGTGAAGTTCTTGGATTATAGGTTTGGCATGACCTTTCTGGCACCCAGGAAAAGCCATGTGCTAAGAACAAATGGCATTGTCAAGGCCGGAAGTCCAAATGGCTGAAGCCAAGTCGTTATACTAGCGATTAATGGAACAGTAACACAAGTAGCCACAATGCCGGAGAAGAACGCTAAACGGTTTTGCTCCGTCTTAAATACGGCAGACACAGCTATAATCGTTAGTATAGCATTGTACCCATAAAGCCCCATATAAATCGGATTATGTTCTCCCCCAAATAAAAGCGATGTCAACAAAGCCAGTACGTTTCCTACTACAGCATAAAGACCAAGCTTCCATCCAGCCAAAAATACCGCCACAAAAAGCAGAATACCTGATAATGTGCTGTGAATGAAGAAAATCTGTCCAATTCCGTTAAATGCCGCTTCTGACCAGTTTATTCTTCCAGACGTATCCAATCCCCAATAGGCAATATCCTCAGGGACCAACTTTGACGTTAAGTGAATCGCCTTTAAACGGTAGGAAGAAAGCAATGTGAACCATGTTAAGATGATAAAAGGAAAAGTAAGAACGGGGATTCCCGTATTCTTCATTACATGAATCATAGCGGCTGTAAACACTGCCGTTACTGCAGCTCCAATGAGGGCAATTATCCAGTCGAAAGGTCCTGTTAAAAATAGAGACAGCGCTATTCCTGTCAACACGGAGTTATAACCCAACAGCCCCTGATTAATTGTTTGTTCCTCCACACCTCCTATCCTCCCAATAATAGTAGCAACTATGGCTGATAAAAAGGCAATAATTCCAAGAGTATAGGAAAAGATTGTGATTGCTATTAGTATGATGATTCCTGAAAGAGCATTTTCAATGAGCATAACTTGAGAAATGCCTTTTAGAGCCGCCATCAGAAAGGAATATATTTTTCTTTCTTCCCAAGGTTTATCATTGGTGTTTTGCACGGACATCTTTCCTTCCAAAAAAAATTTATCGAATACGCTCCTCAAACCGAAGCCACTATTTCACGGAAATAGTTCTTAACTTTCTTCGTTTCCTTCTCGGTAGTATTTCCTGTTAGTAAGGATTAAATAAAAAGAATTGTTCGTTTTTTGAGGGACATATCTTTAAAAAATCAGACGGTGTTCGTTGGTTTTGTAAACTAACCAAACACTGGTTTAAATAAGGAAAAAACTGGAGAACATACATAAAGGTTTACGTTACTTTACTGCAAAATAAAGTTTTTATGAAACAGGAGGATGTACCATGCAATTATCACCGCGTGAAATAGACAAGCTCATGATTGTTGTTGCGGCCGACCTTGCTAGGCGGCGGAGAGAAAGAGGTTTGAAATTGAATTATCCGGAAGCAGTTGCACTTCTGACCCATGAAGTATTAGAGGGTGCACGGGATGGAAAAACGGTTGCAGAGTTGATGGAATATGGAGCTACAATTCTGACAAGTGATGATGTAATGGAAGGCATCCCGGAGATGCTGGATGATATTCAAGTAGAAGCTACGTTTCCAGATGGAACAAAGCTTGTGACAGTTCATAGTCCGATTAAATAATAAGTGACAGGAGGCTATTTACATGCAGCCAGGCCAATTATTTTTAAAAGAAGAAGACATCGTTTGTAATGCCGGAAGGGAAGCATCCAAAGTGACAGTGACAAATACTGGAGATCGTCCTGTTCAGGTAGGTTCCCATTTTCACTTTTATGAAGTAAATGAAGCACTCCAATTTGATCGCGAGAAAGCATACGGAAAGCGACTAAACATCCCTGCGGGTGCCGCTGTGCGTTTTGAACCAGGGGATGAAAAAGAAATCGAGCTCATTGATTATGCCGGAGAACGCCGTGTCTATGGATTTAATAATAAAGTAGACGGCTCACTAGATAAGGGGGATAACAAATGAGTTTCAAAATGAATAGAAAGCAATATGCTCAAATGTATGGACCCACTACAGGAGATTCGATTCGTTTAGCAGATACTGAACTGCTTATACAGATTGAGAAGGACCATACCACCTACGGAGAAGAAGTGGTATTCGGTGGCGGGAAGGTAATTCGTGACGGAATGGGGCAACACCCTCTTGTAACACGAGGTGATGGAATTGCGGATTTGGTCATTACCAACGCTGTCATTTTAGACTATACCGGCATTTACAAAGCGGATATTGGAATTCGCGATGGGAAAATTGCTGGGATTGGAAAAGCTGGTAACCCATTGATTATGGACAATGTGGACATTGTGATCGGAGCTGGAACGGAAATTATTGCTGGTGAAGGAATGATTGTAACAGCCGGTGGAATTGATACCCACGTTCATTTTATAAATCCGACACAAATTAGAACAGCATTAGCTGCAGGACTTACAACATTAATCGGGGGAGGTACTGGTCCAGCTGCAGGATCAAAAGCGACAACGGTCACTCCTGGCATATGGCATATGCACAAAATGCTCCAAGCAGCTGAAGGATTGCCCATTAACGTTGGATTCACATCAAAAGGACAAGCGACTGCCGAAGAGCCCTTGGCAGAGCAAGTACGTGCCGGTGCAATAGGTTTGAAAGTACATGAAGATTGGGGAGCAACCCCATCAGCCCTAGACTATGCATTAAGGGTTGCTGAGAAATATGATGTGCAGGTCGCTCTTCATGCCGATACGTTGAATGAAGGCGGGTTTATGGAAAATACGATGGCTGCGATTAAAGATCGTGTCCTTCATATGTACCACACAGAAGGAGCGGGAGGCGGGCATGCGCCGGACCTAATAAAATCCGCAAGCTATATGAACATTCTTCCATCCTCAACAAATCCGACCCTACCTTATACAGTGAATACAGTGGATGAGCATTTGGACATGCTTATGGTTTGCCACCACTTAAATCCATCAATTCCGGAGGACCTCGCATTTGCCGATTCACGTATTAGACGTGAAACCATTGCTGCCGAGGATATTCTCCAAGATATGGGTGTATTCAGTATGACTAGCTCGGATGCACAGGCGATGGGGCGGATAGGCGAAGTTATTTTACGAACATGGCAAGTGGCTGACAAAATGAAAAAGCAAAGAGGAAGTTTAGAGGGCGATACTGAGCTCTCTGATAATAATCGTGCAAAGCGTTATGTAGCTAAGTATACGATTAATCCTGCTATCACCCATGGGATTTCTGAGTATGTAGGGTCCATCGAGGTGGGGAAAATTGCAGATCTTGTAATTTGGAATCCAGCCTTCTTCGGTGTAAAACCTGAAATGATTTTGAAAAATGGTTTTGTTGTCGAGGGATTGATGGGCGATGCGAATGCGTCTATCCCAACACCACAGCCTGTTATTTATCGTCCAATGTATGCGCAATATGGAAAAGCTTTATCCAGCTCATCTATTACGTTCATCTCCCAAGCTGCTTTCGACGAGAAAGTACATGAAAAGCTTGGTTTGCAAAAAATGATTCTTCCTGTTCGCGGTATTCGAAAACTGACGAAGAAGGACATGAAGTTGAATTCCGAAACTCCTGAAATAACGGTTGATCCGCAAACCTATGAAGTAAAAGTAAACGGTGAATTAATTACATGTGAGCCGGTTGACCAAGTACCAATGGGACAACGATATTTCCTATTCTGAGGTGAAAATCTTGTTAGTAGAAAGAATTGTAACGAATATTGAAAATTTGGAAAAAGAAGAGATTGAAAAACGTCATATCGAAAAGGTATACCTTGAAAGTGATCATTTGATGAAACGGATTCAGAGGGTGACGACCGACCACGGCAAAGAAATTGGAATTCGATTAAAAGAGCCCCGTGACTTTGTCGCTGGTGATGTTTTATATATGGATGAAAAGAATTTAATTATGATAGATGTACTTTCTGATGATTTGATTGTGATAAAACCCCGTAATTTAAAGGAGATGGGGACAATTGCTCACCAGCTAGGGAATCGCCATCTTCCCGCCCAGTTTGAAGGGGAAGAGATGCTTGTCCAGTATGATTACCTTGTAGAGGAATTATTGCAAGAACTTCAGATTCCTTATCAACGTGAAAAGCGGAAAGTGAAAAAGGCATTTCGCCATATCGGACATAGCCATGGATAAAAATATGCTCTCATTATTCCAGTTATGTGATTCTAATTTTCCGACTGGGGCGTTTAGCCATTCATATGGGCTTGAGACATATATTCAAGCAGACAAAGTACATAATCGAGAATCATTTTGTAACTGGTTGTATGTGTATGTAAATGAGCAGCTCGTTTATTCTGATGGTCTTGCCTGCCGTCTCGTATATGAAGCACTAGAAAAAAGGGATTTCCATAAAATATGGAAGATAGACCGGATGCTTGTTGCGCAAAACTTGCCACGGGAAACGAGAGAAGGTACCCAAAGGGTAGGCGAACGGATGCTAATCCTCGTAAAATCCCTTTACGACATCCCAGTTTTGTCTGAGTACGGAGAGCGCATCAAACAAAACAAATCATACGGTCATCCATCGATTGTATTTACGATTGTGGGACACCACCTAGGTGTGCCAGCATTCACCACTATTATGTATTATTTATATTCGGCTGTTTCAAGCCTTGTTCAAAATGCGGTTCGGGCTATACCCTTGGGGCAAACCGCGGGTCAGAAAACGATTCAGGAGTTTCAAGAAGTGTTAGTAAATGCCGTTGCAAAGGTAGAGGAAATGGATGAAGCCGACTTTGGCATTGTCTCTCCAGGTCTGGAACTATCGCAAATGCAGCATGAACGTGTGAACGTTAGAATTTTCGCATCTTAATGTTGATTAATAGATTAAAGGAAGTGTTTTTATGGAACCTATTAAAATTGGAGTAGGGGGACCAGTTGGAGCAGGAAAAACTGCATTGGTTGAAAAATTAACTCGTCATTTGCAAGGTGAAATCAGTATGGCCGCTATTACAAACGACATCTATACAAAAGAAGATGCGAAATTCCTGATGAATAACGGCGTCCTTCCGGAGGATCGAATTATTGGTGTAGAGACAGGCGGATGTCCGCATACGGCTATACGGGAGGATACTTCTATGAATTCTGCTGCGATTGAAGAATTGATGAAGAGACATCCAGATCTGGAACTCATTTTTGTCGAAAGTGGTGGAGACAACCTGGCGGCTACATTCAGCCCGGAACTTGTCGATTTTTCAATCTATATTATTGATGTGGCCCAGGGTGAAAAAATCCCTCGTAAAGGTGGACAAGGGATGATTAAGTCTGACCTATTTATTATCAATAAAACGGATTTGGCTCCTTTAGTCGGGGCAGATCTTGATGTTATGGCATCTGATACAAAAGTGTTTCGAGGTGACAAGCCATTTATTTTCACAAATTTAAAAACCAACGAAGGTCTTGAACAGGTAATAGATTGGATCAAGAAGAATGCACTTTTAAAAGGGTTGGAATAAAAAATGCAGGACTGGACAGGAGTTTTGCGTTTAGATGCAGAGGATAGGAATGGAAAGACCGTTGCAAAAAATGTTTACTTCCAAGGGGCGTTTAAAGTTATGCGTCCCATCTATCATGATGATTCTGGTCAAGCCTGTTATTATATCTTAAATCCAGGCGGCGGCTATCTGGATGGTGATCGCTATCAACTTAAGATTTCGTTAGAGAAACAAGCGAAGCTGACTTTAACTACACAGTCAGCCACCAAAATATATAAGACACCCAAAAAACATGCCTATCAGGAAACAGAAATTAACCTTAAAGAAGGAAGTTACCTAGAGTACATTCCCGATCCGCTCATTGGTTATAAGGATGCTCGATATAAACAAAAGAATGTAATCCATATGGAGAAAGGGACCACACTTCTTTACTCGGATATTATTACTCCAGGATGGTCTCCGGACGGGGAAAGGTTTAGTTATGATATACTACAGCTAATCAATGAAATTTATATGGAAAATGAATTGGTGGTTTATGATCATATCAAACTAAATCCAGCGATGCAGAATATGGAGAAGCTAGGCCTGATGGAAGGCTATTCACATTTGGGTTCTTTGATTGTGATTGACGAAAAAGCCAATCATGCTCTTCTTGACCGTTTATATCAGGCTATCGATGCTAATACAAAGGAATATAAAGTGGGACTGTCATTTTTATCAATCCCAGGGTTCACCGTAAGGGTGTTAGCAAATAACACGCAGGCGATTGAAAATATATTTTCTGAATTTCATCATATAATTAGCCTAGAGTGGTTTAACAAAACCCCCAGTTTACTAAGAAAATATTAATGTCCAAAACCCGGCAATTACGATAATTGCTGGGTTTTGAACAAGTAAAGAATCATGGAGGAGAGATTTGATGGAGGTTACTTTTTTCTCAGTTTTGGCTCTGGGTTTGATTTTAGGCATACGGCATGCGATTGAACCTGACCACGTAATTGCAGTGTCAACAATCGCGAGCCAAAGTAAAAAGTTATGGAACGCCTCTTTGGCGGGAGTATTTTGGGGAATTGGACATACTGTAACTCTGTTTCTAGTTGGTCTAGTTGTCATTCTTATGAAGAACGAAATACCCGAAAAGTGGGCAATGTCTTTGGAGTTTTTAGTAGGAATCATGCTAGTTTACCTTGGAGTGAGAACAATTCTTGCATTCAGGAATATTCATAAACATAAACATAAACACGTACATGACGGAGAAGAACAAACACATGTTCATTCCCTCCAAAAAAATGGGGAACATGAGCATAAAAATAAGCATAAATACACTTCGTATTTGGGGTCCATGTTTATAGGCTTTGTCCATGGACTAGCAGGAAGTGGCGCCATGGTTCTATTAACGATGGGTACTGTTAATAGTGTCGGGGAAGCAGTAATTTTTATCCTTATTTTTGGTTTAGGAACCGTCATTGGGATGCTTTTCTTCACCACCATCATTGGGATTCCATTTGTGTTAAGCAAAAAACGTAGGACAGTAAGCAGCACATTCGGATTAATAACGGGGGCAATCAGTACTGTTTTTGGTATATACTACATGTATAATTTAGGCATCAATGAAGGATTGCTGAACCTTTGGATCTAAGGATTTGATGTTAGTCAAAACGTAAAATATCGTAGCTAGTAGAACTGAGGTACATAATGCTGAAAATCCTATTAATCTACTTGGTATCAGATTTTCCCTAAAATAGATAAGAGTTAATTAGAGGTATGATTATTACGACAAGATAAATCCTGATAGGAATCGGTAAAAAATAACATATTTCAAATAAATATTATTCATTAACGGGTCTTACTCCCACTGTACGTAAGCATTGGTATACTGGGAGTAAGCCCTATTTTTATTTTGTTTCTATTTTAAGAAAAAATTTTTTCCGATTTTGCAACTTTTTGTAAGACTTTTTCGTGGGTAAGATGAAGGGGGGAAAGCGGTGGATTTAGATGAGGTGTTCGAGGCATATGTAAATGATCTATTTCGATACTTATTTTCCCTTTCAAAGAATCACCATACGGCGGAAGATTTAGTACAGGAGACGTTTTACCGGGCGTATCTTCAGCTGTCTGAGGCTGAAATCCAAAACATTAAACCTTGGCTGTTTAAAGTGGCCTATCACGCTTTTATTGATTTTACTAGAAAACATAATCGGTTGGTCATTACAGATGAAGTACATAATCGGGTGAGTATAGAAACACCGGAAAGTTATCTATTAGAGAAAGAAAACTTTACCGCACTCATGACTGATATTCATTCGTTAAAAGAAACGGAAATGCATGCGCTTGTTCTTTGTGATTTGCATCAGTTGAGCTTAAAAGAAGCGGCTGACATTCTTCAATTAAATGTAAATACGCTGAAGAGCCATTTATCAAGGGGAAGAAAAAAGGTGGTTGAAAGGGTTAAGGAAAGGAGGAGACAAGATGGATAAAGAGCCAAATCATAACGATGAGGAAATTTATAAATCTTTCTTAAATGAATCGATGCAAGACTATGAAAAAAGCCTAAATGTACCGAAAAACAAACAAAATAGATTGATTAAAGCAGGCAGAAATCATGCACTACTGACAAATATAATGATTAGCCTGGCTATCATATTACTAATTGTACCGGTGCTTACATTAAGTAGCTATTTATATTACGCGATTGGTGGAAAAGCGAACCATCTAATTGATATCGCAACAAAAACCATTTATGTAACTGAACCGAACATGAGTTTAGAAGAGATGGAGTTAGAAGAGGACATCGGATTCTTTACAATGAATCTTTACTTTGATGTGTTTAAGCGAATTGGGAAAGAGGATTATCAAGCGGGAGAATATACGGTTAGCTTTGCACTAGATAAGCCAAATTTGCCTGAACGAGATATGAAACTAGAGAAGCCGCTTCCTATTACGGGGGACATGGAGACTGACAAACTATATCATCCGGGTGGGCCATATGGCAAAACAGTTGGTTCAGACTGGGATATTTTCGAGCACCTTCCAGATGGAACGGTGGGGGAAATGTATCTTTCTTTCAATCAATTAGTGAAGCCAGAGGAGATTGAAAAACAGCTTGGAAAAAACGTCGAGGTAAGATGGGTAGCTGTTGATACAGGTTTTGAGGATAAGAGTTTATACGATGCTGGATATTCGGTTGCGCCAATCGGCTATCCGCTACAGATTGATACGACTACATGGTCACCATTTAATGGACGACAAAAATCAAATGAAGAGGTATTTTTAGATATATTAAATTTCTTGGCCAAGGATGAAAAAACAGCTGAAAAAATAGCAAGGGCAAGGTCTTTACTTTTAAAAGAACGAATCCAATACATCGAGAAAAATGGAATCGAAGCTTATGGAGCAGTTGTGACCGGACCAATTCCGGAACTAAGAAAACTAAAGGATAAGGAATTGATTAGAGTCATGAAGGTGGGGGAAGTGAAGCTATGGAACTGGAAATGAACAATAAGAACAAAGGAAAACAACGAAAATTGCCAACTATTTCGGGGTTTCTATCCTTCTTGATTGCTCTAATTGCATTAGCGGGAGTTAATATTTCGTTATTGATTGATTTCGATGATTTTCCTCAACTGTTTCTCGTAAACCTACCGATTGTTGGGTTAGTTCTAGGTCTGCTTGGTATGATCACATCTAGAAGATCAAGATTATATGCATTTTGGGGAATCGGACTTAGTTTGTTTATTTTAGTTTTTACATTTTTAATGATTGGCATATCCTGGGTAGGGATTAATCCGAAGCCATGATATACGCTTCCTACTTTTTCGCACAAACTAACAAGCAAAAGTGTACAACTCGAACAACAAGCTATTAAATAATAGAGATTTAAGGTTCAACACGCTGAGGAATTTCAGCGTGTTTTTTCATCAAGGATTTACACTCATAATTAAGATACTCAAGCAACGTCTACGGCGTTGCTTTTACATCATTTATATCAACTCATAATTAACTTATCATCTCTAACTGGTTCCACATGAACATGAACATCTTGAACATTATGTTCCTTAATTAAAGTTACCTCTACTCTTGTTGATATTTCATGTGCTTGGGTAATGTCTAAATGATTCGGTACAGATATTACAACATCAACAACATTGCTATTACCGTATGTTCTTCCTTTAATATCTTTTACTTCTAACACTCCGGTTACATTCAAAATGGTCTGTTTATATTCTTCTAAATCCTTTATATCAAAGCCATCTGTTAAATAATGAGAGGATTCACGAAAAATGTCCCACCCCGTTTTACAGATTAATAATCCGACAATAAATGCAGTTACTGGATCAAGCCAAGGTAAACCGAGTTGGGAACCTAAAATTCCGATTGCAGTGCCAATACTAACCCATGCATCAGAGAGATTGTCTTTAGCAGCAGCCATAACTGCATGGCTTTTTACTTTTTTAGCTAGCTTTTTATTATATTTGTATACCAAATACATAATAAAAGCGGAAATAAATCCTGTCCATGCAGCTATCATATCCGGTGATTCATGATTACCACTAAAAACGGATGATGCTGCACCAAATAAAACCTGAACCCCGACAACCATCATGATTAACGATGCAATCAAGGAAGAAACTGTTTCGGCTTTCCAATGTCCGTAAGGATGATCATCATCAGCAGGTTTTTGAGAAAGTTTTAAACCAATCAAAACTGCAACAGAAGCAACTATATCAGTTGTATTATTTAATCCATCGGCTTTTAAAGCTTCTGAATCAGCTATGTACCCTATAATTAATTTCAATAAAGATAACAAGATATAAACGGCAATGCTTAAAATCGCACCACGTTCCCCTAATTTCAAATCCTGATACCTCTGCTCCATTTCTTTTCCTCCAAAAATTAACATTGAATCTTATTGTAACAAAGGGGTTTCGTGTTAGTCTACGGCAACGTTTTTGTAAAAAAGCAACAAAATAACAGGTTGGGAAAGAGTGTTTACTGAAGGAAAAACTTTTGTAGGACTGCCTTTTTATTTCAAGGAGGGGGGTGAAATTACCTGTTTAGTACAGAATAAAGATAAAAAATAGGAGGTTTTATTTTGAAAAAAATAATGCCAATTCTCATTTTGAGTTTGTCCTTATTGTGTTGTGCTGATAAAACATATGGAGCAGGAAATCCTGAATGTCTTTTGTTTGAGAATGTATTTGGTGATAACGTAAAACAGATGGATAAAGTGTGTAAAGTAGAAATTAGTCGTAAAAACCCTGGCTTCTCATTGGAGGGAGTAAAAGTCTCACCAGAGTTGCTTGAGTTTTCATTTGGTGCAAATTTTGAAAGGGTTGGAAATACAACGGTCGTTACAGGAGAGTTCGCGCTATTTCCTCAAGAAGCAAACCCTGTAATTGATGCACTGCGAAAAGGGGGTATTCAAATTACAGCATTGCATAACCACTGGTTTGAGCAACCTATGGTTCTTTATCTCCATTTTCAAGGAAAAGGCGACCCTGAATCACTTGCTCAAACAGTCAAGTCAGCTATAGATGTAGCACAACAAAAGTAAGGATATCTAATTCCTTTTTCAATAATAAACTTACTAGCTAAAAGGCCTGCTCCCCAATGCGTCACCGCACAGAGGAACAGGCCTATTACATTTATATTTGATTATTTTCTACCAATGCATTTACTTTCTGCTTTCGATAAAGCTTCTGACCAATAAATGTTTGAATTGCTAGGAAGATTCCACCTACTGCCCAATATAGTGGTAAAGCTGCCGGAGCCCTAAAAGAAATGACAACAATCATTAATGGTGACAATAACCCCATAAATTTCATTTGCTTTTGTTGACTTTCTGACATATTTAACTGTGAAATTTTAAATTGAAAGTAATAAATAACCCCTGCAGCAATTGTTAAAACCAAATCCGAGTGTCCAAGACTAAACCATAAAAATGTATGGTGAGAAATTTCTGCTGAACTACGAATTGCATAATAGAGTCCAGTTAAAATTGGCATTTGAATAAGTAGTGGTAAACAACCCATATTGAGCGGGTTAATTCCATGTTTTCGATAAAGACCCATCATCTCTCGTTGCAAATCTTGTTTCTTTTTCGGATCTGTTTCGGCTGTTATTTTCTTCTGAATCTGTTCCATTTCTGGCTTAACTAATTCCATTTTTTCTTTCATAACGGATTGATTCTTATATTGTTTCAACATGAATGGCATCATAACCAATCGAATTAAGATGGTTACAATAATAATGGCTACTCCATAACTTCCATTAAAGGTATTTGCGATAAAATTTATAAGATGTGTGATTGGCTCTACTAAAAAGTTATTGAAAAAACCGTCACTTTTATCACTTGGGTTTACCCCACATCCAGAAAGTAATACAGTCAATACAATTAATAGAGTAATGAGTTTGGTGAACGAACGATACTTTTTCATGTTTCCTCCTTAAAAGTTTTATTTAACTGATAGGATAAAAGGAAACAAAAGTATCTGATTCATCATTTGAAAATACTTTATTTCGTATAGTTTTTGTAATTCTCCGTTTCATAAAATACTGAATTAGAAGGCTCCTGTTTACATCAAATCTCTTGTAATCACTACTTTGAAGATCAGTGACAGTGGATAAGGGTGTATTTAAGTGAATCGAAACCCTTTGTATAGAAATTAACACGAACATTAAACCCATGCAGAGGCTAACGTTAAGTGCCATTAGCGTATATAATTCAGGATCCATTAATAGTAAATCTAACAAAGGCTTCTCACCCCAATTTTGTTACTGAATACTTTTACTATACATGAATTCTGTTCATCTCACAAAATTAAAATTTGGAAGCTATGAGGAATGCACTAGAATCCGGTTATTGCTTTAAAAAGACGTGATGTTTATCACTAACTCGTCAGAACTTTCTTGATACTATAGTACTATTATGTGTAAGTATTATTTTAAAAACGAGAGGAAGTTCTGCAATGAAAATGACAATCGGTAGAAAACTTTTTACAGGGTTTCTAAGTGTATTACTGATTTTAATTGCTACAGTCACCATAGGCTATGTTGAGATAACATCCGTTCAACATACATATGATGAATTAATAAATGATAAGGCCAAAAAGCTAGTTATGATTAAGGAATTAGATTCTGCTATTAAACAGGAACAAGTAGGTTTAAGGGGCTATCTCCTTATTGGGGATGAGATAGCATTAAAGGACTTTGAAGATTCACATTCTAAATTCTTAGAAACTAGTAAAAGTCTTCATGATATTATTACGCAACCAAAAGCAAAGGAGTTGCTACAAGAGTTAGATACTATTGAAGATGAATATTATCAGTTTTCGGATAAGGTTTTTCAATTAAAAGACGAAAATAAAGTTGATGAATATACGAGCTTAATTGCAATAGACGGAAGAGCAATCGTAAAAGATTTTAATCAAAGTATCGAAGAGTTCATGAAATATCAACAAGACTTACTTGATAAAGGAAATATAGAGACAAGTGAAAAAGTGAAATCCACGAAAAATATTATCTTAATATTAGGGGTTTTATCACTTTTGGTAGGTCTTTCTATTGCAACTTATATCGGAAGAATTATCTCCAAGCCTGTTGTGGCAATATCTAAAAATGCAGAAAAAATAGCATCAGGTGATTTATCGGTTGATGAGATTAAAGTGAAAAATAAAGATGAAATCGGTGAGCTTGCAAATTCATTTAATCAAATGGCTAAAAGCCTTAGAGAGGTCATTCAGCAGGTAGGGTTAAATGCCGACCAAGTGGCTGCTTCAGCGGAACAACTTACAGCCAGTAGCGAACAAACAAATGATGCAACAAAACAAATCGCCGAGACGATGCAACAAGTTGCTTCAGGTGTTGATAAACAAGTTAAAAGTATCGATGAAACTTCTCAAACAGTAAATGAAATGGCAACTGGTGTTCAGCAAATTGCAGGCAGTGCACAGCAGGTCACCTCTTCAGCACTTGAAACCACAGAGAAAGCTTCTGAAGGGAGACAATCGATTAAAACAGTAGTCAACCAAATGAGCTCCATAAATGACACCTTTACTGAATTATCAGGTGTCGTAAAAGGGTTAGGTCAAAGGTCAGTAGAAATCGGTCAAATTATTGAAGTCATAACAGGTATAGCAGATCAAACAAATTTATTAGCGTTAAATGCTGCAATTGAAGCTGCAAGAGCAGGGGAACATGGACGGGGCTTTGCAGTTGTTGCAGATGAAGTGCGTAAATTAGCAGAACAATCAGCCACATCTTCAAATCAGATTGCTCAGCTTATTCTAGCTATACAAAATGAAACGAATAAAGCTGTTGAAACAATGGAAGTGGCTACAGAAGAAGTTGTTTCAGGAATTGGACTAGTAAATACTGCAGGAACAGCTTTTACACAAATTGAAGATTCAATTACAGATGTCACGACACAAATACAAGAAGTGTCAGCAGCAGTTCAACAAATGGCTGCGGGTACTGAACAGATGGTCCAGTCCATGCAGTTAATTACAGAAATTGCAGAGGAATCAGGTTCAGGCACACAAGAGGTTTCCGCGGCTACAGAAGAACAGCTAGCATCCATGGATGAAATTTCTGCATCTGCAGGTGCTTTAGCCCATATGGCCGAAGATTTACAGGAAGTCATAAGTAAGTTTAAAATGTAAACTACGCATATATAATACCGTTGTTGGTTTTGCAAGCCATGAAGAGGAAAGCGTGACGAATTGAAGCCTGTAATCCTCTTCATAGCCTGTATGAAGAGGAAAACTGGACGAACATAAGCTTGTAATCCTCTTCAAAGCCTGGATGAAGAGGAAAGCGTGACGAATTGAAGCCAGTAATCCTCTTCATAGCCTAAA
>NZ_HE610987.1:232151-290855 GCF_000285535.1 Bacillus timonensis | reverse complement strand
AGGAAAGCGGGACGAATTGGAGCCTGTAATCCTCTTCAAAGCCTGGATGAAGAGGAAAGTGGGACGAATTGAAGCCAGTAATCCTCTTCATAGCCTGGATGAAGAGGAAAGCGCGATGAACAAAAGCTTGTAATCCTCTTCAAAGCCTAGATGAAGAGGAAAACTGGACGAACATAAGCTTGTAATCCTCTTCAAAGCCTAGATGAAGAGGAAAGCGGGAGGAACATAAGCTTGTAATCCTCTTCAAAGCCTAGATGAAGAGGAAAGCGGGAGGAATTGAAGCCTGTAATCCTCTTCATAGCCTAAATGAAGAGGAAAGCGGGACGAACATAAGCTTGTAATCCTCTTCAAAGCCTGGATGAAGAGGAAAACTGGACGAACATAAGCTTGTAATCCTCTTCAAAGCCTAGATGAAGAGGAAAGCGGGAGGAATTGAAGCCTGTAATCCTCTTCATAGCCTGTAGAAAGAGGAAATTTGCGATGAACTGAGGCTCAATCTTTAAGAAACCAGTATATGAAAGTTATTATATAAAATCAGTTGACAATTTACCCGTGGGGGTATATGATAACTCGTGTAGTGATTTTTACTACGAAATAAAAATTTTTAGTTTAAAATATACCCTAATAGGTATTGTTTGATGCAATACCATAATGTAATAAAGTAGCCGGGTATATAATCTACACAAAGCAAAAGATACCCATGTAGGTAAATAAATACACAATGCAAAAGATACCCATGTAGGTAAATAGAATCTATTAATTATATGAGGTTCTACCAGGTTGGACCGTGTGGAACTGATATAAAATAAAGATAATCAAATGGAGGAATATAATATGTCAAATAAAGTAGCAATTATCGCAGCAAACGGTGGAATGTTTGATGCTTATAAGGTATTTAATATCGCAACAGCAGCAGCGGCTTCTGATAAGGAGGTTGCGATCTTCTTCACGTTTGAAGGTTTAAACCTTATCCATAAACAAGGAATGCATGCATTGGAAATGCCGGCTGGCAAGGAACATTTTGCTGAAGGTTTTGCCAAAGCGAATGTACCAAGTATTCCTGAATTAGTTGAAATGGCACAAGAATTAGGTGTGAAGTTTATTGCTTGCCAAATGACAATGGATGTGATGGGACTTACTAAAGAAGATTTCGTTGATGGTATTGATGTTGGAGGAGCAGTAACGTTCCTAGAATATGCAAAAGATGCAACTCCAACACTAACTTTCTAATTATTATAGTTTGTTTGCTAATTGCAGTGAGGCATTCCTCACTGCAAAAAATAAAGTGTTGCTTATACCTGTGGGGGTAAGTGAGGGTGGAGGTTCCATTCTTCATTCTTCAACTAAATAATCACAGGGATTTCAGGTAAGATATAGATAGTAAATTAAACACGGAGGGATAATATCTATGTCAAAAAGAGTATTAATTGTTGGTGGTGTAGCTGGTGGGGCTTCTGTTGCTGCGAGGGTTAGAAGATTAGATGAAAGTGCAGAGGTGATCATGTTTGAAAAGGGTCCTCATGTTTCTTTTTCAAACTGTTCATTACCCTATCACTTAAGTGGTATTGTCGAAAATAGTGAGAAACTCGTGTTAATGTCTCCTGAAATGTTTAAAAACCGTTACAATATCGAGGCTAGGGTCCATCAAGAGGTCATTAGAATTAACCGTGACAAAAAAACGATAACTGTAAGAGATTTGTCTACTGATAAAACATACGAAGAACAATATGATAAATTAGTACTTTCCCCTGGCGCGAAACCTATTCGTCCAAACATAGAGGGGATTAACAATTCCAATGTTTTTACCGTACGAAATGTAGTGGATATTGAAAGAATTAATTCATACCTTACGCATAACGGGATTCAAGATATAGCTGTTATTGGTGGCGGCTTTATTGGAGTAGAGGTTGCGGAAAACCTGAAGTTAGCTAACTATCATGTAAACTTAGTTGAGTTTGCAAATCAAGTCATGGCACCTTTTGATTATGATATGGCACAAATCCTTCATAAAGAAATGATGGATCACGGTGTTAATCTTGTTCTTGATGATGGATTAGCTCAAATCGGTGATGGTTTCATCACAACGAATTCTGGTAAAAAAGTGGAGGCACAGGCCGTTGTGTTGGCTATTGGAGTAAGGCCTGAAACTAGTTTGGCAAAAGAAGCTGGTCTTGAAATAGGTGAAACGGGTGCTATTAAAGTGGATCACAATTATGTAACAAGTGACAAAGATATTTATGCGGTAGGGGATGCCATTGAAGTATACCATCGATTGTTACACAAGCCTACAAGACTTGCATTAGCAGGCCCTGCCCAAAAGCAAGCAAGAGCGGCAGCTGACCATATGTATGGAATTCCAAGTAGAAATATGGGTGTAATTGGCTCATCGTCTATCCATCTATTTGATCTCAATGCAGCTTCGACTGGCCTAAATGCGAGAGTTGCGGAACAGGCAGGAATCAAACACGATTATGTATATTTAATGCCTGGAGATAAAGTAGGACTTATGCCAAATAGTAATCCGATGCACTTTAAATTGATTTATGAATACCCAACAGGTCGAATTTTAGGTGCGCAAGCAATTGGAAAAGGAAACGTAGATAAGCGTATTGATGTCATTGCAACGATGATTACGATGAATGGCACATTGGAAGATTTAAAAGACCTTGAACTGACTTACTCCCCAATGCTAGGAACAGCTAAAGATGTCGTTAATCATGCAGCTTTAGTAGGATTAAACCTACTTCAAGGCAGATATAAAGAAGTAAAAGTTTCTCACGTTCGAGAATTAGTAGAAAACGATGCATTCATTATCGATGCTCGTGAAAAAGGGGAATATGAGTCAGGGCATTTTAAAAATGCAATCAACATCCCATTAAGTGAATTTAGAAATAGGCTTGATGAAATTCCACAAGATAAACCTGTATACATCCACTGTCGCTCAGGTCAAAGAAGTTATAATATGGTGATGGCATTGACACATTTAGGATATGAAAATGTGTACAATATTTCAGGCTCATATTTAGGTGTAAACCTTTATGAATACTTTACTGACTTCGTTACAGGTAGAGAAAAAATAGTGACCGAATATAATTTTAAATAACGTAAAAGTATACCTTGATTTGCTAAAAAGTAGGAGGCTAAAAAAAGTGGATTATATCAATTATATCCTCATTGCACTTATTGTTATTTTCATTGTACAACGCTTTGTTCCAACAAAGGGAGTTCGAAATATTACCACTTCCGAACTAAAGAATGAATTAAACAACAAGGAAAAACAATTTATTGATGTTCGTACTCCTGGAGAGTACAAGGGATTCCATATTAATGGATTCAAAAATATGCCACTTCATCAGCTTTCTCAAAAAGCAAATGAACTATCGAAGGAAAAAGAGGTAGTTGTCATTTGCCAAAGTGGCATGAGAAGTCAAAAAGCAAGTAAACTTCTAAAGAAAATGGGCTTTAAGAATATTACCAATGTAAAAGGCGGAGTAAGTGCCTGGAGATAAGCAAAACACGTAGGAGGAAAGAGCATGGAAAAACTAACTGCAAAAGAAGTTGAAACTTTATTAAATGAAGGTAAAACATTAAATATCATCGATGTCCGTGAAGTAGATGAAGTGGCAGCAGGTAAGATTCCTGGAGCAGTGAATATCCCATTAGGGTTAATCGAATTCCGAATGCATGAACTAGATAAATCAAAGGAATATGTAATGGTTTGTCGTTCTGGTGGTAGAAGCGGAAGAGCTTCTCAGTTCCTTGAAGATCAAGGTTTCAAGGTGATTAACATGGAGGGCGGAATGCTCGCATGGGAAGGTAAAGTAGAATAATTTATTGGCACATATTTTACACGTAGGGCAGTTAAGGTTTCGTTGAATAGTCTGTGTTGACTTCTTACTATTAAGTAGGGGTTTGGATGACATTGATTTTATCTGGTCTTTTGCTACTATAATAATATGGGAAGTTTACAAAAAGTATAAGCAGGTACATTCAAAAAGGTTAGATAAACCCTACCGGGAGGGGTCACTTACATGGAATATGATGAAAAAACAAAAAATCGGGTTAAGCGAATAGAAGGACAATTACGTGGTATTTTACGAATGATGGAAGAACATAAAGATTGTAAGGATGTTATTACCCAGTTGTCTGCAGCAAGGACAGCAATTGATCGTACCATTGGTGTTATTGTAAGTTCAAACCTCGTTTCATGTGTACGAAATGCAGATGAAAAAGGAGAAAATACAGAGGCATTAGTGAAGGAAGCTGTGGAACTACTTGTAAGAAGTAGATAAAAAGACCTGTGAGGGTCTTTTTATTTTGACTATTTCAGTTTTTAGTGGCTATGCCTTACCTCCAAGCGTTACTTCGCTTGGGGGTGAGGCCATTTTTATGTTATCAATTATAAAATGATATGAACAAACACAACAAGAAGTGTGAAAGCTATCAAACCCATATGTGTATTTCGTAAACCTTTTCCTTTTTTGTGTTTGGATAAAATCAAACCAAAAATGCTAGCAACTATCATTAATATAACACCTATCAACCCTATAACTCCATCCCCCTCCAATTCCCCTTCACTTATATACATGGTAATTCCATGAATAACACTTAAAGCCAGGGCAAGAATCCCCATTAAGATATGGTATTTTCCAAAAAGCTTAGAAGTAGAAATAAACGTTTTTTTTGATTTTGGATAATTGGTGATTAGCCATTTCATTGAGCGTCTAATCGGAAAAAGAAACCCAGAAGCACCTAGTGTAATGACCGTACCCCAGCCAATGGTCTTTCCCAAATCTTCATATATACCATCCTCGTCATCATGGTGTTCATATGTTTCGTCAAAATCGTGTTCTGCCGATACGATGTTGTTTCCTACTAGTAAGAAACTAAGTGTAAAAACAATAAAAAAGGGGATTAGTAACATTTTGATGTAATTCATAAAATTCGCCTTCTTACTTGAATGATTTATGGATACTAGCATAGCTTCGGAAAATGAAAAATATCTGAAAAACGGAAAGAGGTTTTTTGTACAAAATGTTTTTTACCTTTCATTATTTTTTCAGAAATGAGGATTAATATGTCATTTAAAGGAGGCGAAAATTGTGAAAGTAAGTAAATGTAAGTGGATTATATCGGTGCTCATCCTCTTGATTCTTTTTCCATCTGTCAATATTGCAAAAGCAGATGATGATGACGAGTATGATCATGATAAACATGAAAGGTATGAAAAATACGAAGAGGATGATGATGAGGGGGAATACGAAAATCGAAACTATATTCAGGAAAATCAGTTTCTGCCTTCTTATTGGAATATTTGGACTAGAGACACAAGCACTTCTATAATTGAAAATCTTCCTTTTCAAGAGGCGAAAGAAGTCACGGTTGAAATGAATGGAAAAAATGAAAGTTTTTATATCGTGCCTTTTGATGGACAATTGCTAATTTCTGGTGAAAAATTAGCTGATTTTATAGGTGCGAAGTACATATTTTATCAAGAAAGTAGAATACTTGAAGCTTCAACTGACCAGGTAGAACTCATTATTCGTGCTGGTTCCAATGCCGTTTACGAGAATATGGTGAAAACACCGATGCCAACAAAGGCTCAGTATTTCGAAAAATCTGTGTTTCTCCCCATTTCGGTGATGACAAATGCCTTCGGTTATAGAGTGAACTGGGATGAGGCGAACGGAAACATAAAAATAGAAAAAATTTTGTAGAGGTGATGATTAATGAAAGCGAACATTAAAGCAAAATGGATTGTTGGTATCACAGGGGCTGCATTTTCTGCATTCGTCATAGGCCAAATAAATGATTCCTATCCTGATACAAAGAATTCAACTGCAATGGCAGTGGAGATAAATGATTCTATGAGTGAACGGGAAAAAGAATTAATCCAGCTTGACTGGAGTGACTTTTCCATTCAAGTAAATGACAATCAAGGGGTTGTTGAACGTGATCGTACCACCAGAAGATCATGATGAGATAGACTCTCTACAGGTAAATAGTATGAATACATCTTTTTCTATTGCAATATCAAATGATTTCAATATGGATTGGAAAGAAACCATCATTTCCTTTCTCCATTACATAGAACGGGAATTTTCAAGATTTCGTAGGAACAATGAATTAAGCCGCTTGAATGAAGCCAAAAGGAACTCAATCCTTACTGTTTCGCCAATTCTTTTTGATCTTCTAAAAAAGGCGGAGGAATATCGGGTAATAACAGAGGGACGTTTTTCACCCTATCTATTGACACAGCTGGAAGTGCACGGATATAAGCAATCGTTTCCGTTTGAGATTGCACAGGACATAGAGACAATTCCAAGATATGAAAACGAATATCAGCCCCTACTTTTAAAAGAAGGCTGTCAGGTCATTAAAAAAACCAATCAAAAAATAGACTTTGGTGGAATTGCAAAAGGCTATGCGGTGGAAGCTATATCAAAATGGTTGCAAACTCACACAAGCAGCAGTTATGGAATTGTTGACGGTGGTGGTGATATGTCGATGTGGTCAAAAGGTGATAAAACTTGGGCAATTGGGATAATGGACCCTTTTGATGAAGATAAGGAAATCGGTTCCTTTTCGATTCGAAATGGAGGCGTTGCTACATCCAATACCATCTACAGAAGCTGGATGCAGGGGGGGACCAAGAAACATCATATATTGGATGGAAGAAACGGAATGCCTGCAGTATCAGATATCGTCCAGGCAACGGTTGTGACAGAACATTGTCTAGATGCCGAAGTCAGTGCAAAACTATTATTTATGGACGATGAGAAATCTGTAAAATCAATTTTATCGAAAATCAATCGGAAATTTAGTTATATTCTTGTTAAAACGAATCAGAAAATAGAGATTGGGGGAAGTAGAAAAAATGAGCTTTGATTGGCTTTCCACTTGGAGTTTAATCCGTATATCCGGCTTCCTAGCATACTTTCTTTTTTCACTTTCGATTGCAGCCGGTTTGATGAATCGTCTATATCTTTTTAAAAAGCAAAGGCCGCTATTATTAGAATTGCATAAACTAAGTGGATGGATAGGAATGCTGACGGTTGTATTTCACGCAACCTTACTTTTGGTAGATTCATATATGCCATATCCTGTCTTTGAAATATTAATTCCGTTTACAGCTGAAAATGACCCAGTCATTTCAGGACTTGGTACGATATCCTTTTACCTGTTTTTACTGACCATAGGCACTTCAGATTTTTTCATGAAACAACTGGGACGTTCGTTATGGAAAAAAATACACTTTCTTGTCATACCAGCATGGTGTCTCATGGTCCTTCATGGAATCCTGATGGGGACAGATTCTACCAAACCTTGGGCTGCTTTTATATATGGTGGTGGGACCATTCTGGTCATAATCCTACTAGTCTTTCGCTATGTGGAAAATCTTCTTGAATCCACTGGTAACAAAAAAGGAAAGGTATTGAAAAAAACGCCGTAAAACGGAACGGCGTTTATTTGACATTAAAACGTATGAAAAATTCAGTTCCATTCGCCATCTCACTTTTTACTTCAATCTTTCCTCTGTGGGCATCTACGATTGCTTTTGCAATGGATAGTCCAAGGCCCGATCCTTCTCTATTTCTTGACGAGTCCCCTCGATAAAAACGGTCAAAAATATGACGTAAATCTGTCGGAGGTATACCAGGTCCAGTGTCTTTAATCCGCATCACTATTTCTGAACCTTGTATTGCTAATGAACAACTAATCTTGCCTTGCTTTGTATATCGAACCGCATTATCTAATAGTATATAAACCAATTGTTCTATTCTAGTCTTGTCTGCCTTCATTGAAACACCATTTTGAATGTTATCTTCAAGCGAGAGATTGGATGGGACAATCCTTCTAAATCGATTGACTAACAAGTGAAGAAGTTGGGAAAGATCCAACTCTTCTATATCTAATTCAAAACTCTTCTGGTCATTTCTAGCCAAAAACAATAAATCATTGAGCAGTTTTTTCATCATTTCTGACTCGTGTTTGACATCCTCTAAAATCTCTCTGCCAAATGGACTTAAATTTTCCTGTTCCTCTCTGGCAAGAACATCTATTGAGCTATAAAAAATACTTAGAGGGGTCCTTAGTTCATGTGAAGCATCTGAGACAAACTTTCGTTGCGTTTGAAAAGCCATCTGTATAGGTTTCATTGCTTGCCCAGCAAAAAAATTACCCACCCAGGCAAAAAGTAAACTGAACAATACGGTAAGCAACAAAAGGATCCAAATAATATGTTGAATTAAATGTTTTTCATCTGTAATATCTATACCGATGATCACACTTCCGAGGTCTTTATCATTATCCTGAAGGGGATATCGGATGAAAAGCACGTGTGTCTCCTTTATTTCCACTTCTTTAGTAGCCTTCATAGATAATGATTGAACATCTTTATTGATGAGATATTGAGCTAACCCCTCTACAGTCTCTTCTCCTTCTACTAAATTAGTGCTGTTATCAAATATATAGTAAAAGATATTCTTTTCGGGTTGATATTCTAAACGCTCATGTTTGTGATCACGTTCATATCCTTTTTCATTCTCATGGCTGTGTTCATGCATCTCTTCTATAAAATCATGCTTTTCTTTTTCGAAATAACGATTTAATTGTTCAATTTCTTGGTTTTTTATCGCTCCAGAAATAAAAAGATATAACACTACGATAAAAATAAGTAAAACAATCAGGAGTGAACCTGTATAAATGAGGTTGAGTTTTGATTTTACAGGATTAAATTCCATGATTCCCCCTCAATTTATAGCCAACACCTCTTACATTTTTAATGATAGAGGGTTTGCCGGGTATGTCTACTTTTTTTCGAACTAGCTTTACCAATGCATCCAGTGCGTTTTCTGTAATATCCACGTCAAATCCCCAGATTCTTTCAATCAAGATGTCTCTTGTTAAAATTTGATGTTTGTTTCGAAGTAATATTTCTAGCAGTAAAAATTCTTTCTTGGAAAGCTCAATTACCTGTCCATTACGTTGCACAACATGCGTATTAAGATTCAATTGCACATCTTCCACGGATAGTATTTCTTCGAAAGGCTTCTCAGTCCTGCGAGAAAGTGCCCGAAGCCTTGCTGCAAGTTCCTCAAATTTAAACGGTTTAATCAGGTAATCATCGGCCCCAGAGTCTAATCCTGTAACGACATCAACCAATGAATCCTTGGCGGTCAGAAATAAAATTCCACCTTTATATCCCTTTTTTCGAAGTTTTTCACAGGTTTCAATTCCATTTGATTTTGGCATCATCCAATCCAGAATAATCACATCATAATCAGTCAACATGGCATATTCATATGCACTCTGGCCATCTTTTACCCAATCGACCCTGTGAAATTCCTTCTGTAGTAAATGAAAAATCATTTTTCCTAAACTTTCATCATCCTCTGCAAATAAGATATTCATTTAGTTTACACCTTCTTTGATAACGTCTTTTATTCTAATCATATCAATTGAATCTGAAAAAAAAGTGAAAAATCTAAGACACTTAGTGAACGTATCCCTATACTTTCATTTAAAAAGGGTAAACCTATGATATGTGCCTATAATCCTTTCATAGCTATTTTCAAAGGAGACAAAAAAACAAATGGACTTTATAACGTCTTATCTTGATCAACATGGTTACTTCGTATTATTTTTTGCATTATTATTAGAGCTTTTGGCATTGCCTATACCTGGTGAGGTTGTAATGGGCTATACAGGATATCTCGTATATCAAGGACAACTTAATTGGTTTTTGAGTATTTTAGTTGCGGGTAGTGGAAGTTCGATTGGGATGACGATTTCTTATTGGATTGGTTTTAAATTAGGTTCACCGTTTTTTGAAAAACATGGGCACCGTTTCCATCTAGGTCCGGAAAGACTAAAAAAAGTATCACAGTGGTTTTCAGCCTATGGAAATAAAGTAATAATGATTGCCTATTACATACCTGGGGTTCGTCACATTACGGGTTACTTTTCAGGAATTACACAAATACCATTCCGAAGCTATGTACTTTTTGCATATGGAGGAGCGTTTATTTGGGTAAGTGTGTTTATTACTTTAGGTAAAGTATTAGGACCACAGTGGGAGCAATTTCACGGGGCTGTTAAAAAATATCTAGTGATTGCAAGTGTAATCGTTGCAGTATTGATAGGTGTAATTTATGTAATAAAAAAATACAAGGTTCAAATCAAAGAAGGTACGATGGTGTGGATCAATTTGTTCCACACACAAAGACGTGCAGGGGTATTTATTGTAGGAATTCTGGTGGTTATTTTAGGATTTGTTTTATTGATGATTGGTTTGATACAAGACTTTCTTGCAAATGAGTTTAATGATTTCAATGAAATCGTAGTTTTATTAGTATCACTCATTTTCAATAATAGTTGGGAGCCATTTATGCTATTCCTTTTGAATTTCGGATTGCAGAAAGTGCTCATCGCGATTGCAATCGTTACATTCCTTTTTATCCTGTTGAAAGGGAGAGATAAATTACTTGAAAGTATGTTTCTATTGATTATTTTTGTAGGGGGTGAATTATATGAAGAAATCTTACGACGTTTTTTTCATCAAATCGCCCCTCTACATGGTAAACAAACGGAACCCATTTCTTATTCCTTTCCCAGTGAACAGTCTTTGATGGCGTTTGTCATTTATGGATTCTTTATATTTATGCTTGTACGCCACATAAAAAGCGCTCGGGTACACACAGTAGCAACTATTGGTGTTCTTATCCTTTTTATCTTAATGGCAATTAGTAGAGTCTATTTTAAAATTCAACTGCCAAGTGATATTGTTGCGGGCTACGTTTTTGGGGGAGTATGGCTCAGTATAAATATTCTATTATTGGAAAGTCTTCGGTTAATGCGATTAATGGCAAGAGGGTAAAAAGTGTGTGTTGATAGTAAAATAATTGCGGAGAAAGTCCTAGAGTTTTTGCATAAAATCTGCATATTTTATTGATAATTTAATAACGACTTAAATAAGTTTGAGAGGTTGGTAATAGTGAAAAACAAAAAAATAATGTTAGGCTTGTTTTCCTTATTGTTGGCATTCATTTTAGCAGCATGTGGTGGGAATGATAAAACACCTAAAGCAGATACTGATTCAGACGCTCATGAGAATATGGATATGAACGAGGAAGAATCTGATAATAAAGAGGATATGGATCATTCTGGCATGCAACACTCAGGTTCTGGCGAGGTTCCAGAAGGTCTAGCTGAGGCAGAAAATCCAACCTATCCAATTGGCAGTAAAGTAACTATGCATGCTGATCATATGCCAGGAATGAATGGAGCTGAAGCAACTATTTCGGGGGCTTTTACTACAACAGTTTATTCGGTTACTTATACTCCAACAACCGGTGGTGAGCCAGTGGAAAACCACAAATGGGTGATTCATGAAGAAATTGAAAATGCAGGTGATGAGGCGTATAAACCAGGAGATGAAGTTGTATTAAATGCTGATCATATGGAAGGTATGGAGGGTGCAAAAGCAACGATTGATTCAGCTAAACAAACAACTGTATATATGGTGGATTTCACAGACACAAAAACAGGAGAAAAGGTCACAAATCATAAATGGGTAACCGAAGATGAACTTTCAACGGTTGAATAGTTTTTAAAGGATGAAGTCCCGAACGAGTGGAGCGCAATCTCGGCCGAATATGTGTCAACTTTTTTAAATGAATAAAATTTTACAAAAAAAATGCAACTTTCTGCTTTACATACCTAACGGGGGTATGCTACGATGAAATCAAGTTAGGAGGTTGTGCTATGGAAAGTAAAGCTGAAGAAGTAGCATGTCATACTGAGTGTGAAACGTCAGGCCGAAAAAGCCATCATCCCGAACGTGTGAAAAAGGACTTAACCAATCGATTAAATCGTATTGAAGGTCAAATTCGGGGCATTAAGGGAATGATCGATAAGGACGTATACTGCGATGATGTGATTACTCAGATTTCTGCAACACAATCCGCTTTAAATAGTGTGGCCAAAATTCTATTAGAAGGTCACCTGAAAGGGTGTGTCGTAGACCGTCTTTCGGAGGGTGACAACGAGGTTTTAGATGAATTAGTTGTAACCATCCAAAAACTAATGAAGAAATAAACTTTAAAAGTCGCATATACCCCAGCGGAGTATGGGACAATACAATATATTTTTTAAAGGAGAGAAAAACTATGCAAACAGTAACATTAAACGTACAAGGAATGTCATGTGGACATTGTGTAAAGGCTGTAGAAGGTAGCGTTGGCGTACTAGAAGGTGTCAGCCAAGTAAACGTAAAATTAGACGAAGCTTTAGTTGAAGTATCGTTTAATGAATCACAGGTTTCTCTTGATAAAATTAAAGAAACCATTGAAGATCAAGGATATGACGTAGAATAAGAGTGCTTCCATAGCACTCTCTCATTTTCACGAAAATATACCCCTATGAGGTATAAGGGAGGTAGAGCAGATTATGAGTACCGAAGCAACAGAAGCAAGTAAGTTGAAAGAAGCAAGTATTCAAATTACAGGAATGACTTGTGCAGCGTGTGCAACACGTATTGAAAAAGGGTTAAACAAAATGGAAGGTGTTGAGCAGGCATCCGTTAACTTAGCTCTTGAGAAATCATCGATTAAATATGACTCTTTAAAACTGAGCGAAGCAGATTTTGAAAAGAAAATTGAAGCATTAGGCTACGGTGTCGTGAAGCAAAAAGCAGAGTTCGATATTACAGGAATGACCTGTGCCGCATGTGCAACTCGCATTGAAAAAGGGTTAAATCGAATGGAAGGTGTTGCAACAGCAAATGTCAATTTAGCACTTGAAAAAGCAACAATTGAATTTAATCCTTCTGAGGTTACGGTCGGAGACATCATTGCAAAGGTTGAAAAATTAGGTTATGGTGCACACCAAAAGCAAGAAGATAAAGAACAGGTAGACTACCGCGAGAAGCATATTAAAGATCAACAGCGAAAATTTATCATTTCAGCCATTTTATCGTTGCCGCTTTTATGGACGATGGTAGGGCATTTTTCTTTCACATCGTTTTTATATGTCCCAGATTTCTTAATGAATCCGTGGATTCAATTAATTTTGGCGACACCAGTACAATTTATTATCGGGAAACAGTTTTATGTAGGTGCCTATAAAGCACTTCGTAATGGAAGTGCGAACATGGATGTTCTTGTTGCAATGGGAACCTCAGCCGCTTATTTTTATAGTGTTTATCAAGCAATTGTTACAGCGGGAACCCACCACATGCCACACCTGTACTTTGAAACAAGTGCGGTGCTGATTACACTTATTCTTTTAGGAAAGCTATTTGAAGCAAGAGCAAAAGGGCGTTCATCAGAAGCGATTAAAAAATTAATGGGGCTTCAGGCAAAAACAGCCGTAGTTGTCCGTGATGGAGTTGAAAAAGAAGTTCCTTTAGAAGAAGTTGTCATTGGTGACACCATTTTAGTAAAGCCTGGTGAAAAAATTCCGGTAGATGGTGAAGTAATCGAAGGAACAACTGCTGTAGACGAATCCATGTTAACAGGAGAGAGTTTACCAGTCGATAAAACGTCAGGTGACGTCTTATATGGCTCAACGATTAACAAAAATGGTTTTATTAAAATGAAAGCCACAAAAGTTGGTCGTGACACAGCATTAGCCCAAATTATTAAAGTTGTAGAGGATGCACAAGGCTCAAAAGCACCGATCCAACGTTTGGCGGACCAAATTTCGGGAATATTTGTTCCAATTGTAGTGGGGATTGCTATTCTTACATTCTTAGTGTGGATTATATGGGTCAGCCCGGGAGAGTTCACTCCAGCACTTGAAGTATTAATTGCCATCCTTGTGATTGCTTGTCCATGTGCCCTTGGGTTAGCAACGCCGACATCTATTATGGCAGGCAGTGGTCGTGCAGCTGAATACGGGATTTTATTTAAAGGCGGCGAGCATTTAGAACAAACCCAAGGTATTGATACAGTAGTCGTCGACAAAACTGGTACGGTAACCCACGGTAAACCCGTTTTAACAGATGTTTTAGTAGCCGAGGGTCAAGATGAAGAGAAGTTTTTATCACTGATTGGGGCAGCAGAAAAACAATCTGAGCATCCACTCGCACAAGCGATTGTTGAAGGTATCGAAGAAAAAGGTATCGTACTTGGAAATGTTCAATTTTTTGAAGCAATTCCAGGCTATGGTGTCATTGCAACTGTTTCTGGTCAAGGTGTTGTCATTGGTACACGTAAACTGATGCAGCAATACGGAATCGAAATAGAAACGGTTTTACCAGAGATGGAAAAATTAGAGACTCACGGTAAGACAGCGATGCTGGCTGGTATTAATGGAAAGTATGCAGGGTTGGTTGCCGTAGCGGATACAATAAAAGATACATCTAAAGAAGCCGTAAGTCGCTTACATGATATGGGTATTCAAGTCATTATGATGACGGGAGATAACGAACGAACAGCACAAGCTATTGGAAAAGAAGTAGGTGTTGATTCGGTTATTGCAGAAGTGCTTCCAGAAGGTAAAGCAGAAGAAGTGAAGAAATTACAGCAGCAGGGTAAAAAAGTGGCGATGGTCGGTGACGGTATAAATGACGCGCCAGCACTTGCTACCGCTGATATTGGAATGGCCATTGGTACAGGTACAGATGTAGCCATGGAAGCTGCAGACATTACACTCATTCGTGGTGACCTTAATAGCATTGCGGATGCAATCTTGATGAGTCGCAAAACAATGCGAAATATTAAGCAAAACTTATTCTGGGCATTTGCGTATAACACAATTGGAATTCCAATTGCTGCAGCGGGATTACTTGCACCATGGGTAGCAGGTGCAGCAATGGCATTTAGTTCCGTGTCGGTTGTCTTAAACGCATTACGACTACAACGAGTTAAATTAAATAAATAAAGAGACACATCGGACAGGTATCTTGAATCCAATATACCTGTCTCTCTGTCCCATACACCAATACAGTCCATGGGTGTGGTGATATGAACATGTCATAGGTACAATGTAGCGGGCGAGTATTCCTGTTCCATTCCTATTTTAATAGAATTGTAAAAAAACGTAAGGAAAAAGGTCGAGTTTTGTTCATACAATCTTTATCAAGCTATAATTTTATCTACAAACTGTGTTAACATCCCTTTTCTAAAATATAGTTGAATACTATTTTAGATAGGAGATGGGGAAAGATGAACAAAAAATTGCTAATAGGTGCAGGTGTTGCTCTTTCGTTACTGGTAAGCCCATTCAGTCAGGCATTTGCAGCAGAACCAACTGTCGGAGAGAGAAAACAAGTGGATAATGTAGCACACCGAGGAGCAACAGGTTATGCACCTGAAAATACAATTGCTGGTTTTGATTTAGCAGTTGATATGAAAGCTGATTATATTGAAATCGATGTTCAAAGAAGTAAAGATGGCAATTTAGTAGTGATTCATGATACAACAGTGAATCGTACAACAGATGGAACAGGGAAAATAGGGGAGCTAACTTTTGAGCAACTTAGAGGTCTGGATGCAGGAAGTTGGAAAGGAGAACAATTTGCAGGAGAACAAATTCCAACTTTTGAAGAGATTCTTGATCGTTACCGTGGAAAAGTTGGTATATTAATAGAATTAAAAGCTCCGGAGCTTTATCCTGGTATTGAAGAACAAGTTGCAGAAGCATTAATAGAACGAAATCTTGATAAACCGCAAAATGAAAAAATCATTATTCAATCCTTTAACTTTGATTCGATGAAAAAAATGAATACTCTACTTCCTAAAGTTCCAATCGGTGTATTAACGTCTAACCGTGCACATACAACACCGGAGGCTCTTCAAGAATTTGCAACTTATGCGGATTGGTTTAACCCAAGCTATGGAATTGTGACAGAAGAATTAGTGGAGCAAGTGCACTCTCTTGACATGCAAATTGGATCATGGACGGTACGTAGTCAAGAAGCAGCAGATTTCCTTTTCGATATGGGAGTCGACGCAATCATTTCTGATTATCCAGATTATGTAGATCCTAGAAAGTAAAATTCAAACTGTAGATGAAGAGAAAATAAAAGTAGTTTTAATGAAAGCCTAAAAACGGCATCCAAACGTGAAAAGTTGGATGCTGTTTTTTGATATTTATACAGGACTATATTCCTAAATTAATTTCGGGCTATTTATCGTCATGTTCATTCAATTATTAATTTGTTATTTTTAAAATATACCAAAAGAGGGAGGGACATAGTAGTCGACACTTAAAAAAATTTCGTTGGAAGGAGATAATTAATTGAAATTGAAAGCGTTTACCAAACCGTTTGTTATTCTTTTTGCTGTATGTCTATTAATCGTTTCTTCTTTGCTCTATAGTATCCCAGTTCATGCAGAAGTAGAAAAAGGTTTTAAAGAGCCTATCAATTTGGGTTCTACTATTCAAAGTATCGCAATCTATGACTCTACATATGGTACTGAAGATGGACGAGATATGATGTATACAACTGCGAGTGGAGATCCAGCTATTTTTCAGGTTATCGACTTAAAAAGTCAGGAAGTAGTTAGGACATATCCCTTAGAAGGAAGTGGGGCAGTTTGGACACATATTACGGTTCCTAATGGAAATGTCTATATTGGTGGCAATGGATATCTTTATGAATATTCCCCAGAAACAAAAGAAGTAAAAAATGTAGGGGGGATAGGAGAAACTGTGGTATACGGTTTATCCTACGATGAACAAGGACGTGTTTATTTCGGTTCATATCCAAATGCTAAGGCTGGCCGATATGATCCGAAGACCGGAGAGATGAAGGATTATGGTAGTGTTGCTCCGGGACAAAGCTACTCCCGATCCACTGCTTATCATAACGGCTATTTGTATGTAGGCATCGGTGTTGATAATCGCATCGTAAAACTAAATCTAGAAACAGGCGAATATGAGGCGATACCGGTACCTGATCATGTTGTTCCTGGAAGTAGTGTATGGCAATTAGACGCGGCAGGAAAATATATCATAGCAGGTGTAGGTGGAGGAAGTAATACACTCCTGTTTTATAATACAGAAACAGGCCAATGGAGCGATACGTACTATACAAATAATAAAGGGTTACGCCTGATTCATGGCCTCCCTGGAAGCAACAAAGTATACTTCTTACAAGGAAGTAGACTGAAGGAAGTCGACCTAAATACGCTTGAAGCAGTTGATACAGGAGTAGTGTTTGGTACCTTTTTACGAAACACAAGCTGGGTTGAAATTGAAAATGATCCGGACTTCCCTGGTCAATCATTAGTTACCGTTCAATTTGGCGGTCAAGTCACGTATATGAACCTGCAAACAAAAAAAGTAAAAACCATTCAATACCCAATTGTCGGAAATCCTATTCCAATTCAAACATTGGAAAAAGGTCCCGAAGGTAATCTTTATTTAAGTGGTTATCCAGGTGGGAAAGGCGCGGTCTTTAACCCAGAAACAAATGATTACAAGAATTTCACGTTGGGACAAGCAGAAGGTATGGTAGCTCTTGGCAACAAAATGTATTTTGGGGTTTACCCGGGTGCTACTATTTTTGAAATGGATGTTACGAACCCAGCACTCTCTACTAAACAAATTTATGATATCCCAAATCAGGATCGTCCATTTATTATGTCTGTAGTCAACGAACAATTATATATTGGTACAATACCTGACTATGGCCATTTGGGAGGTTCATTAACCGTACTGGATCCAACCGGTGCAAAAGATGCGGTGGTGTACGAAAATGTTGTTCATAACCAAGCGATTGCAGGACTAGAAGAAGTCAATGGAAAGCTATATGGTTCAACAACTGTTGCTGGCGGATTAGGAATAGACCCTACAGAGCCTGCTGCTAAAATATTCGTATGGGATATTGAAAAAGGTGAGAAGATCACTGAATTTGTTCCAGAAATACCAGGTGTTACTGTTCAGCCGAAGTTGATTAGTGGAATGAGTTTGGGACCAGACGGTTTGTTATGGTCAGCAGCGGGTGGAACAATCTTTGCAATGGATCCGGAAAGCTTAGAAATTGTGAAGAGCAAAAATATCTATCCTGAAGTAACAGACTTTGGCAGATGGAGACCGATTCATATCCGATGGAGTGAAGACGGACTTATGTACACGACTCTTGCGGGTAAACTAACTGTTATTGACCCTGATTCATTGGAGCATGAAACACTTGCTGAAACCGAGTTGATGACCATCGGTAACGATGGAAATATTTATTATGCTGACAAAGCCAACTTGATGAAAATTGAAGTAGCAGAAACGTTAGAATCCTCACTGAAATTTGTCCAACAGCAAACAGCTGCAGGAAAGATCACGAATTCAGTAAGTAAGCAACTTTCTACATCGATAACTTCTGCTATTCATCATCGCGACATGGGAAGACAAGAACAAGCTGCAAAACATTTACAAGATGCCATCAAACATCTTGAAAATGCAAAAGAAACAGATATAACTGACGATATATCGATAAAACTACAGAGAATCCTCAACTCAATCGAAATATAAAAAACTCTTTTCTAAAGGTAAAGGGTTCCGATTTCGGGTGCTTTATTAATAACTAACATTCAAAATGATGTGTGAATTAGCGCACGTCATTTTCTTTATTTGCTAAAGTCCTTACCCTATATCTTCGTTTTTGACATACAATTGACACTCATTAGTATGATAGAAAATAAGGGTTGAACAATGAAAAAAGGTTGTTCAAAACTTCTCTCAATTACAATGCCATTTCGAGAACCTACCTTATTGGTTGTGGGACTAGGCTATGCGACCAGGCTGTTGAATAGACGGAAAAATTCCGCCTATTCAGTAAAAAGTACTGAAAATAGCCTAAACAGACGGAGAGATTCCGCTTATTGACTCTAAAAATAGGATTCAGAAGGGCTTTTACTTTGGATAAAAGGAATGCCTCCGCCTATTTAGGTCTAAACGAACGCAATTCGTATATTAAACGGAAAACCACCGCTTATTTATTTTCAGCAGTTTCTCAAGAATGGCAAGACAACTCACAGGAAAGCGGCCACCTGCAGCGAAAATTAACGGGGTTAAAAGCAACAATGTTTACGACAAATAGTAAAAAAAGAAATCCTGACTGTTTCAAAGCGGTCAGGGTTCTTTTTGTTATGGGAAGTTTTACTCATTGATTTTTTTATTATTTTAATATAATATTATTAATTCAAGATAATTGAATCTAAGATAACTGGAGGAGAATGTAACAACATGAATATTTTAGTAGTAAAAGCAAATAATCGTCCAGCTTCTGAAGCTGTTTCAAGTAAAATGTATGAAACTTTTATCAAGAACATAGAAGGTGTAAATGTAACAACTTTTGATGTTTTTGCAGAAGACATGCCATACTTTGGACAAGATGTATTCAATGCTCTTGGTAAAGTAAATTCAGGTGAAGAAATGACAGACGTAGAACAACGAATTCTAGCTGCTAAACAAAAAGCAATGGATGCATTAACAGCAGCAGACGTAGTTGTATTTGCGTTCCCATTATGGAACTTAACAATCCCTGCTAAATTACAAACATTCATCGATTATGTATACCAAGCAGGATACTCATTTAAGTATGATGAAAATGGCCAACTTGTTCCATTATTGACTGACAAAAAAGCTGTTATTCTAAGTGCACGCGGTGGTATTTACTCAACACCTGAAACAGCACCAATGGAAATGGCTGCTACTTATATCAAAAACGTTGTTGGTGGCGTATTCGGTATGGAAATTGTAGAAGAAGTCATTATTGAAGGTCATGCTGCAGCACAAGATCAAGCTGAAACAATTATCGCTGAAGGTCTTAAAAAAGTGGAAGCTGTAGCTAAAAACTTATCAGCAGTTTTGGTTTAACTATAATTAAATCTAGTATTTAGCCGTTATAGACGATAAATATTATAATGATAAAAGTGCTACTCAGTTGAGTGGCACTTTTTTTATAATACGAAAGAGTTGAGGGGAAATCTTACGATGGAAATTAGATAAATTATTAACATTTTGGACAGATTAAGCTTACTTACAATTAATCAACAAAGGAGGATTTTCGATTGGCTACCGACAAAAATAATAATAGCCAGGCATTTAAAAGAAAATCGAAGCCAAAGTTGAAAAAAGATGACATAACTGTTGTTGACACAGACTCCGCACGTAAAGCTGTTGTGGCAACTGCAGTCGGAAATGGAATGGAATGGTTTGATTTTGGCATTTATTCTTATCTAGCTGCTACAATTGGACAAGTATTTTTCCCTGAAGTAAGTGGTCCGATGCAACTAGTATATGCTTTTGCCACATTTGCAGTAGCCTTCATTGCTCGACCAGTTGGTGGTATTTTCTTTGGGACTCTCGGGGACCGTTTAGGTCGTAAAAAGGTTTTAGCTATTACCTTAATCATGATGGCTCTATCCACGTTAAGTATTGGCTTAATCCCTGGCTATGCATCTATTGGATCCACTGCAACGGTGCTTTTACTTGTTGCTCGTTTAGTTCAAGGGTTTTCAACAGGTGGAGAGTATTCAGGTGCTATGACATTTATTGCTGAATCCACACCTGATAAAAAAAGAGGTTTCATGTCAAGTGGTCTAGAGGTTGGAACCTTAGTTGGCTATATTGCTGGAGCAGGTCTTGTTACGTTGCTCACCTTTATTTTAGGAGAGGACACAATGTTAGATTGGGGTTGGCGTATTCCCTTTTTCGTATCAGCCCCTATAGGTTTAATTGGCTTTTATTTGCGAAATAATTTAGAAGAAACGCCAGCATTTGAGGCAATGGAGGAAAACAAATCAGGCGATGATGATTATTATTCTGTAAAGGAAATTCTAAAATACCATTGGAGAGCCATCCTTATCGGGATGTTTGTGGTCTTCTTTTATATTGTTGTAAACTATGCTGTTTTATCTTATATGCCGTCTCATTTAACCGCTGTTCTTGGATATGGAGAAGCAGAAGGGCTATTATTAATTGTGATTGTAATGGTTGTTATGATTCCAATTGTTCTATTAATGGGATACTTAAGTGACCGTATTGGGGCCAAAAAGATTATTCAATTCGGTTTAATAGGGTTGATCCTTTTAAGTATACCCTCTTTTCATCTGATTGGAAGCGGAAACACCCTTTTAGTATTTTTAGGTTTAATGATTCTTGCTATATTTTCCTCTTCTTTTCAGGGAACAATGCCAGCACTTTTGCCTTCCCTCTTTTTTACGAATGTGCGGAATGGCGCATTAGCCATCACATTTAATATTTCTGCATCCTTGTTCGGTGGTACAACACCTTTAGTTGTATCTTGGTTAATTAGCAAAACGATGAATGAAATGGTACCTGCATACTATCTCATATTTGCATCTATTGTCGGTATCATTGTTGTAACCATCTTTCTAAAAGATCCTTCAGGAAAAGCGCTTCGTGGTTCACCACCAGCAGTTGAAGAGAAAGCTGAGATAAAAGAAATTTTAGAAGAACCAGAAGAAGCATTATGGTGGCATGAAGAAAAGAAGGAAATTGAAGAGCGGATTGAAAACAGTTCAGATGAACAGAAGTAACTTAATAAAATAATCTTTTTCAGTTCAGACTCGGATGTCGGAAAAAACTTTTTCGATAGCCGAGTCTTTTTCGTTCCGTTATGTAACATGTATAAATCATAGATTTCCTAATATAATTAAGAGACGGAAGATTCCATAAATTCGAATAAATAGGAGGGGATTTAATAAATTTGCGAGCGCTATCAATAAATTCTAGTCGGTGGGAGTAACAGGGGTTTGTCAATTGGAATTATTCTTTATAAATGCATTTCTACGCACCTTTACTAATATTTGAGAAAAGGGGATGAAGGATGAGTAAACAAAAATTTACCACACTTTATGTGATATTTAGTATAGTTCCTTTTTTGATGTTAGTCTTTCCTCTATTTGAAATTGGAAATCGGGCAACACCTATCATAATGGGATTACCATTTTCTTTTTTTGGGTCATTCTGTGGATTGTTATTACGTTCGTAGCACTTATCGTTTTATACAGAATGGATCCTGATAAGGAGGATGATGCGTGATGCCCGGTTATCAAATGGCTCTAATAATGATGATTGGTTACTTAGTTATTGCGTTAATCGTTGGAATAATGGCCGGAAGAGGGCGAGATAGCGGGTCGCTTGATGAATTTGCGGTAGCAGGCAGAGGAATAAGTCTGTTTGTTATGTGGTTTCTTATGGGTGGTGCCGTTTTTAGTGCATTTTCCTTTTTAGGAGCCCCAGGATGGGCATATTCAAAAGGTGCTCCTGCCTTATACATTATTACGTATACAGCATTCGCTATTTTACCGTGGTATATTATTGGTCCTAAGGTTGGGAAAATTGGGAGGAAACATAATCTTTATACGGTTGCTGCATTTCTTAAAGGGAGATTTAAAAGTCCTGCAATCGCCGTTATTGTAGGATTGATTGCATTATTTGCCTCTGTTCAATATTTAGCGACTCAAATGTCAGGTATGGCGATTATTTTTGATATCATGACAGAAGGACGAATTCCTATCTGGTTAGGTGCACTAATTTCTTATGGAATTGTGGTTATTTATGTGGCTACAGGCGGATTGCGTGCCGCAGCCTGGTCCGATGTTTTCCAGGGATTATTAATGATTATCGTTTCCTGGGTCGTTGGTATGACGATTGTCTATCAATTACATGGCGGTCCAGCAGATATGTTTACAAAAATGGTGGCGGAAACACCTGAGTTTTTGCAAATTGGTAAAGAAGGATCATCGATGGGCCCAATCGCTTATACAACCACGATATTAATATCTGTAATCGGATTTTTAATGTGGCCACATTTATTTTCCAAGTCGTACGCTTCGAATTCACGAACAATTAAAAAGACCGTACTAGCCTATCCAGTTTTTGCTCTTTTCCTCGTTCCGCTCTTATTGGTGGGATTTGCAGCCAAAGGAGTTGTAGATTCTAGTGAACTTGCAAACTCCGATCAAATTTTACCATACTTAATTACAGTTGTTATGAATTTACCAGGTTGGCTGTATGGACTGGTTGGTGCCGGAGCTCTTGCTGCAGCAATGTCAACAGCAGATGCAATTACCCATAGTGCATCTTTAGAAGTTACTGACGGAATTATTAAAAACATTTGGAAGAATCTATCTGATAAAAAGACATTGTTAATCATGCGAATTGGTGTTTTTGTAATTGGTGCGTTGGCATATTATATTACTGTTTTTGGAGGTCAGGGACTCATTGCCTTGTTGCTCGGTGCATATGGTTCAATCGCCCAGTTCGCACCGGGTGTATATAGCGCATTATATTGGAGACGCGCCAATGCAAAGGGAGTCATTTCAGGTCTTGTCGTTGGAACATTAGTAAACTATTATTATCAGCTTGTTGCCACCTCGACACCATTTGAAATCCACGCAGGTATTTTAGGATTAATCGCAAATATCGTAGTTATGGTTACTGTCAGCTACTTAACAAAACCACAAGACGAAGAAGATGTTAAGAAATATGTAGATGCTGCATAAAAAAATGATATCGTCGGTTTCTCAAACCAATGAGACCGACGATTCTTTGTTTAAAATGAAGAGTAATTCCTAGTATATGGTAGCTATTATGAAAGGAAGGGGCTATGTATGAAGGCGGATATTGTTTTTATGAACGGTGAAGTTGTTACGGTTGACGATGATAATAGTGTTGTAGAAAGCGTTGCTGTGAAAGGGAATCATATAATAGCAGTTGGTTCAAATCAAGAGATTCAAGAATATATTTCTCATGAAACAAATGTGATTGATCTCCATGGGAAATCGGTGCTGCCTGGTTTTATTGATGCCCATCTACATCTGACGATTTATGGAACGAACCTATTAGGCGTAAGTTGCATAGAACCTCATATTCAATCATTGGAAGATTTATTTACCGATTTACAAAAAAAAGCGGAAGAAACACCAAAGGGTCAGTGGGTACGGGCATGGGGATTTAATGAATCAAAATTAAAAGAAAATCGTTTTCCAACAAGGCAGGAATTAGATAAGGTTTCTACTGATCACCCAATTGTAATTATTCGTACATGTAATCATACTTCGATTGCAAACAGTAGAGCGCTAGAAATTGCGGGGATTACAGAAGACACGGTAAATCCTGATGGTGGGATTATTGGACGCGATAAGAATGGTGCTCTAACAGGGGCATTAATTGAAAATGCACATATGCAACTTTTTGAATACGCAAGTTATACGGATGAAGAAATACGTAAAGGCATGAAGCTTGCATCGGATGAATTTATTCAAGCGGGTGTTACAAGCATACATGATGCCGGAGCATATGGGGATGGGGCAGAATCCCTCCGAATTATGCAGCAGGCAATTAAGAAGAAGGAAATTCAAGTGCGCGTGTACGCAATTATTGGTTCGTTAACGAACTCTCATGAATTTGTCGAGAGAGTGGTGAAAGCAGGTCCAATCTCAGGACTTGGCGATGATTATTTTAAGATTGGTCCTGCTAAACTGTTTACCGATGGAAGCAGTGTTGGCCCTACAATTGCAACGCGTGAACCATACTCTCATAATTCAAATGATTATGGTATTACATATTACAGTCAAGATGAATTGAACCGAATTTTAGGAGAAGCCCATAAAAAAGGTTTTCAGATCACTGCACATGCCCAGGGAGATCGTGCTGTTGAAATGGTACTGGATTGTATTGAAAAAGCATTGGAGGAGCATCCGAGAATAGATCACCGTCACCGGGTCGAACATGCTGGCATTTCATCCGCTGATTTGCAGAATAGGATGCAGAAATTGGGTGTAATCCCAATCCCTAATCCTGTTTTTATGTATGTAAATGGGGATAAGTATCTTGAATACTATGCTGACCGGGTGAATGTTATGTATCCACTTCGTGATTTTATAGACAAAGGAATCATTGCAGCAATCGGTTCGGATGCACCTGTAACATTTGTTAATCCTCTACTTGGGATTCACGCTGCAGTAAACAGAAAGTCTTGGAAGGATCAATTGGTTGGGGAAAACCAGCGTATTGATGTTATCGAAGCAATCCGGGCATATACTTACAATGGCGCCTATGCCAGTTTCGAGGAAGCTAAAAAAGGAAGCATTGAGGTTGGCAAACTAGCTGATCTTGTTGTTTTAGATTCAAGTATCTTACATGCGGAATCCGAAAAATTAAAAGATATTAAGGTTGAGTTAACCATGGTTGATGGAGACATTGTATTCCAATCGAAGCAATTAATTACTAAATAGATGATTCATTTAATAGGATGTACGGCGAGGCCATAGAGGGCAGTTGGCAAGTTAGAAGATGTTAACCAAATAGATGATAGAAAATCAATGATTTGATGTAGAATAAGAGTGCTTTTATAGCACTCTCAGACTGTTGACAAACGCTAGCATACTGCGTTGCTTGCCTCGCTCGTCCGCTCATGAAGGCAACTTCTATTCGCGTCTTCGCTCAGCTGCGCGCCTTGTCTGAAAAGCACTTTCAATACAGTCTGGGACTTGATTTAAAATTTAGATATCCTTAAAAATTCGTGTAGACAAAGTCAACACTGACTTTGTCTACACTCTGAGAGTGCTTTTATAGCACTCTCTTATTTTTATAAAAAACATACCCCGTACAGGTATGGCGGAGGCTATGAGTAGACAAGTCATAGAAGCGAGTACAACATAGAACACTAATATGAAATAATTCTAGAAATTATCCTGCGGGGAAACAGACTTCCCACAAAATGTTGAGTTCGTGCCCCTTAGAAAAAGGGCAAGTTGATGACCGCCCTGGACACTTAATTGACTTTATGGCAACCATTGGGATATTTCTAAAGCCAGCTATCCTAGAAAATACCATGGTCATAAAGTTCATCCAATGGAAGGGGAAAGTTTAATGCCGGCATTCATTGGTGAGGAACCAAATCCGAAGCTAATATTATGTTTTGAACATGAAGAACATTGTTCATGCAAAATTTATACTGAAATACTAATAAAATACATGAATACCTTATATAAAACACTTACATTTCCATTTTTCCTTTGTTTTTATTGATTTTTTCAAAAAAATCTTTTAATTCAATTATCAAAGTGTTATTATATTTAAAAAATATTAACAATTTACACAAGAAGGAGATGGAACCTACATGTCACAAATGCTAGCTTTCGTAATTTTACTTTTCATACTTTTTATTGGTGATTTTGTTTCAGTGAAAACAAAAGCATGGGTACCATCCGTTTTTGTTTGTGCGGTTCTCTTTTTAATAGGGTATTGGACCTTTTTCCCACAGGACATTGTTGCCTTAGCAGGTATTCCGTCCGTTGTAGCAACGATGCTGATGTATCTATTAATTGTGAATATGGGTACATTATTATCACTTAAAGAATTAGCGGCACAGTGGAAAACGATTTTAATAGCTTTGTCGGGTATTCTAGGAATCATTGCAATTCTTTTTGGAATAGGCAGCCTTATTTTTGATTTACAAACAGTAATTGTAGCCATTCCACCATTAGTTGGAGGTCTCGTTTCGGCATTAATTATGTCAGAGGGTGCTGCTAATGCTGGGCTTACAAGTTTATCCGTTTTTGCAATTGTTATCTATGTAATGCAAGGCTTTGCGGGTTACCCTTTAACATCAATCGTGTTAAAGAAAGAAGGGCAGAGACTATTAAATCAATATCGTAATGGCGAGATTTCAAATAAAGAAGATGTAAAATCAGAAGTTGCAGCAACCGTGGAATCTGCTCCAAAGGTTAAATGGGTGGATAAAATTCCAGAAAAATATAATACTGAGTATTTTAAATTTTTGAGATTAGCAATTGTTGGTTTTCTTGCTTATTTGGTTTCAACTTCATTAGCACCAATCGTGGAAATTAATGCACTTGTTCTATGCTTGCTTTTCGGAGTTATTGGGAAGAGTGTTGGATTTCTTGAAACCCATACATTACAAAAGGCAAATGGATTTGGTCTAGCGATTATGGGGCTTATGCTTTTCGTCTTTGATGGATTAAAAAATGCAACTCCTAATATGATGCTCGAGATTTTAACACCACTTGTCGTTTGTATTGGATTAGGTGTAGTCGGTATGTATATCTTTTCATTTATTGTAGGAAAATTACTCAAGGTCAGCAAACACATGGCTTTTGCTGTATCGTTAACGGCTCTATATGGATTCCCAGCTGACTATATTATTACAAATGAAGTTATTAAATCAATGACACAGGATGAAAAAGAAAGAGAAGTATTAACAAGTCATATGTTGCCACCAATGCTGGTGGGCGGGTTTATCACAGTTACAATTGTTTCTGTTATTTTAGCTGGAACCTTCGTATCGTTCTTATAAGGATGAATAAAACGAAGGAATAATGGGAGGTAAAGCATTATGAATGAAAAAATAAAACAAGCAATCTTGCAATATAGTGAAGAGTTAACAGCCATCCGCAGAAAGTTGCACAGTGAACCTGAATTATCATGGGAAGAGTACAATACATCAGCGTTTGTATCACAATACCTTGATGATTTAGGAATTGAGAATCGTAAAACAAATCCAACAGGCGTGATTGGAGAAATAAAGGGCTCAAAGCCAGGAAAAACTGTAGCATTGAGGGCTGATATGGATGCCTTATCTGTTGAGGAATTAAATACAAATCTACCATATGCCTCTAAATCAATAGGGAAAATGCATGCATGTGGTCACGATGCACATACAGCGATGCTCCTTATTGCAGCAAAAGCATTGAACGACATAAGTGAAGAATTATCTGGAAATGTCCGACTCATTTTCCAACCGGCTGAAGAAGTTGCAACTGGTGCAAAGGAAATGGTAAAACAAGGAGCGGTTGATGGAGTTGATGATGTTTTTGGAATGCATATTTGGTCACAAATGCCAACAAACAAAGTTTCCTGTACCCCTGGCCCCTCCTTCGCATCTGCAGATATTTTCAACGTGAAGTTCAAAGGAAGAGGGGGACATGGGGCAATGCCACAGGATTGTATTGATGCAGCGATTGTCGCCTCGTCCTTTGTAATGAATGTTCAGTCTGTCGTTTCAAGGACGATTGACCCGCAAAAACCGGCAGTGTTAACGGTTGGAAAAATGACAGTGGGCACTCGTTTTAATGTAATTGCTGAAAATGCGGTAATTGAGGGAACTGTTCGTTGTTTTGATCCTGAAGTACGTAATCATATTGAAAAACAGCTTCAAGTGTACGCGGAACAAGTTGCTGCTACTTATGGAGCAAGTGCTGAAGTAGAATATATCCGTGGAACACAAGCGGTTATAAATGGTGAGGAAAGTGCAAAGCTCGTACAAAAAGTGGCAGTAGAGGCTTTTGGTGAAGAGATTCTTTATCATGAAAAACCAACAATGGGTGGTGAGGATTTCAGCTTTTACCTGGATGAAGTACCAGGCAGTTTTGCTTTAGTTGGAGCAGGAAATCCTGAGAAAGATACTCAGTGGGCACACCACCATGGTAAATTCAATATCGATGAAGATGCATTGGTTACTGGAGCAGAATTGTATGCCCAGTACGCGTGGGCATTTTTAAATAAGTAGAAAATGAGGACTTCTACTAATGGTAGTAAAATCAGGCCTTCCGGATGAACCGGAAGGCTTTTAAAATGGCTTGGGTTCAGGTCTACATAATCTGAATTTGGACCGATAAATCGGAAACTTAGGTCGATATCTCTAATTCTCAAATGCATGTATTTACAATGAAAAATTAAGATTGTATGAACAGTTTGTGTCTTACGAAGTATGCTTGTTGTTCCTTTAATTCGTGATTTGATATGATGAACATATTCTTAGCATAAGGGGTAGGAGACAGTGGATGAACTGTTAAGTAAATGTTGGCTTGTTAAAAATACTTTTAACATAGATGTACAAATAATTGATGAACAATTTAAAACGGTATTTCACCTATCAAATGATAATGAACCTCTGATTTTCGTGGAGGCACGAGAAAAAATGTATGGAGACATTCAGGCAACCTTAACAAAAGCTCCGAATAATAGTTTTTGTTATCATACTGATACCTATCAACTCTCGTATCTGGTGATCCCGTTACTTAAAAAGGAACAGTTTCAAGGAATGGTGTTGTTTGGCCCTTTCTTAACTGAACAAATGACGGATACGATTATTTCGAATGTAATAAAGAAAAACAATTTGGAAAACAAATGGATGAAACCACTACAGAATTTTTATCAATCATTAGCATACTTTGGACAGTCATATTTAGCGGTTGGTGAAATGCTAGTGAATGTCTTCCATCATCCTCATCTTAAATCCCATGTCGTTACTTTAAAAAATCGTACAATCCAGCATCACTCGGAAATACAGCCACAGGATTATGATCAGACTGGCTATGATATTAAACTAAGATATGATAAAGAACGAATGCTTTTACATTATATTGAAATAGGCGATAAGGAAAATGCGAAGAAAGCATTTGTCGAATTTACAGGTGATTTCTTATATAGGTTTCCTGGAAATCCATTGCGCGCAAAAAAAACATCACCATCTCATTGAATACAATGATTCGAATGGCTGCTGCAAGGGGAGGGGTTGAACCTCAATACTTACATGCGATTTCAGAAAAATTTGCACTCAAGATTGAGGAAGCTGTGGCTATGTCTGATTTAAGCTCGATTCCATTCAACATGATAGAGGATTACTGTGATGCCGTTGGGAATTTTGCTATTAAAGGTCATAGCTCCGTTGTGAGGAAAGCATTGATGTATATAAATCTTTACTTTACAGAGACGATAAATCTTCAATCTGTTGCAGATGAAATTGGAGTTAACAGATCCTATCTCGCAAAGAAATTTAAAAATGAAATGCAGCTCAGTGTAATCGAATATATTCACAAAAAACGTATTGAAGAAGCAACCTTCTTACTTGAGCAAGGAAGGTTATCGATTACTGATATTGGAATAGAAGTAGGGTTTAGCAGCTATAATTATTTTTGTAAAGTTTTCAAAGATATAAAAGGGATGACCGCTACGGAATATAAGGAAAGCATACATAAAAAAGATATGGATCATGAGTAGTAAGTGAATGGTGAGTAAATGAAGATTTTTATAAAAAGAACACAATTTTATATAAAAGTTAGCAATATTTGGTGTGAGTAAATTTTAGAATTGATAATATGAATTTATACCATGAGGGAGCACATCCTAAAAAGATGGAATCAAACAATGTTTAGGAGGATTTATAGTGGCACAAAACGCTAAACAACCAAATTTGGAAGTAAGAGTAAAGAACATCATTGAAGAAGATGGATTCCAATTTAAAGATTTGAATAATAATGGGAAGCTTGATCCATATGAGGATTGGCGCTTAAGTCCGAAAGAACGTGCCGAGAACCTAGTATCATTGATGAACATCGATGAAAAAATCGGTATGATGCTTATCAATACCCGCAGAATGGGACTTTCTCAAAAAGATAAGAGTAAGACAAGTCATGATGGTGTAATAGATGAAGCAATTGTTGAAAAGGGCGAAAATATTTTTGCTATTTCAAAAATGTATGGTACAACACATACTGTTGCAAAAATGAATCTACGTCATTTCATTTTAAGGGATAACTATAGCCCAGCTGAAATGGCGGAGTGGATAAATAAGATGAATGAAATCGCAGAAGGAACACGCTTAGGTATTCCTGTTATCATTGCATCGAATTCAAGAAATGAAAACGCTGAGCCTGTTTTCGGCATGAATGACGCAGCAGGGATTTTCTCCACTTGGCCAGGAACTTTAGGACTAGCAGCAGCAGCTAAAGGAGATATCAAAAACGGTGGAGATGCATCACTCATTAGCCAATTTGCTAAGATTGCCCGTAAAGAGTGGGATGCGACTGGCATTCGAAAAGGGTATATGTATATGGCCGATGTTGTTACCGATCCAAGATGGCAACGTACATATGGAACATTTGGGGAAGATCCTGAATTTATTGCAGATGCAATTGGACGTATAATTGACGAGTTCCAGGGTGAAACACTAGGAAAAGATAGCATTGCAATGACAACAAAGCATTTCCCTGGTGGCGGCGCAAGAGAAAATGGATTCGACCCTCACTATGAAGAAGGTAAGTGGAATTTATATCCTACTCCAGGTAGCTTAGAAAAGTATCATTTACCGCCATTTAGAGCAGCGGTTGAACATGGAACATCATCTATCATGCCATATTACTCTATTCCAAGCATCAAGAAGAGTGTGGTTCAAGAATTCGAAGGTCAAGAAATTCCATTCGAAGAAGTTGGATTTACTTTTAACCATTATTTCTTAAATCACATCCTTCGTGGAGAACTTGGATTCAAAGGTTATGTAAACAGTGATAGTGGTATTGTTAACAAGATGAGCTGGGGAATGGAAGATAGATCTGAAGCAGAGCGCTTTGCGAAAGCAATTAATGCAGGTACTGATTTAGTTGCTGATACAAATGATATTGAAAATCTTAAATTGGCTATCAGCAAAGGCTGGATTAGTGAAAAACGTATAAATGAAGCGAATGTAAGATTACTTACAGAAATGTTTACTTTAGGTCTATTCGATGACCGTACGTATAATTCACCAGAAAAGGCAACAGAGGTAATTCGTACAAAAGAACATTGGGATGCTGCATACGAAGCACATAAAAAATCTGTAACAATCCTTAAAAATTCTAATCAAACTTTGCCTTTAACAGCTGATAAGCTAAATGGCAAAAAAGTTTATGTGGAAGCATTCCATAAAGAAGTAGAAAAAGCAGCTTCTTTCACTGAAAAAGCTAGAAGCCAAGCAAAAGAACTTGGATTGTTTACATTGACTGATAACTATGAAGAAGCAGATACGGCCATTATCTTCTTACATCCAAAATCTGGTGCTTACTTTGATGCAACACCAGGATTTTTAGAACTGGAATTGTGTGAGGACAAAGTAGTGTCAGCAATCGATGGTTCATTATACCAGGAGACTACTTTGACAGGCATGAATCGATTGAAAGAAATAGCGGAAAACATTCATAGCCGTGGTGGAAAAGTGATTATGAGTGTAAACTTTGTTTTACCGTGGATTCTAGGAAATGTTGAGCCATTAGCTGATGCTTTAGTTGCTGGATATGATACATTCTTTAATGCGCAGTTTGAAGTAATGGCAGGAAATCACAAGCCTACTGGTGTATTACCATTGACATTACCTGCAAGTGATCAAGTAATTGCTGTTTATCAAAATGGAGACTGTGTTTCTAGAAATGATGTACCAGGTTATGACAAAGATAAGTATATGCCAGCAGGATTAAGCTATGCTTATAAAGATAGTGATGGTAATGTTTATAAACTTGGTCACGGGTTAACGTATTAATATAACTTAGTGTTACGTAACATATGAAGCCTGTTTATCTGATGTTAACCGACTAAAAAAAGGGTTGTTCCTAAAAGTCACTGTTGTGACTTTTTAGAACAACCCTTTTGTTTTGACTATCTTTATTTACTCTGGCTTTACCCACTCTTGTGACCATTTTTCAATTTCTCTTAAAATGGGCTCCATTGTATGACCTTTATCCGTTAAGGAATACTCAATAATAACAGGCGTTGCTGGGATCACTTCTCGCTTAACTAATCCTTGTTGTTCCAATTCCTTTAAACGCCCTGATAGTACCTTGCCGCTTATTCCAATTGCCGATTGTATTTCATTAAACCTTTGTGGCCCTATTAATAATTGATAAATGACTAATGCTGTCCATCTTTGACTCAATAGAGAAATTGCCTTTTCAAATTTGGGGCAAATGATAGATTGTTTCATTTTACAATGCACCTCTCTTGTTTTCTATTGTACCAAAAATAGAGGGTTGTTACAAATGGAAATATAGTTACTTGACACTAAAAGCTTATATAAGTATACTTACTTACATAAAGTAAGTTAATAAAAAAATGCAAATACACGCTAATAATCATAAAAGTATCTAGGAGGTTCATTATGAAATTTCACACAAAACCTACTACATTCGTGGGACATGTCAAAATAAAAGTTGAAAACATAGAACGTTCATTACAATTTTATAAGGAGATACTTGGTTTCGATATTTTGGAACAAGCAGCTTCAACAGCAAAACTAACAACAGATGGAAAAACCAGCATTCTTTCACTACAACAACCTGAAAATGTTGTACCAAAACAGGGAAAAACGACAGGACTATATCATTTTGCTCTTCTTTTACCAACAAAAACAGATTTGGCTAATATTGTGGTTCATTTAGTTGAAAAAGGAATTCGCTTTGGGTCTTCTGACCATTTAGTTAGTGAAGCTTTGTATTTAAATGATCCTGATGGAAACCAAATTGAAATTTATATAGACCGTGATCCTTCAGAATGGAATTGGATGGGGCAGGAAGTGGATATGGCTGTTGATCCACTAGATTTTGAAAGATTATTAACAAACATTGTTCCTGGCAAGTCATGGCAAGGGATGCCAGAGAAAACCGTTATGGGGCATATTCACTTACATGTTGCTGAGTTAGAAAAGACTGAGGAATTTTATGTGAAAGGTCTTGGCTTTGATGTGGTAAATCGCTATGGTACGCAGGCACTATTCCTTTCGACTGGTAAGTATCATCACCATATTGGGGTTAACACATGGAATGGAGTAGGGGCACCAAAGCCGCCAAAAAATGGTGTCGGCCTTTCATTTTATACACTCGTTTTACCAAATGAAGAAGCTCTTGCTGAAATCGTGAATAATTTGAAGCAAATTGGTGCGATAGTTGAGGAAGAAAATAATAACGTAATCACTTATGACCCTTCCGGTAACCAAATTGTATTAGTTGTTTAAAAGGAGAGATTCTTTATGAGTCAAGACAAGAAAAGTGGTATTGAAATTGGGATATATACACTTGCAGATATTGGCCCGGACCCTGTTACAGGAGAGACTATTACGGCTAAGGATAGAACGAAAGAAATCATCCAAGCCGCAAAACTTGCGGATGAGGCAGGACTAGATGTATTTGGAGTAGGCGAACATCATCGTCTGGATTATGCATCTTCTTCTCCTGCGGTTCTTTTGGCTGCTATTGCCCAAGCAACAAAACAAATTCGATTAACGAGCACCACGAGTGTTTTAAGTACACTCGACCCTGTTCGTCTATTTGAGGATTTTGCTACATTGGATTTACTTTCAGATGGTCGTGCTGAAATACTAGCTGGTAGAGGTGCATTTATTGAGTCATTTCCTCTATTCGGTTATAGTACTAATGATTATGATGAATTGTTTGAGGAGCATATGGACCTTCTCTTACAGCTGACCCGAAATGAGAAAGTTACTTGGTCCGGTAAGTTCCGGCCTTCTTTAAGGAATGCAGAAATTGCACCAAGACCGGTCCAAGAAAAATTACCTGTTTGGATTGGAGTTGGAGGTACACCCGAGAGTGCAGTTCGTGCTGGTAGATTTGGGGTGGGTATGGCTTTAGCTATCTTGGGTGGTCCCCCTAAACGTTTTAAGCCACTTGTCGATCTTTATCGTCAAGCTGGAAAAGACGCAGGACATGCACCAGAAATGTTGAAGGTTGGTGTAACTGGTCATGCTTATTTAGCCGAGACGACTCAGCAAGCAAAAGACGAGTTTTTTCCATATTACTCTAATTACTGGTATTATGTGAACCGTCAGCGTGGAATGGGGACAAGGATGTCGAGGGATGACTTTGAACGTATGGCTGGTCCGGATACTGCCTTATTCGTTGGAAGTCCACAGCAAGTCGTCGAAAAGATTCTTCAACAGTATGAGCTTTTTGGACATACACGTTTTCTTGCACAACTAGATATAGGTGGACAACCTTTTAAGAGTGTGGCAAAAGGGATTGAAATGCTAGCCACCGAAGTTGCGCCAATTGTTCGTAGAGAAACAAGTAAATAATCTTTTATAACGTGCTAACAACCTCTCTTGTATTAAGAGAGGTTGTTGCATTTTTTTATTTCAATAAATCAATGTTGATGAGATTAGATTGAATAAGAAAATAATTTAATGTGAAATAATCTTTTTAAAAAGCTCTCGAAATTTATCCCTGTCTTCTGATGTCATGGGTTTAGGCCCTTTTGTACGCTTTCCACTTTTTCGTGCCATTGCACTTAAATAACGTGTCTGTAGTAAATCATCAATGTTTTCATTTGTATAGCTAAATCCTTTATGGTGAAGGACGATACATCCTTTTGCTAAACCTAGTGATGCGAGACCATAATCTTGCGTAACGATAACATCACCTGTTTCTACTAACCTCATGATCCGATAATCGGCAGCATCTGCTCCAGAATCAACATAAATAGTTTTCACTCCTGACGGTTGCTCTGCATTGGAAAAATGAGAGAAGCTTGTTACGAGGGTAACAGGAATGTCTGCATTTGTAGCCTCAGAGATAATAATATCCTTTACCGGACAAGCATCTGCATCTACATAAATTTTCATTTTTACCTCTCCTGTGAATGAGTTTGAATTGATGATAATGGTTGATATAGGTTTTGTCAAACAGATAAAAAGTTATGAGCACCATTGATATAATGCGTTAATGATGTGGAAGGGTGTCTAATTAATGGACACATTGAATATAGAAGATTTATAGTAATAGTGTAGACAAAATGGTAAGACAATTTGATTTAGAGGTAATGTTTAGAATAATAAAAAAGTAGATAAAGGGTGGATGGACGATGATTAAAGGTATTCATCATGCAGGATTTAGTGTAGTAGATATGGAGCGCTCATTGGATTTTTATTGCAACAAGCTTGGCTTTAAGAAAGCGTTTGAATTACAACAATCAAATGGTGAGCCGTGGATTGTTTATGTCAAAGTAGCCGATGGAAATTTCATTGAATTATTTTATGAAGGTATTGAAGGCGAAAAAGAAAGGGTGCGTCATATCTGTTTCGAAGTAGAGGACATCCAAGAAACAGCGGATCAGTTGAAGAAAAATGGGGTCCATTTAGAAGTAGAAATCACTCAAGGTAAGAGTTTAAACTATCAATTCTGGATAAAAGATCCTGATGGAAATTGGATTGAATTCATGGAGATGAATCCAGAATCTCCACAAATGAAAAGTTAATAAATTTATTATTTAGGCGTTCTCCCTCATAAGAGGAAGGACGCCTATGGGACAGGGACACAGGACAGGTTCCGTGTCCCACCTCCTTTGGAAATAAGGCTATGAACTGTTGTCCCTTAATACCCAACTTCAACGGATGCGACAACAATATACATTAGATCATTTTGATCGCCTTTTTCCTCAATCACGATTCCGCTTGTTGTTAGCATGCCTCCATCCATCACTTCCACAGAGACCTTTCCAAATGGTATCGCTGCTTTAACTTCCGCGATATCTAGCTTTTCTTTTTCACAAGGGACTGCTAGTTTTACATTCACTACCATGTTATCTAAGCTATTCCCAGGTAACACAGAACGAATGCCAGGCATTGAATTAAAATGAATGGCATTCTTCACAGCTCGAACAGCTGCTTTTGTAATATTTTGCCCGTGAACATCAATACCCATTCCAGTTTCAATAAACATTAATTTCTCCATTAAAGACCCACCTCATTTTTAATTGATAGTTCTATTTTACCTTAGAATAAAGTTTTTAAAATGTTTAAGCTTCTAAAATGAAAGAAGGGAATCATAAAAAATTACGTGTATATACCTATTCAGATGAAAAAAGTGATTAAAATTGATTCTATAAAATAGTATAATAGTTACAAAATTGGTTGAATGGTCAGTAATTTTAGATAATTTAACAAGTGAATGTTTATTATTAAAATAATCAGGATATAGTCCAGGTTGGTAATAGATTGACCATTTTTTGGCTTTTCTTGAAAGATTAAATCTCTACTTTTCTACTTCAAATGAAAGGAAAGTTTTCACATGAAACAAGATACTTTTACAGAAAAAGTCAAACATATCCATCCTTCAAATGCTCTAAATGAATGTTTGTGTTCTGAAGAATTAGTGCGTATTGACCGAAAGGAATTAAATGAAACGATTCGCTTGCAGCAAGGAATGGTTTTCAAATTTAAAAGCATAAATGGACAGTTTATTCACAATTTATGTGATGGCGAGTTACTATATCGCTTGGATTTGACTCCAGGTCATGTAGTAGGAAAACAGCTAATTGATTTTCTTCCCGAACAGAACGCAAAACGAAAGCTTTTATTTTACCAACGGGCATGGAATGGGGAAGATCATGTTACCTATGAAGATGAGCTAAATGGAATCCATTATTTTGCAGCGTTACGACCTATTATTCAAAATGGGGAAACAATTGAGGTAATTGGTTCATGTATGGATATTACCGATAGAAAAAATGCTGAAAAAGCTTTACTTGAAAGTGAAAATAAATACCGCTTGATAGCTGAAAACATGACCGATTTAATCATTTTATTTGATAGTCATGGAAATTGTATTTATGCATCACCATCTCATGTATCTGTTTTAGGCTATCCTCCTGAATATTTTCTGAGCCAAAACACATTACATCTGATACATCCAAATGATCTTTCCCTGGTAATCAATGGGTTTGAAGAGGTGAATAAAACGAAGTCACCTATTCGGGTTGAGTTTCGCCTTTTACACTCCGAAGATGGTTATAAATTATTCGACTGTACGGCTACACCTGTACTGGGTGACTACGGTGAAGTTGAGCACATTATGGTTGTAGGAAAAGATATTACGGAGAAAAGAAAAGCAGAAGAGCTTTTATGGAAATCTGAGAAGTTATCATTAGTTGGGGAGTTAGCTGCAGGCGTTGCGCATGAAATACGAAATCCCCTCACCTCAATTAAAGGATTCATACAACTATTTCAGCAAGGTGCAAGGAATGACGAATTCTTTGATGTTGTTCTTTCAGAGTTAAACCGAGTTGAAGAAATCATAAAGGAATTTCTTTCTCTTGCAAAGCCACAGGAAGCTCAACTTAAGCCAGTAAGTATCTCTTCTTTGCTAAATGAGATTGAAGCCTTGATGAAATCAGAAGCGTATCTAAAAAATGTTGAAATCACCACCGAAATTGATTGGGATATTCCTCTAGTGATGTGTGACGCGAATCAAATCAAACAAGTCTTATTGAACCTTTGTAAAAACAGTATTGAAGCCACCGATGCATACAAAAAAGGTATACTAAAAATTTCTGCTTATACAGAGGATAATAGACAATTACTCATTCAGGTAATGGATAACGGGGTAGGAATAAGCGAAGAACGCATCAAAAGACTAGGAGAACCTTTCTATAGCAACAAAGAAAAGGGAACTGGCCTAGGTCTCATGCTATGTTTTCGAATTATAAAAGAACACAAAGGAACGATCACCTTCGAAAGTATAGAAAACCAAGGAACAACCGTAAAAATCAGACTACCAATTTAGGGAAACTGGGGCAAATTTCGTGCCCCATCATTTTATATAATGATGTAAAAACATTCTTCATCAACTAATAAAAAACTATCATTCAGTAAATCGTATCAAAGTGAAAAACTGTCCACTAACTAAGAAAGAAGCAGGGAACCACAAGGATTCCCTGCTTCTATTCGTTTGGTAACGTTGAAGCACTCGATTATCAAGTACCTTTATGCGCCGAACGAAGTGAAATGACAAAGCTCTTTACTATTGCTTATTTTCCAATAAACATTTGTGTCCAATAATTACCATCTACATGACCTACACCAATATGAGTAAAGTTGGAGCTTAAAATATTTTTACGATGACCTTCGCTGTTCATCCAAGCATTTACAACCTCTTGTGGTGAACGTTGGCCCTTTGCAATATTTTCACCAGCTGCACGGTATTGAATACCAAATTGCTTCATCATATCAAATGGTGATCCATAGGTTGGACTTGTGTGAGAAAAATACCCATTATTCTTCATATCAGATGATTTTGTTCTCGCAACTTCACTTAATTTTAAATCAATCTTTAGTGGCTGTAAGCCATATTTCGCACGTTCATTATTCGTTAATTTCACAACTTCTTGCTCAAACTGACTTAACGAATAAGAAGCCTGATTTGAAGTTTCATTCGTTTTCTCTGCGGGTTGCTGCTGCGCAGGTTGCTGAGCAACAGGGTTTTCCTTAACAGTTTCTTCAGCCTTTGGTTGTGTTGGTTCCTCAACAGGTTGTGAAGGTACTTCCACTTTTGGCTGAGTTTGATAGTATCCGGAATAGTATTTTTTAAGTACGTTTTGAATGAGATCATTCCAGTTCGTAGAGTTGTTGACAGACACAACGTAACGACCTTCATAAACATTATTAGAGCCACTTAATTGCTCCGCGGAGCTAGCTAATGGTCCTGTAACTAATAGTGCCCCTGCGACTACTAAAGATAGTACTGTTTTCTTCATATCTAGTCCTCCTTGTGTATGCGTTAGATACAACAACATCATAGCATGAGAGTTTTGTAATATTAGAGGAAGACTTTTCCTGCTACCGTAAACTCGGAACTATTCTACCATTTAACTTATAGCAATGGTCGAAAATGAATAGATTTGACGTAGAAATTTTGTTCTCTATCATTGTCCTTTTTTGTCAGTTTAGGTAAAAAATACATGGATATGCCTATTGACAGGTTTGAGATGGATGGTGGTATATGACGAAATTTACTATTAAATGACAAATGTAACTTAGGATTAACTAGCGTGACAAGACCAATTTTAGAAACTCATTTGGTAGTTGCTTTTTCCTTCATAGAATATATGCGAAATACTAGTTTTCATGTGTATAATAAATGTATGAATATTTGTAAAAATGATTTACTTTTGAGGTGATCAAATGGCAACAAAAGAATTAATTAAAATTGTTATTGTAGATGATGAAATTCTAATAAGACAAGGGATTAAACATTATCTTAATTGGGAGCAAGAGGGTTATCAAATTGTGGGAGAAGCTTCTAATGGAAAGGAAGCACTTGAAATAATTGAACGAAACCAACCAGATATTGTGATAACTGATATTGTCATGCCTATTATGGATGGAGAAGAATTAACAAGAATCGTTAAATCAAAATATCCCGAAATCGAAATCATTGTACTAAGTAGTTTTGGAGAATTTGACTACGTTCGGTCTACTTTTCAAAATGGAGTTGTTGATTACATATTAAAGCCAAAGCTTGATGCAAATGCGATCTTAGAAGTTCTAAATAAAGCGGTTAGTAGAATTACAACTACAGATTCAATTGAGAAAAAGCAACAGGGTCAATTGTCTGTAAATTATATAATTGAAAAGTTACTCTCAGGTTTTGAAGCGGATATTGATGAAAAACAACTATCCAAAGTGTTCCCCTATGACAGTTTCTGTTTATTAGGTGTGGTTTTTAATTGGAATATTCCTAGAGGAGATCATATCCAAGTTCAAGATAATATTATACAAAAGTATAAATCCAGTATAGCTCAAGCAACATATGAGACTATTTCTTTTGATAAAAATGAAACCGTGTTCATTTTAAATGTAAATAAAGACAAGTCACAAGAGGTAATTGACTTCGCAAAAAAGGTAGCAGAAACCCATATTGATTCAGGCTTTGTCCTAAGTGAACAATTCTCTAATTTAAATCAAATAGGACGTATATATCATGAAAAGGTAAAAAAATTAATCCAGTATAGATTTTATTTTCCTAACATCCCACTTTTAAGGGAACAAGATTTACAAGTAGAAATACCCAATATAGAAGACTTTAATATAGAATGGTTTACAACTGAACTGAAGCACAGTCGCTTTCAAGAAGCTTTCAGATATTTACAGGATCATGTATATCTATTTTCTAAATGTTATACAACCGATGTATTCGAATTTAAATCATTCTTTGAAAATATGATTTTTCACATTACCGTCCTTCTAAATAACATGGAATACGACGTTGCTGAAATTGAAAGTTCAAAGTATGAGTATTTTAAATCAATTAACGAGGCAAATTCATCCTACGAGACAATTGACTATCTTAATAAATTCATTGAGCAAGTGCAAAAGTGCTTATACTCTGAGAAAAATCAACCTAATAATTTAAATATGAAGAAACTCCTTCAATATATTGATGACCATTATTCAGATCAACTAAGCCTTGCAGATGTAGCAGAGCATTTCCATTTCAATCCTTCCTATTTGTCTACCTTTTTTTCAACACATAATAAAGAAGGATTCATAGAGTACTTGAATAAGGTTCGAATTGAGAAAGCGTCACATTTCCTACTTAAGGATTCAACGCCAATTTCAGAAATTAGTGGGATGGTAGGGTATTCGGATCATAGCTATTTTTGTAAAGTATTTAAAAAAATACATGGAATGTCACCTAGTAAATTTAGAAGAAAACACACTAGAAGATAAGAGATGGGATCTACATGAGATTAATACCTAAACGATTTAAACATAATAGCCTATTTTATAAAATGTTTCTTATTACGATAGTCATCATCGTTACAATTTCCGTACTTATTACCTGGACCACAATCCGTATGTCAGAGAAGTTTTTTATTGATAAGTTTAGTTTTAACAATAGTAAGGTAATGGATCAGATAAATGAGAGCTTAGGTACATTTCAATACTCCATTGTTATCGCTTCAAATAGCCTAATGCAAAACGGAACGATTAAAAGTTTTCTCACTGGAGAGCACTCAAATGCCATGTTGGGTAGATATTATTTTGATTTAAAAAAACAATTGAACACGATTAAAACAAGTGTAGAAGCATATGATGTTGGTATTATGATTTATGGGTTGAACGGTGTCAGTTATGCAACAGATAGACCTTCATGGGTCAAAACAGACAAAGAATTAAAAAAACACTTCATTACAACCAATACACTTCAAGAACCTAAAAAAATGTTATTTCATCTTGAAAAACAAAAGGATGGTGGACAGGAAGATTGGGTTATTATCGCTTCAAAGACCTTTATGGAACGAACTTCTCACTATATTTATGGAGTGATGTATTTTACGATTCAAGAGAAGAATTTCAAAAAGTTCTATAGTAGCTATACGAGCTTAGGTAATGATGTGTTAGTTATGGATCGGTCTGGTACGATTATTTCGAGTAATCGTAATGACTTTATCGGGAATAAAGAAGAGGAGCTCCTGGGATATGTAAGCCAATTAGAGGAGCAAAAGCTAGATTATTTGGAAACGGATTTTAAGGGTAAGGATCATATTATCATGGCTGAATATCTACCTACCTTTAATTTGTATATGGTTAATTTAATTGATAAAAAAGCAACATTTGAAAATATGATAGATAAAAAATCAATTGTTCTAATATGCATACTATTTATTTTTTTAGCCATTATTATTGTATTCTTTGCTTCGAGGAAGTTAACAAATTCGTTGTCAAATCTCGTTAAACAAATTGAAAATACGCCGAAAAATGACTTTGATCATTATATACCAGTTACGGGAACGTACGAAACAAGACAAATTGGTCAAGCTTTTAACTCTATGCTTGATGAGTTACATGAATATGTGAATAAACTCGTATTGAGTCAAAAGCAGAAACGTAATGCTGAATTAGCAGCACTGCAACAACAGATTAATCCACATTTCTTATATAATACGCTAACTTCAATTAAATTTATGGTCCAGCAAGGTGGGAAAGACGAGGCAACTGAAATGGTTAATGCGTTGATATCCTTATTGCAAAATACGATAGGCAATATTAGTGAAACCATAACGGTGAGACAAGAAATAGACAATTTAAAAAGCTATGTTTTAATTAATCAAAAACGGTATGGTGAAAGAATTAGAGTAAATTATTTCATTGAGCCTGAGTGTAGTGAAATTCTAATACCTAAACTAATTTTACAGCCTTTTATTGAAAACTCCTTTTTTCATGGTTTTAATAAAAAGAGTGGTGGTACGGTGAATGTACTCATTTGGAAAGACGGAGCTACTCTTATTTGTGAGGTACTTGATAATGGTGATGGAATGGAAGCAACAGCAGATAACAAACTTCCAGGTACAAAACGAAAAAGAGAAATGTTTAGTGGTATAGGTGTTCGAAATGTCAATGAACGTATCCAACTGATATATGGTGACAACTATGGCGTTACAATCTCAAGCACGATAGGTGAAGGGACAAAAATCCGCATAACACTTCCAATCCAAAAAAACTAAAAAAATGCCAGAATCTAAAAATAATACAAGTTAATAAATGGAAGCGTATTCAATAGACAAAAATATCACAAATTTACAAAAATATTGTCCTAACTGCTACTCTCTAAGTGATGATACCATAGTAATTGTAAGAAAGATAACGCTTACAAAAAAAGATAATCTTAGGGGGTATTAAGATGAAAAAAGTATTGGCTCTATTAATGGTAAGTATGCTTTTGTTGGCTGCTTGTTCTTCGGGGTCATCAAATGGCACTGAGTCAAAGGAGAACTCAGATACGAATGAGATTACTGTTTGGGCATGGGATCCAAATTTTAACATTAAAGCATTAGAATTAGCAAAAGAAGCTTATGCATCTGAGAATCCAGACCTGAAAGTTAACGTTATTGAAAATGCTCAAGATGACATTGTTCAAAAACTAAATACTAGCTTAAGTTCTGGTACTACAAAGGGATTACCAAATATTGTGTTAATTGAAGATTACCGAGCAAAAAGTTTCCTACAAGCCTATCCTGACATGTTCCATCCACTTACTGGTTCTTATAATACAGAGGATTTTGTTCAGTACAAAGTGGAAGCTACTAGTGTAGATAATGAAAACTACGGTCTTCCATTTGATACGGGAGTAACTGGATTATACGTAAGAACGGATTATTTGGCAGAAGCAGGCTATACAGTTGAAGATTTACAAAACATCGACTGGAAAGAATATATTGAAATTGGAAAGAAAGTAAAAGAAGCAACAGGTAAAAGATTACTGACTAACGACCCAAATGATTTAGGAATTCTTCGCACGATGATTCAGTCTGCTGGGAAGTGGTATGTGAAGGAAGATGGTACTACACCTGATTTAGCTGATAATGAAGCTCTTAAACTATCATTTGAAATTTATAAGGAACTTGTAGATAATGATTTAATGAATTTCCACTCAGACTGGAATCAGTTCTTAGCAACATTTAATGGTGGAGAAGTTGCAACAGTTACTACTGGTAACTGGATAACCCCTTCAATAAAGGCTGAAGCTTCACAATCAGGAAAATGGGCGGTTGTGCCTCATCCTAGTCTTCCAGGTATGGAATCAGTAAATGCTTCAAACTTAGGGGGCGCATCTTGGTACGTATTAGATGTTCCTGGTAAAGAAAAAGCAGTAGATTTCCTAACAAAGACTTTTGGTTCTAATGTAGATTTATATCAGAAGTTAGTTACTGAGATTGGTGCAATCGGTACTTATATCCCAGCAGCAGAGGGAGAAGCATATAAAACAGAAGATGAATACTTTGGTGGTCAGTCAATTATCTCTGATTTTTCTAAATGGGCTGAAGAAATACCACAAGTTAACTATGGTATGCACACATATGCGATTGAGGATATTTTAGTTGTTGCCATGCAGAATTACCTTGATGGTCAAGATTTAGATAAAGTATTAGAAGAAGCACAACAACAAGCGGAAACTCAAATCAAATAATCATTTTAAAAGTAAATAAGCCTCGGAACTGGCCAGCTCTCTTCACGGGATAACTAAGTAATAGAATGCGTGTGGTGGGCTCTTCCGAGGCTATTCTTATACTGAAATGTAGGGGGTTGAAAAAGTTGATACCAGCAGCTACGAAGCAGACTATTCAGCCGAAACCAAGAAAACAATATAATAAATTTCGCTTAAAAAGTGGACTAATCGGCTGGTCCTTTATTTCCATAGCAACGGTCATGATATGTGTATTTTATTTCTACCCAATGGTTCAAGCGCTCATCCTTTCTTTTCAATCAGGTGCTGGAACAAATTTACAATTCATCGGATTCGATAATTACCTAAGGTTATTTACTGACCCGACATTTATAACGGCAGTGAAAAATACGGTCATATATCTTATCATCCAGGTACCTATCATGATTATTTTGGCCTTGCTTATATCTGTTATGTTAAATGATAAGAAATTGAAGCTAAAAGGATTTTTCCGAACAGCAATCTTTTTACCTTGTATTACATCTCTTGTAGCGTATTCTGTTGTATTCAAATATTTATTTGGTACAGACGGCATCATTAACAAAATGCTTATCAATTTTTCATTCATATCAGAGCCCATTCAATGGCTAACGGATCCTTTTTGGGCAAAAGTAACCATTATTATTGCAATAACATGGCGTTGGACAGGATACAATATGATTTTCTATTTATCTGCTCTTCAAAACGTGGATAACTCCATTTACGAAGCAGCTAAAATGGATGGTGCAAATGCATTTCAACAATTCTTTAAAATTACCATTCCAATGCTAAAGCCCATTATTTTATTTACATCTATCACATCAACTATCGGAACGCTTCAGTTGTTTGATGAAGTAATGAATATAACAAAGGGTGGGCCAGGAAATTCGACGTTAACCATTTCTCAGTATATTTATAATCTATCATTCAAATATACTCCTGACTTCGGTTATGCTGCGACTGTCTCATATGCAATTGTGATTATGATCGTCTTCTTTTCTATCATTCAGTTTAAGGTAGCAGGTGATAAAAATGCATAAAATTAAACGAGTCTTCGTTTATATCATTCTATCAATCTTTACAATTGTTTCTATCTTTCCATTTTTATGGATGATTGTAAGTGCAACGAATAAATCTGTGGATGTGACAAAAGGAAGATTATTGCCTGGAACTCATTTGTTTGAAAACTTCCAGAACCTTTTAAATTCGGTAGACCTTGTTCCAGCGTTAACAAACTCAGCAATTATATCCATTGCTACTACCCTACTTTCTTTAATTATCGCATCTCTTGCTGGTTACGGTTTCGAAATATACAGAAGTAAGGCAAAGGATGTTGTATTTAATATATTGCTTCTTTCGATGATGATTCCTTTTGCTGCACTAATGATACCGCTATTTCGAATGTTTGGGACAATCTCTCAAATTGCACCGGGGATTGGTATTGATACATTAACATCCGCAATGTTACCAAGTATTACAACCGCTTTTCTCATTTTTTTCTTTAGACAAAATACAAAGATGTTTCCGAGAGAGCTACTTGAAGCGGGAAGAATGGATGGTTTAACAGAGATTGGTGTTTTCTTCCGTATTTATGTACCTACGATGAAAACAACATATGCCGCAGCTGCCATTATTACATTCATGGCAAGCTGGAATAATTATTTGTGGCCACTTGTTGTTCTACAGTCTCCTGAAAATCATACAATTCCATTACTCATATCAAACCTTGGTTCTAGTCATTCGCCTGACTTCGGAATTATTATGACAACAATTGTGATTGCAACTTTACCTACAGCACTCATCTTCTTCTTGCTTCAAAAGCATTTCGTAGCAGGAATGATGGGGTCAGTAAAATAAATAACCTACGTTTAGTAGATAATTAGAAAGGGAGAATACGAGTATGACCAAAACTAAAGAAACAAAACAAGTGCAAGTTCCATCTATAGATTGGCTTACTGATTTAAATGTGTTTGCAGTTAATAGGATTCCTGCACATTCTGATCATGTGTATTATGAAACAATGGCAGAAGCAAAAAAAGCTTTAGCAATGAACATGCGTCATGATTTGAACGGAAATTGGAAATTTACTTATTCAATTAATCCAGACTCAAGACCAGAGCGTTTTTATGAACTTGATTTTGAATGCTCTGCTTGGGATGATATCGTAGTTCCAGGACATATTCAGTTGCAAGGATATGGAACTCCACAATATGTGAATACAATCTATCCATGGGATGGGCATAGCGATGTACGTCCACCAGAAATACCGAAAGATGTGAATCCAGTTGGCAGTTATGTGAAGTATTTTGAGGTACCTAAGAACATGGAAAATAAGCCTGTTTATTTATCATTTCAAGGTGTTGAGTCAGCTTTCTTTGTTTGGTTAAATGGTGAATTTGTTGGCTACAGTGAAGATAGCTTCACACCAGCTGAATTTGAATTAACTCCATTTTTAACAGAAGGAGATAATAAACTTGCGGTTGAGGTATTCCAAAGAAGTACTGGTAGTTGGCTTGAAGACCAAGACTTTTGGAGATTTTCAGGGATTTTTAGGGATGTATATCTATATACTGTACCTGAGATTCATGCACAGGATATCCACATTCATACGGATCTTGACTCAACCTATAGGAATGGAGAGCTTAAAGTAGATGTAAAGCTTCTACCAAACATTCCTGTTGGTTCCAAATTAATAGCTGAGCTGTGTGATAATAACGGAAACCTAGTTACAAAAAAGAGTAGAGACCTTTCTGGTGAAAATAATTCAGTATCGATGGAAGTGGATGCTCCAAAACTATGGAGTGCGGAAAACCCATATCTATATACACTCTATCTCCAAATCTATAACGCATCGGGGGCACTCGTTGAGGCAATTCCACAAAAGGTAGGATTCCGAAAGTTCGAGCTTGTTGATAAAATCATGCGCCTAAATGGTGAAAGAATTGTATTCAAAGGCGTAAATCGTCATGAATTCAACCATCGTAGAGGCCGTGCAATTACAAAAGAAGATATGCTGTGGGATATTAAAACACTAAAACAACATAACATAAATGCGGTTCGTACTTCTCATTATCCAAATCAAAGTTATTGGTACGAGTTATGTGACGAATATGGTATCTATGTGATTGATGAAATGAACTTGGAAACACATGGATCGTGGCAAAAGATGGGGGCCGTTGAACCTTCATGGAATATACCAGGAAACAAACCTGAATGGAATGATATTGTCCTAGATCGAGCAGTTTCAATGGTTCAAAGAGATAAAAATCATCCATCCATATTAATTTGGTCTTGTGGTAATGAGTCTTATGCAGGTGAGGTAATCCAAAATGTTACCCGTTATTTCAAGTCTGTTGATCCAAGCCGACTTGTGCACTATGAAGGTGTATTCCATAATCGTGATTATAACGATAGTAGTGATATGGAAAGTCGTATGTATGCAAAGCCAGCAGACATTGAGAAATATTTGAATGATAACCCGGAAAAGCCTTATATAAGCTGTGAGTATATGCATGCGATGGGGAATTCTCTCGGGGGGATGGAAAAATATACGGCTCTTGAAAATAAATATCTGATGTATCAAGGTGGATTTATTTGGGATTATATTGATCAATCTCTTATAAAGAAAGATCGTTATGGTAACGAGTTCCTGGCATACGGAGGAGATTTTGGAGATCGTCCTACAGATTATGGTTTCTGTACGAATGGAATTGTCTATTCCAATCGAGAGCTGTCACCAAAGATGCAGGAAGTAAAATTTTTATATCAAAATATTAAACTTAATGTTGATAAGAATGGGGTCACCATTAAAAATGAAAGTCTATTTGAGGCTACATCTGACTATGATTTGGAATACATTCTATTCTTAGAAGGAAAAGAATTGTATCGGAATCAGGAGCAAGTGGTTATCCTGCCGCAAAGTCAAGGTCGTGTTGAATATAAATGGCCGACTGAGTTACTAAATGAAGCTGGTGAATATGTCATCCATGCATCAATGAAAGTAAGAGAAGAGAAGCTTTGGGCGGAAGCTGGTTATGAAATTGCCTTTGGCCAATATGTGTTTGAGGAGAAAAAACAAGTTTCTCAGATTCCTAGTGGAAATCTAAGAGTAGCATACGGTACTCAAAACGTGGGTGTCCATGGTACCGATTTTACAATCATGTTTTGTAGAAAGGCTGGAAGTCTAATTTCAATGAAATATGGAGGCAGAGAGATGATTGAGGCTCCACTACTTCCACTATTTTGGAGAGCGACTACCGATAATGATAGAGGGTTTTCCCAAGGTTATACATCAGGGTGTTGGTATGCAGCAAGCCTAGCACGTCAATCTGTTTTATTAGATGTAGAAGAATACAAAGATAAAATTGAGGTTACTTTTATCTATAAGTTTTCAATTCACTCAGAAATCGAAGTTAAGAATACTTTTACAGTATTAGCGGATGGAAGTGTACGCGTTAAATCAATCTATCATGGTGCTGACGGTCTTCCACAAATGCCAATTTTTGCAGTATCATTCAAAGTTTCTGCGGATTACGACCAATTAGAGTGGTACGCAATGGGACCTGACGAGAATTATTCAGATCGCACAGCTGGGGCAAGACTTGGAGTATTTACCAATAAGGTGGCAGACAATTTATCTGGATATGTAAAACCTCAAGAGTCTGGAAATCGCACTGGCGTACGCTGGGTAACTCTTTCAAATAGTGACGGGCACGGTATCAAAATTTCTTCTACATCTCGTCCAGTAGAATGTAATTTTTCACCATATACTGCCTTTGAATTAGAAAATGCGGCACATCATTATGAACTGCCGAATGTGCACTATACTGTTGTAACAGTAGCGGGCAAACAAATGGGTGTTGGTGGTGATGACAGCTGGGGAGCACCAGTTTATCCAGAACATACTTTGAAGGCAAATGAAGACATGGAATTTGAATTTATGATACAACCAATAAAACAATAATGTGATAGGAAAGAGCTTGAATAAAACCTCAGGCTCTTTCCTTGTATTTATTGAAGATGAGCAAGCTTTGGAGGGATAGATGTATGCATATATTTGTTAACGAACAATCTAATCAATTTCATTTAACGAACGGAAAGATTAGTTATATATTTCATGTGCTTAAGAATGGAAGCCTTGGCCATTTATACTTTGGAAAGGCTATCAACCATCGTGACGATTTCTCACATCTTCAAAAGGATGACGTTCCTACACCAGCTAGTTGTCACTACTTCCAAGATGATCCTGCTTTTTCATTAGAAACAACTCGCCAAGAATTTCCTGTTTATGGGAAAGGTGACTTCCGTGATGCTGCGATCGAACTTGAAACAAGTGACGGTAGAATGGGAAATCAATATACATACAAGGATTATAAAATTTTACGAGGAAAACCAAAACTAGAAGGCTTACCTGCTACCTATGCGAATGAAAATGAGGCAACAACTTTAATGATTAGGTTATTTGATGAAACAACAGATACTGAATTATTTCTATCATATGCCATCTTTCATCACTTTCCTGTTATCACAAGAAGTGTAGCTTTAAAAAATACAGGTTTACATGACCTGTATATTAAAAAGATAATGAGCTCCTCTATCGACTTTCCAGATAGCGATTTTTCAATGGTGCACTTATCTGGAACTTGGTCAAGAGAAAGACATATAAAAGAACGTAAATTGGTTGAAGGAACTCACTCTATTGCAAGTATACGTGGAGCAAGTTCGCATCATCATAATCCATTTATCGCGCTGAAAAGAAACGATACAACAGAGCATATGAATGAAGTATATGGGTTTAATTTTATCTATAGTAGTAATTTTTTAGCTCAGGTTGAGGTCGATCATTATCAAATGATGAGAGTAATGATGGGGATTCACCCACATCAGTTTAAGTGGAAGTTAGCATCTGATGAAAGTTTCCAAGCTCCCGAAGTCGTAATGGTATATTCTCATGAGGGGTTAAATGGAATGAGTCAAACCTTCCATGATTTATACCGAAATCAGTTAATCCGAGATCCATGGAAAACAAATGATCGGCCAATTTTGATCAACAATTGGGAAGCAACTTATTTTGATTTTAACGAAGAAATGCTAGTTAATATTGCTGAAAGTGCAAAGGAACTTGGTATAGAGTTGTTTGTATTAGATGATGGTTGGTTTGGGAAACGAAACGATGATACTTCTTCGCTTGGAGATTGGTTTGAAAACGAAGTGAAATTACCGAATGGTTTACCCTCACTTGCACAAAAGTTGAATACTATTGGGATGAAATTTGGATTATGGTTTGAGCCTGAAATGATAAGTCCGAGTAGTGAACTATTTAATGCTCATCCTGAATGGGTAGTAGGTAGACAAGGAGAGCATCTAACATTTGGCCGTAATCAGCTTGTATTGGACTTCTCCAATAATGATGTAATAGAGTACATTTATGAGAAAATGGCAGGCATCATTAGAAATACACGGCTAAGCTATATTAAATGGGATATGAACCGTAATATCACTGATGCTTATTCGGCGGCACTGGGACTTGAACAACAAGGAGAATTCTTCCATCGTTATATCCTTGGTGTGTACGCTTTATATGAAAGATTAACAAATGAATTTCCTGAGGTATTAATTGAATCCTGCGCCGGTGGGGGTGGCAGGTTTGACCCTGGTATGTTTTATTACGCGCCACAAGCATGGACAAGTGATGACACAGATCCAGTTGAACGATTAAAAATCCAGTACGGGACTTCACTTGTGTATCCAATCTATAGTATGGGTTCTCATGTCTCTGCTGCACCGAACCATCAAACAAGGCGTTCTACATCAATTGATACAAGGGCCAATACTGCCTATTTTGGGACGTTCGGATACGAGCTGAATCCACTTGAGTTAAGTGACGATGAAAGAAAAATCATTAAAGAGCAGGTTAAATTCTATAAAAGGCATCGAAAACTTGTACGAGATGGGGATTTTTATCGCCTATTAAGTCCCTTTGAAAACAATGAAACAGCGTGGATGATTGTTTCTAAGGACAAGTCAGAAGCCTTAGTGGGTTGGTATAAAGTACTCGCAACTCCAAATCCAAAGAAACAACAAGTTCTTAAACTAAAGGGGTTAAACCCAAACAACTTATATGAATTAGAAAACATTGGGGGAGCTTTTTATGGCGATGAATTAATGTATCACGGTGCTACCCTACCAACTGAATTTAATGGTTCAAATCAACACATGGCACAACGAGGAGGAGATTATCAATCAACAGTTTACTACTTGAAAGCCAGGGCGAATATGTAGCTGTTGTATGGATCAAAAAGACTGTAGGAATTGCACTTGACGGGTTTACTTTAAACGTGCAAACATATATTTAACATATAGCAAAACGCACTTTGAATTCACAATCTAATTCAAAGTGCGTTTTTTATTGGTTTATCAACATTTTGGAGGGGGTTAAATAGCTGGCTTTTTCCTAATCCACATCGTAAATCACAAGATTTGAAAGAATTTTTGGAGGCTGTGAGGATTTTTTACGATTTAATACGTGAATTATGTTGGGATCACGAAGATTTGTTGGATTTAATTTCAATTGGCTAAATTCTGCACATAGACACCTTTATGATTAGTGAAGTTGAGAAGATATACCTCGTTGATGAGCATCAGCGAAGGTCCCCTCAACGCATTACTATCGAGTGATATTCAAAATAACTGAACATTTTCCTGTTAAACTGCAAAATAGAGCTCGGGTCGGGGGATATAAACGGAGATTTTCCGATTAACCAAAGAAAAATTGCCTTTTTACCCTACTTTGGAGTCAATAGTCGGAATCTCTCCGTCTATTTAAGTTAATTTTAGTGTTTTTTTCTAAATAGTAGAAATTTCTCCGCTTATTTATCAACCCGCTTTAGCAACTAATGAAGTTGTAGGCTTGCGTGTGGTTTCGTGAAAAACACCGAAAAGACATAGAGGTATTTGAATCTCTTAGCCTTTTGACAGTGAAATATACTCTGAAGTTATACAGTTTGATCTTTGATTTGTTCTCCGCTTTACCTTTTTACACCTCATAAGTAAACCAGTCAAATCACACTACAGTCTCCTTTGATAAGTCCTTTGTTTTCGCTTATTATAATTTCTAAAAACCAATATCAATCAAAAACATCCACCATTAATTTTTCTGCAATAAGTCTATAATGATCGGCTTTAAAATGTATTCCGTCACTTAGATTCCCCTTAATCGGAATCTCTGTGCCGTTAACATAATGGACATTTTCTTCTTGGGCTAAGAATTGGATGGCATTTGTATAGTGTACCTGCGTTTTATTTGCGTTATTTTTTTTACTTGTAACGGTTGTTGCCGAGATAAGGACTACTTCAATTCCTTTTTCCTTCATCATTTGTAGTAATTGATGATTATTTTCACGGTAATGGTCAACTGGGACGGGGAGCGCGTTTGGACTATATTTGTTATGTCCTCTAGCATCATTTATGCCAAACATCAAAATGACTAAATCCGGCTTATATCTAAGAACTTCTTTTTTAACATTTTCTATGGCCTGAATTGAAGTCCACCCAGGATGACCATTATTGATAACCTTTATCTGACGATAGCCGAACTTTTTTCTGAGCTCTTTTTCAAGGACTTTTGGATATGGATTTTTCACTTGCTTTATTTTCCCACTTGTCGCATCACGTTCATATCCCCATGTAATTGAATCACCGTAGGCAACAATCGTTACAGGTTGATGGCTATGAAGTTTTTGAATGATTGAAGTCTCTTTTGATTCCAAATCAGCTGCTTTACTTGTCTGTTGAAAGGGAAACAGTTCAACATTTCCATTACCTACAATAACTATCAACACACAGATGAATATGGGTACAAAATAAAATAGGCGAATACTTTTCCACATCCTCATTTAAGTCTCCTTCTCTAGTTGGCTATACTATTACTATTTACGAATGCTGCGAAATTACTACAGTAGTGACGCGGGGACAGGTACCGCGTCCCATCATCACTACCAGTAAACGAATCTTTTCGTGGAGGAAAATAAACTTCTACTTTTACTCGTCATCTTCTAGCCATTTGCCATCCACAAATTTGCGGTTCATGTCTTTTTTTATTTTTCGGTATTCTTTACTTTTAAATATAATGTCAAAGTCATAATCGGGTGGGTAGAGATCCGCAGCCGATATTTTCAACTCTATTCTCTTATAGTTGAACGTTCTTTTCTCTCCTTTTAATTGTACAATATAATCACCATAATCGTTGGGTCCTTTATAAACAATTCCAGTTTCACCGGTTGCAAGGATAAGGACGTTGTCTCCTTGGTTGAAAATGGTTACCTTTGATGCAGGTAGTTCTTGTTTACTTTTTCCTACGTTACTATGTGCATACTTATTTACAATGACTTGCTTTTGATAGGAAGGTGATTGTAAGGTTTCCTGTGTAATGTTTTGATGATAGTCCTTTTCCTCTTGATACGCTTTTTGATGAGCACGTTCGAGCAGAGTAGGGTGCATCCCTAGTTTTGCTGCTATATCAAACGCTTGACTTTGACCACTTTTACCGAGTAATAATCTGTATGTCGGTTGTAATGTTTGAATATCAAACTCCATAGAGCCATTTAAAAAACCTTCCGTTTCATCAGCGAACTTTTTCATTTCACTATAATGGGTAGTCGCAAATAAAGTGGCGCCTTTTTCATAAAGTTGCTCCAAAATAACTATGGCGAGGGCCATTCCTTCCCTAGGATCAGTACCAGAACCTAGTTCATCAATTAATACGAGTGATGAATCGTTTGTCATTTGTAAAATTTCAATGATATTGACCATTCGGGAGCTAAACGTACTTAAGTTCTGCTCGATACTTTGTCCATCCCCAATATCAACAAAGATATGTTGAAAGATAGCAATTTCACTACCTTTTTTTGCCGGAATAGGGAGACCGGATTGCGCCATCAATGTTAGAAGTCCAACCGTTTTTAATGTAACTGTTTTTCCGCCGGTGTTTGGGCCAGTAATGACAAGTGCCCGTTCTTTATCTCCAATAGGAATCGTGAGCGGAATGGCATTGTTTCCAAGCATCGGATGACGCGCTTCCTTAAGATGAATCTGAAATTCTTCGTTTATTGTTGGGATAGTAGCATGAATTTTTCGACTGTAGTTCGCTTTGGCGAAAAGAACATCATAATGGTGCATGGTCTCAACAGCAATCTGAATAACCTGTTCATGTGAAAGAAACAGCTGGGTTAGCTCATATAAAATCCGCTCTACCTCAGTTTCTTCCGCAATTTTAATGAGTTCAATTTCCTCCTGGAGCGTGCTAAGCTCAACAGGTTCTATAAAAAGTGTAGAGCCAGAAGCTGATGTATCTAAAACAGTTCCTTGGATCTTCTTCCTATATTCTTTTTTTACAGCAAGAACATAACGACCAGATCGTTCTGAAATGTTTGTATCTTGCAGGTAAGGAGCAATTCTTCCACTTCTTACTAGCGACTGTGCTTTCTCCTTTAATTTTTCTTGCCCGGTGGCGAGATGTCGTCGCAAATAGTTAAGGTCGCTTGATGCATAATCATCGACATGGCCATTTCGTAAACAACGGCTAATTTCTGTTTCTAGTTCTGATACATCACCAATTGATGCAGCATACAGGCTTACAGTTGGACCTGCATATTCCTTATCTTTCATAAATTGCTTGAGTTTTTGACAATGGTCCAGGAAAGAGACAATCCGAGTAAATTGGTCTACTTTTAGAGCCATGCCTTTTTTGGCTTGGTCGATGTATTGTCCGATTTGGTCCAAAGAGTGAATCGGGATACTCCCACTGATTGCAAGGATGTTCATTGCTTCTGTAATTTCATGTAACGAATGTTCAATTTTCTTTTTGTTTTGGGTTGGCCTTAGAGAAAGAAGGGTTTCTTTTCCTCTGTTTGTTTTTGCGAATTGTGAAATCTCATTCAAAATTTGATAATATCCTAATGCTTCCATTGTTTGAGTATTCAATGGTAAGTCCTCCTTTTTATATGTGGAAATTTAGTTCATGAGGACTTGTTCACGGGCCGAATACAAAAAAGCCGTCATGAACTAAGCGCTCATGACGGCAGAAGATAGACCGTTGGCATGAAATGGTTTTGTTGGTTTTTGAGCACAAAAAAACCATGACAAACATGCCATAGCAGATCTATTTTTCATAGCTATGATGCGTGTTCTTAACTTTCCAAAAGAAGCCACAGTGAAATAAACATAGCAATTGCTACGTTTTTGCTTCTTCCAGCTATCCAATTATGGATTAGTTAAGAACCACCGATAACATAAACTCATACCCCTTTATATAAGGCATTTTTTTACTACACTACCTTTATATCCTATGTTTGTTTTAGTTGTCAAGTTCAAGTTATTTGCTGTGAATGTGCTAATTGGGGAAATGAGGAAAGAAACACGTGATAATTAAGCAATGACTTTGAGCAAACTATCCTTTGAGGGAAGTGAGGGTAAAAAAGCATTTCCCTAAAGAGGAGGTGGAATAATTGGCTGACAACAAACGAAATCGCGATGATATCAATGCTGGTGAGGCACTAGGAACAGGTGCTGGTGCCACTGCTGGCGCAGTAGTTGGATCGGTATTAGGTCCACTTGGTACAGTTGCAGGAGCAGTTGCCGGAGGTGCCTTGGGCAATAAGGTGGGCGAAGGTGCCGATGAAACGATGGACCGAGAAAAAAAGCAGTAGTTCTACCCATACTTAATTTTGTTGCAAAAAGACTCCCTTAAGGGGGTCTTTTTAGGTTAAAAATTTTCATTGACAATGAAATAAAACAGGAGTAAATTCTCATTATTAATTCAAAAAAATAATCCGAACACCTTTTATTCGCTGAATCAATTTTTGAACGGGGAAACCATTTTTTGGATAGGTTATCTATCCTTGGGGTGAATCTTACTTTTGTAAGAAGGGATACTCTCAATTCCTAATCCGACAGCTAACCTCGTAAGCGTTAGTCATCCATATCGAGAGAAAGGTCAAAGGTTTAACCTAAGACCATTCTATTTGTGATGGTCTTTTTTTGTTGGTGTTATGGAAGGAAAAGAGGAGAAGTTGGTTGAAGAAGACATTTGTTGTTATTGGATTAGGTCGGTTTGGAAGTGCAATATGTAGGGAATTAACCATGTTGGGTAATGAAGTATTAGCAATTGATAGTAACGAAGACAGGGTAAACAGTATGGTAAATGATTCAACAACAGCAGTCGTTGCAAATGCAACGGATGAAAATTCTCTGAAATCATTGGGGATAAGAAACTTTGATCTTGCGATTGTCGCTATCGGAGAGGATATGCAATCGAGTATCCACTGTACCTTATTACTCAAGGAGATGGGGATTAAGGTTTGGGTAAAAGCACAAAATGCCTACCACCAAAAGATTCTTGAAAAAATTGGAGCTGACCGGGTGATACATCCGGAACAAGATATGGGGATAAGGGTGGCGCACCAACTTCATTCTGAAAATATTATTGATTTTATTGAGTTGTCCAAAGATTACAGTATTGTCGAAGTAAAAGCAACTGAAAAAATAGGCTATAAATCAATCATCCAATTAGACATTCGTGCTAAATATGGTTGTACAGTATTGGCGATTAGAAGAGGAGAAGAGATTAACATTTCTCCGCATCCCGATGATATCCTTTATCAAGGTGATACATTGGTTGTGATGGGAAGTAATTTAGATATTCAACGTTTTGAAGAAAAAGGATTGTAGATTACATGATTTATAGAATTGGTGTGATAATCTATGAAATGTAAAAAACCAATAAAACTATCGCCTTATCAACTACTAATCTTTATCTTTTTGTTTTTTATCATTGTTGGGACAATATTGTTAAAGCTGCCGATTGCAACTACAACCTCAATTAGTTGGATTGATGCTTTATTTACCGTAACCTCTGCAATGACTGTAACGGGACTCGTTGTAGTGGATACACCGATAGTATTTACTACATTTGGGGAGATAGTAATTGTATCATTAATCCAAATTGGTGGATTAGGAATCATGTCTTTTGCGGTTCTCATCTATATGATGCTCGGTAAAAAGATTGGTTTGAAAGAACGAATCGTTATTCAGCAATCCTTAAACCAGTCTTCAATTGGTGGAGTAATTAAACTTGTTAAAAACCTGTTCATCTTTTCAATATCCATTGAATTCATCGGCTTGCTAATTTTAGCCATTAAATGGGTTCCTGAATATGGATGGGGGAAAGGGTTATATTTTAGCTTTTTTCACTCTATATCTGCATTTAATAATGCTGGTTTCGCCTTATGGTCAGATAATTTAATGGGATATGTAGGGGATCCCATCGTGAATATTGGGATTACTATACTATTTATAACCGGTGGCATTGGATTTACTGTATTGATGGACGTTTGGCATAATAAAAGCTTTAAAAAGCTAAGTCTACATTCCAAACTGATGATAATTGGTACATTTATTATTAACCTAGTTGCAGTATTTCTAGTGTTTGTATTGGAGTATCATAACCCTAAAACATTAGCAGGTTTACCTTCATTGTCAGATAAATTGTGGTCAGCCTATTTTCAAGGGGTGGTTACAAGAACGGCAGGATTTAACACATTAGATATAGCAGGTATAAACGAATCTACTTCCTTTTTAATGGTCATTTTAATGTTTATCGGAGCGGGTAGTGCTTCAACAGGTGGTGGAATCAAATTAACGACTTTTCTCGTTATCTTGTATGGAACTCTGTCATTTCTAAAAGGAAAACAAGATGTCGTCCTGTACAACAGGACATTACCTGGAGCTATTGTATTAAAAGCTTTAGCAATTTCGACTATGAGTCTTTTGTTTGTGATAGTAGCTGTGTTTATATTAAGTATTTCTGAGGACGCACCATTTGTAGTTTCCCTATTTGAAGTAGTATCTGCTTTTGGTACTGTTGGATTGTCGATGGGATTAACTTATTCATTGTCTTTTGTAGGAAAAGTAGTTATCATTTTTATGATGTTCTTTGGAAAAGTTGGTCCACTTACTCTTGCTTTTTCTTTAGCGAAACCTAAAGTGGATAAAATAAAATATCCAAAAGAGGAAATTTTAACTGGTTAATAAACTTTTGCATAAGAGGGGATGTCCGAAAAGTCGTGGAAACATGGCTTTTGAAGACATCCCTCTTTTCTATTGACTGTTAAGGGACGTTGGGACA
>NZ_HE610987.1:225907-231209 GCF_000285535.1 Bacillus timonensis | reverse complement strand
CACAGGTTCCGTGTCCCACCACTTTTTTCACAAATAGACTCTCAATTCTAAAAGAAAAAGCCTAACCTCTCGAATGAGAAATTAAGCTCTAATTTAGATAGATTTATCTATTATTTACGTGGTGATTTTTACCATGCTTCTCATGCTTTACTTGGATTTCATTAACAGAAACAGTGCCACTTACTTCGTTACCTACTAAAACGAGCGGGTTTCCAGTTGGACTTTCATTATGTGCAATAAATTCAAGTCCTTCAGGGGCTACATCCCCAGCAATAGCCTGCGAAAAATCTCTAGTATTTAGATAGTTTGTAAACTGTGAATTCTGTGGGTCGGTAATGTTAAATGTCATGACACCGCCAATTCTCTCAAGCCCAACAAATACATATACTTGATTACCAAGCACGCCTACTTTTACATCTTCAGGCTCAGGTCCTTTTTTTGCACTACGCTTTTCAAATTTATCATCGTCATTAGACCAGTTAAACGTTTCTGGAAAATGTTCTGCTGTGATCTTTTCAAAGTCACTTCCACTGTCGTAGACAAGTTCCATTGTATCGGCCTTCCAAATCGAGAAAGAACGTCCTCCCAAAGTATAAATGGCGTCATTTCCACGATCTGTTAGTACTTCAAGCTTATTATAAGCCTTAGAGTTTTTCATGCTCTCGAATGTAGTCTGTGCTTCCTCTGCTGTCATACCTTTAAACAGACTTGTGTCCAGTGTAATTTTATCTTTTACTTTTTCAAAATCGGCAACATTGATAAAATCCGAGTCATCTTCAGGCCACTCTGTCGCGTCCCCTTCATTTGCAGTGATAAGATAATCGACACCACGGATCGTTACATGAGCAATTCCATCAGGCATATAAGAACCTAAAATCGGCAGTCTTTCAATGTTTATCTCATCATTTCTTGCTGCATCCAATTCATTTCCTGCCATGGAATGGTCTTTATAACCAAGAGATTTAACAGATAAAACTTTGCCTTTTTGAATATCAATTGTTGCAATCGCATTATTCTCTTGAAGGGTAACATAAGCTATATTGCCATTTTTTGAAATGGCAATATATTCAGGTTCAAAATCTTTACTTGCATCTGCTTTTGTCCCATTCTTACGAATATGAACATCATCATCAATCACACTTGTATCATCAAAAGTAAGGTGTGTAACTTTTCCGGATTTAACTTCAACAATTGTAATCGACCCCTCAGGGTCCTCCGTATGCAACCCCCCACGAGGTTCTCCTTCGTTCGCTGATAATATGTACTTTCCATTAGATGTTATTTTAACCATGTCGGGTTGAACACCTGCATCAAACGTTTTCTGAATGCTTCCCTCAGGATTCATGACAACAATCTTCCCGTTTTTTGTATAATCTGCATCTTGAACGGCGGCAACAATTATATCTCGAGAGCTATTAATATCAATGCTTGTTAAGTCTCCATAAGTAAAAGTTTCGGAGTTCACTCCATCAGCAATATTAATAGATTTTTCTAATTGTAGTTCTTGCACTGTATCTGCAGAGGTTAAATTTTTAAGACTTACAATATCAATTGTTTGCCCATGACCATTAATAGCGTAAAACTTTTGGTTAGCAGAATTATATTTTACTATTTCAGCAACTCCACCATCTTCATTGGTTAACCCCATGCTATAGCCTGCAATTTTTTTAACTCCATAAGAATTAGATATGTCCGTTTTTGCATGTGCATGATTTACGCTAAATGGGCTAGCTGAACTTAATAAAACCCCGGCTAAGAGAATTTTGCTGAACGTTTTAAGCTTTGTATGTTTCTTCACCTTATGACCTCCACGTATCAATTTCTATCAAAATCCAAGAGGTTTCGACAGATGTAATCATCGTAACCTAGCAATATTTCAAAAGTATTGAACCATTGTAAAGAATAATTAGATTCCTTGTAAAAAGATTGTAAGGATGGAAATTGCGCATAATAACAGAAAGATTTTTTATAAAAGACCTTCTCTTTTTTAAGGGAGAAATTAACAACAACTTTGTGTGAAATAATAAACAAATTCATTCTCCGATTGTTTTATAATGAAGTGGATATTTTACATCTGGGGGATATTACAACATGAAAAAGAGGAAACAACTATTTGGAATTATATTGTCTTTGATAATCGCAGTGATGATCGTTTCATTTACATCATCCCATAGAGATACCGTAGCAACCTCCAAAAAGAGAAATGAAGAGACGATAAATACTACTACAAAGACAAATGAAATCGAAAAGGATATAAAAGATAACAAAACGACTAAAGCGACCATATCGGACAAAGTGACAACGAATAAAAACGATAAAACTGAAGATGTAAAAAAAGAAAATGAAGTTAAAGTTAAAACACCAAAAGCTGAACAGTCTGTCACTTCTTCTACTTTGGCAAAGCCAGTTACTAAATATGTAAATACTAGCTCTTTACATGTACGTAGCGGCTCAGGTACGAATTATCCAGTTGTTATGTCCATTACACAGGGACAAGCTGTTACCGTTTATGAGTTAACTGATTCTTGGAGTAAAGTGAAAATGAATGAGAAAACAGGCTGGGTATATAGTAAATACCTTTCTGATACTAAACCTGTTGTTGAGAATAACGTTAATAGTGTTACTACAGTTCCAACACCAACAACTGTAACGAAACCTGAAACAAATGGAAATATAGCCGATAAATTAAAAACGGTTGCTGGAAACCAACAGATTATTCTCGTAACTACAAATGGATACAACACGAATCGTGCTTCTATACAAGCATTTGAGAAGAATGCAACTGGCAAATGGATGTCTGTGTTAAACACAACAGGCTATATAGGGAAAAATGGATTTGCGAGCAATAAAAAAGAAGGCGATGGTAAATCCCCTGTAGGTAAATATTCGATTGGAACTGCTTTCGGTCAAAAAGGAAATCCAGGTACGAAATTACCTTTCCGTTCCATTACAAGTGATGATGTGTGGGTAGACGATCCAGAGTCTCCACTTTATAATTCCTGGCAATCAAGAAGTGCGACACAAGGAAAATGGAAAAGTGCTGAAAATATGACTCATCGACTGTATACCTATGGATTTGTCATTAATTACAATACACAAAGAACCCCATATAAAGGAAGTGCGATTTTCTTCCATGTTGGTAGTGGCTATACACTGGGTTGTACTGCGACATCTGAAGCAAATATTATCAAAATCTTAAAGTGGTTGGATCCCGCCAAAAACCCAGTTATTATTCAAACTCCTATACAAGAACTAAACAAATACTAAATTATAACTGTAACCGGGGATGGGACGATGGACCTGTCCTCTTGTCTTATTTCTAGGAATTAAAGCGCTTTACTTGGTAAACATTATCCGGGTATAATGTAGTTTGGTTTTTAAGGTCTCCGATATCAAATTGTATGAGGGACCGATTGATTAGTTAATATTAAGATAGGGAGGGGAATTTATGGATTGGTTTGGTAGTGCATTAGGTGACATCAATACATTTTTATATTCGTATTTATTAATTATATTGTTAGTGGGAGCAGGTCTCTTTTTTACGATTAAAACAAAGTTTATTCAATTTCGATTAATTCCAGACATGTTTAAAATTATTGCTGAAAAGCCTCCAAGTGATGAATCTGGGAAAAAAGGTATCTCTTCTTTTCAAGCATTTACAATTTCTGCTGCCTCTCGGATTGGGACTGGTAATATTGCTGGAGTAGCGACAGCAATCGCGCTTGGAGGTCCTGGTGCCGTTTTTTGGATGTGGATGATTGCGTTAATTGGAGGTGCAACTTCTTTAATTGAAAGTACACTTGCACAAGTCTATAAAATCAAAGACAAGAGTAATGGATTGTATCGTGGTGGTCCTGCCTATTATATTGAAAAGGGTTTAAATAAAAGATGGATGGGAATCATTTTTGCAGTTGTTATTACGTTTACATATGGTTTCGTATTTAATGCCGTTCAAGCAAACACGATATCAATTGCTTTTGAAGAAAGCTTTGGTGCTAATCGTGCTGTTGTGGGTATTATTATAGCTGTTATAACAGGAATAATTGTTTTTGGTGGTTTAAAGCGTGTTGTAAGTGTCACTCAAATTATTGTTCCGGTGATGGCAGTCCTTTATATTGTCATTGCACTTCTTGTTGTAATCCTAAATATAACTGAATTGCCTAATGTATTGGCCCTAATCATTAAATCTGCCTTTGGAGTGGAAGAAGCCTTTGCGGGTATGTTAGGAGCAGCAATCATGAATGGGATTAAACGTGGTTTATTTTCCAACGAAGCTGGGATGGGTTCTGCACCAAATGCTGCAGCAACAGCTTCAGTGACTCACCCTGTAAAACAAGGCTTAATTCAAACACTCGGAGTATTTATTGATACATTACTAGTTTGTACAGCAACAGCAGCAATCGTTTTACTTAGTGATGCATATCTTCAATCCGGCGCCGCATCGGTTAATTTAACTCAAGTTTCCTTAGTTGGAAACTTAGGCGATTGGGCAGGGATATTTTTAGCAGTAGCTGTATTTCTGTTTGCTTTTAGTTCAATTATTGGTAATTACTACTACGGTGAAACAAATATTGAATTTATTAATGAATCAAAAATAGGTTTAAGTGTATTCCGCATTTTTGTAGTCGTTTTTGTCATGTTTGGTTCAATTGCGAAAGTACAAATTGTATGGGATCTGGCAGATTTATTTATGGCCATCATGGCAGTCATTAACTTAATCGCTATTCTGTTACTCTGGAAGATAGCAAAGCCGGTAATAAACGATTATATAAACCAACGGAAACAAGGAAAAAACCCAATATTCTATAAGAAAAACGTACCTAATATGGGCGAAGTTGAGTGTTGGGGAGAAGAGGAAGAAAACCGTTCAAGATTATAAGAATAGGCTCTTTTCTAAAAAGATGTTGCGATGTCCAAGCAGAGAAAGGATAAATGGTATTCTTCAAACTGCAGAAACGGTATATCTCCAAGCTGTGAAACGATAAATGGTATACCGCAAAGGGCGCAAACGGAATATCACGAAGCCGAGCAACGATAAATGGTATACCGCAAATGGCATAAACGGAATATCACCGAGCTGTGAAACGATAAATGGTATACCGAAAACGGCGTAAACGGACTATCACGAAGCCGAGCAACGATAAATGGTATACCGAAAACGGCGTAAACGGAATATCACGAAGCCGAGCAACGATAAATGGTATATCGAAAACGGCATAAACGGTATATTACGAAGCCGAGCAACGATAAATGGTATACCGAAAACGGCATAAATGGTATATCACGAAGCCGAGCAACGATA
>NZ_HE610987.1:136142-224463 GCF_000285535.1 Bacillus timonensis | reverse complement strand
TTTGTCCCAGCCTCTTCTTTATTAGGGAAAAATACCTTATTTATATTAAATAAGATGTCTTGTCCCTAATAGAATAACCAGCAAAAGTATTATAAACGGAGATTTTCCGATTAAATGCAGAATGGAACCCGTTTTGGGGTATATAAGGGGAAGTTTTCCGGTTACGGAAAGCAAAATCCTCCATTTTCACGTTTTTCAAGTCAATAGGCGGAATCTCTCCGTCTATATACGCCTTTTTTAATAAAAGTTACTTAATAAACGGAATTTTTCCGTCTATTTATCGGCTCAGGTGCTTAACCTAACCTTTTCCCCAACTGATAAGTGCAGACCCTTTTGATCCTAGATGCAAGAATCAGCAGTTTTTTATCGACCAGCTTATAAAGATCAATAAAATGCTACTCAAAACGGCACTGCAAATGACAGAAGATTTGCCTACCTTTATTAATTGTACAATACTTATTGTCCATCATAATAATGATGTCAATTACTATGTCAAAGTTGATGAAATTCCGTAGCAACCTTGATAAATAAAGAAAAAGACGTATGCCAATCCATACGTCAATTCTTGTGTTATTTATTAAGAATGCACCCGAAAACGGAACCCTTTACTACACTTGGAATTCGTTTTTTTTATGCATTTGACTAATTAGGCAAAATAAATTATGATTATCGCAGATAAAAGCATAAAAGCTTTAAAGTGATAAAGCATTTATTTTCTATAAGATTTATCATGTTGATTTTAAAATGACTGGTGGGGGAAACGGTGAAGTCAAATCTTACAATTTGGAAATCTATCATTCCATTATTAGGATTAATCATTGCAGCATCTTGTTCGATTTTTATATGGAAAGCAGGGATGAACTTTCCGCTAATAATTGGGGTGATTTTAGCATCCATAGTCGCAATAAGCTGCGGATGGAATTGGAATGAAGTCCAACAAATGATGGTAAACGGAGTAACAAGGGCACTACCAGCAGTGTTTATTTTGTTGGTTATTGGGATGATTATTGGGTCTTGGATTGCAAGTGGTGTTATTCCAACCATGATATATTATGGTATTTCGATTCTAGATCCTACATGGTTTGTACCGATAGTCGCACTGATAACAGGTATTGTTTCTATTACGCTAGGAACTTCTTTTACGTCAATAGCAACTGTAGGCCTGGCTTTTATGGCAATTGGTGAGGGGTTAGGGTTCTCACCAGCTTTAGTAGCAGGAGCAGTTATATCAGGTGCATATTTAGGAGATAAACTTTCTCCATTATCAGATACAACCAATGTTGCGGCTGCATTAGTTGATACGGATTTATTTAGTCACATTAAACACATGCTTTGGGATACGATTCCTGCATTTTTATTATCCCTACTATTATTTTGGGTTTTCGGTAGTTTTGAAGTTGCAAGTACAAGTATAAGTTCTGGAACAATTGATACTATTATGTCAGGTTTGGATGATGCATTTGTCATTCATCCATTATTATTGTTACTTCCAATTTTCACAATCTTTTTAATGCTAAAACGTGTTCCTGCGTTACCTGCACTAATAGGTGTTGGTTTACTAGGTGCCGTAATAGCTATAGTGGTACAAGGAATTTCCGTCAGCTCAATCGTTCAAACGATGACAAGTGGTTTTACTATCGAAACGGGGGTAGCTGAAATTGATTCATTATTAAATCGCGGTGGACTTGCTTCGATGCTCGGCACCGTTGGTATGCTAATGATTGCTACTGCGCTAGGTGGTATTTTAGAAGAAACGGGAACATTTGAAGTATTAACAGGCAAAATAATGAAGAAAGTGAAAACGACTGGAGCACTTATCGGTTCAACACTTTTATCAACATTTGTAGTGGCATTAGCAAGTGGTGCTCAGTTTTTAGCAATTATACTACCCGCAAGGACCTTTGTTCAAAAGTATAAAGATATGAATATTGATACGAAAAATCTTTCAAGAACAGTGGAATCAATGGGGACTGTCGGAATAAATTTAATCCCCTGGAGTGTTCCTGCAGTGTTTGCAACGAGCATTTTGGGGGTAAGTGCATGGGAGTTTATTCCATATGCGTTCTTTATCTATCTTGTTCCTTTGGTAAATCTACTGTTTGGTTTCACTGGATGGACAATTGCTAGAAAGGATTACAGCCAAGAAAAAGAGCAGGCACATGTGGAAAGGGAAGTTGTATAGTGAGAGAAGTCATATTAAGTGTGGTTGGTACCGCTCAAGATGGTGGTTTGCCACAAGCAAATTGTTTTTGTGACAACTGTAAAAGGGCAATTAAGGATCCGAGATATAAAAGAACTGCCGCATCATTAGCGATTATATTACCGGAGGAGAACAAATGGCATTTACTTGAGGCGACTCCGGATTTGCGGGAACAAATGGCACGATTGCAAATGAGATATGGAATGGAATCAAAGCTCATGAGTAGTATTTTTCTATCTCATGCGCATATCGGTCATTATCCGGGTTTGATGTTTTTAGGGAAAGAAGCGATTAATTCCCGTCGACTACCTGTCATGGCAGGGACAAAAATGAAAAAGGTATTAGAAAGTGATGCACCATGGAGTCAGTTAACTGCACTTGAAAACATTGTTATTCAAGAAATCCATGATCGACAACCTGTTAGTGTTTCTTCGGAAGTAACAGTTACTCCGGTTAATGTTCCACATCGAAACGAGTTTTCTGAGACGTTTGCTTTTTGGATCAAAGGTCCGAATAAAAAGGCTTTATTCATTCCGGATATTGATCGCTGGGACGAATGGGATATCGATATTCGTGAAGCAGCTAAGGAGGCAGATATTTGCTTTCTTGATGGCACGTTTCATTCTCCACGGGACCTAGAAAATATCGGACGGGATTATCGGCAAGTTCCCCATCCGCTAATGACAGAGACGATGGAGTTACTCCAAGACTTAGTCGGAGAAACGAAAATTTATTTTACGCACCTTAATCATTCAAATCCTGTATTACAAGAAGACAGTGTATTAAGAAAAGAAATCGAAGCAAAAGGCTTTTATATTGCAGACGAAGAAATGGAATTTAAAATATGAAGAATGGGACGCGGGCAGGCACCGCGTCCCATTCTTTTTACCAATAAGGCTCTTTATTGTAACCTGGGACATTGAACCTGTCCCTCTGTCTCACAAATAAGCATAATCCCTTGAAAGATAAGAAATAATAGGTGGTGTGAGTGATGAGTTTACTTGAGCATTTGGAAATTCACTAAAAAAGGAGATAAAGTCATGTCAAACGTTAAGCTTGCAGTTATTTTTTACAGTATGGGTGGTACAAATTATCAGTTGTCAAAATGGGCTGAAGAAGGAGCAAAAGAAGCTGGTGCTGAGGTTAAAGTGTTAAAAGTTCAAGAATTGGCTCCAGAGTCTGTTATTGAGGGAAATGAAGTTTGGAAAGCAACTGTGGAAGCAACAAAGGACGTTCCAGTGGTCACTTCCGATGATATTGAGTGGGCAGATGCAATTATATTCAGTGTGCCGACCCGATTTGGTAATATGCCTTCACAAATGAAACAATTTCTGGATACACAAGGTGGACTTTGGGCTACAGGTAAAACAATCAATAAAGTAGTAAGTGCGATGACTTCTGCACAAAATCCGCATGGTGGACAAGAAGCAACGCTCCTTTCTTTATACACAAGCATGATGCATTGGGGTGCGATTATTGCTACTCCGGGTTATACAGATCCTGTTATTTTTGGAGCAGGCGGAAATCCATATGGAACAAGTGTTACGGTAGGTCAGGATGGGAAAATGATTGAAGACGTTCAGGCTGCTGTAAAACACCAAGCGAAACGAACTGTTACGGTTGCGGAATGGGTGAAAAAGGCAAATCAATAAACCTACATATCAAAACAAGACTGTTTGCTTTTATTGGCAGACAGTTTTTTGTTTTCGAATAGTGGATACTTTTTATTTGTAAATTAGAAATAATTAGATGGTTTACAAGGTTATCAAATCATTGCATAATACAGAATGTATCATTTACTTACCACGAAAAGGCAAACTTACTGAAAGGTGAGGACGCAAAATCACAGGTCTAAGGTAAATGTATTGCTAAGACGGCTGGTTTGCCGAAAGGAGATAGATTTGGAGCTATACGGAAAAAGGATCATTATTATTTCTAGCTTAATTTTATCATTGTCGTTATTGGACTTCTTTGATAATAAAATAATATCGTTATTTAACTTTAAAGAAGACGGATATTTTGAATTCTTTGTAGACCTTGTGAGCCCATTTATAGAAATAATATTAATTTATTGGGCTCTATGGACAGGTAAGGAAATCCTTCGACGAATTCATGAACGTGAAAATCAATATCAACGTTTGGTTCAACTTTCACCTGAAGCCATTATTGTGCATAGAGATGGCAAAATCCTCTATATTAACGATTCAGGGGTCCAGTTATTTGGTGCTAATAGTCAAAACGAAATCATTTTTCATAATATTACAGAGTTTGTTCATGATGATTCTAAGCAAAACATACAACATCTTAAGGAACAAATAAGTCTGTTTCCCAATCGTAAACATAAGGAGCATGTTAAGGTTAAAAGGTTTGATGGGACGATACTAGACATCGAGTTTACATCGACTTTGGTGGATTTCGAGGGACATCCAGCAAGAGAAATCATTGCAAGAGATATAACCATTCTAAATAGAGAATTGGAAAACATGAAACAAATTGCGTTTCGTGATGCCTTAACTGGTTTACCAAACCGTAGGGCATTTATGGATAAATTACATGAAATGACGTCCGATACTACAACAACTAGTTTCGGGTTAATGTTTATTGATTTGGATGGATTTAAACAGGTAAATGATCAGCTGGGACATGATGGAGGAGATATTCTACTTCAGCAAGTAGCTGAATACTTACAAAAAAGTGTTGCTCCAAAAGATATGGTGGCAAGATTAGCGGGTGATGAATTTATGGTGTTATTACCTGATGCTTATTTAAACGAATGTATCTTTGTTGCTAATCAGATGATAAAAAACTTCCAATCAACGAATTTTATTATGGGTAAGAATGTGGTTGTGACGCCAAGTATAGGAATTGCTTTATATCCTGAAACGAGTGACAAAGCGTTGGAATTAATAAAATACGCGGATATCGCAATGTATCAAGCGAAACAAAGCGGGAAAAACAATTATCAAATTTATCAAAATCAAAATGAAAAAAATACGAAAAAAGTCCAATTTCTCCTTGGAAAATAAGAATAAAGCCCGACTAATGTCAGGCTTTATTTTTTTGGTAATTGGAATTCACTTGCGACGATTTTGGCGCTACCATCAATTTCAACTAGGATTCGATTTAAATCCGTAAGTATGCTACCTAAATTCCGAAGCAATTCTAGTGATTCTATATCTTTAAGTTTAGATAAGCACATATTTTGCTTTGCTATTGCGTCTTTGGTGGATGCATCCATTTTTTCTATCAGGTCGTTTGAATGTAAAAGTTCCAGACTCGCAATTAGTCCAACACAGGTTGATGTAGACATCATCGCCTCGATTAATTCGATGTTTGGTTGTGGTTCTCTGCTCATATCAACAAGGCTTCTAGCAATGCCACGAATCTGAATTGTGATACTCTCAAATCTCTCAATTACTTTTGACAAAGTGAGTACTCGAGCTCGTTGGTTATACAAGAGTGGACTATATCGCAAACTTTGGTGTGATAATAAAACGGCTTGATAGCTTTTTTGTGTTTCATCAACAAGTTCTTGGACGTAGGGAATATCATCGACGCGAAGTGCTTGCTCACGGTAAGCTTTTGCCAGGTTTGTAAGTACAGTGCATGCATATTTGCTAAGATGTAAAACTTGCTTCTCCGTTTCTGGTATAGGATTCGGGGGAATAAATATGACATTTAAAAAAATTGCAATGATACACCCGATCATGGTTTCGATGACACGGTCAATTGCATAGCCCTGTGTATTACCAAAAGCAAGTACAAGAATGGAACTTACTCCAACTTGTGATATTGCCTCAGGTTTCAAATGCAAAGCTGTAGCAAAGGCCATTCCCAACAATACCACGAGCAAAATGGATTCAGGGCTAGGATTTAACCAATGGCCAATCATTATACTAATAATGACCCCGCCAATAATACCAATAACACGTTGTGTGGCCTTGTGAATAGAATGAGCCACCGTTACCTGCACAGTAAGAATAGCGCCAAGTGCAGCGAAAAATGGATGTTGACTATGGGAAATGAAAGATGCAACATACCAAGCGACCCCTGCAGATAGCGCTGATTTTAGGACTTGCAAAGTTAATCCGATTCGATGGAAAATATCCAGATTCAAAAGTTAAATCACCTCTAACAGATTCCTTCGATACTCATACATATCATCCTCCTAGTTGTGGTTTATCATACAACGATGTCCGTATTTCAGAAATCCTTGACTGGTCAAAAATATAAGAGTCATTTTAGGGTGATTCCAATCACAAGATAATTTGTGCATTTAGCGTATGCTAGAGGAAGAAATCATAACAAGTATATGGGTTATGAAAGGATGAAATGAATATGTTGATTGAGAATCCAAATTTTGAACTACGTGCGCCACTACAACAACTTAAAGATGAGCATAAGTTGTTAAGGGCAGACATGGACCAGTTTTATGGAATTACCGAAGAAATAGAATTTGAATCTGGTCCTAAAGTGATTAAACTGTTTTCGAAATTATATGAGGAAGTTTTGGCTTTTGATGAGAAATTAAAGGCGCATTCCAAACGTGAGGAAGAAGCACTATTCCCGATGATGGACCATCATCTCGGGGAGAATGATCGCACAATCGAAACGATGGAATTCGAGCATCATAAGGCAGAACGACATTTACAGGATTTTCTTGAAGAAGTTGCTAAGGTGGGAGAAACCATTGATGAGTACGACGCGCAAATGATTACCGTTTACGTGGTCCAAGCCTACGCGACGTTAACACAACACTTCGCAAAGGAAGAAACTATGTTGTTTCCGTTGGCAGCGAAAATATTGTCTAATGAAGAAATGGGGGAGCTAGGGCGAGTGTTTCAACATCTATAAAATAGTAAAAATAACCTCCTTAGTAACGGGTTCTGTTTTGAAGTACGAAATATAAATTGTTAGTGAAATCACGGTAAAATTAGCATTAGAATTAACAAGCTAATTAGCAAATGATTGACATAGAAAATGCTCAGAGCGTATAGACTCTGAGTATTTTTCAATATATTAGATTGTTGAACTAAAGCTACCCGTTAGCCATCCATGAAGCAGAGCTTCACCACAGAAAATTAAAGTTAATTACGTTCCTTCATGGTAGTTGAATAAGACAAGATACCGCTTCTTAAGCAATCCTGCCCGATTCTGGTATATAAAGCATAAATCAATATAGTAATTATATTGTTTTTTTCATGCTAGATATCACGTTTATATTTTCTATAACCGTTTGAGGGTGAAGTTCAGGAATCATGTGTGCAATATTTGGGATAAGCTTATATACAGCATGAGGAATATCGTTCTTCAATCGCTCAGCTTGTGCAATTGTACCGAATGGGTCTTTTTCTCCAACTACAATAACGGTAGGAATCTTTATTGTCTTATATTTTGCACTTAGTTCATTCGAAGTAACAGGGAAGGCTAGGACATCCTCCCGATTTGCTTTAAAATGGCTTGGACGAAACCCTAGTGAATATAGCTCCTCAACATATTTAGCAGGAACTTGTTCGGGTGCAAATGTTGCTTTTACCATGGAATTTGCCATTCCTTTTGCTAATGGTGTTTTTAGCAGGGTATTCAAAATAATATTTCCTAGGATAGGCGTTGTGACTGCCTTAGATAAGAAATCACCATTTTCTGCTGGATAACCTTCTTTGTACATAGCCCCTGCCAACGTGACAATTCCCGCAACCTCATTTGGGAATTGTATAGCATAAGAAAGAGTCATCGTGCCACTCCATGAATGACCAACTAAAATAATTGGTTAATCAATCCCAAGTTCTTTTAATGCTCTATAAATAAGACGTGCTTGATAAATCGGGGTGACTTTAACGCCCTTGGGTCTTTCACTATATCCATATCCTGGTCTGTCAAAAGCTATTGCATGATATCCTTGCATAGCTGCTAATTGAATGACAGCATTAAAATCCCTACTAGAAAGCATCCCTCCATGAAGAAACACGACTGGTTGTCCTTTCCCTGCTGTTATATAATGCAATTTACAATTATCTATAGTAATAAATTTACCAGCTGGTGGAAAGGCTTTAAATTCAACCTGATGGTAAATGACCAGTAACCCAATCAAAACGATAAGAATTAATAATATGAGATTGACCATTATGATCCCTTCCTTCTTTTCAGCTGAATTACTTTCATTTACGAATAAATCAGTTAAAGGTTTCGGAATTTTACAAAATATTTTTTTATTCAACTAAACTGCTTAGTTTGTTTAATAAGGAATTCAACAAAAAAAGGCGGTTAATCCTTCTTAGATCAACGCACCCTCTAGTTCAATAAGAACTTGCTAATAGACTTAATGCTTTTTCAATTACATTGTTATAATCCAATCCTGTTATAGCCCATATTCCTTTCCTACTTCTAACATAAAGGGTTTTGCTCTGGTTATATTTAACCAAAATACAAGATTGCTCATTCAATACAACTTTTTCCATAGTAAATGTTCCTTCTTCTGCAACCGTGTGTGCTAATTCTGGAACATCAGGTATTAATAACCAACCTAAATTAAAAGAACCATTGCTATTTTCTATCCATTTCCAACCATAGGAGTTTTCATAAACTATGCGATTATCCCTTGTTGTATCGCAAGGAATACCGTCAAGGGAAGGGCTATGTACAGGCTGTCTTTCTAACTTTATAACTTTTACTTTTAAATTTTCGTTTTCTAGTGTACTGACTATATCATAACTCATAAATCCACGAAGATTTTGAAAAGAAAATAATTCTATTAACGATGGAACATCCCATTTATATCTTTCTTCATCTGTTGTATTTTGGTCTAATTGAGGGATTCGATAAACTCCACCAAAAGGGATTACTTGATTACCATATTTAAGAGGTTTACCTTGATGTAATAGCCACCTATCCATTGCAACAGCCGCTACCCATTTTGGTTGAAAACCTAATTCTACTGCCTTTACACTTAATTTGTATGCTAGCCACCAATCTTCTAATGCTTTACCATGTTTAAAGATAATAGCAGCATGTATAAAATCAATTGCAACCTTAGCACCACCACTATCAAGAATAAATTTAACTTCATTTCGCCTTTCTCTATCTCGTTCTAGTCTATCGTGGGGCATTGTACTAAGGTCATGTTGGTCCGCTTCGAATAATTGTTTTAGTTTCTCATTCAAATCTTGAGTCTCCCTAAAATTAATAATTACCTATAATAATCTAAACATCAACCATGGCATTCATATTCAACTATTCTGCCCCTATAGTTGAACAAGAAAAGAGCTTTACCCTTGTTGGAGTAAAGGACCCATTAGTTGAAGAATTGTTCTCACACTTCCTGATATATTTATTTATTATCCAATTTCCTTTCAAGTAACTCTACACGTTGTTTTAATGATTCTATTTCCCTTCTTAACTCTTTATCTTTAATTACTTTTGGCTTTATAGTTGTTTTATATAAATGTTTAAAACTCCAATACACTATTAAATAGCAAAAAAACAGTATTAACAACACAATGAAGATGCCAAATAAATTTTCCCACATAATTAATATTTATCTCCTCTAAAATTAATAATTTGTTACTTCTTAAACAAAACTGACCCATTAGTTAAAAAAGTAAAATCTGTTTTGCGTAGGAATCCCAGTCTGTTTTATCAGTATTTATTTCTATTGTCGGAATGATTGAGTCATTAGCCTGTCGCCTAAGTTCTTGTTGTGTATTTATTAACATTTCACCAGCCATTTTAATTTCTTCTTCAGTTTTCTCAGCCCATTTTTCTGTATCTCTACTTCTTAATCTTTTCCCCGCATTTTCTGGCGATATTGTTAGCAAAGCACATCTCGCACCCATAGCGAACAACTCTGCTTCTATTTGTTCTATTTCACCCAGTAAGGAATCGGAAAATGCTACTCTATGATTCAAATGAAACCTTTCTAAGATAAAAAATATGCCTTTGGAACGTTGCAATTGTCCAATTTCCCTTGACCAATTGCTTAATTTTTTTAGCATTAATACTCTATCTTTTAGAAGCTGCAAATGTTCTGTTTGGTTTAGTGTCCTTAATTCTCCATTAACCCTATGTAAAACTTGGGAATAATGTTCAGTAAGTATAACAACACTACGTTCAGCATCATCATCGTTAGCCTGAAGTTTTTTTATGATTTTAATACAGAAGTTTTTCCAGCATTAGAATAGCCTTCTAAGATTAACCCTCTAAATTGGTTCATTTTTGCCCCCAAATTTTTGGTTATATAATAACTAATGCAATGTAAATAATATTAGTCCTTTTTAAAGGAAACTTCACTGTTAGCATAATAACTTCAACAAAATAAGCGATAATCCTTCTAAGATCATCGCACCCGATATAATAATAACTTATTTATATTTTTCTTTATTGAGTTCTTCTTTTAGACGAAAACACTTTTCTAAATCTATATCATAAATATTTGCTAATCCAACAACATAGTACAGAACATCCTATAATTCTTCTTCAATTGTGCCTTTAATTGTACCTTGTTGATCCAATCGTCTATCCTTACGTAATACTTCAGCGAGTTCACCTACTTCTTCAATTAACTTTTGAAAGTAGGCGTTTTTTAATTCTGGCTTATAGTCCTTTTTCTTTATGTAATTCTGTAATTCTTTAATAGTTATATTTTTATCCATTATATCTCCCTCTATCTAATATACTTACATAACCATTCCTCTATTAGAGAACCGTTAACATTCACCCTTAAATTTGTTCTACTTATCATAAAGTTATGATGACCAATTTTAAGAGTGGTATCCTATTTCTATTAAGCTAATTTATGTGAGATTTCATCAATGATCCACCATAATCGGGAGCTTTACTTAAGAGAGCGTCTTTTCTCAATAATTCCTATTGTCCTATCCGATAAATTTATCACACTAACTTGCCCCAATAGTTGAATAAGCAATTCCATTAGTTATTGATTAGTATCTTAATCTCATCTACATTTTCTTCGACTAATTCATTAAGTTGCTTGTTTGCCTGTTGATTATATTTTTCAATATCATCCATTGGTTCACCTAAAACTTCTTGTATATAAGAATTTATATACACACTTATTTCAGTTGTTTTCTCAATGTATTTTTTATAATACTCTTCTGGAGCCAATCCTAGCTTTTTAGCTTGTGGTTCTGCAAACTCACGAATTGAATTTGCTGCCTCAGTATCAATATGGTCAGGTGGATAATCACCTAACGCCTCAATCGTTTCTTTCACTTCTTTGGATACATCGATGTTCATTTTTTTTGCTTCTTGTATTACTAATTTAGCTTTTATGGTCCCGTCAATCATATTAAGTATTTCTTCATCAGGATATAAAAAGCGTAATTCACCAATTGTTATCTTTTCTCCTCTTACTATTGCAGCAACATCTTCATCATTAAACTTAGGAGAATCCTCGCATCCCGCTAAGATAATAAAATAAAAAACAATGATAGAATAAAAGGGTTTATACATAAATTACACACCTCTTTTCAGAACCATAACTGACTAATAATAGTTACGAATAACCTTACACAAGTTTCATTTTTTACTAACCTGCCCCGTTCGTTCAATAAAAAAAGCGACCTTCGTTATTGAAGAATCGCACCCGTTAATTGATTAGTGGAAATAACGAAAGGTAAAAGGATTATAGTTCAATTTCCATATTTGTACTGTTATATTCTAAGAGTTCTACACTCTCCGTCATTTGAATATTTTGCGATGAACCGTTAATGGTCTGTTCAAAGTTACTTTGTAATTCTTTTTCTATCAACACTCCAGTGTCATCCACTGTTAAACTTAGCTTTATACTTTTGTAGATTATATTTTCATTATAAGATAAAGAATTTTTTAAAGAACTTATCACATTAGGATCTGCACCTTCTTGTTTCGCTTTGTCCAACTGTTCATTTGACTCAGAAATATTATTCTGCTTTACAGATGATAGGTAGGAGTCATTATAAGCAATTTCGTAAATCGTTAAATGATTTTCCTCTTTTTTCTCTACCTTTTCAATATCATCCCCATTAAGTTTTATATTCATAAATGATTGCAGGTAATCAGGGTATCCTGTTGCGTTTTCATTAAGAAATTGCCATTGGGGTTCTTCTGTTAAAACCTCATTATCATTACCGATAAACTGATTATCCTCGTTTATTTTACCAAAACGCTGGTATTGTGTTTTATCTTTTTGAATAACCTCCGTGAGCGTTTTATTATTGGCTTCTCCTAACACCATTTCTGTACGCCAGTCAACATAATCATCTTGAACGACAAAAGTTCCTTCTGTCACTTGCGTTTGTTTTTCATTTTCGTTTTCAACAACATTTACATAAGAAAAATTCCCATTTTTAAGCTGAGTAGCTTTATTACTTGCATCTTGAACTGAGGATATATGTTTACTAACAACATTATTCGAACAAGCGGTCAAGATAAAGAAAAAAACTATAAAAATACTTAGAAACACTTTCTTGTTTTTCATAAACTTCCCCATAATATTCGACATTTTTTAAACGTTTACATTTATTACTACGAATTAAAAAATATAAAGTTTCGCTTATTAAACAATCCTTCTTCGTTACTATTTTATAATTAAGAAAATCGGTAAAAGACTTGGTACCGTTTTAGCATATGAATAGTAAAGGAACACAAACTTCTGTCACCTTACTAAAGGAGGTTCGAATTAGGGTACTATTTTACTCATAATTACCTTAATTATCCCATCACACCAACAAAAAGAAGCAGTCAAATTCATATACGAATTCGACTGCTAATTAATGTGTTATTTAACTTTTTGTACCCGAAAATAGAACCCGTAACCTACTTAGTGCCTTTTTAAGGTCTAACTAAATAGGGTTTATTTAAATACTCTTCATATTTCGAATGAGCAATATTTACAAAAATGAGCAAGAAGCAGAAAGCGTTTGTTGTTGACTAGCTTTACACTTCATCTTCTCGCTTGGTGACTACTTTCTCATCGCCACATCGGTTGCATACAAAGAAAGTCGCAATATATCCCCAACCATCAGGTTTCTGTTCTGTTTCCTCATAAATGTGACCTTTAAATTTACAGTTGATTTTTGCTAAAAAACTCATTATAAAACCTCCTTCGAAAATAGGTCTTTTTTTACCTTATGCAAAAATGCTATATGCTTTGTTTTAAGTTTGTGCTACAAACATTACAGTTTTTTCGCATCCTGGCTTAAAGCTGTGTGAAAAAGTACCCAAGACCAAAAACAACACTATGACAAAATAACGAAAATTTCTTTTCTTTAAAAATTTTCTGTGAAAGTCATTGACAGAAAGGTAAATTCCGTGTAATTTAAATACAACAAATTAATTACCAATTTATTCTTATCCAGAGAGGTGGAGGGACTGGCCCTTTGAAGCCTCGGCAACAGACATATTGTACTGTGCCAATTCCAGCAAGCTTTTAGCTTGAAAGATAAGAAGAGTGTATTGAACGATTCGTGTATGCCCTCTTCTTATCAGAAGAGGGTTTTTATTTTTGAAAAAAAGTATGCCATACTGGTCAACCAGAGGCAATGAAATGATACACATCACAAGGAGGGATCACATGGCGAAGCTTGATGAATCGAAAGTGAATCATATTTTATCGACTTTGGAGAATTTGGAATTTGGATCTGTTGTGATTACTGTACACAATGGGGAAATCACGCAAATTGATGCGACGGAAAAGAAGCGTTTTTCATTGCAAAAAACGACATCACCCCAACACCAAACAACTAAAAAATAATTTGCCGATTAGACGACTAAAGGCATCTTTATTTTCAAAGCGTCCATTCATGACGTTTTGGATAAAGATGCCTTTTTTATTGGTTTTAGTCCTAATGAAAGGGGGATATTTTAGCAAACGACCTAAAATTTAATCATTAAAATGAATGAAAAATAGACAAGAAAGGATGATTAAAATGAGTGAAGTTGTAATTTTATCTGGAAGCCCTTCAGAGAATTCTAGAACGGATTTGGTTCTACAGTATGCCGGGGAGAAGCTGAAACATGAGGGGTTGTCAGTCAGCTATGTATCCGTTAGAAATATTCCTTTTGATGACATTTTTAATCTGAGGTTTGATAGTCCTTCACTGAAAGAGCTAACACTATTAATTCAAGGGGCAGAAGGTGTGATTGTAGGATCTCCAGTCTATAAAGCAGCCTATACTGGAGTTCTAAAGGCTTTACTGGATTTACTTCCCCAAGATGTGTTAGCGCAGAAAGCAGTTTTACCAATCATGACAGGTGGAAGCCCAGCACATTTACTTGCGATTGAATTTAGCCTAAAGCCTTTATTGGCTGCATTGAAGGGGCAAAGTCAACAAGGAGTTTACTTTCAAGAATGCCAAATCGATAAAACACAAGTAGCCAATCCAATCATAGACGATAATGTGTTAGCTAGATTGAAAAAAGAGCTTTATTACTTTAGTGAAACAGTAAATAAGAAAAAAGGTTTTGCTTTAAAAAATTAATGGAAAAGGAGCTAACTAGTATGACTAAGAAAAGAATGTATTTAAATGCGTTTGATATGAACTGTGTTGGACATCAATCCCCAGGATTATGGGCACATCCTGAGGATCAATCACACCGTTATAAGGATAGTGAGTATTGGATTGAACTAGCAAAGCTTTTAGAAAAGGGTAGATTCGATGCGATATTTTTAGCAGATGTATTGGGTCCTTATGATGTGTATCAAGGTTCTAGAGATGCTGCAATTCGTCAAGGTGCACAAACACCAGTTAATGACCCCTCATTAGTTGTGCCATTAATGTCAGCGGTGACAAAGCATTTAGGATTTGGGGTGACTGCATCTGTCACACATGAGCATCCCTATACATTTGCTCGCCGGATGTCTACGCTAGATCATATTACAAAAGGGCGTGTAGGTTGGAATATTGTTACCTCTTATTTAAAAAGCGCCGCTGTTAATATGGGCTTGGAAGATCAAATTAAACATGATGAGCGCTATGACATCGCCAATGAATACTTAGAAGTTTGCTATAAATTATGGGAAGGAAGCTGGGAGGATGATGCTGTATTACTAGACAAACAGAATCGGATTTTCGCAGATCCAAGTAAGGTTCACGACATTAACCATGAAGGTAAGTATTATAAGGTACCTGGTGCACATTTATGTGAGCCGTCCCCACAAAGAACGCCTGTGCTCTATCAAGCAGGAACTTCGACAAAGGGTCGAACTTTCGCTGGTAAACATGCAGAATTAATTTTTATTGGTGCACCAACGAAGAACGCAGCAAGGCATTCAGTAAAGAAACTGCGTGAAGAGGCAGCTAATGCTGGTAGAGCACCTGAGGAGATTAAAATACTTTCTTGTATTACTCCAATTGTTGGTCGAACCGAAGAAGAGGCTTTAGAAAAGTACAATGAATATCAAAAACATGTAAGTTATGAAGGAGCATTAGCTCTCCTAGGTGGCTGGACAGGGATTGATTTTTCAGAATATGGTCCGGATGAAAATCTTAAATTTGTAAAGAACGATGCGATTCAGTCAACGGTTGAAAACTTTACCAAAATTGATTCCGATAAGAAATGGACGATAGAGGAGATTAAAAAGTATACGGGAATTGGTGGCTTGGGACCTGTCACTGTTGGAAGCCCAGAACAGGTAGCAGATGATTTAGAAAGTTGGGTGGAAGATACGGGAGTAGACGGATTTAATATTGCCTATGCGATTACTCCTGGTACTTTTATAGATTTCGTAGAACACGTTGTGCCGATTTTACAAGAAAGAGGTCTTGTTCGAAAAGAATACGAAGGCGATACATTAAGAGACAGCCTATTCGGAAAAGGTAGCCAACTACCATCCCACCATCCTGGTAAACAATATAGCAAATCTCCTGCATTAGCAGCAAAGTAATCTGGTAAAAAACGATAAACCTTATATTAAAGTAATCTAGAATTTCTTTGAAAACGAACCTTTAAAAAGCCTTCGCGCTCTCCGAAGGCTTTTTTGTTGAAGATATAGAAGGAATTAATAGATTAACAGATGAAATAGTAGTTAAAAAGCTACATTTAGGGGGCGTGATTATGAGTTTTGTTGATGGGAAATATATTGAAGTTGATGCAGGAGTCGAAATATTTGTTCAAGAAGTTGGGGATGGAGAGCCGATTGTGTTTGTCCCGGGATTCACCTTCACTACTGAGGTTTTTTCAAAGCAGATTGACTATTTTTCAAAAACAAACCGGGTGATTGTAATTGATCCAAGAAGTCACGGGAGGTCGACAGTATCCATTCATGGAAATGATTATGTGACGCATGGAACTGATTTGGCATCAGTTCTCCAAGCATTGGATGTAAAAAGTGCAACTCTTGTAGGCTGGTCGTTTGGTTGTTATACAGTTTGGGAGTATGTGAAGCAAAATGGATTTGAAAATGTTAAGTCACTGGTGCTTGTAGATATGCCACCTAAAGCCTTGTCAGTCAATGATGATTGGGTCGAAGGAAAGCTAGATGATATTGCTGGCATCTACAATAGTTATTTGCGAAATTCGGGTGGACAAAGGGAGTTCATCATAAACTATATAACAGGAGTCATGGTACAAAGAGAACTTGAGAAGGAAGAATTGACGTGGCTAGTAGAGCAATCTTTAAAAACACCATACTATATCGCAGGTAATTTGTTTGCTTCAGGGATGTTTTCAGATTATCGGGAGGAAGCAAAGAAGGCTAGTAAAGCAGTTCCGACCTTAACTATTGTAGCGGAACATTGGTCTGATATTGCGGTAAGGTATACAAAAGAATTAACACCTGAAACCCAAGTGGAGGTTCTTGGAGGCCACATGATGTTTTGGGAGCATAGTGAAAAGTTCAATGAGATAGTAGTTGATTTTCTAAATGAAAAGTAGTGTTTGATTTATAGGGCTGTCAAAATAGTGGGTTGCCAAAACTATTCTGGCAGCCATTTTTATATCTATATAATCTCATTCCGAAAGGATACAGAATGGTATATTCTCAAACTTTATGTAAAAAAGCTTGTGAATCATGGTACATTAGGGGGAGGTAAACATTTCCATTTCGGGAGGGGGAGAAAGGATGAAAAAGTTTTTCAGGAATCCGGATAAGGTAACCTTAACTTCACTAATTGCTACCGTTATTGTAGTTGCTTTACTTTTCGTTCTATTAAATTTTGCAGTAACTGATTCTATCATCATCCATACAATTGGAAAAATTGCCTTTGCAGTATTTTTACCTTTTTTAATCGTAAATCCTGTATTTGGTCTTATCTATTCATTTTTCGTTAAAGGGAAAATAAAAATCTTATATATTCTGTTACATTTAGCCTGCATTTGTACCGTTTCCCTTTTTGCGTTTACTGCATTCATGTTTCGATACTTTGTTCCTTTTGCACCTTGAAAAATTTCGCGATGCCCGCCTTGTCCATAAACCTGGCGGGTATTTTAGTTAGATTTGAGAAACTTAACTTTACTGATACTAATACCGACTAAATGGTGCACAAACTGTCGGAAGGAAAGAATCAATTCCTGTTATTCTTTGAGAAGGGGAGGTCATTAAGATGGATTCAATCAAGAATATGAACGAAGCAATTGACTATATTGAAGAAAACCTTACCGGCGAGATAAATTTTCATAAAGTGGCAAAATTAGCTTTATGTTCAGAGTACCATTTTAAAAGAATGTTTTCTTTCCTCGCGGGGGTTACGTTATCAGAGTATATTCGGAGAAGACGTCTTACTCTTGCTGGATTTGAGTTGGCAAACAGCAATCTAAGAATCATCGACATTGCTATCAAATACGGATATAGTTCAGCTGATTCTTTTACCAGGGCCTTTCAAACATTACATGGTGTTAATCCGTCCGAAGCTAGGATGAATGGCAACAACTTAAAGGCTTATCCGCGAATGACCTTCCAATTATCAATTAAGGGAGGGACTGAAATGAATTACCGAATTGAGGAAAAAGAGGGGTTTAATATAGTTGGGATCATGAAAAGAGTCCCGATTGTGTTCCAAGACGAGAACCCACACATTAATAGAATGTGGAAATCCTTGAACATGGATCTGATAAGTGAACTTAAAAGTTTATCGAATGTAGAACCAGAAGGAATTATACAAGCATCTACAAACTTTTCTGAGGGACGAATGGAGGAAAAAGGGGAGCTTAATCATTATATAGGTGTTGCGACATCGAACGAGTACCCGAATAAATTTTCTGAGCTGGAAGTTCCTGCATCAACATGGGCTGTATTCGAATCAGAAGGACCGTTTCCTAGCACACTTCAGGGAACATGGGGACGTATATATGCTGAATGGTTCCCGTCATCAAACTATCAGCTAACAGAAGGACCTGAAATTCTATCCATCAAAACAAAGGATTTAACCTCACCAGCTGTGAAAAGCGAAATTTGGATTCCGGTAAGAAAGGGGAAGTAAGGTTAGGTTGTTTTTAGCGGGGCGATACTCAACAACGGGTATCGCCCTTCCTTGTTTTATTGGGCACCCGCATATTTTTCGTAAACACATTGACATATACAGTTAGACTGTATAAAATAAAACTATACAGTTTGACTATACAGTAAACCTGAATTAAGGAGTTGCTTATGAAACGTAATAAAAATATTCCACTAACAGAAACCGTTTATTACATCTTGTTGGCTTTAATGGAGCCGGCACATGGATATTTGATCCTCCAAAAAGTTGAGGAACTAAGCGATGGACATGTGAGAATGGCTGCGGGGACATTATATGGAGCCATCGATAATTTACTAAAGCTTGAGTTTATCAAGCCGGTACCAAGTGAGGATAGCAGACGGAAAGTTTATGTCATTACGGAAAAAGGGAAAGAGATGTTGCATCTTGACCTAGAAAGAATGAAGCATATCATTCGCATAACCGAAGAAGTTTTCAAAAGTGATGAAGAGGTGAGAATATGAGAAAACTAAAGTTTTTCTTGAACTTTGAAAAAGAGGAAAGCTGGTTGAAACAGATGGCGGAGAACGGTTATGAATTTGTTGGGAAGTCATTTTTTTATAAATTTCGTCGAGCAGAACCCGAAACTCTAAACATAAAAATTGATTATCGTACCTTTAAAACAAAAGCAGATTTTATCGATTATGTAACTCTTTTCGAGGATTGCGAATGGAAGCATATTGCGGGCACGAAGAGTTCTGGTACCCAATATTTTAAAAAAGTGGGCGAAAGTGCGGATGAGGATATCTTCTCGGATACTGATTCAAAAGCAATTAGATATAAAAGACTATCGAATATGTATATGACTCTTGCAATTTGTTATTTACCTATATTCACAGGACTAATCTCGTTGGATTATATTGATGCTACAGTTCTTTTTAATCCTAAGGAATTGTATTTTACACCGGGCCTATGGGAAAAAGCAGGAATGGACTTTTGGTTTGCTTTTCTCTTTGAAACACCATTTGCATTCTTCAGGGCAATAGGAGCCTTTTTCTTCCCACTTGTTGTCATTCTATTCTTTCTCTTCAGTTTCAAAGCGGAACAACATTATAAAAAAGCAGTGAAATAGAAACCACAAGGGACCACAGGGACGGTTCTTCTGGTTCGCACTAGATAGTGGTACTTTCATAGAATCTTAAAATCCCAGAGTGTAGACAAAGTCAGTGCTGACTTTGTCTACACGAATTATTAAGGATATCTAACTATTAATTCTATTCCCAGACTGTCTTGCGAACGCTTGTCAGACAAGGCGCGCAGCTGAGCGAAGACGTGAATAGAAGTTGCCTTCATGAGCGGACGAGGGAGGCAAGCAACGCAGTATGCGAGCGTTTGTCAACAGTCTGAATCCCCCTAATAGAGTTAGGGGGATTTTGTATAAAGATAACATTATATTTTGTTTTCATATGGCAATATTGTTACACGTTTAAATTTTTAACCGTTTCTCCTTCAATTAATACCGGTTGATAAAAGGTTTCTTTTGGTAAATCCTTTTTACCTTGTAATGACTTAATGATCCAATCGGCTGCATCACGTCCCATTTGTTCTTGAGGGTGTGTCAAAGTTGTGAGCTTGATATGTGCGTTTTTGGCAATGTATGAATTGTCTTGACCAATAATTGATAATTTGTCTGGTACAGAAATATCAAGTTGTCTGCATACATTTGCTACTTCCAATCCTACCTCGTCGTTATAGCAAACAATTGCTGTCAAAATATCTCTACCTTTATTTAGAAATTCCTTCAAATTTGAAGATAAGTTTGGCTTTGTCTCTGTATCATATGAAAACACTTGCTCTGGTTGAAACCGAAGTTTCTCTTCTCCGAGGGCTTTTATATAGCCCTTCATTCGATATTTACCTTGTAAATCATCTGTTTTTGAAATGAGGCCAATTTGTGTGTGACCTTTTGAAATCAATTCCTTCGTTGCTGTATAACTTGACATAACATCATCAAGACAAAGGAATGGGACTTCTAATTCTTCATAATAGGCATTGATCATAATAAATGGAACATCCTGTTCTTTGAAAGAAAGGTAGTACGCAATATTAGGATTGTAAAGATTGCTTTTTGTAGGTTCAACAATTAATCCATCCACGCCATAGGATAACATCATCTCTAGTGCTTTCTTTTCTTGCTCAACATCATTATTTGTACTAGCTAACAGTAACGAATAATTATCCTCATTCAATCTTCCTTCAATTCCACGAATGATGGAGGGGAAAATATAATCAGAAATATAAGTCGTGATTACACCAATGGTTTTCTTCTTATTGTTTCCCCCAGGTGATCTAAATTGGTTACTAACATAAGTGCCTGATCCCTTTTCACTACGTAAGTATCCCTCTTTAGATAATTCCAATATTGCCTTTCGTACCGTATGACGGCTCACATTGTATGTTTCTTGCAGAATAAATTCTGTAGGAATTTGTTCTCCAATATTGTAATCTCCTGAAAGAATTTTACTTTTAATATCTTCAATGATGACCTGATATTTTGGTTTCATGTATTTCACTACTTTCATACTTGTTCGTATTCTAATTTCACTCATTGTAATATTTGTACGCACACATCTTATCATAACTTTATGAAAAATGACAGTTTTTGTAGTTGTTTTAGAAAAATCACTCAAAAATTATAATGAATATGCTTCGGTTTTACTGAAAAATAAATAATATCCCTGAAAAATCAATCCCAAAAAATGAATATGTTTGTATAAATTATATTTTTGTTGACAAATGTACGTACAGAAAATATACTTTGATTGTAAACGCTATTAGCAAAAAGGAAGCGTATCCTTTATAGATAATGAAATCGTTGCCAGAGAGGAGATGTAACACGATGGTGAATCGAGTAGACATTAAGCAAGCCATTACCAATGGTGAGACTTCACTTGGGATTGAGTTTGGATCCACTCGGATTAAAGCTGTTTTAATTGATAACCGTTTTGAGACAATTGCATCTGGAAGTTACGAGTGGGAAAATCGTCTTGAAAATGGTTTTTGGACGTACAACTTAGTCGATATTATCACTGGTTTACAAACAGCCTATAGTGAAATGAAACAGGAAGTTGAGCGAAATTATGGAATTACCATCCGAAAAATTGGTTCTATTGGATTTTCTGCAATGATGCACGGGTATATGGCTTTTGATGAGACGGGTGAACTACTTGTACCGTTTCGGACATGGCGGAATTCAACGACAGGTGTTGCGGCCAACGAATTAACCAACCGATTTCAATTCAATATTCCTGAACGATGGAGTATAGCTCACTTATATCAAGCAATCTTAAATGAAGAGAAACACTTATCAAGAATTGATTATATAACTACGTTAGCAGGTTACATTCATTGGCTACTGACAGGGAATAAGGCGATTGGGATTGGCGATGCTTCAGGAATGTTCCCGATTGATGAAGCGAACCACGATTACAATGAAGCAATGATTAAGCAATTTGATGAGCTTATTACTGAAAAAAATATCCTTGGAAGCTAAAGGATATCTTACCTAAAATCCTCATCTCAGGTGAACAAGCAGGGCAATTAACTGATGTTGGTGCTAAAATTCTTGACCGTTCTCAAAATTTACAACCTGGTATTCCGGTTTGTCCACCTGAAGGTGATGCTGGAACAGGGATGGTTGCGACGAATAGTGTGAGAAAACGTACTGGGAATGTTTCAGTCGGAACTTCAGTATTCGCCATGATTGTATTAGAGAAAGAACTCACACGAGTATATCCGGAAATTGACTTGGTTACTACGCCAGATGGAAGTCCGGTAGCGATGGTTCATGCGAATAACTGTTCAAGTGATCTTAATGCCTGGTTAGGATTGTTCCGCGAGTTTTATGAGGCAATGGGACAAAAAGTTGATACGAATAAAATCTTTAGTGTGATGTTGAACAAAGCTTTGGAAGCGGACCCAGATGGCGGAGGATTACTAAGCTATGGTTACTTCTCTGGTGAAAATATCACTGGATTAGAAGAGGGGCGTCCGTTATTTCTTCGCTCACCTGAGAGTCGTTTCAATTTGGCCAACTTCATGCGAACCCATCTTTTTACGGCATTTGGGGCTTTGAAAATTGGAATGGACATTTTGACAAAAGAAGAGGACGTTGCGATTGATAGTATTTTAGCTCATGGGGGTTTGTTTAAAACTCCAGTTGTGGGACAAAAAGTTGTTGCAGCTGCAATGAATGCTCCCGTTTCTGTTATGGCAACCGCAGGAGAAGGCGGTGCGTGGGGAATGGCTATTCTTGCCTCTTACATGATGAATAAAACCAAAGAAGAAAGTTTAGAAGACTTCCTCGACAATAAAGTTTTTGAAGATGTTGAAGGCCAAGAAATCTATCCTGATCGTGATGACGTAAAAGGTTTTGAAATGTTTATCGAGCGGTATAAAAAAGGGTTAGTGATAGAGCAGGCTGCAGTAGATCATTTGCTTCTTGGACAAGAGTTGCGGGAGGAATTAATATGTTAGAACGATTAAAGGAAGAAGTATTTCGTGCAAACTTGGAATTACCGAAACATGGCCTTGTAAAATTCACATGGGGAAATGCTAGTGCAATCGATCATGCTAGTGGTCTATTTGTTATCAAACCAAGTGGTGTTGATTATGAAACAATGACAGCTAGTGATATGGTAGTTGTCGATTTAGATGGGAATGTTGTAGAAGGAGATTTGAACCCTTCATCAGATACAAAAACACATGCGGTATTGTATAAGCATTATCCAGAAATTGGTGGGATTGTTCATACACATTCTACCTGGGCGACTATTTGGGCTCAAGCAGGCCTAGATCTCCCAGCTATGGGGACCACTCATGCAGATACTTTTTATGGCTCGATTCCCTGTGCACGTTTTTTAACACAAGAGGAGATAGACCGTGGTTATGAAGCAGAAACAGGTCAGGTTATTATTGAAACATTTGAAGAGCGTGGGTTGGATGTTTTAGCGGTGCCAGGTGTTTTGCTACATGGGCACGGACCATTTACATGGGGGAAAGATGTAAAATCTGCAGTAATTAATAGTGTAGTGTTAGATGAAGTTGCGAAAATGAACTTGTTTACAAGGGAACTAAATCATTTCGCTGTTGAACTTCCACAACGTATCTTAGATAAACACTATTTGCGAAAACATGGGAAAAATGCATACTACGGACAAAAATAATAGTAAAATACGAATCTAAGAAAAGAGGATGAAACGATGTCAACAATGGGGAAAAAAGAATTCTGGTTTGTCGTTGGTTCACAACATTTATATGGGGAAGAAGCATTAGCAGAAGTTAAAGCGCATGCACAAGAAATGACTGATGCATTAAATGAAAGTGGTGTGTTACCTTATCCACTTGTTTTACAAGACTTAGCGGTAAGTGCAGATAAAATCACTACTCTTATGAAAGAAGTTAATTATCGTGATGAAGTTGCAGGTGTCATCACGTGGATGCATACATTCTCCCCAGCAAAAATGTGGATCCGCGGCACGAAATTATTACAAAAGCCATTATTACATTTGGCTACACAATATAATGAAAGCATTCCTTGGTCAACCATCGATATGGACTTTATGAATTTAAATCAAGCTGCTCATGGTGACCGAGAATACGGCTTTATCAATGCTCGTTTGAAAAAGCAAAATAAAGTGGTTGTTGGTTATTGGCAACGTCCTGAAGTACAAAAACAAATTGCAGATTGGATGGACGTAGCGGTTGCTTATAATGAAAGCTTCAATATTAAAGTTGCACGCTTCGGTGATAACATGCGGAATGTTGCAGTTACGGATGGAGATAAGATTGAAGCGCAAATTCAATTAGGGTGGACAGTTGACTATTTTGGTATTGGAGATTTAGTTCAATATGTGAATGCTGTTACGGATGAAGAAATTAATGCATTGTTTGCAGAATATGAAGAGCTTTATGAATTTGATTATGGCACTTACAGTAAAGAAGAATGGGAAGCTAGTGTAAAAGTACAAGCAAGCTATGAAATTGCGATTAAGCGTTTCCTTGATGAGGGTGGGTACAATGCCTTCACATCAAACTTTGAAGATTTGCATGGTATGAAACAGCTTCCTGGTTTAGCAGTTCAACGTTTGATGGCACAAGGATATGGTTTTGCTGGTGAAGGAGATTGGAAGACGGCAGCACTGGATCGTTTACTAAAAGTGATGAGCCATAACCAATCAACTGGATTTATGGAAGATTACACGTATGAATTAGCAGCCGGTCAAGAATCTATTCTTCAGTCACATATGCTCGAAGTAGACCCAACCCTAGCAAGCAACAAACCTAAAATTATCGTATCTCCATTAGGTATTGGTGATCGTGAGGATCCTGCACGTTTAGTATTTGACGGAAAAGCAGGAGATGGTGTTGTTGTATCTATGGCTGACTTCGGTACTCATTATAAACTATTAATCAACGAAGTTTCTGCTTTTGAACCAACTGTTCCAGCACCTAATCTTCCGGTAGCACGTGTACTTTGGGAGGTTAAACCGAACTTCCAAGATGGGGTTAAAGCTTGGATAGAAAATGGTGGCGGTCACCATACAGTTGTGTCATTGAATCTAACTACTGATCAAATCGAAACTTATGCAAAACTTGTAGATTTGGAATACGTAGTGATTAAGTAATCTGCTTACTCTCCAAAGGAGGTTCTGCCTCCTTGGAGGTAAAAGTAGGAAATTTTATAGTAACTATTAAACAACATAGTATACTAGTATATAGTAATATATGAAAACACTTTCAACTATCTTGAAAAGGCTAACAATACTTTTTTGACAATAATTAAACACAATAATTCTAACATCTTGAGGTGAACATAATGGGTAATGAAAAGAAAGTCTCAAGCGGTTTCATTTATTTTTTCGGGGCTTTTGGTGGGATTTTGTTTGGATATGATATCGGGGTTATGACGGGAGCTTTACCTTTTCTGCAACAAGATTGGGGTCTTGAAAGCGCTGCAGTTATTGGTTGGATAACCTCTTCAATCATGTTTGGTGCTATTTTCGGAGGCGCGATGGCTGGACAGCTTTCGGATAAATTAGGAAGACGGAAGATGATACTACTATCTGCTATCATTTTTGCAATAGGGTCTATTTTATCAGGAATATCTCCACATAATGGAAATATATTCTTGATTATTGTTCGAGTTTTCTTAGGGATGGCTGTTGGTGCGGCTTCTGCATTGGTTCCTGCCTATATGTCTGAAATGGCTCCTGCCCGTTTGCGCGGACGCTTGTCAGGTATAAATCAAACAATGATTGTTTCTGGGATGCTACTATCGTACATTGTCGATTATTTATTAAGTGATCTGTCTGTAACCATGGCTTGGCGTTTGATGCTTACAATGGCAGCGGTACCAGCTTTGATTTTATTTATTGGAGTATTAAAGTTACCTGAATCACCACGATTTTTAATAAAGAATAATAGACTTGATGAAGCACGTAAAGTTTTAAGCTACATTCGTCCTAAAAATCAAATCGATACTGAAGTTAAACAGATTCAAGATACGATTAAAGCGGAAAAAATGGCGGGTCAAAGTGTATCTTGGGGTTCTCTACTAAATAGTAAATATCGATATTTAGTCATTGCCGGAGTAGGTGTTGCCGCTTTCCAACAATTCCAAGGAGCTAACGCAATTTTTTATTACATTCCTTTAATCGTTGAAAAAGCAACAGGTAATGCAGCTAGTTCAGCATTGATGTGGCCGATTATTCAGGGAATTATTTTAGTTATAGGTTCTTTAGTATTCCTACTGATTGCTGATAAATTTAATCGCCGTACCTTATTAACGTTAGGTGGAACGGTGATGGGGCTATCCTTTATTTTGCCAGCAATTTTGAATCTAATCATTCCAAATGCAAGTCCAATGATGATTGTTGTATTTTTAAGTATCTATGTTGCATTTTATTCATTTACATGGGCTCCTTTAACCTGGGTTATTGTGGGAGAAATATTCCCATTGATGATTCGTGGACGGGCGTCAGGGTTGGCATCATCCTTTAACTGGATAGGTTCCTTCTTAGTTGGATTACTGTTCCCAATTATGACGGCATCCATGTCCCAAGAAGCTGTTTTTGCTATCTTCGGTGCTATATGTTTACTCGGTGTTTTATTTATCCGGACACGTGTTCCTGAAACTCGAGGTCATACATTAGAAGAAATTGAAAAAATCGGAGAAAATAATAGAAAAAGTGCGTAAGACAGTTAATGTTTAAATGGAAGATAAAATCCTATATACAATTACAAATAATAAACGTAAGGAACGAATTCAAGTGGAATTCGTTCCTTTTTCTTTAGGGACCCAAATAGGCTATAATTTGATGGTGAAAAGTCCATGATAGGTTTGCAATAGGCTACCGCACAGATGATTCTACACTAATTTTTTCCTACTAATTGAAATGCCAAATGTGACTTTTATAACATATGATAATATAAGATTGTTGTAGAAATCGTAATCCTTTGTTTTTCAAAAGAACTCCAAATAAATGTGCTCACTCAAAAGGTAGTAAAAAACAATACACATGCATAATTAATGAAATTTGAAGAAAATGTGTATATTATGGGGATGACTTTATTAAATTAGTGCCGATAATGTGTCAAAATACACACCAAGCAACTCGCACATGTGTTATTCTTACTATATATATTACTGTTGGAGGTTTTTAGAAAATGCAACGAACTATAGATAATGAAAAAAATCCGAAAAAGCCTGTTCCCACAACATTTTCAAGAACAAATCCATTTCAAGCAAAAGTTCTTAAGAACATTAACTTAAATGGGGAAGGTTCTAGCAAGGAAACCAGACATATTGAATTATCTTTAGAGGGTTCCGGCTTTACTTATATTCCTGGTGATACACTTGGAATTGCTCCTTCCAATGATCCAGAGTTAGTCGCAGCCATTCTTGAGGAAATGAAATGGGATGCAGATGAGGTTGTAACAGTTGGTCGTCAAGGTGAATCAATGCCACTAAAAGAAGCATTGCTTACGTACCTTGATGTTACATTACTTTCAAGGAAAATTTTACAAGGCGCAGCCGCATTCTCAGAAAACGAAGAGTTACAAAAATTAATAGAAGATGCAGCAGCAGCCAAAGAATATTGTGATGGTCGTGATCTACTTGATATGATACGTGATTTTGGCCCGTGGAAATGTTCTGCCCAAGATATCGTTTCTTTATTACGAAAAATGATTCCACGACTTTACTCCATTGCAAGTAGCTTAGCAGCTCACCCAGATGAGGTTCATCTTACAATTGGTGCTGTACGTTATACAGCGCACGGCCGTGAACGTAAAGGTGTTTGCTCTGTTCAATGTGCGGAACGAGTTCAAGAAGGAGATACACTTCCAGTCTTCGTTCAAATAAATAAACACTTCCATTTACCAGAAACTCTTGATAAAGATGTGATTATGGTTGGTCCTGGAACAGGAATTGCACCATTCCGTTCATTTATTGAAGAGCTTGCTATCCAAAAAGCAACAGGTCGCTCTTGGTTATTCTTTGGAGACCAGCATGAAGCTACTGACTACTTGTATAGAGATGAGTTGGAAAAATATCAACAAGACGGAGTCCTAACCAAGATAGATGTTGCGTTCTCACGTGACTCAGATAAAAAAGTATATGTACAGCATAAAATGCTAGACCACAGCAAAGAATTATTTGAGTGGATTGAAAACGGTGCGTATTTCTATGTATGTGGAGATAAAGACCATATGGCTAAAGATGTGAACGATGCCCTCCTTACCATTATTGAAAAAGAGGGCGGAATGGACCGAGAAGCTGCCGAAGCTTATTTAAAAGATATGAAAACACAAGGACGTTATCTACGTGACGTATATTAATTTAGATTATAAATAACCCTTCACTAAGAGGGGTTATTTTTTCTTTTACAAAAGTGATGCGGGAAATAAACATGTCGCCTACTTCACTTCTCTTTTGGAAAATTCCAAGACTTTCTACATTGGAAATTATTTTTGTGAAGATAAGTTATTGTCAAAATAAAAGTCAAAATGCCCATTGACTAAATAATTTAAAATGTTTATTATTTTTCATATAGTTAAATAATGTGATTCTTCTTATCAGGAGAGGTGGAGGGACTGACCCAACGAAGCCTCGGCAACCAGCATGTGAATGCCCGGTGCCAATTTCAGAGGAAGGTAATACTATTCCAAAGATGAGAAGGTGGATGTATGCTAACTCTGTATATTCTACCCCTTCTGTCTTTTAACAGAAGGGGTTTTTGTTTTAGCCAAGAATTTCAAAATAGGGGATCTTCTCATGGGGACATAGGTACCAACTCTCCATTGCTATTTTAAAAGTAGAGATAATTTTATTAATATATCAATTTTTCTAAAAAATATATTGACTTTGAAAATTGTGTGGTTTATAATCCTTTATGTAGTTGAAGGATTAACGCGTTGATGCGATATTTAAATATAGTTTTTCTTATCCAGAGTGACGGAGGGAACAGGCCCGAAGAAGTCCGGCAACCTTCAAGTGAAAGCTTGAAAAGGTGCTAAATCCTGCAGGTGCAGTACACCTGAAAGATAAGATGAGGCCCCCCTCTTCTTATGATGAGGGGGGTTTTTCTTTACATATATAAGTAACAATTAATCCTAGGAATCTTATAAAAATTTGGAGGGTAAAACAATGACAAAACAATATGAAACTTACGATGATGAAACACTACTTTTACATGGAGGCCAATCCCCAGATCCAACAACTGGTTCACGTGCAGTGCCAATTTATCAAACAAGTTCATTCGTATTTCACAATACGGACCATGCTCAAAGTCTTTTTAGTCTTGATGAGTCAGGTAATATTTATTCTAGAATAGGTAACCCGACCGTTGATGTACTTGAGAAACGGATTGCACTATTGGAAGATGGTGTCGCGGCTGTAGCAACATCTTCAGGTATGGCTGCAATTGCTCTTTCCATCATGAACATTGCACAAGCGGGAGATGAAATCGTAGCAGCAGCAAATTTATATGGTGGTACTTACAATCTATTTGCTGTGACACTTCCAAAGTACGGAATTAATGTCCATTTCGTTGATCCAACTGACCCTGAAAACTTTAGAAAAGCGATTACGCCAAAAACGAAGGCTGTTTATGCAGAAACGATTGGAAATCCGAGCTTGCATGTATTAGATATTGAAGCAGTATCAGAGATTGCACACGAAAATGGAGTACCACTTATTATTGACAATACTTTTGCTTCTCCATATCTTTGTAAACCAATCCAATGGGGAGCAGATATTGTTATCCACTCTGCAACAAAGTGGATTGGAGGACATGGGACAACGATAGGTGGAGTAGTAGTTGACGGTGGCCGTTTTAATTGGAACAGTGAGAAGTTTCCAGGTTTTACTGAGCCTGATACAAGTTATAACGGAATAATCTATGCGAATGAATTCGGAACTTTAGCATTCAGTACAAAACTTAGAGTTCAGCTCTTAAGAGACTTTGGTTCATCTTTAAGTCCACACAGTGCATTCCTATTAATTCAAGGTCTAGAAACACTACACCTACGCATCGAAAAACATAATGAAAATGCATTACGTGTTGCAAACTTCCTAAAAGATCATCCTTCAGTTGAATGGGTATCCTACCCTGGACTTGAAGAGCATCCAGCCTACGAACTTGCGAAGAAATATTTGCGAACTGGTTTTGGTTCCATCGTTAATTTTGGAATTAAAGGTGGCAGAGAAACTGGTAAAAAGGTAATTGATAATATCGCATTATGGTCTCATGTAGCAAATGTCGGAGATGCCAAATCACTTATTATTCATCCAGCGTCAACAACCCATCAGCAATTGAGTGCAGAGGAGTTAGTGAGAGCTGGGGTAAGTGAAGAATTAATCCGTTTATCGGTTGGAATTGAATCGTACCGAGATTTAGTAAATGATTTAGACCAGGCTTTTTATGCCGCGACAGGCATTTCATCAAAAGGTGAGCAAAAAGGTGATACAGCGGTTAATGATGAAGGAGTAATCCGTTGGGCACTACAATCAACTTTTATTCGTGAAATAGTGGATGGAAAAGAAGTTCAGCGTCCAAAAACAATTGCTGTCGTTGGACTTAGCGGTAATCCAGCTCGTCCGAGTTACAGGCTCGCACGGAAAATGCAGCGTCTCGGTTATAAAATTATACCGGTTAATCCAAGGGAAACAGAAGTACTTGGTGAACAGGCTTATCCTGATTTAACTTCTATCCCGTTTAAGGTGGATATCGTTCAAGTATTCCGTAGTCCCGAAGCAGCCATTGGTGTAGCAGCAGAAGCAGCAAAAATCCAGCCAAAAGTTTTCTGGCTACAAGAAGGCGTTATCTCTCCAAGAGCAGTTGAGGTTGCTAAAGAAGCAGGACTAGAGGTTGTTCAAAACAGATGTACGTATAAGGAAGCACAGCGTCTCAGAGGTGCAATTGTTACTTACGCCTGCGAAATCTAAACATATTGCGGACGAAAATTTAAGCTGAAACAGGAAACGAACTACTGCAAATAGTAGAGAATACGAGAAAAAGATATGTAAGTACAGAAAGCTGATGACAGAGTTAATTATTAATAACTAAGGGATGGGTGCAGCGAGAATCCTTCTCTTAGTTTAAGGGAGGAAGAGGTAATGACAATTCAACATAGTTTACTAGAATCCAAGATTCTATGGGAACCGAGCGAAACTTGGATCTCGGAGTCTAATTTGACGAAGTTCTCACAAGAGGTCGGATTTCCGCTCCTGCCCTATGAACGCCTTCATCGCTGGTCGATCGCTCAGCCTGAAAAATTTTGGTCAGCAGTATGGGACTTTACTGGTGTTATTGGGGAAAAAGGCGAAAGGATCATGGTCCCCCCAAACGATGGGGGGATGCTTGGTACACGCTGGTTCCCCGATGCCAAATTGAATTTTGCTGAAAATATTTTACGTGGGGATGAATGGCAAACTGCCGTTTTTGAAGCAAGGGAAAACGGCGTAACTCGCACCATTTCAATGGGAGAGCTCCGTAGTATGGTGGCACGTGCTCAAAAAGGATTGAGGAGTTTAGGAGTGAATGCTGGGGACCGTGTTGCTGGAGTCGTAACAAACGGAATCGAAGCATTAGTAGCGTTATTAGCAACTACATCATTAGGTGCTGTTTGGACATCTTGCTCCCCTGACTTTGGTTCAAAAGGAATTATTGACCGAATCGGCCAAGTACGTCCAAAGGTATTGATTGCAACACTGGATTACCAATATAATGGAAAACCTTTTGATATTCGGGAAAACATCTCAGTGGTAAGTAAAGTACTTGAGGATGTTTCCGCTATTGTGACCTTATCTAAACCTATGAATATATCAATAAATCATGAAACGAAATTGTTGAGCTGGGAGGAGCTATGTGAGAATGACTCCACTCATCTAGAGTATACTCGAGTGCCCTTCAATCATCCTCTTTATATCCTGTATACGTCGGGGACTACAGGACTGCCAAAGGCTATTGTTCATTCTGTCGGAGGTACATTAATTCAACACGTAAAGGAACACCAGCTACACTGTGATGTAAAAGCTGGAGATGTGATGTTCTGGTATACGAATACTGCATGGATGATGTATCCTTGGCTTGTTTCAGGATTAGCAAGCGGTGCTGCCATTCTTCTTTATGATGGCTCACCGATTCCTAAAGCGAATAAAGGGATTCTTTGGGAGATTGCTGAAGAAATTGGAATAACTCACTTTGGAACGAGCCCAAAGTATTTAGATACTTTGGCGAAGACTGGTTACCAGGTAGGTCAGAAACATAATCTGTTCAGTTTGAAGAGTGTCCTTTCTTGCGGCGCTCCATTGTCGGCAGAACAATATGACTGGGTATATGAGAACATCAAGTCGGACATAATGTTGGCTTCCATTTCTGGAGGTACCGAAATCATTGGTTGCTTTGTAATGGGGTCACCTGTGCATCCAGTAAGGAGGGGTGAAATTACTTGTAAAGCACTAGGAATGGCAGTAGATGTGCTTGATACTCGAGGAGTATCTGTTCTTCATGAAAAAGGAGAGCTAGTGTGTACAAAACCATTTCCGAGTATGCCAATTACTTTCTGGGGAGAGGACGGCGATAAGCGTTACTATTCCGCCTATTTTGCAGAACGACCAGGCATTTGGACTCACGGTGATTTTGCAGAACAAACAGTAGAACAAACGATGGTCATTTATGGGAGGGCAGATACGACCCTTAATCCTGGTGGTGTTCGTATTGGAACTGCTGAAATCTATCGTGTTGTTGAGCAAATTCCAGGGATACAGGACTCTATCGTTTTCAGTTTGCCAGTAGAAAATGATGAAGAGATTGTGCTTTGTGTTGTAACCCATGATGAAGAGCTTGACCATACATTAGTGGACAATATCCGTAAAGAAGTGAGGAAAAAAGCTTCTCCACGACATGTGCCTAAACGTATTTACAGTGTGAATGAAATTCCTTATACAATTAACGGCAAGAAGGTAGAAGGTGCGGCCCGTTCAAGTGCGATTGGTCAGCCAATAAAGAACAAGGGTTCACTTACAAATCCTGAATGCTTAGAAGAATATAGCAGCTTGCGTGAAAGGAGTTTCTTATAATGGTTAAACGCCAAGTTCCAAAAGGTGCAATTATAGGGATTGGAGAGCTTACACCAGTCCGTTATAGCGAGGGTGCAACAACTCTCGGACTAATTGCCGAGTCAGTAAGGTTAGCCATTCAAGATGCCGGAATTGAAAAAGACGAGATCGATGGTTTATTAATTGGACCCCAAGTAGGCGAAACACCGCAGCATGTGCCAGCTACTGTTGCGGAATACCTTGGTCTTCAACCGACAATGTCAAATGTGGTTGATCTTGGAGGTGCAACCGGTGCGGGAATGATATGGAGAGCTGTAGCTGCAATTGAAGCAGGAATGTGTGAAACAGTCGTATGTGTACTTGCAAATATCAATGAAAAAGGTAAAACCTTACGTTCACCAAACCGTAATCCGATTCGCGAATTTGATGTACCATTTGGTGCTTCTGGAGCGAACACCTCTTATGCGCTGTTAAAACGTCGGCACATGGCCGAGTACGGGTCAACCCAAGAAGACTTTGCACTCATTGCTTACTGGGCCCGAAAAAATGCACAGCTAAATCCAAAAGCCATTACATACGGAAAACCAGCCTCGGTCGAGGATGTGTTGAATTCTCCGCTAATTGTAGATCCCCTGCATTTATTTGAAATTGTTATGCCTGTAGCAGGTGGGGCAGCGGTCATCGTTACTTCCGTTAAAAATGCCTCTAAGGGTGATCATCCGCCGGTTTATTTACTAGGTGCGGGTGAGAAAATCACTCATAGGGCCGTAAGTCAAGCTCCTTCATTGGAAAACGCACCACTAAGTTATGCCATCCCAAGAGCATTGGAGCAAGCTGGTTTAACAGTGCAAGACATGGATTTACTATCCATATATGATTGCTATACGAGCGTAGTAGCACAAACTTTAGAAAACGCTGGTCTCTGTGCACCTGGAAGATTTGGTTCCTGGATGAAGGAGCATTCTTTCGGTCATGATGGTGATTGGCCACTTAACACGCACGGGGGACAATTAGGTTTTGGTCAGGCAGATCTTGCTGGAGGAATGTCACATATTATCGAAGCTGTTCATCAATTGCGCCATGAAGCACAATTGCGACAAATTCCGAATGCACGCCATGCTCTAATAACAGGGAATGGAGCTACATTGAGTGAGGCTGCTGCTCTAATCTTGGGGGTGGAGTCATGATAGAGAAATTTGAAAATTTAACAGTACCAGGTCCCACTGTCACACCTTTCACTAAGCCGTTCTGGGATGCAGTTGCCCGTCAAGAATTTATTCTGCAGAAATGCAAAGATTGTGGAGAATGGGTTTTTTATCCTCGTTCCCATTGTCCGCATTGCTTGAGTAATCAGTTAGAATGGACGCCTGCTTCAGGCAAAGGAAAGCTAAAGACATGGAGTATTGTACATAGACCGGGTCACCCAGCATGGGCAGCAGTTGCACCTTACGCTTTAGGAGTTGTTGAATTAGAAGAAGGCCCAACGATGCTAACTCATCTATTAGTTGATCCTAATCAAGAATTCAAAATTGGGCTTCCTTTGAAAGTCAAATATATAAAAATTAATGAGGAATGGTTGCCATTTTTCGAAAGCATAGAATGAAAAATGGCCTTAAGACATAGTACACCATCGTAAAAAGGGAGGGAAACCGATGTCTACAGCACCAGTAATTCAAGAGGATATAAATACAGAGAATAAAGGTTTTTCAAAAGAACATCGCAAGGTCGGATTAGCAAGCTTTATTGGTACAACAATTGAATGGTATGATTTCTATTTATACGGTACTGCTGCGGCTTTAGTATTTCCAGCATTGTTTTTTCCAACTTTCGATCCTCTTTATGGGACACTAGCGGCTTTTGGGTCATATGCTGCTGGGTTTATTGCCCGTCCATTAGGAAGTGCGGTATTTGGCCATTTTGGTGATAAAATAGGCCGCAAAAAAATGCTTACACTTTCACTATTATTAATGGGATTAGCGACATTCTTAATGGGTTTAATTCCATCGTACCAAACGATTGGTTTAATGGCCCCGTTATTAATTAGTCTTCTTCGCATTGTACAGGGATTTGCTGTTGGAGGTGAGTGGGGATCGGCGGTAGTAATGGCCGTTGAACATGCACCGAAAGGAAAACGGGGGTTATACGGTAGCTTTCCACAAATGGGAGTGCCTGCAGGTCTCCTTTTATCCACTTTCGTATTCTCAATGGTAAATAATAGTATGCCAAATGATGCTTTCCTTGCTTGGGGCTGGCGTATTCCATTTTTACTCAGTGCAATACTTGTAATCATTGGACTTTGGATTCGGTTAAGAGTGAGTGAATCACCTGTTTTTGAGGAGATGGCAGAAAAAAAGCAGCTAGAGGAAAAGCCTGTTCTCACCGTTCTACGTACCCAAAGAAAACCATTATTCTTAACAATTGGCATGAAATTAGTTCAAAACGCAACGTTCTATATCTATTCTGTATTTGTGCTAACGTACCTCGTAGGTACGGTTAATGTTGATCGATCCATTGGTCTAAATGCAGTTATGATTTCTTCAGTAGTTGGTTTTGTGACCATGCCACTATGGTCCTATTTATCAGATAAGATTGGCCGTAAACCTGTCTATTTAGGAGGAACAATAGCTACGACACTGTTCATTTTTCCATTTTTCTTGTTAATGGATACAGGATCCGTACTTTGGATCACAATAGGTATCGTGCTTGGATTGAATGTTATACATGATTCTGTCTACGGACCTCAGGCTGTGTATTACTCAGAGCTTTTTGGATCAAAGGTTCGTTTAAGCGGCGCTTCCATTGGGTACCAAGTCGGTGCTATCCTAGCAGGTGGATTTTCCCCTTTAATTGCGACTTGGTTACTTGCAAAATATGATGGTCAAAGCTTACCAATCATTTTATATTTAGTCGCACTAGGTGTCATAAGCATCATTGCAACGTTATTCGCACGAGAAACTTACCGTGATTCACTAACCCAGTAATTTAGTTTCAATTAATCTACTAAAAGGATGGGTGATTTCATTGAAAAAAACTGTTTTAATTGATGGAGTACGAACTCCTATTGGAAGGTTCAAGGGGTGCTTTCAAACAAAAACAGCAACAGAACTAGGAACAGCAGCAGTTTCGGAGCTTGTTCGTCGTATTCCCGAATCTGCCAAAGCTGATGGTGTTATACTAGGTCAAGTTATCCAGGCTGGGCAAGGTCAAAATCCAGCACGTCAAGTTGCGGTCAACGCTGGAATTGATATAAACACACCTGTTCTAACACTTAACAGTGTTTGTATTGCTAGTTTAGCAGCTGTATCTGATGCTGCCCGCCGTATCGAAAGAGGGGAAGGGGATTTATTCGTTGTCGGAGGATTTGAATCCATGACGAATGCCCCTCACGTATCAAACTTGAGACGGGAAGTAAAAATGGGTACAGTATCGTTTTACGATACGTTAAATGATGGGTTGTGGTGTGCACTTTCTGATACATCAATGGGTGGATTATCTGAAAAAACAAATCGTAAACTATCTATTAACCGAGCAGAACAAGATGAATATGCTCTAAGCTCACAATTAAGGGCAGCAAAGGCCCAAAGTGCTGGAGTATTTAGGGATGAAATTGCAGAAGTTAGTGTTTCGGGACAGCTTATAACCGATGATGAATGTATTCGTCCACAAACGACCATCGGAAAGTTAGAAAACCTTAAACCAGTATTTGAAGAGGGAGGAACGATTACTCCTGGAAATGCTAGTCCAATGTCTGATGGAGCAAGTGCAGGTCTACTCTCTAATTTAGATACATGTGATAAATTAGGCAAGTCGCCGCTTGCAACCATAGTCGACTGGGCGTATGTGGCCGGGCCAGATCCATCATTACATCTTCAGCCAGCAAATGCAATTCGATCCTTGTTAGATCGGACAAATTTACGACTGTCAGATATTGATTTGTTCGAAATTAACGAAGCTTTTGCAAGTGTTGTTCTCGCAAGCCAACGTGAGTTAGGGCTTCCTTCTGATGTTGTGAACGTAAACGGAGGGGCGATTGCCCTTGGTCATCCACTAGGTGCTAGCGGATTCCGTCTTGTGTTAACTCTTGCACATGAACTTAAGCGCCGCGGTGGGGGCAGAGGCATTGCATCGATGTGTGGCGGTGGAGGTCAAGGAGCAGCGGTTTTAATTGAAGTGGATTAAAAGCCAAGGGTTACATAAAAAAACTAATGGGATAGACGGAAACGAAAATAACCGAAGCAAAACATTTCTATAACCTCTTTAACTATACTTGTGATTTGAATAAGAAGGACTCCCCGTCAGTGTGGGAGTCTTTTTATATATACAAACTTATTTTTATGAAAGTTAGTTGTTTCGGTATACAAAGTCACCCTAGTATGATTATAATGGATGTGTAAGTATCATTAAAAATATTGGAGGATATTAAGGTGAAAAACGTGAAACCTAACGAACCAATCGTTACACATATTTTTACAGCAGATCCATCAGCACATGTTTTTGAAGGGAAACTTTATATTTACCCTTCCCATGACCTTGAACATGATGAACCGTCAAATGATAATGGGGACCAATATAAGATGGAAGATTATCATGTTTTATCCATGGAGGATATAGACGCACCAGTTGTAGACCATGGGGAAGTGCTACATGTAAAGGATGTTCCATGGGCAAGTAAGCAAATGTGGGCACCAGATGCAGCTTATAAGAACGGAAAATATTATTTTTACTTCCCAGCACGAGATAAGGATGGTATTTTCCGAATTGGGGTTGCCACTGGCACTAGTCCTGCAGGTCCTTTTACACCTGAGGAAAACTATATTCCAGGAAGCTTCAGTATCGACCCAGCTGTTTTAGTGGACGAGGATGATCGCGCGTATATGTATTTTGGCGGGCTATGGGGTGGACAACTTGAAAAATGGCAGACTGGAACATACAAAGAAGAGGTAACAGAAGGTCCAGCTCCTACAGAACCAGCTTTAGGCCCAATTGTCGCAGAATTAAGTGATGATATGCTGACTTTTAAAAGTGAACCTAAGGAAATTTCCATTATTGATGAAGATGGAAACCCAATTTTAGCGGGGGATGAAGACCGAAGATATTTTGAAGGTCCATGGGTACATAAATACAATGGTCTTTATTATCTCTCTTATTCAACAGGGACAACACATAAAATTGTATACGCTGTCAGCGAGAATCCACAGGGTCCATTCGTTTTCAAGGGTACAATTCTTACACCAGTTATTGGGTGGACAACACACCATTCAATTGTTCAATTTAATGAAAAATGGTATTTATTCTATCATGACTGCTCCTTATCAAACGGTATCAACCATAAACGTAGCGTGAAATTTACTGAACTAAAATACAATGAAGATGGAACAATCCAAACGATTGATCCGTACGAAAAATAATAAAGAAGAATTCGATAGGTGCGCCTATCGAATTTTTTTCATAAAATGACCCCCTGATCGTAAAAAAACAGGGGGGTGGGACGGTGGACCTGTCCCTTCTTCCTAACCTTTGATAAAGTTATCAACGACAAAGGCTGATACACCTAAGGAGGTTGAGTATTTTCCAAGTTTTGAGAAGTTGAGTTGCAGGTCGTTTTGGTGGAATGCGAGTGTATGAGTTTCAATCGTATTCCGGATTGGTGCTTCGAGCCATTTTTTTGCAAGGGCTAATCGATTTCCGATAATGACCTGATCTGGATTAAACGTATTGATAATGTTGTTCATGCCAAACCCTAAATAATTGCCGATATCTTCAAATAGACTTTTTGCCTTTTTGTCGTTGTTTTCCGCTAATTGTATAAGAGTTTCTAATGAATCGATGTTCTCGTCAGCCATTTCTAGAAGGGCTTGTTCTGATGCATATGCTTCCCAGCAGCCACGACTGCCACAGTTGCAACGCTTCCCATTCATATCAATAATCATATGACCCATTTCACCGGAAAATCCATTTATTCCTTTATATAGTTCTTTATTAACAATGATTCCGACACCAATTCCAATCCCAGCACTGATATAAAGGATATTTTCATTATCCTGACCTGCACCAAATTGCTGTTCTCCTACTGCTCCGGCATTTGCCTCGTTTTCAATAATAACAGGAACTTCATATAGTTTTTCAAGGTCTTCTTTAAATTGGATATTGCTCCAGCCAAGGTTCGGTGCAAGAAGAATGGTGCCCTCATTGTTCACAATTCCGGGTACACCGACTCCGATGCCAACAATCCCATATCTGCTTTTGGGCATTTCATCCATTAATGACTGAATCATATCTTGTACAATGCCCATAACCGTCGCATAGGTGGTACGGGTAAGGGGTTGATTTTTCTCAATTAGTATATTTCCTTTTAAATCGGTAAGGACAGACAAAACATAGTTGACACCGATATCGATTCCAATCGCAAAACCAGCATTTTTATTGAAATGAAGGATTACTGGACGACGGCCGCCACTTGAGACACCTGGTCCTGATTCGAAAATTAAATCTTCCTCTATTAATTCTGTTACAAATGTAGAAACTGTTGTTTTATTTAAGCCTGAAATTTGAGCAATGTCAGCCCGTGAAATCGGCTCTTTTTCGATAATCATTTGAAAGACGAGTGCTTTATTGTTTTTTTTCACAACTTGTTGATTCCATGTCTTCGTTCCCACGTTAAAAACTCCTTATATGGTAGTATGTTTATTTTATCATAAACTTAGTCTAATCGATATATGAATATGAAACTTGTTGCTAGTAAGGGGATTTAGGCTTAAAATGAATGGGTAAATATACGTTTATAAAAAAATGGAACAAACTTAGTTTATCGTATAGACAAACATAGTGAACGGTGTTATAATCTGGGTATGAAAAGCTTATCACTTTTTAAGCTTTAAAATATTTTGAAAGCATTTACACGATTTTATAGTAAACTACAAAAATATTAGGAGGAATAACCCCATGGCTTATTTCGAGACAGTAAACAAAATTAAATATGAAGGTGCTAAATCAACAAATCCTTTTGCTTTTAAATATTACAATCCAGAAGAAAAAATTAATGGTAAATCAATGGAAGAAATTCTTCGTTATTCTGTAGCTTATTGGCATACTTTCACAGCTAATGGTTCTGATCCATTTGGTGTAGGTACTGCAATCCGTCCTTGGGATCACCTGAAAGGATTAGACTTAGCGAAAGCTCGTGTGGAAGCATCATTTGAACTTTTTGAAAAATTAGATGTTCCATTCTTTGCTTTCCACGATGTTGATATTGCACCAGAAGGAAGCACATTAAAGGAAACAAATGAAAATCTTGATGTTATCGTTGCGATGATCAAAGATTACATGAAAACAAGCAAAGTAAAATTACTTTGGAATACAGCAAATATGTTCACAAATCCACGCTACACACATGGTGCTGCAACATCTCCTAATGCAGATGTATTTGCTTTTTCTGCAGCGAAAGTGAAAAAAGGCTTAGAGGTAGCGAAAGAACTTGGTGCAGAAAACTATGTATTCTGGGGTGGTCGAGAAGGCTACGAAACACTCCTAAATACTGATATGAAACTTGAAATGGACAACTTAGCACGTTTCTTCCACATGGCGGTTGACTATGCGAAAGAGATTGGTTTAAATGTTCCGTTCTTAATCGAACCAAAACCAAAAGAGCCAACAAAACACCAATATGATTTCGATGTTGCAACCGGTCTAGCATTCTTACAAAAATATGACCTTACTGACTACTTCAAGTTCAATATTGAAGCAAACCATGCAACACTAGCTGGTCATACATTTGAACATGAGCTAAGAACGGCACGTATAAATGGTATGCTTGGTTCAGTTGACGCAAACCAAGGAGATACATTACTTGGCTGGGATACGGATGAATTCCCAACAGACCTATACACAAATACATTAGCAATGTATGAAATCTTGAAAAATGGGGGACTTGGTAAAGGTGGTTTGAACTTTGATGCGAAGGTAAGAAGAGGTTCATTCGATACAGATGATCTTTTCCACGCACATATTGCAGGTATGGATGCATTTGCAGTTGGTTTAAAAGTAGCAAACAAGCTAATTGAAGACAAAGTACTTGATAGCTTTGTTGAAGAACGCTACAGCAGCTTTACAAAAGGTATCGGATTAGATATCGTGGAAGGAAAAACAAACTTCCGTGAGCTTGAAGCATATGCACTTGGATTAACTGAAATTAAAAATACATCAGGTAGAACAGAACGCTTAAAAGCATTGATTAACCAATATCTATTAGAAACTCTTAATGCTTAATTTATAGAAACCTAAAATGTGCTGGAAGTGTGATGCTCCAGCACATTTTCATAGAAAAGGATGATATAGATGAAATATGTTATAGGTGTGGACCTCGGAACAAGTGCGGTAAAGATTTTACTTGTAAATCAAAATGGTGAAGTTGCAAGTGAAGTATCGAAGTCATATCCTCTCATTATCGAAAAATCGGGTTATAGTGAACAAAATCCAGAAGAGTGGGTTGAAAAGACAACTGCTGGACTTAAGGAACTTATTGCCCAATTCGACGGTGATGTTAAAGATATTGAAGGAATCAGTTTTTCCGGCCAAATGCATGGACTTGTTTTACTCGACCAAGAAAACCATGTATTAAGAAACGCCATTTTATGGAATGATACAAGAACAACAAAGCAATGTGAGGAAATCTATGAAACTTTCGGCAGAGAAAGATTATTAGAGGTAACAAAAAATCCAGCTTTAGAAGGGCTTACGCTGCCGAAAATTCTGTGGGTGAAAGAAAATGAACCTGAGATTTTTGAACGTTCAAGCGTGTTCATGCTTCCTAAGGATTACTTACGCTATCGTATTACAGGTGCAGTGCATATGGAATATTCTGATGCGGCGGGTACTTTGATGCTGAACGTGGCAAAACGCGAGTGGAGTGGGGAAGTGTTGAAGAGCTTTGGTCTTTCAGCTGATTTCTGTCCTCCATTAGTAGAGTCACATGCATTTGTTGGCACGATTACACCTGAGTTTGCCGAGGCGACAGGCCTATCTGAGGCAACGAAAGTGTTTGCAGGAGGTGCAGATAACGCTTGTGGCGCAATTGGTTCAGGAATTTTATCGGAAGGGAAAACGCTTTGCAGTATTGGAACTTCTGGTGTAGTGTTGTCTTATGAAGAACGTAATGACCTTGATTTTGAAGGCAAGGTTCACTATTTTAACCACGGCGAGGAAAACACGTATTATACGATGGGTGTGACTCTTGCGGCAGGCTATAGCTTAAGTTGGTTCAAGGATACATTTGCAAAAGAAGAAGCTTTTGATCAATTTTTAGAAGGTGTCGATGGGGTGCCTGCAGGTAGCAATGGACTATTATTCACTCCTTACATTGTTGGGGAGCGGACTCCACATGCAGATTCAAATATTCGTGGCAGTTTCATCGGTATTGATGCAGCCCATGAACGTAAGCATTTCGCACGTGCAGTCCTTGAAGGCATCACATTTTCTTTAAACGAATCGATTGAGATATTTAGAAACAGTGGCAAAACGATTGATACAATCATCTCAATTGGCGGCGGTGCCAAAAATGAAACATGGTTACAAATGCAAGCCGACATATTTAACGCGAAAATTGAAAAATTAACATCTGAACAAGGTCCAGGAATGGGAGCAGCAATGCTTGCAGCATATGGTTGCGGCTGGTTTGAGTCATTAAAAGAATGCGCTGACAGGTTTTTGCAAACATCAAAAACATATGAACCGATTTCTGAAAACGTGGATGCATACCAGAAGTTATTTTCAATGTATCAACAGGTTTATCAACAAACAAAGCTCCTCAATGAGCAATTAAGAGAGTTTAGAAAGTAAATAATGAACCCCACAATAACGTGGGGTTTCTTTAAAGGAGAGATAACTGTGAACTATCGTAAACTAGGAAACACCGGGTTAGAGATTAGTGAAGTTAGCTTCGGAACGTGGGCGATTGGAGGTGCATGGGGAAAGACAAATGATGCTGAGGCGCTAAAGTCTTTGGAATATGCCATTGACCAAGGTGTTAACTTTTTTGATACAGCCGATGTATATGGTGATGGTCATAGTGAAGAACTGTTGGCCAAAGCAACAAAGGGCAAGGAAGACAGCATACATATCGCGACAAAGTTCTGTCGACAGGGAGATATTTTTGATCCGAAAAATTACAGTTATGAACAAGTAAGTCGTTACTGCGAGGACAGCCTTCGTAGATTAAATCGAGAGGCAATTGACTTGTACCAAATTCATTGCCCGGCAACTGAGATTTTAAGGGATGGTAGCGTGTTTGAAGTACTTGATCGCTTGCAAAGTGAAGGGAAAATTCGCCACTATGGTGTGAGTGTGGAAACTGTTGAGGAAGGGCTAATTTGCTTAGAAAATCCTAATGTGAAAAGCCTGCAGATTATTTTTAATATGTTCCGCCAAAAGCCACTGGAAGCATTACTTCCAGAAGCCTATAAAAAAGGTGTCGGTTTACTTGTTAGATTACCACTTGCAAGCGGTTTGCTGACTGGTAAATTTACAGCTAATCATGTTTTTGAAGAAGATGATCACCGTCGTTTTAACGAAAATGGAGAAGCATTCAATGTTGGGGAAACATTCGCCGGTCTTGGTTTTAAAAAGGGTGTGGAGCTTGCTGACCAATTAACGTGGATTGCAGAGGGACGCAACTCAATGGCAAGTGCTGCCTTACGTTGGATTTTAGATCACAATGAAATTACATCTATTATTCCTGGTTTCAAAAATGTCAAACAGGTTCGAGATAATTTAACTGCATTGGAAACAAAACCATTTTCAGCTGAAGAAAGAGAAAAGATCCAGCGCTTTTACCAAGAAAATGTCAAAGACTTTATAAGAGGTGCATATTAAGAGAACGAGTTTGATCTCGTTCTTTTTTTGGAGGGAGAAAAATGGAAATGATTCAGGGGCTCTCCATTTCAAAAAAGGTGGTCGCGTTTACTTTCGATGATGGCCCACATCCGCTTTATACACCGCAAGTCCTTGAGATATTTAAAGATGTTGGCGGGCGTGCAACCTTTTTTATGGTTGGCGAGGAGATGGAGAAATATCCTAAGCTGGTAAAAAGGGTTGCTAGTGAAGGCCATGAAATCGGAAATCATACTTACTCCCATCCATATTTGTCAAAGATAAGTGATGAGGAATGTTTGGGCGAGATTGATCGGAATGAGGTACTTGTGGAGGAATTGATTGGTCAAAAACCAGTCGTCTTTCGACCTCCTTATTTTGACTATAATGATCAAGTTTGTAGGATTCTTGATAAGAAAGGCTATTCCATGATTGGTGCTTTGAATTTTGAGGCACGTGATTGGGAGCAGCCAGGTGTCGAACATATTTTTAGAGCATCACTCGAAAGTGTGAAAGAGGGAAGTATTTTGATATTCCATGACGGATATGGAGATCGATCTCAAACAGTAAAAGCGGTCCGAATGTTAGTTCAGAAGCTGAATAATCAAGGCTATCAGTTTGTATCTGTAAGTGAACTTTTGAGGGTTTTTAACGAGTAATTATGATAAAATTATTTTAAGATAATTTATGTATGGAATGATGTTGGAGGGGATTTGATGAGCAAGACGGCAAATCGTGCCTATGCTGCTACACTATGGATTTCAAAATTTGCATATATAAATTTACTTTGGCTTGGATTCTCAATCGTCGGTCTCGTTGTCTTAGGATTCTTTCCTGCGACAGTGGCAATGTTTGCTGTCATTCGCAAATGGTTGATGGGCGTAACCGATATTCCGGTTTTTCGTACTTTTTGGAGTACCTATAAAGCTGAATTTTTGAGAAGTAACGGGCTTGGGTTGATCATTGTAGTAGTGGGTGGCCTTATTGTTCTCGATTTAGTGGTAGTGAAGAATTTCAGTGCGATTCAAATCCCTATTTATTTGTTTATGTTTTTAGTCGTGATGACGCTGTTATATGTAATTCCGGTGTTCGTCCATTATGAGCTTAAGATTGTTCATATTTTAAAAAATTCATTGTTGCTTATGCTGATTAATCCTCTTGAAAATCTTGTCATGATTGTGAGCCTTGTGACGGTGTTTTTTGTGGTGAGATACATTCCGGGCTTGGGGTTTTTCTTCGGTGGTAGCTTATCTGCCGCAATTATCATGGCCGCGTGCTTCCGTGCATTTAATAAGATGGAGAGGAAGAAAGAACGGTTAGGATAGGATGAGACCCAATTATGAGCGCGTACGGTTGAGTTCGGGTCCTCATTGAGGTTATGGAGTGATGAAAGAGTTGTGTTTTGGTAGGGAAAGTCCTTCATGAGGCTGATGAAGTCCCGAATGGAGCCAGAGCCCACACGGAAAGTCCTTCATCAAGGTCTTGAAGGACTAAACGAGGTAGATTCAATAGGCAAGAGTCCTTCATCGAGGTGATGAAGCCTCGAATGGAAACAGATTACTAGGGGAAAGTCCTTCATCGGGCAAATGAAGTCTCGCCTGCAAGTAGTTTAGGAGGCAAAAGTCCTTCATCGGGCAAATGAAGTCTCGCCTGCAAGTAGTTTACGAGAGAAAAGCTTCTCATCATTTTCAAGTTTCATTGTTTATACAAAAAACGCATGTACTCCAACCTGCCTCTATAGCTCCGGAGCCTAAACATACAGCTTTATAGATTAATCCACAATAACAAAAAGACAGGTAGGAGAGATTCTCGTTTGAATCTCTCCTACCTCTCTTTTTTCAAAATATTAACCTTTCACTGATCCAGCTGCCATACCTTCCACAATCTTATCGCTTAAGAATAGGAATGCAAGCAAGATTGGTACGATACTGATAACAAGTGTTGCGCCGATAGCACCCCAGTCTGTTAAATACTGACCAACGAAGTTGTTGATTCCAACAGTTAACGTCTTCCACTTGTCGGAACTGATGAATGTATTTACAAATACGAATTCGTTCCAGTTGTAAATCATGTTAATGATAGCTGTTGTTGATAATACTGGTACTGTCATAGGTAGAGTGATCTGGAAGAAGATTCGGTGGACCGAACAGCCATCCATAACCGCTGCTTCCTCAATTTCCCGAGGGAAAGTTTTATAGAAACCTAGTAAAATCATGATGGTTAATGGCAAGTTAAAAGCCGTATAAGATAATACAATGGATAATGGGTTATCAATTAAGTTTGCACTGTTGTACATTTTAAATAGTGGAATTAAGGTTGAATGTAATGGAATCATATAAGCCACTAAAAATAATCCAAGAACTGGTCCACTAAGTTTCCAGTGCATCCGTGTTACTGCAAATGTTACTAAACTAGCTAAAATGATTGTTAGGACAACAGAGAGTACCGTAATCCAAACACTGTTAAAGAAGTAGAGTCCGATATTTCCAGAGGTCCAAGCCTTCGTATAGTTTTCCCATTGTGGGCTTTGTGGTAAAGCAAAGGGAGACATCCCGAAAACTTCTTTGTTTGTTTTTAGTGAAAAGAATACCAACCAAATCAATGGATAGATTTGAATGATTGCAAATGCGCCTAAAAAGAGATAAAGAAATCCAAAGCCAATTTTGTTCAAGAAGGATTTCTTTGGTTTATGTGTGGAAAGGTTTGGTGTTACTTGTTGTGTACGAACCTCACTCATTTTGTTTCACTCCCCCTTAAAATTGAACATCATCTTTAGATTTCGTTAATTGCGAAGTTAACCATGTCATCACAAGACAGATTACTAATAGTCCAAAACCAATAGCACTACCGTAACCAAAGTTGTTTAATTTGAACGCTTCTTTGTACATGTATGAGGCCATCACTTCACTTGCGCCATTTGGTCCTCCGCCAGTCATAACATAGATTAAATCGAAATATTTCAATGATCCCACAACTGCAAGCATGATGGTTACTTTAAATACGCCTGAAATCAGTGGCAATTTTATTTTAGTTGCGATTTGTAATGGATTAGCACCATCGATTTTTGCAGCTTCAATAACTTCATCAGGTACATTTTTCAATGCTGCATAATAAATCAAAATATAAAAACCTGCGTACTGCCAAATGATTGGAATAAAGATAGCATAAAGCGCGACCTTTGGATCTGCTAGCCAAATAGGTGTATTTTCAACTCCAAAGAACTCAAGTAATTTATTTGCCATACCGTTTGTTGGGTCAAAAATTTTCATCCAAAGCTGAGCGATTGCAACAGAAGATAAAAGCATTGGGATTAAATATATCTTACGTAAAAGGTCAGAACCTTTGATTTTGCTAGCTAAAACGAGCGAAATGCCCAAATATAGAAGTAAGCTAGCGGTTGAGAAAATGGCTAATAAAAATGAGTGCCATGTACTGGACCAGAATAATTTATCTTGAATCAAGGTAACGTAGTTGTCTAATCCGATAAACTTCATTTCACCAATTCCGTCCCAATCCATGAGGCCGTAGTAGCCAGATAAAACGATTGGGATATAGATAAGGACTAAAATGAGAAGTAAAGCAGGGAGTGTATAAAGGGCGATAACGAACTTATTCGACATCACATTTTTCATAATGGTTTTGCCCCTTCCTTTCTATAAATGCAAGTTCAAAAAATAAGGATGAAAAGGACCGAGACGTTCGAGACGGCGAAGCTTTAAGCACCGGAACGTATGCTATTAATACGTGAGGTGCGGAAAAGTAAGCCAACGAGCTACCACAGGATGTGGTGACTTCGACGTTGCCATAGGGTATGTCAGTAGTTAGTCGAAGGTCATCTACATATATGTCAATTTCACCGGACTTTTTGTACTCCTATAAAGAAGAGGACATATTTACAAGCAATATGCCCTCTGTCATTTAAGCCATGATTATTTTTCAGCAGCAAGAGCTTCCTCTTGTGTTTTAGCGAAATCTTTAGGCGTTGTTTGACCGCCAAATAATGCTTGAATTTGATTTAAGTGAACATCAGCTACACCTGCAGACATTTGAACATCCGCATAAAGTGTTAGGTTTGTTGCATTGCCTAAATCATTTAGAATGTCAATGTACATTTGATCAAGCTCGCCATTAGACGTATCCACAACTGTTGCAGGGATTACACCAGCATCAACAACTGAGCGCTTGCCCCATTCATCAACTAAGTAAGAAACAAATTCTTTTGCTTCGTCTTTCACTTTTGATTGTTCAGATACGAATAAAGCAACACCAGGACCACCTACATAGCTATCGATGTCACCTTTACCGCCTTCATAGGTAGGGAACTTGAAGTAACCAATTTTGTCTTTGAATTCCTGCTCCACGTCTGGGCTTGTTGTATAGTTTGGTAATTCCCAAGTAGCCATTAAGTACATAGCTGCTTGTTCGTTCATAAAGTAACCTTTTGCTTCATCGTTTGATAGACCATTAAATCCTTTAACAAATGCGCCCATATCTACAAGGTTTTTAACTTCTTCAGCAGCTTTTACTAATGCTGGATCTTCAAAACTTCCTGTACGATTGATTGCATTATTTAAGCTTTCAGGCCCACCGATTCTATCTGTAAGGTACATATACCACATAGAGCCTGTCCAACGGTCTTTGTTGCCCAACGTAATTGGAGTAACCCCGTTATCAACGAGTGTCTCAACGACATTTAAAAACTCATCATATGTTTTTGGTGCTTCTAAGTTATATTTCTCAAAAATTTCTTTATTGTAATAAACTGGAGTAATGTTTAATTCTAAAGGTAAAGCGTATGTCTTTTCATCAACTGAGAAAGCATCAAGTGTACCGGCTACGAAATTGTCTTTTTTAACAATATCATCAAGGGGTGCGAACATATTACCTTCTACAAAAGGCTTCATATATCCAGCAGCCCATGTGATTCCAACGTCTGGAAGTTCATTTGAAGCAGATAAAACCTTAACCTTCTCTTTATACTGTTCGTTTCCTAGGATTTCTGTTTGAATGTCTACATCAGGGTGTTCTTCCTCGTAAGCCTTAATGATGTCATCCACGATTGTGAACTGTGCATTTGAGCTACCTTCTGGCCATAAATGCATCATTTTTACGACTGTTTTGTCACTAGATCCACCGGAATCTTTAGCTGTGTCATCTGAAGATGAACAACCTCCTAAAATTAATCCACCAACTAATGCCATAGACATCACGGCGGTAAACGCTTTCTTTTTCATTGGTCAAAACCCCCTTAATTTGTTTTCCTCTTTGCCTTACTCTTAAAGTCTACACTCTTCGGAACTATTAAAAAAGGGAACAATGATTGGGAAAAATACTACTATTTTTAGAAAGCCCTTTCATCGTTGTTTTTTCGGTATGTGGTTGGCGTCATATCCTCATATTCTTTAAAAATCTTGATGAAATATTTAGCAGTTTTATAGCCAACTTCATCGGCGATTTCGTTGATAGTCAGTTTTGTCGATAGAAGAAGTTCTTTTGCACGTTGGATTCTACGTCTCGTGACATACTCACTAAAATTCAAATTAACTTTTTCTTTGAATAATACGCTAAAATAACTTGGGTTTAGATGAACATGGGCAGCAACATCTTTTTGAGTGATTTCATCTCTTAAATGGTGATCGATATAAGTCATTGCCTCGCGAATGGTATCTGTGGTTGAATCCATTTTTGTTGTCGCATCCACAATTTTTTCGTCGACTACTTTTTCAATCATTCCTACTCTGAATTGTTTTTCCAACACCTGTACCGCTTCCTCGACCGCCTCAATTAACTTACTTTTACTTATTGGCTTTAAAAGGTAGTTTACAACACCAAGGCGAAGTGCTTCTTGGGCATATTCAAACTCTGAGTAGGCTGATATGACGATGACGACAGGGGACGTCCCTTTTTCCTTTATTGTTTTTAAAAGTTGTAATCCAGTCATCTCTGGCATGCGAATATCTGATAGTAAAATATGAATCTTTTGCTTTTGCGCAATTTGCAGAACTTCCTCACCGCTTTCGGCAGTGAGGATTGTAAATTCTCCATTATTCCAGCTTTCCAACGTTCTTTGCAAGCCTTGCCTTGTTCTTGGTTCATCATCAACAATCACGATATTTTTGATAAACATATTAATTTCCCCCATTAATCGGTATTTCAAACGAAATTCGTGTACCTTTGTCTGGTTCACTTTCAATTAAAAGTTCGGTATGCAAATTCTCGTTGTAATAGAGTTTTAAGCGTTTATTTACATTAGAAATGGCAATGCCTTTCCCTCTTGTTGAAGCGACACCACCGTTTTTCATTGATTCAGAAATCTGGTCAATGCGCTCTTGATTGATACCAGGGCCATTATCCTGTACAGAAATCTTAATCATATCTGTGTGAACAGACTCAACTGTAACTGTTACAAGACTATCGCCGACCTTGTTTCCAGCGCCGTGCAAGATTGCATTTTCAACAATGGGTTGAATAATGAGTTTTGGAATTCGAACCTTTTCATATTTTTCTGGAAGGGAGACATTCCATTGTAATCGATCACCAAAGCGCATTTTCATAATTTCCATATAGTCACCGATGTGTTTGATTTCATCTTTTAAAAAGACCCAATCATCATCTGTTTCTTTTGTGATTGTGTAACGAAATAAGTCGGACATCGCAATGACAACTTCAGACAACTCATCTTCATTTTTTTCTTCAAGTGACCAATGTAGTGCGTCTAAGGTATTGAACAGAAAATGAGGATTGATTTGTGCTTGAAGGGCTTTTAATTCACTTTGACTTCGTAAAATCTCTTTTTGATACACCATTCTAATTAAATGATTTGTTTCTTTCACCAATTGATTGTACGTACTATTTAATTCGTTGATTTCATTGACTGACGAAACATCAGGGTTCAGGGTAAGAGCACCTTGGCCAGCACGCTGCATGGTTTTTGTTAAGTGGACAATCGGCCTTGTAATAACAGTTGACAAGAATAATGAAAAAATCATAAAGATGATTCCGCCAGCTACACCAGATAAAATGATGCTTGTCCTAATACCCGCGATTCCCTTAGTAAGTTCACTTACTGGGGTTAAAATAAGAACGGTCCAACCTGTAAGATTGGAAGTTTCCTTTGAAACAATAAAATCACCTTCATCAAGGTGGATTGTTCCTTCTGAATGTGCAATGATTTCCGTAAGGTCTCCATTGTAATTCTGAATAATCGGGTTTCGGTTTTCGTCCAAAAGGATAGAATATTGGTCGTTAGACTTTGCAAATTGGAAATGATCACGGTTTATGCTTATTAAAAGGTAGCCTCCATTTACATATTTTCGCTCGAGTAAACTAACCCTTCGGATAGCAAGAAAAATGTTTTTATCCTGTGGATCATCTCCAATCCAGACAAATCCACCTTTTGCCTGATTTGCTATATCAATCCACTTTTTATCAATTCGATTGTTTAATACGTCGTCATCAAGTGGAATGACACGTTGCTGCTCCTTAGAAAAAATCTGAAATGAAAAGATACCATCGGTGTTACCCATTATTCGGTTAACATGTCCCATTAATTGTTGGCGTTCTTGAAAAGAGATTTCTTTTCCATCATAAATTTTCGTAAGAGACTCTTGAACTCCTTCATCCGTAATGACCAGCTTTGAGGACATATTGATTTGTTCATAAAGTGATTCAATTCTTCCGTTTGCCTCAATTGCGACCTGTTGAATTTGCTTTTCAGCATTATCTTTTAATAGAGTCGAAACCTGCCTTAATGTTAAAAGTCCTACAATTAAAAGAACAATTATCATAACCAGTAAGAAAATAAATAAGATTTGATTCCGCATCGTGTTCCATTTTTTCAATTGCTTGAGCATGGTGAGGTCGCCTTTCTATTTGTTGGTTACTTTAATTATAACTTGTTTTTGTAACCGTTGCCTTTATGTGATAACTTACCAGTAAAAATGCGGGAAGTAAGACCCAGTCCTATTTTATCATTTGTTTTAGAATTTTGAAACGATTGTATAACGGGTAGACAAAGTAAAAATTTTAAACCACTACTGTAAGAAATAAAAAAATAGTACGAATTTCGAATGAAGTGTTATAATTAAATAATTATTTTGAAATGTTTTTAAATATAGGGGTGCATCATGGGGAAACGTATAGGAATGTATTTAGGAGGATTAGCTTTTACTGCCATTGGAATCGCTTTTATTATTCTATCATTTATTGGGGCAGGGCCATGGGATACTGTGGCTGTCGGGCTTAATGAACATTTAGGGTTAACGATTGGTACGTGGTCCATTTTGACTCAGGTTACGTTCACAGTCATCACCTGGACAATTGAAAAAACAAGATTACGCATTGAATCTGTCATTCCAATCCTCATACGAAGCGCTTTTCTGGATTTTTGGATTTATATTGTTTTTAAGAATGCTAATTTTTCATCATCGTGGGAACTGCAGTTGGTTTGTTTCATTGTTGGACTTGTCATAACAGGGATGGGAATTGGTATTTATATGGAGGCGAATTTACCTAAGACTCCTATTGACGGCATGATGGTGGCAATATGCAATCGGTTTGGCTGGAGTTTTCAAGTTGTAAGAATGGGTATTGAAACCACGGGGGCTGTCCTTGGTTTTTTGTTGCGAGGACCGGTGGGACTCGGGACGATTGCAACGGCTTTACTTTTAGGTAAAATCATTCAAATAGTAAATAATAGAGTGAAGAGAATTTTGCAAGTACCGAAGACTACTCATTCTTTTTAAAAGTATTCAAGGAAGCAGCAATCTGATAAAATAATCGTGAATCTAAATTTGAGGTAATGTTTATGAATCCGTTAACAAACTATATAGAATTTAATAGGGAAAAATGGGCAACTCTACGCAATAAAACTCCTTTATTGCTATCTGCAGAAGAACTAGAAAGCATTAAAGGTATAAACGAAGAAATTTCACTACAAGAAGTAGAAGAAATCTATCTACCATTGACTCGTTTAATCAATTTAAAAGTGGAAGCATCGCAACAGCTAGAAGGAGTAACAAATTCTTTTTTAGATTATAAAGCTAAAAAAGTTCCATACATTATCGGTATTGCCGGAAGTGTTGCAGTAGGTAAGAGTACGGCAGCGAGAGTGCTTCAAACTCTATTGTCACGATGGGATAATCATAAAAAAGTGGGATTAGTTACGACTGACGGATTTTTATATCCAAATGCAATTTTAGAGAGCAAGGGACTTATGGGGCGAAAAGGTTTTCCCGAAAGCTATGATACTCAAAAATTAATTAATTTTTTGATGAAGGTGAAATCTGGCAAACCAAAAGTCGAAGCACCATTATACTCACATTTAACATATGATGTGTTGCCTGATAAAGAAGTGATTGAACAACCGGATATCTTAATTGTAGAAGGAATTAATGTCTTGCAGGTTAGTAAATCCCATTCTGTTTTCGTAAGTGATTTTTTTGACTTCTCTATCTATATTGATGCTGATGTAAGAAATATTAAAAAATGGTACATTGAACGGTTTTTAATGTTACAGCAGACAGCTTTTCAGAATCCAATTTCATATTTTCATCGTTATACATCCTTGTCGGAGGAAGAAGCAATCCAAAAAGCAACCGACATCTGGGAAGAAATTAATGCGAAAAATTTACGAGAAAACATTCTACCAACACGCCACCGGGCGAAAATTGTATTAAAGAAGGGACAGGATCATTTAATGGAGAAGGTTTACTTGAAGAAGTTTTAGGTAGAACTACGTTCCCTATACCGATGCTTTGTCGGGACACGGGGACAGGTTATCTGTCCCGAAAGTCAGTCAATATCAAAAACGTCGCAGCCCTTAGGCTTGTGGCGTTTTTTGATTTACGGCTAATAAATTAAATATGGCTGTTACTGACATTTTGGGGCAATTAATGAATAATAGTCAGATAAAAAATATTTATGGCTAAAAGCAAAAGGGTAGGACAATGGACCTGTTCTTCTGTTTCATTGTAACGTTTTGGAGAAAAATAGAGACTAATTTTATACAAGAAAAAAAGCAGGGAGGAGCCTATGGATAAAAAACGGTTACTAGCAGGGTTAATTGGTGTACTCTCCGTTGCTTTAGTGAGTGGACTTCTATATATGCTTTTTGCAAAAGACCAAGAACATCAAAGTCAACAAACTGCACCGAGTCATGAGTCAATTCAGCCATCACAAAATAATAAACCAGATATTGATCTGGAGGAATCAGCGAAGGCAGAAGAGGTTTCACTAAAGCAGGTTAAGGATGTTTTTTCTCTTGCAAAAACAGGAAAAATCCCTCATGTTCCTTTTAAAGCAGGACAAACAACATTTATGGAAATTCAGGATCAATGGGGAGATCCATCATCAATTGACAAAACGTCAATTGGGGATTTTGGGGTGTATCCTGACCATGAAGCTACAATTGGAATCAAGAATCAGCTTGCTTTCGATATTCGCTCATACCATTCAGATTTAGCGGTCATTCATTTAGAAGATATAAAAAAGGAAATCGGCGAACCGGATGAGGTCAAGTATTATAAGGATGAAAATGTTAACCAAATTATCTTACTCTATCAGGTGAATTCTACTTTCCAGTTGAAGTGGATTTTACCACAGCCAACTGAGCAAGAGCCTAATCCAACTGTTCATCATATTTCAGTCGTGACGGAAGTTCAAAAATCCGCAGAGGAAAATGATAGCTTACGTTTAGATGAAAAAATTGGTCAAATGATTTTTGCAGGAATTGCCGGAACAAAAATGAATACGAAGATGAACCAATTAATTACGAAATACCATGTTGGTGGAATCATTTTTAATGGTGATAATCTAGTAAGTCCAACACAGACCGTGTCTTATTTGAATCAAATCAAAAAAATAAATGAAGGAAATATTCCTTTGTTTTTTGGAGTCGACCAGGAAGGTGGCCGAATTGCAAAGTTGCCAGGAGGTTTAATTAATTTTCCAACCAATTTGGAAATAGGAAAAATCAATGATCCAACTTTATCATATGAAATTGGCACTGTGTTGGGTAAAGAGCTACAGGCATTTGGTTTTAATGTAAATTTTGCCCCGATACTCGATGTGAATAGTAACCCGGATAACCCAGTAATTGGGGACCGTTCTTTTAGCAACAGCCCTGAGATTGTTGGTAGTCTTGGAATTCAAACAATGAAAGGATTGCAGGCAGAGTCGATTATTTCCTCGGTTAAGCATTTTCCAGGGCATGGGGATACGCAGGTCGATTCACATTTAGAATTACCTAAGGTTACTAAATCACGAGCTGAACTTGAGAGTTTAGAATTGATTCCATTTCAACAAGCAATCAAAGAAGGCGCAGATATGGTGATGGTCGGCCATATTTTAGTTCCTGCCCTAGATAAGACCTATCCATCATCCATGTCGAAAACAATTATCACAGACATTTTACGGAATGAATTAAGTTTTAATGGTGTGGTAATTACTGATGATTTTTTCATGAAGGCCATTACCAATGATTATGATATTGGTGAAGCCGCGGTTCAATCTATAAAAGCGGGTAGCGATATTATTATGGTTGCACATGATTATGACAAAGTGGTTCATGTCCGTAATGCCATCAAAAAGGCAGTCGAAAATGGAGAAATTTCCGAGAAGAGAATTGACGAAAGCGTGGCAAGAATTCTTGAATTGAAGGAAAAGTATAATGTGAACGACGCACAAGGAAAGCCAGTGAATATTGATGTTTTGAACAAAGAAGTACAACGAGTGCTTTCGAAATAGTGGGGATGAGATAAGAGGGAGTTAGTTTTATTTCAAATAAAGCTAGCTCTATTTTTTTGGCAAAAATGTAAAGGGAACTTGACGTAAAGGAAGCTTTACAATATGATAAAAAGTAAGAGGTGGTGAATGGGTTGATAAATAAAGTTTCGGAGTTTAGAAAGAATCACGGTTACTCTCAAGATCGCCTAGCTGAAAAATTGGGAGTTTCCAGACAAACGATTATTTCAATTGAAAAGGGCAAATACAACCCTTCTCTTCCTTTGGCATTAATAATCGCTGAAGTTTTTGAGACAAACGTGGAGAACATTTTCTTTTTGGAGGAAGAAGACTATAAATAAGGAGGCTAAAACTTGGGTAATTCAAGAGTTCCATTTGTTATTTTTGGTATTTTGTTTTCTGTGATGACGGGATATGTAATGTTTGTTGGAATCATGGCAAAATCAGCACCAGCTCCTATGGCTTTTATGACACTAGCGATGGCGGTAATGAGTTTTTGTTTGGCTTATCTGTATCCACAGTTCAAGCAAAAGGATGAACGTATGAAACTCATACGTGAAAAGGGAATGTTTGCTTCATTCTTTGCGATGATTCTTTATCTAGTCGTTTTCAATGTAGGACTACAATTTGAATTCTTCGTAGTTTCCGCAGCCCAGCTTATCAATATCCTAACAGCCCTGCTAATCTGCACCGTATTTATCTCCTTTGTGATTTATTCAAAAATATACTAAAGCATACGTTCAACATTTACTGCACAAAACGTTGTGCAGTTTTTATATACGGTAATTTTATTGGGAATTTATTGAAACTTCATAGTGTGTGATTCGTAGAGTTTAGAGAGGTTTTTATTTTGGATGAAACTATGTGCTCATAGGTTCAGGGAAGAGGGAATGCAAATGGGTCCAAATGAGATACGTAATATGCGGGTTAACCAGATTCTTTTAACAAATGGGACGATGCTGACAGTTTTCATCATCTTTTACACCCTAATTACGATATTTCCGATTAGAACTACCTATTTTTTTATCGCAATTGCGGTCATGATTCTTATTCAAGCCATTTATGGTTTTATAAAGAGAGACTCTACAAACTCATTTATCCCATTTCTTGAAAAAGTAGCAATCTATGAAAAACAAAAGATGGGAAATGAATGGTCAAAGACCCGAAGAGCAGGCAATGGTTGGAGTGTTGTATTGAGTATTGTCATGTTTCTCCAATTTTATATAAGTCTTGATTATGATGATAATTATTTTGAATTTGAGCCTAAAATTATGCTAATAATTACCCTGATGATTTTTGTTTTGACAAATATTAGTATGCTTCTTCATTTTAGAAAGGTAGACCGCTCAACATCCGAATCAGATATGAAGGGCTATACTTGGAAATCAAACCTTATAGGTGCAGTTGCTGGAATCCTATTTGGTTTGGCGATATTTGTAATGACCATTTATTTTATCATTTCAAAGTTTTAATGGATGATACCAGGAAGCAGAGAGAAGCGGAGTGAGTAGGATGGATGAAAAAACGAAGGAATTAATTGATTTTACAAGGGGAAAGTTTGGTTTAGAAGATTATTATCTTGAAAGATATAGTTTCAATCGTACTGTTAATATTTTTAATGAGACTGTTTACACATTATCAATGGAATGGATTCCAAATCATGTAACGGGATTAGTTGATGATGAAAATCCAGTTGGAACAGCAGTGATTGAAATAGATATTCATAGCATGAAGTTACAAAGTGTCATTTTTGTAATGGGTCAGACGTTTGCAAAAGATGGAGTCATTTTTGAAGATAAAAATGACATTATAAAATGGATTGAACAGGAAACGGGATTAATGTATGAGCAGCAATTCCAACTTCGTAAGGAGGAAGAGGGTGAAATGCACTTTATTGAATGCATCGATGGTGTTCCCGTCTCTCCAACGGGAATGATTGAAGTGCGTTTTAAACAAGATGGAAAGCTTACTTTTTTTCAGTCCATGGAATTTTTCCCTCAAAAAATAGAATCAAAATAGAACCATATACATTGACATTCACAAAGATTAAGGACATCGCGAAGGAACAATTGAAATTAGTTGAATTTCCATTATTTGACCAACAACAATTAGTTCCGGCTTATACTGTGGAAGAGATTTATGTTCGCAATGACTTTTCAAAGTTAATACCTTTTGAAGTCATTGTGGATGTACAAGGATATATAAATATAGATCAAGCTTTGTTCTGGGATGAGCCACTTGCTGCAACATTTGATAGAAAAGAGATAAATTGGCATCAGGAAATTACGGCAGAACAAGCATTTTCGGGAGAGCCTTCTCCGGATTCACAGCCAATTACTGTGGTAGAACAAGAAAAATGTGTGAATGAGGTTAGGGATTTTTTACGAAAGGAGTATCCAAACGATTCTGGAATCTGGATGTTGAAATCCCTTCATCGTGAACAGGGTTATATTCATGCCATTTTGAGAGCGAATAAGCAAGATAAACGTGTATTTCAGCGGAAATTGGACGTCATGATAGATCCAAATAGTCTTCAGGCTGTAAATTATATGGACAACCAGATGATGCTGGAAATGTTTGATCAATTTGAAGTAACTGGTGACGAGGTAATCGATAGGGAAGATGCGTATGAAAGACTGAAAGGGAAATTGGAGCTCTCACCTTATTACGTATATGATTTTGAGCAAAATCAGTATGTACTATGCGGGAAAATAGATTGTCAGTATGGAGTAAATGCAACAACAGGAGACGTTGTTGGGTTAGACGAATTATAGTGGTGGTACATGGGGAAGGTTCCCTTGTACCAACCTCTTTTACTACGTATTCCCATTCCTCATCTGATTCGTGAATCGGGAGAATATTACATTTCGCAAAATTTACCTTGGCTTGTTTTGATAGATACCACATGGCTTCACCTCATGGTACTTGATGAAATTAGTATAACGGGATTTTCCTATTTTGAGAGTTTTTATATGTGGTGCCCAAACAATTAAAGGTTGCTAGTTATAAAATACGGGACGACGTACCTGTCCCTCTGTCCCAAAACGAACACTTTTGTGACTTTTATCACATTACATCTAGTACCAAAGTAGTATCCGATATATAATGTATAAAAATACATTGAATACTTTTGGGGGAACGAATAGTGAAGAGAACTTTAACTACGCAGCTAGGAATTATCATCATCGTGGTAATCTTTGTGTCAATGTTTATAACCTCGGTCTCAAATTATTGGGTTAGTTATGAAAAGACCTATGAGGCAGCGGGCATTGAAGCTGTAGGTTGTGCAAATATCACGACTGGTTTAATAAATCCAATCGACATTGAAGCGATTATTGATGGGGATAAAAACCCTGCCGAGTTAAATGAACTTCTAGATTGGACAACAAATCATAAATCAATTTTTGAAGGTCAATACATACTGTCACTTGAAGGGGAAATCTTGGCACTAGACAGTAATATGCAAAAGCAAGGATTTAAAGCCGGGGATCAATTTTATATTGATAAAAATGTTTTAAAAACCATTCAGGAAACAAAGCATCCACATTACTCTGAAATATATAAGTTTGGAGGAATGAAAAGAATTACCGGCTATGCGCCAATTTTTAAAGACCATGATCCAAACAAAGAAATCATCGCAATTAACGCAATTGATTTCGACGCTAAAATTGTAACGGAAAGAACAGTAGATGCGGTAAAGGATAGTTTTATTCTTGGGCTATTGCCGATGCTAATAGCTTGTTTGATTACTATTTTTATCATTAGAAGAAAGACAAAACCACTTACACTGTTAATTAACAATGCTCAAGAAGTGGCTGAAGGGGATCTAACCGTTCGTCAAATTGAGATTAAAAATAAAGATGAAATCGGGGATTTGGCGACTGCGTTTAATAGAATGACAAACAATCTTCGTGAGCTAATCAATCAGGTTAGTTATACAACTAATAATGTCGCCGCTTCAGCTGAACAGCTTACCGCTAGCTCCGAACAAACCACAGATGCAACAAAACAAATTGCGGTAACGATGCACGAAGTTGCAGCGGGTGTTGATAGACAAGTTCAAAGTATAGAGGAAACTTCCCAAACAGTACAGGAAATGTCTATTGGAGTTGGACAAATTGCCGGAAATGCACAGAGGGTTTCAGCTTCAGTTACGGATACAGCTGAAAAAGCTTCTGAAGGCGGAGAATCCATTCGAACTGCAGAAAGCCAAATGAATTCTATTAATCATACATTTAGTGAATTGTCAGAGCTAATTAAAGGGTTAGGAAATCGTTCAGAAGAGATTGGAAAAATAATAGAGGTGATAACTAGTATTGCAAGTCAAACCAATTTGTTAGCCCTGAATGCTGCAATTGAAGCGGCAAGAGCAGGCGAACACGGACGTGGATTTGCAGTAGTAGCAGATGAGGTTCGAAAATTAGCGGAGCAGTCTGCAGGGTCATCAAGCCAAATATCTGAACTCATTCTTGATATTCAAAATGAAACAAATAAAGCTGTTGCAGCAATGGAGGCAGCTACCGAGGAAGTTATTTCAGGAATTGGAATCATTCATACTGCTGGAACAAACTTTGATCAAATTGAGGAATCGATAAAAGAGGTAACGAGCCAAATCCAAGAGGTGTCAGCAGCCGTTCAACAAATGGCTGCAGGTTCAGAACAAATGGTCCACTCGATGCGTTTAATTTCCGAAGTCGCTGAAGAATCAAAAGCAGGGACACAAGAAGTTTCAGCTTCAACTGAGGAACAAATGGCATCTATGGATGAAATTTCATCATCCGCAAGCTCGTTAGCAAACATGGCTGAAGAATTACAGGGGATTGTCAATAAGTTCAAGATTTAGATGAACAATCATTCATTAGGGGTGAATACTATCATGGAACTGAATCTAGAAAATAACACTATCTTAAAGAAATTAGCCCCAGAAGATCATAAAAAATTGAAGGAAGTCATGAAAAAACTTTCTGACGTAAAGTATGCCTTTGACCAGTCATCCATTGTGGCCATAACGGATAATAGAGGAAAAATCACCTATGTGAACGATCAATTTTGTAAACAATCCAAGTTTACACGGAATGAACTAATCGGAAAAAATCATCAAATTATAAATTCAGGTTATCATAAACAAAACTTTTTCAAAAACATGTGGGCGACCATTGGAACTGGAAAAGTATGGCGTGGAGAAGTGAAAAATCGAGCAAAATACGGTAGTTACTATTGGGTAGATACAACCATCGTTCCATTTTTGAATGAAAAAGGGGTACCTTACCAATATGTTTCGATTCGGAATGATATAACGCTTAAGAAGAAAATCGAGGAGGAGCGGGTAAAATCTGAAAAAATGATCTACCGGTTAGCTTATTATGACACGTTAACGGATTTACCAAATCGGAGATTATTTATGGATTATGTAACAAAAGAATTACAAGATGTTGAAAGACGCGATTCACAAATGGGTGTAATCTTTCTAGATATAGATAGATTAAAAAATATTAATGAATCGTGCGGACATGAGATTGGTGATCTTATCTTAATGGAGATACCCCACCGAATTAATCAGTGCCTTCATGAATCTGATGTTCTTTCTCGATTTGGTGGAGATGAATTTACAATCTTATTGAAAAATGCTTCCGATAAATCTGAGATTGAAAGAACCGTCAATCAAATAATTGAGAGCCTTCAAAAAACGGTAATCTTAGGAGAACGTACATTTAGGATTTCATGCAGTATGGGGATTGCTTTGTCTCCATCTCATGGTTTGGATTCAGACAACCTTCTAAAACGTGCAGCAATTGCGTTAAATTCGTTAAAGGAAAGAGGCGGGAATGGCTATCTATTCTTTGACGAAGACATGGAGAGAAGGTCATTGGAGAGAGTTCATTTTGAAAATGCATTACGAGATTCCATTCAATTAGAAGAATTCTCAATCCATTATCAGCCTAAAATTGATCTATTTTCGGGAAGGATAGTAGGGATAGAAGCATTGATTAGGTGGAGGCATCCAGAATTGGGTTTGATTTCTCCAGCTAAGTTTATTCCTGTTGCGGAGGAAACGGGACTTATTATCCCACTTGGTGAATGGATTCTCCGCCGTGCTTGCGAGCAAAATAAAGAATGGCAAAGGAAGGGTTTTCCTCCAATTAGGGTCGCTGTCAATCTTTCAGTCCAGCAACTCAATCAGCCTAATTTAGTAGAAAAAATTAAGCAAATCTTACTAGATACGCAATTGGATTCGAAATGGTTGGAGCTCGAAATAACAGAGAGCGTCTTTGCAGACATTGATAATATTGCACCGGTTCTACAGAAAATACGAGAGTTAGGGATTTTTATATCAATTGATGACTTTGGAACAGGTTATAGCTCATTAAGTTATTTGAAGAGACTTCCAGCAGACATACTTAAGATAGATGCCTCCTTTATTAAAGATATAACAACGGACCGCGGAAGTCGTGCTATTGTCAAAGCAATTATTACTTTTGGTGAAGCATTTAACCTGGAAATCATTGCTGAGGGAGTCGAAAACAAAGAGCAGTTGAATATCTTAGTCAATGATGGTTGTAACCATGGACAGGGCTATCTATATAGTAAACCGCTCTCCGCCCAAGAAATCGAGCAATATTTTAAAAAAATGGTTTCAAATAATAACGGGTTCGGATACCTGTCACATTTACGGAAAATGTAGTCGAAAATGTTAATTGATTTGTAAATGAATTAGTCCTGCAAATGTAAAAGGTTTCTGTTTTTCGGGTGTTTTTAAATAAAAGAAACAAGAAAAGACGTATGAATTGGCATACGTCTTTTCTTTATCCCGGGCTGATAATTAGACGGAAAAATTCCGCTTAATTAGCAAATAGCATTGAAAAAAGCCTTAATAGACGGAGGGATTCCGCCTACTTACTCGAAAAATTCGAAAATGAGGGATTTTGCTTTGCTTAGTCGGAAAATCTACCCTTATTTACCCCAAAACTAGCTCCATTCTGTATATAATGGTAAATTCTCCTCTTATTTTCCTTCCCTGGTCATTCAATTAAGGACAAGAACTCAAAAATCCCAGAGAGCCTCATTGTGATGCAATTACGGTGAATATAAGCTATTCAACTGATTCATAAACACCATCCCACAAAAGTATTATTGATAATAAAAAACAACGAAAAATGTAGTATGATTTGCAGATAACAGAAAACTCTGTAACCTAACATTTTAGTGTGCATTTTATATAACAGATTTAACCCGAATAATGTATTAACTCCTTTAATACCAACAAAAGGAGACCATCAAATTCTATTACAAATTGATGGTCATTTTAATATACATTTTTAGTTTTGTGACAGGAAACAGAACCCGTTATTCAAATAAACAGTTTTTATGTAATGGACACTCTTTTTGAGTGTCTCAGACTGTTGACAAATGCTCGCATACTGCGTTGCTTGCCTCCCTTGTTGCGCTCATTCGGCAACTTCTATTCGCGTCTTTGCTCAGCTGCGCGCCTTGTCTGACAAGTGTTCGCAAGACAGTCTGGGAATAGAATTAATAGTTAGATATCCTTAATAATTCGTGTAGACAAAGTCAGCACTGACTTTGTCTACACTCTGGGACACTCTTTTTGAGTGTCTTTTTTTATAGGCTAGGAAAATATAAAAATTAATCACTGTGGATATGTTTTACTACTAAATAATAGATCCGGAAATAAAAAGGGTATGACCAATAACCAAAAGATGAACCCATCCCCAAAAACTGTAACCCCCTGTTCATCCTCTGTTCACATACCGATTATAAAATAAGGATGTCGATGAGGGACACAGGGACAGGTTCATTGTCCCACCTAGAACGATGAACCTGTTCCCTGTGTCCCATGAATGGAGGAATAAAGATGAAGATGGCATTAAAGGAAATGAAGAAAAACAAGATGAGGTTTTTCATTCTAGGGTCTATCGTATTTCTTGTTAGTTTCTTAACATTGATCATATCTGGCTTAGCAAACGGGTTGTCGCAGGATAATGCTGCCTTAATTAAAAACTTGCCAGATGGTCGATTCTACATGGCTGAAGATGCGGACCAAACGTATAATCTTTCAAAAATTGAACCAGACACCCAAAGTGATATTTTACAGAAGTATAAAGATGCTGTTGCATTTTCAATTCAGATGGGATTTCTAAACGATATGCATGACAAGCAAAAGAGCGTTGCATTTGTTACATCAACGGATTCATCCCACTTTGAAAAAGTTAATAAAGGAGAGGTCATCCTTGATCAATCCATGCAGAATGCGGGAATAAATATCGGTGATACATTAACAAATAATCAACACAATGGCGAATTCACTGTAATAGGGTTTGCTGAACATAGTAAATACAGCCATGCACCAGTTGCCTATATCAACACAGAAGACTATAAAGAAATTTATCAAATAAATAACATGCAGTTACTTTTCATACCTGGAGAGGACTCGCCGCAAAAGGTCAGTGACCTACATGCTTTTACAAAGGAGGAATTCTTAAATACAATTTCAAGCTATAAAGCAGAGCAAATGTCCCTAAATATGATTATTTGGTTTTTAGTTATCATTAGTGGCATGCTGTTTGCAATCTTTTTCTACATGATGAACATTCAAAAATTGGGTCTTTACGGTATTCTTAAAGCAATTGGTGTAAAAACGAGTTCCTTGTTTAACATGATGTGGACCCAGATGGCTTTCATCACGGTTATCGCTTTAGGTATGTCTATTGCATGTAGTCAAACATTTAATCTTTTGGCACCTACTAGTATGCCGTTTCATTTAACGACTGAAACAACAGTCCAATTGTCGGCGGTTTTTTTTCTCATCGGTTTCATTGGAGCTACTCTTTCTGGGATTCAAATTAAGAAAATCGAACCATTACAAGCAATTCAACAAGGAGAGATGTAAGATGAGCATTTTTACAATTGATGCAGTTCGAAAAGCCTTCACCTATGGAGAAGTAAAAGAGGAGATACTAAAAGGAGTAAACTTGACGCTTTTAGAAGGCGAGGTTACAGCATTAGTTGGTGCATCGGGTTCAGGTAAAAGCACACTCCTAACAATAGCAGCGGGTCTTCAACCTGCATCAGAGGGAAAGGTAGTGTTTGAAGGTGAAAATATTTCGAATATGAAATCCGAACAGATTCGAAAAATACGAGCAACGAAATTTGGCTTTGTGTTTCAATTTGCTCATCTTGTACCATTTTTAACAGTTGAAGAACAACTAATGCTCATGCTTGAAGTATCACAATCGAATTTACCAAAACATGAGCAAAAAGAAGAAGTTGATGACATACTAAAATTAGTGGAAATGGAGCATCGTAGGAAAGCCTATCCTTCTTCATTATCGGGTGGGGAAAAGCAGCGAGTGGCAATCGCACGTGCTATCATCCATAAACCAAAAGTTCTTTTTGCGGATGAGCCGACAGCAAGTCTAGATTCTAAAAGGTCGACAGATGTTATGATGCTCATTAGAAATATAACAAAATCCATGAATATTACGACCTTACTGGTAACACATGATGAGGAAATGCTCACATTTGCAGATCGGATTATCAAAATGAGTGATGGACAGATCCTTCAAAGTGCTGTTTAATTTGTGCGGGAACATAGGACAGGACAGGTTCACTTTCCAGCTGGGACGTTGAACCTGTCCCCATGTAACAAAAATTATAGGAGTTAATTTTATGACGACGATTTTACTTGTGGATGATGATCCAAATATTTTACAGCTTGTTCGCATTCATTTATCGGACCAAGGCTACCATGTTCTCGAGGCAAAGGACGGAATGGCGGCTTTGGATCTTTTAAAAAAGGAAACATGTGATTTGGCAGTTGTGGATGTAATGATGCCGTACATGGACGGTTATACGTTGACGAAGGAGATTCGAGCACTTTTCGATATCCCAATCATTCTTTTAACCGCCAAAAGCCAGATTGAAGATAAGGAGCAAGGATTTGAATCAGGGACAGATGATTATCTCGTTAAGCCGTTTGAACCAAAGGAATTAAGTTTTCGAATCAAAGCTTTATTACGGAGATACGAGAACAAAGAAGATGAGGAGATTCTCCAACTCGGCGACGTAATCATTAACAAAAAAAGCTATGATGTCCAGATAGGCAGTAGGACCTTCCTTATCCCATTAAAAGAATTTGAACTTCTGTATTATCTCATTTCCAACCCTAAGCAAGTGTTTTCGAGAGAACACTTAATTGAACAAATTTGGGGCATGGATTTTCAAGGGGACGAGCGAACTGTCGATGTGCATATCAAAAGACTACGGGAACGGTTTTCGAAACTTACGAATGACTTTCAAATTAAAACAGTGCGTGGCGTTGGCTACATGCTAGAGGTACAGTAGGAATGAAAACACTTTATATAAAATTTGTTGTCATCACAATTGGAATGATGTTAATCAGTTTTATCTTGGCTTTCATTCTTTCCAACAGCTATTATCAACAAAAACTAAAGCCGATTAATGATCAAAAAAACACTCAGGTTGCTTTGGACATTGTTCATTTTGTGGAAACACACCCTGAGATGGAACTTAACGAATTTTTGGAAAGCCTAGCTGCTACTGGTTATCAATTTTGTTTGGTTGATGAAGCAGGAAACAAAACGTTCTTTGGTGAACCTTTTCGAGACCAAACTCTCCCTGTTTCAACCGAAAAAAAGGTGCTAGATGGGGAAGTTTACCACGGCATTCTCAAATTTCCGCAGGAAACTTTTGTCACCGGTTTTTTTGCAAATGAATTAAAAAATACAATTGGGGTTCCGTTGAACTACAATGGGAACGGCTTTGCCCTTTTATTGAGGCCGGATATTAAGTTTCTTTTTAATGAGATGCATGTGTTGTTCGGCTGGATTGTAGCTTTAACTATTTTAATTAGTATTGTCATGGTTTTGATTAATACGAGGTATTTAGTAAAACCAATCTCAGATTTAACAAAAGCGACGAAATCCCTAGAGAATAGTGATTTTAATGTGGCATTGGATATAAACCGACATGATGAATTGGGCGAACTTTCGAAGAGCTTTTTACAGATGGCGAGGAGGCTAGAACAGACGGAGGATATTAGGAAGGAATTTATTTCAAATATTTCTCATGATATTCAGTCACCGCTTTCTAATATAAAAGGCTACACAAACTTATTAGAGAACAAATCCATTACTACTGAAGAAAAAAATCAGTATGTTTCAATTATAAATGGTGAGATTGAAAGACTCTCCAGCTTAACGAAACAACTGTTATTGCTGGCTTCACTAGATCGAAATGAGGATATTGTGAAGAAACAGCCTTTTGATGTAGGGCAGCAGATTAAAGATTTAATTCGACATTATCAGTGGTTAATTGGGGAAAAAGGAATCATGCTTGGTTATCATTTACCAGATATCGAGATAATAGCTGACCCGTCTCTAGTAAATACGGTATGGGATAATCTACTATCAAATGCGATTAAATATAACAAGCCTAATGGTACGATTGAAATTTCTGCTGAAAAAAAAGGGGAATCGGTTTTTGTGACATTTGAGGATTCTGGGATTGGGCTGAAAAGCTCGGAAATAGATCGGATTTTTGACCGTTTTTACAGGGCAGATCAGTCACGTACACGCTTGGTTGAAGGTACGGGGCTCGGTTTATCAATTGTCAAAACGATTATTGATTTGCATGGCGGTAAGATTACCGTTACAAGTAATGACAAGAAAGGAACAAAATTTATTGTAGAATTGCCGATTCGATAGATTGTAATTTCTTATTCATCCTCCGTTCATATTCATGGTGTACATTGGTGTTGTTGGGAACATGCCCGGTTAAAAAGGAAAGAGCGTGGACCGTAATAGTAGTGTCACAGACCATGTACTATAAATCACAATCAGGAGGAGAATGTTTTATGAATAATAGTTTGGTATTAGTAAGATTTGCAAGTATATTTGGCCTAATCGGTGCAGTACTTGGGGCACACATGGCTGGTGCAGGTTCGTATGCGTTTCGTCCTGTACATGCGCACATTTTAGTAGTGGGGTGGTTGAGTCTGTTTGCGTGGGCCGTTTTCTACAAAGTTTTCAAAATTGAACAATCTGTTTTGACACAGATTCACGTATGGACCGCAATTATAGGCTCAACCGGATTAACAATCGGAATGTGGTTAAACATGGTGAAACCTTTTCCATTACCAGAAGGCGTCACGCTTCTCTTCTATATAGGTGGCGGCGTTACCCTTCTTATTAGCTTTATCACCTTTTTCCTCATTACACTTTTTACGAAAAAGTAAACCGAGTGGGTCATGGGGACAGGTTCATTGACCCATTTGGAACGATGAACCTGTCCTTCTGACCTTATTTATTTATAATTTTTGGTCGGTCCTCCATTTGTGGAGGTTCTTCAAACCATTGATTTTTGATCATCAGTTTAACACCATCTTCACCAAAAAAGTAGACATCCTTCATCAGTGATGCTGTTTTCACGGTAATGTCATTTCGTAACATAAAAAAGGTGCCGAAGCTGCCTCCCACCATACTAAATCCATTTAATAGATATGTACAATACATCATCAATTTATTAGAAAATGGTGCAATTGTTGAAGTTGTCACCGTACTTCCAGACGTTGCAGAAAACTGAACATCACTATCTAAAAGAATTTCCTCAAATATTTTAATTTGCTTTTTCGAAAGTTCTTTTCCTTTAATGAAATATTGTTTAACTTCTTTGTTCTGTGCACATTGCGCAAATCCTGTCATCAATTGCATTCCAACATTATTTGTTTCGATACCATGATGAAGAAAACCTAATTCAATATGATTTAAAGCTCTCTTGTCGCTGAAAAGGTTAAATCCTTTCAAATAGTTTTTGCTTTTTACGTACTCTGTAGATTTTGGCAAAGTCGCCTTTGGTGGAAGGGTGAGTATCCCTTTCTTAAGTAAATATAGAGTTGCTAATTTGTAGACCTTATGAGTTACAACGGTCAATCCTTCATAAATGGTCATGACGTCAATTCTGTAGGCCATATTCATATTGATAGTGTACATCCCCATACTTACTTCTTTTAAAATTCGTAGGAACATAATATCAAATCCATTGTCAAAAAGGCTAGGGGCATCTAGATTAACATCTTCTTCTTTAAATCCATTTGGGACTACAATTCCTTCACTGTCGAAAATTTTTTCTATCAATTTTACATAGTAATCTAATTCCTGCCACAGCATTCCCATAATATTTTTTGCTTCCTGATCGTTTGATTTTTCAAGAAAGTACTCTAATACTCGAAGAATAAGAGTTTTTTCTTGGTAGGTAAGCCAAAGGGTACCAATTTCGGATGCATTCAATGGATTATCATGTTTAAACATGGAGTTTTCGCCTCCTTGTACTTCTGTTTACTTGAAGTATGTTTCTTAATAGCCAAAATTATGCAATTGTAGGAGGGTTATGCTGGATGCTTATCCGGAAAATCGCCTTCCTAAAAATGGGTTACATTCCTAACCGGTTGTGCATAGGATAATTTATCAATCTGTGGAGGGATCATGAAAATATGTATTATGTACCTTATGTGAATCCGTATCACTTTCATCACCATCACTATCAGCATCCATATTATATGGATTTTCCTATGCATTATGGGAACCATTGGGGTTATTATCAAACACCGATGTTTAGGAAACAAACTGAATTCAGGGATCATGGGAAAAGGCCATATGTTGTCAATATTAACGAAGCAGCGAAACAAAATAATACCTATCGTACTGCGATATGGACAGGAAATCACTTGCAAGTAACCTTAATGAGTTTACACGTTGGAGAAGATATCGGGTTAGAGATTCATCCGAATGTAGACCAATTCTTACGTATTGAACAAGGTCATGGAATTGTTCAAATGGGGAACAAAAAAGACAATCTAAACTTTGTGCGTCAAGTGAATGACGATTCTGCCATTTTTATTCCGGCAGGAACATGGCATAACGTAACAAATACCGGAAATATTCCTCTAAAACTTTACTCCATCTATGCACCGCCAAATCATCCGTTTGGTACCGTTCATAAAACTAAAAAAGATGCAATGGCAGCGGAACATCACTAAAACTGGAGGAAATCTAGCGATTGTCACATATTTCCAGTTCATCTCAAATATATAAGCTTATAAGGCTTATCAGCCGAGCTTTTTAAAAGAAGAGCATAAAAAAAGTGCTTGTTTCTAATCGACGCATGTCTGTCGGAACAAGCACTTTTCATATTTATTTATCTAAGAAGAAGAGGCTAATCTCTGGTACAAAACTAATAATGATAATGTCGACGATTAACATAATCAGGAACGGAATAATGGCCCGAACAACTTTCTCTAATCTAAGGTTTGCGATATTAGATGCAACGAATAGGTTAATCCCAACTGGTGGTGTGATAAAGCCGATTGCAAGGTTGACGACCATGATAACTCCAAAATGAACAGGGTCAATACCCACAGCATTTGTAACAGGAAGTAAAATAGGTGCCATAATGATAATCGCTGCCGATGTTTCTAAGAATGTACCTATTATTAATAGAATTATGTTTATAATGATTAATACAATTATCGGATTTGAAGAAAATTCAAGTAGTGCATTTGTGATTTGAAGTGGAATTTGCTCCCTTGTTAAAATAAAACCAAAAATGGATGCACAAGCAATAATAAACATAATAACTGCAGATGTAACAGCGGAAGAAATGAAAACCTCAGGTAAATCCTTCCACTTAATTTCTTTATAGATAAAGAGACCAACAACTAAACCATAAACAGCAGCAACAACAGAAGCCTCTGTTGGCGTAAAGACCCCGCCATAGATTCCACCAAGAATAATAACAGGCATTAAAATCGCAAGAATAGCTCGGTTAAAGGATGTGAAAACATCACGAATGGAGCTTTTTTCTTCTTTCCCATAACCGCGTTTACGTGAAATAAAATAAGCAACAACAATTAGTGAAACGCCAACTAAAATACCAGGTAGAATACCAGCGATGAATAAATCACTAATCGATGCTCCAGCAATAACACCAAATAAAATCATGGGTACACTTGGTGGAATCATAACGCCGATTGTTCCACCGGCGGCTTGAATTGCAGTAGAGAAGCTTTTATCATACCCTTTTTGAACCATAGCAGGAATCATGATGGCTCCAACTGCTGCTGTAGTAGCTGCACCAGATCCTGAAATGGCTGCAAAGAACATGCATGTAACAACAGAAACAATTGCCAAGCCCCCATGCATTCTTCCAACAATGGTCATTGCGAAATCTACTAGTCTTTTGGAGATTCCCCCAACTTCCATTAATTTACCTGCTAAGATGAAGAAGGGAACTGCCATCAATGTAAACGAATCTGTTGATGTAAACATTTTTTGGACAATAACCATTAACGGAACATTATCTTGGATCATAAGCACAATCATAGAAGAGAGTCCAAGAGCAACCGCGATTGGTACATTAATGAAGAAAAGAACAATTAGTATTCCAAAAAGTAACCAAGCCATTAGTTCTTCGCCTCCTTATTCCAATCAGAAATTACGACATAAAGCAGATTGATGATAAAAAGTACGCTTGATATCGGAATGACTGTATAGATATATCCCATTGGTATTTGTAGAACAGGAGACTTTTGAATCATACTACGTTCGATAAAGTCGAAGCTGTGAACAATAACCTGCCAAAAGAAAAATATAACGAGAATTGCAATGACTACATTTAGTATCTTTTTTAAGGTAGGACCAAAAGCGTCATAAAGAATTTCAACCCCAGGGTGTGCTTTTACACTCATGCCATAACCGGCCCCTAGGAAGGTAGTCCACACGAGTAAGTATCGTCCTAACTCCTCAGTCCATGCTAATGGTTGTTCCAGAACGAAACGAAAGAGGACCTGTAAAAAGACAACGACGACCAATACAAAAAATAGGACAATCAATATCCATTTAAAAAATCCATTTATTACATCTACTATCTTTTTCACCTGTATTTCCCCTTATTATCAAATCAAATACGCCTTGGCGTATTTGCGCCCAGATTTTTTCGAGCCTGCTCGAAAAGCTTCCTTTGAAAATCTGTGGCATCCGCCGGAGGCTTTTAACTTTATTCAGTCGGGGTTTGAACCCCGACTGAATAAAGTTAAAAACTTGGATTGTGCGGAAGCACTCACCAAGTTTTTTATTTAGATTAATTACCGTTTAAGATTGCTTCAATATTTTCCTTACCAAAGTCTTTTTCGTATTTTTCATATACAGATTGAATTGCATCACGGAATGGCTGTACATCTACATCTTCGATAACTTCCATACCAGCGTCTTTTACAACCTGTAAAGAATCAGTATCAGCTTTTGTGCTAAGCTCGCGCACTTTGTCACCAGCAATTTTTGCTTCTTCTTTAAGAATCTCTTGGTATTCAGCTGGAAGTGTATCCCAAACAGATTTACTAAACATTACAACTGCAGGTGAGTATATATGTCCTGTTAATGTCATGTATTTTTGGTTAGAATCATAAAGCTTATACGTATCAGCAATAATTAAAGGATTTTCTTGAGCATCAACAACACCTTGTTGAAGGGCAGTTAATGCTTCGTTCCAAGCCATTGGAGTTGGTTGAGCGCCAAGTGCATTGAATGCATCAAGGTGAATTTGGTTTTCTTGAGTACGGATTTTTAAACCTTTTAAGTCCTCTGGTTTTGTTATAGGATGCTTGCTGTTTGTGATGTGACGGAAACCATTTTCAGCCCAAGCAAGACCAACGAGTCCAACATCTTCCATACCAGCTAACAGATCTTGTCCAACTTTTCCATCAAGCACACTGTATGCATGTTCTCTTGATTCAAATAAGAATGGTAAATCAACAATGCCAATTTGAGGATAGAAGTTTGCAATTGGTGCTGTGGAAGAAATTGACATATCAGCAGTTCCAAGTGTAAGAGCTTCAGTTAATTCTCTCTCTGCTCCTAATTGGTTTAATGGGAAGATTTCAATTGTAACTTTTCCATTCGTACGTTCTTTCACATTTTTAGCTAAATCAAGTAATGCAAGATGATAAGGGTGTTCCTCTGTTTGAGAATGCCCTGCTTTAAGTGTGTATGTTTTTCCTTCGTCTTTAGCGCCATCAGATGATGAGTCGCTTTCTTTACTGGATTCAGTACCTCCACATGCTGCTAGAACTAAAGCAAACACTAAGAAGAGTACCATCCATGAAAGTTTTCTACCTTTCATGATATTGCCCCCTATTTTCTGAAAATTTTAGATGATATTGAACATTATAACATCTTTCGATTATTTTTCTACAATATTTTATGTTTTTTGATAATTTTTTTGTCGAAAGCGTTAAAGTAAGATAGTATTTTAGTGGAAAAGAGATTTCACATGATTGAAGACCACAAGATGTATCCTTAACAAGATGTAAGCATACCTATAAATCTGTTTAAAGACTTGGATAAATAGTCGAGTATAGGCAAGTAACCCTCTGGTGATAACTTAATTCACTGAAAGTCACATATAGAAAGTTATATTTGTATACCTTTGCTGTTTTTGTAGATCATAAAGGCGGACAAATACTAAAACAAAAAATATCAAGTGTTCTGGGAGAATCAGTAGGAATGAAGACCCAAACGGAACGGAAGAAAGGAGGGAAGAGTCTTAATCGGTGTAATGAAGACCCAAGCGGAACGTAAGAAACGAAAGAAGTACCTTCATAGGTTCAAAAAAGCAAAAAGGTAATCGCCCTTTTTGAGCGATTACCTTTTTTATGTGCTTTTATTTTGCAATACTTTCTAGATATTCAACTAATGCATTTATTTGATCATCATTTAAAGTATCCTTAAATGGAGGCATTCCGGCACTACCATTTTTGATTTGGGTAATTAATTTATCTCTGTCTTTCAAGAAAGAACTAGTTTGAAGATTAGGACCATTATGTCCACCTTCACCGTTGTCACCATGACAAGCTAAACAGTTGTTCTTGTATACGTCTGCACCCTGATGTGCAGTTGACTTATCTGATTCTTCTGCATCTTGTTTCTTGTCTGTAGCTGCGGGGTCGTTTGCTGTTGGTGATTTGTTGATTTTATCTTCAGGTATATCTTCCACGGATGCATAAGCTCCTTCGAGAGAGAAGGTATAAATTTTGTCTCCATGAGTAGTTCCTGCAAGTGAGTTACCGGCAGCAAAAATAGATATATATTGTTTACCGTCAATTTCATATGTGATAGGTGGCGCATTTGCTCCCGCATCCATCTTAAACTCCCATAACTCATTTCCGTTTGTTGCATCAAAGGCAATAATACGGCCATCGTTATGCCCTGCAAACAAAAGGTCGCCTTTTGTTGTTAAAAGTCCACTATAGGCAATTTGATCCCAATGTTTCTGCCATACAATTTTATTTGTTTTTATATCCATAGCTGTTACAACACCACGACCAGGAGAGTTCGGTACTGGCTGCCATACACTTCCAAGCCATACTTCGCCTTCTTTGTAGTTATTTGCTTCATCACCTTCATGATGTGAGTATGAAAAGTACGTATCATTTGCCATTAAGTAAAATAGCTCAGTATTTGGATTATATGCTGATGGTGGCCAGTTTGCTCCACCTTGAGGACCAGGTTTTAATGTGACAAATTCATCCCAGAATGGTGTGAAGATATTCCCAATTTTACCTTTCCAATCATCAGCGAAGTCCTTTTTCACATCTTCCTCAGTGACTTTTTGCGGTATGAATGCATCTCCTACTGGGAAAGGCTGCGTTTTGGCTGTCTTTTGTCTTTCATCCTGTGGAACTGGTTTTTCTTCAATACCAATCAATGGCTCACCATTTGTTCGGTCCAATATGTAGAGCCACCCTGTTTTTCCAGCCTGTGCAATGCCTTTTCTCTTCTTTCCATCCATTTCTACATCAAATAGAACGACCGGGTTTGGCGCATCCATGTCCCAAATATCATGGTGTACTTCCTGGAAGTGCCATTTGTATTCACCAGTTTTAGCATCCAATGCCAAGACGGAATCGGAAAATAAGTTGTCACCTTCACGAGCACTTCCATCTAGGTCTGCAGACGGATTACCTGTAGATAGATAGAGAATTCCTAGTTCAGGGTCAATAGCAGGTGTTTGCCATACAGCTGCTCCGCCTCTTTTCCAAGCGTCGGTATCCTTAGGCCAAGTATCATGTCCCTTTTCATCAGGACCCGGGACGGTATGGGTTTTCCAAACTTGTTCCCCTTTTTCTGCATCAAAGGCAGCAACAAAACCACGAATCCCATACTCACCACCAGCGACCCCAGTATATACCATTCCGTTATAATAAAGAGGGGCACTTGTAATGTTATAACCTTTTTCCCAATCCTCTACTTTCGTTTCCCAAATGATTTCACCTGTTTTTTGATCCAAGGCAATTAACCTAGCATCTAACAGGCCAACATAAACCCTTCCATCTCCTAAACCAACACCTCTACTTGTCCAACCACAGCAGACGGTATCTAAATTTGCGGCTAATTCGGGGCGATATTCCCAAATTAATTCACCAGTTTTAGCATCGATGGCTTGAACGTCATCTGCTCCAGTAATGGTAAACATAACCCCATCATAGACGATTGGAGTAGCCTCACCTGAATATTTAAACTCATATCCAGAGCCGAGACTTGTCACCCATTCAGCCTTTAAACCTTTTACATTAGATTTAGTGATTTTATCAAGTGGCGAGTATCTTCCGTTAAAGATATTTCCACCGTTTGTAATCCAATCTCCTGTTGGAGCTTTTGCAAGATCATCCCCAGAAAATTTTGGAGCGATTTTTCCTGGATAATCCTTATGCTGTACTGAAAAATGCTTATCTTTGTCAAATTTCTGTTTTTCGGTTGCTCCTTCTTGATTTTCAACACCTTGCTCAGCCTGTTCTTCTTCGCCGATGTTTTGTGAAATAATCACACCAGCTCCAATGGCAATCACAAGGAGGACCAAAATAATAATCCATCCAAACTTACCCATTGTTCATAAAACTCCTTTCAACTGTGAAAATAGTGATAATTACTAAGGAAGATTTTTTATAATTTGCCCTGCTTCCAACAAAATAATCCTTTTTTTTGAAGCTGAAATAGTGTATATAACAATGAATTTATTAATATTTCAAAAAAATAGGGAACACTTTTTCCAATGAATTTGTAAGCAAGTTTCTTGTCATGTAACTTAATGTGTGTTAATTTTATGTTATGTAACATTAGCGGGAGGATATCGATGGAGTTTGTCGATCCAATTAAGGACGTAAAAAAATAAATGCAATAAAAGCGATATTAAAAAAGCAGTCTCAAAGAGATTTATTACTTTTTGTGTTCGGCATTAATACAGGAATTAAGGTGAGTGATTTACTTTCCTTGCGTGTGGAAGACGTATTGGATGATTCTGGAATGAAAGAATTCCTTTATGTGAAGGACATAACAAGCGGGGAGGGAAAAGCTTATTATTTAAACAATATGATAAAGATGGAACTAAGCGAGTATCTAAGTACCCAAGAATATGAAGCCAGTGATTTTTTATTCAAATCAAAAAAGGATAATCAGCCAATTTCCAGACAGCAGGCTTACCGTATCATACACAATGCTGCTAAAGAGGTTGGTATTCCTGGGAAAATTGGAATGCACACGCTCCGAAAAACATTTGGTTACCATGCCTATCTAAAAGGAATTGCGATTTCTATTTTAATGGATATTTATAACCACCATTCACCATCTGAAACATTGAAATATATAGGAATTAATAAAGAAGAAAAGCGATTAGTGAAAGTGGATGTAAACTTATAAAATATTTAGCGAATCAAAGACTAAGACCGACGCGTCCTGTGGCTACGTCTTTGTGACCCACATCGTATGGGCTAAAAAAAACTCTGCCTAAAAGGCAGAGGGATTATAAAAAGTCTTCATCATCTAGATTTGTGTTCATATCTACATTAGTAAAATCGGTCACGATGTCCTCTTTCACTTGAACCTGTAATGTCTTCTGGTCTTTCATGAATTTAAAAATTCCATTATTAAAATCAGTTCCAAATTCCTTAAAGAAGATTCCTTCAAAGAGAACGTCTTTTGTATGTTTAAAGATGAGACGGTAATGTTCATCTTCCTTAACAAGGTATGCACGGACTCCTTTTTCAAATTGACCTTCAGTGTTTTTAAGGTATCGGGCAACTGAGATAATATGAAGGTCAACGAACGGAATTTCTTTTAATAATGAATTAATTATTGAACCTTTTGCGATTTGTTCCCAGCGGCTTTGTGCAGTTTGGCCAAGAATAATTTGAGTTACATTTTTCTCTCTAGCAACATCGGCAATCACTTTTGAAATTGGTCTTTTTTCATTGTCCTTTATAATAAATGCATCCGCACTATGTTGTTCAGCTAATTCTTTCCATCTCGCTATATAGTTAACTTTTTCAGGGTCGAGGTCATCGAAAGGCTTTGGATCGACGGTCAAAATATACAGTGGACAATCTAGCATTTTTGCAATCTTACAACCGCGTTGGATAAGACGCTCTCCATTTGGACCATAATATACACAGACGAGGATACTCTCATCCATTCTTTCTTTTATCATTTTCATGTTTTACTCACCTCAAAGAATGATGTGAATCATAAGTCTACCTATTTTTCCGTTTCCGTTTAAAATGAAAAACCACTAAAAGACAATCCCTTTATTAGAAGGGGCTGGCATTTTTCACACCACCTATAGCTGTCAATAATGTTTGCAAAGTTATTTATTTATAAACTATGTATGACTATATCGCATGCTACAAAATGAGTCAATCTATAAAACTAAATTGTAAAAAACATCCGGATTTAAGGAGGGGATTCCATTGTATTGGTTCCATTTTTTAATCATGTTACCATTTATTTTTGCCGTGTTTGTTCCTATATTATATAAAAAATTCACTCCACGACTTCATACAGGCTGGTTCGTTTTTTTCGTGCCACTTCTGATATTTACCTATCTTATAACATTTATTCCAACTATTGCAAATGGAGATTCCATCCTCATTAGCATTCCTTGGATACCTTCCTATGATATTAATTTTTCAACATATATTGATGGTTTAGGTTTGACATTTGGTTTGTTAATTACTGGTATTGGTGCATTGGTCATATTATATTCGATTTTTTACTTGTCGAAGGAACGTGAAGAACTTCATAACTTTTACGTATATTTACTTATTTTTATGGGAGCGATGTTAGGTTTAGTGTTCTCTGATAATGTTTTCGTTCTTTACGTGTTTTGGGAAATGACGAGTGTATCCTCTTTTCTGTTAATTGCGTATTGGTTTGAACGTGAAAAATCACGTTATGGTGCACAAAAATCTATGTTGATTACTATTTTTGGCGGATTAGCTATGCTTGCAGGCCTCATTATTATTTCAAGTAGCTCAGGAACGTATAGTATTCGTGAAATGCTACTAAATGTAGATGCAATTACTTCAAGTCCTTTATTCATACCCGCAATGGTACTGATTTTACTGGGTGCTTTTACCAAATCAGCTCAGTTTCCATTTAGCATTTGGTTACCTGATGCGATGGAGGCACCAACACCAATTAGTGCATACTTGCACTCAGCGACAATGGTTAAGGCAGGTATTTATCTAGTAGGACGATTAACTCCGATCTTTGGTGGTTCATCGGTATGGTTTTGGCTCGTTACAGGAGTCGGCTTACTTACATTGCTTTATGGATCAGTTAATGCCGTTCGGCAGACGGATCTAAAAGCATTATTGGCGTACTCAACCATCAGTCAATTAGGGTTAATTATGAGCCTTTTAGGTCTTGGGTCTGCTGCAATGTATTTCGGCCTGGGGGATGAAACAGCCATATATGGAACTGCCATCTTTGCTGCTATTTTTCATTTAGTTAACCATTCAACTTTTAAAGGAAGTCTCTTTATGGTAGTTGGAATTATTGACCATGAAACAGGTACTCGTGATATTCGAAGACTTGGTGGATTGATTCATCTTATGCCGATTTCTTTTACGCTGACAGTAATAGGTAGCTTTTCCATGGCTGGGTTGCCTCCATTTAATGGATTTTTAAGTAAGGAAATGTTTTTTGCGGCGGTTAATAATGCAGCAAAAATGGATTTTTTCCACATGGGGACAATTGGCATACTAATTCCAATTGTTGCATGGATTGCAAGTGTATTTACATTTATCTATTGTATGATTCTTGTATTTAAAACGTTTAGAGGGAAATATAAGCTCGACAATGATCGAGTCATTCATGAGGCACCACTTGGCATGCTGATTTCGCCAATTATTTTAGGTTCACTTGTGATAATTGGTTTCTTTTTCCCGAACTTGCTTTCAAAGTATTTATTAAAGCCGGCGTTGACCTCCATACTTCCTGTGTTGTCAGAAGCAGATGTTGTGGATTTGAAAATAAAAGCATGGCATGGCTTTTTAAGCCCAGAACTATGGATGACAGTCGGGGTAGTTGCTCTCGGAACGATTCTTTATCTCAATTTAAGAAAGTGGTATCGAGTGTATCATTTTTATCCACAATCACTGACAATCAATCATATATACAATCTTATTTTAGATAAAATGGAACAGATTTCTGAATCCATCACAAATTTTTACATGACAGGTTTTATCCGCGATTATCTGGTTTATATCATTGGATTCATGATTGTAGTTGTCGGTGGATCCATTTGGCTATTTGATGGAATTTCTTTTGATTCCTCGAATGACACACCGGCTACACCTTTCGAAATTGCAATTATGATTGTTGCAGTCGTATCAGCAGTTGCAGTGCTATTTTCAAAATCTAGAATTACTTCAATTGTTGCGGTGGGGGCACTCGGTTTTATAGTGGCGTTTTTCTTTGTACTATTTCGTGCACCTGATTTAGCGTTGACACAATTAGTTGTAGAAACAGTAACAACAGCGCTTTTTCTTCTGTGTTTTTACCATTTGCCACAATTGCGTAAGGAAATAAGTCGGATTCCGTTTAAGGTAACAAATGCGATTATTTCCATTGGGGCAGGGGCGGTTGTAACCTTGGTAGCTTTATCAGTGAATGGAAATCGGCTTTTCGATTCTATTTCAAGCTTTTATGAAAATGCCTATGAACTTGCGGGGGCAAAAAATATCGTCAATGCAATTCTAGTGGATTTCCGTGGAATCGATACGATGCTTGAAATTCTAGTTTTAAGTATTGCAGGTCTTGGAGTTTATTCGTTAATTAAATTACGTTTAGCAAAGGAGGGATCAGATGAAGGAACCAAATGATGTCATTATACGAAGTATTACAAAAGTTGCTGTTCTTATCATTTTCACGTTTGCCATTAACTTGTTTATTTCGGGTCACCATCATCCAGGTGGTGGTTTTATTGGAGGCTTAACTTTCTCGGCTGGTTTAGTTCTTCTGTTCCTTACCTTTGATATTGAAACAGTTCGAAAAAATTTGCCCCTTGATTTTAAGGTGGTAACAGCGATTGGTGTTTTAATTGCAGTTGGTACAGGAGTGGGAAGCATGCTTTTTGATGCTCCATTTTTAACACAAACATTTGGTTATATTGAACTTCCTGTATTCGGAGAAACAGAGATTGCATCAGCAGTTTTATTTGATGTTGGTGTCGCCTTGGCTGTCATTGGAACATCGCTCACGATAATAATGAGTATAGGTGATGACAGGTAATGGAAACTTTAATGTCTATTTTAGTAGGAATCTTATTTGCAATCGGGATTTATCTTATCTTAACGAAAACTCTATTACGAATTATTTTAGGAACGTCGATCATCGGCCATAGTGTAAACCTATTAATTATCACGATGGGAGGCCTTGAAAAGGGAGGACCTCCTTTACTAGGAATCAAAGGTTTATCCTATGTTGATTCATTGCCACAGGCACTTCTTTTAACAGCAATTGTAATCAATTTTGCCACAACAGCATTATTTTTAGTGCTAAGTTACCGTGCGTATAAGGTCTTAGGCACGGATGATACTAGAAGCTTGAGAGGTAAAAACGATGGGTAATTTAGTTATTTTTCCGGTCATCATTCCTATCATTATAGGGATGATTATGGTTATTTTTCGAAAAAGTAGGAAACTGCAAAGGGCTTTAAGTCTAGTTGCAGTAACTAGTGTTTTTGTCATTTCTTTGGTGCTCATGCACCGAATTAAAATAGATGGAATTCTGGTTCTTCAGTTAGGTGGTTGGGAAGCACCATTTGGTGTAAGTATGGTAGCAGACATGTTAGCTGTAATTTTGGTCATGGTAACGAGTATTGTAGCGATGTGCTGTCTAATATACGCTTTTCATTCAATTGGTGAGGAACGAGAGTCATTTTATTTTTATCCGCTCTTTTTATTTTTAATTACGGGTGTTAATGGTTCCTTCCTAACAGGGGATATTTTTAACTTGTTCGTTTGTTTTGAGGTGATGCTCGTTTCTTCATATGTTTTAATTTCGTTAGGTGGAACGAAAGTCCAACTTCGTGAATCAATCAAATATATATTAGTAAACTTGATTTCATCATTTCTATTTTTAGTAGCAGTTGCCTATTTATATGCGATGACTGGTACATTAAATCTTGCACATCTTTCTGTTCGAATTGCTGAGGTTGGACAGGATGGTGTGATGACAACAGTAGCGATATTATTTTTAATAGTATTTAGTTTAAAAGCAGGTCTGTTCTTATTCTTTTGGCTACCTGGTTCGTACAGTGCGCCACCAACAGCAATTGCGGCCATTTTTGCAGCGCTATTAACGAAGGTCGGTATTTATTCGATTATGAGAGTATTCACGCTTGTTTTTTATCACGAGCCAGAAGTCACACATCTATTAATCGGAATTTTGGCGGCTGTTACGATGTTGCTTGGAGCATTTGGCGCAGTAGCCTATTGGGATATTAAAAGAATCATTACCTACAATGTGGTCGTGGGTGTTGGGTTTATTTTAGCTGGGGTTGCTTCGTTAACTGCAGAAGGAATCACCGGTTCTATCTATTATTTAATCCACGATATGATTGTGAAAGCACTCATTTTTCTATTAGGTGGAACTATCGTCTATTTTACAGGAACGAGCAATTTAAAAGAATTTAGTGGATTGATGCGACTACAGCCAAAGTTTGGATGGATGTTTTTCATTGCAGCATTGTCGCTTGGAGGAATACCACCCCTTAGCGGATTTTTAGGGAAAATATTTATCACAGAAGGAACATTTGCTTCAGGCTATTTCTGGCTTGGTGGAGTCGGCTTGTTAACAAGTTTAATGGTTCTGTATTCGGTTATGAAAATTTTTATGAATGGATTCTGGGGATATACGGATGTCCCGGAAGAAAGTGAAACAAAATCATTAAAAGGCTTGTTATTGCCTATGGGCATTCTTACAAGTTTGACGATTGCGCTTGGAGTAGGGGCACAAGGGATTAGTGATTATGTTGATTTAGCGGTTGAAGTCATCATGAATCCTAGTATTTATATTGAAGCAGTTTTAGGAAGTGCCTTTGTGGAATAGATTCTCCAAAGCAGCGGGTGAGTCTCGTATAAACACGCGGCATTTATATACAGGAAAGGGGTGGTATCATGCCCATCCAAGTGTTAATTAACTTGTTTATCGGTTTTATTTGGATGTTTCTCCAAGATAGTTGGACGATCCTTACTTTTTTTAGTGGCTATTTGTTTGGTTTAATCGTGCTTTTTATCTTGCGTAGGTATTTTCCTCATCAATTTTATGTGGTAACTTTACTTGCAATTGTAAAATTATTTCTCGTCTTTATTCGTGAGTTATTTTCTTCAAGCGTCTTGGTGGTGAAGCAGGTTATGAGGCCAAAGATTAATATTACACCAGGCATTTTTACCTTAGAAACAGATTTGGAAGGGGACTTGGAAATAACCTTACTCGCAATGTTATTGACTTTAACACCGGGTTCGGTCGTCGTTGAAGTTTCACACGATGAGAAAAAGTTTTATATCCATGCCATGGATATCCCTGAATCAAGTGATGCTGTGATACGTTCAACAGCAAAATTTGAAGAGGCAATAAAGAGGGTGACACGCTAATGATTAAAACAATCTTGCTTATATCAATGGGGTTTCTTACATTTGCTTTTTTTGTGACGATTTATCGGTTAGTGAAGGGACCGTCGTCCTCGGATCGGATACAAGCACTGGACGTATTAGGTATAAACATTATTTCGGGTGTGGCTATTTTCTCCGTATTTTTAAAGAATACCGGTTTTTTTGAAGTGATTTTATTGATAGGAATTCTATCCTTCATCGGTACAATTGCCTTTGCGAGATTTATTGAAAGAGGTGTTGTCATTGAACGACGTAAACAATCCGATTGAGATTATTGAACTTATTGCGGCATTATCGATTTTGGTTGGAACCGTCTTTAGTTTTTTTAGTGCGGTTGGCTTGATTCGTTTACCCGATTTGTATTCACGTGCCCATGCAGCATCGAAAAGCTCGACGATGGGGGTTCTCTTTATCTTAGTAGGAACTTTTCTGTTTTTCATAATGGAAGGAACGTTTAGCATTCGCTTATTTCTAGGAATCTTCTTCGTATTCCTCACAGCCCCTGTCGCAGCCCACGTCATCGTACGCTCCGCCTACCGCTCCAAAGTCCCCCTCGCTCCACAAAGCGTCCAAGACGACCTAAAAGAAGTCATCGCGGACCAGGGGGACGGTTCTCGTGGTTCAGGGGAACCAGTGGAACGATAGGAGTGGAGATAGAAGTGTGACCAGGGGGACTAGGGACCAGGGGACCAGAGGGACGGTTCTCGTGGTTCCATTGGTAGTGTTTCGGAATTGCGTTGGATGAAGGACCAAACGAACCAAACAGGAAGAGGAAAAGTCCTTCATACCCGAAAACTTATGCGGGAAGACACGAATTAAGGTAAACCTACATGCTAGAAGAAACCAATTTTTATAGTTGACTTAAATAGTCTCTAATCTTGTTGTTTGGAATAGTTCTCCGTGATTCAGGTTGGTTTTCCCACTTTAAGATTGGCTTTTTCATTTCAACTAGGGCATCGATGTCGCCAAGTGCAACTTCCTTTTGGTAAACAAATTGCTCGTGTTTTCTAAAGCCAAAGTCATTAACATCTTCGTAATCCATGCTAAATAATAGAATGTAATTTTTTTCTAAAGTAGAGGAATCAACCCCATATGTTTCGAATTCCTTACCTTTATAAATTGCGTTCATCTTTAACTCATAAACTAGTAAAACATCTTCAAGGGAAACTTCTTTAATAAAAATATCATCATGTCGGTTTCCTACTATATCAATTAATTCATTAAACCCATTTTCTTTAAATTTTGATGTTAAACAAAGGACTTGCCCCTGAAAATTAACAGGGTAAACTTTATTCTGATAAAGCGCATATTTGCCCATTTTTGTCTCCTCGTTATACCGCATTCCACGTTTGGGAATCCATTGTATTATTAGAATGGACTATACTTTATGTTCGAGTTGGGATGTTCCTCAAAAAAATCACTATCTAGTTTTGATATCTTTTTCTTGCTTCATGTGTTGCTAAATCTGCATATCTGGTGGTAATAGGTAATCGACTATGTTTTTCTATAAAATGCATGGTTATTTTAGTAGCGGTATCTAAGTCTATCCAGTTTCCACATGAGACGAAAATCGGTTTAACATCTACCCTTGTTCTCAAAGTACGTCCGTAGACTTCACCATCAATAATAATATCCGTATAGGATCCTGCTATATTTTCTGGCATAGCAAAATCAGTATTTTCGATTTTAAAATACGTTTTAGCAACACCAATCGTAGGCTTTCCTAAATCAAAAGATGCCTGTGTAGCAATTCCCATGTGACGTTTATGCAAGTAGCCGTTTCCATCAAACATGTATATATCAGGAATATTTTTCAGCATCTTGACAGCCTTTAGAATAAGCGGCAATTCACGAAAAGCTAGATAGCCTGGGAGATAAGGGAATTCAACTTTACCCTTATATTCAACTTGTTCAATAATCTCTTTAGTTGAATAATCTACTATAACAATACAGCATACTCCGTAATCAACATTATTCTCAGACCAATAAGCAATATCTACTCCAGCAACTGTATGTATTTCATCTACCTGAAATGTATTTTTTAAATTGATTTTTGTCCTAAGGTTATTTTGTAATGTATTTAATTCTTCTTTGAGTCTATTGTCCATTTATTTTCCTACTTGAATTTTTTAGCATATGCTAAATCGGATTCGCTTGGTTCTATTTTTTGTTCTTTTATATTCCCGTTTTCATCATACTTAATAAAAGTCATCTCACGTCCAGCAATGCATTGTGATTCATATTTTTTGATTTTATTCTCAAAATACTCAACCTGGAATCCTTCTGCAGCACCTTTATCCATGTTACCTATTCTTTTTATATTCCCATTTGGGTAAAAAGAAACAGATGCACCTTGTTTTACGCCATTTTCTACAAAAAAATAACTTTCTAAATTTCCATTTTCATATAAGTCATAAGCTAAGCCTGTAAATAGCTTTTCTTCGCCATCTTCATCATACTCAACAATTCCTAAATCATACGGTCCACCAAAACCTAAATTTTCTTCAAACTCTACACCGATTTGTATTACCTGTTCTTTCGTTAAAATCTCATTTTTCATTTTTTGGAACCTCCGTTATAAATTCGAATCCATCTGTTAGATAAGCGCAATGAGGACATCTTGGAAACATTAATCCAGCTGGTTTTACTCTACTTTGACCTGTACGGATAACATTGACAATAAAATTATCCAAACTAGCATTTGGATTTGCTTTTAATGCATCATTTAAAGCGATTACTTCTGCATGTGAACCTGCGCCTTTTGTAAACTCATATGAATCTCGAACCTCAATTGGCATCGAATCATATCTAGACTGTATAATAGGATGAAAATCAGGCAATACACCATCAAAATCATTTACTGAAAAATAATATTTACCAGTTGTTTTATCATATACACCTGCAAAAGCAGGACCCATCTTCTTTTTGCTTATACCTGAATCTTTTAGCTTTTGCAATTCGTTCATTGATTCACCACGTAAGTTAATTCTATAATTTAATTCATCTGGCGTAAACTGTCCATATTTATTACGTAAGTATTCTATTCTACTTACATTTTTACCGTTATTTTCAGTTATACCCTTATTACTATCTAATGTATCTTTTTTATTAGATCCTACATCATCAACAACCCTAACTCCACCAACTTCATCAACAACTTTTGTACCCTTCGCCAGTTTTACCGCTTTATCCACACCTTTTGTACCTACAACAGCGAGGGCAATCTCTCCAAAAGCACGACCGAACCAATTTCCTCTACTTTCAGCATCACCATTGATCACATCTTCGTTCCAAGATGTTTTGATGGCATCCCATATTCCTTTTGCCGTTTCGATTGGGTGTTGGATGACATTCACGAGCCCTTTAAACGTTTCAACCGGATGAGTGATAATGTTCCAAATTCCTTCGACAGTGGATACCACGACATCCCATAGTCCAGTTCCAAATCCCTTTATAGAGTTGCCCACAACTCCAAAGAAGTCTCCAACCGATTCCCAAAATGATTTCTTAGGAGGCTCGGTTAACTTTTGTGAATTGGCGTTTACTTGTTTATCCGCTTGTTCATACGAACTTAAGCTAGTATCTACGAAACTATGAAGTTGGTTGAGACGTTTTTCTATATCATGGATAGAAGAAGCCATACTGTTTAGATTTACTCCAATCCCCTGTCTACTAGTAATTTGACTGTCAATTGTATGGCGTAGACTAGAGATTCGACTCTGTGTATCTGTCAAATCGGAAGTGATTCCTTTTAACCGACTGTTTGAAGAGCGAACACTATTCACTTTTATATCTATTTGAGCCATTTCGTTACCTCCTTTCGTGAATTTTATCGGAACATCGAGTTCAGATCATCTATCGTTGTTCGAATATAGAAGGGGCCATTTCCGTTAATGATTGAATTTGTTAGTGGAAGATTTTCAACAAGGATAAGAATTTCAATTCGCTGCAGAGAATTTTCATTAACTACTTGAAATACCTGTACTAAAAGATCCTCCGAATTTTCCTCTTCTTGATCTACGGTAAGTCCAACCAGAGGGATTGGATTGCTTGAAAGAGAGGGATTATAGATATGTGTAAAATAAGCTTCTTTTATAGCAGGGAAGTTTTTAAGTTTACTGGAAATAACCTCAAGGACTTGTATTGGGATTTCTGTCATCTGGTCGGTAAGAAAGTCCTGTTTTTCTTCGAGGTCTAGCTCTTCGAAAAAATAATGAAGAATTCTTCCGTCACGTAAGGTCTCAAGTTCTTCTTGGATGATTTTTTTACTGATATCATATCCGGGATTTAGTACCCACGGTGTATCAGGTTCAACTAACTGTAAGAGATGACGTGTTGTTATTTTTATATATTTATATTTTCCTTTATACAATTTATTGAACTTCTCAATGCAGGAGTATACAGGTAGTACAAGCTCATTATTCATTTCGATATGTGTCAAATGGAGAACAGGTTCTGAAGATTCTTCATCTGAAGAAACAGTACCAATCACAACTACTTCTAAATCCATGAAAGCTTTGTAAAAATGAAATCGTTTCATTGGATTCGTTATGGCTTCTGAAAGAATGGCATCAAATGGGTCAATGGATTGTTTTATCATTTTTTGAACATACACGCTCCAATTTAAGTTTATGGTAATATTATACAATTCAATCAGAGCTAAAAGTAGGTAAAAAAGTACTAGGAAAAATGGCGTGTTTTCTAATCGAGGACAACCACATTTTGTACCAATTCACCATTTAGAACACATAATTCAGTTTCCGCTCATAAAATGTATAAAAGCAGGTCGACAATAGACTGGAAAGTTGTGATATGAATTTATGAAAAACAATTCAAACAATCACTTCTTATTTAAAAACCTAAAGGAAAAACGAATGTCATTCGAGCGGGTCTTTGAACATATTTTAGGGTTCATGCGATCAGAGCCTACTGGGAAATATAGGCTTATTATTGGTACAGATTCTCAAGTCCATCCAAGACAAACCACCTATATAACAGGTGTTGTGATACTTAATGAAGGAAAAGGTGTGTGGGCGTGTATTCGAAAAGTGGTTGTTCCGAGAAGAATGGAACATTTGCATGAGCGGATTTCCTATGAGTTATCCTTATCAGAGGAAGTTGTTTCATTATTTACCGAGGAAAAGAAAAATGAACTTATTGATATTGTCCTACCACATATATACGATGGTGCTTCATTTACGATGGAGGGGCATATTGATATTGGGGCAGGGAAGAGGAATAAAACACGTGACTTTGTGAAGGAAATGGTCACACGAATGGAAGCAATCGGCGTGGAGCCAAAAATAAAACCAAATGCGTTTGTGGCCTCATGCTACGCAAACCGTTACACTAAGTAAAATGGTATAGAAAACGGATTTGGTGCCTGGCACCCAGGGGTAAGATACTCGCTGGGAATCAGGCACTGATTTTTTGCTTCGGATTTAACATATTGGCGGTATGCGTGA
>NZ_HE610987.1:113833-135499 GCF_000285535.1 Bacillus timonensis | reverse complement strand
AAAGCGGCGAGAATCTAGCAGGACATCCTCTTCATTAGCAAGATGAAAGGGAAATGAACTCCAAATCCCGATAGAACTCCTCTTCACAAGCAAGATGAAGGGCAAAATTACTTAAAAACCTAACCGAAAATTCCTTCATCCCCGTCTACCTATTGAAGTCAAAAAAGGCATCCAAAAGTTAATGAAGCTGAACTTTGTGGACGCCGACTATTTTATTAGTTATTTATATACTTCTCAAATACTTCACCAAAATCTTTTCTGTGGTACTGATCACGTGCGGTTGACAGCCAGGAAAAGCCGTATTCTGTTAATTGCTTGTATTCTTCAGAAAGTTTGATTTCAGCTGGTCTTGAGTTTTGCAGTACAGTTACTGCTTTATCAAGGCTAGTAGTCGCCATATCATACATTACGCTATTTTCATGGATGATTTCGGAAATATACACGAGTGCCTTATATAAATCATTTAATTTGTCTAGCTGTTTTTTATCAACATCAATACTAAAGGCTTGGTTTCCTAAGTTAAATTTGATTTCGATATCTAAGTCTACTCTGCCAGCTGTTTCAAGAAATACGTTCGAGATGGTATGCTGTGAATACGGGTAGCGCTTTAACATTCTTTTTGATGAAACCGCATTTGCGCCATCAACATGAATGAATGCTATATTTGTGAAGCAATATTCATCCGCTTTCGTCTTTATTAAGAAGTAGATTTTTTCATTATCCTCATGTCTAATGTAATCATCAGCGTCTGTTTTGTCGTAGTCCTCAGGGCCAATAATTTTTCCAATATCCGATAAACCTAATGCGTCTGCAGCAAATTTTTTTAACATGGTAACGTCCCCTCCATTAAATTAACTCCGACTCCATTATATCGTGTTTATTTGCAGGATATAACCAAAAAATTCTAAAAAACAGATGATTGAACCAAACTCAAGCTCAACCAGCAGGCTGGGCTTTTCATTGTAAAAATTTTCGCGTCCCTCAACTATTCTTTTGCTTATTAATGAAATTACGAATGAAGCTTATGATAAATAACAATGGAATGTAGCCGAAAAGAAAGGCAATTCCATTGTATTTGATAATTTTTGAAAGTAATTGTGTGTAATACATATCGATAAGGAAACTATTGGTAAATAGGTAAACAGCTAGGAAAAAGATAAGGATATATGTAGGTTTAATCTTTGGAAATGTTAGCTTGACGGATCTGATGGCTGACCAAAGATAAATACAAATCACTGGCATAATGACTAGAAGCCATGTGAATATAAAAATAAACTCAAATCTCTCTAAAAAAGGGAATTGAATGATTTTAATCATAGTTAAAGTTGGCCATGTTAAGTGCTGTAATTTTCCTTGACTAAAGAACATAAAAGTTATCAGCGTTACGGCCGTATACAACAACGTTGTAAACAATAAAGCAACATGCCCCCATTTGCCTGCCTTTTTTCCGTTTTTTATGAAAGGAAAAAAAACAAGAGCCGTTTCAAACCCTATAAATAATGGGACAGATTCACTAGCTGAAAGTATATAATCCTTTAAACTATGACTGAAAAGAGGTAGAACGTATGTAACCTCCAAAAATCCAACAATATAAAATAAAGATAGCAGTAAAAAACTTGGTATAATCACTCCCCAAAATGCAACTCCAGTTATGACGCGAAATCCCCCTGACACCAAATAATATATAAGACTGCATAGTAAAATCGCATACTCCCAGCTAGCAATTCCATCGAATACCCAAATCTGAAGGGAGTCAATGTATGAATACAATACACCTAATCCAGCTACCGAAAAGTAATAGGCCAAGATAATGTTTAATGCTCCCCCTACTACCTTTCCAAAAATATCCTTATGAAATGAAAGAATATCTCCTGCAGTAGATTGTTTTAAGACATATAACATCATGTAAAACAAAAGATGTAGACTTAAACCTACTATTAGGACAGAAACCCATGCATCTTGTTCAGCTCCTTTAATGATATTTCCCTGAAATTTTAATACAGAAATTCCTGTTTGAGTGCCATGAATTAAAAAAAACATGAAAAAGGGGGAAACCAATTTATTTTCGCTAATCTTACTGTTCATAGTGGACCATCCTAGTCTAGCTAGCCTTGAAGGCCGGAATGTATAATTTCTAAATGTACATCAACATTGATGGGTAAAGAAGGGTATTGGTCATAAAAAGTTGCTTCATCCCAGTTTCTATCTTGAGAACGAACAATATTTCCGATTCCTAATGGATCAACTCCTTCTTCTTTAAATTTATCCAACAGACTCTCAACATCTTTTTTTACACTTTTTACAATTATTTTCTTTAACGCTTGAATATCGTCAGGATTTTCTAAATCAAATTGGGTTGGACGATCAGTGATACTCCAGAGAAGATCCAAAGTAAGATTTAATTGCTGCTCATTTTTTAGCCATTTCCACTTACCTTTACTCCGAAATCCTCGAACAATAATATTTTCCTTTTGTTCACCTTGCTCATGGTCGATTTCATAGGTTGCTTGTGTTCGGAAATCCTCTAGAATTGAGAAAATAAAGGTTTCTCTAACATTTAAGTGAAGTTTCAACTTATCATGCTTAAATACACCGATATTGCTCACTTGAATCTTATTATTATCGTCAATGGTCAATACCGGTACATACGGATCCATTCCTTTACCATAATAATGATTTAAGAAGACATGAAGGTTCATCCTCGGAATTAATTGCCCCGTCATATTTTGTTTAAGTTGATCAGCGAGCGTTAAGTCACTTTTTTTTAAGGTCTTAAGGGTATCTTCGGCACTATGAGTAGAAACGGCAATCTGTATATTGGTAGCTATTTGAGGTTGTACCAAGACTCGATCCACCACCTCACTAACTCCAGATTCTGCAAATTGATTACCCAATACTAAAACCCTTATTTTTGATAACTCAACAGGGGTGGCTGTATGAGTCGACATTCTAGGTCGTAACAAAGCAATTGCATCCGATTTCTCTTTTAAATAATGAATGTCCGTACTGCTCTGACTTTTCGTGTATTCGGGAAATAAGGCAGTTCCAATGATATTTCCGTTATCGTCAGCATCAAATCCAAAAACATGGACAATACTCAATTTATCCACAATTTTTTCTCTTGAACAGCCGACTAAACCAACAAGACAAACAAAAAGTAAGATGATAATGAAACTTTTTCTCCATTTAGCCATAGTATCTCTGCCTTTTATTAAGGTTTTTATTCAGAATTCAATCCTTCTTCAGGGTCTTGGTTTTTTTGGGAACATATCGTTTGTTACTAAAAGCTCTTAAATATATTGGCCTTGAATCCAGATTTGTAAAATCAGGTCTAATAAAGGAACCAAGTGCCCAACCTTTTCGATAAGGATAGAGTGGCACCATATAAGGAACGCCAAGTGATTTAAGCCGCGTTAAATGTGCTATTAAAAGAAGAATTCCTACATAAATCCCTAAGCCTCCCCAAATGGCTGCAAGTATAATAAAAGGATATCGTAACAATCTGACAGCAGTAGACATTTTGTAGATTGGCGTTGTAAACGAAGCTAAAGCTGAAAGGGCAACAACGATTAATAAAATATTACTTGTCAGGGCTGCTTCAACTGTTGCCTGACCAATTACAATTCCTCCAACTATTCCTAGTGTTTGTCCAATTTTTGTTGGCAGGCGTGCACCTGCTTCTCTTAGAAGATCAATAGTTACCTCCAAGAATAAAACTTCAAGAAATGGAGGAAACGGAACATTGGCTCTGGAGTGAATGAGAGGACCGAGTAGATCCTTCGGTATAACCTCGAAATGGAACGTTAAGATTGCTACATAAAAGGAAGTTGCAAAAAGCGAAAACAACATTCCAAAAATCCGTATTAATTTAAAAAATGATGCAATGAAAGATGGAAGATAAAAATCTTCAGGGTTGGAAAAGAAATCCATAAGATTAACGGGCCCGATTATGGCATAGGAAGATTTATCACCAATCAGTACAACTTGCCCTAATAAAAGTGCTGCAATTGTTCTATCGACTCTTTCAGTTGAAACAAATAAGGGAAAAGGTGATTTTGAATTATCGGCTATCAATTGTTCCAGCATCGTATTATCAAACACCGCATCAATATTAAGGTCGTGTAGTCTCTGTCTTGCAGTTTGAACATATTCGGAATTCGTAACACCATCTACGTATGCAATCACAACCTTTAACCTAGACCTTGTACCAATTACCATTTCTTCAAGAATGAGATCCGGGGTATCGAGGTGTTCTCTTAACATATGGAGATTTGTCCCAATATCCTCAATGAACCCAACCTTTGGTCCAATTACACTAAATTCATTTTGTGTATCATTTGTTTCACGTTGTCCTAATCTAGCATTACCTATATTAAGTAGAGCAAATTCATCCATTTGATCCTTAAAATAGACAGCAACTGCCCCTTGATGAAAAGATTTTTCGATTTCCTTTGCATCCTTTGAAAAGTTAATACCTTCTATTGGAATAAAATCTTTTATGTCAGTAAGCTCTTTTATATCTGTAATATGTTTCTTTAAAATCGGTAACACAGATTCCTGAAGAATTTTGCTATCAACCAACGTTTTATAATAACTTAAAACAATTTTATCGTTTTTTGGAATAGGTGAGACTGTTGAAAAATCGCTCGATTTATTTGCTTTTTCAAATACATCTGCAATCGTTTTTTCAACGGTTTCATAACCTTTATCTACCTTTTCACTATTTTTCTTTTTCCAAAACATACCTCCGCCCAACTCCATACGTATAGTTCCCAAATTCTTCTGATTAGTATTTAACTACAAAGTAGGAAATATTCGCCTTTAAAAATCTGCATGAATAGGAATTTTGCAAATGAGAACCCAACCACATCCGATTTGTGTCTGAGAAAATTACTGTTTTTTCGTATTTCATTGGTAGTTACTAATACTTTCTAGGGGGTTAGGAATTCCAAATTTATAGTTTGTGCTTTATACTTGGTTAGTATGTTGTAAAATAGGATAGAAATGGACTACACCTTTAATTCTTATCACAAAAGGAAACTTGAAAACTGACACTTCAATATAGATGGTAAATGCAAAGAGGAGGAACAACAATTGGCAGTAACAAAACCAGAAACAATGATTGTTGACATAAAAAAATTAGATGAAAAAGGATCAGGGCAAGCGGTCGTTTGGCGTGAAAATGAGCACGGCAATAAAAAAAAGCTTAAGCTCACCATTCCACAAACTCTTATTGGCGAGCAAGTGCAAGTGACCGTTGATCAGCCGGACCGCAAACGGAGAAAAGTGCAGGCTGAAGAAATCCTTACTTCAAATGAACAAAGAATGGCACCACCTTGTCCGCATTTTGAAAAATGTGGTGGCTGTGTGTGGCAGCACTGGGATTACGCAGGACAGCTCCAATACAAAACAGATTTTGTAAAACGTCAAGTTGCCTCACAAAGCTTTGACCCGGCACTTGTTAAAGATACTATCGGTATGGAAAATCCTTGGCGTTATCGAAATAAAATGGAATTCACCTTCTCACCCGAAGGCTCTCTTGGTTTACATGAACAAGGAAACTTCCGAAAAATCATTTCCCTTGAAACATGCCTTATTGCAGGTGAAAAAATGGTGGAAGGGGCGATGGAAGTTGCAAGGTGGGCAAAGGATCATCACCTATCAGGGTATAACAAAGACCAGCATGAAGGACTTCTGCGTCATCTAATGGTGAGACAATCCTTTGCGACAGGTGAAATCATGCTTGCTCTTTTTGCGACAGAAGCACCAGAAGGTAATCTGCAAAAGGCTGCAGACGACTTAGTGAAGCGTATCGAAGAAAAATTTCCAGAGGTAAAAAGCTTATTATGGCTTGAAAATACCGACTGGGCCGACCGCACTCAATCAGAAAAAACACATGTATTAACAGGGCGCGATTTCATTTATGATGAAATGGATGGATATCGTTTCCGTGTTTGGTTTGATACATTCTTCCAAACAAACCCGACACAAGCACAAAAATTAGTCGACCTTGCTATCGAAATGGGTGAGCCAAAGAAAACAGAAAAAATGATTGATCTATTCTGTGGTGTAGGAACATTCTCTCTTCCATTTGCAAGTCGCGTTGAAAAACTTGCGGGAATTGAAATTGTTGAAAGCTCCATTGAATCCGCGAAACGAAATGCAAGCGACAATGGTTTATCAAACACATACTTTTTAGCTAAAGACGCTAGAAAAGGAATTGACGAGGTACTTGAGAGCTTTGGAAGACCTGAGCTATTGTTACTTGACCCACCACGTTCTGGTGCCGGCGGCAAAGTGATGAGAAGAATTGGTCGTTCTCAACCTGAACGAATTGTTTATGTTTCTTGTAATCCGGAAACATTTGCAACCGATATAAAAGAACTTGAACCATTTGGCTATAAGTTGAAGGTCGTTCAGCCAGTTGACTTATTTCCACATACCGTTCATGTTGAAGCTGTTGCACTACTTGTAAAAGAATAATCAATCAGGTGCCTGCCCTAAGGAGCTTAAAGATTAAGCGACCATGGCAGGCATTTTTTTATTTTAGAAAAAAGAAGACTTGGTAGCTCCTCAATTCCTCTTATAAATTTTTAAGAAGTAATAAATACTAGAAGTATTAGAAAGAATCACGGTCTGGAGGTCTCTATGTCGAAAAAACAAAGTTTATTAAAGAATGGAAACAAGTCATCTTTGATTGCTTCAATTGTTAATGCGGTTATTGCAATTATTAAGGGGGTTGCGTTTTTCTTTACGGGGAATGTCGCAATGTTTGCAGAAACGATGCATTCCTTGGGTGACGCAGCCAATCAATTTTTCGTGTATATCGGAAGTGCATTAAGTAAAAAAATGCCAAATGAAAACTATCCAAACGGTTTCGGCCGACTGGTCAATCTCGTATTACTTGGTGCTGTTATCATCGTTGGCATTATGAGTTATGAAACAATAAAAGAAGGCTATCATCATATAAAACACCCAACCGAATCAACTGGGATTGCCATTAATCTTTCCGTATTAGGATTAGCTGTGATATTGGAGGGATACGTTCTTTTTAAGGCGATGAAAGAAGTTCTTCATGAAGCACATATAGAAGCAAAAGGAGTTGCAGTGGTTGGCAAAAGTTTTGGTCATTTAGGAAGAGCTACACCCGCAACAAAACTTGTGTTCATGGAGGATTTAGTAGCAACACTTGGTGGACTTATTGCTATCATTGGAATCCTGCTTTCTTATTACGGAGGTTTGCATGTAGCAGAGGGAATTGCTTCTATTATTATAGGTATAATGATGTTTTATGTTGTAGGGAAAGTTTTCTTAGATAATGCCAAGGGAGTGCTTGGGGAAGCAGATGAAGAGCTTGAAAACAAAATTGCCGAGTTTATTTTTACAAATCCAGAAATAAAGGATATCCACACATTGTTTGCAATGAAAGAAGGCGAGAATTTTCACATTGAAATGAAGCTGGAAATTGATCCTAATTTAAGTGTTAAGGAAGCATTTATAATTAAAGACCGAATTGAAGAAAAAATTCAAGGCATTAAAGGTGTGACCGATGTGATTATTGAATTCGTCGAGGATGATGGTATAAAGACATGGACGCAAGGAATCGTTACAAATTAAGGGTTATTCGTAAATGTAATTTCACGTTAAAAAGGATGGCCCTTCAAATAAAAGTATCACAGAATAACAAAAACCGGGATTTACCCGGTTTTTTTATGGATCTTTACTTTTGCTGCTCAGGAGCAGCTTTTTTTCGTGGTTTTGGTTTAAAATATAAACCAAGTTCTTTTTTGTCTTTTGATAATGAACGGTAGAGTGAAATCATCATCAGCACCATGATAATTGAAAATGGAAAAGCAGCCGCAATGAGGGCATTTTGTAATGCTTGTAAACCACCGCTATATAATAAAATTAACGCTACCGTTGATTGTAAAATTCCCCATGTTAATTTTACCGAGTTTGCTGGTGTAAGTGAACCGTATGTTGTTTGCATACCAAGAACAAATGTAGCCGAGTCAGCAGACGTAATAAAGAAAGTCCCTACAAGTATAATCGCTACCACCGATAAAACTATCGATAGAGTAGATTGATTAAAGATTGCGAAAAGAACTTCTTCAGTTGCAAATTGTGAAAGATCTACAAGTCCTTCCTTTTGAACTTCTATTGCAGAAGTACCGAATACGGCAAACCATAAGAAGCTTACCAATGCAGGAAGCAATAATACACCTATAATAAATTGACGAATGGTCCGTCCTCTTGAAACACGCGCAATAAAAATACCTACAAATGGTGACCAAGAAATCCACCAGGCCCAGTAGAAAATTGTCCAACCATTAATCCATGAGCGATGTTCTTCATTAAGTGGAGCAATTCTGAAGCTCATATGGACAATATTTTGTATATATCCACCAAGCGAATCCGTAAACATGTCAAGAATGAGAACGGTAGGACCTGCTACGAACATTAAAATGAGTAGAGCTATTGCTAAAATCATATTTGTATTACTTAAATACTTAATCCCTTTACTCAATCCTGACCAAGCGGACATCATAAATAGGACAGTAACGATAATAATTATGATAAATTGAACAAAGAAATTATTAGGGATTCCGAGTAAAAACGAAAGTCCTCCATTAATTTGTGCCGCTCCAAATCCCAATGTTGTTGCGACACCAACAACCGTTGCGAACACAGCTAACACGTCAACAAGAACTCCTAGTTTCCCTTCCATTGCTTTTTTTCCTAAAACAGGCTTTAAAGTTGCTGAAATGAGACCTGGTTCACCCTTTCGAAAGTTAAAATAGGCTAAAGCAAGAGCAACAAGGGCATAAACACCCCAAGCATGAATTCCCCAATGGAAAAATGTATAACGCATAGCTTCTTTTTGGGCAGCATCTGTAGCACTATCTGCTAATGGGGGAGTTAAATAATGGGAAAGGGGTTCCGCTGCGCCCCAAAATACAAGTCCAATTCCCATCCCAGCGCTAAATAACATAGCAAACCAAGATGTATTAGAATACTCGGGTTTTTCATCGGGTTTTCCTAGACGAATCGCGCCAACAGGGCTAAAAATAAGAAATAGGCAGAAAATCACAATGATTGTGACTAAAATGAGGTAATACCATCCGAAGGCTGATGTAATAAATGATTGAATATTATTTGTTACTTCTTCAAAACTTTTTGGTGCCGTTACACCGAAAATAACAGCTGCGAGAACAACAGCAACTGAAATCCAAAAAACACTTGATACTTTTTTCATCATAAAATCCTTTCTTTATCAATAACTTTTATTTACTCAGTAGTTTTCCCACTCCCCAAAAATTTTCGCTTATTTTAGATTAACAGAGTTTATCACTTTTTGCCAACAACCCGATAGTTATATTAGGTTTTAGGTAAAAGGCAGTATGGATCAGAAGATAATTATTCCGTATACGAAGTGTTATAAGTTTACTGAGAAAAAATAGAAAAAATTATGTAGAATTTATGATATTATTATCATTATCATAGGGAAAAATGTCGTTTTACATATTAGTATGAAAAACTAGGTGAGAATTTATGATAGGATTTATGCAATTAAAAGACAAATTTAATAAAGACATAATCCTATTAGTAGTCCTAGTGGGATTGGTTTTACTCGCCGTTCATTTCAAATTATCACTACTGTATGGAATTACATTCACATTTGCGAGTATTTTTATGTTCTTAATACTTCGCATTTTTGGCCTAACAACTGCAATTGTGACAGGTCTTATCGCTATCTTATTTAGCACAAATTTATCAAATAATCTTTCCTATACAGTCGTAATGTTTGTTGAAATCGTTTTTGTTGGTGCATTTTTCTTACGTGGGCGAAAAGCAAAAATGTTTTTCGTTGATTTCTTTTTCTGGATTTTAATAGGTACTTTGTTGCTATATATTATCTACATGAAATCATTGTCCGGCATTGCGCTTTATTTTCAAATTAGTAAAGATATTACGAATGGACTGTTTAATGTATTAGTTGCAGACATGTTACTCGCATATTTTCCATTCTATAAATTTGTGAAAAGTAATAGAATTAACAAAAATAGTGTGTCGGTTCATCAGTTTTTATCCCAAATTACGATTTTTACAATCCTAGTTCCATTTTTTATTAGTGTTATCACAAATACATTAAATACGTTTGAAGTGATTAAAGAGGATCTAGTTAACGTTGGAGAAACAAGAGTCAATCGGATTGAAAATGAACTACTTCATTTGGAAAAAAGTGATGGACATATAGATGTAAAACAAATTGAAGATATCATTTGGCGAAATAGGAATCAAGAAAGCAATATTTTCATTCTTGATCATACAGATAAAGTAATTGCCTCGACAACGCTAATGAATTTTGATCTTCAAAAATACGAGATACGGGAAGTTACACCGGAGCTTTTCGAAGCTTTGCCAATTGCAACGGATGATGATCAACCAATTACTAGATGGGTTGATGCTTTTTATTTTTATACAAGGGATACGGATTCATTTCGTATCGTTCTACAATTTCCAATTGCTCAATATCAACACCAAATCTTTAGTATTTCACTTAATCAACTAAAATATTTACTAATTCTAGCTGTTTCGGCAATCCTATTTGTTATGGTCATTAGTAGGCTCCTTACAAACAATCTAAGACAGTTGACAACTATAACAACAGGATTACCACAAAAGCTTCGATCCTTAGAACATATTGAATGGCCACAAGGGACAATATCTGAGCTTCGTGTTCTGAGTAAAAACCTAAAGAAGATGGCAGATAAGCTTAAGGAGCAATTCCAAGAGAGTATTGAAATGAACCGAATTCTTAGGGAACAAACCGCTAGGCTAAAGGAATCTGAGGACAAGCTCCATAAACTTGCTTTTTATGATAGCTTGACGTATTTACCTAATCGATATTTCTTCCAAAATTATGTTCGAGAGTTAATTCGCAATCACGGCGATAATAAAATTGCCATTATCTTTATTGATCTTAATCAATTTAAGCAAATCAATGACACATTAGGGCATGATGCTGGAGATGCGCTTTTAAAAGCAACTGGAAATAAACTAAAGAAATTACAAGGAGAACATCGACAAGTTTTTAGACTAGGCGGAGACGAATTTGTTGTTGTTCATTCAGTTGATAATAAAGATGAAGTAAATGAAACGATAGACACGATTATTAGTGCGTTTTCCACCTATTTTACAATTGCTGGCCAAGCTCACTATATTACGGCTAGTGTTGGGGTTAGTTTGTACCCAGATGATGGTGATGACTTAGATACACTAGTTAAGTATGCAGATATCGCAATGTATATTTCAAAAGAAAATGGTGGCAACACTGTTCAGTTTTTCGATGAATCCATGAAAAACAAATTTCAAGAGCGCTTTACAATCGAAAATGCTTTATGTACAGCAGTCGATAAGGAAAGGTTTGAGCAGTTTTATCAGCCTAAAACGTTGGCAGGTAAAGTTACGGGGATTGAAGCCTTACTTCGTTGGAATGATCCCATCTTAGGGCCGGTTTCACCAGGAATATTTATTGAGGTAGCGGAGGAAATTGGACTTATTTCACAAATTGATGAGTGGTCCCTTGTTCAGGCATGTTTGCAGACTAAACAATGGCAGCTCGATAATCTGTTGCACGTTCCCGTTTCCGTAAATATTTCGGCTAAGCATTTCCAACAAGATTATCTTGTTTCAATGGTAAAAAAAGCCTTGGAGACTTCCGGATTGGAGCCTAAATATTTAAAGCTTGAAATTACAGAAAGTGTATTTATTTCTGACCAACAACATGTTGCGGAAATCATTAACAAGTTAAAAGAGTTAGGTGTCCAAATTTCAATTGACGATTTTGGAAAAGGATATTCTTCGCTCTATCAATTATTAAAGCTTCCAATTGACGAAATTAAAATTGACAGACAGTTTATCCGTAATATTGATAAAAATGATAAGAAAGCCTTACTCGTTAAAGCGATTTTTGATATTGCACATGGACTTAAGTTGAACGTGGTTGCAGAAGGTGTAGAAACCTGGGATGAGTGTGCAATGCTTGTGAATATGGGCTGTGATGAAATTCAAGGCTATTTATTTAGCAGGCCGATCAACAAGGACGACATGGTTCATTTTGTCCAAAATAACAAATCAGTGGAATTTGAGACCTTAGTTAAAGGGGAACTAGAATAAGAAGAAGGGGGGCTCCGGGTTGGAAGCCTCCCTTTCTTTATAAAGTAATACTTACATCTCCATCTTCGCTAATTTCAACGGTTGTATAGCTTTCAAATGTTGACATTTCAGTGATTTCACGCTTTTCTTCACTTGCGAAGCTCTCCATATATCTTTGATAGGTTTCTGGGTCCTTGACAATGTGATAAAAATACGTCATTTTTCCTTCACTATCACTATGTGTCCGTAAGAAAAATCTGTCTGGAAACTGATTTTTAAACCAATCTCTAGCTTCCATGTGATTATTAAACTCAGGCATGTTGTCATAAATCGATGTGACATCGATGTTCATGTTGTTCACCCCTTATGTGATTTTTTCTTGAAATTAGTATGTCCATCTCCTTACAACACATCCATTTAGTTCATTCCTCTATACCTATGCCCCCGGTTTCAGATTTTTTTCAACGCGTATTGTTGTATCAAAATCTTTCTTTTCAATTAAAAGGGAGACAAAAACGCTTCCTACAATCGCCCAAAGTGGCGCACCAATGTTAAAGAAATTGACACCCGACATGCCGATAATGAATGCAAAAAATGCACCCATTTGAAACTTTGTATCTGAAAAAGCGATTTTTAACGAACTCAAAAGTACACCAATCATAGCTAACCCGGCAATCGTACTCACAATTACACCTGGCATCGCAATAACAAAAGGAACAACAAATGCTGCAAAGATACCAAAGCTTGCAAATAATATTCCATTTGCTGCTGAAGCAGCATATCGCCCCTCTTTTTTACCCGATTCATCAGATGCGCAAATGGCAGTCATTGGACCGGCTGTATTGATAGCATGAGCTCCGAATAAGGAAGCAAAAAAGCCGAAAATTGCACCAAAAATGGCCATTGCACTAATCGGTGGCTTAAACCCCTTTGCCATTAGAATACCAGTTGTTTGTGCATTCTCCGTACAAATAATCAAAATTGCAAGGGGAATAGAAAGAGAAATAATGGCGTTAAAACTGAAAGTTGGAAGTTCTAGTTGAGGAAGCACAAACGAACTTTGTAGTTTTGAAAAAGTAAATTCATTCATGACAATTGCAAGGAGTAAAGAAACGACCAAAGCTGATAATACAGGTGGTACCTTTTTGATAAAACGTGAAGAAAATAAATACACTAAGATGGACGAACCTGCTAAAAGGGGGGACGCTTCAACAGAAGTAATCATTTCAATTGCAAATCGCATCATGACACCAACAATCATCCCCATAACAATAGGAACAGGTATCCAATTCATGACTTTATCAATTAATCCGGTTATACCAAGAATAAGCACGATTAGATTCGCAACAAGATAAGCACCAATTGCCTCAGAAAGTGAAAAATGAGATAAAGCCCCTGCAACTAACACCGCTCCAGCAATCGAATATGCACCAGCAATGGGTTGCTTATATTTAAGGGAAAGAAAAAGACCCAATAACCCCCCAAAGAAATATACGGCAAATAACCAACTGATTGTTTGTTCGTGGGTTAAACCACCGCTTGCAGCACCTCCAATAATAATCAGTGCAGGACCTGTACATCCAAAGATTGCTGCAACAACGCCAGAACTAATTGTATTTACGTTTAAATTTTCATATAGCTCCTTGAATCTACTATTTACCTTCATTAGAACCTCCTTAAAAAATACCCGATTCACATGTTTCTACTCGACTATATGTAAAAATTTTAAAAAATGAAACAATGTTCCTTAATGCCAGAAAACGCACCTGAAAAAAGGGACTTTTTCAGGTACGTACTTTTGTTTCAAATAAATTATCTGGCACAGCTGTAATTTGATGCATCGTTTATGTCACCACTACCGTCATATTCTGGCCAGTAAGGGAATTCGCATAATGGGCGCGTACGTTTCATATTTTGATCTGCCGTAATTAAATTTGTTGGTTCAATGCCATTAACCACCCATGAATCTAAGGCTCCTAATAGGTCAGATGACATCGTGAATGCACCATAACCGTGGCCGTATCCAGGTACAATATAGAATTTTGCAAACTGATCTAATTTATCTCTAAATCTGTCTTGAAGCGTTTCCCAGTATTCTACTGTCCCGTACGGAGTTACAATTTGATCAGCTGAACCATGTATAAGAATAAGTTTTCCGCCTAAAGCTTTGAAAGCAGAAAGGTTTGGACTAGATGCTTCTAAGAGTTTAGAAGCTTTTTTAATCTCTTGTTTCCACTCGTTAGGATCAAATGTAAAGGTATCGAGATTCGGATTTTTTGTTACCATATAACGAAGAACTTGGTCTGAAAATTGGCTCATACTGCCTAATTGAGAAAAATCAAAAGGAGCAGGTGTTGGTCCGTACTGGCTAAATGCTGCAATCCCTACATCAGCACCTTGAAATTGTGAATAACCTGCAATTGAACTAAACTTGTTTGCAAGGGTGAAGCTAAATTCCATTGGTGAGTCAAATGTATTTATTACTTCTATTTGTGCTTTGGTTAATCCTGCTTTACTTAAATCAGACAGGATGTCTGATTTTTTATATTCACAATCGTTTAGATTGCTAATTATTCCATCTTTAGCTCCATCTAATGTGTCGCAGGCAGCCAGTACGGTTTCGTTAATAAGGGTATTATCATCAGGACTAATCCAACCTTCTCCATTATTCTTGTATAAAATTTGCATGTTTCGATTATCCTGAACCGCCTTTGCAATCCAATTGTACACAGGATAGAAAACAACAGCCCCATCATAATCCTGTGGCCAACGCTGAATAGCAACTAATGCTTCACGCCCACCTTCAGAACCACCTGAAAAATAAACCTGATTAGGTTTTTCCTTGTAATACGTCTTAATAAGTTCCATTGCCACATCATGGGTTTTCTTTAATTGATCACCTGCAAAGTTTGCCAATGCCTCATCATTCATCGCAAAGCTTGCATCCCAACCTGTAGAAACATGACCTGAATCACTACCAAATGTCACAAAACCTCTTTCAAGTGGGGCTTGGACCGTTTTTGGATCATAGCCATTTTTCCCTAAACCTGAAACTACGGAACCATTAAATCCACCACCGCCCATTTGAAGCACTTTTTGGTTCCATTCAGAAGGAAGGTTTACTTGAAAATTAATATTTGGTGCAGAATGGTCTACCGGATGTATCTCACCTTTTACTTGGCAAAATTCTTCCCCGTTTTGTTGTGTAAATTCCGCGGTTGTAATTGAAGCTCCGGTTGTTGGTAATCCAATTGATGATTTCTTTATTTCCAAGGTTTGAAGAGAGGAGCAAGCTTCAACCTTGGTTTGCAATTCAGTCTTACTTGGTTTTTCAGCAAAAACCGAAGGCACAAGTAAAATGGATAAGAGCAACAAAATGGAAGCACAAAAACCAATCCGTTTTTTTATTTTCATTTATGATTCCCCTTTTAAATTGGAAAAATATTTTGTTTATTACGAGAATGAATTTAAAACTACTCCCCCAAAACCTCTGAAAGAGTAGGAGGGAGTAGGTTATAATTCATATTTTTGCTTTATTTGGAGGCTGGATTGTTATAAACTGTTTTTCCTGCAAAAATAGTTCTAAGGATTTTTACATCACTAATCTCTGTTACAGGAACTTCGAAGAGATTCTTTTCTAAAATAACGAAGTCAGCTTTTATTCCAACTTCGATTGTACCTGTTTCATCTTCAGCAAAAATAGCGTGAGCACCGTTAACAGTGTAGCTTGCAAGCATTTGATCTAGAGTTGCTCTTTCCTGAGGCCATGCAGCTTTTGAAAGATCCGTTTCATTAACTCCAATTCTTGTCATTCCAACCTCAACTCCATCTAAAGGCCAGAAATCATTAACAGGATAATCACTTGATGAAGCAACAGGTAGTCCTGCATCAAAATAGCTCTTTAATCGGTTTAAGTTTTCATATTGGTCGGGTCTCGCATCCCTTGTGCGCGAGAACCAGGCTGGTTGTGGTATAGGTATGACGTTTAAATCTTTAAATCTATCAATATCCTCTTCAAATACCCAAGGAATATGAGTAATTGCATGACGTGAATCTCTTACACCATTAACTTTTGCAGCATATTCAAAGGCGTCTAACATAGGACTGACTGGGAAAGTCTCATTATTTCCGATTGCATGAATAAAAACACGAAATCCTTCTTTATCTAGAGCAGCAACCGTTTCCTTTAGTACATCTTGTTCCCAGACTAAATAACTGGTCCCATCTGCAAAGATTTTAACTGAATCTACCTTATACAAATTACCTTGGTATTTGTTCCGCATATCAATAAAGGTTTGTATTTGTTTCGTTCCTTTTGTTTCGTCAGCCCACAAACCTAAATCATATCTAACTGTTAATTTGTTAGCATTATCAAGCTCTTCAAATGCCTGCAGTAAAGATTCAGTTGGATAGTGGACTGGAACAAATACGGAGGTTGTGCCTCTCTCAGCAGCCATTTCTTGAAAAGCAAGAATTGAAGTCTTGTACTCTTCCACCGTAAAATCAGTTTGTGGAAGTGCATTAATTATAAGGTTTTGCGCTGAGAACTCTCTTAATATTCCATTTGGTTCACTTGTTCCAGGAATACGGACGATTGTGCCACCAGCTGGATTTTCAGTTGTTGAGTCAATATTTGCGTTCTTAAGTGCAATCGAGTTTACCCATATATCATGGTGACCATGCGTAATAATAACTGCAGGTACATCAGGAACTATCCCATCTAATACCTCTTTAGGAGTAATTCCCTTTTGTTCAGCTATTGCATTCACTGCAATTTCATTCAAGCCAACACCACGTACTTGTTGGATACCAGGGTTTTTCTGTACGTATGCTTCAATAGCCTCTTTGTACTTTTTGTATGCATCCTCTGGATCATCAGCTGAAACTCCTGGTAGAGTAACCCAGAAAAGTTCCTCAGATTTTAGATATGCATGGTTATGGCTATCAATAAACCCTGGTAACACCATTTTCCCTTTTAGGTCTATCACTTCAGTTTCCGGGCCTTTTAATGACATGGCACTATTGTTATCTCCGACGAATACAATCTCACCATCACGAACGGCAACTGTTTTTGCAATACTACGATTTTCATCAACAGTATATATAAACCCATTCTTAAGTATTAAGTCGACTTGTTCTTTTTTAGTTTTTGGTGTCAGTACATTTTTAGCAGAAGCAACCCCTGTCAACAGAGATCCAAATAATAGAAACACGAATAAAAAAACACTAATTTTTTCATGGATATACAACACCCTTCATTATAGAAACGATACCTTTATCGGCATGACATGAAATTGACTGTTTATATTCATTTACTGTAGAATCAGGTTGAGAAAGAGAATTCAAAAAGGTTTAGAGACTAAAAGATTCTCTTTCACATTCATAATGACACCTTTTCTTCAGTGAGCGGAATCCCAATATTCCGGCGCTGTCGATAAGGTGTTTTTTAGCTGGTAATTTCATAGACTGTCTTTTTTTACCCACAAATATAAAAACGTAAAATTTGAAAAAACGTTTGATTCCTCCTTTGTATGTAATTTTGACACCATAAATATAGTGCTAACCCTACGCGACCACCTCTTTTCGAAACATTATCAAAATTCACTATATTACAAATTAAATGAAAAATAAAGCGTTTTCAATTATGTTATTTCGACAATCGTACAAATTTCATAATGAAAAATGCTCCGTATAGGTCTTACTAACTATTCCTGTATGTAATGAGTTCGAGAGAAAGAGTAATGAAATTCATAGATACAGAATAATAAATTACGTATTTTTTACGGGCGTTTAAAAAACCTCTAAAAATATAGGAAATAAGAGTATTTTAAAGTAAAGGTGTTATTTCCTTTAAAAAATGGATGAATTGGAGATTTGATAATTAAAAAAAGATTCAGTATATTTTAAATTAATTACGAAAGTTTTAAAAGCGTAATACATAACTTTAGGAGGTAATGAACAATGACAACTACAGTAAACGAAACAAAAACATTAACAGTAAAGAAAGCTAATGGTATTGCAGAGGTCCACATGCATGTGAATAAAACGAATGCTTATGACCTTGAGTATTACAAAGAGTTAAATGCTGCAATTGATGATATTCGTTTTGACAATGACATTAAAGTAGTTGTATTAATGAGTGATATGCCGAAGTTCTTCTCAGCGGGTGCAAATATCAATTTCCTTAAATCTGCTGAGCCACGCTTTAAAACACAATTCTGCTTATTCTGTAACGAAACGTTAGATAAAATTGCACGCTCTCCACAAATTTGGATTGCTTGCTTAGAGGGTCACACTGTTGGTGGCGGACTAGAAATGGCACTTGCGTGTGATTTACGATTCATGGGTGATCAAGCAGGAAAAATTGGACTTCCAGAAGTTTCTCTTGGTGTATTAGCAGGTACTGGTGGAACACAGCGACTAGCTCGCCAAGTTGGCCATTCTAAGGCTCTTGACCTTAATATCACGGGTGAAACGTTAACACCTCAAGAAGCACTCAATATTAAACTAGTAGATCGAGTATACCCTCAAGAAGAAATTAGAGCGAAGACTTTAGAGTATGCAGAGAAGATTGCAAACAGCGCTACTTATGCAACTTCTAACATTAAACTTTCAATCATGAACGGTAAAGAAATGCCATTAAATGTAGCTATCCGTTATGAGGGTGAGCTTCAAAATCTATTATTCCGTTCACAAGATGCTCAAGAAGGATTGAGTGCATTCATTGAAAAGCGTGAAGCGAACTGGAGCGGAAAATAAGTCAATTGAATCAAAAGCGATATCGGAATTTCCGGTATCGCTATAACTTTATATAGTCAGGCTTCTAACCCTGACTATAAGCCTTTGGCGGTTGCCACAGATTTTCAAAGGAAGTTTTTCGAGCAAACTCAAAAAAACTGGGCGCAAATACTCAAGGCGATTTGAAAAAATAGCCGTACAACTTTAAAAAACTACTCATTTTCTTAAAGCTCGGCGAATTTTTCCCGGGCTTTTTTAATACTAGGGGGATAGAATGTGAGATCAAATGAATTTCAAGTCATCGTTAACTGGGGAGATACTGACAAAGCAGGGATAGTATACTACCCGAATTACTTCAAGTGGTTTGATATTGCGGGACATCAATTTTTTAGGAGTTGTGGTTTATCACCAAATACACTAGAAGAAGAACGACAAATCATCTTACCTATGCTTGATGCAAGATGTAGCTTTGAAAAAACATTATTATATGATGATATTATTACCATTCGAACAGAGGTTGAAGAAATTAAAACAAAAACAATCAAATTACGACATGAGGTATTTAGAGGAGAAACAAGAACAGGACATGGATATGAAATTCGAGGATGGGTAAAACAAACGCCAACGGAAATTAAAGCTGTTCCAATACCAGAGGACGTACGATCCATTCTACAAGAAGACCTCCACACAAATGAATCAGGAAAAAGACCACTTTTTAATGCATAATTTCCAAAATCCTCTATAATAAAAATAAATAAACAATATTGAAAAATAATAAAAAAATGAGTGTGGTGACTTCGATGAAACCTAGATCCTTAATGCTTACACTATATGGTGAATATATTAAATATTATGGAGGAGAAATTTGGGTTGGCAGTTTAATAGAATTAATGAAACAATTTGGTGTTTCCGAATCGTCTGTTAGGGGCGCGTTATTTCGAATGGTGCAAAATAGCTTACTGGAAGTACGAAAAGTAGGGAAGAAAAGCTATTATTCCGCAACACCTCAAGGACGTGTTGATGAAGGGGTTAGTAGGGTATATGCAACACAAAATCACATATGGGACCAAAAGTGGAGAATTCTTACATATTCGTTTCCGGAAGAAAAGCGCGAAATTCGTAATAAAATTCGAAAAGAACTGATTTGGACCGGATTTGGAAACCTTACCAATAGTACATTGGTAACGCCAAACCCTATTGAGGACCAAGTGAAAAAGATGATTAAGGAATATGATATTGAGCAATATGCTTTTTTATTTACATCTTCTTCCATCGTTTCCCATGATAATCAAAGCATCATTGATATCGGTTGGGATTTAAATATGGTAAGAGATGAATATCAAACCTTTATTGATAAGTTTACACCAAAATTTGAAGAACTCCGTGAAAAAGCACTCAATAATACATTGAAGGATGAGGAATGTTTCATTGAGAAGACCGTGCTTGTGCATGAATATCGTAAATTCCTCTTCCAAGATCCAGGCTTCCCAAGGGATTTACTGCCTGAGGGATGGATTGGCATAAAGGCCCGAGAATTATTTTGGAATATTCATCAGCTTTTATCTATCCCGTCAATCCGCTACTTTGAGTCAGTTTTTGAGGGAGCTCCAGATTGTGACATTCAAATAGAACGTGATAAAGCAATTAACCCTTTTGGAGAAATCTATATTTAAAAACTTTATTGAGGCAGAGGTGAGCCATGAATATTGAGGAAATTGAATTTGGTGGCTATCGGATTGGAATTCCAGTTCCATTTCCGATGAAGTATGTCTATTGTTATCTTTTTAAACAGAAGAATGGTTATGTCATGATTGATGTAGGATTAAAGTATCGAGCAGCTCGTGAGGCGTGGCAAGAGGTATTTGACCACTTGGGAATCACACATCGAAATGTTCATACAATCTATCTCACACATTTCCACCCTGATCATTCCGGTCTCTCTGGGTGGATGCAAGAGCAAACTGGAGCAGACCTATTCATGAACGAAATCGATGCAGCAATGATTGAGCTTGTGTGGGGGGAAGGAAGCAATCAGGTTGCAAAGATGAAAGAAATGGTACTGCAGCACGGGGTTCCTGCCGATTTAGCGGATGGAATTGCTGACCATATGGAGAAGTTACATATGAATGTACTTCCACTGCCTACAGCAAAGCCAATCGGTAATACCATTGCATTCGGTGAAAAACAATGGACTGTTCTTCATACCCCTGGGCATAGTGAGGGACATGTTTGCTTTTTTCAAGAAGATGAAGGCATATTAATTGGTGGGGATCATATTCTTGAAAAAATTACACCGAACATTAGCGTGTGGCCCGGTGCCAGCCAGCATCCATTACATGAGTATATCGATTCATTGCGTAAAGTGAAACAATATTCGATTAAGAAAATATACTCAGCTCACCATTCACCAATTCTTAATGTAAGTGAACGTATTGATGAGCTAATCCAGCATCATGACGAGCGTCTTGCTTATATTGAAAGCTTGGCTGATCATAAAACAACGTATGAGATAGCAAAAGTACTGTTTTCCCATAGAAAGCTAAACCCACATCAATGGAGATTCGCAATCGCCGAAACAGTCGCTCACTTAAACTATTTAGAGCGTGAGGGTCGGATTACAAAACAAAGTCAAGAACCGATTTTCTATACAAGGTCGAATTAAATATAGGAATAGGAGAACCCAAGATTGTTAGTCAAATAGCAATCTTGGGTTTTTCGTTTGGGTAGAATAATTACTATATTTTTGATGAAGAGGAAGTCGTGAAGGAA
>NZ_HE610987.1:74046-113429 GCF_000285535.1 Bacillus timonensis | reverse complement strand
GAGAACGTGGCACCGATGAAGCCCCGAACGAAGTGTCATGCCAAGCGGAAAGTCCTTCATAGTCTCGATGAAGCCCCGAACGAAGTGTCATGCCAAGCGGAAAGTCCTTCACACCCTCAATGAAGTCCCGAACGAAGTGTCAGAACCAGAGGAAAGTCCTTCATAGCCTCGATGAAGCCCCGAATGAAGCATCAGAACAACCAGAGAGTCCTTCATGGCTCTGCTGAAGCCACGAAATTGAGGCCCCACGAGCTAAGAATTCTTCAAATCAACAAGGCATATCAACCAACACCCCACATATACATTACACCCCACTATTCATTACGATTTAAAATTTAACGTCTAAAAAACATTATAAACATGTTGACAAACAATTTAAAATATTCTATATTACATATTATAAACGGTAGTTAAAAAAACGTAATACAAAGAGGTGTTCATTGATGAGTATAAAGGAAGCTGAGGTATTACTGGAAAAGGTTCAAAACGGATTTATTGTAGAACGCATGGAGGATATGAACGACGAATATTTGAAAGCGTTAAAACAAACACTTGCGATTGTAGGAGATACAGAACTTCTAAGTGTCCCACCACTACTAACAGTCTACGATCAAGCCCCAAACTTAAACTATAAAATTACCGCTCTAGCAGTAATGCAGGATGAAATCGGTCATGCTCATATCGCATACCGATTATTGGAAGACCTTGGGGAGGATATTGATCAAATGCTCTATCAACGTCCAGCAAACCGATGGAAAAACCCATATGCATTTGATTTTAAATTAGATAACTGGGTTGAATTAGGAGTCTTCAACGGATTGTTTGACCGTTCTGGATATACGCTTTTAGGTGATGCGTATGAACACACTTCCTATGGACCATGGAAACGGGCTCTTGTGAAAGTTGATAAAGAGGAATTATTCCACCTTCGCAACGGTGAAATCATTATGAAAAATGCAATGAAGAAGCCTGAAACGGCAAAGCAAGTTCAAGATGCTGTAGATTGGATGTTCTTAATGGCTCTTGAATTCTTTGGAGTTGCAGATAACCTAAAGAGTCGTTCAGCACAGCTGGATTACCGTTTAAAAGGACGAAGCAATGATGAACTAAGACAAAAATGGTTATCAACAGCTGTTCCATTCTGTGAATCAATCGGAGTTAAGGTTCCAGCTCATTATGATGAGGAGCAAGGAAAATATGTAATTGACGTTCCATTCCCTTGTAAATTTGATGCTGAAAATAAGAAATGGTTAACAGACCAACCAGATACTTGGGAAGGTGCAATCGAACGCTTTAAACAGAGAGGTCCTCAAAATAAAGAGTTTGTTACTCGCATTCAAAAAGGAGTTTGGGAGTTAGAAGCAATGAGAGCAGAGGAGGCATAAATCATGAGTGGGGTTATCCAAAATGAACAAACGACAACAACGAAGTATTGGGATGCTCTTAAGGAAGTAATGGATCCCGAGTTTCCAATCAGTGTAGTGGATATGGGGTTAATTTATAACATTACCCAAAATGGAAGCGATTTAGAGGTTGAAATGACTTATACCTCCACTGGATGCGCTTGTATGCAGTGGATTGAAAACGATATCAAGGAACGTTTGCTGAAGGAAGAAGAGGTTGAGGACGTTCAGATTCAAGTTGTTTGGGATCCACCTTGGACTACGGCAAACTTAAGTGAAGAAGGAAAGAAAAATTAAAGCACTGGGGGGTAAGTTCATGACATCTGAAGTAGCAAATAAACATGATTACCTTCTTCTCACTCGAATCAATCGTGGAGATGAACTTATTCATGTGGGAACATTTAAAGCGGTTAATGAGACTCTCGCGAAAATTTATGCGCAGCATATTTACGATGAAGAAGACTGGGTTGAAATGTATGTTGTTAAAAAAGAAGCACTTGTTTGTGTTCGAAGCCCAGAACCATTATTTGCAAAGGAGTGAGACAGATGTCAAAGGAGCATATTTCTTTAATAGAGCTTGGGGAAACCATCGCTGATAACAAATTTATTTTAGGTGATCGGTTAGTTGAAGTCGGGATTAGTGGACCGACACTAGAAGGAACACTTTCATCGATTGCAATGGCCCAACAGGAATTAGGTCATTCAAGACTGTTATATCGCTGGGTTTCTGACCTTACTGGTATAAAGAGTGAAGTTAAGCACCAGACGGGTAAAGCATTTCAACAGAACGTCCAAATTGGAAATTGGATTGAACTTATTGCAGGGCTTTATGTAACAAATGTAGCAGTTGACTTAGTGATGAAAGCCATGATTGAAGCGAATAACCCAAATGTAAATCCTCCTTTTACAAAAATGCTAAAGGAGCAGCAGGAACATTTAATTTATTCACAGAGTTGGTGTGAGCAGCTTTTACTTGATAAGGGGTCCATCCCACGAAGATGTAGAGAAGCAATCGAAAAAACTGCTCAGGAAGCAAAACAATGGTTAGTCAAAGTAGAAAATGATATGTATCTTGTCACAGAAAACATCATTCCAAAGGATGCTAGATTAATAGAGAAATTTGATGCAGCGATTGGAGAAGTCTCTAAGGAAGTGGCGAAACAAAATGTCGTCTAATAAAGAGAATGTTCAATGTTCATTTTGCTCATCCGAAGATGTAAAGAAAATTTCATCCTTTGGTACAGCCCAACTAGTCAGACAATACTATTGTAACGAGTGTAAAAGCGTGTTCGAATACATTCGATGGCAAAAAGAAGACGCGGCTAAGTAGAATGCATGTTCAAAAAGAAGGATGAAGAGAACCAAGTATTTAAGACGGTGGAGCTTTGAGTATCGTACGTATGCAAGTAATACGTGAGGACCGTTGAAAGCAAGCCAACGTGCTTTCCAAGGATACGGTGATTTTGACAGTTGACACACAACGTGTCGGGCTGTCGTCTAAGTTCCTCTACCGAAGCGTCAGATTCATCGCACTTTTTGAACATCCTCTAGAAGGGATCGAAAAAACATGCAGCAAATAAAAAAATAGGTGTAATTGGATCTGGAACCATGGGTGCAGGAATCGCTCAATTACTCGTTCAAAATGGATATCCTGTCGTTCTTTTTGATATCGATGAAAGTGCGGTAACACGAGCGAAGGAAGCAATAGAATCAAAGTTAGATAGATTAGTAGTGAAAGAAAAAATTACTCACGCCACATCAGAACAAGCTAAAGAGAATTTGGGTATCACAACAAAAATGAACTCATTTGCTGATTGCCAATTAGTGATTGAGGCAGCACCCGAAAAGCTGGAAATTAAACGGTCCATCTTTTCACAACTAGAAGAAATCTGTCCGAAAGATTCGATTTTGGCATCGAATACTTCCTCACTTTCGATTACAGAAATCTCTGGTCAAAGCGCAAATCCAGAACGAATCGCTGGCTTGCACTTTTTTAATCCGGCACCAATCATGCCGCTTGTAGAAGTAGTAAAGGGGTTAAAAACAGCTTCCTCAACTGTTGAAACTCTAGTTCAATTTGCTAAAACAATTCATAAGAGTCCTGTGGAGTGTAAGGATACTCCAGGTTTTATCGTGAATCGAGTGGCACGACCATTTTACAACGAAGCATTACGAATTATGAATGATAAGGTAGCATCGGTTGAACAAATCGATCGAATTATGAAACACGCAGGGAATTTTAAAATGGGTCCTTTCGAATTACAGGATCTAATCGGAATTGATATCAATTTTGCAACCACAAAATCGGTGTATGAAGGGTTTCATGGAGAAAGTAGATTCCGTCCGCATTACTACCAGGAGCGGATGGTTCAATCAGGTAGCTTAGGAAGAAAAACAAAAGGAGGGTTCTTTGAATATGACAAGTAAATCAGTCGCCATTGTAGGAGACAATCTGATTGCAAAAGAACTTTCCAATGCTTTTCAAGAAAATCCGCAAGTTCAGTTAATTGATTCGAAATTAATAAATACGCAGGTTGATGTAGTTGTTGAAACAACGAATCTTGATAAGTCAGAAAAAAAGCGCCGAATCAGGGAAATTGAAGCAAGTGTTTCACCAACTACTTTGATTTTATCAACAACTCTTGGAGTCACAGCGACTGAAGTTGCTTCTTGGCTTTCTCATCCTGAAAGATTAATAGGGTTTGGAACATTTGCTAATTTTAGAAAAGGTAGCTTGATTGAAGTTGCCATGCCGTTACAAGCAGCACCAGGCTATGTACAAGTAGCATCAGATACTTTTTCATTGATTAATCAGGATATAGAACTTGTGGAAGATGAGGTAGGATTTGTCTTCCCGAGGATTTTATCAATGATTGTCAATGAAGCAGCCTTTGCCTTAACCGAGCAAACAGCAGAAGCAGAAGCCATTGATGTTGCCATGAAAAAAGGCACCAATTATCCAATGGGTCCGCTTGAGTGGGCCGAAGAAATTGGACTTGATGATATTTATGCAGTGCTTAATGGCTTATATCGTGAATTAGGGGAAGAGCGTTATCGACCGGCACCACTTATTCGCAAGCTTGTTTATGCAGGCTGGACTGGTGGAGAAACCGATAAATGCTTCTACCACTATCAAAAACAATCAACTTTATCCAGTAGAAATCCCTTACTTAAATAGTTGTAATAAAGTTAGAAATTTAGTTGGAGTTTATAACCCGGCTGAATAAAGTTAAAGCCTCCGGCGGATGCCACGGATTTTCAAAGTAGACATTTCGAGCGAGGTCGAAAAAATCTGGGCGCAAATACGCCAAGGCGAATTTGATAGAAGGAGCTTTCAATATGAGAGAAGCTGTCATAATTGATGCTGTTCGAACACCGATTGGAAAACTAAACGGCTCACTCACTAGTGTACGTCCAGACGATCTTGCGGGTCATGTGATAAAGCAGCTAATGGCCCGCGTGGACCTTGACTCATCACTTATCGAAGATGTACTTTTCGGATGCGCGAATCAAGCAGGTGAAGACAATCGTAATGTTGCAAGAATGGGATTGTTATTAGCCGGACTTCCGGTCTCAATCCCGGGGGTAACGGTTAATCGCCTTTGTGGTTCAGGATTAGAAGCAGTAAACCAGGCAGCAGCAGCAATAAAGTCAGGTCTTGGAGATGTCTTTATTGCAGGCGGTACCGAAAGTATGACTCGTGCGCCGTACGTGATGATGAAACCACATGTTACAAATCCAAGAGGGAACCAAACTTTACACGACACGATGCTTGGCTGGCGACTTGTTAATCCAGTAATGAATGAGATGTATCCTCCAATTAGTCTAGGAGAAACAGCCGAAAACGTAGCTGAAAAATATGGGATTTCTAGAGAGGAGCAGGATGCACTCGCTCTTGCTAGTCAGCAAAAGGCTGCTTTGGCAATTCAGAGTGGAAGATTTAATGATGAAATCGTGCCAATTGAAATTCCACAACGAAAAGCCACCGTTCTTTTTAAGCAAGATGAACATGCACGTCCCGAAACGACTTTGGAAACACTGTCTAAGTTAAAGCCTGTTTTCCGAAAAAATGGAACGGTTACAGCGGGGAACTCATCGGGGATTAATGATGGTGCAAGTGCCATTCTCGTAATGGAAAAGGAGCTTGCAGAAAGACTTGGACTAAAGCCGATAGCAAGGGTAGTAACATCTGCTGTTAGTGGAGTTCATCCTGACTATATGGGAATTGGTCCAGTTCCGGCAACAAAAAAAGCATTACAAAGGGCCGGATTAACCGTTGAAGACCTTGATTTAATTGAAATAAATGAAGCATTTGCAGCACAATCTGTTGCATGTATTAAAGAACTAGACCTTGATATGGATAAAGTGAATGTCAATGGTGGTGCGATTGCATTGGGACATCCTTTAGGTTGCAGCGGTTCAAGGATTGTTACTACACTTGTTCATGAGATGCAAAAACGTGATGTACGTTATGGATTGGCGACAATGTGCATCGGCGTTGGCCAAGGAATCGCAACGATAATTGAGAAAATGTAGGGAGTGAAACAACATCTATGGTTGAATTAAAAGAGACGTACCAACTATTGATTAACGGAGAATACTCAAATAGCAGCAATAATGAATTTTTTGAAACGTATAACCCTGCAACTGGTGATGTGATAGCAAAAGTAGCGAAAGCAACGAAGGAAGATGTCGATCGTGCTGTTGACGCAGCGAGAAACGCATTCGAAAATGGCAAGTGGCCAAAATTACCTCAAGCAAGAAGGGCAAGAGTGCTAAATAAAATTGCAGAAATTATGCGCGAGCGTTTCAATGACCTTGTTGAAGCAGAAGTATTAAATAGTGGAAAAACAGTTGCTGCCGCAAAAGGACAAATTGGTCAAGCGATTGAAGACTTTGAATTTTACGCAGGAGCAATCACAACCTTTGGCGGTCGTACGAATCCAGTTCCAAATGGATTTTTTAACTACACAGTTAAAGAACCAGTAGGGGTTTGCGCGCAAATTATTCCATGGAACTATCCATTGATGATGGCAGCTTGGAAAATCGCACCTGCAATCGCAGCAGGATGTCCAGTCATCTTGAAGCCTGCATCCCATACACCAATTACAGCTTATATGCTTGCCGATATTTGTCATGAAGCAGGCGTACCAGCAGGCGTAGTAAATGTCATTACAGGAAGTGGTTCTGTAATTGGCCCATACTTAACGACTCACCCAGGTGTAGATAAGGTTGCTTTTACAGGTGAAACTGAAACTGGGAAAGATATTATGGCTAAGGCTTCCACAAACTTAAAACGAGTTACATTAGAGCTAGGAGGAAAATCTCCTAATATCGTATTTGATGACGCTGATATTGATGGAGCAGTAGCGGGTTCTATTTATGGAATCTTCTACAACACCGGCCAATCCTGTGAGGCTCGTTCACGATTATTTGTACATGAAAATATTTATGATGAATTTGTCGAAAAATTTATTGAAAAAGCTAAAAAGTTGAAAGTTGGAGATCCGTTCGATAAGGAAACACATATGGGAGCCCTGATTTCGAAAGACCACGAGGAAGTGGTTGATGGCTATGTAAAACTTGCTCTAGAAGAGGGCGGAGAAATTCTTTATGGAGGAAAAAGACCAGAGGGCAGCGAATTTGATAAAGGGTACTGGTATTTACCAACCGTAATCGGAAATGTCACAAACGACATGAGAATTGCTCAAGAAGAAGTCTTTGGTCCAGTGGTTGTCATCATGAAATTTAAAGATGAGGATGAAGTTTTAAAACTGTCGAATGATTCGATTTTTGGACTTGGTTCCGCTGTATGGACAAAAGACCATGGTAGAGCACACCGACTTGCACAAGGCATTCGGGCAGGTATCGTAATGGTGAATTGTCCAATTTCAGCTTTCCCTGGTACACCATTTGGTGGCTATAAGCAATCAGGATTTGGAAGAGAATTAAGTGTTGAAACACTTGACCTATATTCAGAAACAAAGAGTGTTGTCTCCTATAATGGAGAACGTCCACTGAATATTTTCAGAATATAGTATATATAAATAATTTTACAATAATAAAGTGAAAACTTGGAGGAATGGAAAATGTCAATTAATTTAGAAACGAAAACGCTAACTGTAAAAAAGGCTGATGGTGTTGCTGAAGTTCACATCCATGTAAACAAAACAAATTCTTATGACCTTGATTATTACAAAGAGTTAAATGCTGCAATTGATGATATTCGTTTTGACAATGACATTAAAGTAGTTGTATTAATGAGTGATATGCCGAAGTTCTTCTCAGCGGGTGCAAATATCAATTTCCTTAAATCAGCTGAGCCACGCTTTAAAACACAATTCTGCTTATTTTGTAATGAAACGTTAGATAAAATTGCACGCTCTCCACAAATTTGGATTGCTTGCTTAGAGGGTCACACTGTTGGTGGTGGATTAGAAATGGCACTTGCGTGTGATTTACGTTTCATGGGTGATCAAGCAGGAAAAATTGGACTTCCAGAAGTTTCTCTTGGCGTATTAGCAGGAACTGGTGGAACGCAGCGTTTAGCTCGTCAAGTTGGCCACTCTAAGGCTCTTGATCTTAATATCACGGGTGAAACGTTAACACCTCAAGAAGCACTAGATATTAATCTAGTAGATCGTTTATTCCCACAAGAAGAAACGAGAGCAAAAACATTAGAATATGCACATAAAGTTGCAAATAGCGCTACTTATGCAACTTCTAACATTAAACTTTCAATTATGAACGGTAAAGAAATGCCACTAAATGTAGCTATCCGCTATGAGGGTGAGCTTCAAAATCTATTATTCCGTTCACAAGATGCTCAAGAAGGATTGAGTGCATTCATTGAAAAGCGTGAAGCAAACTGGCAAGGAAAGTAATCAGAACGATATCGTAATATAGGAATACCTAAGGTGGCTATGTTGCCATCCTACTATTAGCTATAAAAACACTATATTCATAGTGCTAATGATTATAATTATAGATACTATCATAATATGGTAAGTATCCGAATAACGAATAGTGATTGTAACAATCGTTTCAATCTTCATTACGGCTTAAATGCACTATAACCACAGTGCTAATATCAACTATCATCTACGAATGACTCCGAAAGGGTGGAGGTGATCATTTACCTCCCCCATATGAAATTTCACTATCTATCAGATAGGTAAGGAGGAAAATTGTGATAAAAGTAGCTTCGGATTTAAAGGGAATCGCAACGAAGTACAATGCAGCCGATAGATTTATTGAAGAAAATGTACGAAACGGATTAGGACAGAAAGTAGCAATCGTAAGTGGGGATGAACAAGTCACTTATCAAGAGCTTCTTTATCGGGTTAACCAATTTGGAAACGCTCTCAAAGGCTTAGGTGTAGAAAATGAAAATCGCATGCTAATGGTAATGCATGACACTGCTGAAAATATCATTTCATTTTTTGGAGCAGTAAAAATTGGTGCACTTCCAATTCCAACTAACACCATGTTACAGCCCCAAGATTATGAATATCTACTAAACCACAGTCGTTCAAAGGTGCTTGTCATACACGAGGATCTTTGGAGCAAAATTAAGGCAAATAGAGAACGATTTGTCTTTCTTCAACATGTTATCGTCGTTACAGAAAACACATCCGTAGATGCGAATGAAATTGATTACCACGAATTTATAAATAATGCTTCAACTGAGCTTGAGTCGTTCTTATCAGTGAAGGATGACCCTGCATTTTGGCTATATAGTTCCGGTAGTACCGGGAATCCAAAAGGTGTTATTCACCACCAAAGAAGCATGGAAGCAGCACTGAACACGTATGCTAAACAAGTTTTGGGGATGAATGAAAATGATGTTACCTTTTCTGCTTCAAAGCTTTTCTTTGCGTATGGGCTTGGAAACGGGATGTATTTCCCATTAGGAGCAGGAGGTACAACAGTACTTTTAAAGGATCGTCCTACGCCTGATAAAGTGTTTGAAACACTTGAAAAGACAAAACCAACGATCTTTTTTGGTGTTCCAACGCTTTATGGTAGTTTGATTAATTATGTAGAGCGAACAGGTAAAATTCCTGACTTGTCCTCTGTAAGAGTTTGTGTATCTGCAGGTGAGGCTCTCCCTGATACATTTGTGAACAAATGGAAGCAACTCTTTAATCTTGATATTTTAGACGGAATAGGATTGACTGAAGCTTTACATATCTTTGTTTCGAACCGAGTTGGCGATATCCGACCTGGAAGTACTGGGAAGCCTGTTCCAGGTTATGGGGCAAAAATTGTTAATGATGACGGTCAGGAGGTTGGTCCAAATGAAGTCGGCGACCTAGTCATCAAAGGTGAAAGTCTAACTGGCGGTTACTGGGCAAATATTGCTGAAAATCAGAAGAAGTTCCATGGCGAATGGATGTACACTGGTGATAAATATTATAAGGATGAACAAGGGTATTTTTGGTATTCCGGACGCTCTGACGACATGTTGAAGGTCGGCGGAATTTGGGTATCACCTGTTGAAGTAGAAGCAACTCTACTTAAGCATGACTCCGTGCTTGAGGTAGCAGTAATTGGCGTGAAAACAGAGGATAATCTGGATCTTCCAAAAGCCTGCATTGTTCTTAAAGAAGGGGTTACCCCATCGGAAGAATTGAAGGCTGAACTGAAATCCTATGTAAAAGCAAACTTAGCACCTTATAAGTATCCTAGAGTCATAGAGTTTATGGAAGAAATCCCAAAAACTGCTTCTGGAAAGATGCAACGTTTTAAATTACGACAATAAACATTATATTGACGGAAGGTAAATTAACGTAATAAAAATAAACCTACGAATTTTTCAGAGAAAAGTCAGTGAATCTGTTATTCAATTGGATAAAATTTGCTGTTTATATTGGAATAATAGAGGTCTAGTTGAATAAAGGCTCGGCAGTTGCCGGGCCTTTATTTTAAACATCCTCGATTTTTTTATGTCATATAACGAAAAATTTATTACGTTTTTTTATTGAAAGTAATAAATATATATTGAATATTTCAATAGTAATAACTATAATAATATTCAGAATATTAATTTTTGCCTAGTAGGATTCACCTACAAATAATCTCACAAGCCCAAAAAATCGGGTAGATACGCTAAGGCATATTGGATGAGACCGAAAGGGGGTTTTTAATACATAAATTAGACTGTTAGGCTATTGTGAGTTTTCAACAAAGAGGGTCAAAATGAATGCGTTTCCAATAAAGGGAGGGTAACAGATGAAACTAGTAAAAAGAAATTGGTTAATGATGTTGGCGTTTGTACTATTACTTTCAGCGTGTAGCTCAGGAGCAATCAGTACAACTTCGGAAAATAACAAAAAAGAAGAAAATGAAGAATCAACTACTACTGATTCTAAAAGTGACGATCCAATTAAAATTGGAGCTTTATTACCATCTACAGGTGTATACGCATCATTAGGTGAGAATGTCATGAATGGTATGGAACTTTATTTTGAAGAAATCGGCTGGGAAGTCGCTGGTAAGAAAATTGAAATTGTTCAAGAAGACACAGAGGCAGACCCACAAGTTTCATTACGTAAATTACGTAAATTAATGGAGCAGGACAAAATTGACATTTTAACGGGTCCAATCAGTACTGCGGTTGCCTATGCAATTCGTGATGAGGTGGATAAGAATAAATTACCATTCCTTGTATCACATGCAGGTGGAAACGATTTAACAAGATCAAAGCGCAGTGATTATATCTGGCGTTCGTCATTCTCTTCCTACCAAATTGGCCACTCTATGGGCCAATGGGCATATGACAATATTGGTAAAAAAATCTATTTAACAGCTGCTGACTACGCATTTGGTCATGAAGCTACTGCTGCGTTTAAAGAAGCTTATACTGCAGCTGGTGGAGAAATTGTAGAAGAAGTGTTCGCTCCACTAGGAAATAATGACTACTCTTCCTACCTAGCAAAAATGAATCGTGATGACATTGATGGAATCTATGCATTCTTTGCTGGTACAGATGCGATTCGTTTCGTTCAACAATACGAACAATATGGTTTGAAAGGAAAGATTCCTTTAATTGGTTCAGGATGGCTAACAGCAGAAGATACTCGCCCACAGCAAGGAACTGCTCCAGAGGGTATCATTGCTTCAATCTTCTGGGATTATAGCTTAGATACTCCTGAAAACAAAAAGTTCGTTGAAGCATATGAAGCAAAATACAATGCTAGACCAAGTATCGAATCTGCAGAAGGATATGATGCAGCAGCAATAATGGCAAAAGCAATTGAAGCATTAAATGGTGACGTTTCAGATCCTGATAAATTAGTAGAGGAAATTTCAAAAGTTGAGCTTAATAGCCCAAGAGGACCAATCAAGTTTGATCAGGATACTCATCAAATTATTCAAAATCTCTATATTGTCGAAACATACCTAGATGGTGACAAAACGGAAAATAAAGTAATCGATACTGTACCGGAAGTTGTAGACCCAGGAAAATAAGAAAATAAGAGTAATGAAAGAGGCAAGCTTCCTTTGTTGCCTCTTTCTTTCAACTGATAGTGGGAGGTAATATGGATACTTTCGTTTTGCAATTAATGAATGCATTAAGCTACGGGTTTCTCCTTTTCATTATTACATGTGGGATAAGTCTCGTCTTTGGTATTTTGGGAGTGCTAAATTTAGCGCATGGCTCTCTATATTTATTAGGTTCATATATTGGCTATTCAATCGTAGTAAAATCAGGATTGCCATTTTGGGTTGCACTATTGATTGTACCTTTTATTATTGCCATCATCGGCTTGATATTAGAAGTCGTATTACTTCGGCCTACATATAAGCTTGGCCACCTATCACAGGTATTGTTAACATTTGGTCTTGCTTACATCTTCCATGATCTCTTCTCAATCATATGGGGAAAAAACATTATGACCGTTACCCCACCGGCTTTCCTAAGCCAGTCGGTTGAGATTATGGGGAATATGATCCCTTCGTACCGTTTAGCCTTAATTGTTGTAGGAATCTTGATTGCTCTTACCCTGTGGTATACACAGGAAAAAACAAAATGGGGTGCCGTCATCCGTGCAGGTTTATCTGATAAAGAAATGGTTGGGGGTCTAGGCGTTAACATCCATCTCGTTTTTACACTCGTCTTTTTCTTTGGAAGCTTTTTAGCTGGAATCGGTGGAGTATTAGGTTCACCTATACTAGGAGTGTCCCCGGGAATGGAATTTAATATCTTAATTTTATCACTGGTTGTTCTTGTAGTAGGAGGACTCGGGTCTGTGTCTGGTACGATAGTCGCCAGTCTTTTAGTAGGCATGGTCGAAACGTTCAGTCGGTTCTATGTTCCCGAATTAAGCTTAATCATTACATTTGCTTTAATGGCTGCTGTATTAATTATCCGTCCGCAAGGATTGATAGGAAGGAGGGCTTAAATGGGTAAACAATGGATCAAAGGTAGTTTATTATTCCTATTAATGGTTGCTGCCCCATTTTTCGTTTCTCTCTATTACGTAAACATCTTTACAGAAATTTTTATCTTTGGGATTTTTGCGATTAGTTTAAATATATTGGTTGGTCAGACAGGTTTGGTCTCCTTAGGTCATGCTGCATTCTTCGGTGCTGGTGCTTATGCTACCGGGCTAGCCGCAAGTCATTTATCAACAAATGTATTTCTTACGATTGCAATTGGAATGCTGCTTGCATTTCTGCTAGCCATTTTAATTGGCTTTGTATCTACAAAAGCACACGGTTTCTATTTTTTGATGCTAACACTAGCATGCTCCCAAATGGTTTACTCAATCATTTATCAATGGACAGATGTAACTGGTGGATCAAATGGTCTTTCAGGGATTCCTGCTCCCAGTCTGTTTGGAGATTTTATCCTTTCCAACCAAGTGTTTATTTACTACTTTACATTAGTGGTATTTGCGATTGTCATGGTTGTCATTAACAGACTACTTCACTCCCCACTTGGGTATGTCTTCATTGGGATAAAAGAAAATGAAGATCGAATGAAATCAATTGGCTATAACACAACTTTTTATAAAAATATTAGTTTTTTAATTGCAGGTACTCTAGGGGGATTAGCAGGAAGTTTATATGTATTCTTCAATGGCTTCGTTGCCCCGACAGATGTGTATTGGACTGTATCTGGATCAGTGCTAATTATGGTTCTAGTTGGAGGAGCAGGCACACTTTGGGGACCTGTTATTGGAGCGGCGTTTATTGTTGTGTTAGAGACAATTATTAGTTCTTACACGGAAAGCTGGATGATGATTATTGGTGCAGCCTTCATTCTGTTTACCATTTTTGCACCTTCAGGAATCGCTGGGCTATTTTCAGGTCTATCACGAAGCTTAGTTAAAACAAAGCCCCAACCTGTAAAGGGAGAATATATCGAGCAATCGATCGAGCCTATTAAACAGCAATCAAAAATGAATGGATAGGGGGGTATGTGATGACAACGATTCTATCAATCCAAAGTCTATCAAAGCATTTTGGAGGGTTAAAAGTAATTGAAGATATTACATTAAAGGTTTCAGTTGGTGAGCGCGTCGGATTAATTGGTCCAAATGGTGCCGGAAAGACAACCTTTTTCAATATGATTGCGGGAGACTTAAACCCTACTGGAGGGACCATTACGTATTTTGAACAGGACATTACAAAGGTTCCAAATTACAAAAGAACGGTGAACGGTATTGTTCGAACGTTTCAAAAGAACAATCTGATGTTTGGATTAACGGTTAAAGAGAATGTTCTACTTGTTTTACAGAAAATGAGAAAAGAGCACACTCATTGGTGGAAGAAGGTAAATCTTAAAAACTATCGTGGTCTACATGAAGAAACAGATGCACTTTTACAGGAATGGAATCTTGAAGAATATAGTGATATAAAGGTACAAGAGCTATCCTATGGTGTTCAGAGACAAATTGAAATTGTTATGGCTATTGCTGGAAAGCCAAAGCTCCTTCTCTTAGATGAGCCGACTGCAGGTATGTCCCAGGTAGAAACCGACCAAATTATTGCCCTTATTAATAAGCTTCCAAAAGAAGTTACAATTTGCATGATTGAACATGATATCGATGTGTTGTTCGGAAACATGGACCGTGTGATTGTACTTCATACCGGAAGATTGATTGCAGATGGTGCGCCAGAAGCAGTTCGTGAAAATGAAGAGGTTAAGGAAATTTACTTAGGGCGGGAGGAGGCTGCACATGCTTAAACTAAATGAAGTTAATAGCTTCTATGGCTCAAGTCACATCCTTCATGGGGTAAATCTAGAAGTAAAAGAAGGTCAGGTCGTGACCTTACTCGGAAGAAATGGGATGGGGAAAACAACGACGATGCATTCGATTATTGGCTTTGTTAAAAAAGTTCAGGGAGAAATCCTATTTGAAGGTCAAAACATTGCACCACTCCAAAGTCATCAAATTGCCAAAAAGGGAATTGGGATTGTCCCACAGGGAAGAAGAATTTTTCCTAACCTAACTGTGACAGAGAATCTCACTGTTTTTGCCGATAAGAAAAAGGGAGATTGGAATTTAGAGAAAATCTTCCATTATTTTCCGCGCTTAAAGGAACGTGAAAAATCTCATGCTGGTACATTAAGTGGTGGAGAACAATCGATGCTATCAATTGGTAGAGCTTTGATGAGAAATCCAAAAATCCTTTTGCTTGATGAGCCGACAGAAGGTCTATCTCCTTTAATGGTAAGTGAAGTGATGGACGTACTTCTCAAATTAAAAGAATCCGGAATGTCAATGCTTCTAGTTGAGCAAAATATCTCAACTGCATTACGAATTGCCGATGATGTCTATATTTTAAGTAAAGGAAAGGTTGTTTACCACGACAATCCGGAAGAACTAAAGAAGAACATGGATATTGCGTATCAGCATCTTGCACTAAGTAGTTAGTCATAGCCCTTCCCATTCTTGGGAATGGGCTATTTGTTTTTCAAAATAATATTTTTCAAAAGGTTTTTTCGGTGAAACGATAAGGATGGAAGCGATAAATGATATTTAGATAGTTAAATAATATTATTGACAAAATACTAAATGACTAGTAGTATCTAACTATATTAAATTTAATAAATAATCAAACTTATCCAGAGCGACCGAGGGACTTGGCCCTACGACGTCCGGCAACCCCCATAATGGGAAGGTGCCAATTCCGGCAGAATGATTTCATTCTGAAAGATAAGGCGAGATAGACTTTTGAATTTCGATGCCTCTTTCAGTGTGAAAGAGGCATTTTTGCGTTTTATAAAACTTTCGTAACAAATGAGGTATTTTATATGATTGAAATTCAGAACCTTTCTAAGATATATAAAACAAAAAACGGGACCGTCACAGGAGTTGATAATGTCTCGTTACAAATAGAATCCGGTGAGATTTTTGGAATTGTTGGGTACTCTGGAGCTGGAAAAAGCTCCTTGCTGCGCTGTATCAACTTGTTGGAACGTCCAACTTCAGGAAATATTTTAGTCGATGGAATGGATCTTACATCTCTAAAAAGTAGTGAACTGCGTATCGCCCGTTTGAAAATCGGAATGATTTTTCAACATTTTTACTTAATCAGTCAAAAAACGGTATTTGAAAACATCGCTTTTGCCTTAAAGGCAGCTAATCTTCCAAAAGAGCAAATTAAGAAACGAGTTGAAGACTTGCTCGAAATGGTCGGTCTATTAGATAAGAAGGATGTCTACCCTTCACAACTAAGTGGTGGTCAAAAACAGAGAGTCGGGATTGCAAGAGCACTTGCAAACGATCCAAAGGTTTTACTTTGTGACGAAGCAACCTCTGCATTGGATCCAACGACAACAAAATCAATTTTAAAGCTATTAAAAAAAATTAATAAGGAATTAGGAATTACAATCGTCCTGATTACACATGAAATGGATGTAGTCAAAGAAATTTGCAACAGAATGGCGATTATGCAGGACGGGAGGGTAATTGAGAAAGGTTCTGTATACGATGTTTTTGCTAGTCCAGACGCTGAATTAACGAAGGAATTTATTGAAAGTGTTGTTTCCTTTGATATACCTGAAGTCATCCTCAATTCCTGTGAGGGGCCAATTGTGAAGGTAACCTTTAAAGGAAAAGTTGCTGGTGAAGGTGTTATTTCAGATATGTTACAAGCCTTCAATGTTAAAGGGAATTTCCTACACGGTTCGATTGAATACATTCAAGAATCACCGCTCGGTATTTTTATTATGGAGTTAAGAGGTAATAAGGAAGAAATTAAATCAGCATTAAAATATATTGAAGATCGTGCTGCACAAGTGGAGGTGTTACGTGATGGGCATTGATTTTAATCATCTCGTGGAGTTGCTCCCTGATATCAATACAGCGTTTTTCCAGACAATCTATATGATTGCTATCTCATTAGTTATCTCGGTTGTAATCGGCCTTCCAGTTGGAATCCTGCTATATGTAACGGATAAAGGGCTATTCTTAGAAAATCGTTCTATTCAAAATATACTAGGTTTTGTTGTGAATTTGATTCGTTCCATTCCTTTTATTATTTTGTTAGTTGCCTTAATTCCAATTACGAATTTTATCGTGGGTACGACAATTGGGCCAACGGCGGCGTCCGTTTCTCTTTCAGTCGCTGCAATTCCATTCTTTGCAAGAATTGTGGAAACGGCTTTAAGGGAAATTGACCGAGGTGTAATTGAAGCGGCGATTGCTGCTGGTGCTACCCCTTGGATGATTATAAAGGATGTTTTGCTTCTTGAAGCAAGATCAGGAATTATTTCAGGCCTAACCTTAACGCTCATTAGTTTAATTGGATTTTCAGCCATGGCCGGCACTGTCGGAGGTGGAGGTATCGGAGACTTAGCCATTCGATTTGGTTATTATCGCTATGATAACACCATTATGTTTGCAACAGTAATAATCTTAATAATTTTAGTTCAAGTCATCCAACTCCTTGGTGATTTCATCGCCAAGGTAGTAGATAAAAGATAACACACAATAAAGTAGAAAGAAGGAAGAAACAATGAAGAAATGGATAACAGGTATTGTTTTACTAGTAGTGGCATTTGTGATTACAGCATGTGGAAACAGTGCAAGTAATGGTGATGAAGGGAAAGATTCTCCTGCAGAATCAAAAGACATTAAAATTGGTGCAACAGCTGGGCCATATAGTGACATGGCAAAAAAGGCACTTAAGCCAGGTCTTGAAGAGCTTGGATACACAGTTGAAATCGTGGAATTTAGTGATTATATCCAACCAAATAAAGCGTTAGACAATGGAGACATTCAAGCTAACTTATTCCAACACACCATTTACCTAGAAAACTTTGAAAAAGAAAACAACATGGATTTAACAGCATTAATTAATGTTCCAACAGCACCAATGGGAATTTATTCAAACGTTTATAAATCAATCGATGAAGTAAAAGATGGCTCTACTGTAACACTTCCGAATGATCCAACAAATGCAGCGCGTGCTTTAAACACTTTACGTGATGCAGGACTGATTACAATCGCTAAAGATGCTGATCCTTTAACTGTTTCAGAAAAAGACATTGAAGAAAATAAAAAGAATTTAAAATTCCAACCAATTGAAGCAGGTCAATTACCACGTTCTGTGGAAAGTGCAGATTTGGCTGCTGTTCCTGGTAACTTTGCATTAGCTGCAAAAATGAATTTACTAGATGCACTTACACTTGAAGATATGTCTGATTCTTACCGAAATGTAGTTGCAATCAGCGCAAAAAATAATGATTCGCAGTTAGCGAAAGATATTAAATCAGTTGTCGAATCTGAAGATTTTGAAAAAGTGATTGACGAAGAATTCAAAGGCTTTGGAAAGCCAGAGTGGATGGAAAATAAATAATCCCTTCAATTTGAAAACTGTAGTGACAGAAGTAAGCGGTCAAGTAATGTATACAAGTAATAACCTTCAAGGAGATGAGACAGAGTGTCTTGTCTCTTTTTTTAGGTGAAATCACCCCTTTTTAAAGTATATTGTATAAAAGTGAATTCATTAAATTATCCCATATTATTAATAGTAGAAAACCATTTAGTGAATACTATTAATGGTGATGAAGATGCCTTGTCAATCAAGTGATGAATTAAAAGAATTGGTAAAAGAAGCGCGCACTGTTACAAAACAAGGGAAAGTAGCAGACTATATACCAGCACTCGGAAAAGCAAATCCAAATGATTTGTCTATTGCAGTTACCTACCCAGATGGGCGTTGTTATTCTGCCGGAGATATTGAAAAGAAGATTTCCCTCCAGAGCATCTCCAAAGTCATTACTCTTGCTCTTGTCTTGATGGATAGAAGCAAAGAATATGTCTTCGACCGGGTAGGTATGGAGCCGACAGGAGACCCATTTAACTCTATTGCAAAGCTTGAAACGATGGCTCCATCTAAGCCATTGAATCCGATGATTAATGCTGGTGCACTTGCTGTTACTCATATGATAAAGGGAAAATCAGTGGATGAGAGGTTTCAAAGACTGCTAACATTTGTACGTGAATTGGCGGGGAATGAATCCATTTATTATAATGAAGAAATTGCGCAATCCGAATTTGAAACTGCACATCTCAATCGAGCTTTATGTTATTTTTTAAAACAGCATCATATCATCGAGGAAGATGTGGAGCAACTTATTGACCTTTATACAAAGCAATGTGCAATAGAAATGAATTGCCTTGACTTATCAAGGATAGGAATTGTGTTTGCGATGGACGGTGTGAATCCGCAGACCGGCAAACCAATCATGCCAGCAAATATAGCAAGAATTTGCAAAACCTTTATGGTGACTTGTGGTATGTACAATGCATCAGGAGAATTTGCGATAAAGATTGGTATACCTGCAAAAAGCGGTGTATCTGGCGGTATCCTCGGTGCAGTGCCGGGTAAATTTGGTATCGGAATATTTGGCCCAGCCTTAGATGATAAAGGTAATAGTATCGCTGGGATTAGGTTACTTGAGCTTTTATCAAAGACCTATAACCTTAGTATGTTCTAACAGTATTTGGTGGTAACTGAACAAAGGTAAAGCCTTTGGTGCAATACATTAAGGTGTTTATGACAATGTAAACATTTTCATTGCAAACCCAAAATGCATGTTATATGATATATCTTATGACTTATAAAACTGTAGTATAAAATTATGAACTGAACGTCTAATGGGGGAATAGGTATGGACTTTTCAGAAAAACAGATACGACCTCAATACGGTATCCTTTCCGTTTTGATGGTGGGAGCTTTTATTTCATTTTTAAACAATACATTATTAAATGTCGCGCTGCCTTCTATTATGACGGAACTCAAGGTTGATCCACCGACCGTTCAATGGTTAACGACAGGCTTTATGTTAGTGAATGGTGTTTTAATTCCAACGACCGCATTTTTAATTGAAAAATACACGGTTCGGCGATTATTTTTAGTAGCCATGGGATTATTTACAATCGGTACAATTCTATCGGGTACTGCACATGTTTTTTCAATATTACTTATAGGCAGGATGATTCAAGCATCAGGTTCAGCCATTATGATGCCTCTACTTATGAATGTAATGTTAGTCAGTTTCCCGGTTGAAAAAAGGGGAGCGGCAATGGGGGTTTTCGGACTAATCCTTATGTTCGCACCAGCAATTGGACCAACCCTATCCGGATGGATCATTGAGCACTATGATTGGAGAATGCTCTTCCATTTTATTACTCCGATTGCAGCCATTGTATTCATTCTTGGATTTATTATGCTGAAGGATAAAAAAGAAAAAGTTTCACTTCGACTCGACTTTTTTTCCTTAGTGTTATCAAGTATAGGTTTTGGTGGCTTGTTATATGGATTCAGTTCTGCCGGCAACAAGGGATGGGGAAGTCCATATGTCTATGGCACCATCATTATTGGAGTCATCGCTTTAACTTGGTTTATTCTGCGTCAGTCAAAACTTAACATTCCAATGTTGAACTTTGGAGTCTATCGTTATCCTATGTTTGCGTTAGCTTCAGTGATTACCATGGTTGTCAACATGGCGATGTTTTCGGGATTTTTACTTCTCCCTATCTATTTACAAACGATTCTTGGTATTTCTCCAATGAAAACAGGGCTATTGCTTTTACCAGGTGCAATATTAAATGCGATTATGTCACCTATCAATGGTAGGCTTTTTGATAAATTTGGTGGACGTATTTTAGCAACCACCGGATTAGCTATAACCACCGTAACAACTTATTTATTTAGCCAGCTAACAGTTGATACTTCTTACATGCATCTTGTTGTTTTACATGCTGTGAGAATGTTTGGAATGTCCATGGTCTTTATGCCAGTTTCAACAAATGGTTTGAACCAGCTGCCAAGAAATCTTTATCCACATGGTACAGCGGTGAACAATACATTGAACCAGGTTTCTGCCGCGATTGGAACAGGATTACTAATTACGTTAATGTCTTTAAAAGAAGAGTCTACTATATCGAATTTAGTAAAGGGTCTTCAAGGACAACCAACCGAAGCGCAAATGGTTGAATTTCAACTAATGGGAATGCTTGACGGCATTAATTTTACCTTCTTTGTTTCCACTTTCTTAGTTCTATTTGCATTAATTCTTGCATTCTTTATCAAACGTGCAAAACAGGAAGAGGATATAACCGGAAAACAAAAACCGAAATCGGGTGTAAAACCTACATTAGCCAAAAATTAAAGCCTTCGGCGAGCAAATCGGGCGGAGGAATTGAGAAAGGGGAAATCGTCCAATTGGATGATTTCCCCCTTTTTAACCTTTTATTGCTGGTATTTTCATTTTGACTGTAAACTCTTCTTCCTTATATACAAAGTCTAAAAATCCATTTGATTCATCAATAATATCTTGGATTAGCTTTGTGCCGAGTCCTTCATGACCCTCTCCTTTTGTCGTTTTTCCGAAGTTCACGAACAGATGATCAAGTACATCTGCTGGAATCGGCAGGGAGCTATTTTTGCATTGCAAGATAAACAAGCCACTTCGCTTGAAGAATTGAAGAGTAAGAAATGATTGTTGGGTATATTTTTTCTGCCATTCTTCACAAGCATCTATACCATTTGATAACAAATTTCCGATTAAAGCAATGATTTGTTGATCTGATAATGGCAAAGTAGAGAGTGGTAAATCAAAGTCATATACAATGTCAATATTAAGTGCTCTCGCTTTACGATACATTTGATGGAGAATACCTACAACCACACCACGTTCGCCCTTGATTGAAAGGTTTGTTTCTTTATAGCCTTCAACCAATTCATCCAAATATCGTTTTGCTTCCTCGTTCTTTCCATTTTCAAGCATAAAATGTATCGCGGATACATGCTTTAAAAAGTCATGGCGTTCACTGCGGACAATCCGAAAGGTTTCATTAAATTGAGCACGCTGTTCGTCAAATTGTTTGGCCTCTTCTAACAAAGATTTCAATTTTTTTGAAGTTGATATTCGCGATATCAGTAAATAAAGGCTTAAAATCCCTACAACTATTGTGATGCCCCAATACATTATTACGCCACCCTTTAAGGGAGTTAAAAAATCTGGTGAAAATGAACCACATATATTTTCTTCGTCCATTTTCCCCTCCATTTTAACAACCACTAAAAATAATTTTGCTGTAAAAAGTCTACTTTTTCCTTTGTAATCATTGCTTGTTCTTCGATTCCTTCAAACGTGACAATATAGGAATTTTTCGCATAGAGTGAGAAGTTTTTTACATAGTGAATATTGATGATGAACGAACGATGAGACCGAATGAAGTCTCTTTCGCGCAATTCCCCTTCCAACTCATTAAGAGTTTGATAGGTTTTAATGGGTCCTGACTTTGTAAAAATGGTCGTTGACCGACCTGAACGTTCAATAAAAATAATGTCCTTCTTTTGGAGAATATGTATTTCGTTCTTTTGTTTTAAATACAACCTACCGTGAATTTCAGCCGACTTTGTTTTTTCAAGTAATCGCTCAATCGATTTCACTAAGCGTTCCTTCGGATAAGGTTTCATTATATAATCATGGACATTAAGTTCAAATGCATGGACGGCATAACCGCTACTTGCGGTTACAAAAATCACAGAAATATTAAGTGCATGAGTGTGAATGATATCGGCAAGTTCGTATCCTGACAAATTTGGCATCTCAATATCGGCAATTAATAAATCAATTTCTTCTTTTTTTATTTGTTGGTAAGCTTCCTCTGCAGATAAGGTAGAAAAGACAATCTCAACATCAGGAATACCACTCACAATTGCTTTTAACTTATCCAAATCAATTAAACGGTCATCCACAAGACCAACCTTCATAGTTAAATCGACCTCACAAAATATGCATGTAATACTTGTCATTTCCAAATATAGTATCTTTCTATTTTAACACCTTTATAGGGAAATTTGGCCTATTCGCGACAAAAAATGGAACATTCGCGACATAACTAGAGATTTTATAGGGAGGTACGGCTATGATTAAGACATAAGAACAAGACGAGGTGGAAAATATGATTGAAATCAATGAAGTGACAAAAAGATTTAAAGATAAAAAGACTTCTATAACCGCATTAAAACATGTGAGATTTTCTGTTGAAAAAGGGCAAGTGGTTGGCTTATTAGGGGAAAATGGAGCTGGAAAAACAACACTCCTTCGAACTATTGCAACTCTTTTAACTCCAACAGATGGCAATGTAAAAGTGGCTGGGTATGATACACAGAAAAATCCAGAGGAAGTGAAAAGAAGAATAGGGGTCTTATTTGGTGGTGAAACCGGCTTGTATGATCGTCTAACAGCCCGTGAGAATTTAGAGTATTTTGCTGCTCTTTATGGATTAGGTAAGCATGAAACAAAAGTAAGGATTGATGAATTAGCTCGAATGTTTGGAATGAGAGATTACCTGAATCGTAAAGTCGGTGGATTCTCTAAAGGAATGAGACAGAAGGTAGCGATTGCGAGAACACTTATTCATAATCCTGAAATTATTCTTTTTGATGAACCGACTACCGGCTTAGATATTACTTCTTCAAATGTATTCAGACAGCTTGTTCACCAGTTGAAACGGGAAGGCAAGACGATAGTTTTCTCAAGTCATATCATGGAGGAAGTATCCATGCTTTGTGATTCAGTTGCAATGATGCACAAGGGAGAGCTTGTCTACCATGGGGATTTAAAGGAGCTTTATAAATTAGAAGGAAGTCAGGATTTAAACTATATTTTCATGAGTAAACTTGTTAGGGGGAACGAGACATATGCTTCGTAAAATATATTTAAAGGAACTAAAAGATTGCTTTAGAGATCGTCGGACACTAATACTTACTGTCCTATTACCAATTCTTATGATGTCAGGAATGACGTTTTTCTATGAAAATATGATGTCAGATGGGGAAGGCGAAACGTATCAGCTTGCAATCGAAGAGTCTTCCATGAATGAAGCAGAACGAATTTTTTCAGGAGTAGAGAATGTAGACCTAATTAAATCTTCCAATCTGGAACAAACCATTCAAGACGGGGATGCACAAGGCGGATTACAATTAACACCGAATTTCATTGAGGCTACTCAAAATGGGGAAGAAGCTTCAGTAACGTTGATTGGGGATTCATTTAGTCAAAAGTCTACTCAATTAAATGCGATTATCATGAATGCTTTAGCGGTTTTTGAAAAAACAGTTGTAGCTGAGAATCTTCAGAAAGACGGGGTTAATCCGTCAGTTATGCAGCCATTTGCAGTTGAACAAATCGAGCTTACAAATGAGGATCCAAATGTTGAAATGCTTGCATTTTTAATTCCCTTAATCTTATCTGTTGCAATTGGTGTTGGTTCTGGACCTTCTGCATCAGACTTATTTGCAGGGGAAAAAGAGAAGAAAACAATGGAAGCTCTCTTAATGACACCGGTTAAAAGATCTACCTTGCTATTTGCAAAATGGCTAACGATTGCCACAATTGGTTCAGTGATAGGCATTATTACATTGGGTGTAGTTGCGTTGGAAATTAATTTGTTTACTGAATACCTAAAAAATGCCGTATCGTTTGGTGATGACGCTTATTTAATCATTGGACTCGCGATTTTACTATCGATTATCTACGCTGCATTCACGTCATCATTAATCATGATTACAAGTATTGTTGCAAAGACGATTAAGGAAGCTGGAAGCTATAGTAGCCCTATTATGATGATTGCGATGTTCCCTGCAATGATTATAGTTGGGGTTGGAGTGAACGAACTTACAACTTTTCATTTCCTTGTACCGATTATGAATTTGTTTACTTTATTAAAAGAATTGATGTTCGGAATTATTAACTATGAACATATTCTACTTGCATTTGGTAGCTACATCGTTTGTATGATTATCTTCTTTGTGATTGGGAGATTTATGTTTATGAAAGATAAATGGGTAATGAATTAATGAATGAGCACCTGCCTCCGTTTTCAACAACGGCACTGGCAGGTGCTTTTTGATATAAAAGCGCATTTTATTTAGATTTACTTTGTCTATCATCTAGACAAACTTTAGATAACTATGTAATCTAGTGTTAAGAAAATGAATAAAACAGTGGTAATTTGCCACAGTGAATAGAAAGGATTGGGTGCTATCTATTGAGAAGGAGAAAATCGAGTCGATAAATTTGAAAGCGATTTAAAAGATTCGTAGAAGGGGAGAGGTTCAAATGACAAAAGGGGCATTTTATACAGGTGAATATCGGAACTTGTTTAAGGAATACGGGTATTCAGAGGAAGAGGTCCAAGCTCGTCTTGAGGACACTTGGAATCAAATCTTTTATGGGGATGAAGATACAAAGATTTATTATGAGAGTGAGGATGGTGGCGGCTATCTAGTTGATACAGGTAATAATGACGTACGTACAGAAGGCATGTCCTACGGGATGATGATGGCTGTACAGCTTGATAAGCAAGAGGAATTCAACCGTATCTGGTACTGGGCAAAGAAAAATATGTATATGACTGAAGGTGTTCACGCCGGATATTTCGCTTGGTCCTGTGGCCTTGATGGTAAAAAGAATGCATACGGGCCAGCACCAGATGGAGAAGAGTTTTTTGCATTAGCATTATTCTTTGCTTCACATCGTTGGGGTGACCGGGAAGAACCATTTAATTATAGTGTCCAAGCAAAAGAACTACTAAAAGATTGTATTCATAAAGGTGAAAACAATGATGGTTTTCCAATGTGGAATCCAGACAATAAACTTATTAAGTTTATCCCGGATTGTGAATTTTCAGATCCATCCTACCATCTACCTCATTTTTATGAGTTATTTGCACTTTGGGCTTATCCAGAGGACCGACAATTTTGGAAGGAAACAGCTACTGCAAGTAGAGAATATCTAAAGCTTGCTTGCCATCCTGTGACAGGGTTAGCTCCTGAGTATGCGCACTACGATGGAACACCGAATCATATTAGAGGTTTTGGTCACTTCTTCAGTGATTCCTACCGAGTAGCAGCTAATATTGGGCTTGATGTGGAGTGGTTTGGTAGCAATGAGTGGGCGAAGGCAGAAGCAGATAAAATACAAACATTCTTTGCTGACAAAGATCCTGAAGATTATCGACGTTATAAAGTTGATGGTGAGCCATTTGATGAAAAATCCCTTCATCCTGTAGGATTAATTGCTACAAATGCGATGGCTTCTTTAGCAACAGTTGATGGTCCGTTTGCAAAAGAGACTGTGGATTTATTTTGGAACACACCTGTACGTAAAGGGGTAAGACGCTATTACGATAACTGTCTGTACTTATTTAGCATGCTTGCATTAAGTGGTAATTATAAGATTTGGAAGCCTGAAAATGGTAGAAACCAAACTTATGAGGGAAGTCTTTCCTAGACTTTTAATGTCCATTCATCATTAAAAGTGATTTACTACATACAACGTAAGACTTACGTAAACTTAAAATACCTGCCAGAACCGTTGGAAAAACGGTGGCAGGTGTTTTTGATTTAGACATCTTGAGCATATCTCTCATCTGGAATTTTTGTAAGAGTAACATATAAACTCACATTTTCAGTGCCATTATTAACAAAGCTTAAACTCTCATCTCCATTACAAACAATCACATCGTTCTTTTTCACTTTGACTTCCTGCTCATCAATTGAAAAGGTACCCTCGCCACTAAGAACAAGTAGATAAACATTTGAACCTGGGTGCTTATGGGGAGGTAATTCTTGATTTGGCATAAAATTTAGTACAAAGATAGTACTTCCACCTTCTTTAAAGATAACACGCTTTGTAAGTTTTTCCTCAATATATTCGATAAAGTTGTTGAGCATTTCCTTTTTCATTTGAATCGCCCCTTTAAATGTTTTCTTCATTTAACTATTCCCATTATAAAGTAGGATTACAAGCCCTACAGTGATTTATATCATTGAGCTTTAAAAACTCCACATTAATCTTAAAAAGGAATATATATTATTCAATATAATTAAATATGAAGGGAGTGTTATATAACAATAATGTTGAGTTGTTTATAGGGATGAACTATAATTTTTAATATGCTGAATATTCAAAAATAAAAGGAGGAATGGATGTGCAAGCTTTTGCGGATTGGGTAAATGGGATTCTTTGGAGCCCGGTCATGATTTATGGAATGCTTGGGGTAGGGCTATTATTTTCAATTTTAACTCGCTTTTTACAAGTAAGGCATATCAAGGACATGACAACCCTAATGTTCAAAGGGAAAAGCTCTGATGCAGGGGTTTCTTCTTTCCAAGCGTTGGCCGTTTCCTTATCGGGGCGTGTTGGAACAGGAAACATTGCAGGAACAGCAACCGCCATTGCGTTTGGTGGGCCAGGAGCTGTATTTTGGATGTGGGCCATTGCTTTTATTGGGGCAGCCACTTCTTTTATTGAATCAACATTAGCTCAGATTTACAAAGAAAAGCAGGATGGTCAATATCGAGGGGGACCAGCATATTACATAGAAAAAGGGATTGGGTGGAAATGGTATGGAATTGTATTTGCAATTGCTACCCTTCTAGCTATGGCATTTTTAATGCCAGGAATCCAATCAAACTCTATTGCTGCTGGGCTAGACAATGCTTTTGGTATGAATAAATGGGTAACTGCAGCTATTTTAGTAGTGCTAATCGGTGCCATTATTTTTGGTGGAATTAGAAGGATCGCAAATGTTGCACAGTATGTGGTTCCATTTATGGCAATAGGTTATATCTTAATGGCAATTTTCATTATGATTATGAATATTGGTCAGTTACCAGCCGTAATCGCCTTAATTTTTAAGAGTGCTTTTGGAGCAGAGCAAGCATTTGGTGGAATTATTGGTATGGCAATTTCTTGGGGAGTAAAACGTGGGATTTATTCAAATGAAGCGGGTCAAGGTACAGGACCACACGCAGCTGCTGCGGCAGAGGTATCACACCCTGCAAAACAAGGGTTGGTTCAAGCTTCGGCAGTCTACATTGATACACTATTGGTTTGTTCGGCTACTGCATTTATGATTTTATTTACAGGAATGTACAATGTGCAAGCACCTGATGGTAGTTTTATTGAAAATAATTTAGGGGAAACGGTTGAAGCAGGTCCTGCGTTTACTCAAGCTGCAGTAGAAACAGCATTACCAGGATTCGGTGCTGGATTTACAGCGATTGCGTTATTCTTCTTTGCCTTCACAACAATTATGGCATATTACTACATGGCTGAAACAAATATTGCATATTTAATTAGAGGTAGGGACAGTAAGGTGGCCATGTTCATCCTAAAAATTGTTTTATTAGCATCTATGACATATGGGACGGTAAATGAGGCAAAGCTTGCATGGGCTTTCGGTGATATCGGACTGGGACTAATGGTTTGGCTGAACGTTATTGCCATACTCATATTAGCAAAACCTGCATTGATTACCTTGAAGGACTATGAGAAGCAACGTAAGGCAGGGATTGATCCTGTCTTTAATCCAGAGAAGCTTGGAATTAAAAATGCCGATTATTGGGTGAAGGACTATGTTCATGATGATAATCCATCAGGTTCACTAGCCAATAATGATAAATCATTCCCAGGATAAAGGGAAAAAGGGACCTAACAGCATAACAGCTAGGGGTCCCTTTTACATTCGTTTAATATGAAATAATCATGCCACCCTTACCAGCATATGTTCCCATTGTTGCTCCCATATAATTGAGCAAGACTTCTTTCGGATGAAATTGGGTCATAATTTCATTTTTTAACGCTTCAGCTTCCTCAATATTACCTGTATGAGTTATCCCAAAAATGGTTTCGGAAAAGTCTTTATTGGATATTTTTATTACTTCAAGTAAACGTTTTTGAGATTTCTTTTTACCACGGACTTTTTCAAACATTTCTACGGTACCACCTTCTCCTCTTCGTAATAAAACCTTTATGTTTAGGAGTTTTGCAAGCGAACCTTGGAATTTGCTTAAACGACCACCCTTCACAATATTTTCGAGAGTGGCTAGTAAAATGTAAATATTCATATTGTTACGGTATTCCGTGAGGCTATCAATTATTTCAACAATTGAATGTCCTTTGTTTGCTAGTTCAGCAGCTCTAATTATTTGCATACCGTGACCTAACGAGCCTGCTAACGTATCAAAAACTGTTACACGATTATCTGTAAGGTCCTTTCCAATGGTGGCAGATTGGTAAGTGCCACTTAACCCCGATGAAATCGTCAAACAGAGAATTTCCGACTCAGCAGGGAATTTGGAATATGCTTCTGCAAAAGTAGCGGGAGAGGGCTGTGAAGTCTTTGGTAGTTCGGTTGTCGCAAACATTTTTTGAAAGAATTCATGTGGTGTTAAATCCACACCTTCTTGAAAATCTTTTCCACCAATGGAAACGTTCATGGGAACGACTGTAATATCATATTTTTGAAGAAGCTCAATTGGGAGGTCCGCTGAGCTATCTGTTACTATTTTAATCATCATATATCCCTCGCAATTTCAACAATCTACTATATGTAAGTATATCATTTCCTTATGAAATATATGTTTTCAACACTTGCAACGGTTTATTTTTCATAAAAGAATTTAAATATATGCCATACTAGTTTAAAATTAAACGTATACACAAATTGAGAATGTTTAAGGATGGTCTATTATGTCTGAAGAAAATATTACGAGGATTGAATTAGATGGTAAGGAATATATATTAATCGGAACAGCCCATGTTTCTAAGCACAGTGCTGAACAAGTGAAGGAAGTTATCGAGTCAGAAAAACCTGATTCAGTATGTATTGAACTTGATGAACAACGATATCAATCAATGATGGAAGGTAACAAGTGGAAGGAAATGGACATTTTTAAGGTCATAAAAGAGAAGAAGGCTACATTGCTTCTCATGAACTTAGCGATTTCTTCTTTCCAAAAGCGAATGGCAAGCCAACTAGGAATTAATGCTGGCCAAGAAATGTTACAAGGAATTGAATCAGCAAAGGAAGTAGGGGCAGAATTAGTTTTAGCGGACCGAAACATTCAAGTAACGTTTTCGCGAATTTGGAATGCGGTCGGTTTTACTGGGAAAATGAAATTATTGATGTCCATTGTCTATAGTATTTTTAGCAACGAAACAATTACTGAGGAAGAGCTTGAAAAGATGAAGTCAAAAGATATGTTGAATTCCATGTTAACTGAGTTTTCAACAAGCTTTCCAAAATTAAAAACGCCACTCATCGACGAGCGTGATCAGTATTTAGCTCAGAAAATCAAACATGCTCCAGGAGAAAAGGTAGTAGCCGTACTTGGGGCAGCACATGTGCCAGGAATTCAGGAAGAAATTAAAAAAGAACATGATTTAAAGAGGCTTACTCAGTTACCACCAAAATCAAAAGCGCCAAAAATAATTGGTTGGGCAATTCCGATTTTAATCGTGGCGGTCATTGTTTATACGTTTTTTGCAAATCCTGAGGCAGGGTTGCAGCAAACATTAAGCCTTGTTTTATGGACAGGCTCTTTTTCAGCAATTGGTGCTGCAATTGCATTAGGACATCCACTTACGATTGTGGCTGCCTTTTTTGCGGCACCTATAGGAGTCTTACACCCACTAATTGCTGCAGGATGGATTGCAGGATTTGTCCAAGCTTTCTTACGACGTCCAAGTGTTAAGGATTTTGAAACACTTTCAACCGATGTCTATAGTGTAAAAGGATTCTGGCATAACAAAGTAACACGCATCTTACTTATTATTGTCTTATGTAATCTAGGCACATCACTCGGTTTATTTATCGGTGGGGCAGATGTTGTGAGACTATTTATAAAAAATCTATAATATACAAAAAGGCCTGTCCAATTGGACAGGTCTTTTGAATATTAATTTACACCCTTCATGAACTTATGAATCTTAGGTGATACGAATAATAAGAGGATACCTAGAACAATAGATGCTCCACCAATTACTCCAAAATAAGTCATTTCTGTTTCAGGAGTATAGAATTTAACAAGCTGTGCATTAAGAGCTTGAGCAGCAGCATTTGAAAGCATCCATAAACTCATCATCTGTGCTGTAAACGCTGCTGGTGCCAATTTCGTAGTAGCAGAAAGCCCTACCGGTGAAATTAATAATTCCCCAATAACGACAATGAAATAGCTCAACACTAACCAAAGTGGATTAACTAATGAATCAGTTCCACCAAAGTATGCTGGTAATAGTATCACTAGGAATGATAGACCAGCAAACAGCAACCCTAATGAGAATTTTTTTGGAACAGAAGGCTGACGATTTCCAAGCTTAACCCATAACCATGCAAAAACAGGTGCAAAAATAATAATAAATAATGGGTTTAAAGATTGGAACCATGCAGGTGAAATATCAAAACCTGCAAAATGTAACTGTGTACGTGTGTCTGCATAATTGGCAAGAATTGTAGCACCTTGTTCTTGAATCGACCAGAACATCACAGCAGCTATGAATAAAGGAATATATGCTAAAATTCTTGAACGTTCAACATCTGTAGTTTTTGGACTACGGTACATTGTGACAAAATAAATAGTAGGAATTAAGAAACCAAGTATACCAATAAGTGCGATAAAGGAATCAAATGTAAGGATGCCTGCCGGAATTGCAATAGCAATTAAAATAGCAAGAATGACAACTCCAAGACCAATCCATGTATATACCTTTTTCTTTTCCTCAGGCGCAAGCGGATTTGGAACAATTGTCCCAGCAAGGCCAAGATTTTTTTTCTTTGTAACCACAAACATGATTAATCCTGCGAACATACCGACTGCGGCAATTGCGAAACCTAAGTGGAAATTATGCTTCATTCCTACTTCACCAACGATTAACGGGGCAAGGAATCCACCAAGGTTAATACCCATATAGAAAATGCTAAATCCAGCATCACGTCGTGCATCTGTTTCACTGTAAATCTCACCGACAACACTTGAAACATTTGGTTTTAATAAACCTGTACCAAGAACGATAAGAACCATTGATATAAAGAATAAAGTTAGATTACCTGGAATCGCAAGTGCGATATGACCAAACATAATTAAAATTCCGCCATAAAATACAGCTTTAGAAGTACCGAAGATTCGGTCTGCTAACCATCCACCAATAATACCTGACATATAGACAAGTGATCCATAAATTGACATGATTGCAAGGGCCGTGTGTTGGTCAAGTCCTAGACCGCCTTTAGACACTTCGTAATACATATAGAATACGAGAATTGCTCTCATACCATAATACGAGAATCGCTCCCAGAATTCTGTAAAGAAAAGAGTGAATAGTCCTTTAGGATGTCCGAAGAATCCTTTTTGAGGAACACTGTCCACAATATTCTGTCTATTATAGCCTGACATAACATAACCTCCAAAATAGTATATTGGTATAATAATCTAAATTATTTCATTATGTCAAACATAAGAAAATTCTGATTTGGGGCTATATTTTATAAGGTTTCTAATTTTGTGTCGATTGAAAGTGTTTTTCTTTAATGTTTTATTAATAAAATAAGCAGATTGCATTAGCAGTCTGCTTGGAGTTTCCATATATGGATAATTTTTTATCTATTTGTGGTGTGAATTATATAAAATGTATAATAATGCCAGCATAACGATATCCAGTCTCGCTGCAAATGCGAATTGTAGGAAACCTGTATGTAGAATGGGGACTTTTACCAAAAGGATTGCCGCAACCATAATGACGAGTAAAGGGATTGTTGCTTTTTTAACCTCTTTATTTATGGCGATGAGAATTCCACAACCAATTTCAAGAAGAATGACGACATACATGATTAACTCAGGTGCAGGTAATGGTAGATTCATAAAGACTGATTGTAATTCATGACTAAAAAGCTTCAGTGAACCAGATGTAATAAACACATAGGCAACAACATATCGAATGAGATTTATAGTTGATAAAGTTTTATTCATAGTCTTGATTCCCTCCTTTTTCTATAACTCTATGCCAAAAGGGACAAACTATTCTTAAGATAATCTTTTGAAAAATAAATAGACTAAAAGTAGTAAAAAAGAACCCATTCTCCTCTCATGAATAAAATAGGCAAAAGGCATCTTTAGAGAGGGTGATGTATGGTGTCTATTTATGATAGAGTACGTCCGAATGGGATAATTGCCTATACTTCGGGTCGAGGCGGGCAATATGATATTTGGCTTTTTTATATTCACAACGGGACTCGGATAAAGCTTACAAATGGGTTAGCAGATTCATTTTCAAAGCCAGTTTGGTCAGGTGATAATAGTAAAATCGCTTTTATCGGGCAGAACAGGATTATATATGTGATTTATCTTTCAACTGGAAAAATTGCAGCCATTGACCAAATTGGACCTAATGAGGACTTAACGCTGGATTGGTCTCCAAACAGTCGAGAAATAGCATATACAACACGAAATCACATTATGATGTATGATGTATTATCACATCGTTCAACAAGTATTTCAGCTCAAGGTGCATCACAACCTCAGTGGTTTCCTAGTGGAAGGGAGCTACTTTTTCAAGGAGTAGATACATCAGGCAAGCAGCAATTATTCCGAATCGCCATAAACGGGACTGTGAGCAGGCAACTCACGAATAATACAGAAGGGCCATTACACGATGTTTCACTTTCTCCAGATGGGACATTTGTCCTTTATACAACACCTGGAGCCAGTATTTCCCTTATTCGCACTATAGATTTGTCAACGGGAAAAATTTACGAAATGAAAGGGGGAGAACAAGCGAAAAACTTTTACCCTGCATGGGCTCCAAATTCCCAACTGATTGCTTTTAGTGCAACTGCTTATACCGAAGGAAATGGCTATTATAATGAAATTCGTGTAGTCGAAAAACGGGGTGACAATGAACGGGTTCTTACAACATCAACTTGTTTTGCAACCCCTGTTACTTGGTCACCTGATGGACGAATTATTGCTTATTTATCTGGCTGTTCCGAACAAGGTTTTGCAACCGAAATCTGGATGGTAGATGTACAGAATCCGACCCCTGTAATGCTTACGAGGGATTCTTTAATTGGAAATGTTAGCTGGTCATCGGGGAATGATCTTCCTACCATTGGGTTTTTTAAAAATGAAATGTATAGAATTCAACTTTACTATCCATCAAACTGGAAACAAGTGGATGCGGAAAGATATGAAGGGGAAAATGGATTTTTTCAAATATCAGCAATTGGCGGTGGAGATGATATTCATGAAGTATGCAAGGGAGAGGCATACCATAAATTGATGCCATATGGCTCTTCCCCTCACGTTTACCAAACAAGAATTCGTGGTCAAGAAGCATGTCTGATTTATCCTTCTGCTGACCAACCCCCTGAAATGAAGCGACAAGCAGCAGCAATTGTCAAATATCCGACTCCTGTGCAAATTGAAGGTTCAACCTATCATTACTTTATTCTATGGGCGGATGAAAACCATCTTCATTCAATCGCACGAACAATCACGTTTTTATAAAAATGGGGCAAAGCTGGCAGTATCAGACGATTAGCATATACCCAAACGTACGATGCGATTTGCTTAAGCCAGATACTGATGGACACGTCAGCTAGACATCGATTGAAAAAAAGAGTTGCAACACGTTGGTTGCAACTCTCAGACTGTTGACAAACGCTCGCATCCTGCGTTGCTTGCCTCGCTCGTCCGCTCATGAAGGCAACTTCTATTCGCGTCTTCACTCAGCTGCGCGCCTTGTCTGACAAGCGCTTTCAAGACAGTCTGGGACTTGAGTTTAAATTTAGATATCCTTAAAAATTCATGTAGACAAAGTCAGTACTGACTTTGTCTACACTCTGAGAGTTGCAACACGTTGGTTGCAACTCTTTTTACATTTCGCGCAGTTGTTTAGAGAGTGTAGTAATCTCTTCCTCAATTTCTGCAATTTGGCGTTCAAGTGGTACAATATTGCCGTTTACAGAATCTAATTTTTCCAAATCGTTTTGAAGGCGTACATAGTCCAATTTTAACTCGCGAATTTTGTATTCCAGTTCTTTTTTATCCATTTTTTTGTCCTCTTTCTCAGTTTTTCCCTCATTATACCATTCTTTATTTGGCCTCGCTTGGTTCCGGAACACGTGTTAAAATGATGAAACCAATGATAAAGAGGATAACTAAGCTAAATACTCCAGTGTTTGATTTGCCAGTTATTTGAGCTGTTACCCCGACTAATAACGGCCCCATAATGGATGCAAACTTTCCGAAGATATTATAAAATCCAAAGAACTCATTTGCGTTTTGCTTCGGTACAAGCTTAGCAAAATAAGATCGACTTAAAGCTTGAATTCCACCTTGAGAGGTTGCGACGAGCATCGCAAGGATCCAAAAGTCGAGGGTGGTTTTTAAGAAAAAGGCATATACACAGACGATAATATAAACAAATATGCCGACATATAGCATCTTTTTACCTGTGAATTTTTGTGCAAGTCTACCATAGAGCATTGCAAATGGTGCGGCAACAATCTGTGTAACAAATAATACGATTAATAGGCTGGTAGCACTGATTCCTAGGTCTGTTCCATAGGCAGTAGACATCGAAATTACGGTACCAACTCCGTCAATATAAAAGAAGTAGGCAAGTAAGAACAAAAACAAGGCACGGTATTTTTTAATTTCTTTAAAGGTGGTTCCAAGTCGCTTGAAGCTATTTACAATTGGATTTGGTTCACGCTCAATATAATAGCGCTGATGCACATTTTTAAATAAGGGAATAGAGAAAAGCCCCCACCAAACTGCTGTAATGATAAACGCAATTTTGCTGGCGATGTTTGCTGAAATAGGTAGTATTTCTTTTTGAGCAAGTAAGATAATCGCAATGGCTAGTAAGAAAGGAATCGTACTACCGATATAGCCTAATCCATATCCGCGTGCAGAAACGCGATCCATTTTCTCTTCATTAGTGACATCAACTAGAAAGGCATCATAAAACACATTCGCTCCTGTTGAGCCTAAAGCAGCAAACGTATAAACAATTAATAAAAGTAACCAACTATCACTTGGAATAAAAGCTAATAGTGCTGTTGCTGATACCCCTAGGGCAAAGAAGAACGTGAAAAACTTCTTCTTGTAACCTCTATAATCAGCAATTGTTCCTAAAATAGGCCCAATAATCGCTAAAATAAACGTAAAAATAGCAATAGTGTAGCCGAGATAAGCAGTCGAATCCGAAGGGCTGACACCTGCATTAGTAGCCGCCGCCTTATAAAAAATCGGAAACACAGCCGTCGTAATAATAATCGAATACGCCGAATTGGCCCAATCATAATACATCCAACTCGACTCCTCTTTCGTAAACCCCCTCATCCAATAACCCCCTTCTGAAATGTGAACCAGAGGGACGGTTCTTCTGGTTCACTGTTAACCTGAAATTAGTCTGAACCAGGAGAACCGTCCCCGTGGTCCCATAAAATCTCTTCAATAACGCGACCGTCGGTTTGGCCGAGGTTGAGGCCAAGTAGGCGGGCAAAGGTTGGCCCTTCGTCTATTAGATGCATGGATGGAATTTCAATGTTTGGCCGAATTCCTTTTCCGGAAGCGATGACCATTGTTGTGTAATTTTCTTTTTCAGGTGAGTAGCCGTGGCTTGCGAAGGTGTAACGTTTTTCACGCACATCTTCGACTTGGATATAGTCAATATATTCACCATCATGTTGCTCTTTAAAATAGTAGCCAAGTCGGGCTTCAATCATGAATGCTGCCTTGTCATCTGCCCCTTTTTCCTTTGCTTCACTACTTGATAGAATTCGTTCAATTCCACTGTCCTCATTTTCAATGAGATTTGTTAAAAGAACTTTGACCTTGTCTTTTACTACTGTATCGTCTTTATCTTTCATATAAATATATGCTGAGCCATCACAGCTTTTGCAGTAAGCCTTCCAATCTATTATTTTTCCATCACTGTTGACGGTAATAAGACCTGATTTCCTCAATAATACATTCAGCTTAACTGCTTTGGATTCATCTAACGCACTGTGGTCACCCAATGCGACAATCGTCGTTTTTTCAAAAATCCCACTTTCTTTTAGGGCGTTCATTATTTTACCGAGTCTTTCATCATGACGTCGAAGCGCCTCCATTGCTTCATCAGAAGAAAAGCCATGGTAATGTCGCTGTGAATCAAGGTCGACGAAATGGACAAGCATGAGATTGGGCTTTTTCGTTTTAATGGTTTCGACAGTTGACTCTAGGACAAAATTATCAAGCTCAGGCTGATTTAGTCCATTTCGAAGATGACCAAATTTGCGGTTCATCTCCAACTGATATATTGGAGTACCATTAAATAAAGAAACAAAGATTTGATTATGCCATGGCCGATTTGCAAAGATTTCCGGCATATTATAATCAATATTTGCCTTTGCCGTAACAGGCCATAGAAGTGCAGCTGTTTTCATACCTGCCTTTTTAGCCTCATCATACAAAGTTGTTCCTCTTATATGTCGTCTGTGCCAATACCAGTCTGGTGAAAGCCTACCAGGTTGTAGAAATGTATTATTCACAATTCCGTGATTCCTCGGGAACTTACCAGTGACAATCGTTGCATGGCATGGATAAGTAACCGAAGGATAGATGGTTTCAACATTTCGGCAAAATGATGCATGCTCTAAAAGCTTCTTAAAATGGGGAAGTTCTTTGATAATCGGGAAATCAAGTGATGATAGGCAATCAAATGAGATGACTAATAAGTGTTCAGTGAGTCGAGACATGTGATCCTCCATCCAACAAAAATCTTGTAATCTATTAACAATATAACAGAAAATTGGCAATTGTAATACGAAAACTATGTAAAGACAATATAAAAAAGTATTCATTTTAATGGGAGATGCAATATAATAATGGTTATGGTTCGATTACTACCTTAGTTCAGCAGAAGTCCCGAACTTCTGCTGTAAAGGTAAAGCCTCCGGCGGATGCCACAATTTTTCCACGGTAGTTTTTCGAGGAAGCTTGAAATAAAATCGGGCGTAATTCCGCCAAGGCGCATTTGATTTGAAGGAGAACGTATCATGCACGAAACCAACACCATAAGAGAAAAAGTAAAACTAATATTTGTTATGTTGATTCCAATTTTAATTACACAGCTTAGCATGTTTTCCATGGTATTTTTTAATACAATCATGACTGGTAGATTCAATTCTTCTGATTTAGCGGGGGTAGCGATTGGCTCATCCATTTGGAATCCGATTTTTACCGGATTAAGTGCGATTTTACTTGCCGTTTCGCCAATTGCAGCTCAACGTTTTGGTGAAAAGAAAAGCAATGAAGTGTCGACAGTTGCTTCAAGTGGTATTTATTTAAGCTTTATTATTGGGTTTGTAGTTATTTTGGCAGGGGTTGTCTTTTTAACTCCTTTGTTATCGATGATGAATTTGCCAGAAAATGTACATCAGACTGCACATGATTATTTAGTTGGATTGAGCTTTGGAATCATTCCGTTGTTCATCTTTAATGTATTGCGGTCATTTATTTATGCATTAGGGATTACAAGAGTTGTCATGTTTATTTTAATAGTATCTGTACCTATTAATCTTTTATTAAATTATGTACTGATTTTCGGTGCTTGGGGCTTTCCGTCACTTGGTGGTGGAGGAGCTGGTTTAGCCACCTCCATTACGTATTGGGTCATTGTGGGGATTACTGCTTATATTGTTATCACAAAAGACCCGTTTTCATCCTATAAAATTTTTGTGGGGCCAGTCGGCTTTACAATGAAAGAAAGTAAGGAAATTTTAAAAATCGGTATTCCAATGGGATTATCAACCTTTTTTGAAACAAGCATGTTTGCAGTTGTGACAATCTTAATTAGTAAATTTTCCGTCACAACAGTTGCAGCTTATCAGTCCGCACTTAATATTGTTTCCTTCCTATATATGATACCAGTGAGCATTTCCATGGCATTAACTGTTTTAGTAGGGTATGAGGTAGGTGCACGCCGCTATAGGGATGCGAAGATATATAGTTGGCTTGGGATTGCTCTGTCAATGATCATTGCGCTTGTAACTGGATTACTAGTGATTTATTTCCGCTTTGAGGTGGCAGGGCTTTATTCGACGGAAACAGCGGTTATTTCATTAACAGCTCAATTCTTGATTTATGCCTTATTTTTTCAAGTATCTGATGCCATTCAAGCAACGGCACAGGCTGCACTTAGAGGATATAAAGATGTCAACATTGCGTTTGTTATGACGTTGATTGCGTACTGGCTTATCTGCTTACCGGTAGGATGGGTGCTTGCTCATTTCACTGATTTGGGAGCAGCCGGATATTGGCTCGGCTTGGCATTTGGTCTACTTGCAGCTGGTGTCGGCTTATCAGCAAGACTCATACGCATCCAACGCACACGGTTTTCGGAGGAAAAGATGGCAGGGTAGGTTCGTTAGGCGCTTCCGAACGCATGGATTTAGCTCTCGGAGACAACTTGCACAATCTTTCTTGTCTTTGAGAGATAGGTTCTCGGAGACAAAACAAACCGGAGTATGCCGAGGAATGTCTTTGATAGCTGCTCTCGGAGACAAAACAAACCGGAGTATGCCGAGGAATGTGTTTGATAGCTGTTCTCGGAGACAAAACAAACCGGAGTATGTGAGGAAAGTGTTTGATAGCTGTTCTCGT
>NZ_HE610987.1:59975-73529 GCF_000285535.1 Bacillus timonensis | reverse complement strand
GAGGAAAGTGTTTGATAGCTGTTCTCGTGGACAAGACAAACCGGGATATGCTGTGGATGTCTTTGATAGATGCTCTCGGAGACAAAACAAACCGGAATATGCCGAGGGAAGTGTTTGATAGCTGCTCTCGGGGACAAAACAAACCGGAGTATGCCGAGGAAGGTCTTTGATAGCTGCTCTTGGAGACAAAACAAACCGGAGTATGCCGAGGAATGTGTTTGATAGATGCTCTCGGAGACAAAACAAACCGGAATATGCCGAGGAAAGTGTTTGATAGCTGCTCTCGGAGACAAAACAAACCGGAGTATGCCGAGGAAGGTCTTTGATACTCATTAATTACTTTTAGAATGTCGAAAAGGAAGGGGAGACCCTTCCTTTTTTATATTTACTATACCAAAACTTTACAATTCTTTAACGGTAGCTAAAGAAAATAATCGCAATTTTTCGATAAGATGTAGTAAAAGGCGCTGGAGGGGTTAGATGAAGATTACGGTTGCAGGTGCAGGATATGTCGGACTAGTTACAAGTGTTTGTTTAGCTGAACTTGGGCATGAAGTAATTTGTATTGATATCCAAGCTGAAAAAATAGAAAAGCTACAAGAAGGATATTCACCAATCTATGAACCAGAGCTGGAGCCACTTTTACAGAAGAATTTGCGGGAGGGAAGGCTTTATTTTACAACTAATCCACGTTATGCATATACACAGCCTGATGTCATTTTTATCGCAGTCGGTACTCCACAGCATGTGGATGGTACTGCAAATCTGAATTATGTCTATGATGTTGTAGAAACGATCGCTGTACATATTGAAAATGATGTGATTATTTGTACAAAAAGCACCGTCCCTGTGGGAACGAATGAAAAACTAAAACGAATCATTGATTCTAAAAAACTTCCACAACTACAGGTTGAGATCGTTTCAAACCCAGAATTTCTTCGCGAGGGATCAGCGGTAGTTGATTTCTTTTATGGAGACCGAATTGTCATTGGGACAGCAAACCAAGAAAGTGCTCATGTGCTAGAAAAAGTCTATCTACCTTTAAAAATACCAATCATCAAAACGGATATCAGAAGTGCAGAAATGATAAAGTACGCGTCAAATGCCTTTCTTGCCACAAAGATAAGTTTTGTAAATGAGATTGCGAGAATGTGTGAAAAAGTAGGGGCTAACATTGACGATGTTACGTACGGAATTGGAAAAGACCAACGGATTGGGCCTTACTTTTTAAAAGCGGGGCTTGGCTATGGAGGTTCCTGTTTTCCTAAAGATACAAGAGCACTGATGCATACTTCAGGTAGTTTAGGGCATCACTTCGAACTGCTTGAGGCTGTTATTCAAGTCAACAATCGTCAAAAATCATTTCCTGTTTTAAAAGCAAAGGAGATTCTCGATTCATTAAAGGGGGCGAAGATTGCTGTTTTAGGCCTTTCTTTTAAACCAAATACGGATGACATACGGGAAGCAGCTTCCATCACAGTCATTAGAGAACTCCTTCAGGAGGGGGCGAGTGTCACAGCATATGATCCTGTAGCCATTCCAAATACTAAAGAAATATTTGGAAATTCCATCACCTATACGGACGATATCCCAACAGCGATTCAAAAGGCTGACCTCACGATTATTACAACCGAATGGGAGCAAATTAAACAATTTCCTTTGCATTTTTACAGTGAATATATGAAAGAACCGAAAGTTATTGACGGAAGAAATTGTTTCCCACTTGAAGAAGTGCAGAAATTCCCATTGATATATGTTTCCGTTGGGAGGCCAACAGTGGTCAATACGTTCACAAATAAGCTATAGAGATTAGAGAGGAGACATGGATCATGAAGCTTTTCATTTCATTTTATAATGCGGATTGTCGAATCTTTCAACAAGTAAACCAGCATTATGATAAAAAACTACTCTACTTTTTCTTCTCTAGAATCACATTTTTAGGCGGGGCTACATTTACAATTATCACTTGTCTAACCCTAGCTTTTTTGACTGCAAATCAACTAAGGATAACTGCCATTGCGAGTGCTCTTTCGCTTGCGGTTAGTCACATTCCGGTTCATTTAATAAAAAAACTTTATCCCAGAAAAAGACCATATTTAATAGTAGAGAAATCAAAGTTTCCGTTAAAAGCGTTAACAGATCACTCGTTTCCCTCAGGACACACAACAGCAATTTTTTCGGTTATTGTTCCATTTATTTTATATATGCCATCCCTTTCAATCATTCTACTCCCAATTGGGATATGTGTTGGATTGTCAAGAATTTTTCTAGGGTTACATTATCCTTCCGATGTATTAGCAGGAGGCGTTTTAGGTACAGCAGCTGGAATAGCGAGCGCTACTTTCGTAATTCAAATAACGGAATCTACCTTAAGGGGGATCTTATGAAAATAGCAATTTTTACTGATACCTACTATCCAGAGGTAAACGGTGTTGCACGGACATTGAAAAGGTTCACTGACTATTTAAAAGAACATGAGATTGAGGTTAAAGTGTTTGCACCAATGTCTGATTCGAATGAATATGTATCTAGTAATATCCATCGTTTTAAAAGCTTGTCCTTTTTTCTGTATCCTGACTGTCGACTTGCCTTTCCCAATATGCTACAAATTCGAGCTGAACTAGAAAAATTTTCACCAGATATCATACATGTTGCGACACCTTTTAATATCGGATTTTGTGGGAGTTATTATGCAAAGAAGTTAAACATTCCGCTTGTAGGTTCCTATCATACAGATTTTGATTATTATCTACAGTTTTATGATTTGCAATTTTTATCTAATCCTTTGTGGTCCTATATGAAATGGTTTCATCGACCTTTTCAAAAATTATTTGTACCATCTCTTGTGACTAAAAATCAGCTAGAGGACAAAGGGTTCACTAACATAGAAATATGGACTCACGGGGTTGATTGTGAATTGTTTAATCCTTATTACAATAAAGCTGTAGTTCGCCAAAAGTATCACATTTCAAAAACGTTTACCCTAACCTACGTTGGGAGATTAGCGCCTGAAAAAAATGTAGATATACTTGTTGAAATAGCAAAAGCATTGCCAATGGAGTGGAGTGAACAAATCCAGTGGGTAATCGTTGGTGATGGGCCTTCACGTAGTAAAATGGAGGATGCAGCTCCATCGAATATGATTTTCACTGGTTTTTTAAAGGGTACGGAATTAGCAGAGGTGTATGCCGCTTCAGATATATTTGTCTTTCCATCCTCATCAGAAACCTTTGGGAATGTCGTTCTCGAAGCCATGGCTAGCGGTACACCGGTAATTGGAGTAAATGGGGGCGGCGTTAGGAACATTGTGCAAGAAGGAATCACCGGATATCTTTGTGAACCTGGTAATTCAAAAGAAGTAATGGATACGATTCTGCATTTACTAGAAAATGACGGGGTTCGCAATCGAATGGGAATGGAAGGAAGAAAATATGCTTTAACCCAAAAATGGGATGTCATTTTTGAAAACCTTCTTTATAGCTATTCAACTGTATTACAAGACCAGAGTAAACAAAAATATGCATAAAAAAAGGAAGGGGTACCCCTTCCTTTTTTGTGGACTTATTCACCTAAAAAGTTCACAAACTCGCTACCAGTTAACTTAAGGTTTTTCGGGATACGGATGATAAGAAAATCATAATTAAGTGGCTTATCCTCATCAAACCTTCTGTCAAACTCCTCTGTAAGTCCGCCACCTCTAAATTGGGATATCACAAAATCATTGTGAAAGCTATAGAGTTTTATCTCAAAGTCATAGTCCATGGGAGGGTTCACCATCAAATGATCTTCTCCTTCGATTGAAACGAGCGGTAATGGAATTTCTTCAAAAAAATCATAACCGTTATAATTTGTATTTGCCACATAATAGATAACATCAATGGTTTGGTCGTCATTTTCTTTACGATCAAAAATCGTATACATGTTATTGTCTTCTATATCTTGAATATTAAGTTCCTCTTGGTCAAATGGAATATTCCATCTTTCTTTTTCTTTTATGGCATCAATATCTTCAATTGTCTCTTGATCAATAGCCTGATGGATTTGTTCATAGGTCAAATTCTGAGTATCGCCCTCGGATGGGAAAAAGCTTGATTTAGGGATGCAGTAATAAACAATTACAGCTAACACTAATATAGAAAAATAGGTTCCAAGCAACAGTTTTGTACTTTTTGCACCTGTGTACTTTTTACCAAAAAAGATAGAAAGTAAAACGAGGGCAATGATAAATAAGATAATCGCAGGAAGTATGAATGTACCGATTACTGACATTATTTTCGAACCTCCAATCGATTAGTTGCAGCAATGACAATCCACACCAATAGGGCAACTGTAATGACAACTTTTATTGAAAATAGTAGAATGGATGTTTCATTGAAAAAAAATGAAATTGAAGTGACTTTGTCAAATTGCCTTACTTCATAAATACCCCAGCCAATGATGAGTGCTGGAATCACAAACCCAAATAGTTTGTTTATCTGTGTAAACATACCGATAAGATATCCTAGCGTTGCAAACAAAATGAGATACAAGGCACCAATATATATCCCCACAAGCAAATCCGAGAATGATAGAAAAAAGTGATTCGTGATTATCTTTTCACTACCCTCTTTGAAAAATAGGATTAATCGTAACAAAATCCCTGCAAAAGTCGAGGTGATACTTGCAATGAATGAATAAACCACTAGCATCCCTACCGTTGAAAGATGGCTACTCATTCTGTTTGTCACAAATGAAAAATCAATATAATGGTAGGGTTTTGTTGTTAGCGTGATTGCTGTAATAAAAGCCCAAAAGGCAGTAAAAACAAAAATCATGCTACCCGAGTAGCTAGAAATTTGGATTCCACTAGACCCCATTGATCCAACTCCGTTAAAAGAAAACAGAAGCGCAATTGCTTGCACCGTTACAAGGCTTGTGAACGCCCCATAATAAGCACGTACTTTAAAAAACAACTGCTTTTTTACGACCTCAAGTAAACTTGCATTAGTTAAAGACATCATTGATTCCCCCCTTATTCTTTGCCGTGAGATACATACAAAGGTCTTCTGTCGCAACAGGAGTTAACTCAATTCCACGTTTTTTCGCTTCTAACCATGTGGATTCGGGATAAATATCTTTTACAACAGAATAGGTGTAATCATTTCCGAAATCCTCAAAATAAATGACTTCCATCCCCTTAGTAACTTGGTCGATGATGCTGTTTTTTCCGCGAAGCCCAACAGCATACTCTTTCAAATCGTCAATAGATTCATGAAGTGCAACACTTCCATTTCGAATGAGAAGAACATTCTCTAGGATACTTTCAATTTCGTTCAGTAGATGACTAGAAAAGAGGATTGTTCTAGGGTACGCGATGTAGTCCTTTAGTAAAGCTTTATAGAAATCTTTCCGTATGGCTGCATCCATTCCTGTTGTAGGTTCATCGAAGATAGTAATCGGGCAGCGGGAAGAGAGACCGATAATCATATTAAATGTACTTTTCATTCCTTTTGAAAGATGATGATGAAGTTTCTTTGGGTTCAAATCGAAATAATCGAACAGTCTTTTTGCCATTTGGTCATCCCAATTAGGATAAAAGCTTGCACTTGCTTTTAAAATTTCGGCTAAATTTAACCATGGTGGAAAAACCATATTGTCGTCTACAAAAATGAGGTTTGCAGATACTTTTAAGTTATTGAAAGGATTTTCTGAAAAAACGTGAACCTCACCCGTAGAAACTGGGTAAAATCCAGCGATCGTTTTCAAAAGAGTTGTTTTACCTGCACCATTTCTACCAATGACCCCAGTTATCGTATTTGACTCAATTGAAAAACTCAAATTGTCTAAAGCTTTAAAACTTCCGTAAAGTTTAGAAACATGTTGAAACTCAATTGCGCTCATCTTGATTCCCCCTTTGCCTTTCTTTTTCAACTTTAATCATATTGATTAACTCATCTTCACTAACCCCTAAGCGCTCTGATTCCATCACAAGTTCGAATACGAGATTTTTCATTGTTTGATTTTTCCTTTTCTCTAAAATAAACTGCTTGGCGTTAGGTGTAACAAACATCCCTAAGCCTCGCTTTTTATATAGAATCGTTTCGTCTGCAAGAAGATTTAGCCCTTTCGCTGCAGTAGCAGGATTAATATTGAACATCTCTGCCAGTTGATACTGAGAAAATACCTTTTGATCCTCGGCGAAAGCTCCGCTTAAAATTTCCGTTTCAATCCATTCTGAAATTTGCACATAGATTGGCTTCGTGCCATCCTGATTAAACTTCATATAAACACCTCCTTAGGTGATTATGTACATTAGTGCATTAGTGATATAATGTACTATACTACATGCTATGGAAAAATTCTAGATTATTTACTATATTTTTTAAAAAATGGCTACAATTAGGCTAGGGATGAGGGGCAGCTAGACAGGTTTTTGGGGAGAGATGGAGTAAATACGCCTCAAGTCTTAGATTCTTGTAATTTCTAGGTCCATAGTCCGAATAAATATCTTATAGTATAGTTAACTTGAGGAAAAATCTGAGAAATGAAATCTCGAATGGAGATTTTGTGCCTACTTAAAAGACCTTCATTGGAATGATGAAGCCCCGATTGAATCGTTCGTGCATTGGGAAAGTCCCTCATTGAGGCGATGAAGTCTCGAATGCAGAGGAAGTGTTGCTGGAAAGTCATTCATCGGGTTGATGAAGTCTCGAATGCAGAGGAAGTGTGGCTGGAAAGTCCTTCATCGGGTTGATGAAGTCTCGAATGCAGAGGAAGTGTTGCTGGAAAGTCATTCATCGGGTTGATGAAGTCGCGAATGTAGCGGAAGTGTCGTGGAAAGTCATTCATCGGGTTGATGAAGTCGCGAATATAGCGGAAGTGTCGCCGGAGAGTCCTTCATCGGGTTGATGAAGTCGCGAATGCATCGGAAGTGTCACTGGAAAGTCCTTCATCGGGTTGATGAAGCCGCGAATGCATCGGAAGTGTCACTGGAAAGTCCTTCATCGGGTTGATGAAGCCGCGAATGCATCGGAAGTGTCGCTGGAAAGTCCTTCATCGAGGCGATGAAGAGGAAAAGCCAAGGCAGGTGGCGCTGAAATCTCGTTCATCGAGGCGATGAAGAGGAAAAGCCGAGGCAGGTGCTGCTGAAATACCCTTCATCAAGCAACTGAAGAGCGAAACGCAGTGGTAGAGCTAAGCTAAATCACTTCACCGACTAAATGAAGAGCAAAACTCACATAATTACAGCACAGGTACAAGGCACTTTACCTTTTACAAAACTATCAAACATCACCAAATTTTCCCTCAAAAGTTTTTGAAACCAACGTTCGGATTGGTTCGTATATAGTATTAAGACAGAATGTTAGGAGTCGATTGTATGAATCCGTTTCTCGCTTTTATTGTTAAATCGTTCATTTCAGTGCCAACGACGGTTACTGTTTGGCTTGTAAGCTTTTTTGCGCTTGATCAAACCTTCCTACTTTCGTCTGGAATTGCATTGTTAGGTGGAGGAATTGCCTATTTTGGAACGTCAGCCATTATGAAACAAGCCTTTTTGCGAAAATATCGGCTAACGAGGAAGGAATATCAATATATTGAGAGAAATTTAAAAGAAGCGAAGAAAAAACTTGCTAGACTAAATAAATCCCTTTTTACGATTCGTCACATCCCGTCATTAAAGCAAAGAGTTGATCTACATCGTGTCACGAAGAAAATCTACCGTTTATCAAAGAGTGAACCAAGACGATTTTACCTAGCGGAAAGGTTCTACTTTTCGCATCTTGATTCAGTTGTCGAGTTAACGGAAAAATATGCTTTTCTATCATCACAGCCAAAGAAAAATAGTGAACTTGAGCGGTCGCTTCATGAAACGCGTAGAGTTCTTGAAGAGTTAACGGACACGATTGAGAAGGATTTACACAAAATGCTCGCGAATGATATAGATGACTTGCAATTCGAAATCGATGTGGCAAAAAATTCGAATAAACAAGCGAATGAAACACAATTTATTGACCAAAACAGGAGGTAGCTAAGTATGAGTGAACAATATTCTCCAAAGTATAAAGAGCCTACAAATTTAATGGATGAATTACTTGCGAATCCATTTGACGAGAAAAAAGACGAACAGGAAAATCCGATTGTCATTACGCAAGAAGAGGAGAAGAAGCCTGTTCGATTAGTAGATGTGCTGCCAGAGGAAAATAAAGAAAAAGCACTTCAGCTTGCAAAACAAATTGACCCAACCAATCACCAAGCGATGATATCATACGGAACACCAGCTCAAAATAAGCTGCTTTCGTTTTCAAACACCATGCTTGAACATGTTCAAAAGAATGACGTGGGTGAAGTTGGAAAAATCATTTCAGATCTCATGCACCGTCTAGATGAGATGAAGCCTGAGGAATTGAATCCTGAAAAACGCTCTGTGATTGCACGGATGTTTGGAAAAATTTCAAATTCTGTGCAAGAAGTACTTTCAAAATACCAAAAAACAGGGGCACAAATTGACAGAATTAGTGTTAAGCTGGAAAGAAGTAAAAATGTCCTTTTATCAGACATTGCAATCTTAGAAAAGCTTTATGAGAACAATAAAGACTATTTCGACGCCTTGAATGTCTACATTGCGGCAGGTGAATTAAAGCTTGAAGAAATGCATCAAAAAATCATTCCAGAGTTAAAAAAGCAAGCCGAAACAACAAATGACCAAATGAAGGTTCAAGAAGTAAATGATATGGTTCAATTTGCGGATCGACTTGATAAACGTGTACATGACCTGAAATTAAGTAGGGAAATTACAATTCAAAGTGCACCGCAAATTCGTTTGATTCAAAATACAAACCAAGCCCTTGTGGAAAAAATACAGTCATCAATCATGACGGCAATTCCATTATGGAAAAACCAAGTTGCGATTGCGCTTACATTAATTAGACAGCGACATGCAGTAGAAGCGCAAAAACAAGTTTCGAAAACAACAAATGAACTTTTACTGAAAAATGCTGAAATGTTAAAGAGTAATACACTAGAAACGGCAAGAGAAAATGAGCGTGGAATAGTCGATGTAGAAACATTAAAGAGAACGAAAGAAAATCTCATTTCTACATTAGAGGAAACGTTACGCATCCAGGAAGAAGGCCGCAACAAGCGTCGTCAGGCTGAGCTTGAACTTGCCTCAATGGAAACGGAATTACGTCAAAAATTATTAGACATTAAGACGGACTAAAACAAAAAGGATAGATACCGAAAAAATAAGGTATCTATCCTTTTCTTACTTACAATCCAAATAGTCGAGGTAAGAATAAGGAGAGTTGTGGGATAAATGCAACGAGCAGCAGCACTAAAATAACTATCCCAAAATAAGGTAATAATGTTGGTACCACTTCTTCAATTTTAACCTTCGCGACACTACAACCAACAAATAGGGCACTTCCCACCGGTGGCGTCATATTCCCAATACAAAGACCAAAACAAAGAATCATTCCAAAATGGACTGGATCCATTCCAAAATTTTTAGCAACCGGTAAAAAGATTGGTGTAAAAATGAGAACGGCAGGAGTGATATCCATAAACGTTCCGACGATTAACAGGATAAATATGATTATGAGAATTATCCCAGTTTGGTTATCTGTAATTGAGAGGAGGGCACCACTAATGGCTTCTGGTAATCTCATATAAGACATCACAAGTGAAAATAAAGCTGAAGCTGTAATTAAAAAGAGTATCATGCCAGTTATTTCAATAGTCTCGATAAATATCCCTGGTAAATCCTTTAGCTTAAGACTTTTATAAATCATGGAAAGAAGAACTGAATAAATAACCGCAACGGCCGCACCCTCCGTAGCTGTAAAAATACCTGCAACAATTCCTCCGATAACGATTACGATTAATAGCAAACTTGGAATCGCACTTACTATAATATAAAAGATATCCTTCATATTAGGTAAAGATGAAACAGGGTACTTTTCTTTTTTCGCCATAAAGTATGCAACAACCATGACGGCAATACCCCATAAAATCCCTGGAATATAACCAGCCATAAATAATGCAGCGACAGACGTTCCCCCACTTACTAAAGAGTACACAATCAATACGGAACTAGGTGGAATAATTAATCCAGTTGGAGCAGAAGCAATGTTCACCGCTGCTGAATAGGTCAGTTTGTAACCTTGATTCGTTTGCATTGGCGTCATGATTCTTCCCATTGCAGCAGCGGAGGCTACGCTTGAGCCAGATATTGAACCAAACAACATATTACCAACCGCATTCGTATGTGCCAAAGCTCCCGGAAGTTTTCCTACTAACACTTTTGCGAAATTCACAAGACGAAAGGCAATTCCACCATTATTCATGACAATCCCCGACAAGACAAATAAAGGAATCGCAAGCATCGTAAAATTATCAATACCTGTCACCATTCGCTGTGCGGAAGTTAAAATCGCTACATCAAAGGGCAATACAAATAAAAATGTAAAAACGGAACTTAAGATAATGGCAATTGCAATGGGCGCACCAAATAACAAGAGAAAGAAAAAAGTGGCAAAAAGAATGATTGCTGCAACTGTTTCCATTATAGAATCACCTCTCTTTTTCTTTCTTTATAGGACATTAGACTGTGAAATTGATAAATCACAATGCAAATGCCACTAAAAAGAATAGCTGCATAAACAACACCCATTGATATTCCGGTTGCCGCTGCTGTTTGGGCAGAAGTAAGTACAACGATTTTTATTCCGCCATAAACCATTAATATCGCCGCAGTTAAAAGAATAATGACATCGGTTATGTATTCAATCTGCAGTTGTACTTTTGGGCTGAATTTTTCTCTTATAAAAAGGATTCCAATATGCTTTTTGGCACCAAATACATAGGCAGCCGACGTAAGTCCAAACCAAATTAACATGTACCTTGTCAATTCCTCGGTTCCAGGAGAGGATATGTTGAAAACATAACGTGATAACACTTGCCAAGTTGATAATACAACCATTGAGACAAGCAATAAACTAGAGAAGACGATTAATACTTTGTCCAGAATTTGTTTAACCTTATTCATTAGACGAATTCCCCTTTATTAATTGGTAAATATCTTTTGTTTTTTCATCCTTTGCATAGGCCTCATGAAGTGGCTTTACAGCGTTAATGAAGGAGGTTTTATCAACCTCGATAAAATGAACACCCATCTTTGTTTTAGCGATTTCGGTCTGTTCTTTTATTGTTTTTGCCCAAACAACCTCATGATAAAGGGTGGATTCATTTGCCGCTTCCTGAATGATTCTTTTCTCATCATCAGTAAAATCGTTATATCGTTTTGCATTTATGATGAGCATATCCGGTACAATTTGGTGACCAGTATACATATAGTATTTAGCTACTTCTCCGTGATTGTTACCGACAAGTGCTGTTTCATTATTTTCAGCAGCATCAATAACTCCTGATTGAAGTGCAGTGTAAACCTCGCCATAGGCCATTGGAGTCGGTAACCCACCGAAAGCCTCAATCATATTTACACTTGTCTGGCTTGGTTGGACCCTTGTTTTTAAACCAGCAACATCAGCAACAGTATGAACCTCACGATTTTTTGTATACAAATTACGAATACCTGCATTATAGTAGGTTAACGCAATAAAACCGATGTCCTCAGTTTGATAATAAAGTTGATCGGTAATCGTTTTGTCATTCATTTTTTCCTCGAATTCTTCGTAATTCTCGAACACGTATGGCAAACTAAAAATGGAATAATCGGATTCAAATCCTTCCAGTGCACTAGCGCTCACCTTTGCGACATCAACTGCACCTGATTGAGTTAATTCGAGTACCTCTCGCTCACTTCCCAGTTGACCATTCGGATAAATTTGCACCTGGATTTTGTTATTTGATTTTTCTTCCACTAATCTACCGAACTCGACGAGTGAAAGATGAACAGGGTGGTCCAAGGTTTGGTTATGGGCAAGTTTCAATTCTTTAACCCCTGCTTCTTCATTATTACATCCCACTAATAAAAGTGAGTTAACCACAACAAAAAGTAGTAGGGTCATAATTCTCATGCTGTTTCCTCCTCTAATAAAAAATCAACAAGTACCATTTTATATTTTGTGTTTGTTTAAAAAACCTATCCTAAAAATGGAACAATTGGAATGTTGTTTAAAAACAAACAAAATAAAAAAGGGTACCAGTATGTACCCTTCAATCAAAGTTTATAATGCTTTTATTTTCGTATCTTCATTTACCTCTATGTTTTTGTTACTGAATTGGCTCACCACTAATCCTAATGCTGTCCCAACGAGAGCGGGAACAATCCACTCTAAGCCAACGGATGCAAGAGGTAGCATATTTTTCACATCCTGAACCGGACCGAGGTTAAGACCAAATGCATTTAATCCACTGATTAGTGCAAATACACTTGTGAGTAACATGGCGAACCCATATACGGTTTTCACATTTTTAAAGTAACGACTAAAGAAGGTTAAAACGACTAATACAATTAATAATGGGTAAGTCATTACTAGAAAAGGAACAGAGACTTTTAAAATTTGCGCTAATCCAAGGTTTGATAGGGTAAATCCGACTAACGTTACAAGTAGTACAACCTTTTTATAACTTACCTTTGGAAGTAAGTTTGAAAAATATTGGCCACATGCCGTCGTTAACCCTACAACGGTTGTGAAACAAGCTAATGTAAAAATTAAGCCAAGGAGTAGTGTTCCACTTTGTCCGAATAAAAGCGTTGCAGCTGACGATAAAATATCGGTACCGTCTTCAAATGTTCCTTGACCAGCCATTTTGGCACCAATTACTCCAATTCCCACATAAATTGCAGAAAGAAGGATTCCCGCAATGATTCCAGCTTTAAATGTATATCTTGTTAATTGTGTTCGATTTTTGATTCCCTTCTTTTGAATGGAATTCAAGATAACAATCCCGAAAGCCAATGAAGCAAGGGCATCCATTGTATTATAGCCTTCAAGGAATCCCATGAAGAATGCACCAGTTTCATAACTTTCAGTTGGAGGTAGGAATGAAGTATCCATTTTAAATAATCCTACAGTGATTAATATAATGATTGAAACTAATAAGGTCGGGGCGATTAAGCGTCCCATATATCGTTCCATTTTGCTAGGATTTAAGCTGATAAAATACACTAAACCAAAGAAAATAACTGAGAAAATGAATAGTATTAGGGCTGTATTTGCTGATTCAGGTAAAAATGGGGTGATTCCCATTTCGAACGCAACGTTTGCGTTTCGTGGAATCGCAAGAAATGGTCCGATACATAGATATACTGCGACCATAAAAACCGTGCTAAATACAGGGTGAACCCGGTCAGCCATTGCAACGGCACCGCCTTTTACAAGAGAAACGGCAAAAATTACCACAACCGGTAAACCAACTCCCGTTACGACAAAACCAAGCATGCCCATCCAAAAGTTTGTACCTGCGCCTGCACCTAAAAACGGTGGGAAGATGAGATTGCCGGCCCCAAAAAACATTGAAAATAACATAAACCCGATAAACAAAGTATCTAATTTCTTCATCTAACTCACTCCTTAAATATTTTTCTAGGATAATAGGGACAAAGGGACA
>NZ_HE610987.1:18294-59091 GCF_000285535.1 Bacillus timonensis | reverse complement strand
CACAGGTTCAGCGTCCCAATGCTAAATAAAAAACCTCGCCCCTAAAAATAGGGACGAGGTTAACTCGCGATACCACCCTGACTTCCGTAGCATTAACATGCACGACACTCACTAACGTACCAACATACGTGTTCCTTGTAACGGCGGACTCCCGTCAAAGCCTACTTATTTCAGCTTTGCATCTCAGAGATGATTTTCGGATGGCTCTGAACATCGACTTTCAGCAACTGTCGACTCTCTGGGGAACAGCATTCCAATCTTACTCTTTCTCTTCGTCGATTTTTAATATATTGGTATAGTAACAGAAGAGGGAAAAACGGTCAATAAGTTTTTTGATAGTTTTTACAAGTGAAAACATAATCATGATTTTGTCTTTATTCTCTTTCTTTTTTTATAAAAGGAAGAGTGTTAAACACTCTACTGAATAGAGACTTGACGAAAATTACTAAATCGTAAAGCAAGTAAGTATCAGAATAACTTAACCAATATAACAAAATGAATAGTTCCTGTCCTCGATATGTAAAGGGGAGGACCTATTTTTTATTTTTTATTTTTATTTTTTATTTTTCGCATTGATTAACGTAACAGTGTTATGTTACATTATTATCAAAGAAAGGAGCTTATAGAAATGAGTGAAGAGTTATTATCGAAAAAGGAATTACTTGAAGCGACAGGCATTTCTTATGGACAGCTCTACAGATGGAAGCGAAAGGATCTGATTCCTGAGGAGTGGTTTATCCGAAAGTCTACGTTTACTGGTCAAGAGACATTTTTTCCAAAAGAAAAGATCTTGGAAAGAATCGATAAGATTCAAAAGATGAAAGAAAATCTGTCTCTTGATGAGATGTCGGAGATGTTTTCCCCAAGTGTCGGAGAGTTAAACCTTAGTAAAACAGAATTGGTGAACAGGGGTCTTGCCTCTGAAACAACAATCAATCTTTACTTAGAGCAGAGTACAGAAAGTCCAGAACATTTTCAGTTTGAGGGAATCTTAACCGTTTACATCGTTGAAAAACTCCTTCAATCTGGGGAGATCAGTCTTGACGAAGCAAAGATGGTCATCCAAGTTTCAAACGATTATTTTTCAAAGGAAAAACAAAGCTATGGTGATTTAATCATCATTCGCAAACTCGGTGTTTCTACGTGTTTTATTGTACAAAGTGCAACCGATTTGGTTATCGAACAAGGAACTAAACAAATTGTCAAAATGGCTTTTTCTAACGAAATAGAAGAACTGCGAACTAAATTATTGTAAGTTGGAGGGTAAAGTATGGTGAACGTAGAAAATCAAGGTAATTTACACATCAATGGAATGGGGTCTTCCGGTGGTGGCAGCTTTAATAAAGTATTAATCAACGGAAAAGGGAATGTACAAGGTGACATTGAATGCAATGATTTTACGATTAATGGTACGGGCACGGTTACGGGTAATATTAAAGGAAATGAAGGAAAAATTAACGGAAGTGGAAACATTGAAGGCTCCATCGAATTTGATCGTTTTACAATTGAAGGAACTGGTGGAATTGATGGTGATGCAAAAGTAAATAAAATGAAAATTTCAGGTAAGGGAAAAATCGGTGGTAGCTTAAAAGGGGAAGAAATAAGAATCAAAGGTAGAGCAACGATAGAAAACGATTGTGAGGCTGAAGAATTCAAAGGTGAAGGTGGCTTTGTAATTGGAGGATTATTAAATGCGGATGTAATCGATATCTCCATTGCTGGAGAATGTCGTGCAGAAGAAATTGGTGGTCATACGATTAAGGTCAAGAAAGGAATATTTAGTTTCTTAAATCATATTTTTAAGTCTGTCTATCCAGTCTCCCTGAAAACTGAAATAATCGAGGCAGATGACATTGATATCGAGTTTACAAACGCCAAAATGGTAAGAGGAAATAACGTTAACATCGGTCCAAATTGCGAAATTGATGTTGTTGAATACAAAGAGACATTCTCACAAGACCCATCTGCAACAATAAAAGAAACGAGAAAAATATAATAGAATACTGTTACACAAGGCTTTCATTTTAGTAATGAAGGCCTTTTACTATTGAAAGCGAGTACCGTTCTAGATTTTTACCCATGAACTTTTTTGTACTTGCATTGGATATAGTTTAAAATAAACAATAGTCTATTTAACAATATTTAAGGTAGGTACATGATATGTCAAATTGGTCACAATTAGAAAATATGAAACCTTTTATAAAGGAAATCTGGCAGGAATCGGGCTTTAACGCACCAACAAAGATTCAAGAAAAGGCGATTCCCGCGATAATAGAGGGGAAGGATGTCATATGTGAATCCCCGACTGGAACAGGGAAGACCCTTTCCTATCTACTTCCAGCCATCCAAAATCTTGACGAAACAAAGAACACCATTCAAATGGTAATCCTTGCTCCTTCCCGTGAACTAGTGATGCAAATCCTAGAAGAGGTCCGAAAGTGGACGAAAGGCACCAACATTGTCAGTACGTCTTTTATCGGTGGAGCAAATATTAAGAAGCAGGTGGAGAAACTAAAAGACCGTCCACAAATCGTCATTGGAACTACAGGACGTATCGTCGAATTAATTAAAATGAAAAAAATGAAAATGCATGAAGTGAAAACGGTAATCGTAGATGAGGCCGATCAACTTGTCTCAAACGAACATTTATCAAATGTTCAAAGTATTATTAAAGCAACTTTAAAAGATCGTCAAATTTTATTTTTTTCAGCAACCATTTCGGAACAAACCGAAAAGATAGCAAAATCATTAATGAACAATGCGGAAGTCATCCGTGTCAAAGAAGCGATCCAGCAAGAAAATACATCACATATCTATTTCCTATGTGAGCAGCGGGATAAAATTGATGTGCTTCGCAAAATAATGTTTACCGAACCAGATAAGGCGATTGCTTTTATAAAAAGTCTCGAGAAGGTAGAAGAACTCGAAGCAAAGTTAACCTATAATCACATTGATGTAGCGGTTCTTGCTGGTGAAGCGAATAAGCAGGAGCGTCAGCAATCAATGAAAAATTTTCGTGCCGGAAAAATTCCGTTGTTGTTAACAACAGATGTTGCTGCTAGAGGTTTAGATATCCAAGACGTCACGTATGTGATTCATTTTGACTTTCCTAAAACTACAAGTCAATATGTTCACCGCTCAGGGCGAACAGGACGAATGGGGAAAAAAGGGGTTGTTATTTCCATCGTAAATGCACGTGAGGAAAGTTTCCTCAAAAAAATGGGGCATGAACTTGGGATTACGTTCACCAAGAAGGATTTCTACAAAGGAGAAATTGTAGATGCCCAGGAAAAGAAAAAAAACACTCCAGTACCTAGAATGCGCAAGAATAAAAAATAATTGAAATTGGTCACATGATAAGGGGCAAAATAAGCACAGATTTCGCTTGTTTTGCCTCTTTTTATAAAAATTGTGATAATAAATAGTATAAGTCCAAATAAAACCAAATTTAATTCTATTGAAAAACAAAGCGTTTTCAATTATTATTAAATTGGTTAGTTTGTTTAATAACCTAATTAATATGTGATAGAATTTTTGTATAGTTTTAAAAAGATGTATCAAGCTAGAGTATTAGAAAGGGTGAAGGAAATGAAAACATTTATTAACGATGATTTTCTTTTGTACAACGATACTGCTAGAGAGTTGTATCATAATGTGGCAAAAAACTTGCCAATAATCGATTACCATAACCACTTAAACCAGGTTGAAATTTTAGAGAACAAAAACTTCGATAACTTATCTGAAATTTGGCTTGGTGGCGACCATTATAAATGGAGATTGATGAGAGCGAACGGAATCAGTGAAGACTACATAACAGGTAACAAGCCTGATTATGAGAAGTATATGGCATGGGCTAAAACTGTTCCAAATACAATTGGAAATCCACTCTATCATTGGACTCATTTAGAGCTTCTACGTTATTTCGGCATTGACGATTTATTAGACGAATCAACTGCACCAGCAATTTGGGAGCAAGCGAATAAAAAACTAGCTTCACCAGAATTATCAGTACGTTCTATTTTTGAAAAGTTCAAAGTTGAATTTGTTGGAACAACTGACGATCCAACTGATGACTTAGCAAGTCATAGTAAACTTAAAGATGAAGGTTATAAAGTGAATGTATCTCCTTCATTCCGACCTGACAAAGGGTTAACAATTGAAAAAGATGATTTCTTACCATGGGTTGAAAAATTAGGTCAAGTAACAAACCAAAGCATTGAAAATTACGAAACATTCCTAAGTGCATTGGCTGAACGTGTTGAATTCTTTAACGAAAATGGTTGCAAAAGCTCTGACCATGGATTAAGCTTACTTTTCTTTGAAGAAGCAACAAAAGAAGAAGTATCAGCAATATTCGCTAAGAAATTAAAAGGTGAACAGCTTACACAAAAAGAAGTTGACCAATTTAAAACATATACATTAGTAACATTAGGCGAACTTTATGCAGAAAAAGGCTGGGTAATGCAGCTTCATATTGGTGCAACTAGAAATAATAACACCCGTATGTTCAAGCTATTAGGCCCTGACGCTGGTTTTGATTCTATCGGTGATATCAAAGTTGCTGATAAATTATCTAGGCTTTTAGATGCACTAGATGTACAAAACAAACTTCCAAAAACAGTTTTATATAGTTTAAATGCAAATGACAACAATGTATTAGCTGCTATGGCTGGAAACTTCCAAAGTTCTGAAGTTCCAGGAAAAGTACAATTTGGTACAGCATGGTGGTTTAACGATACAATTGATGGTATGGAAGACCAAATGAGAACATTAGCTAACATGGGATTAATCAGTAATTTCATTGGAATGCTAACAGATTCTAGAAGTTTTCTATCATTTACAAGACATGAGTACTTCAGAAGAATTTTATGTAATCTTTTAGGAACTTGGGTTGAACAAGGAAAAGCTCCAAAAGATATGGCTCTATTAGAAAAATATGTACGTGGCATTTGTTATGAGAATGCGAAACGCTATTTTTCAATCTAATTAATCTTTTAAGAATGAAAAGGCAGTTTTTGAGAAATTTTCAAAGACTGCCTTTTTAATATGAGGGATTCATAAATGGAAGGGAGTGAGGAAGGATGACTGCGTTTCTTTCGATAGTTAAGGATATTATTTTACCCATATTTTTCATTATTGCGATTGGATATTCCCTTCAAAAAAAGTTTCATATGCATGTTCCAACACTTGCGAAAATTAATATGTTCTTTTTGGTTCCAGCATTTATCTTTGTGAAATTATATAATACGGAATTATCATTTCAATTATTTGGTTATGTGCTATTATTCTTTATTATTATCATAATCGCATTGTACGTACTTTCAACTATAACAGCAAGGTTAATTGGCCTTAAAAATGGAGAAAAGACCACGTTTTCGAATAGTTCTATCTTTTTTAATTCAGGAAATTACGGTGTCCCTGTAAATGATCTCGTTTTCAAAGGTGACCCATTTGCAATGTCTATACAGGTCATTGTTCTAACACTACAAAATATATTAATCTTTTCATATGGAGTGTTTTCTCTACAATCTGCTAAGGTAGGGAAGGTAAACGCGATAAAGGGATATCTAAAAATACCAGTATTATACGCCATGTTAACCGGTATTCTATTAAACTATTTCAGTATTCCGCTACCAACTTTTGTTGAAGTTCCTGTGAACTATATTGCGAATGCCATGGTAGGAATGGCTTTATTTACTCTAGGGGCTCAGGTTGCTCAAATCGATTTTAAAGCGGGTTTATCAAAGGTATACTGGAGTCTATTTTTTCGCTTACTAGTTGGTCCGGCAATTGCATTGGGCCTCATTTTTCTATTTGATATCGAGGGAACTTTTGCCCAGGCCCTGTTTATCGCTTCTAGTATGCCAACGTCTGTGAATAGTGCGATTATTGCTGAGGAATATAATAATTATCCGGGGTTCGCTGCCCAAATTGTTCTGTTTTCAACATTATTTAGTTCGATAACCGTTTCAATTGTGATTTATTTGGCGAGATTATTATTTTAATAAACTTAAAACATAAAAAAGCCCTGTCTCGTGACAGGGTTTATTTCATTGTTAAAAAGGTTTGGTTTTCTGGTGCTGATAAAAGGATTTCAGGTACTTCTAAGAATCTCTGAATTCCTAATGCACAGGCACCGAGCACACAAGCTTGATTGCCTAAATCTGATAGAGCAATTTCTCCATATTCACTGACAGAAGAAATTAAGTGTCCCTTTAATTTTTCAAGAGAATCAGGGTAAATGTTTAATAACCGGCTATTAAGAACGATTGTTTCAGGATTATATAAATTAATAATATTGTTAAGTCCAATAGAAACGTATTGGAGATATCGGTCTAAAAAACTTTTAACAATGAAATGATTAGCTTCTAAGAAATTCTGAATCTCAGATATCGATAAGTTTGTCTGCTGCAGCTCAGCTTCTAATTTCTTAATAAATTCAGGTTCGGAAGCATACAGCTCCCAGCAACCATGGTTCCCGCATCTGCATGCTTCGCCATTTGGGTAGATAATCATATGACCCATTTCTCCAGCGTAACCGTGAAAACCTTTTTGTAAGTCACCATCAATTATCATTCCAGAACCAATCCCAGAAGTTAAAATGACGGTAAGAAGGTTATTGCTGTGATGATGTTTATAAACTTTTTCTGCATAAGCAGATAAGTTTGCATTGTTTTCAATAAATAGCGGTATGTTCAATTCCTTTTGTAAGTCTTCTTTTATATTTTTTTTAAGCCACTTGTATCTAGGGATAAATCGTATACTTTCGTTTTGTTTGTTTACTGTCCCGTGGATACCAATTACAACATTTACAATACCGTATGGTCGGTCTGAAAAGTCATGTTGATATTCTTTAATCTTAGTAATAATAGACTTAATGACAGACTCATATTCTTCAGTATCAAATTTTTCTTCATTCTCATGCACTGTTTTTCCTTTTAAATTCGATATTGTGTAAATGATAGATTTATAATCTAAATCAATTCCTAATACAAAACCGGCATTTTCATTAATAGAAAGCATGATTGGTCTTCTGCCGATTGAGCTATGCTCTAGCTGGGTTTCATAAATTAACCCTTCATTTAACAAATCAGCGACTTGGACGGAAACAGTTGCTTTATTTAGCCCTGTTATCTTTGACAAATCCGCTCTAGATACTAAACCGTGTTCAACGATTTTTTGAATGATTAAACTTCTATTTATCTTTTTAATATATGCACTGTCCCCTGTGACCATTTGACTAACCCCTTTTGTCAATTAAAAGTTTATAGAGTAATTTGATGAGTATTCATCGTTTTGTAAAGGCTTACATAAATTGACTTAATTAGTTTAATAGATAATCTAATTATAACAGATTTGTGAAATTTAGCCACGAAAAACTTTTTTTCACTTTTAATGGAATACACACATAAGTAAAATTTTCTTAAAATCTTATAGAAAAAGTTCTCTCAGTCAATTTTTTATAAAAAAACAAGCGTTACAGTCAAATAATTTCACATTTTTTGTGATATGATAGTGATGTCATCAAGAAGGAAAGGATGGTGGGATTGAAATATCCAATATTACCGTTGTATCGTATGACCGGTACACAAGAAATAATGGTAGACTACCATTCTCATCAAGAATATGAAATTTATTTTTTTCATAGTGGTTCCTGTCGTTACTTAATCAAAAATCAGATTTATGATTTGGAGCCTGGTGACATTCTTCTGATGGATGGAAAATCACTTCACAAACCAATTGTTTCCTTGGATAAGGAATATATTCGAAGTGTGGTTCATTTTTCTCCACAATGGATTGAAAGCGTTTTGAAGGAATTAAAAGCGTTATATTTGCTTGATGTATTCCGGAAATTACACCATTGTTTTATTAGAACGAATGAAAATCAGCAATCGAAGCAATTGGAAAAATTAATTTGTCGATTAGACGAATTATTCCGAACGTCAGATGACAATGAGTCATTTATGGCTGAAACGGAAATGAAGATCCTTCTTATTCAGATTTTACTTCTTGTTAATAAGATGGGACGAGCAAATTCGTATAGGAAGCCGGATAAAAAGGATGAAAAAACCGATTATGTTGAAAATATCGTTACCTTTATTCAGGAAAATTATATGGACAAGCTCACAGTTGATTCAATTGCACAATCACTTAATTTAAGTAAGTCGTACCTCTCACATTTATTTAAAGAAATGACAGGTTTTACAGTTATGGAGTATTTGATGGCTACTAGATTAACACAAGCAAAAATAAAGCTTGTAATGGAGCCTGATAAACCTTTAAAGGATGTTGCTTTTGATTGCGGTTTTGAAAGCGCCTCGCATTTTAGCCGTTATTTCAAGCAAAAAGTTGGTGAAAATCCAAAGGATTATCGTAAGAAACATGTAACAGAAACTGAAAAATAGAAGGGAAGTATAAAAATGAAAAAAGTAAGATTAGGTATCATTGGTTTAGGTGCACAAGGAGGAGCTTACGCTGGTTTTATCGCAGAAGGTAGAGTTCCTAATATGGAAATTGGCGCGATTTGTGATATTGACCCAGCGAAAAAAGCGGTAGCAGAAGAAAAGTATCCAAATGTACCTTTTTATGAAGATTATATTGAAATGATAGAAAGCGGAGATGTAGACGCAGTTGTTACAACTGTTCCACATTACTTACACCCTGTAATGGCAATTGAAGCATTGAAAAGAGATATTCATGTGCTAGCTGAAAAACCTGCAGGTGTTTATACAAAACAAGTAAAAGAAATGAACGAATTTGCTGCTTCTAAGCCAGAATTAACATTTGCTATTATGTTCAACCAAAGAACAAATGAACTTTACAAAAAAGTAAAAGAAATTATTGATAATGGCGAAATTGGTGAGATTCGTCGTACCAATTGGATCATTACAACTTGGTGGAGACCACAAGGATATTACGACCAAAGTGCATGGAGAGCAACTTGGGAAGGTGAAGGCGGCGGTGTACTAGTAAACCAAGCTCCTCACCAATTAGACCTACTTCAATGGATTTGCGGTATGCCTAAGAAAGTTTACTCAAATGTAAAATACGGATACCAAAGAAATATTGCTGTTGAAGATGAAGTAACTGCATTACTAGACTATGGTAATGGTGCAACAGGTGTATTTGTAACATGTACACATGATGTTGTTGGAACAGATCGCTTCGAAATTTTAGGGGACAAAGGAAAAATTGTCGTTGATGACAGTAAGAAAGTAACGATTAAACGTCTAACTAAACCAGAAAATGAAATGAGTAACACCATGAGCATGCAAGATGTTATGAAAATTTTCATGGGTCAATCTGATGACAATATCTTTACAGAAGAAGTTATTGAATTTGAAAGTGTATGGGGCGCTCAGCACTCATCTGTATTAGAAAACTTTGCTGCTAATATTCTAGATGGAACTCCACTAATTGCTCCAGGTAGCGATGGTATTAATGGTGTAGCATTAGCGAATGCTATTCACTTATCTAGCTTCCTAGGAAAAGAAGTAGAAATTCCAGTTGATGAAGAGGTTTATTTAGCAGAGTTAAATAAACGCATTGAAGAAGAAAAAAAGAATCCTATTAAAAAATAATAAAATAATGCAATGAGGAATCGGCAATTGTCGGTTTCTCCTAACTATTTTTTATCTCCACTCTATTAGGAGGAAGGATATTATGCTTAAAGTAGCAGTAGTCGGTTTAGGCGATATTTCAAAAATTCATATTCCTGCTATTCAAAATAGTTCTAAGGCAGAACTAGTGGCAGTTTGTGATGTAAATGAAGAACTTCGCAATTCTGTAAAAAATGTGAATTTTTATGCAGATATTGACGAAATGCTGAATAATGAAGACTTAGACTGTGTTCATATTTGTTTGCCACACTATGTTCACTACTCCGCAACAAAGGCAGTCGTGGAAAAGGGTGTCAATGTCTTTTTAGAAAAGCCATTAGCAAGAAGTGCGGAAGAAGGAATGTTCGTAGTTGATTTGGCAGAACAACATCCAGACGTAAAAGTCTGTGTGAGTTTGCAAAATCGTCTTAACGAGTCATTTATCAAGCTTAAAGAAATCGTGGAGAGCGGAGAATTAGGTAATGTTACAGGTATCAAAGGTCTTGTGACATGGTTCCGTCCAAAATCCTATTATGATGTAAAACCTTGGCGCGGCAAAATGAAACTTGCTGGTGGAGGTGTAATGATCAATCAATCCATCCATACCTTAGATTTAATGCAAATCATCGGTGGCGAAATTGATACAATTCGAGGATCTATCGATCAATTAGTAGATTATGGCTATGAAGTAGAAGATACTGCTGTTGCTAACATTAGATTTAAAAATGGTGCAACTGGCCTATTCTTTGCAACTACGACTTATGCAACAAATTCGTCTGTTGAATTTCAGGTTATCCTTGAAAAAGGTAAATTAACGATTAAAGACAGTGTTCTTTCTATTACAGACAGCGAAGGCGTTAAAAAGAAATTGGTTGAGGATTCAAAGCTTCCAGGAAGCAAGTTTTACTATGGTGCCAGCCATGATACTTTAATCAATCAATTTTATGATGCAATTATTAACAATACAGAAGATTATATACATGTCCAAGAAGCTCAAAAATCAATGGAAATGATTAGTGCAATCAGAAGATCTTCTGAAGTGAAAATTCCTATTAAAATGGAGGTATACAAATGACAAAAGGTAAAATTGGCGTTCAAATGATGATGCTTAAAAAGAAAGTAGAAGAAATTGGTGTTTATGAAACAATGAAAAAACTTCATGAACTTGGAATAGGTGCAGTTGAGGTTTCACAAATTCCAATGACTGAAGAAAATGTTGCAGAATTAAAAAGAGCAAGTGAAGATTTTAATATAAAAATTGCTGCTTTATCTGGAGCATTAGAGCCGATGTATGAAAACGCACCAGGTGAAGCTTTATCTACACATTTTGAGAAAATCGTAAATGACTGCAAAACGTTAGATTGTAATTTTGTTCGTATTGGTATGCTTCCTTTTACTGTTATGGGTGACAAAGAAAAAATCATGGGCTTTATCGAAAGAGCAGAAGAAATGGCACATCGTTTAGCGGAATATGGAATTGAGTTATACTATCATACTCACCATGTTGAATTCGAAAAATATGATGGAGTATATTTATTAGACCTTATCAAACAAAACACAACAAAATTAGGATTTGAATTGGATGTACACTGGATTCAACGTGCTGGTGAAAATCCTGTTAAAATCATTGAGCAGTATAAAGATCGCATTTCATTACTACACTTAAAAGACTACCGTATTGGTTCTCTTCAATTTAATGAAGAAGATTTCAAAGATATGGCTGGATTCTTTAACAAGTTCACAAACCTAATCGAATTTGCGGAGCTTGGTGAAGGAAACATGGATATTGCGGCTATGATTGAAGCTGGTAAGGAAAGTGGAGTACAATATTTCTTAATTGAGCAAGATGACACATATGGACGTGATCCATTTGAATGTATAGAAGTATCTGCACAACATTTAAGAAAAATTGGTTATGCTGACTTGTTTTAAAAACTAATGTGCAAGCGCCTTGTACTTGTCAAGGATAGGCACTGAAACTGGATGTAACAATGAAAAATCAAATAGGCAAGCACCTGGTGAGGATGAAAAATCTTAATTTTTGGTGCTTGCATTTTTTGCTATTTTAACTAACAGGAGTGATTTAACAAAATGAGTAAAGATGGAATGAATTATGCACCAAAAGGGAAACCAAATCCTGTCGTAAAAGAGGGAGAATTCAGTATTGCGGCTGTTGCACTTGATCATGGGCATATCAATGGTATGTGTAACGGATTAGTAGAGGCTGGGGCCACACTAAAATGGGTATATGATCCAGACCCTGAAAAAGTTGCAAACTTCATTGAAGCTTTTCCAGGTGTACAAGTAGCAGAGTCATTAGAGCAAGTATTAGAGGATGAGGAAGTTAAATTAGTTGCAGCTGCTGCAATCCCAAATAAGCGTAGTGAATTAGGGATTAAAGTAATGGAGGCAGGTAAAGATTACTTTACCGATAAAACTCCGTTTACAACCTTGGCACAATTAGAGGAAACAAAAAAGGTTGTGGAACGCACAGGTAGAAAATATATGGTTTATTTCAGTGAAAGACTTCATGTTGAAGCTGCCGTTTTTGCTGGAGATTTAATAAAGCAAGGAGCAATTGGCAGGGTTATTCAAGTAACAGGTTTTGGCCCACATCGCTTGAATGCTGATAGTCGCCCGGACTGGTTCTTTAACAAAGAACAATATGGAGGCATCCTTTGCGATATCGGAAGTCACCAAATCGAACAGTTCTTATATTACACAGATAATAAAGATGCAAAAGTTCTTCATAGTAAAGTAGGGAACTATAATAACCCAGAGTATCCTGAATTAGAGGACTATGGTGACGCAACATTAGTTGGAGATAATGGTGCAACATTTATTTTTAAAGTGGACTGGTTTACACCTGATGGTTTAGGCACATGGGGTGATGGACGTACTTTCATTACAGGAACTGAAGGTACAATCGAATTGAGAAAGTATATTGATGTTGCTAAAAACGAATCAGGAGATCACTTATTCTTAGTGAATAAAGAAGGTGAAAAACATTATGAGTTACGAGGAGAGGTTGGATTTCCTTTCTTCGGCCAACTGATCTTAGATTGTGTAAATCGTACAGAAAATGCTATGACACAAGAACATGCATTTAAAGCAGCTGAATTATGCTTAAAAGCACAGGAACAAGCAATTGTTGTAAGTAAATAATGAGCGAAAAACTGGTCAACGTAAGAGTTTGACCAGTTTTTTTGGACGGGAACCTACAGAGTTCGACAAATACTGAAAAATATAGACAAACAATTAATAAAATTTTAAAAAAGTATTGCGTTTTAAAGCGCTTCCAATTAATATATAGGTATAGATAGTTTGATTGCAAAACAAACGATTTTGAAAACTATTTTTTTAGAATTATATTTTGTTAATCCTTATGTAAGAATATTGAAAGCGTTTCATCGCTTTTAGGAGGATGATGCACAGAATGTTTAATATATGAATAAATATTTAGAATATTTTGTTTGTGTGTTAGACAAATATGAAAACAATCGTACAAGCCTAAGATCAATAAAGAGAGAGTACAATTAGTGGGGATGGAAGTTTAGTAGCAATTATTCTAGTTTTATAATCTGTTTTTAAGGGGGAAAACCTATATGTCAACAGTTCAAGAGATTCAATACAATAGAGCGAAAATTTGGCAAATTGGATTTTTTACATTTAATAATACTGCCACAAACGTGTATTTGTTTTTAATCGGATTTTTATCATACTATGCAGCTGGTATTGCTGGACTAGCTGTAGTGTTAGTAGGTACATTACTAGGATTTGCAAGATTTTTTGATGGATTAATAGATCCATCAATTGGATGGATAATAGATAAAACAGAATCTAAATTTGGAAAGTTTAGACCTTTAATGGTAATTGGTAATATCGTGACAGCGCTTTCTGTAGTTTTAATCTTTATTACTCACTTAATGCCTGAACCTGCACGTATTGCTTTTATTATTTTCGCTTTAGTTGTTCATAAGATTGGATATTCGCTTCAAACGTCTGTTACAAAGGCGGCGCAAACAGTTTTGACAAATGATCCGAAACAACGCCCCCTTTACATGATTTTTGATGGCGTTTACAATGCGATTGTATTTACAGGTGGACAAATTTATGTTGCGAGCTATTTAATTAAAAAATACGGTGATTTTACATTACCACTATTCACTGAACTTGTTATCACAGTAATCATTCTATCAGCTATTTTAACAACACTAGCAGTAATAGGTATTTCTTCGAAGGATAGAAAAGAGTATTACGGTTTAGGTGAAGATACAGTTGAAACATCATCTATTCGCGAATACTGGAAAGTTATTAAAGGTAATCGTCAATTACAATTACTCACACTTTCAGCTTCAACAGATAAGTTAGCAACATCTTTAATGAGAGAATCAGTAGTAACAGTTATGCTATTTGGAATCTTACTTGGAGATTACGCATTAAGTGGTACGATTAGTGCAGCAATCTTAGTTCCTGGATTATTAGTTACATTCTTTGTAACATGGTTAGCAAGAAAAACTGGTTTGAGAAAAGCATATTTAACTTCTGCATATTTAGGTATGTTTGGACTACTTGCATATATTCCGTTTTTCTTGTTATTAGATGATACAACTACCGCTGTTTCAATGGAATCAATTGGTTTTGCAACAATCATGTTCATGCTATTACGAATTCTCTCCCAGTCATTTGGAGGAGCTCCTACAACTCTAGTAGTTCCGATGATTGCGGATGTTTCAGATTATGAAACTTCAAAATCTGGACGTTATGTTGCAGGTATGTTTGGAACAATCTTCTCATTTATTGATCAATTAGTTTCTTCACTTGCACCAATAATTGTCGGTTTTGTGGTTGCAGCGATTGGCTTTAAGGATGCGTTTCCAACAGTAAATGATGCTTTAACAACACCTCTGTTTACAGCAACATTAGTCTTAGCATTCGGAATACCAGCAGTGTGCTTATTAATTTCAATTGTCACAATGCACTTCTATAAACTAGACAGCAAGACAATGGAAGGCGTTCAAGAAAAAATTGCTAAAGCAAAAGCAAACAAAAAAAATAAAGATAACACAATCGCAATGTAATAATAGTTAAAATTGAAAAGGTTTTCTTGAAAGAGGCTGTTTATAACATCAGCCTCTTTTTTTTTGCGCTAGATAATCTAATCTTTGTCTATTTAATGCCTTTTATAAGATGTTGGTGGGGTTCGATATTTTTATATGAACCATATAAAATGAAAATCTACAGTTGAAACCATTAAAAATTGAAGTGTTATTATAGGAAGAGGTCTAGGAAAAGATGTGATAAAAGCCAATTATCTTTACTGCATTTGCGGCAGAATTGATAGATGGAGAGTAAAACCCCTGTATGTGACTATTTAAGATTAAATTTTCCGTTTATGTAAATAAAAACTGCAATTGTTAATTAGTTTGACTAACAAATGAAAGGCTATATTTTTTAAATAGAATCAACCTTTATTTAGGCTTTCATTAAACGAAATACCGCCAAAAGTGGTACATTAGTCTTAAAAAAATAAAAAATTTGTAGAAAAAAGTCTTGTAAATAAAAACGGTTTCATATATTATAAGTCTATAAAGTTAATTTGTTGGCCGAACAAATTTAATAGATACAAAAATGAAAGCGTTATTTGAAAGCGTATAAAATGAAAGAATGTTTTTATAACTTTTTATGAAAGCGGTTGAACCGCTAGGGAGGTTACTCGATATGGCAACAGTAGCTGTAAATAATGAGCAGTATAACAAAGCAAAGCTTTGGGAAATTGGTTTCTTCGCGCTAAATAATACCGCAACAAACTTATATCTGTTTATCATGGCATTTGTATCCTATTATGCAGCTGGATTTGCAGGAATTTCAGTCGTTGTAGTAAGTACAATTTTAACTTCTATGAGAATTTTTGACGGAATTACAGATCCAATTGTTGGATTTATGGTAGACAAAACGGATGGTAAGTTTGGTAAGTTCCGACCATTTATGATTATAGGAAATATTATCTTAGCTGGTTCGGTATTAGTATTATTCAATGTAACACACTTATTACCTGAATCATTTCGATTACTATTCTTTATTCTAATTTATGCAATCCACATTATTGGTTATACATGTCAAACATCTGTAACAAAAGCAGCACAAACTGTTTTAACGAATGATCCGAAACAACGTCCATTATTTGCAGTGTTTGATGGTGTTTACAACACATTACTTTTCACAGGCGGACAAGTTTATGTTGCTTCATTCTTAGTTAAAAAATATGGTGACTTCACAATGGGCCTATTCACAGAGTTAAATACTCTTGCTATTATCCTTGCTGGTGTATTTACAGTATTGGCTGTAATTGGAATATCAAGTAAGGATAAGAAGGAATTTTTCGGATTAGCAGAAGATACAGTTCAAACAAAATTCCGTGACTTCTGGCCAATACTAAAAAACAACAAACCATTATTAAAATTGATTACAGCTGTAACCGTTGACAAATTAGCGTTCTCCCTATTACGTCACGCAGTAGTAGTTGTTATGTTATTTGGTATCTTAATTGGTGATTATGCATTAAGTGGTACAGTATCAATGATTACCATTGTTCCAACTTTATTAATTACATTCTGGGCAGTAGCAAAAGCAAGAAAAACGGGTATGAAAAAAGCTTTCCTATTCTCAACTTGGATTGCATTAGGAACATTCGTCGTATTAATTGGTATGTTCATGTTTGTTGATGGTTCAACAATTTCTATGAGTAATTTAGGGTTCGCAACAATCTTATTCCTAGTTTTATATACGATGGCAATGGGCTTTGGCGGTGTTCCATCAACTCTTGTAAACCCAATGATTGCTGACGTTTCTGACTATGAAACTAGTAAGTCAGGAAGATATGTACCGGGCATGATTGGAACAATGTTCTCATTCATAGACAAACTAATCACATCCTTAGCACCAGCTATCGTTGGTTTTGCAGTTGCTCTAATCGGATTTAAAGATGCATTCCCAACTGTTACAGATTCATTAACACCAGAACTTAAAGTAGTTACAATTCTCTTAGCATTTGGTATTCCTGCTTTAGCTTTAGTCATCTCTGGTTTAATTATGAGCCGTTATGAACTTGATGATAAGAAAATGGAAGAAATTCAAGCAACAATTGCTGCTAAAAAATCAAAGCATACAACTGAACAAAAAATTGCAAACTAATATTTCGGTTTTATTTGTAACCGTTTAAGTTTAAATTAAGCCCTCTTTGTCTAAGTGGTTCTCACGAAGACAAAGGGGCTTTTTGGTTTTATTTAATTCTAATACTATGTAAAGCTTTCTCATCGATTTTTCTTTGTTCATTCATGTTAATTTCATTATAGAAATCGTACAGTCTTGCAAATGTAGAAGTTTAAAAATTACTTAAATTAATATTTTTCAAAATATATTGACAACTATTTAAGTTGGGTGATAGACTACTTTCATATATAATTTATCCAACCAACTATTTACCAATATTTAGTTGGTTGGGTGAACAAATATTTTTTTTTACAAAATATGAAAGGGTTTACATGCGGGGTGAGGAGGAGTCATGGGTACGAATTAGCTGATTCGAAAATGAGCAAAATGAATGCGTTTTTATAAAGAGGAGGGGAAAAAATGTCTAATAAAACAATAGACAATGGACAGAGTTACCACACGGCAAGGTTATGGCAAATCGGTTTTTTCACACTAAATAATACTTCATCGAATCTTCATTTGTTTGCATTAGGTTTCGTAACTTATTATGCAACAGGAGTAGCTGGTCTTGCAGTTATGTTGGTAAGCACACTTTTAATGGCTGCACGTTTATTTGATGGATTAATTGATCCCGCAATTGGCTATATCATTGATAAAACAGAAGGTAAGTTTGGGAAATTTTCACCGTTAATTGTCGTAGGGAATGTGATTTCGGCAGGTACTATTATCACAATCTACAGTGTAACTCATTTATTACCAGAATCCATGCAGTTTCTTTTCTTTACAGCAATGTTAATTGTCAATAAAATTGGATATTCCCTTCAAACGAGTGTTACAAAAGCAGCACAAACAGTCTTAACAAATGATCCAAAACAACGTCCAATCTTTTCAATATTTGATGGGGTGTTTAATGCAGTAATTTTTACAGGTGGGCAAATTTACGTTTCCTCTTATTTGATAGGGAAATATGGAGGCTTTACTCTACCATTGTTTACCGAATTAAATATTGTTGCACTTATCCTTTCGGCAGTGTTTGCTGCTCTAGCAATCAGAGGAATTTGGTCGAAGGATAAAAAAGAGTACTATGGTTTAGGAGAAGAGACAACGAAAACAACGCTTCGTGAATATTGGGGTGTTATTAAAGGAAATAGACCATTGCAATTGTTATCCATTTCTGCTTCTTTTGATAAGTTGGGAATGTCTATCTTTGGGTATTCGGTAGTTGGGGTAATGTTATTCGGTATCCTGTTAGGGGACTATTCTTTAAGTGGTACTATAGGTCTTATAACATTAGTACCAGGTCTGCTAATTACGTTCCTTGTAGTTATAGTTGCTAGAAAAGTTGGATTGAGAAAATCATATATAATATCATGTTGGATTGCAATACTAGCCTTTACAGGATTGATAGCTCTATTTACATTAATTGATCCAACTTCAATTTCACTTAGCGATATTGGAGTTACGACTGTATTATTCTTAATTTTATATGCAGTGGCAAGAGCGTTTGCAGGTGTACCATCAACGTTTGTTATTCCAATGATTGCTGATGTATCTGACTATGAAACACATAAATCTGGCCGATATGTACCAGGAATGATGGGAACCATTTTCTCATTTATTGACCAACTTGTTTCATCATTAGCTCCGACAATTGTTGGTTTTGTTGTTGGTTTTATTGGTTACAAAGAAAAATTCCCAGAGGTTGGCGAAGCTTTAACTACACCTTTATTCTATACAACATTATTGTTAGCATTTGGACTACCAGCTCTTTGTTTAGTTGTATCTCTTGTCGCAATGAAATTCTATAAGTTAGATGCAAAGAGAATGGAAGAAATCCAAAAGGGCATTTCTGAGAAGAAAAGAAAAGGAAATGGCGATTTTCCACCAACTCCATTTACACCGGATTCAGGGATAGCTAAATAATTGGAAAAAGTAGCCCAGCTTGATGGGCTATTTTTTATTTCCTATAATTCTAGTAGTATCGAGGAGGAGAATATTGCCTCATATAGGAGTAGTAAAATATTATTCTATTAATAGTATTCAAAGTCTATTGACAATAATATGCAATAGGTGATAAAGTTCAATTCATAAAAAGTTTATTAGACCAATAAATTACCAAAAAAATAGTTTGTTTAGCAAACGAATATTTTTTTATTTTATGATGAAAAGGGTTACATGAAAGGGAGGCAGCATTAACAAGTTTTCAATATTACTGTACTGAAATTCTATAACATTAACTAAAATAGAATGGAAGTTATATAAAAAATGATACCTGATTAAAGGGAAAAGGACATGGACACCACCAACATCCATAAGCCTCAATAAGTATTGACAGAAAGGTGTAAATTTATATTGAAAAATTTAACAGGAACGAAACGTATACAACTTGCGCTTATTTTAGGAGCGCTCGGACTTTTAGGTCCATTTACCATTGACACGTATTTGCCATCATTTCCTACTATAGTTGAAGATTATCATACAAATGCATCACTTGTTCAAATTAGTTTGACATCATGCCTTTTAGGACTAGGACTAGGGCAATTAATCATTGGGCCAATGAGTGATGTTCATGGACGACGCAAACCATTGCTTGTTTTTCTAGGTTTATATTTTCTCGCTTCATTAACATGTGCATTTGCTCCCAATATTTATTTCTTTATCACTTCTCGGTTTGTGCAAGGATTTGTGGCAGCCGGAGGGCTTGTGATTTCTCGAGCCATTGTTCGAGACGTTTATAGTGGCAGGGAGCTTACGAAGTTTTTCGCATTGTTAATGTTAGTCGGAAATCTTGGACCAATTGTTGCGCCAATAGCTGGTGGGGGAATCTTGGCATTCGGAGATTGGACCTGGGTGTTTTTCGTTTTGAGCGTTATAGGTCTCGTGTTATTATTAACTATTGTGTGGAAACTAGAAGAAACACTTCCACAAGAGAACCGAGTTCCTAGTAACCTTTCACAAATAGTAAACAATTTCGGAACGCTTTTAAAGGATCGTCAGTTTGCTGGATATACACTGACACAATCATTTATCATCGCAGGAATTTTTGCATACGTATCAGGTATTTCGTTTGTGTATCAAAATATTTACGGTGTATCTCCTCAAGGATTTAGTTTATTATTTGGCGTAAATGGTATTGCTTTAATCATCGGAAGTCAGTCAGTTGGCCGTCTTTCTGATATCATATCTGAAAAAACGTTTTTAAATATTGGTTTGATTATGGCTAATACATCTGCTGCTTTATTACTCGTGGCCATTTTCCTAAAAGCACCGCTATTCTTATTTGCAATTCCAATTTTCTTTTTTGTTTGTTCGATTTCTATCATTTCGACAACATCCTTTTCGTTAGCAATGGAATCTCAAGGTCATATTGCAGGTAGTGCTTCTGCGCTATTGGGGGTTTTGCCATTTTTCTTTGGCTCGTTAACGGCTCCACTTGTCGGCTTAGCAGGTGAGTATTCAGCAGTACCAATGGGGATCATTATCTTTTTAGCAAGCTTTTTTGCATTCTTATCTTATTATGGATTAATCCATAAAGCTACGATACGTGTACAGACTAATAAGGTACGAAAAGAGTTTAAAATATAGAAAACGAAAGGTAGAGGAATCATGGATAAAAAGCTTCCTCCCAATCATGAACATATTGATAATGAAATGATCAAGCTTGAAGTAAACCTTGATAATATGTCCGGCGAATGGTTGGGCTTTTGTATGGATTTATTATTTGAAGCAGGGGCAAATGACGTTTATTATACTCCAATTTATATGAAGAAAAATCGGCCAGCAGTTCTTTTACAGCTACTTTGTTCAAAAAGCAATTTAGACAAAATAAAAGAAATTTTGTTTAGGGAAACAACGACGTTAGGCTTGCGGTATTATCCACTGACCGTTCATCGACTAGAGAGAATTTTTACAGAAGTTATTACAAAATGGGGCAAAGTCACAGTAAAAGAAGGAATTTTCGAGGGAAAATCCGTTCAAAAGTCTCCAGAGTACGAGGATTGCCGCCAGATAGCAGAAAAATATGGAATTCCCCTAAAAAAAGTATATGAAGAGGTTTGGAAAGAGTACCATAAACAGTGAATTACTTGCCTTTTGGCTGTTATTTAAATTTTATGGCCGTTAGCAAACTGTATATGGCTGTTAATTAAGTTTTATGGCTGTTAGTCAATCACTTATGGCTAATCGTTCAATTTGCGACAGAACAACTAAAGTCAATAAATAAAAACCCACTGAAGCCAGTGGGTTTACATATCATTTAATTCCATCTGTATATATTTTTTCGTGTTTGGACCGTATATTCCATCATCTGCAAGAGCAGCATACATCGATTGAAATCTTCGAACGGCATCTTCGGTTAATGGACCATAGCTACCGTCAATCATTTTAGGGTCAAAATTGATATGCTTTAATGCACGTTGAATCATACGAACTTCTTCACCCTTGTCTCCTCGTCCCCAAACTCCATCCGGAAGTGGAAACTCCTCGTGGGTAGAAATATTCTGCTTTATGACTTCTCCAAGCTTTTTCAAAGTGGCTGGTCCTACTAGTCCATCCACAGCTAATCCATATCGTTTTTGGAAGCGCATGACTGCACGCTCGGTTGCAGGACCGAAACTTCCATCGGCACCATAACCAGGCATCGGGAAACCAGCATGAATTAAGTCTTCTTGAATCTCCTTTACAAATGGACCTTTATTACCTCTTCGAATTGGAAGTCGTGTAGATACTCCAGCAACAACAGGCTTAGGTTTGCTGGTTGGAATCCCTTTAAAGTCACGATTATATGACTCCTGTACATCATTTATAAATTCTTCCCAAGATATACCATGTGGGCGCAATGCATTTTGTGGGTCTGATCTTCTTGAAGGGTCTAATGTACTATGTGCAACAATATGTCTTTTCGGATCTAAATTGTATTTGTCACATAAATAAGCATGGTACCAAACGTATCGATTATATGCCTCCTGGAAATTAATCTTCCCACCATGACAAAACTCTACACCAATTGCTGCATCATTTGCATCATCCCCATACATTGCGTTGTCTTTTGTTATATTGTAGCGAACATGCCATGCTTTTTCATTAAGTGGAATTATTTCTAATATATATTTATCATCAATGAAAGTATGGGCAGACGCACTTGGCTGTGATCGATCAAAATAATTTCTATTTCCATAGGCAGTTGAACCAGGATTACCTGTATCATGACTCACAATAAAACGGACCTTTGAAATTTTTTGTCCTGAACGAGAATTTCCAAAACGAATATAATCTCTTGTAATTGAATACTCCATTTCATTCACCTCCATGAATAATGAGTATATGCAATCGATTCATTTTATGCGTTAAACCTATGTAATGTGTCATAAATATGTTGCAGGATAAAAGGGACGAGGGGGGCAAGCAGCCAAAACAATAAACCGAAGGACGGCTGTCCTTCGGTTTTCTCATGCCATGCTTATTTCTTTTTACGTTTTTTCGCTCTAGCATCTGCTGCATTAGAGCGTGCAAGAGCCTCTAAATCGTCTTGGTCAGCAAGTTCACGTGAGAACTCGACATCACGACCATCCGATTTCATGTCTTTCGGGACTTGTGGTAAGTTCCCTTTGTTCTTATCTCGAGTTTTTTGCCCTCTTGATCTTCCCATTATAAACACCATCCCTAAAATAAATGGAGAGGCTGCAAAGCAACCTTCTCAATTATAGGATGACCTTGAAAATCAACTTAATAAGTGGAAGAATTTAATATGTATTTCCTACTTTTTCGTAAATCCTCCGGCTCGATCAGCCATTTTGAATTCCCTAGAATATGTAACCTCCTGCATGCTACTTAATGTGCTTTTTGACTTATTGTCACGCTTTTTTTCTTTTGCCATCGAAGATTCCTCACTTTCTAAGTAATATAGTATTATTTTATCCATCCCAAAAAAATCCAAACAAAAAACCCGTTAAAAAACGGGTTTTCAGAGTGTAGACAAAGTCAGTACTGACTTTGTCTACATGAATTTTTAAGGATATCTAAATTTAAACTCAAGTCCCAGACTGTCTTGAGAGCGCTTGTCAGACAAGGCGCGCAGCTGAGTGAAGACGCGAATAGAAGTTGCCTTCATGAGCGGACGAGCGAGGCAAGCAACGCAGGATGCGAGCGTTTGTCAACAGTCTGAAACCCGTTAAAAAACGGGTTTAACATATATGTGTATTTACGCTTCTTTCAAATGTTCTTCTTCAGCACTACTTACGGCACGTAGAGTATGCATGGTGTATAAATCTTTGGCAACCTCATAGAGATTATAAATATCACCGTTTGCGTTAAGTTGGTCAAGTAAAGATTTTCGAGTTTCATTAGCGAAATTAACATAAGGTAGCTTCTGAACTGCTTTCGTAGAGCGAAGATTTACTTTTTTAACTCTCATAAAAATTGTCTCAATTCCCAGCTCATAAAAGAGTTCTGCAAAAAATGCATCCTTGCCAGCTTGATTATAACCTTTCCCATGATATGGCTTACCAAGCCATGTTCCAAGAAAACCAGCGTTGTCTGCAATATCGTATAGATTAATTGTGCCAATTGGGGAGCCCCATTCATCTAAAATGGTACGTGAAATCAATTCACCTCGCTCTTCTGCCTCAATCGTTTGCTTAGTAATAAATAAAAACTCTTCATAGGAATATGCTTTTTGACGCACAAATGGGAAGACATCCGGGTGCACCATGAGCTCATAAAGAGCTTGACAATCTTGAAGTTCACGTTTTTTTAGCATCAGTTTCCCCTCCAACCTGAGGACAGACCAGACCTGTGGTAAGATCCACCCTCGAAATTTTTTGTATGAATAAAAAATTTCGGGGTGGGAATCGAACCCACTAGAACCAGTGAAACTGGTGGCGCACCATTTGCCTTCCCTAAAGTTAGCCAACTTGAATTAGCCAATTTTAAGTTTGTATTTTATTGTTGTGTTGAGTCTTTTTTTACTTCACTCTAGGTATCATACTCGAATCTTTTGTAAAAATAAATAGGTTTTTTGTGAAATTTTTGTATCAAATTATTGGTAATTTCGACGCTTTTATATGAATCGTGGTGGATTATGTCGATTTTGCCATTAAAATGTGCTTCAACGCTTTCTCAAGTGTTTCATAAGTAAAGGAGAAACCGTGTTCTTGAAGCTTTTTAGGTATTACTTGTTGGCCCTCCAAAACTAAGATGCTCATCTCTCCGAGTAATAGTTTTAGGGCGAAGCCTGGTACTGGGAGCCAATGTGGGCGGTGCATGACTTTTCCAACAACATGTCCAAAAGATTTCATCTGTATTGGATTTGGTGCAGTAAAATTAATTGGCCCACTTACTGATTCATGATGTAAAAGAAAATCTATCCCTTTCACAACATCATCAATATGAATCCATGATAGCCACTGTGTACCTGAACCAATCGTTCCGCCAATGAAAAAACGATAAGGAAGAACAATACGAGTGAGGGCACCCCCATCATTACCCAGGACAACACCAAGTCGTAAAAAACAAGTCCGAACCCCAAAGTCATTGACTTTCCTTGCTTCCTTCTCCCAAGCAGCCACTGTTCTTGCTAAAAAGTCATCTCCTACTACCGTAGAATCTTCCGTAAAGGTTTTGACCTCTGAAGTTCCATATATCCCGATTGCACTTGCATTTAGCAAGATTGCCGGCTTAGCAGGCAATGAAGTAATTATGCGGACAAGTTCTTTTGTTGTAATCAATCGACTTTCCATAATTTGTTTTTTTCGAGATTCCGTCCATCTACCACTATTCAACGACTCACCTGCAAGATTAACAAAAGCGTCTATTTCCGGTAGTTGGTTTTCAGGGGCACTAGTTGCTGACAACCATTCTACATAGTGTAGATTTGGATGTTGACTTGGTTGTGGTGTTGCGTTTCTTGTTAAAACAAATACTTCATGACGTTGATCTAAAAGATATTCCGTAAGCTTTTTCCCGACAAAGCCAGTTCCGCCAGCAATCACGATTTTCATTCAGTTCTTCCTTTCCATGTCTTTTCCTACATAATTCAATAAGTTTTTCATATATCCTTTTAATTTAGTGAAAACCAGAAACTTGTAAAGTGGTGGGAGACGGATTTATTCATCATGTGCTACTATAAAAGGGAGGTGTAATTCAAATGGCAATTATAGCGAAAATCACAACTCAAAAGAAAAATGTAGAACGATATAATATATTTCTTGATTACGGCAAGGGCGAGGAATATGCGTTTAGTGTCGATCAGGACATCCTCATTTCCTTTCAGTTAAAAAAGGGGATGGAGCTGGATGAGCTAGATATTTCTGAAATCCAGTTTGAAGATGAAGTGAAAAAGGCCTTTAATTTGGCATTAAATTTTTTATCTTATCGAATGCGTTCGACGAAAGAAATTATTGATTACCTTAAGAAAAAAGAAGTGGATGACCCGATAATACCGGATGTGATTCATAAGCTTTCCGAATATAAATATATTAATGACGAAGAATTTGCGAAGGCATATGTCCGAACTCAAATCAATACTACTACAAAGGGTCCTGAAGTTATTAAACAAGAGCTTTTTGAAAAAGGGATTAATAAAGACATAGTAACGAAAAGTCTTACGCTTTTTACAATGGACAAGCAGATAGAAAAAGCCATTAAGCTTATTTTAAAAACAATTCCAAAGAACAGCAAAACGTCAGAGCGGCAAATAAAACAGAAGCTCGAGCAAACCCTCATACGAAAAGGTTTTGCATGGGATGTAATCCAAATTGCCATGGACGAGGCAACAATAGAGAAGGACACGGATGAAGAGTGGGTAGCGCTTCAACATCATGGAATGAAAGCCCATCGAAAATATGAAAAATTAGATGGATGGGATTATGAACAAAAAATGAAGCAAGCCCTTTTTCGAAAAGGATTCGATTTAGACATGATTGAAAAATTCATCAACTACATAAAGGATGGCGAGAGTTAATATGCAAGAAAAACGATATAGCCAAATGACAGAATTTGAATTAAGACAAGAAATCGCTAGCTTAAAGGAACAAGCTCGAAAAGCGGAACAACTTGGGATTGTAAATGAGCTGGCTGTACTAGAACGAAAAGCAGCGATGGCAAAGGCATATCTACTTAATCCAAAGGATTTTCACTCAGGTGAATCATATGAAATTGATGGCGACCCTGGAAGCTATTTTAAAATCAACTACATTAATGGGGTATTTGCTTGGGGACATCGTGTAGGGCAAGAGAACAAAGAAGAGGCATTACCAATTTCACTACTTCTTAAATAAAAACCAGAGAAAATTCTCTGGTTTTTATTCTGTCTAGATAACCTGTTCTTTTTTAAGATTGTTTTCTTGTTTGATGCTCTAAAATAATGAGGTTTTGTGTACGTCTTGTTTCTCCATTTACTTGTGCCCAAGCATGTTTCGGATTCGCCCATGCTTGTTGGAACGGATTTGAATATTCGTTTTTCTTATATCCTTTTTTACCCATTACACGCACCTCCAAGTTTTAGTCGATTCGATTTTTTTGGTTCGTGTTTAGATTTAAAAATCGTGTCGTTCACTTGAAGCCTTCATTCGTTCCTGTGGATGTGTGTTAATGGAACCATCTGCTCTTGTTGAGGCGTATTCAGCTTTTGCTCTAGGTTCACCCTGAAACTTATTACGATTCTGGTTTGGAAATCCTCGTTTTTTGTTCCGCATGCGAATACCTCCTATTAAAAAGCGTGGACATCGTGTAAAAAGGGATTACATGCCTTTAAACACGTATTACTAGTATGGAGTTCTTGGATTCATTTCATGTAAAATGGGCATCGTGAATTAATGGTAAAGATAATCAAACATGGTGCATTTGGATTAAAAAAAGCCCCATAACAAACATTGTTATGGAGAGAAAATGGTTTAACTTGGAATAAGCTCAAGTTTTTTACGTAATTTTTCTTCACTAAAAATCCAACCGGTATAGGAAGTAATAATGGTTAAATCAAGGTCTAACTGTACTACTGCGATAAATGGATAATGACCTTTACTTCGATAACGGAGATCAATAAAACGAACTTCGTAATAGTCATCATATTCATCGATTTCCCAACGGTAAACTGGGGAGAAGTGCAGAAACGCAGCTAAGTTTTTGTCCTTTTTTGCAGCATTGATAACAGGTGTATCAGGTATCGGGCGCTTTACAAATTGATCGTGTATAATTATTTCAGTGTTTTTGGCGCGTGCGACATAAAAGTATGTTTCAGTCACGACAGCAATATGCCATTGATTGAAGCGATAGGTTGGAGAAATGATGATCTCTGTGATTTTCTCGTCGATTTTATCACGAACCGCTGCTTCGACCTTGTTCCGCATGCGAAACCTAATGATATAATAGACCAAAAGGATAGCATAGACTGAAAAAAAAGTAACGCCTGCATGTAAGCCAAGCTTCCACACAATTATTCCTGCTAAGTGAAGTAAGAAAATGAATGGGTCAAATGTATTGATGACACCTAATGCCACCCATTTATGAGAAAAAGGTCGTAATGCTTGTGTTCCATATGCGTTAAAAATATCAACAAACACATGGAGAATGACCCCGATAAAGGTCCACATCCACAGATGAAAAAGATTAGCTTCTGGATAAAACAATAACAGGGCTCCTGTTATTAAAATTGGCCAGAGTAATACAGCCGGAATAGAGTGTGTAATTCCTCGGTGATTTTTTATATAATGAGCATTATTTCGTAATTTGAGGATGGTATCAAGGTCTGGCGCCTGTGAACCAATCAGTGTTCCAAAGATAACAGCGTGAGTGGTAGCGGGATTCACTGTAACGACAGGGTCAAGTGTGGCAATACCACCCAATGCAAGACCCATAACAATATGTGTTCCTGTATCCAAAAATGAGACCTCCTTCACTTTATATGTCTAGCTCAGCGCCTAGCCCATCAATCCGTCAAGAAGGTCAAATAGCGACTTTTTCGCCAACTTGTCTTGTGCTTTTCAGGGCTGGTCAAGGCGCGTACGCTTTTATACGTATCTAAGATTAATGTAACCAACAAACATCATTTAGATAAATTATTTTAATAATAACACCTTGGGAGAGGGAATGGTAATAGGAAATGAAAATATTGGACGATTTTTTGATAAATGAATTTCAAAAAGATTTAATTGACTGGTTCGAACAAGAGCAAAGAGACCTTCCGTGGAGGCAGGACCAGGATCCTTATAAAGTGTGGGTTTCGGAAATTATGCTTCAGCAAACAAGAGTTGACACGGTAATCCCTTACTTTGAGAATTTCGTTTCTAAATTTCCAACAATTGAAGACCTTGCTAAAGCGGAGGAAGATAAGGTACTGAAAGCATGGGAAGGTTTGGGGTATTATTCTCGTGTAAGAAACCTTCATGCAGCAGTAAAAGAAGTGGCTGAAAAATATGATGGCAAGGTTCCAGATACAGTTGATGAAATTTCGAGTCTGAAAGGTGTTGGCCCTTATACTACCGGAGCTATCCTAAGTATCGCATATGGAGTACCAGAGCCAGCGGTGGACGGAAATGTAATGCGGGTACTTTCACGAATTTTATCTGTTTGGGATGATATTGCTAAACCAAAAACTCGCCAGATTTTTGAAGCCATTGTCAGAGAAATTATTTCTAAGGAAAACCCTTCTGCATTTAATCAGGCATTAATGGAATTAGGTGCATTAATTTGTGTTCCTGGAAACCCAGCCTGTCTATTATGTCCTGTTCGGGAACATTGCAGAGCTTTTGCTGAGGGTGTTCAAAAAGAACTTCCGGTAAAAAACAAGAAAAAAGCGCCAACAGCTGTTTCAATGGCCGCGGTAGTTCTACAGAATGAGAACGGTCAATTTTTAATTCATAAACGACCTGAAAAAGGTCTTTTGGCAAACTTGTGGGAGTTTCCAAACCACGAAACCATTTTAAACATTCAAACTCCTAAAGAACAGCTTGGAGACTTTTTGAAAAATGAATATAAGGTGGAAGCAAAGATTGGACAAGCGTTTACAACCATACAGCATGTGTTTTCCCATTTGATTTGGAATATAACCGTTTTTGAAGGGAAAATAGTGAATACTATCCAAGAAACGGACAATCTAAAACTTGTTCATTTAGAGGAATTGGATGAGTACACATTCCCGGTTTCCCATCAAAAAATACGAAAAAGCTTTCTCTTACAATGAGAAAGCTCTTTGTTTACCAAAAAAGATTAATCGTACGATAATCTAATATCACTTGTATAGTCATTGTTACGGTAAAAACCGCCTCTGGCTTCAATTTCTTGGACGATTTCATTATGAAGGGACCTACCCTCCGCATTCAAATATGGAACAATTTGTTGGAAAGAATGGTGGAAAAAAGCAAGCTCGCTTTCCTTCCATTCATTTTTTGGGAGCATTGATAAATGAGTCATGTCACGACCAGAATACATCTTCAATTACCCTCCTTTTTATTGGATGCCCAAAAATGACCAGCTTTATAAGCATACACATTTAGTTACTTTGTTCAATTAATAAGATTATCCAAACGATGAAAAATTATCCTATGATTTAATAAATTTAATTAAAATTATTTGGGATATTACATTCGTATCTGGGACAAATTAATGGTCGTGGAGGTGATTACAATGGCTAAACAACCAAACAAAACTTCAGCTGGAACTAACGTACAACAAGTAAGACAACAAAACGCTCAATCTCAAGGTGCTGGTCAATTCGGTACTGAGTTTGCTAGCGAAACAAATGCTCAAGAAGTAAGACGTCAAAACCAACAGTCACAGTCTAACAAAGGCCAAGGCTAACATAAACACGTTACTTAATTACTTAACTAGAAAAAACACTTCCTTGTTCGATAAGGAAGTGTTTTTTCACGTTTATCCAGTCCACCACTATGGAAGATGAAGACCATTCCAACCAGTAACCCTATCCGATAAGTCTTTCATAACCTAGATAAAGTATTTTGTGAAGGCACTTGCTTCTTTTATTTGACAAAACCTCCTATATTACTACATACAAAGACAAAGGAAATTGAGTCTATTTACAGAAATATTAGGTTATAACAGTAATGATTCTTCATAGACATTTAGGAGGAAAAGCATTATGAGCAATTTTAATGACCTTGTTGGTGAACAGCTAAAAACAATGGACAAGTTACTTTTCATTCAATCCGAAATTGAAAGATGTCAAGAAATCGAAACGCAAATTTTAGAATTACAAAAAGAAACAGAGCTTAAAACAATACAAGAAGAAATTCGACGAATGCATGAGGAGTTAGCACAAATCCATGAATTATTCCAGCAACAAACCGAAGAAGTCATCCGATCCTATCAGGAGAAAATCCATCAAACGGTTTAAGGAATGAGAGAGTCATCGAAAAATAACGATGGCTCTTTTGTTTTAAAAAATCCGACTTACCGTTATAATAATAGAAAAAGGTTTTTCTTTGGATTTATACTTACGATATGGGAGGACGGTATAAACCCTATCGAGAGAAGCACAAATTCTATATTTTTCTTGTAAGAATATAGAAAAGTATAAAACAAAGCTGCCCAATAGTGAAAGTAGGGAGAGAGAATGGGTATTCCCATGGAAGGAGATAAAATACAAATCCATAGTTATAAACATAATGGTCATATTCACCGTGTTTGGGAAGAAACGAGAGTGCTTAAAGGCACACAAAGTCTTGTAATTGGCGGAAATGATCGTACTACTGTGACGGAATCTGATGGTAGGACCTGGATTACACGTGAACCAGCTATATGTTATTTTCATGCGCGACATTGGTTTAATATTATCGGAATGATACGTGAGGACGGGGTGTATTATTATTGCAATATCAGTTCACCTTTCATTTCGGATGATGAAGCGTTGAAATATATTGACTATGATTTGGATATCAAAGTATTTCCGGATATGACATTTATTTTATTAGACGAGGATGAGTATGAAAAACATCGTCGCGAAATGAATTATCCTGATGTAATTGATAAGATTTTAAAAAATAATGTAGACAAGCTAATCCAATGGATACGTGGTCGAAAAGGTCCGTTTGCACCAGACTTTATCGATACCTGGTATGAGCGTTATTTAACTTATCGAAGTTAACATTATTAAGCAAAATCCCCAACTTCTGCTTAATAATATTAAGCCTCCGGCGGAGACATGCGATTTTCAAAGGAAACTTTTCGAGCCATGGGATCTAAGACTAAGAGCGCCACGTCCTGATGTCTTCGTCTTTGTGACCCACCTCGTGTGGGCATAAAAAATCTGGGCGCATGTGATTAAGCAAACCTGTTGAAACTAGCAACAGGTTTTCAAATTTTATAAACTTAATTGTTTATAGCTTTATACATAGTACTACAACTAGAAAGAGGGTCAGGGTTTGGGGAGTACTAGACGTTATATGAAATTTGTGAAGCCGTACCGGTTTCAAATCCTTATTACCATTATCATTGGTATTATTAAATTTACAATTCCGATGCTCACTCCACTATTACTAAAGTATGTGTTGGATGATGTAATCGCTGCAGATCTTACGCAGGACGAAAAACTATCGAAACTTTTCCTTGCAATGGGAATCATGTTCTTTATCTTCATTGTTTTAAGACCACCTGTTGAGTATTACCGTCAATATTATGCACAATGGGTCGGCAGTAAGATCCTATACGATATCCGTGATCAGCTTTTTGATCATATTCAAAAGCTTAGTCTTAGGTATTACGCGAATACTAGAGCGGGTGAAGTTATTTCAAGGGTTATTCATGATGTAGAACAGACGAAAACATTTGTAATTACCGGATTAATGAATTTATGGCTGGACCTTTTTACCATTGTTATTGCAATTGGCATTATGTTGACACTAGATATTCCTTTAACAATTGTATCTATCATTTTGTTCCCACTCTATGGATTTTCGATTAAGTATTTTTACGGGAGACTTCGTCATCTTACAAGAGCAAGATCACAGGCATTGGCAGAGGTACAAGGCTACCTTCATGAACGTGTTCAAGGGATTCCGGTTATCCGAAGCTTTGCTATAGAAGATCATGAACAAAAGCTTTTTGATAAACAAAACAGCAATTTCTTAACGAAGGCAATAGACCATACCAGTTGGAATGCAAAAACATTTGCAGTCGTTAATACGATTACGGATATCGCTCCATTGCTAGTAATTGGGTTTGCAGGCTATCAAGTCATTCAAGGAAATTTAACTGTCGGTACTCTAGTAGCTTTTGTCGCTTATATTGACCGACTTTATAACCCGTTAAGAAGACTTGTTAACTCATCGACTACATTGACTCAGGCACTTGCTTCAATGGATCGTGTGTTTGAATTTATCGATGAAAAATATGATATTGTCGACGGGCCGGATGCTGTTGAATGTAAGAATGTATCCGGAAGTATGAGCTTTGAAAATGTTTCATTCTCGTATGGAGATGACGATAACCAAATCGTATTAAGGGATATCAACCTTGAAATAAAAAATGGAGAGACCGTTGCATTAGTTGGAATGAGTGGTGGAGGTAAGTCTACGCTTGTAAGCTTAATACCGAGGTTCTATGATGTAACGGAAGGAAGAATTCTATTAGATGGGACCGATATTCGTTCCTATAAGGTAAGAAGTCTACGTGATAAAATTGGTATGGTCCATCAGGACACTTTTTTATTTAGTGAATCTGTAAAGCATAATATTTTACTTGGAAAGCCAGGAGCTACTGACGAAGAAATAATCGAAGCAGCAAAAGCTGCGAATGCTCATGAATTTATTGAAAATCTCCCACAGGGGTATGATACAAAAGTTGGAGAGAGAGGCGTAAAACTTTCAGGTGGACAAAAACAACGGATAGCCATTGCACGTGTATTTTTAAAAAATCCACCATTATTGATTTGGGACGAAGCGACTTCAGCATTGGATCTTGAAAGTGAGCACCTCATCCAAGAATCGTTAGAGGAACTCGCTAAGAATCGAACTACATTTATCGTTGCACATCGATTATCGACTATTACACATGCAGATAAAATTGTTCTGATTGAACATGGGGAAATTGTTGAAATCGGTACACATGCTGAATTAATGAGTGAAAAAGGACATTATTTTAACCTTTTCCAAGTTCAACAACTTGATAATTAACTAATTCAGTTAAGGTGCCCTTTCCGGGCTGAACTTCCTGCTAAAGACGTGAGATATTCAAATCAGTAAAGCCATAAGACAAGGCATATTTAAGTGATAGGATCAAGACATGGAAACAAAATTCCGTGTCTTTTTTTGTAAATTTCTTTTTAAAGAGGTTGAAAGTTCAAAACCATATAATGAAGTCAATAATATAGCTGAAAAACAAATTGTTTTGGAATAAGGAAATGAAAGTAGTAGACCAATTTAAAAAATTCCTAACCTTTTTGGTAATTTTATACTATAATAAATATTAAATAAATTAGCACTATATTTAATTAATAGGTAATTAAATTCCTCCTTCTCCGATATAGGAGAGGGGGGATTTTGCTTAAATATATATCTCGAGTATCGAAATAAATGTAGATTCCCTTAGGATTATCTGCTAGTCTTATGACTTTATCCCATATTATCATCAATAGTACACTAGTTAGAGCGGATAATTCTGAATTTATACTAGCAAGCTATGCAATCGCTATGAGTTTATTTGGTATTACAGAACGTTTGGGAAATTTGCTTCGGCAAACTTGCTCTTCACTTGTAAGGGATAGAACTTCGTATCAGTTAATATTACGTTTTTCCTTTTACTTAATATTCGGATTAATGCTGATTGCCATTGGTGTTGCATATACACCAGTTGGGGATTTTATTTTCTCAAAAATCTTTGGGGCCAAAGTGAACATGGTGGATGAAATTAAGGAAATTTACCAGGTCCTTATTTTTGTTACAATTTTCTCCGCATCACGTTGTGTAGCCCAAGGAGTTATTATATATAACCGACAAACTAAATGGTTAACGATAGGAATGGTCATAAGGATTGCTGCTATGTATTTATTGTCCTTATACTTCATTCAGAGTGATCAGATTACCGGAACAACTGGTGCGATTATTTTCTTATTAGGCATGATGATTGAGTGTTTAATCAGCATCATTGAAGCAAGGAAATTGGTTCGTAAAATGCCTGAGAAGCATGAGGAACAGCAAGTAGAATCGAAGACAAGTATATTTAAGTTTTATAGTCCACTGATGTTTTCATCAGTAATTGTCGTAATGATTGGGCCTGCAATCAATGTTTCTTTAGGGAAAACAGATGATATTGAGCTCGCCATTGCAAGTTATGCAATTGCCATGAGCGTGACCCAATTGGTACTAAGTTTTTTTATGTTTATCCACCAAATTGTCATCAATTTTTATGGGGAACATAACGCGATTGTGAAAAAGTTTTTACTTGTAATTGGATTTATCCCTTTTATTCTGATTGCGATATTATCATATACTCCACTTGGCGGACTCTTTTTTGAGCATGTGCTTGGGGTTGAGGGCAGGTTATTGGATGCAAGCGTCCAAGTATTAAAAGTCACAATGCTAATGGCGCTTGTGTTTCCATTTGTAGATTTCTATAACGGATTATTAATGTACTATAAACAAACAAAAATTACGATTTTTTCTCAGTCTGCAAACCTAATCGTTACGTTAATTGCCTTAGTTATCGGCGTAAATTTTGCTTCTCAATGGAACGGGATAATTGGCGGAATAGGTATCTCACTTGGACTTTTAGCTGAATTAATTGTGGTAAGCAGATTCATTTATGCCATAGAACGTAAAGAAGGGAAAGCAACGATGTTTCCGTTCAAAAGACTATCAACAGTAGAAAAGAATCACTAGTCTCTAAAGATGGTGAAAAACCTTTCTTATGAAACTGATATAACAAACTAAAGTAATGTGTATGTAGTATTAAGTATAAATGATCAGATATACATTAAAATTGGACCGGGCTAAGCCCGGTTTTTTTTATCTTCTGATTCGGCAAATTTCAACCATTACTGCCTTTTTTGTTATTTCCAGGGAAATGGTGTCGAAAAATAGTAGAAAACGTCTTTGATACTCGAATCCTTTTTTTACGTAGTTGTAATAATTAAGACAACTTATTAATAAAACTTCTTGTAAAGGCAGGTGTGAAAGATGGCGGAAAAGATAATTGAGGTAAAGGGTCTTCGTACCTCGTTTTTTACGGATGAAGGAGAAATACCAGCTGTTGATCATGTTAATTTTTATATAAAAGAAGGCGAGATCCTCGGAGTAGTTGGAGAATCAGGTTGCGGAAAGAGTGTCACATCGTTATCGATTATGGGACTAGTTCCTTCTCCACCAGGAAAAATTGTCGATGGTGAAATTGTGTTTAATGGTGAAAATATCGCCAAATTCTCTGAAAAAAAAATGCGTCAAATCCGTGGAAATGATATTGCAATGATATTTCAGGAGCCCATGACATCTCTAAATCCTTTACTTACAATTGGAAATCAAATGATAGAGGGAATAAAGATACATATGAAATGGGATAAGAAAAAATCACGTGCTAGGGCAATTGAAGTCATGAAACGGGTAGGCCTCCCACGAGCGGAAGAGTTAATGGACGAATACCCGCATCAACTATCAGGAGGCATGCGTCAAAGAGTAATGATTGCAATGGCAATGGCTTGCAATCCAAAGCTATTAATCGCCGATGAGCCTACAACTGCATTAGACGTTACAATTCAATCACAAATTTTAAAGTTGATGAAGAAATTGAACGCCGAATTGAATACTGCCATCATGCTAATTACACATGATTTAGGTGTTGTTGCACAAATTTGTGAACGAGTAGTTGTCATGTATGCCGGAAAAATTGTAGAAGAAGGCGCAGTCTCATCCATTTTTAAAAATCCAAAGCATCCATATACGAAAGGATTATTAAAATCAGTTCCTGATATCCGTAATAAAAATGAACGACTTTATTCAATTCCTGGGAATGTTCCAAGACCAGGGTCGATTAAGAATGGGTGCCGATTTGCTGAACGGTGCGAATTTGCCTTTGACCGCTGCTTCTCAGATACCCCTGAACTATACGAAGTTGACGATAAGGGCCATCGTGTTCGCTGTTTTTTACAAAGTAAAGAGGAGGAAAGTAATCATGATACAGCCTTTACTTCAAGTTCGTAATTTAAAAAAATATTTTCCAATTAAGGGTGGCATGTTTGGAAAGAAGATAGGAGACGTAAAGGCGGTTGATGGACTATCCTTTTTTGTGAATAAGGGCGAAACACTTGGAATTGTTGGAGAAAGTGGGTGTGGAAAGTCCACTACAGGAAGACTTATTTTACGGCTTTTGGAACCTACTGAAGGTCAGGTTCTATTTGATAACAAGGACGTTACAAAACTATCAATGTCAGAAATGAGGAAGCTTAGACGTGAAATGCAGATTATTTTTCAAGATCCATATGCTTCCCTTAATCCAAGACATACAGTTGAAAGAATACTAGAGGAACCCCTTATTGTCCATGGAATTGGCGATAAAAAAGAACGAATCCGTAAAGTGAAAGAAATGCTAGAGGTTGTCGGTTTAAGTAGTTATCATGCAAAACGATATCCGCACCAATTTAGTGGAGGACAGCGTCAACGGATTGGTATTGCAAAGGCATTAATGACCAATCCATCTCTTATCATTGCCGATGAACCAGTTTCTGCCCTCGATGTATCGATTCAATCACAGGTGCTGAATCTGATGGAGGATTTACAAAAGAAATATGGCCTGACCTACATATTTATTGCACATGATTTAGGGGTAGTACGGCATATAAGTGATAGAGTGGGCGTTATGTATTTAGGAAGAATCATAGAATTGACAGATAGCGAGAAACTTTACAATAAGCCTTTGCATCCATATACAAAAGCATTACTAGAAGCAGTGCCGATTCCTGATCCAGATTATAAAAATGAATCGGTTGAGATTACCGGTGAAATCCCTAGCCCGTCAAATCCACCTACAGGATGTGCGTTCCATACAAGATGTGGTAGCTGTATGGAAATCTGTAAGACAACACGCCCAGTATTTAAAGAGGTAGAAGATGGTCATTATGTTGCTTGTCATCTCTATTAGAGGAAGTTCAAAAAGTCCGGTTTATCCCTTTTTAACAACCAGTAGAATGACTTGCAGCATTCATGATAAAAAAATGCATATAAGGGGGAATTTCTTTGTTTAAAAGGAAAGGCGTCATACTCTCACTTTTATTCCTTCTTCTATTATCGACAGCATTGGTTGGCTGTAGTGGAGGAAGTAAAGAAGGAAATGAAAGTTCAAACGAGGGGGGAAATTCAAAAGAAGAAACACCAACAGCTGAAGTACAAAATGAACTTGTATTCGGACGTGGAGGGGACTCTGTAACGTTAGATCCAATCACAACAACTGAAGGAGAAACATTTAAAGTTACAAAAAACATTTTTGATACATTATTAAACTATGGTGATCAAGATACAACATTGCAACCTGGATTAGCGACGGAATGGACACCTTCTGAAGATGGCCTTCAGTACACGCTTAAACTTCGTGAAGGTGTGAAATTCCATGACGGTACTGATTTTAATGCAGAGGCTGTTGTAGCTAACTTTGAACGTTGGATGAATGGGGATGCTGAACAATTCCCTTATTATACAATGTTTGGCGGATTCAAAGGGGACGAAGGGCACGTCATTAAAGAGGTAAAAGCTGTCGATGAGTTAACTGTACAATTTACATTAAATCGTCCACAAGCTCCATTCTTGAAAAACCTTGCGATGTCTCCATTTGCTATTGCAAGCCCAGCAGCAATTGAGAAGTATGGGGATGATTTAAGTAAAAATCCTGTTGGAACTGGTCCATTCAAATTTGTAGAGTGGAAGGAGAACGACCGAATTGTCCTTGAAAAGAATCCTGATTATTGGATGGAAGGATATCCGAAGTTAGAAAAGGTCATTTTCAGATCCATCCCAGAAAACTCTGCACGCCTAAATGCGTTGCTTGCGGGTGAAATCGATTTAATGGATGGTGTGAATCCATCGGACCTTGATCAGATTAAAGGAAATCCTGACCTTCAAACATTCGAGCGTCCTTCAATGAACATTGGATATTTAGGATTTACAGTCACTAGAGAGCCGTTTGATAACAAGCTCGTTCGTCAAGCACTTAACCATGCTATCGATAAAGAAGGAATCATTGCTGCATTCTACGGTGGACTTGCTGAGCCTGCAAAAAATCCACTTCCACCTGCATTAGAAGGCTACAATGATGAGATTGACCCATATCCATATGACCTGAAAAAAGCGAAGGAATTACTAGCAGAAGCTGGCTATCCTGATGGATTTGAAATGGAACTTTGGGCAATGCCTGTTCCACGTCCATATATGCCAGATGGAATGAAGGTCGCAGAAGTCCTTCAATCAAGCTTCGCTGAGATTGGAGTAAAAGCAGAAATTAAGTCGGTTGACTGGGGGACGTATTTAGAGCAAGCCGCAAAAGGTGATTTTGATGCCTTCATGCTAGGATGGACAGGGGACAATGGGGATCCGGATAACTTTATTTATACATTATTAGATAAAGATGCAATCGGAAGTAACAATTACTCCCGATATAGCAATGACGAACTCCATGATATTTTAATTGAAGCCCAAACAATTACTGATCAAGCAGAACGCAATGCCTTGTACAAAAAAGCACAAGAAATTATCCATGAAGATGCACCATGGGCACCACTTGTACACTCAACACCACTACTCGCTGGTAAGAAAAACATTACGAATTTCTTACCACACCCAACTGGTTCTGATCATTTAACAAAGGTTGAATTCAAATAGTAGTTTAACTTTATTCAGCAGAAGTCTTCTCCTTCTATAAGTGGTGGGCTGAATGTAAATAGATTTTATAATTTAGTAGGGAGTTCAAATTAAGACTGAATAAAGTTAAAGCCTCCGGCGGATGCCACGATTTTTCAAAGGTAATTTTTCGATCAAGTCGAAAAAAATCGGGCAACAAACACGCCAAGGCGCATTTGATTCTTGTTAAAAGGGGAGTCTTCATTCATAGCCTCCCCTTTACTGTCTAAACAAAAGGGGTGATAACCTTGTTCGCATATACGCTACGAAGAATTGGAATGGTTATTCCTGTGTTAATCGGCATGACACTCGTTGTTTTTTCGATTATTCACTTAATTCCGGGAAATCCGGCACAAATCATTCTTGGCCAGCGCGCTACTGAGGAATCCATTGCCGCACTCACAACGAAACTGGGTCTCGACCAACCCCTATACATTCAATACTACGAGTATATTAAAGGGTTGTTGACTGGAGATTTAGGGGAATCAATCCGAACTAAGACACCAATAAGTGAAGAAATTTGGCCATACCTAGCAGCAACAATCGAGCTAACCATTGTTGCGATGATTATTGCAATTGTAATCGGAGTTAACGCAGGCATCATTAGCGCTTGGTTTCAAAATTCATGGTTTGATTACATTGCAATGGTTCTTGCATTAATTGGTGTATCGATGCCAATTTTTTGGCTAGGATTAATGGAGCAATGGGCGTTTGCGATTCAACTTGATCTACTTCCAACAACAGGTAGAGAAAATGTGCGTGATCCTGTTGATTCGGTTACTAGTCTTTACTTAATAGATACACTTATGAACGGAAGAACCGACCAATTTGTAACCGTGTTAAAACATTTGATTCTCCCAAGTATTGCGCTAGCAACCATTCCAATGGCAATAATCGCACGTATTACACGTTCGAGTATGCTTGAAGTAATGCGTTCAGATTTCGTACGAACAGCGCGTGCAAAGGGAGTAAAAATGTTTTGGGTCGTGTACAAGCACTCCCTGAAAAATGCGATTATCCCTGTTTTAACGGTCATTGGTTTACAAACTGGTCTCTTGCTTGGAGGAGCCATCCTAACGGAAACCATTTTTGGTTGGCCAGGAATCGGGAGATATATTTATGAAGCAATTAATTACCGAGATTATCCAGTCATTCAGTCAGGTATTTTAGTGGTCGCCACCTTCTTTGTTTTTATTAATTTAATCGTAGACCTTTTATATGCGGTCATCGATCCGCGAATTAAATACCGTTAAAAAAGGAAGGGGTGAGATAATGGCTGAGTTAGCACAAACGGATGCAACGTTAAAAAACAGCGATGGGGCTGTGTCACCATGGAAGGAAGCGTGGCGAAGCTTTCGAAAAAATAAGTTAGCATTAGTTGGAACTTGTATTGTTTTTCTTTTTATTCTACTAGCAATTTTTGCACCGCTCATCGCCCCTCAAGGGATTGATGAAAAAAATTTAGCAAATAGACTTCAACCGCCTTCAGCTGACCACTGGCTTGGAACAGATGATTTTGGGAGAGATATTTTATCAAGAATCATTTATGGGGCACGTATTTCCTTACGGGTTGGTTTCTTTGCAGTTTTGGGTTCAGCGATAGTTGGAAGTCTGCTTGGAATCCTAGCAGGATATTACGGTAGATGGGTAGACAACCTAATCAGTCGCATATTTGATATTTTACTCGCTTTCCCAAGTATTTTACTAGCCCTTGCAATTGTTGCGATTTTGGGGCCATCACTAAGAAATGCCTTGATTGCAATTGCAATTATCAATGTACCAAATTTCGGAAGGCTAATTCGTTCGAGGGTGTTAAGTGTAAAGGAAGAGGAATATATAACCGCAGCAAAGGCTGTTGGGATGAAGGATCGTAGAATTTTATTTCATCATATACTACCAAATAGTATGGCGCCAATTATTGTCCAGGCATCATTGGCGATTGCGACAGCAATAATTGAGGCGGCTGCACTTGGTTTTTTAGGAATGGGTGCCCAACCTCCAAATCCAGAATGGGGAAAAATGTTAGCCGATTCAAAAAATTATTTAACACAGGCACCATGGACAATGATTTTTCCAGGAATTGCAATTATGTTAGCAGTGCTTGGATTTAATTTAATGGGGGACGGCTTGCGGGATGCATTAGATCCAAAAATGAAACAATA
>NZ_HE610987.1:15227-16650 GCF_000285535.1 Bacillus timonensis | reverse complement strand
TTTTATTCTTTGTTTGCTTGCTCTACAATCACTTCGTTATGAAAACTTTGAAAGCTATCTACTAATGTATCCAATCTTTCAAGCTGTTCAGAGTATTCAAGGATGGCAGATACAAGTGTCATTAAATGATACCAGTTTTCTTGACTTTCTTCGTCGGTCGGATTTTGGTATTCAATAAGAGTATCAATTACTTTTTTTCGATCAAAAACAAAATCCTGCATTAACTCTTCAGGTGCCTGAACTTTCACTTTACCAACAAATTTTAATAAAATTTGCTCGTGAGAATGAATGAGATCGTCTATTTCTTTAACAAATACTTGCTGAAACGGAATCGGTAATTCTTGTATTTCATTTTCATGTCTATGGAGCCGTTTTAGTGTATCCAAGGCCCGATTTGTACAAGCAATCATTTGTCTAAATAAAACAAGCTTTCTAGACTTTTCGTATTCTACCTTTTTAAAATAATTTCGTTCCTCTTTATAAAGGAGAAATAGTTGATCAATTTGTATGATGTTTTCTTTAATTTTTTCGATGTCATCTTTTAGCGTATTATACTCAGAAGCATGTCTTGTACTTACTCGGATCCACTTAAAGATTTCCTCGCATTGCTCGACAATCGCATCATATAGTTTTTTCTCATATTTAGGTGGTAGAAAAATCAGATTCACCAAAAAGGCGGATAAGATTCCCAATAAGATTGCAAGAAAGCGCAGGCTTGCAAATTCAAAAAACTGTTCACTCGGGCTTTCCATTATCGCAATCACCGTCACAATTGCGACTGGGATGGTCTTTTCCATCTTAAACCTTAAGTTAATCGCAATAACAAGAACGACAGTTAGTCCAATGATAAATGCATTATTGCCAAAATACATTCCAAATAAAATTGCAAAGATAGCACCAATAAGATTTGCCTGTACTTGTTCTATCACAGTTAAGTAAGAACGGTAGATCGAAGGTTGAATCGCAAAGACAGCTGCAATTCCAGCAAATACTGGCGAAGGCAATTCTAAAAGCTTCCCCAACATCAACGCAAGGGTAATGGCAATTCCCGTTTTTAACATGCGGGCACCAAATTTCATTTATACGAATCCTTTCTATAAAAAAGCTGTTATTTTATGTTTAGCTTTTTCTACATAATCTAAACCAATACAGTATCATACAATGATTTTATGCGTATAGCAAGGGAAACATGTCCTATATGAAATGTGCCTGCTGTCAGATGCAAAGCCTTGTATAAGACGCAAATCCCCTGGGCTACGACGCAAAAAAAGAAATGCAGACGCAAATCCGCCGGCCGCGACGCAAAAAACAAAAAACAGACGCAAATCCGCCGGGTGCGACGCAAAAAACAAAAAACAGACGCAAATCTGGCGGGTGCGACGCAAAAAACAAAAAACAGACGCAAATCTGGCGGGTGCGACGC
>NZ_HE610987.1:0-14528 GCF_000285535.1 Bacillus timonensis | reverse complement strand
AAACAAAAAACAGACGCAAATCTGGCGGGTGCGACGCAAAAAACAAAAAACAGACGCAAATCTGCCGGGTGCGGCGCAAAAGGAGAAATGCAGACGCAAATCCGCCGGGTGCGACGCAAAAAATGAAATGTAGACGCAAATCCGCCGGGTGCGACGCAAAAAACAAAAAACAGACGCAAATCTGCCGGGTGCGGCGCAAAAGGAGAAATGCAGACGCAAATCCGCCGCCCCGCGATGCAAAAAATGAAATGCAGACGCAAATCCGCCGGCTACGACGCAAAAAACAAAAAACAGACGCAAATCCGCCGGCTACGACGCAAATATCCAAAAAAAGAACCTGCCAACTGGCAGGTTCTTACAACATATTATTTATTTCAGATTCTTAAACGCATAATCAACTGCTTTTAGCGTCTCTACAATATCATCTTCTGTATGTGCAATCGTTAGGAACCATGCTTCATATTTAGATGGAGCAAGATTGATGCCTTGGCTAAGCATTAACTTAAAGAATCGACCAAACATTTCTCCGTCCGTATTCTCTGCTTGCTCATAGTTTTCAATCTTTTCATCAGTAAAGAAAACGGTAAATGCACCCTTTAATCGATTAATCGTGATTGGAACATTGTATTCTTGCGCATGTTTTAGAATTCCTTCTTCAAGCATCGCGCCTAATCGATCCAATTTTTCATACAAACCTTTTTCTTGAAGTACTTCTAAGCAAGCAATTCCTGAAAGCATCGAAGCAGGGTTACCAGCCATTGTTCCGGCTTGATAGGCTGGACCTAATGGTGCAACTTGTTCCATAATTTCTTTCTTGCCGCCATAGGCCCCAATTGGAAGACCACCACCGATAATTTTTCCAAGAGCGGTTAAGTCAGGTGTGATTCCTAAGAGATTTTGAGCGCCACCATACATAAAGCGGAAAGCGGTAATTACTTCATCAAAAATTACGAGTGCACCAGCTTCATGAGAAAGTTCAAGAACTTGCTCTAAAAAGCCTTCCTTCGGCTCCACGATTCCAAAGTTTCCTACGATTGGTTCAACAAGAACACCCGCGATTTCAGTTCCCCATTTGGCAAGGGCCTCCTTAAAAGGTTCAATATCATTGAATGGAACTGTAATTACTTCTTGAGCAATACTCTTTGGTACACCAGCAGAATCCGGAGTTCCTAATGTAGAAGGGCCAGAACCTGCTGCCACAAGTACAAGGTCGGAGTGACCATGATAGCAGCCAGCAAATTTAATAATTTTTGTTCTGTTTGTATACGCACGTGCCACGCGGATTGTCGTCATAACAGCTTCCGTACCTGAGTTTACGAAGCGAACTTTATCCATTCCTGGAATAGCGTCCTTCAGCATTTTTGCAAATTTGATTTCATGTCGCGTCGGAGTTCCGTATAAAACGCCAGTCTCTGCTGCTTTTGTAATCGCCTCAGTAATATGTGGATGTGCATGGCCAGTAATAATAGGTCCATATGCTGCAAGATAATCTATGTATTTATTTCCGTCAACATCCCAAAAATACGCACCTTTTGCATGCTCCATCACTACTGGTGCGCCACCACCAACTGCTTTATAAGAACGCGATGGACTATTTACACCCCCAACGATATGCTCCAGAGCCTCACTATATAGTTCTTCTGATTTTGAATGATTCATTAATTTGTTCCTCCTAGCTTTAAACTCACCGATTCTATTTTAGCACTAATTCAAATAGGAACAAATCCAGTTTATTTGTATATCACGTTAAAATTATGTAACCTATCATTAATAGGAAAAATACAGGAGGTAACAAAAATGACAATTGAAATTGGAAAAAAAGCACCTGAGTTTACTGCTACCGCTAGCAATGGAGAAACAGTTTCATTAACAGATTTTAAAGGAAAGAATGTCGTACTTTATTTTTATCCAAAAGATATGACACCAGGATGTACAACAGAGGCTTGTGATTTCAGAGATGCGCATGAAAGTTTTAGTGGCCTTGATACTGTCATTCTTGGAGTAAGCACCGACTCTCTTGACCGACATAAAAAATTCATTGATAAATATGACTTGCCGTTTCTATTAGTAGTAGATGAAGACCACGAAGTAGCAGAGAAATACGGGGTCTGGAAGCTTAAGAAAAACTTCGGCAAGGAATACATGGGAATTGAGCGTTCAACTTTCATCATTGATAAAGAAGGAAATCTTGTGAAGGAATGGCGCAAAGTATCTGTTAAAGGCCATGTCGAGGATGCGTTAACTTATATAAAAGAGAATCTGCAATAATTTGTGAAGATTTTGTGAAAGAAAAGGAAAGTACTGTCAGAACCCATTAGAGCGAACGCTTGAAAGCAAGCGGGGACAGGGCTTTAAATGGTTAATGGTGGTGAAGTGAGAACCACTCGTATTCCTATTTCAAGGTTGATTTTACAATATTCTTTACTTATAATGAAGTTATTAGTAATGATAATCGTTTTCATTTGTCATACTAAGAATACACAAGTTATGAGGACTTACATATGAAACTATGGATGTTACTAATCGCTGCAATTGTCCTCTCCTTCATATCGTTATTTATTGGGGCTATTGATATAACACCGATGGATTTACTAAATTGGGATTCAGATGAAACACAGATTTTCCTTATTAGTCGGGTTCCTCGTTTAATGGCGATCATTTTAGCTGGAGCAGGGATGAGTATTGCAGGGTTAATTATGCAAAGTTTGAGTAGAAATAAATTCGTATCCCCAACAACTGCAGGTACATTAGATGCAGCGAAACTTGGGATACTCATCTCCATGTTGTTCTTTACAAACGTTTCTTATACCCAGCAAATTATTTTTAGCTTTGCATTTGCGTTAGTAGGAACACTCATTTTTATGCAAATCTTAGATAAAATTAAGTTTAAAGACGCGATTTTCGTCCCACTAATCGGTATTATGTATGGGAATATTTTATCAGCCATTGCGACATTCTTTGCATATGAAGCTGACCTTATTCAAAATATTTCATCTTGGTTAATGGGGAGCTTCACTCTTATTATTGCAGGACGCTATGAGCTTTTATATATAGCGATCCCAGCCGTTATTTTAGCATATCTTTTTGCTAATAAATTCACTGTTGCAGGTATGGGTGAAGATTTTGCGAAAAACTTGGGGCTAAGTTATAAAGTAGTGTTAAATATAGGTCTTGTCCTTGTAGCTATTATTTCAACAACTGTTGTTTTAACGGTTGGTGTTATTCCATTTTTAGGTTTAATTGTACCGAATATCGTATCGCTTTATTTGGGTGATAATTTGCGAAAAACAATTCCTCATACAGCAGCTTTAGGGGTTGTATTTCTATTAATCTGTGATATTTTAGGTAGAATTATTGTCCGACCTTACGAGATTCCAGTCAATGTAACTGTTGCAGTAATCGGCAGTGCGATCTTCTTAATTATGTTATTTAGGGGGAAAGCATATGCGAAATAGTAGAAAACTAATACTCCTAGCCATTATTGCAATCGTATGTATTTTGTTTTATGGATTTTATGATTTAAAAGGTGGGTTTGATTACGCATTCCCTAAACGAATGACTCGAGTTACGGCAATGGTTGTAACAGGTATTGCAATATCGTATTCGACTGTCGTATTCCAAACAATCACACAAAATCGAATTCTGACTCCTTCGATGATGGGCCTTGACTCAATGTATGAAGTTGTCCAAACATTAATCTATTTCTTCGCGGGTTCAATGTCTATTTGGGTACTAAATAAGTATTTGAACTTTGGTGCAGCAATTATTGCAATGGTCTTATTTGCACTTATTCTGTACAGATTCCTATTCCGGTCTGACAAACATCCGATTTATTTACTTCTTTTAATAGGGATGATTATCGGAACTTTGTTAGGAAGTCTTGTAACATTTTTACAAGTCATGATTGATCCTGTCGAATATTTAAGTTTACAGAGTAGGCTTTTTGCAACTTTTACAAACGTAAAAGCCGAATTATTATATATCGCAATCGGAATTTTATTACTTGCATTTATTTACGGTTATCTCATCATGGATAAGTTAGATGTTATGTCACTGGGCCGTGAAAATGCAATGAACCTAGGCGTCAATTACGACAAGATGGTAATGAATATTTTAATATTATCAGCTGTGTTAATTGCGACTGCAACTGCATTAGTTGGACCAATTACATTTTTCGGACTTATCGTTGCGAACCTTGCGTATCAATTTTTAGTCTCATATAAACACTCAATTTTAATTCTAGGGGCAAGCTTAATGAGTATAATAGCCCTTGTTGGTGGTCAGTTCCTGGTTGAACATATTTTTGAATTACGTACCACATTAAGCGTCATTATTAACTTTGTCGGTGGTATTTACTTCATTTTCTTACTATTAAAAGAAAGTAGGTCAGCACAATGATTGAAATCAAAGGATTAACGAAGTTTTTTGGGAAAAAACCTGTGGTCGAGGACGTTTCAATTACTATCGAACCGGGTACGATTACATCGTTTATCGGGCCGAACGGTGCAGGTAAATCTACGCTTCTTTCAATGGTGAGTCGATTATTAGATGCTGATACCGGAGAAGTTTTACTTGATAAAAATAATGTGAAAAAGTGGAAGTCATCTGAGTTTGCGAAACGTGTATCGATTTTGAAACAATCCAACTTTTTAAATGTACGCTTAACCATTCGGGAGCTAGTTGCATTTGGGCGTTATCCTTATTCGAAGGGTCGCCTTACAGATGAGGATGAACAATACGTCAACCAAGCTCTTGAATATATGAATTTAATTGATATCCAAGATATGTTTTTAGATGAGCTATCTGGTGGTCAAAGACAACGTGCTTTTATCGCAATGGTAATTGCACAGGATACGGACTATGTGTTGCTTGATGAACCATTAAATAACTTGGACATGAAACATTCTGTTCAAATCATGAAAATTTTACGTAAACTTGTCGATGAGCTTGGTAAAACAGTTGTCATCGTTTTGCACGATATAAACTTCGCCTCTGTTTATTCGGATCGTATTGTAGCCTTGAAAAATGGGAAACTTGTTAAAAATGGCCCAACCCATGAGATTATTAATTCAGATGCATTACGAGAAATCTATGATATGGATATTCCGATTCAAGAACAAAATGGTTGTCGAATTTGCGTCTACTTCAATTCACATGCATAAGATCTAGGGGAAACAAGTCTCTAGGTCTTTTTTTATAAAGATAAAAAAATTTGCTCATTTTGTATTGACGGATGTGGGGGATGCCTCTATAATGAGAATTGTTATCAATGATAATGATTCTCATTTTTATTTAAATAATACATAAGGTTAAAAAGGAGAGGAATATACATGAAAAAATGGAAATTAGCAAGTACAGTTCTAGCCCTATCGTTAGCGCTTACTGCGTGTGGAAACGATGATGAGGCTACAAAGGAAAAAGCAAATGACACAGACGTAGCAGGAGAACAAGCCACAAGCGAAGCTGCAGGTCAATATCCAATGACTGTTTCTCCAACGACTGCGTCTACTGAAAGCGAAGAAGCCGGTACAGTTAACTTTGAAGATGTAACATTTGATTCTATGCCAGAAAAAATCGTTGTATTTGACTATGGCTTCCTAGATACATTAGATGCACTTGGTGTTGAAGGAATTGTAGGTGTTCCGCAAGACTCAAGCTTACCTGAAAGCCTTAAAGAATATGCAAGCGATGATTATGTAAATGTAGGAACTCTTAAGGAACCGTTACTTGAAGATATTGCTGAAATTGGTCCAGACGTCATTTATATTTCTGGTCGCCAAGCACCTTATTACGAAGAATTATCAGAAATCGCTCCTGTCGTGTTCGTTGGAACATCCCAAGATGACTACTGGAACTCATTCTTAGCTTCTGTAGATGTAGCCGCTAAAATGTTTGGTAAAGAAGATGAAGCTAAAGAGCAAATTGCAAAAATAGATTCAGCTCTCGAAGAAGTAAAAACAGTAGCAGGCAATTATGGATCTTCATTAGTAACAATGTACAATGAAGGTAAATTATCTGGTTTCGCTTCAAACTCTCGCTTTGGTTATATATATGATATATACGGCTTTAAACCAGTAACAGAAGATATCGCTTCTTCTTCCCATGGATCTAACTTTGGATTTGAAGCAATTCTAGAATTTAATCCAGAAGTATTGTTCGTTATCGACCGTACAGCAGCAGTAGGCGGCCAATCAAATATCGAAAAAGATATGGAAAATCAAATCATCCAGAAAACACAGGCTTACAAAAACAAAAAATCGTATATTTAGATGGTGTACTTTGGTATTTAAGCGGTGGCGGCTTACAATCTGAGCTTGCAAAAATTGAAGAAATCTTAGCAGAATTAAAATAAAACAAGATAAGAAAAAGAGCCTTCAGAAGTCAGTAAAAACTGACTCTCTGGGGGCTTTTTATTTTTGTAATTGGGATGGGGAAATGCTTATGCAGAAATTTGATACAACGACAAATAGGGTCATTATCGTGAGGGTTTTATTTTTTACAAAAGTCTTAATGTTAAGTGTGTTTAAGGTGTTGGTTTTTACAATCATATTCTGAAGTGACGGTATAAAATGTATTTATACAATGGGAATTTCCATTAATATCCAAAGCTGGTGGTATAAAATGTGTTTATGTCTTGGTGTTTTCCAACAATATCCAAAGGTCTTAATATAAAGTGTGTTGACTCCTTAAATTCCCCCTAAAAATATCAAAACACTTCGATAAAGGCTACATTTCTTTTCAACTAAACTCCAAGGCTATAAAAAAAGGGTCATACGGTACACTCCAAGGAGAAAAACTGGAAGCATGATATGCAAGCCGCCATAGAGACACAAGCTAATGGGAAAGCCAACCTAACATATCTCGACACATGCAAGCACATAAAAAAATGCACCAAGATTCCATTGATTTTGTTATACTGGAAAGAAAATGGAATTGAGAGAGGGGAACTTGGATGAATCGAACCATTTTAATCGTGGATGATCAGCCTGAGATTGTCGAGTTACTGAGCTTGTATCTTGAAAAAGAGAATTATAGAATCCTAGAAGCCTTTGACGGAAGAGAGGCACTGCAAATCATTGAGAAGGAAAACATTGATCTCATCCTTGTTGACTTGATGATGCCGAATATAAACGGTTATCAGCTTATTAAAAGAGTAAGGCAAGATCTACATATTCCAATCATCATTATATCCGCAAAGAATGATGACAATGATAAAATACTGGGACTAGGGCTTGGAGCAGATGACTTTATTCCAAAGCCATTTAATCCACTAGAAGTAATCGCACGGGTCCAGGCTCAGCTTAGAAGAAGCTATAGCTATAAGCAGGAGCTTGCTACCACAAGTGAAAGCCTACAGATAAAAGTGGGTGACATCATCTTAGATGAGAACTCCTTTTCAGCGATAAAGGGAGACACCACAATTACTCTTACCAAAATAGAATATCGCATTCTAGAATTATTAATGAGCTCACCTGGTAGGGTGTATACGAAACAACAAATCTTTGAAAGGGCTTGGGATGATTATTATATGGGTGGCGAAGAGGACAACACAATCAATGTCCATATCTCCAAGCTAAGAGAAAAGATTGAGGAAGATCCAAAAAAACCAATCTACATAAAAACAATTAGAGGCTTGGGCTATAAATTTGTGGACCAAAAATAGAAACATATAAATCTAAGAGGAATAGATAAATGAAAAAATTACACTTTCGGATTTTTCCGGAAAAAGAAGGGATTATCCCGTATTTATACATTGCAAACCTACTCTTTCCACTCTTCTTTTTATTTCAAGAAACACAGGGGAAGTTACTAATTGGCTTGTTATTTATAGCAGTGTTTGTTGTAGCATACAGGCAAGCGTATTGGAGCCCACGGCACACACTTGCATTTGTTTTTGTCCAACTTTCAATTATTCTAGTATTTGGGTTTTTGTACGACCCATTGTATATTTACATGATCTTCATTCCTGTATATCAGGTGGTAAGGCTACCCATGCAATGGATGTATGTCGTGTGTGGTCTGTTCACGTTTTTTGGGTTAATTCTTATCTATCAAGTTGTCCTTTCAGGAAACTACTACACGATTCTAAACTTAGGGCCCCCACTATTCGGCGGTAGCATTCTCCCGTTTATTATAAAAGGCTCTATTAACTACAAGGAAATGAGTGAAAATCTCAGACGGACAGCAGAAGAATTAGAACGGAAAAATCGAGAGAAAACGAGACTCGAAGAAAGTAAAAAGCAAATGCTCGCTGACATTTCTCATGATCTAAAAACGCCAATTACTACGATTCAAGGATATTCCAAAGCGCTGTATGAAGGTTTAGTAACAGATGAGGAGCAAACGAAAAAATACTTACGATACATTTACGATAAATCGATTCGGGTAACATCCTTAATTGATGAGCTATTTATGTTTTCAAAATTAGATAGTCCAGATGTTCCAATACAGAAAGAGATGAAAGACATCTGTGAGTTTTACCGTGGGGTCATTGCAGAGCATTTTGATTTATTTGAGGAAAAGAATATGGAGCTTGATATCAACATTCCTAATACAAGATTGATGTATCCTTTTGATCAAAAACTACTCAATCGAGCGATATCAAATCTTCTTCAAAATACAAACAAATATAATCCTGACGGAACGGAGATTTATCTTAGATTAATAAAATTGGAGGACAAATTAATAATTGAAGTCGGTGACAATGGTGTTGGCATTCGTGAAGACATCGCCAGAACCTTATTTGATCCATTTGTAAGAGGAGATAAAAGTAGAATGAATGACGGTGGTTCAGGTCTTGGTCTAGCGATTACAAAAAAAATCGTCGAACTCCATAACGGAACCATATCTGTCGACACTGCACCTACCCGAGGAAAAACAAACTTCATCATTGAACTCCCACTAGAAAAGGTATAGCAAAAAGCTGTATCTTTTTTTCGTTTCTAGCCCTTTGTGAAATTGATAATGAATTGGTTCAGCTAACTTTGAGACAGGAATTCAAACCGCAATATTAAGCAAGATATAAGACTCACTTAAGGTTGAGTTAAGGTTCGCTGACTATGATAAGGATAACAAAGCAAAGCGAGAATAAAAGGAGGACCTTAACATGAATGTAATTGAACTTAACAATATATCAAAAAGCTATGGTGACGTAAAAGCAGTTGATAGCATTACTTTACAAGTCAAACAAGGCGAAGTACTTGGAATCATCGGTGCAAACGGAGCAGGAAAATCAACTACCCTCGAAATTATGATGGGGATCCGGAAACCAGACAGTGGAAGCGTCAAAATCCTAGGCTTGAACGCAGACAAAGCATCTAACGAAATCAAACAAAAAATCGGAATTCAGCTTCAACAAACAGCCTTATACGACAGAATTAAAGTGAAGGAAGCTTTGAAACTTTTCAGTTCTTATTACGATAAAAAACGTGACCTACAGGAAATCATTGAAACACTTGGTCTTACACCTTACCTAAACAAATATGTTAAAAATCTATCAGGCGGCTGGCAGCAACGTACATCATTAGCGTTAGCACTAGTCAATGATCCAGAAATTATCTTTCTTGATGAGCCTACAACTGGCTTAGACCCACAAGCTAGACGGGATCTATGGACCTGCATTAATCGCTACCGTAACGAAGGGAAAACAATTCTTTTATCCACACATTACATGGACGAAGCACAAAGGCATTGTGAGCGAATCGCGATTATTAAAAAAGGAAAATTAGTTGCTTGTGACAAACCACAGAATTTAATCGATTCTTACCTGCAAGGAGCAGGAACAATGGAAGATGTTTACCTAAAATATGCTGTTTCACAATAATGAGGAGGAATTTAAAATGCAATCTATTCTTACACATACCCAAATGGAATTAAAGTTATTTTTTCGTGAGACTTTGCCATTACTGTTTACCTTTATCGTCCCGGCTGTCAGCTTCATTGTATTCGGATTAATGTTTGAATCGAACACATACGAAGGACTTAACTATTTTCAAGCCTATATACCAAGCATGATAGCCATCATTATTTTTACAACAGCCTTTTTCTCAATGGGGTTGCAAATTGTAATTGACCGTGAAAAAGGAGTGTTTAAACGATTAAAAGGAACACCTATCAATCAAAGTGCCATTTTTACTGCAACTATTTTAAAAGGATTTATTGCTATATATGTTGGTGCGATTGAAATTTTATTAATTGCAAAACTTGGATTTGGTACAGAATTAACACCACATCCTTTTGAATTCTTCGTGGCTTTGACATTTAGCTCCATCACATTTTTCTCAATCGGTTTTATCGTTTCAAGTGTGACAAAGCGCATGCAAACAGCATTAGGAATTGCTATGATTGCGATGTACCCAATGATGTTTTTATCAGGCGCAACGATTCCGTTGGAAACCTATCCAGAGGTTCTTCAAAAAATCGCTACCATTGTACCACTTACGTATGTAGTAAATGTCCTAAGAGATGGTTGGAACGGCACGCTTTTTACCTCGGATGCATTTCTTGACATCGGAATCTTACTAGGAATTTTAGTTGTTTCAACTATTATCGGTTTAAAATATTTCAAATGGACTGATTAACAGCCTATTTTTAGCAGATAGTGTCAAACGTCTATACATTTTCGATATAACGGACGTATCTTATAAGTGTAGGGCATACCTCCTCAGATGTTAGCTTATATTAGTGCGAGAGAATTCTCGCACCTTTTTTTTATTTTCCTTCCACCTTTTTTATTAAGTTGTTACTATAATAAGTAAGGAGGCGTAATAATGCGTATCTTATCGACATTTATTCCTATCGACGAAGTAACAGAAAGAATGAACAAGGCATTTCCGGATGATGAATTCATCTATTATCAAAATATAGAAGGAGCCTTACCTGAACTACATAGCGCAGATGTTTTACTTACATATGGGGAGGACCTAACCCCAGAACATATTGAAATGGCGAAAAAACTAAAATGGATTATGGTAATATCAGCAGGGCTGGAGCTCATGCCTTTTCAAGCGATTAAAGAAAAAGGAATCCTTGTAACAAATGTAAGAGGTATTCACAAAATTCCAATGTCCGAATATACACTTTCCATGATGTTGCACGTAACTAAGAAAAATCGGAAAATTGTAGAACAACAAAAGGATAAAAGCTGGGATCGCCTTACCAATTTTCCAGTGGGTGAATTATACGGAAAAACAATTGGAATCTTAGGTGTTGGTGCCATTGGCGGAGAAATTGCACGACTTGCAAAAGCTTTTCACATGAAAGTAATTGGATTAAATCGTAGCGGTAATAAGCATGAATTTGTAGATGAAATGGTTCAATTTAATGAACTTCCTTTTGTTTGTAAAAATGCTGATTACCTCGTTTCAGTACTACCTAGCACCAATGAAACGAAATATATTCTAAACGATACCCATTTTGATTTAATGAAAAAGGAAGCAATTTTTATTAATATTGGTCGTGGGGATTTAGTGAAAGAAGAGGTCTTGTTACGAGCGATTCAATCAAAGAAGATTTCACACGCGGTACTGGACGTATTCGAACAGGAACCACTTCCTAGTAACCATCCGTTTTGGTCACTTGAAAATGTAACAGTAACCCCACATATCTCAAGTAAATCAAAATTTTACGAGCCTAGATCATTTGAAATCTTTGAAAAAAATCTTCATATATTTAAGCAAAGTGGCAGTGATTTTCTCAATAAAATTGACTTAGACCGGGGGTATTAAGGTGAAAATCTATACAAAAACAGGGGATAAAGGCACAACCTCATTAGTATACGGGAAACGGGTTTCCAAAAGTGATAATCGTGTAGAAGCATATGGTACATGTGATGAAGCAAATTCAATGATTGGACTTGGCTTAAGTTACCTACTTAATACTCAATTTGAAGGTAAAGAAGAGGTTCAACTGATTTTTAAAAAGGTTCAAACAACCTTGTTTCACGTCGGAGCTGAGCTTGCTACCCCTTCAGGGAAAGAAGTAAAGTGGAAGGTTTCCGATGAGGATATTTCTCATTTAGAAGAAACAATAGATAAATGGGATGCACAAATTCCGTCATTAACAAACTTTATTTTACCTGGCGGCAGCCAAGCGGGGGCTACTTTTCATGTTGCAAGAACAATCGTGAGAAGAGCTGAAAGAAAAGCAGTTGCTGTTGGAGATGAGGTAAGTCCGCTTGTGAACTCTTACTTAAATCGACTTTCTGATTTTCTATTTGTAGCTGCGCGATATGTAAACCATAAGCTTGGCCAAAGTGAACCAACGCTTCATCAATGAAATATTCAGAAAAAATAAGCGTAAATCACTGGATTTAGTCATATAGTAATGGTAGATATGTTGACAAAAGCAGTGTTAGCAAGATACACTAATTATAAGGATTATAAAGTAATAATGTTTACTAGAAAAGAGGTGCATGGCGGTGTCAGACAATCTTTTGAAAGAAGCGCTTGATACGTTGAAAGAAACCGGGGTTCGAATCACTCCGCAACGTCATGCGATATTAGAATATCTAATAAATTCAATGAGTCACCCGACTGCAGATGATATCTATAAAGCACTTGAAGGAAAGTTTCCAAACATGAGCGTTGCAACTGTTTATAACAACCTTCGCGTATTCCGTGAAGTTGGCTTAGTAAAGGAATTACCGTACGGAGATTCATCAAGCCGTTTTGATTTTATCACAACGCAACACTATCATGTCATTTGTGAAGAATGTGGTAAAATTGTGGACTTCCACTACCCAGGGTTAGATGAAGTGGAAGCATTAGCAGCACATGTTACAGGCTTTAAAGTCAGTCATCATAGAATGGAAATTTACGGCTCATGTCAAGAATGCCAAAAGAAAGCAGCACACTAAAAAAGCTGACAAGTTAAACCTGTCAGCTTTTTTTACTTTATGTTCAGGTAAAGGCGCTATCGACTAGGCGCCTTTCACTTTTCTACTTTGTTTAATTTTTTACTATTGTATTTCTCATCAAACTCTTTTCCTTCAAGAGCTGGATCAAGAGTCAGCGGTTCCTTACAATACATACACACATCCACTCGGCCTAACATTTTAGTTGGTTTGTGACAAGAAGGGCAAGTTACCTGAATGGTTCTAGTGGAAAGTAATCCAATCCAGAAATAAACCACTGTACTTGCTAAAATAAAAATAAGACCAAGAATCATGAATATAGTCATTACCACAACATGTTCTTTAAAAAAGATTCCCCCGTACATCACAATAAATCCAGCAAAAATTAAAGCAAGAGCAAAAGAACGAATTTTATTAATTTTACTTGAATATTTTACACCCATTTTTCATACAACCTCCTTCATATACTATACAATATAAAAAAGAAAGATAAAAATAAAAAAAAGATTCTGCAAAAAATGTGCAGGGTTTTATTTTTTATGCGTCGAAATATATACCAACGGATTTGAATGGAGGAAATCAAAATGGAGGATTTACTTCGACCTCTTTACCAAGAAAGAGCAAGCCACCCCAATACTTTAGGTGTAATTCTGGTTGAAAAAGGGAAGGATGCTTTTACCCATACGGATTATTTTGACTTAGCCTTACTCGTAATTGTAAAAGAGGTAGAGAAGAATGTGTTTATCAAACATTATGACTACGACAATAGCAAAGCATCGTTGTACACAGTAAGAGAAAGCCAATTAAAGGAATGGTTATTATTCGGCTCTAACCGAAAAATAGTAAACTGGATCTTAAACGGGAAAATACTCTTTGATCGAAATGAATACATTATTGAACTAAGAAATGAACTACATCAATTTCCTGAAGAAGAAAGACAAATTAAGATGGGGATTGAATTTGCTAAACTAATTCGCCGTTACCAGGACGGGAAAGCTTTTTTAATGCAAAACAACATCTAGATGCATATAATTATGTAATTCATGCACTCCATCACTTGGCAAGATTAGCAATTATCGAAAATGGTTTTCATCCGGAAGTTACCGTTTGGAATCAAGTAAAACAAATTGATCCTCAAATATATAAATTATATATTGAACTATTGGAAAGTGAAGAATCACTCGAGAAAAGGCTTGAGCTTTTATTCCTTGCAAGTGAATTTCTCATCCACTCAAGAGCAAAACGAGGGGCAAGTCATATTCTAAATGTTCTATCTCAGAGAAATGACTCATGGTCATTTGGGGAACTAATGGAGCACCCAGAACTTAAAATCTATTCAGTTGATTTGGAAGTATATCTCGAATTCCTTGTTGACAAACATTTAATTAATGTAGAAAAGGTTGAAACAAAAGGGAAAGGTATTTTTCATAGAGTATACAACGTAAATCACTGAGATGCATGAACTCCCTTCGTAAAAATGAAGGGAGTTTTATTATTTTAATAAAATATTTATATTTTTGTTGACGGATGATTGGCGCCCGTGTTATATTATATTTCGCCGCTGATAAACAGAAATCAGTTGGTAAAAGTTTTTTAAAAATATTATTGACATTAATAAATCACCATGATATATTAATAAAGTCGCCTCGAACGGCGGGTCAACAAAAGTTCTTTG
>NZ_HE610986.1:1091670-1190789 GCF_000285535.1 Bacillus timonensis | reverse complement strand
CAAAGAACTAATTCATCGCCCCGAAGCGACTTTATTAATATATCACATTATCAATATTTAAGTCAATTGTTTTTTTAAAATAATAATTGATAAAGTGATAAGACTTTTGAATTATATATGTAAAAGGCTTTTAAAGCAAGCACTTTGTTTAATAATGTTTTTCAACTTCTTTATTTTTAAAAATAAAGCCTCCAATTTGGAGGCTTTAAACAATCTCTTCAATAAAGATTTCTCGAAAGCTTTTCAAATCTAGAAAATCACTTTCACTCAGTTTAAGTAGTGGTCTTGTTGGCTGAGATGTATCAATAAATACAATTTCACCGGTTTGACCATTTGAGAGTTTTACTTTCGTTCCAATTGAGATATTTCCAACCCCACTTGTTAATGCTTCTACTACTTTCACATCAAACTTTCCAAATGATTCCCTTCTAATTTCCTCAAGGACCTTAAAAGGAGATTGGCGATTGCTATAAGGTCTTTCTAAGGTCATGGCAGAGTATACATCAGCAACTGCAACAATTTTGCCAAATGGATGCAGTTTCTCCCCGGTAATCCCTAGCAAGTAACCTGTTCCATCAATTCGTTCGTGGTGCTGAAAAACTGCTAACTTAACGCTATCCTTTATAAGAGGTATTTTTTCAACCATTCTATAGCTGTAAAGTGGGTGCTTTTTCACTTCGTTGAATTCAGCAAGCGTAAGTGACGTACTTTTTGCAAGAATTTTGGGATCAATTTTAGCCATTCCGCAATCACTTAGTAAGCCTGCTATGGCTAAATGATTACAATCTCCTTGACTGTATTTTAATTTTTTTCCTAAATATCCCGAAAGTAGTCCGAGTGTAACAGAGTGATGGTACATATAGTCTTCACGATTTGTATATCTATGTAATGAGAATAGCTGTTTTGGCTGTTCTAGTATTCTTTTAAATAGGGGGAGAATAATTTGGCGTACTTTAGCAACCTCTACGAGTGAACCAGCCTGCCAGTTTTGAAATAACTGTTTGTATTCTTTTACAGATTTGAGATAATCCTCCACAATTGAGCTTTCTTTTTCGGCTACCTTAATATCTTCTACTAGTTCAGAAGGGGTGAATGGTTCGCCGGTTATTAAAAATGCTTCAACATGTACATCTTGTACTAAGAAATTTTGAAGAACCTGTATATGCTCATTTGATAATACTGTTTTTTTAGGAATAATTGGGTTATTTGTTAAGGAAAAGATGTCATTTGATAGTATACATCCTTCTTGTAACTGGCTTGTCCTTACACGCATTTTATTTCACCCTCATCTTTCATTCACATACTAGTACTATTTTACCAAAAAAAGAGAAATACTGCACTTGCAGCATTTCTCTTTTCAAAAATTTTATTCAGTTGGTTCTTCATTATCATTTTCTTCTGTTACTGTTTCTTCAACAGTTCCCTCTGGTTCAAGCTCTTGTTCCTCTACTTCTTCTTCTTTTTCAACAACCGCAACTGTTGCTACATGTCCATTTTCATCTAAACGGATGAGCTTAACTCCTTGAGTAGTACGGCCAATTTGTGAGATATCGGTAATTGACATTCTAATTAAGACACCATCAGCAGTAATTAACATAAGGTCACTTTCCTCTGTTACAGCCTTAACTGCTATAACCTTACCATTCTTTTCTGTGATATTAACTGTCTTGAGCCCCTTACCACCACGGCTTTGAATCCGGTATTCACTTGCTGGAGTACGTTTTCCATAGCCTAGTTCAGTGACAATTAGAACATCTAGATTGTCTTCTAATATTTCCATTCCTACTACTTCGTCGCCTTCGGATAGGTTGATACCTTTAACCCCCGCAGCTGTACGACCCATTGATCTAACATCAGACTCAGGGAAGCGAATCAGCATGCCATCCTTCGTTCCGATGATAATGTCTTTAGAACCATCAGTTAGTCGAACAGAGATAAGCTCGTCACCTTCGTGAAGTCCAACAGCGATTAAACCACCTTTACGAATATTTGCAAAGGATGATAGCGGAGTTCGCTTTGAAATACCTTTTCTCGTTGTAAAGAATAAGAACCAATCATCAACAAGTTCAGATACTGGAATAATTGCATTGATCCATTCTTCTTTATCAATTTCGAGTAAGTTAATAATCGGAATTCCCTTTGCTGTTCTACTAAATTCAGGGATTTCATAACCTTTTAGACGGTAGACTTTTCCTTTATTTGTGAAGAATAGGATTGTATCATGAGTTGATGTTGATAAAAGTTGTTCAACAAAGTCATCTTCATTTGTTCCCATTCCCTGAATTCCTCGGCCACCGCGTTTTTGGCTACGGTATGTTGAAACCGGAAGACGCTTAATATAACCCTTGTTTGTGAGAGTTATGATAATATTCTCTCTTGGGATTAAATCTTCATCTTCAATCATTTCGAGTCCGCCTGCAAGAATCTCAGTACGTCTTGTATCATTAAAACGTTCCTTAATTTCTAGTAGCTCTTCTCGAATGATTTCTAGTACTTTTTCTTCGTCTGCTAGAATTGCCTTTAATTCTGCAATTAATGCTACTAGCTCTTGATATTCAGCTTCAATTTTATCACGTTCTAAACCTGTTAAACGCTGTAAGCGCATATCTAGTATCGCTTGAGCTTGTTTTTCAGATAAGTTAAATCTTGTCATTAATCCTTCGCGGGCAATGTCCGTTGTCTGAGACCCACGAATTAAAGTAATGATTTCGTCAATATGATCTAATGCAATTCTCAAACCTTCTAAAATATGAGCCCTTGCCTCAGCCTTTCGAAGTTCAAATGCTGTTCTGCGTTTGATTACAACGACTTGATGATCTAAGTAATATTGTAAGCATTGCTTTAAGTTTAGTACTCGTGGATGCCCGTTCACAAGGGCAAGCAAGTTAATTCCAAAAGTTGTTTGCAGTGCAGTATGTTTATATAAATTATTTAAAAGAACGTTCGCATTGGCATCTCTTCTCACTTCCATAACAATTCTCATACCAGTTCGGTCTGATTCGTCACGAAGGTCAGTAATGCCATCAATTTTTTTATCACGAACTAATTCGGCAATTTTTTCAATTAATTTTGCTTTGTTTACTTGGTACGGAAGTTCTGTAACAAGAATAACTTCCTTGCCATTTTTCATTTCTTCAATTTCTACTTTTGCACGTAGGGTAATAGATCCCTTTCCTGTTTCATAAGCTTTTCTAATCCCACTTCTACCGAGTATATGTCCAGCAGTAGGGAAGTCTGGGCCAGGAATAATATCCATTAACTCAGGAATGGTTATTCCAGGATCTTTACTAATTGCTAATACACCATCAATAATTTCACCCAATTGGTGTGGTGGGATATTTGTCGCCATACCCACGGCAATACCCGCTGCACCGTTTACTAATAAATTAGGGAAACGAGCAGGAAGAACAGCTGGTTCTTTCTCTGAACCATCATAGTTGTCTTGGTAATCGATTGTATCCTTGTTAATATCACGCATTAGTTCCATTGATATTTTAGACATACGTGCTTCCGTATAACGCATTGCTGCTGCCGAATCTCCATCGACAGAACCAAAGTTTCCATGGCCATCAACAAGCATATAGCGGTAGTTAAAGTCCTGTGCCATACGTACCATCGTATCGTACACAGCAGAGTCACCATGTGGGTGGTATTTACCAATTACTTCACCTACGATACGTGCTGATTTTTTATAAGCTTTATCAGCAGTCATGCCTAAGTCGTTCATAGCATATAAGATTCGGCGGTGTACCGGTTTTAAACCATCACGAACATCTGGTAGGGCACGTGACACAATAACACTCATCGCATAATCTAGAAATGACGTTCTCATTTCCTGACTTATATTTATCTCATGAATATGCGAATTTTGACCTTCAGTCATAAAAAGAAACCTCCCTTATCAGGGGTATAAAATAACGAATTCCTTATTTTTACCCATTCAATTATGCAAGTAAAGACAGGATAGTATTGGAACTATCCTGTAAATTGTTATACATCCAAATTTTTCACGTATTGTGCATTTTCTTCTATGAAATTACGTCTAGGCTCAACCTTATCACCCATTAGCATTTCAAAGGTTTCATCGGCATCAATCGCATCCTGAAGTGTAACCTGAAGCATTGTTCTGTTGCTTGGGTCCATTGTTGTTTCCCAAAGTTGCTCTGGATTCATTTCACCAAGACCTTTATAGCGTTGAATACCCGGTTTTGGATTACTTGGCAATTCAGCTAAATACTTTTCTAGTTCGCGGTCATTATACGCATACTCAATTCGTTTACCTTGTTGGATTTTATATAAAGGTGGTTGTGCAATATAGACAAATCCACTCTCAATGATTTGACGCATAAAGCGATAGAAGAACGTCAATAATAAAGTCCGAATATGTGCACCATCAACGTCGGCATCAGTCATGATAACAACTTTGTGATAACGCGCCTTTGAGATATCAAAGTCTTCTCCAATTCCAGTTCCTAGCGCTGTGATCATGGAACGTACTTCATTATTGGATAGGATTCTGTCCAGTCTTGCCTTTTCAACGTTTAGAATTTTTCCTCTCAGTGGAAGGATTGCTTGGAAATGACGATCTCGACCTTGCTTTGCAGATCCACCCGCTGAATCACCCTCAACGATATATAGCTCACTAATGGAAGGGTCCTTCGATGAGCAATCAGCTAGCTTCCCTGGTAGGCTTGAAACTTCTAATGCACTTTTTCTTCTTGTTAATTCACGCGCTTTTTTCGCAGCCATACGTGCTCTTGCAGCCATCGTTCCTTTATCAACAATTTTACGAGCAACTGTCGGGTTTTCTAATAAAAACGCCTCGAACTTCTCTGAAAAAACAGATTCAGTCACAGTTCTTGCTTCACTGTTTCCGAGTTTTGTTTTTGTTTGCCCCTCAAATTGTGGGTCTGGATGCTTAACAGAGATAATCGCTGTTAATCCTTCACGGACATCATCACCTGATAAGTTGGCATCATTGTCTTTAAAAATATTATTACGGCGTGCATAGTCATTGATAATTCGCGTTAACGCTGTTTTAAATCCAGATTCATGTGTCCCACCTTCATAGGTGTGGATATTATTTGCAAATGAATAGATATTACTTGTATAACTATCATTGTATTGAAGGGCGATTTCAATTGCAATTCCTTCTCTTTCACCTTCAACAAAAACTGGTTCTTCATGAATTACTTCTTTTGTACGGTTAAGGTGCTCAACGTATGATTTGATTCCACCTTCATAATGGTACTCCCGACGCTTGTTTTCTTCACGTTTATCTTCAATTGTGATTTTAACCCCTCTAGTTAAGAAGGCAAGTTCACGAAGACGTGTTGCTAATGTATCAAAGTCATATTCAAGTGTTTCAGTAAAGATTTCACCGTCTGGCTTAAAATGTGTGGTTGTCCCAGTATGATCTGTTTCACCGACCACTTTTAGTTCTGTAACTACATGACCACGTTCAAATGCAATATAATGGATTTTTCCATCACGGTGCACATATACTTCTAGGCTTGTGGAAAGGGCGTTAACAACAGACGCACCAACTCCGTGTAATCCACCAGAGACCTTGTAACCTCCGCCGTCAAATTTCCCTCCAGCATGTAGGATTGTCATGATAACTTCTACAGCTGGACGACCCATTTTTTCCTGTATTCCGACTGGAATTCCACGGCCATTGTCTTTTACAGTTATACTATTATCCTCTTCAATGATGACATTTATCTCATCACAATAACCTGCTAATGCTTCATCGATACTATTATCTACAATTTCCCATACTAAATGGTGCAGACCTTTTCCTGAAGTAGAACCAATATACATACCTGGACGCTTTCTTACAGCTTCTAGGCCTTCCAAAACCTGAATTTGACTCTCATCATATTCTTGTTGTTGCAATTCTTTTTCTTCCATTGCCACCAATATCACCTACACTTTATATTAAGAAATGCGCAAGCGCCTTGATTAGCCACGTTAAGCACAAGACAGCAAGAAGGTCGCTCTTTGACTTCTTGATGGATTTACTTGTGACTTTAGAGGGGCTAATCGCTGGAGCTGGACATCGAGTCGTTCTTTATCCTTATAGTTCTTCTAAAATTGTCTCAAAATCAGACACTTGGTGTGATCGTTTTTTTAATGTACTAGAGGATAATGGTGAAAAGTATACTTTATCTACCGTTACCACTACTGACTTTGTATTCCCATTTGATAATTCTACCACTCTGTCTTTTTGCACATCTAAAAATTCATTTACAATAGAAGAGGATTTTAAAAGCTGTCGATCTAATATCGTAATGACATCTGATGAACGAACCATTACATTTTCTCCCAAATGTATGAACAAACTTCATCACCTCATTTAAGCTTTGTTATGAATCCTTTAGACACTTCAAATGTTGCAGCTTGCTTTAGGGTATCATGATTGATTCCCTCAACGCTTGTTGTTGTAACAAAGGTTTGCACTTTTCCTTGAATTGTATTTAATAAATGGGACTGTCTAAAATCATCCAGTTCCGAAAGAACATCATCTAATAAAAGAATCGGGTATTCCCCAATTTCTGAATGAATTAATTCTATTTCTGCTAGCTTTAATGAAAGGGCAGTGGTACGTTGTTGGCCTTGGGATCCAAAGGTCTGGACATCTTTTCCATTCACAAAAAATGCAAGGTCATCCCGATGTGGCCCCGCTAGTGTAACACCTCTTTCAATTTCCCTCTCTCTTATTTTAGCAAACTTTTCATCGTATACATCTACCATTTTCGACAAATCAGCAGTTTCTAATACCTCAATTGAAGGTTTATATTCAATTTGAAGCTTTTCTAGACCTCTACTAATTCCGTGATGAATAGGTTCAGCCCACTTTTGTAATAAGACAAGGAATTCAAACCGTTTTTTTACGATTTTAGCCGCAGCTTGAATCAACTGTGAGGTTAGCACATCAAGCATTGTTTGGTCGTTTTGTTTCCTTGTTTGGAGTTGCTTTAAATAATGATTGCGTTGGTGAAGTATTTTTTGATACTGGCTAAGATCATGTAAATAAACAGCTGATACTTGACCAATTTCCATATCAATAAATCGTCTTCTTACCTGTGGACTTCCCTTTACTAGATTTAAATCTTCAGGGGCAAACATGACCACATTCATATGTCCAACATATTGGCTTAGTTTTTGCTGCTCCAAATGATTGCTCTTCGCCTTTTTGCCCTTCTTAGAGATAACAAGCTGTAAGGATAGGGGGCCGTTCCTTTTTTGAACCCTACCCTCTATTTTAGCATATTCTTCATCCCAGCGAATCAATTCTTTATCATTTGATGTACGATGTGATTTTGCCATTGCTAAAACATAGATGGATTCCATTACATTTGTTTTACCTTGCGCATTTTCGCCTAAAATCACATTGACTTTGTTTTCAAGTTGAACGGATATTTTTTCATAATTTCGATAATTTGTCAGTTTTATCTCTTCAATAAACAAATGGCTTCACCCTTAGCTGCAAGCTCAGAGGGTATCCCCCGCTGCTCATGCATTTGATATGACAAACGTTCCAAAGCCAGGAATGTCTACTACATCCTTATTGACTAGCTTTTTTCCGCGGCGATTTTCCGGCTCTCCATTTACGTAGACCTCATGCTCACTGAGAAACCACTTTGCCATTCCACCTGTTTGGATAACATCAGCGAGCTTTAAAAACTGTCCTAATGTAATAAAGTCTGTTGAAATTTCTATTTCTGTTGCCATTATTTCGCCTTCTTTCTTTTATTTTACTAAAGAAAACCCATCTAGAAAAGAAAACTACTAGGTTTACACGGCCTAGTAGTTCTTGCTTCTAATAAGTACGGACTGGGAGAATTAAATGGAAAACTGTATCATCGTCAAGAGCCTTAATAAAGAAAGGTCTCATCGCTCCTGTAAAGCTAATTCGAATTTCAGCGCTTTCCAATGCTTTTAATGCATCCATCATATATTTTGCACTAAACGAAATCTTTAATTCTTCACCTTCAATTGATTTACTTTGAATTTCTTCATTTACCTTTCCTATTTCAGGGGATGTGGATGAAATTTCGACAACCCCACCAGGTGATGTTGTAAATTTAACGACGTTATTATTCGCCTCTCTTGCGAGTAGGGAAGCACGATCAATCGATTGTAAAAATTCTTTTGTAGCTAGGACTACTTCAGTCTTACTCTCTGTAGGGATAAGTCTTGATGTATCAGGATAGCTTCCATCTAATAAACGAGAGAAGAAGAGTAAATGTTTGGTTTTAAATAAGACTTGGTTTTCAGTAATAACAATATCGACTAAATCTGTCGTATCATCAAGAATCTTACTTAATTCATTTAAACTTTTACCAGGGATAACTGCATTATAAGTTCCACCATTTTCGGTTTCAATTTGAGCAGTTCTCATAGCTAGTCGGTGGCTGTCTGTTGCAATGCAATTTAATGTATTGTTTTCAACCTTCCAGTTCACACCTGTTAAAATCGGACGAGTTTCTGATGTTGAAACTGCAAATACTGTCTGACGTATCATATTTTTAAGTAAATCGGCTGGAATTTTAAATCCATGATTCTCTTCAATTTGAGGCAAATGTGGGTATTCTTCCGCATCAAGGCCGTTTAGATTAAACTCCGCTTTTCCTGAACGAATGATCGTTAGCAGATTTGATTGAACCTCAATTTCAACAGTATCTTTAGGTAATTTTTTTACAATTTCACTAAAGAAGCGAGCCTGTAAAACAACACTTCCAGATTCTTTAATCTCAACGATTTCATCCCCAGCTTCTTCATTTGGGATAAAAGATTCAATCGAAACATCTGAATCACTACCTGTTAGAGTTACTCCTTCATTTGTGGCTACAATTTTAATCCCGGTTAAGATCGGGATAGTCGTTCTTGAAGATACAGCTTTCATTACATCTTGAACACTTCGAACAAGATAGTCTCTTTGAATGATAAATTTCATCAAAAATCCTCCTAGAAATTGTTCTACTTTTTATTTCATGCACATATATTTTTAGGTTATATATTTATTTATTTTTTAAAAGAAAAACCGTAGAAGTACTAGTAGGCCCTGTGAGTATGTGGATAACTGAACCAATCCAAATGAAAACAGTCTATCCACATGTGGACAGACTGTGTGTAACAACAAAGAAGTTATTCACAGTATTCACGTTCCAAGTACTTGTCCAAAATAAAATATGAAATCATGTTAAGGATTTAACCCTTTAATTGGGTGATGATTTCCTCTATTTGTTTTTGTAATTGTGTGTCTGTTTTTAATAGGTTTGTAATTTTTTCATGAGCATGAATAACGGTTGTGTGGTCACGTCCACCAAATTCCTCCCCAATTTTAGGGAGTGATGAGTCCGTTAATTCTCTGGAAAGATACATCGCAATTTGGCGAGGGAAAGCAATCGATTTTGTTCGCTTTTTCGCCTTAAAATCCTCTAATTTCACACTATAATGCTGTCCAACGACCTTTTGAATTTCAAATATCGTAATTACCTTTGGTCTAGAACTTGGAATAATATCTTTTAGAGCTTCCGCAGCAAGGTCTGCATTTATATCTTTATTAATTAAGGATGAATACGCAACGATACGAATAAGCGCACCTTCAAGCTCACGAATATTCGTGTTGATTTGGTTCGCAATATATAGCATGACCTCATTTGGAATATCAAGTCCCTCTGCCTTGGCCTTTTTACGTAAAATTGCAATTCTCGTTTCAAGATCAGGAGGGGTTATATCCGTAATCAATCCCCATTCAAAGCGAGATCGAAGCCTGTCCTCTAAGGTTGGAATTTCTTTTGGTGGTCTGTCACTAGAAATGACAATTTGCTTACTTTCCTCATGTAAGGTGTTAAATGTATGGAAAAATTCTTCCTGAGTTGATTCTTTTCCAGCTAAAAATTGAATATCATCTATTAGTAAGATGTCAACACTTCTGTATTTGTTTCTGAATTCGACAGCTTTATTATCACGAATTGAGTTAATAAATTCATTTGTGAATTTTTCAGATGATAGGTATACAACTTTTGCATTTGGATTATGCTCTTGAACATAATGACCAATGGAATGCATTAAATGTGTTTTTCCTAAACCAACCCCACCATAAAGAAAGAGTGGGTTATATGCTTTGGCAGGTGCTTCTGCAACGGCAAGCGATGCAGCATGTGCAAAACGATTACCTGACCCAATTACAAATGTATCGAAAGTGTATTTTTGATTTAGCATGTTTTGAGAGTGTTCCGCTGGTTCATCTTGTTTAGCAGCTTTTTTCTCTGGTGTTTTCATTTCGAATTCTTCATCTAATTGATTTTGAGGAATAATAAATTTGATTCCGAGTTCTGCACCGGTCAGATCATAAATCGTTTCTGCAATTAAATGCAGATATCTAGATTCTAGCCAATCTCTAGCAAACTCATTGGGAGCAGTAATAATAAGTGTATCGTTCTGTAGTGCATGAGCTTTTGTGGACTTTAGCCATGTTTCAAAGCTTGGTTTGCTAAGTTTTTTCTCAATCTCTTGGAGTGCTTTTGCCCATAAATCCGCAATATTCTCCAACAATCTCCCTCCTTTGTAAGCTTATTTGTTTTGCAAAAGGTATCGGCATCCTTAAGCCGAAGTTACTTTCTACTAGGTATGATTTATCAAATGCATAAAAATAAGCCCTTATACAGTTCTTTTTCTAGAAATGAATACGAGTTAATAAATATACATTCTGGGTAATATGTGAATAAGTATATAATATAGTAGAAAAACATCTTTTCGACATAATCCACTGATTGTGGACAAGTTACCATACACAATGTGAAAAAATCTATCCACACACTATCCACATTCTGTGGATAAATAAAAAATGTTGATAACTTATTACGAGTGAAAACAAAACTATAATATCAAATAATGACTAGATAATCAATGGTTTTTGAAAACTTATCCACAATATCTATACCTTGTGGAAAAAAATTATCCACACCACAAGATGATGTGTAAAACTTGTCGATAAATGTTGTGGATTAAAAAAACTGTCGAAAAAAGTTGTCCACAAGAGGAAAAGCGAAAGCGACTCGCTCAGAAATGAGAAAACTGGAGGCTCCGACAAAGAGGCGTTCTTTGCCTCTGCCAGAGGAGTTGAAGTTTCTCGAATTTCTAGTCGCTGGAGCTGGACAACCAGGAAAAGCGAAAGCGACTCGCTCAGAAATGAGAAAACTGGAGACTCCGACAAAGAGGCGTTCTTTGCCTCTGCCAAAGGAGTTGAAGTTTCTCGAATTTCTAGTCGCTGGAGCTGGCCAACCAGAAAAGCGAAAGCGACTCGCTTAGAAATGAGAAAATTAGCATCTTCAACTAAAACAGCATTTTTTTGAGAGAATTTTTAAGCGAGAAAGTAATGATCTAGAATCAAAAGTTCTAGTTCTTAATTCCCATCCAAAATATGTATTTTAAATAAGGTTGACATTTTTTACGGATTTTCACTATAATTAGTAAGACTGTCTGGTGTTAAATTGAGAGTTAATTCCTCAGGGAGGTGTCATATAATGAAAAGAACATATCAACCAAGCAAACGTAAGCACAGCAAAGTTCACGGATTCCGTAGTCGTATGAGTTCTAAAAACGGACGTAAAGTTCTTGCTCGTCGTCGTAGAAAAGGAAGAAAAGTATTATCAGCATAGGCCACTGAAAGCTCAGTGGTCTTTTTTTCTAAAGGAATCTAGTTACAAAGAATTTAATAGGAATTTATAAAAAATTAGAACATAGATCATTTCAAGGTTTATTTCAATTTTTCTTATGACCATACTAGATAAGTGAAAGTCACTTTAGCTAGCATGATGTTCATTAGAATTTGAAACATTGTTTCGTCGTACGGGAGTTGTAAAGAATGAAAAAAGAATACCGTATAAAAAAGAATCAAGATTTTCAAACGGTGTTTAAGTCTGGAAAATCTTCAGCCAATCGACAATTTATTGTCTACGTATATGAGAGGGAAGGGTTCGAACATTTTCGAATCGGCTTATCTGTAAGTAAAAAAGTTGGAAACGCTGTTACGAGAAATCGAATTAAGCGACTAATCCGTCAGTTCTTCCTTGAACATAAAGAGCAAGTCCAAATCAAGGATTATGTCATCATTGCCAGGAAGCCTGTTGCAGATATGAACTATGAAGAAGTAAAGAAAAGCTTACTTCATGTATTAAAGGTGGCAAAGGTGTTAAAAAAAGTGCAAAAATAGAAGATTTTTTCAAGGGAAAGAAAGAAATTTTCATACAAAGATGGTAGAATACAAGGGTACATATTGATTTTCTTCGAATGAATATGTTTTTAAATATATGTCATACATATTTACCTTTAGGATATTTAGAACTAGGAGGAAATGTAGTTGAAAAGGCGAATATTAATAATAAGTGCGCTAATAGGATTGGTTTTACTTTTATCTGGGTGTACTCAGGTTAATGATCCGATTACCGCAGAAAGTACGGGGTTTTGGAACAAATACTTTGTTTATCCGTTATCCTGGCTGATTACGTATTTTGCTGAACTATTTGGGGAATCAAACTATGGTTTAGCCATTATTATCGTAACTCTTTTAATTCGTTTTGCTTTATTGCCATTAATGATTAAGCAAACAAAAAGTTCAAAGGCAATGCAAGCAATTCAACCTGAACTAAAAGCACTACGTGAAAAATACAGCTCAAAAGATCAAGCAACTCAACAAAAATTGCAACAAGAAACAATGCAGTTATTTCAAAAGCATGGTGTCAATCCATTAGCAGGATGTTTCCCACTACTTATTCAAATGCCAATCTTAATTGGTTTCTACCATGCAATCATGAGAACGAGAGAAATTGCTGAGCATAATTTCTTATGGTTTGATCTGGGAGAATCAGATCCATATTATATTCTTCCTATAGTAGCTGGTGTGACGACATTTATTCAGCAAAAGATTACGATGATGGGTATGGAAAATAATCCACAAATGGCAATGATGTTATGGTTAATGCCAATTATGATTGTTGTTTTTGCGATTAACTTCCCAGCAGCGTTAGCCTTATACTGGGTTGTAGGTAACCTCTTTATGATTGTTCAAACAATTTTAATTAAAGGTCCAGATATTAAAGCAGCGAAATCTGGAAATGCGGGAGGAGCAAAAAAGTGAAACAAATAACTGCTACAGGGCAAACCGTCGATGAAGCAGTAGAGTCAGCTTTAGCTCAACTTAACACAACAAGAGACCGCACCGAAATACAAATCATCGATGAAGGTAAAAAAGGGATATTTGGAATTTTTGGAACGAAGCCTGCTGTTGTTAAAGTAACTGTGAAAATTGACCCGGTTGAAAAGGCACAGGAATTTCTTGAAGAAGTCGTGGCAACAATGGGTGTTCCGGCGAAATTGGATGTCACACGGAATGGGAAGAATGTAACATTCCAGTTATCAGGTGAAAAAATGGCCGTGTTAATTGGAAAAAGGGGTCAAACCTTAAATTCACTACAGTACTTAACTCAACTAGTTGCAAATCGTTTTTCTGATCATTATTTGAATATCATAGTGGATGCTGAAAACTACCGAGGCCGACGTGAGGAAACCTTGATTCAATTAGCCGAGAGACTTGCCGACAAAGTAAATCGCACAAAGCAAGACGTGAAACTAGAGCCAATGCCTTCCTACGAGAGAAAGGTCATTCATACAGCTCTAGCAAGTCATAAAAAGGTAAAGACCTCTTCAAGTGGTTCAGATCCAAATCGACATATTGTAATTTCACCTGCAGAGTAATAGTAATAGTAAAGACCTAGGCAATTGCCTAGGTCTTTTTGTGCTCTTTTTTAGTAGAAAAGGACTCGGCCTTTTTAAAGAACAAGGTGTTATAGTACAGATTTTTTGACTATTTGTTAGAAATAGGAGAGTTCTTCATTATTGTTATTCACATGTGGATAAGATAAAATGGAGTGTAGTTTATTTTGGGAAAACAAGGAGTTGTTTTCCTTGTGGATAATTAGGTAATACTAATAAATAAAAGTTATTCACATTTTTCATTTTGGGAGAAAAGTTCCTGTAAAGAAGAATAAATAGAAATGTTGATATATAAGAAGGTGAGATAGTGGAGTTTGATACAATAGCAGCTATTTCAACTCCAATGGGAGAAGGAGCAATTGCGATAGTCCGATTAAGTGGGGATGAAGCGATTGAGATAGCAAATCGAGTTTTTAAAGGAAAAAACTTAAAAGAGGTCAATTCACATACGATTCATTATGGACATATTGTGGATCCAGATACAAATCAAGTCGTAGAGGAAGTAATGCTAACCTTGATGAGAGGACCGAAGACTTTTACGAGAGAGGATGTAGTAGAAGTCAATTGCCATGGAGGGCTTGTATCAGTTAATCGAGTCCTACAACTTGTACTTACAAATGGGGCTAGATTGGCCGAACCAGGTGAGTTCACAAAGCGAGCATTTTTAAATGGACGTATCGACCTCTCACAAGCAGAAGCAGTCATGGATTTAATTCGCGCCAAGACTGACCGTGCGATGAGTGTCGCAATTGGCCAAATGGAGGGGAGATTATCAACCCTCATTAATCGATTACGTCAAGAACTACTCGAAACCTTAGCGCATATTGAAGTAAATATAGATTATCCTGAGTATGATGATGTCGAAGAAATGACTCATCATGTGTTGCTTGAAAAAGCAACAAGAGTACGTGATGAAATCATCAAACTATTGGAAACCTCAAGCCAAGGAAAAATTTTACGGGAAGGTTTATCTACTGTTATTATAGGTAGGCCGAATGTTGGGAAATCATCTTTATTAAATAGTCTAGTTCACGAAAATAAGGCAATTGTAACAGATGTTCCCGGTACAACCCGTGATGTAATAGAAGAATACGTCAATGTTCGAGGTGTTCCACTACGTCTCGTTGATACGGCAGGAATTCGTGAAACAGAGGATATTGTAGAACGAATTGGAGTTGAACGTTCACGAGAGGTTTTGAAAAAAGCAGATCTTATTTTACTTGTGTTAAACTATGGAGATGAGTTAACAGAAGAAGACGAGCGTTTATTTGAGGCTATCTCAGGTATGGAAACAATCGTTATTGTTAACAAAACAGATTTACCACAAAAGTTAAATATGGAAAAGGTAAAGGAACTTGCTAAAGACAGTCCAATAGTTACGACCTCCTTACTAGAAGAAAAAGGGATAGATGCTTTAGAAGAGGCTATTTCGTCACTATTTTTTACTGGAACTGTTGAAGCAAATGATTTAACATATGTTTCTAATTCTCGCCATATTGCGTTGTTAGCACAAGCGAAAAAGTCAATTGAAGATGCAATTTCGGGTGTAGAATCCGATCTTCCAATTGATATGGTTCAAATCGATTTAACAAGAACGTGGGAACTTTTAGGGGAAATTGTTGGAGATGCTGTTCATGAAAGCTTAATTAATCAGTTGTTCTCCCAATTTTGTTTAGGTAAATAGGAGAATAAATGGAGTTCAAGAGCAAGATGAAATGTCATGTTCATCCGATTTTTGAACATCCTTAAAGAGGAGGAAGTAACATTGAGCTATGATGCCGGTTTTTATGATGTCATCGTCATTGGTGCAGGGCATGCAGGATGTGAGGCAGGCTTAGCTTCAGCTCGTTTAGGTGCCAAAACACTGATGCTTACAATAAATTTAGATATGGTTGCGTTTATGCCATGTAATCCATCAGTAGGAGGACCTGCTAAAGGTACAGTTGTTCGTGAAATTGATGCTTTGGGCGGGGAAATGGCGAAAAATATAGATAAAACGCATATTCAAATGAGAATGCTAAATACGGGTAAAGGCCCAGCTGTCCGTGCCTTGCGTGCACAGGCAGATAAATTTTCATACCAACATGAAATGAAAAAAGCATTAGAAAATGAAATGAATTTAACCCTTGTTCAAGGGATGGTTGAACGTTTAGTCGTTGAAGATAACGAATGTAAAGGTGTTATTACAAAAACAGGTGCAGAATACCGTGCCAAAACAGTTGTAATTACAACGGGTACCTTTTTACGTGGAGAAATCATTATTGGTGAATTAAAGTACTCTAGTGGCCCAAATAATCAGCAACCATCTGTTAAGTTATCAGAGCACCTTGAGGAATTAGGGTTTAATTTAGTGCGCTTTAAGACTGGTACACCACCACGAGTAAATAGTCATACGATTGATTACAGTAAAACGGAAATCCAACCTGGTGATGAGGTACCTAGAGCCTTTTCTTATGAAACAACAAAATACATCACTGATCAGCTTCCTTGCTGGTTAACGTATACAAGTGAAGACACACACAAAATCATTGATGCTAATTTACATCGTTCACCAATGTATTCTGGAATGATTAAAGGCACTGGACCACGATATTGTCCTTCAATTGAGGATAAAGTGGTTCGTTTCCATGATAAGCCAAGACATCAAATCTTCCTTGAGCCAGAAGGTAGAAACACCCAGGAAGTCTATGTTCAAGGACTTTCCACAAGCCTTCCTGAGGATGTGCAACATCGTTTAATTGCATCTGTTCCAGGACTAGAGAATGCTCAAATGATGAGACCTGGCTATGCCATTGAATATGATGCAATTGTGCCAACCCAGCTTTGGCCAACTCTAGAAACGAAAAAAATTAAAAATCTTTATACAGCTGGACAAATTAATGGAACGTCAGGATATGAAGAGGCAGCAGCCCAGGGAATTATGGCAGGTATTAATGCCGGACGTCGGGCTCTTGATAAAGAAGAAGTTATTTTAAGTCGTTCAGATGCCTATATTGGGGTTCTTATTGATGATTTAGTTACAAAAGGTACCTCAGAACCATATCGGTTGTTAACATCTAGAGCGGAATACCGTTTACTTCTTCGCCATGACAATGCGGATTTACGATTAACAGAACTTGGCCATGAAATTGGGTTGATTTCTGAAGAAAGATACCAGAAGTTCTTAGATAAAAAGTCCTCCATCGAGCAGGAAATGGAACGCCTTAAAGCCACTCGAATTAAACCATCAGACGAGGTGCAGGAGCTTATTCGCTCAGTTGGTGGAAGTGAATTGAAAGATGGGATTTTAGCAAGTGATTTACTAAAACGCCCAGAAATGACATATGAACATATTCGGAAGTTAGCTCCAAGTGATCATGAAATACACCCAGATGTTGCAGAGCAAATTGAAATTCAAATCAAGTATGAAGGGTATATTCAAAAATCCTTGCAGCAAGTAGACAAACTAAAGCGAATGGAAGATAAAAAAATTCCAGAAAACATTGATTATGATGCAATTTCTGGCTTAGCAAATGAAGCTAGAGCGAATTTAAAGGAAGTACATCCATTATCTATTGCTCAAGCATCAAGGATTTCAGGAGTTAACCCAGCTGATATATCCATTCTGCTCGTATATCTTGAGCAAGGAAAAATAGCACGAGTTAACTAAGGAAAGGAATCATATATGGACACTGCATTGTTTACATCGATGTTGGAGGAGAAGGGGATTTCTCTTTCTCCCGCCCAACTTAATCAGTTTGAAACATATTATCGATTATTAGTCGAATGGAATGAAAAAATGAACCTAACGGCAATTACAGAAAAGCCTGAGGTGTATTTAAAACATTTTTATGATTCCATTTCGGCTGCGTTTTATTTTGACTTTTCAAAGGAATACTCTATTTGTGATGTAGGAGCAGGTGCTGGGTTTCCAAGCATCCCACTTAAAATTTGCTTTCCACAATTAAAAATCTCGATTGTTGATTCGCTTCAAAAGCGAATTACATTTCTTCATGAACTTTCAAAAGAACTACAGCTAGAAAATGTAACATTTTATCATGATCGCGCCGAAACCTTTGGTCAAAAAGGAGACATTCGTGAATCCTTTGATATAGTGATGGCAAGGGCTGTTGCCAGAATGTCTGTGTTAAGTGAATTATGTTTGCCACTTGTGAAGGTAGATGGAGCATTTATTGCAATGAAAGCTGCATCTGTAGCAGAAGAGTTAGAGGATGGAAAGAAAGCAATTGCAACACTGGGCGGCAAGCTAAAAGATGTTCACCACTTTTTATTACCAATTGAGAGTAGCGATCGAAACATCGTTATTATCGAGAAGAAAAAAACAACTCCCAAGAAATACCCTCGTAAACCAGGGACACCAAATCGTTCACCAATAAAGTAACCATAATCAGCAGGGGGTAACAGCCTGTCTGATTATGGTTTATGCCTTGATTTTTACTTGTAATGTTTTGAGCAAGCTTAAAAAAATTGGGCACGAATATGCCAAGGCGTATTTGATTCTTATGGTGAACGGTTTTATTTCAGCTTGCATTTTTTTATTTAACCCTCATGAATTAGTAGAAAGATAGTAAGATTTTTATAAAATTCATGTTATAATAGAAGGAATGAGAGAGAAAATAGAGAATTTGTAATAGTGGAAGTTCTAAGGGGTGGTGGAATTATGAAACCATTTTCACGATTATTTAATATAGGTGAAAAAGTTGATAAACAACAAATGAATCAAGACCAGGTGGTAGAAACACAATTAGAAGATTCAATTGATGATGAAGAAACACACCTGAATGAAGAAGTACGCCAAATTCCAATAAATGAAATTGTTCCAAACCGATATCAACCAAGAACTGTTTTTGCAGAAGATAAAATTAGAGAACTTGCACTAACCATACGTACTCACGGAATCATTCAACCAATAGTGGTGCGACAATTTGCTGATAAACAATACGAAATTATTGCTGGTGAACGACGTTGGAGAGCCGTTCAAACTCTAGAATGGGAGACAATTCCAGCAATTGTTAAGGATTTCAATGATGCAGAAACAGCATCCGTTGCCTTGATTGAGAACCTGCAGCGTGAAGAACTATCAGCCATTGAAGAAGCGTATGCTTATGCTAGATTACTAGAATTACATAATTTAACACAGGAAGCGTTAGCTCAACGATTGGGGAAGGGTCAATCTACAATCGCAAATAAGCTACGTTTATTAAAATTGCCTGAAGAAGTTCATCAAGTACTCATGCAAAAGAAGCTTACGGAGCGCCATGCGAGAGCTTTAATTCCTCTTAAGGATCCTGAAAAGCAAATCAATCTTATGCATGAAATTATTGAAAAAGAATTGAATGTAAAACAAACGGAGGACCGCGTTGTTAAAATCCTCGAATCGGAAAAACAACAAAAGAAACCAAAGCCTAAATTCAAGGCAGTAAGTCGAGATATGCGAATTGCAATGAATACCATTCGGCAATCATTAACCATGGTTGAAGAAAGTGGTGTCTCTTTAAATACAGAAGAAGAAGAATTCGACGACTATTTCCAATTTACAATTCGAATTCCTAAAAATAAATAAATCAAAAAAATTTCCTTGCCTATCACGGTGAGGAAATTTTTTTGGTTAATTCTATAAAGCTTTTTCACTTTTTCTCCTCATTTTGTCATAGGAAATGTTTCACGTGAAACATTTTCGTGTTTTTTTATCAAAAAAAGATAAACCCTACCATTTTTTCATGATAGAATAGAAAAAGTGATAGAATTATAAAGACCTCACTTTGTAAAAAAAAGTAGAAAAATGTAGCTTAAAATTGAAAGTAGGTGACATCGTGGGGAAAATCATCTCAATCTCTAACCAAAAGGGTGGCGTAGGGAAAACGACAACTTCTGTTAACCTTAGCGCATGTTTAGCCTATGTCGGAAAGCGGGTTTTACTAGTCGACATCGACCCTCAAGGGAATGCTACAAGTGGTTGTGGCATAGAAAAAGCAAATGTAGATCAATGCATTTACGATGTGCTTGTTGATGATGTAGAAGCGAAGGATGTTACGGTTCCAACGGCGGTTGAAAATTTATATATGATTCCGGCAACTATCCAATTAGCAGGTGCTGAAATTGAATTAGTGCCAACAATTTCTCGCGAGGTTCGTCTAAAAAGAGCCTTAGATGAAGTTAGAGATCAATATGACTATATTATTATTGACTGTCCACCATCATTAGGTTTGTTAACATTAAATGCTTTAACAGCATCTGATACAGTAATTATCCCAGTTCAGTGTGAATATTACGCACTTGAGGGGCTTAGTCAGTTATTAAATACAATTCGGCTAGCCCAAAAACATCTCAATAAAGATTTAATGATCGATGGGGTACTACTCACCATGCTTGATGCAAGAACTAATTTAGGTATTCAAGTCATCGAAGAAGTGAAAAAGTATTTCCAAGATAAAGTATATAAAACAATTATTCCAAGAAATGTACGATTAAGTGAAGCTCCAAGTCACGGAGAACCAATCATCATCTATGATCCAAAATCAAGAGGTGCTGAAGTATACTTAGATCTTGCAAAGGAAGTGATTGTGAATGGCTAAAGGGTTAGGTAGAGGTGTTAATGCTTTATTCACAAATATGGAAGTAGGGAAAGAAGAGGTTGTTCAAGAGATTAAAGTTAGTGAATTGCAACCCAATCCATATCAACCAAGAAAGACTTTTCAGCCAGATGCAATTGCTGAACTAAAGGAGTCCATTCTTACACATGGGATTTTACAACCTATCATCGTTCGAAAAACGATAAAAGGGTTCCAGATTGTAGCAGGTGAGAGACGTTACCGTGCTGCAAAAGAAGCAAAATTAAAAACAGTTCCAGTGGTTGTACGTGAATTGTCTGAAAATCAAATGATGGAAATTGCATTGCTTGAAAACTTACAACGTGAGGATTTGTCACCAATTGAAGAAGCCTTTGCATACCAATCCTTACTTGATCATTTAAAAGTTACTCAAGAACAGCTTGCAAAAAGATTAGGAAAAAGCAGACCACATATTGCTAACCATCTCCGTCTATTGTCTCTTCCGAAACATGTACAAGTTTTAATTTCTGAAGGAAAATTATCGATGGGACATGGCCGCACATTATTAGGTCTGAAAAAGAAAGAAAAATTAAATGCTATTGTTGAAAAGGTCATCGCAGAAGAGCTTAATGTTCGTCAATTAGAAGCTTTGATTAATCAATTGAACCAAAATGTTCCACGTGAAACATCTAAACCACCAAAAAAAGAGAAGGATATCTTTATAAAAGAACAAGAGTCCTTCCTTCGTGAACGTTTTGGTACATCTGTATCGATTAAACAAACAAAGAAAAAAGGGAAAATTGAAATTGAATTCTTCTCAAATGAAGACCTTGAAAGAATTCTAGAACTGTTAGATTCACCAAAGATCTCATAAGTGACCAATCAAAAACCTGCAAACTTTTATTTTTAAAATAAGAGCGTGCAGTGTTTTTTATTATAAAAATATAATGTAGGGGAAATGTAAATTGGTTCTACTAGGAACGATTGTAAACGGGTTATGTATCGCAGCTGGTACCTTATTAGGTAAGGTATTGCATCGAATACCTGAAAATGTGAAAACAACAGTTATGCATGGAATTGGACTTGCTGTTTGTCTATTAGGAATTCAAATGGGATTAAAAAGCCAACAGTTTTTGATTGTTATTTTTAGTTTGGTATTTGGTGGCATTCTTGGTGAATGGTGGGGGTTGGAAGATAAATTAAATAAATTAGGAAACTGGATTGAAAAGAAAGTAGGCTCCTCTTCAGGCGAGGGCACAATCGCAAAGGGATTTGTATCGGCTACACTTATATTTGTAATTGGGGCAATGGCGATTATTGGTGCACTTGATAGTGGATTACGAAATGATCACCGTGTTCTTTATACAAAGTCTATACTAGATGGATTTACTAGTTTGATATTATCAACGACATTGGGGATTGGAGTTCTTTTTTCTGCAGTACCCGTTATCCTGTATCAAGGATCTATTGCTTTATTTGCGACAAAAATTGATAAATGGGTTCCAGCAGAGTTGATGGATTCATTTATTGTCGAAATGACGGGAGCCGGTGGCTTAATGATAGTTGCCATTGGAACGAATTTATTGGGGATAACAAATATACGAGTTGCAAATCTATTACCTGGAATCCTAGTTGTTGGCATTCTCGTATCAGTTATATATTATTGGAATTCCATTGTATATTTTGCACAAGGCATTTTTTAAACCTCTTCTATTGCAGAAGAGGTTTTTTTCATAAGGTAAATCGATCTTTTTCTACTTGTTCCAATTCAATTTTTCTAAGGAATTTGAACTCAGCCTTGCAAATACCGTTGGCAATGGTATTTGCAATTTTCATTACTAAACTTAATCTTGTATTTTGTAGGACGAAAAATTCCATAAATCCACTTACGTTTACAACTCCAGTAATATGCATGTCTCCGATAGGGGTTAATTCCTTGTTTACGCCCGCACCAGGCTTGATTGGCCCTTCTCCAATGGTAATGGATCCGACACTCTTCAATCTGCCTAGACAGGCATCAATACCGATGATAAAGGGGTTTTGGTATTTGTGTTTTATTTCATCAATCTTTTCTTGTAAATTAACTGCATGAATAGGTTCGTCCAATGTGCCATATACATGAAAGTGGGACAGTCCTTTTTCAGTAATTTTTGTACCGATTAAGGGCCCAAGACAATCTCCAGTTGAACGATCTGTACCAATGCAAAATATTACAATTGGTTGATTAGTTGTAGGTGGGAGCATAGAAGTGATTTTTAAGGCAATTTGATGGTCGGCTAATTCTTGGTCATGTGGAATACGGAATGGTTCATTTTTAGGATGGTCAAATAATTTATATCTAAGATTCATAGTTTTTTCACCCCTTTTCACTGTAGTAACAGTATACGGAGAATTCTTACATTCTATACGTCTGAATAGAAAAGAATCTTAGAATAGAAAAGATGAACATTTTAGTAGATAGAAGGATTAAAAGTAGTGGGGGGATTGCATGTTTCAGGCAGGGATTCGATGGATGTTTTTAATCTTAGGTACAGCAATAGGCGCAGGATATGCATCAGGACGGGAAATCTGGCAGTTTTATGGAGAACAAAGTGGATTAGCCATCTTCTTTTTCACGTTTATTTTTATCATTTGCTGCTATATTATTATGAAAATAAGTTATGAAAAAAAAGCAGAACATTTTGTTCCTGTACTAAAAGAATTAGTAGGAGATAAAGTTGCTCATGTCTATGATGCAATTACTATTTTATATTTGTTTTCTACTACAGTTGTCATGTTGGCCGGTGGCGGTGCAACTTTAGAATTATTTAATATCCCTTTTTGGTGGGGGATATTGATTTTTGGTGTGCTTCTTGTATTGGTCTTTTTGTGGAATATTAATGGATTAGTTTCAATTAATATGGCAATTATTCCCGCCTTAATTTTATTTTTAGTTACAGTATTGTATATTTTTTTATCTTCAAATGGCAAAGGGTTTTCCTTTAACCTTCAGGAACAAAGCAATTGGCCATCCGCTTTTACGTTTACGGCCCTTAATATCTTACCACTTGTTGCTGTATTAGGTGCAATTGGAAAGGAAATGAAGTCCAAAGGGGAGGCTTGGGTTGCAAGTATTGGAAGTGGGTTGTTTTTAGGGGTTATTACTTTCATCTATAATGAGGCTCTTATTGAAGTGGCACAGGAAATTATGCTTTATGAAATTCCGTTGTTTGTGATTTTGAAGAGCTTTCCGTATGTTGCTGTTTTTATTATGTCCATCCTTTTATTTGGAGCAATATTTACAACTGCGGCATCCGGGCTATTAGGATTATCCACACGATTTAAGGAAAGAATGAAGATGCCGTTGTGGATGATGTCCATCCTATTAATTTTACTGATGGCACCTTTTACAATGTTTGGCTTCTCAACACTTGTTTCTATTTTGTATCCTTTATATGGTATTGCAAATTTATATTTGTTGGCAGTTATTTTGTTGTATCCTATTACAAACCGCTACAATTTATAATGATTTCTTGATACAATACAACTTATAAAGTCGTGAGTTCAAAAAGGAAGGATAAAGGGTGAACGTCATGGTAGATAAAGAATATGGATTACATGATATTGTAGAAATGAAAAAACCTCATCCATGTGGAACAAATAAATGGAAAATTATCCGACTAGGAATGGATATTCGGATTAAATGTGAAGGGTGTGCACATAGTGTTCTTATTCCCCGTAAAGAATTTGGTCGAAAACTGAAAAAGATTCTTGTAAAGCATGAGGAATAGGCCTCGTGCTTTTTTTACGGAAAAAGTTAACGGACAATCATCAATCTTTTTTATAGAAATTTTTTTGATGTGATTTATAATATAGGATATTAAGTTTTGATCTATTGTTGGGAGATGAGGGGATTGACCACCTTTAAATCTGCATGTCCTTTGAATTGCTGGGATAGCTGTGGCTTTGTTGTTGAAGTAGAAAATGGAAAAATTGTAAAGATAGATGGAGATAAAGAACATCCAATTACGAAGGGGAAAATTTGTGGTAGAGGGCGTATGCTGGAGGCAAGAACAAATGCCGAGGACCGGATCCTTTATCCTTTGAAAAAAATAGATGGAGAGTTTCAAAGAATTACTTGGGAGCAAGCTCTAACGGAGATTTCATCAAAACTTGCAGAAGTACGACAAATCTATGGTTCCACTGCCATTTTGCATAGTCATGATTACGCAAATGGAGGGCTTTTAACCAAAATACCCAACCGCTTTTTTAATTGTTTTGGCGGTGCTACTGAATTAATTGGAAGTATTTGTTGGGGCTCTGGCATTGAAGCTCAAAATTGGGATTTTGGAAATGCAGCTAGCCATTCACCAGAAGATATTTATAATAGTAAAAATGTCATAATTTGGGGTAGAAACGTAACACGAACGAATATGCATCTTTTTGCTTACTTACAGGAAGTGAAAAAGAAGGGTGTCAATATCACTGTCATTGACCCTATATATAATGGTACGGCTAAAATTGCACATTCCTATATTCCGATTACTCCAGGGATGGATGGTATTTTGGCGATTGGAATCATAAAAGAATTACTTCAATTAGATTTGCAGGATAAGAATTTTATTCAAAATTATACAGTTGGTTTTGAGGATTTGGTGGATCTTACTGACTCGATTTCAATTGAACAAATCGAGAAAATGACAAATGTTCCACGTGAAACAATTACTAATTTGGCACAAATCTATAGCGATGGTCCAACAGCAACCTATATGGGACTCGGAATGCAACGATATGGAAATGGCGGAAATACGATTCGGTTAATTGACGCTCTTGTTGCGGTAAGTGGGAATGTTGGGGTTCCTGGTGGTGGCGCTAACTTTGGAAACACACAGGTTGGTCAAAGTTTTGATAGTGCTGCATTGACACTTCCAGAGAGGAAGAAAGAATCAAGAGCTTTTGTAATGTCTGAGCAAGCGGAAAAAATCTTAACTGCTTCTGAGACTCCAATAAAAATGATTATGGTATCATGTGGAAACCCATTAACTCAAGTACCAAACACAGCACTTGTACAGGAAGCTTTTCAGTCAGTAGATACTGTTGTTGTACTAGAACAGTTTATGACTGATACAGCAAGATTAGCTGATTATGTCCTTCCATCTGCGACTGTTTTTGAAGAAGAGGATATTTATTATTCTTCTATGTACCATCATTATGTGAACTACGGGCCCAAATTAGTCGAAGCTCGTGGTGAAGCAAAATCAGATGTGTGGATTTGGACTGAATTAGCAAAAAGGCTCGGGTTTGGTGAAGATTTTGAATATACAAGAGAAGAGTTTATTGAAATGGGATTAGGGTCGTTACAAGACCGAGGTATTACGCTCGAATTAATCAAAGAGAAAGGTCATGTCCCATTGCCAGTGAAACTTGTTCCATGGCATGATTTTTCCTTTACAACTCCATCTGGAAAATTTGAATTCACATCATCGTTAGGGGAGATGAAAGGGTATGATGGAAGATTGCAATTATTATATCCAAGAGAATCAATTTATTCAGATAAAGAGTTAGCAGAAAAATATCCTTATTCATTATTAACCATTCATCCTTTACGTTCAAATCATTCTCAAAACTATCATTTGATTGAAGGACTGCAAACGGTAAAAGTTGAAATTTCGAAGGATATTGCTGAGGAGAAGGGACTTGAGCCCGATGATAGGGTGAGGGTTTATAATGATCGCGGTGAGATTACTGGTAAAGTACAAATTTTAAAAGAGTCCTCTCCAAACATTGTTTGTATTGATGAAGGGCAATGGCATATTTTTGGTGGCAGTGTAAATAATTTAACTTCTCATCAAATATCTGATAATGGACTTGGTAGCACATTGTACGATTGCCTTGTTGGAATTGAGAAATTGTAGGATTGTATACACGAATTATTAAGGATATCTAAATATAAATTCTATTCCCAGACTGTCTTGCGAAGGCTTGTCAGACAAGGCACACAGCTGAGCGAAGACGCGAATAGAAGTTGCCGAATGAGCGCAACGAGGGAGGCAAGCAACGCAGTATGCGAGCGTTTGTCAACAGTCTGAAGCCGTTTCTAACTGAAACGGCTTGTATTTTTGATAAGGAATATCTATAATTGTTGAAGACTAGTATGTATGTCTCGGATAGAGGAGTGGAAAAAGTCAATGGCGTTAACAGCAGGTATCGTTGGTCTTCCAAACGTAGGGAAGTCAACTCTATTTAATGCAATAACACAAGCAGGCGCGGAATCAGCGAACTATCCGTTCTGTACAATCGACCCAAATGTGGGGATTGTTGAGGTTCCAGATGAGCGTTTAAATAAATTAACAGAATTAGTACAACCAAAAAAGACTGTACCAACTACTTTTGAATTTACTGATATTGCAGGAATTGTAAAGGGAGCAAGTAAAGGGGAAGGTCTTGGTAATAAATTCTTGTCACATATCCGTCAGGTAGACGCAATTTGTCATGTTGTACGATGCTTTGCAGATGACAATATTACACACGTAGCGGGTAAGGTAGACCCAATTGCTGATATTGAAACAATTAATTTAGAGTTGATATTAGCAGATTTAGAATCAGTTGATAAGCGTATCGACCGTGTTGCAAAACTTGCTAAGCAAAAGGATAAGGAAGCTGTTGCAGAACATGAAGTGCTTGTGCAGTTAAAGGAAGCATTTGAAAATGAACAGCCAGCTCGTGCAGTTGAATTTACAGAAGAACAGATGAAGTATGTAAAAGGCATGCATTTACTAACAAGTAAACCAGTTTTATATGTTGCCAATGTTGGTGAAGATGATGTAGCGGATCCTTCTTCAAATGAGTATGTTCAATTAGTTCGTGAGTTTGCACAAAAAGACAATGCGGAGGTTATTGTTGTTTGTGCAAAGATTGAATCTGAAATTGTGGAGCTTGAAGGGGAAGAGAAAGAAATGTTTCTTGAAGAGCTCGGAATTGAAGAGTCTGGATTGGATCAATTGATTCGTGCTGCATATCACTTACTAGGACTTGCTACGTACTTTACTGCAGGTGTACAAGAGGTACGAGCGTGGACATTTAGAAAAGGAATGAAGGCACCACAATGTGCGGGGATTATCCACACTGATTTTGAAAGAGGTTTTATCCGTGCGGAGACAGTATCTTATGAGGATCTTTTAGCAGGTGGATCTATGAATGGTGCTCGTGAGGCAGGAAAGGTTCGTCTTGAAGGTAAGGAGTATATTGTTCAAGATGGAGATGTAATCCATTTCCGATTTAATGTATAAGTTTTGGTATGAAAAGTAGCCACAGGACGATGATGTGTCGTTTTGTGGCTGTTTTGTTAGGTTATAAGGGATGTTTTTATTAGTTGATTTTTAACTCAATCGTGAGAAACTCAAAAGTTTCTCACTCCTTTCAGCCAGGTTTAAAGGTGACAAAAGAATAAGTGGCTTGAGTAAGCTTCTTACTCTGAGCCACTTATTTCTTTTAATCAATCGGGCTAAGAATCCTATGTTAAAACAGTTCTTGCCTACAAATCTTTAATGTGCTATAATATTTTTCTGTGAGTAATTGAAATAATTGCTCCTTGCCCTTTTTAGATGAAGGGCCGTTAGTCCAAAAGGAGGTGTAACGTGATGAGAAAATACGAAGTTATGTATATCATCCGTCCAAACATTGATGATGAAGCGAAAAAGGCTTTAGTTGAGCGTTTTAATGGCGTTTTAACTGACAATGGTGCGGAGATTACAAACGTAAAAGAATGGGGTAAGCGCCGTTTAGCTTATGAAATCAATGATTTCCGCGATGGTTACTACATGATTCTTAACGTAATGTCTAACGCTGAAGCTGTTAACGAATTCGATCGTTTAGCAAAAATCAGTGAAGATATTATCCGTCATATCGTTGTTAAAGAAGAAGAATAAGAATTTTTTAGAGTATAGACTCTGTTTCAATATCCTGTTAAGGAGATGGTTCTGATGATGAATCGCGTAGTTCTTGTAGGGAGACTTACGAAGGATCCTGAATTACGATATACACCAAGTGGAGTTGCGGTTGCAACCTTCACACTCGCAGTGAATAGAGCATTTACGAATCAGTCAGGTGAACGTGAAGCTGACTTCATTAATTGCGTTGTATGGCGCCGACCAGCTGAAAATGTTGCAAACTTCCTAAAAAAGGGAAGCTTAGCAGGCGTTGATGGTCGTCTTCAAACAAGAAATTATGAAGGCCAGGATGGCAAACGCGTATATGTGACGGAGGTTGTAGCGGAAAGTGTTCAATTTCTTGAACCTAGAAATGCGAATGACCAACAGCGAAGCGGTGGAGGTAACGTTGGTGGCAACTATGGCGGAGGCTATGGAGGCAATCAAGGTGGATATGGCGGCAACCAGGGTGGTAACCAAGGCGGTGGCCAAGGTGGCTATTCTCCATTTGGACAGAGTCAGAACCCTAATAAAAATCAAGGACCTACAAGAGTTGATCAAGATCCATTTGCAAATGATGGACAACCTATCGATATTTCAGATGATGATCTACCGTTCTAACTTGTAAGTCAATCGTATATAGCATAAATCGGAAGGAGGAAAAGTAAATGGCAGGCGGTCGTAAAGGTGGACGTGCAAAGCGTCGTAAAGTGTGTTACTTCACAGCTAATGGAATTACACACATCGATTACAAAGAAGTAGATTTACTTAAAAAATTCGTTTCTGAGCGTGGTAAAATTTTACCTCGTCGTGTAACAGGTACAAGCGCAAAATACCAACGTAAATTAACAGTGGCTATTAAGCGTGCTCGTCAAATGGCATTATTACCATATGTATCTGGTGAATAGTAAAGAAAAGCGATGACCGTCAATACGGACATCGCTTTTTTTTGTCTGTCTTTTTTCTGGAGGAACCAATAGAACCGTCCCTGTGGTACCTGCTACATTGTTTGCTTTTGAATAAAAAATCGAGGTGAAGCTGCTATTAGTAAAACCAAAACGATAGAACATGCAATAAAGGAACCTAGCATTGCAATACTGTTAAACGTAAAGGAATAAAACACAGGGTCCATTCCTTCTGGTGCGTACATGCCCCAATATATGAATCCAGCAAGAAAATGCCAGAAGTAACGTGCTACACTTCCAACAAATATCGCAAATACAATCATGACTAAAGCTAATCCTTTTTTATTATTATTCAACATGTTTTGAACCGGGTTTTTAAATAAACCAGCAAAACCGATAAAAGGAAAAGCAACAACAAATTCTATAAAACCTTGTAGTGGATGAATAATTTGAGGATCGAATACAAGTTGTAAAAGCCCCCATATTAATCCTGAAAGAAATCCGGTTTTGAATCCCCATCTTAAAGAAATAATAAATACAGGAACCATTGCAAAAGAAATGGATATCGTTGCAATTTTAATGGATGGTACAAACATGTCTAGTGCTAGTGCTAATACTGCAAAAATTGCAGCTTCAATCATTGCTTGCAATCTTGTGTTTCTCATAAAAAAAATCCCCCTTGAAGTATGTTGTAAAAAACGCACCCCAAAGGAGAACAACTTTAATAAAAGTATAAGTTCTCAAATTAATCTCCACATTCCTACGCTAGCATTAACTAACAGGTTCGAAGGGTCTGAACAAAAAAAGTGTTCACTCTCAGCAAAATTGCTCCCCTTGTGGTCACGTTTACTATGTAATTACTATCATAATAGAAATTAGGGAAAAGTAAAACAAAAAGTTTTGATTCAAAAGAACTTGTACAAAAAACTGACACATCTAGTGCCAAACAACGATGTCACTACATCCAATGGAAGTCCAAAAGTTGAAGACTTTATAGGAAATCTTTAAAATAGAAGATGATTGTAAAATTAAACTTTTCGTTTTTCTAGAAGGGTGTTGCAAATAAGTTGAGGTGAAAAGGTGAAAAACACAAAATTGTTAACAGAAGGTGCTATGCTATTAGCAGTATATAGTGTGCTGTTACTTCTTACTTTATATATCCCATTACTTGGAACAGTGCTTTCATTTCTTTTGCCAATTCCATTTATCCTGTTTACGGTAAAGTATAAGGTCAAACAGTCACTCCTGTTTATTGTCATTGCCTTTATTTTATCAGGACTATTAGGTTCTGTCTTGGGGATTATACATACAATTATGTTTGGGGTCACAGGGATTTTATTAGGTGAAATGATTAACCGAGGAAGAAGTGGAATTGAGCTATTTTTAGGCTCGTGTTTGTCATATCTATTCTCAATTGTACTAATGTATGTAACAGTTATCCTTGTTTTGCAAATCGATGTCATAGATATGCTAAGGGAAAGCTCAAGGGAATCTTTTGCGATGGCAGAGAGTATAATGAGGGCAACAGGGGGCGAAGTAAATACGGAAGTCATTTCACAACTGGAAGAATCAATTGAAATGATGCAATACTTGATACCAAGTTTGTTTGTATTTATTGCAATGTTTTTGGCTTTCGTGACTGTCGTAGCAATTAAGCCTGTGCTTGTAAGACTTCAGGTGAAAATGAATCCATTCCCGCCATTTCGTGAGATTCATTTTCCAAAAAGTATCTTATGGTATTACCTACTAATTTTAATTATGAGCTTTGTTGAATTTGAAAAGGGGACGTTCGGGTATACTGCTTTTTTAAATTTCTTTTTTATTTTACAGTTGTTTATGGTGATTCAGGGCTTATCATTTATTTATTATTTCTGCCATCAAAAAAGAATTTCAAAGGCTGTACCAATTGTGCTGACGGTTCTTTCACCGTTTCTCCTTTATATTATTCGAATCTTAGGTATAATTGACTTAGGATTCCAACTGCGAAGTCGAATTAGTGAAAAGAAGTAAAACAAAGCTTTAGGAGCTGAAAATTACATGCCAGACTTTTACAAAAGGAAGTTGTTTCGCTATCCCTTATATGCATTGCTTGTAATCACAAGTATTTTTAGTGCAATTCTCGTTTATTTTCAGTGGGTGATTGGGTTAGCAAGTTTTCTGCTCCTTGGATTTATTGTGTATTTTTTATACAAAGCAAACTCACTTTTGAAAAAGGAAATGGAGCATTATATTTCAACCCTTTCGTATCGCTTAAAAAAGGTTGGCGAAGAAGCCTTAATGGAAATGCCAATTGGAATCTTGTTGTATAATGATGAGTTTCAAGTGGAATGGGCCAATGCTTATTTATCAAATTATTTTGATGCCGATACGTTAGTGGGAAGATCTCTGTATGAGGTTGAGGAATTGATTGTTCCTCTCATTCAACAAGAGGTGGAGAGTGAGACAATCACGTTAAATGAGCAGAAATTTAAGGTCATCATAAAGAGAGAAGAACGCCTCCTTTATTTCTTTGACGTAACGGAACAAATGGAAATTGTGCAATTATATGAAGCTGAGCGTACTGTTTTAGGAATTATTTTTTTAGACAACTATGATGAAGTCACCCAAGGGATGGACGATCAACGGAAGAGTTCATTAAATAGTCATGTTACGTCACTATTAAATGAATGGGCTAATGAACATGGTGTATTTCTAAAGAGGACATCATCAGAGCGATTTATTGCCGTGTTGAATGAAGAAATCTTGTCCAATCTCGAAAAAACTAAATTTACCATTTTGGATGATGTAAGGGAAAACACCGCGAAGGATAGTGTAGCATTAACCTTAAGTATTGGAATTGGAATCGGGGTTGCAACACTTCCTGAGTTAGGGGCTGCTGCACAGTCAAGTTTGGACCTAGCATTGGGACGTGGTGGAGACCAAGTTGCGATTAAACTTCCGAATGGTAAGGTAAAGTTTTATGGTGGCAAAACAAATCCAATGGAAAAACGTACGAGAGTCCGCGCACGCGTGATATCACATGCTTTGAAGGAAATTGTTTCAGATAGTGATAAAGTCATCATCATGGGCCATAAATACCCTGATATGGATGCAGTAGGAGCTGCCATTGGAATATTGAAAGTGGCACAAATGAATCATAAAGAAGGATATATCGTATTAAATCCAAATGAAATTGATTCAGGTGTTGGACGTTTGCTCGAGGAAGTAAAACAAAATAGAGAACTATGGTCGTATTTTATTACACCGGAACAAGCTCTTGAAATTGCTACTAACGATACATTACTTGTTGTCGTTGATACCCATAAGCCGTCACTAGTGATAGAGGAAAAACTCGTATCAAAGATAGATAAAGTGGTGGTTATCGACCACCATCGTCGCAGTGAAGAGTTTATTCAATCACCATTACTTGTTTATATGGAACCTTATGCGTCCTCAACAGCTGAGTTGGTGACAGAACTACTTGAATACCAGCCAAAGCGGAAGAAAATAAATATGCTTGAAGCGACAGCATTATTAGCTGGTATAATTGTTGATACAAAGAGTTTTACGCTTCGAACAGGTTCAAGAACATTTGATGCGGCATCCTATTTACGCGCTCAAGGAGCAGACACGGTCCTTGTTCAAAAATTCCTTAAGGAAAATATGGATCATTTTAAAAAGCGCTCTAGGCTAATTGAGTCTGCCTATATTTATAAAAATGGAATAGCCATCGCAAAAGGAAATCAAAATGAAACATTTGATCAGGTGATGATTGCACAAGCAGCGGATACATTGCTTACGATGAATGATGTGGTTGCATCATTCGTAATTTCAATCCGTAATGACTTAAGGGTAGGAATTAGTGCGCGATCATTAGGAGATATTAACGTCCAATTAATTATGGAAAGTTTAGGTGGCGGAGGTCATCTGACAAATGCAGCTACCCAAATGGAAGATACAACCATAGAAGAAGCAGAAGAACAGCTACTATTAGTAATAGATGAATATTTAGAGGGAGGTACCAAGGAATGAAAGTAATTTTTTTAAAAGATGTAAAAGGCAAAGGAAAAAAGGGAGATGTGAAGAACGTATCTGACGGGTATGCACACAATTTCTTGCTCAAGCAAAATCTTGCAATTGAAGCAACTCCTGCCAATATGAAGACATTAGAAGCAAAGAAAAATAAAGAATCAAAGGAAGCAGCAGAGGAGCTAACACAGTCAAAACAACTGAAAGATAAGCTCGAAGCATTAACAGTTGAATTGCAAGCCAAGGCAGGAGAAGGCGGCCGTTTATTTGGTTCTGTAACTAGTAAACAAATTGCTGATGCGCTTCTGAAGAAGTATGATATAAAAATTGATAAGCGTAAGTTTGATCTACCGGATGGTATTCGCGCATTGGGATATACAAATGTTTCTGTAAAATTACATCCCGAGGTAACAGCAACAGTTAAGGTACATGTCAAAGAACAGTAATTTCCATTGAAAAAGAATATAGAAAACAGATAGAATGAAAAATGTGGTTTTGTTACAAGGATGTTCAAAAAGTCCGGTAAAAATGACACATCGAATTTCTTCGTTGGACTGCTATTGTGTTCCTCACGTATTAGTTGCATACCTTCTGGAACTCATAGCGACACCGCCTAGATCTTCTTGGTCCTTTTTATCCTCCTTTTTGAATACTTACTTTAATACAAGATCACATTTTTTCGTATAACAAGCTTTTTCATTCTGAAATAAGTATAATAGATAGATAGATAAGAAAAGCGCAAGGCGACTGGTTATCGACGACAAGCATAAGTCAAGTGCTGATAGGCTTATGGCCTCGAGTCGATGGCGCCTGCAGCTAGACAACAAACACAAATTTATATAAATAAAGGGAGTGGAGAATAGTTGAGTGACATTTTTGCTGATCGTATTCCTCCGCAAAATATAGAGGCAGAGCAAGCTGTTTTAGGTGCGATATTTCTTGAACCAAGCTCACTGACTCTTGCTTCAGAGTTATTAATTCCAGAAGACTTTTATCGGACAGCTCACCAAAAGATTTTTGATGCGATGTTAACTCTTTCAGATAAAGGTGAACCGGTCGACCTAGTAACGGTTACTTCTGAGTTAGCGGACGCAAAAATTTTAGATGAAATAGGTGGAGTATCCTATTTAAGTGAATTGGCAGAATCTGTGCCAACAGCTGCCAATATCGAATACTATGCGAAAATAATAGAAGAAAAGTCAATCTTACGTCGACTTATTCGTACGGCAACAACGATTGCAACTGATGGTTATTCTCGAGAAGACGAGGTTGATGCTCTTTTAGGTGAAGCCGAAAAAAATATTATGGAAGTGGCAAACCGTAAAAATGCGGGAGCATTCCAAAATATTAAGGATGTCCTTGTTCAAACCTATGATAATATCGAAACCCTTCATAATCGTGTAGGTGATATAACAGGGATTCCAACTGGGTTTACTGAGCTTGACAAAATGACAGCTGGATTCCAACGAAATGATTTAATTATCGTGGCAGCCCGTCCATCTGTTGGTAAGACAGCCTTTGCGCTAAATATTGCGCAAAACGTAGCAACAAAGACTGATGAAAATGTTGCGATATTCAGTCTAGAGATGGGCGCAGAGCAGCTTGTAATGCGGATGCTTTGTGCGGAAGGAAACATCAATGCACAGAATCTACGTACCGGTTCATTAACACCTGAGGACTGGAGTAAGTTAACGATGGCAATGGGAAGTTTATCAAATTCCGGAATTTATATTGATGACACCCCAGGTATTCGTGTTAATGAGATTCGCTCAAAATGCCGTAGACTTAAGCAAGAAAGTGGATTAGGAATGATTTTGATCGATTACCTTCAGCTTATCCAAGGTAACGGTAGAAGCGGTGAAAACCGACAACAGGAAGTTTCCGAGATTTCACGTTCCCTAAAAGCATTAGCCCGTGAATTAAAAGTTCCAGTTATTGCTTTATCGCAGTTATCCCGTGGGGTTGAACAAAGACAGGACAAGCGTCCAATGATGTCAGACATCCGTGAATCAGGAAGTATCGAGCAGGATGCCGATATTGTTGCATTCTTATATCGTGATGATTATTACGACAAAGAATCGGAGAATAAAAATATTATTGAGATTATTATTGCAAAACAACGTAATGGTCCAGTTGGAACAGTTTCGTTAGCATTCGTAAAAGAATACAATAAATTCGTCAATCTCGAACGGAGATTTGATGATGTCGGAATCCCACCAGGGGCATAAAAAAGGACGTGTCAAAATGACACGTCCTTTTAGATTGTTGACAAAAGCTCGCATAATGCGTTGCTCGACGCTCTCGTTGCGCTCATCCGGCAACGTCTATTCGCGTCTTCGCTCAGCTGCGCGCCTTGTCTGACAAGTGTTTTCAAAACAGTCCGGGAAAATAAAAATAATAGGATATCCTTTTCTATGCCAATTGTAACATTTTAAAATGATGTCTTTCGATATAGAAAAACGACATAATGTCTTAAAAAGTGCGGGGTTTTATGAGAGGAAAGGCTCATAAGGATGTCAAATTCCTACAATTTTTGTGTAAAAAATTTACAGTAATACTACAATTATATTACATATTGGAAACTATTATACTATTTTTCAAATTCTATGGTAAATTAATAAAGTGTAAAATAGAGAGATTTGTCGAACTATCAAATACGTCTTGGCGTATTTTGTGAGACAACGCTTTTCAACTCACGAGGTGAGATGAACGAATAATTCGGACAAGCAACCTTTGTTCAGGGAGGAAAGAACGTGTCAGATCAAAATAAAAAAGAAAAAACACCAAGAAAACACATAAAATTATTAAAGCGAGTTACAATCGCATCCATTGCACTATCAACACTTGTGTTTGGTACTGTATCAGCAGATACGAAAATCCAAACCGTTTATCACGTATACATAGATGGTCAAAGAGTAGGAACTGTTGATTCTAAAAATGTTGTTGAAAAAGTAGTTGACCAGAAGATAGATTCTTTACAGGATGAGTTTCAAGGACTATCTTTAGTTGCAGATAATGTATCCGTTATTGAAGAACATGCATTTCTTCCTACTTTTAACAATGAAACAACTGCAAAAAAATTAGAAACTGAGATTGAAATTGCTGCAGAAGCTAAGGCAATTACAGTTGATGGAGAACCTGTCGCATATCTTAAAAATGAAGAAGATGCGAAAGAAGCTCTAAAACAACTTAAATTGCAGTATGTAAAAGAAGAACAGCTGCAGGAGCTTGAAGCTAGAGCAAACTCAGAAGAGCCTTTACCAGCATTAGCTGAAGGACAATCTCGTTTATTAGACGTTTCATTTAATGAAAAAGTTTCAATTTCTGATGGAAAAGTTTCTCCAGAACAAGTTCATAGCCCTGCTGATACTGTAACATTGCTTAATAAAGGTACTTTAGAGGAGAAAAAGTATCAGGTTAAAGAGGGTGATGTACTAGGTTCCATCGCAGTAGACCATGATTTAGAGACAACGGAATTGCTAGCTTTAAATCCAGGGATGAAAGAAGATACTCTTCTTCAAATTGGACAAGAACTGAATGTAACAGCTTATAAGCCATTTTTAACAGTAATTGTGAAAATGGAGCAAAATAAAAAGGAAACAATCAAGTTTGAAACAAAGGTAAATGAAAATTCAAATATGTACAAAGGTGACAGAAAAGTAACCCAAGAAGGTCAAGAAGGTGAAAAGACTGTACACTACGAATATAAAATGGTTAATGGTGTGACTGCGGAAACGAAAAAAGTGAATGAAGTAGTCGTAAAAGAGCCTGTGACCGAGGTTATAGAAAAGGGAACAAAGGTTGTTCCATCAAGAGGATCTGGTCAACTTGCTTGGCCAACAGTCGGTGGATATATTTCTAGTCATGTTGGATATAGATGGGGAAGGCTCCATAAAGGTCTTGATATTGCAAGACCAAGTAATTATGCGATTAAAGCAGCTGACAATGGAACCGTTGTTGAAGCGGGGTATTCTGGAAGTTTTGGTAATAAAGTTGTGATTAACCATAACAATGGTATGAAAACAATTTATGCGCATATGTCTTCCATACAAGTAAAAGTTGGACAAACGGTAACAAAGGGACAACAAATTGGTGTAATGGGGTCAACTGGTAACTCAACTGGAACTCACTTGCATTTTGAATTATATATAAATGGGGCTTTGAAAAACCCGTTAGATTATTTATAAAAAACACATTTAAAACCTTCAGCATGATGCTGAAGGTTTTTTCATAAGTATATAGAATTATGAAGAGGGAATAGAAAATAATGTGTGACTGGTTTCGTTGGTTTTTTTTACACATCAGATGATATACCTCCCTTTTTCTGCTAAAGTTAAAGATAAAGGAGCAAAATAAAAAGAATGATTCGAACTATATAAATGGTAACTTAATTTTTATAATGAACCTTTTACTTAAGTTGGAGAAAATTGGGTGTTAATGTGCCAGACGAAAGTTATAAGCGAATATTTCAATGTGAAGGAGAAAAGATGAATGGATAAAGTAATTCTTGTAGTGGATGATGAGAAACCAATTGCAGATATATTACAATTTAATCTTGAAAAAGAAGGTTATAAAGTGGTTTGTGCCTATGATGGCAATGAAGCATTAGAAAAGGTGGAGGAAGTAAATCCAGACCTCATTCTTCTCGATATTATGCTACCTCATAAAGACGGAATGGAAGTATGTCGTGAGGTACGAAAAAAACATGATATGCCGATTGTCATGCTAACAGCAAAGGACTCTGAAATTGATAAAGTATTGGGTCTTGAGTTAGGAGCAGATGACTACGTTACAAAGCCATTTAGTACGAGAGAGCTTTTAGCACGTGTGAAGGCAAATTTACGAAGACATCAGCAAATTTCTGAGGCAGTCAGCCAAGATACGTCAAGTGAAATTACAGTGGGCTCATTGGTCATTCACCCAGATGCATATGTGGTAAGTAAACGTGGAGAAACGATTGAATTAACACATCGTGAATTCGAGCTTTTGCATTATTTAGCAAAACATTTAGGGCAAGTAATGACGAGGGAACACTTATTACAAACTGTATGGGGCTATGACTATTTTGGGGATGTCCGTACAGTAGACGTAACTGTACGCCGCTTACGTGAAAAAATCGAAGACAGTCCTAGTCATCCAACGTGGATTGTAACGAGACGTGGAGTAGGATATTATTTACGAAACCCTGATCAGGAGTAAATTTGAAAATGAAAAGGCTAGGATTTTTTCAATCCATTCACTTTAAATTTGCACTTATTTATTTGCTTCTCATATTAATTGCGATGCAGATTATTGGTGTGTATTTTATCGGCAAATTGGAGCTACGATTAGTAGAAAACTTTAAAGTATCCTTAAACGAGCGCGTTAATATGCTTGCGTTTAGTATTGAGCAGGAAATGATCAAGGAGAGGGAGGACCCCTCTACCTTAGAAAAGGATATCCGAAATATTTTACAGGATTATGAGTCAGAGGATATTCAAGAAATTCGGGTTATTGATAATAAAAGCCGTGTAATTGGGAGTTCAGATCCTTACAGTCAAGGAATCGTTGGACGAAAAACAAATGAAGATTTAGTAAAACGTACGTTATTGCTTGGTGACAACCCAGATGATGTACGCTTAGACCGACAAACCTATAATCGTATGTATGTATCCTCGACACCGATTCGTTCGAATGCAAATGGGGATATTGTTGGAGCCATTTTTTTAATTGCAAGGATGGAAAATGTCTATGATGACATTAAAGAAATCAATGATATTTTTGTAACGGGAACGGGAATAGCAATGGCGATTACAGCGATTCTAGGAATCTTTGTTGCTCAAACTATCACCAGACCAATTTCTGCGATGAGAAAGCATGTTGTGGAATTGGGAAGGGGAAATTATTCAAAGAAGGTAAAGGTATTTGGGCATGATGAGATTGGCCAGCTTGCCGCGACCTTTAACAATTTATCAAATAAAATACAAGATGCTCAAGCGACAACAGAAGGAGAACGTCGTAAACTATCTTCAGTACTGGCGCATATGACAGATGGGGTAATTGCGACTGACAAAAAAGGACGGATTATTTTAATGAATACTCCTGCAGTCAATATGTTGGATGTTTCACGTGAAACAGTCCTAAACCAATCAATTGTATCTGTCCTTGGTCTAGATGATCAATACACGTTTGAGCAGCTTGTTCATGATATCGATACGGAAATTCTTGATTTTAGTACCCATAAAAAGCAATACATTATTAAGGTTAGCTTTTCGGTCATCAAGAAGGAGTCTGGTTTTATTAATGGTCTAATTGCGGTTTTATATGATATCACAGAGCAGGAAAAGATTGAAAGTGAGAGAAGGGAGTTCGTAGCGAATGTTTCCCATGAACTTCGAACTCCGTTAACGACCATGCGAAGCTATCTCGAAGCACTTGCAGATGGCGCTTGGAAGGATGAAAAGATTGCTCCACAATTTTTACATGTGACACAAACGGAAACAGAGCGAATGATCAGGTTGGTCAATGACTTGTTGAAGTTATCAAAACTAGACAGTAAGGATTATCGTTTATCTAAAGACTTAATTAATTTTACAAAGTACTTTCATAGAATCATTGACCGCTTTGAAATGACGAAGGAACAGCATGTTTCATTTTCTCGAAATTTACCTGAAAAGGCCATTTATCTTGAAATGGATCAAGACAAGATTACACAGGTGCTTGATAATATCATTTCAAATGCTTTGAAGTATTCCCCAGAGGGAGGAAGGGTAACCTTCCAGGTGGTTGAAGCAAATGATGAAATTATTGTAAGTGTATCTGACCAGGGTGTAGGGATACCGAAGGAAAACATTAATCGAATTTTTGACCGTTTTTACCGGGTTGATAAAGCACGTACTCGTAAATTAGGTGGAACAGGATTGGGGCTTGCTATTGCAAAAGAAATGGTTGTTGCTCATGGAGGTAGGATTTGGGCTGAAAGTAAAGAAGGGATTGGAACAACGATTTCCTTTACCCTACCAATCGTTGAGAATCAAGATAGTTTAGAGGATGATTGGGATGAAGTATGAATCAATAAAAACTACCATATTAATCATCTTAGTACTATCAAGTATTGTTCTTACTTGGACCTTATGGACTTATCAGCCCCAATATAAGGATCTAGGAACAGATGATTTAGTAGAGGAAGTAGCCACAAATAATTCGAAAGAAATATTCCAAATCATTAAGCCAATTAAAATTCTGTATCATATTGATGGTCAACATTTTGGAACCTTTAATGAGGCAGAACTGAATCGAGTCATGAAAGAGTTAAGGTCCTGGGATTTTCATGATGTTCAAAATATTACTCATACTGTTCAAGATGATGGTTTAGCTGACTTCTTGAACCAAAGTGGACATGTTGAGATATATTTTCCTGACCCATTTCCACTGCAGCTCTATAAGTCATTTTTTAATATAAATGACAAAGAACATTCTCTCATTTCGTTTGACCGACTAGTAATTGATGTCAATTCAGAGAGGCAAGGAGAGGGAATTGTATATTTCGTTTCTACAGGCGATAATTTAGTATATGAAAGCCGTGTCGATAGTAGATTTACGAAAGAATTTAGAAAGAGTTTCTACCAGACAGCAACGAGATTTCCAAAACAGATTGAATTTGAATTAACAGATACGAATTCACTGTATTTACCGGAAGATACCACAGATGTAAATCGAATTGACTATTATATTGATTTGATTGAAATTGATACATTTATTAACCGATTATTTACGAATTCAAATTTCGTAAAAAGGGATGTGCTCACAACGGGTGAAGTACATACAGACGGAACAAGGTTGCTTCGAGTCTATAATAATAAAAAGTATATTGAATTTATTAATCCAACAAGAATTGGTGGAAAAGAGGAGACAACTACGGATTTAATTCAAACAAGCATTGATTTTGTGAATGAACATGTTGGTTGGACAGACGAAGAGTATCGCTTTTTTAGCTGGAATAAAGAGAGTCAAATGACTATATTTAAATTATATGTAGAAAATATACCTGTTTTTAGTCATGATGGACTTGCTGATATTATCCAGCATTGGGAAAACAATGATATTGCAAAATATGTTCACCCATCAATAAGCCTTCAAGTCAAATTGAATCCGAAAATTAAGATACCTCTACCAAAAGGCGAAAAGGTGATGGAGGTAATTACAAGTCGGCCAAATTTTAATCCGGAACTGCTTGAGTATGTGACGGTTGCTTATGAATTAATGGATGATGATGATAATTCCCAGTTTGTTTCACTTCACCCATTTTGGACATACAGGTATAATGGAAGTTGGTATAAGGTCGAGACAAAGGATGAGAATATAGGGGGGCATGAAGATGGATTGGAGTAAAACCAAGTCATTATTTATCGTTACCTTCCTCATTCTCAACATCTTTTTAGGATATCAGCTTGCTCATAAAAGAGACAGTAGTCAATTGGATGTCATTACGGAGCGTAGTATTGATGAGAAGCTAGCGGATGAAGAAATTTCATATGAAGCTTTGCCGAAGGAACCGAAGGAATTAAGCTATATAAGTGGGAAGGTTAAGATTTTTTCAGAGGATGATGTGAAAGGTCTAAAAAACCAAGATGTAAATATTGAAACCGCTGGTGTTTTAAAGGGTGTTTTTAGGGATCCTATTAAGCTGTCTTTAACAGACCAAGTCAAAATAAAACAATTTGTAAAAGATCATATCATAGCAGGTGACAGCTATTCTGTGTGGGCCGTTGATGAGGAAGCAGGGACCATTGTTTTAGTACAACAATACAAAAATTATAAAGTCTTTGGCCAGACATTAAATATCAGTGGAGTCATTTATTTGTATCTGAATGATGATCATGAGGTAGAGTCATATGAGCAAACATACATCCCTGAATTTGAGGAGCATGAGCTCGAGGAATTAATTACGCCCATTCAGACCCTAGAAAACCTTTTTAATAACAATTATTTAAAATCAGGTAATCATGTAACAAAAGTTGAAATTGGGTATTACCCACTTGTCCCATATTCAGAATCCCAGCTATTGGCACCTGCATGGCATGTTGTCATTGATGGTAAGACAGATATTTACGTTAATGCCATAGAAGGACAAATTTTATATAAGAAAGAGTGAACTACTATGGAGTTGCATTTTAGTGTGCTTGCAAGCGGGAGCACTGGAAATGCGTTCTATGTTGGAACAGACAAGCATTCATTGCTTGTAGATGCCGGATTAAGTGGTAAACAACTAGAACTGTTATTTAAAGAAATTAATAAAGAAATCAAGCATCTATCAGGGATACTTGTCACACATGAGCATAGTGATCATATCAAAGGTCTAGGGGTACTTGCTAGAAAGTACAAGCTACCTATCTATGCGAATGAAAAGACATGGAAGGCGATGGAGCACAATATAGGTGAAATTCCGACCGAACAGAAGTTTATCTTTCAAATGGGGACAGTCAAGACATTTGGAAATATAGATGTTGAATCGTTTGGTGTTTCCCACGATGCGGCGGAACCGATGTTTTATGTATTCCATCATGAGGGGAAAAAGGTAGTTTTAATTACAGATACAGGCTATGTTAGTGACCGGATGAAGGGAACCATTGAAAATGCGGATGCCTATGTTTTTGAAAGTAATCATGATGTGTCGATGCTTCAAATGGGTCACTATCCATGGAGCATTAAACGACGTATTTTGAGTGATGTTGGGCATGTTTCAAATGAAGATGCGGCACTTGCAATGTCAGATGTCATTGGTGATCGAACAAAGCGTATCTATTTAGCACACTTAAGTAAAGATAATAACTTAAAGGATTTGGCACGTATGTCAGTAAGACAAACCCTAGAGAGTAAGGGGTATGTTGTCGGTGAACAATTTGATTTGTATGATACAGATCCAAAAGTTCCGACAAAGCTTGCCTATGTATAAGAAGAAAGCTCATTTGATTTTTATCAGATGGGCTTTTTTTTATTTGGGATCTAGCTCGCACCTAGCCCCTCTCTGGTTTAGCCAATCCGTCAAGAAGGAGAAAAGGCATCCTTCTCGCTGCCTTTTCTTATGCATGTCGGACTTGCATAGGACGTGGCAGTAATTAGTCGATGTTCCTCTTTCAAGGCGCTTGCACTTTTCGAATAAAAACACTTGCTGTATCCATAAATTTCTAGTAATTTGAAACTAGAATGAAAGTAGGGATGCTATGAAAGCTTTTGTTTTTCGAACAGCTGGTTTTATGGTGCTTTGGGGGTTGTTTTTCATTTCGGAAAAAAAGGTGCCAACCGCTTATTCAATCATGATTTGTGCGGTGGGCCTGACCTTATACTTTTTGCTAACCGTTACTCCAAGGCCTGTCTACTTATATGTAGCGATAACAATACTATTGCAACTGCTAGCAGTTATAGAAACGGGAAATCCATTTTCACTTTTATTAATGATGTATGTGACTTTATTGGCTGCAAATCAACTGGAGAGTAAACCATTTAAAGGACTGGTTGCTTTAACGGTTGCCTGTTTATTGGGCTACTTTTTCGTAGTGGACAGTGAATGGTCCATGTATGTATACTTTCTCTTATTCTTTCTTCTTGCGCTTGAGGTTAATGAACTTTGGACAAAGCGGGAAGAGCAACGCAATTTGTATGAAGAATTGCTTGGGGAATATCGAAAGGTAAAAAGGGTTGCCCTCGTGACAGAGGAGGAAGCACGCTACCAAGAGAGGACGAAGATTGCAAGGGATATTCATGACTCCGTTGGACATAAGCTTACGGCATTGTTAATGCAGGTAGAGATTCTTTCGATTAAGCAAGGTCCAGAACACTATAGTGAATTAAAGGAACTAGCAAAAGAAAGTTTAGAAGAAACACGATTTGCTGTTCGAACCCTAAAAGACAGGGAGCATGAAGGAATTGCAACAATCCTACAGCTAATTAAAAAACTTGAGGCTGAAAGTCATATCGTGGTTCAGTTTACAACAAAGCAAGGAATTCTTTCAGAGCGACTTACTAATGAACAAAGTGTGGTACTATATAGGGTCATTCAAGAAGGACTTACTAATGCAATGCGTCATGCCCACTCACGTGAGGTTCAGGTGATACTTGGAAAAACAGCAGATGGGAATATCGAACTTATCGTTAAAAATCGAATCCATAAGAAAGAACCATTTCAAGAGGGATTCGGGCTTTCAAATATGCGAAAACGTGTTGAAGAATTAGGTGGCATGCTAGCGGTCTATCAAACGGATGAACAGTTTGTAATTAAAGGAATGATACCAATTGCAAAAGTGTAAGGGAGGGGAACTTTCATGTGGAATGTGTTAATAGTAGAGGACCAATCAATTGTAAGGCAGGGCTTAAAACTTATGCTACAGCAGGACGAGCAAATACGGGTTGTAGCTGAGGCGGAAAATGGGGAAGAAGCCATTACAAAGATGGAAGCCCATGTAATTGATCTGGTGCTTATGGACATCCGGATGCCGATTATGAATGGTCTTGAAGCGACAAGAAGAATCAAGGAACGTTGGCCCAATGTGAAGATCTTAATCCTTACAACTTTTAATGATGATGAATATGCGATACAGGCGTTAAAATATGGTGCTAATGCCTTTTTATTAAAAACATCTGACCAACATACACTGGTTCATGCCGTCCATAGCTGCTTTCAAGGAGGACTTCCCATTCATGAAGAGGTTGCAGCAAAGGTCATGCCGCGATTGTTACATAAGTTTGAAAAGAAACTTGAATTGCCTTTGTCTACACGGGAATTTGATATTACAAGATTAGTAGGTGAAGGAAAAACTAATAAAGAAATCGCAGATGAATTATTTTTATCGATTGGTACTGTCAAAAACCATATCACACAGATTTTACATAAATTAGAGCTTCGAGACCGTACCCAGCTAGCGATTTTTGCAGTCAAAAATGATATTACATAACAAACATAAAAGGGTTGTCCAACTAGCAAAGGATAGCCCTTTTTTCTTTGAAACATGACTCAGGTCATGTTTTTTACACAAACAAGTGACGTGAGATAGTGCTCCAAGACACAGTAAAAGACTATGATAAATGTATAAAGGAGGCTGACGGGATGTTAGAAATTATTGATTTATCAAAGAAATACAAACAAAAGTATGCGGCACAGGGGATTAATATGTTTTTAGAAAAGGGTGAGATTGTTGGGCTATTAGGTCCAAATGGAGCGGGAAAGTCAACAACAATCTCGATGATGTCATCTTTAGTTATTCCGACATCTGGTGATGTACGGCTAATGAACGATAGCACGATTAAAAACCCACAGAACATCCGTAAAATTTTAGGAGTCGTTCCTCAAGAAATTGCACTATATACAGATTTATCAGCAGAGGAGAATTTACGGTTTTTTGGAGAAATCTATCGGTTAAAGGGTGCTGAGTTAAAACAGCGTATTGAAGAAGTATTGGAGCAAATAGGTTTAACTGACCGAAGAAAGGATCTTGTAAAAACTTTTTCAGGTGGTATGAAAAGAAGGTTAAATATTGGAGTGGCGCTGCTGCATAATCCAGAAATTATTATTATGGATGAGCCGACTGTTGGGATTGATCCACAATCTCGTAACTATATATTAGAGACGGTAAAGCGTCTTAATAAAGAACGTGGAATGACTGTTTTATATACGAGTCATTACATGGAGGAAGTCGAGTTCCTATGTGACCGGATTTACATTATGGATAAAGGCAATATTATCGCATCCGGTACTAAGGAAGAGTTAAAGAATATATTATCCTCTGAAAATACAATTTCAATCAAGGTAGAACGGGCAAAGCAGGAATTTACAAAGCTTCTTGAAGCAGACTCTACCGTTCGGCAAGTAAAGGTACAGGACCGTGATGTGACGGTTATCGTCCCAAAAGAGTACAATTTGTTCCGGAAAATCTCTCAAATTGCAGAAGAAACAGGGACGACATTAATTTCAGTTGAAGTTAAAGCTCCGACACTTGAAGATGTCTTTCTTCATCTGACGGGTAGAGCTCTTAGAGATTAGGAGGTGGTGCAGATGATTATTTCATTTATGAAAAAGGACTTATTGGTTTTATTTCGTAATCCTCAGGAATTGCTTATTTTAGTTCTAATGCCACTAGTTCTCATTGCCATTTTAGGTTTTGCCTTAGGAGGGGTGATGGGAAGTGATACTGAGCCGATTTCGGCTAAGGTCGCTTTTATTAATCATAGTAATGAACAAGAGGATATCAATGCCTTTGTTGAAAAGGTAAAGGCAGAGGGACTCCCAGAGGAGGCAGAAACTGCATTAATCCAGGGAGCTGATCAGCTTCGTCCTATTCAGATTTTGCTAGATGAAGTGTTTGGAAGTAAGGAATTAAAAGAAATTGTGAAGCTGGAGCAAGTTAAACCGGGAAATTTGAATCAAATTAAAAATGATGACAGTTATTCTGCTGTCATTGAGATACCTGAGAATTATACTTTCGATATTCTTTCTTCTACATTATTAGATGAACCTTCTACTGCGGCAATCAAGCTTTATAAAAATGAAGGGAAAGAGATTGCTCCAAAAGTTGTGGAGGATGTCCTGATGAATTTTCAAAAACAGATGACTTCCATGACTGTGATTGGAAAAGCGGGAATTCAGTTAGAATCAGTCGGTAGTGCAAAACTAGGAGAAATCGAAACTGTAACAGAAAGAGAACCAATCAACTCACTGCAATATTATTCCGTCGGTATGAGTGTCATGTTTATTATGTTTATTGCGTCAACTCTAAGTTCATTTGCGTATCGTGAAAAGCAGTTGCAAGTATTTAATCGCATTATATTATCGAATACATCTAGATGGTCATATTTGGGAGGTATTTTTTTCTCCATTATGATAATTGCAATCGTTCAGCAAGCCATTTTATATGGAGTAACTTCTCTTGTATTTGATGTGGTTTGGAAGGATCTTCTCGGATTTTTCCTCGTTAATTTATCATTAAGTTTTGCGATTGGTGGCGTAGGGGCATTGTTGACGGCATTAAACTTCCGGATTGACTCGGAAGGTGTTTCGAACTTTTTCGGGAATGTAATTGTCTCAATCTTTGCCTTTTTAGGCGGCAGCTTTACGCCAATTGGTGAAACTTCATCGGTAATTGGAATGGTAGGTAATTTTACACCCAATGGTGCGGGGATGGCTGCTTTATTGCAATTGCTGCAAGGAGTCGAGCTTTCAGCTATTGCTCATCATATCTTTTATTTACTTGTCTTCGGTTTGATAATGATAACAGTGGCTGTTTTTAGTTTTCCGAAAAGAGGTGATGCCATATGATAAGTATTTTACAGGCAAAATTTAAATTATTTTTGAGAAAACCAATGCTAATGATTGGCATGACCGTGATGAGCATTGTCTTTGCCTTATTATTAGGTGCTGCAAATTATACAAATATCATTGTACCCGTTTATTCAGAGATTGAAAGTATAGAAGAGACAGCGCTCTGGAAGGATTTAACCCAGTCGAAAAGTTTTGAGTTTATGTTAGTTACGGAAGAGGAAGCTAAGAAAATGGTTAGTGAAGGTGACGCTGAGGCCGCGGTGAAGCTTGAGAAGGATTCCTACACCATTGTCGTTGTGACAGAGACGTCGTCTAATCTTCATTTATTAGATAGTTATCTTCAAACCTTTTATGGAGACCTTTTGATGGAGGATAGAATTAAAGAGGCAACGGTTACTAATCCTCATATCGATCCAGATGTCATATTAGAAGAATTAAAAGAAAAAGAAGAGAACCCATTATTCAAGATTCAGACTGCTTCCTTCCGTGGTGATGATGCTGTGATCATTGATAATAAGCTACAGACTATTTTTGGGTTTACATTATTCTTTGTCATTTACACAATCTCCTATAATGTCCACAACATCCTACAAGAGCGAACATGGGGAGTCTGGGACCGGATGATATTATCACCTTTAAAAAAATGGGAGATGTACGCAGGCAATTTAGTGTATAGCTTTCTTATGGGATATCTTCAAGTTGCACTCATCTTTTTTGTGTTCCGGTATGGTGTTGGGGTAGACTTCTACGGAGGATTTGGAAAGACATTAATCGTGTTAATCCCATATGTGTTCTCAATTGTTGCGCTAGCGCTGTTTTTAGTCAGTGTAGTTAGAAGTACACAGCAATTCAATGCCATCATTTCACTAGTATCAGTCTCTTTGTCGATGCTAGGTGGGGCTTATTGGCCGCTGGAAATTGTCAGCTCAGACTTTTTATTAAAGGTATCGGACTTCGTTCCAATTAAACATGGTATGGAAGGCTTAAAGGCCGCAACAATTTATGGAGCACCGATGAGTGAATTACTATACCCAATTAGCATTCTAACACTGATGGGAGTAGTGTTAATCGGAATCGGGATTAATGTTATGGAAAGGAAAAACGCATAAGAGAAAAAAGCTTAAAGCACATAGCCTTAGGCGCCAAGCAAAAGACGAGCGTTGGCAGAAGATGTTTTTTACCTTCCGATGTGATTGTCTTAGACCAGAGAGTCAAAGGCGCCTGGAGCTAAACAATGAAAACAATGTAAAGTGTTTTATCATTTCTTATCTTTAAAAAGGCAGGGGCTATCAGCTTCTGTCTTTTATTCATCTTAGGGCACGGTCATGTTTTGCATAAAATATGGGTAAAATTGATTTTAGAACGTTTTTTAAAGGAGATTGGCCGTATGGGGTATTATGATCAGGATTATTCAAATCAAAGGAATAGACGTCAAGGGGGCCGTGGTAGCTGGTTTTTATCTGGATTAATTGGAGCTATTATAGGGGCATTACTTGTCCTTTTTCTTTTACCGACTTTATCAAAGTATCATTTACTTCCGTATGAGGAGAATGCCGCTCGCGAAGAGCTTAACGGGCTTGATGATGTGGAGGAAAAGGCTCCAGCAACAGGCCGTAGTGTTCAACAAAATATCAATGTAAATGTGACAACTGAGGTCACTAGTGCCGTGAACCGAGTAAGTGAAGCCGTTGTGGGAATCGTCAACCTTCAGCAAACGAACTTTTGGTCTGAGGAGGCAACTACAGCGGGTACGGGCTCTGGTGTTGTGTACAAAAAGGGAAATGGAAAGGCATTTGTCGTCACAAACCACCATGTTATTGAAGGAGCTTCTGATCTAGAGGTGAGTCTTAGTGATGGCTCAAGGGTAAAGGGAAGATTGCTAGGCAGCGATATTTGGACCGATTTGGCTGTGATTGAAATTGATGCGGACCATGTTAAAAAGATTGCTCAATTTGGAAATTCCGACAATATTAATCTTGGTGAACCGGTCATTGCTATAGGAAATCCATTGGGGCTTGAGTTTTCTGGATCGGTTACACAAGGAATTATTTCAGGCTTAAATCGAACAATTCCAGTTGATATTAATCAAGATGGGGTTCCTGATTGGAATGCGGATGTTATGCAGACGGATGCGGCAATTAATCCAGGCAATAGTGGAGGAGCGCTTGTTAATATTAAAGGGGAAGTGATTGGTATAAATTCCATGAAAATTGCACAGGAAGCAGTTGAAGGAATTGGTCTATCGATTCCCATTACAAGTGCAAAGCCAATCATTGAAGACCTTGAAATGTACGGTGAGGTGAAACGCCCATTTATGGGAGTTGGCCAATTAAAGGCATTAAGTGAAATTTCATCTTATCATCGAGAGCAAACTTTACATTTACCAAATGATGTGACAGAGGGTGTAGCCGTTTTAGAAGTACTATCAAATACTCCGGCATCAAATGCGGGGTTACGGGAACTTGATGTAATTGTGGAATTAGATGGTGAAAAAATTTCATCAGTAATTGAACTGAGAAAACATTTATATAATGAAAAATCAGTGGGTGATAAAATGGAGGTTACGTTTTACCGAGGGGGAGAAAAACAAAAGGCAATCATACAATTGGCAAGAGAATCATTGTAAGAACAAGCAAACAGGAGTTTAAAATTCTCCTGTTTTTTTGTGGACAAAATTATATGCTAAAATGGGTAAGATAAGAACATGTGGATAAGAACCACAAAAGAAAAAGTTATACCCATAATTATCAGATGGTTGTGGGTAAGATTGATGGAGGAAGTAAAAATGATTAAATGTTGTGAAGAACATATCGAATTAGCATTGGATATTGTAGTAGACGAGCATGAAGTTGCACCAATTATGACGAAAATTGAAGATGAAAACTTATCAACAACCTGTGAATTTTGTCAAAATAAGGCGGTATATGTTGTGGGGAACTAATATTCCCATACAAGATGTGGATAGAAAATGTGGATATGTGGATAACTATTGTGGATAATTTGTTTGTAAAATGTGAGCGAAGTGGGGATAAGTGTGAACATCACAATTGTTACAATTGGAAAGTTGAAAGAAAAATACTTAATCCAAGGGATTAATGAATATTTAAAACGATTAACAGCATATGCAAAGGTAGAAATAGTCGAACTGGCGGATGAAAAGGCACCAGAAAACTTGAGTGAGTCAGAAATGGAGCAGGTAAAGCAAAAAGAGGGGGAGAGGATTCTTGCAAAGCTATCGGATGACACTCATGTGATTGCGTTGGCAATTGAAGGAAAGATGAAGTCATCTGAGCAGCTCGCAGCAGACATTGAAAAGCTAGCAACCTATGGAAAAAGCAAAATTGCCTTTGTAATTGGTGGCTCACTAGGGTTAAGCAAAGATGTTATGAAGCGGGCAAACGATACCTTGTCTTTTTCAAAAATGACTTTCCCACATCAATTAATGAGGTTGATTTTAGTGGAGCAGATATATCGAGCTTTTCGCATTAATAGGAATGAACCGTATCACAAATAGTGGTAAAACAAAGAGTAGAATTAGTTTTGGATAGTTTTACAATTAGTGAAATGTTAAAATTGTAGGTGAAGAGATACTGTTTATCAACGGTATTTTTACTTTTTGTTATAGACAAAGTGGGTGTTGTATGGAGATAATAGCATTTTTTATAATCGTTTTGGTTGCTTCTGTACTTCAAACGAGTACAGGATTCGGATTTTCAATTTTGGCTACTCCATTTCTGCTTTTAATATTTGAACCAATAGAGGCTATTCAAATAAATTTAATATTGTCATTGATTATATCAAGTGCATTAATAATGAAAATTAGAAGAGATATTGATTTTGCTATTCTTAGAAGGTTTGTCGTAGGTAGTGTTACGGGTCTACCTATTGGTATTATGCTCTTCATGTTGATTGATATAAATAGATTAAAAATGGGAGTGAGCCTTATTATCTTGGTGTTAACAATCATGCTTATTCTGAAATTTCGAATCAACCAAAATGAGAAGCGAGATTTACTTGTAGGTGGACTATCAGGTTCATTCACAACAAGTATAGGTATGCCCGGGCCACCATTATTATTATATTTTTCAGGAACTGATACTCAAAAAGAAAAATTAAGAGGTACTACATTAGCCTTTTATTTATTTATATACTTTGTTAGTTTAATCATTCAAGTGACTTTTGCTGGGACAAATAAGACAATATGGGTATCGAGTTTATGGGCTTTACCTTTGGTATTTGTAGGATTGTATGTGGGACAACTATTATTTAAAAGGATTAATCAAAGGGTTTTTCGAATATTTACATATATAATCTTACTTTTTACTGGAATTTACTTGCTGATTGAGAGTTTGGGGTTTCTATAATCAATAAGGTGGTACTATCTGATTTACCATAACCGAAATGCTGAACCGTATCACAAAATGACGCAAAAAGCAATTGCTGAACTTTACCAGACCACACCGCAGAACATTACTCTTCATGTAAAGAACATCTACGAAGAAGGAGAATTGGAGGAAGAGTCAACTTGTAAGTATTACTTACAAGTTCAAAATGAAGGTTCAAGGGAGGTAAAAAGAAAGGCAAAGCACTATAATCTTGAAATGATTCTCGCAATCGGCTACCGTGTTCGTTCCCACCGAGGTACACAGTTCCGTCAGTGGGCAACAGAACGCTTAAATGAATATCTACTCAAAGGTTTTACAATGGATGATGATCGTTTGAAAGACATGCGTAATTTTGGAGAAGATTACTTTGATGAGTTATTGGAACGAATTAGAGATATTCGTGCCTCAGAGAAAAGATTCTATCAAAAAATTACTGATATATATGCTACCTCTGTAGATTATGATTCTAATGCAGAAGTAACACAGATATTTTTTAAAACAGTTCAAAATAAATTACATTTTGCAATCCATGGTATGACGGCTGCTGAACTTATTTCAAAGAGAGCGGATGCAGAAAAAGAAAACATGGGACTTACTTCTTGGAAAGGTGATAAAGTACGTAAGCGAGGTGTGACAAAATTACTTATCTGAAAAGGAGTTAAAGTCGCTAAATCGAATTGTTACAATGTATTTAGGCTATGCTGAGGACCAAGCAGAGCGTCAACGCCCAATGTATATGAAGGATTGGATTGATAAATTAAATGCATTTCTGCAATTTAATGAGCGTGATATTCACAAAAATGCAGGGAAGGTATCAAAAGTCGTTGCAGATAAGATTGCGACTCAAGAATATGAGAAATTTAACCAACACCGTATAGAGCAGAGTTCAAACGATGATTTTGATAAATTTATTGAGAACAATAATCTGAAGAAATAACTTTGTGGATACAGTTGTTTTATTGACGCCTCACTTACTTGGAAGTTTTTACGGAAGTGATGATTGCTAAGTGGTGGTAATATTAATCTTACCACTAAAAATAGTGAACCGTATCATAAATAGAGGCGGTTTTTAATTGTAATGTAATCCGTCAGTTTGACAATGCAAAAAGGGCTTTGAGAGAACTTTATCTCTAAACCCTTTTTTATATTATCTTATTTTACTAAAGCCACAGTTAGCAAAACAATTAAACTCTATTTAAATGTGTATCTTTAAAGTTAGTTGAATATTTAAGCCCGTAACCAATTGCTCTATCCATCCCTATGTGAGCTGACCAAATTAACCCTACTGCCAACACCAACTGATACGATAGGAGTAGGCCTACTATTACAATAGTAATCGACAGGCTATAAGTATGAAAAATATTATAGCATTTTGCACCAACTTGATTGTTAATCAAATACCCTATCATTGAAATGTCAGGTGCTAACAATAATAGTAAAAACATCCACCAACTGTACTCATTATACGAATAAAGATATACACTTAACACGAAAACTGCAAGCCCTTCAATGTGTAACAGAATTTTGATCAACACTGTTTCCCCTCACTTTTTAATGTACTCATTTCATGTTTTATTACATAAAGTAAATCTCCTTTGGTAAAGATTGATATTTAATTATTTGCACCTCTGAAGCAAACCCGTAGTTTAATAGGTGGGGAGAACATTATCATTAGTTAATGAGGTTTTTAAAATGGTATCCCTCTAGTATGGTTTTTATTAGAGCGTGAAAACTTTAATATTTTTTTTATTATATTTTTACGGGTGAGGTTAATAAATCTTCTCAAATCAAGTAAAGTGATTTGAGAAGATTTTTAAAATGTAAAGTTACATCCCTACACGATTCCTATTCTCGTATTGTCTTCATCACAAATGAATTATCCCCATATGTACTATACTCGGGGGAACGTTCACCTTTTGTCTCAGGGATATTATAAGAACGATCTGCTAAGATCCACTCAACTTTATCGTTGGCTTCGACGGTTATCTTTACCTTTAACTCTCCAGATTGCCCAATAATGTAACTGAATAATAAAGGATGTTCTTTCGTATATTCCTGTTGAATTAATTCCACTTTGTTGTCGTTGATTAAAAGTTGTGAAACATTCATTGAGGACAAAGACTTCATTAGCATTTCTTCGGCATTCCGGTATGTTTTCATTTGGTACTCAATAATACGCTTATCACCTTCTACATTGTCAGAAATAATTGTCACACTAGGTGCTTCTAAATTGTATAAGTCTGCCTCTGTATAACTGATATCCCAATTTAATATAGGGAAGATTTCAGAGGTATTGTCAACTTTAACATCTTCATCAAGATAGTTTGCAGTATAGGCATCTAAAGAATGTCTGGCTGCCCAATAGGCACTATTTGTATCTGCATCCATGAAATAAGTAATATCACTTGCTTTAGGATGTTCTGCTGTCGGCATGTTATTTATGATGATGCTATTTGTAATCAGTAGTAGTAATCCTGCTCCCAAAAGGATGGTTGGCATCACCCAACTATATTTGATTTTTAATGTGCTTAATATTGGTATTAACAATATCCCAAGAAGGGCAACTAGAACCATAAGTACACTTGATAGATTCATTGTTACAAGCATTTGGACAAGATAAATAACAGGAGGGAGAATTAAGAAAGCTGGAATTGCAAATGCCACTGTCACAAGATATGACTTCCATGTATACTCTTTTAATCGAATAGAAATGTTAACCCCAAGAAGTGCAAAGAATAATGGCCATGCAAATACGTAACTGCCTGCTTTTAGAAGTAAACTAGAAGAAATCACTAAAATTAACCACATTAATAAAGCACCCATAGTTAAGCTGCCGGTCATTATTTTTTTATTTGCCTTATAATAGAGTACAGTTAAAAAGGTGAAGATAATAATAGAAAAACTAATTAGATAGGTTGTTCCAAATGTTTTATCCGTTCCCATTAACCAATCTTTGCCGGAGAGAATCACTTTTAGCAGACTCCATAGTCCGAGTCCAATTGCAAAAGATCCGACAATTCCACCAATGGTAACAAGAAACCCGGCAAGTGTTCCAAGTAGGGATAGCCGATTATATCTTGAAGCATGCACGATTGTAAAAGCATATAAGGCTACTATCACCAGCATTAATGGAATGATAAGTTTTTCGGAGTAAGTAATCATTTTTGAGCCGAAAATATTAAAGAATAGTTGATTCTCTTCCTCTGTTTGAGTTAAATCCAATTCCCCAAAATGGCGAATAAGATTTAACATATATTCCCCATGGTGCTGAAGACTTCCTTTGCTTAATTCTTGGAGGTTATCACTTGTTGTATGATAATGACTGATACCTTCGCCAAATGCAAAGTTCAGACCACTTAGACCCGCGTCTCTAAAAACTGTAAGGTCAGTATCATTTGGCATAAGCTTATAGAGGTTGTAAATAAAAGAATGTGCAACTGGTGATGGGGCAGCTTGAACAAATTCCTTTACAAGCCATCCATTTTCATCACTCGTTTCAAACATAAAAGCGGGGCCTTCATTTCCCCGTGCCTCAAAATTCAATACTAATCCAATATCATCAACCCAAGGATGTTCATCCACAAATGCTTTTGCTCCCAATAACCCGTTCTCTTCCCCATCAGTTAACAGGATAATGACATCATTTTGTAGAGGTTGACCCTTTTTTAAGGCGCTTACAGTTTCAAGAATGGCAGCAACCCCAGCACCATCATCGGATACACCAGGACTTCCTGGAACTGAATCGTAATGAGCTACTAGCATAATAGCCTTGGTTGAATTTGTTCCTTCTATTTTTGTATAGATATTTTCAACTGTACCTCCGGATATGAAAGAGCTACGTGTGTATAAAGAGTTTGTTTTTTGAATCTGAGGACTAAGCCCTAAATCTGACAAAGCCTTAACTAAGTAATCACGAACGTGATCATGTTCCTTTGAACCAAGTGGATGCGGCTTTACAGCAAACTCCTCTAAGTATGAGAATGCTCTGTCAGCCGAAAATGAAGTTGTCTCAGCGGTTGATGGTACAACCTTTGGGGTTTGTAACTGTAATAAACTTAGTAAAATAACACTTACAATAATAGCAACAATTAATATAAAGGTAAGTACCGTTTTTATTGTGTAATGACTAGGTTGCCTCTTTGTTTCAGTTGATGGTAACATCTCCAATTTAAAAACCTCCTCATTACGATAGTTAATAAGATTTATTTGTTTTTGGATTCAAATAAACAGGTGGAAAGAAAAACTCGAAAAACATGAAATTGATTAGGTAATTGTAATTTCTCAGGTCCTAGCTGAAAGTTAGTTAGCATAATTCCGTCATAAAACGTAAGTATGGTTTTGGCAATATCCTCGGTAGGGAGTGACGGTGTAAATTCTTTTTCATCTATTCCTTTTTGAAGGATAAAGGCTAGACCATTCCAAGCTTGCTCCACTCGCGCCTCCAAAAAGGGAAGATGCCTCTTTGTCTCCCAACCTTTGGTAAAATAATATTCATAGATAGCAGGAACTAACCGATCAGTTTGATTCAAAATATTTTCCTGAACATTATCTAAAATAAATTCCAGGGCTTCCCAATTCGTATGACCTCCTCTATAAATACTCTCCAAATCCCATACATCTTCCATATCTCTTTTCTTTAAAAGCTCAATAAATACATCTTCAGTATTCTTAAAGTACGTATACACACCTCCTCTGCTAACACCAGAATGATTGATAATATCTTGTATTGTAGTTGCATTAAAGCCTTTTTTGATAAAAACGTCTTTGGCTGCCTTAAGGATTAAATTTTTTCTTTCTTCTCGATGCTGTTCTGAAACAATCGGTGACAAAGTTAACTTCCCCTTTTCCATAAGAGTCATTGATGACTCTTATATTAGAAGGAATTACCAAAAATGTCAATATAAATTTCTACTATCATCATTTAGATACATCACGGTGAAATGTATTACATGTAGATGCGTTTTTCTACCTTACCTTAATTATGGTGAACCGTATTACTTATAAATATTGTTTCTTAGTCAAACGTCATATCTTGGGTCAACTTGTGGGATGGGAAACCAGGTTAAGCGCTCGATTTTATAAATAGCCGGACAAATTTCGTTTATTTAGTAAATGACACTAAAACTAGCTTAAATAGGCGGAGAGGTTCCGCCTAATGAATCAAAAAACGGGGAAATGGGGGATTTTAACTTGCATAATCGGAAACCCTCCACTTATATTCCCCAAAATGAGCTTGATTATCCATTTAACCGAAAAGTCTCCGTTTATTTTATTTCTTTCACTGGCTACTCAATTAAGGATACTGTTTCATCCTAATATGTTTTATACAGTTTTTGCTTGTTTAATAGCTTTTTAAAAGAATAAGTCAATCCTCCCACAACCTAAATATAAAGTAGTATGTAACTTAAAGTTGGAAGGAAATTTCCCCTATAAACCCTAGTTGAATAGGAAAGGTGAGTTTATTAGTCCAATGCCTCTCCTTAAGAAAGGGAGGGGCTAAAAAATTTATTTAGTGGAAATAGAAATGGTGAAAAATTTAGAAGTTTAAGAGAAATAGATTGACAAATTTAAGAACTCTTTTAAACTAAAAATAACTCTATCTTCAAATTCTTCTGTAATACAATCTTCTCTCAATTCCTATTGCATTTTTATATTAATTTTACCTTTTCTTTCTTCAAACAACGAAACCACATTAAATACCCCTTTTACTTTACACAAATACAAATTCATTTTAGAAATTAATTCCAAGTTAAAAGAAAAATAAAGGAGATGATTCCTTCGTGGCATCGATAATATATGCTACTAAATGTCCATGTTGTGGGCGTTCTGCCATTGAAGATTATTATTACAAAACTTCTGAGCAGTACACTTTTTGTATGAGATGCGGTTTTTATTACACCAAAACTATTGAAAAATATACCCAAGGCACGATTGAATACAAGGAAGAGAAGAGTGAAGGGCACGGTATTTTTATATTGGTAAATAAAGACGGAAGAAGGGAAAAGGTGGCTTTTGACTGTAGTCTAACAAACGTACAATTGGAAGAATTAAAAGTAAAATTAATGGACAACAATGTAAACCAAGAGAAAAGCTATTTGGTTACTTACGAAAACGGAGTATTTACCATACTATTTGGAAACCCACCTGATAATTTTCATTTGTCATTTGAAAAGTATCGAGAAAAGATGTTTTTGAAGTTTGGAGTCCCCGAATATGACTTTATGGTTCCGATTGAGGAATAGGTATTAGTCGCGTAGATAATTAGCAGAGGATTTGGGGATGGGGTGCATTAAAATTAGGTAAAACTTAACTTTTGTAATTTGCCTATCAAATTTTGTTGATTAATATTTATGAAGTTTTTTTGTGGCTGTACAATTTTTCTACAGGACGTTTCCGGATAATTCTTATGACATTGCCTGTTAGAACAAACTCAGAGAGCAAGAGAAAGCGATACTTAATAATCATACATTTTCAAAGTTGATTTAAATGAGGAATGAATTATTGGAAAGGAGGAAGGATGCTTATGGGGTTTGAAGAAGAATACCAGGCATTTGTGAATGCTCACTTGAAGGCAAGAAACGGTGAAAGGTTGCGTCGCTTACAAGAGGGTCACAACCAGGCTGAAATGCTGTTTTTGAAGGAAGTGTGGTGGCCCTCATTTTACCATTTTCGATACCTCCATCCAGAATATGAAGTTAATGATTTCAAGGATGGCACCAGGTATTTAGATTTTGCATATATTCGTCCTGCCATCCGGATATGTCTTGAGGTCGACGGGTATGGCCCTCACTTAAAGAACATAAGTAGATGGCAATTTTCCGACAGCCTAGAACGTCAAAATCAGTTGGTGATTGATGGATGGACCGTGATCCGCTTTTCTTATGACCAAGTTAAAGAGAAGCCTCGTCGATGCCAACAGATTGTTCAGCAAGTAATTGGCCGATGGTTGGGGGATGAAATGGACCAAACCTCTCTGTCCACTAGGGAAAAGGAAGTGCTTAGGCTAGCGATTCGAAAAGGGGAAGACATTTTTCCTATCGAAGTAGAGAAGTATTTAAAGCTAAGTGACAAGACGGTAAAAAAGGTGCTTTCTCAACTAGTCGATAAAAAAATGCTGATTCCCGCATCTGGGATTAAGAGGGTTCGCTCTTATCGGTTGGGGGATCAGGTTAAGCACCCGATCTGATAAATAGCCGGACAAGTTTCGCTTATTTAGTAAAATGCACTGAAACTAGCTTAAATAGACGGAGAGGTTCCGCTTAATGACTCAAAAGACGGGAAAATGGGGGATTTTAACTTGCATAATCGGAAAACCTCCCCTTAAATTCCCCAAAATATGCTCAATTCTACATTTAACCGAAAAATCTCCGTTTATTTTTAAGTTCGCTGGTCGATTGTTACTCAATTAATAAGGACATGCCTATTACAAAAACTTTATCATAAAAAAACACATTGAATTTAGGATTCAGTGTGTTTTTCAGCAACTACTTAAATGGAAAAGTTCTTTTTACTCAGGCTTAACAGCTATAAATTCGTCAATCGTTTCTGGGGTATGTTTACCTTCTTTTCCTTGGAAAAGGTCGATATTAACGGTCACATCCATGCATCCAAGATAGTTTCCGTTTTTATCACGTACAGCCATGAATTTTTGATAAATTTGACCAGTTTCACCAGTGCGTTTTGGGAACCAAAATTCCCATTCGTCACGCGTTCCTGAACGAAAGTCATTTAAAAGTTTTTCAACGTGGTGCGACACTTTTGGGTGAAGCTCAAGTACATGTCGGCCAATCGCTTCTTTTCGACGACCATGCACGCGGTTAGGATTATTTGAATACCAGCGGAAAATATCGTTTGCATCGCAAAAACCCATTTCAAATGGTAAAAGATTGATTATGGAATCCAAAGTGCTTGCCTTAATTGCACCAGTTTCAAAGTTAATGACAGCTTCAGGACTAATTAACTCAGACAATTTTGCTTCAGACATTTAAAACCCTCCTATATATAATCTCCGTTTATAAGAAGAATAAGATAGTATAAATAGTAGGTGAGAAAAAATATCGGCCGACTCTGGGGCGATTATTATCTAACCTCAATCATAATGATAGCATTACCGCTGATAGCAAAATGTGATTTATCTCACAAAGGCTGTTTTTAATCATTACTTGTATTCCACTGAACTATTAATCATCTAGCTAGCTATGAACCATATATGAGTTATTTTGTTTAGATGGTTCAACTTTCAATGTAAATTTTTCATTTATAACTGCCAAAAGTTCCCCAACTTTCTTGTCTAGCAAACTGAGGATAGGCGGACATAAAAGTAACGAAGATTGAGGTTTGATCAAGATGTGGGTACGTTTCGAATAAAAACCTATCTCCGTATCGAATAGCTGTTAATGCAAGCGGTAATTCCCGTCTGAATATTTCATTCCGTTTTGCCACCATATTTTGGTTGTATTCACCTTGGTCAATATATAAATAAACACAATAAAATAAGAAATTTCCGTTTGCTTTCCATTCACCTAATACCTCGTCTCTCATGGAATTAATTTTATCCCAGGCATAATGAACTCCAATTGTTAAAAATAGGTCACCCGTCAAATCAGAGTGGGTTAATGTGTAACGCCTTGGTATGACAGGTTCTGTAGCCGTAACACCACCCATGAATTCCACAGATAATTTTTCAGGAATGAATTTGCTCAAGCAATCAACTCCCATTGGTTTTTAAATCATTATGCTAATTTTCAGTTATTAATTCGTAAAAGGGCATATGTACAATAAGTTGTAATTATAAAATCACTTTCATGCTTTGCGGTTTATATAATGCAGTATTTATGAGACAACTTCCTAACATAAGGGGGGAGTGGCTGCCAATTTGCAAGCCAGAATTAGTAAGTTTGATTGGGGAATCAATCGATATAAAGAATAGAAATTTTATGCTTTGCGTAAAGAGGATAAATCAAATGTCTGGAATGTGCGGGTTCAAAATAAGAATAAAGAACAAAAAAAAAGACCTCATTAGAGTAGCACCTAATAAGATCTTATCGGTTTAGACGTTTATAAGCATCTGCGTAGAAGTTAATGTTATCATCAATAAATTTTTGTATTAATTTTTTCATTTCCTTTTCCTCCCCTCTATCCTTGTTACATTTATTATAGTTTTTCTACTGTCAATTGTTCAATATTGATGAAAACGGGAACATTTGGCAAAAATGAGGAAAAAAGTGGAATGAAAGCGGTAATCTCTAATTGAATCATAAATTTACTCGTTTTATTAACGTTTCTCGTATTTTAGTAAGAGGTTGAGTGCATTTGGGGGCTAAGTTTGAATGATTAAAGGACATAAACCGTACCAAAAATGGGTACGGTTTTCTTTTGGTGGTAAATCATTATAAATGATAACTTGTGAACGTAATACTAAAACGTATATCGAGAAACCTGTTCGCCGCCGATAATAAGCCCGTCTACTTCTTGAAAGCCCATTTTTTCGTAGACGCGTTTTGCGTGTTCATTAGATGGTTCATAAGAAAGTGTGATAGTTTGATGGCGTTCTTCTTTCATATTCCTAATATCATCTACCACCAGTTTGATTGCCTGCTTTCCATACCCTTTACCTTGATGTTTTTGATCAATCATCATGCGGTAAATCCAGTATTCATGGTCATCCTCATCAATTCCATAGAGGGTGAATCCTATTAATTCATCCTCGAGATAGATTCCTTTTGCATGAAAGTTTTCAAGAAAATTTAACTGTGCCAGTGATACGGCATTGGTTGCCACAAACTTCACTTGGTCTTCTCGAACACGAAGTGATATAGCATCTATCCAATTCTCCTTTGTGATTGTTTTTAAATGTAGCAAATTTTCATCTTTCCTTTCAACTAATAAATTACTAACTAGTTTCCTATAGTAGTAGGTCATTTACTAGATTATAAAGAATTGGTTTGGCTATGTAGCCAGACGACCATTTGTAAGGCAAAGGCATCTTTAAAGTTTTGTGGGTCGTAACCGCTTTCCGTTTTGATTTTGTTAAGTCGGTAAATGAGCGTATTGCGATGGATGTAAAGCTTTTTCGCCGCTTCCTTTATATTTAAATTTGAATCAAAAAATGCTTGAAGCGTATCTAGATGGTTTTTAAGGTCACCACCGCCCTGTAGTATTCTCTCTGTGAATTGTCTAGCAAGCTTTGGATCAATTTGATGAACAAGCGCTTCTGGTTCAATGTCAGTATAGGAAATGATCTTTTTTTCAGGTTTACTGATGGCTAAAGCAACTTCACATTCATGGTAACCTTGATTAGTGTTCAGAAGGTGTAGTATAGGAGGGGAGTACGCCAGGCGAGCCTGGACCTTAATTTTCTCGAACTCCTGAAAAAGTTTTGCTAACTTCCTTTTTGCCTCTTCGTAAGGTACCTCTGATAAAAGAATCAGCAATTTATTACCATGGACAAATCCTGCTAAAACCTTTTCCTTACCAATGACTTCCTCGGTATTGTTAATAAGCAGGTGACTTGAAAAAGAATAATCAAATACTTCCATTACGCTAACGACAAAAGGACCAGTAAGCTTCATATTAAGGAGACTAAGCCAGCGCTCAATATTGATCGTATTTGATTTCTCCTTTAATAGTTCTTCAATAATCATTTCTTTTGTTCGTTGGCGCCATTCTGTTTGTGAGGCCATGTATGCTTGTTTAATTAATAACTCTGCCATCATTTTTACAAGACCGCCGCGATCTCTTATGATTTCAGGTTCCCCGGTGATACCAATGACTCCAACAATCTTCTCTTGAAAATGTATCGGTAAATTAATTCCAAGCTGTGTTCCGCGAAGTTGTCCTTGATTTTTAGATGTAATTTCAAGGGGTTGTCCAGTTGCAACAACTTCTAATGCACCCTCATGGATAGCATCCAAACGCGATAGATCGCGTGTTGCAATAATGACTCCTTTTTCATTCATAATATTGATATTTACATTCAAAACCTTCGAAGTTTCCTTTACCAGCATCTCAGCAATTTCCCGAGTAATCATTACATTCTCCTTTTAGTTATGGAGTACAAAAAATAATTCTAAATCTTTTAATAATTTGTATTCTACATATAAAGAAGATTGGAAGCAAGTAGTTTATAATGAAATAAAAAAGAAATGTAAACGTTTTCTGTAAGGAGGGGTACGATATAAAGATTGTAATTGCACCTGATTCATTTAAGGGTAGTGTGACAGCAATAGAAGCGGCCTTATCAATTAAGAGGGGAATAAAAAATGCATTCCCGAATGCAGAAATGAAATTAATACCTGTTGCTGATGGAGGAGAAGGGACGATGGAAAACCTCGTTTCTTCGACGAATGGTCATAAAGTTGCAGTAACTGTAACAGGTCCCTTAGGCAAACCAATTGAGGCGTTTTTCGGAGTGCTAGGTGATAACGAGACATGCATTATTGAAATGGCAAGTGCATCAGGGTTGGACTTGATTAGTCGGTCTGAACGTAATCCATTAACAGCAACAACATTTGGTACTGGGGAATTAATTAAGCGAGCACTAGACGAGGGGTATCGAAACTTTGTTTTAGCAATCGGTGGATCTGCCACAAATGATGGTGGTGTTGGAATGCTCCAGGCTTTAGGGATGAAGATTCTGGACAAGTCTGGAAATGAGGTGGGCTTTGGTGGAGGGGCATTACATCAAATTCATGAAATACGTTTAGATCAATTTGATAAACGAATTCATGAAAGCCACTTTTTAATCGCTTCCGATGTCGATAATCCACTCATTGGTGAAAAGGGAGCCTCTCATGTGTTCGGTCCGCAAAAAGGTGCTACAGATGAAATGGTTCAGGTCCTCGATGAAAACCTTACCCATTGGGGCAATGTTGTGGAACAAGTAACAGGTATCCGATTGCATGAAAGGCCGGGAGCAGGGGCTGCCGGAGGAATTGGTGGAGCATTTCAAGCGTTTTTTCCATCGACAATGAAACGAGGAGTAGATGTCGTTATCCACTATTCCAAGCTTGAAGAAAATCTTAAAGGCGCAGACCTTTTAATCACCGGAGAAGGGCAAGTGGATTTTCAAACTGCGTATGGAAAAACTCCCATGGGAGTAGCTCAAACAGCTAGTAAACTAGGTATTCCAACCGTGATTATTGCAGGCTCTATTGGTGAGAGAATAGAAAGCCTATATCAATATGGAATCATAGGGGTTTTTAGCATTATTAATCGTCCAATTAGCTTGGACGAGGCAATGAGAGAGACGAAAAAGTTGTTAGAACAAACAGCTGAACAGGTGTGCCGTACTTATTTTTTTAATAAAGAGGGGGTAATAGTGAATGAAGATTAAGCAAACAATTGAAAAAGTACCTGGTGGATTGATGGTTGTACCTTTGATGTTAGGGGCATTATTCAATACAGTCGATCAAATGCACATACCGGCGGTTATGAACTTTTTAAAATCATTAGGGGTTGCTCCAACTGCTGACGGTTATTATGAGTTTCTACGAATTGGGGGATTCTCTGAACAATTATTTAAAAATGGTGCATTAACTTTGATTGCATTATTCCTTTTTTGTGCAGGTAGCCAGATGAATCTTAGAGTTGGTGGAATTGCCTTGAAAAAGGGAGTATTGCTAACATCATCAAAATATTTAACAGGACTTGCTGTTGGTATGTTATTTGGATTCCTTTTTGATCCAATGAATGGATTTCTTGGATTATCGACAATGGCCATTATCGCAGCAATGACCAATGGAAATGGTGGTATGTATGCTGCCTTGACAGGTCAATATGGAAACAGGTCAGATGTTGGTGCAGTTTCTGTCCTATCATTAAATGATGGACCGTTTTTCACATTAATGTCATTAGGATTATTAGGCTCTAAATTCCCAATTATTGCTTTTATCGCCGTTTTATTACCGATTGCCTTAGGAATGATTCTTGGAAATCTTGACCCAGAGATTCGTGAATTTTTGGCTCCAGGAGAAATCTTACCAGTTCCATTCTTTGCATTTGCACTTGGTGCAGGTATGAACTTTATGACCTTCTTCAACCCTAGTGTTGTTGGGGCTGGATTGCTTCTAGGAATTATGACCACGGTATTAACAGCCTTTACAGGTATTCTCGTGTTTAAGTTGTTTAAAGAAAAAAGTCAAATTGCCCCGGTGGCTGAAGCATCTACAGCGGGTAATGCTGTAGGTACACCGGCAGCTATTGCGGCAGCTGCAGTTGTTGCATCTGGTTCAGGTATGATGAGTGCTGCTGAAGCCCAAGCCTATCAAGATATAGCGAACGTGGCTACAATGCAAATTTCAATATCTACATTAACGACGGCCATTCTTTGTCCAATCGCTGTTATACTTATGGATAAATACCAAAGAAGTAAAGGCATTGATGCAAAACTGGAGAACCCCGGAGCACCAAAAGACCCAGGGATCCCAGTATAAAGAAACACCCCCACCCCTGGCCAAATGAAAGGCTAGGGGTGATTGTTTATTAAAAATAATTGATTTAAAAGGGAGAAAAAAATGCAAACAACATTACTTTATGGGAAAGAAAACTTAACGATAAATGTTCCGGATGATGCACTTATTTTAGAACCACAAAACCCTTTAGGCCTTGCGGATGAAATAGGGGCTTTACAAGATGCCCTCAAAAACCCAATTGGATCCCCTCCATTAGCAGAAATGGTGAAATCAACCGATAAGGTAGCGATTGTCATTAGTGATATCACAAGACCAACGCCTAATGAAAAACTTGTTCCAGCTTTAATTAAGGAATTAGACCATGTTCCGCTTGAAAACTTTGTCATTATTAATGGAACGGGAACCCATCGTGATCAAACGGAGGAAGAGTTCGTCCAAATGCTGGGGCAATGGATTGTCGATAACGTTCGGATTATTAATAACCATTGTCATGATAAGGAAACACTTGTCAAAGTCGGACATAGTAAGTTTGGCTGTGACGTTTATTTAAATAAGGAGTACGTTGAAGCAGACTTTCGAATTGTAACAGGATTTATCGAGCCCCACTTTTTTGCAGGATTTTCTGGTGGACCAAAGGGAATCATGCCGGGGATTGCAGGCATTGAAACAATTATGACCTTTCATAATGCAAGGATGATTGGAGATCCGTTAGCGACTTGGGGAAATATGGTGAATAACCCTCTACAGGAGATGACTAGGGAAATAAACATGATGTGTAAACCTCATTTTATGCTGAACGTTACCCTAAACCGGGATAAGCAAATTACAAATGTATTTGCCGGGGAATTAATGGCTGCTCATGATAAAGGCTGTGAATATGCAAAAGAGCATGCGATGACGAAATGTGATCAGCGTTTTGATGTAGTCATCACTTCGAACTCTGGTTATCCACTTGATCAGAATTTGTATCAGGCTGTAAAAGGAATGAGTGCGGCTCACAAAATTGTGAAAAAAGGTGGAGCTATTATTATCGCTTCAGAATGCTCAGATGGACTACCAAGCCATGGGAATTATGCGGACATATTGAAGATGGCTAATTCTCCCCAAGAACTTCTGGACATGATTAATAATCCTGAATTTAAGACATTTGACCAATGGCAAGTACAAAAGCAGGCTGTTATCCAAGTATGGGCTGATGTTTATGTATATTCACTGCTAACAGATGAACAGGTAACACAGGCAATGCTAAAGCCAACGCACAATATTGAAGAAACAGTAGAGCAACTTAAAGAAAAGTATGGAAAAGACATGTCAGTGGCGGTACTACCGTTAGGACCATTAACCATTCCTTATGTTGATCATGAGGATAATTAGTCTCTTAGACTTCTAAACTGAACGGATATATAACTGGAAATTTGGCGTAATGGAAAAGGGTTTTTCGTTTGTTTGGCAACGAAGTCTATATTTATCATTCGAATAAAGGAGGGACGAGTCATGTCTCAGAGTTTTTCGGCTGTATTAATGAATGAGAAAGATAATGTAGCGACCGTTTTAGTAGATTTAGAGGCTAATATTTTTGTTACTGCTTCATATGGTGATAGGGAGCTTGAAGTAAAGTTATTACAATCAATTCCCTTTGGACATAAATTTGCTGTTGATTCAATTAAAAAGGGTGAAAAGATTTACAAATATGGCGAAATCATAGGCCTTGCTTCCTCTGATATTGCGATTGGCGAGCATGTCCATGTACATAATTTAGAAGGAACACGTGGTAGGGGGGATATAAATGGATAATCAACAATATTTTATGGGCTATAGACGTCCTGATGGGAAAGTTGGGGTTCGTAATCATGTATTAATTCTTCCAACGATTACTTGTGCAACACAGGCGGCACAACAAGTTACTCAACTTGTGCATGGGACAGTTAGTTTTATTCATCAACATGGCTGCACACAGGTTGGAGTGGATTATGACCAAACATTTCGAACCTATGTAGGTGTTGGGCTTAATCCGAATGTGTATGGTGTAATCGTGCTTGGGTTAGGTTGTGAAACACATCAAGCAAGAAGTGTAGCGGAAGAGATTGCAAAAAGTGGGAAACCAGTCGAGACTGTTTCAATCCAGGAAAATGGAGGAACCTTACAAACGATAGCAAACGCAGCTAAAATTGCCGCTAAAATGGTTCAGGATGCCTCAGCCATTATGAGAGAACCTTGCCATGTTAGTGAGTTAATTGTTGGAACAGAATGCGGAGGTTCAGATGCATGCTCTGGCTTGTCTGCAAACCCAGCAGTGGGATATGTGAGTGATTTACTTGTAAAAGCGGGTGGAACCGCAATCCTCGCAGAAACTACAGAGCTAATTGGCGCTGAGCATTTGCTGGCCAACCGTGCTGTCGATGACCGTACTGTAGAAAGAGTATATGAAAAAATTAAGCAAGCGGAAGGTCGAGCACTAATGATGGGCATCGATATACGTACAGGTAATCCTACACCAGGGAACATAGCTGGAGGATTAAGTTCGCTTGAGGAAAAGTCACTTGGAGCAGCTACAAAGTCTGGTACGAGTCCACTTCAAGAACTCATTGATTATGCGGAAACTCCAACGAAAAAAGGGCTTGTTTGGATGGATACACCAGGGCAGGATATCGAACAGCTTACTGGGATGGTAGCAGGTGGGGCACAGGTAGTCCTGTTTACGACTGGTCGTGGTACGCCAACTGGATCACCAATTGCCCCTGTTATTAAAATTTCAACAAATACACCAATGTTTAATTCTATGAGAGAGAATATGGATTTGAATGCAGGAACTATTATTGAAGGAAGAGAGACTGTCCAATCAGTTGGTCAGTCAATCTTTGAAGAAATTAAATCAGTCTCATCTGGTAAATTAACAAAATCAGAAATTTTAAAGCAAAATGACTTTGGTATTTGGAGAATTGGACCTACCTTTTAATCGTAAGGATGTGTCACTGATTTGAATAATAAAATTGGTATTATTGCAGATGATTTTACTGGCGCAAATGACTCAGGTGTACAGCTTGCCTTAAAGGGCCTTCGCTCATCAGTTATCCTCAACTGTAAGAGTGAAGGCAGCATGCAAGACCGTGAAGTGTTAATTATTGATACAAATAGTCGATCATTAGATGCAATTGAAGCAAATGCTGCTGTAAAAAAGGCAGCTCTCATGCTTAAAGAGTTAGGTTATCATCATATTTATAAAAAAGTCGATTCAACATTAAGAGGAAATATAAAAGCTGAACTTGAGGCACTTGAAGAAGTCTATCAACCAGACCTCATTGTAATTGCTCCTGCACTACCAAAAATGGGAAGAACAACAAGATTAGGTCGTCACTACGTTAATGGTACTTTAATCTCGGAAACAGAATTTGGCAAGGATCCAAAGACGCCTGTGACTGAAAGTTATATTCCACATTTATTACTTAACAAGAATGGGAGAAATGCTTCGGTTTTTTCCAAAGACATACTTCATGGTAGTGAAGAAGTATTTCACCAGCAAATCGATAAGTGTTTGAAACAGTCCATATCATGGGTTGTCTGTGATGTAGATTGGGAATCTGATTTTCAAATAATCCTAGAACGATTCAAGAAGACAGGAAAAAAGATTGTCTGGGTAGGATCTGCAGGTTTAATTGAATATTTACCGGAATCCTTACAGGTAAAGGGAAAAGTGATAAACAGTTCACCGCCACCTATAGGTAAAACATTGACGGTGTCGGGGAGCCTCTCGAAAATGACAAAACTTCAGCTTGAAGAGGCAGCTCAACTAAATGAAGTGTTTGCTATTCAAGTAGATGTTCGAAAATTACTTCAACCACACTTTGAGACAAGCTCAATATTAGAAGCTATTAACTCTCATTCAAACGTAAAGCATTACATGGTGTATGTTGAATCGAATGAAGAAAATCGTGACATTGCCCAATTCGAAGGCAAAAGGCAAGGGTTAAATAAGGTTGAAATTAGTGAGCGAATTGCAAGAGGCTTAGGAACTTTAGCAAACGATATTTGTAACCAATACGACGATATCAATGGTCTAATAATAACTGGTGGAGACATCGCAAAGGCAGTTTGTTCTACGCTTGGAGTTCATGAGATGGAATTAATATCTGAAGTAGAACCTGGTTTGCCATTTGGAAGATTAATTGGTAATGGAAAAGATCTGTGGGCTGTTACGAAAGCTGGTGGTTTCGGGAATCGCGAATCTTTGAAAAATGCAATGAATTTTTTGATAGGGATGTGTGAACATTGATGAAGCAAAAACCAATTATTGGGATAACAATGGGGGATGCTGCCGGAGTTGGACCGGAAATTATTTTAAAAAGCTTAGCTGAACAAGAAGTATATGAAAAATGTGAGCCAATTGTAATCGGAGATGCGAAGATTCTTGAGCGAGCTAAAGCTTATGTTAACTCTACACTCCATATTCATTCTATTGAAAATATCGATGAAGCCAATATTCAGGAAGGAATTGTTAACTGTCTTGACCTAAATTTATTACCTGCAGATTTACCTGTTGGAAAAGTTTCTGCAGAAGCAGGTCATGCAGCATTTGAATATTTGGCCAAAGCAATTGAACTAGCTAAACAGAAGCAAATAGATGCAATTTGCACAGCACCTTTAAATAAAGAAGCCTTACATAAAGGTGGGCATTTATACCCTGGTCATACCGAAATTTTGGCGGACTTAACTGGGACATCTGATTTTTCAATGTTGTTATCTGCACCTAATTTGAAGGTCATTCATGTGACAACACATGTTGGGATTATCGATGCAATCAGGATGATCAATCCTGATCGTGTTTACAGAGTAATTAAGTTAGCATACGAGGCGCTACAAAAATCTGGAATTAACAGTCCCAAAATTGCCGTTTGTGGAATCAATCCTCATGCAGGTGAAAATGGGCTATTTGGATATGGCGAAGAAGAGGAGAAAGTGACTCCAGCTGTACAGAAGGCTCAGGCTGAGGGAATAGAAGTGTTTGGACCATTACCGGCTGATACACTATTTTTCCGAACAGTTCGTGGGGATTTCGATATTGTTGTCGCGATGTATCATGATCAAGGGCATGGACCTGTAAAAGTACTAGGACTTGATGCTGGTGTAAATATTACCGTAGGTTTACCAATTATACGAACAAGTGTTGATCATGGAACGGCTTTTGATATTGCCGGTAAAGGAATTGCTGATGAAAAAAGCTTAACGGAAGCTATTCGACAAGCAATTGACTTTGCACCGAAAGAATAAAGGTCTTCAGGGACCATATCATAAATAGAACTTCATTAGGAAATCAAATCACTAAAAGCCAGTTTCGTTTTGAACTGATTTTTAGTGATTTGAATAAGGTAAGGGTCTAGAAAAAGAGTAATAGTCTTCAAAAGGTGACTAGTCGAGGTCCACCCTGAATGTTTTTACCTACAGATTTTCTTTGATTTTCGCAATAACATTTTCATATTCTTTATCCGTTAAGTAAGTTTTACCTGGATTCATTTCGAAAGTGGATCCCCAATTATCCTTTCCTTCATATTTTGGGACTACATGCATATGTAGATGATGCATTGTATCTCCATACGCACCATAATTAATTTTGTTTGGTTGAAAAGCCTTGTCCACAGCAATAGCAACTCTTTTTATGTCGTTCATAAATGAAGATAGTTCCTGTTCATTAAGATTGAAAAGTTCCTTTACATGATCCTTATAGACCACGTTACATCTGCCATGATAAGTTTGCTCTTTAAATAGAAAGACTGTCGAAACATCTAGTTTAGCTATTTCAATCATAAGATTGTCCCGTTTTTCATCTTCCATACAATACATACAATCCTTATTTAATTCCATCTTTATTTTCATCTCTTTCTTGTTTAGTCTTGAAGCTAATCTTGCTTTTTAGATTCGGTAAGATGCTCCAGTATAGTTTAACAGTCTTTAAAAGGAATATACAATTAGAAGTAGGTATTTGCTTTAAATATATGAGTAGTAATATGCTAAATGGAAGGGGGCCGTCGTATGAAGCAACTTTATATAAAGCAGAAGGTGTTTAGTCTAAGTGGCAAATTTACGGTAAAAGATCAGCAGGAAAAAGACGTATATTTCGTGGAGGGAAGCTTTATGACAATCCCAAAGACTTTCTCGATTATGAATACAAAAAGGGATGAAGTAGCACTCATCACGAAAAAGATGTTCAGCTGGTTACCGACATTTTTCGTTGAGGTGGATGGTCGAGAGGTGCTAACGATTAAGAAGGAATTCTCTTTTTTTAAAGCACGTTATACCATTGATGCAGCAGGTATTGAAGTGCAAGGTAATTGGTGGGATATGGAGTTTCAGGTATTGCAGTACGGGAAAGTTATCGGTAAAGTGAGCAAGGAGTGGTTTACTTGGGGCGATAGCTACAAAGTTCAAATATTGAATGAAGAGATGGAATCCATTATTATTGCGATTGTTGTAGCAATCGATTGTGTAAAGGCAGACCAAGCAGCTGCTACCTCTGTATCCACAACTTAACGTATCACATCTATTGTTGAATATCTTCTATAAAACGGAAAGATTATATCCGAAAAGTTCTTTATAAGAAAGACCCTACAAAACTTTGTAGATAAAGGTTTTGTAGGGTCCTTTATGAGAGATCTAAGAGTCTTAGATTTTATCTTAGTTTAAGATAGTTACCTTAACTTGTTTTCTACCAAAATCGATTGCATCTTGTTTAGATGGAATAAACACGTCAATTTTATTCCCTTTAATTGCTCCACCCGTGTCTCCAGCAATTGCTTCGCCATAACCTTCAACATGGACTTTACTACCTAGAGGAATAACAGATGGGTCAACTGAAATTACCTTTGTATCTGGGTTTTCCTTGAGGTTAATTCCAGTTGATGTGATTCCGGAACATCCTTCACATGAAGCAGTATAAGCTGTAGCTTCCACTGTAATTACCTTTGCTTCGGTGTTACTTTCTGATGTAGTGTCTACTGCAGTTTTGTTTTCCTTTGGTTTCTCAGTAACTGGTGCTGCTGAAGCAGTCTCTTTCTTTGGTTGGGCAGCAGGTGCAGAACTTGTACTCTCTTTTTTTGTTTGAACTGCCGGTGCAGAACTTGTACTTTCTTTCTTTGTTTGAATTGCCGATGCAGATTTTGTGCTTTCCATTGCGGTTACTGTAACCGACTGTGCTGGTTTAGCTGCAACAGCATTAGAAGTCGGTTTTACACCTTCAAAGATTACTAGATTTAATTCAGGGTGAATGAGATCGGTATGTAATTGGTTCCATTCTTTAATTTGTGAAACAGATACCTGATGCTCAATTGCTATATCCCATAAGGTGTCTCCTTGTTTAACCAAATATTGTTTTGGTTGAACAATTGTAAGCATATCTCCGGGATATATAAGGTCTGACGTAAGGTGATTTAACATTTTAATATTTTTTACAGTTGTATTATTTGCACGTGATAGATCCCAGAGGGTATCGCCTTTTTCTACGGTAATCGTTGCAGCTTGTACATTAGAACTTACTGTTACTGTGAATGCAGTAGCTGCCAAGATTGATAGCACTTTTTTAAACATTTTTTTACCTCCATGTTCCTTAGTTGCTAGTTCTTATTTAGCGTATCATAGATTTTTCATAGAAAAAGAACAGGGAGGTAATAAATTGATTACATCATTGGCAGTTATATTGCAAAAGTATTTCTAAAAGTTCTTTTGTTACAATGGCTACCATTTAATGGTGGATATTCATTAGCAGTGGAATTAATAGAGTACCCCCAAGCAAGGTAATGATAGCTGCGAAAATCATGGCGAGTGAGGAAAAAGTTACTTCCTGTTTTCCATACTCCATTGCCTTATTCGTTCCAACTCCATGTGCTCCCATACCTAATGCAAGTCCTTTTGCAATAGGAGCTTTGATTGCTAGCCACTTGATGACCATCGGCCCAACGATTCCGCCTACAATGCCTGTAATAATGACGAAAACAGTTGTCAATGTTGGTAGGCCACCAACCTCTTTTGATACCTCAATTGCAATCGGGGTCGTGATTGATCGTGGAAGGATTGACGTAATAAAATCATTATCTAAGTGTATTAATTTTGCTAGAGCAAAAGTTGATAAAATAGCCACAAGAGCTCCGGACGTGATACTGATAAGAATGGTACCAAAATACTTTTTTATAACCGGTAAATTTTTATAAATTGGAACGGCAAAAGCAATAGTAGCTGGGCCAAGCATATGTGTAAGCCATTTTGATGCATCCATATATTGATCAGCCGATACATGAAAAATTGAGATAACAAGGATTAACAGAATGGGTGAGAGCAATAACGGATGGAAAAAAGGTATGCCCCATTTTGCATATATGATTTTTACAAAACGATAGATGAGAAAAGTTGCAATTGTAAATAGAATCATCATCATGGCTGTTCACTCCTTTTCCTACCAGATATTTTTTCCGCAATTAAAGCGGTTAAACCCATTACAGTAATGGTGCTAATTGCTATTAAAATGACAATTTCTAAACCTTTTATGCTGATAATCTCATCATAGTTCACAATGCCAACAGCTGAGGGGACAAAGAATAGCAATAACTCCGCCATTAGCCAGTTGGCTCCGGCCTCTACCCATTCCAATTTGATTATTTTGAAATAAAGGGCTAGAAATAACAGAGCCAATCCAAACATTGATGCGGGGATTGGAAGTGGTAATACTTCTTTTACTGCTGCCCCCAAAAATAAGAACAGATGAATGAGTAATACTTGTATGATAATGACTCCAAGTTTCATCGTTAAGATTCCTTTCTATTTGAAAAAGGAGCTGAGTGCTCCTTTTCTGCTTACAATTTAAACATAGAGTTATCATACGCCGGTTTTTATCATTCGTAAAATACATAATTAGAATGATTTGTATAACCAGAAGTTATAATGAATCACTTAAAATAAAGTCAATAAATGCTTTAGCGGCATTGGAAATATAACGATCCCTTTTGGTAATGACCGCCAGTTTCCATAAAATTTTCTGCTTGGTATCAATGATACGGACATCTGGATGTAAGACACGATTACAGATGGAATGGGGGAGTATCGTGATTCCCAAATTCGCTGCAACCATTTCAGACATTAAGTCCCATTGGGAACTCTTAAACAGTATTCTTGGCTCAAAACCAGCAGTATGAAAATGATTCATAAGAATTTGGTGAAGCGAAAATTCCTCATGATAAAAGATGATTTCTTCCTCTTTTAATTCCTTTATTGAAACGCTATTTCTTCCAACAAACCGATGGTCTTTGTGTACTAATAGTCGCATCTTTTCCTCAACAATTGGATATACATGAAAGCGGGTCTCATCAATGGGAAGTACTGTTACACCTAGTTCAAATTCCCCGTCTTCTACGCTTTTGACAACTCGGGCACCACCATATTCTGTAATGTTTAGGTTAATATTGGGGTAAGTACGGTGAAATTTTGTAATGACTTTTGGGAAAAATAAACCACCAATAAATGGAGGTAAACCAATGGAGATTTCTCCTCTTGCTAAGTTGGTTACATCAGATAATGTCATTTTCATTTCATCCAGGAGGGAGATCATCCTTTGGGCATAGTCTAGAACTACTCTTCCGGAGTCTGTTAAGTCACTCGTTTTATTTGTACGAATCATTAATGTCATCCCAAGTTCTTCTTCTAAAGCAATGAGTGATTTACTTAATGCAGGCTGTGAAATATGTAAAGATTCGGCTGCTCTTGTAATGCTTTTATATTTTGCAACCTCCATAAAAGATAGTAATTGACGAAACTCCAAATTGAACACCTCTATTTCTTCCTTTTTTTATCTAAAACTTTACCATATCCTGTGGTCAACAAAAAATTACGTACTTTCAGATTAAGTGCAAACGATTGCACGATTTTATTTTATGTTGTATACTTATCAAGTTAAAATAATAACATTTATTATTTTGAGAACATGTAAAAATTAAAGAGAAGGTTGATAAAATAAGGATATAAGGATACTTAATCATGATGAAAAAACATACATCATCATTTTTATAATTGCGCAAACGATTGCACTAACATACAGATTATTTTTTAGTTCATAATAAACAATGAAGCTATTTTAGTGAAAGTAGCGTTCATATTAGGAGGATACTATGTTGGCAGAAAAGACTAATCAAATAAATGGCAAAAGTCAACGACAGCAGTTGCCCACTCTCCCAATTCATATGATTTGGATGATAAGTTTCGGCTTCTTAGGTGTACAAATGGCTTTCTCTTTACAAAGTTCAAACATGGGGCGTATCTTTCAAACAATAGGAGCGGATCCCCATACATTAGGCTTCTTCTTTATTTTACCGCCACTAGCAGGTTTAGTTGTTCAACCCCTGGTTGGCTATTTTTCAGATCGAACATGGATGCCAAGACTTGGACGACGCATCCCTTATTTACTTGTTGGGGCTGTTGTAGCGGTTATCGTGATGTGTTTGTTGCCTAACTCAGGTAGTTTTGGTTTTGGTCCAGTAGCAGCTCTTACTTTTGGAGCAGTGGCGATATTGTTTATGGACCTATCATCAAACGTAGCAATGCAACCTTTTAAAATGATGGTTGGCGATATGGTAAACGAAGAGCAAAAGGGATTTGCTTATTCAATACAAAGCTTTCTCTCTAACAGTGGTGCTGTGTTAGCTAGTATTTTCCCTTTTTTATTAACAATGCTAGGAGTTTCAAATAATGCTCCTAAGGGAGTTGTACCACAATCAGTAGTTATTTCCTTCTATGCTGGGGCTGTAATCTTAATTATTTGTAGTTTGTTTACAGTATTCAAAGTTAAAGAATATACGCCAGCTGAATACGCGGCTTATCATGGTATTACGAATGATAAAAAAGAAAAAGTAGGATTCATTGGTTTGCTTCGCAAAGCACCAAAAGTGTTTTGGACGATTTCTTTGGTTCAATTATTCTGTTGGATGGGATTTCAATATCTTTGGACGTATGGAACTGGTGCAGTAGCAGCAAACGTTTGGAATACTGCCGATCCTTCTAGTTCGGCATATCAGTCAGCGGGGAACTGGTTTGGTATTTTATCTGCTGTACAATCAATAGCTGCAGTTTTGTGGTCACTTGTTTTGGCACGTGTACCAAATAACAAACGTAAACCAGGTTATGCAATTAGTTTATTACTCGGTGGAATTGGATTTGCATCGGTCTTCTTCATTCATCACCAAGTAGCATTAGTTGTTTCGTTTATTTTAATAGGTATTGCCTGGGCGGCAATGATGACATTCCCATTCACAATGCTCACTAATGCTCTAGAGGGTGAGAATATGGGTACGTATTTAGGGCTTTTCAATGGCAGTATTTGTCTCCCGCAAATTATTGCTTCTTGCTTAAGTTTTGCCTTATTCCCAGCATTTGGGTCCTCTATGCCGGCAATGATTTTAGTATCAGGTATTCTCCTAGTTATTGGAGCATTTTCCGTTTCAGTGATTAAAGAAACCTATGCTAGATAGGTATGATTCTAGACGTAAAATGGGCTGTCATATTTATGACAGCCCGTTTTTATTATTAGTATGAGTACGTTTTAACCTTCAAGATGCTTCCTGACTCTAAAGAGTCTATTACCAAGTTCATTTAACACAATCGCAACTAAAATAATCGCAGTGCCAAACCATTGAAGTCCTGTTACTGTTTCTGACAAAATGATGCTGGCTGAAAGAATGGCGATTGGTAATTCAATCGATGTTAAAATATTTGCAATTCCTCCTGGAATCAATGGTGAGCCCACTGCGAAAAAGAGTGGGGGAAGAATTGCGCCAAAAAGGGAAACGCCCACCCCAACCGTTACTAAATTTGTCTCCAATGGCAATACAGATGGTAGTTCACGCATGAAAAGAACAAGTATTAAGATGGTGGAACCCGTTGCCATGAGCGATGTTCGAGTCAGTGGGTCTACATTTACTGCGACCTTCCCACTGAAAAAGATAAAACCAGCATAAGTGAACGCTGATAAAATACCAAAAAGGAAACCTTTAAAAGGAAGTCCCTGAATGTCACCATTTACTATATTTGAAGCAAAAAAGACCCCGATTAAGATTAATAGAATAGATAGAATAGTTATAGGGGCAGGTTTTATTTTGCTAAAAATCCACTCTAAAATAATCCCAATCCAAACAAATTGAAACATTAGAATAATAGCCAGTGAAGCCGGCAGATATTGCATAGCACCATAATAAAAGATACTTGTTAATCCGATAAAACAACCGGTTATCATAATTTGAGGGAGATTCTTCTTAGTAAGTCCTTTAAAACTAGGGCGTTTAATAAGAGTGATAGACCATAATAATAACGATGAAATAACCATTTGAATGATATTAATTTGGCCCAGTGAGTAGCCAAAACTAAACCCTAACTTTGCAAATATTGGTGTAAATCCATAACAGCCAGCACCTAATAGTACAAATACAATACCTTTGTTTACTTTCATTATGAAGCCTCCTGCTGCGTAAAATTATTAGACTATTATAGCATATACAGGGGACTGGCTGGCTTTTTCAGTCTTTAAAAGGGGAGTTCTAAATGGGAAGTAATTCAATAAAACATCTCCTTGATTATTCATACCATCAAGGAGATGTTGGGGTTTAACTTTTTATAGAGCGTGTGTTACTTTTAGTGCCTCTTTGTACTTCGGCTTCACTTTTTAAACCTTTTAATAAAGAAAAGCACATGATGACTAAAATAATCGCAAACGGAAGTGCTGCTGCGATAGAGGCCGTTTGCAATACTTCTAATCCTCCAGCTAAGAGCAGTACAGCTGCTAAAGCTGATTGAATAACGCCCCAAGTGACTTTGATTTTATTCGAAGGATTTAATGTTCCACCTTCACTCAACATACCAAGTACAAAAGTAGCGGTGTCAGCAACAGTAATATAATAAATAGCCACGACAGCAAACCCCAAGGTACTTAACACAGAACTTAATGGGAGGTAATCAAAGAATGTAAAGATAGATAATGAGACGTTTTCGGTAATATGGGCCGCTAGGTCATGATTTCCTGTGTTTTGAACAAGCTCTAATGCGGAACCTCCAAATACCGACATCCAAAGACATGTCCCAAGGGTAGGGAAAATCAATACGCCAATTACAAACTCTCTTACTGTTCGTCCTTTAGAAACTCGGGCAATAAACATTCCGACAAATGGCGCCCAGGCAATCCACCATGCCCAATAAAATAACGTCCACGATGCAATCCATTCTCCTTCACCAAAGGGTTGTAACCTTAAACTCATATGAATAAAGTCACTTAAATAGAGACCTGTTGTATTAAAAAAGACTTTTATAACAGTTAAAGTTGGACCAACAATTAAAATCATCAGCATAATCGCAAACGATAAAATCATTGCTGCATTTGATAGGTATTGGATTCCTCTCTCTAAGCCTGTATTTATCGAGATAGTAAACAGGACTGTTGCGACTGCAATCACAATCAACTGAACGATTAACCCATTAGGAACGCCAAATAAGTCATGCATTCCGGCCGTAACCTGCATGGCACCGAGGCCTAGTGATGTAGCAATCCCGAAAACTGTTGCAAATATGGACAGTATATCAATTGTTTTCCCAATTGGACCGAAAATTCGATCGCCTAGCATTGGGTAGAATGCAGAACTTATCGATGCCGGAAGCTTTTTGTTATATTGAAAAAAGGCAAGGGCTAAACCAATGATTGTATAGATTGCCCATGGGTCCAGACCCCAATGAAAAAAGGTGTATTTCATTGCAGTATTAGCTGCATTAACTGTATAAGGGTCACCATAGGGAGGGTTTGTGTAATGGGTAACGGGTTCAGCAACACCCCAATAGACAATCCCGATACCCATCCCGGCACCGAACAACATGGCAAGCCAAGAGGCGGTATTGAAATCAGGTCGGTCCGTTTTTTTACCCAGCCGAATATCACCATATTTTGAGAACAACAAAAATACAGAGAAAATGACAAAGAATAAAGTCGCAGCTAGATATACCCAGCCGAGGTAATCAATTGAACCATTATAGATGATATCCGTGACATGAGCGAGATTTTCTGTAAAGAAGACACCCCAAATAATGAAAATAAGGGTAAGGATGATTGAAATAAAAAATACGCTTGATCCGTTTTGACTTTTTCTGGCCATGGAAACCTCCTAGTAGAAATAAGCATTATTTTTGTAAGGTAATCGAAGAGTTCACTCAAAGATGAACTCACGTGTTCTGGTCTTGAAGATTGTAAAGAAACTCCCATTTGTCAGTGTTCATCAATTCAAACGCTGATATTTCCAGTCCGCCTCCTAGATAAACCGTTTCAGCTTTAACTGCCAGAACCATCGTGATAAATAATTCGGGACTATCCTTTTTTTGATAGATGTCTCCTAAGGCAGGTAGCAATGCATTGTCTACAAGATTTACATTTTGTGAAGGTGCCTCCTGTAAGTCTGCTACATCGCCAGATTTCATGTCTTTAAAATCGATGGGGTAGCTGTTTTTGTCCCGGCCAGGTGCCATTAACATATACTCATTGTGCTTGATTCCGTGAGAATTACTTGTTATGATTCCTTTTTTATCAACCGTTTCAACCATTTCAATTTCATTTAACGAATACGTATCTAGGGAATCGGGTTTTGGGTTGTGAATTAATATATAATCTCCTTCTTCAGCATTTTGATTGAGTTTGAGAGTATAGGCTTTATGGTTAAAAATAAAGCTGTCAAATTCCTTTGGTTTGTATCTCTCAATTTGTGCTGCATTTGTCAAATGCTGTGTTAAATCCTTCAGCTTTATAAGATGAACAGATTGCTTATACATTGGTTTTACCCCATAAACCTTATGTAACTCGTTATTGTAATATACAAATTGTCCTTTTCTGACTTGAAACAATTTCACCTAAAAAACTCCCTTCAACCATAGGTATATCAAACTGTGAAATTTGTTGTAGTGGGCTGCCTCGAATTATCCTTCTTTAGCATGTCTTTTTTTCAATAAAACAATGTAAGAATTGGAAAGATTAAAGTGGAGAAAGGTTGAAGAGTGTATAGAAACGAACAATAAGCCCAATCTGCGCTTATGGCGAGGATTAGGCTTTAGTAAAGGATTTACACAATATGTTTAGACATATAGTCTTCGGTGAGGGATAGGCTCAATCCCCAAATATGTGCGATATTTTGTGGGTTTTTTGCATATTTTGGATAGCTGGTTGAACCAAATATGTTCTTTAATTGGGTAAACCCTTTTTCAGATGTTGCTGAATGTACAATTTCTCTTTTATGATTGATAAGCTGTCCTGTCACATGTTTAAATTCGTTCGAGGTGCAAATATGAAAGTAGGTATCTGCCATGCCTGCTGGAAGAGGGTTCGTGATATTTTGTAGATAGGCAAATGTTTTCCAGATGGATCTCATCTTGTTGATTGTTTCTTTTGATAGTTTTACACGGTTTATTTGAAGAGCGTTTACTTTGATACCCAGTCTTTTATATTCCTCTGCCATTTTAAAGGTAAGCATTAATAGCGCCATTTTCGAATCTCCGTACATCTTATAGGTGCTATATGGGCGTGTATCCTTATGTTCCCCTCGCAAATTGTCAAACTCAATATTCCTCTTAGGATTGAAGAAGTTTTTGATATTGGTCGTACAAGCATGAAGGACTCTTGGATCTGCTGATTTCGATAAGTGATCTATTAATAATTGAGTCATTAAAAAAGGGCCTATTGTATTCGTAGCGAATGACAATTCGATATGCTCTGGACTTAGTTTATATTCGGTTTCACCGTGATTTAAGTAAGCAGCATTATGTATCAGAATGTCCAGTCGCGGGTACTTCGATTTAAAATCCTTGCAACATGAATGAATGGAATCAAAAGAGGAAACATCAAGTTCTATTAGATCTACATCTTTATTTTTAGTTGTCTCAATAATGTCTCTTTGCACAGCATAACTAATCTCCATGTTACGGCAAGCCATAATAACTTGATATTCCTCTTTGGCGAATTTAAGCGCTGCTGCTTTGCCAATTCCTGAATTGGCACCTGTAATTAGAACAATTTTTTCTTTCATCACAAACCTCCTTATTTAAGGTGTTTTATAATAGGAATTTAGCATTGTGAGAATAGTACCATAAGGCTTAAATAAAAGTTGTCGAAGGTTGAATGAAAATAACATAAACAATCGACGAAATGTTGAGAGACCTTACAAAAAAATATGGCGATTTTATGACAATATGGTGATTCAAATTGGACTCGAAAAAAACATAGTAAAATAGACTAGAAGCAAGATTTAGAGCTTAAACTACCAAATAGTTAGAGAGGAAGTAAGGGGAAAAATTGAAATCATATAATAGATTTTTTGCGCTACTAATGACGTTACTTATAATTAGTTTGGCAGGTTGTGGCAAGGAGGAAGACGTCACAAATGTAGGAAAGCTAGAATTTACACAAGCATTAAATATCCCACCACTTGCAGAACCTACAATAGAAGCTGACGGTACAAAAAACTTTACATTAACCATGCAAGCAGGAACCACAGAATTATTACCAGGGAAAATGTCTGACACATTTGGAATAAATGGGACATATTTAGGTCCAACCATTAGGGCTTCTCGCGGGGACAAGGTTTCCTTTAATGTTGTTAATAATCTAGAAGAGACGTCCACTTTACATTGGCATGGAATGAGATTGCCAGCCGTAATGGATGGAGGTCCACACCAAATGATTGAAGCAGGGGAGACATGGACACCGCATTGGACAATTGACCAACCGTCTGCAACTACATGGTACCATCCTCACTTACATGGAAAAACAGCACAGCATGTATACAAAGGACTAGCTGGCATGTTTATTATTGAGGATGAAGACTCGAAAAAATTACCCACATCTTATGGTGTAGATGATATTCCACTTATTATACAAGATAAATTGTTTACGAGTGATGGTCAAATGAAAGAGGATAAAGAAGGGATTTTTGGCACACTTGGTGATGAAATACTAGTGAACGGAACATATGACCCTTATTTAGAAGTGACTTCAAGTCAGGTTCGCTTTCGATTGTTGAATGGTTCGAATGCAAGAGCATATCATTTCGGCTTTACCGATGGTCGTTCTTTTAAACTTGTCGCCAATGATGCAGGGCTCTTACAAGAATCCGTAACAATGGAACGTTTGATGTTAAGTCCTGGAGAACGTGCAGAAATTGTTGTTGATTTCAAACCTGGAGAGGAAGCTATTCTCCACAGTTTTAGCGGAAATAATGGAATCGATAATGGAGAGTTTGATTTATTAAAGATTGTAGTAGCTTCTGAATTAACAGAAACTATACCAATAGATGGTCAGCTTTCAACCGTTCCACCAATCGTGGCGCCAAAGGATGCACCTGTTCGTCAATTTAAGTTAACTATGGAGAATAAGATTAATGACAAATTAATGGATATGAATCGGATTGATGAAATTGTTCCAGCCGGTACAACGGAAATTTGGGAAATTAATAATTTTGGTTGGTCTCATAATTTCCATATTCATAATGCGGCTTTCCGAATTTTGGACATAAATGATAAGGAACCTTCAGAGTATGAAAGAGGTAGAAAGGATACTGTGTTTATTCCAAATGGATCAAAGGTTAGACTTGTAGTAGAGTTTGGTAACTATCCAGACCCTCATGTCCCGTACATGTATCACTGCCATTTATTGCGTCATGAAGACGAAGGTATGATGGGTCAATTTTTATTGGTTGAACCTGGTACAGAGTCACAAGCACAGACCACATTACCGCAAAAAGACAATGAGCATAATACACATCATGAATAAAAGGGATGTCCTAAATATTCAAACACATATAAAAGGTAAGAGCGTTTATTAGAATGCTCTTACCTTTTCTTTTGTCCATATTGGTAAAAAAAGTCACTTTGCTACCGGTAAGGTAATAAAGTGACTTTCGTATATTAATTGATTTTATTGATGTACTAATGTTTTTTGTTCAGCCTCATCAGCAATTGTATCCCAATCGTTTCGGATGATGTAGTCAAATGCGCTTAATGATGCGGTAGCACCTGATCCCATTGAAATGATGATTTGCTTATAAGGACTATTCGTACAGTCTCCAGCAGCAAATACACCAGGTACATTTGTTGCACCATGGTTATCAACGACAATCTCACCCATTCGATTACGTTCGATTGTGTCACCAAGCCAATCCGTATTTGGCACAAGGCCGATTTGAACAAATACACCTTGTAATTCAATATGGTGTTCTTCTTTCGTTTCACGGTCAACGTAAGTAATACCATTTACTTTGTCAGTACCAGTAATTTCACTAGTTTGAGCATTCGTAATAACTGTTACATTTGAAAGACTGAAAAGACGGTTTTGTAGTACAGTGTCTGCTTTGAGCTCTGAGTTAAATTCAAGAACTGTTACATGTTTCACGATGCCTGCAAGGTCAATTGCGGCTTCAACACCAGAATTACCGCCACCAATAACGGCAACATCTTTGCCTGCAAACAACGGACCATCACAGTGCGGACAATATGCTACACCTTTGTTCTTGAACTCAGCTTCACCTGGTACATTGACATTACGCCAACGAGCACCAGTTGAAAGGATTACGGTTTTACTCTTTAGAACAGCACCGTTCTCCAGTTCAATCTCAACAAGGTCTTTCTTTTCAATTCGTTTTGCACGTTGAAGATTCATTACATCAACATCATATTCTTTTACATGTTCTTCAAGGCTTGCTGCGAGCTTAGGACCTTCAGTGCGCTTAACACTGATAAAGTTCTCAATGCCAAGCGTATCCATAATCTGGCCGCCAAAACGTTCAGCAACAATACCTGTACGAATGCCTTTACGTGCTGCATAAACTGCTGCACTGGCACCTGCAGGTCCGCCTCCAACAACAAGAACATCATATGGATCTTTATCAGCAAATTCGGATGCATCTGGAGTACTTCCAACTTTTGAAAGGATTTCCTCTAATGACATACGACCGCTACCAAATGATTCTCCATTTAAGAATACTGTTGGTACTGCCATGATATCTTTACTTTCAACTTCCTCTTTGAAAGCAGCCCCGTCAATCATTGTGTGTGTTATACCAGGGTTTAGTACACTCATTACGTTTAATGCTTGTACAACATCAGGACAGTTGTGGCAACTTAGGCTAATATAGGATTCAAAGTGATATTCACCTTTGATATTTTTGATTTGGTCAATTAGCTTTTGATCGACCTTCGGAGCTCTTCCACTTACTTGCAAGAGAGCTAACACAAATGATGTAAATTCATGTCCAAGTGGGATACCAGCAAATGTTACCCCAGAATCTTCACCAACACGATTTACACTGAAACTCGGCGTTCTCTTTAATTCAGTACGCTCAACTTTGATTTTAGAAGACATTGCTGTCAACTCATCAACGAGTGACAGCATGTCCTTTGAAACTTTATCGGAGCCTGCACTGACTTTTAGCAGTACATCATTTTCTAGAAGTTGAAGATATTGCGCTAATTGTTGCTTAATATCTGCATCTAATAACATTTAAAGCACCCCTTAAATTTTACCTACAAGGTCTAGGCTAGGCTTAAGTGTTTCGTCGCCTTCTTTCCATTTTGCTGGGCAAACTTCACCAGGATTGTTTCTTACATATTGTGCAGCTTTAATTTTATCAATTAATTGGCTAGCGTCCCGGCCAATACCATCTGCATTGATTTCAACAGCTTGAATCACGCCGTCTGGGTCAATGATGAATGTACCACGGTCAGCAGCACCTTCGCCTTCTCTTAGTACATCAAAGTTAGAAGATAGAACGTGAGCAGGGTCACCAATCATTGCATACGTAATTTTACCAATTGCTTCTGATGAATCATGCCATGCTTTATGTGTAAAGTGAGAGTCTCTAGAAACAGAGAATACTTCTACACCAAGTTCTTGTAGTGCTGGGTATTGATTTTGTAAATCTTCTAATTCAGTTGGACAAACGAAAGTGAAGTCTGCAGGGTAGAAGCAAACTACAGTCCAATGACCTTTAAAATCCTGCTCTGTTACTTCGATAAAATCACCATTTTTGTAAGCTTGTGCTGTGAATGGTAGTACTTCTTTTCCAATAAGTGACATACTAAATTCCTCCAATATGAAAATATTTAAAAATAGATTATTAGTATTATTGACTAAAAATCTATAATTATTACTTGTTTATACTAATTATTATATAGACATTATTATTTATGTCAACGGAAATGCAACAATAATTATAATTGAATAGTATTTACTTTTTTAGGCGAAAAAATTCTATTCCCATTCTTTATTTCAAATTATCAATTAGCACATTGACATAGCAACAAATTTGATTCATAATATTCGTAATCTATAATGTAAATGATAGTTACGGACAACGTTTATATAATGAAAGTAATGATAGGGAACTAGTAAATAGTCCTCAGGTAAAAGAGAGTAAAATTCATCGGCTGAAAGATTTTACGCGCCTGCAATGCTATTGAACCTGTCCCTTGAACTGTTAGGCAAAACCTAACCGCTACCTGCGTTAAAGGTATTGAGTGGGTACTTTGAAGGGATTCAGAGTATCAATAAAGGTGGTACCACGAAAGATAATGGTCTTTTCGTCCTTTTTATAGGGATGGAAGGGCCTTTTTATTTTATTAATGGGTTCTAGCTCAACTAAATAAAATAAATGCCTCCCGCGGATGTCACAGATTTTTAAAAGAATTTTCCAGGGCAAGATTGAAAAGGACTGGAGCAAATGCACCAAGGTGTATTTATTATATAGCAATAGTAGGTGGTGAATGAAGTGAAGAAGAAACGAATTGTTGTCAAAATAGGGAGTAGTTCTTTAACGAATCAAAATGGTGGTCTTAGTATTGAGAAGTTGCGTGAGCATGTTGATGCAATTGCACGATTGAAGGAACTTGGGCATGATGTCATTCTCATTTCATCAGGCGCTGTTGCAGCCGGGTTTATGGACCTTGGCTATTCTTCCCGTCCTAAAACAATTGCGGGCAAGCAGGCAGCTGCAGCAGTCGGCCAAGGGCTATTGTTAAGAGGATACACGGAAGAATTTAAAAAACATGGGGTTGTTGCAGCACAGCTATTGTTAACAAGGCAAAATTTTTTATATAAGGATCAATATAACAATGCATATGCAACTCTATCTGAATTGCTTAAACGAAATGTTGTACCCATTATTAATGAAAATGATTCTGTGTCGTTAGAAGAGTTGAATTTTGGAGATAACGACATGTTATCCGCACTTGTGAGTGGTCTAGTTCATGCAGACTTTTTGATTATAATTACGGATGTAAATGGCATATACGATCAAAATCCTCGTACACATCCTGATGCAAAAAGATACAACTTCCTTGAAGATATTCATGATGAATTATTAAGTGGAGCTTCTGAAGAGGGTTCAAAAGTTGGTACTGGTGGGATGAAGTCCAAAATTAAGGCAGCGCAAACGGCAGTAGGTCTCGGGGTTAAAGTGTTTATTGGATCCGGCACTGGAGAAGAAAAGTTTGTTGATATTCTTATTGGAAAAGGGGATGGGACTTATATAGGAAACTCCTCAATTCCTGGTATGAATACATCAAAACAGTGGCTTGCCCTACATTCCATTCCAAGTGGAAAAATTGAGGTTGATCAAGGAGCCGCAGCAGCTATTTTAAGACAAGGAAAGAGCCTTCTTCCTGCAGGGGTTACAAACATTACGGGTAATTTCAGGGTTAATGACGTAGTTGAGGTTGTAAACCTAAAGGGAGATATTATCGGAAAAGGAAAAGTGAATTTTTCCTCTGAACAATTACTAGAAATAAAGGGATTATCGAGCACAAACGCGATGATAAAAGCAAATAGTGATCAAAGGGTTGTCATTCATAGAGATAATTGGGTTAGTCAAAAAGAGAGGAGAGTTAAGTATGAGTGAGTTAATACAAAAAGCGAAAAAGGCAAAAGCCGCAGCGGCTAGTCTAGCAAAAGTAACAACTGAACAAAAAAATAAGGCACTTACTGTGATTTCAGAACAGTTAATGAAAGAACAGGGATTTATTTTGGGAGAAAACAACAAAGATTTACAGGCTGGGAAAGAAAATGGAATGAGTGAATCCTTGCTTGACCGCCTAAAGTTAAATGAACAGCGTATTCAAGATATGGCAGATGCTCTTATTCAGTTAACAAAACTTGAAGATCCAATTGGACAATTATTAGAAGAATGGGAACGTCCAAATGGCCTTAAGATTGCACAAGTTCGCGTTCCTCTTGGGGTAATCGGAATGATCTATGAGGCAAGGCCGAATGTGACAGTCGACGCATCAAGTCTTTGTCTAAAAACGGGGAATGCGGTATTGCTCCGTGGTAGCTCAACAGCAATCCACTCAAATAAAGCGATAGTGAAAGTGATTCAACATGCGCTTGAACTGACAAATCTACCTATTGAGGCTGTTCAATTACTAGAGGATACAAGTCGAGAAACAGCATCTGAGATGTTCAAGTTAAATGAGTATCTTGATGTGTTAATTCCACGCGGTGGAGCAAAGTTGATCCAGACGGTTGTCCAAAACTCGACAGTTCCTGTATTAGAAACAGGGGCGGGTAATTGCCATGTATATATCGATGAAACAGCTGATCCAAAGATGGCAATTGAGATTGCGATTAATGCAAAAATCCAACGTCCTTCTGTTTGTAATGCGATTGAAACGGTTCTTGTGCATAAGGATTGGGCTTCAAACCATCTGATTGACTTAGTAACAGCCTTACAAACGAAGGATGTTCAAATTCATGGCGATGAGGCAGTCCAACAAGTAGGGATGGATATTATACCTGCTAAAGAGGAAGACTGGGGAACTGAATTTTTAGGGCTAGAAGTTGCGTTAAAAGTCGTTGAAAACGTTGACGAGGCTATTACTCATATTAATAAATATGGAACGAAGCATTCTGAAGCAATTATTTCTCAATCAGTTGAGAATGTAGAGCAGTTTTTTACAGAAGTGGATGCTGCGGCGGTTTACCACAATGCGTCAACTCGTTTTACAGATGGATTTGAATTTGGATTTGGCGCTGAAATCGGAATTAGCACACAAAAACTCCATGCTCGTGGGCCAATGGGATTACCAGCTTTAACCTCAACTAAATATACCATTCGAGGGAATGGGCAAATAAGGTAATTTTTGATTATGTAAAAGGGATGTTTCCAACTAATTTGGTCACATCCTTTTTTATTTTCTGATGTTTACAAATCTGTATACATGTATGCAAAAAGTAAACAAGGTGTATACATTTCCGTTTACATGTTTACAAATCTGTATACATCCCGGAACAACAACATGTGTACAACTTTGTATGTGAAGTTTACAAAAATGTATACAAAAATCGACATGTTTACAAGGTGTTTACAGGTTTACAGTTATGTTTCTTTTCAGTGAGAGTCATTGTGGAATCTAGTAATCTCTTATACCCTTTTAGTAGGCATACATAAAAAAATCTACTAATTAGAAAAGGGATGATGTTTGAATGTCTATATCTAGAATTGCAGCAGTTGATGTTGGTAATGACTCAGTTAAGGCCATTTTTGGGGGACTAGAGTACGAATTAAATATACCTAATATTATTGCAAGAGATACCGAGGATCGACCTGTAATAGGAATTGAAGAATTAAATAGCAAGGACCCTCTTGAAGGGATTCATATTAGAGTACATTCCCCTGCCCTAAAGGAAAATAATGCTATATATCGGATAGGGAATTTGGCTACTAAGAGTGGCGGTGCATCAGAGTTGGACCCAGGAAGCAGTAAATCCGATGAAGACCAAACCTTAATTATGCTTTTTGCTACATTGGCATTAGACGCAGTAAGAGAAGAGAATGCAACTTCTTTCCCACGTGCAAAAAATGTCATAGATGCTAATTATACTTTGGGAACAGGCCTTCCACTGCGAGAAGTAAAGGAAGGTAAAGATGCCGGGTACCGTTCCAAACTAACAGGTTCCGTACACCAAGTGGAATTTCTTGTAACGCCGAAATACCAGGGGTTAAAGGTAAACATAAAATTTAATGAAGTTAAAATCTACCCAGAAGGGTTTGCCGCTTATATTAATCTTGTAATGGACAATAATCTAAAGGTAATAAATAAAGATTTAATTGATAAGCGAATTTTAATTCAAGATATTGGTGGTCTTTCGACGGATATTGCGGTGATTCGAAACCGTACCGTTGATGATGATAAGGCTCAAGGTTTTAACCTCGGGGTATCTGAATCGTTAGAGGCCATTAGAGAAGAAATTCGTTCCAAACACGGAATAGAATTGGATAGCCGCCGAGATGTTGTAGACATTATCACAAGAAAAAATAACCGAAATCACATTATGGTAAAAGGAAGTCGGACAAGCGTTCATGATATAACAGATCGCATCCTACTTGAATTAGCGAAAAAGCAATATCGCTTACTGCGCAATGTTTGGTTGAAAAATTCACAAACTGAAATTTGCTATTTTGTTGGTGGAGGGTCTATTGTTTTAAAGGATTATCTCAAAACATTAAATAATAACCTAGATGGATATAATATTGAATTCTTTGAAGATGAGAAGGAGAGCATTTGGATGATGGCGAATGCTTATTATAAACTCATTACTGATTATGTGAAAAAGAATGAGAAGCAAAAGGTACCACAAGAACCGGTAAAAAAATAAGATAAGGTGACAAGGTGATCCTATGAAAAAGTCAACCTCAATAGAGGTGAAGAGGGGCCAAGCAATATCTTTTCGAGTACCATCCGATACACCTGACCATTTATTAAAACATCTTCAAAAGCTTAAGGAAACAGAACGTAGAAATTTTTCAAGTAAAATTGCTGAGTTTGTCTTGCAGGGAGTTGGTCAGTCTTATTCAAGGGAACGGGAGGTAATTTCCGTTCCACTCCCCCAATCACTAAGCAAATCCCAGCGCAATTGGTTAAAGCACGAGCATTCTCAAGCCTTACTAGGGAGTATTATTTATCATCTTTTGGCAGATCCAGTGCGTGCGACTTCACTACTAGCCTCGTTAAATAGCAAATCTATCGACTTAGATGAAGCTTTGTATCTTCAAGAAGAAGTGCCGGTGAAGGAGCAAATAATTGAGCGTAACAGTGAGGAAGGTCCGTCACCATCCTTTGAAGAAGTAGCCACAGCTAGTGATGAAACCAGCTACGATGATGATTTAGCTAATTTTAACTGGGAAACTGCAAAGCAAGACGAACCGTTTGAAGACGAAAAGGATTCTGGAGAGGCGGATTTAGACAGCCTCTTAGGAGATTTCCTTTCTGCGATGAATAAGTAATAAAATTAAATTGTAGGAGGCAGCTCCTCGTTACTTTTATGTAGCGAAGGGATGCCTCCTTTTAAATTGGTGTGAAGAGATGTATTATAGGTAAAAAGTAGATACATTAGATAGGATGGAGATAATGGGAACGGAATTGAATATAAAGGTGAAATCTAATCTGGTTAATAAGTATAAGGGAGGGTATCCTCTTGTCACAAAGGAAATATTGAATCATGCCAGTTCTGTAGAAGAGGGTGTACTTATTAATCTTGTTGATGAAAACCATTCTTTTATAGGAAAGGGTTATTATGGTAAGCAAAACAAAGGGTACGGCTGGGTGCTTACGAGAAATAAGGATGAAAAAATTGACCAATCATTTTTTGAAAGGAAGATTAAAGCAGCCTTAGAGAAAAGAAAGTCCTTTTTTAATGATGAGGAAACGACCGCCTTTCGGGTATTTAATGGAGAAGGAGACGGAATCGGAGGATTCACTATTGACTATTTTGATGGTTACTACTTAATTAACTGGTATAGTAAAGGAATTTATACGTTTTACGATTATGTGATTACCTCACTTAAAAATCTCGCCCAGTACAAAGCAATTTATCAGAAGAAGAGGTTCCGAGCTGATGGAAAGTTTATTGAGGAGGATGGCTTTGTAGATGGTGAACGTGGACAGTTCCCGATTATTGTAAAAGAGAACGGTGTTAATTTTGCTGTCTATTTTAACGAAGAAGCGATGGTTGGGGTTTTTCTCGATCAACGGGATGTGAGAAGGACAATTCGCGATAAATACGCAAAAGGGAAGACCGTGTTAAATACCTTTTCATATACAGGGGCATTTTCCGTTTTTGCAGCATTAGGGGGAGCTGCTAAGACAACGAGCGTGGATTTGGCTAATCGAAGTTTACCGAAGACTATTGAGCAGTTTAGTGTGAATGGAATTGATTATGAAGCCCATGACATTATCGTTGAGGATGTTTTTCATTATTTTAAATATGCAGGTAAAAAGAATCTAAAATTTGATATGGTTATCCTTGACCCACCGAGTTTTGCGAGATCGAAGAAATTTACCTTTAGTGCGGAAAAGGACTATAAAAATCTCTTGAAGGAAGCAATTGCGATTACTGATAATAATGGGGTAATTGTCGCTTCTACAAATAGTGCTTCGTTTGATATGAAAAAATTTAAAACCTTTATTGATACTGCATTTAAGGAAAGTAACGGAAAATATAGTATTGTAGAGGAGTTTTCATTACCTCAAGATTTCCAAACAATTAAGCAGTTTAAGGAAGGAAACTACCTAAAAGTCGTATTTATCAAAAAGCTGAATGGCTAGGAATGAAAATGGAGGCGATGAGATGAATTTCGTAGTGAATAAAGATTGGCTAGTAGAACAATTACAGACCAAGGAAGTCATAATAGTAGATTGCCGATTTGCATTAGGTAATCCGACTCAAGGGGAACGACTTTACCAGGAAGGCCATATCCCTGGGGCTTTTTACTTTGATTTAGAAAAACAATTATCTGCGCTAGTTGCAAAACATGGAGGAAGACATCCGCTTCCAGACTTAGAACAGTTTAAGCATGAAATTGAGAAAGTGGGAATCAATCATTCAAAAGTAGTTGTTGCTTATGATGGGGGAGAGGGCCAGTATGCATCTCGTTTTTGGTGGTTACTTACATATATCGGACATGATAAGGCTTATGTCTTAAACGAAGGATTTAAAGGTTGGGTTGAAGCGGGTTATCCGATTACAAAAGAAATACCGAAAGTAGTAGATTCTGTTTCATTTAAGGTAAATATACGCAAAGAAATGCTTGCTTCTTATGAGGAAGTAAAAGAAATCGTTGACCTGAAGAAAAAATCTCCAATCTTACTAGACTCGAGGGACGAAAGCCGCTATTTAGGGGAAGTCGAACCTATTGATCGAATAGCGGGACATATTCCAGGTGCTATTAATAAGAACTGGGTAGAAGGCTTGGAACAAGGAACCTTTAAAAATAAAGAAGAACAGAAAAAGAGATTTGCAGATCTTAACGAAGAAGATGAGATTATCGTCTATTGTGGCTCGGGTGTAACCGCGACTCCGAACTATATTGCATTAAAAATGGCAGGGTTTAAAAATGTAAAACTTTATGCAGGAAGCTATAGCGATTGGGTCTCCTATGAGGAAAACCCGGTTGCAAAGGGGAAAGAAGAATAAGAATCAATAAGGGAATTAGGGCCTTTCCAATGGGGGAGGTTCTTTTTTTGATATAGCGGACGAACCTTTGAAAATATCGGAGAAAAAAGATGCGGGATATCGGAAAAAGATTGTCATCAAACTAAAACTGAATTTATCGGACAAGCCGAAAATTCCACCCACAACTAAATATTCATGTTGTAAATGTCCTCAAAAAATACAGCCAATCTAATGACGTTTGTTCCACTATTAAAGTATAATTTTATTAAAACATGAATTGGACGGTGAGTGTTGGTGAAAAAGATAACAGTGGGAGACTTGGTCCGTAAGTTTTCTTTAAAGGTATTGGCTGGTGAACATCAGTTAGAGAATACAATTACACAATCTCGGGTGCATCGTCCGGGTCTCGAGTTTGTTGGTCATTTTGACTTTTTTCCGACAGAACGGGTTCAAATTTTAGGGAAAAAAGAAGTTACATATTTACATAAACTCACAAAAGAAGAGCGTAAAATCCGGATTGGGAATATTGTTCAGTACCATCCGCCTTGTTTCATCGTTACTTGTGGAGAAGATGGTCTAACGTATTTAAAAAAGCACTGTTTAGAGCAGGGGATTCCATTGTTGGTTACAAGAGAGCCTGAAGTAACCTCCGATTTTATCGTGAAATTGGATGCTTATTTAATCAAGGGATTAGCAGAGGAAGTTGCTGTACATGGAGTTTGTATGAATGTGTCTGGGATTGGAATTCTTATTCGAGGGAATTCTGGAGTAGGAAAAAGTGAAACAGCACATACATTGATTCGTAGGGGACATCGTCTAGTAGCAGATGATATCGTCGTTTTAAAAAAACTAAGCCCCCAAACCATTCTAGGGACGCATGATGAAAAGACAAAGGAATTTTTAGCCCTCCGTAGTATTGGCTTATTAAATGTAGTCCGGATGTATGGACGTAAAGCATTTCAGGATGAAACGCGTATCTCCCTTGATATTCATTTAACAAAATGGGAAAAAGATGGTTTGTATAATGACTTGGACCAGGAAATCAACTCGATGGAATATATGGGTGTTAAGATTCCCTCAATCGAAATTCAACTACAGCCAGGACGCGATGTGGCAGGGCTCATTGAGGCAGCTGCGAATAACTGGTATTTAAGGCAACAAGGGTACAACGCAGCGGAGGAGTTCATGAACAGGATTGAGGAAGAAATAACAAATTCCACAGGCGATAAATAAAGTGAATCAGTAACATGAAGCCCGGTTTAGCTACAACTGGGTTTTTTAAATACAAAAATACATAGGGGTTTATGAATAGGCAATATTATAATAGATGTTTGATAATAGGAGTTGGACATTATACTTACATTTCTTAAGAAACAATCGGAAGATCTCTTCACTGGTTATTTTGCATTAGTAATGGCTACAGGGGCCTTATCGATAGGATCATTTTTGCTAGGGATTACGTTTATTTCTAAGATATTACTATATGTGAATGTTGTTGCATATCTATCATTATGGCTGTTGACGATTGTTCGTTTAGTCTCTTTCTTTCCAAAGGTAAAATCCGATATTACGAGTCATACACAAGGACCAGGCTTTTTTACCTTGGTTGCAGGAACCTGTGTTTTTGGTAGTCAGTTAATTGTTGTAGGTAATCAATTTTTGGTGCCTCTTTATTTATGGGGGCTGGCTATTTTCTTATGGATTGTAATTATGTATGTGTTTTTCTCGGCTGTTACGGTTCGTAAAAACAAACCTACTATTTCTGAAGGGATAAACGGTGCCTGGTTAATCGCAGCAGTTGCAACGCAATCGATTTCTATTCTGGGTACACTTCTATCACCGAATATTAATAATGGGCGAGAAATCATTTTGTTCGTTACAATCTGTATGTTCCTTTTAGGATGTATGCTGTATTTAAATATCATGACACTTATTTTTTACCGTTGCACGTTTGTGGAATTTAAATATGAGTCTCTTACACCGCCTTATTGGATCAATATGGGGGCCGTTGCGATTGCAACATTAGCTGGATCCACACTGTTGTTACATGCCGACAATGGGGTGCTGCTTGTGGAATTTATTCCATTTTTAAAAGGATTTACATTGTTTTTCTGGATAGCGGGTACATGGTGGATTCCATTGCTTTTTATCCTCATGATCTGGCGGCATCTTTTCCATCATTTTCCCCTTTCATATGATCCTCAGTTTTGGGGAATGGTCTTTCCTCTTTCCATGTACACAACGAGTACGTTTCAGTTATCAAAGGCTTTAGGAGTTCCATTTCTCACTATCATTCCGAGGTTTATGGTGTATATTGCGTTATTAGCTTGGATTGTTGTGTTTATGGGACTCATCCATCGACTGTATAAAAATGTGCGGTATCATTTTGGGTCAGCTACGAATTAGACGTAAAAACGGCAGATTCCTCTGCCGTTTTTACGTTCCTATTGGCCCTGCCAAATGTGGATGAGGTCTTGGTTTTGTCCTCTGGCAAAAACATCAATTCGATTTGGATTCCAAGATACAGCTGCGGGTTCTGATGTGAGGGTACCGCCGAGGTCTTCCTAGTCCTCCCAGCGGGAACCGTTCCAGGTCTTTTTATAAAGTCGGTTGCCGTTCCCTCGAACAAAAACATCGAGCGTATTTGTTCTACGGGAGGAAACTGCTTGACCACTCGTTAGAACACCGCCAAGGCTCTCCCAATCATTCCAGCGGATTCTGTCCCACCATTTGTGATAAAGGGTATTGTCAGGGATTCCACCACTTTTTTCATTAGCATATGTGTGGAGGGGATAATTGGGAATGAAAAAGTAAAAATTGAACCTAAAATACTTTGGTTACTATTTTCCATAAAAAACCCCCTACACTTCAATGTAGAGGGTTAAAACGTTAAGCGACGTACTCTTCTTTTTCAATATCAGTTGCTTCTTTTTTTATATAATATTTTCCTTTAGTAGCAATTGCCAAAACAATTGTTAGTATAGAGGCGAGGATGGCTGCAAAAAACGCTGCCGTACTTTGTAAAAATGTTCCTATAAACCCTAGTGCGGCCACTGTGCCAAGGATACTTGAAATTAACAGTGCTCCAACACCGACGGGATTCCATTTAAACAAGTTCTCTTGCCTTGCTTCATAATATCCAGGGCTAAGTTTTAAAATTTTCTTAACGAAAACAGCATCTGTAACCAAGATAGCCGCCCATGATAATAGGAAGACTCCTTGGAAGGTTAAGACTGTTCCGAGATGATTGACGATATCGCTAAGCATTAAGATGATGGCAGTAACTCCGGTTACAACAACCCAAAAGCGTCTTCCTGGTTTAAAATTAAAAATGTTTTCGAAGAAGTTTGAAAGTGATAGCGAACCACTGTAAATATTGGTCACGTTAATTCTTACTTGAGTAATCATCGTAAATAATGCTCCCCACATGCCTAGAAGCGTTACGATATACACACCAGGATTTGGCTCACCTAAACGAACACCAAACCAAATACCTAATCCACCCATTACACCAAAACAAAAGATTTGCGGGATAAATCCGATAGCAAATATTCCGATTTTCATGTCCTTAGGTTTAAGAAAACGTGCATAATCAGATGCCAGTAAGGGAGTTAATCCCATTATCCCATGTTGCATACCAATACAGAGCAAGAGGGCAGTTCCTCCAATCTGAACATTTTCAGGCATATAGGACCAGAAGCTTCCATCATAGACAGATGGTTTGATGGCAGCTACCACAATTGCTGCAATTAAAAAAACGCCAAACAGTGGTAAAGACCATTTTTGTAATTTGTCCAATTGTTTGATTCCAAACCAATTTAAAGGAATGACGAGGGTGCCAAAGAAAAGAATTAATGCCCATTCAGGAATAATAGGTAAGAATTCGTGGACTGCGGATACTAGAATTAAACCTTCAAGTGCACAATACATGATGAAATTTGTGGCATAAATAATGGAGGTCAATGATGCGCCAATATAGCCGAATCCGCCACCCCTTGATAATAAATTGACGTTCATACCAGACTTTGCAGATAAGTACGCAATGAATGTTCCAAGAATACCGGCAACGATAATCGCATATATAGCGGAAATGATAGCGTTAATAGCACCAAACTGAAGCGCCATAACACTTCCCATTTGAAAATAAAAAATAGCCGTTGCAATTCCGAATGTAATATTCGTTATACTTAACCAACCCATGTTTCTCTTGTTAAGTGGTACTCTATCCAATGAATAATCATCGCTCTGCGCTTCATTGCGATTTTGCTCAGATTGGATACCAGATCCCATCTTATCAACTCCCTATTTGTGAATATTTTCACAAGTGTGCATCTTGTGAAATAAATAGTAATGTACAGTTTGCTTAACTAGTCGTAAGTATATCAATGATTAAAGATAGGTTGCAACCGCGGTATTCCCACATATTTCGTCTTAAGGCTTCGTAAGACCAATTCTAGTCGACATAATCTAGTTCTATCTTAGAAATGGTGCCATATTCCGAATCATTCACCACAAACTCCTTTAAATATGCGGTTATTGAGTTCAATGAGATATTTAACTCAATTTATAATGAAAAACTTTCGGATTTCATCGGTGAGGGGTAAACATATTATATGATATTAATAGGTAGTAGGATATTCATGTGGAAAGAATTTTTGTAAAGTATCTTCTGAAAAGTATGCTAAAATAAAAAGAGTCGGGATAACGTTATCATAGAGAAAATATGAAATCTACCAGCACTACATAAGGTTTACTATTAAAAGTAGTCATGACTACAAGGATCGGAGGAATAAACTTTGTTTGCAGGACTTATCATTATTTTACTACTCGTTCTATTTTTACCTTTCGTTATAAAACCAATTGAACGAAACTTAGAACCCTTTTTATTTGTTATGGGTTTTCTTGCGGCACTAGTAAGTGGCGTCTTTAATCTAGAATTATTCATTCATGCTTTGAAAGACCCGATTTTCATTACACTTGCAGTGCTTATAGCGGGCTTGTTATTCAAGTGGCTTAAGAAGCCAATTGAAGGGGCAATATTAAACGTTAGCCACAAAATGGATATTCGTCTATTTCTTGCAATAATCATTGTGATTTTAGGACTATTGTCCAGTGTGATTACTGCAATTATTGCTGCGATCGTGCTCGTATCGATTGTAAGTACCTTAAGTTTGGACCGCAAAACGGAAATACGAACTGTTATCCTAGCTTGTTTTTCGATTGGGTTAGGTGCCGTACTTACACCAGTCGGGGAACCACTATCAACCATCACAACAAATAAATTAAATGAGGATTTCTTTTACCTTTTTGATTTGATTGGTGTTGAAGTTATTATTGCAGTAATTGCGATTGGTATTGTAGCATTCTTTGCATTAAAACCAATTGAGGGTGCAGGTGGCTTGGATGGGGACAACCAGGCAGAAAGCTACTCTGAAATTATTATTCGTTCGTTTAAAATTTACTTGTTTGTAATGGGGCTAACATTACTAGGGGCAGGTTATGAACCATTAGTAAATGAGTATTTACTTCATTTACAACCAGGAGTTTTATACTGGATCAATATGATTTCAGCCATTCTCGATAACGCCACACTAGCTGCTGCCGAAATTAGTCCATCTATGAACGCGGAAACCATTCGTTTCTTGTTGCTTGGACTAATCATTAGTGGTGGAATGCTAATCCCAGGAAATATTCCAAATATCATTTCAGCGAACAAACTTGGAATCACAAGTAAAGAATGGGCGAAATTTGGTGTACCTTTTGGATTAGTTGTAATGGTAGTATTCTTTATTTATTTGCTTATTATGGGATAAGAAAAGAATGGAAAGCCACTTGCTTAAAAATTGAGCAAGTGGCTTTTTTTGTGTCTTCATTTATCATTGCTCACCGCTTGAAAACCATTGAAAATGCTGATCGCATATTGGTTGTTCAACAAGGAGAAATCATTGAGTCAGGTACACATCAAGAGCTTATACAGAAAAAAGGCTTTTACTTTGATATGTACAACAGTCAGTTTAATCTTCGGGAGAATACAATAAGTTAGTTGGAGTAGGATATGAAAGCCAGCCTGGCAGACTAAGACAGGCTGGCTTTCTGCATTTTGATTTGGGAAGTGGGCTTTTGATTTGGACAGGAGGGAGATGAAAGATGTGAAAATGAGTCCGAAACAGGGGCTCATTCAGACAAAGCAAGAGAAAAAGAGAGTGCTAGGGTCAGAAAGAGGGCATGATTTGGACAGAGGGGAGATGAAAGCTGTGAAAATAAGTCCGAAACAGGGGCTCATTTGGACAAAGCAAGAGAAAAAGAGAGTGCTAGAGTCAGAAAAAGGACTTGATTTGGACAAAAGGGAGATGAAAGATGTGAAAGAGAGTCCGAATGAGGGGTTGATT
>NZ_HE610986.1:955914-1090936 GCF_000285535.1 Bacillus timonensis | reverse complement strand
GGTTGATTTGGACAGAAGCGAGGAAAAGCTGCGAAAACGAGACCGAATCGAAGCGTCATTCGGACAAAATACAAAAACCCCATCTGAATGGCCAGACGGGGCGGTTTATCCAACAATATTTTTTTCTAAGACCTATTTATAGTAAGTATTCTTTGTGCTACCAATAGTATTATAGTTTGTCTTTAAGGCTCTGGTATATGTACGCTTGCATAAGTCCAGTTTGCACCAGTCATAAATGGCTTGGGTTGTAATTTTATGATTGGGAAATAGTAAACAAAACTCCTTCACATTGCGCAATATAGCTTGGTCTATTTTTTCCTGCACCCCACAGTTATTACAAACTAGATGATGGTGTTTAATTGTAATCCGAAAGGACTTGCAGTTTTTACAAAAAGTACCCTTTTTAAGTTTTTCATAAGTATAGACTGGCAATTTTGCAAACGGATGTTTTGGTTGATGCAATTCCAGTAACTTTTGGGCAAGTTTCCTGTGCCCGTCATTTAACTGAGACGAACCCTTATTTAAATCTCTCAGAAATCGATTTATTTGAGTGGGTAAAATAAAAGGCTGTTCAAGGGGTGCTTGGTATAATGTGAATTCTGGATTGATAAAAATAATGGAGGCATCCACTAGGAAATGTTGGTGAAGGTTCTGGAGTAGTTGGCGGAATAGAGAAGCGCTTCTGTTTAATTGATTTATAGGGTTTTTATATTCACGGCCGGTTGTCACAGAATAAAGATTGTCTGATCTAAGGTAACAGTCCCCTTGAAAATTTTTTATATCTAAAGGGTGTATAATGCCCTGTGAAATAAGCAAAGTATCAATTTGGAAAAAGGAGTTGTTCACTTCCAGCAACAAGTCATTGATAATATACCTTTCTTCACTAAGGTCCTCTATCATGGAATCAAACCTTAGTTCTCCCTCATAACCTCTTTCAAGGTTTTGATAATGAAACTTTTCTTTTGTTGTTAAATCCGTTCGAATATTTAACGATCTTAAAGTTAACAATTCATCAGATTCGGTTCGAGCTTTTAGTAACAAACTTTCCACTTCCTTTCTTATTTATATCCTTATTTTAAAAGAAAACCTAATAGATAAATGTGAAAATTCCTTTAACATTTTGTGTCCTTGGTTATAAGAAAAATTTATCCGTTTCGATAATAAAGATTAATTTTATTAATCACCCTTTTCCTACTATACTTAAGGTACAAGGGGTGGTATGAATGGAATATATTATTCTATTTTTTATAGGGATTTGTGCGACGACTTTGGGGACGCTTGCTGGTGGCGGGGGATTAATCAGTTTGCCGTCGATGCTAATTTTAGGTGTACCTGTTCATTCGGCAATCGGAGCGAATAAGGTTTCCAATACGATTAGTTCATTCTCGAGTTTCTTCTACCTACTACGGAAAAAGGAACTCTCTTTAAAAGAATCGATGTGGATTATACCTGTTAGTCTTTCGGGTGGGATTAGCGGGGGCTTTATCGCATCAAGAATTTCAGCTGAAAACATGTACATTGTGGCGATTGTCCTGCTACTATTTGCTTTTATTGTTTCATTTGTCGGAAAAGGGGATTTCACGGGAAATGAGCCATTGAAGTTCAATAAAATTAGTGCACCTGGACTATATAGTATCGGAATCTATGATGGATTATTTGGACCAGGACAGGGGACATTAATGCTTTATTTATATAATCATCTGAATATCGCATACATTCGTGCGGTTGGATTAGTCAGGCTTGCGACATTTTCAAGTTGTTTTGGTGCTGCAATGACCTATATTGTAACAGGTCAAATTATTTGGCCTGTTGCATTAGCACTGATGCTAGGCTCTTTTACAGGGGCACAAATAGGAGTGCGTATTGCGCAAAAAATAAAGCCTCAATATGTCAAACCAATTTTACGGATTGTGACAGTCTTGCTTATTGTTCAAATCGTTAGTGAGAATGTTCTATAGAGAAAAATCTGGACTTAATGAAACAGTCCAGATTTTTTTAATCTTTGTTTGATTGGTGCACCAAGCTTATTTATAGGTTCCTTAAGCAATGCACCAAAAATGATGGCGGCTATGCCGAATAAGGTAAGGATAAAGAGATCATAGTAAACCGTCTCCCAGACAATTCCTCCTACGGCTTCTCTCGTTAAACTGATTGCATAGGTAAATGGAAGGTAAGGGTGAATGTATTGAAAAAAGTTAGGCAAAAGGACAACCGGGAAAGTGCCACCTGAACTTGAAATTTGTAAAACAAGAAGCACAATTGCTAGAGCCTTTCCGACATTGCCGAGTACAGATACTAGGGTGTAAATCATCATTACAAAGATGAGGCTAATAAAAATACTAAACAAAATAAAGTAAAAAGGCGATTCTACCTCCACTCCTAGTAGCCACATGTCTCCTGCGGTAACAATAATGGTTTGTAATACCCCGATTGTCAAAAAGGTTAGGACTTTTCCAAAATACTCATCTCTTCCTGCTATATTTTTAAATTCATGTGCATCAATAGCAAGCAGGGAAATCATCAATAATCCACCGACCCATAATGATAAGACGGTATAAAATGGTGTCATGCCTGTCCCGTAATTAGGAATGGGGAAAATTTTATGAGAATCTAAAACAACGGGCTCAGCAAAGAAGCCTCTTTCTGCCACAGGATCGTTCCGCAGTAATTCTATAAGATCGTTGATATTGGCCTTTTGATTAAGGTCTCGTATTTTATCGGCAAGGTCATGGACCTTTTGATTGAGATAAGGGTATTGATTTCGTGCGCTTGTGATAATGTTTTTTCCTTCCTGGAGCTGACCGTTAGCATTCCCTAGAATTGATTCAATCCTTGGTATGATTTGTTGTATTTCAAGAATAATTTCCTTAGCTCCTAGAAGCGTATCTTTTGCATGTTGAAACTGTGCTTGAATGTTTGGCTCGACTTCATTGTTGTATTGATTGATGAAGGTCTCGACCTGGTTTTTTATGTTTCTTGAATCGTTTTGAATATCTTCTAAGCTAGGTATAGTTGCCTGTGATTGTTCTTTTATGTCATTGATTTGTTGTTGGATGGAATTTACACTTTGTATGGTGTTCTCTATCTCTACATCTTGGCTTTGTAATTGACTATTGTACTGTTCCTTGAGCTTATTGAGTTCCGTTTGGATTTCATTTAGTTGCCCATTCGATTGATCTTGTGTAAGTAACTCTAGTTGCTGAATGCTGTTGTTGATACCCTGATTCTCATTCCCATTTTTCAAGTCCATAAGTAGATTTTTTAATGACTCTAAATCCGACTCGGCTTTTGTTACATCCGCAGAATTTATGTCTACAGATTGAATATAATCATCCACTACCTGTGTTGCGTTCTGGACCTTTGCCAAATCTTTTTTTATGATAGGTGACAATTCATTGAAGCGGGCCTCTGCTTTTGTTAGGAATGCATTCGCATCTTCAATCGATTTTAAGGCTTGATTTGTGATATTATTTGCCTTCGGAATTAATCCTTGAATATCCCCGATTACTACTTCTGCTTGATTTATTTCTCTATATGCATCATCAAGTGATGATTTAATGGTTGGCATTTTTTCTTCTACTGAAAAGACATAGGTTTGAAATCGTTCGATATCAGGTAAGTTTCGTTCCATCTCAAGGCCAAGTTTATTAAAAGTATCAAAGATAATCCCATTTACAGTGGAGATAAACTGACTAGTAATTTGTTCGGTAATAACACTTGCGCCTTTTTCGGTAATTTTCGGGGAAATCGCGTTCACTTTTTCGTTTACATAATATTGTATCGTCGCTTTTGTCGGCTGGTCGCTTATAACTGTTCCGAGTTTTTCAGAAAAATCGGAGGGGATGACGATTGCCGCATAAAGTTCTCCTGATTTTACGTCCTTAATTGCTTGATCAAAATCAATGAAATGCCATTCAAACGAATGATTATTCTTTAGCGTTTTTGTTATGTCACTCCCCGCGTGAATTTCTTTATCCTCAACCATTGCGCCTTGGTCTTCACTAACAACGCCAACTGGAATTTGATCGGTATTGCCATAAGGGTCCCAAGAAGCTTTGATGTTGAACCATGCATAAAGGGAAGGGAGGAGGATAAGAGATAAGATAACAACGGCCGCAACCCAATTCGTTAACGTATTTTTAATATCATTTAAATAGATCATCCTGATATTTTTCATAGGGCAGTTCCTTTCTTAAAGGGCTTTTCTATTAGTAATGCCTAAATTTTTAACGAATATCAGATTTTTCCCGAGTGTTGGTTACCCTAACTTTAAGGAGTGTGAAGACAGTGAATTCATTTTGTCCGATAATGTGGAACGAGGACCCGACACCTGAGGACCAGAGAGACTGCAAGGAATGTGGGTTGTATGAGCATGGGTCACGGATGATCTGGGGAGAAGGTAACCCGAAGGCGCCGATTATGATTATTTTGGATAATCCGGGTGCACGTGAAGATCGTGAAGGGAATCCTATGGTTTGTGGAACAAGGCAGACCTTGCAGAAAGCAGCACATGAGGCAGGGATAGATGAAGAGCAGATGTATGTTACTTATATTGTAAAAAGACAGCCCAAACGTGCTTATGATAAAGGGAAGACAAGGGAAATCTGCATGAAGCATCTATATGCCCAATTGGAGGAACAGAAACCAAAGCTCATTATTTGTCTAGGCAATGTGGCAGTGCAATCCTTTTTTCAGGACCAAGAGCTTGAAGTCAAAGGGCTTAGGGGCAATTTCTATCAAATGAATGGCTATCAAACGACTGTGGCGTACCATCCCCTTGCGGCTAGGAGAAGGCCGAATTTGTATCCACTGCTTCTTGAAGATATGCAATTAGTAGCATCCGAGCTTCGGAAGAAATTATAAGGTGAAACCAACTTCATTCGGTGGGGGTTCTTCATCCCCCATACGGATCATCGCAATGCATGAATTTTGAGATAAAACTCTTTCCCTATTAAATAAGGTGTTCTTGTCCTTATTTGAATAACCAAGCAAAATCTAATTAAGCGGAGATTTTTCAGTTAAATGTGGAATGGTGTTCGCTTCGGTGTATATAAGGGAACTAGTGAATTAATACGCATTAAAGGATACTTATAAAGATACAAAAAATGATTCAAAGAAAACTACATCCAAAGGTAAATTACCTCAAACAGCAACAAACCATTATAATTGGCTTTTACTTGGGACTTCTTTGCTAGTAGCGGGAGCAGTGATGTTCATTATTTCAAGAAAAAGACGTCTGGTAATGGAAGAGTAATAGGCCCGTAGATTAGAGAAAGGCAGAGTTACACCGCCTTTCTCATTTTTTATGGCAGCCATTACCAACCAAAAAATGATTGACGGGAAATTAATTTTCTGAAATAATGAGTTTAGTTAAATAACTGGTACCTTTAATTCAGTCCAGAGAGGCTGACAAGGACGGCGGATTTTATTAGAATGCGTGGGGTTTTGTATGCAATTTTTCCCTGTGCCTTCTAGTAGATGAAGAGGCTAATTGTCAGGAATCCTGGTGATTAGCCTCTTTTTTTCTGCTTTCTTCTGGTATCGGAATTGATCATACAGGAGGAATAAATCATGAAAAAAATCGATTCAGAGTTTTCATGGCAAGCAGTACCACAATCTAGTCGAAATGGTTTTTGGAAGACTTTATCAGTTATGCTAGGCCTTACATTTTTCTCAGCAAGTATGCTTGCAGGTGGAGAAATTGGAATGGGTCTAACTTTTACTCAGTTTATCTTAATTGTGTTAGCAGGGAATCTAGCGCTCGGTATATATACTGGGGTCCTTGCTTATATAGCATCGAAGACGGGACTATCAACACATCTTTTGGCGAAATATGCGTTTGGTGATAAGGGATCTTATCTACCATCCTTTTTATTAGGATTTACACAGGTTGGTTGGTTTGGAGTAGGTGTCGCAATGTTTGCAGTTCCAGTTGCAAATGCAATGGATTGGAATGTGTATACCTTAATCTTCACCTTTGGATTAGCAATGACAGCAACTTCCATTTTTGGTATGAAAGCACTGGTTATTTTAGGTTTTGTAGCGGTACCCGCGATTGCGGTACTTGGTAGTTATTCAGCAGTGGAAGCTACTCAATCATTGGGTGGACTATCGGCTCTGATGGAGTATAAGCCAACTGTGTCAATGACAATTTCAGCAGCACTAACGATTTGTGTCGGGTCATTTATTAGTGCGGGGACGTTAACACCTGACTTCGCACGATTTGCAAAAACGTCACGCTCGGCGGTTGTAGCAACCGTGATTGCCTTTTTCTTAGGTAACTCTTTAATGTTCTTATTCGGTGCAATCGGGTCTATGTCTTATGGTTTGGCGGATATTTCAGAGGTGATGTTCCTACAAGGATTAATGATTCCAGCAATTATCGTATTGGGGTTAAATATTTGGACAACAAATGACAATGCTCTTTATGCATCAGGCTTAGGGTTTGCGAATATTACGAAGGTTCCGAAGAAGGTATTTGTAGTAGTAAATGGTTTAGTAGGAACGATACTTGCAATGTGGATGTACAACAATTTTGTTGGGTTTTTGACACTTCTTGGTGCAGCAATTCCATCTATTGGTGCCATCATCATTACAGATTACTTCTTTGTAAAACGCAGAGAATATGCTGCATTTGAGGAAATGAAGTTTAAATCAGTAAACTGGATCTCAATTTCAGCATGGGCTGTCGGTGTAGGATTTGCGCAAGTTGCGCCTGGAATTACACCACTGAATGCATTACTAGGAACAGCAGTTATTTACTACGTATTCATGAAAGTAGCGGCTATTAAAAAAGTTAAGGAAGCAAAGGTGATATCTGTTGATTATTAAAAATGCAACATTACGAGGAAAAGAAGGTCTCTGGCATTTATCTATTAAAGATGGTCAATTTGAGAAGGTTACGCAAGAACTAGGTGAAGTAGTGGCGAACGAAGAAGTTATTGATGTTGGTGGCGCGCTTGTTTTGCCGCCCTTCATTGAGCCACATATCCACTTGGATACGACTTTAACGGCTGGTGAACCAGAGTGGAATCAAAGCGGAACTTTATTTGAAGGAATCCAGCGCTGGACACAACGGAAAGCATTTTTGACACATGAGGACGTGAAAAATCGTTCGAAAACAGCGATAAAATGGCAAATTGCTCAAGGAATCGGGCATATTCGTACACATGTTGATGTAACAGACCCTACCCTAACGGCATTAAAAGCAATGCTTGAAGTGAAAGAGGAAATGAAGGATTATGTAGACATTCAACTTGTGGCATTTCCACAAGAAGGAATTTTATCCTATCCAAATGGGGCCGAATTGCTTGAAGAAGCCCTTAAAATGGGTGCTGATGTCGTTGGTGGTATTCCACATTTTGAATTCACACGTGAATATGGTGTCGAGTCAATGAAAATTGCCTTTGATTTAGCGGAAAAATATGACCGTTTGGTCGATATCCATTGTGATGAAATTGATGATGAACAATCTAGATTTGTTGAGGTAGTTGCGAAGGAAGCGTATGAGCGTGGACTTGGAACGCGCACAACAGCAAGCCATACAACAGCGATGGGTTCTTATAATGATGCATATACGTACAAGCTTTTCCGCTTATTAAAGCTTTCAAATATCAATTTTGTATCGAATCCGCTTGTAAACATTCATTTACAAGGACGGTTTGATACGTATCCAAAACGCAGAGGACTCACTCGTGTAAAAGAGCTCCTTGAAGCCGGATTAAATGTATGCTTCGGTCATGATGATATTTTTGACCCATGGTATCCACTAGGAACAGGCAATATGCTTCAGGTTCTCCATATGGGAATTCACGCATCTCAATTAATGGGATATGAGCAAATTATCAATTCGATTGATTTGGTTACAGCAAATAGTGCAAAAACTCTACACATTGAAGATCGCTATGGAATTGAAGTAGGAAAACCAGCAAACTTCGTTGTCATGTCTGCTGAAAATGAGTACGAAACAATCCGTAAACAAGCAAAGGTTCGCTATTCATTCAGAAATGGAAAAATCATTGCTGAAACAAAGCCAAGTGAGACAATGATTACTTTAGATCAAACAGAAGTCGTTGATTTTACTAAATAAAAAGATAAGGGGCACCAGTTTTGACTGGTTGCCCCTTTTTTAAATTAACTTTGTACCATTTTTTCTGGGTTTTCTCCATTTCGATGAATGGTAACTTGATGTGGGAATGGGATTTCAATTCCATTTGCATCAAAAGCTTCTTTAATTGCTTTTCGAAGCTGACGCTCGACACCCCAATGTTCGCCATTTTCTGTTTTGGCAATGACACGTAGAACCACATCTGATGCACCAAGTGCTTGAACTCCAATGACATTTGGGCCTTCCACAATAACAGGGTTATCAGCTGCTATTTGGTCACATACTTCTTGCATGACAGTTATGGCTTTATCGATGTCTTCTCCATAGGCAATTCCTATGTCAACAAGGGCACGCATATTTCCCCGTGAATGATTACTCACACTTGTGATGTCTCGGTTCGGAATATAGTGCAAGGTGCCATCGAAGCCTCGAATTTGAGTGGTACGTAATCCTACAGCTTCCACAACTCCATCAATAGCCCCGATTGTTACATAATCATTCACATCAATTTGCTTTTCAAGTAGTAAGAAAAAGCCGGTTACAACATCGCTCACAAGTCCTTGGGCTCCAAAACCGATGGCTAGTCCCACGATTCCTGCACCTGCAATTAGACTTGCAACAGAGATATTAAAAATACTGAATAAGGACGCGACAAATATAAAAATCAACGTATAAGAGAGGACATTTTCCATTAGCTTTTGAAGCGTATGGGCTCTTCCTATGGAAACATTTTGTTTTTCCTGTAATCTCGTAAAGGTGCGGTCAATTACTTTGTTCCCGATTTTTTTTACAATGATAAACGCAATGAAAATCCCAATTATTTTTAAAACAATAATTCCTACTTTGATTAGCAGGGCCTCCCAATTGAAACTAAGTATATCTAACAAAATATCATCCTTTCTCGTAGCCTATCTATTTTCTTTTAGTAAGAGAATACCACAATCCGTAAAAATGAAACATGTTTCCGATAAAAAAATCCCCCGCATCCTTTCGCGAGGGACTGGCTGTTTTATTATTTTGTATAGTTATCAAAATAACCTTGGATGTAGATGAATGGAGTACCTTTATCGCCACTTCCTGATGTTAAATCAGAAAGAGAACCGATAAGGTCAGTAAGTCTTCTAGGTGTTGTGCCTTGTGCTTCCATTTGCCCTACAAGGTCGCCTTCTTTGTTTTCAATGAACTCAGAGATAGCCTTTTTAAGTTCTTCACCTTTTAAGTCAGCAAAATTGTTATCAGCAAGATACTTCAATTTAACCTCATTTGGAGTCCCTTCAAGACCTGCTGTGTATGCAGGGGAAACAACTGGGTCAGCAAGCTCCCAAATTTTTCCGACAGGATCTTTAAAAGCACCGTCACCGTACACCATAACTTCAACCGTTTTACCAGTTTTCTCTTTAAGAACCTCTTGGATCTTATCAACGATAGGTTGGCAGTTACGTGGGAATAGCTTCACACTTTCCTCAGTTGCTTTATTTGAACCAAGTAAACCATATTGTTCGTTACAGCCGCTGCCGTTATTTGACTCTGAAAGAATATTATCAAGGCTATATACTTTTTCGCCGCCGTTTGCTTTTAAAATTTTCTTAGTACGGAATCTTGTGTGAATGTCACAAGTTAGTACACTCTTTGTGTAATCAAGAATGGTTTTTGGGTTATTTGAGAAAATGACTTCACATTCAACCCCATATTCTTCGATTAATGATTTATAGTAATCAATGTAATCCACCCCAGTAAAAGGATGTTTATTATGTCCGAAAAGTTCACGGAATTGTTGTTCTGTTAATACATCAGTCCAAGGATTTACGCCTTTTTCATCTAGTAAATCAATATCAACTAAATGGTTACCCACTTCATCTGAAGGATAACTTAACATAAGAACAATTTTTTTTGCACCTTTTGCAATCCCACGAAGACAGATTGCAAAACGGTTACGGCTTAAAATTGGAAAAATCACGCCGACAGTGTCATCGCCAAACTTAGCTTGTACATCCTGTGCAATATCGTTAATTGTTGCATAGTTTCCTTGTGCACGAGCAACAATCGATTCAGTAATTGTAACGATATCTTTGTCTTGAATAGCAAAACCTTCAACTTCAGAAGCTGTTAATACAGTTTCAACAACCATTTGCTCAATGTTATCGCCTTTATTGATAATTGGTCCACGTAAACCTCTTACAACTGTTCCAACTACTCTTTCCAAAAGAATCACTCCTACATGCTGATAAGATTAATATTAAATAATACCCACTAGTACTATACATCTATAATGTGATATAAGTAAAGTTAATATAACTAATACTGGGTATAAGGAGAATTTATATGATTGGGAAATTAGATTTATATAAGGTTTTTAGTGTAGTTTCTAAAAATGGGAGCTTTTCAAAAGCTGCAAAGGAACTGTTCATGACACAGCCTGCAGTCAGTCAATCGATGATGCAGTTAGAAAAAGAATTGGATATACGGCTTTTTAATCGCACACCAAAAGGAGTTTCATTGACAGATGAAGGTAAGCTTCTCTATGAATATGTTCATTCTGCTATGAATCTTATCAATGTCGGTGAGGAAATGATTTTAGAATTTAAGAATTTAGCAAAGGGAGAGTTGAGAATTGGCGTAGGGGATACCATCTCAAAGTATTTTTTGCTACCGTATTTAGAAATCTTCCACACGGAATACCCTAATATAAAGTTTAAAATTGAAAATGGGACAACCCAGGAGCTGATATCTTTAGTAAAGTTAGGAGAGGTTGATCTTTCGATATGTAACTTTCCAGTGGATGACTCTGCTTTAGTGCAAATACCGTGCATGGATATCCACGATATTTTTGTATGCGGAAAAAATTATAAGCGTTTATTACCACAGTCAGTTAGTATGGCTGAATTGACCAAACATCCCTTAATTTTTCTAGAACCCAAATCTATATCTCGAAAATATGTGGAGGAATTTTTATTATCTAAGGGGCTTCGGATATCCCCGGAGTTTGAACTGGGCTCACACGATTTATTACTAGAGTTTGCGAAAATCAATCTGGGAATTGCCTCTGTTACCAAAGAATTTTCCCAAGAGTATCTAAAAAAGGGCATCTTGCATGAGGTGCACCTAACAGAAGAAATCCCAAAACGAAGTATCGGTATCTGTTACGTAAAAACCACTCCACTATCACCCGCCACAACAAAATTTGTGGAGATTATTAGGAACCATAGGGACGGTTCTCCTGGTACACTTTGAACCGTCCTTATGTAGCTTATTCAACATAAAAAATTTGTGAATTCGTAGCGTCAAAGCAATAAAGTCTACCGCCATATGCACAGCCGCCATCAATGCCAACGATATTATTATTACCGAAATACATTTCATTGCTTTTATGTAAGTATTTGGTTGGTGTATGGCCAAAGACAACGGTCTTTTCGCCAGCATATCCATTGTGAAACTCCTCACGAATCCATACTAATAAATGAGGGTCAGTTGACTCCAATGGTGTTTCAGGATGAACCCCTGCATGGACAAAAATATGAGTGTCTGTCTCATAATAGTAAGGAAATTCCTTTAAGGTTTCTAAATGAGGGCGAATTTCTTTGTTTATTTGAAGAAGGTTTGGCATTTCCTCTGTTGTGTACCAATATTTCGCATCATCTTTTTCAATATGGTAGCCGTAGTTTTGTAAGGTTTTAATGCCACCATTGTAGAACCATCTTTTAACGCTCATTGAATCGGCACGGAAAGCTTCCAACATCATTTTTTCGTGGTTGCCAATTAATGCAATCGCGCCCTTATTTCGTAATTCAATAACTTTATTTATAACTGCTCTTGAGTTAGGCCCACGATCTACATAGTCTCCTAACAGCAAAAGCTGATCGATTTTGTCATCATATTGAACAAGCTCTAATAGCCGCTCAAATTTGTCTATATCACCATGAATATCACTAATCGCAAGCATTCGTTTCAAACATTACACAACCTTTTCCTACAAATACTATAGTATGTTCCTCTATTTTATCACACCCAGTTTCGATACGTGGAATACTTCAATTGTATAATTTTCTTTAAGTCAAAAATACTAAGAGTTAAAAAAAAGAGTGTGGCGTACATGAACTTAAAGTTTCAGCTATCAGTGGCTTTTACCATTTGTCTTTTTTCCCTTAGTTTGTTCAGCTTATTGTCTTATTTTGTACATAGCCATGATATTATTCGCTTTGATAGTCGAGTGATTTCCGTGGTACAAGGATGGGAGTCAGGGTGGCTTACCACTTTAATGAAGTTTCTATCTTTTATTGGATCGGCACCGGTTATTATTATCAATTCTCTCATCCTATTGTTTTTTCTGTATAAAGTGTTGGACCACCGCCGTGAATTAATTTTATTTATTGGGGTTATGGTTGGTTCACCGATATTGAATTTTATTCTAAAAGAGCTGTTTAAACGGGCTAGACCGGATTTTTACAGATTGGTTGAAATCTCAGGCTATAGTTTTCCAAGTGGCCATGCCGTGAATGCTGTCACGTTTTATGGAATTTTGACGTTTTTGTTGTGGCGGCATATTCCGGTCAGGTGGGAGCGCATGGTCTTGTTCGTATTGAGTGGGATGATGATTTTAGGAATTGGACTAAGTAGAATCTATTTAGGAGTTCATTACCCTACCGATATAGTAGGGGGCTATTTTGCTAGTGCTACTTGGCTAGGTTTTGCGATTGGAGCATTTCACCGGTTTATGGAAAGACAAGCTCTTAAGTATGAGGGGTTGAAAACGGGTTGAGTTCAAGTAAGGGGAGGACCACTAGAACCGTCCCTGTGGTCCCTTTGGGTTCTGGTGTCGAATCTTGGGGAATTGTTTTTGTTGATAATGAAAGCGCTATCAATTATAATAAAGTCAGGTGGATGACATGTGTGGTCATCATGGTATTTGGCGAAGGTGGGGCCGATACTGTAGTGAAGTAACACGTTAAATGACTGTTTGATAAAAGTATTATTAAAAAGGGACCATACCATTCTTACCATAAGAATGATATGGTCCCTTTTCATTTTTGTGTTAACAATTAGAGAAAGTCTGCTGGGCTAAGTTCTTGATCACTCGTTGATTGCTTTGGGATGATGCATTTTTCATAAAATTTGTGGAAGATAAAATTCATGAGAGCATTTGAGAAAATTAATGTAAAAAAACTAGCCGAACTCACTTTTAATTTAAAAAAGTGTAGCTTCCTTAATAAGGAAACAAGTGGAAAGGCGTATATCCAATCAGCCACAAGATTGATAAGGGTGTATGGGATTAACTTTCCTTTCGATAGACTGAACACCCAATAATTCGCAAAAAAATACGGTCCTAAAATTAATATACAGGTGTCACATACCATTGCGCCAACGCCACCCTTTACTTTCCAAAGTTTATGTACAGTAAAATAGAAGATTTCAAAAAGTAGAACACTGGTAGAAAATAAGGTTACAGGTAGATATTTTATATAGGATTTTTTAGGAAGCAGAACTGCTGCAACTATCGAACATAAAACGATAAAGACCCTGATGCTGTTTTTTATCATGTAAAACAGTCCTTTCGAATCGAGTTTTTTTTAATTTGTTCGAAGATATTAGTTCTTATTCGAAAAAAAGCCCGCATCAAATGATGCAGGTTACATTTAAATCTCTAAGATTTTAATTGTAGAGAAAATTTCTTCTTCAGCATTCATAGAATTCCATTCGTGCGGGTAATAGCCAAGAGGATTACAGATGACTTCAATTCCGTTATACTGCTCATGGTATCTGGTGTGGATGTGTCCGAAAATATATTTTTTTACTTCGTATTTTTTTGCTAACTTACCAAAATACTTACTTCCCATCATAGAATTAAAGAAGTCCCAGCTTGGGTCATTCTTAATTTGAATATATCGAGAGAAAGGAACAACATGTGTGACCATGATGATATTTTTCCCTTGATAGACTCTAAGCCAATCCTCAAGTTTTTTAAGGTATTGTTTCGTTTCAACCTGGTCTGAGTTTGGCCAATGGGCGTTAATTTTATCTGGCCATGTAAAGTCATTATATGTACCTTCTATAAATTGCTCCTCTGTAAATTCCTCGATACCATACGTGTAATCATACCAGCCCCCATCACCAATCACTACCCAGTTGTCGTTCAATTCGACTGGTCCATTTCCTAGATTACCTGGGAATTCCAACAGCTTCTCATAAGCAACTTTAGAATCATCATGGTAGATATCATGATTTCCGTGTACAAATAATAGTTTCAGTTTTGGAAATTCGTCTTGCAATTGATTTAACAGATTTAGGCTCTTAACAGGACCTGCTGTTAAATCGCCACCTAAGATAAAAACATCAGGGGAGTGGCTAGCAATCCATTTTGTTAATTGTGACATAATGTCCGTCCCCGTGTTTTTTCGATTCAATCCTACGTGAATATCCGATAAAACGGCAATCTTCATTTGATCTTCACTTCCAATTCATTTAGATTTTGTATATGAAATTCTATGTATACAGGTCGTTTTCCTGCATGTGAAATGAGGGCATACTAGTTCATATGAACCGCAAGAACCGTCCCTCTGGTTCAATGGAACTATATTCCAGTAATTACATTTATTATTAAATATTTTGATATAATTTTATTTTCTGAAAAGTGTTGATTTTGAATATTTTGTGTGATATATTAATGACTATCAAATTGAGGTTTGTAAGCAAGACAGTTTACTAGTATAATTTTATGCTCTAGATATGTTATCCGGAAAACTTCTATTAATAAGGGTGTCTAGGGTGTTTTAGGAGGAATAGATATGTCATCGAGAGATTCATTTGGCAACATAGTAGCGGTAGGATTTATGTTGTTTGCATTATTCTTTGGGGCGGGGAATTTAATCTTTCCTGTACAATTAGGTCAGTTAGCAGGAGGTAATGTTTTTTCAGCAAATGCGGGCTTTATTATAACTGGGGTGGGCCTACCTGTTCTTGGCATATTGGCTTTGGCCTTCTCAGGTAAGAGTGATTTGGAATCATTAGCAGGCCGAGTTAATCCGATATATGGAATTTTCTTTACGGTAGCTCTTTATTTGACAATTGGTCCTTTATTTGCAATACCAAGAACAAATACAGTTGCATATGAGATTGGGATCGTTCCATTCTTAGAAAATCAATCAAATTACTTACCTTTATTGTTATTTACGATCGTCTTTTTCGGGGTTACATTATACTTTTCACTTAAATCTAGTAAGATTGTTGATATTGTAGGGAAACTGTTAACACCGATTTTATTAGTGGTGATTGCCATTCTTATTATCGCTGCATTTGTTAATCCAATTGGAGCGATTCAAGAGCCAACAGAAACCTATTTGACAAATAGCTTCTTTAAAGGCTTCCAGGAAGGTTATAACACAATGGATGCACTTGCTGCATTTGTCTTTGGAATAATCATTATTAATATCATGAAAGAACGCGGTGCAAGAACTAAGAAAGAAATCATGGTTTCAACTGGTAAAGTGGCCTTAGTTGCTGGGGTATTATTGGCGGTCATTTATTCTTCATTAGCATTTTTAGGTGCTACAAGTGTAGAAGGCCTTGGGTTTTTAGATAATGGTGGTTCTATTTTAGCTGCTTCTTCTCAACACTTTTTTGGCTGGTACGGTAAGGTCATCCTTGCAGTAATCGTTGTGGCAGCGTGTTTAACAACAAGTATTGGTCTAATTACATCTTGTGCGGCTTATTTCTCAAAACTAATTCCTGCTCTTTCTTATAAGCAGTGGGCTGTTATCTTTACTTTATTCAGTGCAGTGATCTCAAATTTTGGGTTAAGTTCGATTATTAACTTCTCAATTCCAGTGTTAGTTGCGCTATATCCTTTAGCAATCAGTTTAATGGCGTTAACCTTCTTACACCCTCTATTCAAGGGGCGCAAGGAAGTATACCAAATGAGTACATTCTTTACATTCATCTTTTCAATTAATGATGGCTTAAATGCAGCTGGGGTAAAAATTGCTGCTATTAATGAACTATTTACATCAATCTTACCTTTATATTCAGTAGGATTAGGTTGGGTTGTGCCTGCTATTGTAGGTGGAATTATCGGATTTGTAATTAGCATCATTAAACATGGGTCATTGAATCCAAATCCAATTGAAGAATAATAAAAAGGCTACTAACGGCGTATTGTCGGAAGTAGCCTTTTTCATGCAATCTATCGATAATTTTGTAATAATTGTATATCTTGTTATAATAGAATTTAGGATTGTTACTGGTAAATCAGGTAAAACCTAAATAAGGTGGTTCTTTTTGAGGACAGTTTATTTAGGTTTTTTAATTTTATACAGGCGAAGTATACCATTACTAATTATTGGTGAAATAAATGAAGTAAGAGTACAATTTGCATGGGTGCAATTGATTTAGTAAAAGAGAGGATTTTCGAGATGAAACTAATTGCTTCGGATTTAGATGGGACGCTATTAAATGAAAATAGTAAAGTTAGTGAGGCAAATGTGCGTGCCATTCAAAAGGCATTGGACAAAGGAATCAAATTTGTTGTTGTAACCGGAAGGTCTTATGATGCTGCTATAATGCCTATTAAGGAAGTGGGGCTAACTTGCCCAATTATTACCTTGAACGGCGCTAGTTCGTTTGATATAGATGGAAATGTTTTACGAGATATTCCAATGGATAAAGTGGTTTGTAAAAAAGTGTACACAGCCTGTCACAATGGAAAAATGTATACTGAGTTTTTTACAAATAAGGGATTATTTTCGTTTGGAAGAGATCGATTTATTGATAGAATGACTAGATGGTGGAAAACAGTCCAACCTGAATTGACAGACGAGGAAATCAACCAAAAAATTGAATATCGTTTTCAAAATGAGAGTGTACAGTTTGTTGAGGATTACGATCAGTTGGAGGCAATCGATGATCTGAAAATTTATAAACTGTTAAGCTTTGCGGAAGATGAGGATAGTCACGAAAAAGTCTTTAATGAGTTAAAAGATGAGGGTGGAGTGGTGATTACTTCTTCCGGATATTTAAATCTTGAATTTAACCATCCAGAGGCTAAAAAGGGACTAGCACTCAAGGAATTGGCAAACAGCATGGGAATTGAAATGAAGGATGTTATGTCATTAGGAGATAATCTAAACGACAAAAGCATGCTAGAAATGGCAGGACGAGGCGTTGCAATGGGAAATGCTGATGAGGAAATTTTAAACCTCTGTACATTTCATACAAAAACGAATGAAGAAGATGGAGTAGCCTACGCGATTGAAGAGATGCTAAAGGAATATTACTGATAAGGATAATCTGTTTCGGGTAGGGGTTGTGGATGAACATTGTCTTAAATGACACCTAGTCAAAAGTCGACAGTTACTCGACCAAAGAGTTTTGTTGAAATAACAAGCTGGAACAACAAAATATAGATTAAACGAAAGGGGTTTACAAAATGAGCAAATTTACTGGATATGTTGGTACCTATACAAAAGGGGACAGTAAAGGGGTTTATACCTTTACATTAAATACAGATGAACAAAAAATACAGGACGTAAAGCTTGCAGCCACTTTAGGAAATCCTACATATGTCACAGTGAGTCAGGACAATCGCTTTCTATATTCAGTGGTAAAGGATGGAGAATCAGGTGGTGTCGCAGCTTACTCGATTGATGCTCAAAATGGCGAGTTACAACTAGTAAACAATGAGGTTGAAGAAGGAGCATCTCCTTGCCATGTTAGTGTGAATAAGGCGAATAATCAAGTTGTTACAGCAAATTATCATAAAGGTACCATCGAGCTTTATTCTGTTAATAGTGCAAGTGGAAAAATCGAATCTTCGCAATCAATCGTTGCACATGAGGGAACAGGACCACATGAAAGACAGGAAAAACCGCATACACATTTTTCAGGTTTTACACCAGATGAAAAGTATGTGGTGGCAGTCGATTTAGGAATCGATAAACTTATTACATATGAAATAGACAACGGAACGCTAAGGGAGGTAAATTGCTTAACGGTTCGACCAGGAAGCGGGCCAAGACATATTGCTCTCCATCCAAATGGAAAATACGCATACTTGATGACGGAACTAAGTAATGAAGTGATTGCTTTATCTTATGATAGTAGTAATGGCAGTTTTGATGAGCTTCAGTATATTTCAACGATTCCAGAGAATTTTACTGAGAACAGTCAGGGTAGTGCCATTCATATTTCGAAAGACGGAAAATTTGTATATGTGTCAAACCGTGGACATAATAGCATCGCTGTCTTTCAGGTGAATGAGTCAACAGGCGAACTCAAACTAGTAGAAATGGTCTCATCAGAAGGAGATTGGCCGCGTGATTTTGTATTTGACCCAACCGAAAAATTCATTGTGGGTTCAAATCAAGAATCAAGCAACCTAGTGTTATATGCAAGAGACGAACAAACAGGAAAATTAACGCTTATCGATTCAGATATTACCGTACCATACCCAGTTTGCGTGAAATTTTTAAATATGTAAGTATAAAGGGCCTTAGCGATTAGCTAAGGCTTTTATTTTGGATAAAATGGTACCTCATTACTAATATAAAATTGATTAGTAGAATAATAATATGCTACTATACTAATATAAAAGCAAGCGTTTTCATAAAGGGTGAGACTCGTTCAAGGAGAGGGTATCGGTGAAATACAATCAAGTTAGAAAAAATGATAGGGGTACGAGAAGGGAATTTGTATACTCCTATTTATATGAAAAAATTATAGATTTATCGTTAAAGCCGGGTACTCCGGTATCAGAGAGTGAAATTGGGGCCGTACTTAGTGTGAGCAGAACTCCGATTAGAGAAGCACTGATGCAACTTGCGAAGGAGGATTTAATTGATGTAAAGCCGCAGATTGGGACGTTTGTGTCTTTAATAGATCCGAAGCAGATTGAGGAATCCCGATTTATGAGGAAAGCAGTTGAGCTTGCTGTCATTCGTGAGGCAACGAAAAATTTAACATCTGAAACATTATATAAATTAGAAAAATGTTTAACGCTACAAGAAATTGCTCTACGAGAAGAAAATCCCAAGGAATTTTTAGCCTATGATGATGAATTTCACGAACTCATTTATAAAGGGTTAGGAATGGACCGTATTTGGCAAGGAATCAATCAATTGAATGGGCAGTATAAACGCGTTAGAATGCTACGTTTAATCACAACGAAGGCCTCAGAGTGGATAGCTATTTTAGATGAGCATAGAGCCATCTTTCATGCTTTGCAGAATAAAGATGTTGTAGCAACAGAAGAAATTGTAAATGAACATATCACAAAAGGGATTGCACATTTATATGAATTTAAGCGGGAACAACCGGAGTATTTTAAGAAAGAACATATCTTGATTTAGCTTATTTCGTAAGCTTGAAAAGAGAGCGGGTAGCAAACCTGCCATTAAGGAATCCCACTCATATAGGTGAGTGGGATTTGTTTTACTTCAGATCCTTTTGAAGCTCTCCCATTTTACGAGTGATGAGAGGATAAAAGTATTTTTCGGCACTAGTTGTGGAGTTTCCTCCGAAAAATCCTGTTCCCGGACAGGTCTTCACATTGTAGTCTGGTCCTTTATCCAACACCCTTTCCCCATTTCGTAAATCCCACCAATGATGATAGGTGATGCTATCAATCGAAGGGGTTAGTCCAAATTTGAGGCACAGGATAGCATTAACATAAATAATTGTGTCACTTTGTTCTTTGGTCATAACATCTTGACCAAGGTCAAAGTTTCCAATGTGTTCAATTGCAATTCCGATAGAGTTAGCTTTGCTGCCGATGGTACCTTCTGGGGCAATGTATAGTGGTCTTGAAACAGCAACCATTCCATCTGGAAAGGTCGTAATGTTTTGGGCTATATGCTTCCAGCCCATCGTGTTTCTATGGAAATTTTCCATTCCCGTTAAAAGTCCAAAGTGATTGGATCCGTTAAATCGACTATAGTCTGGCACCCATGTGTGATGCTGTTGGATGAGGGTTACTTTTCGTTTGATTTTTTGGTTGATAAGCCATTCCTTAAATTCTTCTTTTGTCATTAAAATATGTTCGCCTTGCATATTCATTCTTTTTGGAGCAATTTTAAGAATCTGCCCTGGAACAAGCTGTTCAGTTGAAAGTTTATTTGTTGCTTTAATTTGTTCGGGGGATGAATGAAACCGGGAAGCAATTTCTTGTAAGGTGTCTCCAGCACCAACCTCATAGGTAATGGGAACCCAAAGCTTTTGGCCAACTACCAATAAATCAGACTGGAGTCCATTGCTTATTTTTAGCTCATCTAAAGAGGTTTCAAATTTTTTTGCAATCTCGGGTAAGGTATCTCCAGCTTGAATAACATAAATATTGTCATGGCTATTGGCAAGCACATCAGTAGGTAGAGTAGACAAAAATGTAAAGAAAAGAAGACCGATTATGAAAGCATTTGTTTTTTTCATATCTTATTTCCTTTCATAAAATGTTAGTATTAGTTTGTAGAAATAATCGAATATTTATGCTTTTTATGAAGGAAAGAAGGTTCTTTTCACTTTTTAGAGGAAATTCGTGACAAAAAGCGAAGTAGTACTACGAAGTATATAGTATAAATTCGACTTCTTTAGGAAGTGGCTATGGGCGGTAAGGAGGAAAAAGTCATGTTTGAGTATGAACCATATATAGATCAGTTTGCAAGAATAAAGGTAGTAGGTGTTGGTGGCGGTGGAAATAATGCCGTCAATCGAATGATTGAAGCAGGGGTAGAAGGTGTGGAATTCATTGCGGTGAATACAGATGGACAAGCCCTTAATCAATCAAAAGCAGAGGTAGTCATTCAAATTGGCGCATCCTTAACACGGGGACTTGGTGCTGGTGCTAATCCGCAAATTGGGATGAGAGCTGTTGAAGAAAGTGAAAAAGAGATTGAAGATGCTCTAAGAGGAGCCGATATGGTCTTTGTCACGGCCGGCATGGGTGGTGGTACTGGGACAGGAGCAGCACCAGAAATTGCAAGAATCGCAAAGAAGCTCGGTTCTTTAACAATCGGTGTAGTGACTAGACCATTTCGATTTGAAGGTCGCAAACGAGCTGTCAATGCAGATGCCGGTATTGACGAGATGAAAGAAGCGGTAGACACATTAATCATCATTCCAAATGAGAAATTACTAGAGATTGTAGATAAACGTACTCCAATGATTGAAGCATTCCGAGAAGCAGATAATGTCCTACTTCGCGGGGTACAAGGGATTTCTGATTTAATTGCTGTACCAGGGTTAATCAATTTAGACTTTGCGGATGTAAAGACGGTCATGTCCCACAGAGGTACAGCGTTAATGGGAATTGGAATGGCAAAAGGCGATGGCCGTGCTGTTGAAGCAGCCAATAAGGCAATCAATAGTCCTCTCCTCGAAACATCCATTAGTGGCGCACGTGGTGTGATTTTAAATATTACAGGTGGAAGAAACTTAAGCCTCTTTGAAATACAGGAAGCAGCTGATGTCATTTCTTCTGCAACACATGAGGACTTAAATATGATTTTCGGATCGGTTATCAATGACAATTTAAAAGACGAAATTATTGTAACAGTAATTGCTACAGGATTTACGGAAAACTAAGGGAAAGAGGCACCTCAATGAGAGGTGCCTCTTTGTCTTAGTCTAGCTCCAATTGCCGCCGGCTTGAGGTCACAAGTCAAGCATAAAACTCTAAACGATATCGCGAAGACAGGGTAAACGATATATCACAGAGCTGAAAAACGATAAATGATATGTTGAAACCGGGGTAATCGATAAATCACAGACCTGAAAAATGATAATTGATACACAGAAAATCCCGAAAACACCGATACCGAGGTATATCATTGACCTGTGCTTGTCACCGATTGACGGGCGCATTGTTTTAATTTAAGGAAGAAGATAACCAGCAGCTAGAAATATGCTGTACCAATCTTCACGGGATAACTGAACCTCACTAGCTTTCACGGAATCCTTTAAGCGTTGAATATTCATGGTTCCGATAATTGGCTGCATGTTGGCAGGATGACGTAAAAGCCATGCAATTGCAATAGTGGTATTGGAAACACCATATTTTTTAGCGATTTCATCAATTTTTTGATTTAATTCAGGACATTTTTCATTACCTAGGAAAGGACCTTCAAAAAAACCATATTGGAATGGAGACCATGGCTGAATCGTAATGTCATGTAATCGGCAAAAATCAAGTACATCTCCATCACGGTTAATGGATTGATCAATTTGCATATTAACCGCAACACCATTTGCTATCATATGAGCATTAGGTATGCTAAGTTGTAGTTGATTTGCAACGATTGGCTGCTTCACATATTTTTTTAATAATTCGATTTGCATAGGCTTTTGATTAGATACCCCGAAATGTCGAACCTTACCAGAGGATTCTAGCTGATCAAATGCTTCTGCCACTTCTTCAGGTTCAACAAGTGCGTCGGGACGATGTAATAAAAGAACATCAAGATAGTCCGTTTTTAGTCGTTTTAAGATTCCATCAACAGATTCGATGATATGTTCTTTTGAAAAATCAAACATTCCTTTTCGAATGCCACATTTGGACTGAAGAATGATTTTTTCTCGTACATCATCGTTCATATGTATTGCATCTGCAAAAATTTCCTCGCACGCTCCACTCCCGTAGATATCAGCATGATCAAAGAAATTGGCTCCGACTTCTAAAGCTGTTTGAACAAACTTTTCTGCCTCGGGCTTTTCCAAGGAATTGATTCTCATACAACCTACTGCTACAACTGGTACCTCTAATGAACTGGTTCCTAGTTTTATTTTTCGCATTGTTCTTACCTCCCATTTTGGAACTGTTATTACTGTTGCCTATTTCTAGTCTACATATTTCGATGCTGATTGGAAAGTCTAGAGAAAAAAAGGAGGTCTTTGATGAAACGGTTGTTCATGCTGTTATTATTATCATTACCGATGTTTTTCTTATTCGGTTGTGGGGATGATGAGCTTGAAGAAGGCGAAAAAATTGAAGAAATAGAAGAGGAAGATGAAATTGGTGACGGCGAAATAGATGATGAGTAGAATACAAAAGGAGTTCTTCCCATTTTGGGAAGAACTCCTTTTTAGTTACGCAGCATGTGCTGCAGCTTTTGTGCCTTTTTTGTCATTGATTCGCTTAGTAAGGTAAGGTACTGCGAATCTGTCTAAACCATAGTAGTAAGTTGCAGCGCCTGCGGATAAGAGAATGATTGCTACTGTGTATAGTACTGGGTTTGTGCTTGTTGTACCTGCAAGTAAGAAGTTAAGGTTCATAAATGCACCTGCAAGTAATGCTGGAATTGTTGCAAATCCTACAATCAATCCAAGTCCAACCAATAATTCACCCCAAGGAATAAGTACGTTGAATAACTCAATGTTTGGTACAGCGAAACCTTCTAGGAATGCCGCATACCAACCTTGAACTGCTGGGTGATCTCCGCCTGCGTTTGCGATGGCTCCTTGGATAAATCCACCAGCATCAAATCCACCAGCTGTTAATTTGTGAAAACCAGCTTCAATCCATTGAATACCTAACCATATACGTAATACTGTCCAAATTACTGCCATTTTAGGTCCTTTTAAGAATGCTCTCATCTTAATCTCCCCTTATTTTTAATTTGTGAAATTCTTCACAAGTTATTGTAAAAAAATATAAGTTCTTTAGCTGCCAGCTTTTGCGTAGAAAGTTTGTGAAGTTTTTCACTAACTTTCTACACTCTTAATATACAGCGGTTTTTCAATAATAGCAATAGGCTTCACAAATATGACACAAATGTTTTTTTGGTCTATTTTAGAACTCTACCTACGGAGGAAAAGGTGAGAAATTTGAAGGTGAAGTAATATTCAAATATGGTACAATTTTTGGAAAAGTGTTTGACTTTCAGTTTTTCCCATACTATAATCCTTTTATGAACTAAAATAGAAACGTATTAATTTAATAAAGAACTCTTATTCAGAGCGGTGGAGGGACTTGGCCCTACGAAACCCGGCAACCTTCAAGATTAATCTTGAAAAGGTGCTAATTCCATCAGGTACAAATACCTGAGAGATAAGAGGAGGAAAAAGCCCTCTTCTTATGGAAGAGGGCTTTTTTCATAGGTAGGTTATGAAAGTTTAGAGTCACATTAGTACAATCCGGGGTTTTCACATAAAAATAATGGGGGTATATGTATAAATTTGTCGGGATTAAATTGAAAATTATAGAAATACTACCAAAGTTAACGGAAGGGGAGAGTTGAAATGACAACCACACAATTGGATGCTATAAAACCTTTTGAAGGAAACTATAATCTTCAAAACTATGAAAAGGTTCGACAGGATTTTTCTTGGGAGGATGTTAAAAAGGAATTTAGTTGGTACCAAACGGGGCAAGTGAACATGGCATATGAGTGCATTGATCGACATGTTGCAGAAGGATATGGGGACAAAGTAGCCCTTCACTATATTAATGAAGATGAGGAACAAGTTTTTACATTTAAAGATATAAAAGATAAATCTGACCACTTAGCGACAGTCCTGAAAAAATACGGAGTTAAAAAGGGAGATATTGTTTTTATCTTTTTACCGAAAAATCCAGATTGCTATATTGCAATGATTGCAGCGATTAAGCTAGGGGCCGTTGCGGGGCCACTTTTTGAAGCATTTATGGAGGATGCCGTTAGGGACCGTATTTCTGATTGTGAAGGTCGTTTTCTAATTACAGATTCAGAGTTGGGGAAAAGAGTTCCTAAACAACAGCTGCCATCACTAGAAACGGTGTTCATTACGGAAGGACCTGAAAAATGTGGGGAAAATGAAATCTCTCTAGTAGAGGAATTAGCTAAAACTCCAAGTCAGAATACGATTATTGAGTGGTTAGATCTTGAGGATCGGCTTAATATTCACTATACGAGTGGCTCGACAGGGAAACCAAAGGGGATTGTACATGCACACCGAGCAATGATTCAGCAGTACCAAACGGGTAAATGGGTACTTGATATCAAAGATAATGATGTTTATTGGTGTACAGCACACCCTGGTTGGGTGACAGGAACTGTGTATGGAATCTTTGCTCCCTGGCTTAATCGAGCAACCGTTGTCGTAAATGGGGGCAGATTTAATGCGGATTCTTGGTATTCAACAATTGAAAAAGCAGGGGTGACGGTATGGTATAGTGCCCCCACTGCATTCAGGATGCTGAAAGCAGAAGGAAATGAAGTGCTAAAAAAATACGATCTTAGTACATTACGCCATATTTTAAGTGTAGGTGAACCGTTAAATCCCGAAGTCATTGTCTGGGGAATCGAGACTTTAGAAAAACGAATCCATGATACGTGGTGGATGACAGAAACAGGGGCGCAGTTAATCGTCAATCTTCCATCAGAGGTCATTAAACCTGGCTCAATGGGACGTCCTTTTCCTGGAATTGAGGTAGCGGTAATAGATGATGATGGAAAACCACTTCCAAATGGCCAAGTTGGCCACCTCGGTATCAAGGCTTTCTGGCCTGCTATCATGAGAGAAGTATGGAAAAATGAAGAGAAATACAACTCTTATTTTGTAAATGGTTGGTATGTATCAGGTGATTTGGCCATTCTAGATGAAGATGGATATGTGTTTTTCCAAGGTCGAAGTGATGACATGATTAATTCATCTGGTGAGCGCATTGGTCCTTTTGAGGTCGAAAGCAAGCTAATTGAACACGAAGCCGTTGCTGAAGCGGGTGTTATTGGAAAGCCTGACCCTGTCAGAGGAGAAATTGTAAAAGCATTTATCGTTCTAAAAAATGGTTATAGCCCTTCAGCGGATTTACTGGAGAATATTCGTGTGTTCGTAAAGCAAAATCTTGCCGCCCATGCTGCACCAAGAGAAATTGAAGTATTGGATGAACTTCCTAAAACAAAGATCAGTGGAAAAATCCTAAGAAGAGAGCTAAAGGCACGTGAAATTGCAAAAGAAGTAGGTTAAAAAAACAAGGGCGAGTTGCCCTTGTTTTTTTATGGGGAAATGCCTAAGAAGCACACCTGGATGGAAAATAAATGTTATAATTTGTGAAAAAGGGCGGTGGGTGGAATGTGCTTAGTTTTGTTCGCCTATAAGAAACATCCTGTTTATCAATTAATTATTGCAGCAAATCGGGATGAATTTTATCAACGACCAACAGCTCCGATCCACTTTTGGGAGGATGAACCCACTCTTCTAGCTGGAAGAGATCTTGAGAAAATGGGAACCTGGATGGGGGTCACGAAAGCTGGGCGTTTTGCTGCTTTAACAAACTATCGGGACCCTAATGAAAGTTCAGTAGGAAAACAATCAAGAGGAAAGCTTGTAAAAGAAGCTCTTACCTATAATGGGGAGATTGCTGAATATATGAAACAACTTGAAAAGACGAACTCCCAATTTCCTGGTTACAATCTCTTGGTTGGGGATCCGAATCAACTTTATTACTATTCAAATGTGGGAAAGAGATTGGAAAACGTAAAGCCGGGCATTCACGGGCTAAGCAATCATTTGCTAAATACAAACTGGCCGAAGGTAGAAAAAGGAAAAGAGGGACTGGCCCAAATCATAAAAGGAGAAAACCTGGTAGAGAATCTAGTAGAGTTACTTCAGAACACAGACAGGCCCAATGATCATTTCCTCCCAAAAACGGGTGTCTCACTCGAATGGGAACGAATACTTTCGTCATTATTTATTCAAACAAATGGGTATGGGACTAGAAGTTCGACCGTATTATTAATGTCGGATACAGAAATTCAGTATGTAGAGCGAACTTATTCACGTACTGGAGAGAGCAATCAAGAGTTTCGCTTTCCAATTCAGTCTTAATGAGAGCAGCTAAACCGATTGTATATAATGGAACAAAGATGATAAATCTACTACAAAAGAGATTGGGGAAATAGGTCGAAAAAGGGGAATGGAGTACGAAAATATATATGTTGTACTCTATTTTTATGTTTGTTTTTTCATTTGTGTTGTCTAGTTCAGGCGCTATCGGCTCTCTGGTCTAAGTCAATCGCTTTGGAAGATGAAATGAACCTTCTGTCAGCCTTGTCTTATGCTTGTCACTTAAAGTTGCGCGCCTTGGACATTTCAATTATTACAGCTTGGTAACAAGCGAGAATAAGATGGATTTCATCTTGAAACACCCCTTATTCTGTGTCAATATGGAGAATGTGAAATAATGTCGAAAAATGTTTTTATAGGTTATAGATACTAGGGAGATCGATAAAATGAATAATAAAGCAGTCATTTTAGGTTGCAATTACTATATAGGTCTAAGCACAATTCGGTGTTTGGGGAAACAGGGCATACATACTGTTGCCGTAGACTATTCATACGAAGGTACGTACGGCGCAGATTCAAAATACTGTACCGAGCATATTATTGCACCGCATTATCGAAAAGATACAGAAGGTTTTATTGACTTCTTAAAGGAATATGCAAGAAAACAAACAGCAAAGCCTGTTCTAATTCCTTGTCATGATAATTATGTTGAGGTCATTGACCAGTATTTGAATGAATTAAAGGAATACTACTTGATTCCTCAAACAGAACAAGGTCTTTACACAAAGACAATGGATAAGGAACTCCTTCATCAACTAGCAACTGAACATGGAATGCTTGTTCCTGAAACAGTTCGTTTAAATGAAGACAATTTTTATGAAAAGATAGAAGAAACGATTAAATATCCATGTGTCGTAAAGCCAACAGATTCACCGACCTTCGTTTCAATTTTTCGCAAAAAGCTGTTTATTGTAAACAACCGAGAGGAGCTTGATGAAGCTCTACAAAAGGCAAAAGAGGCGAAACAAGAGGTCATCGTTCAACGAATTATTCCTGGGTTTGATGATCATATGTATACCTTTGATGCGTATTTGAATCAAGATGCGAAGGTTACACATTGGGTGACTGCTCAGAAGTTCCGCCAATATCCAATCAATTTTGGGGCATCTGTTTATACAGGGCAACGCTATGTTCCTGAGCTTAAGGAAATAGGTACACGCTTTTTAGAAGCGATTGGCTTTAAAGGCTTTGTGGAAATTGAGTTTAAAAAGGATGCTGAAACAGGTCAATTTTACTTGATTGAATTGAATGTAAGGATTACAAACTTTAATACGTTATTAAATAAAGTGGGCTTTAATTTCCCATACATCACATATCGTGAGCTTACAGGTAATCCACTACCGCCAAAAGGGCTTGAACATGATACAGGTCAAGTTTTTTGGTATGCCTATGAGGACTTTTATGCTGTAAAAGGGTACTTAAAAACTGGTCAACTTACGATGGGTCAGGTGATTCGTTCCTACTTCAAGCCTAAAGCCCATGCAATTTGGGACTGGAACGATCCGAAACCGTTTATTTCATTTGCAAAAATGATTGCAGGGAAGAAGTTTAGTAAATAAGGTATTCAAAAAGAAACGCTAACGATAGAAAAGAGGGAACAAAATGGTTCAACTACATGAACTTTTGTCAGCGATTGAGGTTCAAGAAACCATTGATGAAAAGGATATTGAAATTAGTGGATTATCTTACCACTCTGGAAAAGTAAAAGAAGGGCATCTCTTCGTATGTATTAAAGGATATAAAACGGATGGTCATAAATACCTTTCACAGGCGATTTCAAGTGGAGCAGTTGCGGCTGTCGTTGAGGATGTGCAAGAAGGTTTAGAGATTCCTCAAATCGTTGTGAAAAATAGTCGAATTGCACTTGCAAGACTTGCCGCTAAGTTTTATGAAAATCCGTCAAAAAAGATGAATATGATTGGAATTACGGCAACGAACGGGAAAACAACTACTTCATTCATGACCAATGCCATTTTAGAGGAAGAGGGCTATCGAACAGGCCTAATTGGTACGGTTTCAATTAAGATTGATGACTTCGCTATTCCGTCTGAGCTAACAACACCTGAATCACTCGACTTGCAATTTTACTTAGGCCAAATGGTAGAACGAGATGTTTCTCATGTGACGATGGAGGTTTCCTCAAATGCATTAGAAACACATCGTGTCGAAGCAGTTGATTATGATATTGTAACGTTAAATAATATTAGCCGTGAGCACATTGATTCGCACGGTTCATTTGAACGATATTTTGAGGTGAAGTCAGGTTTAATTCGCCATGCGAGTGAAAAAAGCCATGCGATATTGAACCTTGATGATTCTTATTCTACTTCTTTAATTAATCAAACAAAGGCACAGGTTATTACCTTTGGATTGGAGAGTAAAGAAGGTCATATTGCTTGCAAAAATTTGGATTTGACCACTGGTAGAGCCAAGTTTACAATTGAGATTTTAAAGCCTTTTTCTCGTTATGAATATAAAGTCGAGCCAGGAGAATTTGAGATTGAGTTATCTGTTCCTGGTTTACACTCTGTTTATAATGCGATGGTGGCCGTTACAATTGGTCTACTTTGTGGGGTTCCTGTAACCTCCATTCAACAAGGTTTGAAAAAATTTGGTGGAGTGGAACGCCGTTTTGAATTTATTTTTGAGGATGGTTTTAAAATCATTGACGACCACTTTGCAAATGCAGGGAATATTGATGTGACACTACAAACGTTGAAGTATATGGAATACAAGGATCTTCATTTAGTCTATGCGATTCGTGGGGAACGTGGCCCAACTGTCAACCGTGAAAACGCGGAAGCAATCGTAAAATGGGCGAAAACACTCGGCTTTAATGAGATTATTGCGACAAAAAGCGTATCCCATGTAACGTCCAAAGACCATGTAACTGACGAGGAAACAGCTGTGTTCCTAGAGGTTATGGAAAAGGCAGGAATTGATGTGGCTCTTTATGATGAGCTAGATGACGCCATTGCACAAGCCCTTTCTCATGCAGAGACAGGGGATGTTGTGATTCTTGCTGGAGCACAGGGAATGGACTACGGTGCAGGAGTTGCTCTACAGCAAATTGCAAAAATGAGACCGGGTATTTCGCGTGAAAAACTGTTTTTCCCATTGCGTCACCGTGTAGCGGGTCTAACAAAAGAACAACGGCAAATGTTAGGACGCAGTGAAGGATAAACCCAAATTTTATTTAGTGGACATTTAATCCCCTACTAAATAAGGTTTGAGCCTCCGGCGGAAATAATTAATGCAAAAAATCTAATAACAAAGGTGATTAAACTATGTGTGGCTTCGTTGGTTTTGCTGACTCAAAGCTTGAAATAGATAAAGTAAAAGTAATTAATGATATGATGGACACAATAATCCATAGAGGTCCTGACAGTGGTAATTATTTTTCAGATAACCATGCGACATTAGGCTTTCGCCGCCTAAGCATTATTGATTTATCTGAAGAGGGAAGTCAGCCAATGTTGAATGAAGATAGAAGCTGTGCCTTAGTCTTCAATGGTGAAATCTACAACTATCAAGAACTTCGTGAAGATCTTATTGAAAAGGGCCATATTTTTAAAAGTGGTTCTGACAGTGAAGTCGTAATTCATGCGTATGAAGAATATGGAGTAGACCTTTTACAAAAGGTTCGCGGGATGTTTGCTTTTGCAATTTGGGATAAAAACAATGAATCCATGTTTTTAGCACGTGACTTCTTTGGAATTAAGCCTTTATACTATACCCAAAACACAACCGATAATTCTCTTATCTTCGGCTCTGAAATAAAAGCATTTTTAAAGCAACCAGCATTTAAAAAGGAGCTAAACAAAGACGCGTTAAAACCTTATTTAACCTTCCAATACTCAGTGCTTGATGAGACATTTTTCAAAGGTGTATACAAATTAAAGCCTGGTCATTATATGATCTACAAAAAAGGCAATATTGAAATCAAGCCTTATTGGGATGTTGACTTTGAAGCAGAAAATAAAGGTCTTGACCATTTTATTGAAGAAATAAATAACACTTTAAAAGAATCTGTAAAATATCATAAAATTAGTGATGTCAAAGTTGGTTCGTTTTTATCAGGAGGGGTTGACTCTAGCTACATTACAGCCCTATTAATGCCAAATAAAACATTTTCTGTAGGATTCCAGGACCATGAAGGAATCTTCAATGAAACCAATTTAGCAAAAGATTTATCTGATATCCTTGAAATTGAGAATTACAAAGAACTGATGAATGCAGATCAAGCATTTGAAATGCTGCCAACAATCCAATATCACATGGATGAGCCGCAATCAAACTTATCATCTGTTCCATTGTACTTTTTATCACAATTAGCAAGTAAACATGTTACAGTCGTACTTTCTGGTGAAGGGGCAGATGAAATCTTCGGAGGTTACGTCTGGTACCAAAAGTCTGGAAAGCTAGAAAAATACGAAAAGATTCCATTTGGCATTCGTCGTGCGATTGCTGGGATTAGTAGTGCTCTTCCGAAAAACAAGATCACAAACTTCCTTATTAAAGGTGGACAACCAGTAGAAGAAAAATTCATCGGTCAAGCAAAGGTATTTGAGGAAGAAGATGCTCGTAACGTCTTAAAAGATGAATATCAAACAGGCCCATCTATTCAAAGTATTACGAAAAAAGTGTATGATAAGGTTAAAGGAAAAGATGATTTAACGAAAATGCAGTACCTTGACCTTAAACTTTGGCTACCAGGAGATATCCTCTTAAAAGCAGACAAAATGAGTATGGCTCATTCGATTGAATTACGGGTTCCATTTTTAGATAAAGAAGTGATGTCAATGGCATCACACATTCCAAGTAAGTTACGTGTAAATGACATTGATACCAAATACGCTCTTCGTGCTGCATCGAAAAAGGTACTTCCAGAAGAATGGGCAAAACGAGAAAAAGTCGGGTTCCCTGTTCCAATGAGACACTGGCTTCGTGAAGAGAAATACTACAATATCGTTAAAGACATGTTCGAATCTGATATTGCAAAAGAGTTCTTCCATACAGATGAGTTAGTTAAATACCTTGACGACCACTTCCATGGAAGACACAACTATGCAAGATACATCTATACAGTCTATGTATTCCTTGTATGGTATAAGAAATTCTTCATTGAGTTATAAAAATGTTTTTTTCACATATAAATGATTTCTAGTGATTGTCTATCAGATTTAGAATGGTGTTCAAATAGGAGGTTGAAGAAGACGCGTCCGCAAAAGCGCTACGTCGTGTCATTTTACACCTGCTTTTTGAACATCTAGAAAAGGGGCAGATGGAAGTGAAAAAAATAGTAACGGGTCTATTATTTTTGAATTTCATATGTGTCATTTTTCTATTATTGAACTTTCAGACTGTTAAAGGCATTACTAGAAGTATGATTGATGGGACAGAAGGTGTGTTTTCTGGGCTTACAACTGTGTATGCACAGGAGACGAATCCCTATCGAGAAGTATCGAACGGTGTGATAGAAGTGTTTATTCCGGTTGAAAAGATCCTTCAATTGCCGGAATTGCCAAATGGCTGTGAAATTACATCATTAACTTCTATTTTGAACTTTTATGGCTATGATGTTTCCAAGTTGGACATGTCAGACAATTATTTGCCAAAGGAGCCATTTAAAAAAATCAACAATGTCTTATATGGACCTGATCCTAATAAGGCATATGCAGGAAACCCACGGGAATGGAGTGGCTTTTTTTCCTATGCGCCTCCAATTGTTCAAGCAGCTCAATCATACATAGAAAAGGTAGACGCTGATCTTGAACCAATTGACCTAAGCGGAAGCTCTCGTGAGGAAATCATCATGGAGCTTGAAGAGGGTAATCCTGTTGTAATTTGGGTAACGTTAGACTTAAGTAAGAAAAAAGTCAATTATTCATGGAACATTACTAACACAAATACGAAGTTCAATGCGCCAATCAACTTACATGCTGTGGTCTTAAATGGCTACGTGGGTGATAAAGTGCATGTCATGAATCCATTGCAAGGACAAGTCACATATGATGCAGATACATTCTTTGCAAGCTATGTTGATTTAGGAAGTCATGCAATGACTGTAAAGTAAAAATGAGCGAAACTAGGTGTGAACATGGAACAAAAAATACTAGGCGTCATCGGTGGAATGGGACCAAAAGCGACATCTGTTTTCTTTGATAAAATAGTCAACAAAACTGAGGCCCATAAGGACCAAGACCATCTAAATATGGTCATCCTTAATCATACAACTCTTCCGGACCGAACTAATGCAATCCTTACTAATACCGGCGAGACATTTTTAGATGCTGTTAAAAATGATTTCAAGCTCCTAGAAGCAGCAGGTGTATCGAATATTGCTATTCCTTGTAACACATCTCATTATTTTTACGAGGAGCTTCAGAAGCTGACAAAAATTCCGATTATCAATATGGTTGAAGAAACAATAAAGGAAATCCATGATATGTATGGGGACGATACGAAGATTGGAATTCTTGCAACAAACGGGACGATTCGTAGTGGAATCTACGCTGACGTATGTAAGAAGTATAAGCTAGAGCTTTTAGTCCCCAATGATAGCTTACAAGAAAAGGTCATGGACATAATTTATAACAATGTCAAAAGTGACCTCGATGTTGATTCTAGTGAGCTTGAGCAGCTCATAAAACACCTTGTTGAAAAAGAGAATTGTAAAACTGTGATTTTGGCATGTACGGAATTGTCCTGCATAAAATTAAGTGATGAGGCAGAACGTCATACAATTGACGCCATGAACGTACTTGTGGAAAGATCGATTTTACGTTCAGGCAAGCGCCTAAAATAAGAATGCGGGTGAGGACAGGATGAGAAACCAGGATGCAAGGTTTGAAGCATTTTTACATGATTCATTTAAGGACGGAAAACTATATCGAGAGCTGAGGTTGTCGGTAGAGGAAGTGGAAATTGTAAAGAAGTTGTTGCCGAATGTTCAAATTGTTACATCTCAGGTAAAGGAATCCTCAGACGGAAAGTCATGGTATGAAATTCATCTTCGTTCTAAAGCGATAACTGCGGAACAAACAGTACGCCCGCAAATGAAAAAAGAACCTGTAGAAGCATGAAATAAGCTCGCCTATTGGCGGGTTTTTTTATGGAAATTAATTGTCGAATTTTCCCGTTGAACGTGTTAAAATGATTACTATTAGATTGTCGAAAAATCTTTGTGAAATCCAGTGTTTTCAACTCTTACTGAAATATAATTGTAATAATACTTTGACGTTTTAAGACAATTATTTATGTTATAATACAAATCGTGAGAATATATAACAAAATGTGATACATATGGTTGGAAAGTAAAATTTTTCATCTATAGATTGCTAGTTTGGTAGAAGGAGGATGTGAGCGGGTGAAAAGAAAACTTCTCATGATTGGAATAGGTATATCAATAGGACTTGGAAGTTTATTGACATCTATGCCTAATACTGCATTAGCGGTTCAAAAAAATGAAGAACTAGAAAGTGAAAAGCAAGAAGTTCAGCAAAAGAAATCAGAGCTTGAGTCGGAAATCTCCCAAAAGGAGGGAGCTCTAGACGAAATCAAAGAACAACAGGTTAGTGTCGAACAAGAAATTAAACGGCTCGATCTTGCTGTTGGTGAGACACGTAGCAAAATAGACGGCGCAAAGGCACAAATCCAAGAAACGAAAGAAGAAATTGAACGCCTTGAGGCAGAGATGAAAGTTCTTGAGGAACGGATTCAAAAGCGGGACGAGCTTATTAAAGAGCGTATGCGCAGTCTTCAGGAAAGTGGCGGATTGGTCAGTTATGTGGATGTGCTATTAGGCTCAAAAAGTTTTAATGATTTCATTAACCGGGTTAGCGCAGTATCTACATTTGTCCAAGCTGACCGTGATATTATGAAAGAGCATGAAGCTGATATTAAACTATTAGAGGATAATAAAGTAGAGGTTAAGAGTTTACTTGCACAACAAGAAGAACAGTTAAAAGAGCTTGACCGATTAGAAATACAGTTACAAGAACAAATTAAAGAACAAAATAAAGTCATGTCACAACTCAAAGCAGAAGAGCAAAAAATGCATGATGAGCTTCATGCTTTAGAGGATGTTGGCGAATTATTAGCAGCACAGGAAAAAGCAATACAAATGGAAATCAATGCGTGGAATCAAAGGCAAAAAGAACTTGAGGAACAACGCAAAAAAGCTGAAGAAGAACGTAAGAAAGCCGAAGCGGCAGGGAATACACCGCCACCAGCAGCAACAGCACCACCAGCTGTAAATAATGGAGGGTTTATAAAACCTACAACAGGACGACTCACTTCAGGCTTTGGAGTGCGTTGGGGAAAAATGCACTTTGGAATTGATATTGGAAAAGGTGGACGCCCAGGAAATATTCCAATTTATGCAGCGGCAGATGGCACCATTACTCGCTCTCGCCTTGAAAGCAGTTATGGAAATGTCATTATGATTACTCATTATATCAATGGGCGTCAAATGACAACTGTTTATGCGCATTTACAGGAACGTTTTGTTGGCCAGTATGACCGTGTACAACAAGGAGATTTAATTGGATACATGGGAAATACAGGCGACTCAACTGGCCCGCATCTCCATTTTGAAATTTATGACGGCCCATATAGTCCAACTCAATACAGTGGTGGACATTCAAACGCAGTAAACCCACTTAATTATGTATCCTTTTGATAAATAAGCGCCCAACCGATGATGGTTGGGCGTTTTGTTTTGACTGCATGCTTGGCTGGGACAGGGATATCACTTAAGGAGAAGGAGATATCAGTTATGCAGGTAAAGGACCGCATGAGAACTTTTTTAATACCGGTTATCCACTTCAAAACAAAAAACCCACATTCATATTGTGGGTTTACAATGTTTTTGCCTTCTTTTTTAAGCCCTCAAGGTCAAGGATGTGAATATCTCTTTGTCCATTTACTTCAATCAAATTTTCGGAAATGAATTTGACGAACTTCCGGCTAATTGTTTCTGGTGTCGTTCCAATCAAAGATGCTAATACTTTTTTTGTGATTGGAAGTGTAAATCTCCCGTCTTTAGTTCGACCCCGGTTATTGAATAAGAGAAGTACACTAGCTAATCGTTGTTCGACCTCCATCAGGCTGAGCAGACTCATCCATTCATCTGCTTGATAAATCCGTTCATTTAATGCACGCATGAAACGAAGAGCCATTTTGTGATTTCGCTCTAATGTATTAAAAAAGTCCTGTTTCTGAATTGTATAGATAACAGTATCATTAATTGCTACCGCATTTGCATAGTGATTTTCAGATTGAAGCATTGCAGATTGGCCGAAAAAGTCATCAGGAAATAAGAGTCGAACGATTTGTTCTTTTCCATCCTCCGCCACTTTTGTGATTTTGATAATGCCCTCACTGATAATATAAAGGGTGTCAGAAGGGTCACCTTCGCTAAAAATCACTTCCCCTTTACGGTAATCACGAATTTGAATGACTTTTTGTAAAAGTTTCTTTTCCTTCTCATTTAAACCTTGAAAAATAGGTACCTGACAAATATAGCTTGGATCATGTGGACTGCTAATCATACAGAACACTTTTTCTCCTTTCAAAATGCCCATAAAATGCGGACTCTTGTTGTACGTAAGATTACCTACCCTGCCTAAGTCTAAACGGACTTTTGGTTCAAAAAGTGTAAATGGATAACCAACTTATCTAACGTTTCCTTTACTTCAAGTGGAATGTTGTACTACAATAGAGACTTCACTTTATGTTATTCCAAATCATATTATTTGCTTTAGCAAAATTCCTTAAAAAAATTGATTTATATCAAGGAAACTTTCTGCTTTCAACTATAAGATAAGAATAACATATTTAATCAGAATTATGACTATATAATGACTCTTATTTTGCCTGTTTTTTTTGGCTTTTTTCTGGAAAATTTCAATGTAAGCATTTTACTAGAAATTAACTGGAAATGGGGTATAGTATGGGTAGATGTCATATTTCTATGAAACACTAATTTGTCTATATCATTATTACAACATGTAATGTAATATGGAGGCTAATACAAAATGGATAACCAACTAAGGAAAAATGTGTGGGAGTCATTCTATGGCCCAAACATGGGTTATGTTTTTGACATGTATGAGAAATACAAGAATGATCCAAGTTCAGTAGACCCTTCTGTGAAAGCGCTTTTCGAAGAACTTGGGCCACCACCAGCAGATGAGCAATCAGCAACAGCAGAACTAGTAAGTGGGGGTATCTCACCGAAAACAATCAAGACTATTACATCTGGGGCAAAATTAATTAAAAGCATTCGTGCATATGGGCATTTAGCGGCTGATATTTATCCGCTTCGTACTAGACCGAAGCCAGATACCAGCTTTTTAGAGCCAGGTTATTATAACCTAACGAAAGAAGATTTAATGAATATCCCAGCAACATACATTTGGGAGGAAGCACCTCCATCAGTTCAAACAGGATGGGATGCTTATGAGCATTTAAAATCAGTTTATACACAATCCATATCTTATGAGTTTGGACATGTTGATTCAGAAGATGAGAGAGCTTGGTTAAGACAGCAAGTTGAAATCAATGGAATTACCTTAAACCTTTCTGCAGATGAAAAGAAAAAACTTGCAGAGCGTCTAATGAATGTTGATGGGTTTGAGAAATTTTTACACAAAACATTTGTTGGTCAAAAGCGTTTCTCTATCGAAGGATTAGATATGCTTGTCCCAATGCTTGAGCGTTTAATTCAGGAAGGCAGTAGTGATGGCACCGATAACATTATGATCGGTATGGCTCACCGCGGCCGTTTAAATGTGTTAGCTCATGTTCTAAATAAGCCATATGAACTCATTTTCTCTGAATTCCATCATTCACCAAACAAAGATTTAATTCCTTCTGAAGGTTCTAGAGGGATTAACTATGGTTGGTCTGGAGATGTAAAGTATCACTTAGGGGCTGACCGTACTTTTAAAGGTCCTAAGGAGCATATAACTCATATTAATCTTGCAAATAATCCAAGTCACTTGGAGTTCGTAAACCCTGTTGTACTAGGGCTTACTCGTGCAGCTCAAGACAATACTAGTAAAGCTGGTTACCCTGTGCAGGATAAGCAAAGTGCAATTAGTGTTCTCATTCACGGTGATGCAGCATTCCCTGGTGAGGGTGTGGTAGCTGAATCCTTGAACTTGAGCAGATTAAAAGGCTACGAGACTGGTGGAACTGTTCATATCATTGCTAATAATATGGTTGGTTTTACAACAAATAATACAGATTCTCGTTCAACTCGATTTGCAAGTGACCTTGCAAAAGGTTATGAGATTCCAATCTTACGTGTCAATGCGGATGACCCTGAAGCTTGTCTTGCAGCGATTCATTTTGCATATGAGTATCGTAAGCGTTTTGAAAAGGATATATTAATTGATTTAGTTGGTTATAGACGTTTTGGTCACAATGAAATGGACGACCCAAGCGTAACACAGCCATTATTATACAAGAAGATTTCAAACCATCCGGTAATTGCTGATAAGTACGGAAATGAGCTAGTTGCTCAGAACGTTATGACAGCTGAAGAGCTTACACAAAAACGAGAAGAATTTATGCAAAAACTTCAATCAATCTTTGATGACTTTGCGGAAAATGAAGAGCGTGTGAAACCTAAGAAGCCGAAAGCATTATCTTCTATTCCAGAATTCGATACAACAGTTCCTTCTGATCTTTTACGCAGCATAAATAAAGGATTATTACAGTGGCCAGAATCGTTAACTGTTTATCCGAAGCTTGAACGTATCTTAAAACGACGTGAAACTGCGTTAGATGAGGATAATAAAGTGGATTGGGCATTGGCTGAAACCTTAGCCTTCGGATCGGTTCTTGCTGAAGGAAAAACAGTTCGCTTAACGGGTCAGGACAGTGAGAGAGGAACATTTGCTCATCGTCATGTTGCACTAAATGACTATGAAACAAACGAAAAATTTATCCCATTACACAATATTCCTGAAGCAAAAGCTTCATTCTCTATCTATAACAGCCCATTATCTGAAGCTGCTGTTCTAGGTTTTGAATATGGTTATAGTGTTCAAGATGAAAATGCTCTTGTCCTTTGGGAAGCGCAATTCGGTGACTTCGTGAACGTGGCACAGCCAATTATTGACCAGTTTATTTCTTCTGGTCATGCGAAGTGGGGACAAAAATCGGGTCTCGTGATGCTTTTACCACACGGATATGAAGGACAAGGTCCAGAGCACTCTAGTGGTAGGGTTGAGCGGTTCCTAAATGCAGCTGGGGAAAATAACTGGATTGTTGCGAACGTAACAAGTGCGTCACAATACTTCCATTTATTAAGAAGACAATCCTTGCTTACTTCTACTGATGAAGCAAGACCTTTGATTGTAATGACTCCAAAGAGTCTACTTCGCCACCCACAAACAGCTTCATCACTTGCTGATTTAAGTAATGGAGGCTTCAAACCATTACTTGAGCAACCAGGAATGGGAACAGAAAAGGAAAAAGTAACACGCTTAATACTTTGCAGTGGTAAGGTAGCCATTGATTTAGCAACAGAAGCTGCGAATTTACCTGTTGAACAAGCACAAAGCTTGCATATTGCAAGAGTGGAGCAATTATATCCATTCCCTAAGAAAGAATTAGAAGAGTTAGTTAGCCAGTATCCTAACTTACAAGAGGTTGTATGGGTCCAAGAAGAGCCTAAGAACATGGGGGCATGGCCGGCATTACAACCGGTATTAATGGATATTTTATCTGATGAATTGAAACTAGATTATGTTGGTAGACCGAAGCGTTCAAGTCCAGCTACGGGCGATCCAGATATTCACAAACAAGAACAAGCTTGGATTATGCAAGATGCATTGCTTACAGACAAAGGAGGGAATCAGCAATGATCGAAATTAAAGTGCCAGAACTAGCTGAATCCATTACAGAAGGAACAATTGTTGAATGGTTAAAAAAAGAAGGCGAACTCGTTAACAAAGGCGAGTCAATCGCTGAACTTGAAACTGATAAAGTAAACGTTGAAATTAACAGTGAACATACAGGCATTATCAAGGAATTCTTATTCCAACCTGGTGATAATGTTGAAGTAGGTCAAGTGATTGCAAAGCTTGATGAAAATGGTTCTGAATCAAATGCGGCAGCTCCTGCACCTGAGGCAGCGCCAGTCCAAGAGACTAAAGCTGAGGTACCAGCACCAGAAGCAAAACAAGAGCCGGCTGCGAAAGAAGTAGCGCAGGAAAAAGGTAAGCAAGTGATTGCTTCTCCAGCAGCTAGAAAAAGAGCTAGAGAGCTTGGAATTGACTTAAACGAAGTTTCATACAAAGATCCTCTAGGACGTGTTCGTGTGGAGGATGTTGAGGCTCATAACCAAGCACCATCTGCACCAGCACCAGCGGCAAAACAAACTGCAACTGCACCAGTTGTAAATGATGACCCACGTGTAGAAAGAATTAAAATGTCTAGACGTCGTCAAACAATTGCAAAACGTCTTGTTGAAGCACAGCATACTGCTGCCATGCTAACTACATTTAACGAAGTTGACATGACTGCTGTTATGGATGTAAGAGCACGTCGTAAAGATGCCTTCCTTAAAAAACACGGAGTTAAACTTGGCTTCATGTCATTCTTTACGAAAGCAGTTATCGGTGCATTAAAGGCATATCCGTTTGTTAATGCTGAAATTCAAGGAAACGAAATCCTACTTAAGAAATTCTATGACATCGGTATTGCCGTTTCTGCAGAAGAAGGGTTAGTTGTACCAGTTGTACGTAATGCTGACACATTAAGCTTTGCAGGTATTGAAAGTGAAATCGGACGCCTAGCTGAAAAAGCAAGAAACAACCAATTAGGCTTAAGTGACCTACAAGGTGGAACATTCACAATCACAAATGGTGGTACATTCGGTTCTCTAAATTCAACACCAATTATTAACGCACCACAGGTTGGTATCTTGGGAATGCATAAGATCCAAAGACGCCCTGTTGTTATAGATAATAATGACACTGTTGAAGTTCGTCCAATGATGTATGTAGCACTATCTTATGACCATAGAATAATTGATGGTAAAGATGCTGTAGGATTCCTTGTAAAAGTTAAAGAACTATTAGAAGACCCAGAAGATTTATTATTAGAGGGTTGAGAGTAAATAAGGCACATGTTCCCATTGATGGAGCATGTGTCTTTTGCTTTTAACATATAGAAAAAAGCTGCTTCCAAGGGAGGAAACAGCTTTTTTTACATCTTCGTCTTATTAGATAACACCGTGAGCAATCATTGCGTCAGCTACTTTTAAGAAGCCAGCGATGTTTGCACCATATACTAGATTACCTGGATGTCCGTATTCTTCAGCAGCATCCATGCTGTTGCGGTAAATAGAAGCCATAATATCTTGTAGCTTGCTGTCGACTTCTTCAAAAGTCCAAGAAAGTCTCATGCTGTTTTGTGACATTTCAAGTGCAGAAACGGCAACTCCACCAGCATTAACCGCTTTTGCAGGTCCGAATAGGACTTTGCTTTCAAGGAATAAGTCAATTGCTTCTAGCGTAGAAGGCATGTTTGCACCCTCACCAATTGCTTTTACTCCATTAGAGATAAGAGTTTGTGCGGATTCGCTATCAATTTCGTTTTGAGTAGCACAAGGTAATGCGATATCACAAGGGATAGACCAGATACCTGAGCAGCCTTCAACGTACTCTGCTTGAGGATGTTCTAAGACATATTCCTTAATACGTTTACGTTCTACTTCTTTGATACGTTTGATAGTTTCTAAATCTAGGCCATTTTCATCGTAGATATAGCCATTTGAATCACTACATGCAACCACTTTTGCACCAAGTTGTTGAGCTTTTTCAATCGCATAGATAGAAACATTACCGGAACCTGAAACAACAACTGTGCTACCTTCGAATGAAAGACCTTGCTCTTTTAGCATTTCTTCAACGAAATATACAGTACCATAGCCTGTTGCTTCTGTACGAACTAAGCTTCCGCCATATCCAAGGCCTTTTCCAGTAAGTACACCTGCTTCATAGCCACGAAGCTTTTTGTATTGACCGAACATGTAGCCAATTTCTCTAGCACCTACACCGATGTCTCCAGCTGGAACGTCGACGTTAGGGCCAATATGTCTACTAAGTTCTGTCATAAAGCTTTGTGTAAAGCGCATGATTTCATTATCGGATTTTCCTTTCGGATCAAAGTCAGATCCACCTTTACCTCCACCAATTGGAAGACCAGTTAAGGAGTTTTTTAGGATTTGCTCAAAACCTAGGAATTTGATGATACTTGCATTAACGGAAGGGTGGAAACGCAATCCGCCTTTATATGGGCCAAGTGTGCTGTTGAACTGAACACGATAGCCACGATTTACATGAATTTGACCTTGGTCATCTACCCAAGGTACACGGAATGTAATCATTCTTTCCGGTTCAACGATTCTTTCTAAAATTGCTTGCTTCATATATTTTGGATTTTTAGCAAATACAGGTACAAGCGAAAGGAAAATTTCTTTCACTGCCTGATGAAACTCTGGTTCATGAGGATTTCTTTTCTTAACCTCCTCATATACTCTGTTCATATAATCGGTTGCTTGTTTTAACTCTGGTACAGGAATAGACTTTTCGATCATAGCCATCGTGTACATTCACCCTTTCTTTGCTATATATTTTTTACGTCAAAATCAACGAAAACGAACGGACAAAAACTTTTTTATCTGTAAATTCTTGATATTAGTTATTTTATAATGAATAATTAATCTAAACAATATAAATAAAAGATATAAACGATGCCGAAATTAGATGAATCGAGGAGGAAGCACTGTGGAACTCAGACAACTCACCTATTTTATAGAAGTTGCAAAGCGAGAACATGTTACAGAAGCAGCAAATTCGATGCATATTGCTCAATCAGCTGTTAGCCGGCAGTTATTCAATCTTGAAGCTGAATTAGGCGTAGATTTATTTATACGAGATGGACGAAATGTGAAATTAACACCAATTGGAAGAATATTCTTAGACCATGTTGAGCAGGCATTAAATGTGCTAGATAATGCAAAACGTGAGATTGAAGAATATTTAGACCCTGAGCGTGGAACAATCCGTATTGGATTTCCAAGTAGTTTAGCTGCACATACACTCCCAACAGTTGTATCTGCATTCCGTGATCGACATCCGCAAGTTAAGTTTTCACTGTCCCAAGGGAATTACCATTCATTAGTAGAGAGAGTGAAAACTGGTGAGATAGATATGGCATTACTTGGGCCCGTACCAAACCAAGAAAAGAAAATAGCAGGAACCACTTTATTTACGGATAGAATGGTGGCACTTTTACATCGATCACATCCATTAGCAGCAAATAAGTCAATAAATCTTAGTCAGTTAAAAGAAGAACAGTTTGTACTATTTCCGACTGGCTTTGTTTTACGAGATATCATTGTGAAAGCATGTAATCAGCTAGGGTTTCAACCAATTGTTTCTTTTGAAGGGGAAGATATTGATGCGATTAAAGGTCTTGTATCAGCAGGGCTTGGCGTAACAATCATCCCTGAGGTGACCTTAATTGAAAATGTACCTCATTCCACAGTGAAAGTTTCGGTTGTGCAGCCTGAGGTAACTCGTTCTGTAGGTGTTATTATTCCAAAAGAGCGAAAATTACTCCCAACTGAACAATTGTTTTATGACTTTTTAAAAGATTATTTTTCATTTTTAGACAAGTTCCAATATTAACCTTTGAGGTATTTCCTCGGAAATGGGATAAAATTGTCGATTTGTAGGGGGCCTTGGGGAGGGCTCCCTACTTTACTATTACCCAACTAATTTTAAACCAACAGCAGAACTAATAATTAAAGCAATGAATACAAATCGTTTCCAATCCTTTTGCTCACCATATAGAAGCATTCCAAGTATCGCCCCACCCGATGCACCAATTCCGGTCCAAACGGCATATGCAGTGCCCATAGGCAATGTTTTCATTGCGATGCTAAGAAACAGGAAACTTCCACCGAAAGTAGCAAGCAGTAAGACTAAGGATTTCCAGTTTTTCTTTTTATGAAATTGGTTAATCATTACGACTCCTAGCATTTCAAAGATTCCAGCAATAATGAGTGATAACCACGCCATTACCCTTCAGCTCCTTCCGTTTCTCCCTCTTTTGTAACAAGTTTAAGTCCAATTACTCCAACTAATAGCAATCCTATTAATAGAAGCTTTACGAGTTTGACAGGTTCATTGAAAAATAGAATTTCTGAAATGACAGTTCCGGCAGTACCTAGACCAACAAAGACAGCGTAAACTGTCCCAACGGGCAATTTTTTACCCGCAGCAATTAAAGCATAGAAACTGATATAGATCGCAATAGCCGTTCCAGTCCATGTCCAAAAACTATCCGCATGTTTTAAACCAATCACCCAAAACACTTCAAAAAACGCCGCTAAAAAAACCTTCATCCATTCCATATTCATCTATAATTCCTCCTTTATTTTTCCTAATAAAAAGAAAAAGCCCAAGAGATTATAACAAATGTATAATCTCCCAGGCTTTTGTCCCTCCGTGGCATAGCAAAACGGGCTTTTGAATATCCTCTTTTGCTATGAGTTTTCTCTCGGACCAGGCTAGCCAATAAGCTACGGAACCCTAGAAAACCTTCGTTATTAAACTGACTTCATTATACAACAGAAGCTTTTTTTAAGAAAGAGGGAAAAATTACTCGTGAATGAAATTGGATGAAAGTGATTGTTTTTGGTTGATTTGTGAAAATGGCTTCAATATAATGAGAGTACAATCCATTAAGGAAGTGACATGATGTTAACTCCGGAAAGACATCAACTTATTTTATCCTTATTAAAGGAACATGGTGTTGTGAAACTTCAAGAGTTGGTTGAAAGTACGAATTCGTCGGAATCCACAATTCGTCGTGATTTGGTACAACTTGAAAATGAAAATAAATTAAAAAGAGTCCATGGTGGGGCATCACTCGTTCATGGAAATCGCCTTGAACCAAGTTATATCGAAAAAACTGCAAAAAACATCAAAGAAAAACGAGCGATTGCGAAATATGCATCAAAGCTTATTCAAGATGGAGACTCTATATATATGGATGCCGGGACGACAACGCAGGAACTAATCCCATTTCTTGATCAAAAGGAACTTACGGTTGTAACAAATGGTTTCAATTTAATTGAACCTTTGCTTGAAAAAGGAATTACCACCTATTTAATAGGTGGTGTTGTAAAACCACAAACAAAGGCGTTAATTGGGAGTCGAGCCTTATCGAGTTTGAATCTTTATCGATTTGATAAATGCTTTTTAGGGGTGAATGGAATTGATTTGAAGTTTGGCTTTACCACCCCTGATCCTGAAGAGGCACTGATTAAACAAACGGCAATGGGCTTAGCAAAGGAAAGTTTTATTTTAGCTGATCACACAAAATTCAACGAGGTTTCTTTTTCAAAAATCTCATCTTTAAAAGATGCCATTTTAATAACAGATGATCAATTAGCAAAAAATGAACTTGCATCATATCAAGAACATATCAACATAAAGGTTGTGACAACATGATTTACACAGTTACATTAAATCCCTCTATCGATTATTTTATCGAGCTGGATGATTTTAAGGTTGGTGAACTGAATCGAATAAAACAAGATCGAAAAAGCCCAGGTGGGAAAGGAATCAATGTTTCCACAGTCTTGAAAAATGTCGGAATAGGTAGCGTCGCATTAGGGTTTGTTGGTGGTTTTACGGGACGATTTCTAATTGATGCCTTAACGAAAAAAGGTATCAAAACAGATTTTGTTACTGTTGGAGACGACACAAGAATCAATGTAAAGCTTCATGCTGATGTCGAGACTGAGATAAACGGGGCCGGACCAAAAATCACATCTGATGAGCGTGAACAGCTATTAGGTAAGTTTAAGCAGTTGGAAGAAGGGGATGTGTTGGTGCTTGCGGGTAGTATCCCTTCTTCATTACCATCCACATTGTATCAACAAGTTGCAGAAATGCTAAAAAATAAAGAGGTAAGACTGGTTGTTGATGCCACAAAGGATTTATTAGTCGAGGTACTTCCATATAAGCCGTTTTTAATCAAACCAAATCATCATGAACTTGGTGAAATATTTGGTGTTGAAATCAATAATGCAGAAGAAGCCGTTCCTTATGGGAAACAGCTGATTGAAATGGGAGCGGAACATGTCATTGTTTCAATGGCGGACAAGGGTAGTTTGCTGTTTGTTGGAGACGATGTCTATTTTGCAAGTATTCCAGAAGGAAAGCTTATTAACTCGGTCGGGGCAGGAGATTCTGTCGTGGCGGGTTTTATTGCTTCCTATTCAAAGAATCAAGATGCGACTGAAGCCTTTCGCTTTGGGGCAGCTGCGGGTAGTGCTACTGCTTATTCGGAAGGATTAGCAACCGAAGACAAAATTAAGGAATTGATTTCACAGGTACAAGTGAAAAAAGTATAGAAAGGAACATGTAGCATGAGAATTACGGATTTGTTGAAGAAAGATACGGTTATCATAGAGCTTTCTTCTTCATCTAAGCTTGAAGTCATCGATGAATTGGTGTCAAAACTTGATGAAGCCGGACGCCTGCAAGATAAAGAACAATATAAGGAAGCAATTTTAACAAGAGAAAGCCAAAGTACGACCGGTATTGGGGAAGGAATTGCGATTCCACATGCGAAGACAGCTGCAGTGAAAACACCAGCAATCGCATTTGGGCGCTCAACAAACGGAATTGATTATGAATCATTAGACGGGCAGCCAAGCCATTTGTTTTTCATGATTGCTGCAAGTGAAGGGGCGAATAATGCACATCTTGAAACATTATCACGCTTGTCTTCATTACTTATGGACACAGGTTTTCGTGAAAAATTAATGCAGGTTCAAACTCCGGACGAGTTAATTGATGTAATTAATGAAAAGGAGAATGAGTCTGAGGAAAATGAATCAGAAGAAAAAGAAGCTCCAGTTGAGAAAAAAGAAGGGCAGCAAAAGGTTCTTGCGGTAACAGCATGTCCAACAGGAATTGCCCACACATACATGGCAGCAGATTCATTAAAAGCAAAAGCGAAGGAAATGAACATTGATTTTAAGGTTGAAACAAATGGTTCAACTGGTGTGAAAAATGCTCTTACTCAAGCAGAAATTGATGAAGCAGTTGCAATCATTGTTGCGGCTGATAAGCAGGTGGAGATGGCCCGTTTTAACGGTAAAAAGGTGATTCAAGTTCCCGTTGCACAAGGAATTCGAAACCCTGAAGAATTGTTATCAAGAGCGATTAACCAGGATGCTCCAACCTACCATGCGCAAGCAACAACAAAGCAAAAGTCAGAAGGTGGAGAAAGAAGTGGCTTTTATAAGCACTTGATGAATGGTGTCTCCAATATGCTTCCGTTCGTTGTCGGGGGTGGATTGTTAATTGCTATTTCCTTTATTTTTGGCATTCATGCATCTGACCCAAACGATCCTTCCTATAACCCGATTGCGGGCGCATTAATGACAATCGGAAGCGCTAATGCATTTCAATTAATGATTCCTGTATTAGCAGGGTTTATTGCAATGAGTATTGCTGATCGCCCAGGATTAGCACCAGGTATGATTGGTGGCTTAATGGCAACAACAGGAGGAGCAGGGTTTTTAGGTGGTTTAATCGCCGGATTCCTTGCAGGATATGTTGTTTTGTTAGTGAAGAAAATCTTTTCAGGTTTACCATCTTCATTTGAGGGACTTAAGCCAGTTTTGATTTATCCGTTCTTTGGAATTTTGATTACAGGTATAATTATGTATGTGCTTGTTGGTCCGTTAAAGTCTGTGATGGATGGATTAACAGGATGGTTAGAAGGACTTGGTACAGGAAATTTAGTGGTACTAGGCTTAATTTTAGGTGGAATGATGTCGATTGATATGGGTGGTCCAATTAACAAAGCCGCATTTACCTTTGGAATTGCGATGATTGATGCTGGAAACTACGCACCACACGCCGCAATTATGGCGGGGGGAATGACGCCTCCACTTGGACTAGCTTTAGCCACAACACTGTTTAAAAATAAGTTCACAAAGCAAGAACGTGAAGCTGGAAAAACCGCATATTTCATGGGAGCGTCGTTTATTACAGAAGGAGCAATACCATTTGCAGCTGCTGACCCAGGCCGTGTCATTCCTTCTGCTGTCATTGGTTCTGCGGTAACAGGTGCTCTTACAATGTTGTTTGGAATAGGGTTGCCAGCTCCACACGGTGGAATCTTTGTTATTCCGTTTGTGTCAGGTAGCTGGGTGTTATATGTACTCGCGATTATTATCGGTACTGTTGTAACAGCATTACTTGTCGGATTTTTAAAAAAGCCAATTAAATAAGTGAGAATACCCCGTGCCTAGCTATGCACGGGGTTATTTTTATTTGAAAGTGGAATTGGTTCATAGGTGATTATGTTGTTGCTTTGCAGCAATGTGTTTTGGATAAAGGACGGAATGAGGACAAGGTGTCCAAGATTATTATCCGTTTCAATGATAGGGCCTTGATTTGTAGAGAGGTATTTGATCTTTTCCTTCCATGTAAAACCCGCCGGGCAGGGTTCATTTCTCTTTTGCTTAACGATATCATACGTTTCATTACAATATCGATTGATTTCTTTGTTTTTTCGTGCCGCTGCATTTAGCGTGACAATCATCTTCATTAGTCCACCTTGGATACCTGAAAAACTCATATTGTTCATCGGGCTGCTTGTAAATTGGTAGATGCAAAGATTTTCGCCGTTTTGAAATTCTACATTCGTTTTAACAGCCGATGCGTAATGGACATCACCTGATAAAATAAAGCAATGACTAGGGTTCCACTCCTTAATCTGGTATAAGAATCCACTAAAACCCTCTCCGTTATATTTCCATGATTCAAAGTCAAATGCAGTTGTGACAGGAATTCTAATTGTTTTTAATGGATGGATATATTGATTGAGAAAAGACTCGATTAAACCAATTCCATAGACGGGGGTGGGGGAAACAACGAGGAGCGGTTCTCCGTGATTCCAGCCACTTGTATATAAACAATCTGTGGTTTTTTTCCAGCCTTCTTCACTTATCAACTGAGGAGGACGGTCTTTTTCTTCAAAATTTCGACCAAGGGATACAGGAAGTGGGGTGTGGTCATATTTTCGCTGTGTACGTGTATCAAGGAAGATGGATGTTGGATTTGTTGGTGCAACAAAGTGCCATTGGTCAAAATTCCACAAGACATCCTCCCACAAGTCGTGTGAACGTGAAGGTATTTGATATGATTTAGGGTACTTCCAGATATTGTACAAGAAATCTTGGTCAAATCGCTCTGGGTCATTGCCCCAGCCTTGAAATAACCAATAGGCCATTAATCCATTAGAAATGACGTGCCTTCCGAGATTTGATTGGTGGACATTTTTTTTCCAATCGTGACTAATATTCCAGTCATCTGTAATGTCATGGTCATCAAAAATCATATAGGTTGGAATGTTTGCTAGTAGTCTTCTTACCTTTGAAAGTGTTTGATAGGTAATCTTCACATCTGCCACTTGTTCGTTATATTCCTTTTCGTATATTTTCTCCTCCTTTTTTCGCTTTTCTTTTTTGTATATAAAATAAATTTGATTATACTTGGTGCTTTCCTCAAAAGTGGGGAAGTTACCTTCGATTGTATAAGCATCCCAAAGTTCGGGTGACCAAGATAATAAATATAATGCAGCATACTCGCCTAATGTCATAGCGTGGTTCTGAGAGTGTGAGGAGGTGAACTTGCAAAAGCGCTCCATAATAAATTGTCGTCCACGAGTCTGATAGATTGATTTGTTAAATGGTTGCTCTTTAAGGCGAGGCTCAATTTCAGCAAGTTCTCCTTCTTTTCCAATAAGTTTTTTTCCGGCTTCCACCATGATTGGAAAAACTGGATCTGGCACATCATCTGCGTATATTTGGTCACCTAATAGAAATAAAGTGCTCGGGCGTTTTTCAAGGTCTAGATAATTCTGTTCGAGGGTTTTATCTCCTTGACTAAGCGCATCCTCGCCTTTTCCATGAAGCTTTCGGCATGATCCGTACAAGAGATTGCTTTGTTGTTGGGACGAATCTGGGATAAAAAAGCTCGGGAAATGGAGGTCTCCGTAAGTGATGGAGTTTGGTTGGTCTCTTCCTAAAAGTCCGAAATCTTGTAAATCAAGGACGTCAGAGTCCTTTTGAAAATGGAGATTATAGCCTAAGAGTGTATTCACAGGAAATTGGGCTTGATAGGGTGTTAGTTTGATTAGGCTGATATAAAGTTGTTTACCTGCGCAAAAGGTAGTTGTTTCAGAATGACAATCTATTTCATGGTACGTAAAATTTGTACCATCCATGTTTTTAATTTGGTACAGCTTTGCTCCAAGCTTAAATCGTTTGCGTAATGCAATCCATATATAGACTTGAGAAGGCTCAACACGACGAAGGATTGGCCCCGATAAAATTGTCGGTACATCCACTTAGTTCACCACCCCATTTTATTATTTCTATATATCTATTCATGGACCAGGGGGACGGTTCTTGTGGCTCCAGTAATGTAAAGAAAGTGACATAGTACTTGCGTGGAGGTATATGTGCCCAACCTAACATATTTCGCCTAACAAAATAATTTGTCAAATTCAGGTTAAACATCTTATAATTCGATATAGGTAGAAGGAAGTTATAAGGAGAGAACAGGATGATACAACGTTTTTTTACATATTATAAGCCGCATCGTACGCTGTTTTTAATTGATTTCAGCTGTGCAGTGATTGTGGCGATTTTAGAGTTAGCCTTTCCGCTAGCGGTGCAATGGTTCATCGATAAACTATTGCCAACGAGCAATTGGTCCGCAATTGTTTGGGTTAGTATCGGTTTATTAGTTTTGTATCTTCTCAGTTCGGGGCTCCAATTTATTGTCGGTTATTGGGGTCACAAGCTGGGAATCAATATTGAAACTGATATGAGGCAGCAATTGTTCCAGCATGTCCAAAGGCAATCATTCCGCTTTTTCGATAATACAAAAACAGGTCATGTCATGAGCCGGATAACGAATGACTTGTTTGATATCGGAGAGCTTGCCCATCATGGCCCTGAAGATTTATTCATTGCCATTATGACATTTGTCGGTGCATTTTGGATTATGCTTACGATTAACGTGAAGCTTGCATTAATTGCTATTATTGTTGTGCCATTTCTAATCTGGCTCATTGCTTTTTCCAATGTCCGTATGAATCGTGCTTGGAAAGCAATGTACAGCAATATTGCTGATGTGAATGCACGAGTAGAGGACAGTGTCGCGGGAGCACGTGTTGTCCAATCCTTTACAAATGAAGAATTCGAGATTTCCAGGTTTAAGGTAGACAATCGAAAGTTCCGTCGTTCTAAGCTTAGTGCCTATAAGGTAATGGGTTCTACATCGGCAGGGATATACCTTATGACACGCTTGTTTGTGTTAATCGTGCTGGTAGTAGGTGCATGGTTAAGTTTTACTGGAGAGCTAACGTACGGGGAACTTGTCGGATTTGTCCTTTATGTCAATGTTCTTTTTAAGCCGATTGATAAAATTAGTGCCTTATTAGAGCTGTATCCAAAGGGGATGGCAGGCTTCAAACGGTTTACAGAGCTTCTTGATATGGAGCCAGAAGTTCAAGATGCAAAAGATGCAGTTGCTGTACCATCTTTGCGTGGGGATATCGAGTTTGATCATGTTACCTTTGGCTATGATGATAAGCAGGGACCAGTCTTAAAGGATATTAATCTAAAGGTTCATGCTGGTGAGACCGTGGCGTTTGTCGGTCCATCGGGAGCGGGAAAAACAACAATTTGTTCGTTAATTCCACGTTTTTACGATGTTGATAATGGCTCAATTTCAATTGACGGAATGGATATTCGAAAAATGACAAAACAGTCCTTGCGTTCACAAATTGGAATTGTTCAGCAGGATGTGTTCCTTTTTACAGGTACATTAAAAGAAAATATTGCGTACGGGATGCTAGGAGCCACGGATGAACAAATAGAGGAAGCAGCAAAAAGAGCTCATTTAGAGGACTTTATTGCTGGGTTACCGGATGGGTACGAAACACAGGTTGGTGAAAGGGGATTAAAGCTATCAGGTGGTCAAAAACAACGGATTGCGATTGCTCGAATGTTCCTGAAGAACCCGCCAATCCTCATCTTGGATGAAGCAACTTCAGCTTTAGATACAGAGACTGAACAAATCATTCAAAAAGCATTAACAGAGCTATCCAAGAACCGCACTACACTTGTCATCGCACACAGACTGGCTACAATCCGGAATGCAGACCGTATTGTAGTTGTGACTGAGGATGGTATCGCGGAACAAGGCGGACATGATGAACTGCTTGAAAAAGGTGGGATCTTCGCGAATCTGCATCAAGTACAATATCAATCATAAATACCAGGATTTCCCATCTAAGAGTGTAGACAATGTCAGCGCTGACTTTGTCTACACAAATTATTAACGAAATTTAAATTTTAATTCAAGTCTCAGACTGTCTTGAAGACGCTTGTCAGACAAGGCGCACAGCTGAGCGAAGACGCGAATAGAAGTTGCTGAATGAGCGCAACGAGAGAGGCAAGCAACGCAGTATGCGAGCGTTTGTCAACAGTCTGTGACCAGGATATCCTGGTCTTTTTTTATTCCTTAGGATCTGAGAATAGGTCTAAAGTCGGGTGTATATTTCAACCAACAGGTGGCCATAGACCTTAAAAAGGATAAAATAAAAGTGAATTTTGTCGGTTTGAATCAGATGGTAGGGAACAGGTAAAACGCATAGTTAAAATAATATTTTAAAAAATAGTAAATTTGTATGAAAGGTAATTTTATTCCCCTAACGAACTTATGTATATGGTGAAAAAAACAAGTAGGGGGAATTGTGTGTGAATAAAGTTGTAAAGCTTTTCTTTGTGTTTGCTCTTGTCAGCATTTTATCGCTGCAAGGAATCTGGGGCAACCCAGCAGAAGCGAGTGAGGGAGACGAACCTGATATTCGCATTGGGGTTGTGCCTTCTGAGGATTCACTAACCGTGGGAGGAGTTGGTGACTTTGATGTGATTGATAAAGAAACAGGTGAAATCCTTCTAACAGGTTCTAACGAGGAGGTCTTGGTTGAACTGGCGGGTTCATCCGTTGTGAAAACAAACTATCGATTACAGGTTGCTTTTTCAACAAGCAATGCTTATATAGCGGATTGGTTGCAGCGTGCAGAATCAAACGGGTATCCGACTTATATTGAGGAATACAATAATGGTTGGAGACTATTAATTGGTGAGTTTCCAGCAGATGCTTCATTTTCAGTCAGGAATGCATTTAAAAATGAAATCGTCGCCAAAGGTTTAGGTGGAAGTGATGCCTATTGGAGAGTCATTACGACTGTTGAAGGAGAGTCAATTATCAAGGTTTCAAATGGGGAAACATCGAAAACAACGACTAACCCTATCCAAGTCATTTCAGAAGATATTGTAACAATTAACGAAAAAAATACCGTGGAATCGCTGAAATCGGTTTTAATAGCTCCGGTGCGCTTGCGGGAATTAATGAGCTTCCCATTGAGGAGTATCTGTATGGTGTAGTTCCACGTGAGTTGCCACCTGTCCCATATGGTGAATTAGAAGCACAAAAATCACAGGCAATTGCTGCTAGAACCTATGCATTATCCAATATGGGGAAGAGAGGCAAGGATGGCTATGATCTCCTCCCGACAACATCTGATCAAGTATATGGTGGATATGAGGCCGAACACCCAATTTCAAATGGTGCAGTTGATGGTACACGAGGAATTGTTGCAACATATGAAGGGAAATTAATTACAGCTGTCTTTAATTCAACAAGTGGTGGTTTTTCTGCTAATAATGAAGATGTGTGGAATTCAGATCCTGTTCCATATTTAAGAGGAGTGCCAGATGCCCAGAGAGGGAAGGCATTCGAACATGTTCCATCCCTAGATGTCTTTAAGAATCACAGTAACTCCAAGTCATTACGTGCTGCGAAAGAGGGAGATTTTGAAGCGGATTGGTCTAAATACCATCGATGGAATTTTGAATGGACGGCAGAAGAAATTAGCGATGTATTAAGCACGTCATATAATACGGAGGTAGGGAAGGTTTACGAAATCAATGTGCTTGAGCGCTCAAGCTCGGGACGTGTACTAACAATTGAGTTTGTTACGGAAAATGGTACCTTTTATCAATATAAAGACGCAATTCGTACGACGTTAAAATACATTAATGCGAGTGGGAATCAAGCGTCCCTGTTAAGCACGCTGTTCCACATTGAGCCGGTTACTAACAATAAAACAAAAGAAGTAGTTGGCTTTAAAGTATTTGGTGGTGGCTGGGGCCATGGTGTTGGCTTGTCACAAACAGGCGCAGTCGGAATGGCTGAAAAAGGAGCGACTTTTGAAGAAATCCTTAAGCACTATTACCAAGGAATTGAGTTAGAAGTCAGATATTAAAAAAGAAGACTCGTGCATGGGCACGAGTCTTTTTTTTTATAATTTAAATGAACTTTTCAATGAAACAATTCGGTTAAAGACGAGGTGGTCATCCGTTGTATGCTTCGGATCCACATTGAAATATCCATGTCTAAAGAATTGGAATTTGTCTTGTGGCTTCACATCTTTCATGTTCGGCTCAACAAATCCATTTAAAATCTCAAGTGAGTTTGGATTGACGTAATCAAGGAATGTTTTATCTTCTTCTTCCTCATTTTCTTCTGCATCTAAAATAAGTGGCTCATACAGACGGAATTCAGCGGGAACCGCTTGTGTCGCCTCAACCCAGTGAATCGTTCCTTTTACCTTACGACCGGTAAAGCCAGTACCACTCTTTGTTTCAGGGTCATACGTACAACGAAGTTCGATAACCTTTCCTTCTTCATCCTTGATGACTTCTTCACATTTAATGAAGTACGCGTGCTTGAGACGAACTTCATTGCCAGGGAAGAGACGGAAATATTTTTTCGGTGGATTTTCCATGAAATCCTCTTGTTCGATGTAGATTTCACGAGAAAATGGAATTTGTCTTGTACCCATTTCTGGATTTTCTGGGTTGATTTCCGCATCCAGCATTTCTACTTGCCCTTCTGGATAGTTGGTAATTACAACTTTAAGTGGATTGATGATACCCATTGTCCGTGGCGCTTTAAGCTTCAAATCCTCACGAACAAAGTGTTCAAGCATTTGAGTATCAACCGTTCCGTTATTTTTCGCTACACCTAATTCACGGCAGAAGGTGCGAATCGCTTCAGGTGTATACCCTTTTCTTCTAAGCCCTGAGATTGTAGGCATGCGAGGGTCATCCCATCCGTCCACATAGTTTTCTTCAACAAGTTGCTTTAACTTACGCTTACTCATCACTGTATTCGTTAAATTAATGCGACCGAATTCAATTTGTTGAGGATTACTTTCCATTTCACAATGCTCTACAACCCAATTGTAAAAAGGACGTTGATCTTCAAATTCAATTGTACAAATGGAGTGGGTTACACCTTCAATTGCATCCTCAACCGGATGAGCAAAAGGATACAATGGATAGATACACCATTTATCACCTGTGTTATGATGTGTCGTATGTGAAATTCGGTAAATAACAGGGTCACGTAAATTGATGTTTGGAGACTTCATATCAATTTTTGCACGTAACACTTTTTCACCATTTCCATACTTACCGGCGCGCATATTTTCAAACAACTCCAGGTTTTCTTCAATGGAACGATCGCGGTATGGACTTTCTTTCCCAGGCTCTGTAAGAGTTCCACGATATTCGCGGATTTCATCTGCACTTAAATCGTCTACATATGCAAGTCCTTTTTTGATTAGTAAAACGGCGCGATTATACATTTCTTCGAAGTAATCTGATGCGAAAAATAAACCGTCCCAATCATATCCAAGCCATTTTACATCTTCCTTGATTGAGTTTACAAACTCTATATCTTCTTTTAAAGGGTTTGTATCATCAAAGCGTAAGTTAGTTTTACCTTTGAATTCATCTGCAAGGTCAAAATTCAGAACGATTGATTTTGCGTGCCCGATATGTAAGTAACCATTTGGTTCTGGAGGAAATCGGGTAACGACATGATCACGTTTACCTGTTTCTAAATCGTCGATTATGATATTTCTAATAAAATTTGAAACGTTATTATTTTCCACGGCCATAACCTCTTTCGTTATCCTTTACTGGACGTTCAAGAAACCACTACTGTGTGAAAGCCTTTTTGAACATCCTCTATAATGGATGAATATATCATAAAACCAGAATAATTACCATTATTGTCATGGTTACCAAAGTTTAAGTTGATTATGAGGCTGTCTTTCATATAAGCTTTACTGTATGCGAAATTTTTAACCATCGGAGCGGTGTTTTATGGAAAAAAAGAGTGAAATTGTAGAGATCTGTCTGCTGGCGGGAAAAATAATGCTTGAGAGCGGGGCAGAGACGTATAGAGTAGAAGACACAATGAATCGTATGGCTGCAGCATTTGGGAATGTAACGTCTCATAGCTATGTAACACCAACCGCGATTATGTTTTCGACGAGTGAAACAGAACCTTCTAATTTAATAAGAATTAATGAACGGTCAACAGATTTAGAAAAGGTAACCCTTGTAAATGGCATTTCGCGCAAAATAAGTAGCGGAGATCTATCTCTTCAAGAAGCAAAAATACAGCTAGAGAAACTTTCGAAACTGGATCTTTCCTATCCCGTTTGGATTCAGATTTTTGCCGCAGCCCTTGCCAGTGGCTGTTTTACAATCATGTTCCTTGGGACCTGGACGGATTTTTTACCAGCATGTGTAGCGGGAGGAGTGGGCTTTGCTCTTTTTATCTACCTTCACGGGTTAATCCGAATCAAATTTTTTGCGGAGATTATGGCGTCGTTTGTGATTGGAATGGTCGCCTATCTCTTTATCGTGACGGGAATTGGTAAGGAACTTGATAAAATCATTATAGGTTCTGTAATGCCACTTGTACCTGGTCTGTTAATTACAAATGCAATTAGAGACTTGATTGCGGGTCATCTTGTTTCAGGAATTTCTAAAGGTGCGGAAGCCTTTTTAACTGCTTTAGCAATTGGAACAGGGATAGCGGTCGTGCTCGCGATTTTCTAATGGAAAGGAGTTTACTATGTTTTCCCATTTGATCACAAGTATAGTTGCTTCAAGTACTTTTGGAATCATCTTCAATGTCCCAAGAAAGTCACTAATAAAATGTGGCCTAGTCGGGATGATTGGGTGGATGATCTATATTATTTTATTCTTGCGTGGGGTTGATGAGGTTTATGCGACACTTGCGGCCTCCTTTTTAGTCGCGATTATCAGCCATATCTTTGCGAAAATGTATAAAAATCCTGTGATTATCTACAGTATTGTCGGAATCATCCCGTTGGTGCCAGGAGGAATTGCATATAACGCGATGAGGAACTTTGTTGAAAATGACTATTCAACAGCTGTACATTTAGCGGCAAGGGCCTTCATGATATCAGGCGCAATTGCGTTTGGCCTTGTCTTATCAGAGGTGTTAAATCAATTAATAATTAGAAGAAGAAAAGTCTAAAAGCTTCCGGAATTTGATTCCAGGAGGTTTTTTATTTTGGAAGCGAGGTTGTTTTGGCTTAGGCTAAAATTGATAGAATTGAAAAAATTGATAGAATCGGATTAAAGTCGATAGAATCAGAATAAAATCGATAGAACGTTAGTAAAGTCGATAGCACCAAGTCCCAGGTTAAAAATAATCCTCAATAATGTAGGGTTTTTGGCATATTCATAGAAATAAGAGTATAGATAATCAGTTGGGCATATAAACAGCATTTTTAAAGACGAAAGGAGACATGTATGAGTAAAAGTGACGGCATTTACAATGATTTATCAAAGGATATGACGTATGGCGACTATCTTAAGCTAGATACATTGCTCTCAAGCCAGCATCGCCTTTCTGACCATCATGATGAGATGTTGTTTATTATCATTCATCAAACAAGTGAGCTCTGGATGAAGCTAATCTTACATGAAGTGAATGCAGCGAAAGCGTCTATTTTAAAAAATGATCTAGAACCAGCATTTAAAATGCTATCAAGGGTATCAAGGATTCAGCAACAATTAATCCAATCCTGGGATGTTCTTTCAACGTTAACGCCCTCTGAATATATGGAATTTAGGGGGAAACTCGGAAAGTCCTCGGGCTTCCAATCCTATCAAAATCGGTTAATCGAATTTGCGTTTGGCCATAAGAAACCGAATGTGCTAGGAGTTTACAAGCATCAGCCTGAAATCTATAAACAGGTTGAGGCTGCCATACAAGAGAAAAGTATTTATGATGCTGCGATTCTGGCCCTTTCGACGAGAGGATTTACGATTGACAAATCATGCCTTGAACGGGATTGGACGAAAGACTATAAGGCAAACGAGAGTGTCGAGCAAGCTTGGCTAGAAGTCTATCAAAATGTTGAAAAGTATTGGGACTTTTATGAGCTTGCGGAAAAATTAGTTGATATTGAATCAAGGCAACAGCAATGGCGCTATAACCATATGATCACGGTTGAAAGAATAATTGGAAATAAGAGGGGCACTGGTGGATCGGCAGGAGTCGAATATTTGAAACAGGTCATCAACCATCGTTTTTTTCCTGAACTGTGGAGTATGCGAACAAAATTATAAGGGAGCATAATGTAAAGATGGATATTCAAATTCAAGCTATTTCAAAAAGGGAAGAAGAAGTTTTACATAATCTCATGCAATTTTATATCTATGAATTTACTAAGTATATGGACAGTATAAGAATAAATGATAGCGGCCTTTTTGGTAGGTTTAATCTCGATGTCTATTGGACGGATGACAACCATCATGCTTATTTTGTAAGGGTGGATAGTTTACTTGCGGGCTTTGTGTTAGTGCAAAGTCAAACAGAGAAGGAACCTAACTCAATCGAAGAATTTTTTATCATGAGGGGCTACGAAGGGAAAGGAATCGGGTCCTTTGTAGCCGAGCAAATTTTTGCAATGTTTCCTGGAAGATGGCAAGTGAGACAGTCAGAGAAGAATGAACGAGCCCGGACATTTTGGAGAAGTATCATTTCAAAATGTACAAAGGGAAACTTTGAGGAACGACTTGATGAAAGAAACTGTTCAATTCAGGAGTTTATTATTTAAGATATATAGATACGAAAGGAGTTTACCAAAAGGCAAACTCCTTATTTAATCACAAATTCCTCAAAAGGCAAATAATAAACGGGGTAATTATCTAATTGTTCAAAGCCAACTTTCTTCGCAATCACAATGGAATCTTTACGAAACGACTCTGTTGTCCAGTGTGGTGTTACGTCCCGTCGTAGGCATTCCTCGATAAAGGCTCTCGCCATTGCGGTAGCAAGACCTTTTCCGCGGTGGCACGGATCATATGTATTAATTCCGATTTCATAGTCATTTTTCGAAACAAAGACCGATAGACATGTTCCGATTACATTCTGGCCGTGGACGACTGCATAGCCCAACCCTTTATGAAAAAATGACTCCAGGGATTCTCCCCAAAATTTCATGATTTCATTTTTAATGATGTGACCTGCATCCCACGCTACTAGCTCCCGGCTAATTGGTTTAACCTCATACCCTTCAGGGACTTCTTTCGTATGGGTTCGATTAAACCAATCTTTATGAAAACGAAACGGTACACGTTCACCTTTAAGGAGAGCAACTCTCGTAAAAATGGATTCAATGGACCTATCCCATTCATGATTTGGGTGAATTTCTAGGTTTAATGTATCTTCCTCTGGAAGTGCTTCAACCCGAATCACGGAAGCAATATACTCCTCAAGTTCCGAGTTAAACTCCTGATTATCAACCTTTCCACATAGATAAAACATTTCATTTTTTGCCCAAATAAAGGCAGTTTCGGGGTGAATCAGATTGTCCACAAAAATCTCTCCTGGATTGTTCTCATCGATGACCCCATTAATAACGGGATGATTTTCTAATCCGAGAAGCAGTGGTTTTATTTTTTTAAAGCTACCATGCTCAAGTGTATTTATCATTTTCTCCACGCCCTTTTTCCAATTCAATATCATTCTATTTCCGAACCTATTATAATGGATTCTGGTATCCCTTAACACAAATATTTTCCGTAGATAATAAAATATCTTTTGTCCATGAAAGAATTGTGTAAAATAAAGAGGAATGAAATGTACTGGAGGAAATGTCATGGTGACGATGAAGGAAATTGCGAGGTTGGCAAATGTGTCTAGCGCTACTGTTTCGCGCGTGCTGAATAATTCAGGATATGTGAGTGATGAAGTGCGCAAACGGATTTTAAAAATCATTGAAGAAACAGGCTATATTCCAAGTGAGCACGCAAAAGCATTGCGAACAAAGCAATCAAATGTCATTGGTGTCATTTTACCGAAGCTAAGCACAGAGACAGCAAGTAGAATTGTCAGTGGGATCGGTGAAGAGCTGGCGAAACACGGTTATCAAATCCTGTTAACCAATACAAATCTTGATCCCAAGAAGGAAATTGAGTATTTGAAACTGTTAAAAAGCAAGCAGGTGGACGGAATTATTCTTCTTGCGACAAATCGAGGCGAAGAGTTGCTTAACGAAATCAAAAAGTTACGGATACCCTTTGTGGCGACTGGGCAGGAAATGGAGGGAATACCTTCTGTCATCAACAAGAACTTCCAAGCTGCAAAGGACATCACAAATCTTTTAATCGAAAAAGGTCACACCAAAATTGGGTTTATCGGTGTAGACGAAGCAGATTATGAGGTTGGATACAAGCGAAAAGCCGGTTATTTAGCAGCGTTAGAGAACAGCCAATTACCGGTCGTTGACGAGTGGATTCAAAAAGGAGATTTTTCAATTGACTCTGGTTATAAAATGACAAAGAAGATTTTTGAAACGTCTTTAGAAAAACCCACTGCTATTGTCGCAGTTACAGACCGACTGGCGATAGGAGCGATGGAATATCTGAAAGAACAATACATAGAGATTCCAAAGGAAGTGGCTTTAACAGGAATGGGGGCATCTGATTTATCAAAGTATATCGTTCCAAAATTGACGACTGTAGATTTGCTAAGTGAATACACGGGAGCAGAAGCAGCTAAGACCTTACTTCAGATCTTACAGGAAGGGATTACCTCTGAAAAAAACAAATCGACTATAGACTAATAATTAGAGATAGTATATAATCGGTTTCATAAAGGTTGTGTAATCGATTACACATTGAGTGTTAATTTTTTTTGGAGTGACATGTAATCGATTACCTATTTTTTAAATGTATATGAAATCGATTACACATAAACACTATTTTTAGGGGTGATAGTAATGTCAGAAAATCGTCGAATTGCTGAAGAGATAATTGAAGCAGTTGGTGGTAAAGAAAATATACTATCTGCTGCACATTGTGCAACAAGATTACGAATTATGGTGCAAGATAAAGAAAAAATTAACCAAGAAAAGGTTGAAAATGTAGATAAGGTTAAAGGTGCATTCTTTAACTCAGGTCAATTCCAAGTCATCCTTGGTACAGGAACAGTCAATCGGATTTATGAAGAGGTTGAAAAGATTGGGATTGAAACAACAACAAAAGCTGACCAATCAAAAGAAGCAGCGAAAAGCGGAAATGCTATTCAACGCGCGATTCGTTCATTTGGAGATGTGTTCGTTCCAATTATTCCAGCACTAGTTGCAACAGGTCTTTTCATGGGTGTTCGTGGATTAGTGATGCAGGAACAAATCCTGGCATTATTCGGGTTAACACCTGCGGATATCTCTCAAAACTTTATTTTATTTACACAAATCTTAACAGATACGGCTTTTATTTTCTTACCTGCTCTAGTGGCATGGTCAACCTTCCGCGTTTTTGGCGGAAACCCAACCATCGGACTTGTACTAGGATTAATGCTTGTTAGTCCATCATTACCAAATGCTTGGGGAGTTGCAGGTGGTGATGTTGACCCAATTAAATTCTTTGGGTTCATTCCTGTAGTCGGTTATCAAGGCTCCGTGATTCCAGCATTTATCACTGGTATTGTTGGTGCAAAGCTTGAAAAATGGATCCGTAAACGTGTGCCAGAAGCACTTGATTTAATTGTGACACCATTTTTAACCTTACTCATCATGATTGCCTTAGCTCTTTTTGCAATCGGACCTGTGTTCCACACAGTTGAAAATCTGATTTTAGATGCAACAGTGGCAGTACTTGAATGGCCATTTGGATTGGCGGGATTAATCATTGGATTCCTTAATCAGATTATTGTCGTTACAGGTGTCCACCATGTCTTTAACCTATTAGAAATTCAATTACTTGAAAAATTTGGATTCAACCCTTATAACGCTATTGTCACATGTGCGACGGCAGCCCAAGGTGGAGCAGCTTTAGCAGTAGGATTAAAAACAAAATCCGTAAAACTAAAAGCTTTAGCCTTACCATCTACCTTATCAGCATTTTTAGGAATAACAGAGCCTGCGATTTTTGGGGTTAACCTTCGCTATGTGAAACCATTTATCATGGGACTTATCGGTGGTGGAGTCGGAGGTTTCTTAGCTTCCATCCTTGGTCTTAAGGCAACAGGTATGGCAATCACAGTAATACCTGGAACATTGCTTTATTTAAACGGACAAATTTTACTCTATATCCTCGTGAACGTAGTAGCCATTGCAGTTGCATTCGTTCTTACTTGGATGTTCGGATATTCAGATAAAATGCAAGAAAAATAAGAAATGTGGTAAGCACACCCGAAAATCGACGACAAGCATAAGACAGCCGCTTTTTAGAAGGTGCATTTTACCTTCCGAAGCGATTGGCTTACGATAGAGTCGATGGTGCCTGGAGCTAGAAAAAACAGAAGGCAAGTAATCACTTGCCTTCTTTACGTAAGGAGTTCATCATGAATCAGCGTGAATTAATCGAAAAAGCGAATCAAGAAATTGAGCGAAAAAGGCAGATCGTTGAAAGTGACTATTACCGTTTGCGATTTCACTTAATGCCGCCGGTGGGTTTATTAAATGATCCGAATGGCTTCATTCAGTATAAGGGTGTATACCATTTATTTTACCAGTGGAATCCCTTTGAAACTGCTCATGGTTCAAAGTTCTGGGGACATTACACTTCAACGGACCTTGTGAAGTGGGAGCACCAGCCGGTTGCATTGGCTCCAAGTGAATGGTATGAGAAAAATGGCTGTTATTCCGGAAGCGCAATTGAGCACGAAGGAAAAATGGTCTTATTTTATACGGGGAATGTAAAAGATGAAAATGGTGAACGAGAAACTTATCAATGTATGGCGGTCTCAAATGATGGCATGATTTTTGATAAAAAGGGACCAGTCATTCATCTCCCGAAAGGCTATACTGCCCATTTTCGCGACCCAAAGGTTTGGAAAAAAGATGATACATGGTACATGGTGTTAGGTGCACAGGATGTAACGGAGCAGGGGAAGGTTGTTCTTTATTCGTCTCAAAACTTAACGGATTGGGAGTTTCACGGAGCTATTACAGGTTCGGAAATGAACGGATTAGGACCTTACGGATACATGTGGGAGTGTCCTGATCTTTTTGAGTTGGACGGTAAGGATGTTCTCCTTGTTTCACCACAAGGGCTTGAGCCAGAAGGTGATTTGTATCATAATTTATTCCAAGCGGGCTATTTTGTGGGTGAGTTTAATGCTGAAGAGTTTTCTTATCAACATGGTGCTTTTACTGAATTAGATCGAGGCTTTGATTTCTATGCCCCACAAACAACCACGGATGTAAAAGGAAGAAGACTTCTTTTTGCATGGATGGGCATTACCGATGAGAATGAAAAATATCAGCCGACGATTGAAAAAGGCTGGATTCATGCGATGACATTGCCACGTGTTCTCTCACTTAAAGGTGAAAAAGTTGTTCAACAGCCTGTAGAAGAACTAAAGCAGTTGCGGAAAAATGAAGTATCGTATGAAAATGTTCAAGTGAATACCGAGATTGTAACGCTTGATAAGGTACAAGGAACATCGATGGAAATGCTCATTGACGGCATTTCGTACCATAGTGATTCATTTGAAGTCACATTCAGAGGAGCTGTAAACTTCTTTTATTCCACAAAAGAAAATAAAATGAGTCTCCATCGAAAGAACTTTAAAGATGGTCGTGTGGAATCCCGGCATTGTCAGATCTATGGGATTAAAAAGCTGCACGTGTTTTTGGATACTTCCTCAATTGAGATATTTGTAAATGATGGCGAGGAAGTGTTTACAGCCCGTTATTACCCAAGTGTGGAAAATGAATCCGTCTCTTTTAAAGCGGAAGGCAAGCTTCAATTTAATATGAAAAAATGGAATTTGGATTAGGAAGTGAAACAATGAAACAAGGAGTTATTTGTTTAGGTGAGGCGTTAATAGATTTCATCCCTCTTGACCAAGACAATATGCAGTTTCTAAAAAGTCCTGGAGGTGCGCCAGCAAATGTTGCGGTTGGAACGGCTAGGCTTGGCACAAAATCCTCATTTGTGGGCAAGGTTGGGGATGATGTTCTTGGCAATTTTTTAAAACAGACATTAGAAAGTTATAACGTTCAAACAGGAGCAATGTATCTTTCGAAGGAAGAACGCACAGGCCTTGTGTTTGTGACACTTGGCGAAGATGGTGAGCGGGAGTTTTCATTTTATATTGAAAAAAGTGCCGACCGTTTTTTAACTACAGAGGAGATTCCAGCATCTCTTTTCGAAGAGCATAATGTGTTCCATTTTGGTTCGATTTCTCTTATTGAAGACCCAGCGGAGTCTGCAACGAAAAAGGCACTACAACTAGCGAAAGAAAAAGGATTAGTTGTTTCCTATGATCCAAACTTACGACCCATGCTCTGGAAGGATTTAAGTACGGCAAAGCAAAAAATCACTTCCATGCTTAGTGAGGCGGATGTTGTTAAATTATCAGAAGTTGAGCTGGAATTCATTACTGGTGAAACGGATATTGAACGTGGTGTTGAAAAATTAGCACAGTATAATATTCCTTTATTATTCATCACACTTGGAAAGGATGGCGTTCACACATTCTACAAGGGTGAGTCAATTTTTGTGGAAGCCAGAAATGTAAAGAGTGTTGATACAACTGGTGCAGGAGATGCATTCGTCTCTGGTTTGCTCTATCAATTCAGTGGGCGAGATAAAAAGATAACCGACTATACACTTGATGAAATCAAAGAAATTGCAACATTCGCAAGTGTGTCTGGTGCACTTGCTGTGTCACAAAAAGGGGCCATGACTGCATTACCAACAATAGAGCAGGTTCAAGCATTTTTGGGTGAGTAATAAGTGGAATGAAGGCTCGAATGAAGCAGATGCACGATCTGAAAGTCTTTTATAGGGGTGATGAAGTCTTGAACGAAGCTGAAGTCCGTGTGGAAAGTCCTTCATCGGTGTGATGAAGTCTTGAACGAAGCTGAAGCCCGAGTGGAAAGTCCTTCATCGGGGTGATGAAGTCTTGAACGAAGCTGAAGCCCACGCGAAAAATCCTTCATCAGCAAGCTGAAGTCCCAAAAACACCCGAAGTCTCGTAATAAAAACCAACTCATATAAAAAAGGTGGATTCCAACCGTGGAATCCACCTTTCCTTTTATAACGACTTCTCTAATTCAAACCAATAGGTACAAAGAGTTTCCAAACCTTTGTCAAAATTCTCAAGGTGGAAATGCTCGTTTGGTGCATGGAAGTTTTCAGTTGGAAGTCCAAAGCCCATCAACACAATTGGTGCATGAAGAACTTCATCCAATGTTGCAATAATTGGTAATGACCCACCACCGCGTGTGAACGAAGTCGGTACCTTGTACACTTCTTCATAAGCACGACTTGCTGCTTGAATGGCAGGGTGATCAAATGGTGTTACATATGGTGCACCTTTATCAAAAAGTTGCAAGTTTACTTCAACGCCTACTGGTTTGTTTTTTTCAATATGTTGCTTCAATTGTTCTACAATCACATCAGGATCCTGGTTTGGAACGAGACGGCAGGTGATTTTTGCATGAGCCTCTGAAGGAATAACAGTCTTAATTCCATCGCCTTGGAAGCCACCATAAATACCGTTAATATCGAGAGTTGGACGGACCCAAGTTCGTTCCAGATAGCTATAGCCTTTTTCACCATAAAGTGCAGGAACCCCAAGCTCTTGACGTTGTTTTTCCTCATCAAAATTCAAAGCCTCATATGCCTTCTTTTCTTCATCTGTTAATGGAAGTACATCATCATAGAATCCTTCAACGGTTACTTTTCCGTCCTCGCTATGGAAGGAGTCTAATAATTGAACAAGGGCATTAATTGGATTATGTACGCCACCACCGTATAGTCCAGAGTGTAGGTCGCTGTTAGAGCCTTTCACATCAATTTGAAGACCTGCAAGTCCCCGTACACCGTAGCAAATAGTTGGTTTTCCTCGTTCGTTCATACTTGTGTCTGAGATAACAATGACGTCAGCGGCAAGTAGCTCTTTATTTTCCTTAACAAATGCAGGAAGGTTTGGGCTACCGATTTCTTCTTCGCCTTCAATACAGAATTTAAAATTAAGTGGTAAAGTTCCACCGGTTTTCATGATGGTTTCAATTGCTTTAAGATGCATGAAGGTTTGTCCCTTGTCATCACTAGCGCCTCGCGCAAAGATTTTGTCATCACGAATCTCTGGCTCGAACGGCGGGCTATCCCATAAATGTAGTGGATCAACTGGTTGAACATCATAATGCCCGTAAATTAATACTGTTGGCTTGCCTTCAGCGTGGAGCCAATCGCCATAAACGACAGGATGTCCTTTTGTAGGATGAATGCTGACATTTTCCATGCCAATTTTTCGTAATGCATCTGCAACCCATTCTGCGGTGGTGGTAACATCTTCTTTGTGATCTGGCAATGCACTAATACTTGGAATAGATAGTAACTCAAAAAGTTCCTTTACATGTGAATCTCGGTTTTCTTTTAGATAGTTCTGGACGTTTTCATTCAAGGCTGTTTCCTCCTTTTGGACAAATGTAAAAGACAGCTCTATACATTATTTTACATCAATTAAATTAGCAAGGGAATGTTTCGGGTCTCGAAAAGTAAAACAAAAGGACTAAAATTTTATTTTAAAAAATAATTCTAAAGTACGAAGGTAAATTTCATAGATGTGAAGAAATTTGTATGTAAATAAAACTAGGCGGATTTTTCGAATGGCGCGCGTAAGAAAAACCTGCTGGTTGTCAAATTTTTAGGGGAGTGGGGGAACTATTTTGCTACTAAATCGGGGACGTAATTTTGTAAGTGCTTTGGTAATGATCGTTCTTATTACTGGTCTTTTCTCTCAAGTTGGACAGGCATCTGCTGCTGAGGATAACAGATCATGGGTAGAATACACAGAAAAAATAATGGCGAAGGACAAGGACAACGGAACGTTAGAGCTAGAACTGCAAGGATCTTTAAAGCTTGCGAAAAATTACAATGTTACCCTAAGAGGGGAAAACAAAGTGTACCAAAAATCACTAGCTGATGTGAGGGTCGGGGCGGAAAACGTAACCGTTCGAGTTAACCACAAGAATGAAATAACGAAAGTGTTTATCGATGGACCGACTCCAATTAAAACAATGAGGGTTGGAATTATGACGACTGGATTTGAAACTGTCGACCACGACACGATTGTATTAAACTCACAAGCAGGGCTTGAAATTGTTGATAAAGTTGCAGAACAAACCGTTGAAATTCCAGCAGGGGAGAATGTTACTTTTTCACCTTCTTCAAATGAAATCACTGTAACAAATGCTTCAGGTGACGTTTTATACACAACACCAAACAGACTTTATGTTTTTACCGAAGAGGGTAGCAAAATTAAGGTTGAAAGTATTACAAGAGCAAGTAGTGATGAGTCTTACCGTGGATTCTTTGAAATCACTACATCCGAAACAGGAGACAAATTAAATTTAATTAATGAAGTTGATTTTGAGCAATATCTTTATCAAGTGGTTCCGAGTGAAATGCCTTCATACTTTGGCTTAAATGCACTAAAAGCACAAGCAGTAGCGGCGAGAACCTATGCATTAGGTGACTATTTAAGTGACCGTTTTGCGAAGGATGGATTCTTTGTATTAGATAGTGTGATGAGTCAGGTGTATAACAATATCCCTGAAGATGCCGCAACAAACCAAGCTGTAGACGAAACTTCTGGAATCATTATGTTAGGTCAAGATGGTAGTTTAGTAGACGCTCGCTATTATTCAACTTCAGGTGGTTATGGTGCATCCAAACATCAGGTTTGGGCTGATGAGGATGGTACGTTCCCAAGCCAGGTTATCCCGTACTTAATCGCACAAAGTCATACGTTTGATCCAAGTGATTCTAGTAAAATGTACGAAATTGATACGCAAAGTGAAGAAGAAATTCTTGATTTCTATAAGACATTATCTCATACAGGTTACGACGGAAATTCTCCATGGTTTAGATGGAAGGTAAGTATGTCTAAGGAAGAGCTAGAAAATACAATTAATGCGAATTTAGCAGGTAGACAAACAGCTGACCCTAAGTTTGTGCTAACGAAAAATGAAGCTGGAGAGTTTGTAAGCCAGCCAATACCAGCAGAAGGAATTGGAGAGCTTCTTGATATGTACGTCGAAAAACGTGGTGACGGCGGAAATATTATGGAGCTTGTGATTGAGGGAACAACAGGAACTTACAAAATTATAAAAGAATACAATATCCGATTCACAATTCGACCATCTAACGCGTTTACAAAAGGCGATAATGTTGTGCTCCATCGTGCTACTGCAGGAAGCTCAGACTACACTGGCACATTAAACAACTATACAATCCTTCCATCGGCATTCTTTGGTTTTGAGATGAATGAGGAGAAAGGTGTAACCTTCTATGGTGGTGGAAATGGCCATGGTGTTGGGATGAGTCAATACGGAGCATACTATCTAGGAACGACATTGGAATATGAATTTGATAGAATATTAACTTCGTATTATCCAAATATGTCCCTTGAAAGTATCACTGTATTAACGAAAGAATAATAGGTGAAACTGCTGTTCCATACGGGCAGCAGTTTTTGGTTTTAAAATATTATTTTATTAAAACATAAAATTTATTGAAATTTAATTTCCTGAACGTATAATAAAAGTAACAACCAATTGAAAATTGGGGGCTAGAAAATGTATGTTTTAGGGATTGATGGAGGAGGAACGAAAACAAAAGGGGTCATTGCGGATGAATTTGGTAATGTGTACGCTGTGGCTCAGGTTGGAGCTACCAATCAAAATGGGGTTGACATACAGCGTGTAAAAAAGGAATTCGAGACCTTGTTTTCCTCCTTAAGAAGCCAAAACGAAGAAGCGTTTATGAATCTTCATACAATCTTTGCTGGGATGTCAGGTGTAGACCGACCTCAGGCAAAGCAGATTAGTAAGGATATTCTTGTAAAGCTAGCTCCAACACACACTACGGTCATAATCGACAATGATGGGGTGAATGCTCTGTATTCGGGTACCCTTGGTGCACCAGGGATTGTTCAAATATGTGGGACTGGTTCGATAACCTTTGGTGTAAATGGCAAAGGCGAACGAAAACGTGTGGGTGGTTGGGGTTATTTGATTGATGACGAAGGGAGCAGCTATGAACTTGGTAGAGAAGCATTACATGCAATTTTTAGGGCTTATGACGATAGAGGCCCAAAAACAGTACTATCAGAAATGATTTTACGTCATTTCCAAATTGCTAATCCTTCTGATTTAATTTCAATTGTTTATGGAGCCAAACATCCAAGAGAAGTAATTGCACCCCTAAGCAAGTGCGTGACAGAGGCAGTTGATCAAGATGATGAAGTGGCCAAAGAGCTCATCCGAGAATCTGGAAGTAAAGTGGCAAGCTCCATCCACCATTTATACAACCAGCTTTTCCCGTCGAATAGAAGGGAAGTTCCAATAGTGCTTGTAGGTGGGTTATTCTTACGCAGTGATTTGTTTGTTCCGATTATTGAAACCTTTTTGAAACAAAATCAACTACCAACCAAACTAGTTAAGCCTGAGATAGAACCAGTTGGTGGCGCGGTTGCGGCAGCAATTGCTCATGCGGACGGAAAACTGGATGCAGATTTTATTAAAAATATAAGTGAAATGATAGTACAATAATTTTATATATTAATTGAATTTTTATTTTAAATATTACGAAGATTTGCTATAATCATTTTAGAATGGAAAAAATAGTCTGTTATGACTTACGGGGGAAGAGCAATGAAATATTTAGAGTTGGATGAACAATGGGTATCACAAATTGTCAATCTCTGGAATCGTGAGCTTGGTGCCGATTTTCCAATGAGAGAAGTATTGTTTAAGCAAAACAGTATACAAGATCCCAACGTACTTCTATCAGGTTCTTATGTAGCACTAAATAACCAGGATCAGGTTGTCGGTTTTGTTGTAGCCAAATGTGTGCAGGATAAAAAGGAAACACTTCTAAGTCAGGAAGTAGGTTATATCCAGGCGTTACTTGTTGATTCACAGTTCCGTCATCAAGGGATTGGAAGCGCTTTGTTGGAAGGGGCCGAAAAGGCACTACAAAAACAGGGGTGTAACACTATTTTTCTTGGTCGAGACCCAGCTCATTATTTTCCTGGAGTTCCTCTGGAATATGAAGACACAAAAAAGTGGTTTGAAAAAAGGAACTATGAAGCCTCAGAAGTTGCTTCAGACCTATTTAGAATGTTTAAACCAGATGAAAAGTTTGATTTTATAAAACCTAAAGATATCGAGGTTAGCCTTTTAAATAACAAGGATGAATTTCTTTCTTTCATGCATCGTTGTTTCCCTGGACGATGGGAGTACGAAGCAAAACGTTATTTTAATAACGGAGGTACGGGAAGGGAATTTGTTGTTTTTCGAAAAGAAAATGAGATTATTGGATTTTGCCGAATCAATGATGAAAAGTCACCTATCATCGGTCCGAATATTTATTGGGCGCCGCTTTTTACTGAAGGCCTTGGCGGTGTTGGACCGCTTGGAATTGATACAGCTGAAAGAAAAAATGGCTACGGTCTAGCAATCGTGAAGGCCGGGGTGTCTTTTCTAAGAGAAAGGCAAATAACCAACATTGTAATTGATTGGACAGGATTACTAGAGTTTTATCAAAAGATAGATTTCGAGGTTTGGAAGCAATATCAGCAATATAGTAAACAGATTTAGTCCTTTCTAAAGAAAGAAAAAGAAACCAGACAGGTTGGAAAGGCGTGGCGAATTTGAAGGTTAATATAACATCATTAACAACTGAACAACGAAATCAACGGTCATTAAATATTGACCAGCTTACAACAACCCAAATTATTGGGCTGATGAATGAGGAAGATGACACTGTTTCTAAGGCCGTTAGAAAGGCTCTTCCACAAATAGATAATGCAATCGAAGCAATCTATACAGCATTAAAACAGAATGGACGACTTTTTTATATTGGCGCTGGTACGAGTGGAAGACTTGGTGTTTTAGATGCAGCGGAATGCCCACCCACATTCTGTACGTCTCCAGAAATGGTTCAGGCCATCATGGCAGGGGGAGAGTCGGCGATGTTTACAGCTGTAGAGGGAGCAGAGGATGATCTAGAAGGTGGAGCGAAGGATTTAGAACAAAGAGGCTTTACGAAACATGATATTTTAGTAGGAATCGCTGCAAGCGGTCGTACTCCTTATGTGATTGGCGCCTTACAATATGCTCAAGACCTCGGTGCTGTCACGGTTTCCTTAGCCTGCAATGAGAATGCGGAAATAAGTAAATATGCTCACCATAGCATTGAGGTAATTGTAGGACCGGAAATTCTCTCAGGCTCAACACGATTAAAATCGGCAACCGCGCAAAAAATGATTTTAAATATGCTCTCAACAACCGCCATGATAAAGCTTGGCAAAGTGTATGGTAACTTAATGGTCGATCTCCATGCGAGTAATCTAAAACTAATTGAACGAGCTAGAAGAATTGTGATGGATGTGACAGGAATTACGTACCAAGAGGCCGAAACCATACTAAATCTAACAAATCAAAAAGTAAAGCCGGCAATTGTAATGGTACTAGCGGGTGTTTCATTGGAGAAAGCCAATGAAGTGATTGATAAGGCGAGTGGTTTTACAAGAAAGGCAATTGAGCTAGCCAACGAAGGGAAGTGATGGGGATGAAAGAAAAGGTGTTACCTTTCCTGCAAAGGGAAATTGACCTGCAGCACATACCAGGTGCTGTCATTCACATCTCCTATCAAAAAGAAACAATCTTACAAGAAGCAATTGGACATCGAGTTGTTTTTCCGAAAAAGGAGCCAATGAAGCTTGAAACGATATTTGATCTTGCTTCCCTGACAAAGGTGGTAGCGACCCTGCCCGCGATTTTATTACTTATGGAGGCAGGGAAGTTGCACCTGGATGATAAAGTTTCTTATTTTTTCCCAGAGTTTGCAAGGCATGATAAATCGCATATAACAATTAAGCACTTACTCACACACTCGTCGGGGTTAAAGGCGCATCAAGAGTATTTTAAAGAATCTTTACATACAGAGCAGATTATCGAACGAATTTTTGATGAAAAATTAGTTGCTAGCACGGGTGAAAAGGTCATGTATAGCGACTTAGGATTCATCCTTCTCTATAAAATAATTGAAAAAGTAATAGAAGAGGACTTTCAGACCTTTTTAAAACGAGAGTTATTTGAAAAACTTCATATGAGTGAAACTAGTTTTCAACCAAACTATGAGCGTGAAAGATTTGCGGCAACTGAATTCAGTGAAGCTTTACAGGATCACAAGCATGGAATTGTTCATGATGATAACACGGAAAGCATGGGCGGAGTTAGCGGGCATGCGGGATTGTTTTCAACGATTTCTGATCTTGCAAACTTTGCATCTATGATTGAAAATAATGGGCTTTTTCAAGGTAGTCGGATTCTAACAGAGCGGTCTATTGCAATATCAAGAGAAAATTTTACCCCTTTTAGCAGTGAACATAGAGGGTTAGGATGGATGTTAAAAAGCCCAGCATTCTCAGGTTGTGGTGACCTATTTTCTACTTTTTCCTATGGGCATACCGGGTTCACGGGAACGAGCATCTGGTTTGATCCGGATATTCAGTTACATGTCATTCTTCTTACTAATCGAGTTCATTTTGGAAGAAAGGATCCAATTCTTAGGTTACGACCGAGGTTACATAATTTGATTCACGCACAGATTTCAAGGAGGTCATTCGATGTCTGAAAAAATCCATTTGATGATTATTGGCGCTCATTGTGGTGACGGGGAAATTCAAGCGGGTGCAATTGCCCATAAATACGCAAAAGCAGGGCATGAGGTCACTTTTCTTCATCTAACTGCGGGGGAAAAAGGCACACCACCTCACCTAAGCGTAGAGGAGTATCGGATTCAAAAAGTGAAAGAAGCTCAGAATGCAGCAGAAATCCTGGGAGCAAAAAGCATCACTCTTTCCTATAAGGATGCGGAGCTAAAAGAAGATGAAGAAACCGTTACTGAACTTGCGACGATTTTTAGAAGACTGAAACCAACCTTGGTTATTACACATTGGGAAAACAGCATGCATCCTGACCATGCCCTTTGTCCACGCCTCGTTCAAGCTGCTTGGTTAAAGGGAGCACTGCCAGGATTTGAATTGGAAGGGCTTCCACCGCACTCGCTTCGTAGAATGTTTCATAGTGAAAATTGGGAGGACATGGAAGGGTATGTCCCTGATGTTTATGTTGATGTAACAGATGAATTTGAAACATATTTAGAGGCGTTGTCGCAATACTGGTTTATTATGAATTCTACTGATTTCAGGTATTACGACTATTATAAAGCGCTTGGCACGATGAGAGGGTGCTTAAACCGTACAATGTATGCGCAGACCCTTAAGTTCCCGGTAGGTGCGAACGTTCGAAAAGGTTCAAGTATACCTGGTTTTGAATTATAGGAATGGGGGAGAGCCTTATGAATCAAAAGGAATTGCGAAAAAAGGTCGGCCAACTAATGGTCGTAGGATTTAACGGAATCGTAGCCTCCGATGAAATTAAAGAACTGATTCGTGAGCATCATGTTGGTGGAATCATTCTTTTTGCAAGAAATATTGGGACACCACAGGACGTTCTTTCGTTAACCCGAGAGCTTCAACAGGTTGCGAAGGACGCTGGGCATGAGCATCCTCTCTTAATCTGTATTGATCAAGAAAATGGGGTTGTTCGTAGACTAGGAGAAGGCACAACCATCTTCCCGGGAGCCATGCTTTTAGGCGCAACAGGTGATTCTAACCATGCCTATCAAGTTGGTGTTGCGACAGGAAAAGAGTTGAAAGCACTCGGAATTAATTGGAATTTGGCACCTGTAATGGATGTCAATAATAATCCTGAAAATCCAGTCATCGGCGTAAGATCTTTCGGTGAATCGGCAGAAAAGGTTTCCGAGTTTGGAAGAATGGCAATGAAAGGAATGCAGGAATCAGGTGTAATCACAACATTAAAGCATTTTCCAGGTCATGGCGATACAAATGTCGATTCCCATCTCGACTTACCAGTTATTTCACATGAACTTGAACGTTTAGAACAAATTGAGTTAAAGCCTTTTGTTGATAGTATAAAAGCTGGTGCAGACACAGTGATGTCAGCACATGTCTATTTTCCAGCAATCGAAGATAACCCGGGGGTTCCTGCGACATTGTCACGTAAAGTAATGACCGGCCTTCTTCGGGAAAAGCTTGGTTTTGATGGTGTGGTTACAACAGATTGTATGGAAATGAATGCAATCGCCAATACAATCGGTACAGCAAAAGGTGGAGTGGAAGCGATTAAGGCGGGGGTTGACCTTGTGATGGTTTCTCATCACCATCATCTTCAAACGCAAACAATGGATGCAATCGTGGCAGCAGTGGAATCTGGAGATATCGATCAAGCCCAGATTGATGGTGCAGTTGCAAGGGTTACAAGATTAAAAGAAAAGTATTGCAGCTGGAATGAAATTGGTTCAGCTAAAGTACCATCATTTGTTGGTGGGGAAGAGCATCAAAAACTTGCAAATGATATCTATAAGCAAGGAATTACAATTGTAAAGAACAATGGAGTTTTACCGCTGAAAGATAAGCGTGTTTTAGTTGTTTACTCGGAAAATAAAGTTACGATGGGGGCCGAGGATCGACGTTATTCATCCATGTTTCTTGGTGAATCCATCAAAGAGATTGATAAAAAGGCAGAGGTCGTTGAATTATCAAATCCAGCTACAGAAAAAGAAATACAGGAAGTGGCAGTGAAAGCTCAACAATTTGATGCTGTTATCGTTGGAACCTTAACTGTTAAAAAAGGGGACTCACAAACAAAATTAGTCGAAGCATTAGGTCACACGGGGGTACCGATTGTTGTCATTGCGATGAGAAGTCCGTATGATGTGGCTTTTTTACCAGAAGTTCAAGCCTATATTTGCACATATGAATTTCCTTACCCGGCCTTGAAAATGGTAGCAAACGCAATCTATGGACTTGAACAAGTAACAGGGGAATTGCCGGTTACCATTCCTCAGGTAAGGGAGAGGTTGAATTGAGTGACAAGGTCGTTGTTGGTTTAATGTCTGGAACATCACTCGATGGAATTGATGCAGCGCTAGTAAGTATTTCTGAGGATGAGCATCAAAAAATCCAAGTAAAACTAAAACATTTTTCAACACTTTCTTATTCTGAATCAATGAGAGAACGAATTTTAGCCCTTTGTGACCCGAATAGAGCAAGGCTCGAAGATATATCTATTACAAATATGCTACTAGGTGAGATGTTTGCGGAAGCCGCTAAAAAGGTAGTAGCTGAAGCGGGCCTTAAGATGAGTGATGTGGACTTGATTAGTTCACACGGTCAAACGATTTTTCATCAGCCTGAAGGCAAAATGACGGAGGGCTACAATCTTGCATCAACCTTACAAATTGGAGATATAGCTGTGATCGCAGAGCGTCTCGGTATTATGACAGTAGGTGACTTCCGGACACGAGATATGGCAGTTGGCGGTCAGGGCGCACCATTAGTTCCATATGCTGACGACTTATTATGTAGGACTGAATCAAATGGTAGAATCCTAGCCAATATAGGTGGAATTGCGAATCTAACCGTTTTGCCACCTACAAAGAGCAATGAGCAAGTGCTCGCATTTGATACTGGCCCAGGAAATATGCTAATGGATGCTTTTACAACATGGGCAACAGATGGAAAGCAAACCTTTGATAAAAATGGCGAGCTGGCAGCAAAGGGAAAGGTAGATGAGAAATGGCTTGAGGAGCTTTTAAAGCATGACTACTACCGTTTACCTCCACCAAAAAGTACGGGCCGAGAACTGTTTGGGTACGATTATGCGAAAGAACTTTGGAATGAAAAAGCTGATTTACCACCAGAGGATAAGCTAGCTACCATTACCGAGCTAACAGCTCGAACGATTGCAGATGACTGTAAGAGATTTATTGATTCCTATAACATCCAAGAGATTTTTATAAGCGGTGGTGGCTGGTACAATCAAACACTTCGAAAGAGGTTACTAGATAATCTGCCTCCTTCAATAAAACTAGGAAGCACAGATGATCTAGGTATTCCAGCTGACGCCAAGGAAGCAATTGTTTTTGCGTTATTGGGCTATCAATGCATCAACAAACGACCAAATAATCTTCCATCAGCAACAGGAGCAAGTACCTCCGTAATCATGGGGAAAATTGCTCTAGCATAAAAACAACATAATTGAAAGGAGGCGAGGGCAAGAACAAGTAGGGGAGTGTTTGTGTTGGTACTTAAAAAAACAATGATGAAAGATACGTAAGGGGGAAAAGGGAAATGAAAAAATGGCTTAGTCTTTTTCTTATAAGTATTTTAGTAATTGGATTGTTAGCGGCTTGTAGCAAAAAGGAGAACACAACAAAAGATGGCGGCGGAGACAGTGGAAAAGATTGGACAGGAACAATCACAGTGTGGGATGGACCGCGTTGGCCAGATGATAAAGATAATAAATTCCACTGGATGGAAAGTAAAATTAAAGAATTCGAAGCAGCACATGAAGGGGTAAAAGTTGAATTAGTTCAAGTTCCATGGGCAGAGCTTCCAGACAAATTAGGGGTTTCGATTGCTGGTCAATCATGGCCTGATGTAGCACCTGTTGACATAAGTGGTAGTGCAGTAAGTATTGACCATATTGAACAAGGTGTAATTGAGCAAGTTGACGATTTATTTACAGAGGATGAGCTTAAGGACTTTTATGAAAATGCTCTTGATGCATATACATTTGATGGAAAATTATACGGAGTTCCAAACTCTTTAACCGTACATGCAATGCTATTAAACTTAGATCTATTTGAAGAGCGTGGGGTTGAGCCACCGGCAAATGGTGAATGGACGTGGGATGAATTCTTCGCAGCAGCAGAAAAGCTAACATTTGACCGTGATAACGATGGTAAAACAGACGTGTATGGTTTCTCAACTTATATTCTTCCAGGCTATTATGAAGCTTGGCCATTCTTCTATATCAATGGTGGAAGTCCGTTGAATGAGGATATGTCAAAATTCACATTTACAGAACCAGAAGCAGTAGAAGCGATTCAACAGCTTGCTGACTTAAAATTAAAGCATAATGTAGCTCCTGAAACATTAGGTGGTCAGGATGTTGGTGGTACATTCCAAGCTTGGGCAAACGAAGAGCAGCGAACAGTAGCAATGCAACCGTGGGCAACATGGGCAATTAGCTCTGCACAAACAAAATATCCAACAAACTTTGCAGTTGCGAACTACCCAACAGGGAAGTCAGGTGAGCCAGTCACAATTGGTGGTGTAGGTGGTTGGACAATGTTCCACCAAGAAGATGACGGCAAAAAAGAAATGGTTGGCGAATTTATTAAGTTTATCTCTACAACAGATGAGCAATTCACAATGGCAACTGAATATGGTATTTTCCCAGCACGTAAGAGCGCTGCAGACATGGATCCATATAAAGACAATCCACAAATGAAGCGTGCACAAGAAATGTCTTCACAAGTTGTAATGCTTCCACGTCACCCTGAATGGAAGAAAATTGATGAAGCCATTCAAACAGAGCTTCAATTAGTATTCAATGGCGAGAAAACAGCAGAAGAAGCAATGAAAGCTGCTGAGAAAAAGGTAAATGAATTGTTAGGCGAGTAGGAATGGCATAAGGCAGGTAGCTCTTAGTGGGTTACCTGCTGCCAAATGAAAGATTGGGGGAATAGCATTGAAACCCGTTCATCAAACTGCAGATGCAGTAGTACTCACAAAAAAATCGACGATATGGCAACAAATGAAAAAGAACTATTCCGCATACTTATTTTTGCTTCCAAAACTTATCCTGTTTATTGCATTTATTGCGATCCCGGTGGTGTGGGCGTTTATCATCTCCTTCCAGGAATACAAAATTTTTGGGAGTGAATGGGCAGGTCTAGACAACTACATCAAGGTGTTTAAAAGTGATGCCTTTTACGACGCGCTCGGGAATACATTCCTTTTCACAGTTGTAACGGTACCTTTTAACGTAATAAGTGCACTTATTATTGCTTCTCTCATCCATCCTCTTGGAAAACTATCTCAAAGCTTCTTCCGGGGAGCCTTTTATTTACCAACCGTTACATCAATGGTAATTGTGGCGATGGTCTGGCGCTGGATGTATAACTATGATTTTGGGTTATTTAACTATGTGTTAGGGTGGTTTGGAATGGAACCACTTAACTGGTTGGGGCAGTCATCTTCGGCACTTTGGGCTTTAATCATCATGCAATGTTTAATTCCATTTGGAGTCGGGATCATTCTCTACCTTGCTTCGATGGGTTCCATTTCAAATACGTTATACGAAGCGGCTACAATTGATGGCGCAAATAGTTTTCAAAAATGGTTTCACATTACATTGCCATTATTAAAACCTTCTACCTTATATTTAGTTTTACTTAGTACCATCGGTTCATTTCAAGTGTTTACCCAAATCATTATGATGACAGGTGGAGGACCAGGTACGGCAACAGAAACTCTTGTTCACTTAATCTATAAGACGGGCTTTAGAGATTTTGAGTTTGGCTTTGCTGCAGCTCAATCTGTTGTATTGTTCTTTATTATTCTTTTGTTTTCAATTATCCAGTTCCGATTGCTTCGGTACGATGACTAGGGGGGAAGCGTTATGACACCAGGTATTCAAAAAGTAAACAAGCTTATCATATATGTGCTACTGTCCATTTTTGCAATTGTTTCCCTTTTGCCGTTGTACTGGGTTTTTAGTACGTCCTTACAACTTAGCAGCTACCAGGATGAAGAACTAAATCGTCAAGTGTCCTATGTCGATTCAAACCCACCGAAAATGTACCCGATGGGGATTACGGAGTACTTTGAGCATTGGGGGAAAGCCCGTGATGCGGATAAGGCTGGTGACACCGAGGCTGCAGCTTATCACCGTGAAGTGATGGATTATATCATAGAGGACACCTTCTCAGGATTTACGACATTGTTTAGTAAAAATAATGTTGGAGTTTGGTTTTTTAATAGTTTTTATATAGCCGTTGTCGTAACCATTGGGATTCTCCTCTTCGACTCGATGGCCGGGTATGTCCTCGCGAAAAAGCGGTTCCCGGGACGGAATCTCATTTTCTGGTCGATTATTGCGACGATGATGATACCGGGCCAAGTAACTTTAGTACCGCTGTTTATTATGGTTCGAAACTTTGGAATTATGGATACTCACTGGGCTCTCATTTTTCCAGACTTAGCCATGGTTTTTGGGGTATTTTTGATGAGGCAATTTATGCATTCAATCCCAGATGAATTGATAGATGCCGCAAAAATCGATGGTGCAAGTGAGTGGAAAACGTATTGGAAAATCATCCTACCACTTGCTAAACCAGGTCTAGCAGCGCTAGGAATCTTTACATTTATGAACGTCTGGAATTCCTTCCTGTGGCCAATTATCGTTTTAAATGATGCAAATCTATATACATTGCCAGTTGGATTAAAAACACTACAAGACGCAAACCTAGCAAGCTTCAAGCTTCTAATGAGTGGAGCGGCCATTGCATCAATCCCGATGATCATTGTATTCATGATGTTCCAACGCCATTTCGTAAAAGGACTGACACTTGGTGGAGTGAAGGAATAGCACCGAAGGAGTATTTGCATTCAGCCTTTTTTGGAAACGTGATGAGGGCGCGATGATGTTGAAGTTCCCGCCTTAAGGGGATTTGATTGAGATTTTGAATGTTTTCCCTTCCAAGCGGCTAATGAAGAGGAAAAAGAATGAGATTTTGAATGCAATTCCTCTTCACGGGGCTAATGAAGAGGAAAAGGAATGAGATTTTGATTACGTTTCCTCTTCACGAGGCTAATGAAGAGGAAAAGGAATGAGATTTTGGTTATGTTTCCCCTTCACGGAGCTTATGAAGAGGAAAAGGAGTGAGATTTTGGTTATGTTTCCCCTTCACGGAGCTTATGAAGAGGAAAAAGAATGAGGTTTTGGATGCAATTCCTCTTCACGAGGCTAATGAAGAGGAAAAGGAATGAGGTTTTGGATGCAATTCCTCTTCGCGGGGCTAATGAAGAGGAAAAGGGATGAGATTTTGATTTGATTTCCCCTTCACGGAGCTTATGAAGAGGATTACGAATGAAATATTGAATAGTTTTCCCTTTCACGAGTTTTATGAAGAGGATTACAAATCAGACTATGGTTCCATTTCCCTTTCATATAGCTAAAGAAGAGGGTTACGTTCAATACGCTGTACATGTAACCTTTCGAGGGGGTAACCCCGACTATATAAAGGTCGAAGAGAGAGAAATCTCTCTTTTTTAAAGAGGAGGGAAAGAGGCCATGGAGATTGGGTTGGATCGTTTTTTAAAGAACTCTGTAGATATATGTAAGGGTAAAAGAGTCGGATTGGTTACCAATATGACGGGGGTTGACCGCGATTTAACACCAACAATTGATTTGTTTTATGAGCATCCAAAGATTCATCTTACGGCTTTATATGGTCCAGAGCACGGAATTCGAGGAAGTGCAAAGGAAGGGGAAAAGGTTGAAACCTTTGTGGACCCCTATACAAATTTACCGGTCTATAGTCTTTACGGAGCAACGAAAAAACCTACGAAAGAAATGCTTGAGAACGTAGATATGATTTTTTTCGATCTTCAGGATATTGGGGCAAGATATTATACATTTATCTACACGATGGCGTATGTGATGGAGGCATGTGCCGAGTACGGAAAAGAATTCGTTGTTCTTGATCGACCAAACCCCATTACTGGAAACGTGATGGAAGGAAATCTTGTCGAAGAGGATGTTCGCTCCTTCGTTGGTCTCTATCCAATTCCAAATCGCCACGGCATGACCGTCGGCGAAATTGCGCTCATGTATAAGCATGAATTTGGAATCGATTGTGAGTTAACAGTGATTCCAATGGAGGGCTGGCGGCGGGAGATGTTTTATGATGAAACGGGTCTTTTTTGGATTCCACCTTCACCGAATACGACTGGAATGGATATGTGTACGTTATATCCCGGAACCTGCTTAGTTGAAGGGACAAATTTATCGGAGGGAAGAGGCACGACCCGACCTTTTGAATATGTGGGAAGCCCCTATATTGAAGGCTACCAATTGGCTAAGCGCTTTAATGAGAAAAAGCTACCTGGAGTGTTGGCTCGACCGATTTCCTTCGTGCCAACCTACCAAAAGCATAAGGGTGCTGTATGTGAAGGTGTTCAGCTTCACATTACCAATCGCAGGAAAATCCATTCGTTGAAAACAGGATTAATTTTACTAGAAACAATCGCTGAGATGTATCCTACTGATTTTGAACTCCTTCAATTTGGTGAAAAGAAAACCTATATGTTTGATCTTTTAACGGGGACAAAGGGTTTGAAGGATTTAGTAGTAGCAGGGAAGTCTGAGAGTTTCCTAGAATCATGTGAGGCACAAATAGATGCCTTTAAAAAGCAAAGAGAACCTTATCTTTTATACAAATAAGGAAGGAGATGGACCAGGTGGTTTCATTTCGCTATTATCAATCAGGTGATGAAAAAGGACTTGTAGCGCTCTGGAATAAATGCTTGTTGAAGGATCCTATCACACAGCTCAGGTTCCGCAATCTTGTTCTGTTAGACGCGAACTTTGACCCAAAGGGATTACGAGTCGCAGTTGAGGGTGAAGAAATCATTGGTTGTGTATATGCAATACGAAGACTCTTGCCAATGGCAGGAACCGAATTAGAGCCGGAAACTGGATGGATTCCTTTCTTTTTCATTCATCCAGAATTTTGGCGGTCAGGTGTCGGTGAAAAGTTGATGACAGATGGCTTGGAATTCCTTGCAACTGAAGGTCGGAAGAATGTATACTTTGCCTCGTATGCTCCAAATTATATCTTACCTGGAATCGATGAAGAAGCCTATCCAGAAGGTTATTCCTTCTTGATGAAGCAAGATTTTGAAAAACAATATTCACCAGTCGCGATGGACCGAAACTTAGTAGGGTTTACCGTACCATCAGATGTGCTTCAACTTAAAGAGAAGCGAGAACAGGAAGGGTACACATTTTTGACTGCCGAAGATAAAGATTTATTTGAGGTCATTCAATTTGCAAACAATGTGTTTAATCCTGATTGGGGACGTGCGATTCGGGAAGGAGTCCTTCAAGGATTGCCACTTCAACGCATTTTAATCGCAAGAGACGGTGAGAAATTAGTAGGTTTTTGCATCTATGGTGGTTATGAAGGAATCCCAGATCGCTTTGGACCATTCGGAGTTGACCCAGATCAACAAGGTAAGGGGCTTGGTAAGATTTTATTACATGAATGCTTGAAAAATATGCGTGCAGAGGGAATGCATGGTGCCTGGTTTCTCTGGACAGGAGAGAAAAGCTCAGCGGGCCATCTATATAAGAAAACCGGATTTGAGATAACCCGAAAGTTCCATGTGATGAAAAAAACGTTATAATATATAGTAGATTGAATAAAGAGAGTTGATGACAATGTCCTTTATGACCGGGGGACTCGTGATGCTTCAAGAAATGCACGAAAACCTCCCACCGTCTGAAAAGAAAATTGCTTTATATATATTAGAAAACCCGCAGGAGACGATTACACTAACTGCTAGTGAGCTTGGAAAAAGAAGCACAACAAGTAGTGCTGCTGTTATTCGACTGTGTAAATCTCTTGATTTAAAAGGGTTTCAAGATTTGAAGCTTCGCATTGCAGGAGATTTGCAAAAGAAGAAGGTAACAGGCTTCCGTGATATTGAGCCAAATGAAACCACTTTGTCCATTATTGAAAAAATGACAAATAATAGTGTACAAACTTTACGGGAAACAGCTGAACTGTTAAACAATGAAGAGCTTGAGAGAGCAGTAGAAGTCTTGAAAAATGCTGGCACAATCCACTTTTTTGGTGTAGGTGCATCAAGTATTATTGCCCAGGATGCGCAGCAAAAGTTTTTACGAATTAATAAAAAAGCGACGGCTTTTCCAGATTTACATATGGCAGCAACCCTTGTTGCAAACGCAAACGAAAATGATGTGGTTGTCGGGATTTCATTTTCAGGAGAAACGTTTGAGGTTGCGAAGATCCTAGAGCTTGCCAATAAAAAGGGAGCCCGTACAATTAGCTTAACCAAATATGGTTCATCGATTGTAACAGAGCAGGCCGATATTCGTTTGTATACCTCTGCTACTAGAGAGCCGACATTCCGAAGCGGGGCAACTTCATCGAGAATTGCACAACTCCACGTAATTGACATTCTTTTCATGAGTGTGGCCTCTCAAGCGTACGACCAAACTGTAAGACACCTTGATGAAACAAGAGAAATGATTAGTATCTTGCATGAACCAATAAAATGAGACCAGGAATGGTCTCATTTTTTGTCGGCTTTTTTGAGGAATCCTCTTAAACATATACGATATTCCTTAAACGGCCAAAATCATACCGAAAAAACTCATGCTTTGAATCACAAAATAAAAACTAACAAATAATATAATAATAGTAAGAAAAATGTCCACGGGGTATAAACATTTGAAGAATAATGTGGTAAAGTATATAGTATAAATGTTGATATAAAAGGATTTATGAAAACCAAATTGTATTTCTGGGAAATACACATGTGTTTTGTAAACATACAAAGGAGGATTCTAATGTCGAAGGTGTTGGACTCATTTTTGCATGAAAATCTGGAGGATTTAAAAAACAAAGGTCTCTATAACGTAATCGACCCTCTTCAAGGTGCAAACGGACCTATCATTAAAATCAATGGGGAAGAGTTGATTAATCTATCTTCTAACAACTACTTAGGGTTAGCTACTGATGAACGTTTAAAACAGGTTGCAAAAAAAGCTATTGATAAGTATGGAGTTGGAGCAGGTGCGGTTCGTACAATCAACGGGACACTTGACCTTCATTTAAAGCTTGAGGAAAAGCTTGCGGAGTTTAAGCATACAGAAGCAGCAATTTCCTATCAATCTGGATTTAACTGTAATATGGCAGCCATTTCTGCAGTAATGGATAAAAATGATGCGATCCTTTCTGATGAGCTCAATCATGCTTCGATTATTGATGGATGCCGTCTTTCAAAGGCGAAAATCATTCGTTTTAATCACTCGGATATGGATGATTTGCGTGCAAAAGCGAAAGAGGCAACAGAATCTGGGTTATATAACAAAGTCATGGTAATTACTGACGGTGTTTTCTCCATGGACGGTGACATTGCGAAACTACCTGAAATCGTAAAAATTGCAGAGGAATTCGATCTCATTACATATGTAGACGATGCCCACGGTTCAGGTGTATTAGGAAAAGGTGCTGGTACGGTTAAGCATTTTGGACTTTCTGACAAGGTCGATTTCCAAATTGGAACTCTCTCAAAAGCAATTGGTGTTGTTGGTGGGTATGTTGCGGGTAAGAAGGCATTGATTGACTGGTTGAAGGTTCGTAGCAGACCATTCTTATTTTCAACAGCTGTGACACCAGCAGATGCGACTGCTGCTACAAAAGCAATTGAAATCCTAATGAGTAGTACAGAACTTCACGACAAGCTTTGGGATAATGCTAACTATTTCAAGCAACAGTTAAAGGAACGTGGTTTCGATATCGGTCATAGTGAAACTCCAATTACACCTGTCATTGTTGGTGAAGAAGTAAAGACTCAAGAATTTAGTAAGAGACTAATTGAAGAAGGCGTCTATGCAAAATCAATCGTATTCCCAACTGTACCTCAAGGAACAGGAAGAGTGCGTAATATGCCAACTGCGGCACATACGAAGGAAATGCTTGACAAGGCTGTTGCGATTTATGAAAAAGTAGGTAAGGAAATGAACATTATCTAAGTTAACCAACTTGGGGGAATGAGTAATGGAGAAAATAGTTGTAACCGGAGCACTTGGCCAAATCGGTTCAGAGCTTGTCACAAAGCTTCGCAAGGTTTATGGCGCTGATAATGTTGTTGCCACAGACATTCGAAAAACCGATTGTCAGGTTGTACAATCAGGTCCGTTTGAGATTTTAGATGTAACTGACGGAAAGGCAATGTATGACATTACAAGAAAATATGATGCCGATACGATTATACATTTAGCAGCATTGCTTTCTGCAACCGCGGAGGCTAAGCCACTTTTAGCTTGGAATTTAAATATGGGTGGGCTCGTGAATGCATTAGAAGTAGCTCGCGAACTACGCTGTCAATTTTTCACACCAAGCTCAATAGGGGCATTTGGTCCATCTACACCGAAGGACAATACACCGCAAGATACGATTCAACGCCCCACTACTATGTATGGTGTAAATAAGGTTTCTGGTGAGTTGCTCTGTGATTATTACAACCATAAGTTCGGTATTGATACGAGGGGATTACGTTTCCCAGGACTTATTTCATATGTGACCCCACCTGGTGGCGGTACGACTGATTATGCTGTGGAAATTTATTATGAAGCTCTAAAAAATAAAAGCTATACGTCTTATATTGCAGAAGGAACATATATGGATATGATGTATATGCCAGATGCTTTACAAGCCATTATCGATTTGATGGAAGCTGAGGAATGCAAACTAAAGCATCGGAATGCTTTCAATGTAACCGCAATGAGTTTTTCACCAGAGGAAATTGCGGCAGAAATCAAAAAGCATATTCCAGAGTTTAAGGTGAAATATGAAGTTGATCCTGTCCGCCAAGCAATTGCGGAAAGCTGGCCAAATTCAATCGATGCCACAGCTGCAAAGGAAGAATGGGGCTTTAAATCTGAGTACAATCTAGAAACAATGACGAAGGATATGCTCGAAAAATTGAGTGTGAAACATGTAAAAAACGCAGGATAAAAAAGGGAGTATGAATCATAGATTCATACTCCTTTTTTAATGTGGACTATTGATTAGACGCCCATTTTTCTACGGGTATTACTTGGCTTTTTTGTTTGCTGACTCTTCAATTTTTTTGTTGAAAGGTCGGCATTCGTTTTTCCTTTAGTAGCGGAAGACTGTGCCTTTTTGTTTGCAAGCTGCTGCTTCATCGCTTCCTGTAGGCTAATCTTTTTTGGCGCTTCAGATTGATTGTTCTCGGTCATAGGAAATCCCTCCTTTTTGAACAATAGTTAGTTAAGTATAATCTTTTTCTAGTATTTGTGAAAGGGAATCATCCAAACTGCCTACAACTTCTAAAAATTCCTTCATTATTCTTACCATAATAGGAATAAACCAAATAAAAACGCAGGAAATTGTGGAGCGTGGACTAGATTAGAAATTCATCTTCCTTTTTTATGAAAAAGAAGGGGATTCAATATGTTGTACTGAATACTAACGGGTATAGGAGGTCATAGCATGGAATTTTATAAATTTGATAAAAGTAGTGGTAAACAAATATCACATTTTGACTCTGATTTCATAATGTCTCGTATCCTTCAAACGAGTAAACCAGCCAATATTGGTTGCATGCACCTCGGCAAAAATGGAATCGTAGGCTACCACCAGGCTACAGTGCCACAGCTATTTTTAGTTGTAGGTGGTGAAGGTCATGTTCGTAGTGACAAAGAAGGGTACATAAAAGTGGAGTCTGGTGACGCCGTTTTTTGGGATAAAGATGAATGGCACGAAACGAAAACCGAAACAGGTTTAATGGCGATTGTTATTGAAAGCGAGGAACTAAATCCGAAACGGTTTATGCCGGATAAATAAAAAACACTTAATAGTGGTTTCAGTGTGTAGACAAAGTCAGTGCTGACTTTATCTACACGAATTTTTAGGAATATCTAAATTTCAACTCAAGTCCCAGACTGTCTTGAAAACGCATGTCAGGCAAGCAACGCAGTATGCGAGCGTTTGTCAACAGGCTGAAACCACTTAAAAGTGGTTTCTAATCGCGCATTGCTCCTGCCTCTCGGGACGTCATGGCGCCTTGTCCTTGGCTAACATCTCGTTGGATTTCTTGTTTTACTTTTTGGGGATTGGTTCCGGAAACTCCGGCATTCATATTGTTCTTTTTAGGTTGTTTTTGTGGCATACTGAACCTCCTCAAAATGAATTACCAAACTTAGTATTAACAAAAAAACCTACAACATTCGTTCCATCCGTGTCCGCAAATCTATATACATTATGATTTTTCAAAATAAAGGGGTGTAGAAAATGAGTTCAGTAAATGTTTGGAATCCCAATATGTACGATGAAAAGTTTAATTTTGTTTCGAATTATGGAAAAGGTGTCATTGATCTACTCAACCCACGCAATGGAGAAAGAATCCTAGATTGGGGCTGTGGAACAGGAGACCTTTCTTATGAAATCGCCCAACTGGGTGCTTTCGTGACGGGGATGGATGCATCTTCTGAAATGATTACAAAAGCACGTGAGAAATATCCTTCGATTACATTCACAGTTGGCAATGGGGAAACCTTTAGAACGACGGAAACATACGATGCCGTTTTTTCGAATGCTGCCCTTCACTGGATGAAAGATGCTGTGAAAGTTGTTGAATCCATACAGTGTGCACTACATCCGGGTGGACGCTTGGTAGCGGAATTTGGTGGAAAAGGGAATATCCAAACCGTCATTCGTGGAATTTCAGAGGTGCTACACGAGGATTATGGAATAGATGTAGAGTCAAGAAACCCTTGGTATTTCCCTAGTATCGGTGAATATAGTACATTATTGGAAAAGCATGGATTTGAAGTTACATATGCAAACCATTATAATCGACCGACCAAACTACCTGATGGGGATAACGGATTATATCGATTTTTAGATACCTTTGGAGACGATTTCTTTCCTGAATTCTCTGATGAAGAAAAGGTTGATATTTATGCGAAAATAAAAACGAAGACCCAATCCCAGTTATTTAAAAATGGGATATGGGAAGCGGATTATCGACGAATCCAAATACTTGCGATAAAGAAGGAGTAGTCACCATCAGGTAAAAAACCTGTAGAAATCCAATACTGAAAAAATGCTAAGACGTAACGAGCTGGTTATCATTATATTGATGTTTAAAGAAAGGATGAACAAGACGATGGATTTCGAAACAGTGATACAGGAGTTAGAAGCTCTTGGAAAGGAACGTACGAAAAAAATATACATGTCCAATGGTGCGCATGAGCCCCTTTTTGGAGTTGCTACAGGTGCCATGAAACCAATTGCAAAGAAAATAAAAATAAATCAACCATTAGCTGAAGAACTTTATGCCACAGGTAACTATGATGCTATGTACTTTGCGGGAATTATTGCAGATCCAAAAGGCATGACTGAGGCAGATTACGATCGTTGGATGGATGCAGCATATTTTTATATGCTTTCTGACTATGTAGTGGCTGTAACTCTATCAGAGTCAAATATTGCACAAGAAGTGGCAGATAAATGGATTGCCAGTGGCGGTGAACTGAGAATGTCAGCGGGGTGGAGTTGTTACTGTTGGCTTTTAGGGAATCGTAAGGATCATGAGTTTTCCGAAAGCAAGATATCCAACATGCTTGATCTTGTGAAAAATACGATTCATGATTCGCCAGAACGAGCGAAAGCTTCTATGAATAATTTTATATACACTGTCGGCTTTTCTTATTTGCCTCTACATGAAAAGGCAGTCGAAACGGCACAAGAAGTAGGTATCGTAGAAGTTAAACGAGAGAAGAAAAAAAGCAGTCTCCTAAATCCTTATGAAAGTATCCAAAAGGAAATAGAGCGAGGGAAAATTGGGTTTAAACGGAAATATGTAAGATGCTAATTACTTATTTATCGAATGATGTCCTTAGAGTGATTGGTTCTAGGGATTTTTTGATACTTGTGGAACAAGTGATGGTGAACGGGAAATGGATGCTGGACAACATTAATTAATACCAAAAAGCTAGGGACCTAAATCCCTAGCCTTTTTCATACGACTTAATTCGCTTCAACAAACTCTTTTTGCTTCTTCATTTTAATTGCAAAATATCCGATTGTAATTGCCATGAAGGCGACCATATAGCTTATGAGTATCAAGTTGTTATGCCACATGTAAGAGTAGTCTCCGCTTGAAATGACTGCTTTAAATGCCTGAACAGAATATGTCATTGGCAATAATGCGTTGATTGGCTGTAATGCATTTGGAATTAACTCAAGTGGGAATGTGCCAGCACTTGTTGTTAATTGCAAAATTAAAATCACGATTGCAATGAAACGACCAGGGTCACCCATCATTGTTACAAGCATTTGAATTAATGCTAAAAATACAAAGCTTGTGATTAATGATGTTACAAAGAATAATGGGATACTTGCGACTTCAATTTTTAAACCTTCTAATAAAATAATGTCTACTAGTGCTGCTTGAATGATACCGACTACTGCTAGAACACCAAATTTGCTAAAGAACCAACGGAAAGCATTTTTTGGTTGGACAACAGGTTCTTTCAATTTAAATACAATTGTCATAAGCAATGCACCTACAAATAAACCTAATGAGATAAAATATGGAGCAAAGCCTGTTCCATAGTTAGGTACTTTGTTGATTTCTTGTTTCTCTACTGTAACCGGTTCGCCCATCATATCGTAGGTTTCATCAGTTGCTTCCACAGAATTGGCTTGTTCTGCACCTTCAGCAAGTTTTCCGGCAAGTTCATTCGAACCTTCGGCAAGTTGACCTGTACCGGCTTCTAATTCTTTTGAGCCATCAGCAAGTTGACCGGCTCCATCTTGTAATTGACCAGCTCCATTGGTTAATTGATTCATTCCGGCATTTAAATCGTGAGCACCATCAGTAAGTGCAACAGACCCATTATATAATTGGCCAATGCCATTTTGTAAGCTGATTTGACCTTCGTTCACCTGTTCAAGCCCAGTTAATAATCGGTTGAAGGAAGGACTTGTTTGTGTTTTTAATTGATCCTCTAAGCCAGCTGTTGCAGAGCCAAACTGTTGATGAAGCCCTGTTTTAAATTGTGTAAATCCTTGGTTCAGCCCATTAGCAACACCTGTTGAAATACCAGGTTCTAGTTGTTGAGTCAATTGTTGTTGCAGCTGTTGTTGTAGCTGCTCCTTTGTTGGCTGTCCTTGAGCCATTTGAGCAATAAAATCAGTAGCGTCTGCTTCATTCATGATTTGATTGTTAACTAAGGCTGCTTTTAGTTGCCCCATTTGTTGTGTTTGACTTGCTATCATTTGATCTGCTAATTTTTCAGAAAGGGTAGCTGCGACTCCATTTGTAAGTTGAGTAGAGAGTTCACTACCAAGTTTTGTTTCAAGTTCGTCAATACCCTCATCAACTTTATCGACACTTTCATTAAGTTGATCAGAAACTCCTTGCGCAATTTGTTTTGGAAGTTCTTCCTTCATAAGAGCTACGCCATCTTGAACTTGATTCGTACCATCGACTAATGAAGGAAGTTTTTCGTTTATTTCGCCTAGTCCGGCTTGTACTTGCTCTGTTCCTGCGGAAAGGTAACTTGAACCTGATGACGCTTGTTTAACACCATCTGTAAATTCAATGGATTTCGATGCCAACACCGCTAAATTTTCTTCTAACGTTTTTGAGCCGTCATTTACTTTCGCAACACCTTCTGCAAGTTGCTCAGATCCGTCACTTGCCTGAGTTAGCCCATCGGCTAAATCTTGTACCTTATCAAACATGGTCTCAGCATAGGTAGCTGTGACATTTTTTGAGATTTCGGCTTTGATTTTTTCGATAGCTGTTTCCCCAATTTGGGAGGATAAAAAGTTTGTGCTCTCATTTGGCACATATTTTAGCTCTAATTTTTTCGGTTGACTATCTAATAAAGTAGTGGCATTTGTTGAAAAGTCTTTCGGAATCTCCACTAATAAATAATAATCCCTGTCTTTTAATCCAGAATAGCCATCTTCCTTTGACACAATATGAAAATCGAAAGTAGCGTTATCTGAGAGCTTATCGGTGAGTTCTTTTCCAAGTTGTAATTGATCCCCTTCAAATTCAGCTCCAGCATCCTCATTTACAATAGCGACTGGTAAATTTCCCATTTGATCATATGGGTCCCAAAATGCCCAAAGGAACATTCCAGCATAAAGAACTGGTACAAAAGCAACCGCTAAGATTGGAATGAGGACTTTTCGATTTGAAAGGATATTTTTTAATTCAGCTATAAAGGATGATCCCTTCATAATAAAACCTCCTAATTTAATAATTGACTATTTTATTCATTTGGTCATTTTTAACCAAATAAGATGGGTACTCAAACCGAGGACCCTAGGCAAGTTTATTTTTCTAGTCCATTGAAAAAATAAAGCTTAAATAAATCTGAGATTTCTTCTTTTTCTAATGGTTCGTGGTTTCGTTCCCAGTCAAAAATTAACGAAACATAAAGCTTTAACATGACAAAAGCTGTAATTTCAGGATTGCAAGGCTTTATCTCATCACGGTCGATAGCTTCTTGAATGATGCCCTTCATATAATTAATGATGGCCTGTTCGACGCGTTGAACAACTTCGACAACAGCCTGTGTCCCGATATCTCTTTCTTCCTGAAAAAGCTTGATTGTTAATTGATGGGACTTACGAAATTCGAGCAATTGAAAGAGCACCCGATGTGCATTTTCATAAAAAGTGCTGTTTTTATCCATTGCTTCTTCCGCTACAACCTTCATATCTCGAATGAGAGTACTGATGATTTCATCAAATAATTCCTCTTTGTTTTTAAAGAAGGTATAGATTGTGCCTTTTCCAACGTTCGCAAGTTTCGCAACCTGATCCATTGTAGTCGCTTTGTACCCGAATAAAGAGAAAGATTTAGTAGCAGCTTCAATGATGAGTTGTCTTCTATCAATTGCCACCTTCAATCACTCCATTTTACGTAATATGACCAATTGAGAAATCTGGTCATTTAATTCACAACAAGTAATATATCACATCATAAACGCCATTGCAAGTATTACTAATGATTAGCTTTACCTAACAAGTTATTAATGGAGGAAAAAGAAAAATGAAAACGATTAAATTTTTTGTTGTAATTCTTTTTAGCCCATGCTAAGATAAATCTTGTAAGAGGAATGCAACCGTTTGCGCAACTGTGCGCAATGTAATGCAACAATGAAAAAACACAATTATATCAACAATATATACTTTTTGGAAAAGGAAAAGTGTTTAAAAAAGAAGACGATATTTTTCCTGTTTTCGACATAAACATCCAAGTTTATGCAATCGGTTTCCTAAACATGTGCAACGGTTCCTTCCTATCAAAATGAACAAATGGGGGTTTTATCATGAAAGCAAAGAAACTTTTTCCTGCAGTAATGGCGCTCTTATTCCTTATAAGTGTTGCTCTTGTAGGATGTTCTTCAGATGGAGAAAAGTCTAGTGAAAATGAAAGCGGTTCAAAAACAACGGTAGATATCTTTCAATTCAAGGTAGAATTTAAGGATCAATTTGAAGCAGTTGCTAAGCAATACGAGGAATCACATGGTGATGTGAAAATCAATATTACAACTGTTGGTGGCGGAGAAGATTACGGTGCTGCCCTTCGTTCAAAGTTTGCTTCAGGTGAAGAACCAACAATTTATAATATCGGTGGACCTCAAGATGTTGCTGACTGGACTGATAGTTTAGCGGACCTTTCTGACACAGCTGCTGCTGGTGCTGCTTTAGAAGGAACTCTTGAAGGTGTTTCAAAAGATGGAAAAGTATTAGGACTTCCTTTTAACCAAGAAGGATACGGGTTAATCTACAATACGGCTGTATTTGAAAAAGCTGGAATTAATCCAGAAGAGATTACAACTTATGCTGCTTTAGAAGAAGCGGTTAAAACATTAGACAGCAAGAAAGATGAGTTAGGTTTAGAAGGTGTATTTGCCCTACCTGGTAAAGAAAAATGGGTGACAGGCTTACACTTATCAAACGCATTCTTATCTCCTGAGTTTGAAGGAAATGTTTTAGGAACATTCGATTCTAAATCTGTAGATTTTAAATATGGAGACGCATTCAAGAAAGTACTAGATTTACAAAATGAATATTCTGTTCAACCAACTGTTAGCTTAGATTATGCAATGCAAGTTGAAGAGTTATTCTCAACTGGTCGTGTAGCAATGATTCAACAAGGTAACTGGGTATATGGTTCAATCGCAGGTATTGATGAAGAACTAGCAACCAATGGTGTAGGTATTCTACCAATTCCGGTTGAAGGCTACAAAGAAGATTCAATCCCAGTTGGTATTCCAATGTACTGGGCTGTAAACAGCAACAAAGATGATGCAGAAGTAAAAGCTGCAAAAGACTTCTTAGATTGGTTATATACTTCTGAAGAAGGTAAAACAGTTGTATTAGAAGACTTTAAATTTATTCCTGCTTATGAAGGATTTGATGCTTCAAAAGTTTCTGATCCACTAGGTAAAGCAGTGTACGAATATGCAACTGAAGGAAAAACAATTCCTTGGGTGTTCATGGGCTACCCAACTGGTTGGGGAGAGCAACAGCTTGGTGTAAACATTCAAAAATACATCAGCGGTGAAATGAGCTGGGATGACCTTGTGAAGGAATCTCAAAAGGCTTGGGAAGATTCAAGAAAATAATAGGTAAAACCTTTGAGAGGATTTTCAAAAAGTACGGTGAAAATGACAAATCGAATTTCTTTGTTGGCTTGCTTTTCCGCTCCTCACGTATTAATGGCATACGTTCCGTTGCTCAAAGCTCAGCCACCTGAAACCTCTTGGTCCTTTTCATCCACCTTTTTGAACACTTATTAACAATCGAAAACAAGGCAGCAAATCGTTGCTTTGTTTTCTTTTTAACTTAGCTCTGACTCATATGATGTTTTGCGGCTTTCGAGAATTGGAGGAATTATACTATGCGAAACCGGAATCTATGGTATTGGTTATTTTTAGCCCCAACGTTACTAGCACTTGGTGTTGTCGTAATCGTACCACTTCTTTTTGGAACTTATTACTCTTTTACAGACTGGAATGGAATCAAAATTACCGAGTTTGTCGGCCTCGAACATTATCAAAAGTTAATTCATGATAAAGAATTCATGGACTCCCTCTGGTTTACAGTCAAATTCTCAGTCGTGTCCATTTTCTTAATTAATTTTTTCGGACTTTCTTTAGCTTTACTTGTTACACAAAAGCTTAAAACAAACAATCTTTTGCGTACCATCTTTTTTATGCCGAACTTAATTGGAGGACTTATCCTCGGTTTCATCTGGCAATTTATTTTCATGAAAGTATTTTCAAGTATTGGTGATTTAACTGGAATTGCTGCTTTTAAAGGCTGGTTATCAACTGATACAACTGGTTTCTGGGCAATGGTCATTCTCATGAGCTGGCAAATGGCTGGATATATCATGATTATCTACATTTCCTACCTTGAAAGTGTTCCGCAGGAATTACTTGAAGCTGCGGAAATTGACGGAGCAAATAGCTTCCAGCGTTTTAAAAATGTCACTTTCCCTCTTGTCGCACCAGCTTTTACAGTTAGTTTGTTTTTAACTTTATCGAATACATTTAAGCTTTATGACCAAAACCTAAGTTTAACAGGCGGTGGCCCGTATAATTCAACACAAATGGTGGCAATGGAAATTTTTAAAACAGCGTTCTCAGAAAACAATTATGCATACGGACAAGCAAAAGCGATTATTTTCTTCCTAATCGTAGCGGCTATTTCTTTAACACAAGTTTATATCAATAAGAAACGGGAGGTCGAGATGTAATGAAAAGTAAAAAAAGAAAATTATATTTGCTTGAAATACTAGGCATTGTACTTGGCTTAATTTGGCTCTCCCCTTTCTATTTGATGATTGTAAACTCATTTAAAACAAAACGTGAAATTTTTACAGATACTCTAAAGTTACCGGATGTTTTTACATTTGATAACTATGTTCAAGCATTTGAAGAGCTTGATTTTATCCGTACATTCTTTAATTCCGTACTAATTACAGTATTAGGAGTGGCGGTCATTATTCTATTTTCTTCAATGGCAGCATATGCTTTAAATCGTCGCAAAGGAAAAGTCAGTGGTCTGGTTTTCTTCCTTTTTATCGCAGCTATGTTAATTCCATTTCAATCAGTTATGATTCCTTTGGTATCATTATTTGGTAAAATGGACTTGTTAAATCGATTTGGAATTATCTTTATGTATCTTGGCTTTGGTAGTAGTTTATCAATTTTCTTATATCATGGATCCTTACAAGGAATTTCAAAATCATTAGATGAGGCAGCCACAATTGATGGCGCAAACAGATGGCAAATCTTTTGGCACATTATTTTCCCAATGCTAAAGCCAATATCAGTGACAGTAGCCATTTTAAATATTATTTGGATTTGGAATGACTATCTATTACCATCTCTTGTTATTAACCAAGAAGGAATGCACACGATTCCACTGAAGATGTTCTTCTTCTTTGGTCAATATACGAAACAATGGCATTTGGCTCTTGCTGGTTTAACGTTAGCAATTATTCCAGTGATTCTTGTGTACTTCTTCATGCAAAAACACATTATCAAGGGAATTGCAGAAGGCTCTGTAAAATAAATATGGATAATCAAGGGGTCTTGCCCCTTTTAAATAGAACACGGTTTTTGGAGGGTATGTATGGCTATTACGATTAAGGATGTTGCTAAAGAGGCTAATGTATCGCCTTCTACTGTCTCAAGGGTCATTGCAAATAACCCTCGAATTAGTGAAGAAACAAAAATACGCGTACGAGAAGCGATGGAAAAACTAGGGTATCACCCTAATTTTACAGCTCGTAGCTTAGCGGTGAAAAGTACGAATACAATTGGGATAGTGACACCTTTCTCAGCATCCCATGTGCTCCAAGACCCCTTTTTCCCAGAAGTGATTAGAGGGATCAGCGTACAAGCGCGGGAGCATAAGTACGGCATCTATCTATCAACTGCTGGGACTGAAGATGAAATCTTTCAGGAAGTTGTTGGGATGGTTCAAGGTCGACGTGTCGATGGCTTGATTTTACTCTATTCTCGGACTGATGATCGTCTGATTAAATATTTACAAGAAATCGATTTTCCGTTTACCGTAATCGGTCGACCCGCCCTTGGGGCAGAACGCATCACACATGTCGACAATGACAATATATACATTACAAAGGTCGTCACAGACCATTTAATTGATTTAGGTCATACCAAAATTGCGTTTGTCGGTTTTGACGGTGACTTTGTCTTTATGTTGGACCGGATGGAGGGGTACAAACAAGCGCTTCGTGAAGCAGGCATTCCTTTTAATGAAGACTACATTATCCATAAAAGCACGCTTAGTGTAGGAAAAGAAGCTATCGAGTCTTTTATAAAATTGGTTGAACCTCCTTCTGCATTAGTGTGTACGGATGACTTCATTGCGATTGAACTAATGAGTCATTTAGAAGAAATGAATATTCGAGTCCCAGAGGATGTTTCGATTGCTAGCTTCAACAATGTGCTCCTTGCCGAATACTCAAAGCCTCCCCTCACCTCAGTGGATATTGATATATTTCAGCTTGGAATGGAAGGTGCAAGCTGCTTACTAGAAAAAGTGAAAAATCCGAATGTACTACCGAAACGAATTACGATACCGGCTAAGTTAATTGAACGAAAGTCGTGTGTACGGATTAAGTAAGAATGGTAGGTAATGGTAGTTACTTTTACTGGAGCACTCTACGATTTGCGCGTATACTAGAATATTAGTTGAAAAATTTCTTATTTATAGTAAATTTTTGAGTAGAAACGAAAGAAGAAAAGAGGATACAAAAATGAAACAAGTATGGTGGAAGGAAGCCGTCGCTTATCAGATTTATCCAAGAAGCTTTATGGATTCTAATGGTGATGGAATTGGTGATTTACAAGGCATCATTTCGAAATTGGACTATGTAAGAGACCTTGGGATTGATGTCATTTGGATTTGCCCTGTCTACAAATCACCAAATGATGATAATGGGTATGATATCAGTGATTATCAGGATATTATGGCTGACTTTGGAACGATGGCCGATTTTGATGCGCTTTTAGAGGAGACACATAAGCGTGGAATGAAGCTGATAGTTGACTTGGTTATCAACCATACAAGTGACGAGCATCCTTGGTTTATCGAATCTCGTTCTTCAAAAGATAATCCAAAGCGTGATTGGTATATTTGGTGTGACGGAAAAGACGGAAAAGCTCCAAATAACTGGGAAAGTATTTTTAGTGGTCCTGCTTGGGAACTCGATGAGGAAACGGGCCAATACTATATGCATATATTCTCAAGAAAACAGCCTGATTTGAATTGGGAAAACAAAGAGGTTCGTAGTGAATTGTATCAAATGATCAACTGGTGGTTAGACAAAGGAATTGACGGTTTCCGTGTTGATGCCATCAGCCATATTAAAAAGCTTCCAGGCTTCCCTGATATGCCAAATCCAAATGGCTTAAAATATGTTCCATCCTTTGATGGTCATATGAATCGCCCAGGAATTCAAGAATTTTTACGGGAATTAAAAGAAGAAACGTTTGCAAAATACGATATAATGACCGTTGGCGAGGCAAATGGTGTCAGCGCAGATGACGCCGATGAATGGGTTAGCGAGGAAAATGGAAAGTTTAATATGGTATTCCAGTTTGAACATTTAGGTCTTTGGGATGAAGCGAAACAAGAACTTGATGTCATTGGACTCAAAAAAGTCCTTACGAGATGGCAAAAGGGCTTAGAAAATATGGGTTGGAATGCATTGTTCATTGAAAATCATGACCAGACTCGCGTTGTTTCCAAGTGGGGAAATGATAAAGAGTTTTGGAAGGAAAGTGCAACAGCCCTTGGCACGATGTATTTCTTTATGCAAGGGACTCCATTTATTTATCAAGGTCAAGAGCTTGGGATGACCAATGTTGAGTTCCAGACAATTGATGAATATAACGACGTTGCAACGAAAAATCTTTATAGAGAAAAGCGCAGTGAAGGAGTCTCTCACGAATCCATTATGGAGACTATTTGGGCAACAAGTCGTGATAACTCCCGTACTCCAATGCAATGGTCTAGTGCAGAAAATGCTGGTTTTACAACAGGCAAGCCTTGGATGGGAGTAAATCCAAACTTTGTGGAAATCAACGTTGAGAAGCAATTGGCTGATGAGGATTCTGTACTCCATTTTTATAAAAAAATGATTGCTCTGAAAAAGAATCATAAGGTATTCACGTATGGTGTTTATGATTTGTTACTAGAGGAAAATCCGCAACTTTATGTATATACACGAACACTTGGTGAGGAAAAAGTGATTGTTGTAACGAACTTGTCTGGTGCGAATGCGGCTTGCAATGTACCAAATCAAGAATTTAAGCATGATGCGTTGATGCTGACAAATTATCAAGTTGAAGCCCACGATGCTTCAGATACAATTGAATTACGCCCGTATGAAGCGAGAGTATACCGCTTGGCGTAAGTTTGAGTAGAGACCCCTATGTCTGGTTGAGACATAGGGGTTATTAACGTTATTTCTTTTCTGACTCCCCTACTTCATTCCCAGATGTGTACTCATAGCTTGCTTCATAGCCAGATTCTCTTGCCTTTGGGCCCTTAGCAACCTTGTATTGGCTATGATTTGATTGGCCGACAAGGTTTTTCTTAGTAGACATCTAGCAGCCCTCCCTTACTAACGTTTGTTTAAGTTTTCCTGTGCCATTCGAATCATTTCTTTGACCATATTACCACCGATATTTCCGCCTACTTTACCTGCTTGCTTGGATGTGAGGTTTCCGTTGTAATCGTTCGTAAGCGGAATCCCTAATTCTTTTGCTACTTCATATTTTACATTGTCAGGGTTGGCTGGATCTGTCTTATAACCTTGTTTCCGCATCACGTTTGCTTTTAGCTGATCAAGTTCTTCTCTTGCTTCCGGTATTAGTGGTCGACGTTTTCTTCGAGCCATTCGGAACTCTCCTTTCATATTCATTTTTTATAGTATTCCCTTGAATAAAAACTAGAATTTCGGTAAAACTTGGTAGTAACAATGTTTTTTAAAAAAATTTCACGTGAAAATCAGGTTTTTGGTTTTAAATGCTTGTTTTTTGGCTAATCTAGTGATGTAATAGCTTATACCACCAGTTTAATAGGATATTTTAGCTTTAAATCTTGCGAACCTATGAAAAAAGTGGTAAAAAGAATATGTGTTTATTTGGAGAGGAGAATTTAACAATGAACAAAACAGAACTAATCAGTGCAGTTGCTGAAAGTGCAGAACTATCTAAAAAGGATGCAACAAAAGCTGTTGACGCAGTATTTGAAGCTGTTCAAAATGCATTAAGTAGCGGAGATAAAGTACAATTAATCGGATTCGGTAACTTCGAAGTTCGTGAACGTGCAGCTCGTAAAGGCCGTAACCCACAAACTGGTGAAGAAATCGAAATCGCAGCTAGCAAAGTACCTGCATTCAAACCAGGTAAAGCTCTTAAAGACGCAGTTGCTGGTAAGTAATTTACATAAACTCTGCGTAAATGCCCCTCAGAGACGATCTGAGGGGTTTTTTCGTACTTTGAGGTCTAAGTGTGCAACCGGTTGTAAAAGGCCCTTATACGTAGTGCTAGATTGTTAAAATGAGAGTTTGACGCACCCCCTTTGCTCGTGGGAAAATAGAAGTATCGATTGAAAAGGTAGTGAAGGGATGCAAAAGAAAATCAATTGTTTAAAATGCAAACACTTTTATACCACATGGGATCCGAAGTTTCCTCGCGGCTGTCGTGCCTTTAATTTTAAAACGCAAGCCATTCCTTCAATTACGGTGTTTAAATCCTCGGGGACGGATTGTATGAAGTTTGAGGAAAAACAAATGAGAAACCAACAACGGCCTTCCTACAACGTAGATATTCGAGCATAGGAGTGACTTTAGTGAATATATCTTTGAACAAGATTTTAGATAAAATGCAGCAAGAATTGCAGTCGGCAAAGAGTGAAGGTAGCGAACAAAAGATTAGAGAGCGGTTAATGGCAATTCGAACTCTATGTGACCTCGTCCTGGATGAAGCGCCGGTTGAGGTAAAACGAGTTGCGTCTGTGCCAGTGCAGCCATTCCCACAGAGTGTGCAGCCGATTCCAAAGATGCAACAACAACCGACAACTATTCAAAACACAACGAAATTAGAAGAAGACGATGCTAATGGAGACTCTTTATTTGATTTTTAACTAGAGAGTCTCCTTTTTTTGTATTTTACTGGTTATGTCCCAAATATTGAAAGTTGTGTCCCATATCATTGCATTCATGTCCCATAAAATCATGTGAATGTCCTAAATATAGAGTGTAGTGTCCCGTAAATTCGGAATCATGTCCTATATCTTCAAAGAGAAAAATGAGCCCAAGCTAAAAACACCCCCAACGGCACCTAGCCTTGGGGGTGTTTGAGGTTCTGGAGAAGGATTTCTCTTTTTTTATAGTGTTGATGCGCAGTTTCGATAGTGCAGCGCTCAAATTGAATCGTTCCACCCGGTGGCAGCTGGGCAATTTTATACATATCGACGGAAATGACGGTCGCGATTCGCGGATAGCCCCCGGTTGTCTGCCGGTCCGCTAACAGGATGATAGGTTCGCCGTTACTTGGTACCTGGATTCCACCAAGCGGGATGGCATCAGATGCAATCTCGGCTTTTTCTTTATGCTGTAATGGTTTTGTTCCTCTTAATCGATAGCCCATTCGATCCCCTTGGACGGCTTGAAAACAATCTGTGAAAAATTGTTCGTTTGCTTCTTCTGTAAAGTAATCTTCATGGGGACCTGGAATGGTCCGAACGATTACGTCTTTTGCAAAACGTGGGATTAGATGACGAGAAAGACCGATTTTTTTCTGATTCGTTCGTACGTGGCCGTAAATAGTGTCACCTTCTTTGACTTCCGTTCCAAAGTTTGCCTTTGCGTAGAATGATTTACTTCCAAGGATAGTCTCAATCTGAAAACTTCCAGCAACCGCTAAATATGCGCGGGTACCGGTCACTGGTTTCCCAAACGTAATCAAATCCCCTTTTTTCACGACAAAAGATTTCCATAATGGTGCTTTGTTTCCGTTCACGGTCATGCTTAAGTCGGCCCCACAAACAGCAATTGTCATTTCATCTGCTTCTACTCGTACTTTCGGTCCTAGCATAGTAATTTCGAGCACAGCCTCTCCCCTCGGATTACCGACAAGAATATTCGCAAGCTGGCTCGAAAATGAGTCCATTACCCCACTGGTGACAACGCCAAATTGTTGGTAGCCATACCGGCCTAAGTCCTGAAAGGTGGTATAGAGTCCTTTTTTAAGTACGGTAAAAAGTGGTTGTCCCATTTTCATCACCTAATTGCCTTAATTTGAATGCCTTCATTGCTTAGTGCCTGTCTTAATTCTTGTACGAATTTGAGGGCATGTTCATTGTCGCCGTGAACGCAGATGGATTGAGCTTTGATTGGAATGATTTCGCTAGTTGTTGTTTGGACGGTTTGTTCTTTTACCATTTGCAGGACTTGTTTAATAGCATCACCACTGTTGTGAATAATAGCGTTTGGTTGAGTCCTCGGAGTTAATGTGCCGTCAGATTGATAGGTTCGGTCGGCGAATACTTCAGAAATAGTTTTTAGTCCATGTATTTCTCCGGCTTCTATCAGCTTGCTACCGGAAAGTCCATATAATGCTAGTGTTGGGTCAAAATGAGCGATTGCCCTTGCAATGGCCTCTCCAAGGCTTGTGTCGACAGCAGCCATATTATAAAGGGCTCCATGTGGCTTTACGTGTGAGAGCTTCACATCATGAGCCTGGCAAAAGGCAGAAATTGCGCCGATTTGGTATAGAATGAGATCATAGATTTCGGACGGTGATACAGCCATCGCCCTCCTGCCAAACCCAATTAGGTCCTGGAAGCCGGGGTGTGCGCCGATGGCAACACCGTATTTTTTCGCAAGCTGGACGGTTTGATTCATGACGCGTGGGTCCCCTGCGTGAAACCCGCAAGCAATATTTGCGCTTGAAATAAAGGAGAGAATCTGCTCGTCATTCCCGATTGAGTAAGCACCAAAGCTTTCACCTAAGTCACAGTTTAAATCAATACTTTTCAATTTCTTTCACCTCGACCTTATATACATTATCTTTTACTAGATTTTCAATTTCTCTATATTCTTCAGTTGAGACTGGCATAAATCGCAAGAAGTCCCCTGCTTTAAGTAAAAAAGGTTCACTACTTGCTGGAGTGAACAAGGGTACCGGGGTTCGTCCGATAAGATTCCAGCCTCCCGGCGACTCAAGAGGGTATATCCCTGTTTGGTCACCGCCGATGCCCACCGACCCCTTTGGTACTTTTAATCGTGGATTTGAAAGACGTGGTGTTGTAAGCTTTTTTGGCAATCCTTTTAAATATGGAAAGCCCGGTAAAAAGCCAATCATATAAATGAGATAGTCGACACTACTATGTATGGAAATGACCTCTTCAGTTGATAGTCCATTCCTACGCGCTACATTTTCTAGATCCTCACCATCATAACAAGTTGGAATGAAAATAACCTTTTTTGAAGAGGACGTTCCTTCTGCCAGCCTTTTTTGGCAAATCTCAAAAACATGTAACGAAAGATTTTTATAGGAAGTAAGATTTGGATTATAGTAAACGGTGATGGATTGAAAAGCCGGGACAAGTTCGATAACCCCTTGTATCTTCCTTTTTTCAATTTGTTTTGTGGTTTGTTGGATTTGGCTCTGCAAGGTTTCAGAAATGGGCGCTTTGAAAAAAATCTGCAAGGCCATGTCTCCAACTGGTAAAATATCAAAGTCCATAACATATCACCTCTTACTACTATCTTATAATGAATATGGTAAAATAAAATAGGAATTTTCAAAAAGGATGGGAACGAAAATGAAACTATTTTTAATATTGGGTGCGATTAACGCATTTTTGGCGGTTGCGCTTGGTGCGTTTGGAGCGCATGGATTAGAAGGTAAAATTACGGAGAAATATTTAAAAACCTGGAACACAGCGGTTCAATATCAAATGTTTCATGCAATTGGCTTGTTTGTTGTGGCATTTTTAGCAGACAAGTTCTCACAAGTAAGTCTCATTACGATAGCCGGCTGGAGCTTGTTCGTTGGGATCATTTTATTCTCAGGAAGCTTGTACGTTTTAAGTGTATCTGGAATTAAAATCCTGGGTGCTATTACACCACTTGGTGGTGTAGCCTTTTTACTTGGCTGGGTCTTATTGATGGTGGCTGCAATTAAACATGTATAGCATGCAAAAAGGAGCGTCCCGTGGACACTCCTTTCTTGTTTATCTAGGTGGATAAGATACGAGGCCTTGGCCTCCGCCACCCAATGGATATTGATATTCGATTTCTTCATCAAATGTTACATATTGTAAGTAAACCATTAACAGTAAGTAGCGCATGCCTGTTTGTGGATCACTCAAAATAAGGTGGTCACGTCCTGCGGCTTCAATTAAACCTTTGAATACCTTTTGTTGGTTGGTATTATCAAAGCCCATGTATACAGTCGCTAGCTTTCCTTTGTTCAAACGAAGAATGTTTTCGATATAAGATTCTTCAAGTGGAAGCATACCTGGTACATTTTGCGTCATTCCACCCGTTTGAGCGAAAGTAGGCGTTTGTGGTACCTGAAAGCCTGCTTGTTGCTGCTGATACGGATTGGTAAATCCGAATTGGCGTGGATCATAGTAGCCTCCAAACTGTTCATAGCTCTGTGGGTTATACCCGTAAGCAGCATAGGGATTTTGCATTTGTTGATTGTCATTACTCAATGTAAGCCCTCCTCAGATTATGTTTTTAATCTCTTTCTAAAACGGTGAATGTTTAGAATACGTCAGGACAATCCTCTCGTGTAGGTTGGTAGAAGCAGTGTGCTTTAAACCTTCCTACGTTCCACTGGTTAAACCATTGTGCCGGACAGTTTCCTGACGGTTCAAAAAACCATAAGGAAAACCTAGCAGGGTGGAATCTTTCCCCCTTTAGTACCCTTCGTGCAAGTGCAATCTCAGTTGGTCGAGCAGCCTGGTAGAAATAGCCTTTTTGGGTTGCTTCAAAGCCACCGGGACTTTGAAAGACCATTTTTCGAATGGAGTTAATATCTTTAAAGTCCAAGCAACGCGATCTCGTGCGGTTTACCCCAACATTACCGACTAATAGCATGCCTTGCTTACCTTCGCCTTCAGCCTCAGCACGCAACAGTCTTGCTAACAACTTTACATCTGCCTCAGTATGCGGAACTACTGCCATCTTCTCACCTCACTTACTAAAGAAGACAAATGGTAAAAGCCTCTTTACTAACTTATTGTAGAGGTGAAAAATGGGTTCCTACTTTTCGATTATTTTATGGGAATGTTGACTAGGACGTTTTATGAGATTCATCATTGAATTGTATGAGCGAGGAAAAAGGATTATGAATATGGATGAAAAAAAAGAGAGGGAGCCCTCTCTTTTCTTAGTTGTCTAGATCAAGGCGCTATCGGCTCTCTGGTCTAGCCAATCTTCTGTCAGCGCTTGTCTTATGCTTGTCGCCTAAGGCCGCGCGCCTTCCGCTTTTCTTAGTTAATGTGTAAAAATTGTGGGATTTTTTCTTCTGTTAAAATGTTTCCTACGAAGAATGCTCCGAATTCGCCGTAACGAGCACTCACTTCATCAAAACGCATTTCATAGACAAGCTTTTTGAATTGAAGCACATCGTCAGAGAATAGTGTTACGCCCCATTCGTAATCATCAAAACCAACAGAGCCTGTAATGATTTGTTTGACGATGCCTGCATATTGACGGCCAATCATACCATGGCTACGCATAAGTTCTTTTCGCTCTTCCATTGAAAGCATATACCAGTTGTCATTGCCTTCACGACGCTTGTCCATTGGATAGAAGCACACATATTTGTTCTTTGGTAGAGTTGGATATAAGCGTCCACGTACGTAAGGATTTTGATATGGATCCTCTTTGCTTTCCCCTGCCACGTAGTTACTTAATTCAACAACGGATACATATGAATATGTAGGGATTGTGTATTCAGCAAGTTTCGTTTTATTGAATTCGTTTTCGATTTCGTTCAATTCTTCCATAGTTGGACGAAGGATCATCATCATGAAATCAGCCTTTTGACCAACAATTGTGTATAATGCATGACTTCCTTGCTGCTCTGTTTGTGTCTTGTTCCATTTTTCCACTAGACCAAGAAATTCATGAATTGCTGCTTGACGCTCATCACTTGAAAGAGTTTTCCAAGATGTCCAATCAATTGAGCGAAAATCATGAAGGCAATACCAACCATCAAGCGTTTGTGCTGCTTCAGCCATTGCTATCACTCCTTGTATTTCATATAAATATGTATATTCAACCACTACTATATCATAGTTTTCCCTACAGCCAAGTGATTAAACCCAAGGCAATTTTGTGAACAAAAGGGAGGATGAGTAATTTGTCAGGTTGTTGGGAAAATTGAAGATAGTGTCATAATACTGTCACAGGATTTTTGAGGCATTTTGGTTTTCATTTTGTAAAAAAAGCCGTATCCTTATGGTTGGCAGTTTTGCAGGGGTAATGATGCCCATCTTACATAAAACGCATTTCTATTGATGTGCAAGGAGGATTTTACATGAGCGATTTATTTACTCAATTAAAAGAAAAGGTATCTGGAAAAGACATGAAAATTGTGTTTCCAGAAGGATTAGATGAGCGTATTTTAACAGCGGTCAGCCGTTTAGCGAGTGAAAAAGTACTTGTACCAGTTGTAATTGGAGAAAAGTCAGCGGTTGAAAGTAAAGCAAATGAACTAGGTGTTTCACTAGAAGGTGTAGAAATCTATGATGCTGATTCATACCCAGAATTTGAACAGCTTGTTGCTTCTTTTGTAGAACGACGCAAAGGAAAAGCGACTGAAGAGGATGCCCGTAAGATTCTAAAAGATGAAAACTATTTTGGAACAATGCTTGTTTATACTGGCAAGGCACATGGATTAGTGAGCGGAGCAGCTCATTCAACTGCAGATACAGTTCGCCCTGCACTTCAAATTATTAAAACAAAGCAAGGTGTAAAAAAGACTTCTGGTGTGTTCATTATGGTTCGCGAAGATGAGAAGTATGTCTTTGCTGATTGCGCAATCAATATTGCACCAGACAGCCAGGACTTAGCGGAGATTGCCATTGAGAGTGCTAATACTGCAGATATGTTTGATATTGAGCCAAGAGTGGCAATGTTAAGCTTCTCAACAAAGGGTTCTGCAAAGTCTCCTGAAACAGAAAAGGTAGTAGAAGCGGTTAAGCTTGCAAAAGAAATGAATCCAGCTTTAGTGTTGGACGGAGAGTTCCAATTTGATGCGGCATTTGTTCCATCTGTTGCAAAGAAAAAAGCTCCCGATTCCATCATCAAAGGTGACGCGAATGTATTTGTATTCCCTAGCCTTGAAGCGGGTAATATCGGATATAAAATCGCACAACGCCTAGGAAACTTTGAGGCAGTTGGACCTATTTTACAAGGCTTAAATCAGCCAGTAAACGATCTCTCACGCGGATGTAACGCAGAGGATGTATATAAGCTTGCTTTAATTACAGCAGCACAAGCATTGTAATCATGAGAAATGGCCATGTCGGGAACATGGCCATTTTTTAGTGTATTTAAGGTATTGGCAGTAAATTAGGATTAGTGACAGTATTTCTAAAAAAAGTGGCAGTAAATCTTCAACCTCGGGCCTAGACCCCAATTATTATATTCCCCAATCCATTTTTAATACTTTTTTAAGCAGCTCAACTTGTTCTTCTCCGATTTTTTCTGCGATTTGCTTCTCAATTGTTACTTTTAATGACTCATTTTTCTCATAGCATTCGACTCCTAGCGGGGTAAGTTCAATGCATTTTTCCTTTTTGTTATGTTCAGCATTCATTACATTGACTAGCCCTTTTGCTCTCAAGTTTTTAATGAATTTATGAGTAGCCTGTCTTGAAATGTCTACGTTCTTTGATACATACGCAATTGTTGGTTGCTTTTTATAGATGCGTGACATGATGTACCATTCAGAGTTTGAAATGGGGATTGTACTTGTTTCGTTCCATAACGTTTCAGCCAAGCTTCGTAGTTGATTATGTCTTTCACTCAATGAGTCTAGTAAATCTAAATGTTTTAGATTTTGGTTCATAGTTTCACTTCCAGATTTGTAATCGCAATAACTATACAAAATGCGTCTTCTATTGTCAACTAAGTTGACGTTTTGTGAAATTTGGTGTATGATGAATATAGTCAACTAAGTTGACAATCCATTGAATAGGAGCATGGTATATGTTTAACAAAGGGGATCTTGTGATTTATTCAAATATGGGAATTTGCCAAATAGATGATATATGTGAGAAAACATTTTCTGGAGTAACACGAAATTATTATATTATGCACCCAATCGAGGATAGCACGTTAACGATTCAAAACCCAGTAGATAATGATCGGATTTTGATGCAAGGAATCATTGGTAAAAGGGAATCTGAGGAGATTTTAGAGTCGTTTAAGTTACCGGGAATTCAGTGGATTGACAATGGATCGGAACGTCACAAAACCTATTCTGCAATAGTTTCATCTGGGGATAGGGAGGAAGTATCAAAAGTTCTTAATACATTGTTATGTAAAAAACAAGAACTTGAAATGAACGATAAAAAATTATCGGAACATGACCGTAGACTGCTTCTTTACATTCAAAAAATATTGTTTAAAGAGCTGGCCATCACTTTGGATACGACGGTTGAGGCTATTACGAAAAAAATTAATCGAATGGTTACCTATAAAATGAACAAAACCTCACGTCATGAGGTAGCAAATTACGTAAATTAAAGGTAAAATAGGGACGGTATTGGAACCAGGCATTGCCTGGTTTTTTTGGAATTTACATCTTTTCGTACTTTTATACAATAGGAGCATGGTTATGACCGAAAGTCTTTTACATCAGCCAAGCTGGAGGATTATTGATCAGTCGAGTCTTGGTTATCAATTTGATGCATTACAGTCGTTTGCGATAGATGATACGCTTTGTGCGTTTGTGGGAAAAGGGGAATCACCAGCTACAGCACGGACGTGGGTCCATCATCAAACGATAGTCTTAGGCATTCAAGATACAAAATTACCCTTTCTAGATGAAGGCGTTGAGTACCTTGAGTCAATGGGCTATCGAGTCATTGTAAGAAACTCAGGTGGACTAGCAGTGGTACTCGATGAGGGAGTACTGAACCTATCACTTATTTTTCCCGAGACGGAAAAAGGGATAGATATCAATCGCGGCTATGATACAATGCTTGAGCTCATTCGAAACATGTTTGAGGGATATGAGGTCGACATCGTGGCGCAAGAGGTTGTCGGCTCGTATTGTCCAGGAAGCTATGATTTAAGCATAAACGGGAAAAAATTTGCGGGGATTTCCCAGCGTCGACTTCGTAAAGGTGTCGCTGTGCAAGTCTATTTAGGTGTGACTGGAAGCGGGTCAGAGCGAGCAGAACTTATTCGCCGATTTTACGAAGTGGGATTACAAGGTGCCGAAACGAAATTCGTTTATCCAGATGTAAAACCAGAAACAATGGCTTCATTGGCAGAATTGATTGACCCAAACCTAACCGTACAAACCGTCATGCTACTACTACTTCAAACACTAAAAAACAAAGGCGACCATATCTTCGCTTCACAACTAACCAAAGAAGAAATGCCACTATTTGAACAAAACCTAGCACGTGTGCATGACCGAAATGAAAAGGCATTATAAGGATTCAGGGACCACGGGGGGACCACGGGGACGGTTCTCCTGGCTCCAATTGTCAGAAAAATAGGGGCACTATCCGAGTTTTCTTCACAAACCCGGGTGGTGCCCTTCTTTTGTGGTGGACCTGAAATGCACTGTTTCTTCATTATTTGTACTTACATTGAACTAGTGGACACTTCTGTCTCATAAAAATTGCACCTTACTATCCAACTTCGAAAGTACCACTTATTACCTCATCTTTGAAACCTTTGCATTGTTCAATACGTCATATATTACGGGGCTTTCCAAAAATTACAAATAAGACATGATATTTCTGGTTTGCCTCTTTATTACAAAAGAGTAGTCGGACAAGGGGGGGCTTTGGTTGCTTAAAAAAGTAAAAGTGTTAAGTGGGCGAGATGTGGTTTCTATTCTCTACTTCGGCTTTGTTGTCCTGGGAATAGCCTATTTTTTAGGAGATGGGGATGTTTCAAACTTTTTTACTACATTAAAAACAATGCTCCCTGTTTCCGACAGTTTGGATACAATAAAACAATTTATTGGTCATGTACAAGCGGAGGGTAGTCTTGGTCAAACGAGGAACAAGGAGCCGTATGAAGAGCTCGTTCTTGAATATTTTCCAAGAAGTTTATCAGCGATTGCAACTTCCTTTTTGTTAGCGGTTACGTTAGGAATCATCAAGGGGATTTTTGATTATCGAAATCGTTCTACATACTTGAACTTTTTAGGAACTGGAGTAACCTCTTTCCTTAATTCTCTACCAGACTTTTTTATGATTATAGTGTTGCAATGGATTATCCTCATCCATTTTCAATTTATTGACTTCTTTGGCCATGACAAATGGTTTAATTTCCTTTTACCTGGGTTTCTCGTGTCACTTTACCCAATGATGTATTTTGCTAGAATCACCTTCACAGCCTTAGCAAAGGAAGATGGAGAAATGTACATCCAGTATGCACGCGCGAAGGGGCTCCCCGGAAGGTTTGTCATTCATAAGCATATTTTAAAAAAATGCTTTCGCTCAATCTTCCAGCATCTTGGCGTCGTCATGACGTATGTGGTTTCAAATCTATTCATCGTCGAATGGTTGATGGAGTATAAGGGTGCGGCTTGGCGGATGATGGTGTCAATCAAACGGCTAGATTTAAAAAAACCTGAGAATCAGCCGTTTGCGCAATTTCCGGAAATAGGGTTAATTGTAGAGATTTCATTCTGCTTTGTCATGCTTCTATTCATTACTCAAATCATATCTGTGGTTTTGCAAAATAAATACGATGTTGAGAAACGCAATATTTGGAAACAGATAACCAAAGTGATTTTTCAGTATTTTATTATTTGGTTCTTTGTCCTTTTCATTATTTCGTACTTAAAGCCAGGTCATTAGGGAGGAGGGGTGTTAATGAAAAATTGGTCGCTATGGACAGGTCTCGTTCTATTTGGATTGATGTTATTTATCAGTTTTGTTGGACCACATTTACCATTTATTGAGCACACTCCTCCCGAGCATAGAATGAGGTTTTACGAAGGTGGTGAAATCGGAAGAGCTCCTTTTCCACCTTCTAAAAAGGATCCTCTCGGGACTGACCGCGAAGCTAGGGATATTTTAAGTATGCTTATCCTCGGTGCCAAGGACACGCTAAAAATCATTGTGTTAATCACCTTGATTCGGTATTTGATAGCAATACCAATGGCATTTTTGGCTTCCACGAAAAAAGGAATTGCCTATTTGGTGTCGAATGGTTGGTACTCTTTGTTTGGAAGTATTCCAACGATTATTGCCGCGATATTATTATTGGAAATAGTCCCGGTTGAGGACATTGATAATGGAGTTTACTGGAAGGTTCTTCTACTTGCACTCATTGAGGTTGGGCGAGTCAGTTATATTTTTGCCCATGAAATGTATGAGGTTTCTCAAAAAGAGTTTGTGCAAGCGAGTGTGACAGTGGGAAGTACTCCGTTTCAATTATCAGTCATGCACTATCTGCCCATGGTTTCGCAAAGCTTAGTTGTGCAGTTTTTTAATGATTTAGCCCGTGTAACATTACTTCTTGGGCAGCTTGCTTTGTTTCAATACTTTATTGAGCATGCGATTGACTATATACCTGGAGGAGGGGTCTTCCAGGACGAATCTGGCTATTTTTCAGAAACTGGACTTTTTGACTGGCCTGGATTATTGTCTGCTGCACGTTTTGAGGTTATGAAAGCAGTGTGGATTCCGTTGTTCCCAGCGATTGCTCTTACATTGCTTTTGCTAACATTCCAATTGTTAAGCGAAGGGTTTAGGAAGTTATTTGAAAGACGTATATCGAGTGGGAAAAGTAGGGGTGTGCTTAGTATTGTTGAACGGGTAGGAGAAGTGTTTATAGCTAGCAAAAAGGTGGGAGCTATGACACTAGTTGTGTTTGTGGTTATAGTTGGTGTGGTTAGTATAAATGGCATTGAAAAGAAAGCAACAGATGTAGCAGATCCTGTTGAGGATGAGGTTCCGGAGATTGAACTTCCTGACTTTGTTGTAGATGGAAGGTATGAAAGTGTCGATGGAAAGTTTGTGCCTACAACAGTAGCGACAACACATAAGGGTGGCCATTATGACGAGCTTTCATTTCTCGAGCAACACATGACAAAAATCTCAGACCGGGAATATGAAACAGATAGTCTCATACTATTTTGCAGGTCGATAGGTGCGGAGCGCTGTGAACAACCGAAAATCACATTTAAGGAACCTGTACCTTCAGTTGAAGAGGCATTTGCATTACTTCAGGAGCATTTGCCGGTAGATTTCACAGTAAACGAGGAAAAACAAACGGACAGTGGGTATATCTATAATCTTTCTAGCAATCTCATGGAGGAAAGTTATTCCGTTGTAGCACCAATGGATATAGGGAAAATAGCGCTCACCTTCCAAAAGACACTAGAAAATAAAATAGATGAAGTAAGAATTGAAATAGGCCATAGGTAAAAAAACGAAAACCCCCGTATTGTCTTTAGAAAAACAGACAACTGGGGGTTATTTTCATAAGGAGGCTTTTATTCAGCCAGTTTCTCCAAATTACCATTACGGTCCATTTTAAAAGAAGTAGCTGGGCGTTCTTCCTCTTCAAATAAGACTAGTTTTCTTGCACGGTTCATGATTTTCATTAAGGTTTCGTAGTCTTCCTGGATGTTTTGTGAGCTTTGTTCAAGCTGGGCAATTTTCTTTTCTAGTTCTTCATTTTTGCGAAGTATCTCATTCTTTTCTTTTTTCAATCTCTCATTCTCGGATTTCAAAGTTTCAATTCCGAGACTTGAATTGCTCATGGATTGAAGAAAAGAAATGACAGAATCAATCGTCATCGTAGGTCTAACAGAAGAATACTGTGGTATCCTAACCTCTTGACGAACGGTTGTAGATTCAGATGGGAAGAGCGGTAACTCTTCTGCAAATTCTTCAAGACTTGGAGTTGGTGGTGTATACAAAAGTTGCTTTTTCACTGGTTGATTTTTACCGAGTGCACGCTGACGTTGTTTGCGGTGCTTTTTTGCGAGTTGTAAGTCCTTTTCATAGTCATGGCGAACAACTGCGTTCCAACGGAATCCACAAGCAGCAGACGTGCGGTTTAATCTGTCACCAACTTCCTCAAATGCGTTTAATTGTGTGCTTCCTTCTCTAACGTGTTTTAATACAGTTTCAGCTAATAAGAGGTCATTTTCCTCTGTCCAAGCGTCTTGTCTTTCTTTCATATTTATTCATCTCCCAATATACATGTTTAAATTTGCGTTAGGTTATTACATATATTGGTCAATAGATTCAAACTTTATACCAAAATCATAAAAGGATAATAGATTTATTTACGTTAAAACTATTTCAATATCGCAAACTCGTACTTGTGGAGATTTTTTGAAAATTATTCCTTTCCCTTGCAAAGCAATTCTGGAGGGGGTAAAATACCCTGTAGTGATTTTTACTAATAGGAATCGGTAATATACTTAAAATTATATAAAAAAAGATATAGATTATTTCAAGAAGGGATTGTACGCAATATGGCAAACGAGTTTCGCATTTGTGATGATTGCCAAGCAACCAATATTAAAACTTTAGTGCCACGCTTAAAAGAAGTCGATGGTGAGGCGACAATTGAAATTGGCTGCCAATCTTACTGTGGCCCAGGAAGAAAAAAATCATTCGCTTTTGTCAACAATCGTCCAGTATCAGCTCCAACAGAAGATGAATTAATTGAAAAGGTTGAAAAGAAGTTGAAAAAGGACTAATATCGCCTTTCTCTCAAAAAGAGAAAAGGTGATTTTTTATTGTCTCCAAGCAGGAGTTTCCAAATCATTCCTCGAAACTTTCATTCATGTCGAAAAATTTTCCAACCGTTGATACGACGTAGTTAAAACAGATTTATGGAGAATTTTAGGTTTTTTTGTCAAAGATAAATAGATATAATAATAGCATGCCAGTATGGAAGAGGTTGAATACATGACAAATTCCAATGGGAAATTGAGTGAAGAAAAGGTTTTTAAAGACCCTGTACATAGTTATGTACATGTCCAGGATCGAGTGATTTGGGAACTCGTCGCTACATCAGAATTTCAAAGACTTCGTCGAATCCGCCAATTAGGAACAACCTATATTACCTTTCACGGGGCGGAGCATAGTCGTTTTAATCATTCGTTAGGCGTCTATGAAATTGTTCGAAGAATTATCGATGATGTGTTTCGGGAAAAACCATTTTTAAATGAAGACGAACGTTTATTGTGCTTATGTGCAGCACTCCTACACGATCTAGGCCACGGACCATTTTCACATTCATTTGAAAAAGTATTCCATTTTGATCATGAAGAATTTACACAAGCAATTATTGTCGGCGACACGGAAGTAAATTCTGTGCTAAAACAAGTCGGAAATGACTTTCCGAAAAAGGTAGCCGAAGTGATTGCGAAAACGTATAAAAATAAATTAGTTGTCAGTCTCATCTCCAGTCAAATTGATGCCGACCGTATGGACTATCTGTTGCGTGATGCGTATTATACAGGCGTTAGTTATGGAAATTTTGACATGGAGCGGATTTTGCGTGTCATGAGGCCCCAGGAAGACCAGGTTGTTTTTAAAAGCAGTGGAATGCATGCGGTTGAAGACTATATCATGAGCCGTTACCAAATGTATTGGCAGGTATATTTCCACCCTGTTACGCGGAGCTCAGAGGTTATTTTAACGAAAATCCTCCATCGCGCAAAACAGTTATACAAGGAGAATTATTCGTTTCAAACGGAACCTGTCCATTTTGTTTCCATTTTTGAAGATAAGTTGACATTGAAGGACTATGTGAAACTTGATGAATCGATTATTTTCTTCTATTTTCAAGTTTGGCAGGACGAGGACGATGCGATTTTAAGCGACCTTTGTCGTCGTTTCCTTAATCGTAATTTGTTTAAATATGTCGAGTTCGACCCAAGTGAGCAAATGATGAAAATGATGGAGCTTAGAACGCTTTTTGAGGAAGCAGGGATTGACCCAAATTATTATTTAGTGGTCGATTCATCATCTGATTTACCTTATGATTTTTATCGGCCAGGTGAAGAAGAGGAACGACTTCCAATTAACCTATTAATGCCAAATGGAGAGATTCGTGAGTTATCCAGGCAGTCTGAAATTGTAGATGCGATTTCGGGTAAAAGGCGAACAGACCATAAGCTTTATTTTCCACAAGATATGATAGAAAAACTACCAGATGCAAATAACGAGAAACAGAAAATAAAAGAAGTATTGGGTATATAAAGTTTGGTGAGGAGATGAAGGGGTTTTGTTAACAGAACATGCAAAAGTAATGAAGGCATTCGCTGCTGCAGGGGAAATTACAGGCCGGAAAAAGCTGCAAAAAATGATTTATATCGCCAAAAAGGTGGACTATCCGTTTTACGAAAAGTACAACTTCCATTTTTACGGACCATACTCAGAGGAGCTTACATTACGTATTGAGGAGCTTTGTAATCTTGGGTTTTTAGATGAGGTAAAAGAGAAAAAGGGCGGATATTACCAGTATCGCTACTCACTTACTGAAAAAGGTGAGCAGTTTTTAAGTCATTACCAGTTGGACATGCCTCCACTAGATGATTGCATGCAAGCTTTGAATAGCCAAAGTGCACGCTTTTTAGAGCTTGTGTCCACCGTTTTATACTTTGATGGACTTGAAAAAGAAGAAGTAAAAGAAAAGGTATTTACCTTAAAAGCAAAACAACGCTACACAGATGAAGAAGTGGAAGAGGCTTATCAGTACATCGATTCACTTCGCAATCTCGTAAAGCATTAAAAGAAACTCGGCAGGATTGTCTGCCGAGTTTTTTGTTTTTAGTGAGGTAAAAAAGCAAGTTGGTAGAAAAACAGTACTGCGAACAGATAAACGAGCGGATGAACTTCTCTCCATTTCCCTCTGACAACCTTCATAAGCGGGTATGAGATAAAACCTAATGCAATACCTGTAGCAATACTTGATGTAAGTGGCATGCTTAAGATGATTAAGAATGCAGGAAAGGCTTCATCAATTTCATTCCATCTAATATCCTTAATACTTCCCATCATTAAGGATCCAACAATAATTAATGTTGGTGCGGTAATTGCTGCAATCCCAGATACAGCACTCACTAATGGTCCAAAAAAGGCGGCTAGAATAAAAAGAATGGATACTGTTACTGAGGTAAGACCCGTTCGGCCACCAGCAGCAACACCTGTTGAAGACTCAATATACGCACTCGTTGGACTTGTCCCAAACATCGCTCCAACCGTTGTACCTATTGAGTCAGCAAGTAATGCTTGTCTTGCACGCGGCATGACATTTCCTTTCATAAGCCCTGCTTGCTCAGCAACCCCAATCATCGTTCCGGTAGTATCAAATATCGTAACAAGTAAAAAGGAGAAGACAACAGCGTACAGCCCGTATTGAATCACATCACCTATTGCAGTCAATGGATTCGCGATGATTAAACCTTCAGGAAGAGAAGGCGTATTAACGAATCCCTCTTTAAACTCAAGTTGACCTGTGAGATAAGCGATAATGCCTGTAATGATCATTCCGAAAAATAACGCACCATTAATATTACGTGCCAAGAGAATGAGAGTGATTGCTAACCCAACAAGTGCTAAAAGTACAGATGGTGAATGGAGATTACCAAGTGTCACTAAATTTGTTGGGTGTGCAGTAATAATTCCCGTAAGACGCAAGCCAATAAATGCAATAAATAAACCAATTCCAGCGGTAATCCCATGCTTTAAGTTTGGTGGAATCGCCTCAATTAATTTTTCACGAAACGGTGTTAACGATAAAATGACAAAGATGATTCCAGCCACAAATACTGCGGCGAATGCAGTCTCGTATGTGATGTTTTCATTTGCACCAACAACGGAATAGGCAAAAAAGGCATTTAACCCCATTCCTGGAGCAATGGCAATTGGATAATTTGCAAAAAGCGCCATCCAAAGCGTTCCAACAACCGTTGCGATAATGGTTGCTAAAAATACTTGCTGAAAGGGAACACCCGCATCTGATAGAATAACTGGGTTCACAACGACAACATACACCATTGTTAGAAAGGTTGTAATCCCTGCAAGTACTTCCTTTTTTACATTCGTATTAAGCTCTGATAATTTAAACATAGTTTGCGTACCTCCAAAAGGCGAACGATTTAAAAATCCTTTTCTATAATATTCGTTTTTGTTTTCGGCTGCAAGTTAAATTTATTTTCGGTTAGTTTCCCCTTAATTGGGTGTATATTGGGGTGGAAAATTGTGGGTATTATATTCAATGCGAAAATGTATCATACGAGTTATTTTAAATGTGGTCAAAACTAGTATTAGAAAAGCCTAAATCGTTCATTCTAAATTATAAAATTTTTAGGAGGAGACATTAAAAGGCGCAAAACTTATGATTCAGAATGGTGGGCTGGGGAACCACCCAAATGAATGAACTGAAAAAAGCTAAAAAGTGAAATGTTTTTTCTATAGTAAAACCCGTGGCATATTCACCACGGGTTTCACACATTCTACTCTTGGTCGCTTAAACGTTTGCCACCGACTGCATAATGATTTTTTGTCATTTCCTCAATGAAAACTACAATTTTCTCATCTGGTGCACCTGTTGTTTCGGAAACAGCAGCTGTTACTTTTTCAACGAGCGCCTTTTTTTGTTCTTCAGTGCGTCCTTCTAGCATTTTTACTGTTACGTATGGCACAATTAATCTCTCCAATCTATGAATTTCTTAAGCTTTAAAGGATGTTCAAAAATTCGGGTGAATATGACACATCGAATTTCTCGTTGGCTTGCTTTTTCATTCCTCGGAAAAGGAAAACACTTTTCCTTCGTGCGATGCCGATTCTTAGAAGCATTAGCTTGTGCTCACGTATTAACTTCATACGTTCCGCAAACTCAAAACTGCGCCGCCTTGAACTTTCGACGCACAGGACGAGCTAGTGTCGACAATTCCACAGGACTTGGCGTTTTGTCGACGTGGTCCTCTTCTACCTTCTTTTTGAACAATGGTTTAAATGTATTGTATACTGAAAATAATAACTTTTCTAGAAAAAGGGGAAATTTGGTGGAACAATTAAGTGGTTTTTTAGCATTTGATTTAACTTTAATACCGTATGTGGTTATCACATTGTTGGTTGCGTTTACGGTGCACGAATTTGCGCATGCCTATGTGGCATATAAGTTTGGTGATGATACAGCGAAACGACAAGGAAGATTGACGTTAAACCCAATCGCGCATTTAGATCCATTTGGTACGATTCTTATTTTCCTAGCAGGATTTGGATGGGCGCGCCCTGTCCCTGTGAATCGATTTCATTTTAAAAAGCCAAGGCTTGCCGGGATTCTTGTTTCGGTAGCAGGACCACTTAGTAACCTACTTGTAGCAGCACTAGCTTTGCTCATTTATATCATCCTTATTCGTGTTGGTGTATTTGCTGCAATGCCAGGAAATTTGGGTGAAGGTTTTGAAACGTTCTTCAACTTATTTGTTCGGCTTAACATTGTGCTTTTCATTTTTAACTTATTGCCGTTTCCGCCGCTAGATGGGTATCGTATCATTGAAGACCTTGTACCAGCAAGGGTTCGACCAAAACTTACCCAGTATGAGGGACTTGGAATTGTGCTCTTTTTAGTATTGGTCATTACACCCCTCGGGGATCGGTTTTTATACCCTTTCCTTTATAATGGGGTTTATTCGATTACGGGAGTGTTGGTTGCGATTTTTAGGCCAATCCTGCAATTATAAAATCGGCCATTGATGTGGTAAAATGATTAGTAATGTAGAAAAGGGAAAGGTGGATTTATGGTGGATCAAAATAAGAAAAAAGTTGCCTTTAATATCATTAAAAACGATCCAACAGATGGTCATAAGGGATATGGGATTGGGGCGCTCAGCCTTGAAAACATTTCACCTGTTTTCGTTGATATAGAAGCTGAAGATGTGTTCGTTGATGTCGGTGCGATGCACGCAAGAAGTGTCGTTGAAAAAGGAATTAAATTTCTTCCGAATAAAGAGGATGTACCTAACGGAAAACCGTATTGGCTTGTTTGGGTAACGATTGACCGCAGGGAAGAAGGACCTTATTATGCGGGTGTGACAGCTTGTGAAATGACGGTTGACCGCTCGATTCGCCGTGGCTATAAATCCTTACCAGAGCATGTCAACAAAATGGACAAATCGTTAAAGCGTCATATTATGGTCGACTTTATGGACGACAAATCAAAAAAACTACTAGCCGATTTCTTAATCAATCACAATAAGGAAATTTGGGATAATTCAAGTGATGAGCTAAAAAGAGGATTAAACGTAGAGTAAAAAACGTTCTAATTGTGACATTTTGGTGAACAAAGCAAGGAAAGCTTGAGCTTTTTTAATAAAATAAAGTACACTAAATTTACAATGTACACACATTGAAACTAGGACATAGAAACCCCCAGGACCTACACAGCCTGGGGGTTTCGCTTTTTTATTGTAATCTTCTCAAACGCGACAAAAATCAACTCAACTTGCATGCGAAGTCAAATCAAGCATGCATATAGTTGCAGATTTACACAATCAAGGTTTACGGCACTCGTTCTTCATGTAAGTTCATATTAAAACCAGTCAAAAATCCGTTTAAAGAAACCTTTCTTTTCTTTCTCTTCATCTTTCTTTGGTTTTTCCTTCTTCACGTCTTCTGTATTTTTTGAACAATATTCAGTTGGCTCTGTTCCTTTTTTATAATAAGTCAACCTTGAAACAGGGCAATCCTTGGTTGGCAGCAAACCTGTGTCAGGATTGACATAAACGCCAACAACTCCTTCAGTTGGTTTAAAAGGGGTTGGTGCAATATCCTGATGTGCTTCTTCCATGAATTCGGCCCATATGTTTTTTGCAACTCGTTTTTCCGCAACAATTGTTATTGGTTCATTTTTGTCATAACCCGTCCAAATCCCAGCGACAAGTTGTGGAGTAAATCCAATCATCCAGCTATCCGTGTCGGTCGAACCTGACTTCCCGGCATAAAAACGCGTGAGCTTGTTGCTTATTGTTGTTCCTGTTACAGACGTATAATCATTTAATTTTTCATCAAACATACCTGTCATAAGTTGTGTTGTCACAAACGCAAGATCTTCATCAAGTACCTTTTTTGGCTTTGGGGTATTTTCATAGATGACCTCACCCTTGTAGTTTTCAACTCTCGTGATAAAAATGGGCGTGTGATACATTCCGCCATTATCAATCGTGGCGTAAGCGTTGACCATTTCTAGCACACTCACACCGGATGTACCTAATGCGAGGGAAGGAACGTCCTTTAGTTTGCTCGTAATACCTACTTTTTTCGCAGTGTCGACAAGCTCACCGTCCCCTAGGAAAAGATGGGTTTTTACAGCGTACACATTGTCAGACAAAGCAATTGCTTGAGCTAACGTAATCGAGTCGTTCGCATAGTAATTTTTATAATTTCGTGGTGTGTATGTTGAGCGATTGTCGTCATACGAAAATGTCGTTAGTTCACTTCGAATAGGTGTCGAAGGCGTGTAGCCTTTTTCAAGCGCTGCATAATATAAAAATGGTTTGAAAGTTGAACCTGGTTGGCGTTTTGCTTGGGTTGCCCGATTATAGGGGCTTTCTTCATAATTTCGTCCACCAATTAGTGCTCGAACTTCCCCGTTTTTCGGGTCCATTGCGACAAAGCCTAGTTGAATGGTGGAATCTTCCTTTATAAAGTTATTCGTTTTTTCCTCCGCAATTTTCTGAAGCTCTGGGTCAAGTGTGGTGTAAACCCGTAAGCCGCCCGTTTCAATTGTTTTTTGATCAAGCTTTAGTTTTGAGTAGAGTTCCTTTTTCACAACATCCTGAAAGTATGGAGCGGAGTCTTCTCGACCAACTATTTTGTTTCCGGTAAAAGTGAGTTCTTCAGTTTGCGCTTTTTCAGCAATCTTTTTTGAGATGACGCCATTCTCTACCATGGAATGGAGAACAACAGATTGACGCTGTTTTGCTTTTTCCTCATTTACGAATGGTGAATAATGTGTTGGACCTTTTGGAATGCCGGCAAGCATTGAGGCTTCTGCAAGTGATAGGTCACTCGCGCTTTTTCCAAAATAGTAATTCGCAGCAGCTTCAATTCCGTATACACCATGTCCGTAATAGATTGTGTTTAAATACCCTTCAAGAATCTCTTTTTTCGAATAATTAAGTTCAAGTCGAATGGTATACAGGGCTTCGGTTAGTTTTCGATTCCATGTTTTTTCATGCTCTAAAAATAGATTCCGAGCGTATTGCTGGGTAATCGTACTCGCCCCTTGCACCTTTGCCATGGCTTTTATGTCCGCAAGAATTGCGCCGCCTATCCGCTTATAGTCAAACCCGTGATGGTCAAAAAAATCCCGGTCTTCAATTGATACAGTGGCATCAATGACGTCCTCTGATATATCGTCGAGGGACACCCAATAACGTGTTTCTCCTTGATGGCGTTCTTCCCCAATTAAAGTGCCGTCTTCTGCATAAAACAAGGTCGACAAAGGGACCGCAAGAGGAGGTGCCCCCTGTGTTTTCGCATAAGCAAGCACACCTAGAATTCCGACAGCTACCAGGGTACAGCCAATTAAGCCAATGAATAAAAGGGCGCGCATGATTTTTATGGCAGTCTTTAATCGATCATTTGTAATTATCTCCACAGAGTTCACCTCCCTTTTTTCTATTTAAACGCCTCATATAGAGCTATTTATCGCAGGCATATATCAATCAGTATGAAAAGAATTGGCTTGTTTTAAACATTTATTTGCTAAAAGATGAAAAATTTTCTTGCATTTTTACTAGATTCATCTATACTTTTTGAGGTTGAGAGAAATCCGGAAGCAGTGAACCACACGCCAAGGCAAATCCAATCAACCTTGCCTGAAAAGGAAACTCAGGCAAAAACATCAATTTTTTTGAAGGAATAGGGAACGATAAAGGGATAGCGAGTATCCCTGAATTTTTCAATCGAAAGGATGTTATGAACATGGAATTATGGTTTACGGAGAAACAAACAAAAAGCTTTGGTATTACGGCAAAAATTAAACAAACCTTACATACAGAACAAACAGAGTTTCAAAAGCTCGATATGATAGAAACTGAGGAATTCGGCAACATGCTCGTTCTTGATGGTATGGTTATGACAACCCAAGTGGACGAGTTTGTGTATCACGAGATGGTAGCGCATGTGCCATTATTTACTCACCCAAATCCTGAAAACGTACTTGTTGTTGGTGGCGGCGACGGCGGGGTAATCCGCGAAGTGTTAAAGCATCCATACGTGAAAAAAGCAACTTTAGTTGATATTGACGGAAAAGTAATTGAGTATTCAAAGAAATACTTACCTGAAATTGCAGGCAAGCTTGAAGATCCACGTGTGGAAGTGAAGGTTGGCGATGGATTTATGCATATTGCCGAAAGTGAAAATGAATATGATGTCATCTTAGTTGACTCCACAGAGCCTGTAGGACCAGCGGTAAATCTGTTCACAAAAGGCTTCTATGCGGGTATTTCAAAGGCTTTAAAAGAAGACGGCGTATTTGTCGCGCAAACGGACAACCCTTGGTTCACACCAGACCTAATCCGTAATGTGCAGCGTGATGTGAAGGAAATTTTCCCAATCACTCGTCTTTATATTGCGAACATCCCAACATATCCAAGTGGTCTATGGACGTTCACAATTGGTTCGAAAAAGTATGATCCACTTGAAGTAAGCGATGATCGCTTCCATGAAATTGAGACAAAATATTATACAAAAGAAATCCATAAGGCAGCGTTTGTGCTACCGAAGTTTGTAGCCGATTTAACTTAATTTAGTAACCTACTGAATTAAATGAAAAGCCTTCGGCGGATGCCACAGATTTGGGAAACGAGCATGCTCGAAAAAATCTGGGTTCAAATTCGCCAGGGTGTATTTGATTTTATAATAATGGGGGATTTTTGATGAGATTTGATGAAGCTTATTCAGGAAATGTGTTTATCAAAAGCCATCCTAATTTTGAGGAAAGCGAAGCCGTCATTTATGGCATGCCAATGGACTGGACAGTAAGCTATCGCCCAGGCTCACGTTTCGGCCCTAGTCGAATTCGTGAGGTGTCAATTGGCCTTGAAGAATACAGTCCATATCTTGATAAAGAGCTAGAAGAAGTGAAGTATTATGATGCGGGCGACATTCCGTTACCATTTGGCAATCCACAGCGCAGCCTTGATATGATTGAGGATTTTGTAGACCAGGTATTGGCTGCTGGAAAATATCCACTTGGCATGGGTGGCGAGCACCTTATATCTTGGCCGGTAATGAAAGCCGTTTATAAAAAGTACCCTGATCTTGCGATTATCCATATGGATGCTCATACCGATTTGCGTGAGAATTATGAGGGAGAGGCGCTTTCTCACTCAACCCCAATCCGTAAAATCGCAGAATTGCTTGGACCAGAGAATGTGTTTTCATTCGGAATTCGTTCAGGAATGAAGGAAGAGTTCCAATGGGCAAAGGAAAACGGCATGCACATTTCAAAATTTGAAGTGCTTGAGCCTTTGAAAAAAGTTCTTCCGAAGTTAGCGGGTCGTCCTGTATATGTAACAATTGATATTGATGTATTGGATCCGGCTCATGCTCCTGGAACAGGGACAGTTGATGCGGGCGGAATTACATCGAAGGAATTATTAGGTGCCATTCACGAAATTGCGAAATCAGACGTGCAAGTGGTTGGATCAGACTTGGTTGAGGTTGCACCAATATATGATGCTTCTGAACAAACAGCGAATACCGCAAGTAAGCTGATTCGTGAGATGATTTTAGGATGGATACCGAAGAAATAAATAGTCGTGTGGAAAGCCTGGGCCTTAGGGTTCAGGCTTTTTGTTTTGGCGTGGGGAGTGAAGGCATTGTTCTGTCTTTGATTGTTGGGGGGAATAGAGTAGATTCAACTTTGAGGGAGACTGTCAAAGGCAATTTAGAAAAATCGTTAGTTGAATTCTCTAAGAGACGAGTGTCATGGACAATTGAGGGTTGAAAAGGGGATATAATGTCTCTGAGCCAAGTTGTCAGAGACACTTCTGGGTTTTGTAACCTTACTTTTGTCTCTAAGGCAAGCTATCGAAGACAAATACATTGATTCCGTGCTTCAAATTGTCCGTGAGGAAGGGTCTCAAAGACAATTTGAGTGAATTAGAGAGTCGAAGTGTCTCTGAGCCGGGTTGTCAGAGATATAATCGATATTCATAACCTTATTTTTGTCTCTGAGCCAAGCTATCAGAGACATTCCGATATTTAAAACCATGTTATTTGTCTCTGAGAGAAGTTGTCAGAGCCACTTCCGATATTTAAAACCATGTTATTTGTCTCTGAGAGAAGTTGTCAGAGCCACTTCCGATATTCAAAACCATACTTTTGTCTCTGAGCCAAGCTATCAGAGCCAATTCGATATTCATAATCCTGCTTTTGTCTCTGAGCATAGCTATCAGACCCATTTAGATATTCATAATCTTGCATTTTCTCTCTGAGCCAAACCGTCGGAGACCAACTTCTTTATATCTTTTTCCTCGATCTGAAGAGTTTCCCAAATTAATTTTAACCAACTTCTTTAAACTTTTGTCCTTGATCTCAAGAGTCACCCTAAAATATTTTCGCAACTATGACACTTCTTTTAGTTTAGGTGAATATAATACCTTTGAACTAGATTTTTACCTAAAAAAGGAGGAGTTCCATGGTTGGGATTCGCTTTTTAAAAATGGCCGCACTTTATTTTGTGATTGGTGTACTGATTGGGATGGGGATGTCGATGTCACATTCGTACACATTAACTGGTGTCCACGTTCATATTAACTTGTTAGGCTGGGCATCTATGGGGCTTGCAGGAATTGTTTACTATTTATTCCCTGCAGCAGGAGAATCAAAGCTTGGAAAGACACATTTTTGGCTTCATAACATTGGCTTGCCGGTGATGATGATTGGACTCACGATGTTATTACTAGGCAATACAGCGGTCGAACCAGCCATTGCAGTCGGTGGCACGATTACAACCCTCGCCATTATCCTTTTTGCAATCAATATCTTCATGAACGTTAAAGCCACTAAGCAATAATACCCTTTTACATTTTATAGAACTCGGCCAAACAGGCCGAGTTTTTTTGATGGTAACACGTCCCCGAAAATTTCATTTTAATTTGAAATTCCTTGACTGAATGCCGTATACTAGTAAAGTTAACGATTTATAGGGATGTGTGAAAATGAGTCAAGATGGAACTCCTATTACACTCAAATTTGTAACCGAGATTAAAGATGGGCCACGAAAAGAGAATGTTGCTTTTGACGCAAATGGTCTATACTACATAAAGGGTAACAATACCTACTTGCAGTTCGATGAAAAACAAGAGGCAGGTAAGGTTAAAACGGTGATTAAAATATCTGAAAAAGAGGTTCTTATTCTACGTTCGGGAATCGTGAAAATGAGGCAAGTTTACCGAAAAAATGAAACCATAAGTGGTTCCTTCCAAAATCAGCTTGGTACTTTTGACCTCACAACAAAAACGAACAATATCGAATACAAATGGTACAAAAACTCTCGAAAAGGGACGTTGTTTTTAGCATATGAGCTTTCCCTTCAAGGTGAAAAGTCAGGATTACATAAGATTACCATTACATTTAAGGAGCGAAACTAGATGAATGTTGTTGATCAAGTAAAAGAACGTTTAAAAACGGAAATTAAAGATGCGGTGTTAAAAGCTGGACTAGCTACAGAGGAGCAAATTCCTGAAGTTGTATTGGAGTTGCCAAAGGAAAAGGCGCACGGGGACTATGCGACAAACATGGCGATGCAGCTAGCTCGTGTGGCAAAAAAAGCACCACGTATGATTGCCGAAGACATTGTTGCTAATTTTGATAAGTCAAAAGCGTCCATTGAAAAAATTGAAATCGCGGGCCCAGGGTTTATCAATTTTTACATGAACAATTCGTATTTAACGGATTTAATTCCAGCGATTTTATCAGCAGGTGAGGCGTACGGAGAAACAACTGTTGGTAACAACCAAAAGGTTCAGGTGGAGTTTGTTTCTGCAAATCCAACAGGTGATCTACATCTTGGACATGCTCGTGGCGCTGCGGTTGGTGATTCTTTAAGTAATATTTTAGACAAAGCGGGATATGATGTGTCTCGTGAGTATTATATCAATGATGCTGGAAACCAAATTAACAACCTAGCGAAATCGGTTGAAGCACGTTATATGCAAGCCCTTGGCAAGGATGCCGAAATGCCTGAGGACGGCTACCATGGCCAAGATATCGTGGGTATTGGAAAGCAATTAGCTGAAGAGTTTGGCGATAAATATGTAAATGTGGATGAAAAGGAACGCTTTGACTTTTTCCGTGAATATGGTTTGAAATATGAAATGGAAAAGCTTCAAAAGGACTTGGAAGAATATCGAGTGCGTTTTGATGTGTGGTATTCTGAGACTTCACTTTATCATAACGGAAAAATTGACCGAGCTCTTAATGCGCTTCGTGACGCTGGTCATATTTATGAAAAAGACGGAGCAACTTGGTTCCGTTCAACAACATTTGGCGATGACAAAGACCGTGTCTTAATTAAAAATGATGGGTCTTATACGTATTTAACTCCAGATATTGCGTACCATCAGGACAAGCTTGAGCGCGGTTTTGAAAAGCTAATTAATGTGTGGGGTGCTGACCATCACGGATACATTCCTCGTATGAAAGCAGCCATTCAGGCGCTAGGCTACGAGAAAGATACATTAGAAGTTGAGATTATTCAGCTTGTTCACCTCTTTAAAAATGGTGAAAAAATGAAGATGAGTAAGCGTACTGGGAAGGCTGTAACGATGCGTGACCTAATTGAAGAGGTTGGGTTAGATGCCGTTCGCTACTTCTTTGCAATGAGAAGTTCAGATACTCATCTTGACTTTGACCTTGATTTAGCTGTGTCACAATCAAATGAAAATCCAGTGTATTATGCACAATATGCACATGCGCGTATTTGCAGCATGCTACGTTCTGGCGGCGAGATGAACATTGCCTTAGACGGAAACTATGCGCTTGAACATATTAACTCTGAAAAAGAAATTGATCTTTTGAAAAAGTTAGGTGAATTCCCTGCAGCTGTAACGGAAGCAGCGGAAAAACGTATTCCGCATCGTATTACAAATTACATCAATGAGCTAGCAGCTGCTCTTCACAGCTTTTATAATGCGGAGAAGGTACTTGACCAAGATAATCTTGAAAAAACGAAAGCGCGTCTTGCGCTAATGAAAGCAGTTCAAATCACACTGCAAAATTCATTAAAACTAATCGGAGTATCTGCACCTGAAAAGATGTAATCTTCTTGTTTAAGGCCCTCACGTTGAGTAGAGGGCCTTTTTTCGGGAATAATGAGATACGAAGGGGGTACATACATGAAAGAAGTAATTTTGGCCCTTGTAACGGGTTTAGTAGTTGGATTTTTATTTGCTTTATTAAAACTGCCGATTCCGGCACCTCCAGCGCTTGCAGGGGTTACTGGAATCATTGGGATTTACTTAGGGTTTAAATTATTCCAATGGATAGCGCCACTTATTCAATTTGGACCGAAATAAAAGAGAGGCACCCATGCTCTGTGGGTGCCTCATATGTTTCTGGCAGTATTTTTCGAATAGTGACAGTAATCTACTCCCCGGCGGACGTCAATTTTTGTTAGTGACAGTAAATCATGATTAGTGGCAGCAAAATCCAGATAGTGACAGTAAATCTCAGATAAGACAGTATTTCCGAATTAGTGATAGTAAACTGCCACCAAGCCACCTATTGTTTTCTGCTAAAAATAGTATTCCAAGCCAGTTTCCTATAAAAAGTGCGAAAGCCACGTCGCAATTTTGATTTTGAACTTTTTCTCCGACTTGAGTTCGTTAATTCGCTCACGCGTCAGTTCATTTGATGTCTTGAAATCCTCTTCGACCACTTTTTTAATTTCTTCAATCATATCTTTATCATGAATATAGCAATTAATTTCATAATTTGAATATAGACTTCTTTTATCAAAATTGGCAGTTCCGATATCGCAAAGCTTGTCATCGATACAAATCGCTTTTGCGTGGTAAAAACCCCTTGTATACATATGAAATTGAATGCCAATCTTTGAGAGCTCGTCCATATAGGGGATAGCTGCTTCTTTTACAAGCGGATGATCCGGTTTTTTCGGTAAAAGGATACGTATCTTCACATTCCGTTTCGAAGCATTGATCAATTCTTCTTTCATTTGGTCGCTCGGCACAAAATAAGGTGAGCCGATAATAATTTCTTTTTCAGCTTGCTTTATCATGTTAACAAAATCGTCCTCAAGGTAGGCGCCGTTTGTGGCGATGAACCTTGTTTGTGACTTTCCTTTTGGCAGCGGCGGGAAATAGGCACTGCGGTTTTCAACGGCTTTCTTTGTTGAGTTATACCAGTCTTCTAAGAATTGGGTTTGTAAATCGGCCACACCTTCGCCGGTTAATTTCAAATGGTAATCACGCCAGAATCCGAATTTCGGGTCCTTGCCGAGATATTCTTTTCCAATATTAAAGCCACCAATATACCCCGTTTTTCCATCGATTACGGATATCTTCCGATGGTTTCGTTCATTGAGTTTGTAAAAGAAGTATGGGAAGTTTGGTTTGTTGCTATATGCAAACGAAACACCTGAGCGGGTTAAATCCTTTTCCATTTCCTTCGTGACATTGTGTGCGCCAACCCAATCTAGAAGCAAACGCACTTTGACACCTTGCTCGGCTTTTTTCTTTAAAAGGGAAACAAAGTCCTTGCTGATGTCATCGTCCTTTAAAATATAAAACTGTACATGGATGTGTTCGGTTGCATTTTGAATGTCTGTAAAAAGCTCAGAGAAGAGTGAATCCCCTGTGGCATAAAGTGAAATATTACTGTTTCGTAATGGGAATGCCTCATCAACTTGCTTTTTTAAGTGACTTTTTCTTCCCATGCTGTAATCAAGGCGGAGTAACAGTAATAGAATAATGATAATAAGGACAATCCAGAAGATAGTTCTGAACAAATTTACCCCTCCTATAGATAAGCGTTTTCTTAGTTTACACGAAAGTAAGAATGTTTATTTGAGATTTCATAATAAAATATGTTGACTGAATGCTCATTCATTATATAATGGAGGTATGAGATATATAGTCAGAAAATAAACTTCATTCAGGCAATAAGGCCTGGAATTAGTAAGAAAGGAGCTAAACCATGAATATCCTTTTATTTGTTAACCTTCTTGCATTTTTAATTGTAACCGCTTACGCAATTTATCTTTTTGTTTATCTCATTAAGACAAGAATTGCGTATATCAAGCTTGGCAAAAAGGTCGAATTTGATGGGAAAGTAAAAGAACGTCTTGAGCGAATTTGGATCAATGTATTTGGACAGAAAAAGCTTTTAAAGGATAAAAAGAGTGGTGCCATCCACGTTATGTTCTTCTATGGGTTTCTTCTTGTTCAATTCGGTGCAATTGATTTTATTTGGAAGGGCTTGAAGCCAGGCTCCCATCTTCCACTTGGGCCATTATATTCAGGCTTTACCTTTTTCCAAGAAATTGTCACGTTTATGATTTTAGTAGCAGTCGTGTGGGCTTTCCACCGCCGCTATGTTGAAAAGCTTGTACGTCTTAAAAGAGGTTTTAAATCAGGACTTGTTTTATTATTCATCGGTGGGTTGATGCTTTCCGTTTTACTTGGAAATGGAGCTGGGATTGTTTGGCATGGTCATGACCCATCATGGAGTGAGCCGATTGCATCCTTGATATCGTTTGCGTTAGATGGACTTAATGAAACTGCTGCGATTGCGATTTTTTATGTCGCGTGGTGGATTCATTTGCTCTTCCTATTAAGCTTCTTAGTCTATGTGCCGCAATCAAAGCACGCGCATTTAATTGCAGGTCCAGCGAATGTGTATTTAAGCAGACAAACAAGCCCTGGAAAGCTTGAAAAAATTGATTTTGAAGATGAGACACAAGAAACATTTGGAGTTGGCAAAATTGAAGACTTCAAACAAACACAATTAATTGACCTTTATGCATGTGTGGAATGTGGACGGTGTACAAATATGTGTCCGGCAACAGGCACTGGTAAAATGTTGTCGCCAATGGATTTGATCGTAAAATTACGTGACCACTTAACGGAAACTGGTGCAGTAGTAACTTCACGTGTGCCTTGGGTTCCGGCTGTTGCTTTTAATCATACAAAAGGTAATCAGTTAGCACTTGCATCAGCTAGTCAGGGTGCAAATGAAACAGCAGCAACTGCTGAGTTAGCGTACAGCCCAAGCTTAATTGGGGATGTTATCACAGAAGAAGAAATTTGGGCATGTACAACTTGCCGTAACTGTGAGGATCAATGCCCAGTTATGAATGAGCATGTTGATAAAATTATTGATTTACGACGTTACCTCGTCCTTACAGAAGGAAAAATGGATGCCGATGCACAGCGAGCGATGACAAATATTGAACGTCAAGGAAATCCATGGGGACTTAACCGTAAGGAAAAAGAAAACTGGCGTGAGGTTCGTGAAGATGTTCATGTGCCAACTGTAAAAGAAATGAAAAAAGCAGGTGAAGAGTTCGAATACTTATTCTGGGTTGGTTCAATGGGTGCGTTTGATAACCGAAGCCAAAAAATCGCCCTCTCATTTGCGAAACTGATGAACGAAGCAGGCGTGAAATTCGCAATTTTAGGAAACAAGGAGAAAAACTCTGGTGACACACCACGCCGACTAGGAAATGAATTCTTATTCCAAGAGCTTGCGACAAATAATATTGCAGAGTTTGAAAAGGCGGAAGCGAAAAAGATTGTCACAATCGACCCACATGCATACAATATTTTCAAAAACGAATATCCGGACATGGGCCTTGAAGGTGTTGAGGTATTCCACCATACGGAAGTTTTGTATGACCTTGTAAAACAAGGTAAATTGGTCCCTAAACATGCAGTAAATGAAGTGATTACATGGCATGATTCCTGTTATTTAGGACGTTACAATGAAGTGTATGATCCACCTCGTGAAATCTTAAAACAAATTCCAGGGGTGCAGCTCGTTGAAATGGAACGTAACCGTGAAAAAGGAATGTGCTGTGGGGCTGGAGGCGGTCTAATGTGGATGGAAGAAGATACAGGAACTCGTATTAATGTGGCAAGAACAGAACAAGCGATTGCTGTTAACCCAACCACAATTGGTTCTGGTTGTCCGTATTGCTTAACAATGTTAAGTGATGGAACAAAGGCGAAGGAAGTCGAAGACCAAATCGGCACATATGATATCGCCGAAATCCTTGAAAAATCCGTAGTTGGAGATCAAAAACAAATTGCATCTTAATGGTAATCTATAATTTATTTTCCATATACTATGTTGTAAAATAGGAATATAGGAAACATTCAATCTACTTGTAATAGAATAACAGATAAGAGAGGTGTACATTGTACGCCTCCTTCTTTCAGAAAGTTCCGAGCGAGCGTTCAGTCAGAAATAAATGTAAGCGGTTACTGTACGAGTTGAATTTTTTTAAAAATCAAGGAGGTTGGAGCATGGGGAAAACAGTTATTGTTAGTGGTGTTCGTACTCCATTTGGAAAATTAGGAGGGAGTCTTAGTTCATTAACGGCATCTGTGCTTGGTGGCATTGCCATCAAAGAGGCATTACAGCGCGCAGGCATTGAAGGGGAAAAGGTGGATGAAGTCATTTTTGGAACGGTTTTACAAGGTGGCCAAGGCCAAATTCCTTCCCGACAGGCAGCAAGAAACGCAGGAATTCCATGGAAAGTAAAAACAGAAACCATCAACAAAGTATGTGCATCAGGGCTTCGCAGTGTCACACTTGCCGACCAAATCATACGTGCCGGTGATGAAGAAGTAATCGTTGCGGGCGGTATGGAATCAATGAGCAATGCCCCTTACTTTTTACCAAAAGCACGCTTCGGGTTACGTATGGGGGATGCAAGTATAAAGGACCTAATGGTTCACGATGGCCTAACGTGTAGCTTCCAAGATGTTCATATGGGCACGTATGGAAATGAGGTAGCAACAGAACTCAATATTTCACGGGAAGAACAAGACGAGTGGGCTCTCCGCAGTCATAGACGTGCGATTGCGGCAATTGAGTCAGGTAAGTTTGCTGAGGAAATCGTTGCTGTAGAAGTGAAAGGGCGAAAAGGCGCGGTTACAGTTGTGGATCAAGATGAAGCGCCTCGAGCAGACACAACGATTGAAAAGCTAGCACAGCTTAAGTCTGTGTTTGGTGCAAACGGTACAATCACGGCTGGAAATGCACCTGGTGTCAATGACGGAGCTGCAGCTTTAGTTCTCATGAGTGAGGAAAGAGCAAAGCAAGAAGGGAAAGAGCCTCTTGCGGCAATAGTAGCCCATGCAGCCATTTCTGTTGAAGCGAAGGATTTCCCGAAAACGCCAGGACTCGTCATTAACGAATTATTAAAGAAAACAGGTAAAACAGTCGACGAAATTGATTTGTTTGAGATCAATGAGGCTTTTGCAGCAGTCGCGTTAACAAGTGGAAAAATTGCAAATCTTGACCCTGAAAAAGTCAATGTTAACGGTGGAGCGGTAGCACTTGGCCATCCAATTGGAGCAAGTGGGGCAAGAATCATTATTACACTTATTCATGAATTAAAACGCCGTGGCGGTGGCATTGGTGTTGCAGCCATCTGTAGTGGTGGAGGCCAAGGCGACGCAATCATGGTGGAAGTTTAAGACTATGTAACAGGTAAGAACGTAATTAAATCTGTATGTAGATTTCAGTGTCTAGCTATGGGCACCCAGCCCCTCGAAGTCACAATTCATTCCGTCATGAAGGTCAAAGAGCAACCTTCTAGCCGGCATGTCTTGTGCTTGTCGGACTTGCACAGGACAAGAAAGGCTTCGGGAGCATAATCATCGCACGAAGAAAATGCAAGGCATTTTCGAGGAAGTGCTGACACCGATGTTTGCCACAGGACGTGGCAGTAGTTAGTCGATGTTCCACTTAAAGGGCGCCTGCACATTTCAAATTAGGAGGTATGTTTGATGAAGGTTCAAAAAGTGATGGTAATTGGTGCGGGGCAGATGGGCTCTGGAATTGCACAGGTTTGTGCAATGGCAGGGTATGATGTGAAGCTCCATGATTTGAAGCAGGATTATCTAGACCGTGGGTTTGGAACGATTACGAAAAACCTTACTCGCCAAGTAGTTAAAGGTCGGATGAGTGAAGAAGAGAAGGCAGCTACTTTAGAAAGGCTCACTCCATCACTTGATCTACAAAATGCAAGTGATGTCGACCTTGTCATCGAAGCCGCCATTGAAAATATGGATGTGAAAACAAAGCTGTTCTCTCAACTAGATGAAATCGCACCTCAGAACGCTATTTTAGCGACAAATACTTCCTCTCTTCCAATTACAGAAATTGCTGCGGCAACGAAACGCCCAGAAAAAGTAATTGGTATGCACTTTATGAATCCAGTACCAGTAATGAAATTAGTTGAAATAATCCGGGGCTTAGCAACAGCCGATGAAGTCTATCAAGTCATTGAAGACATGACCAAAACGTTAAACAAAGTTCCGGTTGAAGTGAATGACTTCCCAGGATTTGTGTCAAACCGTATTTTAATGCCAATGATTAACGAAGCAATTTATACCCTTTATGAAGGTGTTGCCACAAAAGAAGCAATCGATGAAGTCATGAAGCTTGGAATGAATCATCCGATGGGACCACTGACACTGGCTGATTTTATCGGACTTGATACATGTCTTTATATTATGGAAACCCTGCACGATGGATTTGGTGATGACAAGTACAGACCATGTCCACTGCTCAGAAAATACGTAAAAGCTGGTTGGTTAGGAAAAAAATCGGGTCGAGGTTTCTACACGTACGAAGGATAGGGGTGAGATTTCTTGACAATTTTTACAGATAACCCACAGCACCAAGATCCCACACTGGAGGGAAACAGCATGAATTTTCATTTTACAGAAGAACAAGAAATGATGCGGAAAATGGTTCGTGATTTTGCAAAAGAAGAAATCGCACCATTTGTCGAGCGTATGGAGAATGGGGAATTTCCAAGAGAAATTCTTTCGAAGATGGCTTCACTAGGATTAATGGGGATTACGATTCCGGAAGAATACGGTGGAGCCGGAATGGATTTTACGTCCTACATTATTGCAATCAATGAGCTCTCAAAGGTGAGCGCAACCATCGGGGTTATTTTATCCGTTCATACCTCTGTTGGTACGAATCCAATTCTTTATTTTGGAACAGAGGAGCAAAAACAAAAATATATTCCGAAACTAGCAAGTGGGGAATTCCTTGGGGCTTTTTGTCTCACGGAACCGAGCGCTGGCTCAGATGCAGCAAGTTTAAAAACAAGAGCGGTTAAGCAAGGTGACCATTATGTATTAAATGGTTCAAAGGTTTTCGTCACAAATGGTGGGGAAGCAGATGTATACATTGTTTTTGCACGTACGAATCCTAACGAAGCTGGTAGTAAGGGAATCACGGCATTTATTGTTGAAAAAAATACACCGGGCTTTGTGTTCGGAAAAGATGAGCATAAAATGGGGCTTTTGGGATCAAGAACCCTTCAAATCACACTCGAGGATGTAAAGGTGCCAGCTGAAAATATACTGGGTGTCGAGGGTGATGGCTTTAAGGTTGCAATGGCCAATCTAACTGTTGGCCGCATTGGGATTGCTGCTCAGGCACTAGGAATTGCAGAAGCTGCTCTTGAGCATGCGGTGGAGTATGCGAAGGGACGCTATCAATTTGGCAAACCAATTGCCTCCTTGCAAGGTGTTGGCTTTAAGCTAGCTGATATGGCGACAAATGTGGAAGCTGCAAGACTACTAGTCTATCGAGCTGCTTTTTTACGCGAGAACGGTTTGCCTTGTGTGAAGGAGTCATCGATGGCAAAGCTGTTTGCATCTAAAACCGCAATGGAAGTTGCAACAGAAGCCATTCAAGTTTATGGGGGCTATGGCTATACAAAGGACTATCCAGTTGAACGATTTTTCCGGGATGCAAAAATAACCGAGATATATGAAGGCACCAGCGAGATCCAGCGAATTGTTGTTAGCAAGCACTTGTAAAGGTGGGACATGGGGACAGGTTCCGTGTCCCAGGGGAAAATGGTGGGAGTTGACGCAAATCCTTGGTGTGCGACGCAAAAATGTGGGAGTTGACGCAAATCCTTGGTGTGTGACGCAAAAATGTGGGAGTTGACGCAAATCCTTGGTGTGTGACGCAAAAATGGTGGGAGTTGACGCAAATCTGCGGATATCGACGCAAAAATCGGGAAAGAGACGCAAATCCTTGGTGTGTGACGCAAAAATGTGGGAGTTGACGCAAATCCGCGGATATTGACGCAAATATCGGGAAAGAGACGCAAAACCTTGGTGTGCGACGCAAAAATCAGGGAGTTGACGCAAAACTGCGGATATTGACGCAAAAATCGGGAAAATGACGCAAATCCTTGGTGTGTGACGCAAAAATGGTGGGAGTTGACGCAAATCTGCGGATATCGACGC
>NZ_HE610986.1:909102-954962 GCF_000285535.1 Bacillus timonensis | reverse complement strand
GCAAAAATCAGGGAGAAGACGCAAATCCGCGGATATTGACGCAAAAATCGGGAAAGAGACGCAAAACCTTGGTGTGCGACGCAAAAATCAGGGAGAAGACGCAAATCCGAAGAAATCGACGCAAAAATCAGGGAGAAGACGCAAATCCGCGGATATTGACGCAAAAATCGGGAAAATGACGCAAATCCGCGAATATCGACGCAAAAAAGTGAAAGTAGACGCAAATCCCAGCCCCAAAACGACGCAGTTCATCACAAAAACTAACATTCTATACAAGTGGAGGTACTAACTATGTACTTTAAATTATCAGAAGAGCATGAAATGATTCGTAAAATGGTGCGTGACTTTGCTAAAAACGAGGTGGCACCAACAGCAGCAGAGCGCGACGAGGAGGAACGCTTTGACCGTGAAATTTTCGATAAAATGGCGGAGCTTGGCTTAACAGGAATTCCATGGCCAGAAGAATACGGTGGCATTGGCAGTGACTATTTAGCGTATTGTATCGCTGTTGAGGAGTTATCAAGAGTGTGCGCATCAACAGGGGTAACCCTTTCAGCTCATACCTCGCTTGCGGGTTGGCCGATTTTTAAGTTTGGTAGTGAAGAGCAAAAGCAAAAGTATCTACGCCCAATGGCGCAGGGTGAAAAAATCGGTGCGTATGGATTAACAGAACCCGGCTCAGGCTCAGATGCAGGTGGAATGAGAACAACCGCTAGATTAGAAGGCGACCATTATGTTTTAAACGGCTCTAAAATCTTTATTACAAATGGTGGAATTGCCGATATTTATGTCGTGTTTGCGCTAACAGATCCTTCTTCAAAGCACAAGGGTACAAGTGCATTTATTATCGAGAGTGATTTTCCTGGCTTCTCTGTAGGAAAAAAAGAAAAGAAAATGGGAATTCGTTCATCACCGACAACTGAAATTATTTTTGAAGAGTGCAAAGTACCTAAGGAAAACCTACTTGGTGAAGAGGGAGAAGGCTTTAAAATTGCGATGATGACGCTTGATGGTGGTCGAAACGGAATTGCAGCCCAAGCAGTTGGAATTGCTCAAGGAGCGCTTGATGCTGCAACTGAATATGCGAAGGAACGTGTTCAGTTTGGAAAACCAATTGCTGCTCAGCAAGGGGTGGGCTTCAAGCTTGCGGATATGGCAACTAGTGTTGAGGCGGCTCGACTCCTAACCTATCAAGCAGCATGGCTAGAATCAGAGGGGCTTCCTTACGGGAAAGAATCCGCGATGTCAAAATTATTTGCAGGGGATACCGCAATGAAAGTAACAACAGAGGCGGTACAGGTTTTTGGTGGTTACGGCTATACGAAGGATTACCCAGTAGAGCGTTATATGCGTGATGCAAAAATTACCCAAATCTATGAAGGTACTCAAGAGATTCAACGCCTCGTAATCTCTCGAATGCTAACAAAATAAAAGTAGGTTTCTAACCTTTTACGAAAAAAGTGGGTCAAGGGGACAGGTCCTGTGTACCAGGTAAGATGGGACAATGAACCTGTCCCCCTGTCCCAAAACGTCTAGCTTAAGGTGCCCATTGGTTTGGCTCTCTAGCATAAGTCAATTGATTCGGAAGGTCATACACTTTCTAACAGCGCTTGATTTATGCTTGTCGCCGATAGACGGGTCACCTAGAGCTTTTCTTACAGGAGGTGATGGGATGCGTAGAAATGATGTGCCTGCTTCGGTGAAAGATGAGAAGTTGATCAAAAAACGAAGGGATCAGATGATTAAGGGTGCAGTGACCCTTTTTAAGGAGAAGGGTTTTCATCGCTCTACGACAAGGGAGATTGCAAAAGCAGCCGGTTTTAGCATCGGCACCCTTTATGAATATATCCGCAAGAAAGAGGATGTCCTTTATTTAGTTGTGGATAGCATTTATGACCAAGTTCAGGAGCGGATGCAAGAGGCACTCAATACAAAGGAAGCCAGTATTGAAAGCCTGAAGCGTGCGATTCACAATTACTTTCTCGTTATGGATGAAATGCAGGATGAGGTTCTTGTTCTCTATCAGGAGGCGAAGTCACTGTCAAAGGACGCGCTGCCATATGTGCTAAATAAGGAAGTCGAAATGGTCGGTATGTTTGAAAAAGCAATTGAAGATTGTATCGCAAACGGGGAACTTCAATTGCCGAAAAAACAAGTTGAACTTGTTGCTCATAACATTTTCGTTCAAGGTCAGATGTGGGGGTTTCGCCGCTGGGCAATGCGCAAGATTTTCACACTTGAGGAATATATTGAAATGCAAACAGAACTTTTACTAAATGGAATTGTTAAATGAAGGTATTGTCTAGCACAAGGCGCAATCGGCACAAGCTCACTAGCCGTGTTTCTGAAGGCAAAGATCACATTCTTTTACCGCTTGTCTTGTGCTTGTCGTCCATGCCAGGCTGGCTAGCTATAGGCACAGGACGTGCCTGCTTTTAACTGGAATTGAGGCGCTTTGTACTTTATTAAAAAGACTGGGGGAGAGGAAATGAGTAAGGTGGAAGTTTATCGTCCAAAGCATCATGTACGGTTTGTCACAGCTTCAAGCTTATTCGATGGGCATGATGCTTCGATAAATATCATGCGTCGTATTTTACAAGCGAGTGGTGCTGAGGTGATTCACCTTGGACATAATCGCTCAGTAGAGGAAGTTGTGAATGCGGCAATCCAAGAGGATGTACAAGGAATCGCGATTTCCTCTTATCAGGGAGGCCATGTAGAATATTTTAAATATATGTATGATCTTCTGAAGGAGCGGGGAGCGCCCCATATCCGCATATATGGCGGTGGTGGTGGGGTTATTATCCCACGTGAAGTGAAGGAACTGCATGAATATGGCATTGCCGGTATTTTTTCTCCTGAAGATGGTCGCGTCTTGGGGCTTCAAGGAATGATCAATAAAATGATAAAAGAATGTGATTTTCCGACAAGCACCGAGCTAACAGATGAGCTTGAACTTCTTCAAAAAGGGGACTATAAAACAGTCGCAAAACTGATTACGATTGCTGAGAATCAAATTGGCAATACAGTTGAAATGGCAGCAACCGCAGAAGCTGTGATTCAAAAAATAAAAGATCTTGAAAAAAAGGTACCTGTTGTAGGGATTACAGGCACAGGTGGGGCTGGAAAAAGCTCGCTCACTGATGAACTAATTCGCCGCTTTATCAATGAACTGGATGATAAAAAGGTTGCGATTCTGTCTGTTGACCCAACGAAACAAAAAACAGGTGGAGCCCTTCTTGGTGACCGAATTCGCATGAATGCCATTTTTTCACCAAGAGTGTACATGCGAAGCCTTGCTACAAGGGGCTCTAAATCAGAGTTGTCACTTGCCATTAAGGATGCCATCGCTGTCGTAAAAGCAGCCGGTTTTGACTTAATCATCGTTGAAACAAGCGGAATTGGGCAGGGGGATGCGGAAATCACAGAGGTTTGTGACATCTCGATGTATGTCATGACCAGTGAATTCGGTGCGCCTTCACAGCTTGAAAAGATCGACATGATTGACTATGCTGACCTAATCGTCATAAATAAATTTGAGCGCAAGGGTTCAGAGGATGCGAAACGGCAGGTTCAGAAGCAGTATCAACGCAGTCATCTATTATTTGAAAAAGATTATGACGAAATGCCGGTGTACGGTACAATTGCAAGTCAGTTCAATGACCCGGGAACAAACGCCCTTTTTGCTAACCTTGTTGATATCATAAATGAAAAAATGGGCACTGATTGGAAAACAACTTTTGATAAAACAGCAGATGTTCAAAAACAAAATGTGATTATTCCAAATGACCGTCGCTATTATTTGCGTGAGATTTCAGATGCCGTTCGTAATTATCATAAAAAAGCGGCACATCAAGTGGAAATGGCAAGAAAACTATTCCAAATCAGTGGTGCAATCGATAGTGTGAAGGAGCTAGGAAACGAAGAAGTCCTAACAACGCTTGAAACACTTAAAACGCAATATGAAGCAAAACTTACAGACGAGTCAAAAAAGATTTTGGCAAACTGGGAATCCCTGAAGGACACCTATAAAGGTGAGAAATTCGTCACAAAAATTCGTGACAAGGAAATCGTTACAATCTTAAAAACGAAAAGCCTGTCAGGATTGTCGATACCCAAAATTTCACTCCCGAACTACAAAGATTTCGGGGAAATTTTACGATGGGTCTATAAAGAAAACGTTCCTGGGGCATTCCCGTATACAGCAGGTGTTTTTCCGTTTAAACGTGAAGGGGAGGATCCAAAGCGTCAGTTTGCAGGTGAAGGAACTCCTGAAAGAACAAATCGCCGCTTCCATTACTTATCGAAGGACGATACTGCGAAGCGTTTAAGTACAGCGTTTGATTCTGTCACCTTATACGGGGAGGACCCAGCATATCGTCCAGATATTTACGGGAAAGTCGGCGAAAGTGGCGTTAACATTTGTACACTTGATGATATGAAAAAGCTCTATAACGGCTTTGACCTGTGTGCACCTTCCACTTCAGTTTCCATGACAATCAATGGCCCAGCACCAATTATCCTAGCAATGTTCATGAACACAGCCATTCACCAACAAGTTGAAAAACGTGAACAGGAGCTTGGTCGTGTTTTAACGGTAGAGGAATTCCAAGAGGTGCGCGCGAAAACGTTACAAACCGTACGAGGAACAGTGCAGGCCGATATTTTAAAAGAAGATCAAGGTCAGAATACATGCATTTTCTCAACGGAATTTGCACTTAGAATGATGGGGGATATCCAAGAGTATTTTATTGAAAACAAAGTCCGAAACTATTATTCGGTTTCGATTTCGGGATACCATATCGCGGAAGCGGGTGCAAACCCAATTTCACAGCTCGCGTTTACCTTATCAAACGGGTTCACCTATGTGGAATACTACCTCAGCCGTGGTATGAAGATTGATGACTTTGCACCAAACTTATCCTTCTTTTTTAGTAATGGCTTGGATCCTGAATATACGGTTATTGGCCGGGTGGCACGCCGAATTTGGGCAACTGTGATGAGAGAAAAGTATGGAGCAAACGAGCGTAGTCAAAAACTAAAATACCATGTTCAAACATCTGGACGCTCCCTTCATGCGCAGGAAATTGATTTTAATGACATTCGTACGACCTTGCAGGCTCTCATGGCACTTCACGACAATTGTAATTCCCTTCATACGAATGCATATGATGAGGCGATTACAACACCAACCGAAGAATCTGTTCGTCGCGCGATGGCAATTCAGATGATTATTACGAAAGAGCATGGATTAACGAAAAATGAAAATCCGTTACAAGGCTCATTCATCATCGAAGAGCTAACTGATTTAGTGGAGGAGGCAGTGCTTCAAGAATTTGACCGATTGAATGACCGCGGTGGAGTTCTAGGTGCAATGGAGACACAGTACCAGCGTGGAAAAATTCAGGATGAATCCATGTATTATGAAATGAAAAAGCATACAGGAGAGCTTCCGATTATTGGCGTGAATACCTACTTAAATCCAAATCCGCCAACAGAGGAGGATTTAAACAATATCGAGCTTGCTCGGGCAACAAAGGAAGAAAAAGAACTTCAGATTAACAACTTAAAAGAATTCCAACAACGAAATCAGGATAACGTAAACGAAGCACTGACACGTCTAAAACAGGTTGCCGTTACCAATGGAAATATTTTTGCGGAGTTGATGGAGACGGTAAAGTTTGCAAGTCTTGGTCAAATTACCAATGCGCTTTATGAAGTGGGCGGTCAATACCGTAGAAATATGTAGAAAAAGCTCGAGGCTGGGTCAAAAGTGGATGACCCAGCCTTAAAAAATGAATAGGCTGGCATAAAGTGGTTGATTTTGTTTATAATGAATGATATGTATTTTACAGAACTTATTTTTTTCTATTAGTTCAATGGTAATATATAATACACAAGTTATTATTATGATTTGTAGTTACATACATAGAAAGGGAGTGCCTTGATGAGTCTCGATCAATACTCACCAGAGCAGGTAAAAGAAATGTCAATGCTTGAAGTAGCGTATGAGATTTTCTTAGGGAGAAAAGATGCGATTACTTTTAACGAGCTAGTTGACGAAGTTGCAAAAGTATTGGAGCTTTCAGAAGAAGAGCTTCGTGCTAGAATTTCTCAATTTTATACAGATATCAATATTGATGGTCGTTTTATTACATTAGGTGATAATCGTTGGGGACTTCGCACTTGGTATCCATACGAGCAAATTGATGAAGAGGTTACTCATACCGAAAAGCCGAAGAAGAAGAAAAAGGGCAAGAAGAAAAAGGATGAGGATGAAGATCTCATCGGCTTCGACGATCTTGATGAAGATGAACTTGACTTTGATGAAGATTATGATGAAGAAGACGAGGAAATTGATGACATCGACGATGAAGAAGAAGAGGAAGAAGAGGACTTCGACGACATTGACGATGAAGATGAAGATGAAGATTTCGAAGACGATGATGAACTGCTTGATGATGACGAATATGAGTTAGAAGACGAAGACGAAGAACTGGAAGAAGAAGAGGAAGAAGACTAATTTTTGAGTAATACTTTCAACCAAACTTCGTATTGACTTTTCAATCTTAACTAGGTAGAATACTTTTTGGGCTCTAAAAAAAGAGTATCTACGAAACCATATAAAGTTTCGCTCCCTTACATATTGTAAGTGGAGCTTTTTTATTTTTATAGGAGTATAGGTTCGGCGAGTGAGAATAATCTACCCCCGCACCGAGAATTCTCTATGTCTAGCTCCGGCAGCTAACCGCTCGAGATCATAAGCCAAACCGTCAATAAGGATAAAAGACATCCTTCTTGCCGGCTTTTCTTATACTTGTCGGGGCTGATGAGGCATTTGCGCTTTTTATGTTTATACAATTTCATTAATTTGAGCAAACTTTAACTAATTACATGATTGGGGGAAAAAAGAAAGATGACAAAATATATTTTTGTAACAGGTGGGGTTGTGTCGTCCCTTGGAAAAGGGATTGTTGCCGCATCTTTAGGTCGTTTACTAAAAAACCGAGGAATGAATGTAACGATTCAAAAATTCGATCCATACATTAACGTGGACCCAGGAACTATGAGTCCGTATCAACATGGTGAAGTTTTCGTTACGGATGACGGTGCTGAAACAGACCTAGACTTAGGACACTATGAACGTTTTATTGATATTAACTTAAACAAGTACAGTAACGTGACAACAGGTAAAATCTATTCAACTGTTTTAAAGAAAGAGCGTCGCGGTGATTACTTAGGTGCAACTGTTCAAGTTATCCCACATATTACAAACGAAATTAAAGAAAGAGTATTCCGTTCCGGACATGCAACAAATGCAGACGTGGTCATTACTGAAATCGGTGGTACGGTTGGAGACATTGAGTCACTGCCTTTCCTAGAAGCAGTCCGCCAAATTAAAAGTGATGTCGGCGCACATAATGTAATGTACGTACACTGTACACTTGTTCCGTACATTAAAGCGGCAGGAGAAATGAAGACAAAGCCAACACAGCACAGTGTAAAAGAACTTCGTAGCCTTGGAATTCAGCCAAATATTATTGTTGTCCGTACAGAAATGCCGATTTCAGAAGATATGAAAGAAAAAATTGCGCTTTTCTGTGACATTGATCCAAAGGCGGTTATTGAGAGCCGTGATGCGGAAACACTTTATTCAATTCCGTTATCACTTCAAGAACAAGGCATTGATCAAATTGCGTGCGAGCACCTTCAATTAGATTGCCAAGAAGCTGACATGTCTGATTGGGTGAAGCTCGTTGAGAAGGTTACACATCTTACAAAAACAACAAATATTGCCTTAGTCGGAAAATATGTTGAGCTTCAGGATGCGTATTTGTCTGTAGCAGAAGCATTGAAACATGCAGGCTATGCATTTGATTCTGATATCAATATCAACTGGGTTAATTCTGAAGATGTAACAGATGAAAATGTTGCTGAATTACTTGGTGAAGCAGACGGTATTCTTGTTCCAGGAGGCTTCGGTGATCGCGGAGTCGAAGGGAAAATCTCTGCTTTAAAATATGCGAGAGAGACCAAAACACCTTTATTAGGTATTTGTCTTGGTATGCAGTTAGCATCTGTTGAGTTTGCACGAAATGTGTTAGGACTTGAAGGCGCACATTCTGCTGAACTTGATCCAGATACGCCACATCCAATCATTGACCTTTTACCAGAGCAAAAAGATGTTGAGGATTTAGGTGGAACGCTTCGTCTTGGAATCTTCCCTTGTAAAGTAGAGGAAGGTACGAAAGCTTATGAAGCATACAATGATGAAGTGGTATATGAGCGCCACCGCCATCGTTATGAATTTAACAACCACTATCGTCAAGCAATGGAAGAAGCTGGTTTTATGTTCTCAGGGACAAGCCCAGATGGACGTCTTGTGGAAATTATTGAGTTGAAAGATCATCCATGGTTTGTGGCATCACAATTCCATCCAGAATTTAAATCAAGACCAAATCGTCCACAACCATTGTTTAGAGAATTTATTAGAGCATCTTTAACGAACGCTGAAAAAATGTAATAGATAGATATGTAAGAAATGGCGAGTGAATTATCACTCGCCGTTTTTTTGTGAAATTAGAGTTATGAAGGGGATTCGATCCGAGAAACTGAAGGGTTTTCCACTTCAAGTGGTCCATGAAGGGGATTTGGTCCGAGAAACTGAGGTGAAGTCCTCTTCAAGTGGTCTATGAAAGGGAAAAGGTCCGAGAAACTGATGGGAAATCCTCTTCATGTCGTTTATGAAGGGGATTCGATCTGAGAAACTGATGGTGTATCCTCTTCAAGTGGTCCATGAAGGGGATTCGGTCTGAGAAACTGAAGAGTTTTCCACTTCAAGTGGTCCATGAAGGGGATTTGGTCCGAGAAACTGAGGTGAAGTCCTCTTCAAATGGTTTATGAAGGGGATTCGGTCTGAGAAACTGATGGGGTATCCTCTTCAAATGGTTTATGAAGGGGATTAGGTCCAAGAAACTGAAGGGATTTCCACTTCAAATGGTTTATGAAGGGGATTCGGCCTGAGAAACTGATGGTGTATCCTCTTCAAGTGGTCCATGAAGGGGATTCGGTCTGAGAAACTGAAGGTGTATCCTCTTCAAGTGGTCTATGAAGGGGATTAGGTCTGAGAAACTGAAGAGTTTTCCACTTCAAGTGGTCCATGAAGGGGATTTGGTCCGAGAAACTGAAGGTGTATCCTCTTCAAATGGTTTATGAAGGGGATTCGGTCTGAGAAACTGAAGGGTTTTCCTCTTCAAATGGTCTATGAAGGGGATTTGGTCCGAGAAACTGACGGTGTATCCTCTTCAAGTGGTCCATGAAGGGGATTAGGTCTGAGAAACTGAAGAGTTTTCCACTTCAAGTGGTCCATGAAGAAGATTAAGTAAAAGAATCAGCAGGGTTTAGTCCTTCATCGGGGTTATGAAGGACTATTTGAATGAAAAATAAGTTGGTTAAGTCCTTCATCAGGGTAATGAAGACCTTTTTGATTGAAAGTAAGCCTAGAAAAGTCCTTCATACAGCCTATGAAGGACTTTTTGGTTAAAAATCAACCTCATTTAGGCCTTCATCAAGTTTAATTTCCCAAATTTACTCAATTTGTCTTATTCAAATTCTTCAACCATTTCTTTGATTGTAAATTTCAGTCCAAAATAGGCATATAGAGCCGTCATCACGCTTGGAAAACCAAAGCGGGTTCCATCGTCATCGGGGATGAGTGATTTTTGAAGCTTGCTATCAATATGAATATCGACGATTTCATTAAGTGTGCGATCAGCCTCTGTTTTTACAATCGCCGAAATCGCAACTACTTGAATTCCATTGCCACGAAGTTCTTCTGCTAGCTTTATAGCCTCTTTATCGGTTGAAAATCTAGTGATCAACAGAACAGAATCGACATCTCCAATCTCGTTCATTTTTCCATCTGTATACAACGGTTTTGCAGACTCCAATGGTTCAGCACCAAATAATGCTTCTGTTGCAACTGCAGCCATCTCTCCAAACCCATGAATGAATATTGTACCATCGCTAATGGCAGACTGAGCAAGGATTCTTGCGCCATCCTCCATATTCATTTCTTCTTGTTCCATAATCTTTTTAAACTGTCCCTGAAGCTGTGTTGTAAAAATTTTCAACATACATGTATTCCTTTCTTTCTCTTTTGTCATTTTCCATATATATTATCATTATAACGTTATACAAAAAAATAAGAAATCATGTCGAATTATGTTGAGAAAATTGTTTCGCTCTTGGAAATAAAAGTTTTCTCCGTAAAAAGAAGGAAATTTGTTCGTAATGGTAGAATAAAAATGAATAATGATATAATAATTTGAAAAAAGAGACAACAAAAGTATTAAACCTATTATTTTTATCTATTTAAGGGGGGTTTTTAAAGAATGTCAGAGAAAATCTTAATTGTGGATGACCAATACGGAATACGAATACTATTAAACGAAGTTTTTCAAAAAGAAGGTTACAAGACATTCCAAGCAGCTAATGGAGTACAGGCAATCGATATTGTTCAAAAACACTCTCCAGATTTAGTTTTATTAGATATGAAAATTCCAGGTATGGACGGGATTGAAATCCTAAAACGATTGAAAAAAATTAACCAGGATATCCGTGTTATTATCATGACCGCCTATGGTGAGCTCGATATGATTCAAGAAGCGAAGGATTTGGGAGCAATTACCCATTTTGCAAAACCCTTTGATATTGATGAGCTTCGTGAAGCAGTTAGAGCAAACATACCATTAAAATCCGAATAAAAGTCACAAAAAATATAAAACCGCGTTGTTATCAAAATGAAAACGCTTAATGAAAAATGCGCTAATTAAACGTCTATTGCGAAATCAAAATCTTGTGATATGCTAGTACTGTATTGTTGCTATTCCTTAACACAAGAGGCATTTTTATGTGCTTTTTGTCTGTTATTCTAACTTGAATTTACATATTATCATTTTGTTTCGGTCATTCTAATTGTGACACGAAATCTTTGGAATAGGGATACAATTTACCTGCGGTGATTTTTGCCGTGTTTCTATGTGTTTAGGAAGAAATTCTTATTTCACACAGCAAAACAGTACAAAAGGAGGAAATTCACATGCCTTTGGTTTCAATGAAAGAAATGCTTGAAAAAGCAAAAGCAGAAGGTTATGCAGTAGGTCAATTTAACTTAAACAATCTTGAGTTTACACAAGCTATTTTACAAGCTGCACAAGAAGAAAATTCACCAGTTATTCTAGGTGTTTCTGAAGGTGCTGGCCGATATATGGGTGGATTCAAAGTTGTAGTTGCAATGGTTAAAGCAATTATGGAAGAATCCAACATCACAGTTCCGGTTGCAATCCATCTTGATCATGGTTCTTCTTTCGAAAATTGTGCAAAAGCTATCCATGCTGGATTCACATCTGTAATGATTGATGCTTCTCATCATCCATTTGAGGAGAACATTGAAATTACTTCTAAAGTTGTTGAACTTGCACATTTCCACGGAGTTTCTGTAGAAGCTGAGCTAGGTACTGTTGGTGGACAAGAAGATGACGTGGTAGCTGAAGGTGTTATCTATGCAGATGTTAATGAGTGTGTTGAGCTTGTTAACCGCACTGGTATTGACTGTTTAGCTCCAGCATTAGGTTCTGTTCACGGTCCTTACAAAGGTGAACCAAACCTTGGTTTCAAAGAAATGGAAGAAATCGGTAACAAAACTGGTTTACCACTAGTACTTCACGGTGGTACTGGAATTCCAACAAAAGATATTCAAAAATCAGTTTCTCTTGGAACAGCTAAAATTAACGTAAATACAGAAAACCAAATTGCTTCAGCGAAGGCAGTTCGTGAAGCACTTGCTGCTAAGCCAGAAGAGTACGATCCACGTAAATATTTAGGACCTGCTCGTGACGCAATTCGTGAAACTGTAAAAGGCAAAATGCGTGAATTCGGTTCTACAGGAAGAGCATAAGAACGAAACCCTTTTATTGTATCAAATACGCCTTGGCGTTTTTGAGCCCAGATTTTTTCGAGCTTGCTCGTAAAGTTTCCTCTAAAAATCTGTGGCTTCAGCCGGAGGATGAAACTTTGAATAAAGTTTCTACGTCTAATTAAATAGATTGGAAGAAGTTCTTCCAAACCATATAGAAAAGCCGCTTATTTCCCATTATTTTAAACTGGTAATTTGGAAATAGCGGTTTTCTTGCGTTATAATAAGAAAAGCGCAAGGCGCCTGTTTATCGGCGACAAGCATAAGAAAAGCGCTGACAGAAGGTGTATTTTACCTTCCGAAGCGATTGGCTTATGACCTCGAGCCGATGGCGCCTGGAGCTGGACACAAAGAAAAGCGCAAGGCGCCTGTTTATCGGCGACAAGCATAAGAAAAGCGCTGACAGAAGGTGTATTTTACCTTCCGAAGCGATTGGCTTATGACCTCGAGCCGATGGCGCCTGAAGCTGGACACAAAGAAAAGCGCAAGGCGCCTGTTTATCAGCGACAAGCATAAGAAAAGCGCTGACAGAGGTGTATTTTACCTTCCGAAGCGATTGGCTTATGACCTCGAGCCGATGGCGCCTGAAGCTAGTGCACAAAGAAAAGTGCAAGGTTATTTTATAAAATCCTTGCCAAACAATTGGGAGTCTAGGGGTAATTGTTGGTAATAAAGACACACAAAAGAAGTGGAAGGAGCTGATTTGTGTAATTTACCCAAAAAAATGAAACCAAGACGAACATTGTAACGTATGAACAAATGAACCTTCACCAAGAATCACTTCAACTATAATCATTCATCACAAACAAAATAAAAGAAGTACGACTTTTGTAGTACGATTTTCGCCCTAAGAAAATTGACCTTCACTAGGTGAATTTGATTGTTTTTTGAAAAAGATATAAAATGATACATGATTTTTCGATTTTCGTGTAAACTAAGAATTAATACTCGTACAAGTATGCATTGAGACTGTGTAAAAATATACCAATTCAAGTGAAGTGTCGTTATATCATGTAACGAAAAATAAGGGAAAAGAACTGCCTAAAGTGTTAATTTTATCCGCAGATAATGTTCCGGACAGGTTGTATCCGTGGCAATTCGAGGTTTCCCTTACAAAACCGTCATCTTCGCTAGAAGGGAGCCACATATGGAAAAACTAAAAATAGCAGGCGGTTATCCATTAAAAGGAACTGTAAAAATTAGTGGGGCGAAAAATAGTGCAGTAGCCCTCATTCCAGCAACAATCCTAGCAGAAACGCCAGTAACAATAGAAGGTCTACCAGATATATCCGATGTACAAATTTTAGGTGATTTGCTTGAAGAAATCGGTGGCCGTGTATCTATAAATAAAGAAGAAATTTTCGTTGATCCAACAAATATTGTTTCAATGCCCTTACCGAATGGGAAGGTAAAGAAGCTTCGTGCCTCTTATTATTTAATGGGAGCGATGCTTGGTCGCTTTAAAAAAGCGGTGATTGGGTTACCAGGTGGCTGCCACTTAGGTCCAAGACCGATTGACCAACATATTAAAGGCTTTGAAGCGCTTGGTGCAAAAGTAACCAATGAACAAGGCGCCATCTACCTTCGTGCTGATGAGCTAAGAGGTGCTCGTATTTATCTTGACGTTGTCAGTGTGGGTGCAACGATTAATATCATGTTGGCAGCGGTGCGCGCAAAAGGCCGTACAATTATTGAAAATGCCGCAAAAGAACCAGAAATTATTGATGTCGCAACCCTTTTAACAAGTATGGGGGCTAAAATCAAAGGAGCCGGAACGGATGTTATCCGCATTGACGGTGTTGATTCCCTACAAGGCTGCCGCCATACAATTATTCCTGACCGCATTGAAGCTGGTACATATATGATTATCGGTGCTGCAATGGGCGAAGGTGTTTTAATTGATAATGTAATCCCACTCCACTTGGAATCTTTAATAGCCAAGTTCCGTGAAATGGGAGTAACAGTTGAAACAAGTGATGACCAAATTTGGGTTGTTGGAAATAAGGATTTAAAATCTGTTGATATCAAAACACTTGTATATCCTGGTTTTCCAACAGATCTGCAGCAACCTTTTACATCCTTGCTAACTAGGGCAAGTGGTACAGGTGTTGTAACAGATACAATATACGGTGCAAGATTTAAACATATTGATGAACTACGCCGTATGAACGCTCAAATCAAAGTTGAAGGCCGTTCTGCAATCGTGACAGGACCAGTTCAGCTACAGGGAGCAAAGGTTAAGGCAAGTGACTTACGTGCTGGTGCTTCACTTGTGGTTGCTGGCTTAATGGCAGAAGGTGTAACCGAGATTACAGGCCTAGAGCATATCGACCGCGGCTATAGCCATCTAGAAGAAAAACTAACAGGCTTAGGTGCAACCATCTGGAGAGAAAGCTTAACAGAAGAAGAAATAGAACAAGTTCAAAATTCGTAATAGAATAAAAATCAACGAACTCCCACTACAAAAAGTGGGAGTTTTCATGTATTCTAAAGAAGAAAAGTAGAGAGAAAGCGTTTTTATGTTATGGATATGTTAAATAATTGCTAGAGAAAGATTATTATCAGCAAGGGGGAATGGATCATGGAAAGAAGCTTATCGATGGAGCTTGTTCGTGTTACAGAAGCAGCGGCATTGGCATCAGCCCGTTGGATGGGACGAGGCAAAAAAGATGAAGCAGATGGGGCAGCAACATCTGCGATGAGAGATGTATTTGATACAATCCCAATGAAGGGACAAGTTGTCATTGGTGAAGGAGAAATGGACGAAGCCCCAATGCTTTATATCGGCGAAAAGCTTGGAAACGGCTATGGACCTAGAGTGGACGTTGCAGTTGACCCATTAGAAGGAACAAATATTTTAGCATCCGGTGGTTGGAATGCGCTTTCTGTGCTGGCGGTTGCCGATCACGGAAATTTACTTCATGCCCCAGACATGTACATGGAAAAAATCGCGGTCGGACCAGAGGCGGTAGGATTAATCGATATTAATGCCCCAATTATTGATAACCTAAAAGCTGTGGCAAAAGCAAAAAACAAGGATATAGAAGACGTCGTAGCAACCGTTTTAAATCGTCCTCGTCACGAAAAAATTATTTCACAACTTCGTGATGCGGGTGCTCGGATTAAATTAATCAATGATGGGGACGTTGCAGGTGCAATTAATACGGCATTTGACCATACCGGTGTCGATATATTATTTGGCTCAGGTGGAGCCCCAGAAGGTGTACTTTCAGCCGTAGCCTTAAAATGTTTGGGTGGAGAAATTCAAGGGAAATTACTTCCGCAAAATGATGAAGAGGCTGCCCGTTGTATCAAGATGGGTCTTGATGTTTCAAAGGTTCTTCGAATGGAAGACTTAGTTAGAGGGGATGACGCAATATTTGCAGCAACAGGAGTCACAGATGGTGAGCTTTTACGCGGTGTTCAATTTAAAGGTTCCATTGGGACAACTCATTCGCTTGTTATGCGAGCAAAATCTGGAACTGTTAGATTCATAGATGGTAGACATAGCTTGAAGAAAAAGCCAAATTTAGTAATTAAATAGAGTAGGAGCGAGTCTTTGTACTCGCTTCTCCTGGTTTTGTAAGGCTTTTAGCCTCAAACGTCACGACTCTATCAAAAGAAGGGTATTGATTAAAAATACGAGAATAGGGTAAAATAGAGAGGACTATCTATGGTCTTTTTACTTCTAATTAGGGATTTCATTTTCTCGTACGAAAAAATGAGTACCGCGGTGAAAACTTCTATGCAATCCTCATAATGCTTCTGTATCATTCCATCCATTCCTTATATATAAAATGTTTCATCTATCTCTTTATTTACTGAAGGGAAAAATGCGAAAACGCTTTTATATGATGGACGAATGAAAAACTTCAAAACCTAATCGAGTGGAGAGCATTTACGAGATATAGAAAATAAACAAAAACAAAAGAGTGGTGTACGAATGAGTATTACAATTTCAAGCTTGGAAAACATGAAGCTGAAGGAATTATATGAACTTGCACGTGAATTTAAGGTTTCCTATTATAGCAAGTTGTCAAAGAAAGAGTTGATTTTTGCAATCTTAAAAGCGCGCGCTGAACAGGATGGCCTTTTATTTATGGAGGGTGTTCTTGAAATTATCCAATCAGAAGGATTTGGATTTCTACGCCCAATCAACTATTCTCCTTCCTCAGAGGATATCTACATTTCAGCCTCCCAAATCCGTCGTTTTGACCTAAGAAATGGGGATAAGGTATCAGGTAAGGTACGTCCTCCAAAAGAAAATGAACGTTACTACGGACTTCTTCACGTTGAAGCTGTGAACGGTGATGACCCAGAATCTGCAAAGGAACGTGTCCATTTCCCTGGTCTTACGCCTCTATATCCAGATCGACAAGTAATCCTAGAAACGAAGCCAAACCATATTTCAACACGAATCATGGACATTTTGGCACCGGTTGGTTTCGGACAACGTGGGCTTATTGTAGCACCTCCAAAGGCTGGTAAAACCATGCTGATTAAGGAAATCGCAAATAGCATTACGACAAATCACCCAGAGGCTGAATTGATTGTATTGCTAATCGACGAGCGTCCAGAAGAGGTTACTGACATCGAACGTTCTGTAGCTGGCGATGTGGTAAGCTCTACTTTTGACGAAGTTCCGGAAAACCATATTAAGGTTGCGGAGCTCGTATTAGAAAGAGCTATGCGCTTAGTTGAACATAAACGTGATGTTATTATCCTCATGGATAGTATCACACGTCTTGCAAGAGCTTATAACCTTGTTATTCCTCCAAGTGGGCGTACATTATCAGGGGGGATTGACCCTGCAGCATTCCACCGTCCTAAGCGCTTCTTTGGTGCAGCGAGAAACATCGAAGAGGGTGGAAGCCTAACTATTTTGGCTACTGCACTAGTTGACACAGGTTCCCGTATGGATGATGTCATTTATGAGGAATTCAAAGGTACGGGTAACATGGAGCTTCACTTAGATCGCTCATTAGCGGAACGTCGTATTTTCCCTGCAATCGATATTCGTCGCTCTGGTACAAGAAAAGAAGAGCTTCTTATTGAAAAAGGCAAGCTAGACAAAATTTGGGCAATCCGTAAAGCAATGTCAGATTCACCAGATTTTGCTGAGAAGTTTTTACGTAAACTTAAGCAAACTAAGACAAATGCAGAGTTCTTTGAAATGCTTGAAGCAGAAAAGAAAGCGGCTGTTGCCAGAAGAAATAACAATCGATCTGAGGCATAAAAAAATAAAGTGGGTTTGCTAAGAGTTCTTACTTAATGAGGTTGGAAAAAATATTGTCAATTGACGATTTTTAACAGCAGGATTAAGTTGCAATTCACGGCTTCACTTGTTATAATTTCAACATGTGCGTTTTAGGTATTCGAGATTGTACATGCAATTGTATAAACTTGCTAAAACGTAACTCTGTTTCGATCAATGATTCAGGGCGGAAGGAGATGAGACGAATGAAAGCAGGAATTCATCCAAACTACAAAAAAGTTATGGTGAAATGTGCTTGTGGAAACGAATTTGAAACTGGTTCTGTAAAAGAAGAGTTACGCGTTGAGGTATGCTCAGAGTGTCACCCATTCTATACAGGTCGTCAGAAATTCGCTGATGCAGGTGGACGTGTAGATAAATTCAACAAAAAATACGGTATTAAATAATATCGATTTGAAAAGCCAAAAACAGGCAAGTTTTTCTTCTTGCCTGTTTTTTGTGCTACTAGACCTATTTTTCTCGCAATTATTCGTTATGTACCTCTTATAAAGTAATCCTCATACTTACAGTCATTAGTTGACTCAAGGTTAGAACCAACCCGAGGAAAGGAGACCTTCGTTTCATGTATATAATGAAGCAAAGTGGCTGGCTTGAAGTAATTTGTGGTAGCATGTTTTCAGGAAAATCTGAAGAGTTGATTCGACGTGTTCGTCGTACTGAATTTGCAAGACAATCCGTTCAGGTGTTTAAGCCTCAAATTGATAATCGATATAGTGATGATTCTGTTGTATCTCATAATGGTGCATCCTTTGTAGCAAAACCAGTTGCAACTTCTGCTGAGATTCTGGAAGCAGTTTCTGCAGATACAGATGTTGTTGCAATTGATGAAGTGCAATTTTTTGATGACGAGATAGTAGAAGTTGTTCAAATTCTTGCAAACCGTGGCCATCGCGTAATTGTTGCTGGCTTAGATCAAGACTTTCGTGGCGAACCGTTTGGAAAGGTTCCAGAGCTGCTTTCATTAGCTGAACTTGTGACAAAGCTGCAAGCCGTTTGTTCCGTTTGTGGTTCACCATCAAGCAGAACACAGCGTTTAATAAATGGACAACCAGCATCCTATGATGATCCGGTCATATTAGTAGGTGCATCAGAGTCCTATGAACCACGCTGTCGCCATCATCATGAAGTACCAGGGAAACCACTGTTACAATTAGTTGCCAAAAAGGATACATTGAAATTATAAGGCGCTCCTGATGGGGTGCTTTTTATTTTTGAATTAAAAAAGATCAGGTTGTGTTTCCTGATCTTAAAATAAAAATCCAAGTACTTTTTTACGTCTTCTGGATCCCTCGACTTTTTCGAGTGTAATCGCCGTTTGTTTCAGAAGTTCTTCTTTTTCTCTTTCTAGCTGGTCGATGTATGCCTCCAGTTTTTGCATCTTTTTTTGAAGCTCATCGATTTCCTTGCGATGCTGTAGGAGTTGGTAAGATACAACATCACTTGCTTTGCCCTCAATCTGCCTTTCGTTTTCTTCGATCCGTTTCATGATTTCATTTAATTTTTCAGAGAGTGTTTTATCAGATACTTGAACCATTTTCCGTGCGGTCCCCTTCCTAGGCGCTGGTGTTGATATTACGATTTTATCAGATGGGACCCCAGATTTCACTTGATTCCGTATTCCTTCAAATAATGGAAGGTCTGTTTCTTCAAATACATAATGGCCATATTCATTTTTTTCACAAGTAAGATTTAAATTTTTAATCCATTTCCGAACCGTCTTGGTTGAAACCCCTAATTTTCTTGCGAACTCCGCAGTGTTCACACCAACCACTCCCCCTCGTTCTTCTTTTTCTCGTATGTCCTAATTTTTCCGATTCTTTGTATAGTACTACGTTCTCCCTTTAGAGAGAAAAATCCTCCCTGGTAGACAAAACTAGAACCTTTTCGTCAAAGAAAGAACCAATCCTACATAAAAACTATTATTCGACAGCGGGATTTTGTGGGAGGTTGTGAAAAAGGGCGTCATTCCGTAATTTGCTTTGACCTATATGGATACCCTATACTATAATTATAATGTTATGGACTAAATTTTGAGGTGAAGCGCGTGTTTGATCGTTTAGAGGCTGTTGAAGCTCGTTATGAAAAACTAAATGAACTATTAAGTGATCCAGATATCGTTAGTGATACAACTAAGCTACGTGAATATTCAAAAGAACAATCTGATATACAAGAAACTGTTGAGAAATATAGAGAGTACAAAGAGGTTAAGGAACAGTTAACCGATGCAAAAGCGATGCTTGAAGAAAAGCTTGATGCTGAAATGCGTGAAATGGTGAAGGAAGAAATCAACGAACTTGAGGACCAAATGGAGGAACTTGAGGAAATTCTTCACGTACTCTTATTGCCAAAGGACCCAAATGATGACAAAAACGTTATCATGGAAATCCGTGGTGCTGCAGGTGGAGATGAGGCTGCGCTATTTGCCGGAGACCTTTACCGCATGTACAGCCGTTTTGCTGAGCACCAGGGTTGGAAGACTGAAGTGATGGAAGCTAACACAACAGGTGTTGGTGGCTATAAAGAAATCATTTTTATGATTAACGGAAAAGGTGCTTTTTCAAAACTGAAGTTTGAAAATGGGGCACACCGTGTACAACGTGTTCCTGAGACAGAATCAGGTGGACGTATCCATACATCAACTGCAACGGTGGCTGTTTTACCAGAAGCAGAAGAAGTTGAAGTCGACATCCATGAAAAAGATATTCGTGTTGATACATTCGCTTCCAGTGGACCTGGAGGACAAAGTGTTAACACCACAATGTCTGCGGTTCGTTTAACGCATTTACCAACTGGTATTGTGGTTTCCTGTCAAGATGAGAAATCCCAAATCAAAAACAAGGAAAAAGCAATGAAAGTATTACGTGCGCGTGTTTACGATAAATTCCAACAGGAAGCACAAGCAGAATACGACCAAAACCGTAAGCAGGCAGTCGGTACGGGTGACCGTTCTGAGCGTATCCGTACGTACAATTTCCCACAAAACCGTGTTACCGACCACCGTATTGGATTAACCATTCAAAAGCTTGATCAAATCCTTACTGGGAAGCTAGATGAAGTGATTGATGCTCTCATTATGGAGGACCAAGCAAGAAAAATGGAGCAAGCCGAGTAATGGCAGATTTGCATAAAATATTCGAAGCCCTCAAATGGGCTTCTTCTTTTTTAAGGGAACATGGTCGGGACGAAAATTGTGGGGAAATGCTTTTATGTCATTATCTTGGAATGAGTCGGGCTCAGTTGCTTGCGGAACTTCGGGAAGAGCTTGACCCTAAAGTAAAAGAGAAGTTTGAGTTAGCCATAGAAGAGGTCGCCAGTGGAGTGCCCGTTCAACACATTATGGGTTATGAAGAGTTTTACGGGCGTAGATTTTTGGTGAACGAGGAAGTGTTAATCCCAAGACCTGAAACGGAAGAGCTGGTTCAAGGGGTGCTAGCGAGAATTAGACGCCTTTTTGGTACATCTGATGAGATAAACGTCGTTGATGTTGGAACAGGGAGTGGAGCGATTTCGATTACGCTTGCCCTGGAAAATCAGAAGTTAGATGTAATGACCGTCGATATAGCGAAAGCGTCCATTGATGTGGCGAAGGAAAATGCTAAACGGTTAGGGGCAACTGTAAGATTTTTTGAAGGTGACTTATTAGGACCGCTGATTGAAGAAGGAATGAAGGTGGATGTGGTCGTTTCGAATCCACCCTATATTCCGGAAGATGACATTGCGACTTTATCAACGGTTGTAAAGGATCACGAGCCTCTCCGCGCCTTAGTGGGTGGTCATGATGGATTGGATTTCTATCGTAGGTTTATGAAGGAGATTCCTTACGTTTTGAATGAAAAAGGGATTGTGGCCTTTGAGGTTGGAATTGGTCAAGGTGAGGCCGTTGCAAAAATGCTACAAAATACCTTTTCAGGTGCTAAGGTAGAGGTCGTAAATGACATCAACGGAAAAGACCGAATGGTATTTGCGGAAATAGGGTTTTAAAAAGGCTTCGGGAGTGTAATCCCAAGCCTTTTTTAATGACAAAGGCTGATTGCACACTCTTTACAATGCAATTGCGCTTTATCACCGAACCTATTTGATTAATAATTTCTCTTCCACGAAATAAAATACGTAACAATCTGGATCAACGGGTAAAGCAGCAATAAAATGATTGGATAGTACGGTACGGAATCTGAGATGAATGGATAAAGTAAAAACAAAGCAGTGATGATTGGGAACGTGAACCACATACTAATATAAGAAGCCCTGCACGCTTTACCGGTTAGTTCCTTTTCCCGTTCGTCTTCTTCCTCAAATTCGACTGGCAACATAAAAACATTTTTCCATGATTTGCGTTTCTTTTTTAGCTTTGGAAATGTTATTGCTGTAAATGCGATTCCTACTACGAGAGCGATAAAAAAGGGTAACATGTTCAATTCGACGCTCCAAGGTGGTTCCTGATTCGTTTTCACAATTTCGGCAAAGTCCAATTGTGCATCGTACATCGACGAAAGCGCCCAACCCAATAATACAATTGAAATAACGGAATACATGACATTACGGACAATACTCATCTTTTTTCCTCCTCCAAATAAAAAATTTCTTCAATTGGCAAGTTAAATGTATGTGCAATATTCATCGCGAGTAAAAGCGAAGGGACGTAGCTACCTTTTTCGAGTGCAACAATGGTTTGCCGTGTGACATTGACCTTTTCAGCAAGTGCTCCTTGTGTCAGGTTATGCCTTGCCCGTAGTTCCTTGACGCGATTTTTAATCTCCATTGGCAATATCCTCCAATTATTTCTACTTACATTGTAAAATAAACTATACATTTTGTAAAGTCAACTTTACATCCATTTTAAAAATCATGGAAATGTCCTATAAAAAATAGTTTACTAGATTTTTTAAATTTGGTAGTTTAGGATTTTCTTTTTTTGGCGAGACTGGTTTTTGAAGGGATGGTGCTAGAGAGTGAGTAAACAAATTGCAATTGTATCATTTATCTTTTTAATGTTAATTGGGGCGAATAGCCATTTATTAATAAAGGAAACGAGTGCGGAAGGTCCTCAGGTGATTCCTGATGAGGCGATTCGACTTCGCATCTTAGCAAACAGTGATTCCGATGAAGACCAGGCATTAAAGCGCAAAGTGCGTGATGCTGTGAATGCGGAGATTACGGAGTGGGTTGCAGAATTAACTTCAATTGAAGCTGCAAGAGAATTGATTCAAGAGAGACTTCCAGAAATCGAGAAAATCGTTGCTAGAGTTTTAGAAGAAGAAAATAGCAATCAATCATATACAGTAGATTACGGACGTAATGTACAGTTTCCAACAAAACTTTACGGTCAATTTCTTTATCCAGCAGGTGAGTATGAAGCAATCCTTATTTCGTTAGGTGAAGCGGAAGGTGCAAACTGGTGGTGCGTGTTATTCCCGCCATTATGTTTCTTAGATTTTTCAACCGGTGATGCGATAGATGCTTCAGATGAGGAAGGAAAAGATGTGGCAATCGAACAAGAAGTTGAGAAGGAAGATAGGGAACAACAGAAAGACAAAAAAGATAAGGTCGAAAGTGAAGAGGAAGAAGTAGAGGTAAAATTCTTCTTAGTTGAATTTTTCACATCTTTATTCAGCTAAAAATGAGTTTTTGATATCATATAAATTCTAGCATTTGGTTCTATTTTTCTAAATCCCACATAGAGTAGTTACTAGGATAACAGCTCGAAAAAAATCGGGCGCAAATACGCCAAGGCGCATTTGATTTAAGATGGGGTGGGGTAAATGAAGCAAATTAGAACAGCTAATGAACAGGATATCGAAAAGGTAAAATCGTTTTTAGGACAAGCTGATGTAAGTGCGGATAGAATTGAATCGATTATTGATCACTTTATTTTAATGGAGGACGCAGACCAAAACATACTTGCAACATTGGGTGTTGAAAGAATTGAAAAGGACGGCTTGCTTCGGTCACTAGTGATTTCTCCTGGAGTGGACCAAACAAATCTATTAACTTTATTTAAAAGTGTGATATCTCTCGCGAAGCATAAGGAACTTAGTCGTTTATTTTTAGCAACGAATAAGCAAGCATCGATTCAATTTTTCGCTATGCTTGGTTTTGAGCAAATGGATGCTGGAGACCTTCCAGACCATATTAAAGGTTCGAATCATATCACACAACTTCTTGAAAAAGCAGATCCAATGTTTATGGTTGCTAAAATTGAAAAGTAACAATAGTTTTCAAACCTCTATTTGTGAATGGGAATGTGCACAAGTAGAGGTTTTTTTATTGAATTTTGTGGATAATGTGGATAAGTTTTGTTGTTAAAATGAGGACGAATGTGATAGTCTATGGAACGTGATGAAAAATATGGGGTGTGGATACATTTTTTCCTCTATGTGTGAATTGTGGGGAAATTGGTTATATCCACAAAATTATCCACATTTTTGAGTAAGTTGTCCACAAAATGTGGATAACACTTGTTTTCTACTCTTTAAAAACCTATACTTTTTTATATTGTGATAATAATAAAGCTACATAATAAAAGGAATTTCATATAGGAGTTGCGTTACATGGAAACAAAACAATGGGTTGTGGATAAAAATCAACATAATTTAGAATCTTATCCACAAATAAAAGAAGCAGCAAATCTCCTCCAGGCAGATGAGGTAGTCGCATTCCCAACAGAAACGGTGTACGGGCTTGGTGCGAATGCTTTGTCAGACGAAGCTGTTGCAAAAATTTACGAAGCAAAGGGGCGGCCGAGTGATAATCCACTGATTGTCCACATCTCCACAATTGGGCAACTACAACAAATTGCTCAGGATATTCCGGAGCAGGCAAAAAGCTTAATTAAAAAATTCTGGCCGGGTCCATTAACTCTTGTTTTAAAAAGAAAAGAAAATGCAGTCTCGAAAAAGGTAACTGCTGGACTTGAAACGGTGGCAATTCGGATGCCAAGTCATCCTGTTGCATTGGCATTAATAACAGCTTCTGGTCTTCCACTTGCTGCACCAAGTGCAAATTTGTCTGGGAAGCCGAGTCCAACACTTGCGAAACACGTTGCCGATGACTTGACTGGTAAAATTGCGGGGATACTTGACGGTGGAGCAACTGGGGTTGGTCTTGAATCAACGGTTCTTGATTGTTCAGGAGATATTCCTGTCATCTTACGTCCAGGTGGTGTGACAAAGGAACAATTAGAGGAAGTCTGTGGCGTGGTTGAGGTTGATCGTGCGATTTTAGAGGAGGGACAAGCTCCGAAGTCGCCGGGTATGAAATATAAACATTATGCACCAACAGCTCCGCTTTCAATTGTGAATGGTTCGATGGAATTTATTCAAACTCTCGTAAAAGAGAAACAACATGAGGGCTTGAAGGTCGGTATCCTGACAACGACAGAGGGTGAAAATAAATATGAGGCAGATCAAATAATTGCCTGTGGTTCGCGTGAGGATTTGGAGTCAGTGGCAAATCGATTATATGATGTCCTTCGCCTCTTTGATGAAAGTGGCGTCGATGTTATTTTTAGTGAGAGCTTCCCAAGTGAGGGGATTGGTCAAGCAATTATGAATCGGCTAACAAAAGCCGCCGGTCATCGAATCATAACAGAATAAATTGAGAAATCCTTCTTCTATTTGGTTGTGTACATGCATATGTTGAAATAGGCACGTCCAAGGAGGTAGAAGATGGATATTACAGCATTTCTCGGAGAACTCATAACTTTATTTGTTATGGCATTCGCTTTAGGAATGGACGCATTTTCCGTAGGACTTGGAATGGGATTAATCCGGTTGAGGCTAAAGCAAATCTTTACAATCGGAATTACCATCGGTCTGTTCCATATGTGGATGCCTTTGGCAGGAATGATGATTGGCCACTTTTTATCAGATACATTTGGAACGATAGCAACTTATGTAGGCGGAGGCTTACTCTTATTTTTAGGATTGCAAATGATTATTTCCTCCTTTAAGGACGACGATCAGCAGCGTATGATTACACCAGTCGGATTCGGATTAATTATTTTCGCCTTAAGTGTAAGTTTGGATAGTTTTTCAGTCGGCCTTTCGCTTGGCATTTACGGTGCAAAAACAGTTATGGTCATCCTCATGTTTGGCGTCGTCAGCATGGTTTTATCATGGCTTGGACTTTTATTAGGTCGGAAGGTCCAAAACTGGCTCGGTACATATAGTGAAGTACTAGGTGGCAGCATCCTTCTAGTCTTCGGTGTAAAACTGTTATTTCCTTTATAGGTGGGACAAAGGTCCATTTAGTCCCGTGGGTATGGGACCTGTCCCAAATTATTACAAAAATGTGAGTGCGAGTGAAAAACTCGTGCTCTTTTTTCTTCTATAGACTATGTCTTGTTTCAAATCTCGCTTATAATGGTACTATATCGAATTATGTCTAAAATTGCAGGTGCAATGTAGCTTAAGCAGAAAAGAAAAGGGTGATGAAATGATTCGCGTTTTATTTGTTTGTACAGGAAATACGTGTAGAAGTCCAATGGCGGAAGCGATTTTACGAAGCAAAGCGGGGGAATCCATCGAAGTGAAGTCAGCGGGGATATATGCGGGGGAAGGAAGTCCTGCTTCAGCGAATACGGCACAGGTATTAAAGGAAAATGGTATTGAGTGTCAGCATTTTTCGTCTTTTTTAACAAAAGAACATCTTGAGTGGGCTACTTATGTGTTTACAATGACCAATCAACATAAGGAAGCGATCCTGTTACGTTTTCCAGAAGCTGAGGATAAAGTATTTACATTAAAGGAATATGTGAATACCAATGGAGATGTTTCTGATCCTTTTGGAGGACCAGTTGATATTTATCGAGAAACGTATGCAGAACTTGAACCATTAATTGATGATTTGCTTTCTAAACTACAGTAGTTAGATTCAGGGGGAGAATCGGTTGAAAAAGAGGCACTATACATTTGGTCTTAGGGTAAAATTGGTTCTATTTACAACCATTTTGGCGATTGTAACATATTCTACATCAGCGTTATTTATCTATTTTGTCTATCCTTTCGTTGAGGAATGGATAAGTCAGCAAATATTTGTGATTGGAACCTTGGCTTTAGGTATTATCTGGTCGGGTATTCTTGCGTATTTAGCGGCATCTATTATTACAAAGCCACTTCAGACGCTCGAGCAGGTGGCCATCCATGCAGCGAATGGGGATATTCGTGAGGATGTTCCAATCTCGAAATCGGACGATGAGATTCGTAGCTTAAGTCTAGCTTTTAATAAAATGTTACATAACCTACGTGATATGGTCCAAAAAATCGAAGAAAACTTTGGGAATACCAATGAAAAAGTGATTGAGATTACCAAGGCATCCAGTCTCGCATCCGAGCAGGCCGAAAATATTAATCGAACCATTTCCGATATTTCCAAAGGAGCCGACAGCTCAGCTGTTTCGATTCAAGAAACGGCTGAATCAGTCGAGGATGTGATTCAAATTGCCGAAGAGGTTGAACAAAATGCGAAAACGGCACAAAACTTGTCGGTCGAAATGGTTGATACGTTAAAGGACACGAAGCAGGTTGTGCATTCGCTGATATCGGGGATTAATAAGTTGGTTGACAACAATCAGACGTCACTTGAAGCGGTGAATCGCCTGGAGAAAAATGCGAAGGAAGTTGAAAATATTATCTCACTTGTTGGCGATATTGCTGGACAGACAAATCTGTTGGCATTGAATGCTTCAATTGAAGCGGCACGTGCAGGTGAACATGGTAAGGGCTTTGCAGTAGTTGCAGATGAAGTAAGAAAGCTTGCGGACGAAAGCTCAAAGGCTGTTCAAGGCATTTCTGAGCTTATAAAAAATATTCAACAAGAGGTTTTACATGTGGTTGTTCAAATCTCTGAACAGGTTTCGGTTGCAAATGAGGAAGCGAAAAAAGGGAAGATCACAAATGAGGCTATTGCTCAAATGAATACTTCTGTAACTGAGGTTGCGGCTGCTGTAAAACAAATTGCTGCATTGGTTGAAAAACAAATGGATCGTATTCAAGCGACATCCTTACAATCGCAGGAGGTTGCTGCAATTGCTGAACAAACGTCTGCAGGTGCACAGGAAGTAAGTGCAGCCACACAACATCAGACAAGCGTGATATGTGAAGTGGATGGGCTTGCCCAAGAACTTGCTTCCCAAGCAGGTCAGTTGAAACAGACCATCCAGCGTTTTACGTTATAATTATTTCGTCTAGGAACTCTCCTTTTGGTTCGGGAGTTCTATTTTAGGTATAATAAGAATAAAGGTAATATCTTTGGCGGTTTAGCGCGAAAAAGTGGTGCAGTTGCGCCAAGTGGAAATTAAGTATAGGGGGATTTACAATGAAAGTTGCAATAGCTTCAGACCATGGTGGGTTAAATTTACGTGAAGAAATCAAGGGTTTATTAGACGAACTTGAGATTGAATATGATGATTTTGGATGTGACTGCTCGACATCAGTTGATTATCCAGATTATGCATTACCTGTTGCAAAAAAAGTAGCGGCTGGGGAATATGAACGTGGTATTTTAATTTGCGGAACTGGAATCGGAATGAGTATTGCTGCGAACAAGGTTCATGGCATTCGTTGTGCGCTTTGTCATGATGTATTCAGTGCAAAGGCTACGCGTGAGCATAACAACAGCAATATGCTTGCGATGGGTGAGCGTGTCATCGGTCCTGGACTAGCCCGTGAAATCGCAAAAGCATGGCTTACAACTGAATTTTTAGGTGGCCGCCATGAAAACAGAATCAATAAAATCAGTGATTACGAAGATAACACTGAAGCATAAAAATGGAGCGCCTGAGGATATTTTGAATCAGGCGTATTTTATATAAATTGAACATAAATTATGTGGGACACGGAACCTGTCCTGAGTCCCAAGGAGGTAGATTTTGTGGTTGCAGACATTGAAGTGTGGAGAGAGCAGCTGCGGACGATTCTCTCAGAGTTTGCAGAAAGGGCTTCGTTGAAAAAAGGGGAGTTGCTCGTTATTGGATGTAGTACGAGTGAAGTCATCGGTGAACGAATTGGAACGGCGGGATCTGAAGAAGTGGCTCAACTGATTTTTAGTGAGTTGGATTCGCTTCGTAAAGATGTAGGTATTGAACTAGCGTTTCAATGCTGTGAGCACTTAAATCGTGCATTAGTAGTCGAGCGGGAAACAGCATTACTTAAAAACTACGAGCAAGTAACAGTGGTACCGGTTCGAACAGCAGGTGGAGCCATGGCAACATATGCTTACGGACATTTAAAAGATCCCGTTGTGGTAGAGTTTATTAAAGCTGAAGCTGGGATTGACATAGGTGACACCTTTATCGGTATGCATCTAAAACATGTAGCAGTGCCAATCAGAAGTACGGTGAAGGAACTTGGAGGAGCGCATGTCACAATGGCCAAAGCAAGACCCAAACTCATCGGAGGCGAACGCGCCGTCTACCCCGACAAAAAAGAAAATAAAAAATGCTAAATAACTAGGAGCAAAGGGACCACGGGGACGGTTCCTGTGGCTCCTTTTGTTTTTTAGGGATATTTCAATTACTACTTCAATAATGTTTGGTGCGTTATCTAGTTTTCAATTAAGAAATGAGTTATCAATATCACTTCCTATCAAATTTTCCACTAAATAACTATCTTCAATTGAATTCTACTTACATATAATACTCTATCGTCCCTATAAAATAGTATTCTTCATTTGCTAGTTGGGTTTGCTAGTGAACCAACAGAACCGTCCCTCTGGTTCCTACCCTAAAAATGAACATTATTTTATCTTTGTTTTTAAATGTTCGTGTTTGGCAAAAAATCGCTAAGTTTTTTTAATTGACTGAAAAGCCAATAGTAGTAACGTCTTTGTAACTAATAAGCTGATTTTAAAGCGTTTTCAACTAAAAAACCATTAAAAACTTAACCTTCCTACTACCGAATAAACGTGTTACAATGGAAAAGTATTTTTCAAATTAGCGAAATAATTCATAATAGATTAAAAGGAGGATTCCAATGAAACATTTATCGGAGCAAGATCAAAAAGTATTTCATGCAATTCAAGATGAACTACAAAGACAGCGTACTAAAATCGAATTGATTGCATCTGAAAACTTTGTAAGTGAAGCGGTTATGGAAGCCCAAGGTTCTGTATTAACAAACAAATATGCAGAAGGATACCCTGGCCGTCGCTACTATGGTGGTTGTGAGCATGTGGATGTTGTGGAAAACATTGCAAGAGATCGTGCGAAGGAAATCTTCGGCGCAGAGCATGCAAATGTGCAGCCGCACTCTGGGGCTCAAGCAAATATGGCTGTGTACTTTACAATTTTAGAACAAGGTGACACAGTACTTGGGATGAATCTTTCTCATGGTGGACACTTAACGCATGGTAGTCCGGTAAACTTCAGTGGAATTCATTATAATTTCGTGGAGTACGGTGTTGATTCAGAAACACATCGAATCAATTACGACGATGTACGAGCAAAAGCACTTGAGCATAAGCCAAAGCTTATCGTAGCAGGTGCAAGTGCTTATCCACGTGCAATTGACTTTAAAAAATTCAGAGAAATCGCGGATGAAGTCGGAGCTTATTTAATGGTAGACATGGCTCATATTGCAGGTCTTGTGGCAACAGGTCTTCATGAAAACCCGGTTCCATATGCTGACTTCGTAACAACAACGACTCATAAAACATTACGTGGTCCACGTGGTGGTATGATTCTTTGTAAAGAAGAATTCGCGAAGAAAATTGATAAATCTATCTTCCCTGGTATCCAAGGTGGTCCGTTAATGCACGTTATTGCTGCAAAGGCAGTTGCATTCGGGGAAGCACTTACTGATGAATTTAAACAATATACAAAAAATATCGTGGCAAATGCGGCTAGACTTGCTGAGTCTTTGCAAAAAGAAGGCTTACAATTAGTATCTAACGGAACTGACAACCACTTGCTATTAGTTGACGTTCGTTCTTTAGGTTTAACTGGTAAAGTGGCTGAAAAAGTTCTTGACGATATCGGTATCACAGTTAATAAAAATACAATTCCATTCGATCCAGAAAGCCCATTTGTAACAAGTGGTATCCGTATCGGAACAGCTGCTGTAACAAGTAGAGGTTTCGGTCTAGAGGACATGGATGAAATCGCGTCAATTATCGGATTTGCATTGAAAAATGCAGAAGATGAAGTGAAGTTAGCTGAAGCAAGCGCGCGTGTTGAAGCATTAACTAGTAAGTTTGTACTTTATAAAGAGTATTAAAATGTTTGAAGGCAGGACTCCTATTTGGGGGTCCTGCCTCTTTGGTTAGGTTCAATATATCTGGAGTGTGGGAGAAATTCTCAGGGGGTTGGCACTAATCATCGATGTCTAGGTCACATCCTAGGCGAAATCACTCCGCAAGCATGTAGGACTAATATTCAGGGGTTGTCCCATATGTTGAAATTTATTCCTATATATTCAATGAACTGTCCCATATAAAAGAAACTTTGTCCTATAACAACCAGTTTTGAAAGAAAACACTCCAAATACTCTCGGAACCCCAATTCCCCGACTAAATCAAAAACCACCTCGCATACGCTGTTTACTTTTCACTAATATTGTCCCGAACTTTAAGAATATCAAGCTTCCCCAATCACTGCGAAAAGCCGTTAACTGACAATTTGAAACTTTGTTCATTTCATGTATTTTTGATATTCATCTTGAACATGCTTTGTTTTTTCTGTAAAATTTATTGAAGTGTGAAAAATGTAGAACGTGGTGTTATTTTTTCAGCTGATGGTAATTATAAGAAAAGCAATAGTTAAAAAAGGAGAGATGAACGATGGGGAAAGTGTACGTTTTTGATCACCCACTAATTCAACACAAGCTAACATACATACGTGATATAAACACAGGTACAAAGGAATTCCGTGAATTGGTTGACGAAGTGGCTAGCTTAATGGCGTTTGAAATTACGCGTGAAATGCCATTAGAGGAAGTAGAAGTTGAAACTCCTGTACGTAAGGCAAAATCGAAGGTTTTATCTGGGAAAAAGATTGGGATTGTGCCAATCCTTCGTGCTGGTTTAGGTATGGTGGACGGAATCTTACGTTTGATACCGGCAGCAAAGGTAGGGCATATTGGACTTTACCGTGACCCTGAAACATTGCAGCCTGTTGAGTATTATTTCAAAATGCCTTCTGACATTAAAGAGCGCGAATTCATCGTTGTAGACCCAATGCTTGCAACAGGTGGTTCAGCAGTTGAAGCCATCAACGCGTTAAAAAAGCGCGGCGCTACAAATATTAAATTTATGTGCCTCATTGCAGCACCTGAGGGCGTAGAAGCAATGAAAACAGCTCACCCTGATATCGATATTTACATCGCAGCACTTGATGAGCAGCTAAACGACCATGGTTATATCGTTCCAGGTCTTGGAGATGCTGGAGACCGTTTATTCGGTACAAAATAAAACGAAAAGCAGAAGCGACTTGCCGAGAAACGAGAAAATTGGAGGCTCCGACTCAGAGGCGTTCTTTGCCTCTGAAGGAGGAGGTGAAATTTCTCGAGTTTCTAGTCGCTGCATTAGAACCCACATATTTGACCACCTTTTGAGAGAACCTATCTCAAAGAGGTGGTTTTTTTGTGAGAGTTTTACTAACAATCTGTATGGCTGTTATCCTCCTATTTTCAACCAATATAGCCCATGCTCACCGTTATCCCGAGAGGCCTCCATTGCCTGAAGTGGATATGGAAGAGATCGTGCATGAAATCATTATTACGGACAAATCTCAATTTGACACCTTAGTAGAAAAAACCAAAGCATATTCCTCCTTAAAAATAAACCACATATACAAGCATGTGTTTCCAGGCTTCTCTGTAACGGGAAAAAGACGTGATATCCAAAAGTTAAAAAAAGAATCAGGCATTCAACATAGTTCACCTGTTGCAACCTATCATGCCTCACTTGAGGAAAGCGTACCTTTTATTGGCGGCGAAGAAATACGTAGTCATTTTGATAAAAACGATCATCGCCTAACCGGTAAGGGAGTGAAGGTTGGAGTCATTGATACGGGTGTTGATTATACACATCCAGACCTCCGAAGAAATTATAAGGGTGGCTCCGACCTCGTCGACGGTGATGATGACCCGATGGAAACAAAAGGAGTGGAGGGGCGTAATACCTCACACGGAACTCATGTTGCTGGGATTATTGCGGCAAATGGAAAAATAAAAGGTGTCGCACCTGAAGCTGATATCATTGGCTACCGTGCGTTAGGGCCAGGAGGGATGGGAACCTCCGAACAGGTCATAGCTGCGATTGATAAAGCAATCGAAGATAAAGTTGATGTCATTAATCTATCCCTTGGGAATACAATCAATGGACCGGACTGGCCAACTAGTCTTGCCCTAGATAAAGCAACAGAAAAAGGGATTGTTGCAGTCACTTCAAGTGGGAACTCAGGGCCGATGGTCTGGACCGTTGGTTCACCAGGAACATCTTCAAAGGCAATTTCGGTTGGTGCGTCGACACCACCAATGACTTTGCCTTATCTAACAGTTGGGTTTGCTGATCGAAAAATTCAGCTTCAACCCCTCCAAGGCTCCATTCCGTGGAAACTCCAAAAAAAGTACGAAATCGTCAAAGCAGGAATTGGTACAGAGTCGATATTCCCAAAGGCAAAAAACAAAATTGTATTAATGGAAAGAGGTCAAATCACTTTTACACAGAAAGCGGTACGTGCATACGAAGCTGGAGCAATTGCGGTGTTAATTTATAATAATACAGATGGGAACTTCTCGGGGACTCTCGAACAAGAGCTTCCGATACCAGTTGCTTCACTATCGAAGGAAGATGGAGAATGGCTTAAAAAACAAATCAAATCGAAGAAGCAGGTAGTAAAAACGTCATTCATGCAAATTGAGGATACAATTGCTTCGTTTAGTTCGCGTGGCCCGGTTACACATACATGGGCAATCAAGCCTGACGTGGTTGCGCCTGGTGTGGCGATTGACAGCACGATTCCGAATGGCTATCAGGAAATGCAAGGGACGAGTATGGCCGCGCCGCATGTTGCCGGAGCAAGTGCAATCTTAAAACAAGCACACCCGAATTGGAGTCCAGAACAAATAAAAGCGGCTTTAATGAATACGGCCCGACTTTTAGAAAAAGAAGACGGAACCTTGTACAAGCCTTATGAACAAGGTGCAGGGAGAATTCAACTCCATGAAGCCATCCACTCGGAAACATTGCTCTATCCAGGCTCTTTTTCAGCTGGGATGCTACACCATCAGGACAACCGCACGAAGAAGACAATGAAAATAACGGTAGATAACCAATCTGATGAGGAAAAGAAATATTCATTTGAGGTTCCGAAAAGTATAGAAGGAATTCAATGGGATTTGCCGCTTCCTTTTACCGTAAAACCAAAACAAAAGAAGATTATCACAATCGGAATGGATATTACCCCAAGTACAATTGGAGCCGGCTTACATGACGGCAATCTGTATTTAAAAGAAGGAAAAAATCGGTATCACATTCCATATATGTATGTGATTGAAGAACCCAATTATCCTCGGATTATGGGCTTCCAGTTTGGAAAAGGAGATCAAGAGGATGTTTTTCGTTACGAATTATATTTACCTGGTGGAGCGGAAGAGTATGGGATTGTTCTTTATGATCCGGATACTTTGAGGTTCGTGACATTTTTAGATTGGGACAGAAATGTAGCGAGAGGATTAGTAGAGAAAAAAGTAAATCGGAAGGCCCGAAAACTTAGAGGGATATTCAAAGCTATCATTTATGTAAAAAAAGCGGGTAAAGAGGATATACTTGAAACAGAAATCTCTTTCGAAGATACAATGATAGGCGGCCATTAAAACATTTCAGCAGAAGTCAATCACTTCTGCTGGATATCTTTTTATAGATTGTGGAGAAGACATGTTCAATGAACTTGAATGAGACTGGCGCGAAGGTGTCTAAGTGGTTTCGATTTAAACAGTCGAATTATGAATTTTTTGTGAACACTGTTTGAATTTTTGAATTACTACTACGATAATAGGACTAACAAAAACTCGATAATATGGCATTTGTAAGCGGATGTGGAACAATGAAAAACTGCTTGTGAGAAGCTGAACTTTTTCCTTCCAAACAATTGACATTACTAGGTGCCTATTGTATGCTTACAAAGGGTATAAATGAGAAGGTTTACATCTGTGTATTACTTGTAAAATTAAGTATTTTCAGACACATTAGAAACCTATCTCTAACGCGTAAAGTGTGGGATGCTGATGCGTAAAAATGACAAATATCCTTTACGAGCCTATGCGCTTATGTCTGGTATTCTATCTCAGCTAGTAGGATCTATTCTACTAGGTATTTTCCTCGGCAGATGGATTGATCGAATGCTAGGCACCGAACCACTTTTTTTAATTATTGGCCTTCTATTAGGACTAGCAGCAGGAGTCTACGCAACAATTCGTCTAGTCAATCATTTTTTCTCAGGAGATTAACTTGATATGCAGGATCTATCCATAGCGTTTACGAGATATCGTAAATACATATTCTACTTACTTGCAATCTATGTACTTGGCTGGGGATTCACTGCATACAAATCGGTCTTCCTAGGACTATTATTAGGGACACTAGGAAGTTTGTGGATTCTATTCACGTTAGCTAGGAAAAATAAGCAATTTACGAAAGCTTTTGAAGAAGGACGTAAAGTCCGTTCGCTTGGAACAATGTCCAGAATGGCTGTCGCTGGTTTAGCTGTATTGGTCGTAATGGAGTATCCAGAAATGTTTCATTTAGGTAGTATGATTATTGGATTAATGACAGCCTATTTTGTCATTATGATAGATTTCTTTTTTCAAAAACTTCATAAATAGACTATGGCACAGGTTATAGCTTGTGCTAGACAATATGGGAAGAGAGGTGAATACTGTTGGGTCACGAAGCTCCTACGTTTAAATTGTTTGGACTTTGGTTCAGTGCATCTAACATGTTAATGATCACAATCGCAAGTGTGATTGTCTTCATTATTGCGGTTCTTGGAACTCGTACCCTTGCAATGAAGCCAACTGGTGCTCAGAACTTTATGGAATGGGTTATGGACTTTGTTCGAGGAATAATCAAAAGTTCGATGGACTGGCAAACAGGCGGGCGCTTCCAAATACTAGGGATTACTTTATTAATGTATATCCTTGTATCAAACTTTTTAGGGTTACCATTCGCGGTCATTTTCGGCCATGAGTTATGGTGGAAGTCTCCAACCGCTGATCCAACGATTACGTTAACACTAGCGGTTATGGTTGTTGGATTATCACACTACTACGGAATTAAGATGAAAGGTGCTAAAGAATACGGGAAAGATTTCTTTAAACCTATGTCATTTATGTTTCCATTAAAAATTATCGAAGAATTTGCAAACACATTAACTCTCGGACTGCGTCTATTTGGTAACATCTATGCTGGTGAAATCTTACTAGGATTAATTGCAGGTATGGCAGTAAGTGGTTATGGCGATAGCATTTTTGGAGGAATTTTAGGTACAATCGGAGCCTTTATTCCGATGATAGCATGGCAAGGATTTAGTATCTTTGTTGGTGCCATCCAAGCATACATTTTTACAATGTTAACAATGGTTTATATTTCTCACAAAGTGAGTGAAGACCATTAAAAATAAACCTTGTCCAAAATGAGACTTTTTGGGCAAACAAATACAATTACAATTATTTTTTTATACAATTAAAGGAGGACTATTTCAATGGGTTTATTAGCAGCAGCAATTGCAATTGGTTTAGCAGCACTAGGTGCTGGTATCGGTAACGGTCTTATCGTATCTCGTACAGTTGAGGGGATTGCTCGTCAACCAGAAGCACAAAGTAAACTTTCAACTACTATGTTCATCGGGGTTGCGTTAGTTGAGGCGATTCCTATCATCGCAGTAGTTATTGCGTTCATGGTATTCGGCGCTAACTCATAAGAAGATTTCTCGAAGCTTTCCTTGACGTTATTGATAAGGTAATCCCTTAGTTCGTAACATTCAAAAGTGAAGGCTAGATAACAAAATGGCGAAGATCATTCCAAGAGAACCTTCGCCATTCCTTTGTATTATTGAAAATTCGAATAGAATTCGTGTGGTATCCCGCACTTGATATGAAAATAAGGACTTCCATTTCGACGTGGAACTCGCAAAAGGAGGGAATATAGGTGTTAGATCTTTTTGTCTTAGGCGCTGCGGCTGGTGGGCTGCCTGTTAACCTTGGAGATATTATCTTCCAATTGGTTGTATTCATCATTTTATTAGCGTTACTTCGTAAATTTGCGTTTGGTCCAATCATGAATATCATGAAACAACGTGAATCTCATATCGCGAATGAAATTGATTCTGCAGAGCAAAATCACCAAGAAGCAAAAAAATTAGCAGAAGAACAACGTGAGCTACTTAAAAAGTCCCGTGTAGAAGCTGCTGAGTTAATCGAAAACGCACGAAAATTAGGTGAAGAGCAGAAAGAAGGAATTATCCAAGCTGCTCGTGAAGAAGCAAACCGTTTAAAAGAAGCTGCAAAGCAAGAAATCGTTCAAGAAAAAGAACAAGCTGTTACAGCTTTACGCGAACAGGTTGCATCACTTTCTGTGTTAGTTGCTTCTAAGGTTATCGAAAAGGAACTTAGCCTTGAAGATCAAGAGAAGTTAATTAACGAATATATTCAAGAGGTAGGAGAAGGGCAATGAGCAAAGGGATCGTAGCAAAGCGATATGCAGTAGCTCTTTTTCAATTAGCAAGTGAACAAAATGCACTTGATCAGTACGAAGAAGAAATTCGTACGATTAAACAAGTGTTTACAAATAGTGATGAATTCCAATCTTTGTTAAGAAATCCAAAGCTTTTAGTCGACAAGAAAAAAGCGATTGTTACGGATGCATTTCAGGGCTTTTCACAAATGACATTAAATACGTTACATTTACTAATTGACCGTCATCGTGAAGATATCATTGCAGACGTCGCGGATGAATTTATCGCATTGGCAAATGACAAGCGCGGTATTGCGGATGCAACTGTTTACTCTGTTCGTCCTTTAACAGAATCAGAGGAAGCAGGAATTTCAAGCGTATTTGCTAGTAAAGTAGGAAAATCATCATTACGTATTCAAAACATTGTAGATACAAGTCTGATTGGTGGCGTTAAGCTCCGAATCGGAAATCGTATATTTGATGGAAGTGTAAAAGGTAAGTTGGATCGCTTAGAGCGTGAACTTATCCGCTAAAAGATAGGGGTGAAATTCATGAGCATCAAAGCTGAAGAAATTAGTGCGCTGATAAAAAAGCAAATTGAAAACTATCAGTCTGAAATACAAGTGAGCGAAGTTGGTACAGTTATCAGTGTCGGTGACGGTATCGCACGTGCTCATGGCCTCGACAATGTCATGGCTGGAGAACTCGTTGAATTTTCAAACGGTGTCATGGGTATGGCACAAAACCTTGAAGAAAACAACGTTGGTATTATCATCCTTGGTCCTTTCACAGACATTCGTGAAGGTGACGAAGTACGTCGTACAGGACGTATCATGGAAGTTCCAGTTGGTGAAGCATTGATCGGCCGTGTTGTTAACTCTCTAGGACAACCAGTTGATGGTCTTGGTCCAATCGAAACTACAAAAACTCGTCCAATTGAAAGCCCAGCTCCTGGTATCATGGATCGTAAATCTGTTCATGAACCATTACAAACTGGTATTAAAGCGATTGACGCGTTAATTCCAATCGGTCGTGGTCAGCGTGAGTTGATCATCGGTGACCGTCAAACGGGTAAAACATCTGTTGCAATCGACACAATTCTAAACCAAAAGAACGAAAATATGATCTGTATTTACGTTGCGATTGGTCAAAAAGAATCAACAGTACGTGGTGTTGTTGAAACCTTACGTAAAAATGGTGCTTTAGATTACACAATCGTTGTAACTGCTTCTGCAGCTCAACCAGCTCCAATGTTATTCTTAGCTCCATATGCGGGTGTAACAATGGGCGAAGAGTTCATGTACAATGGAAAGCACGTTTTAGTTATTTATGATGACTTAACAAAACAAGCTTCTGCATACCGTGAACTTTCATTATTACTACGTCGTCCTCCAGGTCGTGAAGCATATCCAGGGGATGTATTCTACCTACACTCTCGTCTACTTGAGCGTGCTGCGAAGCTTTCTGACGCAAAAGGTGGCGGGTCAATTACAGCTTTACCGTTCATTGAAACACAAGCTGGTGACGTATCTGCATACATTCCAACAAACGTTATCTCGATCACTGACGGACAAATCTTCTTACAATCTGATCTATTCTTCTCAGGTGTACGTCCTGCCGTTAACGCAGGTTTATCCGTATCTCGTGTTGGTGGATCAGCGCAAATCAGTGCGATGAAGAAGGTATCAGGTACATTACGTCTTGACCTTGCATCTTACCGTGAATTAGAAGCATTTGCTCAGTTCGGTTCTGATCTTGATAAAGCAACTCAAGCAAAACTTAACCGTGGTGCTCGTACAGTTGAAGTATTAAAACAAGGTCTAAATAAGCCACTAGCAGTAGAAAAGCAAGTTGCGATTCTATATGCGTTAACTCGTGGATTCTTAGATGATATCCCAGTCGAAGATATCTCTCGTTTTGAAGAAGAATACTTTGTATGGTTAGATCATAACCGTAAAGCTGAAATCTTTGATCACATTAAATCAACTGGTAAGCTTCCAGAAGATGAAGTATTTACTTCTGCAATCAATGACTTCAAAAAGACATTTGCGGTTTCTGAATAATTAACATTATGAAGAGCGACGTGCTTTCATAGTTCGTCGCTTATCTGAATAAAAGCTAGGAAGACTCGGTTCCAAAGCGTTTACGAATAATCGAGGAAAAGGTGGTGAGAACCTTTGGCATCCTTACGTGATATAAAAACAAGAATCACTTCAACAAAGAAAACAAGTCAAATTACTAAAGCGATGCAGATGGTTTCGGCATCTAAATTTAGCCGTGCTGAAGCAAATGCAAAATCGTTTGTTCCATATATGGAAAAGATTCAAGAGGTCGTAGCGAATATCGCAATGGGTAGCTCAAATGCAAGCCATCCAATGTTACTTCATCGACCAGTTAAAAAGACTGCTTATATCGTCATCACATCTGACCGTGGATTAGCTGGTGCATATAACAGTAACGTAATTCGTGGTGCATACCAAGCCATGCAAAAACGTCATAAAAGCAATGACGAGTTCACAGTAATAGCAATCGGTCGTGTTGGTCGAGACTTCTTTGTAAAAAGAGGAATTTCTGTTAGCTTAGAAATCGCTGGTTTATCTGATCAGCCATCTTTTGCTGAAATTAAGGAAATCGCAAATGCGACTGTGAATATGTTTGCAGATGGTACGTATGATGAGCTTTACATGTGGTATAACCACTTCGTAAGTGCAATTCAACACGATGTAACGGAGAAAAAGCTACTTCCTTTAACAGATTTAGCTGCAAATAAAAAACAAACTTCTTATGAATTCGAACCTTCACAAGAAGATATCTTAGAGGTATTGCTACCTCAGTATGCTGAAAGTCTCATCTACGGAGCACTTTTAGACGGAAAAGCAAGTGAACATTCAGCTCGTATGACTGCGATGAAAAACGCGACAGACAATGCGAAAGAACTTATCGACTCACTTACTCTTTCTTACAACCGTGCACGTCAAGCGGCAATTACGCAAGAAATTACGGAAATTGTCGGTGGAGCAGCAGCACTCGAGTAAAAACAAAAATAAAATTAACATACTTTATGTAAATAGACGTTCAAAAAGGAGGACAAAAAGGGCGGAGAAGGTCGAGGCGGGAAGCTTTGAGGAGCGGAGTGTATGAGGTAATACATGAGCACCGGAGAAGCAAGCCAACGAAGAGATTCGACGACAATTTTTCCCGGACTTTTTGAACTTCCTAAAAGTAAGTTAGGAGGGAAAACGATGACAAAAGGACGCGTTACCCAAGTTATGGGTCCTGTTGTAGACGTACAGTTTGACAGTGGCCATCTTCCTGAGATATATAACGCCCTTACTATTAAACATAGTGCGCGTAACGAAAACGAAGTTGACATCAATTTAACATTAGAAGTTGCGCTTCACCTTGGTGATGATACTGTACGTACAGTTGCGATGTCATCTACTGATGGTGTAGTTCGTGGATTAGAGGTTACTGACACTGGTAAGCCAATTTCTGTACCAGTTGGTGATGTAACACTTGGACGTGTATTTAACGTACTAGGTGAAAACATTGACCTTGATGCACCAGTACCTGCGGAAGCACGTCGTGATGCTATTCATAGAGAAGCACCAACATTTGAACAACTTTCAACTGAGGTTGAAATTCTTGAAACTGGTATTAAAGTAGTAGACCTTCTTGCACCATATATTAAAGGTGGAAAAATCGGTCTATTCGGTGGTGCCGGAGTTGGTAAAACAGTTCTTATCCAAGAACTTATCAACAACATCGCACAAGAACACGGTGGTATTTCCGTATTCGCTGGTGTAGGTGAGCGTACTCGTGAAGGAAACGACTTATACTACGAAATGAAGGACTCTGGAGTTATTTCAAAGACTGCGATGGTATTCGGACAGATGAACGAACCACCAGGCGCACGTATGCGTGTAGCTTTAACTGGTCTTACAATGGCAGAATACTTCCGTGATGAGCAAGGCCAAGACGTGTTATTCTTCATTGATAACATTTTCCGTTTCACACAAGCAGGTTCTGAAGTATCAGCCCTACTTGGTCGTATGCCATCTGCCGTTGGTTACCAACCAACTCTAGCAACTGAGATGGGTAAATTACAAGAACGTATTACATCTACAAACGTTGGATCTGTAACGTCAATCCAAGCAATTTACGTTCCTGCCGATGACTATACTGACCCGGCTCCAGCTACAACGTTTGCTCACTTAGACGCAACAACAAACCTTGAGCGTAAGCTTTCTGAGATGGGTATTTACCCAGCGGTGGATCCATTAGCATCTACTTCTCGCGCTTTATCTCCTGAGATTGTTGGTGAAGAGCATTACAATGTTGCACGTCAAGTACAACAAACATTACAACGTTACCGTGAACTACAAGATATCATTGCAATCCTAGGTATGGATGAGTTAGGTGATGAGGATAAGTTAGTCGTGCACCGTGCGCGTCGTGTCCAATTCTTCTTATCTCAAAACTTCCACGTTGCGGAGCAGTTCACTGGACAACCAGGTTCATACGTACCAGTTAAAGAAACTGTTCGTGGATTCAAGGAAATCCTAGAAGGAAAATACGACTATCTTCCAGAAGATGCGTTCCGTCTAGTTGGTCGAATTGAAGAAGCAGTAGAAGCTGGAAAGCGCATGGGTGTTGAAGCATAATTAACGGGACCTAGGAGGGTATAAAATGAAGACAGTAAAAGTGAATGTCGTGACTCCTGATGGCCCAGTTTATGAAGCTGATGTGGAAATGGTAAGTGCCAAAGCTCAAAGTGGTGAGCTGGGTATCTTACCTGGACATATTCCTATGGTTGCTCCTCTTCAAGTAGGGGCAGTTAGACTTAAGAAGGGAAGCAACACTGAACTTGTGGCTGTAAGTGGAGGCTTTCTCGAGGTTCGTCCTGACCAAGTAACAATTCTTGCTCAAGCTGCTGAAACAGCTGAGTCAATTGATGTTCACCGTGCTAGCGAAGCAAAAAAGCGCGCTGAACAGCGCTTGCAGGCGAAAACTGATCATGTCGATTTTAAACGAGCAGAGCTCGCTTTAAAACGTGCCATCAATCGATTAAATGTAACACAAAACAAATACTAATTTGTTAATGGAAACCCCCAGAGGCTTGAAGTCTCTGGGGGTTTTGTAGTTTTTGGAGTAAGGCTAAAGTCGATAGAATCAGAATAAAGTCGATAGAATCAGAATAAAGTCGATAGAATGAAAATAAAATTGATAGCAACAAAATAAAACTGATAGAATCAAAATAGGACCGATAGGGTAAAAATACCGTCGATAGCAGGTTAGCTATTTTGGTTAAATACTGATTAATAAGATTCCAAGCAATCCCTTATAAAATGGTTTTAACAGATTTTGGCCATTAAATAAGGTTTTTTATTTTCAATGAAACCTTTTGCCCTTTTCTTGTATCTAAGGATTAGGTCGACCCGAGAAAGGAGAGCGGACTTTGGATATTGAAAAAGAGGTGAAAAAGGCACGGCGTGGGAGCAATTCTTCTTTTGAAAAACTAATCATGGCCCATAAGCTTTTGATGTACCGCGTTGCCAAAACCATTTTAGTGAACGACGAAGATTGCGCAGATGCAATCCAAGAGGCTATCCTCAAAGCCTACCAAAAAATGAATACGTTAAAAGAACCTGCTTATTTTAAAAGTTGGTTGTGTCGAATAGTTTTAAATGAATGCTATCAGCTATTGAGGCAGAAAAAGAATGTGGTTCATATGGAGGAATGGTTGGAACTCGAAACACAGGACCACGGTTTTGAGACAGTGGAGATGGAACAAATGTTGAGCATTCTACCTAAAGAGCAATCTCACTTGTTGAAGCTTTTTCATATAGAAGGGATGTCAATCATAGAGTTGGCACACATTTATGAGGTTCCTGAAAATACAATTAAGACAAGATTACGACGCGCTCGTGAAAAAATGCGAGAATACTGGGATATAAAAGAGGAGGGATCAGTATGGAAAAATGGGAAAAGCAAATGAGCGTGAACTCAAATCCTCAAATTCCAAAAAGTGTGGATCAGCGTATAAATGAAACACTTCGTTCTCTTCCTAATAAAAAAAGAGTTCCGCGTTTTTATTATCCAGTAGCGGCAGTTATCTTAGTGGGTTTTCTTTTATTTGGCGTATCCTTTATGTCCCCGACATTAGCCGAAACGCTGAAATCTGTTCCAGTAATCGGGTCTATTTTTAAAATGGTAGGTGATATTGGGGCTCAAAAGGGAGAGGAAAAGGGTTTAACTACATTATTAGGTCAGCAAGTCGAAATCAATGGTCAAGTCATAACCTTTACTGAGAGTTTATATGATGGGTCTCAGATCCATATTGGGTATCTTATCGAATCGTATACGAATAAGACAGCGAGTACGGCTGATTTATTGTCGCCACTTAAGCTAACAGTTAATGGTAAACATGTGAGCTATGGTATGGGTGAGCGTGGCGAAATATTAGAAAATGGGGATTATGCAGGTGTGATTAGCATTAAAATAGATCAGAAGCTTCCTGAGTCGTTTACGCTTGGCATACAGTCTCTGAATGAGAAATCAATGTATGTTGAATTGCCTATTACAAAACAGGGAGAAAATCGGTCAACCTTGGTAAATCAAACGGTAGAAACCAATGATTTAACAATCCACTATGATAAAGTTACATTCTTCCCAACGAGTACCGAAATAGCTTTTCGACAGGTGATCGATGAAAAAGCCTTTGAAAGTAAAAAGTATGATTGGATGGATTATCAGGTTGTGGATGACCAAGGGCGTGTTCTTCAACCTTTAAGTGGTGGAGGTGGGGGAGGTCCCACAAAGGACGGAAAAATACTGCAGACAATGACCCAATACTTCGAACCTCTTGAAAGTTTGCCAAAGTCCTTAACGATTAAACCTTATTTATTAGCAGGAAATGATAAGGTAGAAGAAGTAAAAGGAAACTGGGTAGGGGAAAATTTGACGCTGTCACAAGGAGACATTGGGGAAATAACTGTAGTAGACATAATGAGTAAAAATGGGATAGTGACATTAACCGTGGAAACTGACGGAGAAGATGCGTACTGGCAGGCAAACAGTATTTGGATTGAGGATAAGAATGGCAAATCCTATTATTCAGAACAAGCACCAAAAAGAGTGGAGGGCACCATAAAGCAGTATGTGATTGAATGCAAGGCTGATGTGGCTGTTGAAGATATCAAGGTTGTCACGTATAAACAAAAGGCTCCGAAATTTTTGGAGGACTTAGAAGTGACAATTGAGTTGAAGTAATATAGGTAAGGGGCTGCTTTTAAGTAGTCCTTTTTTCGTATTAGGCAATAATTTTGATTTATCACTGATAAATTTAGTGTTTGGACAATAGTCTATAAGTATAGAATAATAATTAAAATTTATGGATGAAATGGGTTTAGGGTTTGATTGGATTGGTGATGTTTTGGAGTAATTATTACTTCAAATAGGAATGTGATTGGTGGTGAGGCGAATAGTGAAAATTGCTTTAAGGAAACGGAATACACCGCCTGTATTTCTCCGTTTTGTCAAAAATGGTAATTTCATAGAATAAGTGGAAGGATTGGTCGACACTGGGTCAGATAAAGTGATATAATGTATTCGGTTACATTCATAATATTTTGGTAATAAAATATTGTGTGATATTGGAGGGGGCTGCATGGAGGATCTGTTGAATCAGTATTTGAATAATTACTTGATTGTGGTTGTCTTCTTGTTGTTAGGTATTCTACTCCCGATTGTGGCGTTGTTTATGGGGAAGTTGCTACGACCACATGCACCGAGTGAGGAGAAGGCTACTACATATGAGAGTGGGATTGAGCCATTCCATGATTCTCGTGTACAGTTTAATGTACGCTATTACATTTTTGCGCTATTGTTTGTTATTTTTGATGTTGAGACTGTATTTTTATATCCATGGGCTGTCGCCTACGAAAAACTCGGAATTTTCGCATTAGTAGAGATGTTCATTTTCGTTGTTATGCTCGTTATCGGCTTAGTATATGCTTGGAAGAAGGGCGTGTTAAAATGGATTTAAAAATGGATGGAATTTCAGATTTAGAGATGGAAGAGTTGAAGAGAAGTGTATTTTTGACAACGCTGGAGCAGGTGAAAGGTTGGGCACGAAGTAATTCGTTGTGGCCACTTACATTTGGTCTGGCTTGTTGTGCGATTGAAATGATGGGGACAGGTTCTTCCCATTATGACTTAGACCGGTTTGGTTCCTTTTTCCGTACGTCTCCGCGTCAATCTGATTGTATGATTGTGTCAGGTACGGTGACGAAGAAAATGGCTCCTGTTTTAAAGAGATTGTATGATCAAATGCCTGAGCCGAAATGGGTGATTGCAATGGGGTCGTGTGCAACTGCAGGAGGTCCTTATGTGAAATCGTATGCGGTTGTGAAAGGGGTAGACCAAATTGTACCGGTTGATGTGTACATTCCTGGTTGTCCGCCAAATCCAGCTGCCCTGATTTACGGGATTAATAAATTAAGAGAAAAGATTCGCTATGAGGCTAAAACGGGGAAGAAGGTGATTTAGCGTGAGCGAAGAAAAAGACCTGGAACAACGTAAACGGGAGGCTGCTGAGAAGGCTAAGGAAGCTGCAAGAAAGCGACTAGCTGAAAAACAGGCGGCTGAAGCAAATGGTGAAGAAAAATCGAAGGAAGAAAATATAGATATTGCAAAGGCAAAGGCGGCAGCGGCGGCGAAAGCCAAGGCCGCGGCTTTGGCGAAGCAAAAGGCGAAACAACAAGCGGAAGAGGACGCTGGGTCTGATAAAAAATCAGAATCATCTGAAGGAACTGACTTGGATCTTGCGAAGCAAAAAGCAGCTGCAGCGGCAAAGGCCAAGGCTGCAGCGTTAGCGAAGCAAAAGGCGGCAGAAGCAGCATCCGGAGAAACAACAGGAGATGATGATAAGGCAACGGC
>NZ_HE610986.1:893973-908542 GCF_000285535.1 Bacillus timonensis | reverse complement strand
GTTAGCGAAGCAAAAGGCGGCAGAAGCTGGATCAGCTGGGGATGATGATTTAGCGAAGGCAAAAGCAAAAGCTGTTGCAGCGGCGAAAGCCAAGGCTGCCGCGTTAGCGAAGCAAAAGGCGGCAGAGGCTGGATCAGCTGGGGATGATGATTTAGCGAAGGCAAAAGCAAAAGCTGTCGCAGCGGCGAAAGCCAAGGCCGCAGCGTTAGCGAAACAGAAAGCGGCTGAAAAGGTTGGCGCAAATGGATCGGATGACGATTTAGCAAAAGCCAAGGCGAAAGCAGTAGCGGCAGCCAAGGCAAAAGCAGCGGCAGCGGCAAAAGCAAAAGCGGCAGCTGGCGGTGGTGGCGACGATCTTGCTAAGGATAAAGCAAAAGCAATCGCTGCAGCGAAGGCCAAGGCAGCTGCAGCAGCGAAAGCGAAAGCCGCGGCAGGTGGAGAACCTGAAGAAGCTGTAGAAGAGGTAACACCGTCTCCAAACCAAAAATATTTGGATAAGTATGTGAAAGTCATAACGGAACACTTAGGAGAAGGTGTTTTAGAAGATTCATATATTAATACACTATCAAAAGATGTACCAACACTTGTTGCAAAGCCAGATACATATTATAAGGTTGCACAGTTTTTAAAGTACAATGAACAACTTGGGTTCGATTATTTATCAGAACTACATGGTACAGACTTCCAAACCCACATGGAAATATATGTTCATTTATTCTCTTATAAAAACCGTCAATCTGTTGCCTTAAAAGTAAAGCTTGACCGTGATGTGCCAATAACTGCATCCTTACAACCATTATGGGAAGGGGCAAATTGGCCAGAACGTGAAGCGTATGATTTACTTGGAATTAAATTTGAGGGACACCCAAATTTAACACGAATCCTGTTGCCAGATGACTGGGTCGGATATCCACTTAGAAAAGATTATGAACCGTATGATGTGGAGGTGTAGCATATGATCCGTACAGAAGAAATGCTCCTAAATGTAGGACCACAGCATCCAAGTACACACGGAGTATTCCGTCTTGTAGTTAAAATTGATGGAGAAATCATCAAAGAAGCTACACCTGTAATTGGATACCTACATCGTGGTACTGAAAAGCTTGCAGAGGATTTGCAATACACACAAATTATTCCGTACACAGACCGTATGGACTATTTATCGGCAATGACCAATAACTATGTGCTGTGTCACGCTGTCGAAACGATGATGGACATTAAGATTCCAGAACGGGCTGAGTATCTACGTATCCTTGCGATGGAATTAGGTCGGATTGCAAGTCACCTTGTTTGGTGGGGGACGTACCTACTTGACATTGGTGCTACAACACCATTCCTTTACGCGTTTAGAGAAAGAGAAATGATTATTAATCTATTAAATGAGCTTTCCGGGGCAAGACTGACTTTTAACTATATGCGTGTTGGTGGGGTTAAATGGGATGCACCTGAAGGCTGGATTGAAAAAGTAAAAGAATTTGTTCCTTATATGAGGTCACAGCTTCCTGGATACCACCAACTTGTAACAGGGAATGAAATTTTCCGCGACCGTGTTATTGGTGTTGGTAAGTACACGAAGGAGGATGCTTTAAATTATTCCTTAAGCGGTACGAACCTTCGTTGTACAGGGGTGAAATGGGATCTTAGAAAAGATGAACCATACTCCATTTATGACCGCTTTGAATTTGATGTTCCAACGAGAGACGGTGGAGATGCATGGGCGCGCTACCATTGTCGTATGGCTGAGATTGAGGAATCTTTAAAGATTATTGAGCAAGCAGTAGAACAGTTCCCTGAAGAGGGAGAAATCTTGGCAAAGGTTCCGAAAATCATTAAAGCGCCAAAGGGTGAAGCATATGTACGAATCGAATCGCCACGTGGAGAAATTGGCTGCTATATCTCGAGTGATGGAAAAAAGGAACCATATCGTTTGAAATTTAGACGTCCGTCATTCTACAATCTCCAAATCCTCCCAAAACTTTTAAAGGGTGAGAATATGGCAAATTTGATTGCAATTTTAGGTGCAATAGACATTGTCCTTGGGGAGGTTGATGGCTAATGATTGATAACCTACTGAATTCACCTCCAAGTTGGCTGAATTTTGGTATTTTCTTTCTACTTGCAACCATCCTGCTTTTTGTCATTTTAGGATTTGTTACATATGGGATCCTTGCAGAGCGGAAGGTCATGGGATTTATGCAAGCACGTATGGGTCCAAACCAGGTTGGTGGACGATGGGGACTTTTACAAACGGTCGCTGACGTCCTGAAACTACTGATAAAAGAAGACGTAATTCCAAAGGTTGCGGACCGACCATTATTTATTATCGCACCAGTGCTTGCGTTTGCTCCGGCTTTTATGGTTGTGGCAGCACTTCCGTTTACGGATAGCTATAAATTTGCCGACATTGGCGTAGGTTTGCTCTATTATATTGCTGTTTCCGGTCTTACAACGATTGGTATTGTCGCTGGTGGTTGGGCATCGAATAACAAATATGCCCTCATGGGAGGAATGCGTGCAGCGGCACAGATGATTTCCTATGAGATTCCACTGGTGATGTCAGTAATCGGGGTTATTTTATTATCTGGTAGCTTAAATCTATCTGATATCGTCGAAGCCCAGGATAAGGTTTGGTTTATTTTTGCACAGCCGATTGCTTTTATCGTGTTTTTTATCGCGTCTGTCGCGGAGCTCAATCGTGTGCCATTTGACTTGCCTGAGGCAGAATCAGAGATTGTGGCTGGTTTCCACATTGAGTATTCAGGATTTAGATGGGCATTCTTTATGCTTGCGGAATATGTGTATATGTTTGCGATGGCAGCGTTAACCACTGCTCTTTTCTTAGGAGGTTGGAAACCTGTTCTATTCTTAGACTTCATTCCAGGCGCCGTTTGGTTTGCCTTGAAGTTTAGCTTGGTTATCTTTGTCTTGATCTGGTTCCGTTCTACATTCCCACGTTTACGTGCGGACAGACTTATGGAATTCGGCTGGAAAGTCCTACTTCCAATTGCACTGGCAAACATTTTCTTATCAGCGTTAATTAAGGAACTGTTTTTTTAAAAAGTTCGCGAACTCTCGAATGCCAACAATACCTATAAAAAGGGGTGACAAAATATGTTTGGCTTACTGAAAGGGATGAAATACACCCTTAATCAATTAACCTATAAAAAAGTCACATATGATTATCCGAATGAACCACTGCCACTACCTGATCGCTTTCGTGGTATCCAAAAATTTTATCCGGAGAAATGTATCGTATGTAATCAATGTGCCAACATTTGTCCAACCGATTGTATCCAGTTAACTGGAAAGAAGCATCCTGATCCGACCAAAAAAGGGAAAATCATTGATACGTATGACATCAACTTTGAAATTTGTATTCTATGTGACCTTTGTACTGAAGTTTGTCCGACAGAAGCTATTGTCATGACAAACAATTTTGAACTGGCGGAATACAGTCGTGATGACTTGTTTAAAAACCTTGAGTGGTTAGATGAAAATGATACGAACGTAAGGAAGGAGAATAAAGCGTGACTGGAGAATTTTTAGCATTCATAGTCCTTGCACTTAGTGCGATTGGCGGCGGTGTGTTAATGCTGAACCTCCAAAAGGTCATACACATGGTTATCGCACTTGTCTTCACCTTCATTAGTATCGCAGGTTTGTACGTCATGCTTCATGCCGAATTCGTTGCAGCTGTGCAAGTCTTAATTTATTCAGGAGCCATTACCATTTTAATGCTCTTTGGAATCATGCTGACGAAACATAATGACACAAATGAGCCCAAAGTCAGTCGTGGTCGGACACTACTTGTCGTTTTTGGAATCCTTGCCTTTGGTATTGCCGTTTACCTCGGTATTTATGATTTGGATTTCGGTCAGCAAGCAACAGACCTACATGTGAACAATACGGAAAAAATTGGGATGGAGCTCTATGCAAAATATGTAATTCCATTTGAATTAACATCTGTCGTGTTACTAGTTGCGTTAGTAGGTGCGATTATTTTAGCGAAAAAAGAAAATGAAGAGGAGGCGAAAGAGGAATGAGTTCAATTCCATTAGCAGCCTACCTTGTCCTAGCGTTAATTCTGTTTTGTATCGGCCTATACGGCGCATTCACAAAAAGAAATACAGTTATCGTGTTAATCTCAGTTGAGTTGATGCTGAACGCAGTGAATATCAATTTTGTGGCTTTTAGTAAATACGGAGTGGTTCCTGGCATTACGGGACAAATTTTCTCGCTGTTTACCATTGCCATTGCGGCAGCTGAATTTGCTGTAGGATTAGCCATTTTGATGGCACTTTACCGAAATAAACGCACAGTTAACATTGATGAAATGAATACGATGAAGCATTAACAATTACGGTTAAATTGTGGATAGCGGCTAACCAAAGCTGCACATCTTTTTAATCGCAAGTCAAAGAAGGGGATTGTGATACGATGATGGAAAATGCATGGATCATACCGCTTTTCCCGCTTATCTCTTTTTTGTTCCTTCTTATATTCGGTAAACGAATGAAGGAGTCGAGTGCGTATATAGGCATTCTGCTTACGTTTGTTTCATTCGTCTACTCGGTGTTGGTTCTCGTAGCGAGACTCGGGAATCCAACATACAAATATGAGAGCACGTGGTTATCAATTGGGGATGTTCACTTAACAGCGGGGTTTGAAGTCAATCAATTAAATGCACTTATGTTAGTGGTAGTATCGCTTGTCAGTTTTTTAGTACATATGTATTCAAAAGGGTATATGCATGGTGATGATCGCTTTCCCGTATTTTATGCGTACCTTGGGTTGTTTACCTTCGCAATGCTGGGCTTGGTTATCTCACCGAACCTTCTGCAAACGTATATTTTTTGGGAACTTGTTGGACTTGGTTCGTTCCTCTTAATTGGCTTCTATTTTTACAAAGAAGAAGCGAAAGCGGCGGCGAAAAAAGCGTTTATTATGACGCGTATCGGTGATGTTGGTCTCTTAATTGGGATGATTCTATTATTCTGGCAAGTTAACAGCTTTGAATATGATGAAATTTTTAACGCAGTAGGTGCTGGAGAAATTTCATCCACGATGATTACCTTAACCGCGATTTTAATTTTTGTGGGAGCTGTTGGTAAATCCGGTCAATTCCCACTTCATACATGGTTACCGGATGCGATGGAAGGCCCGACACCTGTTTCAGCTTTAATCCACGCAGCTACCATGGTTGCGGCAGGGGTCTACTTAGTTGCTACAATGTTTCCGTTATTTGCAGCAAGCGAAGCGGCAATGATGACAGTCGCCATCATTGGAGGATTTACCGCTATTTTTGCAGCATCAATTGGATTAGCACAAAAAGATATTAAACGTGTTCTTGCGTACTCAACGGTAAGTCAACTTGGTTACATGATGCTTGCATTAGGATCTGCAGGATATGTAGCAGGAGTATTCCACTTAATGACACATGCTTTCTTTAAAGCATTGCTATTTTTAGCAGCAGGTAGCGTGATTCATGCCGTTCATACGCAGAACATTGAAGAAATGGGCGGATTATGGAAAAAGCTTCGCCTAACAGGTCCGTTGTTCTTAATTGGAACCTTGGCCATCAGTGGTGTTCCGTTATTCTCAGGTTTTTTTAGTAAAGATGAAATTTTAATTGCAGCTTGGGAACATGGAAATTACGTGTTGTTCTGGTTAGCAGTGCTTGCAGCTTTCTTTACAGCGTTTTATATGTTCCGCTTGTTCTTCATGGTGTTCACTGGTGAGGCAAGAGGCAAGCAGACAAATGTCAAGGAATCACCAAGCACAATGACGATACCGATGATTGTTTTAGGTATCCTTGCTGTTGTAGCAGGTTATGTGAATACACCATGGTTTGGAACATTTTTAGGGGATTGGTTAACAGAAGGAACAAACCTGTATGGAGCAGGTCATGTCGAGGGGCCAGGTTGGATTATGGCTGTTGCCACATTTGCGTCTCTGTTTGGTCTCTTGCTTGCATATGCAATGTATCAACGGAAATCTATTTCAAGAGATTTCTTCAGCTCACGAGCACCCATTATGTACAGCATCGTTTACAATAAATATTTTATCGATGAATTTTACAACATGACCGTTGTCTATGCAACAAAGGTATTCAGCTTATTTTTAAGATATATTGATGAATTTTTAGTAGGTGGCATTGTAAAAGGCGTGGCACAGGCAACACAAGGGATTGGAAAGATTGGGGCTAAACTTCAGAACGGTCAAGTTCAAATGTACACATCTGTTGCCTTTGTGGGATTAGCAATTTTACTTCTCGTGGTGGCACTGACAGGGGGGTACTTAAGATGAGTTCATTTATTCTTTCACTTTTAGTATTCTTCCCGATTCTAGGTATCGCCGTTCTTGCCTTTGTACCAAAAACAGAAGAAAAAACAATTAAACTTGTTGGGGTTTTAGCAACAATTCCGTCACTAGTATTGGCCCTATATGTGTATGGGGTTTATACAGGAGGCGGTGATCTTGAAAAATTTAAGGAAACCGTCTATTGGTTTGGGTTTATGCCAAAAGGAAACCCATGGGAAGTTAGCTATGAAATGGGGCTTAATGGCCTAACTTTAGTGCTCGTCCTATTAACAACTGTGATTTCAACACTTGCTGCAATCGCGTCTGTTCATATTAAAAAGGAATGGAAAGGTTATTTCATGCTGTTCCTTTTACTTGAACTAGGAATGCTTGGTGTGTTTACAGCAGGGAACTTACTTTTATTCTTTGTGTTCTTCGAAATGACGCTCATTTCTACGTTCTTCCTGATTGGGAAGTGGGGCTATTTTGAAAAAGAAAAAGCAGCGTTTAGCTTTTTAATTTATAACGGGCTTGGTTCTGCGATTTTGCTGATTGTCATTATGATCATTTTTGCAAAGGCTGGTACAACGAATATTGCGGCATTAACAGCCATTTTTGCAAGCCCACCTGATACCTTGCCAATTCCAGGTGAATTCTCTAAGGAGTTGCGACTCGGATTATTGATTGCAATCATTATCGGGTTTGGGATTAAATTGCCGATTTTTCCGTTGCATACATGGATGTTGCGCGTTCACGTAGAAGCACCACCATCTATCGTAATGATTCACTCTGGTATCCTTTTAAAAATTGGAGCATATGGGATAATCCGTTTCGGAATGGGATTTTTCCCAGATGAGTTTAGCAAATTGTCACCGATTATTGCTGTGCTCGGGGTTATTAACCTTTTATATGGAGCATTTTTAGCGTTTGTTCAAAAAGATTTCAAAATGGTTCTTGCGTATTCAAGTATTTCCCATATGGGAATTGTGTTGATTGGGCTTGGTGCAATGAACGAAGCGGGCGTTCAAGGCGCTGTATTCCAGGTCGTGTCACACGGCTTAATTTCCGCATTATTGTTCTTCCTCATCGGTGTCATGTACGAGCGTGCTGGAACGTCGTATATTGATAGGCTAGGTGGACTTGCTAAGGTGATGCCACTAACGGCCGGATTTTTATTAGCGGCAGCAATGGCTTCACTTGGACTACCGGGAATGTCCGGGTTTGTTAGTGAATTTATGGCCTTCCTTGGATTATTTAAAGAAATGCCAGTTCTTGCTGCAATAGGGGCAATCGGTATTATTATGACGGCTGTTTATTTATTACGTGCCGTCTTGAATGTGACATTCGGAAAACCAAATCATTCCTACGAGGGTGCATTTGATTTACGTCCGATTGAAATGGTACCGGTATTTGTTTTACTTGCGTTTATCGTATTGATTGGTGTTTATCCTAACGTGCTTACACAGCCACTTCAGGTTGCACTTGAAACTATCATGCTAGGGTTAGGGGGGTGAGCCGATGGATACAGAAACTTTGCTAAGCTTTGATTGGGGAGTAATGGCACCAGAATTTATCATCATCGGTGTTGCAACCCTTCTTTCGTTACTCGACTTATTTATGGGAAAAGAGAGGGATCGACGTCCACTTGGCTGGATTGGGATTGTTGGTATCCTTGTTGCAATTGGTTTTACAGTTTCATTAATTGGGAATGACGTTACGTCCATTTTGTACGATACATTTAGACTTGATTCGTTTGCGATTGCGTTTAAATTACTTTTATTAGTTGGCACTGGATTAGTAATGTTGCTTGCGATGAGCTATGAGCCCAAAGATGGTATCACATATCGTGGTGAGTTTTACTACTTACTTCTTGCAGCACTCTTAGGTACGATGATCATGACATCAAGTGCGGACTTGATTACCTTATTTGTTGGGTTAGAGCTGCTTTCGATTTCTTCCTATATTTTAGCCGGAATCCGAAAGCACAATATGCTATCAAATGAATCTGCGATGAAATATGTCATTAACGGGACGGTTTCAACAGCCATCTTTTTATTCGGTGTCAGTTATGTTTACGGGTTAACTGGAACTTCGAATTTAAAAGAGATTTTCATGGCGTTCGGAAGTTTGCAGGATCCACAGCATATTTACATTGTTGCACTTGCATTCTTTATGATTGTAGTTGGTCTTTCCTTTAAAATTGCGGCTGCTCCGTTTCATATGTGGGCACCGGATGTATATCAGGGAGCACCAACTCCTGTTACAGCCTTTCTAAGTGTTGTCTCAAAGACAGCAGGCTTTGTCATCATCTTGAGAATTGTGGTAACAGCGTTCATTCAAGTACCATCTGGAACTGATGAGACACAGTTTTTATTGTTCCATCTACAGGATTTATTAGCGATAATCGCAGGTGCGACGATGATTATTGGTAACACACTTGCACTAAGACAGAAAAACGTGAAGCGGATGATGGCATACTCAAGTATTGCCCACGCCGGATATGTATTAGTAGCATTTGTTGCTTTCTCCTATTTTATGATGGATGCAATTTGGTTCTATTTAGTCGCATATCTCTTCATGAGTCTTGGATTCTTTGCGATACTTCAAGTAATTACGCAGAATTCAGACTCGGAAGATATTAGTCAGTTTGCCGGCTTGTATAAGCGTTCGCCAGTATTGGCTGTAGCACTAGGGATATTCATCCTTTCATTAGCGGGTATTCCTGGTACTGCTGGCTTCATCGGAAAACTGGAAATCTTCATCGGCGCATTTGTGACAAGTCCACCGCATTATGTACTAGCATCGGTTATGATAGCGACAACTGTTGTATCGTATTTCTACTACTTCGGAATCTTAACGCAAATGTTCTTTAGACCGGCAGCGGACGATTCGAAACTTAAATTGCCAACAGGGGTGTTGGTTGTTGTGATTATTGCAGTGATCGGAACCATCGGATTCGGAATCTTCCCAGGAGTCGCCTTCGAATTCATACAACAATTCGAAAGCTTTGCAGACTTCATAGGATAAAATTAAACAGGGGTGTATATATGAAGGAAGAGGTATGGGGATGCCTCTTCCTTTTTTGCCGTTTCGGGAGCGAGGGGACCAAGGGACCAAGGGACCAAGGGGACGGTTCTTGTGGCTCTCCATAAAATGGAAATTTACATCAACCATCTTAATTAATACGGTTTTTCATATGGGACCAGGAGAACCGTCCCGTCCCTGTGGCTCACCTGGTTCACTTTTGGTGCTTGTTTTTGAGGACTTCTGGGGTAGAAGGTGGTAAAATGGAGTGGTGTGTTTGATTATTTTTTAGGTACATAAGGGAGTGGTTAGTTTAATGTTAGCGGGTTTCGGGTATCAAGCACTTATAAGTATTGTTTCTCATTTGATTTTTATTGCGGTTACTTGGTGGGCCCTGCAGAGCATTCGGTATGAGCATTTGGTGAAGCCAAATCATGTTTTTCAAGTTCGGGTACTACTCGTTCTTGTGACAATTGCAATTGGATCAACCGTTAGCAATTTCTTTTTAGATTACCTCCTATGGTCACAGCAATTACCAAGTATAATACAATTCAAAATAACCATTTGAATGTAAAAACGATATACAAGAAAAAAATGAAAAAAGGATGTTTGAAGTAGACATCATCTGGTCTCTCCACTACTTTCCACGTATCTGAATGGTGCAACTGGAAAAAATGTAAGTAAGGAGAGGAAATCCAGTAAATACACGAGTTAATACGGATAAGCACATGGCTTTTTATCAAAACAATCCTTAGTATACCAATGGACAGGAAAAATACATTGGATGATATTGGAATATTAATACGAAGGAACATTTTAGAATTGATGATTTTGCCGACATTTCCACAAACGTTAAACGCGTAAGATTGTCCTACTTTTATATCATCAAGTCTACCTTCTTTTTCTAGAATAGTTTTTATAAATAAAAAACTGTCTATAAAAGAAGACAAACCCTCATAAACAAGTAGTTCTTTTCGTATTACATGTACTATGTGAAATATGTGAAATTTTTACTTGATAATATTCCTTCAAAAATACCAAATTTTTGTCGACAAATATTGCGAAAATCCCACAATTTTCACTTGTACCAATGATGCTCCAATGATATGATGTAAATTGGTTTTGTGTAAAATTGAACAAATTTGGAATTGCCCGTATTGCAACGGAGTTAGCCAATTTTTTGAAAACAAAGACTACTCGAAGTGAACATGCATACAACCCAAAATAGAGACATTTGCCTGGTGGGTTGCATATACTACATCAGTGTGAATGAAATTTTTCACGAAAAGAAATGAACATGAAAAGAATGGGTTCCATTAAACAGAGTCAAGATGGAACACCAATTGTCATGAATGAATATGAATATATAGAAAATGGGACGCGGAGGGGAATACCTTGGAAAAAATCATCGTCCGCGGCGGTCATAAGCTAAACGGCACAGTCAAAGTTGAAGGCGCAAAGAACGCCGTTTTGCCAGTTATCGCTGCATCCTTATTAGCAAGTGATGGTAAAAGTGTGATAAATGAAGTACCCACGCTCTCAGATGTATATACGATTAATGAGGTTTTGCGTTTTTTAAATGCAGATGTTACCTTTGCAAATAACCAAATCGTTGTCGATGCATCAAGAGAGCTAAAAACAGAAGCACCTTTTGAATATGTTCGAAAAATGCGCGCATCTGTACTTGTTATGGGATCGTTACTTGCACGTAATGGTCATGCAAGAGTTGCTCTTCCTGGGGGTTGTGCGATTGGCTCAAGACCAATTGACCAGCACTTAAAAGGATTCGAAGCAATGGGTGCAGTTGTAAAAGTAGGAAATGGATATATTGATGCTGAAGTCAATGGAAGACTTCGCGGTGCCAAAGTATATTTGGATTTCCCAAGTGTAGGAGCTACTGAAAATATTATGATGGCAGCTACATTGGCTGATGGAGTTTCCATTATTGAAAACTGTGCAAAAGAACCAGAGATTGTTGACCTTGCTAACTTCCTAAATGCAATGGGAGCAAAAGTAAGAGGTGCCGGCACTGGCACGATTCGTATTGAAGGTGTAAAAGAAATGCATGGTGCAATTCACAATATTATCCCTGATCGCATTGAAGCAGGCACATTTATGGTGGCAGCTGCAATCACAGGCGGTAATGTTCTTGTTCAAGGTGCAGTTCCAGAACACCTTAGCTCGCTTGTTGCAAAAATGGAAGAAATGGGCGTGACCATCATTGAAGAACAAGATGGTTTACGTGTAATTGGACCTGAAAAATTAAAGGCTGTGGATATTAAAACAATGCCACATCCTGGTTTCCCAACAGATATGCAATCACAAATGATGGCATTGTTACTTCGTGCGCAAGGCACAAGTATGATTACGGAAACTGTATTTGAAAATCGTTTCATGCACGTTGAAGAATTCCGCCGCATGAACGGTGATATTAAAATTGAAGGCCGTTCTGTTATCATCAACGGTGAATCTCAGCTTCAAGGAGCTGAAGTAGCTGCAACAGACCTACGCGCAGCAGCTGCACTTATTTTATCCGGATTAGTTGCAGATGGCTACACCCGTGTAACAGAACTGAAGCACTTAGACCGTGGTTATGTGGACTTCCATCAAAAGCTAGCGGCATTAGGTGCTGACATTGAACGTATAAATGAAGAAACAGAAAGCCTAGTGGAAGAAGCAAAGGTAAACTTTTGACTAACCACAAAAAGCTAGGGACATTACCCATACAAGGTAATATCTCTAGCTTTTTTATTTTTATACATATAAAAAGAGAGTTCAATCCTTTTTTAAAACAAACAAGATGTTTGGAATGATAAGAAGTAATAATGAAAAAATGAAAAAATGAAAACAGTGATTAACAAAGCAAGTGCGAGACATATTCTACTAACCAAGTTCGCCCCCATTTTTCGTATTCCCTATTCTTTTTAAAATGTATTTCGGTAGATGCTAGAACATAATTATTTTTTACGTTATTCGAGTCATAAATGCTTGTCCAGTACCATAAGTATTGATATATAGGTGCATGTTTACGTGCATTAATTTCAAAGTGGAGGCTTGCATTCATGAAACAGATTAAACCAATCATTGTACTAGTTTCTGTCCTTTTTGTCTTGATCTTATTGATTCCATCAATGCTTGTCATTCCGTTCTCCGATAAGGATGTCGGAAAGCTGGCTGAAGAACGACAATCAAATCCCGAACCGCCTCAGATTGCTTCTGGCCCGACAGTAGAGGTGGCTGTACATCGTGTCAGTGCGCAGAAGATTGAAAATGTGCCACTTGAAGATTATGTGGTGGGTGTGCTTGCGCAAGAAATGCCTGCGAAGTTTGAAATAGAGGCACTGAAGGCTCAAGCGTTGGCTGCAAGAACGTATGTAGTGAGACATATGTTAAGTGACCAAAAGATTGGCGTTCCAGAAGGTGCTGACGTGTCAGATACGATTAATCACCAGGTATATAAAAGCATTGAGGAATTAAAAGCGGAATGGAAAGGTGATTACGACTGGAAAATCCAAAAAATTACGCAAGCCGTTAAGGAAACCCAAGGTCAAATCTTAACATATAATGGAGAACCTATTGACGCACAATTTTTCTCGACGAGTAATGGGTACACGGAAAATTCCGAGGATTACTACAAAAATGCGTATCCTTATTTAAAAAGTGTGGAAAGTCCATGGGATGTTGATACGGAGAAATTTTATGATCAAATGCAACTGCCAGTTTCAGACTTTGAACAAAAGCTTGGGATTAAACTTGGCAATGGCAAAGATATCGGAAAAGTCACAGCGAGAACGGGGTCACACCGTGTGGCAACGGTTGAAGTTGGCGGAAAGAGTTTTACCGGCAGAGAAGTTCGTGAAAAGCTTGGCTTGCGCTCAACTGATTTTAATTGGGAGCGTAAAGGAAATGTTATCGTCATACAAACGAAGGGCTACGGCCACGGAGTTGGGATGAGTCAATATGGTGCAGACGGAATGGCAAAGGCAGGCAAGAGCTACAAGGAGATTGTGGAACACTACTACCAAGGAGTAGAAGTTTCGTCCACAGAGAACTTTTTAAATAAACTAACAGTGAAAAAATAAATGCAGAAGGGTTAATTCCCTTCTGCATTTTTGTTGTTTAAACCTTCAATTCGGTTTAAAAGCCTTTTTAAACGTGGCAGCTTTCCTCCAAAATAACTAATTTTTACGATAGAAAAAAGCACAAGCACGCCAATTGTGTCCTTCACGAGGTCAATTACGGTCGCGGACCGATATGGGACAAAGTATTGGTGCAACTCATCGGAAAATCCATAAGCGATGGCAAGAACAGCCGAAAGAATACTCGTTTTCCGGGTGAATTTTCCTTGGATGAGGAAAAACAAAACCCAAAATCCATAGAGGATCCCAAATTCGATTAAGTGTAGCGACTCTTTAAACGCCTGGTCCCACGAAAACGGTGTATTCACGATCGCATCTGATGGTAGACTCGATAAAATGAAAATAAAAATCATATATAAAAACGGTGCAATGACTAGTAGAAATCGTAATAAAGCTTTCATGCTGGAGACTCTCCTTTTTGAAATGTACTAACATAGTATAGCATTTATTGGGATTGTGATGGAGATACTTTTTGTGTGTTTACTTTGGGGATGAAAAGGGAGGAAGTGTTGCTGGAGAAAGATCTTCATCAGGGTGATGAAGTTTCGAACGAGAGGTATGTTGCTGGAGAAAGTCCTTTATCGGGATGATGAAGAGCCGAATGAGAGGTATGTCGTTGGTAAAAGTCCTTCATCGACTCCGGGCCACAGGAACCGTCCCCGTGGTTCACACCCGGTTCATGTGGTTGCCCCACATTACTTCGAGCCACAGGAACCGTCCCCGTGGTTCACACCCGGTTCACGTGGTTGCCCCACATTACTTCGAGCCACAGGAACCGTCCCTCTGGTTCACCCCTGGTCCATACATGAGTCCAAAATACAACGTCCACCTGGACCCCTTTTGGGAAGAATTTGTGAATCATCGGAGTTATGAAAGAGAAAACGAAAGAGGAAACCTGTTTGAATCCCTTTCATTGAGGTTATGAAAAGGAAAACGGAGGAGGAAATTCGTTTGAATCCCCTTCATCGGGCTTATGAAAAGGAAAACGGAGGAGGAAATTCGTTTGAATCCCCTTCATCGGGCTTATGAAAGGGAAAACGGAGGAGGAAATTTGTTTGAATCCCCTTCATCGGGCATATGGAAGGGAAAACGGAGGAGGAAATTTG
>NZ_HE610986.1:861064-893021 GCF_000285535.1 Bacillus timonensis | reverse complement strand
TCCGGTTCCCCCACTACTCCGGTCCACAAGAACCGTCCCTCTGGTTCCCCCACACTCCGGTCCACAAGAACCGTCCCCCTGGTTCCCCCACACTCCGGTCCACAAGAACCGTCCCTCTGGTTCCCCCACTACTCCGGTCCACAAGAACCGTCCCTCTGGTTCCCCCACTACTCCGGGCCACAAGAACCGTCCCCCTGGTTCCCCCACTACTCCGGTCCACAAGAACCGTCCCCCTGGTTCCCCCTTCACCCCGGACCACAAGAACCGTCCCCGTGGTCCCCCCGTGGTTCCCCCACTACCCCGGACCACAGGAACCGTCCCCGTGGTCCCACCTGGTTTCACCACACATTAGTCCAAAATACAACGTCCAACTGGACCCCTTTTGGGATAAATTTGTGAATCTATGAATAATATTTTGAGGTTTGTCGAAAAATAATCGAAAAAAATTTTTTGAAAATGTATATAATTCCGCGAATGTGTTCAGAATGGTTGCTGAGGTGATAAACATGAGAGAGGAAGAAAAGAAACGTACTTCTCAAAAATCTAGTTTACAACGTTTTTTTAGAAAGCGTTGGGTATTTCCAGCAATCTATTTAGTTAGTGCAGCACTCATTCTGACCGCGGTTTTATGGTTCCAAGGCAAAGACGATGTAGCGAAGGATGATTTGAAATATGGTGAAAATCAACCAGGAACTGCTACAGGTGAAGAGCCAAGTGTTCCAGTAAACCAAGCGGGAGAAAAATTTAAGATGCCTGTCATTGACGAAGATGCAATCCAAGTTTTTAGGGAATTCTACGATGCAGAAGCTTCAGCAGAAAAGCAAGAAGCAGCTCTTGTAGTCTATAACAATATTTATTCCCCAAATAAAGGAATTGATATTGTCGCTAAAAATGGTGAGACATTTGAAGTTGTTGCATCATTAGCTGGAACAGTTAGTCGTGCAGAAAAAGATCCATTACACGGAAATGTCGTGGAAATCGAACATTCTGACGGTGTTGTAACAATGTATCAATCGCTTGCAGACTTAAAAGTGGCAAAAGGTGACGTAGTTGAACAAGGTGAAGTCCTTGGAATGGCTGGAGAAAACCAGTTTGACAAAGAAGCTGCGGTTCACGTACACTTTGAAATCCGTAACAACGGTGTAGCTGTTAATCCACTTGAGTACTTTGGACAAACTGTAACTTCACTTGAAGATAGTGAAAAAGGTACAGAGGACAAAGCAGCAAGTAAAGAAGAAGACAAGCAAGTTGACGATGAAAAGCAAGCTGAAGAAGGAAAGCAACCAGCAGAAGATAAGCAACCAAAAGAAGAAGAGAAACCAGAAGACAATAAAAAGCCAGCTGACGAAGAAGGCACTCCTGCTGACGATGAAGATGCAACAGATGAGGAAAATGCAAACTCACCTGATGCTTCAATCGGAATGGCGAAAGCATAAGCAAGGAGAAACAGTAGTCTAGCCTGTGGTGGCAACTTTAGCTAAAATCCAACCGATTACTCAAAAAGGGTAGTCGGTTTTTTTATGTAAGGGACAGGGGGACGGATTTCACATACCTGTAAAAAATTGGTGGGACAATGAACCTGTCCCTCTGCCCCCAAAAAAATATGTAATTTCCTCTGAACTTTTTCCTACCTTCAAACGTATTATCTTCGGAAAAACATTTGAAAGGAACGTGATCCTCTATGGCAGGTATTAACTGGGCACTAATTGCTCCGATTATTGTGATTCAATTAATTTTAATGGTGACAGCTTTAGTCGACCTTGGTAGAAGTGAAGAAACAAATGGACCTAAAATTTTATGGGTGTTTGTCATTCTTTTAATTAGCATGATTGGTCCGATTCTCTATTTTGTAATTGGAAGGAAGAGATAGAATGGGGGAAAATCTAGTCTCAATTAAAAATGTAGTGAAACGGTTTGGAAAAGAAACAGCGGTTAATAATCTTTCCTTTAGTATAAAAAAAGGAAGCTGTACAGCTTTGCTAGGACCAAATGGGGCGGGAAAAACAACAACTTTGAGGATGCTAGCAGGACTCCTTCATCCAACCTCAGGAAAAATAGAATTCGATGGCAAGGACAATGGTGATATCCGTAAGTACATCGGTTACTTGCCACAGCACCCGGTTTTTTACAACTGGATGTCGGCAAATGAGTTTTTAGTCTATGTCGGGCAACTAGCGAATTTATCAAAAGCGGAATCTCAGCAAAAAGCGGACGAATTACTAGAATTAGTAGGACTTTTAGATGCGAGGAAAAAGAGAATCGGAGGTTTTTCTGGGGGAATGAAGCAGCGCCTAGGGATTGCGCAGGCGATGATTCATGAACCAAAGCTAGTGATGCTTGATGAACCGGTATCTGCACTAGACCCTGTCGGCCGACGGGAAGTCATTGAAATGATGCGAGAATTGAAAGAGAAAACGACTATTCTGTTTTCCACCCATGTTCTGCATGATGCAGAAGAGGTTTGTGATGATATTGTCATTATTCGTAAAGGTGAATTGGCTCTAAGTGATTCGTTAGCGGATTTACGAAAAAAGCATCAGCATGACGTGATTACGATTGAGGCAGAAACAGATATCAGAGACTGGGCAAACGGATTAACGGCCATCGAATCTATTCATGAAGTGACAACAGAGCGAACAACAGCAACGATTGTTGTCACACAGCTTGATGTTGCAAGAAATGCTATTTTACAAGATATATTGATGAAAAACATACCCGTTTCGTCATTCAGAATTGGGCAGTCGTCCCTCGAGGATGTATTCATGAAGGTGGTGAAATCATGAACCAATGGTTCGTATTGTTTAAAAAAGAATGGATCGAAATGACACGGAATTTTAAAATCCTATGGATCCCGCTTGTCTTCATTTTACTAGGAATCATGCAGCCGGTTACTTCGTATTATTTGCCGGAAATTATTAAGGCAGCAGGCGAACTGCCAGAGGGAGCGGTTTTTGAAATACCGATCCCAACACCACAAGAGGTCATCGTGCAAACGCTGGGACAGTATAGTCAAATCGGGATTCTCGTATTGGTACTGGCGTTTATGGGGATTGTGGCAGCGGAAAAGAATAGCGGTGTGTCAGATATAATCCTCGTAAAACCAGTTTCCTTCGCAAATTATATTACGGCAAAATGGATGAGTATCATATTGATGACCCTAGGCTCATTTTTCCTAGGAATCTTAGCATCTTGGTATTACACCGGAGTGTTAATTGGCGATATTGGATTTGGGGAATTAGTGAAAGGCTCACTTGTGTACGGGACATGGCTTGTATTCCTTGTGACGGTGACGCTTCTATTAAGCTCACTGTTTAAAAGCAATTTAATTGTGGCTTTTGTGTCATTATTAGTAGCGATTGGGCTGTCGGCCGTTACTTCATTATTATCGAAATGGATGACATGGAGCCCAGCAAGGCTTTCAACACACGCAAGCAGCCTTCTATTAACAGGCAGTCCGGAAAAATATTTTACTCTATCATTAACTGTATCGATTCTATTCATTTTTGTTCTGCTTATCAGTTCAATCTATCTTTTTTCGAAAAAAGAAAGAGCAGCATAATGAAACAAGGTAAGGCCAATTGGCCTTGCCTTGTTATTTTACAATGACTTGTCCCTTCATTCCTTCCTTGGAATGGTACCGACATATCAATTCATATGTACCAGACGTTTTGGGTGCCACAGTAACAATTTTTATTTGTTTTGGTTTAACTTCATAGTCAATTCCGAGCTTTTCTACAGTGAATGTGTGTTCCTTCACACCATTGTTTCGTAAGACCAACACTATTGGTTTTCCATTCGGAATCGTGATGGCTTTCGGGTTAAAATAGTCATCGTTCATTTCGACCTCAATTTTTTGAATCGGCTCCAAAGGCTGTGTTCCAGCAAATACACCAAGTGATCCAACCACAAGCAAGGCCATTACAACGCTCAATCCTGCTAGCCACTTCAGTACAGACATTTGCAATCCCTCCTTTCTTGATACTATTTTTTTCTAAATCATCAAATATTATCAATAATAAAAAATGGTCTCAGGCACACGACCTGACACCATCATAATTTAAGACCTGTTCGACTCTTAAACCTTCTTAATAAAATATGACTTTCTACCCTCGTAATTCCGTCCAAACTATAAAGCTCTTCATTAATAAATTTTTCAAGCTTCGCAAAGTCCTCGACAAGAACGTGCATATGCAAGGTACTTGGACCAGTCATTTGATAGCAGCTTGCGACACTTGGGTTGTTTGCCAGCGTTTCCGCAACCCTTACAAGTGAAGCTGGCTCACAGTCGACCTCGAAGAACGCAGAAACCCCTTTTCCTACCTTTTCAGAGTTGATCACAACTGAAAATTTTTCAATTACTCCTTTTTCAATCAGTTGATTGACGCGTTCACGAATTGACACCCTTGAAAGACCGAGTTCTTTGCCAATATCCACATAGGACATTCTCGCATTTATCGTTAACAGTTCTAGAATTTTTTTATCCGTTTCATCAATCTTCATTGCACCACCACTTTTCAACGGTTTATTTGCTTACATTTATTTTACCACCGGCGTAGCATTTGCACATCAAAAATATAGACATGCCTACGAAATGTTATAAGTCTCAAAGTAAAAATATCCAACGTTTTTACCTATTTTGGTAAAAATATAGAATATATTTTAAATTTCAATTATAATCATTATTATAGAATATAAATTCCGTTTGTTAATTGATTTTCAAAAAATAACTAACAATTGTCAAAAAGGGTACATAAAGGGGGATGTTAAAATGAATATCGATTATTTGAATTACCCGTATGCTTCACAACGGATGGCGACTTTTGCGAAAAATGGGATGGTGGCAACCTCTCAGCCTTTAGCGGCACAAGCAGGGTTGGACATTTTGAAAAAAGGCGGGAATGCAATTGATGCGGCAATCGCGACCGCTGCTACTTTAACGGTTGTCGAGCCTACTTCAAACGGGATTGGCGGAGATGCATTTGCACTTGTATGGGTAAAGGGTGAATTGCACGGTCTAAACGCAAGTGGCCCAGCACCAAAAAGCATTTCAATCGATGCGTTAAAATCAAGAGGTCACGAGAAAATGCCGACTCATGGCTTACTGCCTGTTACTGTGCCAGGCGTTCCTTCTGCATGGGCAGAGCTATCTCGACGTTTTGGAAAACTGCCATTAACGGAAGTATTAAAGCCTGCGATTCAGTATGCGGAAGAAGGATATCCATTATCACCTGTTCTATCAAAATACTGGAAGGCTGCCTACGCAAAATATAAAGAAACGTTCACGACTCCAGAATTTAAAGGCTGGTTTGACACGTTTGCTCCCGAAGGTCGTGCACCAGAAATCGGAGAGGTTTGGAGCTCTGAAGGTCATGCGAATACGTTACGTTCCATCGCGGAAACAAATGCAGAAAGCTTTTACAAAGGTGAGCTCGCTGATAAAATTGATGCCTTTTTCAAGGAGCATGGTGGTTTCCTATCAAAAGAAGATTTAGCAGATTATAAACCTCAATGGGTACAGCCAATTTCGGTAAACTATCGTGGCTATGATGTATGGGAGATTCCGCCAAACGGTCAAGGAATTGTTGCATTAATGGCACTCAACATCTTAAACGGCTTTGACATCAAGGAAAAAGAATCAGTGGAAACATATCATAAGCAAATTGAAGCTATGAAACTCGCATTTTCGGATGGAAAAAAATATGTAACAGACCCTGAAAAAATGTCTGTAAGTGCAGCACAGCTTTTATCTGAAGAATTTGCAGCAGAAAGAAGAAGTCTAATCGGTGATGAGGCGCTAACGCCAGAACCAGGCACACCACCGCGTGGAGGTACTGTGTACTTGGCGGCAGCGGACTCTGAAGGCAACATGATTTCGTATATCCAAAGTAATTACATGGGCTTTGGCTCTGGAATTGTGATTCCGGGAACAGGGATTTCCTTACAAAACCGCGGACATGATTTTTCATTAGATCCGACTCATGAAAATGCGTTAGAGCCTGGTAAAAAGACGTACCACACAATCATTCCAGGATTTTTAACAAAGGATGGCGAAGCGGTTGGTCCATTCGGTGTCATGGGTGGATACATGCAGCCACAAGGCCACACACAGGTCATTATGAATACGATTGATTTCCATTTGAACCCACAGGCGGCACTTGATTCGCCAAGATGGCAGTGGATTGAAGATAAAAAAGTACTGGTTGAGCCAAACTTCCCTACCCATGTTGCGCAAGCACTTGCGAGACGTGGCCATCAAATCCAAGTGGCACTTGATGGAGGCAGCTTCGGCCGTGGCCAAATTATTTGGAGAGACCCGAAGACAGGTGTTCTTTCAGGTGGTACCGAAGCGAGAACAGATGGTAGTATTGCATCTTGGTAATTGAAACAGAAATGAGTTGATAGTATGAAACAGCTTGATCTATTTTTGGCATTTTTACGTGTGGGACTCTTGGGTTATGGGGGAGGTCCTTCCTCGATTCCACTCGTTCATAAAGAAGTTGTGGGTAAGTATAAATGGATGGATGATGACGAATTCTCCGATGTGCTTGCCCTTGGAAATACATTGCCGGGACCTATCGCGACAAAAATGGCCGGTTATATCGGATACCGTGTTGCAGGTGTGTTAGGAATGATAAATGCCGTATTAGCAACGATCGTTCCAACCATTTTTGCGATGATCATCCTGTTAACCTTTTTATCTTCATTTAAAGACCAGCCGTGGGTACAGGGGATGACAAAGGCAGTTGTTCCGGTAGTTTGTGTCATGCTTGCAACCTTAACATGGGATTTCTTTAAAAAATCGAAGGACTCCTTAGGCTGGAAATTTGCAGCAGGAATCATTGTGGTGAGCTTTTTATTAATTGAGTTTGTTGGGGTTCATCCAGGAATCATCATTGGAGTTCTGTTAGTTGCAGCAATCGTCAAGAGAGACAAAGCTCCACAGGTTGAAGAAAGAATAGAAAAGGGTGTTGGCATGTGATTTATTGGCAAATTTTCTTAGCCTTTTTTATACCAGGAATTGTCGGGTACGGAGGCGGTCCAGCTTCGATTCCACTTGTTGAAAATGAAGTCGTGGGACGTTACGGCTGGTTAACCGTTTCTGAATTCAGTGAAGTCCTCGCTCTTGGAAATTCACTACCAGGGCCTATTGCCACAAAAATGGCTGGTTATATTGGGTATGACGTAGCGGGTATACCAGGAGCACTTGTGGGAATCTTTGCAACCGTAGCACCATCTTTAATTTTAATGGTAGTGTTACTAGGTTTCTTATACAAACACAAGGATTCGCCAAAAGTAAAACGCATGTCCAACTATGTACGCCCTGCGATTGCGGTGTTGCTCGGAACAATGACAATCAGCTTCTTCTCAACTTCTTATGTCGATGCTGGCTTGTGGCAAACCATCATTATTATAGTGGTAAGCTTTGTATTAATGGAAAAGCTGAAGGTTCATCCAGCCTATGTGATCATCGGAGCACTCGGATATGGAGCATTTTTTCTAGCATAATAAGAGGTGGAGAACGTGAAAAAAATTATTACTAACTGGGTTTGTCCCATTTTTGGATAATCCAATCAATCCAACTGAAGAGATTGTGAAGTCATTGGAGGGGCAAACCATTGGTGGTTATGAAATCATCGGAAAAGTCCTTCCCGTAGACTTTGCGGAATCGGCAAAACAATGTATTGAACATATCAATGAGGTAAAGCCGGATGTTGTGATTTCATTGGGGTTAGCAGCTGGCAGAAATAAAGTTACACCGGAGCGAATTGCAATCAACTGCCGTGATGGAGCCGCCGATAACAATGGCGTGAAATTGCAGGATGCACCGATTGAGGAAGATGGTCCAGTGGGTTATTTTTCCACATTACCAATTCGGGCATTTGTAGATGCTGCGGTTGAAAAAGGATACCCAGCCTCGATTTCAAACACAGCCGGGACGTATCTTTGCAACAATGTGATGTACTCGGTTTTGCATAAGATTGAGCGTGAACAGCTCACGATGAGAGCTGGATTTATTCATATTCCAGCCTCACATGAGCTTGCACTCAAGAAAAGTGGTCTACCTAGTTGGTCATTAGCGGATTTAACAGAAACGATTCGTACGATGATTGAGGTACTTGGGGAGTAAGACAGGAGATATGGCTAATAATCAGGATTTATGGTCAATAATGATAAAATACGGCTAATAGCCAATATTAACGGCCAATAGCCAAAACTTATGGCCAATAGCAATTTGAATACAAGAAAAATAATAGAAAACACTAAGAGGAAGCCTAATATGGGCTTCCTCTTTTTTTGATGAAAAAGCTTCAGAAAGGAATTAGTAAAAATGAAGCAATTCCATATTTTCCTTGCGTTTTTCAAAATTGGCCTCCTTGGATATGGTGGCGGACCTTCTTCCATTCCGCTTGTCCATAAAGAAGCGGTTGACCATTACAAATGGCTAAATGATGATGATTTTGGTGATATCCTCGCGCTTGGTAATACATTGCCTGGCCCCATTTCAACAAAGATGGCAGGATATATTGGCTATCGTGTTGGTGGGTGGTTGGGCATGATCAATGCTCTGTTGGCTACGACAATTCCCACGATTCTCTTAATGATTGTCTTGCTAACATCGTTGGCCTCGTTTAAAAGTCTTGACTGGGTGGAGGGGATGACAAAAGCAGTGCTGGCAGTAGTTGGGGTCATGCTTGCGCAATTAACGTGGGAATTTTTTATGAATGCCAAAAAAGGTCTTGGATGGACGAAAGCAATCTTGTTGGGAGCGGCGAGTGTCGTTTTTTTAGATGTGTTAGGTGTGCATCCAGGTATTTTGGTGGGAGTCCTACTGGCAATTGCCTTGTTAAAAAAGGACAAGCAGGAGGAGAAACAATAATGATTTACGTACAGCTGTTTATTGCTTTTTTAATTCCAGGAATTCTAGGCTATGGTGGTGGCCCTGCCTCGATTCCCCTTGTTGAAAATGAAGTCGTCCATCGCTATCACTGGCTTTCCGTTCATGAATTTAGTGAAGTCATTGCGATTGGAAATGCATTACCTGGTCCTATTGCCACAAAAATGGCAGGTTATATTGGATTCCAACAGGCAGGTGTGTTGGGTGCAGTGGTTGCCATCTTTGCGACGGTGGCCCCATCCTTGCTTTTAATGATTGGTTTACTCAGCATTTTGAAAAAGTTCAAACATTCTCCAAAGGTGAAGCGGATGACGAATTATATTCGGCCTACGATTGCTGTTTTACTAGGTGCAATGGCATATCGCTTTTTTGAAGAGTCGTATGTAGATGCTGGATTGGTGCATACGATAATTTTGGTGGTAGTGAGTTTTTTGCTGCTTGAAAAATGGAAGGTCCACCCGGCGTATGTGATTGTCGGGTCCCTCGTGTATGGTGCAGTGTTGTTATAGGAATAACCCGATTTGTCGCCCTTCGACGTTATAAACCCTAACCCCCAAATTTCGCCAAAATCTTTTCTTGACGAGCACTGGAAATAAATTGATAATATAAATATTAGTAATTTTCGTAATATTATAAAATAAAAATCGTACATATAGTAAGTGTACTTGTTCATTTTATGGATGAAATGGTAACGCTTACATATTAAGGGGTGAAAACTCAAACATGATTTTATATATCATGCTATTTATTGTTGTATTTAGCCTTTTTATGGCGTTTAAGCGTAAGCGCCCTCTCTTTTTACTTCTGCCGTTTGTGTCCATCTTTGCATATTTTGTCATTGAGATCATCCGTTTTCCAGCACCACTTGGTGAGACAATTCGTTTTATTTTCAATCTAAGTTAGTGCAAAAAAGCTAATCTTGAAGGAGGTGATGTGAAAAGAGAAGGACGGAGAAGAGAAGCTACAGAATTACATTTATTATGGAGGTGCTAGTAGTTGAAAAAAGTTGATAAGAAAATTGCAGAGGGATACTTTAGGGAGAAAACAAGAAATATTATTATCTATCTAATTATTGGATTTCTTGTTTCATTTGGTGTTGTCCTGTTTGCAAAGCCGCTCTCCACGTTTTCCATAAACGGATTGCCGTTCCATTATTTCATGGGTGCACAGGGGGCAGTTGCTACATTTATCATTATCCTGTTTGTGAATGCGAAGATGAGTGACAACATTGATAGAAAATACGGAATTGACGAAAGCAAGAACGAGCAAATTAGCTCTGGAAAAGTACTTGACCATTAATAGTAACTCTACCATTCAAACATACTCAATCTATGAACCTACAATTCTAGCGGTAACCCCTACAGCAAAAGACGATTCTTAATGATGAATTAGTTTCACAGTTAGTAGAATCACCCCACACAACAAGTTACAAACCACAAAAAGAACAAATTGATAAAAAAACAGGCAGATTTCCTACTGAATTGGAGTGCCTATATTTGAACCTAAAGGGGGAGGAAATTTGGATACACAATTTCTGGTCTCATTAATTATTATTTTAGCGTCATTTGGACTTTATATTGGGATCGCTATCTTCAATCGAGCACGGGCAACCTCGGACTTTTATGTAGCAGGACGTGGAGTGCCTCCTATATACAACGGAATGGCGATAGGAGCGGACTGGATGAGTGCAGCGTCATTCATCGGGATGGCAGGAACTATCATGGCTCTTGGCTATGGAGGACTTGCCTATATCATGGGATGGACAGGTGGATATTTGTTATTAACCTTCCTTCTTGCACCACAGCTTCGGAAATATGGACGGTACACTGTTCCAGAGTTTATTGGGGACCGTTTTGATAGTCATACAGCAAGGGTTGTCGCGGCAATCTGTACGATTATCATTTCATTTACATACTCCATTGGCCAGTTATCTGGGTCTGGGGTAGTTATTGGACGTCTCTTTGAAATTGATGCTGGAATTGGAACAATGATTGGGGTTGTGTTAATTGCCTTCTACGCAGCAATGGGAGGAATGAAGGGGATTACGTGGACACAGGTAGCACAATATATCGTTTTAATTGTGGCATACTTGATTCCGGTTATATTTATCTCTCTGCAATTAACAAACAACCCATTACCATGGTTATCCTATGGAAAAGTTGTTGAAGAAATTGGAGAACTTGATCGTCAACTCGGCTTCACAGAATACTTTGCACCATTTGCAACAGGTTCTGAGTGGCAATTCCTTGCATTAATGTTTACGTTAATGTGTGGAACAGCTGGATTACCGCACGTCATTGTACGTTTTTATACAGTTTCTACGATGAAGGCAGCTCGTTGGTCAGGAGCATGGGCGCTTTTATTCATCGGCTTATTATACTTATCCGCTCCTGCATATGCAGCATTCTCACGTTTCATCCTCATGACTCAGGTGGCTGGTCAAAAAATGACAGAGCTTCCTGCGTGGACACAAAGTTGGATTGATACAGGTTTATTAAAACTTGCAGATGCAAATGGCGACGGTATTTTACAGTGGCAAGAAATGACGATTGCGAATGACATCGTCGTTATGGCAACACCTGAAATTGCAAACCTTGGTGTCTTTGTAATTGGCTTAATGGCAGCAGGGGCTATGGCGGCCGCATTATCGACTGCAGGTGGATTGATGATTGCACTCTCTTCTTCTTTTGCTCATGATATTTATTATCGTGTGTTAAAGCCACAAGCATCAGAAAAAAATCGTTTGAATGTTGCACGTTGGTCAATTGTCGTGGCAACATTGGTTGCAGGTTTAGTTGCATTAAACCCTCCAGGAGCGATTACGCAAATTGTGGCATGGGCCTTTGCAATCGCATCTAGTACGTTCTTCCCAGCACTTGTACTAGGGGTATGGTGGAAGCGTTCGAATGCAAAGGGTGTTATTGCCGGTATGATCATAGGATTGGTAGTCGTATTATCGTATATTTTTGCAGCGAAATATGGCGGATTCACGATCCTTGGCATTATCGATACGGGAGCAGGTGTGTTTGGAGCAGCAGCTGGTTTCTTAGGAAACATCATTGTTTCCTTAATGACCGAGGCACCATCACAGGCAAAACAAGACGAAGTTGTCGATATGCGCTACCCAGAGCAAATGGTTTACAAGGATGGAGAAGTTTGGCTTAAGGACGAAGCATAATAAAAACAAGAACGGTTCTACGCGTCGTCTGCGTAGAGCCGTTTTAAAAGAGGGAAGAAACATGGAACAGCTATATGAATTGGTGAGGGATCATCCTTTTTTTCAAGGGTTATCAAGGGAGGAAGTCTTGAATTTCCTTTCGTTATGTCAGCAAAAAACATATAGGCAATCAGAATTATTGTTTCATGCCAACGAGCAGCGGGAGGGGATACTTCTGCTGCTTTCTGGTGTGGCGGAGGTATTTGTTGGACCAAGTGATAATCGAGAGGTTCTTGAAATGTTAAAACCAGGTGAGCTGATAGGACTCTCCAGTATTGCGGATTTAATCGGTGGACAAAAGCGCAATCAAGATTATCGTGTGGGTGTGATGGCAACAGAGGCTGGGCAATGCTTACTCATCCCTAATCATGTCATTGAAAAACGCCTTCATGACCCTAACTTCCATCACTATCTATTTACACAACTGGCATTTCGCCTTAGCGAAATTTACAGCTCATTAGCGGAGCAAGTGATGATTACGAGGAAAGCAAAAGAAACTGGCTCCCTTGTTCGTAGGGTTCAGGATATTATGACAACATCCCTCATCAAAGTTGAGCCAGATACTCTCTGCAGTGTCGTTGCACAACAAATGACGGAGCATCGAACGAGTTCTGTTCTAGTGGTTAAAAATGAAAAGTTGTTGGGTATCATTACGGAGCGTGACCTTGTTTCAAGGGTTATCTATGAAAGGAAAAATGGAAAAACAAACGCTTCAGAGTTTATGACGAAAAACCCCATTACGATTTCGAAATATGCCTATTGTTACGAAGCGCTATCAACCTTCATTTTACAGGGTGTGAAACATTTGCCTGTCACTGAGGAAGAGGAGGTAGTAGGGATTATTACCTTGTCAGATGTTATGAGGCAAAATGTGGACAGTATGATGCAAACCATTAAAACGATTGAATCTGCTACAGAGGAAACATTACCATCTGTAAAAATGGCAATTTATGATGTCGTTGATGCATTACTTCAGGATGACGTACCGATTTTTAAAGTATTGGATAATGTAACAAAATTGTTTGACCGGCTGGTAAAAAGATGTATTGAGATGGCAATTGAGAATTTATCAGTTAGGGAAGGAATGCAGCCACCCGTTGCATTTTGCTTTTATCAAATGGGGAGCGCCGGACGCGAGGAACAATTTTTATTAACAGATCAGGATCATTTTCTTGTATATGAAAAAAGTACACCTGAAATCGAAAATTATTTTTCAATGGTAGGGGAAACGATTGTTTCTTTATTAGAAAAAGCGGGATATGCACGCTGTTTAGGAGAGATGATGGCGAGCAACCCAAGTTGGCGTGGGTCATTGGAGACGTGGATGAACAGAGTTCAAACATGGAGTAGTCAAGCAACAAATCAAAATATGCTACTCGCACAAAACTTCTTTTCTTATCGATTTTTATATGGTGATAAGGAGCTGCATAACAAATTTGAAGCAAGGCTACTTGAAAAAATGAAAAATGCCAAAATCTTTTTGTATCGTCTTCATGAACAGGAACATCAAATACCGTCACTAGACAATCCCATACGTGCTCTTTTTAAACTGGAACGAAAGCAGTTAGATATAAAAAAAGAAATTTTATTCCCTTATCACCATTGCTTGCAAATTCTATCACTGGAATACGGAATCATCTCTGGAACGCCGTTTGAGAGAATTGATAGATTAGTAGAGAAGAAAGCATTTAGCGAAAGTTTTGGGAAAGATGTGAAAGCTGCTGCATCAGATGTGATGCTTCTTTATGTAAAGCAAAGGTGGCGCCAATTTAAGAATAAAGAGAACATGACATCAATCCTTTATTTTTCACATTTAACAACAAAGGAAAAAGAAGAACTTATGTTGAGTGTAAAAATAGTCAAGGAAATTCAAACTCTAGTAAATGCCCATTTCAATATTTGAAAGGAGTAGAATCAGTGTTCTTTGGTAGAAAGCCACTTTTTCAGCAGCTTCATAAGGAAATCCCTTTATCCACACCGATTGATGAGATTTCGTTTACAGTATTTGATACAGAAACGACAGGATTTCAGGTTGCGACTGTGGATCGGTTAATTGAAATTGCTGCTGTCCAGGTAATCGGATTGAAGGTATGTGAGGAGGAGCAATTTCATACATTTGTTAACCCAAACCGACAAATTTCTCAGGAAATAATCGAATTAACTGGAATCACGAATGAAAAGGTCGAAAACGCACCAACATCGTTAGTAGGAATTACCAATCTTTTTCATTTTATAAAAAATCAACACAGTAACTGTATTGTCGGCCATTATGTTTCATTTGATATGGTCGCATTAAAAAGTGAACTAAGGCGGGAAAAATATGGTTTCGGGAGAATGCCAACGATTGATACACTGGATTTGATTGGTTATCTTTCTCCCTCGTATGATATGCGAGATTTACACAGGTACGCTCAGAATTTTGGAACAAGAATATATGAACGACATACTGCATCCGGGGACGCCTTAACGACCGCCTATTTATTTGTTGAGCTACTTCATCATTTTAAAAGCAGAGGCAAACAAACTTGGGGTGACCTTCTGCAAGCAACTGAAAATCAAAGTAGAATCTTTTGAAGTGAATAAGGCATGTCCGTAAGTGATTTTTGCTTGTCCTACTCTTAAAAACAAGCAATTTTTAAAAATATTTTGATAAAAGCCTTGTCCCTCTTGACTTTTATAGCATAATCCCTCAACCAAGCTAATAAAATGTTACAAACCTAACAAAGAGAGTGTTTGAGGTGAGGGGGCGTATACCGTCTTCAAAGATCCAGCAATTCATATGACGATTCATATACAAGTAAACTACTTCTTCGTTGAAGCAAGAACGCGTCTCATTTCACACTTCTCACATCCACATAGGGAGGGCGAGTAGTGTGCACGATTACATCAAAGAACGAACCATCAAGATTGGAAAGTATATCGTGGAGACAAGAAAAACAGTTCGCGTTATTGCGAAGGAATTTGGTGTTTCCAAAAGTACTGTCCATAAAGATTTAACCGAAAGGCTACCTGAAATCAATCCCGAACTAGCAAATGAAGTAAAAGAAATCCTTGATTACCATAAATCAATAAGGCATTTACGGGGTGGAGAAGCTACAAAACTTAAGTATAAAAAAGAAGAAGAACTACAAGAAGAACCAGTGAAATAACAATGCTTGGGTCTTTCCTCCTAATTTTTACGACATTTTCCTACAAAAAATTTACAAAACGACTATTTAAATTAGTAAATTATGATACAATATATAATTAGGAAAATAATGTGCATTTGCGTCTTAAATGCAAGGAGGAAAGTTACCCAAATGTTAGCAAGGGATATCGGTATCGATTTAGGAACTGCGAACGTTCTCATACACGTAAAAGGTAAAGGCATAGTATTGAACGAGCCATCTGTTGTGGCATTAGATAAAAACACAGGTAAAGTTTTAGCAGTTGGTGAAGAAGCAAGACGCATGGTGGGTCGTACACCTGGAAATATTGTGGCGATTCGCCCATTAAAGGATGGCGTTATTGCTGATTTTGATGTAACAGAAGCGATGTTAAAGCATTTTATTAATAAGTTAAATGTGAAAGGATTTCTTTCAAAACCAAGAATCCTTATTTGCTGTCCTACAAATATTACATCTGTTGAGCAAAAAGCAATTAAGGAAGCTGCTGAAAAAAGTGGCGGTAAGAAAATTTATCTTGAGGAAGAACCAAAAGTGGCTGCTATCGGAGCAGGTATGGACATCTTCCAACCAAGTGGAAATATGGTAGTTGATATTGGCGGTGGTACTACAGATGTTGCTGTATTATCAATGGGTGATATCGTCACCGCCTCATCAATTAAAATGGCTGGGGATACGTTTGATGCGGAAATCTTAAGCTATATTAAGCGTGAGTACAAGCTCTTAATCGGAGAAAGAACGGCAGAGAATATTAAAATCCAAGTGGCAACAGTATTCCCGGATTCACGTAATGAAGAAATTGATATTCGTGGTCGGGACATGGTGACAGGATTACCACGCACACTTACGATTAAATCTGGTGAAATTGAAAAAGCACTACGTGAGCCAGTTTCTGCAATTGTACAAGCTGCAAAGAGTGTACTAGAAAGAACGCCACCTGAGCTTTCTGCTGACATTATTGACCGTGGTGTAATTTTAACGGGTGGTGGAGCATTGCTTCACGGAGTGGATCAGCTTTTAGCTGAGGAATTACGCGTTCCTGTGTTAATTGCTGAAAACCCAATGGAGTGTGTTGCAATCGGTACTGGTATTATGCTTGAAAACCTGGACAAGCTACCACGCAGAAAATTAATGTAACAAATAGTAGTTCTTTAGGACCTTTCCGATATGGCAGGTCCTTTGCCATTTTTATAAAAAAATAACCTATGGCTAAAATTTACAGATGAAGAAATAGGAATTTCCTACTATAATATAAAGTAGAGATATGCACGGAATTGGAAAAATGAGGTGAATTCATGTTACGTGGATTTTATTCTGCAGCAGCTGGAATGCTTGCGCAGCAACGTCGTACGGAAATGTTATCAAACAATATAGCAAATGCGAATACACCTGGGTACAAAGTGGACCAAGGTACTTTACGTGCTTTTCCTGAAATGCTGATGCAGCGTCTTGAAGGTGTACAAAGCCCTGCTAAAAATGGCGGCAACCTTCGAACTGCAAGTAACATCGGAGGTCTTAACACAGGTGTGTATATGCAAGAATTCGTTCCGCTGTTTAAACAAGGAGATATCCGCGAAACAGGACTTACAACTGATGTGGCATTGGTGAACGGCAACCTGCCAATTAACCCAGATACGAATAAGCCAGGTTCTTTGTTTTTTACTGTTCAAAATGCAAATGGTGATGTGAGGTACACTCGTGATGGAAACTTCACGGTTGACGCAGCTGGTTATTTAACGATGAACGAAGGGTTTTATGTGTTAGATGAGAATGGGAACCGAATCCAAGTCGAAAGTGATCAGTTTGAAGTGACAGCCGACGGTAGAGTTCTTGTCGGTGGTCAGGCACAATCACGAGTAGGAATTGCATTTTCAGATAATCCATTGAATCTGATTAAAGAAGGAAATGGGTTGTATCGAACAAATGATGGTGCTGAGTTACCGAATGCGGCGACTAATCCGGAGGTGTCCTACACATTAAAGCAAGGATTTCTTGAAGGATCCAATGTTGATGTGACACAGGCAATGACCGAGATGATGACAGCCTACCGTACATTTGAAGCCAACCAAAAGGTTCTTCAAGCGTATGATAAGAGTATGGACAAAGCGGTTAACGAGATTGGAAGATTATAAGAATGAGGGCTAGGCTCTGAAGCTAGACATTAAAGAAATTTGGGGTGATTGAAGTGCGGACAATGATTACGGCAACAAATACAATGAGCCAGCTGCAAAAACAGCTTGATATCATCGGGAATAATTTAGCCAATATAGATACGACCGGGTATAAAAAACGCCAGGTCAACTTTAGTGAGCTGTTATCCCAACAATTCGATAATCAACCTGTTAGTGACCAGGAACAAGGACGTGTAACCCCAAATGGAATTCGTGCAGGCGTTGGTGCAAAGCTTGGGTCTACACATATGATGATGACCCAAGGTGCAATCAAGACAACAGATCGCGAACTTGACATCGCCTTTACAAAGGAAAACCAGTTTCTACAAATACTAGTGGACGAAAATGGTGTGCAGGTTCCTCGTTTTACAAGGGATGGTGCCCTGTATTTATCTCCGGTGAATGATGGTACCAATCAAGTTTCGCTTGTGACAAGCAATGGGAATCCTGTTTTAGATCAGGACGGCGAACCAATAGTGTTTGTTGATAATTTTAAGGAAATTCAAATTTCCGCAAACGGCGGGCTAACAGTTGTCCCAAGGGAAGGGATGCCTCAAACGTTTAACTTGTCAGTGGTGGAAGTCAAAAAGCCACAGCTTCTTCAAGCGGTGGGGCAAAATCAATTTGGGTTACCTGATTTAGCGGAACTTGGGATTAATACGGATGACGTATTTGTTTCTCTTGAAGGCGACTTACGCGGGGAAGTCAGCATCCAGCAAAGGGCACTTGAACAATCAAATGTTGATATGGCAACTGAAATGTCAAACTTGATGCTAACTCAGCGCTCATACCAATTTAACGCAAAATCAATTTCCCTTTCAGACCAAATGATGGGGCTTGTGAATGGAATTCGATAAGCAAAAGAAATTTTTATTCATAATTGATTTGATAAAAAAACAATGCTACGGGATACTATAGATTAAGGCAGCCATGGGCAAACTTCGGAACAACCCTAAAGAGAAGGAGTAATCTCAGTGACTAGTGAACTTAACAATACACAAGTAAAATCACGCGAGGAATTTCGAAAAACGCGTGAGGATGAAAAGAATACGGAAAAAGAACCTAAAGCGAAGCGTGAACGAAAACTTCGAATCCGCTTGATTCCGATTTGGGTACGACTTTTGCTTGTCGTTGTTCTTTTTGCAGCCAGCGTCATAATTGGTGTGGTTGTTGGTTATGGAGTCATTGGAAATGGTGATCCGAGCGATGCCTTGAAAAAGGAAACATGGCAGCATATCATGGACCTTATAAATAAAGATGCAGAAAAATAGGGAGGCACATGCCTTCTTTTTTATTTTATGTACGACTTTGATTATAGGGAAATTTACATTTTCAACAATACTTGTATTATAATAAGCATTATATGTTCGACTTATACATAGAGGAGGAAATTGTGAATTATGTATGATATTAATGAAATAAAGGAAATAATCCCTCATCGTTATCCATTTTTATTAGTAGACCGGATTCTTGAATTGGAAGAAGGAAAACGTGCCCTTGGCATTAAAAATGTAACGGCAAATGAAGAGTTCTTCAATGGCCATTTCCCTGGTTACCCAGTTATGCCGGGTGTTTTGATTGTTGAGGCGTTAGCGCAGGTTGGTGCTGTCGCAATGCTTAAAAAAGAAGAAAACCAAGGCAGACTTGCTTTCTTTGCTGGAATTGACAACTGCCGTTTTAAAAAGCAAGTAGTTCCTGGAGAACAACTTCGTCTAGAGGTGGAAATCACACGTCTACGAGGCTCTATCGGTAAAGGAAAAGGCATTGCAACGGTGGACGGAGAGCTTGTTTGTGAAACGGAAATTATGTTTGCATTAGGCGACAAAACAGAATAAGAATTGTGATTAAAACCGGATGAATGAACCCATCTGGTTTTTTTATGTTCATTTTTTTACAAAGGATACGCGGATTATGTATTTTTAAAGGGTTCTGTTTTGAGGTGCTTTTTATTAAATAAGTGCCAAAAAGTTGAACTGAGACCATAATTGGCCATATTGGTGAGTTGTCTTGCCGCAGTGAGGGACTGCTGAAAAATAAATAAGCGGAGGACTTCCGGTTAAATTCCGAATCGAGTTCGTATAGACCTAAATAAACGGAGGTATTCCGGTTATCCTAAGCAAAAGCCCTTTTTTTTCATATTTTAAAGTCATTAAGAGGAGTCTCTCCTTCTATTTAGGCTATTTTTAGTGTTTTTTACTGAATAGGGGAAATTCTTCCGCCTATTCCACTGCCTGGGTGCTTAGTTCTGCTCGAGCCTGCTATCGTATTTCGTTGAGGAAGCTCAAGCCACACCCACGAAAAATTGTCTCCTGCAACGAAAATCCTCCTCTTAAAAGCAACAAAGCTTGTGAAGTGAAAATAGCCATTTTTATTGATACATTTTTCATCTTCGGGGAAAGCTAAGCGAAGACCGAAGAGGTCACTAATACTTAGAAGAAAAAACAGAAAGGAGAATGTGTAATGAACAACAAGTGGTTCTTAAAGCTACTCGGGTCACTCCTTGCCGTATTTTTAATAACTGGCTGTAACAATGATGACCAAAATCCACCTCCAGAGGACGATGGTCTTGAAACACCAGGCGAGGATCTCAATAATGATGTCAATAATAATAACGATATGGACAACAATGTCACTCCAGAGGAAGATGTCGTTCCTGACAATAACAATGGCATGAATAATGGAGACCAAGACGTCGTTGAAGATCAAAATAAAGATGGCGATCTGGATATTAACAATGACGATGATGACCATACTGGTAATAACACTGATGAAGTTCCTCCTAGCGGAACAGGTGGCATGGGTGGAACAGGCGGCAATAATGGAGGCAAATAAGCCTTCATCCATACAAAAAAGGCAGGGTTTTTCCCTGCCTTTTTAACTTTGAATTGGTTTTTTCTTTTCTTGTAGTCTATTTTTAAATTCAGTTAAAAGCCCCTCACCTTGCAACCCCTGCTTAATCAGGTCTGTAAGTACAATCTCAGCCATGTTGAGTCGACTTGGTACTAAATTTCCTTCTAAAAGGACACTTACACTATTTTTCAAATCCTTAATGATTTTGACTTCACCCATTAAGGAGGCAGGATCATTTGATTTTTTTGAAATGGTCACTTGGAGATTCAGTTTTGTTTTTGCTTGTTTTGCTTTTTCAAAAACGGCCTTACATGATTGTTCAATAAAGGCTTCCACGATCCAACGGTTTTCCCCATCTTCCTTATTGATAATCAATCCATCAATCAACGGTATTTCTTCAACTCGATTTGGCTGTTCGTCTTGATGAAGTACCATAAGTGATACCAATTTAAACGTTTTCAAATGCCTACCCCCTTATATATCGTTCGTACTATTATCCATAGTTAAATTATAGCATATTTACCTGTTTATTATATGGATTAGAGGTGAAAATGAAACACAAAACCCAGCTGATATCTTGTGTGAAAAAAATTTGTAGAAGTTTAGATAATTGATGGATTCATTTTGTCGTTTCCAAAATAAGTGAAAAATCTTGTATGGAATATTCAATTTTAAAGAGAAATTGCTTAAAAAAATAAGGATTTCCTAATTTTACCTATGTCGAATCGTGAAGTATGATAGCCTTGTTACATTTAACCAAGGAGGTAAAAAAATGATTAATCAAGTAATTTTGGTTGGAAGATTGACCAGGGATCCTGATCTCCGTTACACCCAGGAAGGGAAAGCTGTAGCACATGTGACCCTTGCCGTTAGTCGCAATTTTAAAAATGCAGGTGGCGAAATCCATACCGATTTTGTAAATTGTACGCTTTGGCAAAAGACAGCTGAGAATACAGCAAATTATTGTAAAAAGGGATCTATTCTTGGCGTTACAGGTCGTATTCAAACTCGGAACTATCAAAACAATGATGGCAAAAGAGTGTATGTGACGGAAGTATTAGCGGATTCGGTTAAATTTCTTGGTGGGAAACCGAGGGAGCTTGTCGAAAATTAAGATTCTGTGTGCCTAAAGCTTAGGAGGAAATAGATATGAACAATGATGAAATAAAGTCCCTCAATGAAAAATTGAATAAGCTTGCAATGGGAATTGCGCTACATCTTGAAACATTACAAGGACAAATAGGGGACCGCATCGATCAAATTGAGCAAACCTATAATGAAAGGCTACTACAAATGAATCGTAACTTAGAAGGGAAACGAATGTGATATGAAATCCGTAAAAATGAAATTCAGAATATGAAAATTAACTCCACTATCCATGTACCTCGCAACAAGAAACTCCAGTCATCTTTTCAAATGATTCCTCTAGAGACAAATGGGTAATTCAATGATTCCTCAAAGCTTTGCCAACCATGGCATCACATGGTTGGCTTTTTTCCAATAGGCGAAAAACAGCCTTATTCATTTCACACTAATTCTTCATTTGGGTAAATCATAATCTTAATACTTGTGTCCTTTTGTGTTCGTGCCATCTCCACTGCTTCTTTAATATCCTTAAGTGCATATTTATGTGTAATTACCCTTTTCACATCAAGATTGCCACCACTTAAGGCCTGGATTGATGCAGGATATGTATTGGCATAGCGAAAGACACCGTACACGTCGATTTCCGAATCAATTAAATGAGTAATATCGATTGGGATTTCAGTGGCAGTTGGTAATCCTACAAGAACAACTCGTCCACCACGATTAACAATCTTCACCGTTTGCGAGACCGCTACATGGTTACCGGAAGATTCCACAACTACATTCACTCCACGTCCACCTGTCAAACGCTGGACTTCAGCTTCTATATCGCCATGTAATGGGTCAATTACACCAGATACACCCATTTCCAACGCTAATTCCCTACGATACGGGACAACATCACTTGCATAAATTTCATTTACACCATATGCTTTTGCAGCTTGAATGGCGAGTAATCCGATTGGACCAAGACCAGTAATCAATACTCGATCAGCAGGAGTCACCTTACCTCGGCTCATTGCATGCATTCCGACAGATAATGGTTCAAGTAAGGCACCTTCTTCGTAACTCATTTCATCTGGGAGCTTGAAAAGAAAGTCACTTCTTACCGTTACATATTCAGCCCAGGCACCATCAACGGGTGGGGTTGCCATAAATTGAACATCTGGGCAAAGATTGTACCGGCCAGATTTACAATATTCACAGCGGCCACATGTAATACCAGGCTCAACAGCAACTCTGTCACCAACGACCACATTGTTTACTTTTTCCCCAACTTGTACAACTTCCCCTGCCAGCTCATGACCTAAAATGATTGGCGATTCGACTACGTATCGGCCAATTTTTCCATGCTCATAGTAATGAACATCTGAGCCGCACACGCCAATACAATACACTTTCAGTAATGCTTCATCTTCTTTTGGAGTGGGAATCGCAATTTTTTTACTTCGATATCCATTGGTTTGTTCAATATTGCTGCATTCATTTCAGTTTGTGTCATGATTTATTCCCCTTCTTTTTAAAGATTTTCCTTGTAGGTAAAAAAGTCAAAATACGCTTTTTGTTGCTGGCCACTTAAATCCTGGGCACACATTCCAATAAATGCCCCGGTAAATCCTTGATCAAGCGCAATTCCATTTACAACCAGTTCCGCATTGTCATCCGATATTTTACTTGCATCCAACACAGGCCCAATCGGCATAAATTCCTCTCCATCAATAGAATAATAGAATTGTAATGAATCATAGCTTACGCTTGCCTTTAAAAAGATAGTGTCAATGCCTTCTACTGAAATGGGTTGTTCCAGTGGTTCATTATATTTTCCTCGATCACTTGCCATGATACCCAAGCATTTCCCAATTTCCTCATCATGACTGATAAATAAGTAATAGTAATTGTTTTTATTATAGTAATATACTAAACCAGCCATCTGCTGAAAACTAGTAGGTGAAAATTCAACAACTGTACTTGCTTCAAACGAAAAAGCCTGCTGTCTTCTCGCAACCAAACTTTGACGATGATTTGAGCTAAACGATTCCCTGCCTGTTAAGCGGAGATAACCAGGCCGTTCCGATAGAGATAACCAGTCCTCAGAAAAAGGCACACGAAGAGAGTTAAAGTGAATATTCAGTTCATCTGAATCAAAATTATCTGTTACAGGTTGTTTCGAAAACGGTGTTTCTGGTAATGTTGGCGCTTCCACGGATGTTGCAGGGTAATCGCCATTACATAATCGAAGCCATCCATCTGAAGTCCACATTGCTTTTTGAATAGCAGTTTCTCTGCCAAGTGTGCAATTTAGTGAGGGTCTTAACGGTCGACCACAAAGATGAACGAGATATAATTCATGTTCCTTTGTCTCGACAATGCTTGCATGCCCTGCTTTTTGTAAGTCAAGTTCCGGATGTTTGGCTGACGATAAAATGGGATTGGCTGGATCGACCTCATATGGACCAAAGATGGAGGTTGACCGTGCCACGGTTACTGCATGATTATATCGAGTACCACCCTCAGCGGTCATTAAATAATAATAGTCATTATGCTTATAGATATGTGGTGCTTCTGTAAGCCCCAAATGAGTCCCTTTAAAAATATTGTGAATCGGACCAACTAATTTCTGCTCTTTCATAGAGTATTCTTGCAGCAAAATACCGCCAAATGAATTTTTATTTTTCCGATGATCCCAAACCATATTTACCAGCCATTTTCTCCCATCCTCATCATGAAATAACGATGGATCAAAACCACTGCTATTCAAATAAATAGGTTCTGACCACGGACCCATGATGTCGGTAGCTGTAATTAAATAATTATGTGTATCCTTAAATGGTCCCATATGGCTTTTTACATCAGTAAAAATCAAGAAAAACAGGCCATCATGATAGCTTAAACATGGCGCCCAAACCCCTCCTGAATCAGGATTACCTAGCATATCCAATTGGCTTTTACGTGTTAATGGATGGGTGAGCAATCGCCAATTTTTTAAATCCTTCGAATGGTGGATTTGTACGCCAGGAAACCACTCAAATGTAGATGTTGCAATATAATAATCATCCTCAACCCTGATAATGGATGGATCCGGATTGAATCCAGGCAGAATTGGATTTGTAATCACAGACATATTCTGAAAAACCTCCCTCATAACAAAAGTGTAGTGTAATTACATTTCTTGCAGCGTTTACCACTTAACCTCTATTATAGGTAACTCTATTAACTTTGTATAGCCGATTTACAAAGTTTGATAGGTGTATTTGTAAAAAAGAAGTAAGGCTCTTTTCTAAAAGATTGTTACTTTAAGATAATAAGTGCAACCTAGTTGATTGGAGCGTAAGGCGACGACTCCTCGAAAATGCATACGCATTTTCTTCGTGCGTGGGTTATTTCAAGGAAGTATTCAGTGTCCTGCGGGAAAAGCGTGAGACTTGAGATTTCACAGGAGCGCTTAGCAACGAGGAGGCTCAAGCCACGCCCGCATGCAGCGGAAATCAATGGTGTAAAAATCAACAAAGTTTGCGAAAACAGCCCAAATAAAAATGATGGTTGACATGCATGGTGTATTAACCATATAATACATAACAGATAGTGTACTAAATGATTAGTACACCCATTTTTTACGATTGCTGTATTATGTCATTAGTACAGTTATGAACGTCTTTTTTTAACAACAGTGTATTAACCCCTTCATACAGGGGATAAATTTTTTAGGAGTTGGGTCTATGGATGTAAAGTTTAATAATCGGGATCCTGTCTATGTACAAGTTATTCAGTTTTTTAAGGAGCAAATTGCAAAGGGTATTTTTGAACCAGGACAGGAAATTCCGTCTAGAAGAGAATTGGCGAATCGGTTGAAGATTAATCCGAATACGGCTCAGCGCGCGTATAAAGAAATGGAGGAACAAGGCTTGATATTTACAGAGGGGAATTTACCAAGTCGAATTACAAAGGATGAACTCGTGTTGAAAAGAGTTCGAGAAGAATTGATTTTGGATGCCGTTACGACATTTATTCATTCCGTTCGGTCGATTAACGTGCCTTTAGAGGAAGTTTTGAACCTTGTTGAAAAAGAGTACGAAAAGGAATAGGAGGCGATTTTTCGTGATTGAAGTAAAGGATGTAACAAAGAAATTTGGTCGGAAGACAGTGTTAAAGGGTGTTTCATTTACAGCCGAAAAAGGCAAAATTACGTGTTTAATTGGAATTAATGGGGTTGGGAAAACAACCATTATGAAGGCAATAATGGCATTAACTCCAATAAACGGTGGGCAAATCCTAATTAATGGGGAAAAAATTCATAAAGGAAGCTATGAAAAAATCACGTTTATTCCTGACACAATCACCATGCTGCCACAGATGAAAATAAAAGAGGCTTTCACGTTTATGGCTGATTTTTATGACTGTTGGAATCAACAACGTGCGAATGAACTGCTTGAATTTTTCAGGCTAAAAGAAACAGATCGAATTTCGGAGTTATCAAAAGGGAATACAGCAAAAGTAAATCTGATTCTTGGACTTGCTTTAGATGTTGACTATGTCCTAATGGATGAGCCTTTTTCGGGAATTGATATTTTTAGCCGTGAGCAGATTGCCGAAGTATTTACAAGCCATCTAATTGAGGACCGTGGCGTCATCATCACAACACATGAAATCAATGACATTGAGCATTTAATTGACAAGGTTGTATTACTTGATAATGGTGTTGTGTTGAAGGAATTTGATACAGAAGAAGTGAGAGAGAATGAAGGGAAATCGGTAATTGATGTGATGAGAGAGGTGTATCAGGCATGAAGCGTTATTTAAAACTAGTTGATTTCGAGTTTACTCGTTTTTTAAAGTTGTATCTCGTTTTAATTGGAATTACGACTGTACTTCAACTCATTGGGGTCATTTTTGAATCGCGTAGATATGTAGGTCGAGCGAACAAAATGATCTATGAGGAATTAATGTCAAAGGCCGATTTTATATCGCAATTTGGAAAAATGTCACTCGTCCAATTTTCTCAGACTGTTTGGGTTTTAGGACCGATTGTCCTTTGTGGAGTAACACTACTCATTTATGTATTTTTTATTTGGTATCGTGACTGGCTTGGTAAAAACACTTTTAGTTATCGATTGCTTGTGTTGCCAACTGCAAGGCTGAATATTTATCTAGCGAAGATGACAACCATCTTATTGTTTGTTTTAGGTCTCGTTGCATGGCAATTACTTTTACTTCCGGTAGAAAGACAGATTTTACAATGGTTGGTGCCGGCTGAGTTTCGCATGGATTTACGGATGACTGAAATTACGGGTGCTTATTATATGAGTGTCATCTTCCCAAGAACTTTTTCTGACTTTATTTTGACGTACGGGTTTGGATTACTAGGTATTTGTATTGTGTTTACTGCTATTTTATTTGAGCGTTCTTATCGCTTGAAAGGGATATTCTATGGCATTGTTTATGTGGCCTTATCCGTTTTGGTCTTTATTGCACCACTGCTCATCAATGAATTTTTAATTGGAAACTATTTTTATCCGAACGAATTGTTCTATATGGAAGTCGTTACAAGCTTACTTACATGGGCGGGAGCAATATGGATAGGGAATCACCTCATAAATAAGAAAATAAGAGTATGATAGGAGGGCTAAAGATGAAACGATATTGGAAAATACTCACGCTTTGTTTTGTCACTGTAATCGTGATTGGAGCATTTTATATAAATTCGAGTCTAGCTGCGGAGAAAGTTGTAATTGGAATTGAAAAAGAGAGCGGTAATGAGGCTGAAGTGGAACATCTTGTCATAAATGGAGACTATACATTTGACAATATGAACCAGTCCTTGTTTATTACAAAAGATGAAACCATTAATCTGAGTAATCAATCTTTAATACAGCAATTAACAAGAAACACGACTGAATCTACTTATAAAAGATTAATTGATAAGTACGGACAGTTCATGAGAGGGAAGGATTTCTTCCAAAATGGTCTGTATGAGGATGAGAATCTAGTTGCCTATGCCAGTATGGAAGGCAATGGTGATGTATCGAAAAATAACTATTTTGATATAGAGATTTTAGACATTAAATTAGATAAAACGACTTCAATGAAGGTAGACGTTCCGAATGAAGACAAATATAGCTGGATTGAAATTGTCGATGTCCAAGTAGTCAATAATGAACTAAAAGTAATTGCTCGCGGATTTCGCACTGGAAGCGGAGAGGACTTGAATGTATACTCGATTGATCTTGATAAAAAGGTAGCTCTTGATGATACGATTTATTCAAGCCCGGAAGTAAAGAATGGTTGGTCAGATATTCGAGTGGTGGAAGAGTACTTTTCAATTGAACCGAAGAAATATCTTTTATTCCAAGTGTATGCCCATGAAATGCCTGAAAATGAGAATGAGATAGAGTCGGCCGTACCTAGCATCCTTGCAGATGAAATCATGATCTATAATATTGAAACGAAGCAAATGAAAAAATTAGAAATTAACCTTGAAGAAAATGGGTTTGGAATTGACGCATATAGCATTCAAGATTCCACTGTCTATGTCCCGAAACAAGTTCCAAATGGGATTGAAGTGCATCCGTATAATATTGAAAAGGATAGTTGGGGAGAGAAACAGTTTTTCCCTGTAAAACAACCTGATAAGGATAAAAACCCTTCATATACGAAATTAATGAATGGAAAGATTTATATCATTTCCTCAGAAAATGGCGAGTACCCATTATTGATCAATGATTTAAACACGGGAGAATCATTATACAAGGGAAAGCTTGTCGTCCAAAACCAAAAAAAGGACCAAAAAGACTACAAACTATACATTTACGATTTGAATGACTAATAGGTCATGGGGTGGATCCCGTGTCACATAATAGGATGAGAGAGTCACAGGGACAGGTCCCTCGTCCCATAATAGGGTGAGAATGATGGCGGATAAAGAAATCGAACAAATTATTAATGATTATCAGACTGAGTTGAGATACGTGGCTTTTCAATATGTACGGAATTGGGTCGTTGTTGATGATATTATGCAAGAGGTATTTTTAAAGGTTTTTTGAAATTCAATACGTGTCAGGATAAGGCTAAGCTGAAAGCGTGGTTATATAAAATCACTCGCAATCAATGCATTGATTATCTTCGTAGCAAGGTGGTAAAAACGACCGTCTTAACGGATAATCCTGACGAACTGCTATTTTCAACAGATAAAGTGGTAGAAAAGCGGATGTTGGCAAAGTTTGAGCGTGAAAAGCTTCACCAGCATCTAGATTCTTTACCTTCTGATTATAAACAAACGTTATCTCTCTATTATTTTTATGATTATTCTTATAGCGAAATTAGCCATCTTTTACGTAAAGACATTTCGTTTGTGAAAAATAAACTATTTCGGGGAAAGCAATTGTTGAGAAAAGTGTATGAAAAGAAGGAAGCAGTTGTTTAGTTGATGGCCAATCATGGGGGACATGATTGGTTTTTTTTTGAAACTAGTGCTGGGATTGCGTTTTCGAGAGGGGAATTCCGGCTGGAAGAGGATTGCGTTTGATAATTGCGCCTTAGAAAGCGGAAATTGGGTTTTATGGAAGTTTCGCAATATAAACGGTTCACTCTACCCGAAGTTGGGAATTTTATTCCTTCCTATCGACAAATGAGGTATAATTATCCAAAAATAATTGTTGAGGTTGAAAGAGTATGAGATACATAGTTTTGTTTGGGGTAGCACTAGTTTTGGGTGTTGTTATTGCCATTTTAGATGTGAGTGAGCCGCTTGGTTTTATTTTAAGCATGCTTGTGATAGTTATTCTTTCGACATATTTGTTTGTTTATCCAATTTATTGGGAAAAGAATGTGAAGAAGATAGAGTCGTATCTTGTGAAACGGAGAAAAAATCCAATGTTTAAGCTTTATTACGGGATGGGAAATCGGATTGATCAGGATGTGAAGGAAGCGACGGACGTGTTACTTCGAAAATATAAGCAGCCTGCAAGACAAGCTTTGTTTAAGACATTACATGCTTTATACGAGGATGATATTTTACGAGTGAAGTCGGACGTTGATGAAATCCAGCCTCCACAGTATAAAGCTTATTACAAGGCAATTGTCGCTGTTGAAGAGGGGAATCTCGACAAGGCCAAAGAGCTTGGCAAACAGATAAAGTCAGAATGGATGAAACATGCCTTAGCTTCTGGAATTGCGAAGAAGGCTGGTAATCATGATGAGTACGTAGCTGAAATCCAAAAGGCATATGAAAAAACGCGGGGATTACAGAGGTATGTCATTTATAAGCAATATGAGAAGGATTTGAAGTAAGGATAAAGGTCGTCGGTTGATTTGTGCTTCTCTTGTGAGGGATTTGTGTGTTTGGGAGGCGAGTTGCGTTATCACGAGCGGGAATGCGGCTTTATGTGTGATAAATGCGTTTTGTATTTGATAATTGCACGTTCGCGAGTGGAAATTGCATTGTTTGTTACGGGGAACTGTATCTTCGGTTCGAGAATTGCTATTTATGCTTAATCATTGCGTGTTTATAGGCATAAATTGCACAATAAGATCGTTTCGCAACCTAAACGAAGGGTGGTGACAGGAGTCACCACCCTTATGTTCATTTCTTTAGTTTTTCTTCAACTAAATGATAGAATTTTTGCCAAGGTTCGGTCTTGTCTTTGTGCTTTTCACTTGGCACAAACTTCTTAGCTCTTTTCTTTGGTTTTGTCACTTTTTCTGCCAAATAAATCAGCTCCCATAAGTTAACGGTATATCAGGACGTGGGATATCGGTATGCGATACACCGAAAAGCATGTTTTCAATATATAGCCCCGTAGGATTCCTGTATGTAGTATACCAAATAGCACAGTATTGGTATACCGTGCGTCTAGACTTCATAGAGCTGGGACATAAACCTGAAATATCCCCAATTTAACAGTCAAAGTGACTGTTCGCTCACCTAAAAAGGTGGGACGAAAGCCTCGCCCCACCTTTACATATATTATCTCGGATTAATCGGTGTTCCTATTTGTGCGTGGGCCTCAATTACTTCCGCTGCATCAAATAAGGTATCTTCCCTAAATCGTCTTCCCAAGAGTTGAACGCCAACTGGGAGACCATCGGCCACATGAGTTGGAACGGAAATAGCAGGGAAGCCAAGCACTGGAATTGCCATCATGGACCATTGTGCATCCATAACACGCCTCATGCTTTCGACACTCTTGATATCATCATCTTGTTCAAATGCCTGTTCAGCGGAAACTGGCATTAGCAATAGCGGGTATTCTTGTAAAAACTCTTGAAGCTGAACAATGAGCGTTCCACGACGTGAATAGCCTTTTATATAATCGGATAGTCCAGGGTTTTCGCCCCACCATTCTTTTGCATTCGCGAAATAATTGAAAGCAGCCTTTTTCATTCCTTCGTCTCCATACTGCTCAACAAGTGATATATTTGTTCTGAAATCCTCAAGCACTAATAAATACCAAAGCCTATAAGCCTCTGCGAAAAGCGGAAGATTGACTTCTTCGACAACATAACCAGCTTCAGTTAACTGGTCCGCTGCATCATTCAAAGCTTGATTGACGGCTGACGATGGAGTAGCAACACCAACATCACGTAAAAGCCCAACTCGAATTGGTTTTTGAAGGGGCTCCCCAATTAAAGGTACTGAAGCATGGAGTGGATCACGCTGATCAAATTCACTCATGCTTTGTAGGGCAAGGCGAAGATCCGCAACGTTTCGTGCAAGTGGCCCATCTGTTGACATCAATTGTACAGAGAGTGATTGATCTCCATTCGGAGGAGCAAACCAGCCAGGAACTCTTCCCATTGTTGGCCGAATTCCAGTAATCCCACAGGCATAGGCAGGATGACGAACAGAACCACCAATATCATTACCATGTCCAATTGGCATCATCCCTGAAGCTACAGCTGAAGCAGCCCCTCCGCTTGAGCCACCAGGTGTGCGAGATTTATCCCAAGGGTTCAGGGTTCTTCCGTGTAAATCATTATTTGTAAACCAACGGAAACTAAAGGCTGGTGTATTGCTGCGGCCAACAATTACAGCTCCTGCCTTCCGTAAATTCGCCACTGGCGGACTATCTTTTTCTGCAAGATTATCTTTAAAAGCCACAACACCATCTGTTGTTACATGTCCAGCTTGGTCAACATTCACTTTTGTCGATACAGGCACACCATGTAAAGGCCCAAGTAGCTCGCCTTTTTTTACAGCTAAATCTGCCTGGTCGGCTGCGGCAAGTGCCTCTTCTGCGTGTACTTCAACTAGCGCATTAAGAACTGGGTTCACTTCCTCAATCCTGTCCAAACAGCTTTCAACAGCCTCACGTGAAGAAATGAGTCTTGTTCGAATTCCATGTGCCAAATCTGTTGCAGACCAGCGCCATAATTCATCCTTGCCCTGATTATGTAATACCTGAGATGCACGAGACTGAACCGAAGATTGTTCCATACCTCATCGCCACCTATCAAATAATTTTGAATATTACAAATTAATTATAATCAATAGGTAGCTCCGTGTAAATTAAAAAGGCATGGGCAAGTGGAAGATCCAGTAGGTCCCGTCACATAAAAAAGGTGGGACACGGAATCTTTG
>NZ_HE610986.1:851685-859983 GCF_000285535.1 Bacillus timonensis | reverse complement strand
ACGTTTACGGTATATCAAGTCTCAGCAAATCGGTAGGCGATATATCGAATAACACGTTTACGGTATAACGAGCCACAGCAAATTGGTAGGCGATATATCGAATAGCGCGTTTACGGTATAACGAGCCAAAGGAAATCGGTAGGCGATATATCGAATAGCACGTATGCAGTATATCAAGTCTCAGCAAATCGGTATGCGATATACCGAATAACATGTTAGCGGTATATCGGGCCGAAGGATATCTTCATGTGATATATCAAATTATACTATGATGCCGTGGGACTCCATCGGGTTGGGACAGTGAACCTGTCCCCGTGTCCCCAAGCCGCGAAGTTTCAATGAGCTGGGACGAAAAACCTGTCCCCGTGTCCCACCAATTTAGAACGCTCCGAGCAATTCCTTCAACTCATTAGTAGATAATTCGGTGATCCAGTTTTCGCTGGTGATGATTTCATCGTTCAACGATTGTTTTTTCTCGAGCATTTCGTCGATTTTTTCTTCGAGTGTGCCGGTTGAGATTAGCTTATGCACATGGACGAAGCGCTTTTGGCCGATGCGATATGCTCGGTCGGTTGCTTGGTTTTCAACGGCTGGATTCCACCAACGGTCATAGTGGATGACGTGATTTGCTTCTGTTAAGTTTAACCCCGTTCCACCTGCCTTCAGTGAAAGAATCAGGATATTGAACTCGCGGTTCTGGAAGCCTTCAATCATCTTATCACGTTGCACTTTCGGAACACTTCCGTTCAAAAATTGCACAGACTCGTTGAAGCGTTTTTGGAGCACATCCTGAATCATTTCTCCCATCTGAATATATTGAGTGAAAATCAAACAGCTTTCATCCTGGTCGCGAATGTGATCAACAAGCTCAAGCAACTTCTCCATTTTTACGGATCGTTCATCTATATTCGTAGGAGTTTGTTCCTTCAAATAAAGAGCTGGATGGTCACAGACCTGCTTTAATTGTCCGAGCATTTTTAAGATCAAGCCTTTACGCTGCATACCCGCAAGCTGTTCGACCTGATCCAACGTGTCTTTGACAAGTTGTTCGTAGATGGAGGCCTGCTCCACTGTTAACGAACAGTATTCTTTTTGCTCAAGTTTGTCTGGTAAATTCAATGCGACTGCTTCATCATTTTTCGTGCGTCTTAATAAAAATGGCTTGATTAAGCGCTGCAGCTGGGCAATTGTTTCCTCGTCGTGGTCCTTTTCAATCGGTGACACAAATCGTTTTTGGAAACCACCAAGGCTGCCTAAATACCCACGATTGATAAAGTCAAAAATCGACCAAAGCTCAGTTAAGCGGTTTTCCATTGGTGTTCCCGTTAATGCAATATTATGGTCGCTTTTTAGCTTGCGAATCGCGCGCGACTGTTTTGTTTGTGCATTTTTAATATTTTGCGCTTCATCTAAGCAAATGGTCCCCCAGTCATAGGAGGAAATTTCCTCTTCATCTAAATGCGACAACCCGTAAGAGGTAAGGACGATGTCGGCCTCATTAACTCCTTGAGTAAACTCTTCACCTTTTAGACGATTTGAGCCGTAATGAAGATGGACACGTAAATCTGGTCCGAACTTTTCCAGCTCCTTTTGCCAGTTTCCGAGCACAGAGGTTGGGCAAATGATGAGTGCTGGTTTTCCACCACTTTCTTTCACGGCTAAAAAGTACGCAATCATTTGAATCGTTTTTCCAAGCCCCATGTCGTCAGCAAGGCAGGCTCCAAAACCGAACTTTCTTAAAAATAAGAGCCAATCGACACCCTGCTGCTGGTAAGGACGGAGCTCCCCTTGAAAGGTTCCTGGAATCTTGGCGTGCGGAATTTCCTTAATATCCGTTAGCTGGTTAATCATTTGTGACAAGTGACGGTTGAGTTCAATTTGGACACCAGCAAATGCTCGTGCGGCTTCTTGTTCTTCGCGTTCTGCTATTTCAGTGATAGAAAGCAGTTCCTGTTCAAGGACGTCGCGAACATGGAGACCCTCTTTGTTGGCACGCGCTAAAATCGATTGAACCTGCTTGATAAACGAAGGATCCAGCTTAATCCATTTTCCACGGATGTTGATTAAGCGTCGTTGCTCGTTTACGAGAGACATGAATTCTTCTTCGGACAGCTCAACCCCATTTGTTGAAAAACGCCAGTCAAAATTAATGATCGATTGTAAACCAACAAACGATTGACGACCATTACCCGCAGTCGTTTTTACCTTTGCTTTTATTGCAAGTTGGGCGTCCTTAATGGCTTGCCACCAAGCTGGTAAAAGAATTCCGACTCCAGCATCTACAAGTTTTGTACTCGCTTCTGTTAAAAAGTCCCATGCTTGGCGCTCAGTTAATTCATGAACAATTCCGTCCTCATCATGCAGCCAAGGTACAAGCTTGCACCACATGGCTTGGTCGCTATCAATTTTTTCTGCAAAAGGGACCCATTCTCTTGGCAGAGTGGTATGCATTTTATGAGGTTTTTCTTTGCTGCGAAGCACTGTTTGGAGCTTCCACGTTCCATTATCTACCTCGGGTTCTTCAATTTGGAGCATAACATCAAATGGTGTGAGATCTTCTTTCCAGCCAATTCGTTCGAGCCAATTGTTTTCGTCTACGACAGACTCAGAGCCGGCGGTGCTTTTTACAAGCGGGAAGGTCGATGCAATTTCTTCCCAGGCGTCCGAAAGCGAAGAATCAGACTGAATCCAATCGGTAATCGCAGCAGAAAACCACTCTGCCGCAAATCCAGTCAATTCCGACCCAATTGGTTTCCACCCGAACCGTTCGTTTTCGCGCCAATACTCAAAATCAGGCATGAATTCGCCGTCCTCAATAAGTGGCATTGTGGCTTGCGAAATCGCGCGATAATGTTCGGCATTCTCACTTAGCTCCATTTTTATGAGTGAATTCTCTGGTGACTTGGCAAAAAAGGAAAATGCCTGCCAAGGTGAAAGCAGAACAGCAGGATTACCTTGAAAATTGGTTTCTTCAAGGAAGGTTCCGTAAAAGCTGGCCTCATGCCAGACAAAGAGGTTTCGCTTCCAATCGTCTAATTTAAGCTCGTATCCGTCGCCGTTTGTGCACCAAATATAACATCCTTTATCCGCAATCCATTCAGCATGGATTAAAACTGTTTCTCCAAGTAACATCGTCTCACCCCTTTACTCTGAAATCATCGAAGCCCGAAGTAACTCTTGTTGGAAGGCGCGTAACCGTTTATTCACAGTGGAAAGCTTCGTAATATAGTCCTCCCACACGTCTTCTTTCTTTAACTTTTTATATGAAGCTCGGACTTTTCGTAAGTATTTAACCGCCTTTTTATAGCTTGACCGGTTTTTACCTTCGATGGCTTTTACAATGGCCTGATGGTAAAAAGGTAACAGAGATCCGCGGTCAAGATCTTCAATTTCTTTTAAAACAGAACGGTCCATATCATCGATTTCATAGCCGACCAAAATTTGCAGGTCGACCCATTTCCGGAATTGTTCCGTTTCTACCAAAAAGTCACTATATTCCACATAACTGTATGGGAGAAGCCGTTTTAAGGCATCCAGATAAACCGTTTCACCACGTTCTTCGGCATATGGCATGATGTTTTGTAAAAACAGTCTTGTCATGTGACGGCGACCTTCATAGCTAGGAATTCCAAAGATATATTTTTGAATACCTTCCAAAGCATAGTGTATCCACGGAAGCACACGGTCCCAATTTTTTGATTCGGACAGATAGGAAATCCACCAGAAGCTGTAGGCGGTAACCTCATGTCCTACTTTTTTCAAGGAGTCGATTGCCGCTTCATCATCTTTTTGTAAAAAGCGAATATGAGCGTAGGCAATCAAGTGGACGGGATTTTCAGTGTCCAATGAACGTTCTTCCAGTTCAATCCACTTTTTTCGAGTAAAAAAAGTCGCCCAAAGCAGACGGTACATTTGTAGGCGCTCATATTGGAATAACGATTGACATAGAAGCGTCACACGAACTGTTTCCATGCTTTCTTCTAGCAAACCGTCGATTGCAAATGGGAGAGATACTTTCCGCATCTCCAGCGAGTTATCAAGTACAACATCTGTGAAATTATGAAAATAAGGCTTGATATACGTATCTACCTGGTAATTTTTTAATTCCATTTGGTCGATAAGGTCAACCGTTTTTTGAATGCAAAAAAGGGCCGCATGAATAAGAAACAATCGTTTAAGCTCCTCGGAATAAGGTGCTTTTCTTTTTAATGTCTGAAAAAGGGAATGATACAAGGTCGCGAAACTATAAATTGTTTTTTCTGGGTGACTTGATTCAAACCTCTTATATTCATTGTTAAAAAGGGCTAGCCAGCTTTCAAGTGAGTTTTCCTTGTATTCGACACGTTGCAGGACGCTTCCTTTTTGAACTGGAATTGATGCTAACGTGGGCTTTGGTTTGTTGCCAGCCTTCCATTGTTCAAGTAGCGACCCAACCCGGTCAACGCTCGCGTACATATAGAAAAATAGGGCCATTCGGTGCCGGCAAAAGGATGGATCTGGGCATGCACAACTGCTCATTTCTAAAAAATCGAGATCAAGTGTGACATCGACAGGAGTGACGTCCTGCACACGTCCTTCCAGCACCTTTCCATTGTATTTCACATTATAAACACTACCCTGGCGGTAGAGGTTTAGACCTTTTTTAATTAATGTCCGGTCATTTTCATTGTCATAGGTGATCATGTCACGAAGTTTTTCAGAAAAGTGCATGACCGCATCCTTTGGAATATCGTTTTGAAGCAAGGTGGTTTCACTCCCCACAGTGCAAGTATTAATCGCGTATTTGTGCGTAAAACAATAAAATCATATCTTTTTATTATACCGCAAAAAAGGAGAAATTGGGATTTCGTGCATGGAAAGTCTGTGGTATTTACTTCATTTTTCAAACTTTTTCAAGAAGACAGTCGCAAACAGGAAGGCTCCGGCGTACATTTATAGTAATTACCTGGTGGAGCTGGTTTTCTCCATCCAAACTCCCCAGGCGATCATTTTCTCCCAAAGTGCTATGGAAACATAGTACATATGAGTCTGCTTGGTGAAGGCGTCTCCATCCTTCACCGAGCGTTTTTATGGAAGGTACGTATTTTTCTTCTAGGAGTGAACATAATTTGAATCGTAAATCGTCGCGTGAGGATATTCTAATTGATGAGGATCGAGTTAGAAAAGCTTTAATTCGTGCATACATGAAAGGCGAAAAAAGCAAAGAAGTCGATATGAAACAGTTTATCCAAGATTTAGCCGATGATATCAAAGGCTATCCGACAACATAAAACGTAAAACCGCGTCTGCATCACCGTAATTCGACAGATTTCGTGTGAGAATTGGCCGGTGATAAGCAACTGTCTACCAATGGGGGGACAGTTTTTTTGATAGAATGAAAAGAATAAAGCGGGTTTACGTGCAGTTTGCGGACATGTTCTACTACTTTTGGAGTATAAAGATAATAAATATGGGTCATAGAAATTTGTGTGTTTTTTTGACATAATTATCAACACAAACATTACCGGTGTTTGTGGTTACCCAGCATTGGTCAGTGGTTTTCAAGCCATTAGACTAGTCTGGGTTTTTGTTAGGTTTGCACAAAAAATGAATCCGTTTTCGTGGATGAGTTTGTGATTTTTTCAACATAGATATATGATGATTAGAGTAAGCTCTAAACTAACTGAATGTTATGATAAGGGGGAGAAATGTGAAGCTTCCAGAGATGTCCTCTCATAAAAGAGAGAATTATGCGAAAGTCTATATGATTCTCGTCGCTGTGATTGGCTGGGCAATCGTTGGGTATGAGGTATTTCATATAGAACCAACTGATGAAATAACCATTCTCATTATACTCGCGGCATTTTTAGCGATAACGGAATATTATCCAATTCCGCTTTTGAGAGGCTCAACAACGATAACCTTTCCTTTTATCTTTGTTATGTATGGGCTTTTTGGAATTTGGTATCCAATCATTATTTACTCAGGAATTGTCCTTGCAATTAATATCCTCTATCAACGACCACTGAGGATTGTTTTATTTAATCCAGCTCAGTTGGCCATAAGTGTGTTTGTAGCAGAATATATTGTATCGCATACAATGATGGTCCAATTCATTACAACGAATAGTGAATTTTTAACAGGATTTATTACATATGTTCTCTTTCTTTCAATCTTTTTAATTTTGAATAATGTCATTGTCGATATTGTGTTATTGGTTCGTCCTCAGCCTTATCCGTTTCATTTATTTAAGACAAAAACATTGACTGAAATAGGGAGTGCAGCGATTTCGCTGATTTATGGGGTAATGATGTTTTACCTTGAAGGTCGGAAGGTTGACGAATTCTCGTTGTTCTTCTTCTTCTCACCACTAGTGGCGGTGTCGTTATTGTACTCCGTGATTACAACACTAGAAAATGAAAAGAAACGATTAAATGCGCTTTTTTCAATAACAACAGGAGTAAATAAGAAAATCCATTCAACTGAGTGGATTGAGACATTTAAAAATTCCTTTTCCCAAATCGTGGATGTGCAAGCCATTATGTTATGGGTGAAGGAAAATGATGTTTGGAAGATTTTATATTATGATGGGCGTGTGACTCCAAAGGATGAGCTAACAGGAGAAGCACTGGCACGTTTTGACGGAAAAAAGCAACCGATTGTCTACCAGGACAGGGTGAAAAAGCTTGGCCCGATTGATGAATTTTTTAAGAAGGATATGAAGGCCTTTGTGTATTCACCGATGGTTGTTGAGAATGAAACGATTGGGATGCTGGTTGTCGCAAAAAGCCGAGCGCGAAGCTTTGGAGATGATGAAATTCATTCGATTGCGACTCTTTCCAATCAGCTTGCGGTTGCGGTGAAGACAAGGATTTTAATTGAAGAAAAAGAAAAACGAATTGTCCTTGAGGAACGGAACCGGATTGCTCGTGGTATTCATGACGGGGTAGCCCAAACATTAGCCGGTGCGGTCATGAAGCTTGAAACGGCAGAACGAAAATTCAATCGAAACCCTGAGGAAACAAGAAAGCTGATCCTCGAGAGCATGGATAAATTGCGGCTAAGTTTACGAGAAGTACGTGAATCGATTTACGAATTACGTCCGTATCCGACCGAGCGGGTGGGGTTATCAACTGCTATTGAAAAACGAATTGAGATGGTAAAAGGTGAGTACAATATCCAGTTTTCGTTTGATATAAGAGGCAAAGAGGTTCCACTAAGTCCAATGGTTGAAAAGGAATTATTCGATATTTTTCAAGAGAGCCTGCAAAACACAATCAAGCATGCAGAGGCCACAAAAATAGAAGTTCTGTTAAGCTATCAAAAGGAGCATATTATTTTAAAAATAAAGGACAATGGGGTAGGTTTTTCATTGTTCCAAGCAATGGTCAAAGCGCAAAACAACCCTCATTTCGGAATTTTGAATATGAATGATGCGGCTGAAAAAATTAACGCAACTCTTCAAATTGATACAAAAGAGGGCCAAGGTACTGACATTACATTAACTGTTCCAAAGATGGGACTTGAAGGAGGTAGTACTGTTGATCAAGCTTATGCTGGTGGATGATCATGCTGTGTTACGTGATGGACTTAGGAATATTTTAGAGCTTGAAGATGATATTCGTGTTGTGGGCGAGGCGGTGTCTGGAGATGATGCACTTCAGAAGGTGCCGATGTGTGAGCCTGATGTCATTTTAATGGATATCAATATGCCTCATAAAAATGGAGTCGAAGTAACGGGCATTTTAAAAAAGAAATATCCTTCAATTAAAGTATTGGTGCTTACTATGCATAACCATGACGAATACTTCATGGCAGCGATTCGCGAGGGTGCGGACGGATATTTATTAAAGGATGCACCATCTGAGCAGGTGGTGGAAGCGATTCGTACAGTTGCACGTGGAGAGTCTGTGATCCATCCGTCAATGACGAAAAAGCTCCTCAATTTCCATCAACAACAGCAGGAGCAGCCAAGGGATAATGTATTAACCGAGCGGGAAATGGAAGTTTTGCAATGCTTGGTGGAAGGAATGAGCAACAAAGAAATCGCCGAGCGTCTTTTCATCAGCGACAAAACCGTAAAAATACACGTCAGCAAAATCTTCAAAAAATTCGACGTCAAAAGCCGCTCCCAAGTAGTCATCTACGCCGTCCAACACAACCTAGTGCCCATGCAAAACCCAGGGTTGTAAGGGGAGCAGGGGGTGCCAGGGGGACGGTTCTCGTGGTTCAGTTTTGAAGAGGTTGCACGTGGACCAGGGGGACGGTTCTTGTGGTTCAGTTTTGAGGCGGTTGCACGGAACCAGAGGGACGGTTCTC
>NZ_HE610986.1:813793-851358 GCF_000285535.1 Bacillus timonensis | reverse complement strand
AACCAAAGGGACGGTTCTCCCGGTTCACTGTTGGTCTGGACCGACGGAAGGTTTTTATATACGAAAGTACAACAACTGTTTTCCGATATGGGGGACAGTTTTTTTTATTGGAAATGCGAGCGGGGATCGAAAGTTTTCGTCGGCCCATAAAATTAAATTAGCTGTATCTCCGATTATCAGCTAGTAAACTTTGATATATTTCCTGAAGAATGTCCATATTTTTAAAACGAACTTAACGTTTATTCAGAAAGATAATTAACTGTTACAATGCTTGATAAATATTACGACAATATGACTTTTGTATAACAAGAAATACTGCTTATGTGCCCCGTTTTACAACCTTTGCGGAATAGGAATATTTTTGTAGACAGGTGATAATGGAATATAGAATCTACAAATCTGTAAGAAGGGAGAATAAGATGAGGAAATTAGTCGTTGTTTTATTCGCATTTTTATTGGTTATCCCGACTTTTTTACACGAAAAGAAGACTGTTTCCGCTGCCGGGACAGGTTTAGCGGTGATAGACCCAGCCATTGAAACGGTATGGGATAAGGTAAATTCCTTACAAGTAATCGTAACATTTAATGGGGACGGCGCGCCAAAAGAGAATCAATTGAATTTGTTGAAAGTGCTCGGAATCAATGTTGGAGTTTCCATGAGGACACTGCCAATAGCGGGCATTGTTGCAACAAAGGATCAAATTGAACAGCTGGCTCAAAGTAATGAAGTTCATTCGATTTATTTTAATAGAAAGCTAGAGTATTTTAATGAGACTTCAACGGATATTACCGGAGTTGACCGGGTGAGAGCGGATGAGCATATCAGGCTTGCAAATGGTGACGAGCCTTTAACAGGTAAGGGTGTTGGGGTTGTCGTCAATGATAGTGGGGTTGATGGGACACATGGTGACCATTTGTTTGGGAAAAACCTCGTTCAAAATGTACTTGGATCTGTGAACTTAGCGAATCTAGTACCAGGGCTTCTGCCGATTACGTACCTCGAAAATGTACCGAATACCGATACGAACTCAGGACACGGGACACATGTAGCGGGGACGGTAGGTGGAACGGGTGCGATGTCGGATGGAAAATATGAAGGAGTCGCTCCAGGGGCTGATTTAATCGGCTATGGCTCGGGAGCAACACTGTTCATTCTCGATGCAATTAGCGGCTTTGATTATGCGATTAAAAATAAAGAAAAATACAATATACGTGTGATTACAAATTCGTGGGGTTCTTCAGGTGACTTTGACCCGACAGACCCGATTAATATTGCCAGTAAAACGGCGTATAATGCTGGAATTACGGTACTTTTTGCAGCAGGAAATGAAGGCCCAAGCGAGAACACCCATAATCCATATGCAAAGGCACCATGGGTGATTTCAGTAGCGGCAGGTGACAGTAAAGTAAACTTAGCAGATTTCTCATCAAGAGGGACAAATGGAGCAGGAGGAACCTTTACATTAGACGGGAAAGAATGGACGTGGAAGGATGCTCCAACGATTACGGCACCAGGCGTGGATATCGTGTCAACAAGAGCTATCGCACCGGTTTCTTCATTAGCAGCGCTGCAGGATGTGCAGACTTTAAAACCATCACATGTTCCGTTTTACACAATCATGAGTGGAACATCAATGGCAACACCACATGTCGCAGGGATTGTTGCCCTTTTACTAGAAGCAAACCCTGAGCTGACACCGGATGACATCAAGCAGATCATTCAAGACACCGCAACCCCAATGCCAGGCTACGAAGAGTGGGAAGTAGGCGCCGGCTATGTCGATGCGTACGCCGCAGTGACGAAGGCAATTGATATGAGGTAATGGAGGGACCAGAGGGACGGTTCTTCTTCTTATTAGTCAAGAAGATTTCAAGAAGTAATTTAGATTTTTGTACAATTCCACTCTAATTTACATTTAATGGACCTATATATTAAAAACTGATTCTTAAAAGGGATATGAGAAGCATATTTGTTTACACAAAAAAATCAAGGTTCTAAAACGTTCTTTACTATTAATATATTAATGCACATCAATGCCTCTACAAACCTAATTTGACCACGGTGGAAAGTCAGGTAAACAATAAGTGCGATGTAAAGACCCCTACTTCAGATGAAGCGACCACTTTTTGAATATTAAAATAAACAACTGTTTTCTGATGTGGGAAGCAGTTGTTTTTTTCGGTTGAGATTCATACCGTATTTTTACAATTTCTCTGAAATTAAATAAGCACCAACTTGAGCATTTTCTTATAGAGAGACAATTAGAGTTAATTATTAAAATAGTTATTTATTTGTGACTTTTCAAAAAACATATTGACTTACTTGTCATAGTTTGTTATTTTTTACGTAACCGGTTACACAGAAATCCGTAACCGGTTACATAATAATATGTAACCGGTTACGTAATTTATAAGTTTGGAGAGTGATATCATACATATTTAGTGCAATTTGAAAGATTTAGTATCCCTGGGTTTTTCTAAGGAAATAGGCATTATGTTTACTGGTTTTCCAAACTGATTCAAATAATATCTACAATTTTTTATTTAATGTGAAAGAGGGAGATTAGATGAAAAGTGGATTACGAAAGTTAACAATCTTTACAATTCTTACTTTACTGCTTTTAACGGCATGTTCTTCTAATAGTTCATCAGGAAAAGATGGAAATAATAAAAATGGTCAAAATGAAATAACCTTAATGGTATTGTCCGAGTGGGAAGATACAATGGGTAAAATAATAGCAAAATTTGAAGAACAAAACCCGAACATTAAAGTGAAATTAGAAACGCACTCCTTTGATGGATTGTTTGAAGCCATAGAAGTAAAGTTAGGGTCGGAATCTGATGACTATGATGTAATAGCTGTTGACGGGCCAGTAATAGCAAACTATACAGTAAAGGGCTATTTAGAACCGTTGGATACATATTTAGAGGATGGTATATCAGAAAAATGGATCCCTTCTTCTGTTGAAGCATCTACTTACGATGGAAAACTAATGGCTGCTCCAATGAATACTTCAAGCCAAGTTTTATTTTACAATAAGGATCTGTTTGAAAAATATGGGGTTGAACCTCCTGCATACGATACAGACAAACGTTGGACATGGGATCAAACCGTTGATGCTGCTAATAAGCTAACTATTGATGAAAATGGTGATGGAGTAACAGATGTATTCGGATTTACTTTTGAACAGGTAAGTAGGGCCTACCAAATCTTACCTTTGGTTCAGGGTTATGGTGTTAAAGTTTTGGGTGAAAGTGGTCTAGATGTCAAGGGTAATTTTAATTCTCCAGAAATGGTCCAAGCTGGTGAGTTTTATTATAACCTATTCAATAAATGGAAAGTCAGTCCAAAGGTTGATCCTTTAACGTCCGTTGAGTACTTTAAAAGTGGAGACGTCGCTATGTTTGTCGGTGGAACTTGGAATACAGTAAATTTTGAGGGTGTTAATTATGGGATAGCTCCTCATCCTTATTTCGAAGGAGAAGAAGCAGTAACGCCTACGGGAAGCTGGCATTTCGGTATTCCTAAATTTTCAAATAAAAAAGAAGAAGCAGCGAAGTTAATTGAGTATTTAACTGTTGGGGAAGGTGCTGATATTTGGTACGAATTAGAAGGTAATCTTCCATCCAAAAAAGAACTATTAAATGAAATAGAGACAAGTGAAGAATATAATGAGTTTCCAAAAACTGCATTAAAGCTTGGAGCTTATGAGGCCCAAAACACGGCTGTTACTCGACCTGTTTCACCAGGTTATTCAGAATTTCAGAGTGTATGGCTAGAGGTCTTTGAAAATATTAAAAATGGACAAAAAGCCGAGGAGTCAATAAACAATGGCGCTGCGAAACTAGAGTCCCTTATAAAAAAATATGAGTCATTAAAATAGTCTATGTTAAACAAGAGGTTGGACTAACCCCCAACCTCTTAATATTTAAATAAGGAGGATGAATATGCCGCGATATAGTACAGTGTTGAAGATTATGCCGTATATATTTCTTTTCCCTGCTCTGTCTTTGTTATTTATTTTCAAAGTATATCCTATCTTAGAAGCATTTGTTCAAAGTCTTTTTCAATCGGGATTTGGCAGTAGTTCAAAATCCTTTGTAGGCTTTGAGAACTATATATTGATATTCTCTGATCCCGTAATATGGAATTCAATTAAAGTAACACTTTGGCTAAATATTTTAATAAACCCAATTCAAATAATATTAGCATTCGCATTAGCGATATTTTTAAATAAAAAGTTAAGGCTATTGGGTTATACAGAAGTATACATTTTATCCCTATAGCAATTTCAATGCCTATAGCAGCAATAGTTTGGGATGTAATGTTGAATCAGGAACAAGGTGTCGTTAACTCTATTCTTGTAAAGTTAGGTTTTGAATCACAGCCGTTTTTAGGCAGTGCAGATCAAGCGTTATGGGTAATAATTATAATTGCCACGTGGAAAGGTGTTGGATATTGGTCAATCTTCCTATTAGGGGGATTACAGGATGTTCCTCATCTTTTATATGAAGCAGCTGAAATGGATGGCGCAAATAGGTGGGAAAAGTTTAAATCTGTTACATTTCCTATGATGAAACGAACTCTATTATTTGTTGTAGTTGCTGATACAGTAGCAAATTTCTTGTTATTTGCACCAATGTATATTTTAACCGATGGTGGGCCACAGGGAAGTACAAATGTTTTAATGCTCGAAAGTTATAAGAGTGCATTCGTTTATTCCGATATACATCGTGCATCTGCTATTGTTATAATTCTACTTTTATTTATTTTAATAATAATCGGTATTCAGTCGAAGCTTCTTAAGGCAGACCATTAGATTAGACATAAAGGAGGACCAAGATATTGTGAATAAGAACCAAAAAACACCTATTATATTATATCTTGTACATATAGTTTTAGCTTTCTTGGTATTATTTCCATTGTTTTTTGCCTTTTCATCATCATTCCGCCCACTTGATGAAATATTTAAATATATTAATCCATTAACTTGGAAAACATTTTTTCCTACAAATATAACACTTGATGCCTATATAAGTTTATTTACTGAGAGAGGTTTTGGAAGAATATTTTTTAATACTATCTTTGTAGCATTTATAACAGTATTATTTGGTATCATTTTTAATTCCCTTGCAGCCTTTGCTTTTGTATTCTTTAACTTCAAGGGAAAAAACCTCCTTTTTGTAATTGTGTTAATTACTTTTATGATACCCTTCGAGGTAATAGCAATCCCTCTTTACAATGTTGTAGATGCATTTGGCATGATTGACAGCTATTCTGCTTTGATTGTTCCTGCAATAGCAAATGGATTAGTGATATTTATGTTTAGACAATCTTTCTTAGATCTACCTTATGCATTAATTGAAGCATCTAGGGTAGATGGTGCTTCATGGTTTAAAATTTACTACAAAATTATTATGCCTTTGTGTAAACCAATAACAGTTGGAGCAGGTTTGCTAATTTTTGTTCAACAATGGGAATCATTTATGTGGCCACTAATTGCAACACGTTCCGATAATTACAAAGTGCTACAAGTTGCATTAAGTGAATTTAACACTGAGTATGCAATGATATGGAATGAACTTTTTGCGGCTGCAATTCTGGGAATAATAGTTCCAGTAGTGGTGATTTTATGTTTACAGCGATATTTTGTAGAAAGTATGACTGGAACTGGTATGAAATAAATGACTGTAATGAGGTTAAGTTTATGGCGACTATAAGAGATGTTTCTAAATTAGCTCAGGTTTCGGTTGCAACTGTTTCTAGGGTACTTAACGGTGGATATGTTAATCATGAAACAAAAAAAAGGGTAACTAATGCAATGCAACAGTTGAATTATAAACCGAGCATGATTGCTCAAAGCCTAAATAGTAAAAAATCAAAAACAATAGCTTTAGTAATTCCAAATATAACAAACCCTTACTTTTCTAATTTGGCTAAGGCAGTAGATGATGTAGCTAAAGAAAATGGTTACAAAGTATTATTGTTCAATACAGATGATAAAGATGAAAATATTGACTATTATTTGAATATCGCTCGACAGAAATATATTGATGGATTAATTATGGCGACACCTTTAAAAGACTATAAGAGTCAAAGTGATGTACCCATCGTAGTCTTAGATAGAGTAAAGGATAAATCAGTTGACTCTGTTGTTTCGAATAATAGAAATGGCGGAAAAATTGCGACTCAGCATTTGATAGACATAGGTTGTAGAAAAATTGCACATATAAAAGGTACCCAAGATATTACAACTGCTCAGGAAAGATATCAAGGATACCTAGAAGTATTAAGCGAATACAATTTGATTAATGAAAGTTTAGTAGTGGAAGGCAATTTTGACCTAGACTCCGCCAAAGATGCTACAGGAAAGCTTTTATTAGAACAGCCAGATATAGATGGTATTTTTGCAGGTAATGATTTAATGGCAGTTGGAGCATTAAAGGCGATAAAAAAAATGGGTAAAAGAATTCCGGAAGATGTTGCGTTAATCGGATTCGATGGAATCGATTTTTCTAGATATACAGAGCCAGAGTTAAGTACAATTGCTCAACCAATATATGATATGGGTGCTCTCTCTACCAGAGTTCTATTAGATAAAATAAACGGTTTATCTAAAGATATTACATTTCATGAACTGGATGTCTCTTTAATTAAGAGAGGATCTACTAAAAGACAAAGCAAAGGAGAATAGCATGAACGATATTGTTCCTAAAATTGTCGTTGTTGGCAGTATCAATATGGACTTAGTTGTAGAGACAGATAAATTTCCAAGTGTAGGAGAAACACTTAGAGGTAACAGCTTTAAACAAAGACCTGGTGGAAAGGGGGCAAATCAAGCAGTTGCAGCAGCACGGTTAGGAGCGTCTGTTACTTTGATAGGAGCATTAGGAGATGACAGCATAGGTGAAAATTTAAAACATAATCTCTTTAAGGAAAAAATTAACATTGATAACATTAAAACAATAAAAAATACAACTTCGGGTATTGCGTTAATCACACTAACAGAAGAAGACAATAACATTATCGTCATTCCAGGGGCTAATAATGAATGTTTACTGGATATTCCAAATCACGAGCAAATTATCAAAGACGCTGATGTTGTATTAGTTCAGTTGGAAGTTCCTTTAGAAACAGTTAAATTGACGATAGATTTAGCGTACAAAAATAACATACCTGTTGTATTAAATCCTGCTCCAGCTATGAAACTACCAATTGAATTACTTCGTAAAGTAACCTATTTAGTACCTAATGAATCGGAAATGCAATTCCTTTGTGGGAAATCCTTTACGCAAGAAGAGGGTATTGATTCCTTGCTCGATTTAGGTGTGAGTAATGTAATTCTTACTCGTGGGCGAAAAGGGGTTCTATATAGCAATAACAAAGAAAAGAAAATCTATCAAAAAGATTCATATAAGGTTAAATCTGTGGACACCACAGGAGCGGGGGATGCATTCAATGGTGGTTTAGCGGTAGCCATTGCCGAAAAAAGGTCGCTTCATGAAGCAATATCTTTCGCCGCAATTGTAGGAGCTTTAGCAGTCACTAGTATAGGTTCATTAGATGCAATGCCATATCGAAAAAAAGTCGAAGAAATATTGTTAATTAATAATAGATAATATCTACAAGAGGAGTGAAATAAATGAAATTTCCAGTATTAACAGAAGAAAAACTTATTAGTCGTTTAAACTATCCTAAAAATAAGATTAGGGCAGTCATGGATACAGATACATATAATGAAACAGATGATCAGTTTGCAGTAGTATACGCACTGGAGTCATCCGATAAAATTGAAATTGAAGCATTTTATGCAGCACCTTTCCATAATGAACTCTCTAGTAGTCCGAAAGATGGTATGGAAAAAAGCTACGATGAGTTACAAAAAATATTAAAAATGCAAAATAAAGACTCTTTTCCAATATATAAAGGATCGGATAGGTATTTATCTGAAGATAATAATCCTGTTGATAGTGATGCGGCTCGAGATTTGGTAGAAAGAGCATTGAATTCACCAGATGATGATCCTTTATATGTAATAGCGATAGGAGCCATAACTAATATTGCATCGGCTATCTTAATGGAACCAAAGATTATTGAAAAAATAGTAGTCATTTGGTTGGGCGGACATGCGCTTCATTGGTCAAACACAAAAGAGTTCAACTTATTTCAAGATCTTTATTCTTCGAGAACAATATTGGATAGTGGGGTTCCACTAGTTCTTATTCCTTGCGAAGGGGTAACATCCCATCTAACCACTACCTCATCAGAATTAAGGGATAATATTAAAAATAGTGGTGAAATAGGTAACTATCTTTATGAAACATTTGAGAGATACAGGAATGATAAATTAGGTAATGATGATAATTCTAGCATTGCATATTCTAAGGTCATTTGGGATTTAGCACCTATTGGCTTTTTAAACAACAAAAATTGGACTCCGAGTTATTTAACTCATTCTCCAATTTTGTCTGAGGATTTTCGTTGGAGCTTCGATTCTAACAGGCACTTTATTCGTTATGTTTACAATGTAAAACGTGACGAAATTTTTGGAGATATGTTCAGTAAATTAACCTTAAAGTGATAGGTTCAAACTTAACCCCTATTGGGTAACGAAACCAATCTTGACACAATTAGGAGGAATATTCTTGAACATTAAAGATAGAATGGATTTATCAGATAAGTGCTCTATTGTCACTGGTGGGTCTAGAGGATTAGGGTTAGCTATGGCAAAGGCTCTTGCTGAATATGGTTCTAATATTGTAATTGCAGATATTAATGAAGAAAATAGTGAAGAACTGATTCAAAATTTTAATAATGACTATGGGGTAAAAGCAAAGTTCGTAAAGGTTGATGTAACGGACGAGAATCAAGTTCGGAATTTAGTACAAGATGTAAAAGCGACCTTTGGAAAAATTGATGTACTAATTAATAATGCAGGGATTGCAAGCGTTGAAAATGCAGAGGATATGAGTTACGAGAATTGGAAGCGAGTAATCGACATCAATTTAAACGGAACTTTCTTAGTTGCTAGAGAAGTGGGTAAACAAATGATAGAGCAACAAAACGGGTCTATTATAAATATTTCATCTATGTCAGGTATGATAGTTAATACACCTCAGAATCAATGCGGATATAACTCGTCAAAGGCGGGTGTAATTATGTTAACAAAAAGTTTAGCAGTAGAGTGGGCTAAGCATAATATCAGAGTGAATAGTATTGCACCGGGATATATGAATACAGTGATGAATCATAATTATTTAAGAGGGAGGAAGGCGACATATGAAAAATGGCTTGAACTGACCCCAATGCATCGTCTTGGTGAACCAGAAGAATTGGGAGCTCTAGCAGTCTTTTTAGCATCTCAAGCATCTTCCTTTATTACAGGTTCAATCTACAATGCAGATGGTGGGTATGTTGCACTTTAAAGATAGGGGATTGTTAATGAATTTGTACCAAAGACTTTGAGATTTGATAAAGGAAATAATTTCGTGATATTTTTAGGGCCTTTATTTACTAAAGGGCCCTCTTCCTATCTCAAAAGAGTTTAATAGAGAGGGGTACATAAATGAGTTATTTGTTGGGAATAGATTTAGGCACGTCAAGTGTAAAAACGGTAATAATGGATAGCTATGGAACAATAAGGGGATCTGCTGCTGCTGAGTATGATATCCTAATCCCCCAAAAAAATTTTGCTGAACAGAACCCTCATCATTGGTGGAAAGCTACTATTGATACAATCCAAAATGTACTTAATAGTTCACAAATACATGGCAAAGATATAAAGGGCATAGGTATCTCGGGACAAATGCATGGAATAGTATTAATAAATAAGGATTACGAAATCATACGCCCATCAATTATTTGGTCAGACCAGAGAACTCAAGTAGAGGTAGATGAAATATATAAATCTCTAGGCAAAGAGTTTATTGGGGATGAAACTTTAAATCCATTATCAACGGGATTTCAGATTCCTTCTTTACTCTGGGTGAAAAAACATGAACCTTTTGTGTACAATCAAATATACAAAGTACTATCACCAAAGGATTATATACGTTTAATGTTGATCGGAGAAGTTGGAACAGAAATTACAGACGCTTCTGCAACACTCGGTTTTAATACGAAAAGTAAGGTTTGGTCTGAAAAGATAATTACGGAATTGGGACTTAATCTAGATAATTTCCCTATTGTCATGGAGCCAACGAATATCGCAGGAACAATCACAGAAAGAGCAGCTATTATTACAGGGTTACCTAAAGGAACCCCTGTAGTATTTGGTGGTGGAGATCAATTTATGCAAGCAATTGGGAATGGAATTATTGAACCTGGTCAAGTCTCACTCACTATCGGTACAGGCGGGCAGGTTTTTTCAGTCCTTTCAGAGCCAAACTATGATAGAAGATTAAGAACCCATACATTTTGCAATGCTGTACCAGGAACATGGAGTATTATGGGTGCTAGTTTATCAGCTGGACTTTCATTGAGTTGGTTGAATAAAAAAGTACTGTCCGGATTATCGTACAAGGAAATAAATACTTTAGCAAATTGTATTAACCCTGGAAGTGAGGGATTGTTATTTTTACCTTATCTTACTGGAGAAAGAACTCCCTATATGGACTCTTCTGCTAGAGGAACTTTTTTGGGTCTTGTTTTAAAACATGAACGTGCCCATTTAATTCGTGCAGTAATGGAAGGCGTAGTCTTTGCTTTGAGAAGCTCTGTTGAAATTATTGAGGGACTTAATGTAAAAACAAATAAATTTGTAGCTTCTGGTGGAGGAGCACGAAGTGAAACCTGGTTAAAAATTCAAGCCGGAATTCTTAACAAGGAAATATATAAGTCAAACCAGATAGAGCAGGCGGGAACAGGGGCTGCAATTGTTGCAGGGGTAGGTGTAGGTTTGTATAAATCAATAAAAGAAGCATGTGAGACTGTAATTGACATTGGCAAAGTACCAATTGAACCTAGCTTAAAAGATGTACACATATATAACGAGATGTATGAACTCTATAAGGATGCTTATCAGAAAAACAAAGATTTATTTCACTCCCTATCCAAAATGTAATGACAAATAAAAACCATTATTCAAAATTACAAATAATTTTTAAAAAGTGGTTTAAACAATATATACGTGGTACCTATAAATGGACACAAGAAAAAGAGTGTTTAACTATAGGTACTTTATATTTGGGAAGTAGGCGCCGGCTATGTCGATGCGTACGCCGCAGTGACGAAGGCAATTGATATGAGGTAATGGAGGGACCAGAGGGACGGTTCTTCTGGCTCCAATTTTAGAAGCGGGTTGGATGGAAAGGTTCCATGACCCAAAAAGGCCATTAAGTCGTTTTGACTTAATGGCTGTTTTCTTTTTTCATCAACATCGCCATAGGGAGGTAGGTAATGAGAAACACAATAATACCGGCAATTTCAAGAGTAAGGTAATACGTGATGCCAGAGCCGAAAAAGGACAGAATGGTTGTGGCTTCTGTTGGATTTGCTAGATAAAAGAAGTTTGTATCGAGAAGGAGATTGATGAAAAAAATAGGGACGGCGATTAGGTTTAGGAGTAAAAAGGCGGTTCCAACCGCTTTTCTTGGAACACGGTAATCTTCAAAAAGGATGAAATAGAGAACAGACCAAGTGATTGTGGCATGATGCAGGAAGTATTTTAGGAAACGATAGTGAGGGAATTGGTGGAACAGTTCCGGTGTCACTATGCTTAAAATGGGTGGGAGTAATCCTGTAAAGAAAACGAGGTAAAATGCTTTTTTGCTAGGCTTTAAGAATAGGAAGATACAAATAAAAGTACTGATGGAACAAAGCTGTAGAGGAAGGGTGCTGACTTCCCATTGGTTGGTTGCAATCATCCAAATTTGGTGCGACACTTCGCTTGTGACCAGTATGGTGAAAAACGTCCATTTGATGATGGATTGATAAGGCTTGAGTTTCTTCCTAAGGACGATAAGTAGAAGAGTGAAGATTGTAAATACCAGAATGGTTGTGATATGAGTAAACGAAAACAGCTCAAACGTCTGCATTCCATCTGCAGAAAACATGCTGCACCCCATTTCTAATTTGTGGTCTTTCCAATCATAAGATTTCCACTTCAATTAGGGAAACAGGTAAAAGTGTGGGTTCAACTGCCTGTAAAGGTCTAAAACGATACGTCCCGTAGCATGGTTTGGGCTTTACTTATAAATTTGAGGAGTCAGGAAATCGTACTCTAATTGAAGTTAAACCTTAGATTAGTTTATTCGGGAATGGGAGTGGTTTAGACCGTGGGAAATATATTTTTGTGGGTAGGCGAAGGGGATGGGGGAGATATTGGCTAAAAAGACTTCGCCACGCTGCCCGGGACCAAGAGAACCGTCCCCGCGGTTCCACCATGTGCCACATGCGCCACACAGCCCGGGACCAAGAGAACCGTCCCTGTGGTTCACATGCGCCACACCGCCCGGGACCAAGAGAACCGTCCCCGTGGTTCACATGCGCCACACAGCCGGGACCAAGAGAACCGTCCCTGTGGTTCACATGCGCCACGCTGCCCGGGACCAAGAGAACCGTCCCTGTGGTTCACATGCGCCACGCTGCCCGGGACCAAGAGAACCGTCCCTGTGGTTCACCATGTGCCACACCGCCTGGGACCAAGAGAACCGTCCCTGTGGTTCCCGGTCCCCTCTAATGATACGACCACAGGATGGTCCAGTCGCCGGCTTCTTTGACGACGAAGATGTCTTGGTGGATGGTGAAGGTGCCGTATGTGCTTTTGTAGGTTTGGGTGATAGGCACTTTGTAGACGTCGTGAAAGATTGTGGATTCTTTCGACATTTGCCAGGTTTTGAGTTTTTCTACGTCTTCGACGGTGTACTTGAAGGTTTCGGTCCCGAAGTGGCCAACAAATACATGGTTGCGTTGCTGGATATAGTCGGCTTTTTCAAAACGCTCCTGCATTAGTGGATGGAACAATTCCCACGAACTACCGAAATCTGCATTTTGCTCGTATTTATAAAAAGTGTGGACAAGCTCTTTCGCTACGTCCTCTGGTGATGATCGAAACAATGATAGAAAAAGGATTAAAATAAGAATGGCCCCAACTGATAGTAAAATTAGCTGGATGGGCACGCGGTGTCGTCGTCTCATATGTAAACAAAAGCCCCCTTAAGCTTGTTTACTATTATGGATATGCTCTCTAAAAGTTGTCCTAGTACAAGTTAAAACTTTATATTTAAATACTTTTAAAGCATAAAAAAGCCAGAGCCTAAGCCCTAGCAGTAAATTTACTTAATCGAGTTAAAAATGGACGGCGTGGTCCACTACCGAGTCTGATAAAATAAATTCGATCCTGGAGTCGTTTATAAAATCGAATTCCAAAAATACGTAAAGGTGTCCGTACTTCTTTAAATTTGTAATAAAACAATTTTAGCACTCCTCCCCAATCCTAAAAAAATGATCTCTATTTTTTGAGTTGTATTTATTTTGAATTATCTGAAACTAGTATATAAAGGATAGCATGTCCGAGTTGCTAAAAATGTGGAATTATGTTGAAGAAAAATTAAAATTTTCATGTAATTTTAGACAAAAATCGCTAAAAAACCCCCTTTTTAGGAAAGTTGCCTCAAAAAAACCCTAATATTCGCTATAAATTTACATCGATTTTCCCAATATACATTTCTCTAATACATTGGTACTATATAATTATAGTAAAATACTAGATTGGTCGTATGACCGCCAAACTAGTAAGGAACTATTGTTAGTTAATGTAGAGAATGGGGGTTTTCTACATTTGACTATATATTTTACCTGTAGACTTTTTTCTCTTTTGCCCTGCTCATCTTCGAGCGGGGTCTTTTTTTGCTCGAAACAGAAAGCTATACTACTAATAGAGGATGGAGAAAGAGGGGGGAGACGGTTGAACCAAAGTATTTTGCCTGCATCTACGACAATGAAGGAGTTTGAGGACTTTTTAAAAAGTAAATATGAAATTGGTATTTTTACAGAAATTCACATTGCTCAGTTAAAAAATATAAATAAGATGGCTGGACTTCATGGTAAGAAGATGATCTATCATGTGGATATGGTACATGGGATAAAAAGTGATGAATATGCGACAGAATATATTTGTCAAGAGTTCCAACCGTATGGATTGATTTCGACGAAGTCTAGTGTCATCCAAAAGGCGAAGCAAAAAGGGGTTTGCGCGATTCAACGAATGTTTTTGATTGATACACATGCACTTGAAAAGAGTTACAAGCTAATCGCCAAAAATAAACCTGATTATATTGAGGTACTGCCTGGGGCGATGCCATGGATGATCAAGGAAGTGAAGGAAAGGCTGAACATTCCGGTGCTAGCAGGTGGACTTATCCGGACAAAAGAAGAGGTCCAAAATGCGCTCGATGCTGGGGCGACAGCCATTACTACATCGAAAAGGGAGCTGTGGGTATAACGCTCCTTTTTTTGATGGAATTTAGCAGAATTTGTTGTGAAGTTTTCTGAAAGCGCTATCATTATTCGGGTTATAATATAGATAAGACAAGATCAATCGAGGAGGCGAATGTGATGGAAGAGAATACGAATCAACTAGCAGTTGGAATGGTCTGGGGAACAACACTAAGCATCCCCCTATGGCTTGCCTTTTTTGGTTGGATTAAGCTTCTGTCACACCTCTTCTTATAGGTACCAGGGGGACGGTTCTTGTGGCTCCACTATCGTGGTGGACCACGAGAACCGTCCCTGTGGTTCACCCCCCATGGTTCGCCGCAAAACATGAACCAGTAGAAGTCCCCGTGGTTCACTTCTTCAGCCACTTTTGTTCGAATTCTGCTCGTGGGAGGGGTTTGCTGAAGTAGTAGCCTTGGCCGTAGGTGCAGCCTTCTTTGATGAGGAAGGTGAGTTGTTGTTTGGTTTCGATGCCTTCGGCGACTACTTCGACGTTTAGTTTTTTCGCCATTTGCAGGATCATTTGGATTAAGATTTTGGAATCGGTGTTAAAGTTTTTGATAAAGGATTTGTCGATTTTTAAGCAGTCAATGGGCAATTGATGAAGAACACTGAGGGAGCTGTAGCCTGTACCAAAGTCGTCAAGGCTGATGCTAATACCCAGTTTCTTTAATTGTTTAACGGATTCAATCGATTTGTCCAAATTGATTAAAACACTTTCGGTAATTTCAATATTCAGGCGCTGGAGGCAAATCTCGCTTCCCTTGTTTGCATCCTGGATGAAATTAAACAAACTGTGCTTTTCAAAATGCTTCGCCGAAACGTTCACAGAAATATGGTTGAAAAGACACCCCGCGTTCGCCCACGTGTGAATGGAATCCAACACCTGCGAAATAATCCACTCGCTCACATCCACAATCAACCCAGTATCCTCTAATACATGGATAAAAACCTCTGGTTGGAGCATTCCTTTTTGAGGATGATTCCAGCGTAATAAGGCTTCAGCACCATGGAGTTTTCCTGTGCGGATTTCAACTTGAGGCTGAAAATAAATCTCAAACTCCTGATTTTTAAGGGCCTGCTTCAAATCCTGCTCAATTAAAAACCGTTCCTCTACCCTTTTTAAAAGCGTTTCATGATAAAACACAAGTTCACCCCTGCCGTGTTCCTTGGAAGCATACATCGCCAGGTCTGCTCTCTGCATCAATTCTTCCATGGATTTCGCATCATCAGGGAAACGCGCAATGCCAATGCTCGCAAAAACCATTAAGGTAAAATCATGAAAAGTGATGGGCTGGCGGATAACTTTTGAGAGGGCATCCACAATTGTTTCAATCTCTGCATAATTCACCACTGGAAGGGTAATGGCAAATTCATCCCCACCGATATGGTAGGCAACACCATCATTGTCGTTTTCCTTAAGCCGTTTGGCGATCTCTTTTAAAACGGCATCACCAGCTAAATGTCCGTAGCGGTCATTTGTCTTTTTAAATCCGTTCAAATCGAGATAAATAAGGCTAAAAGGAATCCGGTTTCCAATTTTATCGGAAACATCCTCTACTAGTTTCCGCTTACTTGGTAGGTTTGTTAGGGGTGCATGGTAGGCCATGAATTGCACCTTCTCCATATTCCTCTTTTCTTCCGTAATGTCTTTAATCATTCCATAAATGCCATGAATCTGATTATCTAACGCAATCGGAATATTACGTACATATACATCGATGATTTCGCCGGAGGCATTGTACATTTGAATTTCGTATTCCACAACTTCACCAGTCAATGCTGTTTCAAACTGCTGATTCGTAAAAGCTACGACATGTTCCGGTAGAAAACAGGAAAAGTGCTTACCGAGAACTTCCTTTTTATCCATCATTGCCACTCTTTCGGCCATTTCATTAATATTAATCACTTTTCCTGATGGGTCCAACATGATAATGGCGAGCGGATTTAACTCATAGAGAGAACGATAATAGCGTTCCTGACTTCTCCATTTTAGCTGCTCTGCTTGCAGTTTTTGGTGATATCGATTACCGAGAAAGGCAATAAACATAAATAAATACACACTTAATAATAGGTAAGGAACAATCACACCACCGGAAAAGGGATGCCCCACAATCATAAGTTTGAGGCCTTTCGTAGATGTGTGGTGGAGGACAATAATCGAAATTCCAAAAAACAAACCGACAAACCACTTTTTAGAAGGAGTATTGTTCCGTAGTTCTTTTTTGAAGAAGAAGCTACCTACCGTGCTAAAAAGAAAACAACTAAACACCCCTAGTAAAAACCACTTATTTGAAAAAGAAAGAAAAAACGTATTGTTTGAGATGCTAATAATGAAATAAGCTGCGCTGCTTCCAATTGTAAATAGAATGCCTGCCACAATAAAAGGCATAGTTCTTTTGATAAGTAAAATAATTCCAAGAAAACTGGTTGCAAACAAAATCGTAAATGATAATGCAACACCTGGAACTCGAAAACCGAGAGTAGAGGACTCTATAAGGCCAGAAATTCCAACAAGAAAAGCGGTCTTTGTACCAAGACTAAAGGTAAAGGCAGCAAGAATAGCCCAAAGTACTCCAATTTGTTTGTTTGACTTTGGCACGATATTTAACGCGATATCAAAGCAGATAATACTGGAAGTTAGCGCAATGAATATGGAAAAAAGCGTATAAGAAATATTGTATTCGGACATAAAAATCGAAATCATGGGTCCACCTCAACAAATGGATATGTACGAAATAGTATGAGCCACTGGGCAGAAATTATTGGAAATGAAAAGATTTTTTTATTTCTAGATAATTAGGATGTATAAGTTCGTTGAAATCAGGTAATGATGAATAGTGTATTCCCCCCCCCTTTGTTTTATATATTTTGTTGGACCTCCTTTATGGAGGTATTTTTTTTGTCTTTTTATCAAAAACGCCTTGGCGTATTTGCACCCAGATCTTTTCGCGTCTGCCCGAAAAACATCCTTTGAAAATCTGTGGCATCCGCCGGAGGCTTTAACTTAATTCCCCCTTGGTTTAAAATCTACACAAATTCTGTTTCATTTCATTACTCACTAAAATATAGAAATTTTTAATAAAGTTAAATTCGATGCCCCTTTTTGCCCCTTACCTCTCTATAACATTAGTGTAAAGGAGGTGAGGGACATGGCAGCAACACAGGACATTCAAAGTACACAGTTACGCTTAGTATTTGAAAATGGTGTTGATGGCAAGGGAAAGGTAATCTACAAAAATAAAAACTACAATAATATTAACCCTGCTTCAACAGCTGATCAGTTGTATTCCGTTGCCGTTGCAATCGAAGGATTACAAAGTTTACAGCTTTTCAACATCGAGCGCAATGACAGCTACATGCTGGCAGGCGATGGTCAGTAATTTTTAATCAAAATCTATGAAAAGGGGGAATAAAAAGTGGCGAAAACACTTGAAATGCAATTTACAAATGAGGCTGGAAAAACAGCAACTGTTTCGATTGAAAATCCAAAGGAACCAGTTGATCCAGCAGCGGTTACGGCTGCAATGGATTTAATCGTTTCATCAGATGTGTTTCTAACACCTGGTGGTCCGATTACTGCGAAAAAAGGCGCTCGTGTTGTGGAACGCAATATTGAAGCAGTTGAAATCTAATATAGAACAGGGCCAGCTCTCATAGGGAGTTGGCTTTATTTTTAAATGGGAGGTTCGAACAAAACGCCAAATCGTATTAGGTTTGAAAGGAGGGAACTCGGTGGAACAGCTACTGCCTTTCATTCAGGAGGTTGGCTTTCCGGTTGTCGTGACATTCTATTTGTTGCATCGAATCGAAACGAAGCTTGATAGTGTCATTGACTCGATTCAAATGCTGCCAAAAAGCATGAAGGCCGATCCATCATATGAAACGAAAAAAATATATCGTAACAGATGGAGCACCTGACCACTTGAGTCGGGTGTTTTTTGTTTGGGCTTTAATGGGCGAAAACCTAAATAAAGGAATGAATAAAAAAGAAGTAGAGAAACTAAGAAGAACATTGAATATTGAGGTGTTCTGTTTGGAAATTCAAGGTTACAAGCTTGTGAAAAATAAAGACGATTATACATTAGTGATTTATGTGGAGTCTCAAATGACAGAATTTGCATCAGAGTTTGGCGGACATTTTTATCGGGAAAAAAAGGACCTTAACACACAAATCCGTCATCTCGTAAAAGAAAAGTTCCCACATATACCGATTCGAGCTGCAAAGGTACTGGCAGGTTCGATGCTGATTACGACCTTTTATTTAGGAGCGACTGGGCCAAATGTAGGGGCGCAGACAATTAGCGGGCAAACCCAGACTGTCAATGATATGTACACGGTGCAAGCGGGCGATACGTTGTACTCAATTGCCAAGCGCTACAATGTGTCGGTAGATTCGATTAAAAAAGTCAATGGGCTGACGTCAGATATGCTGTTTGTTGGCCAGCAACTACGGTTGCCGTTTTTCACATATACCGTAAGTTCGGGCGACACACTTTATAGCATTGCCAAGCGCTATAACACAACGGTCGACCAATTACGAACAACAAACCAGTTAAAAACAGACATGCTGAGTATTGGACAAAAGTTGCGAATCCCTCAGCTGCAGGCGACAAGCACGACAACGACCCAACCGACACAAGGGACAGTGACGGAGCAACCGACAACAACCCAGCCAGTGGAAGAAACCGCGACCGCACCACCACCAACAACAGCCCAACCGGCGGAAGAAACCGTGACGGCACCAGCCCCTACGCCTGTGCAAGAAACACCAACGCCGGCTCCAACAACTTCAACGTATACCGTTGTGGCGGGCGATACATTGTATGGGATTTCTATGAAATTTGGTACGACAGTCGATCAGTTGAAATCACTAAATAATTTAACGACAACCGTGCTGAACGTTGGCCAGGTATTGAAGGTCCCAGGGACAACGGGATCGGATGTGGCAGCACCGACAGCACCAGCCACTACAACATATACAGTCGTAGCGGGCGATACTTTATACAGTATTTCGCAAAAATTTGGCACCACTGTGAGTGTCATTCAAGCAGCGAACACTTTAACAACGACGAACTTATCGATTGGCCAGGTGTTGACGATTCCGGCTGAAGGAACTGTAACAGCTCCACCACCAACTGAGCAGCCGACGCCTGTTGAAACGCCTGCTGACACAACGGCACCGATAGCACCAACTTTTGCACCAATTCCTTTGGTGTCAACAGCCAACCAGTCAAATCTCAACGTGACCGGCACAACCGAAGCAAATGCATTAGTGACCCTTACGATTACAGACCAGACAAATGCGCCAAAAACGATACAGGTAAAGGCAAATCAAAATGGCACCTTTGGTACCAAAATTGACGTATCCAATCTGCAAGACGGCTCGTTAACAATCACAGCAACTGCCACGGACGAAGCTGGTAACAAGAGCGTAGTAGCAACTCAAACGATTAAAAAAGATACAAAAACCGATGCACCAAACATCATTAATACGCAAATCATGAACCGTCAGTCTGCTACTGCTTATCCTGTGAAAGGAACAGCAGAACCTGCATCACGCGTGCAAATTGTCTTTTTTGATGGAGTGAATGCTCCGATTACGACCGAAGTTCTTGCGAATGAAAAAGGGGAATTTAGTGCAATTGTCAATTTAGGAAAATTGCGCGATGGCCCGATTTCGATTACGACGAAAGCGATTGATTCGTCCGGAAACGAAAGTGGCATGACAAAACTGACTGTGAAAAAGGATACAACGGTCGAGGCTCCCGTTTTTCAAGAACTTCAAGATATTACGGGTAAAAATGTGGCAGAGTTTACGCTCGTGGGAAATGCTGAGCCAAATGCGACCATAACCATTCGCGCTACAGATGGCGCCAACAATAGAGTGGACACAAAAATAACGACAAACGAAAACGGTGCATTCCGGTCGGCACTGAATTTATCTGGTTTAAAAGACGGAAATATTACACTTACTGCGATTACAACTGATGAAGCACAAAACAGCTCTGACCCGCAGCAAGTGACAATCACTAAAGATACCTTCATAGCTGAGCCTGTTCTGGATACGAAGCAAAACATCACAACACAAAACGCAAATAGCTATACATTGCGTGGAATAGCAGATTCAGGTTCAACTGTACAAATTGTGCTATCTGACGGAGTGAATCCAGAAATGACGGTGGAGGCTGTCGCAAATGAAAATGGGGAGTTTACGACAAATGTTGACCTTCGCAACCTAAATGACGGAGAAATATTTATCACAGCAAGTGCAATGGATGAGCACGGAAACCGCAGTGAGGTCGAACAGGCAACACTCATGAAGGAAACAACCCTTCCGCCTCCGGTGATTAGTAATACGGAGATGATTAACAGCAAAACGGCAGAAAGCTATCACATTTTTGGAATCGCACAGCCAGGAACAACTGTTGATATCACAGTGTCTGACGGGGTGAACCCTGATATCATCACATCAACAACAGCCAATCAAAACGGGGAATACAATGTTGCCGTTGATGCGAGTGCACTTTTAGATACGAGCTTAACGATTTCGGCGTTCCAAACGAGTGCAGCTGGCATCACAAGTAATGTCAGCAATACTACGGTTGAAAAAGATACAAAAGCACCAACGGCACCGATTTTTAACAATGATGAATTTATTACCGGTACGAATCAAGCAAACTACGAGCTGTTCGGAAAAGCAGAGGCAAACACAAACATCCAAATTCGGATTTTTAATGGAAATGGGCAGGAAAGAACAGTTACAGCAACCACGAATGAAAACGGAGAATATCGGGTACCGGTTGATCTAACCTCTTTTTCAGATGGAGATTTGTCATTTGAATTGACCCAAGTTGACCGAGCGGGAAATGTGAGTCCAGCTGTTACGAAAACATTGATAAAGGATACAGTTGGGCCAGCGGCGATTCAGCTGGAAACACCACTGCCGATTTTTTCGGATAATGTGCTTATGTACCCAATCCGAGGTGTCGGTGAGCCACACGCCACAGTTGTTGTCGAAATTTCTGACGGTGTTAGCGTGGTTACGAAAAATATTGAAACTGATGATAATGGCAGGTTTGAGGAGATTTTTGACCTGAGTACATTGAGGGATGGCGAACTTACAGCCACATTCCGTGCCACTGATAACGCCGGAAACGTTGGGGAATCACAAGAATTCATACTTGAGAAAGATACAGCTGCACCAGCTGGGGTGGTCACAAATCAGCCTTCTTACGTCAACACCACGAACCAGTCCAATTTTACAATTACTGGCAGTAGCGTTGAAGAAGGTGCGACCGTTGAAATGGTAATAAGTGATGGTACGACAACGGTGAGGCAGACAGCTCAAGTCGTAAATGGCGCTTTTGGGGCCAATTTTAACCTTTCAGGGCTAAAGGATGGGCCGTTAACCTTTGAAGCACGGCAAACCGATGTGGCCGGAAATAAAAGCATTGCTGAAGCGACAACGATTGAAAAAGATACGGTTGTTGAAAATGCGGTTGCAACGAAAAATGGTTTCCGTTATGAAAATCTCCAGTACATTTATACGGTCATTGGAACTGCAGAGGCGAACGCGAAAGTCGAGGTATCCCTTTTTGATGCCAATAAAAATGTACTCGTGACACGAATCGCAAATGCGGATAAGAATGGATTTTATTCAGTCGATGTATATGTTGACAAGGCTTCGAATGTGGCATCGGCTTCGGTTAGGCAAACAGACACCGCAGGAAATACGAGTGAGGTGACAACTGTTTCGATGAGCTCGTACACAGTTGCACAAGGTGACTCCTTGTATGCGGTGGCGAAGCGCTATAATACAACGGTGGATTCATTGATGTCGTTGAACAATATGACAAGTGATGTGATTCAGCCGAACCAAACATTGCGCCTACCGATTACGGCAAGCGAGGTCGTCAACCTTGGCTATATGTACTTTGGCAACACGAGTCAATATGTAAATACCGTGAATTCGACAGGCCATGCGGTGAATATTGTTTCACCAAGTTACTTTGATATAAATACGGATGGGACGCTGAAGCTTACCTACCAGGTTGACCCGAAATTTATTGAGACGATGCATAGACAAGGTATTCGCGTTGTTCCATTTTTAAGCAATCATTGGAATCGCGATGTGGGTCGGGCGATGCTTGCAAACAAAGAGCTTGCGGCACAGCAAATTGCCGATGCAATCGCGCGTTATAATCTCGATGGTGTGAATGTTGATATTGAAAATGTGACAGATGCGGACCGCGCGAACTATACGGAATTTGTTCGGTTATTAAGGGAAAAAATACCGCCGACAAAGGAAGTTTCTGTTGCTGTCGCAGCAAATCCGAATGGCTGGGCGACAGGCTGGCATGGGTCGTATGACTACACAAATCTTGCGAAATACGCAGATTATCTGATGATCATGGCGTACGATGAAAGCTATCAGGGCGGTGACCCAGGCTCAGTTGCAAGCTATTCATGGGTTGAAAAATCAATACAGTACGCGTTGGCACAAAATGTCGCACCCGACAAGGTTGTACTGGGGATTGCGCACTTTGGACGCTATTGGATGGAGGGACAAAGCTATGGCGGCTATGGCATTTCAAACACGCAGGTTCAAACATTGATTGACCGCTATAATGGGACTGTTGTGTTTGATGAAGTGAGTAAAACACCGAAAGCTACGATCACCATTAAGGCGGGTGACCCGTTGACGTTTGTCAATGGAGCCGCACTTTCTCCAGGCACCTACACGATTTGGTTTGAAAATGACGAGTCGATTCAGAAGAAACTTGAGCTTGTTGGCAAATACAATATTCGTGGCGTTGGAAACTGGAGCCTTGGCCAGGAGAATAAAAGCGTTTGGAACAGCTACACAACGACATTGCCGAATACCGTTCCAGTTGTATCGCCGATTTATACAGGGCCAGTTCAAACCTATAAAACATACACAGTTGTAGCTGGAGATACGCTCTGGGTCATTGCAAATCGAAACGACACAACGGTTAGCGAACTGAAGGAAGCAAACGGTATGACGACAGATTCGTTGTTTGTCGGTCAGGTGTTGCGGATTCCGACGGATGAAGCGGAAAATGTTGTTACACCGACACCAGCACCTCCTGCAACTGAGACAGCGGCACCTGTGTATACGGTAAATTACACAGTCGTCGGGGGCGACACATTGTCGGCAATTGCTGCTAAAAATGGCACAACCGTGACGGCCATTAAAACGGCTAACAACTTAACAAGTGATATGATCTATGTCGGGCAAGTGTTAAAAGTTCCAACAAACGTTGTGATTCATACAGTTGCGTCCGGTGATACCTTGTACGGAATCGCCAAACGCTATAACACAACCGTTACTGCCATTAAAACGGCCAACAATTTAACAAGTGACATATTAAGTATCGGTCAGACGTTAAAGATACCGGTATAAGTGTAAGGACCCGGATGCCTTTGGTGGGCATTCGGGTTTTGCTTTGTTTTGTTAGTGGCAGTAGATTGGGCTTAGTGAGATTATTTCGGGATAGCGACAGTATTTTTGAAATAGTGGCAGTAAATTTAAATTAGTGACAGTAATTCTGGGATAGTAGCAGTATCTTTAAGATTAGTGACAGTAAATCAAGCAAATGGCCTAGACGTAATAATTTGAAGCAACCTGGTAACTCAATTTATCAGCCAAACCGTATTTTTTAGAGTTTTCTATGTTTAAAAAATTGGAAAAATGCGGACAACCATAGACCCCACCACCTTCCGATAAAATATGATATGATAGTGTCATAGATAAGAAGAGAAAGGTGAATGTTTTACATGAAGGTAATTGGACGGAACGACCTCTGCACGTGCGGGAGTGGGAAAAAATATAAGAAATGCTGCGGAAAGTCTGCAGTGGTATCAATTGATGAAATCGTTGAGAACGAGCTAAATGATATCCAACATGACTTGTTTCAGTATGCACTCCATATGTACGATGACTTTTTTGATGAAGCACTGGAGGAGTATAGCGATATTTTCGATGAACTTCCAGAGGACGTGTACGATTTATTTTCATTCTTTTCACGAGTTTGGGTGATTAGCTCAATTCCGGCTGACGAGAAAACCATTTTAGAAGAATATGTTGATATATACGGTTCAAAATATAGTCGTCCACGAACAAGGGACCTATTACAGAGATGGAAAGGTGTTAGACCATCTGCTTATACCGTGACCGAGGTTGACGAGAAGAGAACTTATATGACGGTTCGTGATATTTTTACGGAAGAGGAGCACCAGGTGAGGATTTATGAGACGGAGACTGGTGTGGAAGCAGGATATTTTGTGTTTGGTACTTTGCTGCCTGCAGGTGCGAACTCGATCTTTTTCCCGACATATCTTGAATTGCCAACAGAATTTGCAGGCGATATGCGAAAAATGATTCTTGACCTCTTTGAAAAAAGTAGTGAGACGAATCCGGTTGATTTTATGTCAAAAGAATTTATTAATGTATTCATGGTATTTATGTTCGGAAAGAGTGCTGTAACAGCAGAGGATTACGAATGGAAGACACCAAAACAACAAGAGGTAGCTGAAATGTTTCAAATCCGGATGAAGGAGTACGGCTACGCAGAGGATATTGTTGGAATTGGACTATCATTATGGCATAAATATTGTGACAGCAAGAATCCAAGAATCATCAAAACAGGCATATATGAAGCGGCTTTGGTCTATATGGTTGAAAAAATATATCCGAATGACAGCATCTCTACTCAAGAAGAACTTGCTGAAGAATACGATGTATCATCAAGCAGTATTTCGTCTAAGTTTAAAGAACTTGAAAAAGTCCTTCAAGATGAAATTGCGGAATACGAAAAACAACAAATTGAGGCTGCTGAGTAAACAATCCATTTATTGGATTGTTCAGACTGTTGACAAACGCTCGCATACTGCGTTGCTTGCCTCTCTTGTCCGCTCATGAAGGCAACTTCTATTCGCGTCTTCGCTCGCGCCTTGTCTGAGAAACATTTTCAAGACAGTCTGGGACTTGAATTAAAATATAGATAGCCTTAAAAATTCATGTAGACAAAGTCAGTATTGACATTGTTTACACTCAAAAACAATCCATTTAGTGGATTGTTTTTTTATGCTCCAAAAGAACTACCTTTCCGACTTTAGACTCATTTTTACAGAAAATAAAGGTATTTGTCAGATTTTTGTGTAATTTGTAGAAATGAAGCTACGAAAAGGGAGGATTTGGAATGAGTAAAATGGTCAAAGTTTTAGGAAGTATGCTTGTGCTATTGATGCTTGCCTTGCCTGGAAACACTGCGTTTGCACATGGTGATGTTGATGATGGTTGCGGGTGTGATGTAACTTATCTAAAAGGAGCTGAGCGTAACAAAGCTGTTGCGAATACATTGAAATTGGCTGTGTTTAAAAAAGCGAAAGCAGACTTAGGTAAAGATGGCTACGAATTCGCCGGGGCTGATCAGGTGTTGGCAGTTACAAAACCGGGACCGAATGGCGAAATTTTTACAATCGTAGCAGTTCCGTTTGTTCATGAAAATGGGGATATATTGTTTGCGGGATTTGCGGAGGGAATGTATTTGGGGGCTCAACCACCAGAAGAATAAACGTTTTGAATGCCAAATAAAAAATGTTTGGAATTTAGCCACAAACTTGTCACAATTTCCCTTTGAAAAATTTGCAGAATAGTGTAAAATGGATTTTAATTGGAAACTAAGAATGGTAGGTAAAAGGTATGAGTTCCGAACAACTTTTAAAAATAATGATAGATATTCAGAAAAAAGTAGAAGGCACTGCTTCTATTACAACAGAAGAAGTCATGCAGGATCTAATTGGTAGATTGAAAGAGTGTCAATCTGTATAATTTCATAAACTGTAAACGGAAAGTCAGAGGGTGAACCCTGGCTTTTTTTGTTTTTGCAACATAATTTATGAAAATTCGACTCCCCTTGGTTGATTGCTGTAAGTATTTGGTGAACGAATGTTAAAGGATTAGGAAATAGTTCGTCTAAATATATGGATGTAGGTATATCCATATACAGTGTGGATGTACCAAAAACATGTATGAGGGGGAGTATCGTGAAAAAAGTTTTTGCAATTTTACTAAGCTTGGCTCTGTTACTGAGTTTCCTTCCGTCTGTTTACGCAGGTGGTAAGGACAGTCAGGCAGAGTACTATTCAGTACTGTTTAATAAGAACAGTATCCCAGCTAGCTTCGCTAAGGATGTTAGCAAATTTGGTGGTGAAGTGGTTTACACGGTTCCGGAAATTGGTTTCGCACAAGTAAAAGCTTCAACAGCTGATTTTTCAAAGCTGAAAGGAATCGCAGGGGTGAGTGCGGCTAATCCATCGATTTCATGGAATCTTCCGGAATCACAGCAAATTAAAGCGGAGGGTGTGAACCCTGCCAATGCGGCTTTATGGGATTTACAATGGGATATTCAACGCATCACAAATGATGGTGCCAGCTATGAATTAGGAACGGGTTCACATGATGTGGTTGTGGGAATCGTTGATACAGGGATCGACCGTGATCACCGTGACTTAGTGAAGAACCTATTACCTGGTTCAAAAAACTTTGTTCCGGCTGGTGGTTTCCAAGGAGAGGAACCATATGAAACAGGAGATCCTAATGCATTTGATGACCTCCATGGACACGGAAGCCATGTAGCAGGTTCAATTGCAGGAAACGGCGCCATGCTTGGAGTTGCTCCTGACACAGGGATCCGTGCGTATCGTGTATTCGGTACTGGCTCTGCTGAATCAGCCTGGATTTATGCGGCAATGATTGCGGCAGCAAATGATGGAGTAGATGTTATCTCAATGAGCTTAGGTGGTTTTGACGTAATCGGTCAAACTTTTTATGTAGACCCTGTGACTGGTAAGAAGGAAAATCTCGGTAATGATGTTGCCGATTTTAAAGCATATAAACGAGCTGTTGAATATGTAACAAATAAGGGCTCACTTGTTGTTGTCGCAGCTGGAAATGATGGAATTAATGCGACAAATAAGAAAGAAGTAATGAATTTCTTGAATAACGAATATGCTGGCGATGGTTTGTATTTTGTTGGTGCTGGTTTTGAGGTTCCTGGTACAATTCCTGGTGTGGTAACTGTATCAGCAACTGGACCTAAAGATGTGCTAGCAAACTACTCGAACTACGGACCTGGCTTCGTTGATATCGCTGCTGTCGGTGGAGATGCGAGATTATATGATCAATATGCAGCTGAAGGTAGGTTTGATGAATACCTTGCGAAGCGTTTGTTTGAAACGGAATTCAACTTGAGTGCAAGTAATACTGGTGGCTGGTACTGGTCAATCGGTACATCAATGGCAACGCCGAAAGTTTCAGCGGTTGCAGCACTACTCATTGATAAGTACGGAAAGATGACACCAGCAAAGCTTCAAGACCTTCTTTATAAAAAGGCGGTTGACCCTGTAAAAGGCAGTGATAAACAGTTTTTCGGAAACGGACATTTAGATGCATATGATGCATTAAAATAAGGTGGAAGGGCGAACCTGGTTTATCTGGGTTCGCTTTTTTTATGGGGATTTCGAAAAAAACTGTAGGAAAATAAAGCCCTTTCATAATCTCCTAAAATATGAGAATATGGTTTTGATGAGTTTCTAAACAAGGAGGTTTTCAAATGACAAAGGTTCGTTTTGGTGTTTTATCAACTGCAAAAATTGCCAAAAATGCATTGATTCCAGCGATTGAGCGTGCACATAATGCAGAGGTTGTGGCTGTTGCGAGTGAAAGCGGAAAGGCGAAAGAATTTGCTGCAGAGCTTGGCATCCCAAAGCATTATGAATCATACATAGATTTATTGAATGACCCAGAAATTGATGCGGTGTATATTCCGCTCCCAAATCAATTGCATAAACAATGGGCGATTGAAGCTGCGAAACATGGTAAGCATGTACTTTGTGAAAAACCAGCAGCTCTGACCTCACAAGATGTAGAAGAAATGGTGGCAGTTTTTAAAGAAAACAATGTGATTTTTATGGAAGCCTTCATGTATCAATTCCATCCACAGCATAACCGTGTAAAGGAAATGATTACAGCAGGTGAAATTGGCGATGTGAAGTTGATTCGTTTGACTTTCTCCTTTTTCCTAGATTTACAGTCTGATAACATTAGGCTTAATAAGGATCTTGGCGGTGGAGTGTTGTATGATGTGGGCTGCTACTGTATTCATGCGAGTCGATTGATTACAGGTGAAGAACCAGTTGAGGTGAAAGCAACAGCGAATATTCATCAGACACATGGAGTCGATTTAACCGTGGCGGGTACATTAAAGTTTGAAAGTGGCGTAATTGCGAATTTTGACTGCAGTTTCGAGCAGCCATTTAAGGAGTCATATGAAGTAGTCGGTACAAAAGGTTCTATTATAGCCAAACATGCTTTCCGTCCAGACAATCAAGCCGGAAATGCTGTGCTAGTCGTAAATACAGAAGCCGGTCAGCGTGAAGAAACCGTTCAAGGTGACCAGTACAAGCTTCAAGTTGAGCATTTTGCAGAATCTGTTCTTTCAAATAAACTGCCGATGTACAGTGCCGAAGAAACAATAAAAAATATGCGTGTGATCGAGCAGGCGCTAGCCCAGGTACATCACTAAAGTCAGCCCATGAGCTGGCTTTTTTTCTTCCTCTTTTTTTAGTGGACCCTCCCCGAATCTATCAAAATTATTTCTACTAAAAATGAATATCTATTAAAAACCTGGCAATACTAGATTACTAGTTGGGACAGAAGGTCAGGTTCATTCTCGCTGGGACAGAGGGACAGGTTTATCGTCCCAGTAGGATAAGGAACCTGACCCCACGCACCCCGGAACGTTAAAAAAGTGAACCAGGAGAACCGTCCCCCTGGTTCCAATGGAGGGATTAGGATGATGAAGGTGAATGTGAATGGTGAGTTGCCAGAGGTGTTACCGGCGAGTAAGGATGATTTTTTGAGGTTGTTGTTAGATTTAGTGGTGAAAAAGTAATAGGAAGTTTGGTGTGGGTGTTGTTGAAAGATTGGAAAACTTATATACTAATAGGAGAAAATTTGTATATGAAAAAAGGCAAACTTATGGGCCATTCTACCAGGATTGGTCTTGTTTTTTGCGTATTCCTACATGAAAGAGGTACGACAGATGAAGAGTATTCGCACCAGATTATTTACTAGCTTTTTTACCATTATTATCCTGACTATAGTCCTAGCGACCTATAATTTTTTGGCAGTATCCAATATGAATCAGCAGACGGATGATATGGTTTCTAAAGAACTTACCGTCTTGCTTGAATATGATAGTTTAAAATACAATATTGCACAGAGTATTGGGCTTGCGAGAGCGTATGTGCTTTACGGAGAAACATCGTATAGAAATGATTATGATCTCTATTCGGTAGAGTTTGATTTAACGAATCGAAACTTAAGTTCAATGAAGATAAAAGAAGTAGACGGCCTTTTAAAAGATACGAAAAAATGGCGTGATATGATTAAAAATGATGTGTTTATCCCGTATGAGAGTGGGAAAACAGAGCTTGCGAAGCACAATCTGCAAACGATTATTCAGCCAACAGCAAGGGGCTTAATGGAGCGTGTAGAGAAGCTTTCAAAAGACCGAGAAAGACAGATTGTCTCCACTGGAGAAGATGTTGTAAAATACGGCCAATCAGCGAACACTGTAGGACTGGTGGTTACGGTATTAGTGATCATCTTAGGATTGCTTATTTCAATCTTTACGTCTGTAATGATTGCAAGACCGGTGAAAAAGGTCGCAAACCGGATGAAGGCTATTTCAAGCGGTGAACTGCAAGCTGAACCAATTAAAACGAAGCTAAAGGACGAAATTGGCCAGCTCGTTACAGCGGTTAATGATATGAATGAAAACTTACGAGGTATGGTTACGCAAATGGGCGTTGTTTCTGAGAATGTGACCGGCCAAAGTGAAGAGTTGACCCAGTATGCGGATGAGGTCATGGCTGGCAGTCAGCAAATTGCCGTCACAATGGAGGAACTTTCCCGTGGGGCTGAGGACCAGGCCACTTCATCAACGACGTTAATTGAAAAAATGTCCGGGTTCTCTGAGGAGATTATGAAAGTTGCGGTCAAAGGTGATGACATTAAGGGGCAATCCCAAGGGATGCTCACGATGACAAACGATGGTAGTGCCTATATGGAGTCATCGATTCAACAGATGAACAGTATCAATGAAAAAATGAAGCAATCTCACGCGATGGTTGTTGGCTTAGATAACAAAACGAATGAAATTACAAAGCTAGTGAATGTGATTCAGGAAATTGCCGGACAAACGAATCTTTTAGCACTAAATGCAGCAATTGAAGCAGCACGCGCAGGTGAACATGGTCGAGGCTTTGCCGTTGTCGCGGACGAGGTGCGAAAGCTTGCAGAACAAGTTGGCAATTCCGTTTCGGAGATTACTGCCATTGTAAAAGACATTCAAAATGAATCCAAGCAGGTCGTACAATCCTTAGATGACGGGTACCAATCAGTCGAAGAAGGAACAGCACAAATTCAAACAACTGGAAAAACATTTAATGAGTTGAAGCGGACAATCGACGAGATTGGAACGCAAATCGAGGCTATGTCAAGCTCACTCTATAGTGTGCTTGATGATACAAGGGAAATCAGCGGAGCTATCGAAGGAATTGCGGCTGTGGCAGAAGAATCAGCGGCAGGAGTAGAAGAAGTATCCGCAACCGCTCAACAATCCAGCAGCTCAATGGAAGAAGTCACAAAAAGCGCAAAACAGCTCGAAGAAAACGCCGGCGAACTCAACGCATTAATCCAAGGATTTAAATTGAAATAAGTGGATAGCGGTTTCTTCCTTGGGACAGAGGGACAGGTTTGTTGTCCCGGTGGGTCAATGGACCTGTCCCCATGTCCCGTGATATAGTGTAGGAAAAAAGAGAGGGGAAACCCCACGGTGTTACATATCGGAGACATTCTTTTTCAATTGTTCGCTCTTTTAGTTCCAATAAGCTTTGTTGCAATACTAGTTTATGTTGTTCGAACTTCAAAGCGGGTAAAACGTATTGAAGCAAAACTTGATGAAATAGCGAAAAAAGGAGAGTAAGACTTGGGAGATGATCTCAAGTCTTTCTTTTTGGAGGGATTCACACGTGTTTGAAACTGTAAAGGAAATCGTGACTAAAATTGGTAATCGAAAGCTTACATGGGGTGTTGGTGGCTCCCTTTTACTCAACTTTCATAGTCTTATTGAGCACCCAAATGATATTGATTTATTAGTAAAAGAAGAGGATGAGGCCGTGCTTAACGAAATTCTATCTTCGATGGGGACTTCAAAAGAGGCAAAATCCTTTTCTCCGTTTCGTACGGTGCATTTTTCAAAATTCAAGATTGGCAAGGTGGATATCGATAGCATGGGCGGATTTGCCATTCAACATAATGAAGGAATCTATCGGTTGCAATTTGATGAGAACTCGGTTGTGGAGAGAATTGATGGGATTCCTTTGAGTTCGCTCGAAGATTGGTATGTTCTGTATTGGTTAATCCCAAATAAACAAGAAAAAGCGATAATGATTGAGGATTATTTTAAAAAGAATGGAGTGAGGCATCCAAGGCTATTGGAGAAAGCATTGGGCCAGCCGTTGCCAAACGCCATAAAGGAACGAGTTCAAGAGGTGTTGAAAAAGTATTCTTAACGGGTTTTGTTTTGAAGGATATTTGGATGAACAAAACAATATAATGGACAAAGAAAATGTTCAGGGCGAAAACCCTGAACATTTTTCTATATGATAGCTTGTTCAACTAAAGTAACAGTGCGTGCAATTGGATTAAGCTTCAACGTTCCCTAAAATAGTGTTTATCTGCTTTTGTTCTTCAGCCTTATCCAAGTATTCATAAAATCCAATAAGATTTCCCCAAGGATCAGAAAATGTTCCCCATCTAACTGGGACTTCGGGTCTTGAGTGTATTTCAAAGTAATCAATTTGGAGTTCTTTTATAAGTCTTTCTCTTTCAGCTTCGATATTTGTAACACCTAAACGTAAGGGGCCATTTCCTTCAGTAAGAGTACCTTCTGCAACTTGTAACCAACAACCAGGAATCAGTTTCCACTCTACAAAATCATCGTGTGGAATGAAGTCGGGTTTTCTATGAAATAGTGTTTCATACCACTTCTGTCCTTCTTCAATATTCGATACACGTACTTGAGTAGTTACTTCAAATACCATTTCAATCCCCCTCCAATACAATTTATATATATTTTCTATACATTGATTCATAATCCCTTTACCCTGGCAAATATTTATTTGTTTGATGAAACAATCATGCTCCGTGCTATTAAAAGAGGTGCAAATTTGAGTGCCATTATACTCATAATTACCTTAACTTTCTCATAGTGCCAACATAAAAAGCAGTCAAATTCAGCTACGAATTCGACTGCTAGTTCATGTGATGTTTTATTTCTTGTACGACCTGGGTAGGCGCCCATTACTCTTTTGTGCTTATTTTAACGTTGCGAAACATAAATTTTGTTTTCTCCTGTTTGTTCGTTAGCACCATCGCATCGATTTGGGAGGTGGTGTCTTGCAGTTCAACTTCGAGCTGAATTGTCCGCCACGGGTCATGCAGACCAATCACCGGTGATACGGTCTCTGCTAAAAAAGTTCCCCGCGCATTGGTTTCGTCCACAAGCAAATAGACTGCACCTTCGCCCTTAACTTGCACTTCAAACAAAATTGTTTCTCCACCCTTAACCCCTTCAGGAGAAAAAACAAATCCTTCGCTTTCTTCTTCACCCTTCGTTGTTACTTCAAACGTGCCTTCCTCCACCTGCACCACCGTCGCACTCACCCCAAAAAACGGCGACTTTTCCGCAGCCGATGCTGGAGAAATTAAAATAAAAAATAATGCTATACTTAACCATAATTTGATTTTCATAATAAGTACCTCCTTTGGGACGAAATCCTCGTACCTTGTGGGACAACGAACCTGTCCCCGTGTCCCATTAGTATGTGGAAAAAGGAGGGAAACATGTAAATCAATCAACTGGTTTTGAGAAATTAATTCATGAACGTTGAGAGTTTTGATAATTAGAAATATGGGGACTTACATTGTTTCTTGGACTTTTGATCATTTGGTCAAAGAGTAAATAACTTTTTCAAAGGAAAAAGAAAATGAATATAGTAGAATATTCATAATGACTTTAACCTGGTTTAATGAGTGGAAGATTAAATTGATATAAAAATTTATGTTAATATCTAGTACCTTGAAAAAATGAAAATTGGATTCTGAGTCTTCTTAATATACCAGTTTGAGTGGTAAATCAATCCTAATTAACTTTAAAATTTGGTTGAAGTGATACTTTTGTTTTACTTTCACTATTTGATGTGTACAAATTGATACATAGGAGGATGGTGTAGTAGGTTTTTAGATTTTCTTTACTACATTAATATGAGATGAATAATGATCAAAAATCAATAAAAATTGCTATGAAGGCTTTAAAACGTTTAAAATGTCCGAACATAAAAAGAGCTGAAGGTTCCTCTGACTTTATAACATTTCAATCGGATTCTTACCGTAGAACACCTGACTTGGTATCTGGTCCAAATTTAGGAAGTAAATATGATTTTTATATTGATGTTCATGCAACCAATGGTTCAATGTTCGATATAAACAGTAGTGGATATTTATCACCAATAGCTGACTCTATTGAAAGTATGGTGAATGAATTAAAGGAGAAGCCAATCGGCACGGTAGGTAGGGTATTCCTATCCCCTTCTCATACATCCTACGCAAGAGAATGGGAGAATCCTCTTAAAAAGAAATCAAAAAAATACGGTGTTGACCGAAACTCCCAACTATTTGGATTAGTTGGAATTGTTGAGGGGCAAAGACAAGGAGATAAAATACTTACATCTGTTGCAGATTTTGCCACACTTGCAGATACGATCTTTGAAAAAATAAGAAGACACTATATGTATGACCAGATGAATTTGAAGTTCTTACAAGAGGAAAAGGAAGAGCTTCTAAAAGGAACAGGAAATTTAATTAGAATTCAGTATGATACAAACGAACCATTCGCTTTTTATTTAATACTAGGGCAGGGGCAATTAAGGGATTATGGTTTAATCCTAGTGAATTCAAGAGTTTTCAAGGCAAAAGAATATAAAGACCATCCGACTGTTATATGGTTGAAGAATCTTTTCAATCGACCATACGACATCAAGTTGAGTACATTATCCTAGTGTGGGATGGCGGACTAATCATCCATGATCTGAAGCAATTGGATATTAGAATAGAAACTCAACAAAAAAGACAGATTTTCATCTGTCTTTTGTATACGTTTATTCAATTTCCAAGTGTTTTTTCAAGCGAGCTGAGACGGCTTGGCGTTCATCTTCAGACACGATGTAGTACCATCTGTCTAGGGTTTTACCAACACCGTTAATGCTGTACTGTTCGATGTTATGGCGAGCATCTTTATAGTTCGCTTGAATAGTTTTCATTTCGTCAAAAGAAATATCGGTTGTGACGTTGTTGCCAAGTGCTCCAAGAATATCATCAATTTTTGTTACAGAAGTGAAGCTTGCGCCTTTATCGATAATCCCTTGGATAACCTGCTTCTGGCGGTCCTGTCTACCAAAGTCACCGCGAGGATCATCATAACGCATCCTTGCGTATTTAAGAGCTTGTTGTCCGTTTAAGGTCTGTGGACCCTCAGCAAATGATGCACCATCATAAGAGAACGCGAATGTGTTGTTCACCTGAACACCGCCAAGTGCATCAACAATTTGTTGAAGACCTTCCATGTTCACCTTCACATAATAGTCAATTGGCACATCTAAAAAGTTCTCAACGGTATTAATTGTCATGTCCACGCCACCAAATGCGTATGCATGGTTAATTTTATCCTGAGTGCCTTTACCTACGATTTCAACACGAGTATCACGCGGGATACTTAGCATTTGCATGGAATTGGTCTTTGGATTAACAGAAACCACAATTAACGTATCGGTACGACCCTTGTCGCCTGAACGTTCGTCGACACCCATAAGAAGGATAGAAATCGGGTCCTTTTTGCTAATATCGATTTGTTCCACACGTTTGTCAGAAGGACCTCTGTCCTCATGCATTTTTCCAACCGTACTTGCCACGGATTGATATAAATAAACGGCGTATCCACCGATGGCTACCAATAAAACAAGAGCAATGATTCCAATAACTTTCGGCCATTTTCGTTTAGTCTGCTTTTTCGAATGGCGCTCTGTTCGACTCATATTTATCAACACCTTTTTAGTAGAATAATAGCTGATAAAAAACTACACAATAGATTAGACGTATGAGACCAGAAAAAGTTTCACTTTGGCGATAAAAAAATGTCTATGTTGCTCGATGTTTGTCGAAGGAGGGAAGACATGTCGGCGGCAGACGCAAAAAATGGGCAGGTGGTGCAAATATGGTGGTTTAGACGCAAAAATCAGGCAGGAGACGCAAATAAGTTGGTTTAGACGCAAAAATCGGGCAGGAGACGCAAATAAGTTGGTGCAGACGCAAAAATCGGGCAGGAGACGCAAATGTGTTGGTGCAGACGCAAAAAAAGGGTAAGAGACGCAAATGTGGTTAGTGCAGACGCAAAAAATGGTCAGGAGACGCAAATATTTTGGTGTAGACGCAAAAAATGAGCAGGCTGACGCAAATATGTTGGTGCAGACGCAAAAAATGGTCAGGAGACGCAAAAATGTTAGTGCAGATGCATAAATCAGGAAATCGATGCAAATCCCAGAGTTTAAAAGCAAAAGATGGACTATCAGCAAATAAAACATCTGAGAAGACTAAATATCATCGACATAGTGCTACTAACTTTCCCCATCCTTTACAAAATATACAGTTACAAAACATATAAAAAGGGTCAAATAAAGAAGGATTTTGAAGAAAAACATCGAATTTATTCGGAGATTAAGATTAAGGAGTTGAGGTAAAATAAGGAAACGAGAAAAGTCACTTAAAATTAAAAAAACAGAAGCGCTAAGGAGGAGAATATCAACCAAACATCCGAAATACGAGGCTGTAGATGAAAATCATAGGTTACACATCAGCGGCTATAATGGAGAAAAGAATTTAGATTATTATTTGAAGTTTTTCCCTGATAAGAAATACTGCATTCTAAATGGCCTTCGCTTACCTGACCACTCAACAAATACTTATTTTGAAATAGATTCTTTCATCATTTCCCCGTACTTTGTACTTGATGTAGACGCAAAAAACCACAAAGGAGAACTACACTTCGACCACCACTTTGAACAAATGCACCAAACGAATGGGGACGTAAAAAAAACCTATACATGTCCGCTCACTCAATTGCATCGTCATCGTCTTCAACTCGAAAGGTTAATAGAGACGCATAAAATCGCAGTTCCTCCGATTGAATCACTCGTTGTAATTACAAACCCTTCAACAAGTATTAGTACATCTGATTATCATCCAGGAGCAAAGAACATCATTCGTGCCCCGAGCCTAATTTCAAAAATGGAACAATACGAAAAGAAACATAAGAAAGTAGTATTGGACAACAAACAATTGCAAAGGTTAGTGAAACTATTAAAAAAGATTCATACACCTTTGGATACCAACATTTTACAAACGTTTGGTATTCAAGAAAGTGATCTAGTAAATGGAGTCTTTTGCCCACAATGTGATGTTCCTCCCATGAAGCGTTCACAGGGAAAATGGTGTTGTATAAACTGTGGACATACTTCGACAAATGCACATATAAAGGCCGTACTCGATTACTTTTTGTTGATTGATAATAAAATGACTAATAAAAAGTTAAGGGAGTTCCTGTTGTTACCATCAAGGACAGTGGCCACCAAGATTTTGCTATCAATGGGTCTTGAAAAAACAGGGAACAAGAAGGGGACTACGTACACGATTTCTCTAGAGAAGTTAATGGATATGTGTAAAGATCACTAAGTATTTCATTTAGTAAGTAGGGTAAGGATTGAATCGATAAGATAAATGACAGCCGGCAAAGGGGAAGCTGGCTGTTTTAATTATGTAAATGACTAATCAGACGCAAAAATCGCTGGGGAGACGCAAATGTGAGAAAACCGACGCAAATGTGGGAAAATCGACGCAAAATCGTGGGAGACGCAAATGTGA
>NZ_HE610986.1:700643-813068 GCF_000285535.1 Bacillus timonensis | reverse complement strand
CGCATAAATCCTATAGCAGACGCAAATGTGAGAAAACCGACGCAAAAATCGCAGAGGAGACGCAAATGTAGGAAAACCGACGCAAAAATCCTATAGCAGACGCAAATATGAGAAAACCGACGCAAAAATCGCCGGGGAGACGCAAATGTGAGAAAATAGACGCATAAATCCTAGAGCAGACGCAAATCCGAGAAATCCAACGCAAAAATCATTGAGGAGACGCAAATCCGAGAAAGCCGACGCAAATCCAGCGTATCAACAACAATTCCAAAATTGAAGCCGCAATCCACAAAGGACTGCGGCTATCTTTTTACTCCACTCTTTCCAAAATCCCCTTCACTAACTCAATAAATGTCGTTTTTACTTTACCCGCCACTTCAATTACTTCGTCGTGAGTCAAAGGTTGATCTAGAATGCCACTTGCCATGTTTGTAAGGCAAGAAATTCCGAGTACCTTCATGCCTGCATGTGTCGCCACAATCACCTCTGGAACAGTTGACATACCAACGGCATCAGCACCAAGAGTACGAATCATGCGGATTTCAGCAGGAGTTTCGTAAGTTGGGCCACTCCACCATGCATACACACCTTGTTGCAATGTAATATTTTTTTCATCAGCAACAGCTTGTGCGATGCCACGTAGTTCCTTATTATAAGCACCAGATAAATCAGGGAAACGAGTTCCTAACTCATCATTGTTTGGACCAATTAGTGGATTCGCACCAGTTAAATTGATGTGGTCGGTAATGAGCATCAAATCGCCTGGTTTAAAGTTTGTATTCACAGCTCCACATGCATTTGTGATAAGCAGATTTTCAACACCAAGTGCTTTCATGACACGAACTGGAAACGTCACTTCGTCCATTGAGAAGCCCTCATAATAATGAAAACGCCCCTTCATCGCTACAACTGTTTTATTCTTTAATTGTCCAATTACAAGCTCATTCGCATGTCCAATCGCTTCTGATCTCGCAAAATGTGGAATCTCGTTGTAAGGGATCACAACTGCATTTTCAATATCTTCTGCAAGTGTGCCAAGCCCTGACCCAAGAATCATCCCTATTGTCGGACGATGTTCTGTCTTACTCAATATGTAATTTGTAGCCTCCATAATATCTGCAGTTTTATGCATAAAAAATATTCCTCCATTACATTTGTTTAACAGCAGCCTTTGCCCCTGTTAAATAGTTTGTCTATAATATTGTATATTATCATCGAGTTTTTTCAAGTTGGGACATGGGGACAGGTTCGTTGTCCCAGGAAAAAATGGGTGGGACACGGGACCTGTCCCTTAAAGAGTGGGGGAGTAAGATGAGTGCGGATATTGTTGTTGTGGGTAGTTTAAATGTTGATATGGTAGTAAATGTGAAAAAGCGGCCTGAATGGGGAGAAACGATTATGGGCCGAGACTTTTTTACAGGAAACGGTGGAAAAGGCGGCAACCAAGCATATGCAGCTTCGAAACTTGGGGCTTCGGTTGCAATGCTCGGGTGTGTCGGTGACGATATTTTTGGAGAGCAACTTTTAAATGGCCTAAATGAAGTCGGAGTAGACACTTCTGGTATTGAAAAAGTTCAGGGAGTTTCATCTGGGGTCGCTGTTATCAGCGTAAATTCCGAGGGGGAAAATAGTATTATTGTTTCGCCGGGAGCGAATGACCATGTAACACCCGAATATGTGAAGCGACATGAACAGATTATCATTGCGGCAAAGCTTGTGATGATGCAGCTTGAGATTCCTTTGGAAACGGTTATTGAAGTGGCGAAAATTGCGCACAAACACAATGTGCCGGTGATGCTTGACCCTGCGCCTGCAGTAAAGCTTCCTGATGAGCTTTATCAGAAGGTATCCTATATCGTGCCCAATGAAAGTGAGCTAGGGGTTATTACGGATTTGAAAATTTCGGATAAGGAAACTGCGAAAACCGCCAGTGAAAAGCTTATGAAACAAGGTGTCGGAACTGTGTTTGCGAAACTTGGTGGGAAAGGTGTCCTAGTGTCAAAGGAAACAGAATCATTCTTTGTCGAACCACACGTAGTAACAGCGGTAGATACGACAGCAGCGGGAGACTCATTTGCAGGCGCACTGGCAACAGCACTTGTTAGCGGAAAAAGCTTGCAGGAAGCAACTGAATTTGCAAATACCGTTGGCGCATTAACAGTCACGAAAAAAGGGGCCCAGGTCTCAATGCCAACTCTTGAAGAAGTGACAGAATATAGTGGGACACAGGGACAGGCTCGGCGTCCCAGATAAAAATAGGGGTACGACAGTATATGGAGGTAAACGATGAAAAAAGTAATTTTTGATGTAGATACGGGAATAGACGATGCGATGGCAATTGCATATGCTGTGAATTCACCAGAGCTAGAAATCTTGGGATTAACGACTAGCTACGGAAATGTGGAAGTGGAGGCGGCAACGCGAAACACGTTGGCTGTTTTAGAGAAAGTAGGCAAAAGGATTCCGGTATTTGCAGGCGCAGAAAAGCCATTGAAACGTAAGACACGCGAGGGCTACGCAAAAAATGTTCATGGGGAAGACGGTTTAGGAAATGTATTGGATTTTCAACCGCAATATTCAGCAGAATCAGAGACGGCAGTCGATTTTATCATTAATCAGGTGAAAAAACGTCCACATGAGGTAACCATAATCGCTGTGGGGCCGTTGACAAACTTGGCACTTGCGATTCAAAAGGCGCCTGAGCTTGTCAGGCTTGTCGGGGATGTCGTAATTATGGGTGGTGCGGTCTTCGTGCCAGGAAATGCGACCCCACATGCGGAGGCAAATATTTTTACAGACCCAGAGGCAGCTAAAGTCGTATTTTCATCGAGCTTGCCAATTACATTGGTCGGACTGGATGTGACGATGCAGACCTTGTTACCAAGGGATAAGGTAGAAGCATGGCGAGGTTCTGAGGCTGGCGAGTTTTTTGCGAATATGGTTGGTTTTTACCATGATTTCTATGAATCTTTCCGTCCAGGAATTGGTGGCTGTGGTCTTCACGATCCGTTAGCAGTAGGAGTTGCGATTGACCCAAGCTTTGTGAAACCGACATACATAGGTGTGAACGTGATTACTGAAGGAGAGGAAGACGGCAGAACGGTTCCGAACCCTGAAGGAGAACAAAAAATCCAAGTATGCACAGAGGTAGATGCATCAAGATTCTTGGATCACTTTTTAAAAAGAATGCCAGTTATTAAATAAGAAATTTGGAGCCCATGCTGCAAAAATAGTAGCATGGGTTCATTTGTTGTAATATTGTTATAATAAGAAAATTTGTCGGGATGGGGGGACAGGTTCAACGTCCCAAGTAAAATGGTGGGACACGGGACCTGTCCCTCTGTCCCAAAAAAGGTGGCATTGTAATGGAACAGCGCGTTGTAGAGTTTTTGAAAGATAGAGAGTCTGAGATGGTGGAAGTTTTAAAGGGGTTAGTGGAAATCGAATCTCCATCTCATGATAAAGAAGCGGTGGACCAGGTGGGTGCACAAGTTCAGAAGCTATATAAAAAATATGTTGGCGGCTCCATCGAGGTGTTTCCAAATAAGGACTTCGGGGATCATTTCCGATGTGAGTTCGGTGACGGAGACGAACAAATTTTAATTTTAGCCCATATGGACACTGTTTGGCCAAAAGGAACGCTGGAAGAACTTCCATTCCGTATCGATGGTGACAAGCTTTATGGGCCAGGCTCGTTTGATATGAAGGGTGGCATTGTGCAAGGGTTGTTTGCACTCCATGCCTTGAAATCGTTAAATGTGCCTATGAAAACAAAGGTTGTCATGTTGTTTACATCAGATGAGGAAATTGGGAGCGAGTCTTCACGTGATTTAATCGAAGCGGAAGCGAAAAAGAGCAAATTTGTCCTTGTTTTAGAATCTGCGGCAGCTTCAACAAAGGGGAAACTCAAAACCTCTCGCAAAGGTGTCGGCATGTTCACGATAAAAGTAAAAGGAAAAGCAGCACACTCTGGCATTGAGCCTGAAAAAGGAATCAGTGCCATCGAGGAACTTGCCCACCAAACCCTTTATTTACACGGCTTAACTGATTTTGAAAAAGGAACAACACTAAATATTGGGCTTATAAAAGGTGGAAGTGCATCGAATGTGGTCGCTGCAGAAGCAGAGGCAGAATTGGATTTGCGCGTGAAAAATACAGCTGAGTTCCAAAGAGTCATCCCGTTGATTGAGGGCTTAACGCCATCTATGGAAGGTGTAACGATTGAGGTAACAGGTGGCATCAATCGACCAGTAATGGAAAAAACGCCAGAAATCAGTAAAATGTTTGAAACAGCGAAGGAATTGGCGAAGGAATACCTTGGCTTTGACCTGGAAGAACAAGCGAGTGGTGGCGGAAGTGACGGAAGTTTTGCATCCCAATTTGCTCCGACATTGGATGGACTAGGACCAGTAGGCGATGGTGCACATGCATCAAACGAGCATCTGCTAATTTCAAAAATGCCGGTAAGAAGCGCATTGGTAGCATTGCTAATTGAAAAATTGGCAAATGAGTAGAAGAATGTATCTATAAGAACGGTGGGTGCGGTGTTGTTGCGGGGGAGTGCGTCTTCGGGTTCGGGAAATGTATCTTTGTAGTTAATTGCATCTTGGTTCAAGAATTGCACCGTTGTGTTGAGGATATGCATCTCGTGCGGATAATTGCATTTTCGTTTCGGTAAATGCACCGTTGTGATGAAGAATTGCGTCTTCGGTGGTAGGAAATGCACCCATGTGCGGGGAATAGCATCTTCGGTAGTAGGAAATGCATCTTTGTTTCGGGAAATGCACCCATGTACGGGGAATTGCATATTGGTTCGAAAATCGCACCCTAATGCAGGAGATTAGCACCTTCGGTTCGAGAGCTCCACATAAACCTCGCAAATATTGTCGAAAAGATACCGAAATCTTTAGACAACTAGGTGGGATACTGTTATAATATTCCTCAATAATTAATGTGAGGTAATGAAGATGTATTTTAATAAGGAAGAATTTCAAAGCAAACATCAAAATCGCGGAAGGCTGTTGGTCAGCTGTCCGGATCAACATGGAATCGTAATGGCCGTCTCCCAGTTTTTATATTCATTCGATGCAAATATTATTGAGTCAAGTCAGTATTCCTCAAATCATGAAGAGGGTACGTTCTATCTTCGAATCGAATTCGAATGCCCGTCTTTAACGGAAAAAACAGCAGAGATGGAGTCTGCCTTTGTTGAGGTTGCTGAAAAATTTTCAATGGAATGGAAGTTACTTAACGTCCAAAATGTGAAAAGAACTGCAATCTTTGTATCCAAGCAGCTCCACTGTTTGCATGAGCTTTTATGGGAATGGCAAAGTGGCGATTTGATGACGGATATTGCGCTTGTTGTGAGCAACCATGAAGATGCAAGACCTGTTGTTGAGAATCTAGGCATTCCGTTCGTTTACATTCCGGCGAATAAGGACATCAGAAAACAGGTTGAGGAACAACAATTACAGATTTTAAAAGAGTATGAGATTGATCTGATTGTGTTAGCTCGTTACATGCAGGTGTTAACACCAGATTTTGTTGCGGCATATCCGAACCAAATTATCAACATTCATCACTCATTCCTACCAGCGTTTGTTGGTGCGAGACCGTATGAGCGCGCCTATACACGCGGGGTAAAATTAATCGGTGCTACATCCCATTATGTAACAAATGATTTGGACGAGGGCCCAATTATTGAACAAGATATCGCACGAGTCGATCATCGTGATGATGTGGCGAGATTGAAAAAGATTGGTCAAAATGTCGAGCGAAGTGTGCTTGCACGCGGCGTAAAATGGCATCTTGAAGATCGAGTTATTGTCGATAATAACAAAACAATTGTGTTTTAATAAAGTGAAGGGGCGCCATATTGGCGCCCCTTAAGTATGGAATTTCCTACTTACACCCACCACATATTTGTGACAGGCTCTTCGATTAATACTGATTTTAGATTAGTTACGGCACGGTTGAATCCTTCGTCGATGGACATGATTGGGTCTTCATGTTCGATGCTGACCACATAGTCGTAGCCATAGGTGCGAAGGGCACTCATCATGTCAGACCATTCTTGTAAGCCGTGGCCGCAGCCAACAGAGCGGAAAGTCCAAGCGCGTGTACGAATTTCTCCGTATGGTTGCATGTCCGTTAATCCATACATGTTGACATTGTCTTGATCAATATACGTGTCTTTTGCATGGAAATGATGGATAGCATTTTCTTTTGCAAGAATCTTAATCGCTGCAACTGGATCAATGCCTTGCCACCAAAGGTGACTTGGGTCTAAGTTTGCACCGATAGCATCACATGTTTCCTCACGTAATTTTAACAGGGTATATGGTGTATGTACCAAGAATCCACCATGAAGCTCTAGACCAATTTTTACATTATGATCTTTCGCATATTGGCCAACTTCCTTCCAGTACGGAATGAGTTTTTCCTCCCATTGCCACTTTAACACGTCACTATATTCATTTGGCCATGCCACAACCGGCCAGTTTGGATATTTAGCTCCTTCATGATCTCCAGCTGTACCGGAAAAACAGTTCACAACTGGCACGTTCATGAGAGATGCCAATTGAATCGTTTTTAAAAGCGTCTCATGAGAAGATTTTGCGAAGTTCTCATCAGGTGAAATTGGATTGCTGTGGCAGCTAAAAGCACTGATAGTGAGGTCGCGATCTTGTACCTTTTTCAAATACTCATTACGTGCCTCTTCATTTTCTAGTAATCCATCCAAATCACAGTGACTGTTACCTGGATAACCACCAGTTCCAATTTCTACAGCGTGTAGGCCAGCTTCTTTTACTGTATCTAACATTTCTTCAAAGGATTTTTCTGCAAATAAAACGGTGAATACGCCTAATTTCATGATAAAGTTCCTCCATTTTCATATATTTTATCTATGATTCTTGAAACTTGAAGTGCTTGTTCAGGTTTTACGACCAACTCGGATTTCCCGAGGCAAGCTTCAATAAAATTCCGAGCTTGTGGAAGATCCGGTTGTTCCTCACCAGGAAGCCATGGAGCCTTGCTGTTTAATAACATTCCGTTCTTCGCTGTATATAGTTCAAATGGGTATACACTTAAGCCACCATCAACCCCAGAGATGCTGAGATGTTCTTCATCACTTTTGATATTGGCAGCCCAGGATGTTTCAAACAGCAACGATGCCCCGTTTTCAAATTTTATGTAAGCTGTCACATGATCATCGACGTTAAATGTCTCATGGTCAAAAGTTCCCCATTCATTGGGCTGGTTTGGGATTTTGCTTAACTCATTATAGACAGAGCCGGAAACCTCGGTTTCGTTTGGATTGCCAATCAACCATAGGGCGAGGTCAAGAAAATGACAGCCCCAGTCGATGAGACTTCCACCGCCTTGAAGTTCTTTATTTGTAAAAACACCCCAACCTGGTACCTTCCGTTGACGAAGGGCTTTTACCCTGACAACTAACGGAGTTCCAACTTCACTCATTGCCTTTTTGGCAGCTTGTGCTTCTTTTGTAAAGCGGTAATGAAACCCGATATCAAGGATTTTTCCAGCCTTTTTACTAGTGGCAATCATGGCCTCACACTCTGCTGCCGTTAATGCCATCGGCTTTTCACAAAAAACATGCAGGCCAGCTTCAAAAGCAGCAACCGCGATTTCAGCATGGAATTTATTTGGTGTGCAAATACAAACCGCATCCACTTCAGAAAAAATTTCATGATAATCGTCAGATACAATCGGTATTTCATAGCTGTTTGCGACTTCTTGAGCACGCGCAAGATTCACATCACAGATGGCACGTACCTCACATAAATCATCTAATTTCTGAAAAGTAGGGAGGTGGCGATGCTGTGCAATACCACCTGCTCCAATGATTCCGATGCGAAGTTTTTCCATAAAACGTCACCTCTTATAGTTCACTGATTTTAACGATTTGCTTTGTTTCACTAGATTGAAGTGCAGCGAGAATGACTTGTAACGACTTCATTCCTTCCTCACCTGTTACGAGAGGTTCTTGGTCTTGTAAAACAGACTCCACAAAATGATCAATGACAAAAGAAGTGTTTTGTCCGCCTTCATCGTTTGATTGGATTTTGCCAAGCTCGTACTTCGCAACTTCTCCATTTGCATATTGAATAACCATGGAGTAGGTCGGGTTGTCCTCTAACCGCATCACGCCTTTTCCTCCATAAATAATCGTTGAGTTATCCTCTTTGCTGTAGCCCCAGCTAGCCGCAAGTGTTCCGATGATGCCAGTTTCTGTTTTTAAAACGCAAACTGCATTGTCGTCCACATTTGAAAAATCTTTCGCGTTGGTTTCAACAAAAGCGCCAACCTCAACGATCTCTTCTCCTAAAATATATCGAAGTAAATCTGATTTATGAACGCCAAGATCGCCCATTGCTCCGACAAATGCTTTTTCCTTTTCGAAAAACCAGCTGTCTTTTCCATCGATACTCCAACCTTCAGGACCACCATGTCCAAACGCTGTACGGAAGCTATAAATCTTGCCAAGCTCGCCGTTTTCAATCAGTTGGCGTGCTTTTTTATGTGAGGCAACAAAACGTTGATTATGAGCAATCATGAGTTTTTTTTCATTATTCTTCGCTGCCTCAATCATAGCTTTTGCTTCATCATTTGAAGTGGCCATTGGTTTTTCACAAAGAACATGATTTCCAGCATTCAATGCAGCTATTGATACAGGTGCGTGAAGATAGTTCGGCGTGCAAACGCTTACGATATCGACCTGAACATTCGTGAGTAATTCTTCATAGCTTGTGTACGCTTGAGCTCCATATTTTTCTGCTGTTTCATTCGCGCGAGCTTCATTAATATCACAAACGGCTACTATTTCTACATGTTGATTACCCTTATATTCTGGTAAATGGCGATACTGTGCAATACTGCCACAACCGATGACTGCAACTCGAAGTTTTTCCATAAAAAATATCACTCCTTCAACATTATCTATTTGATTACATCTTAACGTATCTATTAATAGTTAAACATAGATGATATAGTAAAAACATATACTATTTTGCTATTTTCTAAGGATTGGAGAATGGTTATGAACACCAACATTTTCTTTTGCGGGTATTCCTATCATACGAAGGGCTATCAATCTGAATTTAAAGAAGGATTTCCACTATATCTTTTCCGATTACAAACAGAAGGAAGTTGTGAGGTAATCGTCAATGGTCAAAAAATGGAGCTTGAAAAAGGAGATCTTTTACTCCTTAAACCAGGTGATCACTATGAGATTTTTGTCGAAGAAGGGCAGAAAAGTGGGGATTACCATATATCCTGCCAAGGTGATTGGATAGACGAATGGTGGAGTCGTTCCCCAAAAACAAGCATTTACCAAATTGATCTCGATGGAAAACTTCTTTCGTTATGGAACCAAATTATTGTTGAAAAAAGAAGACCACAAACAAGCCTAAATCAAGAACTTACTGATTATCTGTTGAGGTCACTCCTGTTGACGATGGAACAAACGATGAACGAAATTGTGCCAACTTATCCGTACCCCTACAAAGTAACAAGAATGATGCGATATATTGAAGAACACGCAACAACTGCGATAAAGGTGGAAGATGTCGCTGACCACGTTGGCCTGAGTATCTCAAGAAGTGTCCATCTGTTTAAAGACAGTGTCGGAAAAACGATGATTGAATACGCCCAAGAAATTCGCTTGTCATCTGCGATTGAGCGCATGAAATACACCACCATCAAACTCGAACAAATCGCCGAAGAATGCGGATTTGGAAGCTACCCCTATTTTCACAAAGTGTTTAAAAAGAAATACGGAGTCTCACCAGGTGTCTATAGAAGGTTAGAAGGGTAAATGGGACACGGGGGTTCCGCGTCCCATGAATGGTGGGACAATAAACCTGTCCCTGTGTCCCACCCGATTATAGACCTGCTTTTTTCAAGTATTGAATGCTCATTTCGATGCTTTCAAATGGATCGCGTCTGCTCGCATCTTGTTCAATGATCCACCATTTTACTTCGTTTTCTTCAGCACGACCCAGAATGGCTTGAAGGTCTACACCACCTGTACCAAGTTCAGCAAAGAACTTTTCCTCATCCAATGTCATATCCTTCAGATGAACAAGTGGTGTGCGGTTTTGATATCGTTTCAGCCACTCCACAGGATTATCATCTGCTTTCGTTAACCAATAAACATCAAACTCTGCCTTCACATATTCAGGATTTGTGTCCATAAATATGGTATCGAGAGCCTTTCTTCCGTCAGACAATGGTTCAAGTTCAAAATCATGGTTGTGGTAGCAAAGCGTGAGCCCTTCTTGGTGACAGATTTCGCCAGCTTTATTCAAAAAAGGAACAAGTGACTGATAATCTTCTTCACTTCGTTGATGTGGGAATAAGTAAGGACAAACAACATACTGGTTTCTTAGTATTTTCTGGTCTTCAATGACCCTATCTAAATTCGTTTGCAATTCTTCTAATGGAACATGATTGCCGGCTACTTTAAGGCCTAGCTTATCGAGCATTCCCTTCACTTCTAGTACGCTATAACCGCCATACCCGGCAAGTTCTACTCCATCAAAACCCAATTCAGCGACCCTTTTTAACGTGCCGAAAAAATCCTGCTCACACTCATCCCGCAATGTGTACATTTGGACTGCCACTGGAACTTTTCTCATTTTCTCCCTCTTTTCCAATTTATTTCTCATTTGATTACATTGTAAGACTCACGTTGGAAAATAAATATAGAGAATTTAATGAGAATGTCTACTATTTTGCTATTTTATGGTGGCGCTGGGTTTTACATGTATTTTTTAAAAAATATGAATTATATTATTTTCGACATATCCCCAATTGAAAACGTTATTTTATAGTGTTTTTGTCGAAAAATGCAATTTGACACTATGTAATGCCTGCCAAATTGGGTTATATTATATATAGAATATAAATTGCATGGAGGACGAACAGTGGCTTATCAATTGAACGAGTGTTTTAAAATGTTTAGTTTAAATTCAAATCCAGAACTGGCTGAGGAAATGGCGTCTTTACTTGGCTGTGAGCTAGGAAAATGCTCAGTTTCACGTTTTAGTGACGGAGAAATTCATATTAATATCGACGAAAGTGTGCGTGGAAGTGAAGTTTATTTGATTCAGTCAACTTCACAACCGGCAAATGAACATGTGATGGAATTATTAATTATGATTGACGCATTAAAAAGAGCTTCCGCAAAAAGCATTAATCTTGTGATTCCTTATTACGGATATGCACGACAGGACCGAAAAGCGCGCTCACGTGAACCAATTACAGCGAAACTAGTCGCAAACCTACTTGAAAAAGCAGGTTCTACAAGGGTTGTAACGATGGACCTACACGCACCACAAATCCAAGGATTCTTTGATATTCCTGTTGATCAATTACTTGGTGTGCCACTCCTATCTAAATATTTTGCTGCAAAAGGTCTTGAGGACATAGTTGTTGTTGCACCAGACCAAGGTGGAGTTGTTCGCGCTCGAAAAATGGCAAATCGATTAAATGCACCGATTGCCTTTATTGATAAGCGCCGTCCAAAGCCAAATGTGTCGGAAGTTATGAACATCGTGGGTAACATCGAAGGAAAAAATGCAATCCTAATTGATGACTTAATTGACACAGCTGGAACCATCACTCTTGCTGCAAAAGCGTTAATGGAACGAGGAGCAAAAGGTGTATACGCATGCTGTACGCACCCCGTTTTATCGGGCCCGGCAATTGAAAGAATTGAATCATCACCAATTAAAGAATTGGTCATCACCAATACAATTCAATTACCAGAAGAAAAGAAAATCGATAAAATTACAAGCATTTCCGTTGCGCCATTGCTAGTCAGTGCAATCGACCGCATCCACAACGAAAGAGCCGTCAGTCCTCTATTTGAATAAAAATGGTTTAAGGAGCTGTTCCAATAAATGGGAGGGCTCTTTTTTGGTACCAGAGGGACGGGGGAGGTGGTTCCACTCCTTTGGAAGGAACAGAGCGACCGGATATAGGATACGCTATTTTCAATTGAAAAAAAGAATATGATTCTCAGTTTCGTGAATTTAGGCGATAATAGAAATATCTAGCCATTTAAAATACGATAAAGCTTCGTATGAATCAATTAAACAAATCTTATTGTACTTAGTCCGTTTTACAGGGTAGGGAAAACGATAAGATATTGAAAGGATGTACCTATGACATTTCTAGAAAAAATAAAACCACATCTGCTGTCAGATGATATCTTGATTCAGCAAACCGTCTTGCATGCTCTTCATGAATACCCGGATGTTCCAGAGGATTGGACGGTCGAGTTACTGAAGGAAGCATTTCATCATAAAGAAAAACAATCAGACATTTTCATGTATCTAGAAAACCATAGCATTAACGAAGAAGGGCTCACGATTTTAATTAATCATCTTCCATCATTGGACCAGGAAAATCGTCGCCTCGCTCTAAACTTATTAAACAATATTGATATACCACTTGCTTTTACATATAAAGAGAAACTTGAAACATATATTCCGAAGCAAACATGGGAAATCTATGAGATTATTGAACATGGGACAGAGGAAGAAGTTTATTCCATGTACGGAGAGGTATTGAATAAAGTGAATCGCTCCCTTTCCCGTGAATATGACTATTACCCAATGGCAAAAAAGTTATCGAAGTCTATTGTGAAAAATGGATGGATAACAGAGGGCGAAATTGATAGGGTTTTATCGGAGGAAGTGAATAATGAATGGTTCTCCGATAATGGAATTATGAATGTTTATATGGCTGGGTTACTGAAACTCGAAAAACATATCCCTCTTTTTGCAAGTTTGTTAAAAAGTGATGATGATCTTCTAATGGAAGAGGTTTCGGCAGCATTAGTCCGTTTTCAATCAGATCAAGTCGTAAAAGAGGTTGCTCCTTATGTAAGGGACCCGGAATCAGTCATTTATGCTGCTTCGATTTTGGGAAACACGAAGACAGAACTGGCACTTCAGGAGTTACGAAAAGCGTATCGTGAAGCAGATGAGTTGGATGTGCAAGAGTCAATCATTGAAGCACTAAGTTTCCATTTTTCAAATGAAGCTCTCCCTGAATTCAACGCCCATATGGAATACGAATATGAATTTTCCTTAGTGGATATTGAGCAGATAGCGTATAGCTACTACACAATGATTGGGGAAAAACATCCTGACTTACTGGAATGGAAAAGGGTAGCGATGGGGAAGGAAAAGCAATTCCAATTGGCAACAGGCAATTCAATGCCTCCAACAGCTCCCGTTATAAATGAAAATAAAGTAGGCAGAAACGACCCTTGTCCATGTGGTAGCGGAAAAAAATATAAGAAATGTTGTGGAAAATAAAATAGAACGGTGGAATCCTATTTTGGGGATTCACCGTTTTTTGTTTGCTTTGAAAACGAAGTTAGATGTGTAATTAAAATTATCCTGATATAATATTAGTGTGATTTACTCGCTATTAAAATAAAAATTGTTGTTGACATCGTCACCATGCTCTGATAATTTTGAGTTATTAATTTTTTTACTAATTAAATAGTGAATACTTTTTCTTATCCAGAGAGGTGGAGGGACTGGCCCTTTGAAGCCTCGGCAACAGACCTGTTAAGGTACTGTGCTAATTCCTGCAAGCAGTTTAATGCTTGGAAGATAAGAGGAGACATAGATGCTACATTTCTAAACCTCTTCTTATTTTTAAGATGGGGTTTTTTGTTTGTCCAAAACTTACGATTGATGTAAGAAACATGGCCCCAATCAAGACATATACAATTTAATATTCGTTGTATGCCGATTAGACAACTAAAGGCAGCTTTTCCTGAATTAATTTGGGGGAAGCTGTCTTTTTCTTTTGAAAGGAGTGATTAACGATAGGGACACAGGGACAGGTACATTGTCCCCCATTCATTTATCAATAGGAGGAGATTTTAATGAGTAAAAAACAAATGCATTTAGGAGCTTTCTTCACAACGTACTTAGGGCATCATCTAGCGGCTTGGCGTTATTCCGAAACAAAAACGGAAGAGGTTGTGAGTTTGAGCTTGTATAAAGAAATTGCCGAGTTATCGGAAAAAGGCAAATTTGATTTACTGTTTATTGCTGATGTGTTGGCACATAATGAGGAGGATCTTGAGTTCACACCACAAATAAGATTGGAAGCTACAACAGTAATGGCCGCACTTGCAGGTTTAACAAGCAAAATTGGATTAGCCGCGACATTATCAACGACTTATCATCACCCTTATAATGTCGCACGGAAATTTTCAACGTTAGATCATTTAAGCGACGGGCGGGCAGCTTGGAATATTGTCACATCCGCTCATAATAATGAAGCACAAAACTACGGTCTCACCCATCACGTTGATCATTCTTTACGTTACGAAATGAGTGAAGAGTTTGTGGAAGTAACAAAGGAACTTTGGGATAGCTGGGAAGATGATGCCTTATTGTATGATCGTGAAAATGGAAGGTTTTTGGACGGAAATAAAATTCACCCGATTCATTTTGAAGGAACTTATTACAAAGTGCGTGGACCAATCAATAGTCCCCGCCCACCACAAGGGAATCCGGTCCTAATTGCAGCTGGTGCATCGCCAAGAGGAAAAGAGTTTGCAGCAAAAATAGCCGATATTCTGTTTACAATTGCCTCGCCTACTGTAGAAGAAGGGAAAGCTCTTTATCAAGAAATGAAGCAAAAAGCAATAAGCTTCGGTAGAGACCCAAATCAGTTTAAAATCATGCCTGGAGTTGTTCCGTTTGTAGGGAAAACGCAAAAAGAAGCAGAAGAAAAATATGAACACTTCCAAGAGTTAGTTTTACCGGAATTAGGAATTGGAATGTTATCTAGATATCTTGGAATCGATTTAATCAATTATTCACCTGATGATAGACTTCCTGATATTCCAAGTCTCGAAGAATATAACGGGGAAAAAGGGAGATTTAAAATCCTATCAGACCTGTCGAAAAAAGAAAACTTGACGATTCGCCAATTAGCGAATGTGTTTGCTAGGGGGCAAGGCCACTTATTTGTCGTCGGTTCAGGTGATCACGTGGCAGATAAATTAAGTGACTGGTTCCTTAACGATGCATGTGATGGATTCAATGTGAAATTCCCCTATTTTCCTGGCGGGATAAAGGATTTCGTAGATTATGCGATTCCTGAATTGCAAAATCGTGGTCTTTATCGAACAGAGTATGAAGGAAATACACTTAGAGAACATCTTGGGTTAGATTTTCCTAAGGTAAAAGTTAAAGCAAAAATGTAAAAACAAAACTATAAAAGAGAGGGCAAACTGATTTCTCTCTTTTTACCCTAAAAAATATCCAAAGAGGAGAACGAAGATGAAAAAAACAATAGCAGCAGGATTATTCTTAGCTCTTTTTACACTACTTGTTGGCTGTGCAAGTTCCGAAACAGCGGGAAGTGAAAAGGAAAAAACAATCAAAATCGGGGTAACCGGTGGACCGCCAGAAGAAATTACGAATCTAGTCAAAGAGGAGGCTAAAAAAGAAGGCATTGATTTAGATGTAATAAAGTTTAATGATATTGTGACACCGAATCAATCTCTTGCGGATGGTGAACTCGATTTAAATATGTTTCAGGCTAAACAATTTATGGAGAAATATGTAGCAGATCGCAAGGACCCTATCGTTGCCATCGGAACAACCTATAATAGTACTCTAGGTATCTACTCTGAAAAATATGAGAGTGTTGATGATATTCCCGAAGGTGCGACGCTTGGAGTTCCGAATGATCCTGTTAACCTGTGGCGAGGTCTATTGATATTCGAAGAAGCGGGATTAATCAAAGTAAAAGATGATGTACAACTGGCCACTCTAAATGATATTGAAGACAATCCGAAAAAGTTTAAGTTTAAAGAAATTGATGTTACTTTAATGCTTCGAACACTAAATAGTATTGATGCGGGAATTGTAGCAAGTACGACTGCTTTTAATATGGGCTTAGAACCTATTGAAGAATCGATATTTTTAGAGACGGGTGATAGCTTCCCAATGGTTGTTGCAACAAATGAAAAAGACAAAGACAATCCAGATTATAAGAGAATTGTTGAATTGTATCATTCTGACGCAGTAAAAACCTATATAGAAGATAAATACGGGGAAGTCATTAGGGTGACGGATGATCCATTTACGATTGAATAGGAGGCACAACGAATGATTCAGCTAGAGAATATTAACAAAGTATTTAAACTAGGAAAAACGGAAGTCTCGGCACTAAAGAATGTCAACATTCACGTGGAAAAAGGAGAGATTTTTGGGGTGATTGGTTTTAGTGGGGCTGGAAAAAGTACCTTGCTCCGAATGGTTAACCTCCTGGAAAAACCGACGACTGGTGATATTTTTATTAATGGAAAAAACCTTTTAATCTTAAGCGAAAAGGAATTACGAGAAACAAGGAAAAAGATCGGCATTATTTTTCAGCAGTTTAATCTACTTTCTTCCTATAATGTATTCGATAATATAGCTGAAATTCTTCGCATCAATCGAGTACCGAAGCAGGAAATAAAACGAAAAGTGAAAAAACTCTTAACCCTTGTCGGCTTAGAAGATAAAGCAGAGCAATATCCTGCCCAATTATCTGGAGGGCAAAAACAACGTGTTGGTATTGCCCGTGCGTTAGCGATGGATCCTGAAATCTTATTATGTGATGAAGCAACATCTGCTCTAGATCCGCAAACGACCGATTCAATTCTTGAGCTACTTTTAGATATTAATAAAAAGCTAGGGTTAACGATTATTCTTATTACACATGAAATGGAAGTCATCAAAAAAACATGTGATCGAGTTGCTGTTATGGATAAGGGAGAAGTGATTGAACAAGGAACTGTCCTCGATATTTTCAGCAATCCTAGGCATGTAACGACGAAAAACTTTTTACGGAATTTGTATGAAGATACGATTACGGACGACGTGGTAGAGAGATTACAAAAACGTGGTCATTCCTATATTTTACGGTTAGCATTTAGGGGTGAATCTGCATATGAACCTGTCCTTAACAAGATAGCCTCCAACTATTCAGTTGTCACCAATATTGTCCATGGTTCGATTACGTATCTAAAAGGCGTACCGTTAGGAATTTTATTGGTCCATCTATCAGGTGACGAAGACAAAGTCGAACAAGCGATAACCTATTTAAAAGATGTTGTATACCATGTAGAAATAAATCTGGAACTCAATAAAAAATATAAGGAGGCGATGGTACTTTGATAGACCGTCTAGATGAACTGCTGCCGTTGTTCACTTTATCATTCTATGAAACGACATTAATGGTTGTCATATCACTTGCAATTGCAACAATCATTGGGATTCCGTTAGGCGTCTTACTAGTGATATCAAGACCGAATCATCTGGCCCCTAACAAATGGTTGTTTCATAGTTTGAATACGATTATAAATATTATTCGATCGCTTCCATTCATTATTTTAATGTTAGCCATTATTCCATTTACTGAGCTGATTGTAGGTACATCAATTGGCATTCAAGGAGCAATCGTCCCTCTTATTGTTTATATTGCTCCTTATATTGCCCGACTACTTGAGACAGCTCTACTTGAAGTGGATTATGGAATTATTGAAGCCTATCGAGGAATGGGGGCTTCACGGATTCAAATTGTTAAACGCATTCTCATAAGAGAGGCGCGACCTGGAATTATACTTTGTATGACAATTGCGATGATTGGTTTAATCGGTGCAACTGCTATGGCTGGTGTCATTGGTGCAGGAGGACTCGGTGACCTTGCCCTACGATATGGCTACCAACAATGGGATTTAACAGTTATGTTTGGCACAGTGTTCATCTTAATTGTGTTAGTCCAAATCGTTCAATCAATCGGAAATTATACTGCGAAAAAATTGAAGAAAACAGTATGAAAAATTGGGACAGAGGGACAGGTCCCGTGTCCCTAGGGATTGAGTTGTTGATGGGGTAAGAAAAGTTTTGTTGCCTGGAAAAAGGAAAGCCGCTGTTTTGGCTTTCCCTTTTAAGTGTACATTCTGTGGTCGAAATATTTGGTGGGACAATTAACCTGTCCCCGTGTCCCAGTTGGAATGAGTAGACCACCTTACGAATAAAGTAGTAAAAAATGTAAGGGGGTCAATGAATGACACGACAACGGTTAGGTGGGCTTTTTGCGATTGTTTCTGCGGCCTTACTTGTTCTTGTGATGGTTGTAACACAGAGTATGGCTGTACCAGGTAAGGATGTTTACGAACAAACCGTTTTATCGCTAGCGACTTACCCTGTTTTGAACTGGGCGTTAATTCTAGTTGGGGCTTTTGCTATCATTCTCGTATTTTGGACAGTTGAAGCGATTGACAACCGCATTCGTTCTGCGTATCTTGAAATGAGCACGAATGTATCTAGATTTGCCTGCCTCCATTTGTTTTCCTACACATTTTACATGCTGCTACCGGCTGCGGCACTCCACGACCTCGCAAATAAAGATAAAAACATCCCAGAAGCCCTCGAAACGATTCATCCAATGATAGAGCTTGGACTCGTCATTTCAGTGTTTTCTAGCATCTGTTTAAGTATTTGGCTTATTCAGGTAGGTCTCCTCATCCTTAAAACAAAGGTATTCTCAAAAGCATTAGGTGTTTTCACGATTATCATCAGCATAATCGTCCTTTTTTCAGGCGCATACGAAGCCCTTTATGGCAGGGGAGCGGTGATCGGAATCATTTCTAGTATCCTTACATTTGCAGGAGCTTTTGTTGTTTGGAAAATTTGGGTGGGGATTGAATTGTTGAGGGGGAAGAAAAATCTAGCTGCTTAAAAGTTATATCAAAAAAGAAAAGCCACTGTTTTGTAACGGGTTCCGTATCCTATCGCAAAACGTGAATTTACAACTAAAAGTAAGGTAAAATATATCAATTTGCACCGTTTATAGGAAATAAAATAGCCAGAGTTTGATGGGACATGAGAAACGTGAAACTACTCGAATATTTGCCGAGCTAAGTGGTCGTCTCAGGAAGGAGTTTTACCGAAAATATTACTAACATATCCAATGGAGCAACTTGTCTTACTAACATGTTGCTCCATTAACCTATTGCTATCTGTTGATTAAGTACATTTGAAACCAACAGTTATCCAAAGTGATTATGAAACCACCAAACAATAAGTATCATACTCACGATTCCCCAAGCCGTGGTACTCACTATCCACCAAATTATGGGTGTAGCTTTTGTTGAACTTTCCTCGACTTCCATATTTGCTGTTATATAAGCGAGCTTACTTTCCATATCTTTTTTCATAGAAGCGAGAATAACAATTCCGATTATTATGAAACCAATAATTATCCAGAGAAATAAGTCCACCTTTTATACCTCCTTTTTTGAAATTACTTTCATTTCAATCTTCTTTATTCAATTAACCTGCATCGTTTGTTTAATAAGGAATTCAACAAAAAAGGGGGTTAATCCCTCTTAGATCAACGCACCCATTAGTAAGCAGATTCCATGTGTTTTTCTTTTCCGCGTATGCTTGAATTAAAGTGTGACAATAAGCGGACCATTTTTAGTAAGGATAATCGTATGTTCCAATTGAGCTACAAAGCTTTTTTCTGTAGCATAGGTCCAGCCGTCTTCTTTTTGGAATACTTCTTCTTCAAAGGTTGAGATAAATGGTTCGAATGCGATAACCATCCCTTCCTTTAGTAATTCATCATCCCATGTATCATTATAATTATAAATATGGTCAGGTGCTTCGTGTATAGTACGTCCGATACCATGTCCTGTAAGGTTTTTGATAACAGTTAAATCATGCTGTTTTGCTGTTTGGAATACTGCTTTTCCGATTCCACTTTTTTTAGAACCAGGTTTTGCTTTTTTAAGACCTTCTTCAAATGCTTTTTTAGCAACATCGCATATTTTCGTTAACACTTCTTCGCCTTCGCCTACGACAAACGAAATTCCTGTATCTGCGAAGTAACCGTTCTTTGAGCCTGAAACATCTACATTCACTAGATCCCCTTCACGTATAACCCGATTCCCCGGAATACCATGTGCCACTTCTTCATTCACACTAATACAAGTATAACCAGGAAAATCATATTCACTTTTTGGAGCTGATACTGCGCCTTCTTTCTCAAAAAGCTCTCCGGCTATATCATCAAGTTCTTTAGTCGTTATTCCAGGTATTGTGCTTCGTACCAATTCTTCTCTAATAGAACCAACAATTTTGCCAATTTCCTTCAAACCATTAAAATCTTCTTCTGTTTTTGCAATCATCGTATATCCTCACTTTTTAAAGTATCTTATGATTAGTATTCCATTTAGATTCTAACAGAAACACTAACGCATTTCTCCAACTACCTACACCGTTAGTTGAATTACTTCAACAAAAAGGGGCTTTTAATCCTTCTTCGATCAAAGCACCTGTTAGCTTAATAACATTACTTTGTAAAAGATAAGCCCTTTCCAAGCGGTTGAATTGAGTTTATTACTGCTTCTCCTACTTTCTTACTTATCAATCTTTCAATTATCCATCCAACTAAATCTTGTGCGGCTAAACAACCAGCCGCAGTTGCGATATTATTTTCAACAATAAATGATTCTTCGACCACGGTAACATTAAATTTTTCTAATTCCTTTTTCGCTGTTGGGTAAGTGGTTGCAGTCATACCGTCTAATAAACCAAGAGCTCCTAAAATAAGTGCTCCAGAACACATAGAACCTACTAACTGTTTCGATGGATTTATTTTTAGTCTTTTAAGATAATTTTTATCTTTATATAGTCTCCTCGTTCCTGGACCACTGGCAAATAAAATTGCATCTGCATTTCTTAGCTCATCAATAGACGAATGGATTGGAACTGTAAGACCAGTAACCGAACTATGAGTTTCTTTAGTCCCATAAATTTGAACATTCCATTCAGGATGATTAACACGATTTAATAAGTCCCAAGGTAAAAAAACATCAATATCCGTAAAATCATCAAATGCAACAATAGCAATTTCCATTAAATCCTCTCCCTCTCCTTATAAAGTGTTAAACTCCCTCAGTTTGATACGAATATCTCTCGAATGCTCACTTATTCGCAGGATTTCATACCCCTTTAAATTGGATTAAAAGGCATTAGAAGTGAGTTCAGATCATTTTGGCTTCGTGAAGGCACAGTTAAATAAAGGAGTTAGCTAATACTCCATATTTTACCATATAATGCACATCTCCACGCCGCCCCTGGAGGCTTTCCCTCCCATGTCTCAACGGGTCAAACGCCCTCTCATTCCTTCGTCATGCCTTTCCAAGGGGTGGAGGCCAGTTATGCTAACCTGATGGGTCACATTGCCCTTTTGTTTAAGAAACCTGGTACTCCGTACATATTTGTAATCCTACGAATAAGACAACATTCAAAATTAAAGATTACTACTTTTGTGTAAGACTAAAAGTTTTTCATTCCTATGCTGCTAAAGGGATTGTTTCTTTCAATTTACTAGGACAGTATGCCTCATTACGCTTAGCTATTCCTACAAAAATTCTTGCTAATTTACCGATTAACTTCATAATAGACTTCATTTTCTTCATCTTTTTGACTCTCACATTATGTGCGTGAAGTGCTTTAAACTCATCGTTGTTCATCACTAGGCTCATGGTAGCTAGGTAAAGGAAACGCCGTAATCTAGACCGACCTCGTTTTGAGATCACAATCTGTCCTTTCCATTTTCCTGAACTCGCCTCTGCTAAATGGAGTCCTGCATGTCGTAATAAAGAATTACCATGAGAAAATCCACTTAAGTCTCCTGCCTCTCCTAAGATACCAGCCAATGAAATTTCACTTATCCCTTTAATCATAAGGAGTTTCTGTACGAAAGGGATTTTATAGAGTTCTTCTTTGATTTGTTGTTCAACTCTATCGAGTTGTTTTATGGTAAGGTCGTATTCTTCTAGTAATTGTTCTAAATGAAATTTATATGCATCCAGTGCTTGAGTTGTTCCTATCGATGATTTTGCTAATTCAATAAGTAACTTAGCCTTTTTAGGACCAGGCTGTCGCTGCATTAATGACTTCCATCCCTTCATGACATCTAGGGGTTCTAGTGAAGCTATTTCAGTAGGAGTTGGAAATATTCGAAGGGTTGCGATTGCCCCTTTACATGTTATATCTTTAAACACTTGTCTGAGTTCTGGGAAGACAATATCTACCCATTTATGAATCTGATTAGCTGAGCTTACAAGTCGTTTTACGATCACATCTCGATTTGATATTAATACTCTGAGCTTTTCGAAGGACTCTGAGGATGGACTGATCAATGAATAATAGCCGTTTTTTACCATATCCGCGATTACGAGTGCATCTTTCTTGTCACTCTTTGATTGGGTATTATCACGATTCTCCTTGTTCCTTTTAACTAGATGGGGATTTACTGTTACAACCTCAATCTTTTGTTCATCAAGCCAGTTCGAAATGTTCTTCCAATAGTGACCTGTAGGTTCCATACCTACAATGGCTGCATTTAAATTCTTCATTTCTTGTAAACTTTGAATCCACCTTAATAATCTTTTAAAACCTACTTCACTATTTTCAAATGTAAGGGGATCTCCAACTATAATCCCACGGTAATTTATAGCTCGTGCAACGTGAAATTGTTGAGCAATATCCACACCGACTATTAAATGTTTATCGGAAATTCTTTCTATTAGTTGATTTTGTTTGTCTTGCATTTTAAAATTCATAGTAGGGCTTCCTCCTTAAGAGTCTGAGTTAGAGTGGTGTCTTACTCATATCTTACTGAGGGGCTTTATTTTTTTCAAACCTGAAATTTAACGATCTACAGGAATGCTAACCTACACCGTTTGTTAAACAACTTCAACAAAAAAGTGCATTAATCCTTCTTGGATCAAAGCACCCGTTGATGGAAATAAGACTAAAAAAATACATACGTTACTGTTGTTCATACCTGTAATTTTTAAGTGATTGTATGAATTCATTTACGTTACTTAACTTTTCGTCTGGTTGAACACTAAACTCTAATGTCTGATAATTCGGCAGCCACTGTACTCCGATTGTATGTACGTTAGCCTCTTTACCAGCCAGAATGTCAGCGTCACTATCTCCCAAAAAAATAGCATCAGTGTTTTTTATGTTAAGCTGAGCCAATGCCTTATTTAATCCCTCTGGATGTGGTTTGGGTATAGTAACATCATCACCCGTAATAATTACATCAAATATGTCATTCATATTAAGGCAATTTAATGAGATAAGTAGGCTTCTACTTGCTTTTCCAGTTACAATCCCTAATTTATAACCTTCCCTTTTTAAAAGCAGAAGTAAATCGTTAATCTCCTTATTCTCAACAACGAGTTCTCGATGCTTTTCATTATATTTTTCATAATATAATTCAATTGCTTTATCATGATTTGAGTCCATAAGATTTTCTTTTATGATTCCGGTCTCAGATGGGCCGAACATAGCCTTTATTTCATCTGGGGTAACCTCAATGTTGTCAAACTCCTTAAATACAGATTGAAACGCATAGAAACAAACTGGCAAAGTATCAGCAAGAGTACCATCGAAATCAAATATAATCGCTTTAATAACTACACACCCTTTATCAAAGTATTGTCTCTTGGATTTTATTGGAAAATACGATCTATATTGAATATATATTGAATCTTCTCCACCTGGAAGTATATGCTTTGATCGAGCAGAGCTTCTAACTCGTTTATTACTACTACTTCTCTATTTAGTATAAATTTCCTTCCTGAACTTTCCTGATTCTTTACTTCAACAGCAAGAAAGCAAATTTCCTTCTGGATACTTATATTAGTATTTAAAAAATTTGCAAAAAGTTCTACTTGAGCTAACGGAGAAGTTTACTTGAGAAGACGATTTGTATATAAAGTGCGGGGGTACCAGTCGTTGTACCCTTACAAATTGGGGTGCATTTTTATCGTATTTTCTGCTCGAATCACTCTGTATCAATAAAAAATGAGTGTCAAATTAGCATACAATTTGACACTCATTTTTTATGTTTGTGATAGGTAATGGAACCGCTTTGGTCTTACCTTTTTAGTGTTCGCTCTGTAGTCGAAGAATTTGGTGGGACACTTAACCTGTCCCCGTGTCTCCCCGTGTCTCAAATTTATGATGCCTTTTGGCCTTCGAGTACTTGTATTTGTTTTTCCTTCGGTGACTTCATGAAGATGAAGTTCATGACGATGGCTGTGAGGCTTCCGATTACGATTCCGTTGCTAGTTAAGGTTTGGATGCCCTCTGGTAGGTTTGTAAATAGGGTAGGGACAGTTGTGATTCCAAGGCCCATACCGATTGAACAAGCCATGATTAAAAGATTTTCCTGTGATGAAAAATCAACTTTGCTTAGCATTTTGATACCTGCAGAGATAACCATTCCGAACATGGCTAGCATCGCGCCACCAAGAACGGGTGTCGGGATGACAGTTGTGAACGCACCGACTTTTGGAATGAATCCAAGGATGATTAAAAAGACAGCAGCAGCATAGATGACACTGTTCTTTTTGACACCTGAAAGTTGGATGAGACCAACGTTTTGTGAGTAAGTTGTATAAGGAAACGCGTTGAATAGTCCGCCTAAGATAGTGGCAATTCCTTCTGCGCGATAGCCGTTTGAGAGCTCTTTTTCAGAAAGCTTTTTACCCGTGATATCGCCGAGTGCATAGTAGACACCTGATGCTTCAACAAGTCCCACAATCAGAACAAGGATCATTGTGATGATAGCAGATGGTTCGAATGTTGGCATGCCAAAGTAGAGCGGTTGTGGCAGATGCACCCAAGACGCATCACCAACAGCTGAAAAATCAACTCTACCTAAAAAGTAAGAAACTACTGTTCCAACGAGTAACCCAAGTAAAATTGCAATTTGGCGCATAAAACCTTTTGCAAAACGATACAACACTAGAATAAAAAATAAAGTTCCAAATGAAAGGGCAAGATTTTGAACTGAACCGAAATCAGCACTTCCAACTCCGCCTGCCATATCATTCATCGCAACTGGGATAAGCGTGATTCCAATGATGGTAACGACTGATCCTGTTACGACTGGAGGGAAGTATTTTATCAACTTGCCAAAAATGGTTGAAACAAGTATGAGGAACACACCACCGACTAAAATCGACCCGTAAATCGCCGATACCCCATATTTTCCACCGATTTCAATCATCGGTCCAACTGCTGTGAACGTACAGCCGAGCATAACTGGAAGCCCAATTCCAAAGAATTTATTTTTCCATACCTGTAAAAGGGTTGCGATTCCACACATTAAAATGTCAATTGACACGAGGTAAGTGAGTTGCTCAGGTGTTAACCCGATAGCGCCACCGACAATGAGTGGTACAACCACAGCGCCTGCGTACATCGCAAGTACATGTTGAATTCCGAGTGAGGCCGTTTTGAAAAAGTTCTCTTGCATTAGCGTCCAACCCCCACTTCTTCTAAAAATGTCACTTTTCCACCCTGGAGTGACTGGATTCGAGCTAAAGATTCAACTTTAAAGCCTTTGTCGCGAAGCAGTTTTCCGCCATCTTGGAAGGATTTTTCAATCACAATTCCAATTCCAGCGGTTTTAGCGCCAGCTAACTCTACGATGCTAGCAAGACCTAGTGCGGCCTGACCGTTTGCCAAAAAGTCATCGATGATCAGCACATTGTCATTTGGTTCAAGAAATTTTTTAGAAACGGAGATTTCACTGGTTTCATTTTTCGTAAAAGAATGAACAGACGCGGTGAGCAGGTCATTTACGAGAGTAAGAGATTTTCTTTTTCGAGCAAAAATCACGGGCACGCCAAGTTCGAGGGCAGCCATTAATCCAGGTGCAATCCCTGAAGACTCGATTGTAAGGACCTTTGTAATCTGGTCATTTTCAAAGCGACGGGCAAATTCTTTGCCGACTTCCACCATAAGCTCTGGATCTATTTGATGATTTAAAAAGGCATCCACCTTTAAGACATGCTCAGAAAGGACAGTACCTTCATTAATAATTTTCTGTTGTAAAAGTTCCATGTGTGAGTTTCCTCCTTAAAATATGTGTTCAAAAACGTGGGTGAAAAGGACTTCGTCGGCGGAAAACGGTACGAACTGTACGTTGAGGTTTCCCCAAGAAGTGTCATGTTCACCGGACTTTTTGAACATCCTCTAAAAATGAAAAAGCCTGAACATCATTGCACTCCCCAATAACGAGTGAGTCAATGACCTTCAGGCTTTCAACGAAGGAAAGTGGAATAAGCATAAATACATGCATTCCCATTGCTCACTCATAGTCAGCGCATTTACGGTGCGTTGGTAGAAACTTACGGGCCATATCCCCGTGATTATATGAGTGAATGCCGATATTCAAATGGTATGTTCTTATTTTATGATGTGAAGTGGGATTTGTAAATGGTGGGAGTTGGAAAAAGAGTGGAGAGGGAGGAGGGGGTGGGTGTTAACTGGTTGGGAATGCTGGTATAGCGGGGGGCGAAAGGCTTGTGGCGCTGGACGAAAATTGTCGAAATGTGTAAACGGGGATAGGTTTGGTTAGGGGTAGATGCATAAATGTCTTTGAGACTAACTGATGTTTTAATTATAGAGTGCAATTTCTGTTGAGAAGACGCAAAAATCCGTGGGGAGACGCAAATATCCGGGAGAGAGACGCAAATATCCTGGAGGAGACGCAAATATCCGTGAGGAGACGCAAATACCTGGGGAAAGACGCAAATATCTTGGATAGGGCGCAAAAATCCGTGAGGAGACGCAAATATTCGGGAGGAGACGCAAAAATCCGTGGGGAGACGCAAATATCCGGGAGAGAGACGCAAATATCCGTGGGGAGACGCAAATATCTGGGAGGAGACGCAAATATCTGGGAGAAGACGCAAATATCTTGGAGAGGACGCAAATATCTTGGAGAGGACGCAAAAATCCGTGAGGAGACGCAAATAACCGTGGGGAGACGCAAAAATCCGGGAGGAGACGCAAAAATCCGTGAGGAGACGCAAATATCTGGGAGGAGACGCAAATATCAGGAAGGAGACGCAAAAATCCGTGAGGAGACGCAAAAATCCGTGGGGAGACGCAAATATCGGGAAGAAGACGCAAAAATCCGTGAGGAGACGCAAATATCAGGGAGAAGACGCAAATTATCAGGGAGGAGACGCAAATATCTGGGAGGAGACGCAAATATCAGGGAGAGAGATGCAAATATCTTGGAGGAGACGCAAATATCTTGGAGAGGACGCAAATAACAAGGGGGAGACGCAAATACCCGTGGAAAGACGCAAATCCCCGGATAAGAACGAATCCCAACCGAAAGAATGGCCGCATAATCCCATCCCATGCACCCGAAGCCCTGACATCCCGACTAATCTTTTTTGCTTGCTTCTTATCCTAGTTGAAAAACTTCTTCATTAAACCTTTGTAGTCCCTTGCGATGGTTTTGGTGGGTGATCATCATTACATACACTTAGATGAGTATTAATATTATCCAATATCTTCATTTGTATACAATTTCACATACCAAATGGCAAACAGTAATAGAAGGATTGGTAAGATACAATTTTCAACACAAAAAAGGGCGATCCCTCGAATAAAACGAGAAAACACCCTTTCCTTACATATTAAAGATCGTACCCCTCAACAAAATCCTTCAACACGTGAACGGATTGAACGCAGTCATTTAAAGAAGACCATTCGGCTGGGTTGTGGCTGATGCCATCTTTACTTTGAACGAAAATCATCGCCACTGGTAGCGCGCGCCCGACAATCATTGCATCATGGCCGGCACCGCTTGGTAAATAAACCGGTTCAATCCCTTGTGCTACGACTGATTTTTCAAGCTTTTGCTGCATGTCTTCAGCAATTGGAACGGGTGCTTCGCGCAATGTTTCTTCATAGTGAAGTTCAATACCATGTGCAGTAGAGATGGATTGTGCTTTTTCAATAACCATTTCAACGAGACGATCTCTTGTATCTTTTTTAATATCACGAATGTCAACGATGAGGCGAACTTCACCTGGAATGACGTTTGCGCCGTTTGGTAGCACATCGACTTTACCAATGGTTGCGACTGCTGACGAACTCACCTGGCCTGGAAGAGATTGAACCTCATGAATGAACTGGCTTGCAGCAACCAAAGCATCTTTGCGATCGTTCATTGGCGTGTTGCCCGCATGTCCGGCCACTCCCGTAAACGTCATTTTTAACCAACAAGGACCGGCGATTCCAGTTACTATCCCAACTGGCACTCCAGCTTGCTCCAATCGTTTTCCTTGCTCAATATGAATTTCCACAAACGCCTCAAGTTTGGAAAGGTCTTTTTGAGAATTGAAAAATTCTTCAGCCGAGAGTCCGACATCTTCTAGTACTTTTGTAAATGAGTCGCCATGGATGTCTTTTTTCGGAAGATAATCCTCCTTTTTTGCTTCCCCAATCATTGATGTACTGCCACTAAGACCTCCGTTAAAACGGGCACCTTCTTCGTCTGAAAAAATAGTAACCTCAAATGGACGTTCTGGTACAAATCCGGTTTGTTTCCAAGCACTAACAACTTCTAGGGCTGCAAGTACACCAAGTGGGCCGTCAAAATGGCCGCCATTTGGAACACTATCAACATGGGAGCCAGACATGAGCGCTGGTAGATTCGGATTTTTGCCTTCAAGACGTCCGAATACATTTCCAGCTCCATCTTGTGTCACGGTAAGACCAGCTTCCGACATCCATTCTTTTACCAAATCTTTCGCTGCTTTTTCCTCTTTGGAAAAGCCAATTCTGTAGGAGCCGTTATCAGCGGTTAACCCAATTTTTGAGAGGGCAGCAAGGCGAGACGCTAGACGTTCGCCACTTACACCATTTTTATCTAATGAAGTATCATAGGTTGCAATTAATTTCTCAAATAAGTTCAAAGTAGAACGCTCCTTAAATAGATTTTTTCTATATTCTACCACAAAAATAATATTCGTTTGTGTAAAAATAAATAGAACAAACGTTCGTATTTTGCTGGTAATCTATTATCTGAAATGTTAAAATAAACATACAGTTACATAAAGCGGGTGGGCGGTTAGCCACTTCCTGTTGAAGGGAGGTGGTAGAAATGACGGCATACGAGGCAATGTCCGTGGCACTACAATCTAATTTAGTTTTGCTAGGGGTCCTAACAATTGTGGTCATGTTGGTCGTTGCAAACAAAAAGAAGTAACCGCCCCTCCCAACCAAGGAATTAGGGGTGATTACTTCAATTTGTAATTCTTTAAAGATTGGTTAGCCGCTCACTTTGCGGCATGTAATTGTGTTGATCAGGTGTTACTGCACCTGATTTTTTTTAGTATACCTTCATTATATGCATTCTACCCAGTTATTTCAACATTTGCGGGTATCATTTAGGTTGAAAAATGAGTGACTCAGGCATCGCTCGATGTTCATGGGCAGGGGTCAAATTAGGGGATGTACACTAATTTACGCCTTACGTGCAATTTGCTCATCAGAAGACGCAAATCCCACCAAACCGGTGCAAATCCCTCATCAGAAGACGCAAATGCCATCAAACCGGTGCAAATCGCTCATCGGAAGACGCAAATGCCACCAAACCGGCGCAAATCCCTCATCAGAAGACGCAAATGCCACCAAACCGGTGCAAATCGCTCATCGGAAGACGCAAATCCCGCCAATCCGGTGCAAATCATTGATTAGAAGACGCAAATCCCACCAAACCGGTGCAAATCCCACCAAACCGGTGCAAATCCCTCATCAGAAGACGCAAAAACCACCAAACCGGTGCAAATCGCCCATCGGAAGACGCAAATCCCACCAAACCGGTGCAAATCAGTCATCAGAAGACGCAAATGCCACCAAACCGGTGCAAATCAGTCATCAGAAGACGCAAATCCCACTAAAAAGTGTGCAAATCAGTCATCAGAAGACGCAAATGCCACCAATACCGTGCAAATCCCTTATCAGAAGACGCAAATCCCACCATGATGGTGCAATCCATTCCTCTAAAGATGCAATCCGCCCATCTTGGGGCTTAAACCACTTAACTTTGGACACAACTACTCCAAAAGTTAGCACACAATCTGCTCATGGGCTACTCAATCACCCCAAGCTGGCACGCAACTTCTTATATCAGAAACAATCACCCCAAGCCGGCACACAATCCGCTCATGGGCTACTCAATCCCCCCAACCCAGCACACAACCCCTTATATCAGAAACAATCACCCCAACCTCGCACACAAACCCTTTATCAATCCCAAAACCCTCACTCATAACTCCCTTGCACATCGAGCGCCTTTTTCAGCATTTTCTTCTTCTTATCCTCGTATTGTTCACGGAAGATAACGGCCTCATCCTTTGAATAGCCGCTGGCTTCTAGTTCAGTTTCAAGTTGCGAATAGATTTGCTCGAAGGCCTCGTCTGTTTCTTTTTCTAGCGTCTTGAACTCGTTGTAATAGCTGCCAAAGACTTGTAAAGCGGCGATGCCATCGGCTGATTCCTCAGTGAAATCCGCTTTGGCCCGTGCCAGGAGCTCCTTTGCTTCCTTTTTCGTTTGCTTCTCTAAATTCTCAAATTCCACTGTATATTTGTCTTTTATTTCAGCCAAAGGGTCTGTCGTTGCGGAAGCTTCGACTGCAGGCTCCGGTTCATCAGCAGGGACCTTTTTCTTGTCCAAATAAAGTTCACGCTGCGGCAATTCCTCGACTTGAACTTGAACAGACCCCTTTTCCTGATGCACATACCAAAACACACCAAGCTCCACAATGATTGCGAGAATCAACAACTTCTTAATCATGTCCTCACCTCACCATACATTGTTGCCCTTTGCCATAATCCTAATCATTCATTATCCTTGAAAAAATGAACCGAAACTTCAAACAAGCGCTTGTTTGTATTCAAACAGTCGTTTGTTTGAATCAGGTTGCCCGCCGACATTTTCTTGAAAAATTCAAACAAACATTTGTTTACATTCAATCAAATGTTTGTTTGGAAAAACCATCTACAAAATTACCTTTCTACCATAATAATAGTCCGCAACTTTTTAACGGCCTGTTTTCCCCAAGACTTTACCGATTCAACCGAAACTCCGTGCTCGGCCGCAATTTCCTTATAGCTTTTATCCTCTATAATCCGCCCTTGAACCCACTTTACCTGATTATCTGTCAAACCCTTTCCATAAGCCTCGATTAAATTTGTTGAGTAGCTCCCCGAACCATCAGCAACCTGCATAAAAAGTTCCTCGCCAGAAAGCTGGCAGTGCTCCTTGTAACGAACTTCCTTTTTTACATGATCCAGTAGCTTTCCGCGAATCGTTGAAAATGCGAACGTTGAAAATTCAACACCTTTTCGCGGATCGAAGCGGGTCGACGCTTCCCAGAGTCCAATCAAGCCGATTTGGTAAAACGTCTCCTTGTCTCCAAACAAACGCAAATTTTTAATCACCTGAAAAATTAATGGTTTATACTGTTCTGCAAGTTCCTCAAATTCCACGTAAACTGTCCTTTTAAAAAACGCGTTCCTCATGTATTCCGCCGGTACCTTCAATTTACTGGGAAACAAGAAGGGGAGTCCAAAGGGTAAACTTTACGTACGAGGGGTGTGGTAAGGGTCTGTATGTAACGTTTGCGGTAGCAGAACTTCACGTTTGAACAATTTTTCACGCGAGATACATAGAAAAATGACAAAAAAAGTGAAAAGTTGTGACGTAATTAACAGAAATTTGTCAAAATAGGGAATATTATATAGGTAGAAAGTCTCATTGAGGTTAATAGATATAGAAATGCTTGAGGTCATACATAGTCATCGAAGGTTATACATAATAATGAAAGCGTTTTATACCGGTAGAGTTTACACCCCCACATACCCCGTTTTCTTCCTCTACGCAGCCATGGGTCGACATAAACAACTGAATGAGTCTAAGTAAAGGTGTGCATAAATTTGTACACCTCCTTCCATATGTGTATTAGTCTGAATATTCATTACATATGATTAGTAACATGGTAAACTAGTGAAAAAAGGAGGTTTTTTCATGGAGCCAATTTTTATCATTGATGGGGCTCGTACGGCGTTCACGAGTTTCGGAGGGGCGTTTGCTGGAACGGGTGCCACCGAATTAGGTCGGGCAACTGCGGTTGAAGCAATGAAACGAGCTAAGGTTGACCCAGCACAAATCGACCACGTAATTTACGGGAATGTCATTCATACGGAAAAAAACGCATCCTACCTTGCACGGCACATCTCATTACATAGTGACATTCCTCTCGAGGTTCCCGCGTTTATGGTGAATCGCCTTTGCGGGTCTGGTCTGCAGTCCGTTGTGTCCGCGGCTCACCATATATTAGTAGGGGACGCTGAACTCGTGCTAGCTGGTGGAACGGAGAATATGTCGCAGTCACCATACGCCAATTTTACACAGCGATTCGGTGGCTCAAAAATGGGCAATCTCCAGTTTGAAGACATGCTACTGACAACCCTGACCGACCAATACACAGGTAAAGGCATGGGTATGACCGCTGAAAAACTAGCAAAAAATTATGGTATTACCCGCGAAGAACAAGATAAATTTGCCATACAATCGAATCAGAGAGCAGCTAAAGCAGCCGAGAATGGAACCTTTGCGGAAGAAATTGTGCCCGTTGAGGTGAAAACGAGAAAAGGTCGTATTTTTATCGAAAAAGATGAACATATCAAACCAGACGCGAACTTGGAAACCATGAGCAAACTGCGCCCCTCATTTGCAGCGGACGGAACGGTCACAGCTGCAAATGCATCCGGTATCAATGACGGGGCAGCATCTGTGATTGTTGCCGGTGAAAAAGCGGTTCGTGAAAATGGACTTAAGCCCCTTGCCAAAGTGATTTCGTGGGGAGTAGCTGGGGTCGACCCAACCATTATGGGAATCGGGCCAGTTCCAGCCATTAAAAAAGCGCTTGAACGTGTGGGACTAGGGTTAGGAGATATGGACTTAGTGGAGGTGAACGAAGCATTTGCCGCACAATATCTTGCGGTTGAAAAAGAACTCAGGTTAGATCGAGAGAAAACAAATGTTAACGGTGGAGCGGTCGCGCTAGGACATCCGGTAGGAGCGAGCGGGGCGAGAATTCTCCTATCAGCGGCTTATGAACTAAGACGCCGGGTAAAAAGATATGCGGTGGTAAGCCTTTGTATCGGTGGTGGCCAAGGCATCGCAATGGTCATCGAGAATACTAGTTTTTGAGGATAGTTTGGGACGGGGACTGCTCCCTCGTCCCAGTCATATTATTCTGCAACATCTCTCGTAAACAAATAATCTTTCAACGCCAGCTGCAGTGTTCCTTTCGACTCCGCAATATCGGAATAACTGATATCCAACGAAATCATCTTTTTGACGATTTCGGCACGGATGCCGGTAAGGACAGTTTGACAGCCCATCATTTTAATGCCCTCAATCAGTTTCATGAAACGAAAAATCACTTCGTCCTCCATGAAGGCGACTCCAGATAGGTCCATAATCAACGTGTGAATATGCTCGTTTTCAATGCTGTCCAAAATTTTATCCTCAATGGTCACGACACGAATTCTATCAATTGCACCAATCAATGGGATGATATGCGTATCTCCGTTAATTGGGATGATCGGAACGGACAGATTTTCAACAAGTTGTCGCTGCGATTCTAGCAGCTCGTCCTTGTATCTCGAATAGCTGATGAAAAAATGCGTCAAGAAATGGTCGAGCAGAATGTTCACCTTTTTTTCAAGTGAATAGAAGTCGTCACGATGAGGTTCATTATTTAATAACACATCATAATTGTATAAGAAATCCCATAGTGTCCGACGAATGGCTTGGACCCATTCAAGCTTAAACGCGAGTGTCAGCGAATTTTTTGCCCACGCTACGCCTTCGCGTTTGGCAAACGTAATAAGCTCATGCTCACGCTCTTCAACCACATAGAGTACAAGTTTGTGAGCATTATCGAGGAGGTTAATGTTCCCAACAGTATGAATTTCCTTGATTTTATCCTTTACATTAATAGCTTCCTCAAGTAATCTTTCTTCAAAATAAGCCTTGTTTTCTCGGAAAAACTCTTTCACTGAATCGGTATTTTTTAAGGCTACATTCAATTTTCGTACACCTCGATTTATTGTGTGTTGTTTTGGGAGCCTAATTGTAAAGGTTGTTCCAACATTTAACTCACTGTCTACGGAAATATCCCCGCCATGTTGGTAGACAACAGAAAATACCTGGGCGAGCCCCATTCCGGTTCCAGCGTCCTTGGTTGAAAAAAAGGGCGTCCCAAGCAGATTCATTTTTTCTTTAGGAATGCCGACTCCCGAATCCTTAATGGTTACAATAACCTCCCGATCATTTGCCGAATGCGTAATCCGAATGTTGCCGGTCCCCTCAATAGACTCAATCGCATTTTTGATTAAGTTAAAAAAAGCCTTTTTAAACTGATTCTTCTTGCCAGCAATGGTTGCATCTGTGTCCTGGAAATGAGTCTCAATCTTAATTTCATATAATTTATCCAGAAAAAGGTTTAAAATCGATTCCAACTCAGCCGCGAGATTAATGACTTGTGCATCTTCGTCCTCTAAATCAGGCTTAGATACCTGAAGTAAATTATTTAGCGTCACAAGTGCATTGTCTAGTTCGCTCTGCGCAATATCAAGATAGCTGTGTTGTTCCTCCTGTTGAAGAAGTTGTAAAAATCCCTTCACTGCTGTTAATGGATTACGCACCTCATGCGCAATCCCTGCGGCAATTTGCCCAACAGAGGCAAGCTGACTTAAATGCGTATCCCTTCTTTGTTCCTCCTTTTTCATTACATCTGAAACCATCTGAAGAAAGCCCCCTATTTGCAAACACGAATTATTTCGAATTTTGAAATATACCATAAAATTTTACCGGAAAAACATTCCATCCTGCAATGAATATGAATGGAAATTCATGTCATTTTACGAAAAATACTACAAAGGTTGTATGTACATTTTGAGGATTGCTCGAATTGTGTCGAATTTGGAGGGGGAGTTGGGTGGGTTTTGCATACTAACAACGGGGCTTGTTGTTGATCACTTCAAAATGTGAGGGAGTGAAACTTCGGGACTGGGCACTTATGATCCTCATAAGCACCCAATCCTTCAGTAACAACCAACACTTACGCTTTTACTTTTTCCATCATTTTGCGATATTCCAAAATTTCCTTGTCTGTAAAAACATTGGATGCCAATCGTTTCACTTTATCCCAGTACACTTTAAACGCATCATACTCAATGCCTTGTTCCTCAATAAATGTAACGAGGCTGCCACCAGTAAAAATGGGGTGGGTTTTTGGATAGTGTGTATCCCAGTATATATTGGCTCGAAGACTTAATTCATTTTTCGTCTCTTTTACATGAAGGGTAATGGAAACTGCGCATCGAAGTCTTGGTTCACCTTTGTCATGACCTTCTCCCTTTCCGTTTATATCCATTCTCGTAAAAAACTGTTCATTTTCAAATGACATTTCATTGTCACTCATTCTAAATTCTATCATCGTTCATTCCCCCGATTTGTTGAAAATTAATAGTCAAACTAGTAATTTCGAAAGACTATATTAGTAGAAACCTTGAAATTATTTTAACATATTTTTCCTGTAATATCTTGAAATCTAGCAATTAGGCACATCCTCTCACATTAGAAAATGAATCATATAGTTGGTCCTTTAGTAGGAAGGAAATTCCAATTGGAAAGAGAACTAGTAGTTTAATAAATTTTTTTATAGACGAAAAGAGGTTCACCATATGTCTTTAATAGATGCGGAAAGAAACATAATTGAAAAATTCCCTCGTATATTTGAACAAAGCCCGGAAAAAGTCAAACAAGTAAAAAACGTAACGAATGCACTAAAGGAGCTTATGGCACTCTGTGGGGATAATCCCTCGCGTGACGGACTCATTGAAACACCACAGCGGGTGGTCAAAGCATTCCTAGAATACACAGAAGGCTATCGAGAAAATCCTAAGGACCATCTTAAAAAGGTATTTGACGTTGCACACCGTGAGCTCGTCTTAGTAAAGAATATCGAGTTTCATTCGATGTGTGAGCATCATTTCGCACCTTTCTTTGGTGTCGCCCATGTTGGCTATATTCCTGATAAAAAGGTAACCGGACTATCGAAAATTGGAAGAATGGTAGAAGGGTATGCAAAACGATTCCAAGTGCAAGAAACACTTACAAACCAAATTGCAAATGCTATCGAAGAAATCCTCGAACCACAAGGCACAATGGTCGTAATCGAAGCGAAGCATATGTGCATGTGTGGACGTGGAATCAAAAAGACAAGCTCAGAAACCATAACAACAGCCGTTAGAGGCATATTTAAAGAACGCGCAGATACACGCCTTGAATTTCTAACACTAATAAACCGATAAGGGACAGAGGGACAGGTTAATTGTCCCAAATACGGAATGGCAGGTGAAACAGATGAGACACGCAGTCATTACAGCAGGAACAAAGGGATTAGGTAGAAAAGTGACAGAGGAATTTTTGAAAATGGGTTGCTCGGTAACTGTGAATTATAGGAGTGACGAGGCTCGCGTCGAAGAGCTTAAACGAGAATGGAAATCCAATTTAGAATGCATCCAATTCGTCAAAGGTGATATTACGAAAAAAGAGGACATCTCTACTATTTTTACTCAAGCCATGAACCGATTTGGTCGAATTGACTACCTCATTAACAACGCCGGCCCCTATATTTTTGAACGGAAAAAACTCGTAGATTATGAGGATCATGAATGGAACGAAATGATAGACGGCAATTTGAGTTCAGTCTACCACTTTCTCAAACTTACTATTCCTGTGATGCGGAGACAGAAATTTGGCAGGGTTATTACTTATGGCTTTCAAGATGCAGAGAGCTCGCCTGGCTGGATATATCGCGCTGCCTTTAGTGCAGCAAAGGTTGGTCTCGTGTCACTTACCAAGTCTGTCGCTCTCGAGGAAGCACAACACGGGATTACGGTAAACATGGTGTGCCCAGGAGACATCACTGGAGATATGAAGGAAGCCTCAATTTTGACAGCTCGCACACAACAGGACACTAAAACGCCAATCGGCCGACCTGGCACAGGCGAAGATATAGCGAGAATCATCGCCTTCTTATGTGAGGATAACTCAGATTTTATTACGGGGAGTGTGATCTCGGCTTCGGGCGGGGTGAATGTGGTGAATCGCCACAAAAATAAGATAGAGAAGTTTGAAATCAAAGAAAAGGACTAATGGATAACACCCTAAAACATTAGCCTTTTTCCATGCAACTCTAAAATTAGCGGTACTGCTCTCCGCCGCCCCATAATTCTCTGCCACCGTCATGCCCAGTATTCGCATGAATCTCTTCATCTACTAACTGTAATACTCCTGGCTCTTCATTATGGTGCCAAGTAAATCCTTCTGGGGTATCGCCATTTGCTAAAGCTTGTATGTCTTGTTCACTTAATCCTAAGTCATCAGCCAATTGTGAATCTGCTTGGATAGCATCATATAATTCAGCATTTGCGTAGTTGAAATGTACATAATCAGATTGAAGGTACAAACTTTCATCCATTTGTACTTCATACTCAACATCAAAAACCGGGTAAACACCCGTAACTACTTCACCAGTTGGGAGTTCTACTGTATTTTCTTCAAATGGAACTCCTGTTTCTGGATGCACAGATCCTGCTAAATGGTCGTTAGTTGTTTCAAGTGTTGTGCCACCTTCATTTGTTAGCGTAGAATCAGAGTCGACGGATAGTACAGTGTTGTTAGGAGTATCAGGTGTTTCGGCCTGAGCAACATGATCACCATCAGCACCATCAACAACATCAAGCAGACCAATCGCCAAGGAGGAAACTGCTACTGTTTTTACTAGAGAAGATGCTCCTTTTTTCATTCTGTTTTGGTCCCCATCCATAAATCCGCCAATAACATCTCCACCGTCATGGATTGCATTTTTAGCTGTTACAACGACACCCTTTGCAGTTCTGGAAACAGCATTGCCCATTTCCCCAAGTCCTTTATCTCGTTTGGTTGAATCTTCGTTAATAATGCCAGATACAGTATCAACAGCCCCACTTGCAACTTGTCCAACAGTGTCTCCTGCAAATTCTGAAGCCGTTTGCACACCTTTTCCAATATCTTCTATTAAATTGACACCTGTAACCTCACCAACAAATTCGATTGGCTTCCCTACAACAAAACCCGCAGCTTTTCCTAGACCTTTCCCTAAATCTCTTATAAGACTCACGTGACTATAATCCTCCTACTATGTACCTATTTTCGATACTTACCAGTATATAACAAAAATAAAAGGAATTGTGAAAATTTGTTTTTGATTTATGAGATTAATGCTAAGAAAAAGGGAAGGTACAGAAATGCTTACAACAATGTAATTGCAATACGGGACTAAGGTATGGCAGAATCAAAAAATCGCTTCCGTTTGGTTGTAGCCAAATAGGAGTATTCTTTTATATGTATTTTTATATATCAAATTAAAGTTTTAAAAAAATCTGTACTAATCATAAAGTATTAATTCAAACAAACGATTGTTTGCCAGCTTAGTTAAGAGTTGGACTAAAATTTGATTTTCAAACGAACGTTTGATTGAAAGGATTTTAGGTCCTCTGAAATAAACTGTTTCGGACATCATTATCATAAAAATCCTATTTAAAAATAATTTTGCTTCCATATTTTCTTATTATTTAAACAGCGGCTTTACAGCTTGCTATCTTTTGAAGATGCTTGCCAGAAAGTTCTTATGTCTATTTTCGTAGAATCGACAAAAATTCAAAACAACAAGCCCCATCTCCAAAGAGAAAGGGCTTATCTTAGTTTACTTTAGGTAATTCCCGACTTTTTGTGCTACTTCAAATCGGTCTTTACCAGTTAGATTGATAATTTTATCTGCCTGTAGACCTGCTGTCGATCCACCCACTACATATAATTCCTTTGTAACTTTGCCACCTGGATAGGCATCACGAGTGTAAATAGGTGCTTGTAGTCGGGCGGCTAATAGCTCTGCTACTGCAAAATCAGGAAGTCCACCAATTAATATTGCTTTTTCTAACATGTCATTTTCCTCCTTTGTTATTTGTGGAGCTGGTTTAGATTCAACTTTTTTACCTTCAAATTCTTTAACTACATCATTAATAAACTGGGACCATGTGATTCCATATCTTTTTAGTGCATTATCAGGGTCGGAGCGTCTTTGAGGATCAATGGTTTTGTGTGAGACAATATGTTTTCTAGGTTGTAAATTAAATGTTTTACAAAGATAAGCGTGGTACCACACATATCGTTTGTAGGCTTCTTGGAAATTAATACTTCCGCCCCAACACAATTCAACACCTATTGCTGCATCATTGGCATCGTCTCCAAAAAGTTGGTTATCTTTCGGTTTATTATATTGAACATGCCATGCTTTTTCGTTAAGTGGGATTATTTCTAAAATATATTTATCATCCACAAATGTATGGGCGGAAGCACTGGGCTGTTGGTTGTTAAAATACGTACGATTGTTATAAGCAGTTGAACCAGGATTCCCAGTGTCGTGACTCACAATAAAACGAACCTTTGAAATCTTTTGCCCTGAACGTGAATTCCCGATTTTAATGTAATCCTTCGTAATCTTATACATTAAATACCTCCTTTTTTATAAAATATGTTGGGCTGTTAACTTCGTACAGGTTGTAACAGTTATTTAACACAAATTTAAAAAAACTACCTCAAATGAGATAGCTTCCTTCCTGTTCCTTTTTTAGGTGGGACATGGGGACAGGTTCAGTGTCCCACTCTGGGACAACAAACCTGTCCCCATGTCCCGGGACCACGAGAACCGTCCCCCTGGTCCCTCCTTGGTCCCATAGTAATGCTCAGAAACAATGTGAGTATTTGGGGTTTTATGGTACAATTGACTCATTTTAGAAATTTACTGTATATTAAAATAGCAATTTGCGCTGATATCTAAATATCGAAGAAATTGTTCAACAGGTAAATTATGAATAGATTTATTAATAAGAATCAGGGGGTTTCATTTTGAACGACTATCATGTTAAGAAAAAGGAGAAAGAATATAATAGCACAAAAAGCAGTTGGACAAAGGGGCGAATTGAAGATGAATTAGAAAGAGAGGGTTATAAAAGGCAACCAGGCTTCGGTAAATGGGTTTTTGAGAAAAATGAAGAAAATAACGAGAAAACCTCAGAACCACTACCCGTTCATCCAGAAAGATTGACACCACCTATTTTGCTTATAATTGTGATTGTGGCAACATTACTTTTGAATCCTTATCTATCTATTATCTATGCTTTGCTCGTTCCATTCTTTTTACTTATTTTCATAAAAGATAAGATTTTAAAGGATATCCTATCTTTACTCCCGTTATATATTTTTTTAGGAATATGGATATTAGCTATGTTCCCTTTTCGTTTTATACCAGGGTTTGTTAAGAAAATATATAATATCCACTATTTCTCGTTATTCTATTCGGGTATTGTTCTTTTCCTTGGCCTCATTCAATATAACGAACTTAGAATAGAAAATAATAGAGGATTCTTTGAGGGGATATTTTCATATAAATGGCTTTCATTATTAAATTTTGATCAAAAAGCTCTGTTCTGGAGTGTTCCTATTTATCTAGTTTTTATGTTAGTTATTCGATTTCTTGATAAAAGATCAGCTAAAGAAATTATTCAATCAGAAAAAGAATCATCCAAGCTAAGTTGGAGAAAAATCTTGATTGCAATATTGCTAATAATACCTCTATTGGTAGCTTTAAAAAATTGGGAGCCAATTGAGAACATTTTTGTGGGTAATAATTTTGTAGATCAAACGGTAACACACATTAATAATTTAAAAGAGTTAGAGAAAAAATTGCCGTTATTGGCAAAAGAGGCCGAAAAAGATCAGGCATCATTACAAGAGTTAGAAGAAACTTTAAGAGTTTTGAAAACAGATTTAATAAGGTTCAATGAACAAAAAAGCTCACCATTACTTGGTGATTTACCAGATGAGTTCAAACGGAGAAACAATCTAATTAATAGTGAGTTAGATAATTACATAGTTCAAGTTAATAACAACAATCCTGGATTATTAGAACAAACAAAATTGTTACAAAGCATCCATTACCTAACGGATATGCTCGATGAAAACAATGACATTAAAAAGAATTGGAAAGAGAATAAGTGATTAGTTGTGAATTAGGGGCAATGGTGTAGCCCTTTTTGAAAAAAGCAACGCTTTTTAAATATACATAGGATAAGTGAAGTATAAAGCATGCAAGCAAAAAGAAGAAAAGAGGACAGTGAATGTTGAAAATTATTATTACTATTATTTCTACCATAATTGTTGGAGTTGGTGGATATATGGGGTACCACGAATTTGTTAAAACGGATAAAGAAAAAGTTGAAGAAGTAAGCACTGAAGTAAAAGGTAAAAATGCGGTAAACGACTTTGTTTTACTTAAAAAAGAAGATGTTCAAAAAATATTAGATAAAAGAATCGACCCGTTATTTGAAACACTACTTTCTTCAGGAGAGAGAAATGGTTGGGGACCTGGAAATCCTGTTGATTATAACGTATTAAAACCAGAAGTTATGACATTTGTTACAAATAGTTTTGCTGACACCACATTGCAAGAATTTGTTGAGGAGTTTTATTGTGGGTGTGATAGTGTCTATTTACCGAAGATTCATTATGATGTTCGTTTTGATTTTGAACAAAAGGAAGAAAATAACCTTAAAGTTTTCACCTTAGAACCAGCTAATGAATTGCATAATATAGGTACTTTATCTACATTCAACCTATCGAAAGAGAATGATGAATGGAAAATAGATGGATGGAATTTTGAAACATTGGACGGAAAGGATATTCAATTAACCAAAGAAGAAGCTGAAAAGATATTATCTCAATATGAAGGAACACCTGAATTTATCAAAGAATATGAATCGAAAGAAGCTCAGGGAAAAGCATATCTATTTAATTTAAAAAGTTCAAATGGTGAATATTTAGTAGCGATTAGTTCTAAAGATACCAGACTTGTTTATGATTTCGCACTTGAAAAGAAGGAGGATTCTGAAGTAAAAAATAATACCGAAACGATAGAAGTAACGAATCTTTATGAAGAATTTTATGAAAAGATGAATTTTGGTAAAACAAAAGAAGAATTAATTGCTCAATATGGCCAACCAATTTCAGAGAATGAATTATCAGGTGATTTTACCGTTGAATATATTGATGCAACCTATACAATTTCCAAAGTAAGTAATCAAATCTATAAAGTGGAGATCTTGGGAGATAAGGCATCTATTTATTACGATAACTTCGATGAAGTGGTTAAGGCCTATAATCCAGATCCCGTATATGCAGAGTATTTTGATGAAAGGTCTATGGATGAAAATGGGTACCATATAAAATTTGATGATGGCTATAGTAAATCTCATATCTTTACATCTAAGAACCAAAACGGTAATCCTATTAGTTCAATTACAATACAATTACTCGAATTTAGATGATGATTATTGTAGTAAAGGAACAGATCTTTGCGAAAAAATGCAGTGTCTGTACTTGATTCTTATGAGTGTATTAAAAGACTTGCCAGTCACTCAAGTCCACACTACATTAATTGTGTCAATTAATAAAGTATTGGGAAAGAAAAAATATTAGCTCTGTTACGGCTGTTTGACTTGCTGGAGCTATTGGCCGGTATCATGGTTTTTTTCGATACAATGTCGTCAATATCCGTTATCCTCAAATTTAATGTCAGATGAAGTAAGTATTCTAAGAGTACTAGGACCACGAGAACCGTCCCCCTGGTCCCTGGTCCCTCAAATTCAGTATTTTCAGCTTTCGAAATATGTTAATTTTAGGAAGATTTAGATACTATTTTCCTATTCTCTGATATATAATATGCTGGATGGTTTCTATTATTATTGTAATTCCGGTAGGAGGAAGGGTAAATGCGTAATCGAAAATGGCTACATGTAAGTATGGTCCTAGTATTACTGCTTTCGTTCTTGAGTCCATTGACCATCAGCAAGACTCAGGCGCAAAACAAGCTAAGCCAGCTAAGTTTAACGGAATCAGAGAATGGCATCACGTTAACGTGGGAAGCGTCACTCCCACAAAATGAAGAAATCATAAACTATCAACTTATTAAAAATGGACAAACAACTAAAATTGAACCGAGTGTACAAACCAAAGATGAAACGATCAAACAGTATTCATATGAAGACACGAATATCATATCGAACACCACGTATACATATGAAGTTACAGCGCTGACGTCATCTGGAAATCTACTAACAAGTGAAAAGGTAGAGTATCTTTCTGAAGAAACGACTCCAGAAGGTGACCAAAGCGAAGAAATAGAAGAAGGCCAAGGCGAAGCCAATGAGGAAACTGAAAACCAGGTGGAAGCCGACGCCTCTGAAGTTACTGAACCACAAGAACCAACAGAAGCTTCAGAAACAACTGTACCAGCATCATCAAATGAAACCGTGGTAACAAACGTCAAAGTTTCCACAACAAAAGGCAATATCCCGTACGACTTTGACTATTCAATCATTGGGGTTAGTGAAAATGTTGCTGAAATAGAATACTATGGCTTCTTAGATGAGGAAGGCTTTTTCAACGACTATGACAGTGAATCTAAGAATCTAGAATTACCAGTTGGAACATATGAACTCGTTACCTTCAACTACTCAACTGAGGAAGAAATCACAGCAGAATTTGAGGTCGAAAACGACCGTGACTACCAAGCTAACCCGATTGAGATTCTCTTAGATGATGATCAATTAATCATTAAAAAAGTTCTATCTGTCGAGGGTGTAACGGAGCAATCCATCTCAATATATTGGGAGGAGCCATGGGAACCCGAAGATATTAAAAAATACCAAGTGTACCTAAATGACACAATGGTCGAGGAAATTACCGATCCTTACGCAACGGCATACACGTACACTGACCTTTTGCAGGAAACAACTTATCAGGTAAAAGTGGATATTTTCTATAAGGATGGGACAGTCGAGACCATCGAAACCGAAGCAAAAACGACTGCGCCACCTGTCGGAGAAAAGGTTCAATTTAAAGATGAAAATTTAAAAATGGCTGTGGTAGAGGCGTTAAAAGTCTATCATCGAGACATTTACATCGACGATATGGAGAGATTAACTTCTCTTGATGCGGGTTATTTAGAAATCAAGGACCTAACAGGTATTGAGTCCGCAACAAACCTTGTGGACCTTACGCTAAGTGGAAATGAAATCAAGGATTTAACACCAATCAAAAATCTTATAAATCTTTCATTCCTTGATCTTGATGAAAATCAAATTTCTACTATTAAAAACCTAGCAAACTTAAAAAGTCTCGATACTGTCTTTTTAGCTTACAATGATTTAGATGAGATTGATACGCTTCTTGAATTGCCGAACCTAACGCATGTAACTGTATATGGCAACTATGGACTTGACCTTAGTAAAGGTTCATCAGATATGGCAGTTATTCAAAAACTCCAAGAAAGAGATGTTTATATTGAATGGAGCGATATTGAACATGAAATTGTTGTGACAGATGTAACGGAATCCACAGTTGAATTTGACATAAACTTTTTCGAAGTAGTTGAAAATATTAAAAAGTACTTAGTTTACGTAAATGGTGAGGAAGTTGGGGAAACGCCTGTCTCAAAACCATTTTATAAGCTAACAGGACTTGATCCTTTATCAGAAATCGATATCACGGTTGAGGGTGTCGATGAGGATGGCTTTGTGTGGGGAAGTGCATATGCATATGTTAAGACGCCACCTACCCCGTCAGGCAAATCAGTTCAATTTAACGACCCAGCTTTAGAGGAAGCGATTAAGGAAGCATTGCATATAAATTCACGTGAAATTGTGGAAAGCGATCTGAGCATTTTAACTGCTCTCGATGCCTCGGAAAGAGGTATTACTGATTTAAAAGGATTGGAGTTTGCCACTAATTTAGAAGAATTGCATTTAGATTCTAACGCGATTTCATCACTAAAGCCGCTGAAAGGACTAACGGAACTTACATATCTATCTTTAGCGGAAAATGAAATTGTGGATATTTCACCGTTAAAAAATCTAACAAACCTTGAGTTTTTAGGATTAGACGGGAATGAAATTGTAGACATTGGAGTACTTTCTAGTTTTACAAACCTTTCATATTTAACGTTACAACGAAACAAAATCAAGGATATTACTTCTTTAGAAAACTTAAATATCGAAATTCTGGACTTGAGCTACAATGAGATTTCCGATATTTCAAGCTTATTAAAGTTGGAAAACCTACTGTTAGTTATGTTATTGAAAAATCCATTAGATTTAACAGAAGGTTCTAGGACACTAGCGATTATTCATGAATTGGAAGAAAAAGAAGTACTTGTACTTTATGAATACCTTGATATCTCAGTTGATAATGTTTCAGATTCGGAGATTGAACTAAGTTGGGAACCTGTAACATCCGACGGATTTGAAGACTTTACCTATTCCGTTTTTGTAGATGGAGAAGTGGTAGAGGAAGAAATGAAGGAGACAACCTACCTGTTCTCAGACCTCGAACCTGAAACAGAATACACTATTGAGATCATCGGATTTGATGAAAATAATGAGGAACGCTTCATCTATGGAACGACCAAGGTAACAACATCGGCAATGGTAGAAGAACCAGGTGACGAAACAGATCCTGAAGAGGGTGAAGCACCTAGTACACCTGTAGAACAACCTGCTGATGATAAAGATGAAGTAACAACGCCAGGCAAGGAAATCAATAAAGACGACAAGCCAAAACAAACGAATAATAAAAGTGACAAGAAGAACGATGACAAAAAACTACCTAAAACAGCCACGAACAATTACAACATCTTACTAGTTGGTTTACTGTTACTAGGAGTAGGAATCACAGCCTTCTTCGCAACACGCAAAAAAACAGCATAAGGGCCAAGGGGACAGGTTCATTGACCCATCATGGGTCAATGAACCTGTCCCTCCGTCCCAATAGGAAGCAAGGGAATTGAAAAGTCACTCTCTTAATCCCAGGGGGAACACGATGCTAAAGATTTTCATTTTCATTTTACTCATTGCCGCCATAATTATTTGGGTCTACATTAAAGAGGACGACGTGGAAGTGTCTGACATCAATCCAACGGTCTTGCAACAGTTTAACAAGATCCTACGTGTTGGTTTCTACGTCTTCATCCTAGGGTGGTTTATTTTTAGGGAAGATATCTTTCTATGGTTATTTTTATATACAGTTGTTTTGGACCTCTTTCTAGTAAGCTTCACCCAAAAACAGCATGGACTGAAAACGTGGTGGATTGTCTTTCTAATCATTGCAATCGCATTTAGTGCACTACGTGTCCCAACCCAACCCGATTCATTCCAACAATGGGTGAGTAACAACAAACAACTGTATTGCCCAAGCGGATTTGATTGTGTAAAAGTGTCAACCTATATCGATGAAAAAGAAAACCTGGTAACGAAATCAGAAATTGTTCCAATCACCAGTGGCGAAACAAACTGGTACCTCTTGTTCGCGACGGGCAACTTTTCATACAAAGACAGCACAGGCAAAGAAGTACATTATCAAGGAATAAACATAGCCGGTTGGTGGATAGAAACAACCGATTAAAAGAGGAAGGCGCCGCCTTTCTCTTTTTCTATGTGCGGCGGGACGCGGGGACAGGTTAATTGTCCCGGCCTGGGACAATTAACCTGTCCCCCTGTCCCATGGGACGTTTTTGTATGACCGGACGTCTAATAAGTAAATAGAATTTTTAATAGGGGGTGAGTTAGTGAAGAACGTTGTCACACATGAATCAACAGTACAGGAGGAAGTAGATCCCATCTCTTACATCGAGGAACTAATCGAAGCATATGAGCGGCAAATCACCAATTTTGTTTTCACGTATGTAAAGGATTGGACAACTGCACAAGAGGTCACACAAGATGTATTTATAAAGGTTTATGAAAAATATGCAACGTTTGAGGGGAGGAGCAATATAAAAACCTGGTTGTATACCATTGCTGCCAATCAAGCCAAAGATTATCTTCGAGCCCAGGAAAGAAGGAAGAAAGGGCTAAAACAACTTTTTGCAAACATGATTAAAAAGGTGGAATCAGATACTCCTGAGTCGATTTTGCTCGCAAACGAAAATAACCAAGTCCTTGCCGACAAAGTATTAGCGTTACCGGTGATTTATCGAGAAGTCGTCATTCTATTTTATTATGAAGAAATGACTACACCAGAAATCAGCGAACTGCTTCAAGTTAGTGCTTCAACAATACGAACTCGTTTAGATAGAGCGCGAAAAATGCTTAAAGATGAACATGAAAGGAGTGAAAAAAATGAAGGATGAATTAAAAGTTATAAAGGAGCAATTAGACAAACACGTCTTTTCAAACCATGAGTATCAAAGCCAGAAGGAACAAATTATCAACCGTATAAAGAAAAAACCTAAAAAGCCGAAAAAGCTTCTTCATACAATAGCAGCAGTGGCAGCGGTCTTGTTATTTTCAATCATCTCTGTCCCTTATATCCTGCAGGGAGATAGTAACACTCCTGCCCAAAACAATGAAAATCCACCAGAGCTTCATACACCAAATGAACAACAGCCCATTGTAGATGAAAAGAAAGAACAAAATACAGAAGAAGAACCAACCCCACCGCAGCAAGAAAAGACTGGTGACGAATGGATTTCACAATTCAAAGAAAGATGGAACAGTACGCAGCAACCCTATCAAAAACTGCAACTGGCATATACAAGCAATTTTTATGATAGGGTCACCTTAAAGAAAACGTTCGAGGTGAGCATGGGATATAAAAATGGGGAACTTATTTATGTATCTGATGCAATGATTGAGAGACCACAAGGAAAGCAACATCTTGAAACAATCATAAACGGAAATCAATTAACACTAGTGGACCACGACGTTAAAAATTTCGAAAACATCGAACTTGCTGGTACAGCGATTGAGATATACAACGATCCAACCATCGTTAATCTTGAACCACTTTCTCCTCTAACCACTTATGACTCCTTATTTACAGAGGCATACTCTTGGGAAGTGGAGGAAGTCGATGAAATAGCGGGCTGGGTAAGATTACATGCAACTCTCAACCCAAGGTATCAAGACTACACAAGAACGAAAGCCAATATAAAAATAGACCTCGACACAGGAATCATCCTAGAATTAACAACCCATGCAGGTGAAAAAGTCTTTGAAGAACTATTTGTAGATAAGATTTTCATAAACGATGAAGTGGACTCACCAAATCTTGATACTACAATCCCTAGTGGTTACGTTAATTTAAATAAGGTAAGAAACGAGCGTGTAAAAATAGATAGTAAATGGGAAGCGGAAACGAATCGTGAACTAAAGAAAGAGCCTCAGATAAGTAGGGAGGGATTCTTTGTTTCAGGCGAAGATGCCTTTATAAGTTTCATCTTAAAACTGAAAGAAGGAACATCTGAACAAAAGGCAAAAGAACTTGCCCAAAGATTAGTAAACGTCTATACAGAAAAAGCAAATTCATCTACTGAACTAAAACAAAGAGGAGTCTCCATTTGGGATCAATATACGTTCAATATATTCGTAATCATAGAACCTTCTCAGGATGAACCAACCTATAATGGGGAAATTAGCAAGAATAAACAAAATGGCATTCCGCTTATAAAATGGAACTAGAAATTGGGACGGAGGCATTCCATTGTCCCACCAAGTAATCAGTCACTGTTTCCGAACGGTGGCTGGCTTTACTTTGTAAAAGCACAACTCGGCATAATTGATAGTACCTCTATCCTACATCTCATACAATAGTCCTATACCAAAGAACCATTTTCTGCTAAAATTGAATTGTTTGAAAATTTTAAATAATAAAGAGGTGATGGGTATGGTGAGGCTGCAAAGGTTTGGTGCTGTGATGTTTGTTGCTTTACTCGTTTTCTTGGCTCCAAGTATGACTGAAGCAGCAGAAAGAATTAAGGGAAAAAACAGATATGAAACAGCGGTTGAAGTTTCGAAAAAAGGGTGGACCACGGCAGATACGGTTGTTTTGGCAACGGGAATGGATTTTCCGGATGCATTAGCCGTGTCTCCCTTGGCATATGAGTTGGATGCCCCAATTTTGTTAACAACTCCAAAAGAATTATATTCTGCTACTCAGCAAGAGATTAGTAGATTACAAGCAAAGAATATCATCATTCTAGGAGGAGAAAATGCGGTTACAAAAAATGTCGAAAGTCAATTAAAAACGTTGGGCATCTCCTCTATTAGACGAATTGGTGGTAAAGACCGCTACGATACATCAACAAATATTGCAAGAGAATATCTAAAAGTAGTAAACAAGAGTTATTATTCTCCATTTATTATTGCAAGTGGTACAAGCTTTGCGGATGCCTTATCTGCATCAAGTTTTGCGATTAGAGATAAGGCCCCTATTTTACTTACAACCAAGAAAAAGCTGCCGTCCTCCGTAAATAAACTACTGAATGAACCTAAATTGTCGCAAGGCAGACTGATAGGTGGGACTGAAGTAATAGATTACAGTGTATTTGAAGAAGTGAATAAGAAGCATTACACAATAAGAGTCAGTGGAAATGACAGGTACCATACCGCCTATCGCTTAAATCAACATTATTTTGACAGTCTAGAACTTCCGAAAAATCTAGCGGTCGTTGTGAGGGGTGATCATTGGCCAGATGCACTTACAAGTTCCGTTTTAGCGGCTAAGCAAAATGCTTGGTTTTTAACAGTCAAGCCCAATAGTCTTCCTTATTTTAACGTGAACGTAATCAGACGATTTAATATATCCAATTTCCAAATTATTGGCGGAACGAGTGCAGTAAGTAATAAAGTCGTAACGGAGCTTTCGAAAAAACGAGAAACCACCTTTTTAACGAAAGATAATATCATTGACTTTACAGAGACGTTTTCAAAAACAAAAACAGTAACCTTTGATAACATAACGATTAAAGTCGGGGCATCTGCCTCCAGTCAACAATCTGCATTAAAGAAAGGGAAGAAAGTCGTGACTGAGTATGGAACGACTTATGACTTTCCTGACGGGACGACAGTATTTGAAGATAACGGTAAAATTAGTAGTGTTGCCTTGTCAAGAGAACGAATATATCTGACACCAAATGAAGTCGACATCCTCCATACAAAAAACAATCTCAATTTTAAGTGGGAACCTGGTGTGTTTCAGGCCGGACAACACATCATTGACTCAAATTACCAAATTTCGTATCCCATTAGCTTATACTATGGATGGCATCGCAACCCAATCCAAGAATCAGAAATATATATGGTATCCTTTAGATATACCGGAAAATAGTTGATATTAAAGTGGGGAGGGGATTGTGCCTAACCCACTTTTTTATTGTCTTCATACCATCTCAAGCTACCTTATAATGTATGGTGATCTTAAAAAAAATTCTTTCGAACAGCGTTGCACTTGATTTTGAAGCCTACACTAAGAACAGGTTCATTAAAGCATACCTAGGTGGGACAAATAACCTGTCCCCGTGTCCCATTTTTATCGAAAAATTGTTAAAATATAAGAATGATATGGGAAAGGGGAGAGGAAGATGAAAAAAATACTTTTGGTCGCAGTTAGTATACTGACAAGTCTTATGATACTAACTGGTTGCGAGGAAGACCCAAAACCAGAGGATCAATTCAATGCGTTTATTACGAATTGGGAGAAACAAAACTTCGATGAATTATATGATAACTTTTCAACAGACACAAAGGAAACGGTAGATAAGGAAGAATTCTCAGAACGGTTCACCAAGATTTATCGGGATATTGGTGTAAGTAATCTCAAAATCGATTTCAACGCTCCAGAAGAGGAGATTGAACCAAACGAACAAGGGGAAGTGACATTCCCATACAATCTTTCAATGGAGACAATTGCAGGCCCTGTTGAATTTTCAGAACAAGCAACTCTTGTTTTAGAAGAAAAGAAAGACGAGAAGAAGTGGGCAATAAAATGGGAACCAGCGATGTTCTTTCCAGACATGGAAGAAGGGGATGAAATTGGACTCGAATTTTCATCACCAACACGAGGGGAAATCCTTGATCGCAACGGCGTAAATTTAGCTGAAAATGGGGTTGTCTATGAAATCGGAATGGTCCCCCAAGACCTCGGTGAAAAGAAGGATGAAACAATTAGGAAAGCAGCAGAGTTATTAAAAATAAATCCAGAAACCATTCAAAAAGAGTTAAATGCTTCTTGGGTTCAACCTCACTATTTTGTGCCAATTGCAAGACTCCCTATACAAGATCAAGAGCTTGCGACAAAGGTTACACAGTTAAATGGCGTCCTTTCACAAAAGGTGGATTCTCGGGTATATCCATTTAAAGAGGCGGTTGCGCATCTAATTGGATACATTGGAAAAGTAACCGCGGAGGATTTAAAAAAGCTTGAAGAAAAAGGGTACTCAGCTAATGATGTAGTAGGTAAAAAGGGTCTTGAGTTAGTGTTAGAGGACCGGCTAAGAGGAGAAAAAGGCACTCATCTCTTTATTAAAAAGGCAAACGGCGGAGAAAATGTCACTCTTGCGAAGCAAGAAGTGAAAGATGGCGAAACAATCAAATTAACAATTGATATCGATACACAACTTGTTACATATGATCAACTCAATGGGAAAGCTGGGGCTGCAGCAGCAATCCACCCACTTACAGGGGAGGCGCTTGCACTTGTAAGTAGTCCATCATTTGATCCAAATGCATTTGTGTTAGGAAATGCGCCGTGGACCGAATTAAATGAAGATCCACTTAAACCATTATTGAATCGTTTTATTATGACCTATGCACCTGGGTCTACCTTTAAACCAATCACAGCCGGAATCGCCCTAACGAACGATGTGATAAAACCTGAGACCTCAATCGACATCAAAGGGAAGCAGTGGAAGAAAGACAGTTCATGGGGCGGATATTCAATCACAAGGGTGAGTGATCCAGGCAAACCGGTGAACTTAAGAGATGCCTTTGTTTACTCCGACAATATTTACTTTGCTCAGGCAGCATTAGGAATTGGCGGCGAGCGCTTTGAATCGGAATTAGTGAATTATGGTTTTGGTGAGCCATTCCCGTTTGAATATCCCGTATATGAATCAAAGGTTTCGAATGAGGGTTTAAACACAGAGATTCTAACAGCGGACACAGGATATGGGCAAGGACAGCTTGAAATGAGCCCAATCCATTTGGCTGTATCTTATACACCATTACTTAATTCCGGAAACCTAATCAAACCAAAACTAATATTGGACGGTTCAGAACCTGAAGTGTGGAAGGAAAATGTCATAACTCCAGAAACCGCCCAACTCATCCTTAATGATCTTGTTCAAACAGTTGAAGACCCTAAAGGAACAGCGCGTGATGCCAAAATAGACGGCGTAACACTAGCTGGTAAAACAGGGACAGCAGAATTAAAAGCAAGCAAAGAGGAAGACGGTCAGGAAAATGGTTGGTTTGTTGCAGTTAATACGGAAAACCCGAGTCTGTTAGTGGCGATGTTAATCGAAAATGTGAAAAATGGAAGCCATGACGTAACACCGAAGGTAAAAACTGTATTTGAGTCGGTGTTGAAATAAATAAACAGACAACCCTCTCCAACTAGTTATATAGCACTAAAAATAGGTCTAAAGACTCTTTTTGGTATGAGTCTGATTAACTAATATTAATGGTACGAACATAAATCGTACGAAAGGGCAAAATCATTGAAAGGTGATGACGCAAAGCTAGAGGGGCTACTGTCATTTGACTACGCCAGCCAGTTTCCGAACACGAAACTCCGACGATTTATGCAATTCGAAGGAGGAATGATCCGTGAAACGATTGATTTTAAAAGCAAAATACTATTGGCATAGCCTACAGTTTAGCAAAAACAAAGCTTTACTAGAGGATTGCCTTTGTGCGAATACAAAGTCTGACATTCAATCAAAAATGCAATACCATGAGCGGAAAGCAATTAGTCATTTAACGAAAATGTGATACTGTTCTTTTAACATGAACCCCTTAAGCTGGAGAAATCATCTAGTTTAGGGGGTTCATATTTTTATTCAAAAGTTGAAAATTGAAAAATACAGTCAGGAAAAATGCTTTCCTTCTATGGCAAAACGAGTATTATACGATATAATAAAAACAGGAATTTTTTACTAGAATAAGAGAATCAATGAAATGATAGATAAATACTACTAGTAAGGTATGGGAAGTGATGACTGTGAAAAGGGCACGTAATGTAATAAAGGTTTTCGTAATAATAGGGGTACTTTTTGCTTTTGGTTTTCCGCAATATGCTTATGGAGAGAAGAATGACGTTAAACCTATAAGGTTGAGCATTGCTTTACATCCAGGAAAAATGGTCATTCCGCCACAGCCTGACCCGAACCCAGGACCAAAGCCTAAACCAAATCCGGTCACAAATCCTGATCCGGAACCTGAAAAGCCAGAACCAACACCAGAGCCGGAGCCAGAACCAACACCTGAACCAGAGCCAGAAAAGCCAACACCAACTCCGGAGCCTAAGCCAGATCCAGAACCGGCACCGACGCCAACACCTGCACCAAAACCAAAGCCGAAACCAACACCGAAGCCAGAACCAAAGCCGGCCCCAAAACCCGAGCCGAAGCCAACGCCAACGCCAAAACCAGGTACTAGTTCTCCAAAACCAACTTCACCAGTTGTGACAGAACATACAGGTTCACAAAGAGTGACCACAAGTACAACTGACACAACCAATAGTACCGAAGTGGAGACGGAAGAAGTTGTTGAAGAATTGAATCAAGATAAAGAAGATTCAATAGAAGAAGAGGAAAGCGAAGAAGTAGTTACGGAAGAAACACCTTCAGAAGATGAGGAAATAATCGAAAAAGATGACACGAAAATCGCATCAACAAAAGTACAAAGCAATCATTCACCGTTCTTTAAAGAAAAAATTATCTTCTCAGTTTTGCTAGCATTAGGTGTAATCGGTGGAGGAGTTTATTGGTGGATTAGAAGGAAGAGAATGGACTAGCCGGTCACTTATACAAACCGGGACATTCAATACATAAATAAACGACAAGTCGTTAAGAGTAAGGCATATAACAAAATGCTTTACTCTTTTTATATTGTCAAAATGATTTGGTCAGTATACTAATTATTCCTTGAACTGGTGAGAGTGAATATGACACATAACAAGAACTGGGTCACAAGATTTTTGTTTATTTTTCCAATCGTATGTTTATGTTTGTTTGTTTTACCCCAACAACATGAAGCAAAAGTATATGCGAAAAAGGAAGCACCAAAAGAAAAACTATTATTAAATAGAAGCTTTCATCTTGAAGCGACATCCAAACACCACAAATTAAAATTAAACAGGAAAGAGAAAGCTTCATTATATGGTGTGAAGGATCAGGTATATTACCTTGACATTATGAATGAAGCTGAGGAAAGGGTTGGAGTAGCACAGGTAACCCTAAGGAAGGTCCCAACAAAAGACCTTTTTGTTTTTGTACATGTTGATTCCCAAATAAACGACGTAAGTCTTACATTAGAACAAAACTTTCGAGGAGATACGTATCAAAAACTTGAACTTGATCGACCCACATCAGAAGTGTATCCGAACAGAAAAAGATATACAGATCCTACAACAAACAGATTTACCTACTTCGAGTATCATCGTAATTCGGTGGATGAAGTGGGCAGTGTCTTTATTGGTGGGCAATACACCTTTAAAACATTAAGACACACCTATCGAAATACGAGGAAAACAAGTACTGTATATGAACTTATTGCGGAACACCGAAATATCAAAAACAAGAAAACCAATGAAGGTTTTGTGCTCTCCGTAACAACCAATGCCCATAAAGATTCAGGTGAGTCATGGTATGTATTGAGCCATAAGCCTCTTTTTAATAGTGCAAAAGAATTTGATGTGGCTCAGAAAATTGGGATTGATGAATATAAATGGCTAACTCCCACAGAAGTTAAATCAAAAGCGGTGGCCACTATTTACCCAGCTTCAGAAAAAGGATTTGTTCGGTCATTGGTCCGTCAAAGTGCAAAAAAATCGATTATCGCCTATGAGAAGTTGAACAATCGCTTTTTTGAAGATATTAATTGGAATTCCTTTGTTCAACTTGAATCGATAAGGGATGAGGATGGCCTATGGTATACCAACTATACGAGCACATGGCTGGATGAAAAATATGGGATCACTACACATTATGTAGATTCGAGACATAATGACAATATCTTTAGAGCTCAGGATAGACGTGCAAGGAACCTGAAGATTACCGAGTACAAAGATAACTATAAATTGTATGGCGACTTCTTAGTTGAAAAGATGCAAGAAGGATATGTAATGAAAACTTCAAAGGGAAAGTTTCTCGTCGACTACTTTTCCGAATTCAGTAATGAATTACCACATGTATCTTTAAACCATGGAGTAAGTCTGGCAAATTATCTATACTATGCCTATCAAAAATCTTCGGATGACAAATATGCAACTGCAGCCAATGAAATACTGCAAGCCCTGAATGATACAGGCGAAGCCTGGATTAACCCAAAAGGAAATGTATACTATCAGTTGAATCAGGATGGTACATTTCAATCCGAAGATTATAAAATCGTCACATACTACGATTTGTTATATACAAAGAGGTTGTTACAGGAAATGAATAATGAAACAAATTCTGTCATTGAGACGTTAATTAGAGTGAAAGAAGAAAATCTCGCTACCAATGGAATAAAGTATGAAGTGGATATCAAAAAAATAGAAGATTATGTGGGGATTATTGAATAAATCACCGATAAAAAATAAACACTAAAAGAACATTCCTTGTTAAATCAAGGAATGTTCTTTTATCTATACTAAAGATCCATATCATTATCATCGAACTTTTGAAAAAAGTTACACTCCTCGCAAGCCCTTCCAATTTGTTTGCCTGTTTGAGGATGAATGTAGTAAAGTTCATTGTGTCCGCAAACTGTACATTCTAAATCATGAAGCACTTCCCGTGGTCCGAATACGGCATCTAATAATAGTTCGAAGTGCATGTATATCATCTCCTTATAGAAGGTTTGCTAAAAAAATAACATAAATGATTTAAAAAAATACGTGTAATTTGTCAGCATTGCTACAATAAAATTCGACAGATACCAATCAAACCATAATATAACAATTCAATTCCTATTGAATTTTAATATAGAAGAGGTAGAATAATAAAAGTACGACATAGGCCAAAAGTCACATTCTCTTCTTGGAAAAAAGAAAGGAACAATGTGGCACAAACTTTTTTGGTGATTATGTAGAAATTTGTAAATTCCTTGTTTATAATTACATTTAGTGCATAAAACTATCGACAAATTTTACGGAGGTCAATATGGAAGAGACTATTAGTTTAAAAGAAATATTTCAAACGATACGAAAACGACTATCGTTAATTATACTTATTACAGTCTTAGCGGTTGCTACAGCAGGGGTTGTTAGCTACTTTTTTCTAACACCTGTCTATCAATCTTCTACACAAATTCTAGTAAATCAAAAATCATCAAATGATGCAGGAATAAATCAAGCTGATATCCGGACCAATATTGAATTGATCAATACGTACAATATAATTATTAAAAGTACGGCTATTTTAGATATTGTACGAGATGAGCTTAACCTTGAAAGATCGACAAGCTCTTTGAACTCTCAAGTAACAGTTGGTAGTGTGGATAATTCACAAATTGTAAATGTTACTGTGTCAGATACGGATCCAATTAAGGCCGCAGAAATAGCAAATAAGATTGCGACAGTATTTGAAACGGAAATTACGAAAATTATGAACGTCGATAATGTGAATATTTTAACACCTGCAATTGCAACTGAAAACCAATCACCAGTTAAACCACAGCCTGTATTAAATATGGCGATTGCATTGGTATTAGGTTTAATGGTAGGAGTTGGTGTGGCATTCCTACTAGAATATTTGGATAATACAATCAAAACAGAACAAGATATCGAAAAGCTATTAGAATTACCAGTTTTAGGTGCAATAACAACAATTAATATGGAAGCAGAAATTGAAAATATTCCGACTCAAAAAAGTATGAGTAGAGTAAGGAGTGAATCCATTGGCTCGTAAAAAATCTTCAAGAAAACAGTTCACAATGAAAAACCGAAGCTTAATCACAATGCTTAATCCGAAGTCACCAATATCAGAACAATATAGAACAATTCGAACAAATGTACAATTCTCAACTGTGGATGAAGAATTACAAACGTTGATGGTTACCTCATCTGGACCAGGGGAAGGAAAGTCCACAACAACAAATAATATTGCGATTGTGTTTGCTCAACAAGGAAAAAAAGTTCTATTAGTAGACGCCGATTTACGTAAACCTACATCTCACTATTCATTTAGAACGGAAAATTATGTAGGACTTACAAATGTCCTTACAAAACAGTCTTCGCTTATTGATGCTGTCCAAGTTACGGATCAAGAAAATCTTTATTTACTAACAAGTGGACCAGTACCTCCAAATCCAGCTGAACTTCTTGGATCAAAGTCTATGAATGAATTCTTAAAAAATGCAAAAGAAGGATTTGATCTCATTATTTTTGATACGCCTCCAGTTCTAGCGGTAACAGATGCACAAATTTTGGCAAATAAATGTGATGGGGTTGTAATGGTGGTAAGTAGTGGGAAGACGGAAAATGAGGCTGCTGTTAAGGCAAAAGAATTACTAGTTAGCGCTCAAGCTAAATTATTAGGAGTAGTACTCAATAATAAAAGTCAAAAGGAAAGCCAACATTATTATTACTACGGAACAAATTAGGTTGATTTCCACAAATTTAAAGGGGGTTTCGTCAGTATTCGACAAAATCCCCTATTCAGTTGCCATATATAATGTGCTACTATTACGATTGTAAGCATTTTGGTAGAATAATTTGTCGAAACATGTACATGTTTGAGGGGGGTACTTATGATTGATATTCATTGCCACATCTTACCGCGTTTAGATGATGGTTCAAAAGACCTGGATGAAAGTATTGAAATGGCAAAGCTAGCTGTTTCAGAAGGAATTACGAAAATCATCGCAACTCCGCATCATAAAAATAGAGATTATGATAACCCAAAAGAGAAAATTCTGCAAAAGGTTGAGATTCTGAATTCAGCATTATCTCAACATAAGATTCCCCTAACGATTTTACCCGGACAAGAACCTAGAATTTATGGAGAGATAATAGAAGAATACGAGAATGGAGAAGTGCTTACATTAAATGATGGTGGAAAGTACTTGTTTATTGAGTTTCCGAGCGGACATGTTCCGCGTTATTCAGAGCAGCTGCTTTTTGATATTCAATTAAAAGGATTAACACCAATAATAGTTCATCCAGAACGCAACAGCGAGATTATTGAAAATCCCGATTTGTTGTACAAGTTTGTGAAAAACGGAGTATGTACGCAAATTACATCTTCAAGTGTAACCGGGCATTTCGGCAAAAAGATAAAGAAATTCACTTTACAATTAGTTGAATCAAATTTAACACATTTTGTGGCTTCTGATGCTCATAATCTATCAAGTCGTCCGTTTAGAATGAGCGATGCTTATAGTGAGTTGGTTAAAGAATTTGGTGTGGGTGTCGAATATTTTTTTAAAGAAAATGCCGAATTACTTGTTGAAGGAAGAACGGTTTTAAGAGAAAATCCTGAAAAAATTAAGAAAAAGAAATTGTTTGGACTTTTCTGATCTACTTTTCAGTAAAGTGAGAACTATATCTGCTTCTAATAATTACATAGAAGCATTTAAAGGGGGAGTATGACCTTGTCCTATCGAAAAAGAGTAGGGTCTTTAGTTCTAATCGATTCTATTATTGTGTTAATTGCAATTTATATTAGTTATTTTGTTCTTCATCCATATTTTAATATATTCACATCGCGAGTTTTGCTAATAAGTTCATTTACTCTTTTAGTAAGTCATCACATATTTGCGTATGTCAATCGCCTATATAAAAGGGCTTGGGAGTATGCGAGTATTGGAGAGTTAATTAGCATTGCAAAGGCCGTGACTTTTTCAATTGTAGCACTAGGAGTCGTCCAAATCATCGTGATTGGCAATGTATATGTGAGGGTATTAGGTCTTACATGGATGATGCACATCCTCTTTATTGGAGGCTCTCGCTTTTCGTGGAGGCTTTTCCATGATGCCTTTTATAGAGAATCTAAGTTTAAAAAAGAACTCTAATTATCGGTGCGGGTGCAGCAGGTACTATGCTTGTAAGACAGTTGCAACAAAATCATGATCTCGATTTCAAACCTGTTGCTTTTGTAGATGACGATGTTAAAAAGCAACATCTTGAAATCTATAACCTACCTGTGTTGGGTGGTATTAATCAGATAGAAGAAATCGTTAAAATGAAGAATATCGAAAATATCATTATTGCAATTCCTTCCCTAAGTAAAAAGGAATTAAATGATATTTTCCAAGAATGTAGTAAGACAAAAGCGAAGACACAGATCATGCCATTGATTGAAGATGTCATGCTTGGGAAAGTAACAGTGAATAGCTTCCGTGATGTACAAGTGGAAGATTTACTCGGAAGAGAACCAGTACAATTGGATATGGAAAGTATTTCAGAATATTTATCGGGTAAAACAATCCTCGTAACAGGTGCTGGTGGTTCAATTGGGTCCGAGATTTGTCGACAAGTAAGTAAATTTAACCCAAATAAACTTGTTTTAGTAGGACATGGGGAAAATAGTATTTATCTAATTGATATGGAACTGCGCAATAAATATAAGGCGCAATTTGAAATTATCCCTGTAATTGGTGATGTACAGGATCGTAACCGCATGTTTGAAGTGATAGAAAAACATTCTCCCGATGTTGTGTATCATGCGGCTGCTCATAAACATGTCCCATTAATGGAGTACAACCCGAAAGAGGCAGTGAAAAACAATATATTCGGAACACGAAATGTTGCAGAAGCATGTGATGCGTTCGGAGTAAAAAACTTTGTTCTTGTTTCGACTGACAAGGCTGTAAACCCAACAAATGTTATGGGTGCAACGAAACGCTTGGCAGAGTTGGTTATTCAAAACCTTGCTCTTATAAGTAATACGAAATTTGCCGCTGTTCGATTTGGGAATGTGCTGGGTAGCCGAGGGTCTGTAATTCCATTATTTAAAAAGCAAATTCAAGCAGGAGGACCTGTTACGGTCACACATCCTGATATGACAAGGTATTTTATGACAATACCGGAAGCCTCTCGCCTTGTTTTACAAGCAGGTGCATTAGCGAGAGGTGGAGAAATTTTTGTTCTTGATATGGGTGAACCAGTTAAGATTGTGGATTTGGCGAAAAATCTAATAACTCTTTCAGGTTATACGCTTGAGGAGATTGAGATTCGATTTTCTGGGTTACGACCTGGGGAGAAGATGTTTGAAGAACTGTTAAATGAAGATGAGATTCATCTTGATAAGGGTCAAATCTATCCTAAGATTTATATCGGCAAAACATATAACCTTTATAAGGAAGAGGTAAATGAAATCTTAGCTCACGGTTTAGAACTAGAGACTGAAGAATTGAGTAAAAGATTACTAGATTTAGCAAATAACCGCATTGAACCAAAGAAAACACTGGCAAAAGTTGTGAATTAGGGTTAAAAGGAAGGAAAGGGAGTCATTAAGAAATGAGAGTTAGAAAGGCTATTATTCCTGCAGCGGGACTGGGCACAAGATTCTTACCTGCTACAAAAGCAATGCCAAAGGAAATGCTACCAATCGTAGATAAGCCGACAATCCAGTATATTGTAGAAGAAGCAGTTGAGTCTGGGATTGAAGATATTATCATCGTTACTGGTAAAACAAAGCGTGCCATTGAAGATCACTTTGATAGCTCATTTGAATTAGAGCAGAACCTAATCGAAAAAGGAAAATTCGAATTATTAGAGGAGGTTCAAAAATCTTCTAGGGTAGATATTCATTACATCCGTCAAAAAGAACCAAAAGGTTTAGGTCATGCAGTCTGGAGTGCCCGCAAATTTATTGGGAATGAACCATTCGCCGTCTTACTTGGAGATGATATAGTTCAAGCTGAGAAACCGTGCTTAAAACAGTTAATGGATGAGTATGAACAAACTTTTTCTTCAATTATAGGCGTACAAACGGTTCCATCTGAAGAAACTCATCGTTATGGGATTGTAGATCCATCTGTTCAAACAGGAAGAAGATATCAGGTAACAAACTTTGTAGAGAAACCTGCACCTGGTACAGCTCCTTCAAATCTAGCAATCATGGGGCGTTATATCCTAACTCCCGAAATTTTTATGTTCTTAGAAAAACAAGAAACAGGTGCCGGTGGAGAGATTCAATTAACAGATGCGATACAGCAGTTGAATGAAATTCAAAGAGTGTTTGCGTATGATTTCGAAGGTACTCGTTATGATGTTGGGGAGAAGATTGGGTTTATTAAGACGCAGGTAGAGTTTGCACTAAAAAATGAAACGTTACGTGATGATTTGTTGGTGTACTTAGCTGAAATTGTTGAAAAAAGCAAGGAATCTATTAGAGGGTAAGAGTTTCTTTTGTAATCAAGATCGGTAAACACATATGCTCCTCGCTTGAGAGGAGCATATGTAGTGAAATTTAGTAAATTAGCAGTTTATTAGATAAAACTTCTAATAAAGTCCTAAGATTCTAAACTTACTTTTATCTATACAAAATCTAAAACAAAGAGAGGCAAATATAATGGTAGAAACAAAATTAAGAAATATACCATTTTCACCACCGGATATTACAGATGTTGAGATTGACGAGGTTATGAAGACGATGAAATCTGGTTGGATTACGACTGGTCCAAGAACTAAAGAGTTTGAAAATAGAATAGCTGATTATGTCGGAACTAATAAGGCAGTGTGTTTAAATTCGGCGACAGCTGCTATGGAGCTCACACTTCGTATCTTAGGTGTGGGACCGGGAGATGAGGTTATTACATCAGCATATACCTATACAGCATCTGCTTCAATTATTGAACATGTTGGGGCAAAGATTATTCTAGTCGATACAGCGCCAAACTCATTTGAAATGGATTACGAGAAATTAGCTGATGCAATTACTGAAAAAACTAAAGTAATTATTCCTGTAGATATCGCAGGAAAGATGTGCGACTACGATACCATATTTAAAATAGTAGAGGCAAAGAAACATTTATTTAAGCCTAACAATGAACTTCAATGGATTTACAATAGAATAATTGTTATGACGGATGCTGCTCATGCATTTGGTGCAGAAAGAAAAGGAATGAAATGTGGACAAATTTCCGATTTCACTTGTTTTTCTTTCCATGCAGTAAAGAATTTGACAACAGCAGAAGGTGGAGCAGTTGTTTGGCGTGATGATCTTGATTTAGATAATGAGTGGTTATATAAACAATTTATGTTATTCAGTCTTCACGGTCAATCTAAAGACGCATTATCTAAAACTCAAAAAGGTGCATGGGAATATGATATTGTTTATCCTGCTTATAAATGCAATATGACGGATATTATGGCTGGTATTGGTTTAATCCAATTAGATAGATATGAAGGTCTTTTGGAAAGACGTAAAGAGATTATTGAAATGTATGATAAAGCCCTCTTACCATTGGGTATTGAGAGCCTGGAGCATTATGGAGAGGATTTTGCTTCATCAGGTCATCTTTATTTAGCAAGAATTCCTGGAATCAGCGAAGAAAAAAGAAATGAAATTATTATTAATATGGCTGAATCAGGTGTTGCGTGTAACGTACACTATAAGCCATTACCGATGTTTACTGCTTATAGAAATCTGGGATTTGATATTAAGGATTACCCGAATGCTTATAAACAGTATATTAATGAAATAACACTTCCACTTCATACATTGTTGAGTGATGAGGACGTGGAGTATATTTGTATGAATTTAAAAAAATCATTAGAGACTATTGAAAGGAGCAATTATCTATGAAGGAAAAGGTATTAATTTTAGGTGTTGCTTCTGTCCAAATGGATGCCATTTTAGAATTAAAAAAATGGGCTATGAAACTTATGCATGTGCTATGGCAAAAGATGGGCCGGGAGCTGATGTAGTTGATCATTTTGAAGAGATAAATATTTTAGATGTTGAGTCGTTAATAAACTTTATTAACAAAAATGAAATATCATTAGTGTATTCAGTTGGATCAGACTTAGCTATGCCTGTAGCCTGCAAAATTAGTGAACAGTTAAGTTTGCCACACTTTGTGTCTGAGGAAACTGCTAGAATTTGTAATAATAAGGATTTAATGAGGTCAACTTTAGGAAATGATTTTAAGGGTAACGTAAGATTCCAAGTAGTAAAAAGTTCCGAAGAAGAAATTGTATTAAAATATCCATTTATTCTTAAACCTGCTGATTCACAAGGTCAAAGAGGTGTAAAGTTAGTGAACAGCTTTGAAGAATACTTGGAAAGTTTTAATGATGCTAAGAGATTTTCGCGGTCAGGGTTAGTTATTTTGGAACAATATATTTCTGGACCTGAATTATCCGTAAATGGTTACATTGTGAATGGAGAAATTATGTTCCTAATACCATCGGATCGAGAAACTTGGCCTGAATATACTGGGTTAATTCACAAACATGTTGTTCCAACAGTAAATCTCGAATCAGAAACAATATTAGAATTGAAAAATATTATTGAGTCAGCTAGTAAAAAATTAGGAATTAATAATGGACCTGTTTACGCTCAAATGAAGCTAGAGCAAGGAAAACCGTATATCATTGAAATTACACCACGACTAGATGGATGCCATATGTGGAATATTTTAAATTATTATACTGGAATAAATTTATTAAAGCTTAGCTTTGAACATTTAATAAACAACGATGTTTCGGAATTAAAGAAGCAAATAGAAGAAGTAACAGATGGATATGTGTTGGAATTTATTTGTCAGGAACCAAATACAGATGCAGATTACTCAAAATATAAAAAGGAAATTCAGAATTCATTATATAGCTTTAATTACTATAAGCAGGGTGAAAATATCCGACCTGTAAATGGTAAACTTGATAAAATCGGTTATTTTATCTATAAAGTATAAAATTCATTCAAAGAATGAGTAATAAAATCATTATTAGAAAGTGGAGTTTGTGATGATAGTAGCAATAACTGGTGGTACTGGATTTTTGGGGAAATATGTAGTAGATTGCTTAAAAAAAGAAAATTATAATCCTGTAATTCTATCAAGAAATGAAATTGTGAATATAGAAATTGACTGTGAGGTTCGCTTTACAGATTATTCTAAGGCAAATCTACTAGAAAATCTTTCTGACATAGATGCTGTTGTGCATCTTGCAGCTAAAAGGGGCAGCCAAGGGAAGATATCTGAATTTCATGATAATGAGCTCTTGACGCAAAATCTATATGATGCTTGTTTTGAATTGGGTATAACAAATATTGTGTATGCCTCTACCATTTCTGTTTATTCTGATGAGAGCATACTACCTTGGACAGAAAAACAAATTCCTGCGCCAGAACTCATGTATGGGGTTAGTAAATTAACTAATGAAAATATAGGTAATATCTACTCAAGAAAAAAAGAAATGTGCATAAAAAATTTGAGGTTCGCTCATTTATATGGATTTAATGAAAAAAATAATTATATGATTAACCGTTTTTTCAGGCAAGCATTTCATAAAGAACAACTCATATTAAATGCTAAAAGTGTTGCTAAGAGAGAATTCCTTTATGCAAAAGATGCAGCAAAAGCTGTAGTATATGCATTAAAGAAAAGCTCAATTTCAGGAACTTTTAATATTGGTAGCGGTGAGGCATTAACAAATTATGAAGTTGCAGCAACAATTAATGAAGTGTTTGAAAACACTAATAACTTACTAGTAAAAGACCCAAATGCTGATGAAGGGATTTACTCTTCGGTCATGGATAGTAATTTAGCGGAAAAGGTATTGAGTTTTTCACCTGAGTATACTTTTTCTGAAGCAGTGGCAGAAATTTATATATTGATGAGGGGGTTAGATGATGTACCGTTATGGTATTAAACGTTTTTTTGATATTGTCGCTTCCTTATGTGCACTACCATTTCTATTAATCATTATGATCCCGGTGGCTATAATAATTAAATTAGAAGATAAAGGAACTGTTTTCTATAATGCACCAAGACTAGGAATAGAAATGAAGGAATTTAAAATGTATAAATTTCGTTCCATGAAGGTTAATGCTCCTGATATTAGAAATGAAGATGGCACAACATATAATTCTAAAGATGACCCAAGGGTTACTAAAATAGGAAAAATCTTAAGGAAGACAAGTATTGATGAACTTCCTCAATTATTGAATGTTTTAAAAGGTGATATGAGTTTTGTTGGGCCAAGGCCAAGTCCATTGGGGAACAAGGATATATATCCGAAAGAATTTTTAAGAAAGTTTGAAGTAAGACCTGGAATTACAGGGTATAATCAAGCGGTTTATAGAAATAACTCAACTATGGATCAACGGATTAAAAACGATTCTTTTTATGTTGATAACATTTCATTTACATTGGATATAAAAATAATTCTTATGACTATTTCTTCGGTGCTTGCATCTAAAAATATTAATCGTAATGATAGTAGTTCAAAAGAAAAGGTTGGTATGTAATGAACAATTGTTTAATTCTTTTAACTAATTATTATCCTTTTCATAAAGGGGAAGAATATTTAGAATCGGAAATCGAGCATTTAGCTTCTAATTTCCATCAAATCTTTATCGTTTCCACCATGGTATCCAATGATATGGCACAAACAAGAAAGGTACCAGCAAATGTAACAGTCTTACCTGTTGGGATTAAGCATTCTCTATTAGGAAAGACGAACATGGTTGTAAGACAATTTAATGCAATTATTAAAGATAGAGCCAAGAAGTTGATGATAAGCCAGGATTCAAAAGGAAGATTATTGCCAAAATTTTATTGTTACTATTTTGAAAGTCGTGCCATGGATGTATATGAGCAAATAAAAAATAAATTTAATAAGTACAATTTTGATCAATATGAGTCTATTACTATATATAGTTATTGGTTGTACATTACTGCAAGAGTAGGTCTAGAATTAAAAAACGATTATTTTAAAGACAGAAATCCATACACAATATCTAGAGCGCATAGATATGACTTATATGAATATGCTGCGCCTTTAAAATACTTGCCAGAAAGGGATTACTTATTAAATGGACTAGATACCGTTTATCCTTGTTCTCAGGATGGTGTTGAAGTCTTAAATAAAACCTATCCTGCTTATAAGAACAAGATACATGTAGAGAGATTGGGAACTATATCTACGGGTATTGTAAGTCATACTGAGAATGATAAGTTATATATTGTCAGTTGTTCTGTTGTACGAAAAGTAAAACGGATTGACTTATTAATTGAAGCATTGGTGGAGTTAGAAAAAAAGAATATTCCATTCTTATGGACTCATATTGGTGGAGGACCAGAATTTGAGAAGATTAAAAAACTAGCTCAAAAAAAATTAAATATGGAAAATGTTCATTTAATGGGCTTTTTAAAAAATCAAGATGTGCTAAATTGGTACAAAAAAAACCCAGCTACTGTTTTTGTTAATCTATCATCATCTGAGGGAGTTCCCGTGGCTATTATGGAGGCAATTTCTATGGGCATACCGGTAATTGCGACTGATGTTGGTGGAACAAGAGAAATAGTAGAAAATGGATTGAATGGATACCTATTAGATAAAGATTGTGAAGTATCTGAAATTGTAGATAAACTTCTTATTGTTAATAATTTCGACGAAACAAAGTATAAAGATATTTCGAATAATGCATTAAGAATTTGGAAAGAAAGGTGCAACACAGAGGTTATTTATGATAAATTTGCTAAAAAATTAGTGGCTAGGAGTTTCTAGTTAGAATTGAAGATTTTCTTTATAATTTATTTAGAAAGAGGAGTAATATGCCTTTAATAAGTATAATAGTTCCAGTTTACAATGTTGAAACATATTTAAATAAATGTATAGATTCTATTTTGAATCAGACATTAACTGATTTTGAATTAATTCTTGTTAATGATGGTTCAACAGATAATGGCGGTAAAATATGTGATGAGTATTCACTTATAGATAGCCGTATTAAGGTTATTCATAAAAAAATGGTGGATTAAGCGATGCGCGTAATGTAGGGATTGATATTGCCAAAGGAGAATATATAGGCTTTGTTGATAGTGATGATTTTATAGAGAAAGACATGTATGAAGTACTTTTCAATAATATTAAAAAGTACGATGCAGATATTTCTGTCTGTGGTTATTATAGATATTTTAAAAACAAAACATTTACAAGTAATGATCCTAAAGAGTTTGAGGTTTGGAATACAAAAGAGTCAATAGGTAGCATATGGAAAATTAATTCTAGTGCGGTTAATAAATTATATAAAAGAAAAATATTTAAAGATATTCGATATCCAGTAGGTAAATTATATGAGGATACATTTATTATTGTAGATGTATTAATGGCTGCTACGAGAGTTGTATTAACTGGAAAACCTTTGTATTACTATGTTAGTAGAGGGGGAAGTATAACAAAAAATACTTTTAATCCAAAAAGCCTTAGTGTAATAGACGCATGGAGTGCTGGTCTTGAGAAGGTTAAAAAACATTTCCCTAATCAAATTGTTCCCTGGAAAGCAAAATATATATTCTCCTATCTACAAGTGCTTGACAAGGTAATTTCTTGTGAGGATTATAAGTCAAGAGAAGAGTATAAAAATGTTAAAAGTTTTATAAAGTCGACAAAATGGGAAATACTTAAAAATCCGTATATTACCATATCTAGAAAATTAGCAATTTTGGCTTTCCTAGTTAGACCAGTTATATATAAAAGAATAATATCAAGTAAGCAAAACAAATATCAAGTATTTTAATGACATATAAATATGTTTCTATGGGATAGATATTTTAAGTAGTTAAAGATAGTGTAATAAGCATTATCCTGAGATAACCTATATTTTTAAATCTATTAAATTGAATAGGAGTAGTTTACTTTTGGCGGTAAATAAAGGGGTAATTGTATGAAAAAAATACTAAGCTTTTTGCTATTTTATTTAGTAATAGCGTTATTTTTTCTGTGGCTCATTTTTGATGATTTTCATCTATTAATATGGTCTGTGGTTTTACTGAACATACAGAATATGTTATTTTCATTCATTAATATTAGGAAAAGAGGATATTTTCTCTTTATAAATATTACAATATTTTTATTTCTATTATCTCGTCCGTTTATTGATATGTTAGGTAGCTATAAATTAGTAAACTATGATGAGAAAACAGGTTCTATTGCCCTTCTATTAATAGGTCTTAGTTTGTTAAGCTTATTTAGCGGTGTATTAATACATGAAAAATTATTTAAAGAAAAAGACTTTAAAAATAACTTTTTTACTTATACTGATTCTAATTTTATAAAAAATTTACAACGGGTTTCCATAATTTTGTTTTTTCTCTGTCTTATTTTTAATTTTATGGAAGGCTTTGAAAAGATTATTTTTATACAAAATAGTTCTTATTATGATTTTTATGTTGAATATAATAGTAGGTTGCCTTTCTTTGTAAAAGGGTTTAGTGAAATGGTTCCAACATTTCTAGCAATTTATTTATGTACGTTACCATCTAAAAAACAAACATCATTTGTATTATTTATATATACGTTATCAACAATTCCAAGTTTAATTGTTGGCTCTAGAACCTCCTTTTCTGAAGCCTTAGTATTCACTTTTTTATATTTTTTAATGAGAGATTCATTAAACTATAGGGCTAGTATGGTAGGGCTAGATAAATATAAAAAATGGATTACAAGATCTCTCAAAATATCCATCATTACAATAATTCCTGTAATTATGATACTATTTTCGGCTTATAATTATGTTCGTTTTGAAATTGAAAAAACAAATGATATGAATCCAATAGTTGATTTTGTTTATAATCAGGGTATTTCGTTTACAACATTAACAAGAGGATATACTGCAGCTCCATATTTACCGGACCATGATAATAAAAACTATACATTTGGATCTTTTATAGATTATATTACTAGAGGTACTCCAAGCCAAATTCTATTTGGTGTTGAAGGGTTAGGTTCCAATACTGTAGAACATGCAACTTTAGGAAATAGTTTAAGCCATGCTTTGTCGTACCATCTTTATGGAAAAAGTTATTTGAATGGCCAAGGCGCAGGTTCCTCATATATCTTAGAGTTATATCTTGATTTTGGTTTAATAGGTATTGTTATCTTTAGTATTTTATTAGGGATATTGTTTTCTTCATTTAGTAATTTAATAGGAAATAACTGGTTTAAGAATGTCATATTGTTACGGATATTAATGGAAGTTTTCCTTATTCCTCGTGGGAGTGCATTAGGATGGTTAAACTTTTTAATGGGACTCCAGTTTTGGATTCCAATCTTTTTATGTTGGTTCCTATCATTAGCGATATTGAGTAAGCAAAAGAAACATGTTTATAGAAAAAGTTCGTTAAGTTATTAATGTTTTTATAAATCTTATAGGGAAAGCATAACTCGAGGTTATTTATTAGCTTAAATTGAAATAACTGGAGTTTAATTTTTTTATTTTAAAGTAAAACTAAGTTGGTAAATGGAGGAGAGTATGAATAAGATTCCTATTTCTGAGCAGAAAAAAATAATGCTAGATATTCTAAAATATATAGATAAAATATGTAGAGAGAACAATATAGAATATTCGTTATGTGGAGGTACTTTATTAGGTGCTATTCGTCATAAAGGTTTTATTCCATGGGATGACGATATAGATATCTTTTTAATTAGATCCGAATATGAAAGATTACTTAAGATTCTTAAAACAGAGAAAAGATACTTGCTTATTTCACCAGAAACATCCGGTTTTTTTCAAGTATATTTAAAACTAGTTGACAGAAGAACAGTAATGACAATGGATAATCCTAACGAACCAGTTATTCCAAACTTAGGTGTTAATATAGATATATTTCCAATTGATGGTGTGCCAAGTAATGTTAATGATCAGGAAGAGTTCGTTAGTTCTATAAGAAAATTAATGTATAGTATGCGAATGGCAATGCCTAGAGTATATTATAATTCCGATACTAGTTGGAAGAAAAACATCAAGAAAATTATTTATTACCCAAAACACATGTATCTACGCAGCAAAGCAACACCTGAAGAAATGAAAAGAAAATTGCTGAAAATGATGCAAACATACAGCTTTAATAACAGCACACATGCTGGTTTTATTTTATCAACTTACGGTAAAAAAGAAATACTACCTAAAGATGTTTTTACTGGACAGATAGATATAGAGTTTGAGGGTGAAAAATTTCGTGCCTTTAAAGGATATGAATCTTATTTAATAGCAATTTATGGCAATTATATGAAATTGCCTCCAATAGAAAAAAGAGTATCGCAACACTACTTTACAGCATATTGGAAGGAATAAGGTTAATGAAAGATTTAAAGAAATTTATTAAATCATCTGGAATATACATGCTAGGCAATGTAGCAACAAAAGCTATTTCATTCTTGCTACTTCCATTGTATACGAATTATCTACATCCCTCCGATTACGGTGCATTTGACCTATATATAGCATATATTACATTTGTAAGTTCAATATTATTTTTGGATATATGGGGGGTTATCTTACGCTTCTTTTTTGACTACAAGGAAGATGACGGAAAAAAACAGCCAATTGTTGTTGGAATGACAATTTTTACTATTTCGACAATGTTATATAGTGTAACGGTCTTTGTGTTGGGGCCTTTATTAGATATTCCTTTTATATTCCTTTTATTCCTATATGGTTTTTTCACCAATCTAAATCAAGTAGTTGGTTTTACTGCTCGTGCCAAGGGAAAAGATTATATTTTTGTATTTGGTGGGTTGCTTAGTGCTATTGTAAATCTGTTATTGAGTATATTGTTTATTGCTGTTTTTAAGTTTGGTTACGAATACCTTTATGTATCTTATATTGTTGGCACAATAATAAATATAATATTAGTTGGCACGAATATTCACTTCTTTAAGGAACTTAAATTAAAATACTTTAATAAGAAATTATTTAAAGAAATGCTAATATTTGCATTACCACTCTCACTGAATTCAGCTGCATATTGGTTCTTATCTAGTTATAATAAAATAGTTATTAGTAATAAGTTATCCGTTGTAGATAATGGTTTATATGCTGTTGCTATTAAGTTTGGTACAATTGTTCAATTATTTACTCAGGGTTTTCAAATGGCTTGGCAAGAACTTACCTTTTCAAAGGCAAGAAAATCTAAATTAGAAATGGACAAATTCTATACGATAGCTGTTAATGAATATATTAAATTCCTTTCATTAGGAACAATCATACTATTACCAGTTATTAAGTTGATTTTTCCGCTATTCATTGATAGTTCCTATAATAATGCAATTTCTATTATTCCATTTGCATTAATTGCGACATTGTTTTCAGTAATAAGTTCTTTTTTAGCTAGTATTATCAGTACTATTAAAAAGAACAAATTTATCTTCACTACTACAATGTTCGGGAGTGTAGTAAATGTTATATTGATAAATATTTTAATTAGCCCAATTGGAGTACAGGCTGCAAGCGTTTCTTTAGCAATTGCTTATTTAGTTATTGTAACAAGAAGGTTTATGTTAATAAGCCGTTACCTTGTAATCAAAGTTGATTACTTTATGCTATTATATATAACTATATTCTTCAGTATTACATGCTATTCCTATTTTTTCTTAAATAATATTATGAATGCTATATTATTCCTGATATTATTTTGTGTGCCTATTTTTATATATAAAGATAGGATTGTTTCACTTATAAGGAAACTTTCAAGTAAAAGAAATAATAATTAATATAAATTTATTGGATAAATCATAGATTTTGAAAAAATTAAACAGAAATTTAACTTGTATTTTTTGGAGGCTTTTTAATGAAAACAATAGCTCTAGTAGGTTTGTTTTATGACAAAAACCTTGGCGATCCATTAATGGTTGAATGCGTAGAGTATTTTTATAATAAAATTGCGAAAGAAAAAGGAATCCCTATTAAATTTAAATATGTAGATTTATTTGGTAGAAAATCTGCAAATGAATATGAATTTACCCAATTCCAAAATCCGGGAATTCTTGATAGGACAAATGTATTTTTATTACGGGCTTCTGGAAAACTAATAAGACCTTTTTTTCCTAAATTAGATGAGCAAATAAAGAATATAAAATTTCAAATTAATCCAAATGAGAAACAACGTCTTAATAATTATTTTAAGAGTATGTTACGTGATACCGATTTAGTAGTGATAGTTGGAGGGGCTTTAGTTAAATATCGTCTTATTAGGGATTTCCACAATCCAATGCATACTTTAGTAGAGGCTGCTAATCATTTAAATATAAATGTTTTTTTTAATGCAGTAGGTATTGAAAATGGTTTTGATTTAACCCATCCAAGTTGCAAAATTGTAAAAGAATATCTTAATTATCCAAATATTAAAATGATTAGTACTAGGGATGATATAGACACATTAAAGAAATATGTTGGGAATTCAAATGACGTTATAATTGGAAAGTCTTCAGATACTGCAATCTGGTGTGACAAAGTTTTTGGATTTGAACCTGATTATTCCTCAGAGGAAATAGGAATTGGTGTAATTGACCCAGTTAGATTTGTTCAATATAATCAAGGGATTACCGAGGGGTTTTATGAAGATTGGATCTGCAGTATCATTAGTCAACTAGATAGACAAGGCCATAAATGGAAGTTGTTTTCAAATGGTCATATACCTGACTTTGAATTTGCGTGTAAAATAGCAGAAAAAATGGGGTTTAGTAGAGATGTGGTGATCGAAAGACCTGTTAATTATAAGGAACTAGTAGAAACAATAAATAGTTTTAAAATGATTGTTGCCAGTAGATTGCATGCTTGCATTATTGCATATGGTTTTGATAAACCAATTGTAGGGATTGATTGGAATGATAAAGTCCTTTTCTTTGGTGATGCTCTTGGGGTACCAGAAAGGTTTTTCAAACCAAAGGATAAAACCCCGGAAGAAGTCGTTCAGATTATAGAGTCATCTCTAGATTCTAAATATGATCAAAAATATAGGATGGATTACAGAAGGACAGTACTAAAATATTTGGAAAAGTCCTTTGATTTTATAAACTGAAGCAAATTCAAAATTCCTAATTCCCAAAATACTAACCTAAAAAATTTCAACTTATCAAAAAATCCTTATACAACTTTTTGTAGTTTTTGCTAAGTATCTATATTGTCTACAGATGTATTTGGTGCTAGTAAATTGTATTAATACTTATTTAATTGGAAAACTGATGGGTATTCTTTTTTTAGGTCCTAAAAATCCTTAGCACTTGGCTCATCATATATAGAGTATACCCACTTAAGGGTATATTCTATTGTTCAATGTCTAAATCAGTTATTAAGTGATAATTTTATTTTAATTTGGAGGTTATTTTATGAATATTGCACTTATTATCGCTGGTGGTTCAGGGGCAAGAATGCACCAAGATATTCCTAAGCAGTTTATAAATGTGTATGATAAACCAGTAATTATTTATACCCTGGAAGCTTTTCAGAAGCATCCTAATATAGATGGTATAGTAGTAGTTTGTATTGATGGATGGCATGATATTTTACGTGCATATTGTAAACAATTTGAAATAACGAAACTTGAGAACGTTGTATCAGGTGGGATAAATGGTCAAGACTCAATTAGAAATGGTATTTATGATATAAAAAGCAGACATAATGATAATGATATTGTTTTAATTCATGATGCAATAAGACCTATGGTATCTGAAGAAATAATATCCGATAATATAAGAGTTTGTTCCACCTATGGAAATGCAATTACAGTTATACCTTGTGCTGAGGCAATGCTTAGAACAACAGATGGCCTATCTTCTGAAGCACAGGTACCAAGAGATAATTTAAAGAGAACACAAACACCACAAGCAGTTACTCTTGACAAATTAGTTTGGGCACATGAAGAAGCTCTTCGAAGAGGGATTACAAATTCTGTTGCAACTTGTACAATGTTTATTGAATTAGAACAAAAACTATACTTTTCTATAGGTTCTGAAAAGAACATTAAATTGACCACTCCGGAGGATATAGAAATATTTAAGTCTTTATTGAATTCAAAAAAAGAAGTTTGGATGAAGTAATAAAAAGACACAAATAAGTCAAGAGATTGGATGACACTAAATGTTAGATGTAAATAATGAATTATATCAAGAAGATTTAAAACATGCCGCTTCTTATATTAATATCCCTAATGATAAGGATGATGTATCTGTTTTAATAACAGGCGCATCGGGGCTGATTGGTTCATTCCTTGTTGATACATTTGTTTATTATAATCGAAATCATAATCGAAAGATAAAAATATATGGAATGAGCCGTAGAAATGTTAAATTAAACGAAAGGTTTAATTATAGAACAAAAGATGACAATCTGGAATTAATTGCCCATGATATCTGCGATCCGTTAGACAATTCGACTAATTTTACTTTTATTATTCATGCAGCAAGTAACGCGGATCCTAAGTCATATTCTTTATACCCCGTTGATACAATTAAGACAAATATTCTTGGAATAACTAATGTATTAGAATATGCTAAAAAACATAAAGATACTAGAGTGTTGTTTACTTCGACAATGGAGGTTTATGGAGATATTAAAGGTTCAGTTGGTCACAATGAAAATGAATATGGTTTGATTGACTTTAATAATATACGATCTGGTTATCCAGAAGGTAAACGAATTTCAGAATTGTTGTGTCGAAGTTATAGTAAACAATATGGAGTTAATAGTGTGATTGCTCGATTGGGTTATATTTATGGTCCAACTATGACTACAGATGATAGTAAAGTTATAGCTCAATTCATTAGAAAAGCAATTTGTAATGAGGACATTATACTTAAAAGTAAAGGAGAACAGCGCCGTTCCTACTGCTATTTATCGGATACAATTGCGGGTCTTATGTGTGTGCTTTTTAAAGGTAAAAGTGGTGAGGCATATAACATTGCAAATAGAAATTCAACTGTAACAATAAAAGATATTGCTGAATTAATCGTAAAGCAAACTAAAAAGAATATTATATTTGACATGCCTGATGAAGTGGAAAAGGCAGGGTATTCAAGATTACAGGATGCTGTACTAGATGAAGCAAAACTTATGAAACTTGGTTGGAAACCACAATTTGATATGGTATCAGGGCTACAACGCACTATTTCCATACTGGGGGGATATAGGGACAATGTTAGAACAGCTAAAGGAAAAAGTATGTAAAGCAAACTTAGATTTAGTTGAAAAAGGTGTAGTTATTTATACTTGGGGAAATGTTAGTGCAATCGATAGAGAAAGTAATCTTGTAGTGATTAAACCGAGTGGGGTTAATTATGATAATATGACTCCGGAAGATATGGTTATAGTAGATTTGGATGGTAATGTAGTAGAAGGGAGATGGAGTCCTTCGTCTGATACAGCGACTCATCTTGTACTATATAAGACGTATCCTCAGATAGGGGGCGTTACTCATACGCACTCATCCAATGCAATAGTATTTGCTCAAGCTGGATTAAGCATTCCTGCATTGGGAACAACCCATGCAGACTACTTTTATGGAGATATCCCCTGTACCAGGGAGCTTACAAGAAATGAAGTAGAAAAAGATTATGAGTTAAATACAGGAAACGTTATAATCGAAACAATAGCTGGTTCTAATGTAATGGCTATTCCAGGTATTTTGGTCAAAAATCATGGTCCTTTTTGCTGGGGGAAAGATGCTGCACAGTCGGTTTATAACGCTGTTGTTTTAGAAAAAGTGGCTGAAATGGCATATAAAACATTAACATTAAATCCAAATAGTAGCATGAGTAACTATATATTAGATAAGCATTATTCGAGAAAGCATGGACCGAATGCGTATTATGGTCAGCAGAAATAATTACTTCCTTTTTAGGATTAATGGATTATATAAGTTTAATGTATTTTCGGAAATATATTTTACAAATTCCTCTAATAAATAAAAAGTTTTTGCTTTTTCTATATTCTTTTTGGAAGGAGGATCTCAACAATGAACATTCTGGTAACAGGTGGAGCTGGATATATAGGATCACACACTTGTATTGCCTTGCTTGAAGCAGGATATAAAGTGATTGTGGCTGATAATCTTTACAATAGTAAAATAGAAACTTTAGAAAAAGTCAAAGAAATAACTAACAAGGAAGTAACCTTCTATCAGATTGATGTAACTAATGAAGTAGCATTGGACAACATCTTTTCTAAGCATAAAATAGATGGTGTTATTCACTTTGCCGGACTAAAGGCTGTAGGTGAATCCGTAGAAAAGCCGTTAGAATATTACTTTAACAATATTGTAAGCACCATGGTTCTTACAAAAGCTTGTCAGAAATATGGTGTGAAACGGTTTGTCTTTAGCTCATCAGCAACAGTGTATGGAGATAATAAAGTACCTTTCGTAGAGACAATGAATCTCCTACCAACCACTAATCCCTATGGTGAGACAAAGGCCATGAGTGAGCGAATTTTAACAGATATAGCGAATGCGATTCCCTCCTTTTCGGTATCAATACTTCGATATTTTAACCCAGTAGGGGCGCATGAAAGTGGATTAATAGGTGAAGCTCCTAACGGTATCCCAAATAATCTTATGCCATACGTAACTCAAGTGGCAAAAGGGAAACTTGAGAAATTAAAGGTTTTTGGAAATGATTACCCTACGGCGGATGGCACAGGGGTTCGCGATTATATTCATGTAATAGATCTTGCTGAGGGCCATGTTGCTGCTTTGGAAAATCTAAATGATGGGGTTAATATTTATAATTTGGGAACAGGAAAAGGAACAAGTGTGCTAGAATTAGTGAGATCTTTTGAAGAAGCTAATGGCATTGAAGTCCCATATGAAATCGTAGATCGTAGACCTGGAGATATTGCTTCTTGTTTTGCTGATACTTCAAAAGCAAGACGTGAACTTGGCTGGACGGCAGAAAGGGATCTTATTGAAATGTGTAGGGATGCCTGGCGGTTTGAGAAGAATAATCAGGAATAGGATGTAATCTTTTGAAATGAGTAAGATAGTATCTTGGATAGCTTTGATTTTATGGATATCGATAATCTTCAATATGTCACATCAACCATCATCAGTATCAAATGAACTGAGCAAAGGAATAACTGAGGTTTTTGTTCATAAAGTAGAAACTTTACAGCCAAATGAGGATTTTAAAATAAGTGAATTCAATCATATTGTTCGAAAAAACGCCCACTTCTTTATTTATTTAGTGTTAGGGCTACTTCAAATAAACGCTTTGAATCGAAGCAAAGTGAGAGGCATTTTGGGAATAACATTCGCGTTTATCCTATGTGTAATATATGCCATATTCGATGAAGTTCATCAACTTTTTGTTCCGGGTAGAGGAGCGCAAGTATTTGATGTACTTATTGATTCGGCTGGTACAGTTACAGGAATTGGGATATATTTATTGATTAGTAAGATTGTAAAGACCTTCAGAGTGTTGAACCTTTATAGATGAATATTGTTGCCCAACGAATTTCAATCGTTGGGCATTTTAGTATTATCTATGATAATAAGTATAGGACAAGGAGCCAGCAATCCAATCCTTTTTTCCAAATGGAACATGAGGGTTATTGTGTTCAAGTTCAGGTTCAAGTAACTGATTGGAAGGAATCTATGGTAATCGTTGGGGGACCGTATACTTCTGTAAGGGAATCGAAGGCCAAGGATTTTTGCCTCTTTCCATAACTCCTAGTCCCACCAATCATACCATTCCACCTTTACACGATCATAAAGATTTCCGCGATATCATTGGACATGAACAAGCCTACCGGCCTTTGAAATCGCAGCAGCGGGTGAACATAATATATTGATGAGCGGTCCTCCGGGTTGTGGGAAAAGCCTATGGCAGAGACATTTCCATCGATATTGCCTTTATTAACACAAGAGACCCAACTTGAAGTATTGAGTCTCTATTAACTTGCTAAAGAATCAATGGGTTTTACTTAAATAGCTCGATACCGAAATCCCATCATTCCGCTTCCTCTGTTGCAATAATTGAAGGTGAATCCAATCCAAAACCCGGAGAAATCTCACTTGCTCATCGCGGCGTGCTCTTTCTTGATGAGATGCCTGAATACCCAAAGAAAACGCTCGACATGTTAAGGCAGCCATAAGAATCAGGAAAGGTGACAATTAGCAGGGCGCAGTCCAAAGGTACCTATCCATCATACTTTATCCTTATTGCAGCAATGAATTTATGTCCTTTTGGATTTCTAGGTTTCAAAGTGCGTTATTGTACTTGTACACCGAAACAAATTCAAACCTATCAAAATAGAATTTCGGTCCTATTTATGATCGAATTGATATTTTACTATCTCATCAATCCGTTAACCACGATAAGCCAGCAAAAGACCCGTTAAGCTTGGCAGATATTCGAAAAGAGGGTAGAAAAGGCACGCCATAAAGCAATATGAACGGTATCAAGAACAGGTGACAAATGCGAAAGTTCCGTTCGAAAAAATGTCTTCCTCAAGCCCATTGAAAGAAGAACAGTAACATATGATTAGACAGGCTTCACCCAAACATCAAAGGAGTAATCGGGTCCAAATCAAAATTATCTGTTTGGCTAGAACGATTTCTGATTTGGAAGAACACCATGAGATTACGGATGAATCTATATGGAAGGCAATTACGCTAAGAAGGGAACAACACCATTTGAAAGCACAAGTAAGAACAAGTAGAGCTTGAAAACGAAAAAATGGGAAGAGGGTGTGGTCAAAGTGCCTCGTATGGCAAGAATCATAAGTAAAACAGGAATCTATCACTTAATATGGAGGGAAGCGAATCGGCAGGAAATTTTCCATGATGAAGAGGATTTTAGATTATTCCTAGATATTCTAAAAAAGCATAAATTGAAGATTAATTTGACAAGTTATGCATGGTGTCTAATGAGTTGTATTTTGCAAGAAAAAAGTGCATAGTTGCGCAATGAATTTTGCAGAGTTTTGCCACCCAATTGTTTCAACTTATCTTGCCCGTGATAAAGCGTTCGATAATCTATAACTTCCACCATTAAACGTTAATACATGGGCATGATGAATTAAACGATCCACTAATGCTGCCGTTAGTCTAGAATCAATAAAAATTCGATTCCATTGGCTAAATTCAAGATTAGATGTGATTATCAGGCTTTTCTGTTCGTACCATTCAGCGATAAGCTGAAATAGTAGTTCGGAGCCTTCCTTGCTAAAAGGTAGATAACCCATTTCATCTTATGGAAAGTTAAATATTATGTGAAGTTGAATGCTAAAATGCTAATACCATAACAATATTTAGCATCCAACTTTGCATAATAAATGCTATATAAATTCCTTTAGCCAATTAAGTAAGTCCTTTTTATCCTTCTTTGTAAGCTTTTCATCTGGGAGTACCTTCGGACTTGCTTGTTCAATAGCCTTTCTTTTGATCTCAGGATTGGATTTTGCATATATTTCAGTAGTAGTAACTGAAGAATGACCTAAGAAATCCCTAATGTAAATCAAATTAAGTCCGCTTTCTAATAAATGCATTGCTTTACTATGTCTTAGTATGTGTGGAGAAACTTTATTTGGGAATAAATCTGGGTTGTTTATTTTTGCTATCTCAACATATTTGTTTAAAATATATGCAAGTCCTGCCCTAGTAAGTTTCTCTCCTTTTTTATTAAAAAATAATGGTTTTGACATTTTGAATTCATTTAACAAATCGTTATCGTTAATATATACCTTTATAATATTTACCGTTTGTGGCATCACCGGAATAATTCTGGTTTTACTACCTTTTCCAGTTAATCGTATTGTGGAAGGTGCATTTATTCTAATATCGCTAACCGTAATATCAGCTATTTCCTGGACTCTTGCACCAGTATCATACATTAGTGAAAGAATACCTAAATCCCTTCGGCCTTCTTTCTTAGAGATATCGGGTAAAGTCAATAGATGTTTAATTGCCTCTATAGATAAGTAGTTCATTTCAACAACGGGAGTTTTTTTAGAACTTATAGATATAATAGAATTGCACAGATCCATATACTCTGGAGCCTCAATCTGTATATATCGAAAGAAGGCATGCAAAGCAGCCAATCTTTGATTTCTAGTTGAAATAGAGTAGTTTTTCGAACTTTCTAGCCAAACTAAAAACTCTTCAACCATCTTCCTGTTCATTTTAGCAAAACATAATTTTTCGGGTTTGATACGAAGCACATCATTGCAGTATCTGAGAAAAATTGTAAAGGTATCCCTATAGGATTTAATTGTATTTTCGCTATACCCTGTTTTATAGGGAATATATTTAAGAAAATAAGTTGTTAGAAACTTCCCGAAATCATTACTGTTCATCTATTTTCACCTCCGGGAAAACTCCATCGTAAAGAGGTGTAATTGAATCAATGATTTGTCCGTAAGCTTCTTCTGTAAGTCTTAGATATTTTTCTGTACTTTCAATATCCCTATGACCTAAGTAAGCACACAAAATCGGCAAAGCACAATAAATGTCTTGTTCTTCTTTGACCATTTTTTCTAGCGCATGTACTGCGAAAGTATGACGGATATCATGAACCCTTGGGCCAATCTCGTTATCTGCAAATATTCCTGCCGTCTTCATAAAATGTTTGAATTTAATATATACTGGGGTTTTGTTATATCTCCCATTATCCCGTGAGGGATAGAAATATCCATCATCGAACATATCAAACCCCATTTTCAAAACATACTTTCTACAATAATTGTTTAGTGAGTTTGACATAGGAACTAATCTACTAGTGTTGTTTTTAGCTTTTGTAACTGTCAGTATCCCATTTTCTAAATCAACATTTACTTTTTTCAATGACAGTGCTTCATTAATCCGTAATCCGCATCCATATAACATCCTAAAAAGCATTGGATAAATCAAATGATAGTGCTTACTCGATGGAGTAAATACTAAATTATCTACAACATTTAATATTCTAGCGATTTCTTCATGCGTAAATATATAAGGAACAAATGATTTTGAAATAGGAATTAAATCTTTTGGATGAATATAAAAATTAAAGCCAAGTGTATTCATAAATAGGGCAAATTGTCTAATAAGGCTCATCCTCATATGCTGTGTTTTTGCTGATTCATTGCCCCTTCGGCTAACATATTCCTCTACCATTTCTTTATTTAATATTAATGAAGACATTTCATATTTTTTAAAAAAATCATCCATATATCTTAGGCTATAAAAAGAAGATTCTCCGAATTTATAACCAAGATTTCTTTTGTACTCAACAAACAATGGACAGTACTCCTTAAATGGACCGTCAAAAACGAATTGTTTTTCTCTATCTTTCATAATGCACCTCCAATGCTACTGATCGAAGTTGCTCAATGTCGATACGGAGATACAATTTTGTAGTATTCGTATTTTCATGCCCTAAAACACCAGTAATAACTGGATATGGTGTATTACTCTTAAGTAAATTGTTCGCCATACTATGTCTCATGGAATGGAGACCATGTTTTCTCTTATTTATAGAGATGCCTGCGGCATCCATATATTTATCGATGGTACCCCAAAATACATTCCCTTTGGTAAATGCTATAAAAGGTGCTCTATGCCTAATGAAAATGTGTGGATCATCAGACTTAGGACGACTATTTTTTATATAATCAATTAAGGCATACTTCAAATTTTCTATTAATGGAAGGCGTAATGGATTTTTCGTTTTTTCTTGTATGAATTCTATAGTATCTAAATGCCATTTAATATTTTTAAGTTCTAGATGCCTTATATCCCCAGCACGCATTCCTAATTGTACTGCCAATAATAGTATTATATAATCCCTACGCCCAATCTCTGTATCTCTATCAACATGTAAAAGGATTTTTTGAATTTCCTCTATTGAATAATAGGAAGGGATTCTTTCGAACTTATTCGTTAGGATAACTGGAAAAAGCCGATCAAGTGGAGAACTGGTATAGCCTTTTGAAAAAAGAAAGGCTAAAAAGTCTCTCAAGGTGAACAAAATACCAGATCTCGTAGCATTAGCATATTCATTCAATGTTTCCAGATAGGACAATATATTATTAGGTTTCAAATTATTGAAATCAGTTTGATTTTTCCCTCCTAAATAGCTCAGAAAATGTACAATTTTACCCTGTTTATTCTGTATTGTACGTTTTGATAACTGCAGCTCCGTTTGGAGCTGGATATATTCATCAAGTATATTTTTAAATTGATTTGGGACTTGCATTCCTACTGATTGATGGCATTTATTAAATGATTTATGCTGGCGATATTCTTCCAAAACCTTAATGCATCTTACTTTAAAAACCTGGGAATTTGATAGTTTCATGCCTTTTTCAATACCGTAATATTCTGACAGGAATGCATCACCCAACTCCATTGAGAAGTTAATGTAATTATTAGCTTTAGCATAAATTTGTAGGTGTTTCCATTTAAGTTTGTAATTATATTGGGTTCCTTCAGAGTAATTCAATTCCTTCAAATAGAGAGCCGCCTGTTGAATTAAGTCCTCGAGTGGAATTTCAGTAATATCAGTCATATTATACCTCCTTAAAATATGACTGATATTACTACAACATGGTAATATAATGCAAAGTCCAATGTTAAAAATCGTTATAAAATAGGGCTTTTAATATTCAACTTTACATAATATTTAACTTTCCATAAGATGAATTATGAAAAGCTTTTCATAATTCATCAAGAATGATTAATTCTACCTTTTCAAATTTTTTTCTAACGGAAGGCAACTTATCTTGTTTCAGTGCTTGTTCCAATTGTTCGATAAGTGTAGATACACGATAGAATCTAACCTCATAACCCATTTCACAAGCTTTTCTTCCTAATCCAGTTGCTAAATGCGATTTTCCGTTATGCAAAGCTTTTCATAACGGAAATTATCGAAAGTTTTTGTTTATGGAAAGATATCTCTGATTAATCGTAAGAATCTTAGTTGTAATTACAAATATCTTTCCATAATATTTAAAAATTCCTATCGACAAAATTCCTCTAGCCACTTTAATAAATCTGTATCCTGATCCCAAACAGGGGTATCTTGCGTCACAACCTCCATATATGCGGCTTCTAATGCATTTCTTTTTATTTCCGTATTTGCTCTTAAATATATATCAGTTGTAGTTACATTTACATGACCTAGTAAATCCCTTATATAAATAAGATTTACACCAGCCTCTAATAAATGCATAGCTTTTGTATGCCTGATCATATGAGGATGAAGTCTGTCAGAGAACAGAACATCTGAATGAATTTCCTGAGCCTGTTTTAAATACTTTTCTAAAATGTATGTGATTCCAGGCCTTGTAAATGGGCGTCCATTACTATTATAGAAAAGTGGATAATCTTGTTTTCCATTTTCCAAAAGTTTGTTTTCTTTCATGTAATTCTCCAACAGAACTCTTGTTTTATCCATAATAGGTACACTTCTTCGTTTATTTCCTTTGCCAGATAAAGTAATGGTGGCTGGCTTCGCCAGTCTGACATCTCTTGTTTTTAAATCAATTAATTCTTGTACTCGTGCACCTGTATCATATAGAGTAGCCATTAATGTTAAATCACGACGCCCTCTCTTCTCATTAGTATCAGGTTGTTCTAATATATACCTTAAAGATTCCTGCGAGAGAAATTCAACTGTCTTTATTTCTCTTTTTTTAAAGGGAATTCCTAATATTTTTTGACATTCAAATATATTTTCAGGGTGTTCTGACTGTGCATAACGGTAGAAACTATGGATTGCTGCCAGTCTTTGATTACGGGTGTTAATTCCGACGTTACGCGACTTTTCAAGCCAAAGGAGAAAATCTCTAATTTTTTCTGCTTTTATTTTTTCAAATGTAAGGTGCTCCGGTTTAATATTTAATTCAAAATCAAAGTATAGTAACACCTGTTTAAAAGTATCCCGATAGGACTTTATTGTATTGACGCTAACATTACGCTGGCCTGGCAGGTAATCGGAAAGGAAGCGTGTAAGCGTTCTGGCAAAATCAGTCTGTTTCACTGAAAGATACCTCCGGTATTATAGTTGAAAAATTCTGTTCAACTGATGCTATAATTTTTGGGTATAAATCAGCAGTCAGCCTTAAGTAATGTTGTGTACCTCTTAAATCAACGTGTCCTAAAAATGCAGAAAGATAGGGAAGGAGATTCGAAAGATCTTCTTCATTTAAGACCCATTTTTTCAAACAATGGACCGCAAAAGTGTGCCTAAAATCATGAAGTCTTGGTCCCTTTCCACTATGAGATATTCCAGCCTTCCATAATATCTCTCTAAATAGTTTATATATAGTACTTTCCTTATAACGTCCTCCGTAAGGAGATTGGAATAAATAAGTATCACTGGACTTGGTGTGATGAGTTTCCTCCATATACAGTCGACAACGCTTCGTCAATGTATCGGTCATCGGAACTTTTCGTTCTTTTCCAAATTTCGCATCTCGAATGAATAAAGTTCCATTACCCAAATCAACATCTTTAAGTTTTAAATTCAAAGCTTCTGAAATTCGGAGGCCACAACCATATAACATACGGAACAGAAAAGGTAAGGTCAGGTGTCTGTTGGGAGAAACATCTGAATAAGGATACATGTCGCATGTGGTAAAAATGTTCTTCAACTCTATTTCAGAAAAAATGTATGGAACATAAGAATATCTATCAATCGAAATAGTGGCAGCTGGAAATATGTATGCCTCATACCCAAGCCGAACCATATAGTTAGCGAGCCCTCGTATGATAGAGATTCTTCCATTTCTAGTACTGACAGTCTCATTTGGCCTTTTTTCTGTCCAAAGAAATACTAATTCTTTCGGAAGTTTTATATCAATTAAGTTTTCATTGGCAGCCAAAGTGTCAAATTGTTTCAATAGGGAAGAGCCTTTTTTGTACTTATAGCCAACAGACCTCTTTTCCTCAATGTATCCATCAATCAGTGGACCAAGAATACTTTGAAACACTACAGATTCCTTAGACATTCTTAAGCACCTCCTCTGGATCAATGGCACATTTCCTTAACCCATCTATTCCTGTATGCAGATAGACATTGGTAGATTTAGAATTAAAATGTCCTAGGATCTCAGAGATTACTGGTAATGGTGTTCCCTGCTCAAGCAAAGTACTCGCAAGAGTATGACGAAGCGAATGTAACCCTTGCCTTTTTCCATCAGGAACTGTAATTCTGGAAAGTCTGGTATATTTTGTAATGATATTATGAAGATTAGCGTCTCTTCCAAAGGCCTCAAAGGGTGCATTCATCCGAATAAAAACGAAAGGAGATTTACTAATAGGACGCCCATTTTTTATGTAATCAATTAATGCCCAACCAATATCATTTAATATTGGATATGACACGATATTCTTTGTTTTATTTTGTCTTATTTCTATAGTTTTTGATTGCCAGTTTAAATCAGATAACCTCAGGGATTTGATGTCGCCGACCCTAATACCAAGTTTGGCAACCAGAAGCAGAATCGTATAATCTCTCTTTCCGGTTGGATTTCCTCTGTCGATACTATTCAACATTCGAATAACATCCTCTTTATTCCAGACAGAAGGAACAGGCGGATAATAATATTTACTCTGTTTGGGAACTTTTAAAGATAAATCTTCATCCGTATATTGGTTAACATAGAGAAATCTTAAATAAACCCTCAGAGCTGTTAAAATAGATGCAATGCTTTTTTCATGATACTTGTATATTGTTTTTACATAATCAGAAATCATCCCCGCGGTAATATCATTCGATTTCTGAACCTTTCGGTTGTCAAGATAATCTATGAAAAAGAATAAGCGTTGCATACGCGTACGTAGACCTCTTTTTGAGTACTCGTTATTTTCGCATTCCTTCTCATAGGCTGTAAGTTCTATTTTAAACTGTGGGGGTTTAACATATCCTGGCTTTTTTACGATCCTTCGAATAATCACACCATGAAGCTGATAATCGCCAAGAACTCTTATTCTTCTAATAGGGCCTTTGAGTCCTTTAGGCATAGCCTCCTGATAATAGTTAACTGTACAATTGTATGCTTCCTTCAAAAAGTCCCTTCCTAATGCTTCTGAAAAATAAACTTCATTTCTTGTTTTTGCAAATGAAATAACTCTTTTGTAAAAGGCACGATATCCACAAATAGTGTTATATGCATAATTTAACCTTTCTAATTCTGATAAAACTTTTGAAACTAATTCTTCAATGGGAATTCGATTCTCCATATAGCACCTCCAAGATTTAATAAATCTATTGTGAGGTGTTATGGAAAGAAATAAACGTATATTTCAATTCAAATATGGAATATACACTTATTTCTTTCCATAAACAAAAACTTTCGATAATTTCCGGTCCCAGGTGCTCCTATCAAAACAACGTTTTGTTTCTGCTTGATAAAATCAAGGCTCATTAAACCATCTTTATCAATCTGTGTCGGAAACCTAATCCTTTCGGTCCATTCATAATTACTTAAACTCTTCGAGTCTAAGAACCTTGCGTTTTTAATTAAGCGTTGGACTTTTGCTTGCTCACGTAGTCTAAACTCTTCCTTAAATAAAGCCTCTAAAAATTGGGAAGGTGATTCAAAAGGAATCGACTCATATATTTCAGAAACATAAGCGAGTCTTAAAGACTTACACATAGAACGGATTTGCTCGCTCATGATTGTTCACCCCCTGTAGGTGCCAACGAATCATACTCGTCCCAATCTAGCCCGAAGGGATTTTCGTTGTTTCCAGAAATCAAATCATAAAATTCCTCGTTAATTCTTTTAATATCGTGTGTAACTAGTAAGTTTACTATTTCTAATAGTCTTTCTTTCCTAACGACAAGATCTTCAACCATCAAGTAGTCATTAATGCGGCCAGGTAAGTATTTTTGATATCTTGAATAAGATACCGCTCTTGGTTTTCGAATCCAATCCTTGAAAATGGATAACCATGGAATAGCTCTCTTTTTGTTCATATATGGCCTAAAATCTTCAAACAGAATTTCTCCATCGGGTGATACAGCCTTATATTTATCCCATGTCACTACAAAGTATATGAAAGGGTAATTCGATGCTTTCGGGATATGTATCAATGTATTATCTAATTTTGACTCATTATACTTATTAACTTTTGCATCAATCTCTTTAAAGACTGGATAATCCTCCTCTGGTAACTCAAGCAAATAGTTCTTTTCTTCATTCCAAAGATCTTCGATCAACACTTCTTTCTCATAGTGAAGTCTTTGGCGGTCTTTTTCTAATTTAACACGAAGTGTTTCTGTAAAATCATCAAAACTATTCATAACTGGTGATGCTGTAAAGAAGTTGTATCTAATATAACCTACCTTATTTTCCACACTTCCTTTTTCATTACCTTTACGTGGATTACATACTTGAACCTCAAAACCATAGTGATTTTGGAACTGGATAAAGGCATCCGTTAGTTGAGCCTCTTCAGTTTTTGATCTGATTTTCTTAACGGCCGGAGTTAAATTATCAATCCTAACTTTTCTAGGAACTCCTCCGGATTGTTTAAATAAAAGTTTCAGTCCTTCAAGAAAACATTCTTGATTTTCAGATGGTAATGGTACCGCAAACCCAGCATTACTGTACGGATAGGACATTACTAACACATGAGTATCCACAAATTCACCATCTTTAACAACTTCCATGACACCAAAATCAACTTGTGCTTCACTTGGAGGATGTTCTAATCGTTCATGTCCTTTATCAAGTTCTTCATTATGGCTATTCTCCCAATCTGTTATGAAATAACAAACAGTTCTATAGGAACCCTTAAATCCAAGATCCTGAAGATCCTTGAATATCTGCTTTTTTGTTCTTCGTAATTTTTTCTTTAATTTACTATCTTCAAATAGCCAATCTGAAACTATTTCTCCCCATTTTTCAGAATGCATCATACCTTTAGATTTCTTGATCTTTGATTTAGGTAACTGAACTTCGTCAGCATACTTCTTAGCTGTCCTCCAATTAATCCCTAAAGTTTCCTTAATTTTTGTTATTGATAATCCTTTTTTGTTACGTAAGTGTTTGATACAATTAATATCAGACATTGCTAGCATCCTTTCTACCTCCACTACAAATTGCTCGACAAAATTAATGTAGTGGGACTTGGGGTGACTGGCAAGTCTTTTTTTATGCACTCATAAAATAAAGTGCAGGACTCTGCATTTTTTCTTTGCAAAGGTCTGCACTTTTATTTTGCAATAAACATGAGTAATCATGTTCATTTATTTAATGAAGGAAGGGGATGAAGTATTTCGACAACAATGAAACGGATTGGTGTAAGTTATATAGGATATTACAATTGGTAATACTGAACAACAGGTCATCTTTTTCAAAATCGGATCAGAAGTGAAAATGTCCAAGATAGAATCTATTTACGAACAGTTGTCAGGTATATTCATCAAAGTCCCGTAAAAGCAGGGATGGTAAAGCAAACGTAAGAATGAAAGTGGAGCAGCTGTCTAGGGTACTAAGTCAAAACCTTTACCCTAAAGGATTATTGGATCGTAAATTACTATTAAATGTGTTTTCTTCTGACACTAAAATTGCTCAAAATCTTTTTAAAGAAATTAATGAAAGAAAAAATGTTGATCAATGTATAGGTGAGATAGCGAATGATAGAAGATTAACTGAAGAAGTAGCAATGTATATATTTTTTCTGCGTTGCCATTGGCTATAGCACCAGAATCACTGCCACCATGTCCAGCATCTTGAATCCAATTCATCATAAAGTTGCTCCTTTACTATTATTAGCCTTATGTTTGCTTGAATTCCCTAAAAGGGCCACACTGAAAGCGAAACTATGTTTTACTTCTATCTGTACTAATCGCAACATCTTATTTCAAACAAACGTTTGTATGACGGTTCAGAGTTAGAGCCGCATGCGTTCCGAATTTCAAACAATCGCTTGATTAGATGACGATTGGGATGGAAATTGCTGCTGTTATATATGTCTTCTAGGGTGAGGTTAGCAGGAAAAACAGGCAAATCCCGATAACTTAAAACGCAGGATATGGCTGAAACACATATAGATTGTTCCCTTGATTCCCATTCCCAACTTTTGTTTCATAGGCAGTTACCATTCCAAACTGGCTACACTTCCAAATCATTCGCTTAAATGTCGAGCGGGAAATGGCATGCTCGTTTAAACCTTCGTAAGTGGATTTTACGATTGCACCCATCGATTTATGGCATACCCCAGGGATGTTTGAGGATAGTTGAATTAATTGATGTAACCCAACCATTTCTCCCCGTGTGAACTTCTTTTGATGATCAATAAGCCAAATCTCCATATTGAGTGTAAACTCCTCGTAATCGGAAAATCGCGAGTACTCCTGAATATCCTGATTTGACACGATTTGTAGTTTTGTCATCTTTTGAACCCCCTTTACTCTTGTTATAGATGTCATATGGTGTAAATGGGGCATCATTTTTGAAAAAATGAAGGGAACGCGTCAGTTTATTGGCTGAAATTGTCCTTTTCTCTCATTCTTGTCAGCATTTCCTCAAATTGTCTTTTTTTCTCTTCAAAGCTTGTGTTACTTGCGGGTTCTTGTGGGTGAGAAGGTGCCAATTCCCTATTCTCTTTGAGTTTATCTTCTTCAAAGCCGGGATTGTGTTCAGTTTCACTCTGCTCACGATTATGAAACCACTCCGGTAGAATTTCATGTCTAATTGGCTTTTTCGTAGATTGGTGCTTCATTTGGTCTCTAAAAACAAGACGTGCTGCATGAACATCTTCGACCGTTTGATAGCCTTTGTCTACCCAATCTCGTAGGATTGCTTCTATGTAGTTCCAACGCTTTGCGCCATTTTCAACGGCCAGTTTCATTGCCTCTATCACTAGGTCATCTGATAAATCTATACACCAGGCTTTTAGCTTGTCTGCTATAAAACTACCAATCACTCCAAATCCATTTTGTTCGTAGAATCGAAACGGGTCTTCTTTGCCTTTTTTTTCGCACGTAATTTTTGAAGAAGAAGAAGTCTCTGAAGTATTCTTTGAAGTAATCTCTGTAGTACTCTCTGGTAATGGTCTGTTCAAATCTAACACATCATCTGCCCAAGTTGAGCAACTCGTCTGCTCATTTTGAACAAGTGGTCTGTCCATATCGAGTATTTCAACTGTTCCCTTTGGACACATCGTCTGCTCATTTTCGGAGGACAGGGGCATTTCCTTAACATTGAGTGTAAGGTCAGAGGTCTCGCATTCTTTTTCCTTCAGTTTTAGGTTTTCTAGATTTTTATAATTTATCGTGTACCATTTTGTATTATCCACTTTGAATTTGTTGAAATGATTAGATGAAAGAAGACCTTCGTTCTCTAATTTTGAAATCAGCCTACGAACGGTGCTTTTTGAGAAGAATGGGAACTGCATGGTTAATTCGTCATAGGTGAAATACACCCATTTACGGTCCAAACGAACATTATTTGTTCGCTTTAGCCAATAGTGAATTTGCTGCAAAATAATGCTCTCATTTAAACCAATCAACTTAGCGAGTGTAGGAATAATAAGGAGGGGACTTTCATCAAATAATAGATTTTCGTTCATGTCTGTTGTCATCCTTTTGCTTTCATTTTTGGTGGGTCATAGGGACAGGTTCGGTGTCCCAATGATTTATAGGAATGAATACGATTGCAAATCTGGTTGGGGTGAGTATTGTAAGATACACATCGCTGTACGTGTGTATTGCTTTTGTAAGATATAATGGGACTCATTCATAGGGAGTTCGTGATTATTTTTAAATGTGATAATTGATTGGGATGTTGGATTTGGTGTTCTGGCTGGTACGATTGTTTTCACGTGATGGTAGAAAATCCAGTTGCACTCAAACGTGGTAGGTGAGTGAGTGGGAAATGCGAAGATGTCTCTTCGAGGGTTAATAGGAATGGGTACCTTTTGTATCGCACCGGTTAAGTGGGTGACGGCTTTTCGCCTTCCTTCGTAGGTGGCTCCGCCTTCAAGGCAGGCTGCTCTTATTATTTGGAAGGGTGTTTGCATCACATAGATGATTTGATGGGTTTCTTTGATAATCGCGGAATACTCGATTTCCTTTACAGGCAGAATTGCCATTGTATGGGGGTTCACTTCATAGGTAGGTTGAATCAATTTCATAGTTTTTAGCTCCTTTTTTGTGGTGGTGTTGCGGGGGATTTCGAATGATAGTGTTAATTAGGTGATAGGTAGGATGATGGAGAACACAAAGATGGTTGGAGGGAATGGGTACATTCAGATTTCTTTAGCGCTGTAGACGATCCAGGCCTTTGAGATAGACTTCTATTAATTCCAAAACATTTTCTTGTACATCAAGAGGTCTGTCAGCAAGTAAAAGAATAATAGAATCCAACACATCTGATACATCATTATCAAGAAGAAGCTGTGGTAGAGAAATGCCTAATGCATCTGCAATCTTTTTATACATTCCTAAGGATGCTCCTGGCCTTGCATTGTTTTCAATATCACTTATATAGTTTTCCGAAATACCTGCCTCTTCGGCTAGTTTTGCTTGACTCCACTTTCGTTCATCACGCATTTCTCGAATCCGATGGCCAACTCGTTCCATAAAAATCACCTCTCACTACTAGTAAATAATAGAAATGAGAAAACCTACACCAACGATAGTGGGGAATTTCAACTACTTTCCCACACTATTGTTGGAAATCAGGTAGTGATGTTGATTTTATGGATTTATGTAAATAGAAAGAGGGTGAATTTGGGTTCACATGAATAGTCGATGTGGGGAATGATGAAAAATCCTAAAGGAATATCCGAAATGGGTGTAAGGTGTTTCTATCTCTAATCGATCGAAGATTTATGGGCTTTTACTACTATTTTTAGAAAAAATTAGAAAAAAATATAATGAAAGGGTTTACATCTTGGAAAATTCCATATATTATACTTGATAAAGACATTGGAAAAAGTAACTAGCAAATCTACTACTTTTCAACAAAAATAGAGGTAAAGGAACAAGAAATAGGACAAACTTAATAAAGTCACTGAAATAAGTGAGTTTAATAGAATAAGAGGTGTTTAGGATAAGTGCGCAGAACAGGTGATTTGAAGCTTATGCAGGAACTTAATAGGTCGATTATTCTGGACACGATTCGAAAACAGGGGCCGATTTCCCGAAGCGACATCGCAAAAAGGATCAACATCAGTCCGACAACTGTTACTTCGGCCGTATCTGATCTGATTAATGAAGGATATGTCCGAGAAGATGGTATGGGTTCTTCTAAAGGAGGGAGGAAACCAGTTCTCATTAGGTTTAATCCTAATTCAAGGTATATCATCGGGGTTTCGATTACAAATTCATCAATCAAAATCTCAGAGATGAATTTGGAAGGTGCCATTATAAGAAAGGAAAGTTATCCGACAAACCTTTGTCAAGGTCAGGATATCATCGACCTCCTGTTAAAAATGATGAAGGAGTTTCTGGTGGCAAAGGAAAACCTTCAATTGTGTGAAGGAATCTCCATTATTACACCGGGAATTGTAGATGCAAAAAATGGAATTATCTCTTACAATACAAAACTTAAACTTTTTGATGTCCCTTTAAAACAAATCGTAGAAAACCAATTTGGATTGCCAACCTTTATAGACAATGATACAAATGCTTACGTGCTGGCGGAAAACTACTTTGGCTCCTTTACGAAATATAAAGATTTGGTTTATATCACAATAGGTGATGGTGTTGGCTCAGGGATTATGTTCAACGGACAAATCATTAGGGGAAATAAAGGAAGTGCAGGAGAGCTTGGCCATACCTCGGTTGTTAAGGGAGGCTTGAAGTGTGAATGCGGAAATGAAGGATGTTTGGAAAACTATGTGTATTGGCCCGCCATTTATTCGAAAATTGTATCAGCGTTAATGACCCGAGGAAAGGAAACTTCCATTCGGAACTTGATTAATGGGGATTTTAACCGCATTACCCCTGCTGTATTTGTAGAAGCCCTAAACGAGGGTGATAGTGTATGCTATCAAATTGTTGAAGAAATTGTCTCCCATCTTTCAACCAGCATCATTAATTTGATTCAACTACTGAGCCCAGAGGTCATTATTCTAAGTGGGGAGATCGTTCAGGGAAATCCTATTTTCATAGATTTATTAACAGAAAAAGTATCAAAACATGTGATTCCTATTTTGAGAGAAGAGGTAAATATTCAGCCAACCTCCCTTGGAGCAGAATTTGAAATGTTGGGAGCAGCTGCTGTTATTTTACAAGAAAAATATCAATTTTCCATCTGATGACCAAAATATCTATTTTAGGAGGTGATAGGAACTTAATCTGTTTCGTGATTTGATTGCCTTACAAACTTCTAGAATAAACAGAAATCGTTTTATTTAATCATAGTTTATGGGTTCATAAATTCAAAATGATTGGTAGGGGAAAAAATGAAAAAAGGTAAATTTCTCGGTTGTTTATTTCTAATTTTAATAGTTGTCGCCATGTCGGCTTGCAGTAATTCACAAAGCAGTGGGAAAGAAAAAAAGACGCTTGAAGTTGCATTATGGGATAAAAATGCTAGTCCAGCAGTAGATAAGTCAATTGAAGCATTCAACAAGCAGCACCCTGATATTAAAGTCAATGTAACTTATACACCTTGGGAAGATTATTGGACCAAATTAAAAACAAGTATTGGCGGTGGGAAAGGGCCGGATGTATTTTGGATGAATGGTCCCAATTTTTACCAATACGCTTCTTCCGGTTTTATTAAGGATTTAGAGCCGTATATCCAGGAAGATGGCGAGTATAAAAAGGATAATTATTTCCCTGCCGTTGTTGATTTATATTCATATGAAGGGAAATTGCATGCAGCTCCGTATTTTATTGACTCTGTCGGGCTTTATTATAATAAAAAGTTCTTCGATGATGCTGGAATACCTTATCCGGACGATACATGGACATGGGACGATATCGAAAAAGTTGGAGGACAGCTTACCGATAAGGAAAATGGTGTTTATGGGTATTCCATGGATATCAAAACAAGCCAATCCGTTTACTATAACCTGATTCATCAAGCAGGTGGATTTATCATTAGCGATGATAAAACAAAGTCTGGGTTTGACACTCCAGAATCAAAAGAAGCATTTAAGTTTATTGAGAAGTTAATTGACAAGGGAATCTCGCCATCTGCTCAAACCGTTATGGAGACAGAAGGAAAGCAGTTGTTCCTATCCGAGAAAGTAGCTATGCTTCCTGCGATATCTGTTAGTGCAGGAGAATTTAAAGAGGTCCTTGGTGATAATCTGGGAGTTGCACCTCTTCCGAAAGGGAAACAAAAAGCTTCAATTGTCCACGGTATTGGTTGGGCAATGAACGACAAAACCCAAAATGACAAAATGGCTTGGGATTTAATTAAAGCGCTATCAGGTGAAGAAGGAAATAAGGTTATTGCCGAAACAGGTTTTTCGATTCCTGCTGATAAAGCAATAAGTGACATTTGGCTTCAGTCCATTCCGTCATTAGATTTGAAAGTGTTCCTTGATGCACAGGAATATGGGGTGGCTTACCCAATCTCTAAGAACACTTCCGAATGGCAAGATGTCGAGATGAAAGAGATTCAAGGAGCCTTTTTGGGACAAAAATCGATCGATGAAGCATTGAAAACGATTGGTGAAAAGATGGATGAAATTCTTGCGAAGGAACAATCGAAGTAAAAGATTTGCCTTAATGCATGGGTCAAACAGGCTGTATCTCTAGCCTGTTTGACGATTGAAAGGAGAGATGATTTTGGGCACCTTTTCATCAACGGTTGAAAAGAAAAAGCAAAATATCGTGGTTGTGGAGCGAAAAAAGAAAAAGCTGGATAAAGAAGCAATCATTGCTTTATTATTCATTGCTCCAACCTTTTTAGGACTTCTTGTCTTTTATTTACTGCCTGCCATTGCGTCATTTGCATTATCTTTTACAAGCTGGGATGGTATTTCAACACCCGTATATGTAGGACTTGAAAATCTAACCTTCTTACTACAGGACCCTACATTTCAGCGCTCCATTATTAATACAGTTGTTTTTACCATTGTGTCAGTACCTATATCAGTGGTCATTGCGACCTTTGTTTCCCTTTTGCTAAACCAAAAAATCAAGGGTATGGTGGTATATCGAACATTATATTTCCTACCGGTTGTGACGATGCCAGTTGCAGTTGGAATGGTATGGAAATGGCTATATAACACAGATTACGGATTAATTAACTACATTTTAGGTATATTCCATTTGCCTCAACCCTCTTGGTTGTTTAACCCAAACATTGCACTCTTTTCAGTCATTCTTGTTTATGTGTGGATGACAGTCGGGAATAATGTCATCCTGTTGCTTGCAGGACTTCAGGGAGTTTCCACATCCTATTACGAAGCAGCCCAAATAGATGGTGCTTCTAAAGTAAGACAATTTTTTAGCATTACATTGCCTTTAATTACACCAACATTGTTTTTCGTGTTTATCACATCCATGATTAGTTCTTTACAAATGTTTGATTTAATATTTGTCATGATTGGCGACAACAACGCACTTTTAGATCCACTAAGAACCATTGTGTTTGGAGTATACGAGTCAGGATTTAAGTATTCACAAATGGGTATTGCCTCTGCTCAGGCATTCCTGTTGTTTATCGCAATCTTGGCGATTACCATTGTACAATTTGTTTTTCAGAAGAAGTGGGTTCATTATGACTCATAGACAGGGGGGATTTCTTTGAAAGGAAATAAACTGTTCATTCATGTGTTGCTGATTATTGGAGCATTCATCATGATTTTGCCGTTCCTATGGATGATTTCGACTTCATTTAAATCCTATGGTGATTCCATGCAGGTACCACCCGATCTGATTCCAAAAGTATGGCATCCTGAAAATTATTCAAAGGTATTCGAGAGTGTTGATTTCCTAAAGTACTACATCAACACAATTATTGTGACGGCTGGTCGAACTCTTTCTCAGTTGTTCCTGTGTTCGTTAGCAGCATTTGCTTTCGCGCGAATGAAATTTCCGTTTAAAAATGTCATTTTCATTGTGATTTTGTCCGTTTTAATGGTTCCACCACAAGTTATCCTAATTCCTAACTATGCGATTTTAACAAAATTAGGATGGATTGATACATTTTATGCATTAATCGTCCCTGGAATTTTCAGCGCATTTGGTGTCTTTTTATTACGTCAGTTTTTCATGGGAATACCAAAGGAATTGGATGAAGCAGCGATTATTGATGGGTGTTCATGGTGGGGAATTTATTGGCGAGTTCTTTTGCCAAATGCCACTCCAGCCTTGATAGCGCTTGGAATCTTTACAGCGCTTGCTTCATGGAATGATTTTCTATGGCCATTAATTATGACCAACTCGGAAAATATGAGAGTTCTGTCAATAGGCATTGCCTCTTTCCAAGGGCAATATTCTACTAATTACCCTTTATTGATGGCTGGTGCGTTATTGTCAACCATTCCAATGATTATTTTATTCATCCTGTTACAGAGACACCTGATTGCGGGTATTTCGTTAAGTGGGGTTAGAAAGTAGTAGAGTGTTTTATAAAATAATGCATAGGGAGAAATTCAATGGAACAAACAGAAGATTTAGCTATTGGTCTTGATATTGGCGGTACAAAAATACTTGCAGCACTGATGTCAAAGAATGGAGAAGTCCTTTCCAAATGTCAGACGGACACGAAGAAGGGAAAGGAGCAATTTGGCGATCTTCTTCTTACCACAATTAATGTTCTTATAAACGAAGCAAATATAGAGAAAACGAGAATAAAAGGCATTGGAATTGCAACTGCAGGTGTGATTGATTCGAAGAAGAAAGAGATCCTCTTTGCTAGTAATCTAGGTTTATCAAATTTTCCTATCGGACTTTTTCTAGAGAGTAAGCTGGGTCTTCCTGTTCAGTTATATAATGATGCCAATGCTGCTGCAGTAGGTGAGTGGATGTGGGGCGCTGGTAAAGGAAAACAGAATCTCATTTATATCACCGTAAGTACAGGTATTGGAGCAGGAATCATAAGCAATGACAATCTATTAACAGGAATGACGGATAGCGCAGGGGAATTTGGGCATATTTCGATTCATTTTGATGGTCCACTTTGTCCATGTGGCAATAAAGGATGTTTGGAAAACTATGCATCTGGAACCGCTATTGCGAAGAAAGCCCATGAACGAATTCAAGGTGGGGCCGTAAGTCAGTATCTTTCAGTTGATACTGTGATAACTGCAGTGGATGTTTGTAATGCAGCTGAAAGGGGCGATCCTTTTTCAATCGATTTACTTGAAGAGGTTGGAGAGTATCTGGGATTAGGAATTATCAATCTCATTCATCTGTTTAATACAGAAGCTGTGATTCTTGGCGGTGGAGTCATGAATGGAGCAAAATTCATACTGCCTGCTATTCAAAGAACCGTTCAGAAACATGGAATTGCTAGTATGGTAGATAAAGCAAAAATTGATAGATCTCATCTTGGAAATGATGCATGTGTGATGGGTGCAACAGGGTTATTTTTTAAAGAAAGCACTCAGAATGCAGCACTACTAATTAAATAAAAGGGAGAGATGACATTTGTTAAACGTTCTATTAATCGGAGCCGGCACCATGGGAAATGTTCATGGTGGGTCCTTCAAAAGTATGGAAAATGTTGTGCTTGCTGGAATTGTTGATAAAAATCTTCAAAAAGCAAAGGATCTTTCGGAAAGATTAGAAACAAAAGCTTTCCAAACATTTGAAGAGGCAATAGAGGTATTGGAAAAAGTCGATATCGTTTCGATTTGTGTACCAACTCCTTTCCATAAGCCTTATGCACTAAAAGCTGCAGATCTTGGGATTCATGTTATTTGTGAAAAACCTCTAGCTAGAAACCTTCAGGATGCTAGAGAAGTGATTCAATATTGTCGCGATAAAAATGTAAACCTTTTCGTTGGTCATGTTGTTCGATTCTTTCCTGAGTATGTACAGGCTAAAAAGATAATTGAAGAAGGAAAAGTTGGTAAGGTATCGGTTGTTCGAACATCAAGAGGGGGCGGATTTCCGAAAGCATCTGATGATTGGTATGCTGATTATAAAAGCAGTGGCGGTCTAGTATTAGATATGGTTATCCACGATTTTGACTTCTTGAGATGGTGTTTTGGGGAAGTGGATCGCGTGTATGCCAAAAGCATAAAAGATGGCGACAAAAAGCACTTGGATTACTCTTTAATCATCGTACGCTTTAAAAGTGGTGTCATTGCGCATGTAGAAGGAACATGGGCGCATCAAGGTTTCTCAACAAAATTCGAATTTGCAGGTGAAAAAGGAATCATTGAACATGACAGTTCAAAATCTGTACCTGTTGTATTCGAGGGCAGAAACAAAGGTACTTCAGGTGGAGGAGTTGCGGTTCCTGAAAGTCCGTTAAAGCACAGTCCATATTATACGGAGTTACAACATTTCATCCATTGCATTGAGACCGGTAGCCAACCAATTGTATCAGCAGAAGACGCTTATAAAGCACTGGAAATTGCCATAAGTGCCCTTGAATCAATTGAATCTGGTAGAGAAGTTGTACTAGGGGAAAATCAAAAAGAGGAGGCGCAAATCCGATGAAGGTAGGAATTATTAGTTTTGCTCATCCACATGCGAATGGATATGCTCATGCATTAAAGGACTTAGAAGGGGTCGAAATCGTAGGAATAGCCGATACTGATCAAACGCGAGGACAAAATGCGGCTGAGAGATATCAGACAAAGTACTTTAGAGAATATGAAGAATTGCTGCAACAAGATCTTGATGCGGTAATCATCACTTCTGAGAATAGCAAGCACCGTGAACATGTAGTGGCTGCAGCAAAAGCTGGAAAACATATTTTATGTGAAAAACCTATAGCAACGAATGTGGAAGATGCCAAAGAGATGATTGAAGTATGTAGACAAAATGACGTTATTTTGCAAACTGCCTTTCCAGTAAGGTTTAACACTGCGATTACGCGGGCTAAACAAATTGTTGAAAATGGGGAACTTGGACAAATTTTTGCAATCAAAGGAACAAATCGAGGTACTAACCCTGGTGGATGGTTTATTGACAAGGAACAATCAGGGGGAGGAGCGGTTATTGACCATACCGTGCATGTAGTGGACATTATGAGATGGTTCATGGAATCAGAGGTCAGGGAAGTATATGCGGAAATTGACAATACTATTACTTCTGGTCCTATTGATGATTGTGGAATCCTCTCTATTGAGTTTGAGAACGATGTATTTACGACTTTAGATTGCAGCTGGTCCCGTAATGAAACGTATCCAACATGGGGGGACGTCACTTTAGAAATTGTGGGAAGTGAAGGAACACTTAAAGTGGATGCCTTTGCTCAAAAAACGGATCTCTATTCTCAAGATGAGGTTAGTTGGAATTACTGGGGCGATAATATGGATTTTGAATTAGTGAAGGACTTTTTAAATAGTGTTTCAACTGGTAAAGCACCATCCATTACAGGATTCGATGGGCTGAAAGCACTTGAAGTTGCACTAGCAGCATATGAATCCTCTGAAAAAAGGCAGCCTGTTAAACTAGGTTAACAAGTTTGCGAGGGTAGTAGAAAAGGGAGCGAAGGGTTAGACTTTTTAAGGATAAATAAGGGGGATGTTGAATGCTAAAAGGAATTAATCAATGGTGCTACCCTGAAGGAACATCATTGGAAGATGTATTTAAATTCAGTAAAGAAGCGGGATTTGATGCTGTTGAATTGAATGTATATGAAGCTGGTGGAGTTGGCTTAACAATGGAGACAACTCCTCAAGAAGCGGAAGCCATTGTTAGCCTGGCCGCGTCCTATGGAATCCAATTGCGAAGTATTTCTACCGGGTTGTTATGGCAAAGTCCCTTATCTTCGCCTGATGCAAATGTTAGAGAACAGGCAAAGGCAATCATCCTAAAACAATTGGAATTGGCGAATGCCATGGGGATTGATACCGTATTGGTTGTTCCGGGTACGGTCACTGAAGACGTATCGTATGAGGAGTGTTACAACCGAAGCCAGCAAGAACTAAAAGAACTACTTGTGGAAGCAGAAAAGTATCAAGTTTCCATTGGGATAGAGAACGTTTGGAATAAATTTTTATTGTCACCACTTGAAATGGCACGCTATATCGATGAATTACATTCTGATTATGCAAAAGCCTATTTTGATGTAGGGAATGTCCTTCAGTTTGGCTATCCAGAGCAATGGATTCGGACTCTTGGAAACCGCATAAGTAAAGTTCATGTGAAGGATTTTAGTACATCGGTTGGAAATATTACTGGATTTGTCCCTCTTTTAGCAGGTGACGTGAATTGGCCAGCCGTTGTCGAGGCGCTTGAAGAGATTGGTTATCATGATACACTAACAGCTGAACTCAACCCATATGGTATTAACCCAACACAATTGCCAATCGATACAGCCCGTCATCTGGACGTCATATTAGCTAGTCGTGCTAAAGCGAAAAACGAAAGGAGCTGAATGGATGAGTAAAGTAAAAGTAGGATTCGTTGGTGTTGGCGGAATCGCCGGTGTTCACTTGGAGAATATTTCACAAAACAGTCATGCAAAAATTGTTGCTGTCTGTGACATCGTAGAGGAAAATGCGCGGAAAAAAGGATTACAGTACAATGCAGCATTTTATACCGATTTAGATGTCATGCTCGAAAAGGAAACACTGGATGCCGTCTTTGTATGTGTGCCTCCATTTGCACATTGGGATATTGAAGAAAAAATCGTATCACGTGGAATTCATCTTTTAGTAGAAAAACCATTAGGTCTCGATATAGAAACAGTTAAAAGAAAAGAGAAAGTTATAAAAGAGTCCGGGGTTATTTGTGCGGTAGGCTATTGTTTACGTTATTTGGATACCGTTGCGAAGGCGAAAGAATATTTAAAAGACAAGAAAATTGCGATGGTAAGGGGATATTACATCACTTCATTTGTTCAAACCCCATGGTATCGTGAAATGAGTAAATCAGGCGGTCAACTCGTAGAGCAGTCGACCCATACATTAGATTTAATGCGATATCTAGCAGGCGATATCGAGAGTGTTTATGCGAATATGAGCTTGCAGGTTCTATCTGACATCCCAAATATCGACATCCCTGATGTTTCTTCTGTAAATATGACATTTACATCTGGAACAGTGGGACATTTAGATTCATCCATTACCCAGAGTGACCATCGATCAGGTATCGAGATATTAGGAAAGGATTTCCGCCTAGAGTTAGACGGAACAACCTTAACCATCGTTGAAAAAGATTCAACCATCATCTATAAATCGAAGGTGGACTTTTATCAAGAACAGGATAGAAGGTTTATTGAGGCCGTAATGAAGGGCAAAACTGAGCTCATTTTATCAGATTATGAAGACGGAGCAAAAACCCTTGCGGCAACATTAGCCGCGAATAAGTCAAATGAAGTCGGTCTGCCTATTAAACTGACGTCGTTAACTAATAATCGAGTTACATTATAATTTTATAGACATACTAACTTAGTATTTAAGATTGAAAAGTAACTGTCACCCCATTATTCGGGGTATGATGGTTACTTTTTGCTATTGTAGTGTCTTTTTCAAAATCACTACAACTGTACAATCTGAACAAATGGATATCTCATTTTTAAGAGATTGTCTGACTGCCCCCTATGCCCCATAGATTACGTTGATGATGAGTTAGTAAAAGGAATTTAGGCTTATCAGTTCCGAATCGGCTTTCCCACACACATATTGAAACTTATGAAGGTCCTAGACCTGGAACACCCTACACCCTGGCCTAATACAAAACCAGGACTATAAAGAAAGGTGCTGTATTCATAGAAAGCATTACAAAATCAACTTGATGCACGCTGTGTCACTGTACTTACGGCTGGTGTCGAGACAGATGCCAAAATCAAAGAATACCGTACCGGATAGGAGGTATCCTCTTCCCATTCGTGTGGTTGTTCTTCTCTATTAGATTAGGATAAGAGGGTGTCTTTTTTATTAAAAGCAGGAAGGACGCCAACACTTATTTTTTTGGACATCTGAATTGAGCTATTATGATAAAATAAGATATTAGTAGAGACACATGAAAGGAACTTTCGGATGGACTTATTATTAATTGTCATACCTGCATTTCTTATTTTCGCTGCTGGATTTATTGGTCAGAGGCTCCTCAAAATTGATATTAAATCAATCTCAACGTTTTCTTTATATTTGTTATTACCTTTTTTAGCTTTTGATACGTTTTATACAAATGAATTAAATGCTGATTATTTGTATATGTTTATTTTTACCGTCCTTCTTGCTGTTCTATTGATTGGCGTTACTTTTTTAATTGGAAAGATAGTAAAGGCAGATCGGCCGCATATGTCTGCTTTACAACTTGGTAGTGTTTTTCCGAATAGCGGGAATTACGGAGCGCCAGTTGCCTTATTTGCATTTGGTAGTATGGGCTTTGACTACGCCGTCATTATTATGGTTATTCATGCCTTTATCATAAATTCATTGGGCATTTTTATTGCTTCTCTTGGCAGTTCAAGCCCAACTGGTCCAAAAGAGGCATTTATTCGATTAATACGTATGCCCGTACTTTATGGTGCGATAGTGGGGATACTCTTCCAACTTTTCCATATTGCAATACCACCAACTATCATTGATGGAATAAGTATGGTAGGGGAGGCGTCGATTCCAGTCGTCATGTTAATACTGGGTATGCAGCTGGCTGAAATAAAACCACAAAAGTTCAATTTGAAATATGTTAGCACCGTTTCCGCTTTACGTATGGTTATATCGCCATTACTTGCTGTAGCTTTAGTTCAACTCATGCCAGTTAACGAAACAATCCAGCATGTTTTTATTCTCTTAGCTGCCATGCCAGTCGCAGCCAACACTACCATACTAGCAGTTCAATTTGACTGTAAACCAGAACTAATCTCATTCACAACCCTTGTCACAACCTTATTGAGCTTGATCACTATTCCATTTGTACTTTATTTGCTTTGAGGTCTGGGACAAGGGATAAATTACTGGCGGCATGGTGTGGGTCACGGGTCATTTCTCCCACCCCATTAAGAGGAGGTTTACGATGAAAGAAATTATCAAAATGATCGCTGAGTTGGTTAATAGTATACATGATGTTATTTGGGGAATTTCAAATGGGATAGGCTTAAATCTTTCAGATAAAGACCTTCATTTATGGGTTATTGGTATTCTAGGTATTTTCACCTTTTTTATCGTACAGGCAATTTTTCGTCTTTTAGCTAAATGGAGCATAACTGCCATCTCCTTTATCTACACATTTACTGTTTTAGTGGTCATTGTATTTGCGATTGAGATTCAGCAGAAAATCACTGGAAGAGGAAATATGGAGTTTCTGGATGCTGTCATCGGTCTCTGGGGCTTTATTATCTTTTTTAGTGGTTACCTCGTTATAAAACTATTTATATATGGAATGAAAAAGCTATTTTTATATATTAAACAAAGACGAACAGAAAAAACGATGTAGAAAGCTACCAAATTTAATTGGTAGCTTTTTTGATTTGGGGCCTTCGTTTTATGGTGAAATCCCACTAAGGGTGGGACAGGTAACCTGTCCCCTTGTCCCCATGTTCAACTGTCTTTGTAGTTCTTTTATGACGAGAGAAGGTTTGCTAATTTTTCCATCAACAGGTGTGCCTAACCGTTTTTGTAAGGCTGAAATTGTAATCGGGTCAAAGTAGCCATCTTGAGTAACACCAAGCCATTTCTGCAAGGCTTTTATCACAAGCGACGGTTTGCTAATGACTCCATCTACTGGTGTTCCAAAATATCGTTGGAGGGCACTGATTGTCTTTGGGCCAAAATAACCGTCAATGATTAGGTTTTCTTTTGGGGGATTTACTGGTTCTGGCTTTGGGTTAGGTGCAGGTGTAGGTTTTTGCCCAGGTCCAGGACCTTTATAACTAACACCTTCTTCTCGACAAATCACACGTACCACACATTCATACATACCTTCTCGATATGATTTATCCTTGATTTTTTCGGATTGTGGGCCATCCACAAATTCGTATTCTAGTATTGTCGTACGACAATTACCTGTAAGTCTATGCATATAGTAATAATCCCCTCGGGAAGAATTCGTGCGGTTATACACAGGTTTAGGTCTAACCGGATAGCCAGCCTTTCTAAATTCTTCAATAATCAGTTGCTCAAACTTGCCGTTGGAATAAATCGAATGGATTGTTTCAGCCCCACTTCCACCACCAGCATTAAAATGATGGGAAATACACTTTTTGTATTTTTTCACCTTTTCCGTTCTTGCTTCAGGATTTAATGAAACATCTCCTGATCGAGTCAAATCACTTGCAATCCCTAGCTCGGACAAGCGTCTATCCACATAAAGCGCAGCTTCCAATGTATACACTTTTTCCGTATTCCCTTTCGCCACAGCTCCCGGATCATGGCCACCATGCCCTGCATCTTGAATCCAATTCATATTTTATGTCACTCCTTTATATAGATTTGTACTGGCTATTGATATTTTTCGCATTCTCAAGCAAATCGTGGATTTGAAAAGAATGTGAGGGATATGCCGTTTTACAAAAATCTGTACTAATCGTAAAATTATATTTCAAACAGACGTTTGTTTAGCGCTTCTGAGCTACGGCTACAAGCATTCTGGATTTCAAACAAACGTTTGATTGGTTCCTCTTTTGGGGCAAATATTCATGCTGTTATATATGCTTTGAATGGCCATACAGTGAGAAAACTAGGGCTACATCAAAAACTTAGAATGTAGGATATGGATTAAAAACATAAAGATTGCTCCCTTGCGCGCCATTCCCATCTTTTGTTTCATAAGCAGTTATCATCCCAACCTGGACACATTTCCATAGCATTCTCTTAAAGTCGAACGAGAAATAACATGATCCTTCAAGCCTTCATAAGTTGCCTTTACAATTGAACTCATGGATTCAAGGCACACAGGGGATGGTAGAGGAAAGTAGAATTAATTGATTTAACCCCATCATTTCTCCTTTTGTGAACGCTTGTTGATGTTCAATCAGCCAAATTTCCATATTGACCTTAAACTCCTCGTAATCAGAAAACCTTGAATATCTTCCAATTTCCTTATTTGATAACATTTTAATTTTTGTCATTCATGAACCCCCTTTACCTTCGTTATAGATAGGAAATGGGCTAAAAGGGGCATCAATTGTGAAAAAATGAGACAGTGAGAATTATCATTCATTATCTTATTGAGGAAATTCAAGTTTTACGGATAGTTTTCTAATCCAAAAGTCCCTACCAAATAAAACCTTTTTCCTATTTTGAACCAAAAAGGAAAAATATGGTCAAAAATCGAGTACTATGTAAATGGTGTGACTTTTGTGGGACGGAGGGACAGGTTAAGTGTCCCGGAAGCGGGGACACTTAACCTGTCCCCTTGTTCCTTGAGGAGGGAACTAATTGAAAAAGGTTTTGATGGGTTTGGTTCTGTTGGTTTTGTTGCTATCGGCTTGTTCGAAGGATGAGAGTGAGCCTGCACAAGCGGAGGCTGAAGACCCTAAGGTTGAGGAAACAAATAAGGCTACAAAAGAAACGAATAATGAAGAATCATATACTCCTAGGGAAGTAGCTTATTATGAAATTGAAGGTATTGAGCATGAATTAACGGAACTGGAACAGGAGATGCTTCGACATCCTGGTATTTTTAGTGGTGATGAATACGATGAAGCAAAGGTGAAGGAAGCGCTTGACCAGTTGCCTGAGGACCTTACTGAGGAACAGTATATGGAGGAATTAAAATATTTATTTACCGAGGACTACCATGAGGAACTCCAAACACTCCTTACTTTTGATTCGTCCATTGAGGTAGATATTGATCGTCCTGATGAAACGGTCGATGCTCCTACATTAAAAACAGCCCACTATGCGATTTTAGTGGATGCAAGCGGCAGTATGGCTGCTAAAGTCGGTGGAAAGACAAGGATGGAGGCCGCGAAGGAAGCAGTGCTTGAATTCGCAGAGCAAGTCCCAGAGAACGCGACAATTTCACTACGAGTATATGGACATGAGGGATCTAATAAAGAAAGAGACAAGGCACTGTCCTGTGAAAGTACGGAAGTTTTATATAATGGTAGTTTTGAAGCGTCAGGGTTCCAAAAGGCAATGTCACAAGTAAAACCTGTTGGATGGACACCGATTGCGCTTGGTCTACAAATGGTAAAAGGAGATATTCCAGAGGGTACCGATGACGTAGTGGTGTATGTTGTTAGTGACGGAATCGAAACCTGTAACGGTGACCCGGTGAAGGAAGCCAAAAATCTTGTATCTTCGGATATCCAAACAGTCGTCAATATCATTGGCTTTGACGTTGATAACGAGGGACAAAAGTTGTTGAAAGAAGTCGCTAGTGCTGGTAATGGAGAGTTCACATACGTTAACTCAGAACAAGACCTTAAAAAGTACATGAGAGCACAATACGAAGAGATTCAAAAGAAATGGTACGAGTGGAAAGAAGCCGGAAAAGAACAGGCCTATGAAATAAAGGAAGAAAAAAAGAAGCTCGCGTATGACACAAAGGAAAGTATGAAAGAAAAAAGCTATCGAGAGAAGGAACGGATGAAAGAGGCTCAGGAATATTTAAAGGAACGTTTTGAGGATTACGATCATCCAGCACGAAAAATATTCTCTGATATCGTTGATTATGGAAATTCAAAATGGCGCTATGCTGTTGACAATGGCAATCGACTGTGGAGGGAAGCAGTCGACAACGGCAACCGAGAATGGCGTGAATACGTGGATGAAGGAAACCAGAAAATACGCGAAACGATTGACAAGAAAAACGGGAACTAGAAAAGACCGGGAGATTTCTCCCGGTCTTTTCTGTGGGACGGAGGGACAGGTTAAATGTCCCATTAGCTTGGGACATTTAACCTGTCCCCTTGTCCCTTAGTTTTTAATTAGTGATTCGAATGTTTTTATTGTTGTACCTGGTCCGATCCCGATTCGTTTGAGTTGGAAGAGGTCGTCGCCCACTTTTACTTTGCCTTTGCGGGTGGTTAGTGCCATTCTATAGCCAGTTTCTTTTAAGTAGGAGATGGTTTCTCCTGTGTAATGACCGTACGGATAAGCGAAATAAGGAGTATCATCCAAAATTCGTTTACTTGTACGTAAATCATTTATGATGGCATTCTTGCTTTTTACAATAAGCAGGCTCTTTTTATTATGTAATTGATGTAAGGCGTGCGTATGGCTATGATACCCATATACACTTCGCATCTCATTCATTTCCTGCCAAGATAAGTATTGTAAACTATCTGGATTAAAAGCTGTAGGAGAGCTAGGTGTTCTACCAGTGATGACAAATTGAGCAGCTTTCATATTGTATTGTTTTAATGTTGGGTATGCATACCTGTATACTGATTTTAATCCGTCATCAAAGGTAATGACGACTGCCTTTGCGGGTAAATTCTTCTTCCCTGTTAGAAATAACTCTAAGTCTTCTAATGTTATAGTCTTGTAACCATTTTTTTGAAGAAAAGCCATTTGCTCTTTGAATTCAATATCAGAAATGGTAGTTGAAACATTTCTATAATTTTTGTTTTCCTGATCCCGCAATATATGATGGTACATCAGGATAGGCACACCATTATCCACTACAGCACTATTTTTTGAGATATATCCTTTTCTACCCCCAATGTTTACGATAAAAGAACTTTTATTTTCGGAAACAAGAGGAATACGTTGACCAGCATAAATCGTCGCAACCACAACATTGTCACTATCAATGACAGGAACATTTTTTGTAATGAGAATCGTTTTATTGGAATTCGTATCAGTACTTAAATTTGAACGAATGATATCATCCACTGTGTATCTGGCTTTTGTTTTAGAGATATCAATCACACCATTAGAATATCCATAATGAAAGCCATATTTATTATTTTGAATGGAATTCGCGAGATACATTTGATTTTTTTGCAAAACCCCGGCTAAATAGTTTTCATCATGAAATTGTGAATTAGTAGAAGGAACAAAAGCATGTAAATCATTAATTTGTGACAAACTATTTGCTGCATTGGGGGTAATTGCAGCCTGGCCCCCAATGATATTAAATGTGTCAGGGTTCAAAAGTTTCAAAAACAGTTGGCTTTTTATAGGAACATAATCCGGTCTAACCAGCAAAATAGGATCCTGATTCTTTGCGGCCAAAATCGAGCCTGTCAGTGCATCCGCAAAATTCATCCCCGTTGTGACAAATGCTTGTCCTACACTCTTATCAAAAAAATCCACGATTTTAATATTCGTCTCATATCTAGTAGCTCCACTTAATCTTGTAACATTTGGAAGAGTTGAAGCTATTTTACTACTGATTGCCTTTTCTCCACCAAGGACGATTGTTTCGTTTCTAAGCTGATTTTTTGTTTCAGCTGGTAAAACACGATCACGCGTAAGAAGAATAGGGATTTGTTCCTTCGCTGCGTAGGGTGCAACGGTTAAGGCGTCAGGGAAATTCTGACCGTTTGCCACAATAGCTTTTTCAGAACCAATCTGGTTTGCGATTAGTGCAGCGGTCTCATACCTGTTCTTTCCTGCAATTCTACTAATAGTTACATTCAATTTTTTTAATTCATCCTCAACGTTACTAGATATAGCTCCGGTTCCTCCTAAAATGATAATCTCCGTAGCACCTAATCTAGTAATCTCGTTTCGAGTCACATCAGGTAATCTACTTTTACGAGTAGAAAGGATAGGTGCATCGAACTTAAATGCTAAAGGAGAACCAGCTAACGCATCCGGAAAGTCCTCACCTGTAACTAAAACTACAACATTAGTCCCGTTTGGATAGGTCTGTTTTGAAATCTCTACAGCCGTGTCATACCGAGTCTTTCCTTCTATTCTATTAATAGTTGCAGCTTGTGTTTGATCTTGCAAAATGAAAATAAAAAGAAGAGTGGCGAAAAAAATGATTTTAAATCCTGGTTTCAACGTTTATTCCCCTGCCTAATCTTGTGAATATTATAGTAACATTGTATCACTAAGGGGTAGGGAGAAGTAGGGCTAAGTGCCAAATATTCCTATATAAATAGGAATATAGCTTTAAAACTTCTGTGGTGCATAGTATTTAGTGATGAACTTTCCAATTCGGAAGGTCTGTTTAATGCCCCAACTTGTAAATAAGTAGTTAAAAACGAATTGATTTTGATTATATTAAAATCGTAAGCTACTTTTACACTATTTAATTGTATACAGATTTGCATTTTATGATAATATTACCATGTTATAGATTACCAAAATCATAGGATGAAACGACTATAATTCGTAATCTAGGAATTATTATTTTAACAAAATAGGTTCATTGTCATTGGGGGTATTTACAGCATGAATTACAGTAAAAAATTATTTCTTTCGAGCATTGCTATAGGGTGTTTACTATTGGCAGGATGTGGTCAGTCGGAAGGAACAAAAGAGCCAGCTACTAAGGAAGCTAGCGTCTCAATTAAAGCAGATCAGAAAGCAAAAAAAGAAGAGATAGAAAAAACGCTATCTGAGGAAGAAATTAAAGAGGTAATGAAGAAGTTTCATCAAATTGGCGAAGCCTTCAATAGCTCGGTTTCCAAAATTGATGGAGTATGGGTGGATTTGGAGGGGGATACAAATCTAGTTTTTAATGATTTTACCCCTAAAGCAACAGAATTGGCTTCTGAACATTACCAACAAAAGATAAAAGATAATTTTAAGCATTTTTATGGAGCGAATGGCGAAGTTGGCATGTTCCCGGTTCTTTCATTTAATGCAAGAATGGAGATTGTTGAAAATCAACCATCTCTTATTAAGGTAAAAAGCTTTCAATTAGGAGATATTTACTCCGAATCAGGAATATTTCTGATTACCGCTGTAAAGGAAAACGAAATCTGGGTAATTGATAATGTTGAATTCACAGATGAACCAGTAGTTTTAACAGAGGAAGAAATAACAACCTATAAAAAGGAAATGAGTGTTACTACCGCTGAATATGCTGGACTATCCACAATTGATGGAGAAGAAAGTTTTATTTTTTACTACCCAGAATATGACTCGTTTGACGGATACACGGTGAACGGTGGCGTATATAAATTTGAAGTTCCAACTGAATCCATCCCTGATACATACAAAATTAGTGAAGAAGAAGCGATACAGTTGGTTCGTAAAGAATTAGATATTGAAAATAAGCCTGATGTGTACGTTGAAATAGAAGGCAAAAACGAGCTAGGCGATTACTACATTCACGTATACACCATCACAACATACGAAAATGGAGAAGGCCATACCGCAACCTGGAGCTGGTTTGGCGTAAACCCAATAACCGGAGAAGTATACGACGACATGCAACGAACGATGTAGGGACATAGGTAGGGACATAGGGACAGGCTTTCTGTCCCAGCATTTTTTTGGGTGGGACATGGGGACAGGTTTTCTGTCCCAAAAACCAAATTAGGCTAATGAACATTCAACAAGTACATAATTTCTGACTAATCATAGTATTGTTATCAAAAAACAGCAGGAGATGGAACATTTGAACAAAAGAATTTTTACCTTTACATTAGCAATTACGCTATTCATTTCAAATCTTTTCGTACCAGAGTTTCATGATTTCTTCGGAGCGGAGAAAGCGGAGGCTGCTGATTTTAATAGAATAGCAGGGAAAACCCGGTACGATACAGCCGTAAGCATTAGTAAACTAGGGTGGGAAAACGCAGAAAGTGTTGTGTTGGCCAATGGCACAAATTTTCCCGATGCATTGGCGGGAGCACCTTTGTCATACGCACTAGAAGCACCAATCCTTCTCGTTAAAAAGGATACAATTCCACAATCTACTTTAGACGAAATTCGTAGATTGAAAGCAACGACTATTTATTTATTAGGGGGCACGGCTGCAATCAGCAATGATGTGGTCAACCAATTAAAAAACAAGGGATATAAAGTTACACGTGTCTCAGGAAAGACTCGATATGCAACGGCTAGAGAGATTGGAAATCAACTGAGAAAGATGAACACCCAGGACACAGCAGTATTAGCGTACGGACTAAATTACCCTGATGCTTTAGGAATAGGCGGTGTAGCCTCTGAAAATGGATGGCCAATCCTTTTTTCAAATTCGACAAAACTAGATAATGACACAAAACAAGTTCTTACTAATTGGGGAATCAAAAAAGTCATCATTATTGGTGGCACAGGTGTAATAAAAGATGCAGTTGCTCAGGAAATTGCCAATTTAGGCATATCCACTGAAAGGATTTCAGGGGCAGATAGAAGTGAAACGAGTATTAAAGTAGCCAAGAAATTTTACCAAGAAGACAAAGGAATTATCTTATCAACGAGTCGTGATTTTCCTGATGCATTGGCTGGAGGACCTCTAGCAGGAAAACTAAAACGTCCTATTATCCTAGTAAATCCTACAAAAGCATCACAAAGTGTACTGAATTACATAGACTCCACAGGAACAGATTCCATTACTATTCTTGGAGGAACAGGTGCAGTTTCGGATCGAATAAAAGACGATATTTCAACCCTATATACAGGTAACTCCGTTGGCAATATTATCAATGGAGCAATAGCTGCGATTGAAGGTGACTGGATTTACTATATTAATATTGGTGATGCTTTTATTTATAAAGTAAAAATAGATGGTTCAGGTAAAAAGAAACTAACCAATGAACCTGCTGAATATATCAGTGTATTAGACGGATGGATTTATTATAGTAATGTTGCTGATGACAGAACAATTTATAAAATGAAAATCGATGGCACCAATAAAAAGAAATTGGACGGAACTAGTGGGGAATTTCTGAATGTCGTCGACGATTGGATTTATTACATTGATTACTATCAGGGGCGCGAAGGCGTTTATAAAGTAAAAACAGATGGTAGCCAGTTAACAAAAATTAAAAAAGGGTATTATACCGGTCTTAATGTTGTCAATGATTGGATGTATTTTTATAGTACGCAAGAAGGTCCGAAGAATCCCCTTTATAAAGTGAAAATTGATGGTTCAAGCCTAACAATGTTAGACAAAGGAAATCAAACAGAGATAAACGTTGTTGGCGACTGGATATACTATATCGACCAATCAAACCAAGCTATTTATAAAATGAAAACCAATGGATCCTCTAAAATAAAGATTGCCAATGCCTCTGCTGATCGATTAAATATTTCAGGTGACTGGATGTACTACAGAAATACACAAGATGACCGTAAAATATATAAAATGAAAACAGATGGAACAAGCAAACAAAAAGTAAGTAATGAAACATGGGTCCGCAATATAAATATAGTCGGAGATTGGATCGACTACATAAGCCCAGGTAATAGCGGAGAAGACCACCAATACCGAATCAAAAAATAGGGACAGGGGGACAGTG